>NZ_JAUASW010000001.1:0-2400000 GCF_030345705.1 Pelomonas sp. SE-A7
GTGAAACGAGTCAGCGCCGATGATAGTGCGGATTCCCGTGTGAAAGTAGGTCATCGTCAGGCTATTTACCCCGCAAACCCCCAGCCTTCCAAAGAGGCTGGGGGTTTTGCTTTTGCGGGATTGACATGCGATGCTGGAATGGCGGTATACAGCTTTCGTAAGCACTTGACCAAAAAAGTTTTTGGGCAATCCCACTGTTGATCTGCAGGTATTGCCATGAGATGTATGACGATTCAGCGTCTGTCGCCTGGCCTTCTGGTCGTAGTGCCTTCGAGCTGGTTGGGCGACTGAGGCGTGCTGTCGACTTCTCCGCCATCGGCTCTGTTTTGCCGACGCGAAGGAGACAAGTTGGCCTCAGGCAGCAATTGGTCACCCATGCCGGAGTTCACTCCCGCGTATCCCCGGTTGGTCGCGGCTGACTGCAGTTCGTCGCTTGTGCATGGCATCTGGGCGTGGCGCTGTGAATACTTCGTCCATTGCAAGGCTCAACCAACGAGCCGAGCCTGGCGGAGACAGATCCCATGCGACCGAGTGACATTCGAGTTCTAGCTTTCAGCGTTACATGCGCTATTGGCTTGATGCTGCCTGCAGCGCCGGCCGAAGCTAGTGAAGTGGTCAAGCTTGCCCGATTGGTGATTACCGGCAAGCGGTTGGGTAGCACTCCACCGCCGCCTGTTGCTCCGGTGCCTGCTAAGCTGCCCCGCGTCGTGATCGAAGGCCAGCACATTGAGCCAACCCTCCATGTGGCTCAGCAGCAAGCCGGACGAGGTCTCGTACGCCCAATCTGAGCGCTTCTAGCCGTCCTTACTCCGTTCAGCAAGGTGTCAATTCACGTCCAGGCTGGAGGCCTGGGATGCAGGCGGGCCATTGCAAAGCTATCCACATAGGCACCCTGACGCATCGCATAGGCCCGCATCCGGCCTTCGATTTCGAATCCGAAGCGTTGATAGAGCTTGATGGCTCGCTCGTTGTCGCAATACACGCTCAGTTCTACGCGCAGGGCTTGAGCCCAGTTGTCCGCGTAGTCGAGCAAGGCCGCCATCAGCGTCGAACCGACACCGTGCCCTTGGGCGTCAGGGCGTACCGAAATGCCTAGCATCAGTGCGTGACGCCTGCGCAGCGCAGGACTGACAGGATGTAGGCCGGCGCTGCCGACCACATGTCCCTCACGCACTGCGACCAGGTGCAGGTCGACCTTGCCTGGCAATGAGCCATCCGCCAGACGCTGGCGCCAGAGCTCTTCGCTGGGGTAAGGCATTTGCAGCAGATTGCCAAAGACCTCGGCATCGCTCATCAACTCGCAAAAAGCAGCAGCATCGCCGACGGCAGCTCGGCGTATGGTCACGTCGGACATTGGACCCCTTTCACTCGCCCGGCTTTGGTTCTTCAACCGGCTGTAGTCGGGTCAAGTGGCTTCATTCTGAACAATAAACAAAGGGCCCCGCAGGGCCCTTCGCATTTACCCCAAAAGAAGTCTTTGGACGTTCGGTTCCGATGCTTCAGGCGCGTTCGGCCACCCAGGCCTGCACGCTAGCAAGGGCTGCCGGCAATGCCTTGGCATCGTTGCCACCGGCCATGGCCATATCGGGCTTGCCTCCGCCCTTGCCGCCGACCTGCAAAGCGACGAAATTCACCAGCTCGCCGGCCTTGACCTTGCTGACAGAGTCGGCAGTGACGCCGGCTGCCAGTTGGACCTTGTCGCCATCGACAGCCGCCAGCACGATGGCTGCTGTCTTCAGCTTGTCCTTCAGCTTGTCCATGGTTTCGCGCAGGGTCTTGGCGTCGGCGCCGACCAGCGTTGCGGCAAGCACCTTGATGCCCTTCACATCAACGGCTTGGGTCAGCAACTCGTCGCCCTGAGCCGACGCCAGCTTGCTCTTGGCCGCGGCCAGTTCCTTCTCCAGCGACTTGACCTGGTCGAGCACAGCGTGGACTCGGTGTTCAAGCTCGGTCGGCGCGGCCTTCAGCGTGCCGGCCACGGCCTGCACCGTGCTTTCCAGCGACTGCAAATAGGCCAGCGCGTTCTCGCCCGTGACCGCCTCGACACGGCGCACGCCCGCCGCCACACCACCTTCGGCGACGATCTTGAACAGGCCGATATCGCCAGTGGCCTTCACGTGTGTGCCGCCGCAGAGTTCTTTGGATGAGCCGATGCTCAGCACGCGCACGGTCTCACCGTACTTTTCACCGAACAGCATCATGGCGCCGCTCTTCTGAGCGTCATCCAAGGCCATCACCTCGGCCTTGGCACCGGCATTGGCCAGGATCTCGGCATTGACGATGGCTTCGACACGCTTGATCTCGGCGGCCGTCATCGGTGCGTTGTGGGCGAAGTCGAAGCGGGTGCGCTCGGCATTGACCAGCGAGCCCTTCTGCTGCACATGTCCGCCCAGCACTTCGCGCAAGGCCTTGTGCATCAAGTGCGTCGCGCTGTGGTTGCGGACGGTCTTGGCGCGGGCTTCGGCGTTGACGCGGGCGACAAAGGAATCGCCAGCCTTGATCGAGCCCTCCAGCACGCGGCCATGGTGGCCGAACACGTCGGCCTGGATCTTCAGCGTGTCTTCCACGGCGAAGCGGCTGGTGTTGTTGCGCAGCTCGCCGCTGTCGCCGACCTGGCCGCCGCTCTCGGCGTAGAAAGGTGTGTGGTCCAGCACGACGACGGCGTCGTCACCAGCCTTGGCTTCATTGACCAGCGCACCATCCACATAGACAGCCGTCACCTTGCTGGTCTCACAGACCAGTTGCTCGTAGCCATGGAAGGCCGTGGCCGCGCCCTTGTATTCGAGGCCGGCCGCCATCTTGAACTTGCCGGCCGCACGGGCCTGTTCGCGCTGGCGTGTCATCGCTGCATCGAAGCCGGCCTGGTCCACCGTCACGCCGCGCTCGCGGCAGACGTCGGCCGTCAGGTCGACCGGGAAGCCATAGGTGTCGTGCAGCTTGAAGGCGGTTTCGCCGTCGACCTGCTTTTCGCCCTTGGCCAGCGCCGCCTCGAGGATTTCCATGCCGTTGGCGATGGTCTGGAAGAAGCGTTCTTCTTCCTGCTTCAGCACCTCAGTCACTCGGGCCTGCGCTTGGCGCAGCTCCGGGTAGGCATCGCCCATCTGGTTCACCAACTCGCCGACGATTTGGTGGAAGAAGGGCTTGCGGGCGCCCAGCTTGTAGCCGTGGCGGATCGCGCGGCGGGCGATGCGGCGCAGCACATAGCCGCGACCTTCGTTGCCGGGAATCACGCCATCGACGATGGTGAACGAGCAGGCGCGGATGTGGTCGGCGATCACCTTCAGCGAGGCCGATTCCTTGTCGCAGTCACCGCCACCTGCCGCGTCCACAGCCGCCTTGGCCGCAGCCAGCAGACCGACGAAGGTATCGATTTCGTAGTTCGAGTGCACATGCTGCAGCACGGCCGCCAGTCGCTCAAGACCCATGCCTGTGTCCACGCTGGGCTTGGGCAGCTTGTGCATCACACCGTCTTCGGTGCGGTTGAACTGCATGAAGACGTTGTTCCAGATCTCGATGTAGCGGTCGCCGTCCTCGTTGGCGCTACCCGGGGGGCCGCCGGCCACGTCCGGGCCGTGGTCGTAGAAGATTTCCGTGCAGGGGCCGCAGGGGCCGGTGTCGCCCATCATCCAGAAGTTGTCGGACATGTAGCGGCCGCCCTTGTTGTCGCCGATGCGCACGATGCGCTCGGCGGGCACGCCCACCACCTTGTTCCAAATCTCGTAGGCCTCGTCGTCTTCGGCGTAGACCGTCACCCACAGCTTCTCGGCCGGCAGCATGAACTTGGTGGTCAGCAGCTCCCAGGCGAACTGGATCGCGTCATGCTTGAAATAGTCTCCGAAGCTGAAGTTGCCCAGCATCTCGAAGAAGGTGTGGTGGCGAGCGGTGTAGCCGACGTTGTCCAGATCGTTGTGCTTGCCACCGGCGCGGATGCATTTCTGGCTGGTCGTGGCACGGGAATAGGCACGCTTGTCGAAACCCAGGAACACGTCCTTGAACTGGTTCATGCCGGCGTTGGTGAACAGCAGCGTCGGGTCGTCGCCGGGGACGACCGGGCTCGAGGCAACGATCTGGTGGCCCTTGGACTCGAAGAATTTCAGGAAGGTCTGACGAATCTCGGCTGCTTTCATTCCGGACTGGCTTTCTGCGGCGACCGCAAGCGGTAACTACTTGATTTTTCGGAGCTTTCGATTATAGGCGGGCAGCCTCCCGCGAGCCGTCTTCCGGCCGGGTAGAGTTGCCCCTCCAACGCAGGGAATTGACCTGCTGGAATCTGCCAAGGACGCGAGCCGTGGACGAGCAATGGAGCAAGCGATGACCGACCCTTCCCAGGCCCCGCTGGAGCGGCTGGACGATGCCAGCCTGCTGAAGACCCAGGCCCTGATAGGCGGCGAATGGGTGGCCGGCAGCAGCGGCGCGCGCTTCGAGGTGCACGACCCGGCCACCGGTGCGTTGCTGGCCGAGGTGGCCAACCTCGGCGCCATCGATGCCGAAGCCGCCGTTGCCGCCGCCAACAACGCCTGGCCCGCCTGGCGCGCCAAGCCCGCCAAGGAGCGCGCTTCCATCCTGCAGCGCTGGTTTCAGCTGCTGCTGCGCCATGCCGACGACCTGGCTCGCATCATGACCGCCGAACAGGGCAAGCCCCTGGCCGAAGCCCGCGGCGAGGTGCTCTACGGCGCCAGCTTCCTGGAGTGGTTCGCCGAGGAAGGCCGCCGTGCCTATGGCGAGACCATTCCCACCACCGACAACAACAAGCGCTACCTGGCGATCCGCCAGCCCATAGGCGTCTGCGCCGCGATCACGCCCTGGAACTTTCCCATCGCCATGATCACGCGCAAGGTCGCGCCGGCCCTGGCCGCCGGCTGCACCGTGGTGATCAAGCCGGCCGAGGCCACGCCGCTGTCGGCCCTGGCCGTGGCCGAGCTGGCCCAGCGCGCCGGTATGCCCGCCGGGGTGCTCAATGTGCTCAGCGCCGATGCCGAGCAGTCCATCGCCATCGGCAAGCTGCTGTGTGACAGCCCGGTGGTGCGCCACCTGTCCTTCACCGGCTCCACCGAGGTGGGCCGCATCCTGATGCGCCAGTGCGCGCCCACGGTCAAGAAGCTCTCGCTGGAGCTCGGGGGCAACGCGCCCTTCATCGTGTTCGAGGACGCCGACCTGGACAGCGCGGTCGAAGGCGCCCTGGTCAGCAAGTACCGCAACGCCGGCCAGACCTGCGTCTGCGCCAACCGGCTCTATGTGCAGGACTCGGTCTACGAGGCCTTTGTCGAGAAGCTGGCGGCCAAGGTGGCGACCATCAAGCTGGGCAACGGCTTCACGCCGGGCGTGAACCAGGGCCCGCTGATCGACGACGATGCGATCACCAAGGTCGAGGCCCATGTGGCGGATGCGCTGGCGCTGGGGGCGAGGGTGGTGGTCGGAGGGCGCCGGGCCGAGGAGCTGGGGCTGCGCTTTTATGAGCCCACGGTGCTGGCCGATGCGAGCCCGGACATGCTGTGCGCCCGCGAGGAGACCTTCGGCCCGGTGGCGCCGGTGTTCCGCTTCAAGACCGAGGCCGAGGCGATTCAGCTGGCCAACAGCACGGAGTTCGGCCTGGCGAGCTATTTCTACAGCCGCGACGTGGGGCGGATCTTCCGGGTGGGCGAGGCGCTGGAGTACGGCATGGTGGGGGTGAACACCGGGCTGATCTCGACGGCCGAGGTGCCGTTCGGCGGGGTCAAGCAGAGCGGACTGGGCCGCGAGGGCGCTCGCCAGGGCATAGACGACTACCTGGAGCTCAAGTATTTGTGCCTGGGGGATATCCAGGCCTAGGCCAACTCGCCAGGGATTCCACGGGGGTGCCGGCACGGCGCCCGGGTCGAACATCGAGGCATCACCGATGAAGCCCGCCCGAGAGGGGCGGCCCGCCCATGCCGGTATCGCTTTTGGGTTCCGGGATCGCCAAGCTCTGGCGCCGTCTCGTGGTGCTGGCCGAAACCTGGCCCGCCCTGCTGGTGCTCGTCGGCGGCCTGACCAGCACCGGCCTGCTGTCCATGATCTGGCAGGAAGAGGCGGAGCGTGAGGTCCAAGGTCGCTTCGCCAACCTGAGCGAGCGCGTCGAGGGGGAGCTGCAGCGCCGCCTGCGGGCCAGCGTGCTGGCGCTTGAAGCCACACGCGGCCTGTTCTCGGCTTCGGGCGAAGTGCGGCGCGAGCAGTTCCGGGCCTTTGTCGAATCGCTGAGTCTGACGCGTGAACTGCGCGGTACGCGCGGCCTCGGCTTCGTGCAGGCGGTGCCCCGCGAGCAGTTGGCGGCCTTCGTCAAGTCGCAGCGGGCCAACGGCCTGGACCAGTACTCCCTGCAGAGCCAGCTGGCCGACGCCGAACAGTATGTGGTGCGCTACGTCGAGCCCGTCGCCCGCAATGGCGAGGCGCTGGGCTTGGTCATGAATGCAGAACCGATTCGCTACGCCGCTGCCTTGCAGGCCAGGCGCAGTGGTGCCCTGACCTTGTCGGGCCGATTGCGTCTGTTGCAGGAGGAGAGCACGGCTTCGGCCTGGGTGCTGCTGCTCCCGGTCTATCGCAGTGGCGGCAATCAGCCGCACGCCGATTGGGATCCCCCTCAATCGCTGCTTGGCTTCGCTTATGCACCGCTGGTGGCAGAGGACCTTGCCGCGGGCTTGCGTGAAGTCGCCGACGGCCTGCTCGAATTCGAGCTCTACGACGGTGGGCAGGTCCAGCCGGATCAACTCATCCATGCCTCGGGCCCGGCCTCGGTGGCCGGGCGCTTCCAGTGGCAGCAGCGCATCGGCCTGGGGGGGCGGGACCTGCTGCTGCGCACGCGCAGCACCGTGGCCTTCGATGCCAGCCCCAATCTGCAGCGCCCCCGTCTGCTCGCTGCTGCCGGGGCCCTGCTGAGCCTGGCCCTGGCCTGGGTCACCTGGCTTTTGAGTTCGGGCCGGCGCCGGGCCTTGGCCCTGGCCGAGGAGATGACCGAGGACCTGGAGCGCCTGGCGCGGGTCGCACGTGCCACCAGCAATGCGGTTCTCAGCGGCGACCGCGAACTGCGCATCAACTGGGTGAACGAGTCCTTCACCCAGCTGACCGGCTACAGCGCTGCCGAAGCCCAGGGCCGTACGCCGGGCGAGCTGCTGACCGCGGCCGAGACCTCGCAGGAAGCACTGCAGCAGCTGATCATCGCCACGCGGGACGGTGTTGGCGCCCGGGTCGAGATCCAGAACCGCCGCAAGGACGGCAGCCTGTACTGGGCCGAGACCGAGATCCAGCCGATACGTGGTGCCGACGGCCAGCTCAGCGGCTTCATCGAGATCGCCCTGGACATCACCGAGCGCAAGGCGATGGAGGCCGAGCTGCGGGCCAGCAGCGCCATGCTGGACCGGGCCGGCCGCCTGGCCGGCGTCGGTGGCTGGGAGCTGGACCTGCCGGCGCGGACCATGCGCTGGTCGCAGCAGGCCTGCCATCTCCATGACGAACCCAGCGGGCTGATGCCCACGCTGGACGAGGCCCTGCAGTACTACGCCGCCGGCGGTCGCAGCCTGCTTCGCGACGCTGTGGACAAGGCCGAGCAGACCGGCGAAGGCTGGGACTTCGAGTTGCCGCTGACCACGGCGCTGGGGCGCTTCATCTGGGTCCGCGTGGTCGGCGAAGCGGCCGAACGCGGTTCCGATGGGCGCATCTGCAAGCTGGTGGGCGCCTACCAGGACATCACGGCGCGCCGGGCGCTGGAGGCCCGCACCGTGCGCAACAACGAGGTGTTGCGCAGCGTGCTGGACAACCTGCCCTGCGGCCTCAGCGTGTTCGACGCCGAGCTCAAGCTGCAGGCCTACAACGCCCAGTTCCGCGCCTTGATCGAGCTGCCCGACGAGCAGTTCCAGGTCGGGCGCACCCGCTACGACGACATCGTCCGCTACAACGCCCTGCGCGGCGAGTACGGCCCGGTCGAGCGGGCCGAGCGGCATATCGCCAAGATCCTGGCACGGGCCCGCAGCAGCGAGCCGCATCAGGTCGAATGGCGGCGCCGCGACGGCAGTGTGATCGAGGTGCGTGGCGCGCCCATGCCAGGTGGCGGCTTCGTGGCCACCTATCTCGACGTCAGCGAGCGCAAGCGCGCCGAGGCTGAAATTGCGCGCACAGGATTGTTGTTGGCCAATGTGCTGGACGCCGCGGTGGACGTGGCCGTCATTGCTACCTCCGAGTCGCGCGGCATCACGGTCTTCAACCGGGGCGCCGAGAGGCTGCTCGGCTATGCGCCCGAGGAAGTCATGGGCCGCAGCGCGGTCGATATGTTTTGCGACCCCGAGGAGTTGCGGCAGCGCGCGGCGGAGCTGTCGGTGCGGCTGATGCGACCCATCGACCCCCGCATGATCTTCATAGACCGCGCTACGCTGGGCCAGGCGCAGGAATGCACCTATGTGCGCAAGGACGGCAGCCGCATCCCGGTCCAGCTGACGGTCACCTTGATGACCACGGCCCAGGGCGAGATGCTCGGCCACCTGGGCGTGGCCATCGACCTGACCCGCCAGAAACAGCACGAGGCCTCGCTTCAGCAGGCCATGAAGCGGGCCGAGCAGGCCAGCGAGGCCAAGAGCCAATTCCTGGCCAACATGAGCCACGAGATCCGCACGCCCATGAATGCCATCCTGGGCATGCTGCGGCTCCTGCAGAAGACCTCGCTCAACCCGCGCCAGTCCGACTACGCAGGCAAGGCCGACGGCGCCGCCCGCTCGCTGCTGGGCCTGCTCAACGACATCCTGGACTTCTCCAAGGTCGAGGCCGGCAAGATGACGCTGGACCCGCATCCGTTCCGGCTCGACCAGCTGTTCCGCGAGCTGTCCGTCATCCTGTCGGCCACGGTGGGCAACAAGCCGGTCGAGGTGCTGTTCGATATCGCCGCCGAGCTGCCGCCGCTGCTGCAGGGCGATGCGCTGCGCCTGCAGCAGGTGCTGATCAACCTGGGTGGCAACGCGATCAAGTTCACCCAGAAGGGCGAGGTCGTGGTCCAGCTGCGGATGCTGGAGCGCGATGCCCGGTCGGTGCTGCTGGAGTTCGCGGTGCGCGACACCGGCATTGGCATAGCGCCCGAGCACCAGGCCCAGATCTTCGCCGGCTTCACCCAGGCCGAGGCCTCGACCACGCGGCGCTTCGGTGGCACCGGCCTGGGCTTGTCGATCAGCCAGCGCCTGGTCGAGCTGATGGGCGGCCAGCTCCGGCTGGACAGCGTGCTGGGGGCGGGCAGCCGCTTTCATTTCCAGTTGCGCCTGCCGGTACTTGCGGCCGAACAGCTACCGGCCCCGCGGCCCACCGGCCCTGAACTGCGAGTGCTCATCGTCGATGACAACCCCAGCGCCCGCGAGATGCTGGGCAGCATGGCGCGCTCGCTGGGCTGGCGGGTCGACACCGTGGGCTCGGGCAGCGAAGCGCTGGCGCAGCTGGCCGCACGCAGGGATGTCATGGCCTACCAGGTGGTGCTGGTGGACTGGCAGATGCCGGGCATGGACGGCTGGGAGACCAGCCAGCGCATCCGCGAACTGGCGCCCGAGGCCGGGACGCCGCTGTTGGTCATGGTCACGGCCCATGGCCGCGAGATGCTGGCCCAGCGCAGCGAGCAGGAACAGGGGCTGCTCAATGGCTTCCTGGTCAAGCCGGTCACGGCCTCGATGCTGCTCGATGCGGTGCTGGACGCGCGTCGTCCGGGCGATGATCCCGGCCAGCCGGTGCGCCTCCCATCGCTGCAGCGCCTGACCGGCCTGCGTCTGCTGGTGGTCGAAGACAACCCGAACAACCAGCAGGTGGCCTGCGAGCTGCTGGAAGACGAGGGTGCCTGTGTGCAGCTCGCCGGCGATGGCCAGCAGGCGGTCAGCCTGGTGGGCAGTGCCGACCCGCCATTTGATGCCGTGCTGATGGACGTACAGATGCCGGTGATGGACGGCTATGCCGCCACTCGCGTGATCCGCGAGCAACTGGGCCGGCGAGAGCTGCCCATCATCGCCATGACGGCCAACGCCATGCCTTCGGATCAGGCGGCCAGCCGCGCCGCGGGCATGGACGAGCATGTGGGCAAGCCGTTCGAGATCGACCACCTGGTTGCCTTGCTGAACCGCCTTTGCGGCCGGGGCAATGCGGCCGGCCGTCAGCCCCGACGCGGCTATGAAGACCTTGCCCTGCTGCTGGAGACCGTGCGCCAGCTGGGCGTAGACCTGGGCGGCGCACTCGACAGATTGGGTGGCAAACGAGACCTGCTGGCGCGGATGGCCGGCAGCTTCGTGCGCAATCAGCGCGACCTGCCGCAACGCCTGCGTGAGCTGCTCGCGGCCGGCCTGGCGCCTCAGGTCGCCGGGGAGTTGCACAGCCTACGAGGCCTGGCCGGAACGCTGGGGGCTGAGCGGCTCAGCGCCCATGCCCAGCTGCTGGAAGCCCGGATGCGCGCCGACGCGCAAGCCGACGAGGAACAACTGCGTCGGTTCGAGGCTGCCTTGGCCGAGGCCTGCCAGGCGCTGGGCCAGATTGCCGAGGCTCTGGCGCGGCCCCTGCAATCGCAGCCCCTGGAGGCCGGGGCTCCAGCGCTGGAGCCGCAGCTGCAGGCCCTGATGGTTTTGCTGGCCGACTCTGACCTGGCGGCGCTGGACGCCTTCGAGCGCTTGCGCCAGCAGCACGGCCAGGCCCTGGGGCCAGGTCTTGCCTCATTGCAGGCCGCCATCACCGAGCTGGACTTTGAGGCGGCCCGCGCTCAATGCCAGAATCTGCTCCAGGGAGCATGCTGATGGATGATCTGGTCCCGCTGGTGGATGGCGGTTCGGCACACGACCCGGGCAGTCTCTTGAGGCTGTTGGGGCGCAAGCCTCGCCTGCTGCTCGTCGATGATCAACCGCTCAACATCCAGGCGCTCTACCAGGTGTTTTCCGCCGATTACCAGGTCTTCATGTCCACCCAGGCCACGCAGGCCCTGGGCCTGTGCCGCGACCGCCAACCCGACCTGCTGCTGCTCGATGTCGAGATGCCGGGCATGGACGGCTACGAGCTGTGCCGCGAACTCAAGAGAACGCCGGACCTCGCCGACATTCCGGTGATCTTCGTCACCGCCCACCAGGACGCCGAGGCCGAGACCCGCGGCCTGGAGGTCGGGGCGGTGGACTTCATCTCCAAGCCCTTCAACGCCGGCGTCGTGAGGGCGCGGGTCAGGGCCCAGCTGAGCCTCAAGCTGCAGACCGACTTGCTCAGGCGCCTGGCTTTCCTCGACGGTCTCACCGGGCTCTACAACCGTCGGCATTTCGACGAGCGCTTCGAGCTCGAGTTCCAGCGTGGCCGCCGCAGCGGCGCACCGCTTTCGCTGGTGCTGGCCGACGTGGATTTCTTCAAGAACTACAACGACCACTACGGCCATCTGGCCGGCGACGACTGCCTGCGGCGCGTGGCCACCACGCTCAAGGACTGCCTGAAGCGCCCGGGTGACCTGCTCAGCCGCTTCGGCGGCGAAGAATTCGCCTGCGTGCTCCCCGAGACCGACCTCGCAGGCGCGCTGGCCGTCGCCATGGCCATGGAGCAGGCGGTGCGCGAACAGCAGATGCCCCATGAACAATCCGATGCCTCGCCGGTGGTGACCATCAGCCTGGGCGTCGCCAGTGTCCAGCCCCATGCCGGCCTTGAGTCGGCCCAGCTGATCACCACGGCCGATGAACAGCTCTACCGGGCCAAGGCCCAGGGACGCGCCCGCGCATGCGCGCAGCAGCTGTGAACGCGCCGACTGAAGCCCGCGGCGAGTCGCGCTGGCTCGACAGCCTGCTGTGGCTGCCGCTGCTGATCGCATTGGCGGTCGGCATTCCCACCTATCTGGTCCTGACGCGCAGCCAGGAGAACGCGCTGGAGAGCCAGCTGCAGGCCACGCTGCGCGCCAACCGCGAGTCGCTGCAGCTGTGGCTGGATGGCGAATGGCAGCGTGCGCGGCACCGCATCGATGCCGCCGGCCTGCCGGCCTTGCTGGCGAGCGGCAAGCCGACGCCGCTGGAGCACAAGCTGCTGGAGCTGGAGCAGGAGCTGCAGGCCCAGGCCGTGACGCTGATCAGCGTCGAAGGCCATGTGCTGGCCAGCACCACGCAATGGCCCCGCGGCCTTGATTTCACCCAGGCGGCCGGCCTGACTCGGCTGCGCCGGGGCGACAACACGGTGTTGGGCGTGCAGCGCCGCGGCCCCGGCCATCCGGCCTGGATCAGCCTGGCCCTGCCGCTGGAAAGCGGCAGCGGCCAGCCCATCCACCATGCGTTGCTGGTGCATCGCCTGGCCGGCTCCGGCTTCTCGCGCACGCTGGCCGTCGCCCGCATAGGCAGCAGCGGCGAGTCCTATGCCTTCGGCCCCGAAGGCGAGCTGTTCTCGGAAAGCCGCTTTCCTGACCATCTGCACCAGATCGGCCTGCTACCCACCGAACTCAATTCCGCCATCCTCCATCTGCGTCTGGGTGATCCCGGGGTCAACCTGGTCAATGCCGAGCGCAGCCGCCTGGCGCCAGCCAACTGGCCGCTGACGCACATGGCCCAGGAGGCGATTGCCGGACGCAGCGGCAGTGACGTGCAGGGCTACCGCGACTATCGCGGCGTGCGCGTGGTCGGTGCCTGGCAGTGGCTGGATGAACTCGGCCTGGGCCTGGCCACCGAGATCGACCTGGACGAGGCCTACAAGCCGGTGGAGGTCGTGGCCCGCGGCCTCGGCCTGCTGCTGCTCTTGCTGGCCGTGGGCAGCCTGCTGCTGGCCTGGCTGAGGCGCGGCCAGACCCGCCAGCGCAGCGAGCTGGCGCGGGCCGCCCGTGAGCTGGAGATCGAGATCAAGGTGCGGCGCGAGGCCGAGCATGAACGCGAACTGGCCCTGCTGCAGGCCGAGCATGCGGCGCGCGCCAAGACCCGCTTCCTCGCGACCATGAGCCACGAGATCCGTACGCCCATGAACGACCTGCAGGGCTATGTGCAGCTCCTGCAGCGCGACGGAGCGCTGGGCGCAGAACCGCGCCACAAGGTCAATGCCATCGCGCGGGCCGGCCAGCACCTGATGGGCCTGATCAACTCGGTGCTGGACATGGCGCGCATCGAGTCCGGCCAGATCGAACTGCAGGAGGAGGCCTTCGACCTGGCCGAGTTGTTGCGCGGCCTGGACGAGCTGTTCGAGCTGCGTTGCCGCCACCAGAGCCTGGGCTGGAAGCTGGACCTGCGCATTCCCAGCCCCTGCCCGGTGCGGGCCGACCGGCACAAGCTCAACCAGGTGCTGATCCAGCTGATAGGCAATGCGCTCAAGTTCGCCCGCTTGCGGGTCGAGCTGCGAGCCGAGAGTCTGGGCCAGCAGCGCTACCGCTTCCTGGTGCGCGACGACGGCCCCGGCCTGCCCGAGGACGAGGCCGAGCACCTGTTCGAGCCCTTCCACCAGGGCGAGGCCGGATCGGCCAAGGGCGGCCCGGGCCTGGGTCTGGCCATCACCCGCGGCCTGGTGCAGGCCATGGGCGGGCGCGTCAGGCTGCGCAATATCGACCCGGGCTGCGAGGCCAATGTCGAACTGTGGCTGCAGACCGCGCCCGAACTGGCGCTCAAGGCAGCGCAGCAACCGCCGCGCGGCCGTGTCGACCGGCCGGTCCGGGCCCTGGTGGTCGACGACAACGACGACAACCGCCGCGTGCTGGCCGAGGCGCTGAACTCGCTGGGCATCACCACCGAGCAGGCCGCCGACGGTGAGCAGGGCTGCGAGAAAGCCATGGCCGCACCACCGGACATCATCTTCATGGACCTGCGCATGCCGCGCCTGGATGGCATCCAGGCGCTGAAGCGCTTGCGCGCGGAGCCGCGCACCGGCCAGCTGCCCATCGTCGCCGTGTCGGCTTCCAGCCTCACGATGCGGCGTGACGACTTCCTCGCCGCCGGCTTCGACGACGCGGTCAGCAAGCCCTTCATGCTGGCGGACGTCGTCGCCACGCTTGGCCGCCTGCTCGGCGTGCGACTCGTCGAGCTTCAGCCAGCCGGGCAAGACCTGGCCCTGGGCGCAGGGCGCGCAGCGGCTCCGTGAATCCCCGGGGGCCTCGTCCCCCGGAATCTCTCGCCGAAGGCTCACTCCCGATCTACATTTCGAGCAGCACGAAGCGAAAGCTTCCTGGTTGTTGGGTTATGACTTGTGTCATTTCGATAGAACAAGGAGAGAGCATGAACTCGATCTCTATCAGCAAGCGCCTGGCTTTCCTGGTGCTGGGCCTGCTGGGCCTGCTGGCCCTGGTGGTGCTCATCTCGCTGATGCGGCTGGATCGCTCCAATGACACCTTGCGCTCGCTCTACGGCGACCGCATGGTGCCGATCAAGCAGCTCAATGCCGTGGCCGATGGCTACGCCGTGGCCGTTGTGGACGGCGCCCACAAGATGCGGGCCGGCGCGCTCAAGCCCGATGCCGGCATCAAGGCCATCGAGCAGGCGCTGAAGGACGTGGACAAGAACTGGAAGGAATACCTGGCCACCGAGCTGACCAAGGAGGAGCAGGGCCTGATCGACAAGACCAAGCCCGCCCTCAAGACCGCCGAGGCGGCCGCGGGCAAGCTGCTGGAGCTGGCACGCAGCGGCAACATGGAGGGGCTCGCCAAGTTTGCCGAGACCGAGATGTACCCGGCCATCGATCCGCTGTCCGGCGACATCCAGGAGCTGATCGACCTGCAGCTGCGCGTGGCCGAGGAGGAATACAAGGCCAGCCAGGATGCCTTCAAGACCCTGCTGTGGAGCAGCATCGTGGTGTTCCTGATCACGCTGGGCGCGGCCTCGGTGCTGTCGCTGATGATCGTGCGCTCGATCACCGGGCCACTGAAGGAGGCGGTCGATATCGCCGAGACCGTGGCCTCCGGCGACCTGCGCAAGCGCATCGAGGTCAAGGGCAATGACGAGACCGCCCAGCTGCTGGGCGCCCTGGCCAAGATGAACCAGGGCCTGGTGGACATCGTCAGCCAGGTGCGCGATTGCGCGGAGTCGATCACCGCCGGTTCGTCCGAGATCGCCCGCGGCAGCCTGGACCTGAGCCAGCGCACCGAGGAGCAGGCCAGCAGCCTGGAAGAGACTGCCGCCTCGATGGAGGAGCTGACCTCGACGGTCAAGCAGAACTCCATGACCTCGGACGAGGCCAACCGCCTGGCCGCCAGCGCTTCCAGCGTGGCCGGCAAGGGCGGTGACGTGGTGCAGGGCGTGGTCACGACCATGGGCCAGATCACCGACCAGTCCAAGAAGATCAGCGACATCATCGGCGTGATCGACGGCATTGCCTTCCAGACCAACATCCTGGCGCTGAATGCGGCCGTGGAAGCGGCTCGTGCCGGCGAGCAGGGACGCGGCTTTGCGGTCGTGGCCGGCGAGGTGCGCACGCTGGCCAGCCGCTCGGCCGATGCGGCCAAGGAGATCAAGACACTGATACAGGCCAGTGTCGAGCGGGTCGAGACCGGCGCCGGCCAGGTGGCCGAGGCCGGCCGCACCATGGACGACATCGTGTCCCAGGTCCAGCGGGTCAGCCAGCTGATCTCCGAGATCAGCCTGGCCAGCCGCGAGCAGAGCCAGGGCATAGACCAGATCAGCGATGCCGTGATGCAGATGGACCAGGTGACGCAGCAGAACGCGGCCCTGGTCGAGGAATCGGCCGCTGCGGCCGACAGCCTGCAGCAGCAGGCCCAGACCCTGTCCAAGGTGGTCGCGCTGTTCAAGCTCTGACCCGCGTCGCCGCCACGACACAGGCCTAGGGTTGCCCCTGGGCCTGGCGCCAATTGGTAAGCCCGCGTCGTCGCGCGGCAATCGCGTTTTCCTCTCCGGTCCAAGAATCGGCGCATCGAAGAAATGGGCCGCCGGCCCCGGAGACAGGAAACGATGAACGGCTTGATGATGCAGCGTTCGCTGCTGGTGTCCTCGCTGCTGCTGCATGCCGAGCGCCACCATGGCTCCCAGCAGATCGTGTCGCGCCGGGTCGAGGGCGACATCCACCGCTACAGCTTCCGCGACATGGCCTCGCGGGCCCGCCGTGTGGCCAATGCGCTGGACGGCCTGGGCCTGGCCGCTGACGCCACCCTGGGCACGCTGGCCTGGAACGGCTATCGCCACCTGGAGCTCTATTACGGCGTCTCCGGTTCCGGCCGTGTGCTGCACACACTGAACCCGCGCCTGCATCCCGACCAGATGGCCTGGATCGCGGACCATGCCGAGGACCAGGCCCTGTTCTTCGACCTCAGCTTCCTGCCCCTGGTCGAGGCCATCGCCGCCAGGCTCAAGACCGTGCGCCATTTCGTGCTGATGTGCGAGCGCTCGCGCATGCCGGTCGACAGCAAGATTCCCGACCTCCTGTGCTACGAGGAGCTGGTCGAGGCCGCCGGCGATGCCTATGACTGGCCCGAGTTCGACGAGAACCGCGCTTCCAGCCTCTGCTACACCAGCGGTACGACCGGCAATCCCAAGGGCGTGCTCTACAGCCACCGCTCGACCCTGCTGCACAGCTATGCCGTGGCCCTGCCGGATTCGCTCAGCTGCTCGGCGCGCGACACCATCCTGCCGGTCGTGCCCATGTTCCACGTCAATGCCTGGGGCCTGCCTTATGCGGCCTGCATGGTCGGCGCCAAGCTGGTGCTGCCGGGCCCGGGCCTGGACGGCAAGAGCCTGCACGAGCTGTTCGAAGGCGAGCGCGTGACCGTCTCGGCCGGCGTGCCCACGGTCTGGCAGGGCCTGCTGAGTTACGTCGAAGCCAACGGGCTCAGCTTCAGCACCATGCGCCGCACCATCATCGGCGGCTCCGCCTGCCCGCCGGCCATGATGCGTGCCTTCCAGGAAAACCATGCGGTCGAGGTGCTGCATGCCTGGGGCATGACCGAGATCAGCCCGCTGGGCACGGCCTGCGTGCTCAAGAACGATCAGCTGGACCTGCCGCGCGAAGAACGCTACGCGGTCCAGGCCAAGCAGGGGCGGGCGGTGTTTGGCGTCGACATGAAGATCATTGCCGAGTCCGGCGAGGAGCTGCCCTGGGACGGCAGGACCAGCGGCGAGCTGCTGGTGCGCGGCCCCTGGATCGTCAGCGACTACCTGAAAGGCGAGGGCGGTGCGGTCCTGGTGGACGGCTGGTTCCCCACCGGGGACGTGTGCACCATCGATGCCGACGGCTTCATGCAGATCACCGACCGGGCCAAGGACGTGATCAAGAGCGGCGGCGAATGGATCGGTTCCATCGACCTTGAAAACATTGCGATGGCCCATCCGGCCGTGGCCGTGGCGGCCTGCGTCGCCGCGCGCCATCCCAAGTGGGACGAGCGTCCGCTCCTGATCGTGGTGAAGAAGCCCGGCGCCGAGGTCTCGCGAGAGGAGCTGCTGCAGTTCTACGAAGGCCGCATCGCCAAGTGGTGGACGCCGGACGACGTGGTCTTCGTCGACGCGATTCCGCTGGGTGCCACCGGCAAGATGCAGAAGAACAAGCTGCGCGAGCAGTTCCAGGACCACCTGCTGGAGCGGGCATGAGCAGTGTCGCGATCGGCGGCCTGCAGGGCCGTGCTCGCCAGCTGTTCCCGGGCCTGATGGCCTGCGGCGTGGTCGCCGCGGCGGCCAGTTTCCTGTCCGAGCACTATGGCGCGCCGGTGATGCTGTTCGCGCTGCTGCTGGGCCTGGCGATGAACTTCCTTTCGGCCGAGGGCGCCTGTGCCGCCGGCATTGGCTTCACGGCCCGCGAGCTGCTTCGCGTCGGCGTGGCCCTGCTGGGCCTGCGCATCACGGCCGACCAGGTGGCCCAGCTGGGCTGGCAGCCGTTGCTGATCGTGGTGGGCTCGGTCGTCATCACGATCGCCGTGTCGATGCTGGTGGCCCGCCTGATGGGCTTTCCGTCCATCTTCGGCCTGCTGACAGGAGGCGCCACCGCCATCTGCGGCGCCTCGGCGGCGCTGGCACTGGCGGCTGCCCTGCCAGCCCATCCGCAGAAGGAGAGGGCGACGCTGTTCACCGTGATTGGCGTCAGCGCGCTGTCCACGCTGGCGATGATCGTCTACCCGATGATCGCCAGGGCCCTGGGCCTGGACCCGCAGGCGGCCGGCATCTTCCTGGGCGGCACCATCCATGACGTGGCCCAGGTGGTGGGCGCCGGCTACAGCCTGTCGCGCGAGACCGGCGACATGGCCACTGTGGTCAAGCTGATGCGCGTGGCCATGCTGTTGCCGGTCATCGTCTTCGCAGCGGCGCTGACGCGGGCGCGTGGTGCCGATACCGGCGGCGAACGCCCGCCGCTGCTGCCCTGGTTCGCCGTCGGCTTCGCGGTGCTGGTCGCCATCAACAGCACCGGCCTCGTGCCCAAGGCCGTGCAGATGGCGGGCAGCGAGCTCTCCCGCTGGTGCCTGATCGCCGCCATCGCCGGCATCGGCATGAAGACCCAGCTCAAGGAGCTGGCCACCGTGGGCATCAAGCCGGTGGCCCTGATGCTGGGCGAAACCATTTTCCTGGCCCTGCTGGTGCTGGGCATGATGCAGCTGATGCGCTGAGACCACCCATGCACCTGCCCCATGACAGCCGCCCAGGCGGCGACAACTACCTGATACGGCCGGCCCAGGCCTGGTTCGCGTTCGCGATGACCTTCGGGCTGATGCTGTTCGACTACATAGACCGCCAGGTCATCGTCTCGCTGTTCCCCTACATCAAGGCCGACTGGGGCCTGTCGGACAAGCAGCTGGGCGGCCTGGTGTCGGTGATCTCGGTCGTGGTGGCCATCGGTGGCCTGCCGGTGGCCCTGCTGGCCGACCGCTACAGCCGCGTCAAGAGCGTGGTCGTGATGGCCACGGTCTGGAGCCTGGCCTCGATCTCCTGCATGTTCGCGCGCAGCTATGGCCAGCTGTTCGCGGCGCGAGCCCTGGTCGGCGCAGGCGAGGCGGGCTACGGCTCGGTCGGTGCCGCGCTGATCGCCAGCCTGTTTCCGCGGCGGCTGCGCAGCGCCTTGCTGGGTGCCTTCTTCGCGGCGGCTTCGCTGGGCTCGGTGCTGGGTGTGCTGCTGGGCGGCTGGATTGCGGCGCACTGGGGTTGGCAGGCGGCCTTCGGCGCCGTGGGCGTGCCAGGTCTTGCCCTGGCCTTGCTCTACATGCTGGTGCGCGACTACAAGACCGTGGACATCCACGGCCAGACCGCCTCGGGCAGCTACCAGACGGTGGCCAGCCTGGTCCGCCGCACGGTCCACACGCTGGCCCGCAACCGCACCCTGGTCTGGGTCTGCTCGGGCGCGGCCATGCAGCTGATCGTCGTTTCCTCGATCTGGTCCTGGCTGCCCAGCTTCCTGAACCGCTACCACAGCCTGGCTGCCGACGTGGCCGGACGACAGGCCGCCCTGGTGGTGCTGGCCGGCGCGCTGGGCGGCTTCATCTGGGGCACGGTGGTGGACCGCTGCTCGCTGGGCCGCGCGCGGCTGCGTCTGCTGATCGTGGCCGGGCTGTGCCTGCTGACCCTGCTGATCTTCGTCAGCGCTTTCGCCCTGATGCCGGCCGGACCGGCCCAGTTCGGCCTGATCCTGGCCGGTGGCTTCGTGATGGCCTGCACCGTGGGACCGATCTCGGCCGTGGTGTTCGACGTGATCCACCCGGCCATGCGCGCCACCGGCGCCGCCGTGCTGTCGCTGGCGCAGAACCTGCTGGGCCTGGCGGTCGGTCCTTTCCTGACCGGCTGGCTGTCCGACCAGATGGGCCTGAACGCGGCCCTGAGCCTGGTACCGCTGTTCGGCCTGCTGGCCGCCGCGGCCTTTGTGCGGGCGATGCGGACCTACGAGTCCGACATGCGCGCCGTGGCCAACGTCCGCATCAGCGCGGAATGATTCCGAAGACGAGGTATTTCCATGAGCAAGGCGATCCGCTTCCACCAGACCGGTGGCCCCGAGGTGCTGCAGTTCGAGACGGTCGAGGTCGGCGACCCCGGCCCCGGCCAGGTGCGCCTGCGCCACACCGGCATCGCAGTCAACTTCATCGACATCTATTTCCGCAGCGGCCGATATCCGGCGGCCCTGCCTTCAGGCCTGGGCTCGGATGCGGTGGGCGTGGTCGAGGCGGTGGGCGAGGGCGTCAGCTTCCTGGCCGTGGGCGACCGCGTCGGCTACCTGCTGGGCCCGCTGGGCGCCTATTCGGAACGGCGCGTGATGCCGGCCGAGGTGCTGATCAAGATTCCCGACGGCATCGACGACGAAACCGCCTCGACCCTGATCATGAAGGGCCTGACCGCCCAGTACCTGTTCCGCCAGGTCTTTCCGCTCAAGGCCGGCGACACCATCCTGTACCACGCGGCTGCCGGCGGCGTGGGGCTGATCGCCTGCCAATGGGCGCGGGCGTTGGGCGTGACCATGATAGGCACCGTGGGCTCGGACGAGAAGGCCGCCATCGCCAAGGCCCATGGCTGCACCCACGTCATCAACTACAGGCGCGAGAACTTCGTCGAGCGGGTCAAGGAGATCACCGAGGGCCGCGGCGTGCCGGTGGTCTACGACTCGGTGGGCAGGGACACCTTGATGGGATCGCTGGACTGCCTGCAGAAGCGCGGCACCCTGGTCAGCAACGGCACCAGCTCGGGCCCGGTCGTCATCGACACCATGCTGCTGGCCATGAAGGGCTCGCTGTGGGTGACCCGGCCGGCCATGGTCGACTACGCGCTGCCGCGGCCCAACATGCTGAAGATGGCCGACGAGCTGTTCGACCTGGTGCTGCAGGGAAGAATCGTCAGCAAGCCGCAGCAGCGCTTTGCCCTGGCCGATGCGGCCGAGGCCCATCGTGCGCTGGAAGCGCGCGAGACCGTGGGCGCGACGGTGCTGATCCCATGACGACCCATCCGCGGCTGCGCGTCGACATCCATGTGGAGCTGATCTGCCCCTGGTGCCAGATCGGCAAGCGGCATTTCGAGCGGGCCCGCGCCCTGCTCAAGGCCGAGCATCCGGAGCTGGCGGTCGAAGTCCACTGGCATCTGCAAACCCTGCTGCCCGACCTGCCCGAAGAGGGCCTGCCTTTCCAGGCCTTCTACGAGCACAGGCTCGGTAGCGCCGCGGCCGTGGCTGTGCGCCAGTCCCAGGTCAAGGCCGCAGGACGTGCGGCGGGCCTGGACTTCGCCTTTGAGCGCATCGAACGAATGCCGCATACCGGCCTGGCCCATGCGCTCTTGGCCGATGCCCGCGAGCAACTCGAGCCCGAGGGCTTCGAGCTGCTGCTGGAGCGACTGTTCGCCGCGCATTTCCAGCAGGGTGAATCGCTGTCCGATCCCCTGCTGCTGGCCGCCCTGGCCGACGGCTTCGGCGTGGTGCCTGCCGCTGTGGCGCGGCCGGCCGTCTCGCCCTTGCAGACGCCGGGCGTGCCTTACTTCGTTTTCAACCGCAGCTATGCCATCAGCGGTGCCCGCCCGGCCAGCGACTTGCTGGCGGTGATGGGCCAGGCCGTGCAACCTGGCCTGTTGCGCGGCTGAAGCCCGTGCTGCTCGCAGAGCGCACGCCGATTCGGGAATAGTTGACATTAGGGAGCCGCGCCGACGCACGGCCCGTCCATGCGCAAAGACTTGCTTGAAGATGGTCACAACGCCGAGAAACCGCAGCGCGACCGGACCGGAAGCAGCTGCCACCGGCGATCAGGAGAGGTTCGATGCAAGCGACAGCGGGGCACGCCGGCCCACCGGCGGCGATGGTCGTCGAAGACAGTGATCTGCAGCGCGCGCAGCTGGTGCAAATGCTCGGCGAGCGCCGCCCGGGTCCTGTGCTGCAGGCCCGTGACGGGCTGGAAGCGCTGCGCCTGCTGCAAAGGCCGGACACCCCGCGCGTCTCGCTGCTGCTCACCGACATCGACATGCCCGGCATGGACGGCATCGAGCTGGTCCAGCATCTGGTCCAGTCCGGCCAGGTCGAGCAGCTGATCGTCACCAGCGGTCGCGACCCGCGCCTGCTTGAAACCATCGAAAGCATGTTCCAGGGCCAGCGGCGGCTGCGCCTGCTCGGCACGCTGCCCAAGCCGGTGAGGGCCGATGCGCTGGAGCGCCTGCTGGAGAAATCCGGTCCCGGCCAGTCCCAGCTCCTGCCTGACGAAGAGGTCGATACCTCCGAAGCGGCCTTGCGCCTGGCGCTGGAGCGCGGCGAGTTCCTTGCCTATTTCCAGCCCAAGCTGGGCATGGCCCGCGGCATCCTGCATGGCTTCGAGGCCCTGGCCCGCTGGCAGCATCCCACGCATGGCCTGCTGGGGCCGCAGAACTTCCTGCGCCAGATCGAGGGCACGCCGCTGCGTGGCGCCTTCACGCTGGCCATCGTCGAGCAGGGCCTGCGCTGGCTGTCGCAATGGCACCGATCGATGCCACAGCTGGGTCTTTCCTTCAATCTCTGCGCCGACGACCTGGCCGACATCGGTTTCGTCAACCAGCTGATCCAGCGGGTCGCCGCCCACAAGCTGCCGGCCCAGCGCATCACCTGGGAGGTGACCGAGACCACCATGCTGGGCGGCCGTGCGATGGCCCACCTGGCGCGGCTGAGCCTCAAGGGTTTCGGCCTGTCCATGGACGATTTCGGCATCGGCTATTCGTCCATGCACACGCTGTCGCGCAGCCCCTTCACCGAGTTAAAGATCGACCGCATCTTCGTGCACGGCGCGGCCGAGCGGGCCAACCGCCGGGCCATCCTCTGCGCCTCGCTGGATATGGGCCGCAACCTGGGCCTGCGCGTGGTGGCCGAGGGCGTGGAGACGCAAGCCGACTGGCAGCTGCTGCGCGAACTGGGCTGCCATCAGGCCCAGGGCTTCCTGGTCGGCCGGCCCGTGCCCGGTGCCGAGGTGCTGGACTGGGTGCGCGGCAACCGGACGCGGCTCAGCGCCCTGGTCGAGGCTCACGCCGTCGCCGCCTAGGCCTTGCCGCGCTGGCGCGCCTCGCTGGGGCTGCTGCCGAATTGGGTCGAGTACCAGCGCGAGAAGCCGCTGGGCGCCGAGAAGCCGAGCAGGGCCGCCACTTCGGTCAAGGGTCGGTCGCTGCCCTGCACATGGCGCTGGGCCAGCTCGGTGCGCAGCTGGTTGATCAGCTCCGAGAAGCTCGTGCCCTCGTCGGCGAGCCGGCGCTGCACGGTGCGGCAGACCAGGCCCAGTTGGTCGGACACCTGCTCGATGGAGCAGCGGCCGCTGGGCAGCAGCAGCAGGGCGGTGCGGCGCACGTCGTCCACCAGCCGGGGTGTGGACTGCGAGCTGCTCAGGCTGGCGTCCAGCAGTTGCTGGGCATAGCGGGCCATGGCCGGATCGGCATTCGGGTTGCAGGTGTCCAGGTCCTGGCGGCCGCAGACGATGCCGTTGAAGTCGTGGCGGAACTCGACGCAGGGGCCGAACACGCGCAGATGGGTGGCGATATCGCGCGGCGCCTCATGGGTGAAGCAGACGCGTCTGGGCCGCCAGTCGGCACCGAGGAACTGGCGCATCAGCCTCAGCATCACGCCGACCGCCAGCTCCATGCCCTGGCGCACCGAGCCGCCGCCGGTGACCACCTCCTCGCGGATCACGACCACGCCGGCCTCCTCCTCGATCACCAGCGCGATGCCGCCATTGAGCGCGAGGTGGTAGCGCAGCAGCACGGCCAGCGATTCGCGCAGCGTGGGCTGGTCGCGTATCAGCAGTCCCACCGGTCCGAGGTTGGACAGCTGGCGGGTCTCGGCCATGCGCAGGCCGAAGGAGTCACAGCCGCTGAGCTGGGCGGCGCGCTCCAGCAGTTCGCCGACCCGCTCGACCGGGATGCGCAGGTCCGGGTCGTCCAGCACCCGGGCCTGCAGCCCGGCCTCGCTCATCAGTCGCAACGGATCGAGACCGAAGCCCCTGGCCAGCTCGGTGAAATTGGTCAGGGCGGCGGCGCGGACTAGGGCGGTCATGCGGGCGGTGCTGGGGAAACCCCGGGGCGGCAATGGCACGGAATGGTAAGTGGGGGTCCTGCCAAGTCAAGCGGGAAGACCGCAGCGACTCCAAACTCCGCGGCAAACTACCCTTGTTCCAGGAGACAAGCCGATGAGCCCCGCCAGTCCCGCCGTCGTCGCTGCCACGTCACTGACCCGGGCCATCCGGGTCGAGCCGCTGAGCTGCGCCCTGGGCGCCGAGCTGTCAAATGTCGACCTGGGCGCGGCCTCGCGCGATGCCGGCCTGGTGCAGGAGATCCGCCAGCTGCTCTTGAAGCACCGCGTGCTGTTCTTCCGCGACCAGGACATCACGCGGGCCGAGCACGTGGCCTTTGCCCGGCATTTCGGCGAGCTGGAGGACCATCCGGTGGCCGGCTCCGACCCTGACCATCCGGGCCTGGTGCGCATCTACAAGTCGCCCGACAGCCCCAACGACCGCTACGAGAACGCCTGGCACACCGACGCCACCTGGCGCGAGAAGCCGCCTTTCGGCTGCGTGCTGCGCTGCGTCGAGGCACCGCCGGTGGGGGGCGACACCATGTGGGCCAACATGGTGCTGGCCTACGAGAGGCTGCCCGAGGAGATCAAGCTCAAGATCGCCGGCCTGCGCGCCCGCCACAGCATCGAGGCCACGTTCGGTGCCGCCATGCCCATCGAGAAGCGCCTGGCTCTCAAGGCCCAGTTCCCCGACGCCGAGCATCCGGTGGTGCGCACCCATCCGGAGACCGGCGAACAGGTGCTGTTCGTCAATGCCTTCACCACCCATTTCACGAACTTCCACCGGCCCGAGAACATCCGCTACGGCCAGGACTACAGCGCCGGCACCAGTCAGCTGCTGCAGTACCTGATCAGCCAGGCCGCCATCCCCGAATACCAGGTGCGCTGGCGCTGGCAGCCGAACAGCGTGGCCTTCTGGGACAACCGCAGCACCCAGCATTACGCCGTGATGGACTACCCGCCCTGCCATCGAAAGATGGAGCGCGCGGGCATCCAGGGCGAAGCGACCTACTGAGCGGGGCCGACATGCGAGCCCTGAGCATTCGGGCCAGGCTGCTGGCCCTGGTCGTCGTCATGGCCGGCCTGCTGGTGCTGGCCGTCGTGGCCAACCTGCTGCGCCAGCGCCAGTCCAGCGAATCCATGCATGCGCTGTATGTGGAGCGCATCGTGGCGCTGCGCCAGCTCAAGCAGGTGTCCGAGGTCTATGGCGACCGCCTCGGCGATGCCGCCCGCAAGGCGGTCAATGGTGCACTGGACACGGCGCAGGCGCTGAAGCGCTGGGACGAGGCCAGCACCGCGGCCGCCAAGGCCTGGCAGGCCTATGCCGAAGCCGTGACCCAGGCCGACGAGCGCGAGCAGGCGGCCAAGGTCGCGGCCCTGATCAAGGCCGCCGAGCCCCGGCTGGCCGAGCTGCGCGAGGCGCTGCAGGGCGAGCGCCTGATCGCGCTGCGCGACCTGGCCGACCAGCCGCTGGATGCGGCCGTGCGGCCGGTGGTCGAAGGCATGGACGGGCTGATCGTCCTGCAGCTGGACGACGCCGAGCGGCGTGACCGCGAGGAGCGCGCCGGCTACGAGGCGGCACGCGTCCGCAATATCGCCATCACGGCCATCGTCCTGCTGCTGCTGGGCCTGCTGGCGCGCAACATCCTGCGCTCGGTGGTCGAGCCGCTGCGCCGGGCCGTGGGCCTGGCCGAGCAGGTCGCGGCCGGTGATCTGCGCGTCGAGGCCGGTGCGGCGGCGGCCGATGAAACCGGCCAGCTGATCCGGTCCATGCAGGCCATGGGCGAGCAGCTGGGCGGCATCGTCCGCCAGGTGCGCGACAGCAGCGAAAGCATCGCCACCGGCAGCAGCCAGATTGCCGGCGGCAATGCCGACCTCAGCCAGCGCACCGAGCTTCAGGCCGGCAGCCTGCAGCAGACCGCGGCAGCGATGGACGAACTCAGCCGCACGGTCCAGCACAACGCCGAGACCTCGCAGCAGGCCGCGTCCTCGGCTGGCGAGGCGGCCGGCGTGGCCGAGCAGGGCGGCGCGGCCGTGGCCCGCCTGGTCCAGGCCATGGACCAGATCGGCGGCGCCAGTCGTCGCATCTCGGACATCACCGGCGTGATCGACGGCATCGCCTTCCAGACCAATATCCTCGCGCTGAACGCGGCCGTGGAAGCGGCGCGGGCCGGCGAGCAGGGCCGCGGCTTCGCGGTCGTGGCCGGCGAGGTACGGGCCCTGGCCCAACGCGCCGCCCAGGCCGCGCGCGAGATCAAGTCACTGATCGCCGAAAGCAGCGCCCGCATCGAGGCCGGCGGCCAGCATGCGGCCGAGGCGGGGCGCACGATGGACCAGGTGGTCGCCGGCTCGCAGCAACTGAGCCAGCTGGTCGGCGAGATCAGCGAGTCCAGCGGGCGCCAGTCCGACGACATCCAGCGTGTGGTCGCGGCCCTGGCCCAGCTGGACCAGATGACGCAGCAGAACGCGGCCCTGGTCGAGCAGAGCGCGGCCGCGGCCGAGAGCCTCGAGCAGCAGGCCGCTTCGCTGAAGCAAGTCGTCGAACAGTTCCGCGTCTGAGCCGCGTCCCCCCCGGCCAAGAGGGGGGAAAGCGCGGGGGGCGAAATCCAGAATTTCCGCGTGATCACTACAACAACCCGCGGAGACAACGTGAGCCCCAAGACCTCCCTTTCCGTCCTGCGCCTGAGCCCCCTGGCCCTGGCCCTGCTGGCCGCCACAGCCGGCGCCGGCGAGCTGACGACCGGCAATCCGGACCTCAGCATCCGCTTCGACAACACGCTGCGCCTGAACTACGCGCAGCGGGTCGAGGACCGCGACATCAAGATCGGCAACTCGGCCATCGCCGACGAAGGCACCTTCAGCTTCGACAAGGGCGAGGCCGTGGCCAAGCGGGTCGACCTGCTGAGCGAGTTCGACCTGGTCTGGAAGAAGCGCTATGGCGTCCGCGTCAGCGCCACGGCCTGGCGCGACTACGCCTACGACCAGGCCAGCCGCACCAATCCCAACGCGCCGTTCTCGGCCATCCCCAGCTACACCGGCAAGACCTACAGCCCGCTGATCCAGCGCCTGTACCGCGGCGGCTCGGGCGAGTTCATGGACGCCTTCGTGTTCGGCGGCTTCGATGCCGGCGAGGTGCCGGTGCAGCTCAAGCTGGGCCGCCACACGGTCTACTGGGGCGAGTCCCTGCTGCTGGGTGGCAATATGCATGGCATCGCCTATTCGCAGAATCCGCTGGACCTGCAGAAGGGCTTTGCCACGCCGGGCACCGAGGCCAAGGAGCTGTTCCGCCCGCTGAACCAGCTGTCCATGCAGGCCCAGCTCAGCGAGACCGTCTCGCTGCAGGGCCAGTACATGCTGCAGTGGGAGCCGTTCCGCTATCCGGAAGGCGGCACCTACCTGGGCCCGGTGGACTTCGCCTTCAACGGCCCCAACCGCCAGTACATCTCGGCCGGCCTGGGCTTTGCCGCCAACGGCGGCACGGTCGGTCCCAAGCAGCGCGGCGAATGGGGCCTGGCCCTGCGCTGGAGCCCCGAGTGGCTGGACGGCACGCTGGGCTTCTATGTGCGTGACTTCGCCGACAAGATGCCGCAGTCGCTGATCACCCAGGTGGCGCCCAACAACAGCCGCTACAACCTGGTCTATGCCGACGGCATCAAGCTCTTCGGCATCAGCCTGGCCAAGAGCATTGCCGGCCTCAGCCTGGGCGCCGAGTACTCGATCCGCCACAACACGCCGCTGTCCAGCCAGGTGCTGGGCATCTCGCCGGGCCTGCCGGCGCAAGGCGCGACCAACGGCCCGCGTGGCGACACCCACCATGCCCTGGTCAACCTGCTGGGCGTGGGCGGCCAGACCGGCCTGTGGGATGCATCGAGCTGGGCGGTGGAGTTCACCGCCAGCAAGTACACCAAGGTGCGCAGCGGCGCCAACCTGTTCAATGCCCAGGGCTATGCGCCCTGCGCCGGCAAGGACCTGTGGGACGGCTGCTCCACCAAGGGCTACCTGGGCGTGGGCCTGGCCTTCACGCCGACCTGGTTCCAGGCCATGCCGGGCGTCGATGTCTCGGCACCGCTGACCTACTCGGTCGGCCTGCGCGGCAATGCCGCCACCGTCTTCGGCGGCAACGAGGCCATGGGCAATCTGAGCGCCGGCATCAGCTTCGACATCCAGCAGAAGTACCGCATCGACCTGAAGTACATCGACTACGTCGGCCAGTACAAGGACAACGGCACGGCTGTCACGGCCCAGAACGGCTTCACCACGCTGCTGCGCGACCGCGGCTTCGTCAGCCTGACCTTCAAGACCACCTTCTGACGCCAGGAGTGCGCACCATGAAGAACCAATCCATCAATCTGCTGCTGGCCCTGATGGCCGTCGGCTCGCTGCCGGCCCTGGCCGGCGTCACGGCCGAAGAGGCCAAGCAACTGGGCGGCCTGCTGACCGGCGTCGGCGCCGAGAAGGGCGCCAACAAGGATGGCTCCATCCCGGCCTACACCGGCGGCCTGACCACGCTGCCTGCTGGCTACAAGTCCGGCGACGGCATCCGCCCCAATCCCTATTCCAGCGAGAAGCCGCGCTACAGCATCGATGCCAAGAGCCTGGCCCAGTACGCCGACAAGCTGACCGAGGGCAGCAAGGCCCTGCTGCAGAAGTACCCGGCCAGCTTCCGCATCGACGTCTACCCGACCCAGCGCAGCGTGGCCTTCCCCAAGTGGGTGATCGAGGGCACGGCCAAGAATGCGGTCAAGGCCAAGACCACCAACGACGGCCGTTCGATTGCCGATGCCCATGCCGGCTTCCCGTTCCCGATTCCCAAGAACGGCTACGAGGCGATGTGGAACCATCTCTTGCGCTTCAACGGCCAGGCCTACGAGGCCAAGTACCGCAACCTCAATGTCGATGCCAGCGGCCGGCCCATCCTGGCCACCGAAGGTGTCAGCACGCAGGAGTATCCGTACTGGGATCCGGCCAAGACCAGCGACACCTACTGGAAGATCAAGCTGAGCTACACCGGACCGGCCCGCCGCGCCGGCGAGGGCCTCTTGATCATCGACCCGCTGGACGTGGGTGAGAAGCAGCGCCGGGCCTGGACCTATCTGCCGGGTCAGCGCCGGGTCAAGGTCGCGCCCGACCTGGCCTTCGACACGCCCAACCCCGGCACGGCCGGTGCGTCGACCTTCGACGACACCTTCATCTTCAATGGCTCGATGGACCGCTTCGACTTCAAGCTGGTCGGCAAGAAGGAGATGATTGTTCCGTACAACGCCTATGCGGCGGTCTATGGGGCCAAGCAGGACGATCTGCTCAAGGCCAAGCACCTGAATCCCGACCTGGTGCGCTGGGAGCTGCACCGCGTCTGGGTCGTCGAGGCGACCCTGCGCGAAGGCAAGCGCCATGTCTACAGCAAGCGCACCTTCTACCTGGACGAGGATTCCTGGGCGGCCCTGGCCTCGGATTCGTACGACGCCCGCGGCCAGCTCTACCGTGCCGGCTTTGCCTACATGGCACCGAGCTACGACCTGCCGGCCCCGTACACCGACATGTTCGGCCACTACGACCTGATCGGCGGTGTCTACGCGCTGACCGGCTTCATCGCCGAAACCGGCGGCCTGCGCCACACCAAGCCGCTGGCCGAGCGTGAATGGACGCCGGATTCGCTGGCCGGCGCCGGCATCCGCTGATAGTCGGACCATGAAGCGCATCGTGCTCCCGCTGCTGCTGGCGGCGGCCGCTATGGCGGCCTCGGCCGCCGGCTTCCGCGACCCGCTGGACCAGCCGGCCCAGGCCAGTCGCCTGGCGCCCAAGGCCTCGTTGTCGGCGGTGGCGCGGGTCGGCGCCGGCCTGGTCGTCGCCGGTTCGCGCGGCCATGTGCTGCGCTCCGACGACGAAGGCCGGACCTGGCAGCAGGCCTCGGTGCCGGTCAGCTCCGACCTGGTGGCGCTGAGCTTCCCGGACGCGCTGCACGGCTGGGCCGTGGGCCACGATGCCGTCATCCTCGCCAGCAGCGACGGCGGCAAGAGCTGGCAGCGCCAGTTCGATGGTCGCCAGCTGGGGCCCCAGGGGGCCGAGAGCCCGCTGCTCGATGTCTGGTTCGACGACGCGAGTCGCGGCTGGGCGGTCGGCGCCTTCGGCCAGATCCTGAGCACCGGCGACGGTGGCAAGACCTGGACCGGCTTGCCCGCGGCGCAGAGCGACAACCCCAAGGCCCTGCACCTGTATGCGGTGCGCCGCATTGCCGGCAGCCTCTACCTGGCCGGCGAGCAGGGCCTCTTGCTGCGCTGGGACGACAAGGCGCAGCGCTTCGCAGCGCTCAGCCAGCCCTATGCCGGCACGCTGTTCGGCATCACCGGCGACGGCGGCCTGCTGCTGATCCACGGCCTGCGCGGCCATGCGCTGCGCAGCGTGGATGGTGGCAGGAGCTGGGAGCCGGTTGCCACCGGCCTGCAGGTCGGCCTGACCGGCAGCGCCCGCACGGCCGAAGGCCACTGGCTGCTGGCCAGCCAGGCCGGCCATGTGCTGCTCAGCCGCGACGAGGGCCGCAGCTTCCAGCCACTGAAGCTGCAGCGGCCGCTGCCCATCTCCGGTCTGGCCACGGTCGGCCAGCGCGGCCTGCTGCTGGTCGGTCCGCGCGGCCTGCAGACCCAGAACCTGCCCTGAGGGCCCGAGGACCTTATGCACGGCCCGATAGAACAAGCCGAACTGCTGCCGGCCACGCTGGAACAGTTCGACACCCGCTCCGGCTCGCGCCTGGAGCGCGCCGTCTTCAACCATCGCCGCTGGGGTCTGCTGCTTTGCCTGCTCGCCACCGTGGTGCTGGCCTGGGCGGCATTGACGAAGCTGAAGCTGAACGCCAGCTTCGAGAAGATGATTCCGCGCAGCCATCCGCACATCCAGGCCTACCTGGAGCACAAGCTGGAGCTGCGCGGCCTGGGCAACTCGCTGCGCCTGGTCGTCGAGAACCCGAGCGGCGACATCTTCGACGCCAGGTACCAGCAGGCGCTGAAGGAGATTCACGACGAGGTCTTCCTGACCGCGGGCGTGGACCGGGCCTGGGTCAAGTCGCTGTGGGCGCCCGGCGTGCGCTGGACCGAGGTGACGGAAGAAGGCTTCCGCGGCGGTCCGGTGATGCCCGACAACTACGACGGGTCGGCCTCGGCCACCGAGCAGTTGCGCGCCAACATCGCGCGCTCAGGAATCGTCGGCAGCCTGGTCGGCACCGACTTCCGCTCCAGCATGCTGCTGGTGCCGCTGCTGGACCAGGACGTGGCCAGCGGCAAGGCGCTGGACTACCGGGCGCTCTCGCAGGCCATCGAGCAATTGCGGGCCAAGCACGAGGCCAAGGGCACGGTGCGCATCCAGGTGATCGGCTTCGCCAAGCTGGTCGGCGAACTGATCGAAGGCCTGTACCAGGTGGCGGTCTACTTCGCCCTGGCGGCGGCCGTGGCGGCCCTGATCATCTACGGCTACACACGCTGCCTGCGCAGCACCGGCCTGGTGATCGCCTGCTCGCTGGTGGCCGTGGTCTGGCAGCTGGGCCTGGTGGCCCTGCTGGGCTTCGAGCTGGACCCTTATTCCATCCTCGTGCCCTTCCTGGTGTTCGCCATCGGCGTCAGCCATGGCGCGCAGAAGATGAACGGCATCATGCAGGACATCGCCCGCGGTGCCCATCGCCTGGTCGCCGCACGCTACACCTTCCGCCGCCTGTTCCTGGCCGGGCTGACCGCGCTGCTGGCCGATGCCGTGGGCTTCGGCGTGCTGATGGTGATCGACATTGCCGTCATCAAGGATCTGGCGCTGACCGCCAGCATCGGCGTGGCCGTGCTCATCTTCACCAACCTGCTCCTGCTGCCGGTGCTGCTGAGCCATGTGGGCGTCAGCCCCAAGGCCGCGGCCCGCGCGCTCAAGGCCGAGCAGCAGGGCACCGGCATGAACCGGCTCTGGGCCTGGCTGGAGCGCTTCACCCAGCGGCGCTGGGCCCTGGCCACGGTGCTGGTCTCGGCGCTGCTGGGGCTGGGTGGCTGGTGGACCAGCCGCCAGCTGCAGATCGGCGACCTGGACCCCGGTGCACCCGAGCTGCGCGCCAGCTCGCGCTACAACCGCGACAACGCCTACATCACCAGCCACTACTCGCTGTCCAGCGATGCCTTCGCCGTCATCGTCAAGACGCCGGCCGAGGGCTGCCTCAAGTACGAGACCCTGGTCGAGGCGGATCGTCTGGCCTGGCAGCTGCAGCAGGTCGAGGGCGTGCAGACCACGGTGGCCCTGACCAATGCGGTGCGCCAGATCGTGGCCGGCAGCAACGAAGGCGCGCCCAAGTGGCTGACCCTGGCCCGCAACCAGGACGCGCTGAACTACGCGGCCCAGCAGGCCAGCGTCAACAACCCCGACCTGTTCAACACCGCCTGCTCGGTGATGCCGGTGATCGCCTACCTGGCCGATCACAAGGCCGGCACGCTGGACAAGGTCTCGGCCGCTGCCGCCGCCTTTGCCGCCGAGCACAACACCGAGGAGCGTCAGTTCCTGCTGGCCGCGGGCAGTGCCGGCATCGAGGCCGCCACCAACGAGGTGGTGCGCAAGGCCTGGGTGCAGATGCTGGGTCTGGTCTATGCGGCCGTGATCGCTCTGAGCTTCATCACCTTCCGTTCCTGGCGCGCCGTGGTCGTGGCCATCGTGCCCCTGGTGCTGACCTCGGTGCTGTGCGAGGCCCTGATGGTGTGGCTGGGTCTGGGCGTCAAGGTGGCCACGCTGCCGGTGATCGCGCTCGGAGTCGGCATTGGCATCGACTACGCGCTCTATCTGCTGTCGGTGCAACTGGCCCAGCAACGCGCCGGCGCGAGCCTGGGCCAGGCCTACCGCAGCTCGCTGCAGTTCACCGGCAAGGTGGTGGTGCTGGTCGGCGTGACCCTGGCGGCCGGCGTGGCGACCTGGGCCTTCAGTCCGATCAAGTTCCAGGCCGACATGGGCCTCCTGCTGGCCTTCATGTTCGTCTGGAACATGGTGGGCGCGGTGCTGCTGATTCCGGCGCTCTCGCATTGGTTGCTTCCCTCGCGGCCGCAGCCGCCGAGCCGCGGCTGATCCGTCGCGGCCAACGCAAGGCCGGCCGTCGCGCCGGCCCGGCGTTTTCCATTTCACACCCTTTAGTTCCAAGGACATCGAGATGAAGAAGATCCTCGCCGGGATGGCCGCCATCCTGGCCGTCGTGCTGGCCGCCTGTGGTGGCAGCTCCGATCCGGCGGCGCCGGCAGCGTCAGTCACCCCGACCAATCCGAATGCGCTGTTCCAGGTGGGCGCGGCCTCGGTCAGCATCGCGCCGCAGACGCCGGTGTTCGCCGGCGGCTCGTCCGACAAGGCCAAGCCCGCCATCCAGCTCAGCAATGACCCGCTGGAGGTGCGCGCCTTCGTGGTCGCCAAGGGCGACAAGGCCGTGGCGTTCGCCGTTGTCGACAGCACCGGCTGGTTCGCCGAATATCAGGGCGCCGAGGCCGGCTACGGCCAGTTCGGCGCCCGTGTGGATGCAGCGCAGAAGCTCGTCGACCGCGGCTTCAAGGTCGACCGCTCGGCGGTGCTGGTGTCGACCACGCACTCGCATGCCACGCCGACCGTGGTCGGCATCTGGGGCCTGATGGGCCCCGAGAACCGCGCCTACGTAAAGCTGGTTCATGATGCCGTCGTGAAGGCGGTGGACCAGGCAGCCGCCAATCTCAAGACCTCGGAGCTGTGGGTGGCCAATGGCGACATCGCGGCGATGGTCTGGCAAAACGGCCAGGGCACCAACCATCCGGACGGCTTCGGTGTCGACAGCCGTCTGCCCATCCTGTGGGCGCGCGACCCGGCCACCGGCGCTACCAACGCGCTGCATGTGAGCGTGCCGACCCATCCGGACCAGTTCCGCCCGTTCAATGGCACGGTGGTGCAGGGCTACTCGGCCGACACGCCGGGCTATGTGCGCAAGCAGCTCGATTCGGCCTTCGGCGGCACCGCCGTTGTGGGCTCGGGCACGCTGGGCCGCCAGGAGCCTCCGGGCCAGAATCCCGACTATGCCGAGGTCGCCTACCAGGGCGAGTACCTCGTCAACGCCGTGCACCTGGCCATGGCCAAGGCCCAGCCGCTGAAGGCCGACACGCTGGCCAGCGCCGAGATGCTGATTCCCAACATCACCGTGGGCTCCAGCGCCGGCAACCAGGGGCTGCTGTCCTTGATGAAGTACAACGCATCGAACGGGCCCTTTGGTGGTCCCAATTGCAATGCAGCGCTGGGCGGCAACTGCTCGATCCCGCGCGCCCTCGCGGCCCCCTGGTGCGTGGGCAACTGTTCGGTCAGCGGCAGCGGAGCCACCACGATGGGCACCTATGTCACGGCCTTGCGCATCGGCCCGCTGATGTACGTCAGCAACCCGGGCGAATCCTTCCCCGAGGTCAACGACGCGATCCGCAACGCGGTGCTCGACGCGCAATCGGTCAACGCCGTGGGCACGGCCGGCGACTTCCTCGGCTACAACTGGGCGGCCGGCGACTACAGCACGGCGCAGATCGGTTCGGCTGACTTCCTGAAGTACAACGTGGGCCCCGACCTGGGCCAGCTGATCGCCGATGCCGGCTATGCCACGGCCTCTGCCCTGGGCTTCAAGGTCAAGTCCGCGAAGGAGCTGGTGAAGGCGCAGTTCGACAGCAGCGTGCCGGACCTGCCGGGCCTGCAGTACTACTCGACCAAGCTGGCAAGCATGGCCGGCAGCATCAGCTTCTACGCGTCCACCGGTCAGCCGCAGAGCAACTGGCAGAAGCCGGCCCATGCACTGAGTCAGATCGTGTGGGACTTCGGCGATGGCAGCGCCAGCGTGGCGAGCGACAGTGCGCAACGCCTGAGTCATGCGTTCACGACGCCGGGCGCCTTCAAGGTGACCGCCCGGGTCACTGACAACACGACCGGCAAGTCGCGTGCCTGGAGCCAGACGCTGACCATCCATGCGCCTCTGCTGCTGAATGTGAGCAGCGCGGTGGAGAAGGGTGACATCAACAGGACGCGACTGACGCTGAACGCCACCGGCGGCCAGGGCACGCTGCTGGCCGTGCGCTGGAGCTGCCCGGACGGCACGAAGCCGGAAGGCCTGAGCGTCACCTGCAGCAGCCTCTCTGGTGGCCGCGTCGTCAGCGTCACCGCCTGGGACGGCGCCGGCAATTCGGCAACGGCCCAGGGCCAGCTGCAGTAGCCGGCCGCCGCGCGATCTGCGCGGCCGTCCGCGCTGACCATGCCTGAAATCGGCGATTGAAAGCGCGCCGGTCACGCGGTACAAGGGGGCCAGGGAGTCCGCCAGGTCAGCGCCCATGCAGCGCGGCCCCAGAGCGAGACGAGGAGTCGATGCCAGACAGGCTGCTCAAGCAGGAAGCCCTGTTCCTGTCCACGCTGCAGGCCGGCCGCACCGAGCGGCGCCTGGCGCTGGCCGTGGTCGCGCTGTCGGTCCTGCTGTTCGCCATCATGGCGCCGCAGGCCAGGACCCAGCTGCAGGCGTTCTGGGCCTTCATTCCGGCCTACGAGTCGGCGCTGATCGTCACCGACCTGGTGACCGCGGCCCTGCTGCTGAATCAGTTCCTGTCGCTGCGCAGCCGCTCGCTGTTCGTGCTTGCGGCGGCCTATCTGTTCACGGCCCAGATGACGGTCGTGCATGCCCTGACCTTCCCGGGCCTGTTCGCGCCGACCGGTCTGCTTGGGGCCGGGCCGCAGACCACGGCCTGGCTCTACATGTTCTGGCATGGCGGGTTCCCGCTGTTCGTCTGTGCCTACGCGCTGTTGAAGCGGCAGGACAAGATCGCCGATCCCAGGCAGTCCGCCATGCACAGGATCTGGCCGCAGACGCTGGCCTTGCTGGCGGTGCTGGCCGTACCGGTGCTGCTGCTGAGCCTGCTGGCCACACGCTGGATCGCGCTGCTGCCGGCCATCATGGAAGGCAATCGCTACACGCCGGCCATGATCCTGGTGGTCGGCGCCGTCTGGTGCTTCAGCATGGTGGCCCTGGTCCTGCTGTGGCTGAGCCGGCCGCATTCGGTGCTGGACCTGTGGCTGATGGTGGTGATGGTGGCCTGGCTGATCGACATCGCGCTGTCGGCCGTGCTGAACCAGGGCCGCTTCGACCTGGGCTTCTATGCCGGCCGGGTCTACGGCCTGCTGGCTTCGAGCTTCGTGCTGCTGGTGCTGCTGGTCGAGAGTGGCCTTCTGTACCGCCAGTTGGTGCAGTTTGCCGGGGCCTTGCAGCGCATCACCTTGCTCGACAGTCTGACCGGCGTTGCCAATCGGCGGGCTTTCGATGCCGGGCTGATGACGGAATGGCGGCGCTGCCTGCGCTCCGGCCATCCGCTGTCGCTGCTGATGGTCGATATCGACCATTTCAAGGACTACAACGACCGGCATGGCCACCAGGCCGGCGACGACTGCCTGCGCAGTGTGGCCCAGGGCCTTCAGGCCTCGCTGCAGCGCGGCTCCGACATGCTGGCCCGCTACGGCGGCGAGGAGTTCGCCGTGCTGCTGCCCGAGGCCGATGCCGACACGGCGCGGCGCATGGGTGAGCGGCTGCGGGCCCAGGTGGCCCAGCTGGCGACCGGGCTGCAGTCCTCTCGCGAGGGCCGCGCCGTCTCGGTCAGCGTGGGCGTGGCAACCCTGGTGCCCACCGCAATGCCGGTGGCGCAAACGCTGGAGGAACAGCTGGCCTGCCTGATCAGGCAGGCCGACCAGGCGCTCTACAGCGCCAAGGACCAGGGGCGCGATCGGGTGGTGCAGGCGCCTCTGCTTCAGTCGTCGCAGTAGCGGTCGCGGCCGGCGGCCTTGGCGGCATAGAGCCGCGCATCGGCCAATCGCGTCAACGTGCGTGGATCGAGTTCCTGTTCGCCGGCATAGGCGGCCACGCCCACGCTGGTGGTGATGGTCACGGTCCGGCTTTCCAGCAGGAAGGGCGCATGCATGGCCTGGACGATGTTGGCTGCCACATGGCTGGCATGCGCGGCCTCGGCCAGGCCTTCCAGCACGACGGCGAATTCGTCCCCGCCCGGCCGCGCCACGGCATCGCCGACGCGCAGCGCTCGCGACAGCCGGCCGGCAAAGGCGCAAAGCAGCAGGTCGCCGGCCTGGTGGCCCAGGCTGTCGTTGATCTGCTTGAAACCGTCCAGGTCCAGCAGCAGCAGGGCCATCGGCTTGCCGGTCGCCCGGCTGCGCTGCATGGCCTCGTGCAGCCGCTGCTCGAAGCCGGCGCGGTTGAGCAGGCCGGTCAGCGGGTCGGACTGGCTCAGCTCGAACAAACGGCGCTCTTCCAGCTTGTGGGCCGTGGTGTCCTGGACCATGGCGACGAAGCCCAACACCTCGGCGCCGTCCTCGGCGAACTGGGGCAGGTAGCTGACGCGGTAGCAGCGATAGCCTTCCCGGGTGGTCATCTCGCTGTCGAAGAACACGGCCTCGCCGCGCAAGGCCCGCTGGATGTAGGGCTCGGCCTGGGCGTAGGCCGCCTCACCCACCAGCTCCCGCACGGTCAGGCCCAGCAACTCGTCGCGGGAGCGGCCGAACGAGCCCTCGTAGGCCAGGTTCATGAAGCGGTAGCGCTGCTGGGCGTCGATGAAGGAGATGCGCATCGGCAGCCGGTCGGCGATGGAGCGCAGGCGCCGCTCGCTCTGGCGCAAGGCCGCCTCGGCGCGCTTGCGCGGCGTGATGTCGCTGGCCAGCGCGTAGAAGCCGATGCTGCCGTCGCTGCCGCGGCGCGGGACCAGGTTCACGTGGATCCAGCGCTCGCCCTGCAGGCTGCGGACATGGCGCTCGTAGCTGGCCGATTCGCCGCGCTGGGCGGCTTCCATGTGGGGGCCGATCTCGGCCCAGACCTGCTCGCCCAGGACGTCGCGCACCGTGCGGCCGACGATGGTCTCCGGCGCGATCCCCAGCCAATCCAGGTAGGTCCGGTTGGCAAAGCGGTAGCGGGTCTCGGCATCATGGTCGGCAATCAGCGCCGGGGCGTTGTCGGTGATGGCGCGCAGCCGCTCTTCGTTGCTGGCGAGCCGGGCCTCGGCCTCGCGCCGTTCGGTCACGTCGCGCAGCATCAGCTGGGTCTGCCAGCGGCCACGAGCATCCAGATGGCGGGCGGCCTGGGCTTCGACGTCGATGGCGCGGCCGCCCGCACCCCTGAGCGCCAGGTACTGTTGCTGGCCCGCGCCTTCGGACAGCCAGCGCTTGAGCACCAGACCATTGCCATGGGCCAGCTCGCCGAGCGTGAGCGAAGCTGCCGTTTCGGTCGTCAGGTCCAGCAGCTTGCGGGCGGCCGGGTTGACGGCGCCGACGCGGCCGTCCGGATCGACCATCAGGATGGCTTCGTTGGCATGCAGGAACAGCGCCTGCTGCTGACGCTTGCTGGCCAGCAACTCGGCCGCCAGGCCGCAGATCAGCACGCTGGTGCAGGCTTGCGCCGTGACATAGCTCCACAGGGCCAGCAGGCCGGCATGGGTGTCGTGGCCGACGAAGGGGCCGGCGCCGGCGGCCGTGCCCCAGGCCGCCGTGCCGGACAGCAGCAGCACGGCCACCGAGGCGGTCCAGACGCCCGAACGCAGGGCCAGCAGCGTGATCAGGAACAGCGGCAGGGCCAGCAGCGGAAAGGACAGCACCGGCGGCGGCGCGGTCCAGGGCGAGAACGCGATCCAGGCGCAGAACACCGCCAGCAGCAGCAGCACCAGGTTGATGCGTCCGGCGCGTCCGGCAAAGCCCTGACGCAGTGCCCCGCCCGAAGCCGCCACCAGCGGAATGCCGCCCAGCAAGGCGCCGACCGCATCGCCGGTCCACCAGGTCATCCAGGTCGCCAGGCCCTGGCCGGACGGGACCGCGGCGGCCGCATGCAGCCATGACGTGCCATTGCTGGCCGTGACCAGCATGCCCAGCAGCACGGCCAGCAGATAGACGCCCAGGTCGCGACGGCGGGTCAGGGCCGGATCAAATTCCCAGTGCTTCAGCAGCCGGGCCGACAGCCAGGGCCCGCCGGCATTGCCCAGCGCGATGCCGGCCGCGGCCCAGGCCGGGCCGCCCAGCTGCAGATTCACCGCAAAGGCGGCCAGCAGCACGGCCGAGGCCATTGCGCCGCCCCAGCGCAGATAAGCTGCAATGGCCACGCCCGTGGGCAGCCAGAACAGCGACACATGAGACCCGATGTACGGGATCAGGAGGCCCAGGCGGGCGGTCAGGTAATAGGCCAGGGCGACGCCGGCCAGGCGCAGGGCGAACCCCAGGCCCGGCGGACGCAGACTCCGGCCACCGGCGATGGCATGCACTTTTCGGTTCCCAACGTGGCGTTGCGATGACGCCCAGGCTTCCCTGCTTGGTCTTGGCGCGCTCTCGAGGGCGCATTGCGAACCGGTATTGTGCTGCCGGCGGCCCGCTTCCGTGCTTGATGAAAATCAGTCGTCCACCGGTTTCGCCGGATCCAGGGGCCAACGGCCGCTGGATCGATCGATACCGGCCTGACTTCAGGCTGCCTTGTCCAGGAAGCCCTGCTGGCGCCCGGGGGCGTTGGGCGCCATGCCATGGGCGGCCAGGGTTGCTTCGACGCTGTCGTAGAACACGCCGATCTTGCAGATCTCGCGCGCCTCCCGGCCACTCGCGATCTCACGGCCGAACTCGCGGGACATGCGCACCAGTTGCTCGACCTGCTGCACCGTCGTCATCCTTGCGGTGCGGGTCTGGTTCCAGAGGTTGTCCTCGATGCCGCAGCGCACGTGCAGGCCCAGGGCGATGCCCATCATGTTGATCGGCAGCGTGTTGCGCATGCTGCTCTCGACCGTCAGCATCGTGCCGTCCGGGATGGCACGAAGGAAGTTGGCCAGGCTGTAGATGGTCGGCTGGTCCATGCCGCCACCGATGGCCACCCAGTTGCAGACCAGCGGGCCCTTGTAGACGCCGCGGCGCATCATCCGCTCCACAGTCTCGTAGCTGTTGATGTTGTAGAACTGGAATGCGCTCTGGATGCCGGCCTTTGTCAGACGGCGCACATGCTCCTCGAAGAAGCTGGGATTCGAGGGCACCACCATCTCGCTGTAGGCGCGCATGCCGTTGGGCTCGCCCAGCGAGGTGCCGGCGATGTCCGCCCGGTCCATCTGCTCGATCACGTTCATCTGCGTGGTGTTGACCGTCACGGTCACCTGGTCGGGCTTGGGCTCGAGCTCGGCCAGCATGTGGCGGGTGTCGTCCGACAGCCACTTGGCGATCTCGCCTTCGCCAACCGGGGCGAACGAGATCGAGCCGCCGACCTGGATGATCATCTCGGGCACGGCCTTGCGCACGCCGGCGATCAGCTCGTTGAACATCGAGAGGCGCTTGCTGCCGCGGCCGTCCAGCTCGCGCACATGCAGGTGCAGCACGGTGGCGCCGGCGTTCCAGCAGTCCACCGCCTTCTGGATCTGGGCCTCCATCGTGACCGGGATGTCCTCGGGGAAGTCGGAAGGAATCCATTCCGGGCCGTAGGGCGCGGCGGTGATGACCAGCTTGTCCTGGTTTTCGACGAACAGCGAACCGTCGAGGAAGTTCATGGCGGAGGCTCCTTGATGCGAGGCTTGGACTTGCCATGCAGGTTAAGGAGCAGAGGCGGCCTGCGCCCCCCCAGCGGGGAGGGGGGCGGCCGCTATTCCTGCGGCGGCAGCAGGCCGAGGATGCGGGCCCGGGCCACGACCTGCTTGCGCGTGCCGGCATCCAGCTTGGCGAACAGGTTCTTCACATGCCACTTGATCGTCTCCTCGCCGACCTGCAGGGCGAGGGCGATCTCCTTGTTGGAAAGGTTGCGGGCCAGCAGGTCCAGCACCTCGCGCTCCTTGGGCGTCAGCGCCATCGAGGGCGGCAGGCGCGATGCAACGGGCTGCGGCGCAGGCGCGGGCGCGGCCGGCTGGGCGGCCACCGCTTCGTGCGGCCTCGCCAGCTCATGCACCCAGTCGCCCAGCGCGGGATGGGCATCGGCGAACACCCGGCGCAGGCCCATGGCCTCGGCCAGGTCGCGGGTTTCGGCGATCAGGGCGCGGCCCGCGCGTTCGCCGCAACGATCCAGCGCATAGGCCTTGAGGCCCTGCGCCTCGATGCGGAAGCGGCCCAGGTGCAGGCGCTGCGCGCCTTCGACGGCCTCGCCCAGCGCGAGCACCGCGCAGCGCCAGTCGCTGGCCGCAATCGCCGCATGGCCACGGGCCAGGGCGGCCAGCATGTCCACGCCACGCCACCACAACGGCGATTCGGCCTTGGACGGCAAGGCCGGGTCGGCCAGCAGGCTGTCCAGATCGACCAGCAGGGCCCGGCAGGTTTCGGCCCGATGGCGACGGGCATGCAGGCGCACCTGCTCGGCCAGGCTGGCGATGCGCAGCCTCGGCAACGCGCGGGCCTGGCCCACCGCGTCGAGCGCGGCCAACAGGCTGAGCGCACGCGGCTCCGAGCCTTCGGCGCTGCTGATGCGGGCCAGTGTGCGAAAGCCCAGCAGCACGGCCTCGGGCAGGGCGCTGCGTTCCAGCACGTCGAGCCGGTTGGCCAGCAGGGCCTGGGCCTCGGTGCCGTGGTCCTGCTCCCACAGCGTCGCGGCCAGCAAGGCTGCCAGCATCGAGGCGAACGGGCTGCGCCGGCCGAGCTCGGCCTCGGCCCGGTGCAGGGCGGCACGCAGCTGGGTGTCGGCCGCCGCCACCTGGCCTTCCCAGAGCTGGCTCATGGCGGCGATCAGGTCGGACCAATGGGCGATGTAGCCGCTGGCGCCGGCCTGGTTCTGCAAGCGCAGTCGGGCCAACGCCGGCTCGCCGGCCAGCAGGCGACGGAAAGCGCTGCGGTTGGCATGGACCTGCAGCAACAGCGGATCCTGCAGCGGCGGCTGCTGGTCCCAGGGATCGTGCAGGGCGGCAAATCGGTCCGGCAGGTCGGCAAAGACGGCGGCGCCGCTCAGCACCAGCGCGCACTCGCAGCGCAGGGCCGCGTCCACGCCAGGCCGCGCCAGCAGGCCTTCGACCAGGCGACCTGCTTCGACGTGGCGCTCGCTGAGGGCCAGGGTCCAGGCGGCTGCGAGCTGAAGCCTGGGGCGATGCTCCACGGCTTGCGGCGGCAGGCGCTCCAGCCATTCGCGCACCGCCGATTGCCGGCCGTCGCGGGTCAGGGTTTCGTAGAGGCTGCGCTCGGCCAGGTCCAGGGCCTGCTCCCGTTCGCCGGCCTCCCAGGCCTGGCGGGCCGCGGCTTCCAGCTGGCCATGTTGGGCCAGCCAGGCGGCGGCGCGCGCATGCAGGGCGGCCTGCTCCGGCGGCGGCCTGGCCGACACCCGCTGCCGCAGCCGTTCGCGGGCCAGTGCGTGCAGGCGCAGCCATTCGCCTTGCTCGGCGCTGGCCAGCAGCGGGGTGTCGCGGCTGAGGCGGGCCAGGCGTTCGGCGGCGTCGGGCCAGCCGCTCAGCGCCTGGCACAGGGCCGGATGCAGGTGGTCGACGATGCTGCCGTCCTCCAGGAAGCGCTGATCCTCGGCATCGAGCTTGGACAGCAGCAGGTCGAGCAGCTGTTCGCGCAAGCCAGTGCCGGGCAGGCTGCTCAGCGCAGCCCGGGCATCGGCACCGTTGGCAATGGCGCTCAGCAGCAGCTGCAGGCCCAGCGGCCAGCCTTCGCAGAGTTCGTGCAGACGGGCCACCATGTCATGGTCCAGGGCCGGGCCCAGCAGCTTGCGGCTCAGCTCGAGCGCCTCGCCCAGGCCGAAGCGCAGTTCCAGGGGACCCAGACGCAGCAGATGGCCATAGCTCAGCAGGTCGTCGACATCCAGCTCGCAGTCGCTGCGCGCGGCAATGACGATGCGCAGATTCGGTGGCTGGTTGCGCAGCAGATAGGTCAACAGGGCGCGGCTGGCCGGCGGCAGGCGGTCGGCCTCGTCGACGATCAGCACCAGGTCCAGCGCGGCCTGGGCCAGCTCGGCCAGCCAGCGGGTGACGCCTTCGAGTGCGTCGGTCGGCGCGACGATCTGGTCCTGCCATTGCTGGCCAAAGCCGGGCCGGCTCGCGCCCAGTCGCACGGCCAGAGTCAGGCCCTGCAACAGCCGCTGCTCATCGTCACGCGACTGGGCCGACAGCCAGGCCACCGCGCTGCCATGGGCGATCAATTCCAGTCGCCACTGCGCCAACAGCGAGGTCTTGCCATAGCCGGCCGGGGCCTGGACCAGCAGGCCCGGCCGCTCCCGCAATCGCGGCGCGGCCATCTGAAGCGCGCTGCGCGTGAGCAGCTGGCGCGGCACGCGGGGCGGAGTGACGCGCAGCAGCAGGTCAGGGGCGGGGCTGGAGGAGCTCAAGACGGCATGGACGAGGCGGAGCTCTGCATCCTAGCGGTGGTGCTTCCAACAGCCGATGCGGGCTTGCCCGCCGGCCGGCCGGTGGCGGAGGTCAGGGTCCAGTCAGGTTCAGCCCACCTGGATAGGGTGGGGCAGCAGTTTTCCTATGTCGGAAAAGGACCTTGCCACGCTATGCTGACAGCGGCTTGAACCGGACGCTTCGGTCCAAGCCCCCAGCATGTGAATCGCCGCTGACCCGCTCGTCGGGCCGCGAAATGAATTGACAGCCAGCCGGCTCGCCCGGCCCTGTGGCTGTCGCAGCTATGACTCCCAGGAATCGGAAACGCGGATGTGCGGCGTCAGTGGAATAGTGTCATTTGCCTCCGCGGTGGACCGGCGGCTGGTCGAGCGCATGGCGCAGGCGATTTCGCATCGCGGACCGGACGCACAGGGGGTATTTGCCAGCAGCAATGCCGTGCTGGTGTCGGTCAGGCTGGCCATCCTGGACGCGAGCGAGCAGGGGGCGCAGCCCATGGCCAGCGACGACGGTCGCTACCAGCTGATCTTCAACGGCATGATCTACAACCATGTCGAGCTGCGCGAAGCGCTGAAGACCCATGGCCACCGCTTCCGCGGGCACAGCGATACCGAGGTGGTGCTGGCCGCGTACAGGCAATGGGGTACGGACTGCGTGACGCACTTCAACGGCATGTGGGGCTTCGCGCTCTGGGACACGCAGGAGCGGCGGCTGTTCTGCTCGCGCGACCGCTTCGGCATCAAGCCCTTCTACTACCGTGCTACGCCATCGCGCCTGCAGTTCGCCAGTGAGCTGAAGGCCTTCGCAGCAGACCGTGAGGCGCCGCTAGGAGCGAACCTGCGCCTGGTGCGCGACTACCTGGAGCATGAGCGGCTGGACCACACGGCCGACAGTTTTTTCGCCGGCATTTCGGCGCTGCCGCCCGCCCATTCGATGACCTTCGATGTGCGCGGGCTGCGCATCGAGCGCTACTGGACGCTGAACGCGGGTCAGGCGTCGTCGCTGGAGCCGCATGAGGAAGTCCGGGACCTCGTCTTTGATGCGGTCAGGCTGGCCCTGAGAACCGATGCCCCGTACGGCATGAGCCTGTCCGGCGGGCTCGATTCTTCGACCATCACCTGCGCGGTCGCGCAGCTGCAGCCGCATGCGCGGCCACGCACTTTCACGGCCGCCTTTGATGACCCCGGGTTCAACGAGCGACCCTATGCCGAGGCCGTGGTCGGCGCGGTCAGCGGCGCTGCCCATTGGGTCAGCTTCACGGCCGCAGACCTGGTCCGGGACCTGGACGCGATCGTCTGGACGCAGGACTCGCCGTTCAACTCCAGCAGCATCGCAGCCCAGTGGTACGTGATGAAGGCGGCACGCGCCGGCGGCATGAAGGTCATGCTCGACGGACAGGGGTCCGACGAGGTGTTTGCCGGCTATGCGCCGTTCATCGGCTATCGCTTCGTCGACCTCTTGCGGCAGGGCCGGGTCGGCGAGTTCAGGCGCCAGTTCGCGGCCTACCGTCATCGCAGCGGCATCGGGGTCAGCGCGGCGACGGCCCTGCTGATCCGCCCCTTCATTTCGGGCCGGCTGGAGCATGGCCTGCGCTCCATGCGCTCCGGCGCGCACAAGTTCGTGCATGCCAGCCTGCGCGACAACCCGCTGTCGCCGATGCGGGAGGGCGCGGAATTTCCGGACCGGCTGCGTAGCCGCCTCTGGAACATGTTCACCGGCTGGGGCATTCCCGAGCTGCTGCATTCGCTGGACCGCAATTCGATGGCGCACAGCATCGAGGCCCGCGTGCCCTTCCTGGATCACCGCCTGGTCGAGAAGGTCTTCTCCATGGATGGCGATCAGCTCATCTCGGACGGCCATACCAAGGCGGTGTTGAGGCGTGCGGTCGATGGCATCGTGCCCGACGCCGTTCTGCAGCGTCGCGACAAGCTGACCTATATGCCGCCCGAAGGACGCTTCTTCCGCGAGGAGCTCGGCGCCTATGCCGCCGACATCTTCCATTCGAGATCGTTCGTGGAACGTGGCTGGAGCAATGCGGCCGCGGTGCAGCGGCGCCTGGCCGACCACCGCAGCGGCAAGCTCGAAGCCGGCTTTGAGCTGTGGCGGGCACTGAGCCTGGAACTGTGGGCCAGGAGCTTCCTGGATCAACCCGCGCCATTGGCCGCCTAGGCGGCGAGCCCGGTCGCCAGAGCCGGACCCTGGCAGCGCATGGAGCGGGTGATGGGAATCGAACCCACGTAGTCAGCTTGGGAAGCTGAAGTTCTACCATTGAACTACACCCGCGATCGGCGCGGATTATAGGCAGCTCAGACCGCTTCCCAGGCCTCGGCATCGGGCCCGAAAGCATAGGCGTCCATGCCTAGGCAGCCATAGGCCAGGCTCTGGTGGATGCGGCGCGGTGCGTGCTCGCGCCCGCCCGCGCCGGCGGCGACGTACCAGGGCAGCAGATGCTCGTCGGTGGGATGCATGTCCAGCGCATGCGGGGCCTGTCGGCGGTAGTCGAGCAGGGCGTCCCAGTCGCGCGCCTCGCTGCGCTCGACCATCCATTGCCGGAACTCGGCCGACGGCGCGATCTCCGGCGCGTCGATGGCCGCGCCGCCCATCAGGGCACGACGTAGGTTGTGGGTGATGCTGCCGCTGCCGATGATCTGCACGCCGTCTTCGGCAAGCCTGGACAGCGCGGCGCCCAGCGCGAACTGCTGGGCCGGACTTTGCGTGCGCACGAAGGCCAGCGGCAGCACCGGGATGTCGGCCTCGGGGTAGAGGTAGCGCAGCGGCACCCAGATGCCGTGGTCCAGGCCGCCCTGGTCGACCTGGGTCACCTCGATGCCGGCCCCGCCCAGCAGGGCTTGCACTTCGCCGGCCAGGGCGGGCGCGCCCGGCGCGTCGTAGCGCAGCGTCTGCAGCTTGGGGTCGAAGCCACCGAAGTCGTAGATGGCCTGGTGACGGGCGCCGGCCAGCAGCACCGGCAGGCGGGCCGAGGTATGGGCCGAGATCAGCAGCAGGGCGCGCGGACGGCCCGAACGCCGGGCTATCTGCTCGCCCAGCTGCTGCATGAAGGAGCCGGCCTCGCGCGGCTCCAGGGCCGTCATCGGCGAGCCGTGGGACAGGAACAGGGGGGCATGGGTGTTCATGCCTGAATTGGACGCCCGCGAAGCCGGCCACGGGCACTGGAATCTTGCACGACCCATTCAATCGGCTTGCATGGCAGGGCGCCGCTACAGTCGGGCCATGCCTGAGAACGCTGCTGCTTCCGCTGTCCCTCCCTCGGCCCTGGTGCTGGCCTGGCGCCAGTTCTGGCGCGATGCCCGCGCCGGCGAGCTGCGCTTGTTGATGCTGGCCGTGATGCTGGCGGTAGCGGCTCTGTGCTCGGTCGGCTTTCTGTCGGACCGTCTCGACCAGGGCCTGAAGCGCGACGCCGGCCAGCTGCTGGGCGGCGATGCCCTGGTCTCCAGCGACCAGCCGACGCCAGTCGTGATGCGCGAGCTGGCCAGGGAACTGGGCCTGGACCAGGCCGGCAGCGCTGCCTTTCCCAGCATGGCGCGGGCGCCGGACGAGCAGGGCGGGGCCAGCCGCCTGGTGGCGGTCAAGTCGGTCGAGACTGGCTATCCCTTGCGCGGCCGCTTGCAGTTGGAGGACGGTCGCAGCGTCGGCGTGCCGCCGCGCGGCGAGGCCTGGGTCGATCCGGCGGTGCTGGATGCGCTCGGTCTGCAGGTCGGCCAGACGGTGCTGCTGGGCGACAGCCGCTTGCGCATCGCCGGCGTGATCCGCAACGAGCCGGACCGCGGGGCCGGCTTCATGAACTTCGCGCCGCGGCTGATGATCCATGCCGAGGACCTGGCGGCCACCGGCCTGATCCAGCCGGCCAGCCGCGTCGGCTACCGCCTGGCCGTGGCCGGCAGTGCGGCGCAGAGCGAGGCAATCAAGGCCTTCGTCGAGCGCGCCGCCAAGCTGGTGGAGACACAGAAGCTGCGCGGCATCCGGCTCGAATCGCTGGAGAACGGTCGGCCCGAGATGCGCCAGACGCTGGACCGCGCCGGCAAGTTCCTCAACCTGGTGGCCATGCTGGCCGCCCTGCTGGCCGCCGTGGCCGTGGCCCTGGCGGCCCGCGACTTCGCTTCGCGCCATCTCGATGACTGCGCCATGCTGCGAGTGCTGGGCCAGCCGCAGCGCCGCATCGCCTGGACCTATGCGCTGGAGTTCGGCTCGGCCGGCCTGATCGCCAGCCTGGCCGGCGTGGCCCTGGGCTTTGCACTGCACTACGGCTTCGTGGCCCTGCTGTCGGGGCTGATCGACGTCAGCCTGCCCATGCCGAGTGCTCGTCCCGGTCTGCTGGGCCTGGGGCTGGGTCTCTCGCTGCTGCTGGGCTTCGGCCTGCCCCCGGTGCTGCAGCTGGCCGCCGTGCCGCCGCTGCGGGTGATGCGGCGCGAGCTCGGCTCGCTCAAGGCTGGCTCGCTGCTGGTGCTGGGCAGCGGCGTGCTCGGTTTCGGCGCCATCCTGATGGCGATTGCGGCGGACGTGAAGCTGGGCCTGATCTCGGCCCTGGGCTTTGCCGTGGCCCTGGGCCTCTTTGCGCTGCTGGCCTGGCTGGCCGTGCTGCTGTTGCGCAAGCTGGTGCCGATCAGCGTCAACGGCAATGGCGCGCCGCGCTGGCTGCTGCTGGCCACGCGCCAGGTGGCGGCCAGGCCCGTGTTCGCCATCGTGCAGGTGTCCTCGCTGGCCGTGGGCCTGCTGGCCCTGGCCCTGCTGGTGCTGCTGCGCACCGACCTGATAGACAGCTGGCGTTCCGCCACGCCGGCCGATGCGCCGGACCGCTTCGTCATCAATGTGATGCCCGAGCAGGGCGAGAGCTTCCGCCAGCGGCTGGAAGCCGGCGGGGTGGGGCGGCTGGACTGGTATCCGATGATCCGCGGCCGCCTGGTCGAGCTCAACGGCAAGCCTATCGGCCCCAAGCAGTTCAAGGAGGACCGGGCCCAGCGCCTGGTCGAGCGCGAGTTCAACCTCAGCCACATGACGACCCTGCCGGCCCACAACCAGCTGGTGCGCGGCGAATGGAAGGCCGAGGACCAGGACGGCCTCAGCGTCGAGCAGGGCCTGGCCGAGCAGCTCGGCCTGAAGCTGGGCGACAGGCTGACCTTCGACGTGGCGGGCCAGAAGGTCGAGGGCCGGGTCACCAATCTGCGCAAGGTTGACTGGAGTTCGATGCGCGTGAATTTCTTCGTGCTGTTCCAGCGCGAGCAGATGGCCGAGCTGCCGAGCACTTTCATCGCGGCCTACAAGTCGCCGAAGGGCCGCTCGCTCGACGCGGCGCTGACGCGCGAGTTTCCGAACATCACCGTGGTCGACGTGTCGGCCCAGATCAAGCAGGTGCAGCAGGTGCTGGACCAGGTGATACAGGCGGTGCAGTTCCTGTTCGCCTTCACGCTGGCCACCGGCCTGGTGGTGCTGCTGGCGGCGGTGACCAGCACCCGCGATGCACGCACCCGCGAATACGCGCTGATGCGGGCATTGGGCGCGAGTGGTCGGCTGCTGGCCCAGGTGCAGCGGGCCGAGCTGCTGGGCCTGGGCGCGCTGGCGGGCGGCCTGGCCGGGGCCGTGGCCCTGCTGCTGGGTTGGCTGCTGGCCCGCTATGTGTTCGAGTTCAGCTGGAACGCCAGCGCCTGGGTGCCGCTGGCCAGCGCCCTGGCCGGTGCCTTGCTGGCTCAGGCCGCGGGCTGGTGGGGCCTGCGCGGCGTGCTGACGCGGCCGGTGGTGGCCACGCTGCGCGAGGCCGATACGCAGTAGGCCTGCACGACGGGCATGAAAAAAGGGCGCCGAGGGCGCCCTTTGCCATTGAGGCTTGGTGACCGCTTCAGCTGGCGGCGGCGGTCACGCTGTCCATCAGGCCCATCTCGGCGCTGCTCATCAGGCCTTCGATGTCCATCAGGATCAGCATGCGCTCGTTGATCGCGCCGATGCCGGTGATGAAGCTGGTGTCCACCGCGGCCGAGCTCAGCTCGGGGGCCGGGCGGATCGCGTCCTTGCTCAGTTCCAGCACGTCGGACACCGAGTCGACCACGGCGCCGACCACGCGGTTCTTCACGTTCAGCACGATGACCACGGTAAAGCTGTTGTACTCGGCCGTGGGGCAGCCCAGCTTCAGGCGCAGGTCGACGATGGGCACGATCACGCCGCGCAGGTTGACCACGCCCTTGATGAACTCGGGCGCGTTGGCGATGCGGGTGGGCTGCTCGTAGGAGCGGATTTCCTGCACCTTGAGGATGTCGATGCCGTACTCCTCGGAGCCCAGGCGGAAGGTCAGGTATTCGCCGTTGTGCGGAATATGGGCCTTCTGGTTGACGACCAGAGCGCCGCTGTCGCGGGGCACCACGGCGGTGGAGGTTGCTTGCGTGTTGTCCATTGTTGGCCTTCTGCAGTGGTCAATGGTCTAGGAATGTAATCGGGCTTCAGAAGGTTTCCCAGTCCCCGTCCGCCGCCGGAGCCGGCGCGCGTGCCGGAGTTGGCGCGGGCGGTGGTGCGGTGAACTTGGGAGCAGGCGAGGGGCGCACGGCCGGTGCGCCAGCCGCCTTGGCCGGGGCGGGCTTGCCGGCGACCGGCTTGACCATCTTGCTGGCGACCGGGGCTGCAGGCCGGGCTACGGCAGCCTTGTGTGCGCTGGCCGGCTGCGGGGCCGAAGCCGTGCGTGCCGGCGCAGTGCCGCTGATGCGGAAGCGGTCCACCGAATGGGCCAGACGCTCGGCCTGGTCGCGCAGGCTTTCCGCGGCGGCGGCCGATTCTTCCACCAGGGCAGCGTTCTGCTGCGTCATCTGGTCGAGCTGCACCACCGACTGGTTGACCGTGGCGATGCCGTCGCTCTGCTCGCTGGCGGCGGCCGAGATCTCGCCGATGATGTCCGTCACGCGCTGCACGCCGGCCACGATCTCGCTCATCGAGTTGCCGGCTTCCTGCACCAGGCGCGAGCCGGTCTCGACCCGCTCGACGCTGGCGCCGATCAGGGTCTTGATCTCCTTGGCGGCCTCGGCCGAGCGCTGGGCCAGCGAGCGGACCTCACCGGCCACGACCGCAAAGCCGCGGCCCTGTTCGCCCGCACGTGCCGCTTCCACGGCGGCATTCAGCGCCAGGATGTTGGTCTGGAAGGCGATGCCGTCGATCACGCCGATGATGTCGGAGATCTTCTTGGAGCTGGTGTTGATGTCTTCCATCGTGGTCACCACATGGCCCACGACTTCACCGCCACGCGCTGCTGCCTGCGAGGCCGACGAGGCCAGCTGGTTGGCGGTGCGGGCCGAATCGGCGGTCTGCTTCACCGTCCCAGTCAGCTGCTCCATCGAGGAGGCAGCCTGCTGCAGGTTGGAGGCGGTCTGCTCGGTACGGCCCGACAGGTCGGTATTGCCGGTGGCGATCTCGACCGAGGCGGTGCGGATGCTGTCGGCCGCCGTCCGCAGCTGGCCGATCAGGCTCTGCAAGGCCTGCTGCATCTTTTCCAGCGACTTCATCAGATGGGTCGCCTCGTCCTTGCCTTCGATGTTCTTGATCTGGCTGGTCAGATCGCCCTCGGCGATCGCCTCGGCCAGGGCCTCGGCCTCGGCCAGCGGATCACAGATGCTCTTCATGTTGAGCAGGGTCAACGGGGCGACCACCACGGCGCTGAGCACCAGCACGACGACGAACCAGGTCAGCACGCGGGACTGGGTACCCTCGGCCTGCGCCTGCGCGCTCAGCGATTCCTTGCTCAGGGCATCGCGAAGCTCCTCAAGCAGCTTCTCGGCCGCCTTGATCGAGTCCTTGGCGGCGCTCATCTCCTTGTTGGCGACGGCCACGTCGGTGTAGCCACCCGACTCCAGCTTGCCAAACACCGGCAGCGCCTTGTCGGCATAGCTGTCGATCAAGGGCAGCATTTGCCGCAGGACCTTGTTGTCGGCGTCTTCCTCGCCCTTGAGCATTTCCTTGGACGCAGTGGCCAGCACCTGGCGGGCTTCGTCCCAGCGCTTGCGATGGCTGCGCACCTCGTCGGCGCTGGCCATGTTGATGATCATGTCCTTCTCGTAGCGACGCAGATCACCCATGGCGGCGATCAGCCGGCTCATGTTGTTGGCCTCGGCCACCGACATCTCGGCGAACTGCTTGGTCTGCGTGCGCAGCGAGTTCATGCCCGTCAGGCCGACCGCGCCGACGACGAGGAGCAGGCCGAGGACCATGGCGATCGCCCCGATCATGCGGGTGCGGATGCTGAATTGGCGAATGAGTGCGCTCAACGACATTGTTATTCCTGCAGGTAAGACGGTCCGGCCGAGGGGCTCGGCCGGCCGGGTTCAGTGGCGCGAACGGCGGATCAGGCTGCCGATGTCGAGAATCAGCGCGACCCGGCCATCGCCCATGATGGTGGCGCCAGAGACGTCGGTCACCTTGCGGTAATTGGCCTCGAGGTTCTTGACCACCACCTGCTGCTGCCCCAGCAGCTCGTCCACCAGCAGGGCGACGCGGCCGCCTTCGGCCTCGACGACCACCATGATGGAGGACACATGCTCGAAGTCAAAGCGCGGCACGTTGAAAACTTGCTCAAGCTCAACCACCGGCATGAATTCGTCGCGCACCTCGACCACGCGGCCCGAGCCGCCGACGGTCTTGATGGTGTCGGACTGGACCTGGAAGGACTCGACCACCGAGGCCAGCGGCAGGATGTAGACCTCTTCGCCGACCCCCACGCTCATGCCGTCCATGATGGCCAGCGTCAGCGGCAGCCGCACCGAGACCTTCATGCCGTAGCCTTCGGCCGAGTCGATCTCGACCGTGCCGCCCAGCTGGGTGATGTTCCGTTTCACCACGTCCATGCCCACGCCTCGGCCGGACACGTCGGTCACCTGGTCGGCCGTGGAGAAGCCCGGCGCAAAGATCAGGTTGTAGACCTCGTTGTCGGTCAGCGAGTCGGGGGCGTCGATGCCTTTCTCGCGCGCCTTGCTGATCAGCTTCTGGCGATTGAGGCCGCGGCCGTCGTCGCGCACTTCGATGACGATGGAGCCACCCTGGTGCGAGGCGACCAGGGTGATCGTGCCTTGTTCTGGCTTGCCCTTGGCAGCGCGGTCGGCGGGCATCTCGATACCGTGGTCGCAGCTGTTGCGCACCAGGTGGGTGAGGGGATCGGTGATCTTCTCGACCAGGCCCTTGTCCAGCTCGGTGGCTTCACCCTGCGTGACCAGCTCGACCTTCTTGCCCAGCTTGGACGCCAGGTCGCGCAGCATGCGCGGGAAGCGGTTGAAAACGACCGACATGGGAATCATGCGGATCGACATCACCGACTCTTGCAGGTCGCGGGTGTTGCGCTCCAGATCGGCCAGGCCGGAGGCCAGCTGCTGGTGCACGGCCGGGTCGAGGCCGCTGCTGTTCTGGGCCAGCATGGCCTGGGTGATGACGAGCTCGCCGACCAGATTGATCAGCTGGTCGACCTTCTCGACCGACACGCGCAGCGTGGACTGGTCCATGCCGCCCGGTGCGCCCTTGGCCTCGGCCTTGGGCGCCGCCTTGGGGGCGGCAGCGACGGGTGCGGCGGCCGTCACCGGCTTGACCTCGCCGGTGCCGCCGGGCGAGCCCGGCGCGTCGTCGAAGAAGCCGTAGCCCTGGTCCTTCTCCTCGACCTTGGGCGCGCCGGGCGCACCCTCGTGGAAGCCGAAGCCATCGCCCAGCGGCAGGATCTTTACCTGCTCGCGCGAGACGTGGAAGCTGAACAGGTCGAGCAGGTCGTTGTCGCTCGAGCTGGTCAGCACCTTGAAGCGGCGCATGCCGTCGGCCGACATGCCGCCGTCCAGCGGTTCGATGGTGCCGAGGTCGGTGATTTCCTTGAACAGGTCGACCAGGTTGTCGGCCTGCGCCGGGTTGTCCATCGGGCCGACCTGCAGCTCGATCAGGCGGGCGCTGGTCTTGGGCGCATTGGCCGGCGCGGCGGCCGGCACCGGAGCCGGTGCAGCCTTGGGTGCGGCCGGAGCGGCGGGCGCCGGCGAGCCACCTTCGACGAAGGTGCGGATGTTGTTGATCAGGTCGGCGGTGTCGACCACGTCGCTGCTGGACCCCGCATGGCGGGCCAGCTGGGCGCGCAGCGCGTCACCGGACTGCAGCAGCACGTCCACCATCGGTGCCGTGGCCTGCAGTTCGTGGCGGCGCAGCTTGTCGAGCAGCGTCTCCATGATGTGGGTCAGCTCGGCCACGTCGCTGAAGCCGAAGGTCGCTGCGCCGCCCTTGATCGAGTGGGCGCAGCGGAAGATGGCGTTCAACTCCTCGTCGTCCGCCGTCTCGATATTCAGGTTGAGGAGCATCTGCTCCATGTTGTCCAGGTTCTCGCCCGCCTCCTCGAAGAAGACTTGGTAGAACTGGCTGAGGTCAATGCCGGCACTCAGGCTGGCGCCTTCGGAGGTCATCTCTCCCATTCTTGGCTCCTGCTAGCTTGCGTCCCGGGTCTCAGCGAATCACCTTGCCGATCACCTCGATCAGCTTGGCCGGATCGAAGGGCTTGACCAGCCAGCCGGTGGCACCGGCTGCGCGGCCCGCCTGCTTCATCTGGTCGCTGGACTCCGTGGTCAGGATCAGGATGGGCGTGGTCTTGAACTTGGGGCTCTCGCGCAGCTTCTTGGTCAGGCTGATGCCATCCATGCGAGGCATGTTCTGGTCGGTGAGCACCAGGTCGAAATCACGCTGGTTGGACTTTTCCCAGGCATCCTGGCCGTCCACGGCCTCGACCACGTTGAAACCGGCGTTCTTCAGCGTGAAGGTGACCATCTGGCGCATCGAGGCCGAATCGTCCACGGCGAGGATTGAGTGCATCGCTATTTCTCCGGGGTAACTCTTGTTGGGTTGATTTGCTGTGGATTCTGTCGTCAAAACAGTTCGATCGAGCCGGCGTCCATCTCGTCCTGCGTGACAGGGTTGGGTCGCAGTGGCGCTATTTCCACCACGGCCAGACCGTCTTCGTCGTCGCCAAAGGTGTCGCGGGCCAGCTGGTCGGAACAGTTGCGCAGCCGCTGGCTGGTGTGGGCGATCAGCTGGGTGGCCATGTCCTGGAACTGCAGGGCGGTGATCGCCCCCGCCACGTCGGCCATGATCTGCTGCAGGCCGTCGCTCTTGAGGCCGGCTTCGGCCGCCTCGCGCAGCAGCTGATTGAGCTGGCTCGATGCGCTGTAGAAATGTCCTGACAGGGCCTCGCCGGCATCGTCGAGCAGGCGCTGCAAGCGCTCCAGGTCGTTGGTCACCGTCATCAGGTGGTCCTGCAGCTCGGCGGCTGCGAGCAGGGGCTGCATGCCGACTTCATCGTCAGGGGCTGGCGCTGCGTCGTTCATCTAATGTGCGTCTCCAACGGTGATATCCGGACGCTAGGGCAGCGACCCGGCCGTATCCTTTTGTAAACGGATCTTCGGCAATTCCGTCCCCGGTGTCGACAGGGGCAATCGCGAACTTCCTGAGGCGTGGCAACTGTTCGACGTTTTGCCCGGATTTCTGCCTAGGGTAATCCCTTTTCGCGACGGCAGGCGTGGTTTTGCAGTCGCAGCGGCCTGGCCGCCGCCCCGAGGCGTCAGTGCGCTGGCGGCATACTCGCGCCCTATGGCGGCCCCCCTGGCAGACCGGCGTCTGCGCGTCCTGAATGTCGAAGATTCCGAGCTCGATCACCTGCTGATCCAGGCCCAGCTGCGCCGTGCCGGGCTGGCCGTCGACATTCCTCGTGTCGACACCCTGGCAGAAGTGCGGCAGGCGCTGACGGAAGCCTGGGACGCCATCATCTGCGACTACAACCTGCCGGGTTTCTCGGGCCTGGTGGTGCTGGACATGGTCAAGGATGCACGCCTGAGCGTGCCCTTCATCCTGGTCTCGGGCGAGATCGGCGAGGACACGGCGGTGGCCGCGATGCGCATAGGCGCCTCGGACTATGTGCTCAAGAACAACCTGACGCGGCTGGCGCCGGCGCTGCTGCATGCGATCGAGGCCAACGAGACCGAGCAGGCCCGCGCCGAGGCCGACCGCGAACTGCTGCGCTCCAAGCAGCGCCTGCACGAGCTGGCCGGCCACCTGCAGACCTCGATAGAGATGGAGCGGGCGGCGATTGCCCGCGAGATCCATGACGACGTCGGCGGTTCCTTGACTGCCATCAAGTTCGACCTGGCCTGGATGGCCCGCCATGCGCAGGACGAGGGCGTGCGCCAGCGGGTGCAGTCGGCGCTGGAGACGGTGAGCTCGGCCATCGAGGCCAGCCAGCGCATCATGCACAACCTGCGGCCGGCCATCCTGGAGCAGGGCCTGGTGGCTGCGGTGCAGTGGATGGGCGCGCGCTTCGAGAAGCGCACCGGCATCAGCACGCTGATCAACACCACCTCCGAGCAGATCAACCTGCCGGCCGGCGTGCCCCTGGTGGCCTACCGCACGGCCCAGGAGGCGCTGACCAATGTCTCCAAGCATGCCAATGCGAGCCGGGTGGACATAGAGCTGAGCGTGGCCTCGGGCGTCTTGACGCTGGAGGTCAGCGACAATGGCACGGGCCTGAGCCCGGGTGACCTGGCCAAGGCGCGCTCCTTCGGCATCCGCGGCCTGCATGAGCGGGCGGCCACCGTGGGCGGCTGGGTCGACCTGTCCAGCAGCGCGCGTGGCACCAGCCTGATCCTGTCGGTGCCGCTGGAAGCGTCGCGGGCCGAGCAGTTGGGGCAAGAAGAGGCTTCGGCCATAAAACATGATCCGTCTTCCTGGGGCAGTGCATGATCAAAGTGATTCTTTGCGATGACCACGCGTTGATACGCCGCGGCATCCGCGACACCTTGTCCGATGCCGCCGATATCGAGGTGATCGGCGAGGCCGGCGACTACGGCGAGCTGCGCAGCCTGATGCGCCAGCCCGAGATCGCCTGCGATGTGCTGGTGCTGGACATCAACATGCCAGGCCGCAGCGGCCTGGACGTGCTGCATGTGCTCAAGGACGAGGGCTCGCCGGTCAAGGTGCTGATCGTCTCCATGTATCCCGAGGACCAGTACGCGATCCGTTCGCTGCGCGCCGGCGCCTTCGGCTATGTGAACAAGGGCGGCGACCCGCAGTTGCTGGTGCAGGCGGTGCGCACCGTGGCCCAGGGTCGCAAGTACGTGACGCCCGAGATCGCCCAGATGCTGGTCGAGAGCCTCACGGCGCCGGTGATGGAGCAGGCGCACCAGAAGCTGTCCGACCGCGAGTTGCAGACGCTGGTGATGATCGCCTCGGGCAAGCGACTCTCCGACATCGCCGAGGAGCTGATGCTCAGCCCCAAGACGGTCAGCGTCTACCGGGCCCGCGTGCTGGAGAAGCTGGGCCTGGCCAACAACTCCGAGCTGACGGTCTACGCGATCCGCAACGGCCTGGTCGAGTCCTAGCAAGGCCCCGGGGCACTCCCGGCAGCACTCCTGACAAAAGCCGCGCGCCTGCTCGGCTACGATGCGCCTCGCCCAACGACGGAGGCCATCATCGATACCCAGCGTCTCAATGAATTGCGTATCAGCCGCGACCATCGCGACGAGGATGGCGGTCCGCCACGCTGGCTGATCGGTGTGGTCGTCGGTCTCGTCGTGCTGGCTGCGGCCGGCGGAGCGGCCTGGTACTTCATGAAGGCCAAGCCTTTGCCGGTGCAGACGGCCACTGCCGTGCCACGTAGCAGCAACACGGCCGGCAATGCCGTGCTGCAGGCCACGGGCTATATCGTGGCCCAGCGCCAGGCCACGGTGTCTACCCAGATCACCGGCACATTGACCCAGGTGCTGATCGCCGAGGGCGACCGCGTCAGCAAGGGTCAGGTCTTGGCTCGGCTCGAAGACAGCGGCCTGCGGGCCGCGCTCAACGTGGCCCAGGCCAATGCCCGCAGCGCGCAGGCCACGGTGGCCCAGGTGCGCGCTCAGCTCGCGCAGGCCGAGGCCGACCTGCGCCGCGCCAACGAGCTGGCCGCCAGCGGCATGAGTTCCAGGCAGAGCCAGGAGCAGGCGCGCACCGGCGTGGCCACGCTGCAGGCCCAGCTTGAGGCCGCCCAGCGCGCGGTCGAGGCGGCAGCGGCGCAGGTGGCGCAAACCCAGGTCACGTTCGACTACACCGTGGTGCGCGCGCCTTTCTCCGGTGTGGTCACCGTCAAGGCCGCCCAGGTCGGCGAGATCGTCTCGCCGCTGTCGGCCGGTGGCGGCTTCACCCGCACCGGCGTGGGCACCATCGTCGACATGGACTCGCTGGAAGTCAGCGTGGACGTCAACGAGGCCTACATCAGCCAGGTCAAGGCCGGCATGGCCTGCGAGGCGGTGCTCGATGCCTATCCGGACTGGCGGATTCCCGCCCATGTGATTGCCGTGATCCCCACCGCCGACCGCGGCAAGGCCACGGTCAAGGTGCGCGTGGCGCTGGAGCAGAAGGACGGGCGCGTCGTGCCCGACATGGGCGTGCGCGTCAGCTTCCTGGCCGAGAAGGCCGCCCCCACGGCGGCGCCGCTGCCCGGCGTGCTGATTCCGCGCGAGGCCTTGTCGAATGGCGGCAAGTTGTTCGTCGTAGGAAGTGAGGGCAAGGTCGAGCAGCGTTTGGTCAAGACCGGCCCCGAGGTGAACAAGCAGGCCTGGGTGACCGAGGGCCTGAAGGCGGGCGACAAGGTGGTCGTCTCGCCGCCCGTGGAATTGAAAGACGGCGCCGCCGTGGTCGAAACAGCAAAGGAAGCGAAATGAGCAAGCTGATCGAGATCCGTGATCTGTCCAAGGTCTACACCCGAGGCAAGCAGACCGTCGAGGTGCTGCACCACATCGACCTCGACGTCGCCGGCGGCGACTTCCTGGCGCTGATGGGCCCGTCCGGCTCCGGCAAGACCACGCTGCTGAACCTGATGGGCGGACTGGACGCGCCCAGCGGCGGCAGCATCACCGTGGACGGCCAGCGCATCGACCAGCTCTCCGGCGCCCAGCTGGCGCGCTGGCGCGCTTCCAAGGTCGGCTTCGTGTTCCAGTTCTACAACCTGATGCCCATGCTGTCGGCGCAGCGCAATGTCGAGCTGCCGCTCTTGCTGACCAAGCTCTCGGCGGCGGAGCGCAAGAAGCGCGCTGCGATTGCGCTGGAGCTGGTGGGCCTGGCGGACCGCGCCACGCACAAGCCCACGGAACTTTCGGGTGGCCAGCAGCAGCGCGTCTCCATCGCCCGTGCCATCGTCTCGGATCCGACCCTGCTGGTCTGCGATGAGCCGACCGGCGACCTGGACCGCCAATCGGCCGAAGACGTCCTGAGCCTCCTGCAGGCGCTCAACCGCGAGCATGGCAAGACCATCGTGATGGTGACTCACGACCCCAAGGCCGCAGGTCGCGCGAGCCACACCCTGCACCTGGACAAGGGCACGCTGGTCGAGCAGGCCACAGCCTGATCAAGAGGTGGCACGATGAAATACCTCCATCTCATCTGGGCCGCGCTGTTCCGGCGCAAGGGCCGCACCTTCCTCACCCTGATCTCCATCATCACGGCCTTCCTGCTGTTTGGCTTGCTGGACGCGGTGCGCACCTCATTTGACGAAGCGGGGCAGAGCGCCAACGGCGCCTCGCGCCTGCAGACCGGCTCCAAGCTCAGCTTCATCCAGCTCCTGCCGATGGCGCTGACGCAGAAGATTGGCGCGGTGGATGGCGTCAAGGATGTGACCTACGCCAACTGGTTCGGGGGTGCCTACCAGGACCCGCACAACCAGGTCTTCAGCTTCGCCGTCGCGCCCAATTACCTGGACCTCTATCCGGAGATCAAGGTGAGCGCCGAGCATCGCAAGGCCTTTGCCGAGACCCGCAACGGGGCGCTGGTCGGCGCTGGCCTGGCCAGGCGCTTCGGCTGGAAGGTGGGCGACAAGATTCCCTTGATGTCCACCATCTTTCCGGACCGCAACGGCAGCAAGAACTGGCAGTTCCAGGTCGCCGGCATCATCGAGGTCGGCAACATGAAGACCGACGGCTGGTACGACCAGATGTTCCTGCTGAACTGGAAGTACTTCGACGACACCACGCCCTACAACCAGGGTCAGGTCGGCTGGTACGTCAGCAGCGTCAAGGATGTGAACCAGGCGGACCGGGTGCTCAAGGCCATCGATGGCATCTCGGCCAATTCCGACCATGAAACCCGCACGATGACCGAGCAGGCCGCCACGGCCTCCTGGATGAAGCAATTCGCCGACATCGGCCTGATCACCTCGGCCATCATGGGCGCCGTGTTCTTCACGCTCTTGCTGCTCTCGGGCAACACCATGATGCAGGCGGTGCGGGAGCGCACCGGCGAGATCGCCGTGCTCAAGACCCTGGGCTTCTCCGAGACCAGCGTGCTGGTGATGGTGCTGGCCGAAGCGGTGCTGCTGCTCCTGATCGGCGGCGTGATCGGCATGGGCCTGTCCAGCATCCTCGGTCCCATCATCAGCGCCGGCAGTGGCGGCATGCTCAACCTCGTGGCCGCAGGCGCCAAGAGCTGGGCTCTGGGCCTGGCCCTGATGCTGCTGTTCGGCCTCATCGTCGGCCTGCTGCCGGCGCTCAATGCGATGCGGCTCAACATCACCGACGCACTGGCGGGGAGGGCTTGATCATGATGAATTTCCTGAAGAAGCTGGGCCTCGTGGTGCTGGTGGTCGTGGTGCTGGTCGCCTGGGTTCAGCTGCCCTGGATGGGCGCGCTGGGCCTGGCCGTGCTGATGGCGCTGTGGATGGGGCTGACCCGTACCGGAGCGCAAGCCCGCTCGGTGGCGGCGGTGGGCATCGCGACGCTCACGCAGCGCCTCGGCGCCTCGGCCGTCATCGTCGTCGGCATTGCCGGCGTGGTCGGCGTGCTGGTGGCGCTGCTGGCCATGGCCGAGGGCTACGCCAACACGCTGCGCAAGTCGGGCAGCACCGACACGGCCATCGTGCTGCGCGGCGCTTCGGCGGCTGAAGTGGCCTCGACGCTGGGCCGCGACGAAGTGGTGCAGATCTCGCAGACGGCGGGCATTGCCCGCAACGCAAAGGGCGAGCCCTTGGTTTCGGCCGAGACGGTGGTGGCAGCCAACCTGCCCATCCTCGCCGCGCCTGACGAAGACGGCAGCGCCCAGTTCCGCGGCGTGGGCGACGGCGCCTTCGACGTGCGGCCCAACGTCAAGATCGTCGAAGGCCGGCGCTTCCAGCCGGGCCTGCGCGAGCTGATCGTCGGCAAGGGCACGGTCAAGCAGTTCGCCGGCATGCAGGTGGGCAAGACCATGCGCCTCGGCAGCGAGACCTGGACCATCGTCGGCGTGTTCGCCTCGGGCGATGCGATGGAGTCCGAGATCTGGGCCGATGCCAATGTGGTGAACGACAGCTACAAGCGAGGCAGTGGCCGCAACTCGGTCACCGTCAAGCTGGAGGGGGCCGAGAGTTTCAAGCCCTTCAAGGCTGCGCTGGAGGCCAACCCGCAGCTCAAGACCGAGTCCTCGACCACGCTGGAGTTCTTCGAGAAGCAGTCCGAGCAGATGACGCAGATGCTGCGCATCATCGGCATCGTGGTCGGCGGCATCATGGCCGTGGGCGCGGTGTTCGGTGCGCTGAACACCATGTTCGCGGCGGTGGCCACGCGGGCCCGTGAGATCGCGACCCTGCGCGCCATTGGCTTCCGCGGCCTGCCGGTCGTGGTGGCGGTGATGCTGGAGACGATGTTGCTCGCGGCCATAGGCGGCTTGATCGGCGGCCTGGTCGCCTACCTGATCTTCAACGGCTTCGCGGCTTCGACCATGGCCATGAACTCGGTGGGCAAGCTCAGTTTCGAGCTCAAGGTGTCGGGCCAGCTGCTCTGGGAAGGGCTGAAGTGGGCCCTGGCCATAGGCTTCATCGGCGGCCTGTTCCCGGCGGTGCGCGCGGCCTCGCAGCCGGTGACGGCGGCCTTGCGCGAACTCTGATGACTCTCGGGCCGGGCACTATCGTGTCCGGCCTGATGCGTGGAGCCGTCCGAGGGTTTTCCAGGCGCCGCGGGAAACCGCCGATTCATGTGCTGGTCGCGCCGACCGATTTCGCTTCAAATAGGGCGCAACGGTCAGCCACAGGCCATGAGCAATCTCGCCACCGAGCATGGATTCGCGGATGAACAAGCGGCGCCTGTCGAGGACAGGCCGGCCGCTCCCCGTTCCCTCGTCAGCCGGCTGACCCGGCTCAATCTGGCCGTCCTGAGCCTCACTCTGCTGCTGACGCTGGCGCTGATCGCCACGCTGGCCTGGCTGCGGGTGCGCGATCGACAGGTGCAGGCCGCGGAACTCAGCGCGGTGCTGCTGGCCAACAGCCTGGCGCCGGCCCTGGCCTTCAGCGACCGTGACGCCGTGCGCAACGAGCTGGCTGCCTTCTCGCGCCGGGCCGACCTGCTCGAGGTGCTGGTGCTGGACTCCAGCCAGGGCCTGGTCGGGCAGTGGAAGGCGCCGGGCCTGGCCGTGCCGCCGCGGGTGGCGGCGCCGAGCGAGCTGCAACAGGCTCGCACCGAACTCGTGGAAGACGAGCTTCAGGTCTGGGTGCCGGTGCAGTTCAAGGGCGAGACGCTCGGCTCTCTGCGGCTGCGCGAAAGCCTCAAGAGCCTGCAGCGCGACGTCCTGCGCATGCTGTTGATGGCCGCGGTGCTGACCTTGGTCGCCATAGCGCTGGCGGCGCGGGCGCTGCAGACGGTGCAACGCCGTGCGCTGGCCCCGCTGGTCGAACTCTCGGACCTGGCCGAGCAGGTCGCCCAGACCCATGACTACAGCCGCCGTGGCCGGCTCTACCGGCCCGACGAGGTCGGCCGCCTGACCGAGCGCTTCAACGAGATGCTCAAGCGCATCGAGGTCTGGCAGGCCGACCTGAACCAGCAGCTCAAGACCGAGCAGGCCGTGGGCCTGCAGTACCAGCAGCTGGCTCACTACGACAGTCTCACCCAGCTGCCCAACCGGCATTTCTTCCAGCAGGAGATCCAGCGCATGGTGTCGCAGACGGTGCGCGACCAGTGCCTGTCGGCGCTGATGTTCATCGACCTGGACAACTTCAAGATGGTCAACGACCGCCACGGCCACGAGGCCGGCGACGAGGTGCTGCGCGAGGTGGCGCGGCGCATGTCGGCCGTGCTGAGGCTGTCGGACCGGCTGTGCCGACTGGGGGGCGACGAGTTCGCGCTGCTGCTGCCCACGCTGCCCGACGAGGCCGGCGCCGAGCATCTGGCCGGCCGTCTGGTGGCCGCCGTGCGCGAGCCCATGCTGGTCCATGGGGAGCTGATGCCGGTGGGCGCCACCGTGGGCCTGGCCTTCTGCCCGCTGGATGCACGCGATGCGGCCGGCCTGCTCAACCGGGCCGACGGCGCCATGTACGCGGCCAAGCGGGCCGGCAAGAACACCTTCAGACGGGCACTGCGGCATGAGGACCCGCCGAACGCCTGAGGCCGCGCCTCTGCTGGCCTTGTGCCTGCTGCTGGGCGGCATGGCGCAGGCGCAGACAGCCGCTCCCGCCGCCGAGCAGGACCAGAGCCTGGAGGAACTGCTCAAGCGCAGCCTGCCGGGCGCGGCGCGGCGGGCCGAGGTCTCCACCGCCTCGCGCTTTGCCCAGAGTGCCGACCGGGCGCCGGCGCTGACCTATGTGGTCACCGCCGACGACATCCGCAATCACGGCTACCGCAACCTGGGTGATGTGCTGAACAGCCTGCCCGGCCTGTACCTGACCTACAACGGCACCTTCACCTTCATAGGCGCGCGCGGCCTGGGCCGGCCCGGTGATTTCAATGCCCGGCTGCTGGTCCTGATCGACGGCATGCGCATCAACGAGAACATCTACGACGCCGCCCAGGTCGGCCCGGAGTTCCAGCTCGACGCCTCGCTGATCGAACGGGTGGAGTTCACGCCCGGGCCGGGCTCGGCGGTCTATGGCAACAACGCCTTCTTTGGCGTGGTGCAGGTGTTCACCAAGCGGCTGGACAAGCTCGGCGGCACCCAGCTGGGCCTGAGCCTCGGCAACGACCATTCCCTGCAGGGGCGCGGCTCCTACGGCCGTCGACTGGAGGACGGCGGCGACTGGTGGCTGGCGGCCAGCAGCTCTATCCAGCGCCAGCTGCCGTTGATGCTGGAGACGCGCCGCCTGGACCGCGGCGCGCTGCGCCACCGCCAGTGGGATCGGACCGGCAAGCTGGCCTTCGGCTGGTCCAGTGGCGCCTTCGACCTGCATGCCGGCGTCGCCGAGCGTCGCCTGGGTCTGGCGGACGTGTTGCTGGACAGTGAACCGCCGGTCTATGTACAGGGGCGCGACCTGGTGCGGTCGAGCTACCTGTCGCTGAAGTACGAGGGCAGTCTGGGTCCCGAATGGGATTGGGAATTGCGCGCCTCAAGCCAGCGCTCGCTCTACCACCGCGACACGCCGTTCGCGAGCCCCGACGGCGGCATGGGCACGTTTCGCGGCCGGGCGCTGGGCCGCTGGAACGGCGCCGAACTCAAGCTGGCCACCCAGCGCTGGGCCGGCCAGCGCTGGCTGTTCGGCCTGGAGGCCCAGCATGACCTGGTGCAGAGGCTCAGCTACGGCGTGCTGGGCCAGCCGTTTATTCAGGAGTCCTGGGGGCAGGACCGCCGGATCGGAGCCTACCTGCAGGACGAGCTGAGCCTGGCCGAGAACCAGGAGCTGGTGATCGGTTGGCGCTATGACGACAGCCGCTATGCGGCCGGCGCCGGCAATCCCCGCCTGGCCTGGGTCTGGCGCCCGAACGAGAACGCCAGCCTCAAGCTGCTGCACGGCAATGCCTATCGGGCGGCCAACCTGTTCGAGTTCGACATCAACATGTCGGTGGAACGGGACAAGCCCAGCCCCGAGCGCATCCGCAGCACCGAGTTGGCCTGGGAGCAGGCGCTGGACGGGGGGGGGCTGCAATACAGCCTCGCGGTCCACCATTCGCGGCTGCGTGACCTGATCACGCTCAATGCCGACGAATTTACGTATGACAACCGCAGCCAGGTCCGCAATCGCGGCCTGGACATCGGGATCGACCAGCGCTGGAGTGGGGGCACCCAGGTGTCGGCGCTGCTCTCGGTGCAGCGCAGCCGCGACCAGGACGGACAAGCGCTCAGCAACTCGCCGGTGAGCCTGCTCAAGACCCGCTGGGTGCAGCCGCTGGCCGGCCCCTGGCAGCTCGCCTGGCAGCTGTTGGCCATGAGCGAGCGTCAGGCCGGCGCCATCAAGCTGGCCGGCCATGCGGTCCAGCACCTGAACCTGCTGTGGCGCCCCGACGCACAGACCGAATGGTCGCTGGGTGTCTACAACCTGCTGGACAAGCGCTATTACGACCGCACCGATCCCGATGGGCCGCCATTGCTGCAGGAGCGCCGCAGCCTGCGTCTGAGCCTGGTGAGGCGCCTGCCATGAGCCGCAGCCTGTGCATCGGCCTGTTGCTGTGCCTGCTCGCCGGGGCCGGCCGGGCCGACGACATCGAGGCGCAGCTCAAGGCCGCGTTTGTCTACCGTTTCGTCCAGTACACCCAATGGCCGCCGCCGCCGCTGCGCGAGTTCGGCTATTGCGTGGCCGGCCGGGGCCCGCTGCCCGAGGCGATCAAGGCGCTGGCCAGCAAGCCGCTGGAGGTGGCCAGCATCCACTTCCATCGCATCAGCGCGCCCGAGCAGGCCGGCCAGTGCCAGACCCTGGTGCTGGCGATGAACGAGCGGACAGAGCTGCAGCGCTGGATGCAGGTGCTGGCCGATGCGCCCATCCTGGTCATAGGCGACAGCCCCGAGGCCTTCCGCGCCGGCTGCTCCATCGTGCTGGCGGTGGAGCCCAACGGCCTGAGCTTCCGCGTCAACCTGGCCGAGGCCCGACGGCGCGGGCTGACGCTCAGCTCGCAGCTGCTGAAGCTGGCGCGCGAGGTTCGCTAGGCCTAGCTGAACGCGGCGAGCATGCGCTCGAGCGCCACCATGAACGGCTGGTGCATCAGCGGCAGCGTGGCCACCATGCCGATCAGGCCGATGCTGACGGTGAGTGGAAAGCCGACCGAGAACACGTTCAGCTGCGGCGCCACGCGCGAGATCACGCCCAGCACCAGGTTCACGAACATCAGCATGGTCACGAGGGGCAGGGCGATCCACAGGCCCATGCGGAAGATCTCCGCGCCCCAGGCCTGGGGCTGGGCCACCCGCAGGAAATGGAAGGGCTCGTCGCCGATGGGAAAGGTCTGGAAGCTCTGCACCAGGGCGCTGATCAGGAGCAGGTGGCCGTTGATCGCCACGAACAGGAAGGCCACCATCGAGCCGAAGAAGCGGGCGGTGGCCGTGCCCTGGCCGCCGGTGGCGGGGTCGAAGAAGCCGGCGAAGTTCAGGCCCATCTGCAGGCCGATGATTTCGCCGGCGAACTCGAGCGATGCGAACACCAGGCGCACGGCGAAGCCCATCGAAAGGCCGATCAGCAGCTGCTGTACGAGCAAGAGCATCAGCAGCGGAGGAGAGTCCAGCGGCACGGGCGGGATCTCGGGCAGCGAAGGCTGGGCCGCCACCGAGATGAAGATCGCCAGCCCCACGCGCACCCGCATGGGCACGTTGCGCTGGCTGAAGATGGGCATGCCCGAGAACAGGGCCAGCAGCCGGACCGTGGGCCACAGCAAGGGGCTGAGCCAGGCCAGCAGCTGGGCCTCGGTGACGCTGAACATGGAGGGTAGGTTCTTCGTCGGCTCAGCCAACGACCGAGGGAATGCTCTGCAGCGTGCGCTGGATGTATTCGACCAGGGTGGTCATCATCCAGGGCCCGGCCACGGCCAGCGTCAGCACGGCGGCCACGACCTTGGGCACGAAGCTCAGCGTGGCCTCGTTGATCTGCGTCGCCGCCTGGAAAACGCTGACCAGCACGCCCACCGCCAGCACGGCCAGCAGCACCGGCGCCGCCACCAGCATCAGGATGTAGAGGCCTTGCTGGCCGAAGGTGAAGACTTGTTGGGCATCCATGGTGATGTCAGCCTCCGCAGAGCCGCCTCAAGGAGGCTGAGCGCCCCCTCGGGGGGCAGGGAACGAAGTGAGCGTGGGGGTCCATGACTTCAGGTCACGAAGGAGGCGGCCAAGGAGCCGAGCAGCAGGTTCCAGCCGTCGGCCAGCACGAAGAGCATCAGCTTGAAGGGCAGGGCCACCAGCACCGGCGACAGCATCATCATGCCCAGGCTCATCAGCACCGAGCTGACGATCATGTCGATCACCAGGAAGGGAATGAAGATCAGGAAGGCGATCTGGAAGGCCGACTTCAGCTCGCTGGTGACGAAGGCCGGCACCAGCACCTTGAAGGGCACGGCCTCGGGCTTGGTCGCCGGGTCCAGCTTGGCCAGGCGCGAGAACAGGGCCATGTCGGACTGGCGGGTCTGCTTGAGCATGAAGCCGCGCATCGGCACCTCGGCCTTCTGCAGCGCCACCTCGAAGCTGATCTGGCCGGCGTTGTAGGGCTGCCAGGCGTCGGCATAGACCTTGTCCAGCGTCGGGCTCATCACGAAGAAGGTGAGGAACAGCGACAGGCCCACGATCACCTGGTTGGGCGGCGCGGCCTGGGTGCCCAGGGCCTGGCGCATCAGCGACAGCACGATGACGATGCGGGTGAAGCCGGTCATCATCAGCAGCACCGCCGGCAGGAAGCCCAGCGCGGTGAAGAACAGCAGGGTCTGGATGGGCACCGAGTAGCTGTTGCCGCCGGCGCCCTGGCCGATGATCAGCGGCAGCGTGGCCGGCTGCGCCTGCTGGGCCAGCGCTGAAGTGCTTGCCAGCAGGGTGGCGGCCAGCAGCAGCCAGGTCTTCCTGCTATTGGGCATCGCCGGCCCCCGGCTTGCCGCTCAGGCGGGCCTTGAGCTGCTGCGCGAACGGAGCCACGGCTGCGGGCGCCAGATCGGGCTGCGGTGGCATCACGTGCAAGGTGGAGATCTGCTGGCCGGTCGCGCCCAGCACCAACCAACGCTTGTCGGCGTCCTGGCCGACCTCGACGATGACGATGCGCTGGTTGGGCGCCAGCGGCAGCATGGCCACGGTGCGCATCTGGCCGCCGGCCGCGGCACCGCCCAACGGCGTGCGCTTGAGCAGCCACAGTGCCAGCGGAATCAGGCACAGGATGGCCAGGAACCAGAGGAAGGGGAGCAGGCTGGAAGTCATTGCGGCCCATTGTGGGCCGCAGGGTCGAAGGCCTATCCGCCGTTCAGGGGCGGATTCCGGCCTCTAAAGCGTGCTTACTGTCCTTTTGAGAGACGGCGCATCCGTTCTGAAGGCGTCACGATGTCGGTCAGGCGGATACCGAACTTGTCGTTCACCACCACCACCTCGCCCTGGGCGATCAGGTAGCCGTTGACCAGCACGTCCATGGGCTCGCCGGCCAGTGCATCCAGCTCCACCACCGAGCCCTGGGCCAGTTGCAGGATGTTCTTGATCGGGATGCGGGTGCGGCCCAGTTCAACCGTCAGCTGGACCGGGATGTCCAGGATCATGTTGATGTCGCTGCCCGGCATATTGCCCGGCGTCGGCGAGAAATTGGCGAAGCTGGCCGCGGCGACCTGCTCCTGCGGCGGCGCGACTTCCTCGGCAACCTCGGTGGAGCCGCCACCGCCGGCCTCGGCCAGCGCGGCAGCCCATTCGGCCGCCATCGCGTCCTGTTCGGATTGAGACGGTTCGTCAGGTGACATTGCGGGCTCCCAGCCAGCCCTGGTCGGGGCCGGTCAGCATGTTTTCGACCTTGAGCGCGTACTTGCCGTTGGACGTGCCGTAGTGGCAGTCGAACACCGGCACGCCGTCGATCTTGGCCATGATCAGCGGATCCAGATCCAGCTCGATGAAGTCGCCGGGCTTGAAGGCCAGCAACTGCTCCACCGTGGCCGGCGCCGTGCCCAGCTCGGCCACGACCTCGACCTGGGCGGCCTGGATCTGGTGCTTGAGCAGGTTGACCCAGCGGCGGTCGGGTTCGGTGGAGTCGCCCTGCGTGGTGCTGTACAGCACGTCGCGGATAGGCTCCAGCGTGGAGTAGGGGATGCAGAAATAGACGGTGCCGCTGGTCTCGCCGATTTCCAGCGTGAACGAGGTCGAGACCACGATTTCGCTGGGCGTGGCGATGTTGGCGAACTGCGGCTGCATCTCCGAGCGCTGGTATTCCAGCTCCAGCGGATAGATGCCTTTCCAGGCCTTGTGGTACTCGGCCGTGATCACCTCCACGAGGCGCAGGATCACGCGCTGCTCGGTGGCAGAGAAGTCGCGGCCCTCGATACGTGCATGGAACTTGCCGATGCCGCCGAACAGCGAATCGATGACGGCGAACACCAGGGTCGGGTCGCAGACGATCAGCCCAGAGCCGCGCAGCGGCTTGACCGAGACGATGTTGAAGTTGGTCGGGACCACGATCTCGCGCAGGAAGGCGCTGTACTTCTGCACCTTGATGCCGCCGATGGCGACTTCCGGGCTCTTGCGGATGAAGTTGAACAGGCCGACCCGGATGTTGCGGGCGAAGCGCTCGTTGATGATCTCCATCGTGGGCATGCGCCCACGGACGATCCGTTCCTGGCTGGCCAGGTTGTAGTCGCGTATGCCGCCTTGCTGGACCTCTTCGGCCTCGAGCTTCTGGCTCTCGCCGGTGATGCCCTGCAAGAGTGCATCGACTTCGTCTTGGGAGAGGATCTGCTGGTTCATGGCTGCAAGTCGCGTGCTCGGCGGGGTCCCGTCGTCACTGGACGATGAAGTTGGAGAACAGCACCTGGGTCACCGGGCTGACCACGGCGGCCTTCTTCTTGGCCTTCTTCTTCTTGGACGTGTCTTCGGCTTCCTCGTGGTCCTCGTCGGGCAGCTCCACGCCCATGGGGCGCACCGACTCGCGCATGATTTCCTTGGCCAGCTTTTCCTTGCCCTCGCGGCTCAGCAGCTCGGCCGAGGTCTTGTGCGACAGCACCATCAGGATATTGCTGCGAATGGCCGGCATGAAGGCCTTGACCTGGTCGGCGATCTTGGCGTCGCCGACTTCCAGCGTCACGCCGACCTGGGCAAAGCGGTCCACGTCCTTGTCGGCCAGGTTGACCGTGAACGGGTCCAGCGGCACGAACACCGGCGGATGGCTGGGGTCGGGTTTGTGTGCTGCCGTGGCATGGGCGGCCGGTGCGGCTTCCTCGCCGTCCTCGCCTTCGGCCGGCGGCTTCTTCTTCAGCACCAGGAAGGCGCCGGCAGCCACCAGGACGAGCACCAGCACCGCCACCACGATGATGATCAGCTTCTTCTTGCCGCCTCCTGCGGGTGCGGCATTGGTGTCGGCGGCGGCTGTTGCCATGAAAAGGGCTCCTGTGGTCTGGCTTGGGCCTCGGCCCGGCAAGGGCATGGGGCGCAGCTGTCACCGATTATTGAGAACTCCGGCCCGGCTCATGCAAAAAATAACAGGGCAAAGCGGTCAGTTATGGCGCTCAGGTTTTGCAATCAGGCGTAAAGGTCCAGCATGCCACGGCCACCACCAGTGCTGGCCGGGCGAGAGGTCGGGCTGCCGGGCAGGGCCGCATCGCCCTCGTCTCCGACCCGCATCCAGCTGCCCTGGTTCACGCCGTCGTCCGCACCGGCTTGCTGGCGCGCCTGCTGCTGGCTCTGCTCGAACACGCCACCGCCGCTCAGCGTCAGGCCTTGCTCGCGCAGGGCGGCCGCCAGTTCCGGCAGGCTCTGCTCCAGCACCTGACGGGTCTCGGCCTGGCTGGCGTGGAAAGCGATCTGCGCCTGCTGGCCATCGACCACGATCTGCACCGACACCGGGCCCATCTCGGCCGGGTTGAGCTGCAGCTGGGCCTGCTGGATGCCGTCGGCCGCCAGCACGGCCAGCCGGGCCGACATGGCCGGCGCGAACTCGATGCTGTGCAGGCGCTGGGGCAGGGCCAGCTTGGCGTGAGCCGGCTGCGCCGCTTCCGTGCCGGGACTGGCTGCCAGGCTCTGCAGTTGCTGGGCAAACCCGGCGACCGGTGCGCCTGGCGCTGACATGGGCGGCGCATCGGCCGCCATGGCGACAGGCGCAGCCGTCGAGACCGACGGAGGCGCGGCGACTTCCGCCGTGGCCTTGACTGGCCTTTCGATCGGGGCAGCGCCGGCGACCGCCACGACCTGCTTGAACGTGGGTGACGGCTGCAGCAGCGAGACCGGCATGGGCTCATCGTCAACCGTGGCATGCCTGGCGGGCATCGGGGCGGGCAGTTCCATGTCTGCCGGTTGCAGCGGAACGAATGCCTGCAAATTCTTGCCTGCCTGAGGAACCAGCGGCGCGACCTGCGTGGGCCCGGCAGGCTCGTCGGCCAGGGGCTGAGGAGCTGCCTGCTGGGCAACCGGCAGCCCTGCAGGCAGGGGCAGAGAGCCCGCTGCCGGGCGGACCTCCACTTCATCCTCCGGCCGCTCCGGCGTGGCCTGGGAGGCCTTGCCGGCCTTGGGTGTGCTGGCCAGCGGCGCATTCAGCATCTGAAGGATGACCTGGGCCACGCTCGGATCCAGCTCCTCAGTGGCGGTGGCTGGTTCGGCGGGCTCCGCGGTCCGGCAGGCGCTGGCGCTGCCGTCATCCAGCGTTTCGAGCTTCGAGGCCAGGGCAGCGGTGGCCTTGAGCTTGGGGCTTTCGGCCGTGCCGGCTTGACCGGGCTCCAGCCTGGCTTGCATTGCCAGGCGCTTGCGAGGATCCAGACGGCCCTGGGTCGGGATCGCGGCTTCTTCGCTTGCCACGGCCGCATCGCCGGCGTCGGCTGACTCGGTGGCCGGCCCGCTGGCGCCCTGGTCGGCCGGGTTCCGGGTCGCCGGCGCGGCGGCCTTGTCGGCCGGGCGGGCGGAAGGCTTGTCGGCCATGGGCTCGCCCGGCTTTTCTGAGGGTTTCTCCGCCGACGGCTGCGCGGACTTCGGCGCCGGCTGGTCGGCCGTGCGCGGCGTCGGCGCAGGCGCCGGCGGCGGCGTCGTGATCTGGTCGCGCAGCAGGTCGGAGAAGGCGCCGGCTTCGCTGCCGGCAGTTCGGGCAGGGCCATTGCCGAGGCCCAGCGTGGGCAGCAAGGCCTGGCTGGCGCGGCCACCGGCGGTGGTGTTGGGCGTGGAACTGCTCATATCGGAATCCTTGTGGAGTCGCGGACCGGGCGGCCGCAGCCGCCGATCGCTGCCTTACTTACAGGCTCAGGGCCGGGGCGAAGCGCTGCAGAGCGGCGCGGGCGGCCTGCTCGTCGGTCGCCTTCTGTTCCTGGCGACGCTGGCGTTGCAGCTGCTCCAGCTGGCGCCGCTCGATCAGCTTGCGCACCGAGGCCACGCGCAGCTCGCGCTCGCGCAACTGCTCGCGGGCCTGCTCGACATGGCCCTCGGCGTGGCTGGCCACATGACCCTGGCTGGAAATCGCCTGGTCCAGGCGGGTGCCGAAGGTCTGGTAGCAGCCGAGGATGTCGACCGTGGTCCGCTGCGTGAACTGGCGCGTCCAGCGCTGCTGGTACTCGAGCCGGTAGTCGCTGAGCTGGGTGGCCTGGCTCCGGGCGGCCGCCGCCCGGGCGAGGGCCTGTTGCAGCACCTGTGCTGCGGCATCGCGCTCGGCTTCGGCGCGTTCCAGCAGTATCAACAGGGCCGACAGGTTGTGGCTGGCGCTCATCGGGGGACTCCTTCTTCGCTTATCGGTCGCTGGTGCTCAGGCTTGAGCCACGATTTGGCCGAGTTGTGAAATGCTTGACGCCAAGGCCGCTGCGCTGTGCATGTCTTGCTGCAGCAGGCGGTTCATTTCGGGGTGCAGGTGCACGGCCAGGTCCAGTTCCGGGTCGCCGCCCGGCTGATAGGCACCCAGCTGGATCAGGTCGCGGGCCTTGTTGTATTTCGCCAAAAGCTGGCGGAAGCGCCGCGCCGCCTCGACATGGGGCGGCTTGGCCACATTGGTCATGACCCGGGAGATCGAGCGTTCGACGTCGATCGCCGGGTAGTGGCCGGCCTCGGCCAGCTCGCGGCTGAGAACGATATGGCCGTCCAGGATGCCTCGAGCGGCATCGGCAATCGGGTCCTGCTGGTCGTCGCCCTCGGACAGCACGGTGTAGAAGGCCGTGATCGAGCCTTCGCCGGACACGCCGTTGCCGCTGCGCTCCACCAGCTGGGGCAGCTTGGCGAAGCAGGACGGCGGATAGCCCTTGGTGGCCGGCGGTTCGCCGATCGCCAGGGCGATCTCGCGCTGGGCCATGGCATAGCGGGTCAGCGAATCCATCAGCAGCAGCACATGCTTGCCGTGGTCGCGGAAATGCTCGGCGATGGCCGTGGCATAGGTGGCGCCCTGCATGCGAACCAGCGGCGGCGCATCGGCCGGCGCGGCCACGACGACCGAGCGCTGCAGGCCTTCCTCGCCCAGGATGTCTTCGATGAATTCCTTGACCTCGCGGCCGCGTTCGCCGATCAGGCCGACGACGATCACGTCGGCCTGCGTGTAGCGGGCCATCATGCCCAGCAGCACCGACTTGCCGACGCCGGTGCCGGCGAACAGGCCTATGCGCTGGCCCCGGCCCACGGTGAGCATGGCATTGATCGCGCGCACGCCGGTGTCCAGCGGCACGCGTATGGGTTCGCGGTCCATGGCGTTGATGGGCCGGCGGATCATGGGCTCGTCGGCCACGAGGTCCAGCGGGCCGCGGCGGTCCAGCGGATGGCCGTGCGAATCGACCACCCGGCCCAGCAGGCCGTCGCCCATGGGCAGGTGCAGGCCGCGGTCTTCACCACGGCGCCACAGGTGTTGGGGATGGCCCAGCTGAGGCGCCTGGGCCGGCACCACGCGCGGCAGCACCAGGGCGCCGCTGGACAGGCCTTGCACCTCGTCGGTGGGCATCAGGTAGGCCCGGTCGCCCGAGAAACCCACGACCTCGGCCTTGACCGGCGCCATGCCGCGCCGCGGGTTGGCGCTGGAGCTGGGCATGTGGATCTCGCAGACCGAGCCGACCGGCACGCGCACGCCGGTGGCCTCAAGTACCAGGCCGGCCACGCGGATCAGCTTGCCCTGCGGCTCCAGAGCCACCGGGTTGGCGGCGAAGGCCTGCAGGTCTTCCAGGTAGCGGTTCCAGCGCTCATGCCGCGCATTCATGGCTGCTCTCCCGCATCCTCGGCATCGGCCGATCCGCGGCGGTCTTCCCACAGCGAGCTCTGGCCCATGGCGGCCACGGCCTGCTGCCAGCGCGTGGCCAGCGTGGCATCGACGCTGGAGATGTCGGAATCGACCTTGCAGCCGCCGCGCGGCACCTCGGGGTCGGGAATGATCTGGGCCTCTCGGGCTGCCATCTCCTCGCCGGCGCCTTGCTGCACCAGGGCCAGGTCGGCCGGGTTCACGCGCACCCGCACGTGGCGGGCCGACAGCAGCAGGGCCTCCACCGCATCGTGAGCCACGCGGGCGATGAATTCGGGGTTCTGCTGCAGCTCGCTGCGCACGACCTGGCGGGCCAGCTCGACGGCGCAGCGGGCCAGGGTCTCGCTCATCTGCTGTTCCAGCTCGCGCATCTCGGCGTCGAAGCCGGCCACCAGCTTGCCGAGCTGGGCGCTCATCTGGGTGGCGAAGCTGTGTTTGAAGGCATCCAGCGCGGCCATGCCGTCGCGGTAGCCGTCCTGGTAGCCGGCCTGACGGGCGGCATGCAGCTGTTCCTGCAGGTCGGGTTCGGGCGCCGGAGGCGGGGCCTCCGGCTCGGCAGCGGCAGCCGGCGGCGGCGTTGTGTAGCCGCCGCGCGGATTGGTCGGCGTGCCGCTGAGTGCATCCAGGTTCCAGGCCGCGAAGCCGGCCAGCTCCTCGCGCGGGATGAAGCGCCCGTAGGTATTGCGCCGCTCGTCGCCCGAACGGCGTTCGGGCGGCGGAACCTGGCGGGGAGGCTTTGTGACCATGGGAGCTCAGCTTCAGACGAACTGGTCGTCTCCGCCACCGGCCAGCACGATCTGGCCTTCGTCCACCAGGCGGCGGACGATCTTGAGCATTTCCTTCTGCTCGGCCTCGACCTCGGACAGCCGCACCGGGCCGCGCGTGTCCAGGTCCTCGCGCAGCGTCTCGGCGGCGCGGGTCGACATGTTGCGGAACACCTTCTCGCGCAGCTCGGGGCTGGCGCCCTTGAGGGCCACGACCAGTGACTCGCTCTGGACTTCCTTGAGCACGGACTGGATGCCCTTGTCGTCGATCTTCTCCAGATCGTCGAAGGTGAACATGTTGTCCATGATCTTCTGGGCCAGGTCGGCGTCGGCCTCGCGGATGTAGTCCAGCACCGAGGCTTCGACGCTGGAACCCATCATGTTGATGATCTCGGCCGCCGTCTTGACGCCGCCCAGGGTGCTCTTGCGCATGCGCTCGCCGCCGGCCAGCACCTGGCTCATCACCTCGTTCAGGTCCTTCAGCGCCATCGGCTGGATGCCGTCCAGCGTGGCGATGCGGATCAGCACCTCGTTGCGCTGGCGTTCGGTGAAGGTCTTGAGCACCGAGCTGGTCTGGTCATGGTCCAGGTGCGAAAGGATGGCCGCGATGATCTGCGGATGCTCGTTGCGCAGCAGCTCGCCCACCGAGGTGGCGTCCATCCACTTGAGGCTTTCGATCGAGGACACGTCGCTGCCCTGCAGGATGCGGTCCAGCAGCAGGTTGGCCTTGTCGTCGCCCAGGGCCTTGCGCAGCACGGTGCGCACGTATTCGTCGGTGTCCGAGACCAGCATGCTCTGGGTCTCGGCCACCGAGTCGAAGCGGGTCAGGACCTGATCGACCCGTTCGCGCGGGATGACCTTGAGCTTGGCAATGGTCTCGCCCAGACGCTGCACTTCCTTGGGCTGCAGGTGCTTGAAGACCTCGGAGGCTTCTTCCTCGCCCAGTGACATCAGCAGGATGGCGCCGTCCTCTATGCCTTGCTCGTCCATGGTGTCTCTCCTGCCGCTGCTGCTTACTCGACTTCGCCGCTGATCCAGCCGCGGATGATGTTGGCCACCGCGACCGGGTTCTCACGGGCCAGGATGCGCGCCTTCTCGAGCTTCTCGTTCTGCAGCGGGGCCTCGAGCTGGGGCAGCGAACCGGCCTCAGGCAGCAGATTCTGCTCGTCCACGACGGCGTCCAGCTGCTGGCCGGCCGCGGCCTGTGCGGTCTTTTCCTCGGGCGGCAGCGGCACGACGGCGCGGATGGCCGGGCGGACCATGCCGAATACGGCGATCAGGGCGACGATGACCAGGGCCACCGGCACGATGGCGGCACGCAGCATGTCCAGCAGCCAGGGCTGCTTCCACACCGGCACCTCGACGGTCTCGACCTTCTCTTGGACGAAGGGCGCCGTGACCACCTTGACCGAGTCGCCGCGCTCGGCGCTGAAGCCCAGCGCCTCTTTGACCAGCTCGTTGAGCTTGTCCAGCTCGGCCTGGGGCAGGGGGGCGCTGCTGGACTTGCCCTTGGGGTCGACCGTGGTGCGGTGATTGACGATCACGGCCGCGTTCAGCCGGCGCACCACGCCGGTGGCATTGCGGGTCACGCGGACCGTCTTGTCCAGCTCGTACTGGGTGGAAGCGTCGCGGCGGGAGTTGTTGTTGCCAGCGCCGCCCTGGGTGGCCTGCAGCGGGGCCGAAGCGCCGTTGATCGGTGCCGTGGCCGGCACCGGCGGCTGGTTGGTGGCTGCGCCCGGCACGCCGGTGGGCTGCTGCGGCGTGGCGTTCTGCGATTCGCTGGTCTGCTGCACGCGGACCGAGGCATTGGCGTTCTGGCCCTGGTTGGGCTTGTACTCCTCGGCGGTCGATTCCACCTGGGAGAAGTCCACGTCGGCGGTGACCGTGGAGCGCAGGTTGTCGCGGCCGACCACCGGTTCCAGCAGCTCGAAGATGCGCTTGTTGAGGTTGGCCTCGACCTGCTGCTTGTACTGCAGCTGCTGGCCGTCCAGGCCGTTGCCGCTGTCGGGCGGCGTGGAGATCAGGGCGCCGGTATGGTCCAGCACGCTGACCGCCTTGGGATGCAGTTCAGGGACCGAGGCGGAGACCAGGTGGACGATGCCGGCCACCTGGGCGCGGTCCAGCGAACGGCCGCCGCGCAGGGTCAGCATCACCGAGGCACTGGGTTTCTGCTGCTCGCGGAAGAAGCCGTTCTGCTGCGGCATGGCCAGGTGGACGCGGGCGTCGGCCACGTCGGCCAGGGCGGTGATGGTGCGGGTCAGCTCGCCTTCCAGCGCGCGCTGGAAATTCAGGCGCTCGTTGAACTGGGTCTGGCCGATCGAGGTCTTGTCCATCAGCTCGAAGCCCACGCTGCTGCCGGAGCCTCCCTTGGGCAGGCCGGCCGCGGCCAGCTTCATGCGCAGGTCGTAGACCTGGGAAGCCGGCACGAGGATGGTGCCGCCTGGCTCGTTGCGGTAAGGCACGTTCATCGCGGCCAGTTGGGCGATGACGGCGCCGCCGTCCTTGTCCGACAGGCCGGTGAACACCGGCCGGAAGTCGCCCTGGCTGGACCAGAGCGTCATCGCCAGCACGGCGGCGGCCAGCGCTGCAAGCCCGGCGACGAAGCTCAGCTTGGAGCGCAGCGGCATGGCCGCGACCCGTGCCGCGAAACCGGGCGTGGTCGGTTCGGCGTCGATGACGTTGCCGGCGTTGAGGTTGGGGCTGAGGGCGTTGTCCATGGGATCGTGCGTTTGCTCGCGGGCCGAGCTGCAATGCCCGCCCCGCCGATTATTCGGAAATGCCCCCTCAAGAATGCGGCGAACAGGCCGATGAAGGGGCTGCAGTTCCCTCCTTAGGGCGGCGCGGGCCTGCCTACCATTGCCTCACCTTGCCACGCATCCGTCCTGTGGCAGGAGCAGGCCATGGACCTCAAGCTCAGACCCTTCGATTTCGCCCAAGCCGCCGCCCGTGCCGGACTGACCCCAACAGGTCAGCCCCTGGCCACGGCCAAGGCCACCGGTGGCGCCAGCTTCGCAGATGCGATGAGCCAGGCCATGAAGTCGGTGAGCGCGGCCCAGAACGAGGCCGGCCGGCTGCAGCGCGAGGTCCAGCTGGACAACCCGACCGTCAGCCTCGAAGAGACCATGGTCGCGATGCAGAAGGCGCAGATAGGCTTCCAGGCTGCGGTGCAGGTCCGCAACCGCCTGGTCTCGGCCTATTCCGAAATCATGAACATGCAGGTCTGAACGGGCCCAGCCCCGTTGGCGCGGGTCAGCAGGGAGCTGCCTTGGGCGCGTCCTTGCCGCACAGCGAGGGCCGGCCCAGTGCATTGACGTCCACCCGGACCTGGCCGCCGTGCGCGGTCGAGAACTCGGTCGGGCCGAACTCGATGGCACGGCCGACGCCGCCGCCGAACTGGGCATTGCTGGCATAGACCAGCCAGACCTTGGGCCAGTCCCGGCTGTGTTCGTTCTTGATGTTGCAGAGCTGGCGCATGCAGTCGCAGGGGCTGTCGCGGTTGGCGCCCCAGCACCAGGCCTTGCCGTCGTGCACGAAGTTGACGAAGGTGCTGCCGCCGCTGCTCTGGCTGCGTGCCAGCTGCAGGTCCAGCACCAGGGCCTGGGCGGCCATCTGCATGCGCTGGCGCTCCTGGAAGCGCGTGTAGTTGGGGATGGCCACCGCCAGCAGGATGCCGATCACCACCATGACCACGGCGACTTCGAGAAGCGTGAATCCGCGCGAATCCGGCCGCCTCATGCCGCTCAGGCCTTGTTCAGCAGGCGGCGGCGCTTCTGCGCCTGGTCGATGAAACGCTGCAGCTCGCGCAGCGACAACGCAGGCAGGGCGACGAAGGCGCAGCCCAACTGCTGCGCACCGTCCTGAGCCGGCAGGTCGCTGACATGCTGCAGCCGCAGGTCGGTGACAAGACGGGTGTCGCGGTCGAGCTCCAGCTCGACCCGTTCCAGCAGCGCGTCGGAAGCGGGGGCCGCCAGGTCGGGTGGCAGCAGCAGCGCAACGCCGCCCACACTGATGTCCAGCACCCGCATGCGCAGCAGGCCGGTGGCGGGCTGCTCCAGCTTGGCCACCGGATAGCTCTGGCCGGCCGTCGCCACGCGGAACGCCTGGCGGCGCTGGAAGCGGTAGAGCGGTTGAGGCAGGTTGGCCTGCAGCAAGGTGCCGCCGCCATCCTGCACCAGCACCAGGCCTTCGACCTCGAACTGCAGGCGGATGTTGTCCAGGAAGGCCTGGGCCTGGATCTCGCCGCTGGCCGCCAGGGCGCGCAGGAGTCCGGGACTGGCGCTGCTGTCCAGCGCGATCACGCCTCGGTCCGGGTCGACCGCCAGCACGGTGGCCCGGCAGGTCTCGCCTTCGGGCGTGTTCAGGCTCAGGGGGCAGCGCTGGACCTGGAGCTCGCGCAGCAGGGCCTGGATCTCGAGGGGCGAGTCCAGACGAAAAGTGCCGACATCGACCTGATCGACATCGGCCGTGAGCGCAGGGAGAGCCTCGTGCATGCCTGGCGGGGCGCCTTCCTCAATCAGTGGACCGTCTTGCTCCTGCCGGCCAGCACCTGGTTGAGGTCCTCCAGCCAGGGCTCGGCCAGATGACGGATCTCGGCATCGTTCAGCAGGATACGCTGCATGATGCGGGTTTTCAGCTGCGACTCTTCCGGCGCGAGTGAAGTCTGGGTCGCGGCATGCTTGAGCTGCGAGATCAGCAGCACGCAGGCGCTCTCAAGCTTGACGACTTCGTCCCAGTTGCCGTTGCGGGCCGCCGACAGCATGTCGGCGCTGGCCTGCTCGATGGCTTCGTAGTAGCTGAGGAGATGGGTGTTCATGGCGGGATCCGCTGGATTCTGATTCATGGGTCGAGTCCTGGGCAACGGCTGCGGCGCTTCAGGCGGCGCGGACCGTGGCGGAGTCGACACGAGGGGCGATGCCGGCCCAGGCTTCGCGGATCGGCTGCAACAGCTGCACGCATTCCTGCACCGCGCGCGGATCGCTGTGCAGATTGGCATGGGTCAGCCGGGCGCAGGTGTAGACGTAAAGGTCGCGCAGGTCGGCGGCCAGCGGGCCGGCTTCCAGGTTCAGGCCCGCCTTCAGGCCTTCATCCAGGATGCGCACGGCGCGGGTCAGCGACCGACCCTTGAGCTCCACGTTGCCGTGCTGGATCGCGCCCAGCGCCTGGTTCATGGCGTCGAACAGGCCGTCGAACAGCAGGCTCACCAGGCGGTGCGGACTGGCGTTGAGCACATCCGTCTCGACGCCGATCTTGTTGTACAGGTGGCTGGCACGCAGGTTGCGCGGAGCGAAGGGCGATGCTTGGCCGTACATTGCTGGAGCTTTCCGATGGACCTTGTTGAAAGGATTTTCGGCGCCCCGGACCCGAACTTGAGGGGGTGTTCGGCAGGATTGGCAGGTAAAGACCGCCCAGTTCCGCCTCGAACCGGCCCGGCGTGAGCTAGTTCTCGGCGTGATCGGGGCTCAGCTGCTGCTCTTGGTGAGCAGAGCCATCTGCTGGGTGACGTAGGTCGACAGCCCGTTCAGCTTGCCCATCTGCGTGTCCAGCGCCGTGTAGCGGGCGCGCAGCCGGGCCTCGGTCAGGCTGACATGGTCTTCCAGCTGGTCGGCTCGCTTGCCGTTGGCCGTGATCCGCGACTGGATGCCCGCCTGGCGATTGGTCAGGCTGCCGTCGGTGCTCAGGATGGTGTCGCCGAGTGCACGGAACTGCACGGCCAAACCGTTGTTGCCGGCGTCGCTGGCGTCGATGCCGGAGAAGAAGCTCTTGACCTGGTCCAGGTTGGTCAGCGCCTTGTCCAGCTTGCTGCTGTTGACCTTGAGCAGGCCGTCGGAGCCGGGATCCAGTCCCAGGTCGGCCAGGCGTGTCAGGCTGCTGCTGCCCGACAGGGTCGTGCCTGCGCCGGCCAGGTTGCGCAGCTGGCGCTGCAGGCCGTTGACGGTCGAATCGCCCTGCAGGGCGCCGGCGGTCTTGTTGGCCTGGTCGTACTTGGTCTGGTCGCGGATCATCGTCACCACCGCGTTGTAGTTGGTGACGAATTCGTTGATGGCCTTCTTGATGCCTTCCTTGTCCTGGTCCACGCTCAGCGTCACGTCGCCGGTGGTCTTTTTGAGCAGGCTGATGTTGAGGCCGTCGATCGCGTCCTTCATCGTGTTGCTCTCGGACTCCACGGGCATGCCGTTGAGCACGGCCATGGCATTGGCCGCGGCCAGGTTCAGGGCCATGGAGCTGACGCCGACCGTCGGGTCGTAGGCCAGGGCGGACAGGCCTTCGTCATCGCCGGGGCTGCCGTCGCTGTCGTTGACGCTGATGCGGAAGGCATTGGTCAGGCCGGTTTCGCTCGAGCGGATGACCAGGCGCGAACCGGAGGCATCGGTGACCACCGAGGCCACGACACCGGCCTTGGCCGCGTTGATCTTGTCGCGGATCTGCGTCAGCTGGTCCTCGCCCGGGGCGATGTCTATGGTGACGGCCGTGGTGCCGGTCTTGGTCGTGAACTCGGTCTGGTCTTCGTTCCAGCTGCCCAGCTCTATCGTGATCGAACCGCCGCCCAGGGCCGTGGTGCTGTTGGCGAAGGACTTGGTCGAGAGCGTCTGGGAAGCGGCCAGCTGCGACACCGAGACCGCGATCTTGCCCGGCGTGGTGGCGCTGCCGGCGCTGACGGTGACGGCGGTCGAATCGGAAGAGGAGGGCAGACTGGCCTGCCAGGTGGCCGGCTGCGACAGCTTGGAAGCCGAGTCGCGCATGGTGGCCACCGCGCTTTGCAGCTTGCCCAGCACCGACAGCTGCGTCTTCAGCCCGTCGGTCCGGGTCTGCAACTGGGTGATGGGAGTGCGCTCGGCGGCAACGAGCTTGGTGATCAGGGACTCAATGTCCAGACCACTGCCAATGCCTGCCGAAGTGATGGTTGCCATGTCAGATCTCCAGCCGCCGGGCCTCGGGCAGGATGCCGCGAACCCCGGCATTTGCCGGTGCTGAACCATTCATCGGCCGGCACCGGAAAAACTTTAGGCCGGCTTTACAAACCGGCCTGAATTTCTTGCCTGGCTCGTGAAATCAGCCGTTGCGCAGCAGCGAAAGCACCTGCTGCGGCAGCTGGTTGGCCTGGGCCACCATGGCATTGCCGGCCTGCTGCAGGATCTGGGCCCGGCTCAAGGCCGAGGTTTCTGCCGCGTAGTCGGCGTCCATGATACGGCTGCGAGCGGCGCTCTGGTTCTCGACCGAGATCTGCAGGTTGGCGATCACAGCCTCGAAGCGGTTCTGGGTCGCACCCAGGGCGGCACGCTGTTCGCTGGCGGTGTTGATCGCCAGGTCGATGTTGTCGATCACCGTGCCCAGCGTGGTCGGGTCCGAGGTGTTGTCGATGGTGGTCACCGTGGGGTCGGTGATGGCCATGATGGTCGGATCGGCCGTCAGGTCGACCGTGGTCACGTCGATGGTGTCGTTGACCGTCGTGTTGGGGCCGACCTGGAAGGTCTGCGGCGTGGCGGCATCGGCGCCCAGGATGGTCTTGCCGTTGAAGGTCGTGCCGCGGATGATGCGGTCGATTTCCTTGGCCAGAGCCTGGAATTCCTTGCCCAGCGAGTCGCGGTCGGCGCTGGTGTTGGTCGCGTTGCGCGCCTGGACCGCCAGCTCACGCATCCGCTGCAGCGTGTCGCTCACCTTGGCCAGCGCGCCTTCAGCCGTCTGCGCCAGCGAAATGCCGTCGTTGGCGTTGCGGATGGCGACGTTCATGCCTCGCACCTGAGCGTTCATGCGCTCAGCGATGGCCAGGCCGGCGGCGTCATCCTTGGCCGAGTTGACCCGCATGCCGGAGGACAGCCGCTGCATCGCCACGGCCAGCGAGCCCTGCGACGAATTCAGATTTCGCTGGGCGTTGATCGAGGCGATGTTGGTGTTGATGGTTTGGGGCATTTCAGCACTCCTGCAAATTCGGGTCGCCGGGCAGGATTTGACCTACCCGATGAACGAATTCTGCGAGTGCCGGAATTTTCCAAAAGCCGGATCAAGCGCGGAAATCACGGCCAAAAAAGAAGCACCAGGCCCCGACCCGGCGGTCGTTGCCCGATGCTTGCCTGACTTCCGTACCCGCCCACGCGTTCGCGCGCGCGAGGGGAAAACTGGCCTTGTTACTGCAGCAGACGCAGCACTTGCTGCGGCATCTGGTTGGCCTGGGAAATCATTGCGGTGCCGGCCTGTTGCAGGATGCTGGCGCGGCTGAGGTTGGCCGTTTCGGACGCGAAGTCGGCGTCCATGATGCGGCTGCGGGCGGCGGTCTGGTTCTCGACCGAGACCATCAGGTTCGAGATCACGGCGTCAAAGCGGTTCTGCGAGGCACCGAACACGGCGCGCTGCGAGTTCACCGAATTCAGCGCGGTGTCGATGTCGTTGATGATGGTGCCCAGCGAGGCGGCGGTCGAGGTGTCGTCGAAGGTTGCACCGGTGACCGCGGTGATGGTGGCGTCGGCCGTCAGGTCCGTGGTGACCACGTCGACCACGTCGTTGGAGGTGGTGTTGGCACCGATCTGGAAGGTCTGGGTGCCCGAGTCGGCGGCCAGGATGGCCTTGCCGTTGAACGTCGTGCCGGCGACCACGCGGGTGATTTCCTTGGACAGCTCGGCGTACTCCTTGCCCAGCGAGCCCAGGTCGGTCGTCGTGTTCGTGGAGTTGCGGCCCTGAACCGCCAGTTCACGCATGCGTTGCAGCGCGTCGCCCACCTTGGACAGGGCGCCTTCAGCGGTTTGCGACAGCGAGATGCCGTCGTTGGCATTGCGGATGGCGACGGTCATGCCGCGCACCTGGGTGTTCATCCGCTCGGCAATGGCCAGGCCGGCGGCGTCGTCCTTGGAAGAGTTGACTCGCAGGCCTGACGAAAGGCGCTGCATCGAGGTCTGCAGCGAGAGCTGCGACGCGGCCTGCGCACGCTGCGCATTGAGCGATGCCAGGTTGGTATTGATGATGGCGGGCATGATGCAATCCTTTCGGTGTCTAAGGTTTCGGTTCCTTGTCCGTAGCCTCTAGCGGTTCGACAACAGGCTCTGGCTTGCGCCATGGCCTCCTCACCGTCCGCATCCGAACTAACGCCTTCGTGACGCATGCACGAATCGTCGGTCGGCTGACCGGACAACGCAGTCCTTGATACGTTTCGGACCCGTTGGAGGTGTTATCGACGACACCTGGATCGACTTAAATCCTTTCTTGCATAGCGACGCCGGCCCGACCCTCTTGGGTCGGGCGGCGTTCTCAGGGGGCTTGTGCTGGCGGAGTGACTACATCCGCGCTTTGAATTTCGGTGCTTGTCAGGGCCAGCGGGGCTGGCCCAGGGTCATCGAAGAAGCGACAGGACGTTCTGTGGCATCTGATTCGCCTGGGCGATCATTGCCGTGCCGGCCTGCTGCAGGATCTGCGCGCGGCTCAGGTTGGCGGTCTCGCTGGCGAAGTCGGCGTCCATGATGCGGCTGCGGGCCGCGCTCTGGTTCTCGACCGAAATCATCAGGTTGGAGATCACGGCGTCGAAGCGGTTCTGCGAGGCGCCCAGCGTGGCGCGCTCACCGTTGACCGTGTTGATCGCCTTGTCGATGTTGTCGATGATGGTGCCCAGGGAGGCCGAGGTCGACGTGTTGTCGAAGGTGGCACCGGTCACGGCCGTCACGTCGGCATCGGCGGTCATGTCCTTGGTGGTCACGTCCACCGTGTCGTTGGCCGTCGTGTTGGCGCCGATCTGGAAGGTCTGGGTGCCCGAGGCGCCGGCCAGGATGGCGCGGCCGTTGAAGGTCGTGCCGCCGGTGACGCGGGTGATTTCCTTGGCCAGCTCACCGAATTCCTTGCCCAGCGAGTCCAGGTCGGAGGTGGTGTTGGTGGCGTTGCGGCCCTGGACCGCCAGTTCGCGCATGCGCTGCAGGGCGTCGCCGACCTTGGACAGTGCGCCTTCGGCCGTCTGCGCCAGCGAGATGCCGTCGTTGGCGTTGCGGACCGCGACGTTCATGCCGCGGACCTGGGTGTTCATGCGTTCGGCGATCGCCAGGCCGGCGGCGTCATCCTTGGCGGAATTGACGCGCAGACCCGAGGACAACCGCTGCATGGCGGTGGCCAGCGCCCCCTGCGAGGTCGCAATGTTTCGCTGGGAATTCAGCGAGTTGATGTTGGTGTTAATGATGGCGGGCATGATTTGCTCCTGTTTCAGCTGCTAGACGAATGGCTAGGACCCGTGCCTCGTACCCCCACGGAACAAGGCTGACGTGAACCGAGCGCCCTTGCGGGCTCTCGAGACATGGCTGTCCCCGGCCTTGCGGCCAGCGACCTCCATACCGCCCGGCAAAGTCCTCCATCCAGCCGCACACCCTCGCGGGTGCCCGACCTACGGCCTATCCACCGGACCACGCGTCTGTTTCCAGACCCGTTGGATTGGGTATCGGACAGCGCCAAGCGGAACTTGAGCGCTGTTTGTCAATAGGCTGGATCGGTCGAAAAGCGCCGTGACTTTCTGCCAGTTCATCGCTTCGCCGTGGGGGTGCAACAGGAGCGGGTGCCGAAGCGGACGGCTGGCGGGTGAGGGCGCCTTCGTGGCGGGGGGGCTTGCTCTGTGGGGGTCGGGTCCTTCTGTCTAGCGTTCGAGATGCTGAAACAGGCTGCACGGCCGGGATTCCCGGGGCGCGCCGCCATGTACAGGATTTCGGCTCGTCCTGGTCTGGACAGGCTTGGATGAAGCCGGCTGAAGCAGCGCTTTTCTCACGAATGAGCAGTTCGGGTCTGCCTAAAGTTTGTTCCATCGTGGCCGATACGCGCGCACTCGCGCCTGTTTTGGAATCTTGTTCGGCTGAGGCCTCGATTCACTCTTGAATGGAGATTTCAATGCACGCACGCAAGACGCCACTGGCCGCTGCCGAACCGCAGCTGAGCCCCGAAATCCGTGAGGAGGCCGCCATGCTGCTGGCCGCCGCTCGCAACGCCGCCTTTGCCGAAGCCAGCCAGGGACGGCTGGGCCATGGCCTGGACCTGCTCCATGCCGCGCTGCAGCAAGAACCCAAGAGCCATGAGCTGCTCAGCGACATGGCCGCCCTGTTGCTCAGCGCCGGCGAGCTGCAGCATGCCGTGTCGCAAGCCCGCAAGGCGCTGGAGATCTCGCCCTTCCACGGGCCCAGCCTCTATGCCCTCGGCTTTGCGTTGTCCGGCCTGGGTGAAACCATCGAGGCCCGCGCGCAGCTGCAGAAGCTGACCCATGGTCCGGCCCTGAACAGCCTGGTGTCGGAAGCGCCCGAGCTGCTGGTGCTGGCCCAGACCGAGCTGGCCCGCCTGGAAACCGCAACACCGGCCAGCGTGCCCGCCGCGGTGCAGCTGATGATCAAGGAGCTGGCCGAGGTCGGCCGCCCCAGCGCTCCCTGAACCCCGGATTCCAGCTTGAGCCGCCTGCACCTCTGCATCCTGCAGCCGGCAGGAGACCTCCATGCGCTCGGTTTCCTGGACCAGGCGCGCTATTTCCGTTACCAGTTCCGTCGCCTCGGGGCTGAGCTCAGCCTGGGAAAGAACCGGCTGCGGCATGACGCCATCAATATCGTGTTCGGCGCCCACCTGGGTTTCGATGCCGAACTGCTGAAGCGATACCGCTGCGCCTTCGTCAACCTGGAGCAACTGGGTGAGGGCGGTGCCCAGCTGGCACCCGCCTACCTGGAGCTGCTGCGCACGAACTGCGTGCTGGAGTACGACGGCGACAACCGCACCGCCTACGGCCAGCCGGACGCACCGCTGCTGCCCTTGCTGCACGCCCCGTACCTGGCTGACATCGAACCGATGCCGCTGGAGCAGCGGCCGTTCGACCTGCTCTTCTTCGGCATCCTGAACGAGCGCCGCGCCCGCATGCTGGCCCGCATCGAGGCCCAGGGCGTGCAGGTGGCGCAATTCGACTCGCCGCTTTACGGGCCGGAGCGCGATGACTACATCCGCCTGTCCAAGGCGGTCTTCAATGCCCACTACTACGCCAGCAGCCGCTTCGAGCAGACGCGGGTGGCGCATTGCCTGTCGCTGGGCACGCCGGTGATCGCCGAGCGCGGACCGGCAACCCGGCCGCATGCATCCTTCGAGGACGCGGTTCACTGGGTGGACGAGGCCAGCCTGGCCGACTTCTTCGCCCATCGCTTCGGCAAGGACGAGTTCTATGCGCAGAGCCGTAAGCAGCTGCAGCACTTCGTGGCGGCCGACCCGCTCGACGACTACCGCCTGGCACTCCAGCATCTGGAGCAGGCCCTGCCGGCGCGCGCGGCCGAGGTCTGGCGACCGGTCTGGCTCAACCTGGGCTCGGGCAAGGACTACAAGCCGGGCTTCCTGAATGTCGACATCCTGGAGTCGGCCCAGCCGGATCTGCTGCTGGACCTGGCCCGGCCGCTGGATTTGCCGCTGCGGGCGCACAGCGCGCTCGCTGGCGAGCTGTCTCTGGAAGCTGGCCAGCTGGAAATCGTCTACGCCAACAATGTGCTGGAGCATGTGGGCGACCTGCCGCAGCTGATGGGCAATCTGCTGAACCTGCTGCAGCTCGGTGGCGAGGCCGAGATCGAGGTGCCTTACGAGAAGGCGCCGGCCGCCTGGCAGGACCCGACCCATGTGCGAGCCATGAACGAGCACAGCTGGCGCTACTACTGCGACTGGTTCTGGTACCTGGGCTGGTTCGAGCACCGCTTCGAGCTGATCGAATTCACCTGGCTGGACGAGCAGGTCCAGCCCTGCGAGCAGGACTTCGCTTCTTTCATGCGCGTCGTGCTGCGCAAGATCGAGACCACGCCCCATGAGCGCAACAAGGTGCGCCTGCTGCGGGCCGATTTCGGCGGTCTGCCCGAGGACTGGCCGGTGCGCGGCGCGCCCGGCGTACCCGGCAGTTCGTGAAATCTCGACGGTGCTGTAGGAATTCGCCTGACAAAAGGCCGGCGAAGGCGGTGACAGCAAGGCTGGAACTGGGCTGATTTGAAGGGGCAGTTCGGCTCTTCACAATGAGCTCCAAGACATCAAGCCAGCAGGAGCCGCCGCCATGAACACCGAACAAGTCCTCGCCGAGATCCGCGAAGCGAATCTGAACTACCTGATGCTGGCACAGACGCTGATCCGCTCGGATCGCGAGCAGGCGCTGTACCGGCTGGGCATCTCGGAAGAGACGGCGACCCTGATCAGCACGCTGTCACCGGCGCAGATCATGAAGATCGCCAGCGGCAACACCTTGCTGTGCCGCTTCCGCATGGACGACGACCTGGTGTGGGGCCTGCTCACGAGCCACGGCAAGACGGCGGCGAACGATCAGGTCTCGCGTCTGCACGCTTCGATCCTGATGGCCGGCCGTCATCAAGAAGCCGCCTGATCAGGAGAATCAGACATGCGCCAGAAGAGCATCCTGACCGAAGCCCGCCAGATCGAACGTGCGGTGACGCTGATCAACTTGGGGGCGCGGCTGCAAGTGCTGGAGTCGGAGACGGACCTGAGCTACGAGCGGCTGCTGCGCCTGTACAAGGAAGTCTCGGGCAAGAGCCCGAGCAAGGGCCAGTTGCCGTTCTCGACGGACTGGTTCATGACCTGGCAGCCGAACATCCACGCCAGCCTGTTCCTGAACATCCACGAGTACCTGAACAAGGTGGCGGAGCTGGACGAGATCGACACGGTGATCAAGGCCTACCAGCTGTACCAGGAGCAGGTGAAGGCGCAGTCGCTGGAAGAGCTGCTGTCGGTGACGCGGGCGTGGCGGCTGGTGAAGTTCGTGGACAACGGCATGCTGACCATGACCAAGTGCAGCAAGTGCTCGGGGCATTTCGTGACTCATCCGCACGAGGTGGCGAGGCACTATGTGTGCGGGCTGTGCAATCCGCCGGCGCGGGCGGGCAAGGGCCGCTCCAGTGGCGCCATACAGATGCATTGAGCGAAATGAAGCCCCCACGCTCGACAAGCTCGCTGCCCCCCGAGGGGGCGCATCAGTCCCTTCGGGCGGCCGGGCGGTACTGATGTACAGCACCTGCCTGGTCGTCATCGCCCGTAACGAAGCCGCTCGTATCGAGCGGCTTTTGCGTAGCGTGGCGCCGTTCGTCGACCGCATGCTGGTGCTGGACACGGGATCGACCGATGCCACGGCGGCCCTGGCGGCCGCTTGCGGCGCGCGGGTCGAGCACTTCACCTGGATCGACGATTTCTCGGTGGCCCGCAACCGGGCCCTGGATCTGGCTGGCGCCGACTGGCACCTCGTGCTGGACGCCGACGAATGGCTGATCTCGGGCGGCGAGGCGCTGAGTGCCTTGCGCAAGCTGAAGCCGGATTTCGTCGCCAGCGTCGAGCTGAGGGACCAGTTCTTCGATGGCGAGCTGCGCCAGGGTCAGGGTCGGCTCAGCCGGGTCTTGCCGGGCTCGGTGCGCTATGCCGGCAGCATCCACGAGCAGCCGCAGCACCAGCTGCCGGTCCGGGCGCTGGACATCGTGGTCGGCCATGACGGCTATCTGCCTGATCGACTGGAGGCCAAGCGAGGGCGCAACCGCCAACTGCTCGAGAAGGCCCTGGCCGCCGCACCGGACGATGCCTATCTGCATTACCAGCTGGGCAAGGATGCCGATGTCTATGAAGACTTCGCCGAAGCGGCCGCGGCGTTCGCCCGGGCCGCAGCCCTGCCTGGCGCCGAGGACCAGTCCTGGTGGCCGGAGCTGATGACACGCTGGCTGTTCGCGCTCAAGAAGCTCAAGCGTCATGAACGGGCCATGCCGCTGGCCGAATCGCAGCTGGCTCGTTGCGCGGATTCGCCGGACTTCTTCTTCGTGCTGGGCGATCTGCTGCTGGACCTGGCGGCCGACGAGCCCGCACGGGCCGAGGACCTGCTGCCCATGATCGAGCAGGCCTGGACCCGTTGCCTGGAGCTGGGCGAACGCCCTGAACAGCCAGGCGCCGTGGCCGGCCGCGGCAGCTTCCTGGCGGCCCACAACCTGGCCCTCGTGATGGAGGGAACGGGCCGTGCAGAGTTGGCAGCCGAGCTGCGGCTCGCCTATCCTGCCCCCGGCCATCCGTGACATCTGGACGGTGCTGTAGGAATTCGCCTGACAAAAGGCCGGCGAAGGCGGTGACAGCAAGGCTGGAACTGGGCTGATTTGAAGGGGCAGTTCGGCTCTTCACAATGAGCTCCAAGACATCAAGCCGGCAGGAGCCGCCGCCATGAACACTGAACAAGTCCTTGCCGAGATCCGCGAAGCGAATCTGAACTACCTGATGCTGGCGCAGACGCTGATCCGCTCGGATCGCGAGCAGGCGCTGTACCGGCTGGGCATCTCGGAAGAGACGGCGACCCTGATCAGCACGCTGTCGCCGGCGCAGATCATGAAGATCGCCAGCGGCAACACCTTGCTGTGCCGCTTCCGCATGGACGACGACCTGGTGTGGGGCCTGCTCACGAGCCACGGCAAGACGGCGGCGAACGACCAAGTGTCTCGCTTGCACGCCAGCATCCTGATGGCTGGCCGTCATCAAGAAGCCGCCTGATCAGGAGAATCAGACATGCGCCAGAAGAGCATCCTGACCGAAGCCCGCCAGATCGAACGTGCGGTGACGCTGATCAACCTGGGGGCGCGGCTGCAAGTGCTGGAGTCGGAGACGGACCTGAGCTACGAGCGGCTGCTGCGGCTGTACAAGGAAGTCTCGGGCAAGAGCCCGAGCAAGGGCCAGCTGCCGTTCTCGACGGACTGGTTCATGACCTGGCAGCCGAACATCCACGCCAGCCTGTTCCTGAACATCCACGAGTACCTGAACAAGGTGGCGGAGCTGGACGAGATCGACACGGTGATCAAGGCCTACCAGCTGTACCAGGAGCAGGTGAAGGCGCAGTCGCTGGAAGAGCTGCTGTCGGTGACGCGGGCGTGGCGGCTGGTGAAGTTCGTGGACAACGGCATGCTGACCATGACCAAGTGCAGCAAGTGCAGCGGACACTTCGTGACGCATCCGCACGAGGTGGCGAGGCACTATGTGTGCGGACTGTGCAACCCGCCGGCGCGGGCGGGCAAGGGCCGCTCCACTGGCGCCATCCAGATGCATTGACGCTTGAGCTCCACCCTGATCTGGCCGCTGGCCGCCCTCGCAAGCTGGGCGGCCTGCTGGTTTTTGTACTTCGTGCTTCAGCCGCTGGCCGGCCCGTTCATCGCGCTGGCCGCCGCTAGTGGCCTGGGCCTGCTGCTGGCCTGGCCTCATGCCAGGCGCTGGCGCCGGCTGATCATTGCGGCCGGCTTTCCGCTGTCATTGCTGGCCGCTGCAGGGCAGGGCGCCTTGCCGGCCTGGGCCTGGTTGCTGCCGCTGGGCCTCTTGCTGCTGGCCTATCCGCAGGGCAGCTGGCGCGATGCGCCGTTGTTCCCTACGCCGGTCGGCGCGCTTGAAGAGCTGCCGGCCGTCGTGCCCCTGCAGCCGGACGAGCGGGTGCTGGATGCGGGCTGCGGCCTGGGCGCCGGGCTGATCGAGCTGCATCGGGTCTATCCGGAGGCCAGGCTGGATGGCATCGAATGGAGTCGTCTGCTTGCGCTGCTGGTGCGTCTGCGCTGCCACTGGGCCGAGGTCCGCCAGGGCGATATGTGGGCGGCCGACTGGTCGGTCTACCGCGTGGTCTATCTGTTCCAGCGGCCCGAGAGCATGGAGCGCGCCTGGACCAAGGCGGCCACGGAGTTGAAGCCTGGGGCCTGGCTGGTCAGCCTGGACTTCGAGGTGGCGGGGCGCCGGCCGCATCGATCGCTGGAACTGCTGGATGGCCGCCGACTGTGGGTCTATCGCATCGGCTGAACATCGGCTGGGTCAGGCAGCGGCCAAAGTCCTGCCATGATGCAGGGGTGGCTGCTCCGAGGCCCCCGTGCTCAAGTCATCCAGCTTTGCGCCGAAATGATCGCTAAGCCGGCACCGCCTCGGAAGGTGGCTGCCTGTCGTCCGCTGCTTTCCAGGTAGAAAACGCCCATGTTTGTCATCATCGGTTGGCTGCTTGCCATGGCCTGCATCTTCGGGGTGTTCATCGCCCACGGAGGCAATATCGGCGTGGTGCTGCATGCGCTGCCGTTCGAGATGACCACCATCTTCGGCGCCGCCATCGGCGCGATGCTGGCCACCAACCCGCCCAAGGTCATGAAGGCCACGATGAAGGGCCTGGGCGAATGCTTCAAGGGCAGCAAGTACACCAAGGCCCGCTACATGGAGCTGCTGGCCCTGCTCTACGACATCCTGCAGAAGGCCCGCAAGGAAGGCCTGATGTCCATCGAAAAGGACGTCGAGGATCCGCACAGCTCGCCGCTGTTCCAGAAATACCCGGTCGTCGGCAACGACCACCATGTCGCCGAGTTCATCACCGACTACCTGCGCATGATGGTCTCGGGCAATCTGAACGCGCACGAGATTGAGTCGCTGATGGACAGCGAGATCGACACCCATCACCACGAGGCCCATGCGGCCGTGCAGGCGATCCAGCGCCTGGCCGGTGGCCTGCCGGCCTTCGGCATCGTGGCCGCCGTGCTGGGGGTGGTGAACACCATGGGCTCGGTCGGCCAGCCGCCGGCCGTGCTGGGCGGCATGATCGGCTCGGCCCTGGTCGGTACCTTCCTGGGCATTCTGCTGGCCTATGCCTTCGCCGAGCCGCTGGCCGGCCTGCTCGAGGCCAAGGTGGACGAGAACGGCAAGGAGCTGCAGTGCATCAAGACCACGCTGCTGGCCTCGATGCAGGGCTATGCGCCGCAGGTGGCCATCGAATTCGGCCGCAAGGTGCTGTACTCCACCGAGAGGCCCACCTTCGCGGAGCTCGAAGGCCACGTGAAGAAGAAGTGAGAGGCTAGCCATGGCTGGTGACGCCAAGAAGCTCCAACCCATCATCATCAAGCGCGTCAAGAAGGGCGGCCATGCCGCCCATGGTGGCGCCTGGAAGATTGCCTACGCCGACTTCGTGACGGCCATGATGGCCTTCTTCCTGCTGATGTGGCTGCTCGGCTCCACGACCGAGGGCGACAAGAAGGGCATTGCCGACTACTTCCAGTCGCCGCTCAAGGTCGCCCTGGCAGGCGGCTCCGGTTCGGGCGATGCCTCGCATGTGATCAAGGGTGGTGGCAAGGACCTGACCCGCCAGTCCGGCCAGGTCAAGGAAGGCGAGGTCGAGAGCAAGCGCTCGACCATCAACCTGCGCGCGCTCAAGGAAGAGCAGCGCCGCGCCGAGCGCACGCGCCTGCAGGAGCTCAAGGCCAAGGTCGAGGATGTTCTAAAGGAAAACCCTAGGCTGGCCAACCTGGGTGGCCAGATCCGTCTGGACATGACCAAGGACGGTCTGCGCATCCAGATCGTGGACGAGAACAACCGGCCCATGTTCGACAGCGGCAGCGCTGTGCTCAAGCCTTATATGCGCGACCTGCTGCGCGAACTCGGCAATGTGCTGACCGAGGTGCCGAACCGGCTGACCATCGAGGGCCATACCGATGCCACGCCTTTCCCGGGGGGGGACAAGGGCTACAGCAACTGGGAGTTGTCGGCCGATCGCGCCAATGCCTCGCGGCGCGAGATGGTGGCCGGCGGCCTGGCCGAGGAGCGCATGCTGCGCGTCCAGGGCCTGGCCTCGAGCAAGCTGCTGGACACGCAGGATCCACGCAGCCCGGCCAATCGGCGCATCAGTATCATCGTGATGAACCGCGATGCAGAAGACGCGGTTTTGAAAAATCTTCCCGATATCGATGACGAAAGTGCCCCGGGGCCCGGACAAGCGAGTGAAAATGTTTCAACAAGTTCGGCGCCCAAGCCCCGATAAAGCCGTTAAGCCCTTGCGAGGAATGCCATGAGCACTGAAATGAGATTCTTGGTCGTTGACGACTTCTCCACCATGCGCCGCATCGTGCGCGGCCTGCTCAAGGAGATCGGCTACAACAATTGCGAAGAAGCCGAAGATGGCGTCGAAGCCTTGAACATGCTCAAGCAGTCCAAGTTCGATTTCGTGGTCAGCGACATCAACATGCCGAACATGACCGGCTTCGAGCTGCTCAAGGCGATCAAGGAAGACGCCAACCTCAAGCACCTGCCGGTGCTGATGGTGACCGCTGAAGCCCGCAAGGAAGACATCGTGCTGGCCGCCCAGAGCGGCGCCGCCGGCTACATCGTCAAGCCTTTCACCAAGGCGACGCTCGAGGAAAAGGTCCAGAAGATCATGCAGAAGCTGGCCGCCGCCGCTTGAGAAAGAGGAGGCCCAGACCATGCAACAAGCCGATCATTTCGACAACCTGGCCAAGGGCAACGAGGCCCTGATGGTCTCGCCGGAGGTGTTCCAGCAGCTCGGCACCATCACCCGGGTGCTGCACGACACCATGCAGCAGCTGGGCGTGATGCCCAAGCTGCAAACCGCCACCGACGGCCTGCCCGACGCCCGCAGCCGGCTCACCTACATCGCCAACAAGACCGCCGAAGCCGCCAACAAGGTGCTGAACTCGGTCGACCAGGCCAAGGTCGAGCATGCGCGCATCTCGGCCGCCACCACCGAGATGGCCAAGGCCATCACGGCCGACCCGGTCAAGGCCGTTGCCAGCGGCGCGGTGTTCAACTTCGTCAAGCAGGTCGAGGATTCCACCGCCCACATCGACCAGCACCTGACCGACATCATGCTGTCGCAGGACTTCCATGACCTGACCGGCCAGGTGGTCGCCAAGGTCGTGACCCTGGCCAACGACCTGGAAGACAGCCTGGTGAAGCTGCTGGTCCAGGTCGTGCCGCCGGACCAGCGCGAAAAGGTCGACCCCAACATCCTGCAGGGCCCGGTCGTGAACCCGGAAGGCCGCACCGATGTGGTGGCCAACCAGGGCGAGGTCGACGACCTGCTGGCCAGCCTGGGCTTCTGAAGCTCCGGGATTCCATGAAGGGGCTGCTGCCGGGAGGCCGCAGCCCTTTGTCATGAAGACAGGGCCGAAAGACAGGCCTGTTTGCCGGCCTTATCCGGCTTAAGTTTCCACCCCTCGCGTCCAACAATGACGGGACGGCGCTCCACGGGCGCCCGACCCCGCCATGGCCGACTTCGACGCACAGGACCGCAACCTTCCCGCCTCAGCCAAAAAGATCGAGAGATCGAGGGCCGAGGGCCAAGTGCCGCGCTCACGCGACCTGGCGCATTTCGCCATGCTGCTGGCGGCCGGGGCCATGCTGTCAGCCGCAGCCCCCATGCTCAGCGACTGGACCCAGCAGCTGTTGCGCGACGGCCTGAGCTTCGACGCCCAGTTGCTCGCCCGCCCCGGCGTGCTGGGCGAGCGCCTGGGCCAGATGACCGGCCGGCTGATGATGTTCGTGCTGCCCATGGGCGCACTGCTGATGCTGGTGGCCGTGGCGGCCAACCTGGCCAGCGGCGGCTGGAACCTGACCTTCAAGCCGCTGGCGCCGCGCTTCTCGCACCTGGACCCGGTCAGCGGCTTTGCCCGCCTGGTCCAGTGGCAGGGCCTGGGCCAGGCGCTCAAGGCGGTGCTGCTGGCCCTGGTGCTGGGCACCGTCGGCGCCGTGGTGCTGAAGGACCGCATGGCGGCCTACGTGGGCATCATGTCCGTGCCGCTGCCGGCCGCGCTCAGCTACGCCGGCCGCCAGCTGATGTCCGGCCTGGCTTTGTTGGGACTGGCCCTGGCCCTGTTCGCCGTCATCGATGTGCCGCTGCAGCGTTTCCTCTACCTCAAGCGCTTGAAGATGTCGCGCCAGGAAGCGAAGCAGGAAATGAAGGAGGTCGAGGGCAACGTCGAGATCAAGGCCAAGGTCCGCGCCCGCATGCGCGAGATTGCCAAGCGCCGCATGCTGGCGGCCGTGCCCAAGGCCGACCTGGTCGTGATGAACCCGACCCACTATGCGGTGGCGCTGAAGTACGACGAGATTCGCATGGGCGCGCCCATCGTGGTGGCCAAGGGCGCCGACCTGCTGGCCATGAAGATCCGCGACCTCGCCAAGGACGCCAAGGTGCCGGTGCTGCAGTCGCCCGTGCTGGCCCGTGCCCTATACGCGCATTCGCAGCTGGACAAGGAAATACCGGCCGCCCTGTTCGCCGCCGTGGCCCATGTGCTGGCCTATGTCTACCAGCTCAAGGCCGCGCTGGCCGGCCGGGGTGCCATGCCAGTGCAGCCCGATCCGGCGGTGCCGGCCGAGCTCGATCCGCACAACAAGCCCGTCGCGATGGCCGACGAGGAGGCTGAGGAATGAATCCGCTGATGCAGCGTCTGCAAGCCCTGCTGGGCCCGCGTGCGGCCGTCCTGCGCGCGCTGGGAGCCCCCATCGCCGTCTTGCTGGTGCTGGCGATGATGGTGCTGCCGCTGCCGCCGTTCGCGCTGGACCTGCTGTTCACCTTCAACATCGCCATGGCCGTCATGGTGATGATGGTGGCCTCGCACATGATCAAGCCGCTGGACTTCGCGGCCTTCCCCTCGGTGCTGCTGCTGACCACGCTGATGCGCCTGTCGCTGAACGTGGCCTCGACGCGCGTCGTGCTGCTGCAGGGCCACACCGGCACCGGCGCGGCCGGCAAGGTGATCGAGTCTTTCGGCCATTTCCTGATCGGCGGCAATTTCGCGGTCGGCCTGATCGTGTTCGCCATCCTGGTGGTGATCAACTTCATCGTGGTCACCAAGGGTGCGGAGCGCATCGCCGAGGTCGGCGCGCGCTTCACCCTGGACGCCATGCCCGGCAAGCAGATGGCGGTGGACGCCGACCTGAACGCCGGCCTGATCGACGAGAAGGAAGCCAAGCGCCGCCGCGCCGAGCTGGGCGATGAAGCCGACTTCTTCGGTTCCATGGACGGTGCCAGCAAGTTCGTGCGCGGCGATGCCGTGGCCGGCATCCTGATCCTGTTCATCAACATCATCGGCGGCTTCATCATCGGCGTGGCCCAGCATGGCCTGTCGGCCGGCCAGGCCGCCGACAGCTACATCCTGCTGGCCGTCGGCGACGCCCTGGTCGCCCAGGTGCCGGCGCTCTTGATCTCGGTCTCGGCCGCGATGGTGGTGTCGCGTGTCGGCAAGGACAAGGACATTGGCTCGCAGATCGGCCGCCAGGTCTTCGGCTCGCCCAAGTCCATGGCCATCACCGCCGGCGTGATCGGCGCGCTGGGCCTGATCCCCGGCATGCCGCATGTGGTCTTCCTGCTGATCGCCTCGGGCGCGGGCTATCTGGCCTGGTGGATGCGCGGCAAGCAGCAGGAGGCCGTGGCCGCGGCGGCCGCTGCGGCCGCCGCGCCGCCGCCTGCCACCACCGAACCCGGTGGCGAGGCCAGCTGGGAAGACCTAGTGCCGGTGGACGTGCTGGGCCTGGAGGTGGGCTACCGCCTGATCCAGCTGGTCGACAAGACCCGCGAAGGCGATCTGCTGTCGCGCATCAAGGGCGTGCGGCGCAAGTTCGCCCAGGAGGTCGGCTTCCTGCCGCCCTCGGTCCATATCCGCGACAACCTGGAGCTGCGGCCCAGCCAGTACCGTCTGAGCCTGCGCGGCGCCGTGGTCGGCGAGGCCGAGGCCTTCCCGGGCATGTGGCTGGCGATCAATCCCGGCCATGCGACGCAGAAGCTGATCGGCACCCAGACCACCGACCCCGCCTTCGGCCTGCCCGCTGTCTGGATCGACGAGCGCCAGCGCGACGCTGCCCAATTGGCCGGATTTACCGTCGTTGATTGCTCGACCGTCATTGCCACCCATCTTTCACACTTGATGCAAGTGCACGCGGCCAAGCTGCTGGGCCGCACCGAGACCCAGCAACTGGTTGAGCATCTGACCAAGCAAGCGCCCCAGTTGATTGAAGACGTGATACCCAAGATGGTCGGCATCGCCACACTGCAAAAAGTGCTCCAGCTCCTGCTGGACGAGGGCGTGCACATCCGTGACATGCGCTCCATCGTCGAGGCCATCGCGGAGAACGCCCCGCTGACCACCGACCCCATCGAGCTGGCCCGCCGCATCCGCGTCCATATCTCGCCGGCCATCGTCCAGCAGATCTACGGCCCGGTGAAGGAACTGGACGTGATCGCGCTGGAGCCCGAGCTGGAACGCCTGGTCACCCAAGCCCTGAATTCCCCGCATGGTGCGGCCCTGGACCCCGGCGTGGCCGACACCCTGGCCCGCAGCGCCGCCGACACCATGCAAAGCCAGGAAGACCGCGGCGTGCCCGCCTGCCTGCTGGTGCCCGACTTGATCCGCGCCCCCATGGCCCGTTTGCTGCGCCGCGCCGCGCCGCGGCTCAAGGTGCTGGGGCACAGCGAGATTCCTGAAACCCATTCCATCCGCATTGGCTCGATCATTGGAGGTACGGCATGAATGTGAAGCGCTTTACTGCCCGTACGTCCCGCGAGGCATTGACCCTGGTTCGCCAGGCCTTTGGTGACGAAGCCGTGGTGCTGTCCAACAAGCCTTGCGCCGGCGGCGTCGAGGTGCTGGCCATGGCGCCCGAAGGCATGGACCAGATCGAACGTGCCGCTGCCAGCGCCCCGCGCGCCGAGCCGCGCTCGCCCAGCCGCGTGCAGGCCCGTCCGGCTGAAACCGGCGGCCTGCGCGCCCGGTCGCGCGTCGAGCCCGGCTTTGCCGGCGGCGAGGTCGGCCAGGATGTGCAGACCCTGGCCATGAGCACGCTGTCCTTCCAGGACTATGTGCGCGAGCGCATGCTCAAGCGCCGCCAGGCCGAGCTGAACGGCCAGCCCGACCCGGTGCTGCCGCCGGCACCGCCGGCCATGGCGATGCCGGCTCGTGATGAAGACGAATCGGTGACCTCGATGCAGCACGCCCGCCGTGCCCGCGCCGAGGCGGCCCTCAAGGCCATGCAGCCGCGCCGCGCCGTGCAGCCCGAGCCCATGCCCGAGCCGGCACCGCGCCGCATCACGCCGCCGGTGCTGCGCGACGAGATCCGCATCGAGCCGCCCGCCATTCCCACGCTGGCCGAGCGCGACCTGGGCCGCGGCCGCCGCGAGCAGCAGGACATGCTCAACGAGCTGCGCTCCATGAAGGGCCTGATCGAGGAGCGCTTCGGCGCCCTGGCGTTCATGGAAAAGCTGCAGCGCCAGCCGGCCCAGGCCCAGCTGACCCAGAAGCTGCTCGAGGTCGGCTTCTCGCCGGCCCTGGTGCGCAAGCTGGTCGAAGGCCTGCCGGCCGAGCACCACAGCCCGGACGAAAGCACCTGGGCTGCCAATGTGCTGTCCCGCAATCTGCAGACCGATGAGCATTCGCCGGCCCTGGAAGAGCAGGGCGGCGTATTCGCCCTGATAGGCTCGACCGGCGTGGGCAAGACCACGACCACGGCCAAGATTGCCGCCGCCTTTGCCACCCGCTTCGGCGCCGCCCACCTGGGCCTGATCACCTTGGATGCCTACCGGGTCGGCGCCCATGAGCAGCTGCGCGCCTATGGCCGCATCCTCGGCGTGCCGGTGCATACCGCCCATGACCGCGCTTCGCTGGAAGACCTGCTGGAGCTGCTGGCCAACAAGAAGATGGTGCTGATCGACACCGCCGGCATGGCCCAGCGCGACAGCCGCACGGCCGAGCTGCTGGACATGCTCAAGCATCCGAGTATCCGCAAGCTGCTGGTGGTCAATGCCGCCCAGCAGGGCGAGACCATCGACGACGTGGTCAGCGCCTGGAAGGGCAGCGAGGCCTACGGCATCGTGCTGAGCAAGATCGACGAAGCCGTACGCCTGGCGCCGGCCCTTGACACCATGATCCGCCACCGCCTGCGCGTGCTCGCCGTCACCAACGGCCAGCGCGTGCCCGAGGACTGGCACCGCCTGACCGCTCCGGCCCTGGTGCAGCGCGCGCTGCGCAGCGTGGCCGCACCGGCCTGGCGGATGGACGCCTCCGACGTGAACCTGATCTTCGCCGGCGGCCCGGCCATGGAAATGGCCCAGCCCATGGGCAACTGCTGAACCGCAACCTCCAGACGCCAGGGCACCCGATGCACGAACGCCAACCGTCCCCGAAGCAGCAGCGACCGCTGGACCAGGCCGACGGCCTGCGACGCCTGTTCGCCGGCTCGCAGATGCGCTTCGTGCCGGTGCTCTCGAATCCTCATGTGGTGGGTTCGGGCGCCTTGCTGGAAGGCCTGTGCGCCGCCTTCTCAGAGCTGGGCCTGCATACTCTGGTGGTGGATGCTGGCGAGATGTCGCCGGCCGCCAACGAGCTGGCGGCGGTGGACCTGTCGGCCTGCATAGAGCGTCTGTCTGGCGCGGTGTCGTATCTGGCGGCCCGCGGCCTGCCCATGCGTTACATCAATGCCAATGGCTCGGCGGCCCAGTTCTTGGAGGCGGTGGCCGAGGCCTGCCCGCAGGCCGACGTGGTGCTGCTGCATGCCCCGGCCGCCGAGCTGGCCCGGGTGGTCGCCTCGCGCGAGCTGCGGCCGGTGCTGCTGGCCGACACCGACCCGCAAAGCGTCACCCATGCCTATGCCGGCATGAAATGGCTGGCCCAGCGGGCCGGCCTGATGGTCTACAGCCTGCTGCTGGCCGCACCGCCGCAGCTGCGCCTGTCGGAAAGAATCGCCCAGCAGATCAGCTCCTGCGCAGATGGATTCCTGGGCGCGGTGCTGCGCGACTGGGCCTGCCTGGACCCGCGCCAGCGCGCCAGTGTGCCAATGTCCGCGGAAATGCGCTTTCTGGCCCGTGAACTCTTGATCGCCGCGCCGCCTGGAGCGATGCTTGAGGCCTCGGCCGACGCGGAGCCGCTGCGCCCCATCGTGCGCCAGCCGAGGCGCGCCACCCCGGTGGCGTCGCTGTGAGTACGCAGGAGAAGACGATGTACACCGCCAAGGGCCGCCTTGAGACCACCGCGATGCTGAAGCAGTACAGCCCGCTGGTCCGTCGCCTGGCCCATCAGATGATTGCCAAGCTGCCGGCCAATGTGGAGCTGGACGACCTGATCCAGGTCGGCCTGATCGGCCTGACCGACGCGCTCTCCCGCTTCGACATCTCCCAGGGCGTGCAGTTCGAGACCTTTGCCACCCAGCGCATCCGCGGCGCCATGCTGGACGAGTTGCGCGGCGGCGACTGGATGAGCCGCGGTACCCGCCGCCAGCAGCGCGAGATCGAATCCGCGGTCCACAAGCTGGAACAGCGCCTGGGCCGCGCCCCGCACGAGAGTGAGATTGCCGTCGAGATGGGCCTGAGCCTGCCGGACTACCAGGAGCTGCTCGGCAAGGTGCGCGGCACCCAGCTGGTCTACCTTGAAGACATGTCCGGCGACGACGGCGACGACGACTACCTGGACCGCCATGTGGCCGACGAGGCCGCCAACCCCATGGCCATGCTGCAGGACCATCGCATGCGCGAGGCCCTGGTCGGTGCCATCAAGAACCTGCCCGAGCGCGAAGGTTTCGTCATGTCCATGTACTACGAACATGACATGAACCTGAAAGAGATCGCCGCCGTGCTCAAGGTGACGGAGTCGCGTGTCTGCCAGCTACACAGCCAGGCGATTGCGCGACTTCGGGTCAAGCTGCGCGACTGGTAACTGCTAAGCTGATTCGCGGCGGCCGCCAAGAGCCGCGTCGTGGAGACAGCCGCATGTTCAGCAAGCGCAGCAGCGCCTATCCGGCGCCGTCGCGGACCGAGCCGGCCGGCCGGGGACCGCTAGAGACCATCCAGACCCTTTCGCACACGGTGTCCACCGTGGGCCGCGATGCGGCCGAGGTGCGCGGCGTGCTCGAAGACACCCGCAAGGCGGTGCAGGCCCAGGACGAAACCATGAGCGCCCTGGCCGCCGAGCTGGGCCAGGTGCAGCGTTCGCAGGCCGAGATCAGCCAGTCCACCCAGTTGACGCGCGGCGCGGTCGAACATTCGCGCGAGGCCCTGGGCCGCATTGCCGGCGAGGTCGGTGGCATCGTGCAGAACCTCAAGCAGGTCGAGGACGCCGCGGGCCAGATCACCAAGATTGCCTTGCAGACCCGCCTGGTCGCCTTCAATGCCTCGGTCGAGGCCAAGCGGGCCGGCGAGGCCGGCCGCGGTTTCGGCGTGGTGGCCGATGCGGTCAAGGACCTGGCCGCCCAGGTCGAGCAGTCGGCCAAGGCCATCGTGACCACGGTGGCGACGCTGGACGCCCGCATCGATGCCTTCAGCCGCGAGCTGAGCAATGACGGTGGCCGCTCATCGCAGGCCAAGGGCGCGGGCATTCATGCCGCGTTTGCCGACATGGAGCGTGATGTCGAGGCCATCGACCGTTCGGCCCAGGCCAGCCAGGCCACGGTGCAAGCCCTGGCCGACCGCCTGGCCAGCGCCGGCGCCGCAGCCCGGCGCGTGATGACCGACCTGGAGGTGGCCTTCGCCTGCAGCGACCGCTTCCTCAGCGTGTCCGAGACCCTGATCGAGCAGATCGCCCAGAGCGGCGTCGAGGTCGAGGATTCACCCTTCATCCGCGCCGCCCAGGAGGCGGCCGGCGAGATCTCGTCGCTGCTGGAGCAGGCCTTGCGCGACGGCCGCATCCGTGACGACCAGGTGTTCGACGCCAGCTACCGGCCCATCGCGGGCACCGAGCCGGCCCAATTCCTCACCGGCTTCGTCGAGCTGGCCGACCAGCTGTTCCCGGCGGTGCAGGAACGCATGCTCCAGCTCAGCGACAAGGTGGTGTTCTGCATCGCCGTGGACCGCAACGGCTACGTGGCCACGCACAACCGCCAGTACTGCCAACCGCAGCGCGCCGGCGACGTGGTCTGGAACACGGCCAACAGCCGCTACCGCCGAGTCTTCAACGACCGCACCGGCCTGGCCTCGGCCCGCAACGAGAAGCCCTTCCTTTTGCAGACCTACCGCCGCGACATGGGCGGCGGCAAGTTCGTGCTCCTGAAGGAGGCCAGCGCGCCCATCACGGTCAAGGGCCGCCACTGGGGCGGCCTGAGGCTGGCTTTCAAGTTCTGAAGAAAGCGCGGGCTACTCGGCCACGCAAGCCCGGTTCTTGCCGGTGTGCTTGGCCTGGTAGAGCGCCTCGTCGGCGCGGTCCAGCGCCGTCTCCAGCGTCTCGCCGCGGCGGTACAGGGTGACGCCGGCCGAGAAGGTGACGAAGACCTGCTGGCCCTCGTGCATGAACAGGCTGGCCGACAGCGAACGCTGCAGCCGCGTGAGCACCTGCACCGCTTCTTCAATCGGGGTGCGCGGCAGCAGCAGCACGAACTCTTCGCCACCGTAGCGGGCAACCAGGTCGCCCGGACGAAGCAGCTCGGTGCAGCGGGCGGCCAGCGCGACCAGGGCCTGGTCGCCGGCCGCATGCCCCAGGGTGTCGTTGAGCTTCTTGAAGTTGTCGATGTCGAGCAGGGCCAGTGCCAGCTGCGAGCCTTCGCGCTCGAACTTGGCCTGCTCGGTGCCGAAGCTGGCGATCAGGCCGCGGCGGTTGGCGATCTTGGTCAGCTGGTCGGTCTGCACCTCGGCCGAGAGCCGGCGCAGCTCGTCTTCCAGCGCCTCGACCTTGCGGCTCAGCTCGGTGGCCTTGGAATGCTCCTCGCTGAGCCGGCTCTGGGTCTGCTTGACCAGGGCCTGGACGCTGCGGCTTTCCTCGACCATCTCGCGCACCACGCCGGCCAGGCTTTCCAGCGAATCGGCCTTTTCTATGACCTCGGCATAGCGGCCCACGCTGTCCTGGAAGCGGTCGGTATGCTGACCCAGCTCGCCCAGCTCGGCCAGCATCTTGTGGATCAGCGACTTCAGCGAATCGCGCGCCTTGCTGCGCTCCTCGCGGATCGCCTTCTGGCGTTCGCGTGTGCCGTGCAAGAGCTCGCCGACCGAGCGCACGCCGCGGGCCGACAGCCCTTGCGTCAGCTGGTCGTTCATGGCCTCGCACTGGCCCTGGGCCCAGGAATCGTCCTCGGCCAGTTCCACCAGGCTGGCGGTCAGCTCCTTGACCAGGCCGCCCATCTGGCCGAACAGATGGGAGCGGTGGTCCAGCATCAGCCGCGCGCGCTGGCACAGGGTGTCGATCTGGCGGACCTCGGCCTCGTCCACCCGGCCTTCGCGCAGCCGGGCCTGGGCCTTGTCCAGCTCGGCCGACAGCTGCATGGCGCGGGCATCTTCGCTGCGCAGCGCATGGCGCACCGTGCCGTTGAGGGTGTCGGCCACGTCGGGCCAGCGTCCACTGTCAGGCACCAGCGTGTCCAGGCCGCCGCTGCGGGTGCTCGGCGGCGCCTCCTGCTGCATTTCGTCTTCGGTGAAGAACTGGCTGGGCGTACCGCCTTCCTCTTCGTCCACCGCGGTGTCGACCGAGCCGCCGGCCGAATCGCTGTCCCAGCTGGACACCAGCTGGCGCAACCGCGAAATCAGGCGTTGCTGGTCGCTTCGATTGCTCTCCAGCACCCGTTGCACGCCGTCTTTCTTGCGTGCCACGGTCCAGGAGCGGCCGCCGCGCTCCAGGCCACGTATCAGGCGCTCCAGCAAGCCGGCCAGGGCCTCGGCCTGGGCGCCGGCGCTTTCGCTCTGGGCCAGTTTTTCGGCGCGCTTGAGCGCGTCGTCCCAGCGGCCTTCCTTGATCGCGGTGTTCAGGTCCAGCCGGGCCTGGGCGTCATGGGCGCTGAGGCCGACCAGCCGGCCCAGCAGGCGCTCGGCCTTCTCGGGCAGGGCTTCGCCGGGCGCCGGTTCGCCGGCCTCGGCGGCATAGGCACGGGCGTAGTTCTCGGGGGTTGGCTCCTGCTTGGCGAGCACCAGGCGCTGCAGGGCTGCCTTGGCGAGCTGGGCCGGCGTTTGCTTCATGCGGTGCAGTCAGCGCTTGCCCAGCGGACGGGCCAGCTCGCTGGCGGCGTCCAGCGCCGCCGACTCCGGATTGGCCTGGGCAATCCAGGGCGCCTTGCGCGGCAAGACGGTCTGGGCCAACCAATGTTCCAACTCGTCGGGTGGCAGCGGCTTGCTGAACAGGAAGCCCTGCATCAGCGAGCAGCCCAGGCGGTGCAGCACTTCCATCTGGCGCAGCGTCTCCACGCCCTCGGCGATCACGCGCAGGCCCAGCGAACGGGCCAGCGCGATGATGGCCGTGACCACGGCCGAGCTTTGCGGCGTGATGCCCAGGTCGCGCACGAAGCTGCGGTCGATCTTGACCTCGGAGATCGGCAGCGTGGTCAGGTAGGCCAGCGAGGAATAGCCGGTGCCGAAGTCGTCGATGGAGATCTCGACGCCGACCTCGTTGAGCCGGTGCAGCGAGGGAATCACGTTCTGCAGGTCCTTCATCAGGCCCGTCTCGGTGATCTCCAGCTGGATGGCACGGTGCGGCACGCCATAGGCGCTGACGCATTGGTGGATGTGCTCGACCAGGTCGGAGCGCTCGAACAGCCGGTTCGGCAGGTTGACCGCGATGGAATCGGCAAAGCCGAAGTTCAGCTGCCAGACCTTGGCCTGGCGGGCCGCCTCGCGCAGCGCCCATTCGGACAGCGGCACGATCAGGCCGCTTTCCTCGGCCAGCGGGATGAAGTCGCCCGGCGGCACCAGCTTGTCGCCGCGCTTCCAGCGCATCAGGGCCTCGGCGCCCACCATGCGGGCCGAGCGCACGTCGACCTTGGGCTGGTAGTGCAGCACGATCTCGTCGCGCTCTATGGCCTTGTGCAGGGCCGACTCCAGCTCCAGCTTCTCGCGGCCGCGGCCGGCCAGCTGCGGTGTGTAGAGGGCCGAGGCGTTGCGGCCCTGGTTCTTGACCGCATACATGGCCACGTCGGAATTGCGCAGCAGGTCGGCCATGCTCATGCCGTCACGGGGATACAGCGCAATGCCCACGCTGGCGGTGACGAAGCATTCCTGGCCGGCGATGAAGAACGGCTCGCGCATGGACTCGAGCACCCGGTCGGCCACGCGCTCGGCGTCGCGTTCGTCGGTGATCTCGGGCAAGAGGGCCACGAATTCGTCGCCGCCCAGGCGGCCCACGGCCTCCAGCGAGCGGTGCGAGCGCGAGCCCACGGCCTCCAGCATGCCTTCCATGACCTGGTCGGAATGGCGCACGCAGCGGCGCAGCCGCCGGCCCACTTCCATCAAGAGCTCGTCGCCGGCCGCGTGGCCCAGCGTGTCGTTGATGATCTTGAAGCGGTCCAGGTCGATCAGCAGCAGGCCGACCTCATGGCCGCTGCGGCGCGCCTGGTCGATGGCGCGTTCGGCGCGCCAGATCAGCTGGTGGCGGTTGGGCAGGCCGGTGAGGGCGTCGAAATTGGCCAGCTGGCGGATCTTGTCCTCGGCCATGCGGCGGTCGGTCACATCCTGCAGCACGCCGGTGTAGCCGCTGGCGTTGCCGTGCTCGTTGAACTCGGGCTCGGCCTCGATGTGGATCACGCGCTGGCGGCCGTCCAGCAGGGTCACCGGCAGGTCGGTCACCAGCACCGAATTGTGGGCCAGCACGTCGCGCAGCAGCCGCAGGAACTGGGCCCGTTCGTCGGTCGGCACCATGCGCATGGCGCCGATGAAGTCCAGGCTCTCGACAGGACTCTTGCCGAACACCCGCAGTGCCTCGACCGCCGGCACGAAGCCGCCGGAGTCGCGGTGCCATTCGAAGCTGCCCATGCGGGCCAGGTCCTGGGCGCGGGCCAATCGAGCCTTGCTGCGCTCCAGTTCGATGCGGGTGCGCGAGCTGCGCAACAGATACCGAAGCCGGCCGGCCAGCAGGCTCCATTGGTTGGACTTGACGAAGAAGTCGGTGGCGCCGACCTGGTAGGCCCGGTTGATCGAGGCCTCGTCGTCCAGGCCGGTCAGCATCAGCACCGGGATCGATTCGAAGCCGGGCAGCTCGCGCAGCCGCACGCAGGTCTCGAAGCCGTCCAGCTCGGGCATCAGCGCGTCCAGCACGATCACGTCCGGGCACCATTCGGCAATCATGCGCAGGGCCTGCTCGCCGCTGCTGGCTTCGGTGATGTCGAAGCCGCGCTCGCGCAGCGCGATCGCCGTCAACAGCAGGTTGACCTCGTCGTCGTCGACCAGCAGCACGCGCGGCTGCTCGGGCAGGTCATCGTCGAGCTGGGAGCCCAGTGCAGTCATGAAGCGGTTGTCAGCAGTTGGTTCAGTGCGGCACGCACGCCCTCGATCTCGGCGAGCATGTCGTCCAGCTGGGCCTCCAGGCCCTCGGTCTGGCCGTTGCGGGCCAGCGCCTCTATTTCAGCACAGCGTTGGGCCAGTGCCAGCGCGCCCAAGCTGGCAGACGAACTTTTCAGCGTATGGGCCACATGGCGGATGCCGCCCAGGTCCAGTCCGGCCGCCCGCGCCTGGGCCAGATCGGGCAGCAGCCGGTCCAGCGACTTCATGTAGGCCTGGATGATGCGGTTCAGCAACTGGTTGCCGCCGGTGGGGTCCAGCTCACGCAGCTTGGCCAGGGCCAGGGCGTCGAGTTGGGTGGTGCCGCTGGCCGGCGGGGACGGGGGAGAAGACTCCATAAGGGCAGGCTCCGGTGAGGCGTCCGCTCTGCTCACCGGCAGGCGGCGTTTGAGCATGTCGATCAACTGGTTGCGACGCAGCGGCTTGGACAGGTAGTCGTCGAAGCCATGTTGCAGCAGACGGCGCTCGTCGCCATCCAGCGCATTGGCGGTGACCGCCACGACCGGCGTGCCTGGCGGTGTGCGAAAGGCGAAGCGCGTGCCCGGCCCTTGGCGGAACAGGCTCAGCGCCTCCATGCCGTCCATGCCGGGCATGTGGATGTCCATCAGCACCAGGTCGTAGCGCTTCTCGCACAGCGCCTGCAGGCCCTGCAGTGCGTCGCTGCGCACCTCGACCTGGTAGCCCAGCTGGGCGAGCATCTCGCGCAGCACCTCCTGGTTGACCGCGTTGTCCTCGACGACCAGGATGGCATGGGCCGGTGCCGGAGACTCGGCCACTTCGGCCGGCGCGGCGGCCGGGTCGTCACTGCTTTCCAGCGGCAGGCTGAAGAAGAAGCGCGAACCCTGGCCGGGCTGGCTTTCGGCGCCGATCTCGCCGCCCATCAACTCGACCAGCTGGCGCGCCGTGGCCAGGCCCATGCCGGCACCGCCATGGGCGCGCGACAGGCTGCTGTCGCCGGGGCTGAAGGCCTTGAACAAGCGTGACAGCCGCTCCGGCTCAATGCCTTCGCCACTGTCGACCACCTCGAACAGCAGGCGCTGGGCCGTGCCGGCCTGCAGGCCGATGTTGAGGGCCACGCGGCCCTCGCGGGTGAACTTGATGGCGTTGTCCAGCAGCAGCTGCAGCACCTGCTGAAGCCGGGCCGAATCACCCTGGATGCGCTGCGGTAGCAGGGCGCTGAGCCGCAGTTCCAGCTGCAGGCCCTTGCCTTCGGCGCGCGGCGCCAGGGCCTGCTGCAAGCGCTCGGCCAGCCTGGACAGCTCGAAGTCCTGCCGGTCGAGCTTCATCTGACCGGAGGAGGCGCGGGCGAAGTCCAGCACGTTGTCGAGCAAGCGGTTCAAGGTCTCGGCGCTGCGGTAGGAGGTCTCGGCATAGTGCCGCTGCACCGAGTCCAGCCGCGTGCCCAGCAGCAGCTCGGTCATGCCCAGCATGCCGTTCATGGGCGTGCGCAGTTCGTGGCTCATGGTGGCCATGAACTCGCTCTTGGCCCGGCTGGCGGCCTCGGCCACATCCCGCGCCCGCTGCAACTCGCGGTGCCTCTCGTGTTCTTCGGTGATGTCGGCCAGGATGGCGTAGACCAGCGATTCGGCCTGGCCATGGGCCTGCAGCCGGGTGCGCAGCCTGAGCCAGCGCTGGCCCTTGGTCGGGTGCTGGACCCGCAATACCATGTCGCCGGGCTCGCCCTGGGCCTGGGCCAGCAGGCGGCGGTCGTAGAGCGCCCGATCGTCGGGATGTATGCGCTCGCGCAACAGCTGGGGCCCCTGGCGCAGGTCCATGCTGTTCAGGCCCAGCATGTCGAGCAGCAGCGGCGAAGCGAAATGCAGGCGGTCCCATTCCGGCGTGGTGACGAACAGGCATTCGCGCACCGCGTCGGTGACCTCGCGGAAGCGGGTGTCGCTCTCGCGCAGTGCCCGTTCCAGCTGGCGCTTGGAGCCCAGGTCGGCCAGGCTCAGCATGCCCACCGGCCGACGCAGGCCGCTCCAGGCCAGCACGCTGCGCTGCACCTGAACGCTGAGATGGCCGCCGATGCTCAGTTCCTCGCGGGCGCCGCGGCGGCCCTGGGCCAGGGCCAGCCAGCGGGCCGGCTCGCACAGGGCAGCCAGTGCCGGGTCGAGGACGGCCTGCACCGTCTGGCCCAGCGCCTGCTGACGGCGCAGGCCCAGCAGGCGCTCGGCTTCGCGATTGAGATGCAGCAGCCGCGCCTGCTGGGTATCGATCAGCAGCACGCCCAGCGGCAACTGGTCAGCCAGCAATTGCAGGTCCGCCAGTCCCAGGCTGGCGGGCAATTGCGGCAGGGCTTCGGCCGGCTCGGGAGCAAGCGGCCGCTGCGGATCGGGCGCGGTCATGGACGGGAGCTTGGTACTTCGATCCGGCCGAGTCTAGCGGGGGCAACGCTGATCGGGTTATCGACAGGGCGCTACATACAATCGTTGAGATGACGAACAACAGTCTCAGCGAAGCCGGCGCCTCGTCGCGTCGTCCACCCTGGTGGGCCCTGGGCTTGCTGCTGGCGCTGGCCGTCGTGGCAGCGCTGCTGTGGCTGGTGCTGTCCGAGCCGCAGCAAGGCCATGTGCTGCTCACGCTCCTGCTGAGCACGGTGCTGGTCGTGGTGATGACGGCCGTGGGCTGGCACGTGGGCGTGCGCCTGACGCGCCAGCGCTATGGCGAGGCCCTGCGCGAGGCTCGCCTCCATGCCCAGGCCCTGGCCCATCTGCAGCCGGACTGGCTGTGGCAGACCGATGCCGGCCATCACCTGGTGCGCTGGCAGGCGCCGCTGGGGGCGCCGTCGTCGTCCTGGGTGGGCGGTGCCGCGACCCAGGCATTGTGGGAAAGGTTCGAGCTGGTGGACGGCGGCGAGGCCCGGCTGCGCCAGCGCCTTGATGAGCAGGCGCCGCTGGGCGAGCTGCTGGTGCAGGGGCGGGTGGACGCCGGGCCGGCCGTCCAGTTCTCGGGCCGCTGGCTGCTGCGGGCCCAGGTCTGCCTCGATGCCCAGGGACGCTTCAGCGGCTACCTGGGCACGGCCCGGGCGCTGCGCTGAAGCTTCAACAGCTCACTCGAGCTGCGCGGCCTTGGCCAGCGCGCGCATCACGCAGTCGTTGATTTCCTGCGCGCCCAGCATCAGCTGGTCGGCGGCGCTGCGGTAGTCGAAGGCCGACTCGTGCTCGATGGCGCGTACCAGCTCCAGGTAGGGCTGGTAGGGGCCGCTTTCGTCCACCAGGGCCTGGCGCACACGCTCCGGCATGGGGATGGATTCCAGCAGCTTTGAGAAGGGCTGCTTCAGCATGTGGTCCAGCAGCGAGAACAGGCCACAGATGAACATCTCGTCGCGCATCTCCGACTCGCTCATGCCCTTGGCCAGCTCTTCCATCAGCAGGCCGCGGCGCAGGGCGCCGAACATGATGGGACGCATGCTGTGGTCCTTGCTGGCCGTGGCCAGCAGCAGGGCCAGCCAGCGCTTCAGCCGGGCATAGCCCAGCAGCATGATGGCGTGCTTGAAGGAGCTGACCTCGACCGGCAGGCCGAAAGCGGCGGAGTTCATGTAGCGCAGCAGCTTGAAGGCAAGGGTGGGGTCGCGTTGCAAGGTGCGTTCGATCTTGTCGCTGTCCTCACCCTGGTCGACCTGGGCCATCAGCTGGACGATGACCTGCAGGTCGCTCTGCATCTCGACCTTGGCCGGTGCGCCGGCCGGCGCCTCGTAGCTGCCCTGCATGGGCCAGCCCATCACGGCTGTGGCATTGCGCTTGAAGGCTTCCTCGATGTCGGACGAGCTGCGCACGCCGGACACCAGCTTGGGACAGCCCGGCCAGGGCGGGTTGCCGTCGCCGCCGCGCTCTTCGTCGAGGTCCAGCAGCGAGTGGCCGAAGCAGGGCTGCAGCTCGGCGGCCACGGCCTGCAGCGGACGTCCCTTGAGCACCAGCTTGCCGCCGCGCTGGCGCACGCCGGCCAGCGATTCGGCCTGGGCCGAGTCCGTGGCCATGAAGGCCGGCAGCTCGATCAGCAGGTTTTTGGGGGCAGGGGTCTTGAGCAGGTCGGCCAGCAGGCTTTCGCTGACCGCGTTCAGCACCACGGTCTTGCCGCCCTCGGGCCAGGCCGCGGCCAGCGCCGCGATCAGCTCGGCGGCGTCCAGGCGCAGGTCCGGGCGCAATGGAAAAACCGTCAGCCGGGTCGCGGTGACCTGATGCTGACGGTCGATCATCGGGGCGTATCCCAGGGCCACCGAGCCCCAGATCGCGAAACTGCTGCTGCTACTGCTCATCCAAACCTAGGAGTTGATGTACTGGAACAGGTTCATGCGCTGCACCATCGCATACGTCTTCAGCGCTGCATCGTAGCCGCTCTGCTGGTTCTGGAAATCCGAGATGCCCTCGATCATGTCCAGGTCCTCGGCCGACGAACGTTCAGACTGGTTGTACTGCTTCAGCGCCGCCATGCGACCTTCGGTGCCGTCCAGATTATTCAACTGTTCGCCGACCTGGCTGCGGACATTTTGCATATTGCTGATCAGCGAGTCGAGGTCGCGCAGCCGGCCGGAGTTGCTTTGTGCGATCTCCACATTGGTGCGCGAGCCGGTGTAGAGCTCGCTGATCGCCCGGTCCAGCACGTCGAACAGCTTCAGGTCGCTGGTCGAGGGCTTGATGGAGAACTGGTCGCCATCGACCACCCGGCCCGACAGCGAGACCGCAATGCCCTCGAAGCTGATGCCGCCGCCGTTCAGGTAGGAGCCGGTGGCCACCGAGCCGCCGGTGGTCACGTCGATCACGTCGTAGGTGGCGCTGGGGTCGTCGCCGGTGATCTGTATGCGGTATTCGTGGCCGGTCAGCAGCGTGGCGTCGGTGACGCGGCCGGAGTCCACCCAGGCCTTGGGCGAGGCGCCGGTGTTGACGTTGTCCATCGGCTCGGTCACGAAGGTGCCGTTGCCGGTGCGGGCCTGCTCCCAGGTCCGGCGGCCGTCAACGGTCAGCGGGAAGTTGTCGAAGTTGCCGGTCTGCACCGAGCCCGGCGTGCCGTTGAAGCGCACGCCGCCGGCCTGGTCGACGAAGGGCGGGTTGGCCGAACCCTGGCCCGAGAACAGGAAGCCGCCGCTGCCGTCCGGTCGGTTGGCGATGCCCAGCAGCTGGCTGCGCAGGCCCTTGAGCTTGTTGGCCAGGCCCTGGCGCTCGGCATCGGTATAGCTGAAGTTGCCGGCCGACAGCATGGTCTCCCGGGCCTGCTGCAGCAGTTCGGTGGCATCGCCCAGGGCGGCTTCGCTCAGGGTCATGCCGTTGCGGCTGGCTTCCAGGGCGCGCTGGTTGGCATCGACCCGGCCGATGGCGGCCATGGCCCGCTCGGCGCGCGCGGCACCGGTGGGGTCGTCGCTGGCCAGCAGCACGCGCTTGCCCGAGGTCAGCCTTTCCTGGGCCGACTGCATGTTCTCCTGCCGCTTCTGCAGGTTGGCAATGCTGGCATCGAACATGTTCAGGGTGGCGATTCTCATGTTCTAGCTCCTTCAGCCCAGCTTCAGCAGTTCGTCGAAGATGGTCTGCGCGGTCTGCAGCATCTTGGCGGCCGCCTGGTAGCCCTGCTGGTACTGCATCAGCCGGGCCGCCTCTTCGTCCATGTTGACGCCGACCTGGCCGGCACGCGTAGCCTCGGCATTGCTGGCGACGCTGGTCGAGACCTCGCTCAGGTACTGCGCCCCCTGGACCCGCGAGGCGATATTGGTCATGGCCGCGGCATAGGCATCCGAAGGCGTGGCCCCGGCCCGCACGCTGCCGTCGGGCTGGGGCGTGCGGCCGACGAACATCTCGGTCTGGATGTTCAGGAAGGCCTTGGCATTGGCATTGTTCGAAGCCGGGAACTGGGTGATGCCGGTGGTGATCACGTCACCGTCGCGCGGCACGCCGTTCAGGGTCAGCTCGAAGCCCAGGTCGATGCCGGCCGCCGGCTCGTTGCCGATCTTGGCGCCCGGGCGCCACTTGCCGGGCAGCGTGCTGCCGTCGGCCAGGGTCAGGGTGTAGTTGACGCTCTGGTCGACCGGATCGACCGTGCCGAACAGCACCGACATCGGCTGCAGCGCCGGGTCGTACTTGCTGTTGACCACGTAGAGCGACTCGACGGTGGCCGTGCCGGTGTTGTTGACGTCGACCACGGCCGTGATCGGAGCGGCGGCGGCAATGCCGTTGGTGGAGTCCAGCGTGCGCTTCATGGTCACGGCGGCCTGGGCCACCGGCTCGACCAGGAAGGCGTCTTCAGGGCCCAAGGCAGCGCCGCTTGCCGTGACCCGGAATCCGTATTGCGACTCGATCTGGGCGGCCGTCAGGGTGACGCTGGTGCCGCCCGGGCGCGTCGTCATGATGTAGGAATCGGGCGTGCCGCTGGGGTCGGCCTTGAGCACGTAGGACTCAGGGCGCAGGCGGCTGGCGTCCGTGATCTGCACGGTCAGCATCGAGGCAAAGGTGCCGTCCGGATTGCGCGCATTGGTCGAAGCCGGCAGCGTCTTCGGTTCGGCGAAGCTGAAGATGGGCGAGCCCTTGCCGGGGGGCGTGGACGAGTCCAGTCCCAGGGCCTGCTGGTCGTTGACACGCTTGGCGAAAGCCACGGCCAACTGGCCGACCAGGTTGCGGGCGTCCTGCAGGTCCTGGTTCTGGTAGCGCAGCAGGGCGGTGATCGAGCCGCCGGTCAGCACGCTCTCGTCCAGGCGGCGCTTGCCGCTGGATTCGGTGATCGAGAGCTGCACCCGATTGCCGTCATAGGTGTCGGGCGCGACGTCCAGCTGCTGGGCGATCGAGCCCAGCACCAGGCGCTGGCCGCCGCCGATGAAGATGCCCACCGTGCCGTCTTCCGATGGCAGGGTGCTCACCTGCACATATTCGCTGAGCTTGTTGATCAGCTGGTCGCGCTGGTCCAGCAGGTCGTTGGCCGTGTGGCCGGAGCCGGTGCTGCGGGCGATCTGGTCATTGGCCGCGGCGATCTGCGTGGCCAGCTGGTTGACCACGTTGATGTTGGCGCGCAGGTCGCTGACCAGGCCGGCCTGCAGGTCGGCCAGCTGCTGGCCGGCACTGGCGTAGCGGGCCGCCAGCTCCTGGGCACGGCCCAGCACGACCTGGCGGGCCGAGGGGTCGCTGGGACGGCTGGCCACGTCGACCATGGCATTGAGGAACTGGTTGGCCGCCTGGCCCAGGCCCTGGTCACCGGGCGGGAACAGCTTCTCCAGCTGCTGCAGGTTGGTCAGCCGGGTCGAGTCCATGAAGGCCTGCGACTTGGAAGCCGCCGCGTCCTTGGTCAGGAACTCGTTGTAGGCCCGCGTGACGGTCTGGACATTGACGCCCTTGCCGAAGAAGCCCGAGCCGGTGAACTGGCCTTCGGGCGTGGTCAGCACCACCTGCTGGCGCGAATAGCCCGGCGTGTTGGCGTTGGCAATGTTCTGGCCGACGGTGTTCAGGGCGGCCTGGTTCGCGAACATGGCCCGCATGCCCAGGGACAGCAGCGCGGAGGTTCCCATCGCTCAGCTCCCTTCGTCTTCAGGCCATGGCGCGCTGCACGCGCACCGTGGTGTTGATCACCCGGGCCAGCTTGCTGGCGTAGTCGGGGTCGGTGGCGTAGCCGGCCTTTTGCAGACCTTGGGCAAAGCGCTCGGCGCTCGCATTGCCGCCCGCCTGAGCCTGGGCCACGACCTGAGCATAGCGTTGGTTGTTGCCGAGCAGCCGGGCGTAGTCCTTGAAGGACTCCTCGTAACTGGCATAGGCGCGGAATTTTGCCGTCACCTTCTGCGGCTTGCCGTCCACGTACTCGGTGGTCTGCACGTCCACGGTCTTGCCGGTCCAGCCCGGCGTGGCCTTGATGCCGAACACGTTGAACGAGTTCGTGCCGTCCTTGGCCACGATCTCCCGCTTGCCCCAGCCCGACTCATGGGCGGCCTGGGCCAGCATGAAGCTGGCGGGGATTCCAGTGGCGCTTGAGGCCGCCTTGGCGGCGCTGTCGTGCTTCTGGATGAAGTCCTGCACATGGGGCTGGACGTTCTTCCGGGTCAGCGAGGGCAGGGCGGCCGGCTTGGCGGGCTCGGCCTTGTCCGGGCTCACACCCATCTGGCGCTGCAGCTGGCGGGTGATGGCGTCCGACAGGCCACCAGGCAGACCGGTCATCTTCTGGGCGAACTGGGTGTCCAGCATCTCGGTGCCCAGCTGGGTGGCCGAGTTGTCGAGCAGGCCCGAGGACAGCGTGGCCGAGCGCATGCTCTTCATCACTTCCTGCATGAACAGGGCCTCGAACTGCTTGGCCGCCTCGCGCACCGAGGACTTGGGGTCGCGCGCGGCCGCGGCGCGCAGCGCCTCGATCGAGCGGTTGTCGGTGTTGGCGGAGACGGGACTGCTGCTCATGATCAGATCACCTCGAGCTCGGCGTTGAGGGCGCCGGCGCTCTTGATGGCCTGCAGGATGGCCAGCAGGTCCTGCGGGGTGGCGCCCAGCGCATTGAGGGCCTTGACCACCTCGCTGAGCTTGGTGCCGGCGGGCAACTGGATCAGGCTGCCGGGCTCCTGCCTGATCGCGATGTCGGTCTTCTCGGCCACCGTGGTCTGTCCGCCGGACAGGGCGTTCGGCTGGCTGATGATGGGCGTGGTGCTGATGGTCACCGACAGGCTGCCATGGGCCACGGCGCAGGCCGAGAGCTGCACCGCCTGGTTCATGACGATGGAGCCGGTGCGGGCATTGATGACCACCTTGGCGGCCGGCTCGCTGGACTCGAGCGAGAGGTTCTCGACATCGGCCAGGAAGGCGACGCGCTCGTCGGTGCCGGCCGGGGCCTTGACCCGGATCACGCGCCCGTCCAACGCCTGGGCGGTGCCATCGCCCTTGGCGCGGTTGATGGCGCGGACCACGGCGCGGGCCGTGGCGTAGTCGCTGGCGTTCAGGTCGAGCTGGATGGCGTCGCCGCTTTGCAGGGCATTGGGCACCGCGCGCTCGACCAGGGCGCCCGCCGGGATGCGGCCGGCGCTCAGGTGGTTGATCTGGACCTTGGAGCCGCCCGCCGCGGCGCCGGCGCCGCCGACGATCAGATTGCCCTGGGCGAGGGCATAGACCTGGCCGTCGGCGCCCTTGAGCGGCGTGGCGATCAGGGTTCCGCCGCGCAGGCTCTTGGCGTTGCCTATGGATGAGACGTTGATGTCCAGCTGCTGGCCCGGCTGCGCAAACGGCGGCAGGCTGGCGGTCACCAGCACGGCCGCGATATTGCGCGGCTGCATCTGCACGCCTTGCGGCAGCAGGATGCCGAACTGCTGCAGCATGGCCGACAGGCTCTGGCCGGTGAACGGGGCCTGCGTGGTCTGGTCGCCGGTGCCGTCCAGACCCACGACCAGGCCGTAGCCGGTCAGCGGGTTGGAACGCACGCCCTGGACGGCGGCGATTTCCTTGATGCGGGTGGCGAGGGCCGGTTGCAGCGCGGCGGCGATCAGCAGCCCCAGCGCGACGACGGCCTTCAGCAGATTTCGGGGGGCTTGTACGGAAAACATGGCGGCAGCAGGAGAGGGTCCTGTCTGCCGATTCTTCCGAAACTTAAGTCGGCCAAAGATTCAAGAAGAACCTGGATAGCCAGCCTATTCCATGGGCGTCGGCGGTGGCGCCGCGGCCGCGCTGTTCGATGCGCACATTGGCGATCTGGGTCGAGGCGACCGAATTGCCCTGGCCTATGGCCCGCGGGTCGACCTGGCCGGAGAAGCGCAGCACGTCGACGTTGTGGTTGACGCCGATCTGCTTCTCGCCCTGGATCATCAGATGGCCGTTGGGCAGCACCGCCGTGACCACGGCCGTGATCGTGCCGCTGAACTCGTTGTTGTTCTGGTTGGCGCCCTTGCCGGTGGACTTGTTCGACGAGGTGGCGCCGGCCGAGGCGCGGCCGAAGGAATTGGACGAGATGCCGGGCAGGGCGGTGACGCCGGCCGACAGCGCGCCGTCCTTGGCCAGCTCGCTGGTCGAGCTCTGGCTGGCCGAGACCTTTTCGGTGATCTGGATGGTGACGGTATCTCCGACCAGGCGGGCGCGGTGGTCCTCGAACAGCGGCCGGTAGCTGCTGGCCTGATAGATCGAGCCGTTGGAGGGGCCGGTGTTGGCGGCCGCAGGCATCATCACCACGGGCTGGTTCTGCATTTCCACATGCGGCTGCGGATAGAGCGCGCCGCAACCGGACAGCAGCCAGGAGGCGGCGGCGAGAAGACCAAGGCGGAAGAACTTCATGAGCGCCACTCCTGCTCAGATCTGGGCGAGCTTCTGCAGCATCTGGTCCGAGGTCTGCACGGCCTTGGAATTCAGCTCGTAGGCGCGCTGGGTCTGGATCATCGAGACCAGTTCCTCGACCACGTTGACGTTGGAGGTTTCGACGAAACCCTGCTGCAGCGAGCCTATGCCGTTGGCATTGGGTGAGCCGGCATTGGGCGTGCCCGACGAAGCGGTCTCGGCGAACAGGTTCTGGCCCTTGGGCTCCAGGCCGGCCGGATTGATGAAGGTGGCCAGCTGGAGCTGTCCCACGGTCTGCGGGGTCGCCTGGCCGGGCACGGTGATGCTGACGGTGCCGTCCTGGCCCACCGTCACGCTCAGGGCATTGGCCGGGATGGTGATGCCGGGCAGCACGGTGTTGCCATTGCTGGTGACCATCTGACCGTTGGCGTCGAGCTGGAAGGCGCCGTCGCGGGTGTAGGCCGTCGTCCCATCGGGCATCTGGATCTGGAAGAAACCGCTGCCCTTGATCGCCAGGTCCAGGTTGTTGCTGGTCTGCTGGAGATTGCCCTGGCTGAAGATGCGCGAGGTGGCGACCGGGCGCACGCCCAGGCCGACCTGCAGGCCGGTGGGCAGCTGGGTCTGCTCGGTGCTGTTGGCGCCGCTCTGGCGCAGGTTCTGATAGATCAGGTCCTCGAACACCGCATGCGAACGCTTGAAGCCGTTGGTGGCCACGTTGGCAAGGTTGTGCGAGATCGTGTCCAGCTGGGTCTGCTGGGCTTCCATGCCGGTCTTGGCAATCCAGAGTGAGCGGATCATGGCTATTCCTTAGGACGTGCCGAGCAGCTTGGCGGACTGCTGGCCCTGGGTCTGGGCAATCTGCAGCAGCTTCATCTGCTGCTCGAACTGGCGCGAGGCCGCGATCATGGCGACCATGGTCTCGACCGGGCTGACGTTGGAACCTTCAAGGGCGCCGTCCTGCAGCCGTGCCGTGGCATCGGCCGGCAGGTCGCCATCGCCGGCGCGGAACAGGCCGTCGGTGCCGCGGGTCAGCGGCGCCTCGGGCGTCACCAGCTTGAGCTTGGCGATATTGGTCGGCCGGCCTGTCGGCCCCTTGGCGCTGATGGTGCCGTCACTTCCTATGGTCAGCTCGCTGTCGGGCGGCACCTGGATGGGGCCGCCGTCGCCCATCACCTGCAGGCCGTTGCGCTGCACCAGCAGGCCCTCGGCGTTGACGTCCAGCGCACCTGCGCGGGTGTAGGCCTCGGTGCCGTCCAGGGCCTGCACGGCCAGCCAGGCATTGCCCTTCATGGCCACGTCGAGGTTGCGGCCGGTCGGCGTGATGGCGCCGGCGTCGCTGCTGTAGCCTATCGTCGTCTCGAGCGCATAGGCGCGCGTGCTGGCGCCGTCGCCGCGCACCGGCACGGCGCGGAAGGCCGCCAGCTCGGCGCGGAAACCGTTGGTCGAGACATTGGCCAGGTTGTTGGCCAGCACGTCCTGGCGCTGCATCGAGGCCTTGGCCCCGGCCATCGACAGGTAGATCATGCGGTCCATGACGTGCTCCTAGAGGCTCAGGGTCAGCGCAGGTTCACCAGCGTCTGCAGCACCGAGTCCAGCGTCTTGATGGACTGGGCATTGGCCTGGTAGACGCGCTGCGCCGTGACCATGTTGACCAGCTCGGCGGTCAGATCGATGTTGGACTCTTCCAGCGCGCCGGGCTGAAGCACGCCGAGGTTGCCGTCGCCGGGCACGCCGACCACCGGTTCGCCCGAGGTGTTGGTGCGAGCCCAGACGTTGCCGCCCTGCGGCGCCAGGCCCTGGTTGTTGCGGAACGAGGCCAGCTCGACCTGGCCGGCCGGCTTGGATTCACCATTCGAATAGCGGGCAGTCACGATGCCGTTCTTCTCGACCACGATGCCGGTCAGCTGGCCCGGTGCATAGCCGTTCTGCGTCAGGTCGGTGACGCCGAAGCTGGCACCGCTCTCGGTCGCGCCGGTGATGTCGAACTCGATGCCGAGCAGATTGGGGTCGGGGTTCAGCGGATCGTCGTAGGGAATGGGCAGCGTCGAGGCACCGGAGGCATTGGTGCCGGCGGGCAGGCGCAGGTCCAGCTTGATGCCGGGGCCGGGAACGACAGGCGAGCCGCCGGTGGCCGCGAACTTGAGCTGGGTGTAGGGCGTGGTCGGATTGCCGTTGGCGTCCAGGACGATGGCCGCGCCGGCCGAGTCGAGTTCGACCGGCTTGCCGTTGGCCGTGATGTAGAGGTTCCAGACGTCGTAGCCGGTGCCCGCTTCCGGGTTGTTGGCCTTCTGGAAGTACATGGTCACCGCCACCGGCTGGCCCTTGGCGTCGTAGGCCGTCATCGAGGTGGCGTTGTTGTAGGTGCTCGGGTCGTTGAGCGTGATGCCCAGGGCGTCGACCTTGGAGTTGGGGTCGGTCGGATCCGACAGCGTGTACGGTGCCGTCGCGGCGGCCCGCGAGTCGAGGTTGAACTCCATGTCCACCCGGGTGGTCGACTTGGGTTCGATGCCCTTGGTCGGCAGGCTCAGCGGCTGTGCCAGGCCGGGCTGGATCTTGCCGTTGGAGTCGGCCGGATAGCCCAGCAGCCTCAGGCTGCCGTTGTTGACGATGTTGCCTTCGCGGTCCACCTTGAACTGGCCGTTACGGCTGTAGACCACCGGGTTCTTGCCGTCGCTGAGCTGGAAGAAGCCACCGCCGTTGATGGCCAGGTCCATCGAGCTTTCGGTGATGGTGATGTTGCCCTGGGTGAACTGCTGGGCCACCGCCGCCAACTGGGTGCCGATACCGATGCTGCTGGCGCTGCCGCCACTCAGCGAGGCGGCATACAGGTCGGCGAATTCGACCCGCGAGGACTTGGCGCCGAAGGTGTTGGCATTGGCGATGTTGTTGCCGATGACCTCGAGGTTCTTGCTCGAGGCGTTCAGACCGGAGAGACCTTGCTGGAAGCCCATGATGCGAGTCCTTGCTGTAAGAGAGGGTGGTCGTGGACGATGTTGGCGGCGGCCTAGTCGATCGTCACGATCTTGCTGTAGTCGATGGTGCCGAGCGTGCTCAGCTGCAGCAGGGCCTTGGAGCCGCTGATGTTGATGGCCTCGACCTTGTCTTGCGAATAGGTGGTGCTGGTCACTGCCGCCGTGCCGCTGGTGGCGGTGATGCGGTAGTTCAGGCTGGCGTTGCCGCCGGCCTTGCTCATCGGCCAGCTGAACTCCTGCATGCCCTTGCTCTGGGCGCCCAGCTCCACCGTGTCGATGACGGAGCCGGCCGGGCTCAGCACTTCCAGCTTGACGCGGTCCGCGGCGCCATCGAGCTGGTAGACGCCGGTGGCCGTGTCGGTGCCAAACTTGAGCCGGTTGCCTTCAATCGTGACGTCGCGGCCGATCAGCGAGGCACTCTGCAGCGCCTGGGTCTGGGCCATCTGGGACGACAGGGCCTTGAGGCTGGTGTCCAGCGTGCTGATGCCGCTGACCGTCTGGATCTGCGCCATCTGGGTCGTGACCTGGGCGTTGTCCATGGGGTTCATCGGATCCTGGTTCTGCATCTGGGCGACCAGCAGCTTCAGGAAGCGGTCCTGCGTGTCCTGCGCATTCTTGGTCGCGGTCGTGGTGCTGCCCGAACCGGTGGTGTTGACGACGGAACCGACGTCCATGCTTGACTCCTCGCTCAGCCCTGGCCGAGCTGCAAGGTCTTGAGCAGCAGGCTCTTGGCCGTGCTCATGACTTCGATGTTGTTCTGGTAGGAACGTGAGGCCGAGATCATGTTGACCATCTCCTCGACCGTGTTCACGTTGCTGTAGGTGACATAGCCGTCGGCGTCCGCCTGCGGATGCTTGGGATCGTGGACGCGCCGGCCTGGCGTCTGGTCTTCGCTGATGTTGGCAACCTTGACGCCCGCGGCACCGGGGTCGTTGTTGATCAGCAGGGTCTGGAACACCGTCTGGCGGGCCTTGTAGGCCTGGCCGTCGGGGCCGGCCACGGTGTCGGCATTGGCCAGGTTGCTGGCCACGGTGTTCAGCCGCTGGCTCTGCGCGCTGACTGCGCTGCCGGAGACGTTGAAGATCTGGAACATCGACATGGCCGGGTCCTCCTGCTACTTAAGCCGCGTTGTGCGACTTCATCGCATCCAGCGCGGTACGCACGCTGCTGTTGATGAAGCGCAGCGTGGCCTCGTACTTGACCGAGTTGTCGGCGAAGCTGGCCCGCTCGCGGTCCATGTCCACCGTGTTGCTGTCCAGATTGGTCTGAGCCGGCAGCGAATACTGGCGCTGCAGCTCGTGACGGGCGCTGAACAGCGGCTGGAACGGGGTGCTGGTCGAACCGCCGGTCGTGTTCGTCTGCTGGGCGGCCGTGGCTTCGCGCAGCGCGCGGGCGAAATCGAAGTCCCGGGCCTGGTAGCCCGGCGTGTCGGCATTGGCGATGTTGCTCGCCAGCAGGCGCTGGCGCTCGGACCGCAGCACCAGGGCTTCGGTCTGGAAGTTCAGCGTGTCGGTCAGGCGGTTCAACATGGCGGGGACCCGGGGCGCGCCACTTCGGCGCATGGACAGGATTGTGTTGGGGGGCTTGCAAAACTTGAGTCCGAAAAGAACGTGGATTGCTGCGCATTTCGGCGCCCTGGGCGCTTCGGCCGGGCTCCAGAATCCTGGCCATGGTCAATACCGCCGCAGTCCGTCCTCGCTGCGCCGCGCTGCTGCTGGCAGCGGTGGCGGGCGGCTCGCTTGCCGAGCCCGCAGGGCTGGATCCGGCGGTGCTCGCGCGCGTGCAGCAGCTCGCGCTGACCGCGGCCCGCGCGGCGGCCCCGGCCCAGGCCCGGGTCGAGGTGCAGCTGGGCCAGCTCGATCCGCGCCTCAGGTTGGCGCCCTGCGAGCAGGTCGAACCCTATATGCCGGCCGGGCTCTCCGCCTGGGGGCGCAGCCGCATAGGCCTGCGCTGCCTGAAGGGCGCCACGCGCTGGAACGTCAGCCTGCCCATGCAGGTCCAGGTGATCGCCAAGGTGCTGGTGGCCAGCTCGCCGCTGCCGGCCGGCACCGTGATCGCTCAAGATCAGCTGCAACTGGCCGATACCGACATCGCAGCCCAGTCGGGCACGGTCTACACCGAGGCCGGGCAACTGCTGGGCCGCACGCTGGCAAAGCCTCTGGCGGCCGGCGAGGCGCCCCGAAGCATTCACCTGAAGGCCCGCCAGTGGTTCGCAGCTGGCGAGCACGTACTGGTGGTGGCGCAGGGCGCGGGCTATGCAGTCAGCAGCGAAGGCCAGGCCTTGCAGGCCGGGCTGGAAGGCCAAGAGGTGAGGGTGCGCTTCGAAAACGGGCGCATCGTCACAGGCCGGCCGGTCGCCGAACGCCGGGTGGAAGTGCTGCTATGAACCGAAAACGCTGCCCAAATGGGCCGGCGAGCGGAATCCTGCCGTTTTCCCGCCCCAGTTCTGCAGAATCCCCTCAAGTCCTCGCCGCTAAAGTCGATAGAGCGGTGAACGGACGTGCTCGTGCAGCAGCCCGAGCCCCCTGGAGATGACCATGAAGATCACCAACAACCCCGACAACAAGCTGGCCTCGACGCCCCAGACTGGTGCGGACAAGGCTGCCTCGACCGAGGCTCGCCCGGGGTCGGCCAAAGTCGAAGGGGGGCGCAGGCTCCCGGAAGCGAGCGCCAAGGTGGAACTCTCCAGCACCGCCTCCACGCTGGCCGCCAGCGAAGCCGACGACGGCAGCTTCGACGCTGCCAAGGTCCAGCGCATCTCGCAGGCCATCGCCGAAGGCAAGTTCACCATCAATGCCGAGGCCATCGCTGACAAGCTGATCGCCAATGCGCAGGAACTGGTCGGCCGCTCGCGCACCTCGCACTGAACACAGCACGGATCCACCCATGATGGACAAGGCCTCCGCCCTGCCTGAACGCCTGGCTCTGCCAGCCGGCCTGCTGGCCGCGCCCGAGCTGGAGCAGCCGCTGGTCGACGTCGAAAGCTGCCTGAACGCATTGGGCGAAGCCCTGCTGCGCCGCGACAGCAACGAGATCGAGCAGCAGGCCAGCCGTCTGCAGCAGGTGCTGCAGCAGGCCATAGTCAGCTTTGCCGAAGCTGCCAAGGCCGGCAGCGTGCCACCCGCGCTGCGCCACCGACTGGTCGCTGCCGGCGGCCGTGTGGCCGCCCAGCGCGAATCGCTGGCCCGGGCCACCGCGGCCCTGGACCGCGCCATGGATGTCCTGATGCCGCCCGAGGCCGGCGGCGGCCTGTATGGAGCCAGCGGCCGCACCGAGCGCCGCAGCTACGGCGGCTCCTTCCAGGCCTGAACGGCCTCGCCAATCAAGAAAGCCACCCGAGGGGTGGCTTTCGATTTTCTAGGAGGTCGCTTTTCGGCGCACGCAATCCAGGTACTGGTGGCCGTCCGGCGGCATGCCGCTGCGCTGCGAGGCCCAGATCATCTCGCCCAGGCAGTCCATGGCTGCATGCTGGGCCTCGTGCAGCGAGTTGCGGCGGGCCGCCAGCAGCTCGACCGCCTGGCGGATGCCGGTAGGCTGGTCTATCGACACCTGCTCGGTGATGGTCAGATGCATGGACAGGTGCAGGAAGGGATTGGTCTTGCCTTCCTCCACCGTGTAGACCTCGGCCAGCGCCCGCTCCTCGTCGCCCAGCAGCTCGTGGTATTCGGGATGCTCATCGATCCAGCCGGCGGCCAGGGCTTCCATGGGAATCAGGGGCTGCTTGTCGCGCAGCTTGCGGTAGGTGGCGCAGAAGAACTTGCGCACCTCGATCTGGGAGGGGGCGAACATGGCCGGATTGTCGCAGCCCTGGGTCCTGGCCTCAGTCGCCCTGTCCCCAGCCGGCCGGCTTCCTGCGCTGCTGCTGGCGCTGCTCGCGCTCCTGGGCGAACAGCTCTTCCAGCTGTTGGCGACCCTGCTTGGCGGCGGCGATCAGGGCGGCTTCGTCCTTGTGCAGCGGCCAGGTCTCTTCCAGCTGGGCCAGGTTGCGCTGGCGGAAGCGCCAGGCCTGGCGGCGTGCCGCATGGGGCTCCTCGCCCAGCAGCTCCAGGACCGAGCGGCCGCTCATCAGGGCCGAGTCGAAGGTCTCGCGTTCGATCAGGGTGACGCCCATGGCCCGCAGCTTGTAGTAGTGGCGGACATTGCGGGCCCGCGCGGCGATCTGAAGATGCGGGAAATGCTCGCGGGCCAGGGCGGCGATGGCCAGGCTCTGCTCCACGTCGTCGACCGCCAGCACCAGCACCCGGGCGGTGTCGGCCCCGGCGGTGCGCAGCAGGTCCAGCCGGCTGGCGTCGCCGAAATAGACCCGCCAGCCGAAGCGCCGCAGGCTCTCGACCGCCTCCGCATCGTGGTCCAGAACGGTGGCTTCGTAGCCATTGGCAAACAGCAGGCGGCCGATGATCTGGCCCCAGCGGCCGAAGCCGGCAATGATGATGGGCGCCTGCTGCTGGGCATCCATCGCGGCGCCCTGCGGCACATGGCGGCGGGCCAGGCGCGGCGTCAACAGGCGCTCGGCGCCCTGCAGCAGGGCCGGCGTGCAGGCCAGCGAAAGCGCCACGGCGGCGATCAGGGCCGAGGCCTGGGTGCTGTTCAAGAGGCCGGTCTGCTGGCCGAGCTGGAACACCACGAAGCCGAACTCGCCGCCCTGGGCCAGCAGCAGTACGAACAAGGGCCGCTCCAGCACCGGGATTTGCATGGCCTTGGCCATCAGCGTCAGCACCGTGCCCTTGGCCAGCAGCAGGATCAGGAGAAGGCCCAGCACTTCCAGCGGCTTGTCGCGCAGCACCTGCAGGTCCAGCCCCATGCCCACGGCCATGAAGAACAAGCCCAGGAGTAGGCCCTTGAACGGCTCCAGGTCGGTTTCCAGCTCGCGCCGGTAGGCGCTCTCCGCCAGCAGCACGCCGGCCAGGAAGGCGCCCAGAGCCATCGACAGACCCACGGTCTGCATCAGCGCGGCCGTGCCCAGCACCAGCAGCAAGGCGGCGGCGGTGAAGATCTCGGGGATGTCGCTGCGGGCGATCCAGCGCAGCGCCGGGCGCAGGGCAAGGCGGCCGCCGAGCACGATGGTCAGCACCGCGGCCAGGGCCTTGAGCGCCTGCCAGGAGCCTTCCTCCTCGGCGTTGGCGCCGCTCAGGGCCAGGATGGGGATCAGGGCCAGCACCGGGATGGCGGCGATGTCCTGGAGGAGGGCGACGCTGAGAACGCTCTGGCCGGCCGTGGTCTTGCCCACGTTGCGTTCGGCCAGCACGGCCAGGGCCACGGCCGTGGACGACATGGCCAGGCCGAGGCTGGCACCCAGCGCCAATCGCCAGGGCGCACCGAGCATCAGGCCGATGAGCATCAGCGCTGCGGTGCAGCCCAGCAGCTGCAGCGTGCCCCAGCCGAAGATGGGCCGGCGCATCGCCCACAGCCGCTTGGGCTCCAGCTCCAGGCCGACCAGGAACATCATCAGCACCACGCCGAATTCGGCGAACTCCAGCACAGTGGCCGGCTTGCTGACCAGGCCCAGCGCCGCCGGCCCCAACAGCACGCCGGCGATCAGGTAGCCGAGGATGGACCCCAGGCGCAGCCAGCGTGCCAGCGGCACGATGAGCACGGCCGCCGCCAGGAAGACCAGCGGCAGGCGCAGCCACTGGGCGTCATGCTCCATCGCCCGTTCCTTCCATTTCTCCCGGCAGGCTCCAGCAGCTCAGCACCTCGTCCACCTCCGGCGCCTCGCAGCCGTCCGGATAGTCCAGCAGCCGCTGCACGAAGGACAGGGCCTGCTGGTGCAGCTCCTCGTCGTTGATCTCATGGGCCCCATAGACCACCTGCGGCTTGAGGATCTGCATGCCGCAGAGCCGGGCGATCTGGGCCTGGGGCAGCAGGAATTCCTGCAGCGCATGGCCGTTGTAGCCGCGCGGCGCATAGGAGGCCTCGCTGCCGCCAGTCGAAGTCACCAGCCAGATCCGCTTGCCGCGCAAGGCCCGCTGGCCTTCGCCATAGGCCCAGCCATGGGCCAGTACCTCGTCGACCCACAGCTTCATCAAGGCCGGCATGCCGTACCAGTGCAGCGGATGCAGCCAGACGATCAGCGAGGCCTGGCTCAGCGCCTGCTGTTCGGCCACGAGGTCAATCGCGTAGTCGGGGTAGAGGCGGTAAAGGTCGCGCAGCTCGAGCCGCTGTGGCGGGAAGCCGGCCTTGTCTATGGCCTGGCGCAGCGCGTGGCTGACGCGCGAGGCCTGCAGGTCGGGGTGGGCGGCGATGACTAGGATTTCGGCCATGGGGCCTGCGAGTATCCCCGCAACGGCGGCCGGCCAGCCTCGGGCTAACATGGCCCCGGCTTTGTCGTCCTGCAAGGAGCAAGCATGCCCGTGATCCTGATCGCCAACCCCAAGGGAGGCGTTGGCAAGAGCACCCTGGCCAGCAACATCGCCGGCTACCTGGCCCGCCAGGGCAAGGCCGTGATGCTGGGGGATGTGGACCGGCAACAGAGCAGCCGCCGCTGGCTGTCGGTGCGGCCGCCGCAGCTGCCGCCCATCCAGGGCTGGGGCATGATCGACGAGCACCTGGTCAAGCCGCCCAAGGGCGTCAGTCACGTGGTGCTGGACACGCCGGCGGGCCTGCACGGCAAGCCGCTGGAAGACCTGGTCCGCATCGCCGACAAGCTCTTGATCCCCTTGCAGCCCAGCCTGTTTGACATCCAGGCGACATACGACTTCATCACCGAGCTGCATGATCTGCGCAAGAAGCGCCACGGCGCCGGTCCGCAGGTCGCCGTGGTCGGCATGCGGGCCAAGGAGGGCACGCTGTCGGTCGAGCAGTTGCACCAGTTCCTGCACACGCTGGAGGTCCCGGTCCTGGGCCTCTTGCGCGACACGCAGAACTACGTGCAGTTGGCGGCCCGCGGCGCCAGCCTCTGGGACGTGGCGCCGGGCCGGGTCGAGCGCGACCTGGCGCAGTGGCAGCCGCTGTGTGCCTGGCTGGATTCCTAGCGATTCGTCGCTTTTCTAGATGCAGAGATTCGAGACGCTGGCCGAACTGGCCGGCCGCGTGGGGCAGGAGATCGGCCTGAGCCCCTGGGTCGAGATCGACCAGGGGCGCATCCAGCGCTTTGCGGATGCCACCGACGACCAGCAATGGATTCACACGGATGCCGAGCGGGCGGCGCAGGGCCCTTTCGGCTCGACCATCGCCCATGGCTTCCTGACGCTGTCCATGCTCTCGTATTTCTTCGATGCCGGCTTCGCCATTGCCGATAGCGGCATGGGCCTGAACTACGGGCTCAACCGCGTGCGCTTTCCGGCGCCGGTGCCGGTAGGCAGCCGGCTGCGGGCACGCTTCAAGCTGCTGAACTACGAGGCCATTGCCGGCGGCGCACAGCTGACGGTCGAGGTGACGGTCGAGCGCGAGGGCAGTGACAAACCGGTTTGTGTCGCGGAGTCGCTGACAAGGCGTTACAGCTGAGTATGATCCCGGTCTCACAACAAGAACTGGGACCCGAGCATGCGAGTGCTGCTGATCGACGACCATCCGCTGATCCTGTCGGCGCTGCAGCTCGTGATCGAGGGTCTGAGCGACAACGTCAGCGTGGTAGGCCTGGACAACGCCTCCGCCGCCCGCGAGACCCTGCGTGCCGACAACGCTTTCGACCTGGTGATGCTGGACCTTCAGCTGGGCGATGCCGACGGCTTCGACGTGCTGGAGGAGTTCCGCGCCAGCTACCCCGCGCTGCCGGTGGTGGTGATCTCGGCCTCGGACCGCGCCAGCGACGTGATCCGCGCCATCGACCTGGGTGCCATGGGCTTCGTGCCCAAGCGCATCAGCACCGACATGCTGTCCAGCGCGCTCAAGCTGGTGATGTCGGGCGGCATCTATGTGCCGCCGATGGCGATTGGCACGAACGAGTCGCTGCCTGCCAAGCCCGAGGCGCAGCCGGTTCGCCAGGACGTGCAGGCCTTCCAGCCGCCGGCCAGCCTTGACGGCCTGGGCCTGACGCCGCGCCAGACCGATGTGCTGGCCCTGCTTCTGCAAGGCCTGCCCAACAAGCTGATTGCGCGGGAACTGGGGGTTTCGGTGGACACGGTCAAGGACCATGTGGCTGCCGTGCTCAAGGCCCTGGGCGTCAATTCGCGCACCCAGGCCGTGCTGGCGGTCAGCCAGATGGCCCAGCGCCAGCCCGCCAACAGCTTTTCGGCCTGGCGGCACAGCGAGGCCTGAAGAAGCCGGCCTCGCCGGCTCATCATCAATCCAGCAGCTTCACCTTGATGCTGCGGAAGTGGACTTCGCTCTCCGGGTCATGGCCCTGCAGCGCGAAGGTGCCGCTCCTGATCAGACGCTCTTCCAGCCCCTTCTTGCGCGGCGGATTGGCTTCCTGCGTGTAGTCCACGATCAGCTTGCCGTCGATGCGGGTGACGACGCGCAGGCCCTCGACGCGGATGCTCAAGGTCTGCCACTGGCCATCCGGCGCGGTGACCTGCGGATAGTCCGCCACGCCCCAGAGCCCACCGGTGCGGCTGGGGTCGCTGTGCGAGTTGTTGACCTGCACCTCGTAGCCCTTGCTGGGCCAGCCCACCTCTTGCCACAGGGTGTGGAAGTAGACGCCGGAGTTGGCCTTGGGAAAGGTCTTCAGGTCGATCTTCAGCTCGAAGTTCTTGAAGTCGTGCTTGCCCACCGGGCCCAGATAGAACAAGTGCGAGCGCGGGCCCTTGACGACGATGGCGCCGTCCTTGAGGCTGAAGCTGCCGGGCTGGTCGCTGGCCTTCCAGTGCTCGAGCGACTGGCCGTCGAACAGCAGCTGCCAGCCCTCGGCCTTTTCCGCAGTGCTGAGGGTGTTGGGTGTGTCTGCAGCCATTGCGACGGAGGAAGAGGCGAAGGTGAGTGCAGCCAGCAGGGAGCGGCGGTTCATTTTCATCATGGTCAAGAGACTCCCACCAGTTTGAGCACGGCCACCGGCGGGCCGTCGAAAGTTGCAGACGGCGTGTTGCCCACGAAGCCGACATCCTTCATGCCTTCGGGCGTCGTGTAGAAGCCACCGGCCGTGAGGTCGCGGAAGCGGGCGAAGAAGCGTGCGGCTTCGGCGAGTGGTGCATCCGCTGCTAAGGGCTTGCAGAGGGCATCGGCGATCTGCGATTGCTGCGCCACGCTCGCGGCGGCAAACACACTGCCGAAGCGCTTCTCGCTCTCTGCATCCAGCCAGGCCAGGCCCTTGAGGATCATGGCGCGGTCGCGCTGCTGATCGGGGTAGGGCGCGCTGACCCATTCGTCGATGAAGACATGGACCTGCAGGTCGGCGGCACTGGGCGAGCCCTCGTCGGCCGGAATGATCAGCGCACAAAGAGCACTAGCGCAGCGGCGCTCCCGCTCGGTGAAGGACAGCGGCCACAGCTCACCACTCTTGTAGCGGCGGGCCAGGTCGGGGTCGGTGCCGATGCCGCTGTTGCCGGTCATCGGCGGCTTGCGTTCGATCTTGGTGCCGGCGGCAAGGGCAGGGCCACTGGCCGAGGCGGCCAGCATCCATTGGAGGGAGGTTCTGCGGTCCATCAGAGTTCCTTTCGGCGCAGGCGTTCGACGATGTGGTCGGCCGTGCGCCAGGCCAGCGCCATGATCGTCAGCGTCGGATTCTTGTCGGCATTCGAGGCGAAGGGCGCGCCGTCGGTGATGAAGAGGTTGTTTACATCCCAGGTCTGGCACCAGCGGTTGGTGACCGACTTGTTGGCCTCCGCGCCCATGATGGCGCCGCCCACCTCGTGGATGATGGAACCGCCACTGGCGATGGCCTTCACGCCATCGAGCTGCGGGCCGCTGCGCACCTTGCCGCCCATGGCCTCGATGATCTGGGCGAAGGTCTTCTGCATGTGTGCGGCCTGGCGGGTCTCGTGCTCGCTCCACTGCCAGTGGAAGCGCAGCACGGGAATGCCGTAGCGGTCCTTCACCGCCGGGTCGATCTCGCAGAAGGACTTCTCGTTGGGGATCATCTCGCCTCGGCCCGAGAAGTAGACGTAGGAGCCGTAGTAGCGCCGCACGTCCTGCTTGAAGGCCTTGCCGTAGTTGCCGCCGTTGAGCCATTGCAGGCCCGCGCCCGTGCCCAGGCCCGGCATGCGCTTGCCGGTGGAAATCTCGATGTGATAACCGCGTGCAAAGCCCAGCTCGCCCTTGAGCTGCTCCTTGTAGAGCCACCAGGGCGAATACACATGGCCGCCGCCGGCACCGTCTTCGTTGTGGGCCGGCAGGCTTTCCAGCGCCGGCACATGGCCCCAGAGGTCGCTGCCCACGGTGTCCATCAAGTACTTGCCGACGAGGCCGCTGCTGTTGGCGAGGCCGTTCGGGAAGGCCGTGGACTTGGAGTTCAAGAGGATGCGCGCCGACTCGGCCGCGCTGGCGGCCAGCACCACCACGCGGCCCAGCGCCTCTTCGTGCTTGCCGGTGCTCTTGTCGATGAAGCGCACGCCACGGGCCTTGCCGTTCTTTCCGAGCACGACCTCGTAGGCCATCGCGTCGCACAGGATGTCGAGATTGCCGGTGTCCAGGGCCGGCGGCAGGTGCACGGCCGGCGATTGGTAGGTGGCGCGTATCGAGCAGCCGCGGCCGCAGGGCGTGGCCCAGAAGCAGGCGGCGCGGCGTTGCATGTCCTTGGTGAGGATGGCTTGCGCGCGCTTGTTGCCGGGATGCAGCTTGGCGGGCAGTGTCGTGTGGTCCAGCGCCTTGGTGAGCACGGCGCGATGGATCGATACGACGGGCACACCCAGCGGCGCTGCATGCTTCTTGATCAGGCGCTCACCCACGCGCGCGGCCGGCGGTGGGAGGAGTACGCCCTCGGGTGAGTCGGGCGTGTTCTCCATGCCCTCGTTGCTGCCGTAGACGCCGATCAGCATCTCGACCTTGTCGTAATAGGGCGCGATCTCGTCGTAGGTCACCGGCCAGTCGAAGCCCAGGCCATCGCGGCTCTTGGGCTTGAAGTCGTAGGGCCCGTTGCGCAGCGAGATGCGGCCCCAGTGGTTGGTGCGGCCGCCCAGCATGCGCGCGCGCCACCAGTCGAAGCGTTGGGTCGGATCGTCGGAGGCCTGGGTGTAGGGCTCGCCGGGCACCTGCCAGCCGCCGTCTATGGTGGCGTCATGGAAGCCGAAGGGCTTGTCCGGCGTGCTGGCGCCGCGCAGGGGTGCGTCGGCGTTGGTCTGGAACATCGGTGTTTCTTTGACGATGTCGTAGTTGCGGCCGGCTTCCAGCATCAGCACCTTCACGCCGTCCATGGCGAGGGTGTAGGCCGTCTGCCCGCCCGCGGCGCCGGAGCCGACGACGATGACGTCGTACTCGCGCTGCTTGGTCTTGATGCTGACGTAAGGCACGGTGCTCTCCTGGCGGAACGAATCCAGCGGCGGAGTATGCCGGTGAGCGGAGAGGCCGGCTCGCGGCGCGGCGGAGCGAGGGGCGCCGCGCGCACAGCGGCGGGGCCTGCCTAGGCCGGCGTGTAGGCCAGGCGCACGTAGATGGGAGCGAAGGCCTCGGCCTGCGTCACTTCGAGCAGGCGCTCGCGCGACAGCTCCAGCATGGCGATGAAGGTCACCACCAGCACCTGGGGGCCGCGGCTCGGGTCGAACAGGTGTTCGAACTCGACGAAGCGCTGGCCCTGCAGCTTGCGCAGCACGATGCTCATGTGCTCACGCACCGACAGCTCCTCGCGGCTGATCTTGTGGTGCTGGTTCAGCTTGGCGCGCTTGAGCAGCTCGGCCCAGGCCTGGCGCAGGTCCACCACATCCACATCCGGGAAGCGCGGCTGCAGCGACTGCTCGATATGGACCTGGGCCCGCAGGAAGTCGCGACCCAGCACGGGCAGGGCATCCAGGCGCGCCGCGGCCAGCTTGATGCGCTCGTACTCCAGCAGCCGGCGCACCAGCTCGGCCCGCGGATCCTCGGGCTCGGCGCCGTCGTCCGTCTTCTTGGGCGGCAGCAGCATGCGCGACTTGATCTCGATCAGCATGGCCGCCATCAGCAGGTACTCGCTGGCCAGCTCGAGATTGGTCTTGCGCAGCTGGTCGACGTAGCTGAGGTACTGGCGCGTGACGTCGGCCAGCGGGATGTCGAGGATGTTGAAGTTCTGCCGGCGTATCAGGTAGAGCAGCAGGTCCAGCGGGCCTTCGAAGGCCTCGAGGAAGACCTCCAGCGCATCCGGCGGGATGTAGAGGTCCTGGGGCAGCGAGAACAGCGGCTCGCCATAAAGCCGGGCGACGGCCACATGGTCGACCACCTCGGGCACGCTGCCTTCGGTGGACGGCGCCCCGCTCAGGGCTGCCGTGATCTCGGCCTCGGCCGATTCGCTGCTCACGGGAAGTCCGGAATCAGTCCGACTTGGTCTGGTAGACGTAGGCCTGCTGGGCCACGCGGGCGGCGCGGAAATCGGCCTGGGCATCGCGGTCCACCGGCTTGTCCCACAGCAGGGCACGTCCGGCGCGCTGCTCGGCTTCCAGCGTCGGCTTCTTGGCCTTCAGCTCGTCGATGAACTGGGTGACTTCGGACTTGTAGGGCTTCCAGAACAGCGGCATGGTGAGGGACTCGTCGCGGAGGAGGGAAAGGCGGCGATTTTAGCCGCCGCCGGCGGCCTGTCGGCCCTGCCAGGCCGCCAGGTCGGGGAACAGGCCCTGTTCGCCCAGCGCATCGGCCAGGCCGCCCCGGCGCACCAGGCTGGCCGGCTGCTCCGCCAGGCCGCAGATCACCAGGCGGCGCCCCTGGCTGGCCAGGTCGCGGCGCAACTGCTCCAGGGCATCCAGGCCCGAGGTGTCCAGGGCGAACAACGGCTGGGCGTCGAGTACCAGCTGGCGGCATTCCGGGGCCAGGCCCTCGGCCAGGCCTTCGACCTTGCCGACCGCGCCGAAGAACAGGGCGCCGTGCAGCCTGATCACGCGAGCGCCGGTCGGTCCCGCCGGGGCTGCCTCGACGCGGAACAGGCTGCTCATCCGGTAGACGAAGAACAGGCAGGCCAGCACCAGGCCCACCTCGACCGCGACAGTCAGGTCCACGACCACGGTCAGCACGAAACTGCCGACCAGGATGGTGCGGTATTGCGGGCTGAAGCGACGCAGACGTGCGAACTCGTGCCATTCGCCCATGTTCCAGGCCACGACCAGCAGGATGCCGGCCAGCGCCGCCAGCGGGATGTGGGCGGCCAGTGGCGCAGCAACCAGCACGATGAGCAGCAGGGCCAGAGCATGGACCATGCCGGCTACCGGGCTGGTGGCACCGGCGCGGAGGTTGGTGACGGTGCGGGCCATGGTGCCGGTGGCCGGGATGCCGCCGAACAGAGGCGCGACGAAGTTGGCCACGCCCTGGGCCATCAGCTCCTGGTTGGGATCGTGGCGAGGCGAGCTGCCTTGTGCATCGGCGACGCGGGCGCACAGCAGCGATTCGACGGCGCCGAGCAGGGCGATGGTCAGCGTAGGCATCACGAGGCCCTGAGCGCCCTGCCAGCTCAGCTCGGGCCAGGCCAGCGGAGGCAGGCTGCGCGGAATCTCGCCGAAGCGCGAGCCTATGGTCTCGACCGGCAGCGACAGCAGATGGGCGGCCAGGCCGGCGCCCAGCAGGGCGACCAGGGTGCCCGGCAGATGGGCGGCCATGCGCAGCAGCCGGTCACGCCATCTCAGCTCGCCCATAGGCATCGCATAGCTCTTCGGCCAGAGGCTGACCAGGGCGGCCGAGGCCAGGCCCAACAGCAGGGCGCCGGGGCTGAAGCTCCCGAGGTTCGAGGCCAGCGTGTGCAACTGGCCGAAGAAGTCGGCCGGCATCTGTGCGATGCGCAGGCCCAGCAGGTCCTTCAGCTGCGCAAAGCCGATCAGCACGGCAATGCCGTTGGTGAAGCCCAGCACGATGCCGACCGGGATGTAGCGCACCAGCACGCCCAGTCGCAGCGCGCCCAGCCCCATCAGCAGCAGGCCGGCCAGCATGGTCGAGACCAGCAGGTTGGCCAGGCCGTAGCGTTGCACGATGCCGTAGACGATGACGATGAAGGCACCAGCCGGCCCGCCTATCTGCACGCTGGAACCGCCCAGCAGCGAGATCAGGAAGCCGGCCACGATGGCCGTGACCAGGCCCTGCTCGGGCTTGACCCCCGAGCCGATCGCAAAAGCCAGGGCGAGCGGCAGGGCGACGATGGCGACGGTCAGGCCGGCGCCGAGGTCGGCAAGAAAGCGCTGGCGCGTGTAGTGCGGCCAGAGGTCCAGCAGCCGTGGACGAAAGCGATGAAGGCGGACCATGGACGTCTCTCCGATGCATTGCGGGAAGGCATGTGGGGGAGAGAGGTCCGCGGCGGACCGCAGTGATGCAGCCGCGCGATGAAGCGGCGGCGACGGCTTTGCAGCAGGATGCGGGCGGGCGGAGCGAAGGCGGTCATGGCATTCGCTCCGGCAGGGCTCAGCGCACCCGCATGCCCGGCTGGGCGCCCGGGAAGGGCTCGAGCACGAAGATGCCCGGGTTGGCCTTCTCGTCGGCGTGGCTGGCGGCCAGCACCATGCCTTCGCTGACGCCGAACTTCATCTTGCGCGGTGCCAGGTTGGCCACTAGCACGGTGAGCTTGCCTTCGAGATCCTCAGGCTTGTAGGCGCTCTTGATGCCGCTGAAGACATTGCGGGTGCGACCTTCGCCGGCATCCAGCGTCAGGCGCAAGAGCTTGTCCGAGCCTTCGACAGGCTCGGCCTTGACGATCTTGGCGATGCGCAGATCGACCTTGGTGAAGTCGTCGATCTTGATCTCGGGCGCCAGGTCCTCGCCACCGGGCACGACCTTGGGAGCCGCCGGCGGTTCGAACAGCGCTTCGAGCAGCTTGGGGTCGACCCGTTGCATCAGGTGCTCGTAGGCGCCGATCTGATGGGCACCCAGGGCACGTGATGCATCGGCAAACTGCAGCGGCTCGACCTTCAGGAAGGCCTCGACCTTCGCCGCCACCGCCGGCAACACCGGCTTCAGGTAGATGGTCAGCAGGCGGAACGCTTCGATGCAGACGCTGCAGACATCGTGCAGCACCTGGTCCTGGCCTTGCTGCTTGGCCAGCTCCCAGGGCTTGTTCTGGTCCACGTATTCATTGACGCGGTCGGCCAGCAGCATGGTCTCGCGCAGCGCCTTGCCGAACTCGCGGGTCTCGTACAGCTCGGCGATCATCGGCGCGGCCGCACGCAGGCCGTCCAGCAGGGTGCGGCCTTCGACACCCAGGTCGGCGCTCAGGTGTCCGCCGAAGCGCTTGGCCAGGAAGCCGGCGGCACGCGACGCGATGTTGACGTACTTGCCGACCAGGTCGGAGTTGACGCGCGCGACGAAGTCCTCGGGATTGAAGTCCAGGTCCTCGACCCGCGCGTTGAGCTTGGCCGCGATGTAGTAGCGCAGGTGCTCGGCATTGAGGCCCAGGCCCAGGTACTTCATCGGGTCCAGGCCGGTGCCGCGGCTCTTGCTCATCTTCTCGCCGCCGTTCACGGTCAGGAAGCCGTGCACGTAGACATGGTTGGGCGTCTTGCGGCCGCTGAAATGCAGCATGGCCGGCCAGAACAACGTGTGGAAGTAGGTGATGTCCTTGCCGATGAAGTGGATCTGTTCCACCGACGGGTCGGCCATGAAGGCGTCGTAGTCGGCGCCGATCTTGCCGAAGTAGTTTTTCAGCGAGGCCAGGTAGCCGATGGGCGCGTCCAGCCAGACGTAGAAGTACTTGCCAGGTGCATCGGGGATCTCGATGCCGAAGTAGGGCGCGTCGCGGCTGATGTCCCAGTCGCCCAGGCCGCCCTGGCCGTTTTCATCCTTGGTGAACCATTCCTTGATCTTGTTGAGCACCTCGCTCTGCAGGCGGTTGGGCGTCTGCGTCCAGCCTTCGAGGAAGTTCACGCAGCGAGGGTCGCTGAGCTTGAAGAAGTAGTGCTCCGAGCTCTTCATCACCGGCGTGGCGCCGGTCAGCACCGAGAACGGGTGCTTGAGCTCGATGGGCGTGTAGACCGCGCCGCAGACCTCGCAGGAGTCGCCGTACTGGTCCTTGGCGCCGCACTTGGGGCATTCGCCCTTGATGAAGCGGTCCGGCAGGAACATGGCTTTCTGCGGATCGAAGAACTGCTCGATGGTCTTCACCTCGATCAGGCCGGCATCGCGCAGCGAGCGATAGACCGACTGCGACAGCTCATGGTTTTCCGGGCCGTCGGTCGAATGCCAGTTGTCGAAGCTGATGTGGAAGCCATCGAGGTAGGTCTTGCGGCCGGCCGCAATGTTGGCGACGAATTGCTGCGGCGTGATGCCGGCCTTCTCGGCCGCGATCATGATGGGCGCGCCGTGGGCGTCGTCGGCGCAGACGAAATGCACTTCCTGGCCCTGCATGCGCTGGAACCTCACCCAGATGTCCGCCTGCGTGTACTCCATGATGTGGCCAACGTGGAAGTTGGCGTTGGCGTAGGGCAGGGCGGTGGTGACGAAGAGCTTGCGGGTCATGGCGGGGCCGGCGGTACGGACTTGGGCGCTCACCGGGCGGCGAGCCAGGCAGCGGGCAAATGCGCGATTTTAGGGGCCCGCTCCCGCGGTCCGAAGACTCAGCTCTCTGAAGGCTGCTCGCCTTGTGGCACCGCGGGCGCATCGCTGCCCGCGTCCGCTTCGCCATCGGTCTGTTCGGCGCCGCCCTCGGTACGGTTCAGCTTGCGCTGACGCTTCTCTTCGTTCTTGCGCTTCTTGGCCAGCTCGCGCTGGCGTTTTTCATAGGAATAGTTCGGTGTGGCCAAGCCTCGCTCCTGACAGTCGGCGGCGACATGCCGGCAACCTCGCCAATATAGCCGCGGCACGGCCGCTTGAACGGCCCGGGATCCAGCTGGCGGCCACTGTCACGAAAACAAAACAATTGGGGATAAATCTGCCCGGGCTATCCGATTTCTTTGTCTTTGCCGGGCCCAGGTCCGCCAGACGAACTATGTCGGACACGACGCCAAGTGCTTAGCGCGGAAAGCTGCGACCCGGTCTCACCATTCGCGGCTAAGTTGCTGATTCTTAATGTCCCATGCACCTATCCACTTTTCGTGTGGATAACTTTGTGGAGAAGCCAGCCCAGCCCTCGCTAAACCCTTGAAGCGACGCGGGCCGGCTTTCGCTGCCTAATTTTTAGGCGACCCGAATCGCTTCATAGGAATCAACGACTTAGCAGCGACTCGCCGGGGCGGCCTGGGGATTTCGGGAAAACGAGCAGTTGCAACGCAGCAAGAAGCTGACGGCCGGCCGCTTGCGTCGCAATGGGGATAAGTCAAGCCCTCAAGAGCAATTTTTTAGGGACCTGGAGCGGCGCCGAACTGCGCGCAACGCGGCTTGGGGCCAATGCCTAGAAGGGCCTGCAGGTGCGGCCCCTAAAATGCCCGCTTTGCATCCAACAGCGTTTCATGGCCGAACAGATGGCGGGTATGGTGAGGGGCCGGAAGGCCAGTGAGGCAGGGGGATCCCAGGCCGTGAGCGGCGGCCGCGCCGCCGAACTTTTCGAGCTCAAGAGTGCCTCGGTCAGCCTGCTGGCCCTGGTGCTGCGTAGCACCGATCTGGAAGCCCTTTCGGCCGACATCCACCAGCGCCTGGACGGCCAGAGCTTCGAGGACGACGGCCTGCTGATCGATCTTTCCCAGCTGCCGGCCATGCCGGCCGAGGCCGAGTCCGGCCAGCTGAGCCTGACCGAAGCGGCCAATCGCCTGGATCTCGCCGGTCTCTTGAAGCTGCTGCGCGAATACAAGCTGCGGCCGGTGGCCGTGGCCGGCGCCAACGAGGTCCAACGCGAGCAGGCACTTGCCCTGGGGCTGGTCGAGGCGCCGCTGGGCGCGCGTGCCGAGCCGCGCGCGGCCGAGCCCCGCACCCAGACCGTGGTCAAGGAAGTCGTCAAGGAAGTGGTGCGCGAGGTCGTGCGCGAGGTGCCGGCCGAGAGTCCCCGCACCGTCGTCGTCGACAAGCCGCTGCGCTCCGGCCAGCAGGTCTATGCCAAGGGCGCCGACCTGGTGGTGATGGCCCTGGTCAACCATGGGGCCGAGGTGATCGCCGACGGCCACATCCACGTTTACGCACCGCTGCGCGGCAAGGCCATCGCCGGCGCGCGCGGCAACACCGAGGCGCGCATCTTTGCCGCCAGCCTGGAAGCGGAGCTGATCGCCATTGCCGGCATCTACCGCACGACCGAGAACCCCTTGCCGGCCGACGTGTTCGGCAAGCCGGCACAAGTCAGGCTCGATGGCGAGAAGCTCGTCATGGAAGCCCTGAAGCTCTGATTTTTTTAGAAGGATGGATTCGATGACCAAGATCGTCGTGGTGACCTCGGGCAAGGGCGGGGTCGGCAAGACCACCACCAGCGCCAGCTTTGCGACGGGCCTCGCTTTGCGCGGCTACAAGACCGCGGTGATCGACTTCGACGTCGGCCTGCGCAACCTGGACCTGATCATGGGCGTGGAGCGCCGCGTGGTCTACGACCTGATCAACGTGATCAACGACGAGATCAAGCTGAGCCAGGCGCTGATCAAGGACAAGCAGCTGGAGAAGCTCTACATCCTCGCGGCCTCGCAGACCCGCGACAAGGACGCGCTCAAGCAGGAAGGCGTCGAGCGCGTGCTGAACGAGCTCAAGGAGATGGAGTTCGACTACATCGTCTGCGACTCGCCGGCCGGCATCGAGACCGGCGCGCTGATGGCGATGCACTTCGCCGACGAGGCTCTGGTCGTGACCAATCCCGAGGTCTCCTCGGTGCGCGATTCGGACCGCATCCTGGGCATGCTCAACAGCAAGACCAAGCGTGCGATCGAAGGCAAGGAGCCGATCAAGGAGCACCTCCTGATCACCCGCTACAACCCGAACCGGGTCGAGGGTGGCCAGATGCTTTCTCTGGAAGACATCCACGAGATCCTGCGCACGCCGCTGATCGGCGTGATCCCCGAGAGCGAGATCGTGCTGCAGGCCTCCAACCAGGGCACGCCGGCCATCCACATGAAGGGCAGCGAAGTGGCCGAGGCCTATGCCGACGTGGTGTCGCGCTTCCTGGGCGAGGACAAGCCGATGCGCTTCATCGAAGCCGTCAAGCCCGGTTTCTTCAAGCGCCTGTTCGGCCGCTGATAGGAGAGAAGCAGATGGGATTCCTGTCCTTCTTCCTCGGTGAGAAAAAGAACACCGCCAGCGTCGCCAAGGAGCGGCTGCAGCTGATCCTCGCGCATGAGCGCAACGGTCGTAGCTCCAGCCCCGACTACCTGCCGCAGCTGCAGCGCGAGCTGGTGGCCGTGATCTCCAAGTACGTGTCCATCAATCCGGCCGACATCAAGGTCCACATGGAGCGCCAGGACGACCTCGACGTGCTGGAGGTCAAGATCGAGCTGCCGGAAGGCGCGCGCTGAGCGTCGCTTTCGAAGTGCCCAGAACAGAAGCCACCGCCCGCGGTGGCTTCTTGCTTTTCGGCACTGCCTCAATCTGCAGCAGGGCAAGGAAAGTCCTGGCGGGCCAAGCACTTGCGGCGCTCGCCCGCAGGCTGTTCACGGACTTGTCCACAGTCCGTGTGGATGAAGAGGCTTCGCGGCCTGTCCCCTGATTCATGCAGCCTGTCGCAGGGCGGCTTGTTGCTCGGCCAGGCCGCTGCGATGCTGCGCCGCTTCAAGAGCAAGCCCCCGGAGACCCGCGCATGCGCAAGCCCCAGATTTCCACCGCCCTGCTGCTGGCCCTGCTGGCCGCAGCAGCCCAGGCCGGCCAGCCGGCCACGCCCGCCGCCATGGCGGCCTATGCCGACAAGCTGCTGGACGAACAGAAGATCAACCGCGAGGGCCCCGGCATCACCGTGCTGGTGGCGCGTGGCGACCAACTGCTCTACAAGAGCGCCCGCGGCATGGCCAGCATCGAGCTGGGCGTGCCCATGCAGCCCGACCAGCTGATGCGCATTGGCTCGGTCACCAAGCAGTTCGCCGCCGCCACGCTGCTGAAGCAGATCGACGAGGGCAAGGCCAGGCTGGACGATCCGCTGTCCAAGTTCCTGCCCGACTATCCGAATGGCGGTCAGATCACGCTCCTGCAGCTGCTCAACCACACCTCGGGCGTCAAGAGCTACACCGGCATTCCGGGCTACATGAGCAACCCGATCCGCCGCGCGCTGAGTACCGGCGAGCTGATCAAGGAATTCAAGGACCTGCCGGCCGACTTCGCGCCCGGCCAGGCCTGGGCCTACAACAATTCGGGCTATGTGCTGCTGGGTGCCGTGGTCGAGGCCATCTCGGGCAAGACCTGGCACCAGCAGCTGACCGACAGCCTGCTGGCGCCCCAGCAGCTGGGCAGTGTGTTCTTCCAGGCCGAGGACCGGCTGTTCAAGGGCATGGCCCAGGGCTACACGTTGAACGACAAGCGCGAGCTGGCCCCGGCCGGCCTGCTCAGCATGACCCAGCCCCATGCGGCCGGCGCGCTGATCGGCAACACCGAGGCGCTGTGGCGCTGGAACCTGGCCCTGCACGGCGGCAAGCTGATCTCGGCAGCGAACTACCAGCGCATGGTCACGCCCGAAGGCCCGGCCAAACCGCGCAACTACGGCTTCGGCATCGGCACCGGGACCGTGCGCGGACAGGCCCTGCTCAGCCATGGCGGCGGCATCCACGGCTTCGTCTCCACGCTGAACTACCTGCCACAGACGCAGACCACCGTGGTCATCCTGCGCAACAGCGACGGCCCCGGTTTCAGCATGGACCTGGTGGCGCGCAAGCTTGCCGCCTTTGCCATCGGCGAGCCTATTGCCGAGCCGGTAGCGGTGGCCGTTGCGGCCGAGCAGCTCAAGGCGCTGGAGGGGGTGTACGGACCCGACGAACGGCAGACCCGTTCGGTGCGCGTCGTCGATGGCGTGCTGACTTCGCAGCGCAGCGGCGGCAGCCCGGTCAAGCTGATCGCGCTGGGCGGCGACCGCTTCGCCGTGCCCCAGGCCCTGACCCTGTTCCAGTTCGACCGCGATGCCGGCGGCAAGGCGGTGGCCTTGCGCGTCATGGCCGACGGCGAGGGCGAGGGCGATCGCTCGCCGCGCCGCGGCGATCTGCCGGCCGAGTCTGCCGCCATCAGCTTGACGCCGGCGCAGCTGCAGGCCCTGCTCGGCGAGTACAGCTCGCCTCAGTTCTCGATCAAGCTCTTCGTCGATGACAAGGGCCTGCTGCTCAGCCAGGCGCCGGGCCAGCCGGCCATAGAAATGAAGGCGGTCTCGCCGCGCCTGCTGCGCACCGTGGGTGTCGACGCCACGCTGGAATTCAGCGACGAAGAGGGCCGCGCGGCCTCGCTGACGCTGAAGCAGGGGCCGGCCCAGCTGAAACTGCTGCGCAAGAACTGAGGGTGCTCAGTCGCCCGCCCGCCGCAGCACCAGGTCGCTGCGCGGGCTGGCGACGCAGGGCAGTATCCAGCCCGCGGCCTTCTCCTCGGCCAGCAGGCCGGGCCACTCGATGCGGTACTCGATGCGGCCTTCCAGCAGCCGGCACATGCAGGCCCGGCAGCTGCCGTTGCGGCAGGAATGCGGCATCTTGAGACCGGCCGCCAGGGCGCTCAGCAGCAGGGTCTGATCGCCGGCGCAGCGCCAGGTCTGCGGCTGCGGGACAATCCGCACCTCGTAGTCCCTGCTCTGTTCCGTCTTGTTGGGCATGACGCCATCATGCCTGCTCCGCCTCCATGTCTTCCCTCGCACCCGGCAGCCTTGCACTGAAATTCCTGGCCGGCTATCCGCCTGCGCTGATCCAGCAGGTCGAGGCCCTGATCGCCGACGGCCGCCTGGCCGAATCGCTGGCCCGCCGCCACGGCGAGGCGCATGAGGTGCGCAGCGACAAGGCCTTGTTCGACTACTGCCAGGCGCTGAAGGAGCGCCACCTGCGCAATGCGCCGCCGCTGGACAAGGTGCATTACGACGCAAAGCTGCGCGTGATCCAGCATGCGTTGGGCACGCATACCCGCGCGCCCAAGGTCCAGGGCAGCAAGCTGAAGATGCGCCGCGAGATCCGCATCGCCAGCCTGTTCCGCGAGGCGCCAGCCAACTTCCTGAAGATGATCGTGGTCCACGAGCTGGCGCATCTGCGCGAGCTGGAGCACAACAAGGCCTTCTACCAGCTGTGCCAGCACATGGAGCCTGACTACGCGCAGCTGGAGTTCGACCTGCGGCTTTACCTGATCAAGCTGGAGCTGGAGAAGCTCGAATGATTTTGTTGGCGCCCATGGAGGGCCTGCTCGACCACATGCTGCGCGACGTGCTGACCCGCGTTGGCGGCATAGACCGCTGCGTGTCGGAATTCATCCGCATCACCGACATGCTGCTGCCCAAGCGCGTGTTCACCCGCATAGTCCCCGAGCTCTTGAACGGTGGCCTGACGCCGGCCGGCGTGCCGGTGCGCGCCCAGCTCCTGGGCTCGGATCCGGTCTGCATGGCCGACAACGCCGGCCGCCTGGCCGAGCTGAAGCCGGCGGGCATCGACCTCAACTTCGGCTGCCCGGCCAAATGCGTGAACCGCCATCGCGGCGGCGCCGTGCTGCTGGACGAGCCCGAGCTGATCCACGAGATCGTCAAGGCCGTGCGTCAGGCCATGCCCGAGGCCATGCCGCTGTCGGTCAAGATGCGCCTGGGCTACATGGACTACAGCCGCACGCTGGACTGCGCCCAGGCCATGGTCGAGGCCGGCGCCGAGGAAATCGTGGTCCATGGCCGCAGCAAGGCGGACGGCTACAAGCCGCCGGCCTACTGGGACCGCATAGCCGCCGTGCGCGAGGCCGTGCCGGTCAACGTGGTGGCCAATGGCGAGATATGGACCGTCGAGGATGCGCGGCGCGCCCAGGCCGAATCCGGCTGCCAGGACCTGATGCTGGGCCGCGGCATGGTGGCCGACCCGGGCCTGGCCCTGGCGGTCTCGCAAGCCGGTCGCGCAAGCATGGACTGGGACGAGCTGCAACCGCTGATGCTGCATTTCTGGCGGCTGGTCCGCGAGCATGTGCAGGCCAAGCACCAGGCCGGCCGGCTCAAGCAATGGCTGCACTACCTGCGCCGCCGCTATCCCGAGGCCGAGGAAGCCTATCTGAGGCTTCGCACCGTCAATGATCCCCAGCTGCTGGAGCAGCAGTTCTTCCATCCAGAACCCGAAGGAGTCGACGCATGAGCTATGCCGCCTTGAAGAAGCATGCGATGTCGCTGCCCGGCGCGACCGAGGACATCAAGTGGGGCGCCGACTGGGTGGCCAGCGTGGGCGGCAAGATGTTCTTCGTCGGCGGTCCGCTGCCGGACTGGAACGGCTGCTCGTTCAAGGTGGACGAGCACCGTTTCCTCGAACTGACCGACATGCCCGGCCTCGAGCCGGCGCCTTATCTGGCGCGGGTCAAGTGGGTCAAGCTGTCCGATCCCAAGGCCCTGCCGCTGGCCGAGCTCAAGGCCCTGGTCGAGCGCTCGCATGCGCTGGTGCTGGCCGGTCTGACCAAGAAGCTGCAAAAGCAGATCCTGGGGCTCTGAGTCTTGTGCGCAGCGCGCACCAGGCCCTTGTCGACAGGATTTACAGCGACGCACCCGCTGCTGGCTTGGTAACTACGCGTCCATCCTTGCTCTCCTGCGTCAGCTCTGCCCGCAGGCCAGGCTGGCATTGAAATTGCGCTCCTTGCGCCCCGTCCTTGACGCCCAGTCCGCTGTGCGCCATGTGGCGAACATGGGCGAGATTCGCCTGATTCATTCATGCAAGGAGGTCAACAATGACGATTCGATTCGACGCTTGGCGCCGATTCCTTGGCGCCGTGGCGGTGTCGCTTTGCGCGGGTACGGCCGCCCAGGCCGGCCCAGTGATGCCGGCCTTCGGCGACGTGCCCACGGGCTGGGTCACCGACCGCTACGCCCCCGCGCAGTTCGCCAACATGGGCGCCTACAAGGGCCGCGGCGATGTGCTGGCCATCGGCATCAGCCAGGCTGATGCGCTGGCCAACCGGTCCGGCCCGTACCAGTCGGCCTTCTACAACACGCAGGGCATGCAGCATGCGGTGAGCGGCGGCGCCGGTTCGTCGATCGACGCCAGCCTCTATGTCGATGCTGCTTGGCGCGACGGTCAGGCCGGCAACGTGCGAACCGACATGTGGGGTGTCGCCTCCGGCGGCGCTCAGCTCGGCTACGCCATCATCGGCTTTACCAACTACGGCGGCGATGCACGCTACCGCGTCTGGGATGCTGATACGCAGACCGGCTGGGTCGATCTGGACCTGGCCGTCCAGTTCGGCCAATGGACCGATTTCAGCATCAACTTCACGGGCAGCAGTTTCGACTACTTCGTCAACGGGGCGCTGGCCTACTCCGACCAGACGATAGGTGGCGCGACCGGCTACTCGGCGGTCATCATGCAGGCCTACAACTTCGGCGATCCATCGCTGCAGGGAGCGGTCGCCAAGGACTACACCGTGCACTGGGCCAACGTGCCGGAGCCAGGTTCGCTGGCGCTGGCCGGACTTGGCCTGGTCGCCCTGGTGGCGCGTCGCCGTCGTCAGGCCTGATCGGGGTCGAACAAGGCAAGGCTGGCCTGTTCGACTCCAGCCTGCGCCTCGTCGGCATTGGCCGTCCCCAGGGACGGCCTTTTCTTTGGGGCTGGCACGGGATCGCCGGGGTGCGAGAGACTGCCCACCCGCACGCCGAGCAGCCGCAGCCGGCGACCCAGGTCCACCCGCTTGAGGCAGAGGCCGGCCGCGCGGCGTATCGAAGCCGCATCGGCCACCGGCACATCCAGCGTCAGGTCGCGGGTCACGGTGACGAAACCCTCGAAGCGCAGCTTGATGCCTATGGTGCGGCCCTGGTAGCCCTTGCGGCCCAGGTCGCGGGCCAGTTGCTCGCACAGCTCGGTGAAGATACGGCCCAGCAGCGCGCGGTCGTGCACCGCATGCAGGTCGCGTTCGAAGGTGGTTTCGCGGCTGATGGACACCGGCTCGCTGAAGGTCACCACGGGCCGCTTGTCGCGGCCATGCGAGGCTTCGTGCAGCCAGGCGCCGTAGGTCTTGCCGAACTGCTCGACCAGCCAGGGAAGCGGCTTCTCGGCGATGTCGCCCACGGTCTCCACGCCCAGCGACGAAAGCTTGGCCGCGGCCTTGGGGCCTATGCCGTTGATCTTGCGCGCCGCCAGCGGCCAGATGCGGGTCTCCAGATCGGCCAGGGTGAGCACGGTGAGGCCGTCGGGCTTGTCCAGCTCGGAGGCGATCTTGGACAGCAGCTTGTTCGGCGTGATGCCTATGGAGCAGGTCAGGCCGGTGGCATTGCGGACCGAGTTCTTGATCTCGCGTGCAATCGCCTTGACCCCGCCCAGCGGGTCGTGGCCGACCGGTTCGCGGACGCCGGGCACCTCGCTGAGGTCGATGTAGATCTCGTCGATGCCGCGGTCCTCGATCACCGGCGCCACCTCGGCCACGGCAGCCTTGAAAAGTCGCGAGTAGTGGCGGTAGGAATCGAAATCGGTGGGCAGCAGGATGGCGTCGGGTGCGCGCAGCGCTGCCTTCATCAGGCCCATGCCGGAGTTGACGCCCAGGTCGCGCGCCGCATAGGTGGCCGTGGTGATCACGCCGCGGCCTGTGTAGTCGCGCAGCCGCGAGTATTCGCGCGTGCCGTCTTCGCGCAGCCGTGGTGCATGCTCGCGCCGACCGCCCACCACCACGGGCAGGCCCTTGAGCTCCGGGTAGCGCAGCAGCTCCACCGAGGCATAGAAGGCGTCCATGTCCAGGTGCGCGATCAGGCGCTCGGGCAGGGACGGCGGGCTTTCTTCCATCGCGCGATTGTGGCGCGAGCCTGCTGACGGGCCTTGTCAGCAGGACGGGCTAGCGGGCCTCGTCGCTGCAGCTGCCGGCACTGCCGCAGCTGCTGATCGCCACCTCGGACAGGGGCTTGGCCTTGTGGCCAGTGACCGGGTCGTAGCCGACCTCGCCCATGTGGAAGACCAGGGCCGCGTCCATCATCTCGGCATGGGCCGGCAGCCACTGCGCGAGCTCGCCGCCGATGATGCGCATCGGTTCCAGGTCGTTCAGCTCCAGCGCATGGCGCTTCACCTCGTGCAGCACGTTCAGCACCATCTGGTGTTGGCTGCTGTGGCAGTTCTCGGGCGCGAAGCCGGTGTCGGCCATCCAGCGCTCTTCCATCGCGAAATGCGCCTCGGTGTGATCGAGCAAGGCCTGGAAGGCGGGCATGGCGTCGCCGCCGGCCGCCAGGGCCGCGGCCAGGCCGTTGATCAGGTCCACCATCTCCTGGTGCGTGGCATCGAGCTGCGGCTGGTTCAGGACGAGCGAATCGCTCCAGGTCAGCAGCGCGCTCATGACGACAGACGGGCGCGGTGGCGGGCGACCTGGGCGCGCACCTGGCTGGGGGCGGTGCCGCCCAGGATGTTGCGGGCGTTCAGCGAGCCGCGCAGCGACAGCAGCTCGAACACGTCGGCCTCGATGCGGCCGTCGAACTTCTGCAGCTCGGCCAGCGGCAGCTGCGACAGGTCCACGCCCTGCTGGATGGCGATCTTGACCGCATGGGCCACGATCTCGTGGGCATCGCGGAAGGCCAGACCCTTCTTGACCAGGTAGTCGGCCAGGTCGGTGGCCGTGGCATAGCCTCGTGAAGCTGCGCGTTCCATGGCCTCGGGCTTGACCGTGATGCCGCCGCACATCTCGGCAAAGATGCGCAGCGTGTCCTTCAAGGTATCGACCGTGTCGAACAAGGGTTCCTTGTCCTCCTGGTTGTCCTTGTTGTAGGCCAGCGGCTGGCCCTTCATCAGCGTGATCAGGCCCATCAGATGGCCGACCACGCGGCCGCTCTTGCCGCGGGCCAGCTCGGGCACGTCGGGGTTCTTCTTCTGCGGCATGATCGAAGAGCCGGTGCAGAAGCGGTCGGCCAGGTCGATGAAGCCAAAGCTCTGGCTCATCCACAGGATCAGCTCTTCGCTCAGGCGCGAGATGTGGACCATGGCCAGCGAGGCCGCGGCGGTGAATTCGATGGCGAAGTCGCGGTCCGACACCGCGTCCAGGCTGTTCTGGCAGACGGCTTCCATGCCCAGCGTACGGGCCACGCGCTCGCGGTCCAGCGGATAGCTGGTGCCGGCCAGGGCGGCGGCGCCCAGCGGCAGGCGGTTGACGCGCTTGCGCACGTCCTGCAGGCGCTCCGCATCGCGGGCAAACATCTCCACATAGGCCAGCAGGTGATGGCCGAAAGCCACCGGCTGTGCGACCTGCAGGTGGGTGAAGCCCGGCAGGATGACCTCGGCGTTCTTCTCGGCCACCTCCACCAGGGCGCTCTGCAGGGCGATCAGCAGCTGGGAGAGCTCGTCGATCTCGCCGCGCAGCCACAGCCGAACGTCGGTGGCCACCTGGTCGTTGCGGCTGCGGCCGGTGTGCAGGCGCTTGCCGGCGATGCCGACCAGCTCGGTCAGCCGCGCCTCGATGTTCAGGTGCACGTCCTCCAGGTCCAGTTTCCACTGGAAGCTGCCGGCCTCGATCTCGCTGCGGATCTGGGCCATGCCCTTCTGGATGGCGGCATGGTCTTCGGCGCTCAGGATGCCCTGGGCGTTCAGCATCTCGGCATGGGCCAGGCTGCCCTGGATGTCGGCCGCCCACAGGCGCTGGTCGAAATCGACGCTGGCCGTGTAGCGCTTGACCAGCTCGCTCATCGGCTCGGAGAACAGGGCCGACCAGGCCTGGGACTTGTTGGCGAGTTGGTTGTCGGAGGACATCTTGAGGGGCGACCGGGGGCCGTCGCTGGGTGAGAATGCAAGAGCCCGCGATTCTATCGAGCCCCATGCCCGACTCCCGCGACAGCCTCTGGTCCGACACCCGCAGCCTCAGCAGCATGCTGGGCTTTGCGCCCACCCAGCCCGCACCCGAAGTCCTCACGCCACTGTTCGATCCCGAACGCCTGTTCGACGTCTGCCACGTCGGCCTGGTGCTGCGCGCCGTGCTGGGCGTGCAGGTGCTGCTGGGCCTGGGCCTGGCGCTGGCGGCGCCCGGCTTTGCGCGCTGGGTCGAGATGCTGGCCAGCGGCACGGTGGTCAGCCTGACCGGCGTGCTGCTGTGGCTGCTGATCGTCTGCGCCTTGCGCCGCCTGCTGGCCCGCCTCGCCGAGCCTCTGCAATGGATGGGCCTGGGACTGCTCGGCGCGGGCTGTGCGCTGCTGGGCTGGCAATTCCTCTCGCTGGCCAGCGAGGAGGCCACGCCGCTGTTCCGTCTGGTCAGCGTGGGCCTCAGCGGTGCTGCCGCGGCCACCATGCTGCTGACCTGGCTCAAACTGCGCGAGCGTTCGCAGCGGCCGGCCGCGGCACTGGCCCAGCTGGTGGAGCTGCAATCGCGCATCCGCCCGCATTTCCTGTTCAACACCTTGAACAGCGCCATCGCCCTGGTCCAGATCGACCCGAACAAGGCCGAGGCCATGCTGGAGGACCTGAGCGAGCTGTTCCGCGTGGCCCTGGCCGACAGCCAGACCGCGGTCAGCCTGGGCGAGGAGATCGAGCTGGCGCGACGCTACCTGGATATTGAGCAGATGCGCTTCGGCGAACGGCTGCGCATCCGCTGGCAGCTGGACCCGGCGGCCGACCGCGCCAAGCTGCCGCCCTTGCTGCTGCAGCCGCTGGTGGAGAACGCGGTACGCCACGGCGTGGAGCCCAATGGCGAAGGCGGGGACCTGGAGATCCGCACCCGGGCGCAAGGTGGCGAAGTGCTGGTCGAAGTGGTCAACAGCCTCGGCGCTCCGGCGACCACGCGGGGCCACGGCATGGCGCTGCAGAACGTGAGGCAGCGGCTGAGGCTGATGCATGACGTGGCCGCCAAGTTCGAGATCCAGGCCGAGGCGGGGCGCTACAGCGTCCGGATCAGCCTGCCGCGCTAGGCCAAGGCGCGGCGACAACCCCGGGGGAACGATGTCGAGCGCAACGAACCGGCTGGCAGATCGCCTCAACCAACTGGGCGAGTACCGGCGCTTCGCGCAGGCGGCGCAGCGCCGCGTTGGCAAGAGCCCGCTGCGCCAGGCACGCGAGATCCTGGCCCTGCGCGAGATGGGCGGCCAATGCGGCATCAGCGACTACTACTGGTACCGGCTCTATGACGATGGCTATCAACAGGGCCGCGGCGCCGCGGACTTCCTCGGCTGGCGGCTGCAGCAGAAGTTCAGTCTGGCGCTGAATCCGCGGGTCGCCTCGCTGCCTGGCTTCGACAAGATCTCGTTCTACAAGCTGGCGGCCGGGGCCGGCCTGCCGCTGGCGCCTGTCCATGCCTGCTACTACCCCGGGCCGGCGCTGGCCGAGGGCCTGGGCCAGCATCTGCGTTCGGTCGACGAGGTGGGCCGCTTCCTGCGCGATGCTGTGCGGTATCCGCTGTTCGTCAAGCCCAGCTTCTCGCAGCAGGGCGTCGGCACCCAGGCGTTGAAGTCCTACGACAAGAGCACCGACAGCGTGCTGACCATGGCCGGCAAGACCCTGGCGATGGACGAGCTGCTGGCCCTGGTGAGCCGCTCGGCCGATACCCGCTACCACCGGCCGGCCTGCGGCTGCCTGTTCCAACCGATGCTCGAGTCGGCGCCCGAGATCATCGAGTTCAACGGGTGGCCGGCGGTCTGCGGCGCGCGCGTGGTCTGCCTGAACGAGGAAGCGGGCGTGCGCCTGATCCGGGCCATTTGGAAGGTCGCGGTACGGCCCAACAGCGTGGACAACTTCAGTCTGGGCAAGTACGGCAACCTGGTGGCCGACATTGACCTGGACAGCGGCCGGGTCAGCCGCATGATCGGCGGCATGAAGCCGGAGTCCGAGCCGCTGGCCCTGCATCCGCAGACCGGAAAGTCGCTGGACGGCTTCTGCCTGCCGCGCTGGGCCGAGGTGGTCGCGGCCTGCCGGAAGGTCGGGCCGCTGTTCCCCTTGATGCACATCCAGCACTGGGATGTGGCGTTCACGGCCGACGGGCCTTGTATCCTTGAGCTCAACGACCTGGGAGCGACCGAGTTCCTGCAGCTGCATGGCCACGGCCTGCTGACGCCGCAGACGCGCCAGTTCCTCAGGACTCATGGGGATGCGGCGGCCCAGCCCTGGGTCCAGAGTCTCTAGCCAATCCATCCACGACGAACGCCTGACGCCATGGAGAGAAGCCTGGTCCTCAAAGTCCTGCTGGTCGATGACGAGCCGCTGGCCCGCATGCGGCTGCGCGGCCTGGTCGATGCCTGCAACGAACCCAAGGCCGAGGTGGTGGCCGAGGCCGGCACGGCATCGCAGGCCCAGCATTGGCTGCGTGACCATGCCTGCGACCTGATCCTGCTCGACGTGCAGATGCCGGGCCCCGACGGCCTGCAACTGGCCGACACGTTGCGCGACCGCCAGCTGCAGGGCCTTCCCACGCCGGCCGTGGTCTTCGTCACCGCCCATGGCGAGCATGCACTGCGCGCCTTCGAGCTCGATGCCATGGACTACCTGACCAAGCCGGTGCGCCGCGAACGCCTGCAGGCCGCCCTGGCCCGCGTGGCCCAACGCCTGGGCGAGCGGGCCGCCGCCGCGCAGGGCCGGCCCGGCGCCGAGACGCCGGACGAAGGCGTGATCGTGGTCAGCGACCGGGGCCGCATGCTGCGCATCCCCATCACCGAGGTGCTGTACCTGAAGGCCGAGCTCAAGTACCTGACCCTGCGCACCGCCCAGCAAAGCCTGGTGATGGACGGCAGCCTGTCGGACTACGAGCAGCGCCTGGGTGATCGATTCCTGCGCGTGCACCGCAATGCCCTGGTGGCCAGGTCGGCGGTGCGCGAGCTGCAGAAGCTGGCCGGCATGCCGGGCGACGAAGAAGCCGGCGAAGGCACCGAGGGCTGGGCCGTGCGCATCGCCATGGTGGACGAATGGCTGGCCGTGTCGCGCCGCCAGGTGAGTGCGGTGCGCGAGGCGCTGTCTTCATCCTCTTGACGCTTGAGGGACTGAGGCTTGTCGGGGAGAAGGACCAGGACGGTCGCGCTGTTGCTGGTCTTGCTGGCAATGTTGCTGCTGGGCCTGCTTGCCGCCTGGAACTTCAGTGGTCGGGCGGCGCCGCCCGATGCCGTGCAGGCGCTGGCAAGCGCCGGTCCCGCCTTTGCAGTCGACGGTGCAGTGGCTCCGCAGCGCTCTACGGCCTGGGCGCTGGCCGAAAAGTCGTAGTCGCAGGCCGACCGGGCGGAGGCCGTGGCCCAGCGCGAAACGGCCTGGCTGCTCGACCCGCGCAATGACGCCGCCTGGTGTACTCGAGGTGTCCAGGCCTACGAGGCCGCCCTCAAGAAGCCGCAGGCGAGGTCCGCCCGGGGCGAGCGCAGCAGCGATCCGCCGCTTGCGCATGCATCGGCGTTGATGCAGGTCCGGCGCGAGCAACTTGATGGCCAGGCTGGGCGAGTTCGGCATCTACCTCGCCGATGTTCGCGCGGCCGGTCAGGCCCCGGCGGCACTCGCCGCCGAGCACCAGGCCAGGCAGGCGGCGAATTCCCCGTAGCCGGCTTCAGCCGGTATTGCGCAGCCCCGCCGCAATGCCGTTGATCGACAAATGGATGCCGCGCTGCACCCGCTCCATGCTCGGGTCCTCGGCGCGCTTCTCAGGCGGCACGGCGCGATAGCGGCGCATCAGCTCGACCTGCAGGTGGTTGAGCGGGTCGATGTAGGGGAAGCGGTGCTCAATCGAGCGGGCCAGGGCCGGGTTGGCGGCCAGGCGCTTGCCTTCGCCGGTGATCAGGGCCAGCACCGACTGGGTCAGCTCGTACTCGCGCTTCACCGCCTCGAAGATCTTCTTGCCCAGGCGCTTGTCCTCGACCAGTTCCACGTAGCGGGCGGCAATGCCTATGTCGGTCTTGGCCAGCACCATGTCCAGGTTGGACAGCAGGGTGCTGAAGAACGGCCACTGCTTGTGCATGCGCTTGAGCAGGGCCAGGTTGGCGGCGCGGGCCTTGGCTTCCTTGCCCAGGAAGTTCTCGACGCCGGAGCCGAAGCCGCACCAGCCGGGCAGGGCGATGCGCGACTGGCCCCAGCTGAAGCCCCAGGGGATGGCACGCAGGTCTTCGATGGCCCGGGTGGCCTTGCGCGAGGCCGGGCGCGAACCGATGTTCAGCTCGGCGATCTCGCGAATCGGCGTGGCGGCGAAGAAGTAGTCGGCAAAGCCCTTGGTGTCGTAGACCAGTCCGCGGTAGGCCTTGAAACTGGCGTCGCTGAGCGCCTGCGCGGCGTCGTGGAAGCTCTTGGGCGCGCCCTTGGTCGGATGCAAGAGCGTGGCCTCCAGCGTGGCGGCGACCAGGGTCTCCAGGTTGCGCCGGCCGATGTCGGGGTTGGCGTACTTGGAGGCGATCACCTCGCCTTGCTCGGTCAGGCGGATCTGGCCGTTCACCGTGCCCGGCGGCTGGGCCAGGATGGCCTGGTAGCTGGGGCCGCCACCGCGGCCCACCGTGCCGCCACGGCCATGGAACAGGCGCAGCGTGATGGATTGCTTCTTCTTCAGCTCGTCGAACAGCGAGACCAGGGCGATCTCGGCGCGGTACAGCTCCCAGGAGCTGGTGAACACGCCGCCGTCCTTGTTGGAGTCGGAGTAGCCCAGCATGATGTCCTGCTCACCACCCGAGCGCTGCAGCAGTGCAGCGATGCCAGGCAGCGCATAGAACTCGCGCATGATGGTCGGCGCCAGGCGCAGGTCGGCGATGGTCTCGAACAGCGGCGAGACGATCAGGTCGGAGACGGCGCCATCGTCCAGCGTGCCGCGCAAGAGGCCCACTTCCTTGCACAGCAGCAGCACTTCCAGCAGGTCGCTGACCGACTCGGTGTGCGAAATGATGTAGTGGCGGATGGACTCGCGGCCGAAGCGCCTGAGCGCCTCGCGTGCGGCTTCGAAGATGGCGAGCTCGCCTTGCGTCTTGTCGGAATAGCCGTGCTGGATCACGCGCAGCGGCCGTGCATCGCAAAGCAGGCGGACCAGCAGCTCGCGGCGGGCCGCTTCATCGAGTGCCAGGTAATCGGGGCTGACCTTGGCCACGGCCAGCAGCTCGGCGATCACGGCCTCGTGCTGGTCCGAGCTCTGGCGCAGGTCCAGCGTGGCGAGGTGGAAGCCGAACACCTGGATGGCGCGCAGCAGCGGCTTCAGGCGCGGGGCGATCAGGGCCTCGGCATGGTGGCTGCGCAGCGAGGCCTCGAGGATGCGCAGGTCGCCCAGCAACTCGTCCGGCGACAGGTAAGGGTCCTGCGGCGCCACAGCATGGCGCAGCGCCTCGGTGCCGGTCAGCTCATGCAGCGTGGCCGCCAGGCGGGCGTACATGCCGGTCAGCGCACGGCGGTAGGGCTCGTCCATGCGGTGTTCGTTCAGGTCCGGGCTGCGCTCAGCCAGCCTCTGCATTTCGGGCGTGATGCGGGCCAGCCGGGCCGAGATCGACAGCTCGGCGCCCAGCTCGTGCAGCTCGGTCAGGTAGTGGCGCAGCGCCACCTCGCTCTGGCGCTTGAGCGCATGGCGAAGCGTGGTGGCGGTGACGTTTGGATTGCCGTCGCGGTCGCCGCCAATCCAGTGGCCCATTCGCAGAAAGCTGTTCAGCTCGTGGCCGGGCAGGGCTTCTTCCAGTTCGGCGTAGAGCTTGGGGATCTGGCGCAGAAAGGTGGCCTGGTAGTAGGACAGCGCGTTCTCGATCTCGTCGGCCACGGTCAGCTTGGAATAGCGCAGCATGCGCGTCTGCCAGAGCTGGGTGATGCGGGCGCGGATCAGGTTCTCGTTGTCGCGCTTGTCGCGCTCGGTGTAGAGGCTGTCGCGCTGGCCCACCAGCTCGGCGATGGCGCGCTCGGCGTCGAGGATGCTTTTTCGCTGCACCTCGGTCGGGTGGGCGGTCAGCACCGGCGAGATGAAGCCATGCTGCAGCGTGCGGGCGATCTCGTTGGGACGCACGCCGGCCTCGTGCAGCTTCTCCATCGCATAGGCCAGCGAGCCGGCCTGCAGGCTGCCGGCACGCTCGTGGACCTCGCGGCGGCGCACGTGGTGGCGGTCCTCGGCGATGTTGGCCAGGTGCGAGAAATAGCTGAAGGCGCGGATCACGCTGACCGTCTGCTCGCCCGACAGGCCCTTGAGCAGCTTGTCGAAAGTCTTGCCCGCCTGGGCATCGCGCTTGAGCCGGAAGGCCACGGCCAGCTTGCGCACCCGCTCGACCAGCTCGTAGGCCTCGCGGCCTTCCTGCTCGCGAATCACCTCGCCGAGGATGCGGCCCAGGAGCCGGATGTCGTCCATCAGCGGCTGGTTCTTGGTATCGGCGGCGGACTTCTTGGCCGGGACGGCCGAGGGCTTGGAGGCGGCGGGCTTGGCAGGCATGGTCGGTGCGGCTCGTGGAAGTCGATGTAACCAAGTTACTTATTTTTGACTTTAGCAGTTTCTCGGTGTTTTCGATGCACCGCAGCAATCGAATTTCTGCGCGAGCCTTCGTCAATGCGGGGTCCGGGCTTGCCCTAGGCGGGCTGCTAGCATCCTGGCCATGACCGATACCGTAGTGATCGCCACCCGGGAAAGCCGGCTGGCGTTGTGGCAGGCCGAGCATGTGAAGGCCCTGCTGGAAGCCCGCGGCCTGGCCGTGAGCCTGCTGGGCATGACGACGCGCGGCGACCAGATCCTGGACCGTACGCTGTCCAAGGTCGGTGGCAAGGGCCTGTTCGTCAAGGAGCTGGAAGCCGCGCTGGAAGAGGGCCGGGCCCAGCTGGCCGTGCACTCGCTGAAGGACGTGCCCATGGAGCTGCCCGAGGGCTTCGAGCTCGCGGCCATCCTGGAACGCGAGGATCCGCGCGACGCCTTCGTCTCCAACGACTACGCCAGCCTGGCCGAACTGCCGGCCGGCGCCGTGGTCGGCACCTCCAGCCTGCGCCGCGTCGTCCAGGTCAAGGCCATGCGGCCCGACCTGAAGGTGGAGCCGGTGCGCGGCAACCTCGACACCCGGCTGCGCAAGCTGGATGAGGGCGGTTACGCAGCCATCGTGCTGGCGGCTGCTGGCCTCAAGCGGCTGGGGCTGGGCCACAGGATCAGGGCCCTGTTCGAGGTCGACCAGATGATTCCCTGCGCCGGTCAGGGCGCGCTCGGCCTGGAACTGCGGGCCGATGCCGGCGTACTCAAGCAGCAGCTGGCGGCCCTCATCGACCGGCCGACCTGGCTGGCCACGCAGGCCGAACGTGCGGTTTCGCGGGCCCTGGGTGGCAGCTGCAGCATGCCGCTGGCCGCTCATGCCCGGTGGCAGGGCGACATGCTTCAGCTGGCGGTGGCGCTGGGCCATCCCGAGCAGCATGAGCTGCCCTTGCTCAAGGCGCAGTTCGAGGCCGTCGTCGCCGACGAGACCTCAGCTCGCGCGCTGGGCCAGCAAGCGGCCGACGCCTTGCGAGCCCAGGGCGGCCAGGCCTATCTCGCGGCCGCTGCCGCCGCCTGAGGGCAGCGGGACTCAAGCCATGCGCCTGGTGCTGACCCGGCCTCGGCCTCAATGTGCGGACTGGCTGGCGCGGCTGGCCGCACAGGGCGTCGATGCCGTGGCCCTGCCACTGATTGCCATCGAGCCGGGTGAGGATGCGAGCGCAGCCTCGAGGGCCTGGGCCCGTTTGCCTGAGGCGGCGCTGGCGATGTTCGTCAGCCCGAATGCCGTCGAGCATTTCTTTGCCGCCCGGCCACAGCAGCAGGACTGGCCGGCGGCGACTCTGGCTGTGACGGTTGGCCCAGGCAGCGCGCAGGCCCTGTTGCAGGCGGGTGTGCCGGCATCGCTGCTGCGTCAACCGCCGGCCGATTCGGAGAGCTTCGACTCCGAGCATCTCTGGCCCTTGCTCAAGGATCTCGACTGGCAGGGCCGGCTGGCCCTGATGCTGCGAGGCGAGGGCGGACGCGACTGGCTGGCCGAACGGCTGCAGGAGCGGGGTGCCCGGGTCGAGGCCTTCAATATCTATCGGCGCAGTTGTCCGCGCTTGAATGCCGACGAAACGCAGCTGCTTGAGCAGATAGGCGCCGAGCCGGTAGACCACGTCTGGCTGTTCAGCAGTTCGGAGGCGATCCACAACCTGGCGACGCTGGGATTCAGGCCTTCGCCGCAGAGCCTGGCCATTGCCACACATGCCCGAATTGCCGAGACCGCAAGCCGGCTCGGATGGCCTCGTGTCGCATCGGCGCGACCCGATGCCGCGGCTGTCGCCCAAGCCTGGCGCAGCCTGCTTTCCCGCTGAGGGCCACCCCTACAATCGTTCGAACCGTGAGCGACAACGACAACACCCTCGCCGCCGAGAGCGCGCCCGCCGCGCCGCCGGCCAAGCCTATTCCCTGGTCCCAACTGGCTTTTGGCGCCGTGGCCGTCCTGGCCGTGGCTGGTCTTGGCATGGCCTGGTTCAGCCACAGCCGGCTGCAGATGCTGGAACGCGAGCTGGTGAGCCGCCAGGCCAGCAGCCAGGGCGAGGCCAGCGAGGCCAGGGCCCAATCGCGTCAGGCTCAGGAGTTGAGCCGCGATACGGCGGCCAAGGTGGCATTGCTGGATGCTCGCCTGGCCGAGGTGGCGTTGCAGCGCAGCCAGCTGGAAGAGCTGATCCAGTCGATGTCGCGTTCGCGCGATGAGAACGTGATCGGCGACATCGAGGCCTCGATCCGCGTGGCGCTCCAGCAATCGGCCATCACCGGCAGCGCCGAGCCGCTGGTATCGGCGCTGCGCCAGGCTGATGAGCGCCTTGCTCGCAACAAGCAGCCCCGCATGGAAGGCGTACGTCGCGCCGTGGTCCGTGATCTGGACCGGGTGAAGTCGGTCAGCGTCGTCGACGTGGCCACGCTTGCAATCAAGCTGGACGAAGTGGCTCGCCTGCTCGACGAGCTGCCGCTGCTTGCCAGCGCAGACAAGTCCGACGCGCAGCAACAGGTGCGCGACCGTCGAGTAGCCAAGCCCGCGGCCAAGCCGGCATCGGGCAACAAGGCGGCCGACTCCTCTTGGTGGGATACCGCCAGCGAACGCTGGCAGGAGGCCTGGGGCCTGGTCTGGAACGAGACCCGCAGCCTGATCCGGGTGACCCGTGTCGAGCATCCGGAAGCCATGTTGCTGGCGCCCGACCAGCGCTTCTTCCTGCGCGAGAACCTCAAGCTGCGTCTGCTCAACGCAAGGCTGGCCCTGCTGAGCCGTCAGTACGACTCGGCCCAGGCCGACCTGCGCGACGTGCAGGGCCTGCTGGAGCGCTATTTCGATTCGCAGTCTCGCAAGGTTGGCGTGGCGACCGAGCTGCTGCGCCAGGTCCAAGGCCAGGCACGCCAGGTCGTGCTTCCGCGCCCCGATGACACGCTGGCTGCGCTGACAGCAGCCGTGCCCGGTCGCTGAGGAGCAGCGATGCGTGGCGTGATCTGGCTGATCCTGCTGTTCGGCGTGGCTGTGATTGCCGCCTTGACCCTGGGCAGCAACGACGGACTGGCAAGCTTCTACTGGAACGGCTGGCGACTGGACCTGTCGCTGAATTTGTTCCTGCTGCTGTTGCTGGGCAGCTGCTTTGCCGTGGTCACGCTGATCAACACGATCAGCTCGCTGACCAGTTTGCCGCGCCGGGCTCGCGAGTGGCGCGTGGCCCAGCGGGACCGCAGCGCGCAGGGTGCCTTGCGCGAGGCCTTGGCGGAGTTCTTCGGCGGTCGCTACGGGCGCGCCCAGAAGGCTGCGCAGAAGGCAGTCAACATCAACGCCCAGACCTCGGAACTGAGCCAGGAGGGCGGCTTCCTGGCGCTGAGCCATCTGCTGGCTGCTCAGAGCGCGCACAGGCTGCAGGACCGGCGTCGCCGTGATGAACAACTGCAGCAGGCCATGGACTTGGTGCGCAGCCAAAGCTCGGCCCGTGTGGTCGAGGACGGTGCACGCCTGCTGGCCGCCGAATGGGCGCTGGACGACAGGGATTCGAACCGTGCCCTGGATCTGCTGGCCGACCTGGGTCCAGGCCTGGCCCGTCGGACCCAGGCCTTGCGGCTGAAGCTGCAGGCGCAGCGGCAGGCGGGACAATCGCTTGAAGCGCTCCGCACGGCGCGCCTGCTGGCCAAGCACCAGGGCTTTTCCAAGCTGGCGGCCCAGGGGCTGCTGCGTTCACTCGCCATCGAGGCGCTGGAAGCGGCGCGGGACGGCGACCAGCTTCGCATGGTCTGGCAGCAACTCGACCAGGCGGATCGTCGGGACGCCTTTGTCGCCGCCCGTGCAGCCCATGTGGCCGCGTCTTTGGGCGCACCGGAAGATGGCCGCGGCTGGCTGCGCCCGTTCTGGGAGCAGATAGGCGAGCAGTCCTCGGCTGACGAACGTGCAGCACTGGCCGAGGCGCTGGTCATGGCCTTGCCCGGCCTGGGTCCGGAGTGGCTGCAGCGCCTGGAATCGGCGCAGCAGCGCTGGCCGCGTGACGCCTTCATCAGCTATGCCCTGGGTCATGCGCTGGCCGAACGTCAGCTTTGGGGCAAGGCGCGATTGATACTTGAGCAGGTTTGCGAAGACCGCAGCCTGCCCGTTGCGGCGCGCCGCCGCAGCTGGCTGGCGCTGGCGCAACTTGCGGGCAATGATGGAGACATGGAGCGCCGCGCTCGCTGCCATGAGGCGGCGGCCTTGGTTCAGTAGGGACCCGATTGCGGCCAGGATTGATGAATCCTGCGGTTTTCTTGCTGAGGCTTCGAAAATCGGGTTAGAATGCAAGGCTTCGGGCGGCTGTAGCTCAGTTGGATAGAGTACTTGGCTACGAACCAAGGGGTCGTGGGTTCGAATCCTGCCAGCCGCACCAGAATACCGGGAGAGAATAAGAAAAATCAGCGGGCCAATTGAAGCTCGCGAGCCAGATGAGAGTCCGGCTCACTGACAAGTTAATGCGGCTGTAGCTCAGTTGGATAGAGTACTTGGCTACGAACCAAGGGGTCGTGGGTTCGAATCCTGCCAGCCGCGCCAAACAAGAAGAAACGGCAAGAGGCCAGCGAGAAATCGCTGGCCTCTTTGCTTTTTTGGCTCAGTCGCCATTGCTGGCCGCGGCAATTTGCGTGTCGGCCAATCCCAGCGAGCGAAGCAATTCCACCGTGTCTCGGCCAGGCTCTGGAGATGGCCCTGGCGTCCGCGGTGGTGTGTGCGAGAAACGGGGCGCCGGCGCCGGCTGGGTTTTTCCATTGACTTGCACGAAGTTGCCGCGGGCCTGCTGATGCGCGTGCATCGGCGCTTCCGCCATCGTCAGCACCGGGGCGAAGCAGGCGTCGCTTCCTTCCATCAGTTCGCACCATTCCTTGCGAGTCTTTTCCCTGACCCGCGCCGCGACGCGTTCGCGCAGGTCTGGCCAATCCACGAAGCGGTATTGACGCGCCGGGTCCACGTCATCGAGCCCCAATCGGGTCAACAGCTCACGGTAGAACGGCGGCTCGATGGCGCCCAGGCTCACGAAGAGGCCGTCGGCGCATTCGAAGCAGTCATAGAAAGGCGATTGGTGCAGGAAGAAGTTGCGCGCCGGATCGTCGCCCCACACGCCGCTTCCACGCAGCGAGTGCACCAGGCCTGAGAGCAGGCCGACGCCGTCGATCATGGCGGCGTCGACGACCTGGCCGCGTCCCGACCGCTTGGCCTCCAGCAAGGCGCAGACGACGCCGAAGGCCAGGAACATGGCGCCGCCCGCCATGTCCCCGATCATGGTTGCCGGCAGCGTAGGCGGCTCGCCCGGGCGAGAAGCGATGCTGGAGACGCCAGTTAGCGCGACATAGTTGATGTCGTGCCCAGCCGCCTGTGCCAGCGGACCGGTCTGGCCCCAGCCGGTGACGCGGCCATAGACCAGGCGTGGATGCTCGGCCTCGAAGGCTGCCGGCCCCAAGCCCAGCCGTTCCATGACGCCGGGTCGGTAGCCCTCGATCAGCGCGTCGCTGCTGCAGATCAGGCGTCTGGCGGCTTCCAGGCCGGCTTCGTTTTTCAGGTCGAGACAGACTGAGCGCTTGCCACGATTCATCGCTCCGCCGCCACCCAGGGTTCGCAGCGCCGCGGGTCTCTCGATCACGATGACCTCGGCCCCCATGTCGGCCAGCAGCATGCCGGCCATGGGGCCGGGGCCTATGCCTGCGAACTCGATGATGCGAAGGCCGGAAAGAGGTCCATTGCTCATTTGGCTTTGGCGAGTTCAAGCGCGCAGCGCTTGGGCCTCACTCTGGATTACTGGTTCAGGGCGCCACAATACAGGGCATGAACAAGGCCTTCACGAAGGAAAACGATAGCGAGGACGACGAGGATGGCGTTTCAATGCGTCCGCTGCCGCAAGGCACGCGCAACTACATGACTCCGCAGGGCTATGCGCGGCTTCGTGCCGAATTCATGGAATTGCTGGATGTGGAGCGGCCAAAGATCGTCGAGACCGTGTCCTGGGCGGCCAAGAACGGCGATCGTTCCGAGAACGGTGACTATCTGTATGGCAAGAAGCGGCTGCGCGAGATCGACCGCCGCTTGCGCTTCCTGACCAAGCGCCTGGACATTGCCGAGGTGGCCGATCCCAGCCTGCATCATGGCAGCGACCAGATCTTCTTCGGCGCCACGGTCACCTATGCCAATGCCAGGGGCGAGGAGCGGACCATCACGATCAAGGGCATAGACGAGTCGGATAGCCTGGCCGGCGAGGTGTCCTGGGTGTCGCCCATCGCGCGGGCCTTGCTGAAGTCCCGCGAGGGTGACGAGGTTCAGCTGATGACGCCGGGCGGGCTGGAGACTCTGGAGGTCATCGAGGTCCGCTACCCCGAGCCCGGCCATTGAGCCGCTCCGTCAGGCGCCGGGTTTGATGCGCCAGACCCGCAGCACGGAGGTGCTGCGCTTGAGCGTGCGCAACACGTCGGCCAGATGCAGGCGGTCCCGTACCGAGAGCAGCAGGCTCATCTCGGCCGTTTCGTGCGACTGCGGATCATCGGCCATCGAGATATGCGTGATGTCGGCCTCCGCGCTGCTGACGGCCGACGCCACCTGGGCCAGCACGCCCTTGGCATTGGTGAGCAGCAGGCCCACGGCGGCCTCGAAGGGGCGGCTCAGCTCCTCGGCCCAGGCCACGGCAATCCAATGCTCGGCGTCGCGCTGGAACAGCCGGCGACCGACCTGGCATTCAGCCGTGTGGACCACCAGGCCTTCGCCGCGGCCCAGGTAGCCCTTGATGTCGTCGCCCGGGATAGGGCGGCAGCAGGTGGCCAGGCGCACCGAGGCGCCTTCGCTGCCGTCTATGGTCACCATGCCCTGGGCCGGCGCATCGTCGGTGGCAAAACGGCCCAGCGTCAGCGTGACCGCGTCGGGCCGCTCACCCTGTTCGGCCAGCATGCGTGCCAGCTTCTTGGCCACGATGGTGGCGATCTTTCGACCCAGGCCGATCTCGGTCAGCAACTCGTCCATGTGGCGGTTGCCGGCCCAGCGGGCCAGTTGCTGCCAGAGCTGGGAGGCTTGTTGGTTCTCGGGATCGCGGCTGGGCAGGGCCAGGCCTTCGGCTCTTAGCGCCTGGGCCAGCATCTTCTGGCCCAGCTCGCGCGACTCTTCCTGCTCCAGGTTCTTGAGGAAGTGCCGGATCTTGGAGCGGGCCCGGCCGGTGCGCACGAAGCTGAGCCAGGCCGGGTTGGGGCGCGCGCTTTCGGCCGTCACGATCTCGATCACGTCGCCGCTGTGCAGCTCGGTGCGCAGTGGCACCGGCTCGCCGTTGATCTGCGCCGCCACCGTGTGGTCGCCCACGTCAGAGTGGATCGCATAGGCGAAGTCCACCGGCGTGGCTCCGCGCGGCAGGGCCATGATCTTGGACTTGGGCGTGAACACGTAGACCGCGTCAGGGAACAGGTCGATCTTGACGTGTTCGAGGAACTCGTTGGCGTCGCGGGTCTCGTCCTGGATGTCCAGCAGCGACTGCAGCCAATGCGCACCCAGCTGCTGTGCATGCTGGCTGTTGCTCTTGTACAGCCAGTGCGCGGCGACGCCTTTCTCGGCCACCATGTGCATGGTCTCGGTGCGGATCTGGAACTCCACCGGCGTGCCCAGTGGGCTGACCAGCGTCGTGTGCAGCGACTGGTAGCCGTTGGGCTTGGGGATGGCGATGTAGTCCTTGAAGCGGCCCGGCTGCGGCTTGTAGAGCTGGTGCAGCACGCCCAGCGCCAGGTAGCAGTTGGGCAGGTCGCCGACGATGATGCGGAAGCCGAAGATGTCGCTGACCTGGGCAAAGCTCAGGTGCTTGTCGCGCATCTTCTTGTAGATCGAGTACAGCGTCTTCTCACGGCCCTGGATCTCGACCTTGAGCTCCGATTCGCCGAAGGCCTTGAGCACATCTCGCTCTATGCGCGAGACCAGGTCGCGCCGGTTGCCGCGCGCCTTGGCGATGGCCTTGCTCAGTGCCGAATGCCGCCACGGGTGGATGAACTTGAACGAAAGCTCCTGCAGCTCGCGGTAGATCTCGTTCAAGCCCAGCCGGTGGGCGATGGGCGCGTAGATGTCCAGCGTCTCGCGGGCAATGCGCCTTTGCTTGACGGCGGCCATGGCCTCCATCGTGCGCATGTTGTGCAGCCGGTCGGCCAGCTTGATCAGGATGACCCGCACGTCGCGGGCCATGGCCAGCAGCATCTTGCGGAAGGACTCGGCCTGCGATTCCTCCTTGGTCGAGAACTGCAGCTTGTCCAGCTTGGTGAGTCCGTCGACCAGTTCGGCGGTCGGCGCCTCGAAGCGCTCGATCAGCTCGGACTTGGTAATGCCGCAGTCTTCCATCGCATCGTGCATCAGCGCAGCCATGATGGCCTGCACGTCCAGCCGCCATTCGGCGCAGATGCCGGCCACCGCGATGGGATGGGTGATGTAGGGCTCGCCGCTGGCCCGCAGCTGGCCCAGATGGGCCTCGTCGGCGAACTTGTAGGCCTCACGGACCCGCTTGATGTCCGCCTTGCTGAGGTAGGACAGGCGGTGGACCAGCGCGTCGAAGCTGGCGGCCTCGGCCGGGGTCGGCTCGGGCTGGCTGCGCAGGACCGCCAGGCCGGTCAAGGCGGCAGGCAGTCGGGCGGCGGCAAATGATCGGAAACCCATGCGGGGAATTTACCTGAACAATCCGGCCCGGCCGGGCAAGGGGGCGATGCCCTGCGCCCCAATAACGACAACGGGCGCCCGAAGGCGCCCGTGGCAGGGAAGGTGGGTCGCTTAGACCGGGACCTTGCGCAGCATTTCGATGCCGACTTCACCGGCCGCAATCTCGCGCAGGGCGGTCACGCCCGGCTTGTTCTTGCTTTCGATCTTGGGCGTGTGGCCCTGGCTCAGCATGCGGGCGCGGTAGGTCGCGGCGAGCACCAGCTGGAAGCGGTTGGGGATCTTGGTCAGGCAATCTTCGACGGTGATGCGGGCCATGTTTGCGGTTCCAGTTCGGTGTTCAGGGGAGATCTAGGGCGCGGAAGACGGCAGAGCGGTTCCGGCGCTGAGCGGCGTATTTTAGCCGCTGTGCGTGGACGATGGCTTTCAGGTCGAAAAGAGCGGTCTCGAACACCGCGTTGACGACCACGAAATCGAAGTGCTGGGCCTGCGCCACTTCCACCTTGGCATTGCTCATGCGGGTGGCGATCACCTCCGGTTCGGTGTCGCCACGGCGGTTCAGGCGCTGCTTCAGCTCCTCCCAGCTCGGCGGCAGGATGAAGATCAGCACGGCATAGGGGAAGAGCTGCTTGATCTGCAGCGCGCCCTGGTAGTCGATCTCCAATACCACGTCCTCGCCATCGGCCAGGCGCTTCTCAATGCCGGCGCGCGACGTGCCGTAGAGATTGCCGTGGACCTCGGCCCATTCGAAGAAGTCGCCGTGGGCGACCTTCGCACGGAATTCGTCGGCGCTGATGAACCAGTATTCGCGGCCATCCTGCTCCTGGCCGCGGGGGGCGCGCGAGGTGTGAGAAATGGAAACCGCCAGCTTGGAGTCCAGCTCCAGCAGCGCCGTCACCAGACTCGACTTGCCGGCGCCGCTGGGCGCGGCGACGACGAAAAGATTGCCGGGGTATTCCATGGTGCGCCTCCCTGGGCCTTATTCGATGTTCTGAACCTGCTCGCGCAACTGCTCGATCGCGACCTTCATCTCGACCGAGATATTGGTCAGCTCGATGGCGGCCGACTTGGAGGCAAAGGTGTTGGCTTCGCGCAGCAGCTCCTGGATCAGGAAATCCAGGCGCTTGCCCAGCTCGCCACCCTTTTTGAGCAGGCGGCTGATCTCGTCCAGATGGGCGCGCAGCCGGGCCAGCTCTTCGGCCACGTCGATGCGGATGGCGTAGGCCGTGGCTTCGTTCAGGGCCCGTTCGCGCGAGGCTTCCTCGGAGACCGCTTGCGGCGAGCCGGTAGCGGCGAGGGCCTCGGACCAGCGCTCCAGGAAGCGTTGCTGCTGCTTCTGGACCACCTCGGGCACCAGGGGCTCGGCCTGGGCGGCCAGCTCTCGCAGCCGGGAAACCCGTTCCATCAGCACGGCGACCAGCTTTTCGCCCTCGCGTTCGCGGGCTTCCAGCAGGCCAGACACGCAGCGGCGGGCGGCATCCAGCGTGGGTTCGTCCAACTTTTCGGCCGTACCGCCGCTCTTGCACCAGTGCAAGGCCTCCTGGACGCTCAGAGGCCGGCCCTTCGGCAGCCAGGTCGTCACAGTGGCTTCGAGCTGGGCCAGTCGATTGAGCTGTTCGGGCTGGGGTTGGGGCCAGGCGTTGTCCGCCTCGCGCTGGGTATTGATGCGCAGCTCGACCTTGCCGCGCTTGATGCCGGCGGCCACAAGCTCGCGCAGGGCCGGTTCCAGGCCGCGGAGCTCCTCGGGCATGCGCATCGAGAGGTCGAGAAAACGCCCATTGACCGATCGCAACTCGACGGTCACGCTGGCGTTTGAAGTGGGCCCAGTTTCAGAGTGTGCGGAGGGCTGCGCCGTGGCAGAGGCGTAGCCCGTCATGCTATAGACTGGCATCAAGCATTCGGTAAGCAAAGCAAACGCGATTATGTCAAAGCCCAAACCGGCGCCCTTGCCCGCAGGAACGGTGGTCGGGGGCTATCAGATCATCAAGAGGCTGGCGGCTGGCGGCTTCGGGGTGGTTTACCTGGCCGAGGATCCCGAGCACCACCTGGTTGCGCTGAAGGAATATCTGCCTTCCTCGCTGGCCGAGCGTTCACCGGGCGAGTTGACACCGCGCGTCAAGCCCGAGAAGCAGCCGCTGTACCGACTTGGCCTCAAGAGCTTCTTCGAAGAAGGCCGCTCGCTTGCGCAGATCTCGCACCCCAGCGTCGTCTCGGTGCTGAACTTTCTGCGCGAGAACGAAACCGTCTACATGGTGATGAACTACCTGCAGGGCGACACCCTGCAGGACTTCATCGTCACCGCGCGCGACATGAAGCGCGACAAGGTGTTCCGCGAGTCCACCATCCGCAGCCTGTTCGACGAGATCCTGCGCGGCCTGCGCATCGTCCACCAGCACAAGATGCTGCACCTGGACATCAAGCCGGCCAACATCTTCATCACCAACGACAACAAGGCCGTGCTGCTGGACTTCGGCGCGGCTCGCGAGGTGCTGAGCAAGGAAGGCAACTTCATCCGCCCGATGTACACGCCCGGCTTTGCCGCGCCCGAGATGTACCGCCGCGACGGCACGCTGGGCCCCTGGACCGACATCTACGCCATCGGCGCCTGCATCTATGCCTGCATGCAGGGCTATCCGCCCAACGATGCGCCGCAGCGCATCGAAAAGGACCGCCTCAGCCTGAGCCTGTCGCGGCTGCGCAATGTCTACTCGGACAACTTGATCGAGGTGACCGAGTGGTGCATGTCGCTAGACCCGCTCTCGCGCCCGCAGAGCGTGTTCGCGCTGCAGAAGGAGCTGGGCCGGGAGACCGAGCGCCGCTACACCAAGCTCAGCTTCAGCGAGCGGCTCAAGCTGCAGCTCGAAAACCTCAAAGCCGGGGCCAAGGCGTGAGATTCAGCGTCTACCAGGTCAGCAGACGCGGGGGACGAGAGAAGAACGAAGACCGCATGGGCTACTGCTACACCCGCGAGTCCGGGTTGTTTGCGGTGGCCGACGGCATGGGCGGCCATCCCGAGGGCGAGGTCGCTTCGCAGCTGACGCTGCAAACCATGGCCCTGGAGTTCCAGCGCGACGCCAAGCCTTCGCTGGCGGATCCGAACAGCTATCTGGCAAACGCCGTGCTGGCGGCGCACAACCAGCTGCTGCGCTACGCCGGCGAGCGCAAGCTACCGGACACGCCGCGGTCCACCGTCGTGGCCTGCGTGATCCAGGGCAACAAGGTGTTCTGGGCCCATTGCGGCGATTCGCGGCTCTACCTGGTCCGCGGCGGCCGCCTGGTGGCGCGGACCCGCGACCATTCCTACAGCGAACTGCAGGATGCATTGGGCCGGCTCACGCCGACCACCGAGCGCTTCAACCGCAATGTGCTGTTCACCTGTCTCGGCAGCCCGGGCAAGCCCATGGTCGACCTGCACGGCCCCATGGTGCTGGAGACCGGCGACCGCCTGCTGCTGTGCTCGGACGGGCTCTGGGGTGCGGTGTCCGACGAGGACATCACCCGGCACCTGGGTTCGCGCCAGGTGACCGACTCGGTGCCCGACCTGGTCGAGCTGGCGCTGAGGCAGGGCGGGCCGCGCTGCGACAATGTCACCGCCGTGGCAGTCGAGTGGGAAGGTTTCGACGAGGTGGAAGAGCCCAGCGACTCCTCGCTGTCCACCGAGGTGCTGAGCGACGAGGACTTCGCCACGACCATCCAGCAGGCCGATGCCGCTGCCGACCGGCCGCAAGACCTCGACGAGGCCGAGATCGAGCGCTCGGTGCGCGAGATCCAGGACGCGATCCAGCAGCGCTCGGCCAAGAAGAAGTAGTTGTAGCTTTCAAGGCGGCCCCAGGGCTGCTTTCATTTCCAAGGATTCCCCCATGAGCGATACCCAGCAGCAGCGCGCCGATGGCCGCGCGGCCGATGCCCTGCGCCCCGTGCGCATCACCCGCAACTACACGCGCTATGCCGAGGGTTCGGTGCTGGTCGAGTTCGGCCATACCAAGGTGCTGTGCACGGCTTCGGTCGAAGAAAAGGTTCCGCCGCACAAGCGCGGTTCGGGCGAAGGCTGGGTGACGGCCGAGTACGGCATGCTGCCGCGCGCCACCCACACCCGCGGCGACCGCGAGGCCGCCCGCGGCAAGCAGAGCGGCCGCACGCAGGAGATCCAGCGCCTGATCGGCCGCTCGCTGCGCTGCGTGTTCGATCTCTCGCAACTGGGCGAGCGCACCATCGCCATCGACTGCGACGTGCTGCAGGCCGACGGTGGCACCCGCACTGCCGCCATCACCGGCGCCTTCGTCGCTGCACAGGATGCGGTGAACTGGCTGAAGGCCCAAGGAAAGATCACGACCTCGCCGATCCGCGATGCCGTGGCCGCCATCTCGGTCGGCATCGTCAATGGCACGCCGCTCTTGGACCTGGAATACACCGAGGACTCGGCCTGCGACACCGACATGAACGTGGTGATGACCGGCAGCGGCGGCTTTGTCGAACTGCAGGGCACGGCCGAGGGCGTGGCCTTCAGCCGCGCCGAGATGAACGCGCTGCTGGACCTGGCCGACAAGGGCATCCGCGAGCTGCTGGCCGCCCAGCAGGCTGCACTGAAGGCTTGAAGCGCATGAAGCTGGTCCTGGCGTCCAACAACGAGAAGAAGCTCAAGGAACTGCAGGCCCTGTTCGCGCCGCTGGGCGTCGAGCTGGTGACCCAGGGCTCGCTGGGCATTCCCGAGGCCGAGGAGCCTTTCCACAGCTTCGTCGAGAACGCGCTGACCAAGGCCCGACATGCGGCCAAGGCCAGCGGCCTGCCGGCGCTGGCCGACGATTCCGGCCTGGCTGTCGAGTCGCTGGGCGGTGCGCCGGGCGTGCTGTCGGCCCGCTATGCGACGCTGTTCGGCCGACCCAAGAGCGATGCCGAGAACAATGCCGTGCTGCTGGAGAAGCTGTCCGGCGTCGAGAACCGCGCCGCACGTTTCGTCTGCGCGCTGGTCGCCGTTCGCTCGGCCGACGATCCGGAGCCCCTGGTCGCAATGGGCCGCTGGCAGGGCGAGATCCTGGCCTCGCTGCAAGGCGAGGGCGGCTTCGGCTACGACCCCTTGATGTTCATTCCCCCGCTGGGCCGCAGCGTGGCGCAGCTGGGTGCCGAAGAGAAGAACCGCCTGAGTCATAGAGCCTTGGCCTCGGTCGATCTGGTGAAGCAAATGCGCGAGGTCTGGCATCTTGGCTGATATGACGCCCCCACGTCCGCTTCGCGGCCTGCCCCCCGAAGGGGCGCAGCCATGCCTTGGGGCGGCCCTGCGCCATGGCTGACGTCATCAAGCTGATGCGTGCAGGCCAGCTCTCGCTGCCGGCCTTGCCGCCATTGGCCCTGTACGTGCACCTGCCCTGGTGCCTCCGCAAATGTCCGTATTGCGACTTCAATTCGCATGAGTGGCGACAGGGCGGCGAGCTGCCGGCCGATACGGCGCGTCAGTACATCGCCGCACTGCGGGCCGATCTGGAGGCGGCGCTGCCTTTGATCTGGGGCCGGCCGGTGGTCAGCATCTTCATCGGCGGCGGTACGCCCAGCCTGTTCGCGCCGGAGCAGATAGGCGAGCTGATCTCTGATCTGCGAGCCCGGCTGCCGCTGGAGCCCGGTTGCGAAATCACGCTGGAGGCCAACCCCGGCACCTTCGAGCGTGAGCGCTTCAAGGGCTTCCGCGACGCCGGTGTCACGCGGCTCTCCATTGGCGTTCAGAGCTTCGACGATGCCCAGCTCAAGCAGCTCGGCCGTGTCCACAACGCAGGCCAGGCCAAGGCTGCGATTGCCGAGGCAGCCTCGGCCTTCGAGACCTTCAACATCGACCTGATGTATGCGCTGCCCGGGCAGACGCTCGAAGAGCTGGGCCATGAGCTGGACCAGGCCCTGGCCTTCGACCCACCGCACCTCTCGGTCTACCACCTCACCATCGAGCCCAACACGCGTTTTGCCATCGACACGCCGGCGAACCTGCCCGACCCGGACCTGGCCAGCGAAATGCTGGACCTGATCACCGAGCGCACCGGCGTCAGCGGTCTGCAGCGCTACGAGGTCTCGGCCTATGCGCGTCCCGGCCATCGCTGCGGCCACAACCTGAACTACTGGCAGTTCGGCGACTACCTCGGCATTGGTGCCGGCGCCCACAGCAAGCTGAGCTTTCCGCATCGCATCCTGCGCCAGGTGCGCTGGCGCGAGCCGGCCACCTACATGCAGAAGGCGCTCGAAGGCCAGGCCATGTCGAACGAGAACGAGGTGGCGGCGGCCGAGCTGCCGTTCGAGTTCATGCTCAATGCGCTGCGCCTCGTCGAAGGCGTTCCTCTGGTCAGCTACTTGGAGCGAACAGGCCTAGGCGCTACCAGCATCACGCGGGCATTGGAGCAGGGCAGGACCAAGGGACTGCTGGTCGACGATGTGGCGCGCCTTGCCGCCACGCCGCGCGGCTTTGACTTCCTCAGCGATCTGCAGGCGCTGTTTCTCGCGCCGGACTCCCGCTGAGCGCGGCGCGCGACTGCGCGATCTCCGACTTCAGCCAGTCGCAGAAGGCGCGTAGCGCCGGATCGTCCCTGAGCGCTGGCGGATAGACCAGGTGGTAGCTGCGCTGTTCGTTGTCGAGCATGCAGGGGGCGGACAGCCGCACCAGCCGACCATCGAGCAGCGCATCGGCGGCCAGCAGTTCGCGGCACAGCGCAATGCCCATGCCTTGCTCGGCCGCCTGCAGCAACAGACCCGCGTCGTTGAAGCTGGCCACCGGTGTCACGCGTTGCGGTGAGCCTGCGGCCTCGAACCAGCTCATCCATAGCGCTGCGTCGCCCAACAGCATTTCGCCGGCCAGTTGGGCCGGCGGTGCACCGATCAGCCGGTGGGCCAGGCCGGGCGCTGCCACCGGCAGGAATGGTGATTCGAACAGGGCCTCGTTGACCATGCCGGTCCAGGGCCCGCGCCCCTGGCGCAAGGCCAGATGGAAGCCCTCGCGCTCCAGGTCGACCAGTTGCTGTGAGGCATGCAGCTCCAGAGCGATCTCAGGATGGCGTGCCGACCAGCGGCCCAGGCGTGGCATCAGCCAGCGCTGTGCGAACGAGGGCAGCACCGTCACGCGCAGGCTGCGCTGTGCCTGTCCATGCATGGCGGCAGCAGCCTGCAGGGATTGCTCCAGTTCGGCATAGGCCCGTTCGACGCCGGCCAGCAGGGTATGGCCGGCGGCATTGAGCCGAATGCGCCGGCCCTGGCGTTCGAACAGCTCGAAGCCGAGCTGGGTTTCCAAAGCGCGGATCTGCTGGCTCACGGCGCTGTGCGTCAGGAACAGCTTTTCGGCGGCGGCCCGCAGGTTTTCGGCCTGGGCGGCTGCACGGAAGGCAGCCAGGTATTGAAGCGGCAGGCGGATCATGTTGGATAGATTGGCTAACCAAGATGGCAAGGATAAAGCGTTTGTTTGCGCGTCGCTGGGTAAATACGATGACCAGCAACAGGAGGCCGACCATGAACCCTTGCATCACCTGCCCCAAGAGAGCCACCCAGCCGGCCACGCTGACGCCGACGCTGCTGGTGGTCGTTCTGGCGCTGATTTCGGCCTTGCTGCTGGCCGGCCAGGCCCAGGCGCTGACCGACAGCAGCTACGAGATGCAGATCGCCAGGGTCGACCGCCAGGAACTCTTGTTGAACCCACCCGCCTACGAGGAGAAGACCGCCCCATGTCCAGTGCCAGCCCCGAGCAAGTCGTCCAAGCCCAGCTCGACGCCTACAACGCCCGCGACCTGCAAAGCTGGCTCGGCACCTATGCCGAAGACGCCAGCCAGTACGAGTTACCCGGTCGGCTGCTGGCGTGTGGCCATGCAGCCATGGGTGAAAGAATCGCCGTCCGCTTCTGCGATCCTCGCCTGCAGGCTAGGCTGATCTCGCGCACCGTGGTCGGCCACACGGTGGTCGACCACGAAGAGGTCCATCGCGAGTACCCGCGCGGCTTCGGCCGCGCGGAACTGCTGGCGATCTACGAGGTCAGGGACGGGCTGATCCGCTCGGCCAGCTTCGCCTTCGGTGAGCCGAAATACGACTGAAGACAGTCGCCGCGCCTAGACGCGATTCAGCGACATGCCTGCGGTGCTGCGCAGCCGCTCGATCAGGCGAGGTGCGATCTGGTTCAGCGGCAGCACTTCATCGGCCGCACCGGCCGCGATCGCCTCGCGCGGCATGCCGAACACCACGCAGCTCTGCTCGTCCTGGCAGAAGTTGTAGGAGCCGGCGTCCTTCATCACCTTCATGGCCCTGGCGCCATCGGCGCCCATGCCGGTGAGCATGATGCCCAGCGCATTCGGGCCGACGACACGGGCAGCGGACAGGAACAAGGTCTCGACCGAGGGCTTGTGGCGGTTGACCGGCTCGCCGTCCTGCACGCGGGCGATGTAGTTGGCGCCCGAGCGTTCGACGCTGAGGTGCAGGCCGCCCGGCGCGATGTAGCCGTGGCCGGGCAGGATGCGCTCGCCGTCCACCGCCTCCTTGACGCGGATCTTGCACAGGCCGTCCAGCCGCGCCGCATAGCTCTTGGTGAAGCCCGGTGGCATGTGCTGGGTGATCACCACGGCCGGGCAGTCGGCCGGCAGGTTGACCAGCACGTCCTTGGTGGCCTCGGTGCCACCGGTGGAGGCGCCTATGAAGATGATCTTCTCGGTCGAGAGTCGGCCGATGCTGGCCACGGTGATCGGCTTGGCCGCTGCCGGCGCACCCGGCGCAGCGGCCGGCGGCGCCACATGGCGGCGCACATGGGCCTTGGCGGCGATGCGGATCTTTTCGGTGATCTCGTCGGCCAGCTGGCGGATGCCGTCGGCCACGCCGATCTTGGGCTTGGCCACGAAGTCCAGCGCGCCCAGTTCCAGGGCCTTGAGCGTCACCTCGGCGCCGCGCTCGGTCAGCGTGGACACCATCACCACGGGCATGGGCCGCAGCCGCATCAGGCGCGACAGGAAATCGAGCCCGTCCATGCGGGGCATCTCGACGTCCAGCGTGATCACGTCGGGGTTGAGGTTGCGGATCATCTCGCGCGCCACCAGCGGGTCGCTCGCGGCGCCAATGCACTGCATGTCCGGCTGACGGTTGATGATCTCGGTGAGGATGCTGCGCACCAGGGCAGAGTCGTCAACGACGACGACGGTGGTCTTGGCCATTTTCTTTCTCTCTTTGCTGCTTGACGCGGCTCAAAACAGGTCGACGGAGCCCCCGGTGGCCACAACCGGCTGGGCTTTCTGGGCGGCGGCCTTGTCCTGCTGGACCAGGGCCTCGGTGTTCGTGGGCGCCAGGCGCTTGACCATGGCCTTGCCGCTCTGCGGCAGGAAGCAGACCTTGCGCGGATAGACGTCCATCACGTCCTTGGACACGATGGGGATGCGCTCCAGCTTCAGGAAGTCGATCACGAAGTTGGTGTTGCGCTCGCCGACGTTGATGGTGTTCATGCCGGCGATCACCGCGCCGCCGCCGAAGATCTTGGCTTCCATGCGGCCCTTGGACGCGCCGCGCTTCATCATCTCGTTGATCAAGAGTTCCATCGCGAACGAGCCGTAGCGGCCCGAGTCGCCCGTGCCTTCGGGCAGCATGAAGTGGTTCATGCCACCGATCTGCGCATGGCGGTCCCACAGGCAGGCGGCGATGCAGGAGCCCAGCGTGGTCATCACCAGGATGTCCTCGTTATCGACGAAATACTCGCCGGGCAGGATCTTGACCGCCGCGTTCTTGAAATGCGCGTCGTAGAAGAAGAACGAGGCCTCGCCCTGCTTGCGCGGCATTGCCTTGAGCTGGGCCACGCGGGCCGCGCCGGCCCCGCCGAGGATGGAGCTGCCGCTGATGGCAGAGGTCTGGGGCGTGCTCATCTAGTGGGTCCCGACAGGTTCTTGTTGGAGGCGCGGCTCAGACGCGCTCGTAGATGGTCTTGCCGCGCAGGCGGAACAGGTCCTTGGACTCGGTGAAGTTCTCCGAATGACCGACGAAGAGCAGGCCGCCGGGCTTCATCACCCGATGAATCCTCTCCAGCACCTTGCGCTGGGTGGGCGCGTCGAAGTAGATCATCACGTTGCGGCAGAACACGATGTGAAAAGGGTCGCCCAAAGACCATTGCGTGTCCATCAGGTTCAACGTGCGGAACTCGATGCCCCGTGCCAGCTCGGGCTTGATCCGGATCTTGCCTTCGTTGGCGCCGGTGCCCTTGAGGAAGAAATTGCGCAGCCGCACATGGTTCAGTCCGCGCGAGTCGGCGTTGTAGACGCCGCGCCGCGCCGTGTTCAGAACGTTGGTGTCGATGTCGCTGCAGACCAGCTGCACCGGCGTGCCCGAGCCGAGGGCTTCCTGGCAGGTCATGGCGATGGAGTAGGGCTCTTCACCCGTGGACGCCGCACAACACCAGATGCGCACAGGCCGGGCGTTCAGCGCCTTCAGGTCCTCGGCCAGCGCGTGGAAGTGATGGTCTTCGCGAAAGAACGACGTCAGGTTGGTGGTCAGGCAGTTGACGAACTCCTGCCACTCGGCGGCGCCCTGGGGTCCGCTGCTCTGTTCCAGCCATTGCAGGTACGCCGCGAAGCTGCGGTGGCCGGTGTCGCGCAGGCGGCGCGAGAGCCGGCTGTAGACCATGGCCTGCTTGCCCTCGTGCAGGCTGATGCCGGCGTGCTGGTAGATCAGATGACGGACCCGGTCAAAGTCGGCCTTGCTGAAGCTGAACTCGTGGTCGATCGACTCGGCAGAGGACGATGCGTTCGGGGCAGCGGGCATTGGGGGACTCGGTGACTTGGTATTGCTCTTGCGGTCCGGCGGACGCTGTCGGGCGAATAGCAGGTATTCTGCCCCCAAGCCAGTCCCTTGGGCCCCCGCCCGGATGAGTGAAACTGAGGCTTGAATCACGACTCGTTTCCCTCCATGCTGCCGGCTGCCGCGCTGCTAGACTGCCGCGACACGCAAAAAGAGCGCCTTGAACACCCCCGTCCCGTCCCCGCTGATCGATGCCCGCCAACTGGCGCTCGACACCGCCTTGCAACTGTTGCAGCAGGCCGGCGCCTATTTGCCGGAAGCGGAGCCCTACAGCGCCGAATGGCTGCAAGGGGTGCTCGACGCTCTGTGCGATCTCTCAAGCAAGGATGCCCTGACCGGCCTTGTCAACCGCCGGAGCTTCGAGATGGCGATGGCCCGCGAAATCGACCGCGTGGCCCGATCGGGCGAGCCTGCCCTGCTGCTGGTGCTGGACATCGATCACTTCAAGGCGGTCAACGATACCCATGGCCATGCGGCCGGCGACCTGGTGATCCAGGCCGTATCGAGGGCGATCAGCGACGTGGTGCGGCCCATGGACACGGTGGCCCGTGTCGGCGGCGAAGAATTCGCCATCATCCTTCCCAACTGCCCCAGCAGCTTTGGCCAGACCGTGGCCGAGCGCATGCGCGAGCAGGTGGCCAGACTGCCAGTCGAAGTGGCGCCCGGCAAGAGCATCAGCGTGACGATCAGCGTCGGCGGTGCCTTTGCGCCGCAATGGGTGCGCTCCTCGTCGCTGCTGTGGATGGAGCGGGCCGACCGCCAGCTCTACCGGGCCAAGGCCGAGGGGCGCAACCGCACCTGCATGGAAGCGCAGATGGAGTCGCTGGTGAGCGCCGAGGAAAAAGGCATGTTGTTTGCTGCGACGCAGCTTCAGGACAGTGAATGAGCACGACCGCTAACCCCGCCGCGCCCGTCCGCCCCGCTCGTGGTGGCGGAGCCCGCACGCTGGCCGTGACCAGCGGCAAGGGTGGCGTCGGCAAGACCTTCGTCACGGCCAATCTGGCCGCGGCCCTGGCCGCCCGCGGCGAGCGGGTGCTGGTGCTCGATGCCGACCTGGGTCTGGCCAACATGGATGTGGTGCTCAACCTGCATCCCAAGCTGACCCTGCACGACGTGTTCACCGACAAGGCCACGCTGGAGCAGGCCATCCTGCCGGCGCCTGGCGGCTTCTCGGTGCTGCTGGCCGGCTCGGGCATGGTCGAGTACTCGCGGCTCACGCCCGAGGTGCGCGACCGCCTGCTGGCCATCGTCGACTCGGTCAAGCCGCGCTTTGACTGGGTGCTGCTGGACACCGGCGCCGGCATCTCGGACGTGGTGCTGTTCGCTGTCTCGCTGGCCACCGACGTGATGGTGGTGGCCACGCCCGAACCCACCTCGCTGACCGACGCCTACGCCACCATCAAGGTGCTGGCCACGCAGCAGGACCGCCGCCAGGTCGGCCTGCTGGTCAACCAGGCCTCGCGCCTGGGCGAAGGCCGGGTGATCTGCGGCCAGCTGCAGCAGGTGCTGCAGCGCTTTGTCGGCAGCCAACCGGGCCAGCCCTTCCGGCTCGACCTGCTGGGCGAGGTCCGCAACGACGCCACCGTGCGCCAGGCCGTGCTCAAGCGCCAGCTGCTGCTGGAGCAGTACCCGGGCAGCGAGGCCGCGCAAGGCATCAAGGCGCTGGCCAACCGGCTGCTGACCTGAGCGCTGCTTGATGAGCGAGGGGTCTCCGGCCAGCGCCTTCGACTGGGTGGGCGGCGAGCGCGCCGTCCGCGACCTCGTCGACCGCTTCTACGACCTGATGGACCTGGAGCCGGCCTATGCTGCGCTGCGGTCCATCCATCCGCCATCGCTGGAAGGCTCGCGAGACAAGCTGTTCTGGTTCCTGTGCGGCTGGCTAGGCGGGCCGGACCACTACATCGAGCGTTTCGGCCATCCGCGGCTGCGGGCTCGCCATCTGCCTTTCCGCATCGGCATTCGCGAGCGCGATCAGTGGATGGAATGCATGCGCCGGGCCATGCTTGAGTGCGAACTCGACCCGGCGCTGCAGGAGCGGCTGGACGCCGCTTTCATGAACACCGCGGACTGGATGCGGAACGTCTAGCCCGCGGTCGCTGCCTCAGTCGACCTTGATGTTGAAGTCCTGCTCGAAGCGGTGCTCGCCCGGGCATTCATAGGTGTCGCGCAAGGCATTGGCGATGGAGGTCTGCAGCTGGCGCCGGGTCTTGCCGTCCACCGCGCCGCTCATCAGCTGGAACTCGGTGGACACGACGCGCCCGCCTTGCACGGTGGCCAAGACACGGAACAGCGCCTCGCCGCTCCAGTTCACCGAGGGCAGGTCGGGCCGGCCCATGCGCGTGCAGATGCTTCGGGGCGAGACCACGTTGCTTGAGGCCTTCGCCGGCTGCTGGACCGCGGCCTGGTGCGTGCTGCCAACCGGCGTGCCTTGCTGCTCGGTGCTCGGCGGGTGGTAGGGCTGAAACGTGGGCTTGGACTCGGTGGGCGGCTGCACCTCGAAGATCGGCGGGTCGATGAGGGTGATCGTGGGCTGCACCAGGGTCTTGGTCGGATCGGCCAGCTTGACCACCTGCGTTGGCGGCTCGGGCTTTTTGGGCTCTTCGATGGGGATGTACTTGGTCGGCTCGGGCTTCTTGTCTGACACCACACGCTGGAAGGCGCTTGTCAGGCCGGCGATCATCAGGGCGTGGACCAGGACCACGACGCCGACGCCGGTGAAGCGCGATGGGCCTTGCTTCTGGATCATGTTCATTGCTTGCTCCTTGCGTGGGTTGAAGAAGAAGGACTGCATGAAACGGCCAGGCCAGACTAGGCCCGAACTGACGCGGACGCAAGCCTCCCAAAGGCGGGCTTTTGGCGAGTCGGCAACTGAGGGTTTGCCGCGATAGGGCAGGGGCCGGCGGCCGGCCCAGAATGGGCGTCGAAGCTCAGCCGAGCAGGACCATCAGGGCACCGGCGCCGCCGTCGCTGCCCCGGGCCTGGACGAAGGCCAGCACTTCGTTCTTCTGCACCAGCCAGCGCCGCACCCGCGACTTCAGCACCGGCTCACGCCCGGGTGAACCATGGCCCTTGCCATGCACCACGCGCACGCAGCGCAGTCCGCGCCGGGCGGCCTCGTGGACGAAATGCCCCAGCGCATCCCGGGCCTGGTCGCGGCGCAGGCCATGCAGGTCGATCTGCGCCTGCAGCGCCCAATGACCTCGGCGCAGCTTGCGCACCACCTCGAGGCTGATCTCCGGGCGGCGGAAGGACAGTGATTCATCGGTTTCAAGCAGACTCTCAACGTCGAAGTCGTCCGACAAGGCCTGTAGCAGCACGGCCTTCTCGTCGGCTTCGCGCTGCCGCGGTTCCGGGGCCGGCGGCTGGCTGGGGTGCTCGTAGCGGTTCGAGCGGGCGAGCGGCGTGACCGGTCCTATGCTCAGCTCGAACACGCGCTTTTCCTGGTCGGCCAGGCGCAGGGCTGCAGCGAGGCGCTCGGCCCGTTCTTCCTCCAGCTTGCGGCGCAGCGCCAGCTCGCGCTGCAGCTGCTTCAGGTCGGCCAGCCCCAGGGCCTCGCGCTTCACAGCAGGCCTCGTTCGGCAAAGGAGACGACAGCTCCCTGGCCGACCACCATGTGATCCAGCACCCGCACGTCCAGCAGGCCCAGGGCCTTTTGCAGCGCCTGGGTCAGCATCTCGTCGGCGCGTGAAGGCTCGGCCACGCCGGACGGGTGGTTGTGGGCCAGGATGACGGCGGCCGCCCCCAGCTCCAATGCGCGCTTGGCGACTTCTCTGGGGTAGACCGAGGTCTGGCTCAGGCTGCCGCGGAACAGGGTTTCCAGCGCGATCAGCCGGTGCTGGCTGTCGACGAACAGGACCGCGAACACCTCGTGGGCCAGCTCGGCCAGATGCAATTGCAGGTAGCGCTTGACCTGGTCCGGCGAATCCAGGACCGGCCGTTGCCGCAGCTCGCACTGCAGCGAGCGACGGGTGATCTCCAGCACCGCGGCGATCTCCGCGCGCTTGGCGGGGCCCAGCCCTTTGACGGCTGCCAGCGCCTTGGCGTCGGCGCCGAGCAGGCCGGGCCAGCCGTCGAACTGGTCCAGCAGGTCCTGGGCCAGTTGCAGCACCGGCCGACCCTGGGCGCCGGTGCGCAGCAAGAGGGCCAGCAACTCGGCATCGGCCAGGGCCGCGGCTCCGCGCTCGAGCAGCTTCTCGCGCGGGCGGGCGGGCTTGGGCAGCTGGTCCAGGGGCATGGCGGGAGGGCCTTAAAATCCGCGCAGTCTATCCAAGCTGCTCCCACCGTGAATCTTGTCCAGCCCGGCTCCTTCCTCACCCTGCATTACCGGCTTTCCGGCCCGGATGGGGGCGAGCTGATCAACACCTTCGACGACAAGCCAGCCACGTTGTCGCTGGGCACGGGCGAACTGGCGCCGGCCATCGAGGCCCGCCTGCTCGGCCTGGCCGAGGGCTCGCACACCCGCTTCGAACTGGCGCCCGGCGAGGCCTTTGGCGAGCGCAATGCCGAGCTGCTGCAGCGGGTCAAGCTGGCCCTGCTGCGCCGGCTGGGCGATCCGGACGAGGAATACAAGGTCGGCGACGTGGTGCAGTTCCCGACGCCGGACGGGCAGGGCGCATATGCCGGCCTGATCCGCGAAGTCGGCGAGGACTGGCTGCTGTTCGACTTCAACCATCCGCTGGCCGGCCAGCCGGTGAGCTTCGAAGTCCAGCTGATCGGGGTGCTGTGATGAGCGATCTGACGCTGAACCAGGCCCCTGAGGAAATCGTGCTGGCCGAGCCGCGCGGATTCTGCGCCGGCGTGGACCGGGCCATCGAGATCGTGGAGCGTGCGCTGATCAAGTTCGGCGCCCCCATCTACGTGCGCCACGAAATCGTGCACAACACCTATGTGGTCAACGACCTGAAGGCGCGCGGTGCGATCTTCATCGAAGACCTGGCCGAGGTGCCCGCCGGCGCCACCCTGGTGTTCAGCGCTCATGGCGTCAGCCAGGCGGTGCGCAAGGAAGCGGCGGCACGCGGCTTCCAGGTCTTCGACGCCACCTGCCCGCTGGTCACCAAGGTCCATGTGGAAGTGGCCAAGCTGCACAAGGAAGGCTACGAGTTCATCATGATCGGCCACAAGGGGCATCCCGAGGTCGAGGGCACGATGGGCCAGCTCAGCAGCGGCATCTATCTGGTCGAAGAGGCCTCGGACGTGCCGCATGTGCGCGTCAACGATCCGTCCAAGCTGGCGGTGGTGACGCAGACCACGCTCAGCGTGGACGATGCGGCCGAGATCCTGGCGGCGGTGAAGCAGCATTTCCCGCTGGTGCGCGAGCCCAAGAAGCAGGACATCTGCTACGCCACGCAGAACCGCCAGGACGCGGTCAAGGTGCTGGCGCCGCAGGTCGACGTGGTCGTGGTCGTGGGCAGCCCCACCAGTTCCAACAGCAACCGGCTGCGCGAGCTGGCCGAGCGGTTGGGCACGCCGGCCTACATGGTCGATGCGGCCGAGGACCTGAAGCCCGAATGGCTGGACGGCCGTTCACGCGTGGGCCTCACCGCCGGGGCTTCGGCGCCTGATGTGTTGGTGCAGGCCGTGATCGCCAGGCTGCGGGCCTTCGGCGCCACGGCGGTGCGCAAGCTCGAAGGCGTGGAAGAGCATGTGCGCTTTCCGCTGCCGCTGGGCCTGGGCGACAAGTCCATGGCCGAGGTCAGCAGTTCCCGATCTTGACGCCTGGCGATCGCTCTTGTCCGCGGCGCCCTCGTTGGCGCCGCTTTGGCTTCTTAGAATCCCGTCGAAATCAAGGAACGAATTCCCATGCTTGACATCACCCTGCTGCGCAAGGACCTGGACGCGGTCGTTGCGCGCCTCCAGACCCGCAAGAATCCCCAGGCCTACCTCGACGTCGAGCGCTTCTCGGCCCTGGAGGCCGAGCGCCGCGCCGTGCAGGTGCGGACCGAGGAGCTGCAGGCCCGCCGCAACAGCCTGTCCAAGCAGATCGGCATGGCCAAGAGCAAGGGCGAAGACGCCTCGGCCCTGATGGCCGAGGTCGGCGGCATAGCCGATGAGCTCAAGGCCAGCGCCGAGCGCCTGGATGTGATCCAGGCCGAGATGAGCACCATGCTGATGAGCGTGCCCAACCTGCCGCACGAGAGCGTGCCGGTGGGCGCCGACGAGACCGGCAATGTGGAAGTGCGCCGCTGGGGTACGCCGCGCCAGTTCGACTTCGAGCTCCGCGACCATGTGGACGTGGGCGCTCCGCTGGGCCTGGACTTCGACACAGGTGCCAAGCTCAGCGGCTCGCGCTTCAGCTTCCTCAAGGGCCCGATGGCCCGGCTGCATCGCGCGCTCGCCCAGTTCATGCTAGACGTGCAGACCAGCGAGCACGGCTACACCGAGTGCTACACGCCCTACATCGTCAACCGTGAGGTGCTCGAGGGCACGGGCCAGTTGCCCAAGTTCAAGGAAGACATGTTCTGGGTGCTGCGCGGCGGTGACGATGATGCGGCCGAGCAGTACCTGATCTCGACCTCGGAAATCTCGCTGACCAACACCGTGCGCGAGCAGGTGCTGGACGCTGCGGTGCTGCCGATCAAGCTGACCGCCCACAGCCCCTGCTTCCGCTCGGAAGCGGGCAGCGCCGGACGCGACACCCGCGGCATGATCCGCCAGCACCAGTTCGACAAGGTCGAGATGGTGCAGATCGTCCAGCCCGAGCACAGCTACGAGGCGCTGGAAGAGATGGTCGGCCATGCCGAGGCCATCCTGCAGAAGCTGGGTCTGCCATACCGTGTGATGAGCCTGTGCACCGGCGACATGGGCTTCGGCGCGGCCAAGACCTACGACCTCGAGGTCTGGGTGCCGGCGCAGGGCGTCTACCGCGAGATTAGCTCCTGCTCGAACTGCGAGGGCTTCCAGGCTCGCCGCATGCAGACGCGCTTCAAGAACGCGCAGGGCAAGAACGAGCTTGTCCATACGCTGAATGGTTCCGGCCTGGCCGTGGGCCGCACGCTGGTGGCCGTTCTGGAGAACTATCAGAACGCCGATGGCAGCGTGACCGTGCCCGAGGCTCTGCGTCCTTACCTGGGTGGTGCAGAAATTCTTCGCGCCTGACGTCGAGAAGCTGAAAAAGCCCGCTATACTTGCGGGCTCAACTCGCTGCAGACCACGCGAGTGCCGAACCTGGAGAGGTGGCAGAGTGGTCGAATGTACCTGACTCGAAATCAGGCGTGCGGTATCCCCGCACCGTGGGTTCGAATCCCACCCTCTCCGCCACTATGAGAACCGACCCCCTAGGGGGTCGGTTTCTTTTTGCCCGCTCGGGTCGAGCGCGGGCATTCATCGCCAATAGTTGCTACGGGTTGAGCAAGCTGCAACAGACCGATCGAGTCCCGCCGTAGCGCCGTCCTCCGTGAGATCGCAAGGGGTACCCGCTGGCATCCATGCAACGGTAGGCAAAAATTTGACCCAGCGAAGGGCGAAGGTGAGAGACTCCCCCCGGCTCTGCGCCAGTTGCCGGGCAAATTCGGCATCGATTCATGTGGCAACAACAGTTTGTGGAGTAACTCTTCATGAATAAGTTCCCGATCAAGTCTTGTGCTCTGGCTATTGCGTCGATTTGCGCATCGGCTGCTTTCGCCGGCACGATCACGCTGCCTGCTACGTCGACCAAGTACGCGGTTGAGTCGCTGGTCGGTACGACCGACATCACGCTGCCGACCATCCGTTACCAAATGGGCGTTGCACGTACCACGGCTCAGGACTTCACCGTGATCGTCAAGCCGACCGCCGGCGCCACGTTCACTGCTGCCAGCTGCACGGCCGCTCTGCCGACGATCACGCTGGGTGGCGCTGCCACCGGCGCGTTCACGCCGACCATCAAGCGCGCCAGCACCACGGAATGCGCCTATGAAGTCGACGTGACGACGGCCTTCTCGGGCCCCGCCGGCGCGGACCTGGTCTCGCTGAACTTCCCCGGCCTGGTGCTGGACACCCACACGCTGAACATCGCTGGCAACACCGGTGGCGTGACCGTTGGTCTGTGGGACCTGGGTGAAACCGCTCGCATCGACAACTCGGCTGACGTGACCGCCACGGCTGCTCTGTCGGGCAACGCGCTGACCCTCACCGCTTCGTCGGACACCGCCACGACCGCTGACGTGAACAACACGAACGGCCCGCTGTATGGTTTCGTCGCCGGTGGCGCTGCCCCGGTCGATACCACCTCGGTGGCCTCTGCAAAGATCACCGTCAACAACAACAGTGGTGCCACCACCTGGCTGAAGCCAGATGGCGCCACGGCATGGGAGTTCACGGTTGACGGTACGTCGTTGGCAGTGACCATCTCCGGCACGAATTTCACCGGCCTGCATGCCACGACGCCGGTCACGGTGACGCCGACTGCCGGCGCTGCCCCGACGGTGACGACCGGCGCAAGCTCGGCTACGTTTACTCTGTTGCCGGCCAACTTCAACGCGGCGAACACGGCCCAGGACGTGATTGTCAACATGACTGCCGCTGGCAACACCTCGCTGGGCACCAGCCGCAGCTTCGGTGTTTCGGTTCTGGCCGACGTGGTCACGGGCGCTGACGAAACCCTGGCCGGTGGCAACACCAGCTGGTGGACCTGGACGGCCAATGCTGTCCAACTGTCGGCCCCTTACTTCTCGACCGACAACGGCGCCGGCGTGGTGACCAGCTTCATTTTCCAGAACGTGGGACCTGCAACGGTGTATTCGGCATCTTGTCAGGCTGAAACCGGCAAGACGGTGACGGCAGGCACAGCGGCCACTGGCAACTTGGCAGCAGGTCAGACCGTGATCGATGCCAAGGACGTGTGCTCGTTCAGCGCCGGTATCCGTGGTTCCGTGACCTTCACGATCAATGCACCGGTCGCGAACATCAAGGGAACCTACAACTTGAGCCTTAACGGTGGCGCCGCGGCCTTCCTGCCCATGCAGCGTCCGTACGGCAACAACAATACGTCGAACGGCAGCTCCTTCTGAGCAGGTAGCTGCAGGGGGCGACCGACCTTCGCTCGACTCTTGCCGTTGCATGCGGGCACCTTCCGGTGCCCGTTTTTCATCGAGTGTCCGCGAGGTGCAGGGGGGCTGTGCTTCGGTACCGCCTCAGGCGCGCGTGGCCACGGCCTGTTCAAGTAGCCACTGCTCGAAGGCACGCACGGCGGGCCGGCTGCGTGAGGCGAGATCGACCATGAGCTGGTAGGCGCGCGGCGAGGCGACCTGTGCATCAAAGGGCGTGACGAGCTGGCCGTTGGCCAAAAGCGCATCGACCAAGGGGCGACGGCCTATGGCCACACCCTGGCCGGCTACCGCCGCTGCGATCGCCTCGGCATAGGAGGTGAAGCTCAGCTTGGCGGCCGGACGCAGATCGACCAGGCCCCAGGCCTGCAGCCACGGCTCCCATTCACCGGGGATGCCGCTGACGTCGCTGTCCATGGCCAGGTGCAGCAGGGTGTGCCGGGCCAGGTCTGACGGCTGCCGCAAGGGCTGTTCCAGTTCGGCGGTCAGCCGCGGGCTGCAGACCGGCACCATCGCTTCTTCGAACAGTCGCTGACCACCGGAGCGACCAATCGGCAGATAGCGGATTGCCAGGTCGAAGCCCTCGGCCGCCAGGTTGCGGTTGTCCAGCGTGGCGTCCATGCGGACGTCGATGCCGGGGTGGGCCCGGGTGAAGGCGGTCAGCCGCGGGATCAGCCAGAGCGAGGCAAAGCCGGGTGTGGTCGTCAGCGCCAGCATTTCGCGCTGCTGCGGCGTGCGCAGCTCGCGGACCGTGCCTCGCAGCGTGCTCAAGGCGCTTGTGCAGGAAGCGAGCAAGCGCTGACCTTCGGCTGTCAGCACCAGGGCGCGGTGCTTGCGGGTGAACAGCGTCAGGCCCAGTTCCTCTTCCAGGGCCCGCATCTGCCGGCTGACGGCCGACTGTGTGACGAAACGCTCGGTGGCCGCCTTGGTAAAGCTCAGATGCCGGGCTGCGGCTTCGAAAGACAGCAGCAGGTCCAGTGGCGGCAAACGGTCCAAGGGCTTGTTTTGCATGCGCTGAAGGAATGCGAGATGTTCCGAGGATTCGTTTGAAGCATGCCCGACGGGCTGCCAATATTCGTCGCAAGCAGGCCAATGTGCAAGACCCGTTGCCCCGGCCTGCAGCATGCCAATCCCGCATGCATCGCACCTGACCGAGGAGCTCCTCATGCTGATCCAAGCCACCCGCACCCAACTGCAGCTCGCCAAGGGCCAGAGCACGCGTCTGACGGAAGCCGCCCATGCGCGCCTGTCCAGCGCCGGCGGCACGCTCTGGGTGACCATAGACAACGACCGCCGCGACCTGGTGCTCGAAGCCGGCGAGGGCCTGGATGTGGACGGCAGCGAGCCCATCATAGTCAGTGCCCTGGGTGGCCCGGCCGTGCTGGACCTGCGCCCCAGCTGCGCGAGTGCCTGATGGACGCCCGGCTGCTGCAGGCCAACGCCCAGGCGATACGCCCGGAGTTGCTGCGCCTGCGTCCGGATCGGGCCGTGCTGCTGCGGGCGATCACACCGCAGGATGCGGTTGCCGAGCAGGCCTTTGTCGGCGAGGGCCTGTCTCTGATCTCCAGGCATCAGCGCTTCCATGTCGGCCTGCCGCGGCTGAGCCCCACGCTGCTGCGGCTGATGATCGAGGTCGACCAGCGTGAGCATGTAGCCCTCGTTGCGCAGGAGCTGGCACCCTCCGATGCCGAGGCATCTGGATTCGTGGCCACCGAACGTATCGTCGCCGATGCCCGCTTCGTGCGTGACCCAGCCCGGCCGGACGAGGCCGAGTTCGCGCTGGCGGTGGCCGATGCCTGGCAAAGCCTGGGCCTGGGCCGCACGCTGATTGCGCGCCTCGCGACGCATGCCCGTGCTCAGGGCATACGGGCCCTGGTCGGTGACGTGCTGGCCGACAACCGCCGCATGCAGGTGCTGATGCGTGGCCTGGGCGCCCAGGTGCTGGCCAACCCGCAGGGGCCTCAGCTGGTCAAGGTCCGTTATCCGGTCTGAGGCTCAGAGCCCCAATTCCTTCAGCAGCGTTTCGCGCAGCGCCTGTGCTTCAGGGCTGGCGAGGCGACGCGGATGCGGCAGATCGATCTTGAAGCTGGCCTGGATGGCCGTGGGCCGTGGCGACAGCACGAGCACGCGGTCCGCCATGTAGATGGCCTCTTCGACGTCGTGCGTGATCAGCAGCACCGTGTGCCGTTCCTCGGCCAGGATGCGCAAGAGCTCGTTGCGCATCTTCATGTTCATCAGCGCATCCAGCGCCGAGAAGGGCTCGTCCAGGTAGAGCACCTCGGGCTTGACGATCAGGGCCCGTGCCAGCTCCACGCGCTTGAGCATGCCGCCGGACAGCTCGTGCGGATAGGCACCCTCGAAGCCCTTGAGCCCGACCATCTCGGCATAGTGATCCGCCAGCGCGGCGCGCTCGGCGTGCTGTTCGCCGTGGTCCTCGTCGTTGAGGCCGAACATCAGGTTCTGCTGCACGGTCAGCCATGGGAAGACCGAACCATGCTGGGAGATGACGATCCCCTTGGGGCTCGGGCCTTTCACCTCGTCGCCGTCGATGCGCACCGCGCCGCCATCGGGCTTCTCGAAGCCGGCGATCAGGTTCATCAGCGTCGATTTGCCGCAGCCCGAGGGGCCGACGATGGCGACGAACTCGCCGTCTTCGACCTCGAGGCTGACGCCGGCGATGACTGGCAGAGCTTCACCGCGAGCCGAGGCAAAGCTCTTGCGAATGGCGTCGATGACGATCTTGGGTTTCTTGTTCTTATCGGACATAGCGCCACCGCACGGTTTTCAGTCGCTCGAGCAGGCGGGTCGCGCCGTCGAGCAGCAGGCCAATCAGGCCGATGATGATCATGCTGGCGATCACCAGGTCGTAGCGGTTGCCGGCGTTGCGCGAGTCCATGATCAGGTAGCCCAGGCCCGAGCGCAGCGCAATCATCTCGGCCGCCACCACCACCAGCCACGCCACGCCAATACCTATGCGCATGCCGACGATGATCTCGGGCAGCACGGCCGGAATCACCACGCGACGGAACAGCACGGTGCGCGACACGCCGAAGTTGGCCGCCGCCCGCAGGTAACGCCGCTCTATGGTGTGAACGCCCGAGGTGGTCTGCACGATCATCGGGAACACCGAGGAAATGAAGATCAGGAAGATCGGCGACAGGTCGCCGACGCCGAACCACAGGATGGCCAGCGGAATCCAGGCGATGGGCGAGATCGGCCGGAGCATCTGGAAGATCGGATTGAGCGTGCGGTAGGCCCCGGCCACCCAGCCCATCCACAGGCCCAGCGGAATCGCCACCGCGACCGCCAGGCCGAAGCCCAGGCCGACGCGATAGAGCGAGGCCGTGATGTGCTCCCACAGCGTGCCGTCCTGGGCCAGCTCCAGCGTGCCGGTGACGACCTGCCAGGGCGTGGGGAAGATGGGGCTTTCGGAGGCAGCGACGACCCACCACCAGACGCCGATGACGATGGCAATGACCGCCAGCGGCGGCAGGAGGCGGGCCGGCAGCGACCCCGCCTGGGAGGAGCGACTCGTCATGTGCGTAATTCGCCTTGCAGTTGTCGAAGCCAGTGACTCATGCGCCAGCGCAGCCTTTCCAGACCCTGGGCCGGCGGCGGCGCGACCACCACGCTCATCTGGCCGCTGGCGTGGGCGGTGCAGGCGAAGCTGTAGGTGGAGGCGACCTCGAAGGGCAGGCGAAAGCTCTGGCCGGGCATGATCAGCGCCGGGCCGAAGACCTGGGGCACCTCGTCGCGGTTGCGCAGCAGCAGCACGTCCTTGACACCCAGCCTGAGGTGCAGCGTGTCGGGCAGGATCTCGACCGCATCGCCGGCCATGCGGCGCTTCCAGGTGCCGGCCGGGATCTCGAACAGCTGTTCCCGTGCCTCGGGTGCCGGCATGTCGATGGGTGCGAGCGCCGCCCAGCCGGCCAGCGACAGCAGAGAAACGGCGAGGCCTGCCGCCAGCAGAGCGAAGCTGCGCTTCACTTGGCGGCCAGCAGCAGCTGGAGGTCGTGGACGAAGTCGGCGGCCTTGCGGCCATAGGGCATCAGGGCGCGCAGCCGGCCCTCGCGGTCGATCAGATAGACCGAGGTCGAGTGGTTCATGCCGTAGCCGCCTGCGCTCTGGCCCACCTTGGTCGCCATCACGCCATAGTCGCGCCGCAGACTCTCCAGCACGGCCGGCTTGCCGGTGCCGCCGACGAAGCTGGCATCGAAGGCGCCCAGGTATTGGCGGATGCGCGCCAGGTCATCGCGTTCGGGGTCCACGGTCACGTAGACCACCTGGACCGAAGCGGCCTTCGCACCCAGCGACTTGCGTGCCTGGGCCAGCGTGGCCAGCGTGGTGGGGCAGACCTCGGGGCAGTTCGTGAAGCCGAACACCAGCAGCACCAGCTTGCCGCGGTAGCGCGAGAGCCTGAGCTCCTGGCCATCCGAGCCGCTGAGCGAGAACTCGGGCGCTGCATGCGGCGGGTCGAACACACCGGCCTTCAGCGCGGGGGCGGCAACCAGGGTGAGAGAGGCCAGGCAAAGCGCCAGGCCGGCGAGGGCGCGCATGATCGTCATGACGGCGACCTCAAAGCAGGATGGCCGAAGCCTTGGCGGCACGCGCAAAGCTCTCGTCCACGTATTTCTCGTAGGCCACCGGTGCCTTCAGGGTGCCGGCATCCATGGACAGCTGCATCAGCTCGTCGAACTCGGCGCGGATCATGCGCAGGTCGCCATAGGTCACGCGGTCGGTCGGGTTCTCCATCACGAAGCGGATGATGTTGGGGTCCTGATTGAAGAACTTGCGGCCGGCCGCAATGGCCACGGCCTTCTCGCGGTTGGCCTGCTGCTGGTCCAGCCACTGGCCGGCGCCCAGTACGGTGTTGACCAGGTCCTGGACCATGGGCCGGTTCTCGCGCACCAGTTCCTCGCGCACGGTCAGCACGCAGCAGATGTAGTTGCGCCATTCGTCGCGGGTCATGCGCAGCACCCGGGCATAGCCGGCACGCTGGGCGGCGGCACCGAAGGGCTCGCCGGTGCAATAGGCATCCACTGCCTTGGCATACAGGGCCGCCGGCATGTCGGGCGGCGGCATCTCGACGATCTGCAGGTCCTTGGGCGACATGCCTTCCAGCGCCAGCATCTTGCGCAGGAACAGGAAGTCCACCGCGAAGCGGCTGGGGATGGCGATGCGCTTGCCGGTCAGGTCCTTGAACTTCTTGTAGGGCGAATCGGTTCTGACCATGATCACCGCACCCGAGCGATGGCCCAGCGAGACGATCTTGACCGGGATCTTCTTGTCCGCCAGGTCCATCACCAGCGGCGCCAGCATGTAGGCCGCCTGGATGCGCCCGGTCATCAAGGACTCCTTGATCTCGGGCCAGCCGTTGTACTTGCTGAACTCGTAGTCGTACTTGGGGCCGCCGCTCTTGTCGGCCGCATTGGCCGCCCCCCTGGCCATGCAGGCCACGGGCAGGGTCAGGTTGCAGGTGACAGGCAGGCCGCCCACTTGCAGGGGCTTGGCGGCGGCCCGGGCTGCGCTGCTGGCTCCCAGCATTGGGAGGCCGGCGGCCAGGGCGCGCTGCAGCAGCAGGCGGCGGTCGGGGTCGGGAAGAGAGGGCGGAGCGGGAAACATCGGAACTGCTGGGGCCGCGGACCCCCGGATTCTGGGCCAGACCCGGCCTTCGCCGAATCGGCATTTGCGCGGGGCGGCCTCGGGGTCCATGGGCGATTGAAGGCCCCCGCGCCGCCGTGATCTATTGCCGACCGCGAGAGCATTGATTGATTTAATGCGAATTGCTTGAAAATTCCATTGAATGATCGATTTGATTGATTTATAGTTCGACGCATTCACAGCCCAGCGCAGGCTGCGCCTCGAGGCCCAACCCGAGGCGATATAGAACTCCTGGGGAGGAGGCGGCTGCTGCAGCGATATTTGAGCGCGCGGCCGGGTATTGCGGCAGGCCCGTCCAGTGCCAAGTGCACACTGCGGACGGCCTGCCGCGAGTTACCGATGCCTCCACTAGCCAGTGGAGGGGCTCCCACCAAATGGTGATACGGCAGCCCAGGCCGGCGGCGCAAAGTGCGGCTCTCGCGGCAGCAGTTCAGCCGCTCAGGAGCCGGACATGCATTTCCAAGAAGTCGATGCGGGCGACTACCGGATCTACGCCGGCGCCGTCGAAAGGCCCAGGGCCTATGGCTATGTGGCCGCCGTGGTCGTGATGCGGGTAAGGGGCGACAAATCCCGCCGCGAAACCTACAGAGACGAATCGCTGGCCGGCGGCTTCGCCTGGTCCACGCCGGCCGAGGCCTTGCGCTTTGCCGTCAATGCCGGCCGCGACGTGGTGATGTGCGGCGCCCTGGCTCATGCCTGAGCCAGCAGGGGGCGCTTCAGCTTAGGGGCGGATGTAGGCGTAGCCCTGGCGCTGCAATTTGGCCAGGCGCACCACGCCGGAGGGCGTGAACTGGGCCTCGACGATGAACTGCTCCTTCTTGAGGCTGCGGTTCTTCAGCGTGATCTCGCAGACCTCGAACTTCACGCCCCGACCGACCAGCTCCTGCACCGCGATCTCGTAGGGGTTGCCGTTGCGGTCCTTGGCGTCCTGCATCAGGAAGTCCACGCCCTGGGCATGGGTCACGACGGTGATCTTGGCGCTGGGATCGGTGTCCAGGTGGTTCTTGATGTTGCGCAGCCCGCCCAGCGCCTGGCTGGCGGTATCGCTGATGTGATAGACCACCTGGTCGGGGCCGGCGGCTTGGGCTTGGGCGGACAGGGGCAGGGCCAGGGCGGCCAGGCTCATCAGGGCGAACAGGAATTTGCGAATCGACGACATGGTGCACAGCTCCAGGTGGGGTGCTGCATTGTGCTTCGCCGTTCAAGGGCGGCAAACCGTCATTCGTCGCCTGCCGGCCGCTCCTGGCTTGGACCGGCCAGCGCCAGTGGTTACGCTCGCGGCCATGAGTTCCAGTCACCCGGTCCTGCCTGTGCCCGTTCCCAGCCATAGAGAGGCCTGGGGCGGGTTCGTGGCCTCGCTGTCGGCCAAGCGGGTGGCGCTGACGCTGGCCCTGGGCGCGCTGGCCGCCTGCCTGCTGGACCCGATCTTCATCACACCGCTGCCGGTGCTGCTGGGCCGCACCCTGTTCGTGGCCCTGCTGGGCCTGCTGGCGTTTTCTGCCGCCGGCCAATGGCCGCGGCGGCTGCCGCGCTGGATGGCGCGCTGGCTGATGCAGGTCGTGGTCGTTGTGCTGACGGTGCCGGCCGCGACACTGCTGGTCTATCTGGTTTCGGTCGGAGGCGACCTGACGGCGCTGATGCGCAGCGAAGGCCGCTTGCTGGGTTTCTTGTGGATCGCCGGCTCAGGCCTGCTGGTTGCCCCGCTGCTGGCCATGGGGGCGCTCTACCGCCAGCGCGATGCCGAGGCTCGCAACGAGTCTCTGCGCTTCGAGCTGGAACGCAGCGAACTGGAACGTCGCGCGCTCGATGCCCGGCTGCGTGTGCTGCAAGCCCAGGTCGAACCGCATTTCTTGTTCAACACCCTGGCCAATATCCGGGCCCTGGTCGAGACCGGCTCGCCCCAGGCTGCGCCGGTGCTGCGCAGCCTGATCAGCTACTTGCGTGCCGCCATGCCGCGCCTGCACGACGAGACCTCGAGCCTGGCCGACGAGCTGGGCCTGGTGCGGGCCTATCTGGAGCTGATGCACCTGCGCATGCCCGACCGCCTCAGCTACATGATCGAACTGCCCGAGCCGCTGCAGCGCCTGCGCTTCCCGCCCATGGCCCTGCTGACCCTGGTCGAGAACGCGGTGCGGCATGGCATAGACCCAAGCGAGGTCGGCGGCCGCATCGAGCTCGGTGGAGAAACCCGGCCCGGTGGCCTGGTGCGGATCTGGTGCAGCGACAGCGGCGTGGGCCTGACCCAGTCGGTCGGCTCAGGCACCGGCCTTCGCAATCTGCGCGAGCGGCTGAAGATGTTCTACGGCGACTCCGCCCGCCTGGACCTCACTGAAAATCAACCGCACGGCCTGCGCGCCGTGATCGAGTTTCGACCCCAATGAGCCGCCTGCCCACCGCCTTGATCGCCGATGACGAACCGCTGCTGCGCGACAGCCTGGAGCGCTCGCTGGCCCGCCATTGGCCCGAACTGCAGGTGCTGGCCCAGGCCCGCAACGGCCGTGAGGCCGTGGAGCTTTTCGAGCAGTTCCGGCCCGATGTGGTCTTCCTGGATGTGCACATGCCAGGCCTGAATGGCGTGGAAGCCGCCCGCCAGATCGGCCGCCGGGCGCAGCTGGTGTTTGTCACGGCCTATGAGCAGTACGCGGTCCAGGCCTTCGAGCAGGGGGCGCTGGACTACCTGGTCAAGCCCTTCGAGGAACAGCGCCTGGCCGACACCATAGGCCGGCTGCGTGAGCGCCTTGCCGACACGCCCGCGGCCGGAGCACCGCTGAGCGCGAGCGTTCTTGAAGCGGCGATTGAGCAGCTGGCTGACGTTCTGCGCCGGCCGGCGGCCAGCGCCTCGTCCTCAAGCGGCGAGGGCCATCTGCAGTGGGTGCGGGCCTCGGTGGGCCAGACGCTGAAGCTGATTCCGGTGGACCAGATCGACTTCCTGCGTTCGGACGAGAAATACACCCTGGTGGTCTGGGCCGAGGGCGAGGCCCTGATAAGGATGTCGATCCGCGAGTTGATCGAACAGCTGGACCCCAAGTACTTTGCCCAGGTCCACCGCTCGGTGGTGGTGAACCTGCGCTCGGTGAGCCACCTGACGCGCGGCCCGAACGAGACGGCCGACATCCATCTGCGCGGCCGCTCGGAAGTGCTGCCGGTCAGCCGCAGCTACCTGCACCTGTTCCGGCAGATGTGAGCTGGCGAGAAAGCTACTGGCCGTCAGCGACTGGGCTGGCCGGTGACCACCACCTTGTCGAGTTGCAATACCGTCACGCCGACTTCGATGGCCTTGACCATGGCGATGGTGGCGACGACGACCACGGCGATCATCAGCGCACTGTGCAACCAGCTGTCAGAAAAGCGGTGCACATAGCTCTTGATCATGTGTTCGGCGCGCCAGCGGCGGGCGGCGGTAAGAAGTGTCTGGCTGTCCATGACCGGCTCCTTGCTGCTGCGGGCCGCGCAAGCGGCGACCACGCCACAAGTCTAGGTGCCAGTGCAGGGCGCTTCCAGGCGAGTCAAGGCGAGGAAATCGCCTTTCGTCGCCCGTTTTCCGCGCTTTTCCTTCAGATCGCTTCGGTGCGGGCCTGCAGCCAGGCAAGAGCCGGCCCCGAGACCAGCGGGCTCAGGCGGCGGCGCACCTCGGCGTGGTACTGGTTCAGCCAGGCGGCTTCGTCCGGGCGCAGCAGGGCCAGGTCTATGCAGCGCGTGTCGATCGGGCACAGTGTCAGCGTCTCGAAGGCCAGCATGTCGCCGAACTGACCCTGCTCCGGCGTTTCCAGCGCCACGTTCAGCACCAGGTTCTCGATGCGCACGCCCCATTGGCTCGGCCGGTAGATGCCCGGCTCGATCGAGGTGATCATGCCCGGCTCCATGGCCATGGCGGCCTCCGGCACCGCCTTGGAAATGCTCTGCGGGCCTTCATGCACATTCATGAAATAGCCGACGCCATGGCCGGTGCCATGGCCGTAGTCCAGTCCATGGGCCCACATGGGCGCGCGGGCGATGGCGTCCAGCATCGGGCTCAAGGTGCCGCGCGGGAAGCAGGTGCGCGACAGGGCCAGCGTGCCCTGCAGCACCAGGGTGTAGTCGCGCTTCTGCGCGGCGCTGACCTGGCCAATCGGCCAGACCCGGGTGATGTCGGTCGTGCCGCCGAGGTACTGGCCGCCGGAGTCGATCAGCAGCAGGCCGTCGCCCTTAATTTCGCTGTGCGATTCTTCGGTGGCGCGGTAATGGGGCAGGGCGCCGTTGGCATTGAAGCCGGCGATGGTGTTGAAGCTCAGGCCGACGAAGCCCGGGCGGCGGGCGCGCGCGGCCGAGAGATGCTCGTCCACGGTCAGCTCGGTGATGCGCTCGCCGGCGGCCAGGGCGGCCTCGAACCAGGCATAGAACTCGCACATGGCGGCGCCGTCCTGCTCCATGGCCTCACGCACATGGACCGCCTCTTCCAGGGTCTTGCGGCTCTTGGCCAGGGTGCTGGGGTTGATGGACTCGACCACCTTGACGCCGGCCGCCACCGCCTCGCGCAGGCCCAGGGTCACGCGGCGCGGATCGACCAGCAGGGTCGCGGATGCAGGCAGGGCCGACAGGGCGGCCGGTGCCTGCTCATAGGCGGCCAGCTTGACGCCATCGGCCGCCAGGCGGGCCTGCAGTGCCGCATCGATCTTGCCGGGGGCCAGGAACAAGGTGGCCTGCTGGCCGTCCAGCAGCAGGTGGGCCATGAAGACCGGGTTGTAGCTGACGTCGGCGCCGCGCAGGTTCAGCAGCCAGGCTACGTCATCGACGGTGGAGATGAAATGGTGGCTGGCGCCGCGCGCGGCCATGGCGGCACGCACCTGGGCCAGCTTGTCGGCCCGGCTGACGCTGGCCTGCGGCGGCAGGTGTTCGTAGACCGGGGCGGTGGGCAGGTCGGCGCGGTCCTGCCAGCTGCTGGCGATCACATCGACGCCGGTGTTCAGCTTCAGGCCGGCGGCGGTCAGCGCAGCGCGGATCTGCTGGGCCAGGGCCAGGCCCAGCACCTGGCCATCGACCGCCAGCGTCTGGCCGGCGGGCAGCTTGGCGACCATCCAGTCGATGTAGTTGGAGGCGGCGGCCGTCATCACTTTGATCAGCTCGATGCCGGTGCCGGCCAGCTCGGCCTCGGCCTGGGTCCAGTAGCGGCTGTCGGCGAACAGGGCGGCGCCGTCCAGGGTCACGACCAGCGTGGCCACCGAGCCGGTGAAGCCCGAGGCCCATTGGCGACCCTGCCAGCGGTCCGGCAGGTACTCGGAGAGATGCGGATCGGCCGAGGGGATCAGGGCGGCGTGGCAGCCGGCGGCGCGCAGGGCGTCGCGGATTCGTTCCAGGCGCAGCGTGATCGTGTGGGTGCGGGTGTCCATGTCGGCTCTCTCTCTCTCCGGGCTTGTGGCTTGGGGGCGAAAGCGCCAATTTTCCTATAGCTCGGTCCGCAGGGCCCAAAGTTCAGGGAACAGCACCACATCCAGCATCTTGCGCAGGTAGCTGACACCGCCGGTGCCGCCGGTGCCGCGCTTGAAGCCGATCACCCGTTCGACCGTGGTGACATGGCGAAAACGCCAGAGCCGGAAGGCGTCTTCCAGGTCCACCAGTTCCTCGCCCATCTGGTACAGGTCCCAGTGGTTCTTGGGGTCGCGGTAGACCACCAGCCAGCCCGCCTTGACCTCGTCGCTGGCCGCATAGGCTTGCGTCCAGTCACGCTGCGTGTGGCTCTCGGGCATGGCAATGCCGCGCCGGACCATCAGGCGCAGAACCTCGTCGTACAGCGAGGGCGACTGGTAGGCGGCCTGCACCTGGTTGAGCAAATCGGGCCGGTGGGCATGGGGCTTGAGCATGGCCGGGTTCTTGTTGCCCAGCATGAATTCGATCTCGCGGTACTGCCAGCTCTGGAAGCCGCTGCTGTTGGAGAGATAGGGCCGGATCGCCGTGTACTCGGGTGGCGTCATCGTCGACAGCACATCCCAGGCGTGGACCAGCTGCTCCATGATGCGCGAGACCCGCGCCAGCATCTTGAAGGCCTCGGGCAACTGGTCGGCCGCCACGCAGGCCACGGCGCCGTGCAGTTCGTGCAGCATCAGCTTCATCCACAGCTCCGAGGTCTGGTGCTGGATGATGAAGAGCATCTCGTTGTGCTCGGGCGAGAGCGGCTTCTGGGCCGTGAGGATCTGGTCCAGTTGCAGGTAGTCGCCGTAGCTCATGTCCTTGGAGAAGTCGAGCTGGGCGCCTTCGTCCTTCACGATGGACTCGGTGGGGTGGTGGGGACAGCTCATGTCACGGCGCCTTGCTTGTTGAACTCGGGGCGGCGCCATTCCTCTGTCGTCAGCACCGCATGTAGATGCTCGACCGCATCGAACACGTCGGCGAAGCCGACATAGAGCGGCGTGAAGCCGAAGCGCAGGATGTGGGGCAGGACCTCCAGACGGGCCGGATCGCCGGCACGGAAGTCGCCGATCACGCCGCGGGCTATCAGCGCCTGCATCACCGCATAGCCGGCCTCGTGCAGCGGCGCCTCCAGGCTCAGGCAGACCTGGCTGCCGCGCCGGGCTGCGTCGCGAGGCGATGCCAGGCGTACACCGAGCACGCCGCAGCGCTCTTCGGCCAGCTCGATGAAGCACTCGCAAAGCGCCACGGACTTGCGCCGCAGCGCCGCCATGCCACCGAGCGGCTCGGCTGCCAGCACCGTGTCCACGCCGCATTCCAAGGCCGCCATCGAGAGGATGGGCGGCGTGCCGCAGATGTAGCGCTGGATGCCGGGCGCCGGCTGGTAGTCGGGCGTGAACTGGAACGGCGCCGCATGGCCCAGCCAGCCGGACAGCGGCTGCCAGAAGCGGTCCGCGTGGCGCGGATTCACCCACACGAAGGCCGGCGCGCCGGGGCCGCCGTTCAGGTACTTGTAGCCACAGCCTATGGCGAAGTCGGCCTGGGCTGCGTTCAGATCGACTGGAATCGCGCCGGCCGAATGCGCCAGGTCCCAGACCGTCAGCGCCCCCGCCGCATGGGCGGCTGCAGTCACCGCCGCCATGTCATGCATGTAGCCGGTGCGGTAGTTGACCTGGGTGAGCATCAGCACGGCCGTGCTGTCGTTCAAGGCCGCTGGCAGTTCTTCCACGGCGGCTATCAGCTTCAGCTCGAAGCCATGCTGCCGGGCCAGGCTCTCGGCGATGTAGAGATCGGTGGGGAAGTTGCTGCGCTCGGAGACGATGGTGCGGCGCTGCGGCGAAGCATCGCGGGCCACCATCTGCAGCGCCGCCGCCAGCACCTTGTAGAGGTTCAGCGAGGTCGAATCGGCGACCACGCATTCACCGGGCCAGGCGCCTATCAGCCGGGCGATCTTGTCGCCTATGCGGCCGGGCAGGTGGATCCAGCCCGCGGTGTTCCAGCTCTTGATCAGGTCGCGGCCCCATTCCTGCGCAAGCACCTGCTGCACCCGTGCCGCGGTCTCGCGCGGCAGCACGCCCAGCGAATTGCCGTCCAGGTAGATCAGGCCCTCGGGCAGTTCGAACTGATGGCGCAGTTCACGCAGGCTGTCCTCGGCGTCGAGGACTTCGCAGTCTTGTCTCGTGGTCGTCATTTCAGAGTTCTCTCAGGATGGCCCGCACCGGCGAGGCGCAGGCGCCGGCCAGCTTCAGCGGCAGGGCAATCAGTTCGTAGTCGCCCTCGGGCACTTCGTCCAGCACCAGGTTCTCCAGCACCCGCAGGTCCAGGCGCAGGAGCTGCTGGTGGCTGTCCAGGCTCTTGCTTGAGGCGGGGTCCACCGAGGGCGTGTCCAGGCCGATGAGGCGCACACCTTGCGAGGCCAGCCATTCGACGGTCTCGGGCGCATAGGCCGTGAAGTCGGGGTTCCAGCGCTCGTCGGCCTTCTCGCAGCAGCGCACCAGCACGCGGGGCGGCAGATTGGCCGCTGCATGCTGCAGATGCTCGATGCGTATCAACGGTCCGCAGTGGATCGCATGGATCACGCGGCAGGGGCCCAGGTAGGCATCGAGCGCCACCTCGGCCGTGCTCGGCTGGCCGTCGCCGTAGTGCAGCGGCGCGTCGGCATGGGCGCCCACATGGGGCGACATGGTGATCGCGCTCAGGTTGACCGGGCAGTCCGGCGAAAGCCGTGCGGTCCAGCGCAGCGAATAGGGCTCGTCACCCGGAAAGATCGGTGCGTCGGGCGAGACCAGCGGTGAGATGTCCCAGAGGCGAGGCATGGTGGGCGGGCAGGCAAGGGCAGGAAAAATTCGGGGCGGACCTTAGCGCGGCCGGGCTGGTCGTGGTGTCGGTTAATTCCAACGGGCTGTCAAGCCGCCCCTGGTCATGGTGGCCGGGTTTGCATGTATTTGACACTTCAACTATCGATGCCTAAAGTTCGTCGCATTCCTGAACCCCTGAGCGGCGAGCATCGACCCATGCGCATCTGCTGTATTGGCGGCGGCCCGGCCGGCCTCTATTTCGCCCTGCTGATGAAGAAGCAGGACCCGGCACACCAGGTGGTGGTGCTGGAGCGCAACCGCGCCGGCGACACCTTCGGCTGGGGCGTGGTGTTCTCGGACCAGACCCTGGCCGCGCTGCGCGAGGCCGATCCGCAGACCGCCGACGAGATCCTCGACGCCTTCAACCACTGGGACGACATCGCGGTCCACATCGAGGGCCGCCGCATCGTTTCCGGCGGCCACGGCTTCTGCGGTATTGGCCGCAAGAAGCTGCTGGACATCCTGCAGCGCCGCTGCGTCGAGCTGGGCGTGGAAATCCGCTACGAGCAGGATGTGCAGGACGACGCCGGGATCGAGGCCGACCTGATCATTGCGGCCGACGGCCTGAACAGCCGCATCCGCCAGAAGTACGCCGCCAGCTACCTGCCCGACGTGGACCTGCGCCAATGCCGCTTCGTCTGGCTGGGCACGAACAAGCTGTTCGACGCCTTCAGCTTCGACTTCCAGAAGACCGAATGGGGCTGGTTCCAGGCCCATGCCTACAAGTTCGACGACCAGACCTCGACCTTCATCGTCGAGACGCCCGAGGAAGTCTGGCGCGCCGCCGGCCTGGAGGACATGAGCAAGGAAGAGGGCATCGCCTTCTGCGAGAAGCTGTTCGAGCAGGTGCTGGGCGGCGAAAAGCTGATCTCCAATGCCAGCCATCTGCGCGGCTCGGCGCAGTGGATTCGCTTTCCGCGCGTGGTCTGCAAGACCTGGGTCCACCGCCGTGCCGAGGATGGCGTGCCGGTGGTGCTGATGGGCGATGCGGCCCACACGGCGCATTTCTCGATTGGCTCGGGCACCAAGCTGGCGCTGGAGGATTCGATCGCACTGGCGCATGACATCGCCGCCAGCGGCAACGAGCTCGGCGCAGCACTGGAGGCCTACCAGGCCAGCCGCACGATCGAGGTGCTGCGCATCCAGAACGCGGCGCGCAACTCGACCGAATGGTTCGAGAACGTGGAGCGCCATGCGCGGCTGGACCCCGAGCAGTTCGCCTATTCGCTGCTGACCCGCTCGCAGCGGATCTCGCACGAGAACCTGCGGCTGCGCGACCCGCGCTATGTGGGCGAGTTCGAAAGCTGGCTGGCCGGCCGGTCCGGCGTGGCGGCCCAGGTGCCGCCCATGTTCACGCCCTTCAAGCTGCGCGGCGTCGAGCTCAAGAACCGCGTCGTGGTTTCGCCCATGGCGCAGTACAGCTGCGCGGACGGCTTGGTCGGTGACTACCACCTGGTTCACCTCGGTGCCCGTGCCCTGGGTGGCGCCGGCCTGGTGTTCGCCGAGATGACCTGCACCTCGTCCGACGCCCGCATCACGCCCGGCTGCCCGGGGCTGTGGACCGACGAGCAGGGCGAAGCCTGGCGGCGCATCGTCGAGCATGTGCACGCCAGCAGCAGCGCCAAGATTGCGATGCAGCTGGGCCATGCCGGCCCCAAGGGCTCGACCTGCGTGCCCTGGGAGGGCGCTGGCGAAGACCAGCCGCTGGCTGCAGGCAACTGGCCCTTGCTGGCTGCTTCCAGCCAGCAATACATAGAGGGCGTCAGCCAGACGGCCAAGCCCATGGACCGGGCCGACATGGACCGGGTCCGCGAGGATTTCGTCGCCGCCACCCGCCGCGCCGCGGCCGCTGGCTTCGACTGGCTGGAGCTGCACTGCGCCCATGGCTATCTGCTGTCCAGCTTCATCTCGCCGCTGACCAACCGGCGCACGGACGACTACGGAGGCTCGCTGGAAAGCCGGCTGCGCTACCCGGTCGAAGTCTTCAAGGCCATGCGCGCCGTCTGGCCTGAGGACAAGCCGCTGTCGGTGCGTATCTCAGCCCATGACTGGGCCGAGGGCGGCATCACGCCGGAAGACGCAGTGCAGATCGCCGCGGCCTTCAAAGAGGCCGGCGCCGACCTGATCGATGTGTCCTCGGGCCAGGTCACCAAGGCGCAGAAGCCGGTCTACGGCCGCATGTGGCAGACGCCTTTCTCCGAGAGCATCCGCAACCGCGTGGGCATAGCCACCATCGCGGTCGGCGCGATCTCCGAGGCCGACCATGTGAACTCCATCATTGCCTCGGGCCGCGCCGACCTCTGTGCGGTCGCACGTCCGCATCTGGCCAATCCGGCCTGGACCCTGACCGAGGCCGCGCGCATAGGCTATCGCGGCCCGGTGGGCCTGGATTGGCCGAAGCCATACCTGTCCGGCAAGTCGCAGCTGGAGCGCGAGTTCGAACGCCAGCGCGCCGGCAATGTGGCGGCGGCCGAGCAGGCCAACAAGGCGCTGGGTGTATGAAAGGCAAACGAGCCATCGTCACCGGCGGCGGCAGCGGCATTGGCGCCGCCATTGCCACTTCGCTGCTGGCGGAAGGTGTGCGGGTCACGCTGATGGGCCGCAGCCTGGAGCGGCTGGAGAAGCAGCAGGCCCTGCTGATGGGCGAGGTGGCGATCCAGGTCTGCGACGTCGCCGACGAAGCCAGCGTCAAGGCGGCGTTCGCCGCGGCCGGTGGCGTGGACATCCTGGTCAACAACGCCGGCCAGGTCGAGACCGCGCCGCTGGCCAGGACCTCGCTGGAGACCTGGCAGCGGCTCTTGCAGGTCAACCTGACCGGCACCTTCCTTTGCTGCCGCGAGGCGCTGCCCGGCATGCTGGAGCAGGGCTTCGGCCGCATCATCAACGTGGCCAGCACGGCCGCGCTCAGGGGCTATGCCTATGTGGCGGCCTACAGCGCGGCCAAGCATGGCGTGCTGGGCCTGACCCGTTCGCTGGCGCTGGAGCTGGCGAAGAAGGGCGATCTCACGGTCAACGCGGTCTGCCCCGGCTACACCGAGACCGAGATTGTCGAAAACGCCATCGCCACCATCCAGGCCAAGACCGGCCGCTCGGCGGCTGAGGCCCGCGCCGAACTGGCAGCGAGCAATCCGCAGGGCCGGTTGATACAGCCCGAGGAGGTGGCCGCCGCCGTGCTGTGGCTGGCGCGTCGCGAGAGCGGCTCCATCACCGGCCAGGCGATTGCGGTCAGCGGCGGGGAGACCATGTGATCACCCAGGACCACAGCCCCGACCTGGAATCGCGCGTCAGCGACCAGGACCACCAGGCGCTCCGGCTCTGGCTGCGCCTCCTGGCCTGCACCACGCGCATCGAGGATCAGATCCGCCAGCGCCTGCGCCAGGACTTCGCCACCACCTTGCCGCGCTTCGACCTGCTGGCCCAACTGGAGCGTCATCCCGAAGGCATGACGATGCGCGAGCTGTCGCGACGGCTGATGGTCACCGGCGGCAATGTGACCGGCGTGGTGGACCAGCTGGAGGCCGAGGGTCAGGTCGTGCGCGAGCCGCATGCCACCGACCGCCGCTCGTTCACGGTCAAGCTGACCGCGACCGGCAGGCGCCAGTTCAGGAAATGGGCGGCCACCCATGAGCAATGGGTGGTCGAGCTGCTGGGCGGCTGGAACGCCGAGCAGAAGAGCGAGATCTACACGCTGCTGGCCGGGCTCAAGAGCCATCTGGCGCAGCTGGAACAGGACGAGAGGAAGAGCAACGCATGAGCAGCAGCAACCAACATCTGGCCAGCGGCAACCACCGCAGCCTGCAGGGCTGGCAGCCCGAGCACTTTCTGTGGGAGCAGCGCGGCAGCGTGGGCCTGATCACGCTGAACCGGCCCGAGCGCAAGAACCCGCTGACTTTCGAGTCCTATGCCGAGCTGCGCGATCTGTTCCGCACGCTGAGCTATGTGGACGAGGTCAAGGTCATCGTGGTCCAGGGTGCCGGCGGCAACTTCTGCTCCGGTGGCGACGTGCACGAGATCATCGGCCCGCTGACCCAGATGAGCATGCCCGACCTGCTGGCGTTCACGCGCATGACCGGCGACCTGGTCAAGGCCATGCGGGCCTGCCCGCAGCCGGTGATCTCGTCGATTGACGGCATCTGCGCCGGCGCCGGCGCCATCATCGCCATGGCCTCCGACCTGCGTGTTGGCACGGCCCGCAGCAAGACCGCCTTCCTGTTCACCCGCGTCGGCCTGGCCGGCTGCGACATGGGCGCCTGCAGCCTGCTGCCGCGCATCGTGGGCCAGGGCCGTGCGTCCGATCTGCTGTATTCGGGCCGCTCGCTGGGCGGCGAAGAGGCCTTCAGCTGGGGCTTCCTGAACCGCATGCCCGCGCCGGAGCAGTTGCTTGAAGAGTCGCTGGCCTGGGCCGAGCAGATTGCCGCAGGCCCCAGCTTCGGCCATGCGATGACCAAGAAGATGCTGCACCAGGAATGGGCCATGGGCGTGGACGAGGCCATCGAATCCGAGGCCCAGGCGCAAGCGATCTGCATGATGACCCAGGACTTTCACCGGGCGTACCACGCTTTCGTGGCCAAGCTAAAGCCCGAGTTCAAGGGAGACTGAACGTGCACCTCAAGCATCTTGAATGGCCGTTCTTCGATGCGGCGCATCGCGGCCTGGCCGAGCAGTTGGAGGCCTGGTGCGCCGAGCATCTGGGCCATGTCGATCATTCCAATGTCGATGAGGCCTGCAAGGGCCTGGTCAAGCAGCTGGGCCAGGGTGGCTGGCTGAAGCACGCCATCGCCGGCACGGCCCTGGGCGGTGCGGCCGAGGTGATAGACACCCGCGCCATCTGCCTCTTGCGCGAGACCCTGGCGCGCCATGACGGCCTGGCCGATTTCGCCTTTGCCATGCAGGGCCTGGGCTCGGGCGCGATCTCGCTGGCCGGCACGGCCGAACAGCGCCAGCGCTACTTGCCGCGAGTGGCTCGCGGTGAGGCGCTGGCAGCTTTTGCCTTGTCTGAACCCGAGGCCGGTTCCGATGTCGCCGCGATGCAGTGCGCGGCGGTGGCCGACGGCGAGGGCTATCTGCTGAACGGCGAGAAGACCTGGATCTCCAACGGCGGCATCGCTGACTTCTACGTGGTGTTCGCACGCACCGGTGAAGCGCCCGGGGCCCGAGGCATCTCGGCCTTCATCGTCGATGCCGACACGCCGGGCTTCGAGATCGCCGAGCGCATCGAGGTGATCGCCCCGCATCCGCTGGCGCGGCTGCGCTTCAAGAATTGCTGCGTGCCGAAGTCAGCCATGGTCGGCGCGCCCGGCGAAGGCTTTAAGGTGGCGATGCGCACGCTGGACGTGTTCCGCACTTCGGTGGCCGCCGCCTCGCTGGGCTTTGCCCGCCGCGCCTTGCAGGAAGGCCTGCACCAGGCCAGGACCCGACCCATGTTCGGGGCCAGCCTGGCCGACCTGCCGCTGACCCAGGCCAAGCTGGCCGACATGGTCTGCACCGTCGACAGCTCGGCCCTGCTGGTCTACCGCGCCGCCTGGCAGCGCGACCAGGGCCAGACCGTGACCCGCGAGGCCGCTATCGCCAAGCTGATGGCCACCGAAGGCGCCCAGCGCGTGATCGATGCTGCCGTGCAGCTTCACGGTGGGCGCGGCGTGCGCAGCGGCGAGGTCGTCGAATCGCTGTACCGAGAAATCCGGGCGCTGCGCATCTACGAGGGCGCGAGCGAAGTCCAGCAACTGATCATCGGCAAAGACCTCCTGAAAAGCTGAGCGTGAGAACCATGGCCACCACCGCACATGTAGACAGCTTTGCGCGCGACCACCTGCCACCGCGCGATCAATGGCCGGAGCTGGTGTTCGAGCTGCCCGAGCTGCAGTTCCCGCCGCAGCTGAACTGCAGCCACGAGCTGCTGGACCGCTGGGTCGAGCAAGGGCAGGGCGGCCGGCTCTGCATCCAGGGCGCCGGCGTGCGCTGGAGCTATGCGGAGCTGCAGGCCGAGGCCAATCGCATCGCTCATGTCCTGGTCGAAGACCTGGGCGTAAAGCCCGGCAATCGCGTGCTGTTGCGCGGCGCCAACTCGCCCATGCTGGCAGCCTGCTGGTTCGCGGTGATGAAGGTCGGCGCCATTGCCGTGGCCACCATGCCCCTGCTGCGCGCCAAGGAGCTGGGCCAGGTGATACAGAAGGCCGAGGTCAGCCATGCACTATGCGATGCGCGGCTGGCCGAGGAGCTGTCGCTGGCCCAGGTCCAGTGCCCCACGCTGAAGACCGTCTGCAACTACATGAGCGAGGCGGCCGACGGTCTCGAAGCCCGGGCTCGAGCCAAGAGCCCGGTGTTCGCCAACGTGGACACCGCGGCCGACGACTGCTGCATCATCGCCTTCACCTCGGGCACGACCGGCCAGCCCAAGGGCACCATGCATTTCCATCGCGACGTGATCGCGATCTGCCGCTGCTGGCCGCCACATTGCCTGCGCGCCACGGCCGACGACGTCTTCATCGGCAGCCCGCCGCTGGCTTTTACCTTTGGCCTGGGCGGTCTCGTGCTGTTTCCGATGAGCGTGGGCGCCTCCACCGTGCTGCTGGAGAAGGCGGCGCCAGATCTGCTGCTGCCTGCCATCGCGCAGTACCGGGCCACGGTCTGCTTCACCGCGCCGACTTCGTATCGGGCCATGGCGCCGCTGGTCGGTCAGCATGACCTCAGCAGCCTGCGCAAATGCGTCAGCGCCGGCGAGGCCCTGCCGGCGGCCACGCGCCAGCTGTGGAAGGACGTGACCGGCCTCGAGATGATCGACGGCATAGGCGCGACCGAGCTCTTGCACATCTTCATCTCGCACACCGAGGAGACGGCCCGGGCCGGCGCCACCGGCCTGCCGGTGCCGGGCTACCAGGCCTGTGTGCTGGACGATGAGGGCCAGGTCTTGCCGCGTTGCCAGGTGGGCCGCCTGGCGGTCAAGGGCCCGACCGGCTGCCGCTACCTGGCCGACGACCGCCAGCGCAACTATGTGCTGAACGGCTGGAACCTGACCGGCGATTCCTACCTGGTGGACGAGGACGGCTACTTCATCTACCAGGCCCGCACCGACGACATGATCATCTCGGGCGGCTACAACATCGCCGGACCCGAGGTCGAGAGCGCGCTGCTGGCCCATCCGGCCGTGGCCGAATGCGGCGTGATCGGCGAGGCCGACGAGGAGCGCGGCCAGATCGTCAAGGCCTTCGTGGTGCTGCGTGCCGGCCATGAGGCCGGGCCTGATCTGGTCAAGGAGCTGCAGGCCTTCGTCAAGGCGAACATCGCCCCGTACAAATACCCTCGTGCGATAGAGTTCCGCGCCACCCTGCCGCGCACCGAGACCGGCAAGCTGCAACGCTTCCGTCTGCGCCAAACCCCCTGAGACATGGAGAAGAGAACGATGAGGAAGACGATTCTCTGCGCCGCCCTGGCGCTGCTGGCCGCCACGCCCTTGATGGCCGCCGACAAGGTCAAGGTCGGCCTGCTGACCACGCTGTCCGGCGCCGGTGCCGGCCTCGGCGTGGACATCCGCGACGGCTTCCTGCTGGGCCTCAAGCACAGCGGCGGCAAGCTGGGCGGCGTGCCCATCGAGCTGGTCACGGCCGACGACCAGCAGAACCCCGAGGTGGCCAAGCAGACCGCCGAACGACTGCTCAAGCGCGACAAGGTCGACCTGATGACCGGCATCGTGTTCTCCAACGTGATGCTGGCCGTGGGTCCGACGGTGTTCGACGCCAAGGTGCCCTACATCAGCGCCAACGCCGGCCCCTCGCAGTACGCCGGCGAGCAGTGCAACCCGTACTTCTTCAACGTGGCCTGGCAGAACGACAACCTGCACGAGGCCGTGGGCAAGACGGTGCTGGAGAAGGGCTTCAAGAAGCTCGTGGTGCTGGCGCCCAACTACCCAGCCGGCAAGGACGCGATCACCGGCTTCAAGCGCTTCTACAAGGGCCCGAACGCGGTCATCGCCGACGAGATCTACACCAAGCTCGGCCAGCTGGACTATGCGGCCGAGCTGGCCCAGGCGCGTGCCGCCAAGCCCGATGCCATGTACATCTTTCTGCCGGGCGGCATGGGCATCAGCTTCATCAAGCAGTTCGTCGGCGCCGGCCTGTCCAAGGACATCACGCTGTTCGGCCCGGGCTTCTCGGCCGACGAGGACGTGATACGCGCCGTGGGCGACCCGATGCTGGGCATGTTCAACAGCTCGCATTGGGCCCATGACATGGACAACACGGCCAACCGAAAATTCGTCGCCGACTTCAAGGCCGAGTACGGCCGCCTGCCTTCGCTGTATGCCAGCCAGGGCTATGACGCGGCGCGGCTGATGGACGGCGCGGTCAAGGACGTCAAGGGCAAGGTCGAGGACAAGGCGGCCCTGCTGAAGGCGCTGAAGGCGGCACGGTTCGACTCGGTGCGCGGCGACTTCCGCTTCAACAACAACCAGTACCCGATCCAGGACTACTACCTGCGCGTGATCACCAAGAACACGGCCAACCAGGTGACCAACCGGACGCTGTACAAGATCTTCAGCCAGCATGCGGATGCCTATGCGGCCAGCTGCAAGATGAAGTGATGAAGAAGATGCGGGGCTGAGGCTTGGACTGGATCCTCGTCACCGAGCAGCTGCTCAACGGCCTGCAGTTCGGCCTGATGCTGTTCCTGCTGGCCGCCGGGCTGACCCTGGTGTTCGGCATCATGGACATGATCAACCTGGCCCATGGATCGCTCTACATGGTCGGCGCCTATCTGGCCGCTGCCGTGCTCGCGGCCGGTGGTGGTTTCGTGGCCGCGGTCGTGGCCGCGATGCTGGGCACGGCCCTGCTGGGCATGCTGCTTGAGTGGAGCCTGCTGCGGCGGCTCTACCAGCGCGACCACCTGTCGCAAGTGCTGGCCACCTTCGCGCTGATCCTGATCCTGAACGAGGGCGTGCGCATGGTCTGGGGCGAACAGCCGCTGATGCTGAACACGCCGGCGGCGCTGTCCGGTCCGGTCGAGCTGCTGCCCGGCCTGCTGTATCCCAGCTATCGACTGCTGATCATCGGCGTCGGCCTGGCCGTGGCGCTGGGCCTGTGGCTGGGCGTGACGCGGACCCGCATTGGCATGTGGGTGAGGGCCGGCGCCTCGAACCGGCCCATGGCGATGGCCCTGGGCGTCGATACGCGGAGGCTGTTCACGCTGGTGTTCGGACTTGGCGCCGCGCTGTGCGCGCTGGCCGGCTCGCTGCTGGGGCCGCTGCTGGCGGTGCAGGTCGGCATGGGCGAGAGCATCCTGATCCTGGCCTTCGTCGTCATCGTCATCGGCGGCATTGGCTCGATACGCGGCGCCCTGGTGGGTTCGCTGCTGGTCGGCCTGGTCGATACCGCCAGCCGCACCTTGCTGCCCATGCTGCTGCGCCAATTGGCGACGCCGGAGGTGGCTTCCAACGTCGGGCCGGCGCTCGCCTCGATGCTGATCTATCTGCTGATGGCGGCCGTGCTGTTCTGGAAGCCTCAGGGACTCTTCCCCGCCAGGAGTGGTTGAGTGACGGCCTTGTCTCTTCATCACCGCGGCCTGGGTCGCTGGAGCTGGGTTCTGCTGGCTCTGCTCGCCGCCTTGCCGCCTGCGCTGCAGGCGATGGGCCTGGAGTTCTACACCGTGGTGGCGACGCGCATCCTGGTGTTCGCCATCGCCGCCTCCAGCCTCAATCTGATCCTGGGCTTCGGCGGCCTGGTCAGCTTCGGCCATGCGGCCTATGTGGGGCTCGGGGCCTACACGGTCGGCATCCTGGCCGATGCCGGCGTGGTCTCGGCCTATGTGGCCTGGCCGGCGGCGTGCCTGGTGGCAGGTCTTGCCGCGGCCTTGATCGGCTGGATCAGCCTGCGCACCCGCGGCGTCTACTTCATCATGATCACGCTGGCCTTTGCCCAGATGTTTTATTACCTGATGGTCTCGCTGAAGGCCTATGGCGGCGACGACGGCCTGCCGCTGGCCCAGCGTTCGCAGCTCGGCTTCGGCCTGGACCTCAAGGACGACGCCCAGCTGTACTGGACAGCGCTGCTGATCGCGGCCCTGGTGCTGGCCGGCTTGAAGCGCCTGCTCAACAGTCCCTTCGGCTGGCTGCTGCAGGGCCAGCGCGAGAACGAGACCCGCATGAACGCCCTGGGCGCGCCGGTGCGTGCCGTGCAGTGGCAGGCCTTCGTGCTGGCCGGCGCCATCGCCGGCCTGGCGGGCGCACTGCTGGCCAATCTGGGCGGACTGGTCACGCCGCAGCTTTTGCACTGGTCGCAGTCGGGCCAGCTGATGGTGATGGTCATCATCGGCGGCGCCGGCGCGCTGTGGGGCGGGGCCCTGGGCGCGGCCGTGCTGCTGCTGCTGGAGGAGCTGCTGTCCAGCTACACCATCCACTGGCAGATGGGCCTGGGCCTGCTGCTGCTGGCCGTCGTGCTGTTCGCGCCGCGCGGTGTGGCCGGTCTCTGGGCCCGCAGGAGTTCGAATGGCTGAGCCGCTCCTGCAGGTCCAGGGCCTGGTCAAGCGCTTCGGCGCCCTGGTCGCCACCGACCAGGCCTCGTTCGAGGTGAACGAAGGCGAGCTGCATGCCTTGATAGGCCCCAACGGCGCGGGCAAGACCACGCTGATCCACCAGCTCTCGGGCGCGCTGATGCCCGACGCCGGCTCGGTGCGCTTTGCCGGGCAAGACCTGACCCGCGCCGACATGGCCGCCCATGTCAAGGCCGGCCTGACCCGCTCCTACCAGATCACCAGCATCTTCAAGCGCCTGACGGTGCTCGACAACCTGCGCCTCGCGCTGCAAGCGCGCCGCGGTGCCCGCTGGTTCGGCGTGGCCGAGCGCGATGCCGGCCTGCGCGAGGAGGCCGAGGCCTTGCTGATTCGGGTAGGCCTGGCTCCGCAAGCTGGCGCGATGGCCGGCGTGTTGGCCCATGGCGAGCAGCGTCAATTGGAACTGGCGCTGGCCTTGGCAACGAAGCCCCGCCTGCTGCTGCTTGACGAGCCCATGGCCGGCATGGGGCCGGAGGAGGGCGAGCAGATGGTCGAGCTGCTGCTGGCGCTCAAGGGCCGCTTCACCGTGCTGCTGGTGGAACACGACATGGACGCGGTGTTCCGTCTGGCCGACCGCATCTCCACCCTGGTGGCCGGCCGCGTGATCGCCACGGGCTCGCCGGACGAGATCCGCAATCATCCCGAGGTCAAGGCGGCCTACCTGGGCGACGAGGTCCACGCATGAGCTTGCTCGAAATCCAGGGCCTGCAAGCCGGCTATGGCGACAGCCAGGTGCTGTTCGGCCTGGACCTGTCCATCGAGGCGGGCCAGGTCGCCACGCTGCTCGGCCGCAACGGAATGGGCAAGAGCACGCTCTTGCGCTGCCTGGTCGGCTGGCTGGCGCCGGGGGGCGGCCGCATCCGCCTGGCGGGCCAGGACATCACCGGCTGGAGTGCCGACCGCGTCGCCCGCGCCGGTCTGGCCGTGGTGCCCGAGGGCCGCCAGATCTTTCCCAATCTGACGGTGCGCGAGCAGCTGCTGGCATTTGCGGCCAATCGCCATGAGGCTTCCGAGCCCTGGACGCTGGAGCGGGTCTATGCCCTGTTCCCGCGGCTGAAGGAGCGGCAGCAGAACATGGGCAACGAGCTCTCGGGCGGCGAGCAGCAGATGCTGGCCATAGGCCGCGCGCTGATGACCAATCCGCGGCTCCTGATCCTGGATGAGGCGACCGAGGGCCTGGCCCCGCTGATACGCGAGGAGATCTGGCGCTGCCTGCGCCAGCTGCGCGACTCGGGCCAGACCATTCTGGTGGTCGACAAATACGTGCAGCGCCTGATCCAGCTGGCCGATAGACACACCATCCTGGAGCGCGGCCGGGTCGCCTGGTCAGGCTCCAGCGAGCAGCTCGATGCCGACCATGGCCTATGGCAGCGCTACCTCGGAGTCTGAAGAGATGAACTTCGTCTACGAACGACGCGAGCCAGTCCGCTTCGGCCACTGCGATCCGGCCGGCATCGTCTTCTATCCGCGCTATTTCGAGATGCTCAATGCCGTGATCGAAGACTGGATCAGCCAGGGCCTGGGCATTGCCTACGCCGAGCTGCTGGGGCCTCGCCGCGTCGGGCTGCCGACGGTCAGCTTGAACACCGAGTTCAAGCGCATCAGCCGCATGGGCGATGAGCTGGTCCAGCGCATCGCCATTCAGCGTCTCGGCCGCACCTCGCTGACGCTGCGTGTCGAGTTCAGCAGTGATGACGGCCTGCGCGTCGGCTTCGACCAGGTGCTGGTCTGCACCTCGCTGGAGACGCACCAGGCACAAGAATTTCCCGCCGACCTGCGCGCCGCGCTGGAACGGGCGCAAGGAGTGAACGAATGACCACCACAAGCAAGCAGATTCTTCAGCCCGCGAGCTGGGTCGCGCCGCGCGGCTATGCCAATGCCGTGGCCGCTACCGGCCGCCAGGTCTTCGTGGCCGGCCAGATCGGTTGGAACGGCCAGTGCCAGTTCGAGAGCGACGATTTCGTCGCCCAGGTCCGCCTGGCCCTGCTGAACATCAAGGCCCTGCTGGCCGAGGCCGGTGCGAATCCTGAGCACATCACGCGCATGACCTGGTATCTGCTCGACAAGCGGGAGTACGTCGCCCGCGGCCGCGAGGTCGGCCAGGTCTACCGCGAGGTGCTTGGCCGCGAATACGGCATTGCCATGACGGCTGTGCAGGTGGCGGGCCTGATCGAGGACCGCGCCAAGGTCGAGATCGAGGTCACCGCGGTGATCCCGCAATAATGGCCGCCATCCCGCATCAATAGAGACAAGACATGAGCACCAAGACCAAGGCCAGTTTCCACTGGGACGATCCGCTGCTGTTGAACGAGCAGCTGACTGAAGACGAGCGCATGGTGCGCGACGCTGCGGCGGCGTACTGCCAGGAGAGGCTGGCGCCGCGCGTGCTCGAAGCCTTCCGCCATGAGCGCACCGACCTGGAGATCTTCCGCGAGATGGGTTCGCTGGGCCTGCTGGGTCCGACCATCCCGGCCGAGTACGGCGGCCCCGGCCTCAACTACGTCAGCTACGGCCTGGTGGCCCGGGAGGTCGAGCGCATCGATTCGGGCTACCGCTCGATGATGAGCGTGCAGAGCTCGCTGGTGATGGTGCCCATCTTCGAATTCGGCAACGAAGCGACCAAGCAGAAATACCTGCCCAAGCTGGCCACCGGCGAATGGATAGGCTGCTTCGGCCTGACCGAACCCAACCATGGCTCGGACCCCGGCTCCATGGTCACGCGCGCCAGGAAGGTGGCCGGCGGCTACTCGCTGACCGGTTCCAAGATGTGGATCACCAACAGCCCGGTGGCCGATGTCTTCGTGGTCTGGGCCAAGGAGGACGAAGGCGCAGGAAATGGACAAATACGCGGCTTCGTGCTGGAGAAGGGCTGGAAGGGCCTCTCCGCCCCGGCCATCCACGGCAAGGTCGGACTGCGCGCCTCGATCACCGGCGAGATCGTCATGGACGAGGTGTTCTGCCCGGAGGAGAACGCCTTCCCCGAGGTGCGCGGCCTGAAGGGCCCGTTCACCTGTTTGAACAGCGCCCGCTATGGCATCGCCTGGGGCGCGCTCGGCGCGGCCGAGGACTGCTGGCATACCGCCCGCCAGTACACGCTGGACCGCAAGCAGTTCGGCAAGCCGCTGGCCGCCAACCAGCTGGTGCAGAAGAAGCTGGCCGACATGCAGACCGAGATCACCCTGGGCCTGCAAGGCTGCTTGCGCCTGGGCCGCATGAAGGACGAGGGCACGGCCGCGGTCGAGATCACTTCCATCATGAAGCGCAACAGCTGCGGCAAGAGCCTGGAGATTGCCCGCACCGCGCGCGACATGCTGGGCGGCAACGGCATCAGCGACGAGTTCGGCATCGCCCGCCACCTGGTCAATCTCGAAGTGGTCAACACCTACGAGGGCACGCATGACATCCATGCGCTGATCCTGGGCCGCGCCCAGACGGGCATCGCCGCGTTCTGACGGCCATGGATGGCGGCATCGCCATCATCGGCTGTGGCCGCCTCGGCCAGACCCTGGCCCGCGCCTTCGACGCCGCGGGCCAGTCTGTTTCTGCGCTGGGCAGCCGAAGGCCGGAGCAGGCCGAGGCGCTGGCGTCGCGCTTGACTGCCTGCCGTGCGCTGCCGGCACAGGACGCTGCGGCGCGCGCTTCTCTCGTGTTCCTGTGCGTGCCCGACGACGCGATCCGCTCGCAGTGCGAGGCGCTTGCCTGGCGGGCCGACCAGGCCGTCGTGCATTGCAGCGGCGCTACCGACCTGAGCGCGCTTGAAGCGGCGAGGGCGGCCGGTGCGGCCGTCGGCGGCTTTCATCCGCTGCAGATCTTTTCAGACCCCGAGCTGGCCCTGCAGCGTCTGCCGGGTTGCAGCGTCGGTATCGAGGCCAGTAGCGCGGAGCTGCGTCAAAGGCTGAAGGACCTGGCCTTGCGCCTGAGCCTGCAGCCGCTGGACCTGAAGCCCGGGCAGCGCGCCGCGTATCACGGCGCTGCCAGCTATGCCGCCAGCTTTCTGCTGTCCATGCTGGACGAGTCCCGCCAGATCTGGGGCGAGACCCTGGGCCTGACCCCCGAGCAAACCCTGAAGGCCCTGCTGCCGCTGGCTCGCTCCACGCTGGAAGCGGCCGAGCGCCGTGGCCTGGCAGGGGCCCAGGCCGGGCCGATCTCGCGCGGCGATGCCGGCGTTGTGGCCGAGCACCTGCGGGCCCTGGATGCGCTGGGCGGTGAGCATGGGCGCTTGTACCGGGAGTTCTCGCGCCGGCAGCTGGAGCTGGCGGCGCAGTCCGGCCGGCTGAGTCCGACCCAGCTGGAGCGGCTGCGCCTGCTGCTGGCGTCTTGAGCCGGCGCTTGTATCAGGGAAACATCGCTCGCTGAGCCGGTCAGGCCGGCCTATTGTCGTTTTGTCGCATAGGGGCTTCCATTCGTCGCCCGGACTGCGAGGATGCGCGGCACCGGCACCGCGGACGGGGCAAAACCCTGTCACGCAAACAAAGCCGACCCCAGCTTCGACTCTACCGAGGAGCGTTCCCATGAATTCAGCGCAAGCTGCAGCAGGACCCGAAGAGGCCGCATCGACGGCATCATCCCCCCCAGCGTCCTTCGCCCCCGTGGCCGAAGGACAGCGCATCGAGGCCCTCGATGTGGTGCGCGGCTTCGCGCTGCTGGGCATCTTCCTGATGAACATCGAATGGTTCAACCGACCGTTCTCCGCGTTCAACGACGGCATTCCGCGTGACGCCACCGGCATCGAGTGGCTGGCCAACTGGTTCGTCAATTACTTCGTGGCCGGCAAGTTCTGGACCATCTTCTCCCTGCTGTTCGGCATGGGCTTCGCGGTGATGCTGGTGCGCGCCGAGAAGGCCGGCCGCGAGTTCAAGAAGGTCTATCTGCGCCGCGTGCTGGCCCTGGGCGTGTTCGGGGCCCTGCACTACATCTTCCTTTGGGAGGGCGACATCCTGTTCAGCTACGCCGTCGGTGCGCTGGGCCTGATGATCGTGCTGTACGGCCGGCCCTGGCCCATCTTCATTGGCATCCTCGTGGCCCTGGGCCTCGGCTTTGTGGCCAATGCGATGTTCGCCGTCATGGTCGGCCTGATTTTGACCGGACTGCTGGGCGTCTACATGCGCTCGCCCAAGAAGGTCAAAGGCATTCCGCTGTTCAGCTTCCTGCTGATGCTGATCGGCCTCTTGATGAGCATCGCCGCCGGCGTGTTCTGGGCCCTGCCTGACGGGCCGATGGAGGCCCGCCTGCCGCTGTCGGTCTTCGGTCCGATGCTCCTGATCACCGGCTGGCTGTCCTGGAAGTACTACGAGCCGGCCGAGAAGCGCAGCCTGCGCATGGCCGCCAGCATCTATGTGTTCGCCGGCCTGAGCATGACGGCCGGCTCACTGGTCCAGCATTTCTCGCCCGATCCCACGGTCGCCCCTGCCGGCAGCGAAGCCAGGCCGGCCGTGACCGCTGAGGCACCGGCTTCGGCCGTGGCTCTGGTGGCACCTTCGGCCTCGCCGGTCCAGGCCGCGGCCTCGATGGCCAAGGCCGCCTCGGCCGCCGACAAGCCCAAGCCCCTGACCAAGGCCGAGAAGGCCGCCCAGGCCAAGAAGGACAAGGAAAAGCGCCTGAAGGAAGGCGCCGAGAACCGCGTCAAGGAAACCAAGCTCTTCACCACCGGCAGCTATTACGAGGTGATGGAACGCCGCGCCGCCCAGTTCCCGGAGAAGGCGGCCGGCGACGCCGGCTTCGCCGTGCTGCTGGTCGGCATGTTCCTGATGGGCGCCTGGTTCGTTCGCTCCGGCGTGATGGACAACACCGAGCGCCACCTGCCGCTGTTCCGCAAGATGGCCTTGTGGGGCCTGCCGGTCGGCATAGGCCTGGGCCTGGCCACCTGCTTCATCACGGTCTCGCACACGCCGGGCAACCAGTACGACGGCTGGGGCATCGCCCATGGCCTGAGGACGCTGGGCAACCTGCCGGCCTGCCTGGGCTATGTGGGCCTGATGGTGGTGGCCCTGCACAGCAAGAGCTTCGGCTTCGTGCGCTGGCTGGCGCCGGCCGGCCGCATGGCGCTGACCAACTACCTGATGCAGTCGCTGATCTGCACGCTGTACTTCTACGGCTACGGCCTCGGCCACTGGGGCATGCCGCGCAGTGTCCAGATGCTGTTCGTGGTCGCGGTCTATGCCGGCCAGATCGCGTTCAGCCACTGGTGGCTGAGCAAATTCCGCTACGGCCCCATGGAATGGCTGTGGCGCGGCTTCACCTACCGCGAGCTGCCCAAGCTGCGCATCGCTAGCGCGACGCAGCCGGTTTCGGCGGCGGCTTGACGGCGGCGGCGGGCAGCAGCTCGATGCGCTGCCCGGTCGCCGCCTCGACCCGGGCCCGCGTGTAGAGAAGGGGGAAGTACTCCCCCTTCAACCACAGCGGTGCCAGGTCGCGGTAATGCGGGCTGGCCGGGTTGCCGGACTGCCCCGGCGTGTTGACCGCCAGCGACTCGTCCCAGCTGCCCACGTCGATCAGCATGCGGAACGAGGCGCCGCCCAGTTGGCGCAGGCTGGACGGGTCATAGCTTGAGATGTTGACCGTGTCGTTGCCGCCCTGCTTTGGGAAGGGGCCGACGCTCAGCCGGGCCTGCACGGCCGGCTCGGCGGCACGCCCCAGCGGATGCGGGAGCATCACCTGGTGCAGCCTTTCCCAGCGCCAGCTGGCGGCATCGCTGCCGGCCACGCGCACCATCTCTTCCCAGGCCTTGGCCAGGCTGCGGTCCAGCAGCTCGTCCCGCTTGGCCGTGCCGCCCAGCGGCTTGGCCGGCTGCTCCAGTGCGTCGATGACGAACTCGGTGTCGGCCGAGCTGAGCAGTCGGGCGGTGGCGGCCGGTAGCACCGCGTCCTTGACCACGGCGCCCAGGTGGCGCGACCACCAGACCTCGTACAGCGCCGCGGCCGGCGAGCTGCCGCTGACGCGGGCATCCCAGGCCAGCAACAGGGCCGCGGCCGTCTTGGCCGTGCCCGACTCCAGCTTGACTTCGCGCAGCACGGCCAGCGCGCGCCGTGCTGTGATCGACAGCAGGTCGTTCTGCAGCGCCTTCATGTCTTCCATGTCCAGCCGGGGCTTGGCCTTGAGCTGCTCGGCCACGCGCTGCCAGCGCGCGTTGGCGGCCCATTCGAAACCCAGCTTGCGCTCCTGGTAGGGATAGCCGGTCGGCAGGTTCTGCTCGTTGCTGGAGGCGATCCAGCCCTGCTTGGGGTTGTACGACCAGGGCAACTGCTCGCCGCTCCAGAAGCCGCCCCATTCGTAGCGGCCGTCGCCGGGAACCGGCAGCAGGCCGTCCCAGTTCTTGCGGATCGGCGCCAGGCCGCCGCTGACCCAGCCGATGTTGCCGGCCGTGTCGGCATAGAGCTGGTTTTCGCTGGGCGTACCCCAGTTGGCCATGGCCTTGCGGAACTCCTCGAAATTGCGGGCCCGCATGTAGTCGATGCTGCCGAAGTAGGGCGCCGTGCCGGGCTCGGTCCAGGCGGTCCTCAGCGCATAGAGGCGGTTGCGGGCCGGGTCGGCATGCAGCACCGGGCCATGGCGGGTGAAGACCAGCTCCACCTTCTCCGGGCTGCCGCCGCGCACCGGCACGCTCTCGCTGACGCGCCGCACTTTCTCCCAGCCATCGCGGTAGCGGTATTCATCGGGCTTGCCGGGCCGGGTCTCGTAGACGAACAGGTCTTCCTGGTCGGTGGCGAAGATGGTCAGGCCGAAGGCGATCGTGCCGTTGTGGCCGATGGAGACGCCCGGCAGGGCCGGCTCGCCGGCACCAATGACCGACAGGCCCGGCGCATTCAGGTGGACGATGTAGCGCAGAGAGGGGCTGGCCAGGGCACGGTGCGGGTCGCTGGCCAGCATGGGCCGGCCGGTGGCGGTCTTGGACGGCGCCAGCACCCAGGCATTGCTGCCCTCGGGCGGCCGCAATGGCGCGGCGGCCAGCTGCAGCGAGGCTTCGTCGGCGCCGTCCCAGGCGCCGCGTCGGTCTTCGCGGCCGGCGACCTGCACGCCCTGGGTGGCCAGCGCATAGCTGCGGTAGACCTCGGGCGGGATGCAGGGGTCCAGGCCCTCGGGCAGCTTGGTTTCCCAGGCGGGCGACAGCTTGTTGCGCACCTCGTCATGGGCCAGCGAGCCCCGGCAGGCCATGACGGCGCGCGAAAGCTCGGAGCTGAGGTTGCGGGTCAGGCCATGGCTGCGGATGCGCACCACGTCCTCGGCCTGCCATTTCTCCGGCGCATAGCCGAAGTAGCGGAATTCGAAGGGCAGCAGATCGGGCTCACGCGAGGCCTGGTCGATGAAGGCATTGATGCCGGCCACGAAGCGTTCGCTGATGCGCTGGGCCGAGGGACCGTAGCGCTTCCATTCGGCCGCCATGTCGCCGCGGTACAGCATCAGGCGCGAGGCGCGGTCCTGCTCGACGAAGTTGGGGCCGAAGATCGAGGCCAGGCGGCCGAGGCCGCGACGCCGCCACAGGTCGATCTGGAACAGCCGGTCGCGCGCCGCGTTGTAGCCCTGCAGGAAGAACAGGTCATCGTTGCTCTGCGCATAGAGGTGAGGCACGCCCCAGCGGTCGACCAGGATCTCGGCCGGTGCCGATAGGCCCGGTAGCTTGAGGCTTTCGGCCTGAGCCGGCAGCGAGGCCTGCAGGGCCAGCGCGGCCAGCAGGGTCAGCGGGGGGCGAGGGTGTCTACGGGCCATGGGCGGCGAGCATAGTCGAGGCGTGTCGATTTGCCGCCATGCCGTCCGTCGTGTGTTCAGATGCGGCGCGGATGCCGGTCAGAACCCAAGGAGATGCGAGATGCGTGTGATGGTGATCGTCAAGGCCACGGCCGAGTCCGAGGCCGGCCAGATGCCCAGGACCGAACTGCTGGCCGCCATGGGCGCCTTCAACGAGGAACTGGTCAAGGCCGGCATCATGCTGGCGGGCGAGGGCCTCAAGCCCAGCTCGGCCGGGGCGCGGGTGCTGTTCAGCGGCCCGGACCGCCGCGTCGCCGACGGGCCCTTCACGGAGACCAAGGAGCTGGTTGCCGGCTTCTGGCTCTGGCAGGTCAAGTCCATGGACGAGGCGGTCGCCTGGGTGAGGCGCTGCCCCAATCCCATGGAGAGCGATTCCATCATCGAGATCCGCCCGGTCTTCGAAGCCGAGGACTTCGGCACCGAGTTCACGCCGGAGCTGCGCGAGCAGGAGGACAGGTTGAGGGCGGAGATCGAGGCGGCCAAGCCGCGCTGAGCCTTCAGCCGGTGCGGACCACGAAGTCGTAGCGGGCGATCAGCTCGCTGCCCAGGCGCTGCGGCGCCAGCACCAGGGAGGGCTTGGCCTCGGCATCGGCGCGCAGTTCGGGGTCGCCGCGGAAATAGAGCTGGGTGGTGATCACCGGGCCGCCGACCGCGTTGACCTTGACGTGCAGGTGGGCAGGCCTGCGGGCCGAGCCCAGGCCGTAGGCCACTGGCTTGATGGTGCGCAACTGGAAGCGGCCCTGCTCGTCGGTTTCCATGCGGCCGCGCAGCCGGTAGCCGGCCTGGTCATAGACACCCTGGCTGTCGCATTGCCAGAAGTCCAGCAGGGCGCGCTTCAGGGCCTGGCCATGGACGTCCAGCACCCGGCCGTTCAGGGTCAGCACCGTGCCGGCCATGCCGGGCTCCAGCAGCAACGAGCGCAGCGGCGCGCCGGCCTTGTAGAACGGTCCTTCCCAGTTGGCTTCGGTCTCCGGCACGTCCTCGTTGGCTGCCGCGAGCGCCGGCACGGCGCCCAGCACCAGGGTGCCGGCGGTCAGCTGCAAGAGCTGGCGGCGGTCATTCAGGCGATGCTGACGCAGCAGCACGGACATGGGGGACCTCGGAGCAGGAGGGACCGGCATTCTGGCCCGCTTCCTTGCCTTGAGGGAGAGTGCAAACCAGCAGACGCGGTGGCTTCAGGGCTGGCCGGCGCCCAGCTGATGCTGGTAGAGCCGCTTGAACGCCGGGCTCTCGCGCTCCTGGGCCAGCAGGCTCCAGAGCCGCTCGGCCAGGGCTCCGCGCTTGGCGATGAAGCCGTGTGAATACACGAGGAAGTAGGACTTGCGCAGCAGCAGGGGCCCGGCCGTCTCCAGCTTGCCGGCCCATTGCGGATCGGCCGCCAGGTCCTTGGCATGGGCCTGGGAGACCAGCACGCCGGACAAACGGCCCAGCTCCAGCTTCCTCATCATGGCCTGCGCCGTGGGGGAGCCGTCGTCGACCGCGGCTCCGTGCTGACGCGCGAACTCGGCGATGGAATAGCCGCGCTGCGCGCCCAGGGGCTGCTGGGCTTCGGCCAGGCCGCGGAACTGCTGGCCGTCCCAGCGCAGCGGGCTGCCGGTCGGCCGCAGCAGCCAGTAGCCGAGCGCGAACATGCGGCGGCTGTCGTCGAGCTGGCCGTCGGCCTGCAGCGGAAACGCCAGGCCGGCGGCACGTTCGGGCGTATGGCTGGCGGCCAGGGCACCGTCGTGTTCACCGAGCGCGGCTTCGCGCAGGCAGCGGGCCCAGGGCAGCGGGACCAGGCGGATCTCCAGCTCAGGCGCGCGCCGGGCCACGGCCTGGATCAGCTCCACGGCCACCGGATGGGCGGCCGGGTCGTTCAGCTCCTGGTTGAAGCAGATGCTGATGGCGGCTTGCGCCCCGCCGGTCATGCCGGCCAGGCAGAACAGCAAGCAGCGCAGCATGCCCGCCATCGTGTCTTGTCAGTCCGTTTGCCTCAGCGGCTGTGCGAGGTCAGCTTGGCCAGCGGCGAGGCCATGCTGACCCCGGGGGCGGCGCTACGGGCGGCCGGCCGGCTGACCGGCGAGGGCTGGGCTTCGTCCAGCGCCTCGTCGGCGCTGCCGCTGAGGGCCGGCACGCCGTCGGGGTTGCGGCGCATGGCCACGCCGACGGTCAGGATGTCGATGACCAGCAGATGCAGGATGCGGCTGATCATGGGCAGGTGGGTGGACACGTCCTCGACATGGTCGACGATCAGCGTGGCATCGGCCTTCTTGGCCAGCGGCGACTGGCTGGCCGTGATGGCGACGACGGCGGCGCCGCGTTCACGCGCCTTGTCGGCTACCTCCAGCAGCTCGCTCAGCTTGCCGCTGCTGCTGATGATGACGGCCACGTCGCGCGGCCCCAGCACGCCGGCGGCCAGGGTCTGCAGCCGCGGGTCGGTATGGGCGCTGCTGGGCACGCCGAAGCGCAGGAACTTGAACTGCGCATCCTGGGCCACGACGCCGTAATGGCCGACGGCGAAGAACTCGATGCGGTTGGCCTGGATCAGCAGCTCGATGGCGCGGTCGATCATTTCGCGGTTCAGCTCGCTGCGCACCTGCAGGATGGCCGAGGCGGTGTTGCCCAGCACCTTGGTGCCCAGCTCCACCACCGAGTCGTCGTGCATCACCTGGGTGTGGGTCACCGGCACGGTGCCGGTCAGGCCCGAAGCCAGGCGCAGCTTGAAGTCCGACAGGCCCTCGCAGCCCAGCGATCGGCAGAAGCGGATCACCGTGGGCTGGCTGACGTGGGCGGCTTTGGCGATCTCGGCGATCGGGTCGTTGAGCACGTCGCGCGCGTGGGCAAGCACATGTTCGGCCACGCGCAGCTCGGCCGGCGAGAGCTCGCTGCGGGCACGGCGGATCTGGCTGAGGATGGCCGAACCCGGCGTGCCTTCCAGTGTGCGTAGCTGGGCATCCAGGATGGCCGAGGCGCCCATGAAGGTGGCCTGCTCGGCAGTGATCACATAGGTCGGGATGCCGGACACGTAGTCGCGGAAGCGGCCCTTGTCCTCGAAACGGCTGCGGAAGCGCGACTGGTCGAAATAGGCGCCCAGCCGCGGCACGATGCCGCCGCCGATATAGATGCCGCCCAGGGCGCCCAGGGTCACGGCCAGGTTGGCCGCCGCGGTGCCGAGCAGGGCGCAGAACATTTCCAGGGCTTCGACGCAGACCGGGTCGCTGGCCTCCAGCGCGCGCTGCGTGATGTCGGGTGCTGACAGCGGCGTGGCACCCACGCCGGCCCGCTGGGCCAGTGCGCGATAGATCAGCTCCAGGCCAGGGCCGGAGACCAGGCGCTCAAAGGAAACGTGCTCGAACTGCTGCCAGGCGAAGCGCAGGATGTCGATCTCGCGCTCGTCGCGCGGCGAGAAGCTGGTGTGGCCGCCCTCGGCGCCCAGCGAGATCCAGCCGTCGCCCGAGGGAATCAGGCCCGAGGTGCCCAGGCCCGAGCCCGAGCCCAGCACGCCGATGACGCTCTGGCGGCGCGCCTCGCCGCCGCCGATCTTGCGCAGGTCGCTGGGCTTGAGACGGGGCACGGCCATGGCCAGGGCGGTGAAGTCGTTGACCACGACCAGGGTGTCCAGCCCCAGGCGCTGGCGCATTTCCTCGATGGAGAACTGCCAGTGGTAGTTGGTCATTCGCACCGAATCGCCTTCGACCGGGTTGGCGATGGCGATGGCTGCGTGGCGCACCTCGATGCTGGCCGGCAGCAAGGCCAGGTAGGCGCTGACGGCGGCGTGGAAGTCGGGGTGCTCGGCACAGCGCAGCGAAGCGATCTGGCTGAACTCGCCCGGCGCCTCCTCCAGCGCGAACCGGGCATAGGTGCCGCCAATGTCGGCAATCAGTCGAGGGTTGTCGAATGGAGGCATGGCGGCGCTTCGAGAAGGCTGGGGAGCAGGTGGCGCGCGATTATCAAGGCGCCTAGGCTCCCCGATTTGGGGCATGGCGCCGGTGGCGTCAGGAAATTTTGCTTCATTGTCGCCATCCCCAAGCCGCTGGCGAGTCGATGAAACCCAGGGGTCTGTAGCCAAGTTACAGTCGATCTTCACTGACGAAAACCAACAATCTCATAGATGAGTGGCGATGCTCTTGTGAAGATGATGTAGTTTTGCTACCTTCTGCCAACTTGTACCAATCCTTCAGCCCCCGGGGTCGGCGCCGTTCGCATTGCGGCCAGGCCAACCGCGGGGGCGGGGTTCAGCCCGTGTCAGCTCTGTTGCCTTTGCGTTCCTGCGTGCGCCAATTCCCGTGTTTCGTCCTGCCAGCCTGGAGGCTTGGCCGATGAATCAGCCCTGCCTGGTGGCTGACATCGGCGGCAGCAATGCCCGCTTCGGTCTGGTCGAGAAGAGTGGCGGATCGGTGGTCCATGTGCGCACCTTGCCGGTGGCTGCCCATGCCGGGCTGGCCGAGGCGGTCGAGTCCTACCTGGCAGGCTTGCCGGGCGGGGCGGATGCTCTGCCTATCAAGCCGGTGCTGGGCGCGGTGGCCGTGGCGACCGCGATTGCCGGTGATCGGGTCGAGTTCACCAACAGTCCCTGGAGCTTTTCCATCGAGGCCGTGCGCACACGCCTGGGCCTGGACAAGCTGCTGGTGCTGAACGACTTCGAGGCACTGGCCCTGTCGCTGCCGCGGCTGCGCGGCGACCAGCTGCATGCGCCCGATGGATTGCCCACGCCCAAGGGCACGCTGGCCGTGATCGGCCCGGGTACCGGGCTCGGTGTCGGCGGCGTGATCGAGACCGCGCACGGCTGGGTAGCGCTGCCGGGCGAAGGTGGCCATGCCACGCTGGCGCCGGCCGATGACTATGAGAGCGAGCTGCTGGCCCTGGTGCGGCGGGACTACGCCCATGTCTCGGCCGAGCGGCTGCTGTCTGGCATCGGGCTGCCGGTCCTGCATGGTGCCGTGGCGCGACAGGCCGGGCATATGGTGGCGCCGGCCTTGACTGCCGAGCAGATCGTCGAGGCCGGTACCACGGGCAGTGATGCGCTCTGCGTCCGCACTCTGGAAGTGTTCTGCGCCCTGCTCGGCGGCTTCGCCGGCAGCGTGGCCCTGACCCTGGGTGCGCGGGGGGGTGTCTATATCGGTGGCGGCATCGTGCCGAGGCTGGGTGAGCTGTTTTTCCGTTCGCGCTTTCGCGAGCGATTCGAGGCCAAGGGGCGGTTCCGCGGCTATCTCGAGGTCGTGCCCACGGTGCTGATCACCGACACGCTGGCGGCCCTCAGTGGTGCGGCACTGGCCTTGGAGCAGATTGACCTGTAGTTCATGTAGTTGAACTACTAATGCAAACCACCGAATGGCAGCGGCACTTTGATTTCACCCGGATTGCATGGTGGTTACCCTAGGTTTGCCTGTGTTTTTTGTGCAAATCCGCAATCAAGAAAGCGAACTTAGGGGTTCCTTTGTATTGGATGCGATCTAGTTTTAGTACAGAATTCTTCAAAACAAGTTCCCGAATCCCCGACAAGAACTACTCCAGATCGTTGCGGGGCTGTGTTGTTCCAAGAAAGCTTCAGGAGACAAACGATGACGAAAGCACGACAGACGCGTGAGCTTTTCCGTCTCAGCCCGGTGGTGGCTGGCTGCACGGTGCTCATGATGGCTGGCGCCCATGCGCAGACTGCGCCCGCGCAGCAGCCGCAGGCCCAACCGCAGACGCTGGAGACCGTGACGGTGACCGGCATCCGCAAGGGCATCGAGGATGCGATCTCGGCCAAGAAGGGCTCGGACTCCATCATCGAAGCGATCTCGGCCGAAGACATCGGCAAGCTGCCCGATGCCAGCGTCGCTGAATCGGTCTCCCGTCTGCCGGGCGTCGCCTCGCAGCGCAACAAGTCCACCGGCAAGGCCTCCAGCGTCAGCGTGCGCGGCATGTCGCCCGACTTCAACGGCGCCTTGCTGAACGGCCGCGAGCAGGCTTCCAGCGGCGACAGCCGCGGCGTCGAGTTCGACCTCTATCCGTCGGAGCTGCTGGCTTCGGTGCTGATCTACAAGAGCCCGGACGGCGCCCTGGTCGGCCAGGGCCTGGCTTCGACGATCGACCTGCAGACGGTGCGTCCGCTGAACTTCAGCAGCCGCCAGGCCGCGGTCAACTACCGCAAGCAGCGCACCGGCGTGGCCTCGGGTGCCGGTGAAGGCACGGGCACGCGCAAGTCGGTCAGCTACATCGACCAGTTCGCCGACAAGACCATCGGCGTGGCCGTGGGCCTGGTCAAGTTCGACGAGAAGGGCGCCGACCAGCAGAAGTTCAATTCCTGGGGCGGCTGGACGCTGCCGTTCGCTCCTAGCGGTGGCGCTGGTTCGCCGCTGCTGGCCTGTGACGGCCCGACCCCGCCGGCCGGTTGCACCACCGGTGTCAACAAGGTCAACGTGATGGGCGGCTTCACCGCCGATACCGAGAACAGCACGGCCACCCGTGAAGGCCGCATGGCCACGCTGCAGTGGAAGCCCAACAAGGACTTCGAGTCGACCTTCGACTACTTCTATTCCAAGGGCCGCTTCGGTCTGAAGAAGACCGGTCTGGAAGGCGCCATCGGCGACGATGACAACAGCGCCTACGACCCGCGCGGCCAGATCACCAACTACACCATCGCCAACGGCGTGGTCGCATCGGGCACGCTGAGCAACTACAAGGGCGTGGTGCGCAACCACTTCGAAGGCGGTGACGACAGCCTGAAGTCCTGGGGCTGGAACAACAAGCTCAAGCTCAAGGACTGGACGCTGCTGGCCGACATCTCGCAGTCCAAGGTCGTTCGCGACTCCTCGCGCTACGAAACCACGGCCGGCCAGCCGGGCAATGGCAACAAGAGCGCTGCCGGCCTGGGTTCGATCAGCTGGACCGGCTTCAATGGCCAGAACTTCACCGACGTGAAGTACACGACCAGCCTGAGCTATGCCGACCGCGCCATCGCCAAGCTGACCGACGTGGACGGCTGGTCGGGTGGCGAAGGCTCGCCGCAGGCCGGCTATGTCGCCCTGCCGCATGTGCAGGACAAGATCGACAGCTTCCGCCTGTCGGGCAAGACCGATCTGGGCTGGGGCCCCATCGTCAGCGGTGAGTTCGGCATCAACGTGACGAACCGCGAGAAGATCCGCCAGACCCAGGAAGGCCGTCTGTTCATCAAGGGCACGGACCCCTATGGCGCCACCGCCGTGCCGGGCTCTGATGTGGCCATTGCCGGCACCACGGGCCTGCAGGTCGTGTCCTGGGATCCGCGTGGTTCGCTGGGTTCGATCTACGACCTGGCCAAGAAGGTCGACTCCGACATCCTGAACAAGGACTGGAGCGTCAAGGAAAAGGTCACCACCGGCTACTTCAAGGGCGACCTCGATGGCGACCTGGGTGGTCTGCCCTACCGCGGCAATGTCGGCCTCCAGATGGTCCACACCGACCAGTCGTCGACCGGCTTCAACGTGGACCGTGCGAACTGCACCGGCAACACCGCCGCGACCTGCCCGGGTGCCACCGTGGCCCAGGGCAAGACCTACACCGACATCCTGCCCAGCCTGAACATGAACTTCGACCTGGGTGGTGACCAGGTGATGCGCTTCGCTGCGGCCAAGGTGCTGTCGCGGGCCAACATGAACGACATGCGGGCCAGCCTGGGCTACACGGTCAACAACACCGGTGTGCAGATCCTGACCGGCGACGGCGGCAACCCGAAGCTGAATCCGTTCCGCGCCAAGGCCATCGACCTGTCGTACGAGAAGTACTTCGGCAACAAGGGCTACTTCAGCGCCGCCGGCTTCTACAAGAAGCTGGACAGCTACATCCTGCGCGTGCCGACGGTGTTCGACTTCAAGCCCTACACCAGCGCCGCCACGCCGCTGCCGACCACCGGCCCGAACAAGGGCTCGACCGTGGGCCTGCTGAACCAGCCCATCAATGGCGAAGGCGGCAACATCCACGGCATGGAGTTCGCGATCAACGTGCCGCTGAACTTCGTGTCCTCGTGGCTGGACGGCTTCGGCATCATGCTGAACCACTCCGACACCTCGAGCTCGGTCGAGCTGCCCACCTCGGGCTTCTCGGTGGAGAACGTGGGCACGGTGAAGATCCCGATGCCGGGCCTGTCCAAGAAGGTCACGAACCTGCGCTTCTACTACGAGAAGGCAGGCTTCCAGATCGCCGTGGCCCAGCGCCATCGCTCGGACTTCCTGGGTGAGGTCAGCGACTTCCAGGACAACCGCCAGCTCACCTTCATCAAGGGCGAGTCCATCGTGGACCTGCAGCTGTCCTACGAGTTCCAGTCCGGTTGGCTGAAGGGCCTGTCCCTGCTGGCCCAGGGCAACAACATGACGAACTCGGAGTTCCAGCGCTACAACACGGACCGCAACGTGGTGACCGACAAGATCAAGTACGGCAAGACCTACCTGTTCGGCATCAACTACAAGCTGTAAGCCTCCTCCGGCTCCTCGACTTGACCCCTGCCGGCCCTGGCCCGCAGGGGTTCTTTTTTCTTTATTCTTCGAGCATGAAGCAGACCCCCATCAAGACCGTCGTCATCGTCGGTGGCGGCACCGCCGGCTGGATGAGCGCCGTGGCCCTGGCCACCGTGCTGCGCAATCGCTACGAGATCCGACTCGTCGAGTCCGACGAGATCGGCATCGTCGGCGTCGGCGAGGCCACGATCCCGATGATCCAGCGCTTCAACAAGACCATCGGCCTGGACGAGAACGAGTTCGTGCGCGAAACCCAGGGCACCTTCAAGCTGGGCATCGAGTTCGTCAACTGGGGCCGGCTGGGCGACCGCTACATGCACGGCTTCGGCCGCGTGGGCCAGGACCTCTGGACCGTGCCCTTCGAGCAGTACTGGCGCAAGCAGCACATGGCCGGCAAGGCGCGGCCGCTGGAGGAGTACTCCATCACCCGCATGGCCTCCAAGGCCAACAAGTTCCTGCCGGCCCAGGCCGACCTGCCGAACTCGCCGCTGGGCGAGATCGCCTACGCCTACCACTTCGACGCCAGCCTCTATGCGCGCTACCTGCGCAAGCTGGCCGAGCAGCGCGGCGTCAAGCGCACCGAGGGCATGATCTCTCATGCCACGCGGCGTGAGGGTGACGGCCATGTCGACGCGGTGGTGCTCAAGAGCGGCGAGCGGATCGAAGGCGATCTGTTCATCGACTGCTCCGGCTTCCGTGGCCTGCTGATCGAGCAGCTGCTCGAGACCGGCTACGAGGACTGGACGCACTGGCTGCCCTGCGACCGCGCGCTGGCCGTGCCCTGCGAGTCGGCGCCGGTGCTGACCCCCTACACCCGCTCGACGGCGCACAAGGCCGGCTGGCAATGGCGCATCCCGCTGCAGCACCGCATCGGCAACGGCCATGTCTATTGCAGCAATGCGATAAGCGACGACGAGGCCGCGGCCACGCTGCTGGCCAACCTGGACGGCAAGCCGCTGGCCGACCCGCGCATGATCAAGTTCAAGACCGGCATGCGCAACAAGAGCTGGGTCAAGAACGTGGTGGCCATCGGCCTCTCGAGCGGCTTCCTGGAGCCGCTGGAATCGACCAGCATCCACCTGATCCAGGCCTCGATCCAGCAGCTGATCGACTTCTTCCCCGACCAGGGCTTCAGCGCCACCGATGTCGAGGAATTCAACCGCCAGAGCCGCTTCCACTTCGAGCGCATCCGCGACTTCATCATCCTGCACTACCACCTGAACCAGCGCACCGACTCGGAGTTCTGGAAGGCCTGCGCTTCGATGGAGATTCCCGAGACGCTGAAGGAGAAGATGGACCTCTACCGCAGCCACGGCCGCATCTTCCGCTTCAACAACGAGCTGTTCACCGAGGTGGGCTGGCTGCAGGTGATGGAGGGCCAGAACCTCGAGACCCGCGGCTACCACCCGCTGGTGGACGTGCAGACCGAGGCCGGCATCGAGGAATTCCTGGAAGCGGTGCGCGAGGTGATTGGCAAGTGCGTGGACGTGATGCCCGAGCACTCGGCCTACATCGCGCAGCATTGCAAGGCCGCGCCGCTGAAGATGTAGGCGCCAGGCCGCCTGCCGGCCGCGAAAGGATTGATTCCCATGAGATCCCTGTTCCGGCTGCTACAGGCCGTGGCCGCCACGGCCTGCCTGGGCGCCTTGCCTCTCCAAGCCATGAGCCAGAACGCTGCAACCGACATGCCCCATGTGGCCTGGTCCCGCCAGGCCACGATCTACCAGGTCAACCTGCGCCAGCACACGCAGCAAGGCACGATCAAGGCCTTTGCCAAGGACCTGTCGCGCATCCGCAAGCTGGGGGCCGACATCCTCTGGTTCATGCCGCTGCAACCGATAGGCAAGAAGGAGCGCAAGGGCGGCCTCGGCAGCTACTACTCGATCAGCGACTACACGGCCGTCAACCCCGAGTTCGGTACGCTGGACGACATGAAGGCCATGGTCAAGCAGGCCCATGGCCTGGGCTTCAAGATCATCCTGGACTGGGTGCCCAACCACACGGCCTGGGACCATGCCTGGACCACGCAGCACAAGGATTGGTACAAGCTGAACGACAAGGGCGAGATCTTTCCGGTCACCTTCCACGAGGGCCCCGAGCCCGAGTACTGGACCGACGTGGTTGCCCTGGACTACCGCAGCGAAGACCTGCGCAAGGCCATGATCTCGGCCATGGCCTTCTGGCTCAGGGAAGTGGACCTGGACGGCTTCCGCTGCGACGTCGCCAGCCTGGTGCCCACCGACTTCTGGGAGCGGGCGCGCCGCGAGCTCGATGCGATCAAGCCGGTCTTCATGCTGGCCGAGTCGGACAAGCCCGAGCTGCACCGCAGTGCCTTCGACATGACTTACAGCTGGGACCTGGCCGACGTGTTCAAGGCCATAGGCAAGGGCAAGGCCGGCGCGGCCGAGCTGCGGGCCTGGCTCAAGGCCGAGAACGGGGGCAAGGCGGCCAAGGTCTATCCGCGCCATGCCTACCGCATGCGCTTCACCAGCAACCATGACTTCAACTCCTGGCACGGCACGGACCGCGAGCTCTACGGCGAGGCCTATCAGGCGCTGGCGGCGCTGACGTTCACGCTGCCGGGCATGCCCCTGGTCTACGGCGGCCAGGAGTCGCGGCTGGACAAGCGGCTGGAGTTCTTCGAGAAGGACGCCGTCCAGTGGAAGAGCTACGAGCTGCAGGGCTTCTACGCCGAGCTGATGGCGATCAAGCATGCCAATCCGGCGCTGGCCAACGGCCAGTACGGCGCACCGGCCGAGATCCTCGACGCCGGCAATGAGCAGGTCTTCGCCTTCCGCCGCCAGCTGGGCCGCAACGTCGTCACCATTGCGGTCAATCTTTCGGCCGCTGATCAGTCCTACCGGCTTGAAGGCGCGTCCCGAAAGCTGGCGCCCTGGGGCTGGTCCATCGCGACCCGGCATTGATGGGCCTGCGCCGACTGCTGGTGACCGGCCTGGGCGGCACGCTGGCGCCGCATCTGGCCCGCGCGGCCGAGGCCGCCGGCTGGCAGGTGCTTGGCTGGGACCGCCGTCGCATCCCGGTCGACGACGAACAGGCCGTGGCCGCCCATCTGCAGGCCAGCCGGCCCGATGCCATCGCCCATCTGGCCCTCGGCTCGCCTTCATGGTCGCGCGGTCTGGCCGAGCATGCGGCGCAGCAAGGCCTGCCCCTGCTCTATACCAGCACGGTCATGGTCTTCGACCACGAGCCGGACGGGCCGCACCGCCCGCAGGACGAGCGCACCTCGAAGGACGACTACGGCCGCTCCAAGATCGCCGGCGAGGACGCGATTCGCGGCGCTCATCCCGGTGCCTGCATCGCCCGCATAGGCTGGCAGATCGACGAGCATTCCAGCGGCAACAACATGCTCGCCACGCTGGAGCAGTGGCAGCGCGAGCAGGGCCGCATCGCGGCCAGCCGCGCCTGGATTCCGGCCTGTTCCTTCATGACTGACACCGCTCAAGCCTTGCTGGCGCTGATCGAGGAGCCGGCCGCGGCCGGCCGTGTGGTCCATCTGGACAGCAATGCCGAGTCCGCCCTGAGCTTCGACCAGGTGGTCCAGGGCCTGGCGCGCCGTTTCGAGCGCAAGGCCTGGCGCATCGAGGTCAACGAGGACTACCGGCATGACCAGCGACTGGCCGATGCCGGGCCGGCTCGCCTGCCATCACTCACCGATCGCCTCGCTCAGAAGCCGTAGCGCCTGCGTATGGCCGGCAGCGTGCCGTCGGCTTCCAGTGCCGCGAGTGCGCCGTTGATCTGGGCCAGCAGTGCGGCGCTGACGGTCTTGCGGCTCAGCATCAGGCTGACCGGCGCCCGTTGCTCCGGCAGGGTCAGTCGCGCCAGCGGCGTGCCTTCGCTGCGGCCCAGGTGGAGCAGGGCGGGAATGTCGCCGACGATCAGGCTGGCCCGGCTGCGCTGCAGCATGCCCAGGCCGCGCTGGGCGCTGTCGTAGGGCTCGAGCAGGCCGGCGGGCCGCAGCTGGTCGATCAGCAGGTCGAGCTCGCCGCCCAGTCGGTGCTTGGGTGCCAGCAGCTTGATGCGGCGCTCGACCAGGCGGGCATAGCTGTGCAGCGCGGCGAACTCGCCCAGCCTTGATTCCAGGCACAGCAGGCCTATCCATTCCTGGCGGTAGGTGCTGCTGAACCTGAACTCGCTGGTCCGGTCCTCGGTGACCGTGGCCGCCAGCAGCATGTCCAGCTCGCCGGCGGCCAGCAGCTGAGGCCGGCGCCGGCGCGGGGTTTCGGCCACCAGTTCCAGCCGGTAGCCGATGCGGTGCAGCACGGCCTCGATCAGTTCTACATCCAGTCCGGCCGGCCGGCCGTTCACCATGTGGACGTAGGGTGGCCAGTGGGCCTGCACCATGCGCAGCCGCAGGGCGCCGGTCGCGCGGGCCGAGCGAGTACCGAGCAGGCCCACGAGCAGCGCCAGCAGGCGGCGGCGCGAGGGCGGAACTGCGGGATCGTGGAGCATGGCGGCAGCGGCGGGACCTGCCCATTGTGGGCCCGCCGGGCCGCATCAGGCGTAGCTCAGTTCGTCCGCCTTCCCCCAGAACACGCGGTAGGCGAACACCGTGTAGGCCGCTATGGCCGGCACCGTGATCGCGCAGCCCCAGAGGATGAACTGCAGCGACTTGGGCGCGGCCGCGGCCTGCCAGACCGTCATGCGGTCGATCAGCACGAAGGGGTAGAGGCTGTAGGCCAGGCCCAGGAAGCCCATCAGCATCACCAGCACCATCAGCGCGAACGGCAGCCAGCACAGCTTGCCGAGCACGCGGTGCGAGTTCAGCAGCGCGCGCAGGCCCAGCAGGGCCAGGCCGGTGGTCAGCGGAATCGGCAGCAGGGCGATCAGCTCCGGCAGACGGAACCAGCGCTCGGCCACCGTGGGGCTGACCAGGGGCGTGGCCAGCGAGATGCCGAGCAGGCCCACCACCACCGCGGGCCAGGCCTGCTTGGCGCGGCGCACGGCCAACTGCTGCAGCTCGCCTTCGGTTTTCATGATCAGCCAGCCGGCGCCGAGCAGGGCATAGGCCGCCGCATTGGCCAGGGCGATCAGGGCTGCGAACAGCACGAAGCTCCAGCCCTCGGCGAAGCCGGTGATGTAGCGCGCCAGCATCCAGCCCTGGGCCAGCGAGGCCAGGGCCGAGCCGAGCATGAAGGCCCGGTTCCACAGCGGCTTCAACTGCGCCTGGGCCTTGACCCGGAAGTCGAAGGCCACGCCGCGCAGCATCAGGCCTATCAGCATCAGGGCCACCGGCAGGTAGAGCGCCTGCAGGATCAGGCCATGGGCCTTGGGAAACGCCACCAGCAGGATGCCCACGCCCAGCACCAGCCAGGTCTCGTTGGCATCCCAGAACGGGCCTATGGAGGCGACCATGCGGTCCTTGTGCTCGTCGCTGGCGCCGGACATCAGCAGGCCCACGCCCAGGTCGTAGCCGTCCAGCACCACGTAGACCAGCAGGGCCAGGCCCATCAGGGCTAGGAATACCAGGGGCATCCAGTCGTTGGCGTGTGGGTTCATTTGCTTGGGCTCCCGGCGGGTTTCTCGGCCATGTACTTGATGACCGATACATAGGCCACGATCAGGCCCAGGTAGAGCGTGCAGTAGGCGGCCAGCGACATCGCAATGGTCGGGGCCGGCGTCTTGGAGGCCAGGTCGGCGGTGCGCAAGAGGCCGTAGACGAGGAAGGGCTGGCGGCCGATCTCGGTGACGTACCAGCCGGCCAGCGTGGCCAGCCAGCCCGAGAAGCTCATGGCTGCCAGGCCGCCGAGCAGCCAGCGCGGCAGGGCCTCGGCATGCCAGCCTCGGCGCCGATACAGCCACAGTCCGACCCAGCTGAAGGCCAGCATCAAGAGGCCGGTGCCGACCATGACGCGGAACCCGAAGAACAGCGGCTTGACCGGCGGATGCGCACCCTTGAAGTCGTCGAGGCCGCGGATCTCGCCGTCCGCCTCGTGGGTCAGGATCAGGCTGGCCAGCTTGGGCACCGGCACTTCGAAACGATTGCTGCGCGTCTTCTCGTCGGGCCAGGCGAACAGCAGCAGCGGCGCACCGCGCTCGGTCTGCCAGACGCCTTCCATGGCCGCGATCTTGGCCGGCTGGTGCTTCAGCGTGTTGAGGCCGTGCAGGTCGCCGACCCAGATCTGCAGCGGTATCAGCAGGGCGCCCAGGCTGAGGCCCAGGCGCAGCACCGAGGGCGTCCAGTCCTGGGCCTTGCGGCGCAGCAGCTGCCAGCTGGTGAGGCCGGCCAGGATGAAGGCCACGGTGAGGCCCGACGCAAGCAGCTTGTGCGCCAGCCGGTACGGGAAGGAGGGGTTGAAGATCACCGCCCACCAGTCCAGCGCATGGAACTCGCCGTTGATGATCTCGTAGCCCTGGGGTGTCTGCATCCAGGAGTTCAGGCTCAGGATCCAGAAGGCCGACAGCGTGGTGCCGAACGCGACCAGGAAGGTGGAGGTGAGGTGCACCCGCTCGCCGACCCGGCCATGGCCGAACAGCATGATGCCCAGGAAGCCGGCCTCCAGGAAGAAGGCGGTCAGCACCTCGTAGCCCAGCAGCGGGCCGGCGATGTTGCCGGCCTTCTCCATGAAGCCCGGCCAGTTGGTGCCGAACTGGAAGCTCATGGTGATGCCGCTGACCACGCCCAGCGCGAAGGTCAGCGCAAAGACCTTGGTCCAGAAGCGATAGGCCGAGAGCCAGCGGTCCAGGCCGGTGCTGAGCCAGCGCCAGCGCATGAACAGCAGCACCCAGGCCAGGGCGATGCTGATGGTGGGGAACAGGATGTGGAAGGAGATGTTGGCGGCGAACTGGGCGCGCGCCAGGAGCAGGGCATCCGGCATGGCTCAGGCCTCCCGCGCCGGCTTGATGCGGCCGGTGAACTCCAGCAGCTTCTGCACCTTGGAGCCCATCTTCATCAGCTGGCCCAGGGTCTGCGTATCCATGCGCTGCACGTCGTCGAACCAGCTGGTCAGCAGCTCGATCAGGTCGTGCATGCCGCGCATGCGCTCCTGGGCATAGCGCTCATCCGGCGTGGCCGGCGTTTCCAGCAGGGCATTGCGCAGCATGGACAGCGTGGGCTCGATCTCGCGTCGGCGCCGCTCCTCGGCCAGCGTGCGGAAGATCTCCCAGGCATCGCCCGGTGCCTCGAAGTACTCGCGCCGGTCGCCCGGCAGATGCTTGAGCCGTACCAGGCGCCAGGCCTGCAGCTCCTTGAGCCCCATGGAGACATTGGAGCGGCTGAACTCCAGCGCCTCGGCCAGCTCGTCGGCGTTCAGCGGCCGCGGTGAAACGAAGATCAGGGCGTAGATCTGCCCCACCGTGCGATTGATGCCCCAGCGGCTGCCCATCTCGCCGAAATGCGCGACGAAGCTGCGGACCAGGGGGCTCATGGCTTCCATGTGGATCTGCCTTTCAATGTTCTCGGTCAAGGGACCTGCGGCTCTGACGGGTGGCCGCCTTGTTCTGGCGCAAGTTTGTGCTGAATTTTCAGTAATTTCTGAAAATTCAGCAAGCCACCGGTCTGAAGAACCTTGTCGGGTGTGGGGCCGTGTTGCGGCGCCGATTGGGTCCCTGGAGCCTGCCATGCCCATATATGCTCGGCGGCTGCAGCCCCGTCGGCAGCGAGGAACGTGCCGCTAGCTCACCGAGTCCACAGGAGGTCCAGCACCATGAAGCATGTCGTCGCCGCGCGTCTCCTTCCAGCCCTGCTGCTGGCCCTCGCACTGCCTGCGAGGTCCGCCGAGACGGCCACGGCGCCACCCACAGCCGCCTCGGCACTGGCCCGTGGCAGCGTGCTGTTCTGGTCCTTCGAGGAGCAGAAGGCCGGCTATCCCCACATGGAGGACCTGTACCCGACCCGGCTGGTCAAGCGCGGTGGCACAAGCACTCCGCTGCCGGTGGCCGCCAAGCCGCTGGAGATCAGCTTCAAGGTCGGCGACCAGACCTGGACCCTCGACGACTACATGAGCCGCAACCGCGCCGCCGGCCTGCTGGTGCTGAAGGATGGCCAGGTGGTGCTGGAGCGCTACGCGCTGGGCCAGTCGCCGCAGATGCGCTGGACCAGTTTCTCGGTGGCCAAGTCCTTCGCCTCGACCCTGGTCGGCGCCGCGATCCGCGACGGCAAGATTGGCGGCCTGGACGATCCGATCACCCAGTACCTGCCCGGGCTCAAGGCCTCGGCCTATGACGGCGTCACCGTCCGGCAGTTGCTCAACATGACCTCGGGAGTGCGCTGGAACGAGGACTACGGCGACCCCAACTCCGACGTGGCCCGCTTCGCCGCCGAGCCCAGCGTGAACGGCTCGGACCCGGTGGTGAGCTACATGGCCCGGCTGCCGCGCGAAGCCGCGCCGGGCAGCAAGTGGGTCTACAAGACCGGCGAGACCAACCTGGTCGGCTCTCTGGTGCGGGCGGCGACCGGCAAGACCCTGTCGGACTATCTGTCCGAGAAGGTCTGGCAGCCGCTGGGCATGGAGGGCGACGCCTACTGGATGCTCGACCGCTCGGGCGCTGAAATCGCCGGCTGCTGCCTCTCGGCAACGCTGCGCGACTATGGTCGCTTCGGCCTGTTCTTCATGGGCGGCGGGCGCCTGGCCAATGGCCAGGCCGTGGTGCCGGACGGCTGGGTGGAACAGGCGGTCACCACCACCCGCGAAGCCACCGAAGGCCTGAAGGGCCGCGGCGGCTATGGCCTGCAGTGGTGGACAACAACCGGCAAGGCCTATCGGGCTTCCGGCATCTTCGGCCAGGGCCTGTGGATAGACCCTGAGCTGCGCCTCGTGGTGGTCACGCACAGCGCCTGGGTAGGCGCAACCGACCCCCAATCGGCCCAGATCCGCCAGGCCTTGATCGACGCGATCACGACCCACTACCGGAAGAACTAGCCATGGCGGATTACGTCGTCGAATTCGGCAAGGACGGGCAGCCGCTGCCATCCGACGGCCGTCTCGATGCGGCGGCCTTCCATCGCAACCACGAACCGATCTGGGCGGTGCTCGGGCCGCGTCTCGAAGGCAAGACCGGCGAGGTGCTGGAGGTCGGCAGCGGCACCGGCCAGCATGTCGTGCATTTCGCGCGCAGCGCGCCCGGCATCCGCTGGTGGTCCAGCGACTTCAACGAAATCCACTTGCTGAGCATTGCCGCCTGGCGCGCCCATGCACAGCTGCCGAATCTGCAGGCGCCGCTCCGGGTCGATCTGTCCGATCCCGACTGGTGGAGCGGCGTGCAGGCCCAGGGGCCGCGAGAGCTGCTCGCCCTGTTCTGTGCCAACGTCATCCATATCGCGCCCTGGCAGGTCGCCGAGGGCCTGTTCGCAGGCGCAGGCCGTGCCCTGGCGACCGAAGGGCGGCTGTATCTCTACGGGCCGTTCAAGCGTGAGGGCCTGCACACGGCGCCGTCCAATGCGGCCTTCGACGCGAGCCTGCGCGAAGGCAATCCCGAATGGGGCGTGCGCGATATCTCCGACGTAGAGGCGCTGGCATCCGCGGCCGGCCTGGCCCTGCTGGAAACCGTGGCGATGCCGGCCAACAACCTGATCCTGGTGTTCGGTCGGCCCTAGCCGACCATCAGATCAGGCCCTTCCAGCCCCGCTCGTGATGCAGGAAGGCCTCGCGCAGCAGACGTTGCTGCTCGTCCGGCAGCGGGCCTTTGTCGACGATGGCCAGGTTGCGCTTGAAGTTTTCCAGCTTGCTGGTGCCGACGATGCTGCTGGCCACGCCGGGCAGGTGGGCGACGAAGCGCAGGGCCAGTTCGCCCAGGTCGGCATCCGCCAGTTGGGTCGCGATGCCCATGGCCTGCCAGCGGTCCCAGTACTGGCCTTCGGCGTAGTCGCTCGGCCGCTCGGCGAAGCGCCAGATCGCGCCGGCCAGCGGCCGCTTGGCGATCAGGCCCAGGCCCTGGCGCTGGGCCTCGGGCAGACGCACCGTCAGGTTGACCTGGTCACAGACGCTGATCGAGGTTTGCAGCGAACCGAAGGCGCCGCTCGCGATGGCGAAATCCAGTTCGGCGTTGTCGCCCGAGTAGGCCGCCACGCGGATCTTGCCGGCCGCCTGGCAGTCCTGCAGGGCGCGCACCACCTCGCCTTGTTCCAGCGTGGCCAGCGGGCAGGAATGCAGATGGACGACGTCGATCACGTCGGTGCGCATCACGCGCAGTGCGCGCTCTATGCCCTGGACTATGCAGCCGTAGGTCCAGTCGGGCACGCCCTCGACGCCGTAGCCGACCTTGGTGGACAGCACGAACTCGTGGCGGCGGCGAGATAGATAGCGGCCGATGCGCTCTTCCGAGAGCCCGTAGCTGCGGGCCGTGTCTATCAGGTTGACGCCCAGGTCCAGCACCTGGTTGAGCAGCCGCTCGGCGTCTTCTTCGGAAGTGCGCTCGTCGTTGAGGTGCATGGCGCCGAAGCCGAGGCGGCTGACGCGCAGGCCGGTGCGGCCGAAGTCTTGGAGGTTCATGGGGCAGAAGAGATCAGGACGGCGCCGGAGAGCGGCGGCAGGGTGAGGGTCAGCCGGCCATCGGCGCCGACCTGGAAGGGCTTGTTGCTCAGGGCATCACGTAGCTGCTTGCCGCGCAGCGCGGCCGGCGCAGCCAGCTTGACGGTGCGAGCCGTGTTTGCGTTGTTGGTGGCCGTGACGGCCCAGCGTTCCCCATCCTGGCGGGCCAGGGCGATCACGTTGGCATCGAGGTGAATGGGCGCGCTGATCGATCCGTGGCGCAGCACCGCATGCTCGTTGCGCATGGCCGTCAGGCGCTTGAAGTCGGCGAGCAGGGTTTCATCAGGCTTTCCGCCTTCGTCGGCCCAAGGGTAGGTCGCGCGGTTGAACGGGTCGTCGCCGCCGGCCAGCCCAACCTCGTCGCCGTAGTAGATGGTTGGCGAGCCGGGGAAGCTCATCTGGAACAGCACGGCCAGCTTCAGCCGCAGCTTGGCTTCTCTCAGCTTGGCCTGATTGCCGTCGTCGTGATAGCCGAAATGATGCAGGGCGCGAGCCTGGTCATGCGTCGAGAGCAGATTCATCAGCGCATAGAAGGTCTGCGGCGGATAGGCCTCGCGCATCAGCTCGATATTGGCGTACAGCTTTCTCGCATCGCCGCCGGCCGCGTACTCCAGCAGTGCGTTGCGGAAGATGTAGTTCATGGTCGAGTCGAACGTGTCGCCGAGCAGGTACTTGCTCGCGTCAAACCAGGTCTCGGCCACGGTCAGCGCATCGGGCCTGTGGGCCTTGATCGCCTTGCGCCACTCGCGCCAGAAGTCGTCCGGCACCCAGGGCGCCACGTCCATGCGCCAGCCGGCCGCACCGCGGTCCAGCCATTGCTTCATCACCGAGTCCTTGTCGCCATAGGCAAAGGCGCGGAAGGCCGGCGAAGCCTTGTTGATCTCGGGCAGGTCCAGCACGCCGACCCAGCCCTTGTATTGCTTGTCGGGCTCGGTCTGCTTCGTGTCGAAAGTGAACCAGCTGGCGTAGGGCGATGTGGCGTTGATCTTGGCGCCGTCAAAGGCGCCGCCAGCCTTGTAGTTGCTGAAGCGATTGAAGTAGGGCGAGTCCTGGCCGACGTGGTTCAGCGAGGTGTCGGGGATCACGCGGATGCCGCGCCTGGCAGCCTCGGCGCAGAGCCGCTCGAAGTCGGCATTGGTGCCGAAGGCCGGATCGATCTGCGTGTAGTCGCCGGTGTCGTACTTGTGGTTGCTGGCGGCGCGGAACACCGGCGTCATGTAGATCGCATTGGCGCCCAGGGCCTTGATGTAGTCCAGCTTCTCGATGATGCCGGCCAGGTCGCCGCCGAAGAAGTCGTTGTTGGGTAGCACGTCGGAGCCGTCGCCCGAGCCTGGCTTCCAGGGCTTGTCGAGCCAGTTCTTGTGCAACTCCACGGTCTTGTCGTGGTAGCGGTCGCGGCCCGGCTGGGGGTCGTTCCTGCGGTCGCCGTTGCGGAAGCGCTCGGGGAAGATGTAGTAGTAGACGAGGTCCCTGGCCCAGTCCGGCACCTTGAAGTCGGCGGCGTAGACGGTCTGGCGGTAGCGGCGGATGCGCTTGTCTTCCGTTGGCTTGTCCTCCGCAATGCCGACACCCATCGTGCCCTTCTCGCGGGTCCAGAACACCTTGTCGCGGTTGTTGCCGTAGACGTACGTCTGGCCGGCAATGCGGGCCTCGAAGTGGTAGCCGTACACGGCGGGCTCGGCAAAGCGATGAGAGGCGGTCCAGCGTTCGTGCTTGCCGTCCGAGTGCCTGGCCATGGCGATGCGGGTCAGCGGCTGGTACTCCAGCACCTCCTGATTGCCTTCGAGGCGGCGCTTGGCGAGCACCAGGTCCAGTTGCTCGACACCGGGCAAAGCGCTGAGGGCGAAGCTCACCTCGCTGCCGGCGGTCACGGCGCCGAAGGGCTGCTTGTCGGCGATGGAACGAGAGTCGAAGCGCAGGCTGCGCGCGACGGCATTGCTCACGCCCGGCAGTGGCTTCGGCGCTGGCAGCTTGCCCGCGAAGGGCTGAATCTGCAGGCTGGGCGCGGCGCCTTCGAGGCGCAGCGTCAGCTGGTAGCCGCCCTTGAAGCGCTGGCTCATCGCCGGGCCCTTGAGCTGCAGCTGGGCCGGTTTGCCGCCGAAGTCGGCGTCCGGCGACCAGTCCTCGTCACCGATCTTGAACTGGTGCTCGCCGGCCAGCTTCAGGTGCAACTCGTAGCGGTCGCAGACATAGGCGAAGCGCTGTGCCTCCTCGGCACTCCAGCCATTGAAGCTGCCGCGCAGGAACAGGTCGCGCTGGCCCAGCGGCGAGGGCCGGCAGGCGCCTGCTGCCGTGGCAGGCAGCGCAGCAGTGGCGGCCATCGCGGCTACCAGCAACAACAGGGTCTTCTGCATCATTGCACTCGCTTGTAGCGGCTGTAGCCACCCATCTCGCTGGGCCTGGGCTGCAGCACCAGAACGCTGTGCGCAGGCATCTCGACCACGAAGGAGCCGGCGCCAAAGGCGACGGTCGGCGCAGGTGACACCAGGCCGAGCAGGTCGATCATGGGCGTGCCGTCCATCAGGTGGGCGTTGGCAACCATCAGCCGCTCGCGCACGGTCTGGTTGCTGGGGTTGGCAATGACTATGCGTGTGTCCAGCGCCTTGTCGGTGTGACGCTCGAAGGCGAACAGCTGCTGCGATTCGATCAGCCGGAAGTCGCCGATGCGCAGCGCGCGATGCGCCTTGTGCAGCGCGATCAGCTTGCGGACCCAGGACAGCTCGGGGTTGTCCTCCCGAACCAGGTCCCAGCGCATGGGGCCGCGGTTCTCCGGGTCGGTACCGCCCACCATGCCGACCTCGGCACCGTAGTACAGATTGGGGGCGCCGGGCAGTGTGAACTGCAGCGCCTGGACCAGGCGGCGTTGCGCGGTCGCCGGCAACTGGGTGGCGATACGGGGGATGTCGTGGTTGTCGATCACCACCCAGGACTTCAGCAGGGGCTCGATGCCGGCGTCCCTGACCAGCCGGTCGGTCATGCGCGCGGCGGTCGCCGGGGCTATGTCGCCACTGGCTGCGCCCAGGATGATGTCGCGCAAGGAGAAGTTCATCACGGCGTCGATGGACTTCAGCCACTGGTCCGGGTAGTTGGCGATTTCGCCGACCACCAGGGAACCAGGCTTCTCCCGATGGGCGGCCTCGGTCAGCTCGCGAAGGTAGTTGTGACCGAGCTCGAAGGCGGTGTCGAGTCGCCACCCGTCCGCACCATCACGAAGGTAGGAGCGAACGACCGAGTCCTTGTCCAGCCAGAGGTGGCGTCGTACCGCGGGGTTTTCGAGCTTGAGCTCCGGCAGGTTCTGGAAGCCGGTCCAGACCAGCGCGCCGCCTTCGTATTGCGGGCCGATGGAGAACCAGTGGCGCCAGGGGCTCTTGGGATTGGCATAGGCGTCCTTGAAGACAGGCGCGTTGCGGCCCATGTGATTGAACACACCGTCCAGCACCACCTTCAGGCCGCGCTGGCGGGCATCCGACGCCAGGCGCTTGAAATCCTCACGGTTGCCGTACTCCGGGCTCAGCTTCTGAAAGTCGAAGGCGTCGTACTTGTGGTTCGTCCAGGCCAGATGGATCGGGTTCAGATAGAGCACATCGGCACCGAGTTGCTGGATGTGGTCCAGCCGCGTGGCGGCGCTGGCGAGGTCGCCGCCCCAGAAGTCGAGTTCGGCCGAGTTGAGCTTCTGGTCCGGCAGGTAGACGCCCGGCTTCGGCGCTTCACTCCAGGGCCGCAAGACCTTGGGGGCCGGATAGAGCGCACGCTTGGCCTCCAGGTTCGCACTGGGCACGAAGCGGTCGACGATGATCTGGTAGACGACGGCGCCATTGCGCCAGTCGCGCTCGCGGTTTTCGAAGGTGCCGGCCCATGCCGGCATTGCAGTTGCCGCCAGTGCGGCCAGGACCAGCGTCGCGCCCAGGGCCCGCCTCATCCCTTCACTCCGCCTGCCGTAAGGCCGCTGACGATCCAGCGTTGCGCGAGAAGGAACACGGCCGTGATCGGCAAGCCGGACAGCACCGCGGCCGCCGCGAAGTCGCCCCACAGGAAGCGCTGGTCATGCAGGAAGTACTTGCTGCCGACGGCCAGCGTCAGGTTGCCTTCCTCGCGCAAGAGCACGGAGGCCACCGGGTACTCGATGATGGTGCCTATGAAGGCCAGCACGAAGACCACCATCAGGATGGGCACGGCCATGGGCAGCAGCACCATGCGGAAGGCCTGCCAGTGCGTGGCGCCGTCGACCTTGGCGTTCTCCTCGATCTCGACCGGGATGGTTTCGAAATAGCCCTTGATGGTCCAGACATGCGTGGCCACGCCGCCGAGATAGGCCAGCACCAGGCCGGCATGCGTCTCCAGGCCTATGGCCGGCAGATAGCTGCCTATGGTCTCGAAAATGGCGTAGATCGCCACCAGGGCCAGCACCGCCGGGAACATCTGCAGCAGCAGCATCGAATTCAGGATCGGCGTCTTGAAGCGGAACTTCAAACGCGCGAAACCATAGGCTGCCGTGGTGGAGATGCCCACGATCAGGAAGGCCGCGATGGTCGCCACCTTGATCGAGTTCCACAGCCAGGTCAGCACCGGGAAGGGCGGCTGCACCAGGCTGCCATCGGCTGCCTGATACGGAATGCCCAGCGCGAGCTTCCAGTGCTCCAGGCTGATCTCGGTCGGTATCAGGCTGCCGGTGGCGAAGTTGCCGGGGCGCAGCGAGATCGACACCACGGCCAATAGCGGGAACAACGTCAGCGCCAGGAAAACCCAGAGCAGCGCATGCGCGCCGAACACGCGCCAGCGCGCCTGCTTGCCTCGAACGATTGCCATATGCCGAGTCCTTTACTGCATTACTGCTGGGCCTTCTTCATCAAGCGCAGATTGACGAGGGACATCGCCGCGACAAGGATGAAGATCAGCGTGGAGATCGCGGCCGCCAGGCCGAAGTCCGAGCCCGAATCGCGGAAGGCGATGCGGTAGGTGTAGGACACCAGGATGTCGGTCTGTCCCGCCGGGATCTTGGTGCTGAGGTAGTCCGGCCGGCCGTCCGTCAGCAGCGCGATCAGCACGAAGTTGTTGAAGTTGAAGGCGAAGGCGCTGACCAGGAGCGGCGCCAGCGGCTTGATGATCAGCGGCGCGGTGATCTTGAAGAAGTTGGTCAGCGGGCCGGCGCCGGCCAGGGCCGAGGCTTCGTACAGGTCCGAAGGGATCGCCTTCAGCAGGCCCGAGCACAGGATCATGATGTACGGATAGCCCAGCCATACGTTCACGATCACCAGCATGATCTTGGCCAGCAGCGGGTCGGCAAACCAGGCCGGCTTCACGCCCACCAGTGCATCGAGGATGGCGTTGATCTCGCCGAAGTTCTGGTTGAACAGGCCCTTGAACACCAGGATGGAGATGAAGCCCGGCACCGCATAGGGCAGGAAGAGCAGGGTGCGGTAGGTGCCGCGGTACTTCAGGTCTTCCCAGTTCAAGAGCACGGCGAGCAGCATGCCGATGGCGGTGGCGAACAGCACGGTGGTGAAGGAGAAGATCACCGTCCACGTGAAGATCGCGAGGAAGGGGCCGCGAAACTCTTCGTTCAAGAGCATGCGCTTGTAGTTCTGCGTGCCGACCAGCACCTTGTAGCCGGGCTGCAGCGCTTCTCCTTGCACGTTCTCGAAGAAGCCGGTGTCACCGTTGGGCTTGTAGACCTGGCCGTCGGCCACGCGCTTGAGGCTGCCGTCGGGCAGCGATTCCCAGTGCCTACGGACAGGTCCGAATTCGCGCAGGCCCAGGTAGTGCAGGGCTTCGGCCTGGCCAGGCATCTGCAGGGCCAGATGCGAGAGTGCCTCGCGATGCTGGATCAGTTCGCGCAAGGGCAGGGCGGCCTGCAGCGGGCTGGCCAGCGGCAGCGGCTCGGCGGCCACGTCGCGCATCTCGACCTTGAGCTCGCCGCGCAGCTTGCGCAGCGCCAGCGGCGTGGACACCCAGCGCGGCTCGCCGCTCGCGGCATCGCGCAACACCAGGCGGAACTCGGCGCCATCGGCATGCAAGCTGTAGGGCAGCACCTGCTCCTCCACGGCCTCGTGCTGGTCCAGCAGGTATTCGCGCACCCGCTCTTCGGTCAGCAGATGCGGCGAGGAGTAGTTGGTGAACCCTATCACCGCCGTGTAGACCAGCGGGAAGGCGATGAAGACCAGCATGCCGGCGATGCCCGGGAAAAGGTAGCGCGCGGCAAACGCGGCCTTGCTCACATAGACGTAGAAGCCGGCACTGAACAGCGCGAGCACGCCCAGGGCCCAGTAGGTCTGGCCCGAGGCATGGATCAGGAAGACCAGGTAGAGCGAGGCCAGCAAGGCGATGCCGGTCAGCGGCCAGCGCAGGAGGCGCGCGAATCTCTCCAGCGCGCTGGGCGGCAGGCTGCTGTAGGCCTGGCGATGGACGGGGGCGGTGGTGGCGTTCATGTTTGTGACTCCACTCACTTGGCGGTCTTGAGCCGCATGCGGCCGGAGGCGCCATCCAGCGCGTCCTTGGGCGATTGCAGGCCGTTGGTAATGGCCTCCAGCGCCGCGTCCATCGCGGTCCAGAAGCGGCCCACCTCGGGGATGTTGGGAATCGGCTCGCCGGCGCGGGCGTTGTCCATGCTGGCCTTGATCAAGGGGTTCACCGCGAGCTCGGCATAGAAGGCCTTGTTGGCCGGCACGCCTATGGGCACGTCGGCATCAAGCACCTTCAGGGCCTCGGGCCGCATCAGGTGGTTCTCGATGAACTCGATGGCGATGTCCTTTTGCTTGCTCGGCGCCGAGACCATGCAACCCAGCACGCCCACAAAGGGCTTGGACGGTTGGCCCGCCACGGCGGCCGGAATGGCGGCCACGCCGAAGTCGATCTTGGCGCGGCGTGCGTTGTCCCAGGCCCACGGGCCGGAGATCATCATCGCCACGGTGCCGCGGGCGAAGCCGGTTTCCATCTCGGAGTAGCGCGCGCCCTTGGGCATGTGGCCTTCCTTGACCAGCCGCTCCAGCATCTTCGCGCCGGCCAGCGCGCCTTCGTTGTTGACGCCCACTTGATCGGGGTCGTACTCGCCTTGCGCATCGCGACCGAACACGCGGCCGCCCGGCCCGGCCAGCAGCGGCCAGCTGAAGAAGCTCTTGTTGTAGTCCCACAGGATGGCGTGCTTGCCCTGCTGCTGCAGCTGTTTGTCCAGCGCGATCAGCTCCTCCATCGTGGCGGGCGGCTTGGGCACCAGGGCCTTGTTGTAGATCAGGCCGGTGGTCTCGATGGCGATGGGGTACGACCAGAGCTTGCCGCGGTAGGCCATCGCCTTCCAGGCCGCTTCCTCGTTCTCTTCGCGCAGCTTCCTGCCGGGGCGGATGGCGGTCAGCAAGCCGGCCTTGGCCCATTCGCCTATGCGGTCATGCGGCCAGCAGAAGATGTCCGGGCCCTTGCCGGCGCCGGCAGCCTGCTGGAACTTCTCCGGCGCATCGACCGGATGCTCGACCACGACCTTGACGCCGCTGGCCTTCTCGAAGGCGTTGCCGACCTTCTGCAGGCCGTTGTAGGCCTTGTCGCCGTTGATCCAGACCAGCAGCTTGGGGGCGGACTGGGCCTGCGCCGCATGGACGGCCAGCAGTCCCAGCGCGAGGGCGAGGGCGGTGGCCTTGTTCATGCGCCCAGCTCCGGCGCGGCGAGGCGGCGGAAGGCCTGGCCTTGTTCATCGAACAGGTAGAGCGCCTCGGCCGGGAATTGCAGGTCCAGCATGGAGCCGCTGCGCAGCCGGTCGCAGCCGTTGCGGCCTTCAAACTGGCAGGTCAGCGGTTCTTCGAGGCCGGGGTAGGGGCAGTAGGCAAAGGTCAGGCCGCCCAGCGACTCGACAAAGGCCACCGTGGTCTGGAACAGGTTGCCTTCGCCGCCGACGCGGATGTGCTCGGGCCGCACGCCCAGCGTGACCTTGTCGCCGACCTTGGCGCGGCTGGCGTCCACCAGGGTGCGCATCGTCAGGCCGCCGGCCAGCCTGACCTCGGCTTCGCCCGCCGAGATCGAGGCCAGCTCGCCAGCGAGGAAATTCATCTTGGGGCTGCCGATGAAGCCGGCCACGAAGAGATTGCAGGGGTGCTCGTACAGCTCCAGCGGCGAGCCGACCTGCTCGATCTTGCCGGCCGAGAGCACCACGATGCGGTCTGCCAGCGTCATGGCCTCGACCTGGTCATGGGTCACGTAGACCATGGTGGTCTTCAGGTCCTCGTGCAGCTTGGCGAACTCGTAGCGCATGCGCACGCGCAGGGCGGCATCGAGGTTGGACAGCGGCTCGTCGAACAGAAAGACCTCCGGCTTGCGCACGATGGCGCGGCCTATGGCCACGCGCTGGCGCTGGCCTCCCGAGAGGTCCTTGGGCTTGCGGTCCAGCAGATGCTCGATGTGCAGGATCTTTGCGGCGTTGCGCACGGCGCCGTCGATCTCGTCCTTGGGCACCTTGGCCAGCTTCAGGCCGAAGGCCATGTTGTCGTACAGATTCATATGCGGGTACAGCGCATAGGACTGGAACACCATGGCGATGCCGCGCTCGGCCGGCGGCACCTCGTTCACCAGGCGGCCGCCGATTCGCAGTTCGCCGCCGGTGATCTCTTCCAGGCCGGCGATGGTGCGCAGGAGCGTGGACTTGCCGCAGCCCGAGGGGCCGACGAAGACCATGAATTCGCCGTCGCGAATCTCCAGGTCGATGCCATGCAGGATCTTGACGTCGCCGTAGGCCTTGGCGACTTGGGAAAGCTGGACGTCGGCCACTTGTCTGTCTCCGTGCCGGTCGGCTCAAGGCCGCGGCTATTTGGGTGGGTGCCGGACAGGCCGGCTCGGGAAGCTGGCGCGAATATACCGTTGAAAATGTAGTGATACAACATGGTATCCACCGGGGCTTTTTCGGGTCTTCGCCTAGAATAAAGGCCTCGTCGCCTGGGTTGGTGGATTTACCGATGTAGTGAAACTACACAAATCCTTGGCGGTTTGCGATACTGCGCGGCAATCGCCGGCCTCGGCCGGTCCTGCAAGCGCGCCTGCGCCAAGGGCGCATCGGAGCCGGAATCCCATGAAAGCAAGCACGCTGTTCGCGACCCTCAAGAACGCCGCCATGAGCACCCAACCCACGCCCGTCCAAGCTGCCTTCAAGACCGCCCTGGCCCGTGAGCTGCGCGGCGCTGCCGATGCAGGCAGCCGCGAAGCCCTGATGCGCGCCGCCGCTGCCGCCTGCCGCGAGCAACTGGCCGAGCGCTGGGCCGACACCCAGGCTGCCGATGCCAAGCGCGGCGTCGATGCGCCGGTGCGCCGCGTCCATTACCTGTCGATGGAATTCCTGATGGGCCGGGCCCTTGGCAATGCCATCGCCGCCCTCGGCCTGGACGAAAGCCTGCGCGAGCCCTTCGCCGCCCAGGGCCAGGCCTTGCCCGATGTGCTGGAGCGCGAGAACGACGCGGCCCTGGGCAATGGTGGCCTGGGCCGCCTGGCCGCCTGCTTCCTTGACTCGTTCGCCGAGCTGGGCCTGCCTTCCTTCGGCTATGGCCTGCGCTATGAATACGGCATGTTCGCCCAGGGCATACAGGACGGCCGCCAGGTCGAGCGGCCGGACGACTGGCTGCGCCTGGGCAATGCCTGGGAAGTGCCGCGTCCCGACGTGCGCTATCCGGTGGGCTTCGGTGGCCGCATCGAGGTCGATGCCGACGGCAGCCGCCGCTGGGTGCCGGCAGAGCGCCTGGTGGCTCAGGCCTACGACTTCATCGTTCCCGCCCACCACAGCGAGCGCGTCTCCACGCTGCGCCAGTGGCATGCCAGTGCCGAGGCGCCGATCGACTTCCACAGCTTCTGCCGCGGCGCCTATTCGCAGGCGGCCAAGCACCGGGTGCAGGCCGACGCGATCAACTGGGTGCTGTACCCGGACGACTCGACCGACCCCGGCCGCGAGCTGCGCCTGAAGCAGGAGGCCTTCCTGGTCAGCGCTTCGCTGCAGGACCTGATCGCCCGCCACCTGCGCGAGTTCGGCTCGCTGCACAACCTGGGCAGGACCAATGTCATCCACCTGAACGACACCCACCCGGCGCTGGCGCCGGCCGAGCTGATGCGCCTGCTGCTGGACGAGCATGGCCTGGGCTGGGACGAGGCCTGGGCCATCACCGGCCAGGCGGTCTCGTACACCAACCACACGCTGATGCCCGAGGCGCTGGAGAAGTGGCCGCTGTACCTGTTCGAGGCCCAGCTGCCGCGCCACCTGGAAATCATCTTCGAGATCAACCACCGCTTCATGGAAGAACTGAAGGCGCGCTTCCCCGGCGATGAAGGCCTGATGAACCGGGTCTCGCTGGTCGAGGAAGAGGGTGGCTACGGCAGTGGCGGCGAGCGCCGCGTGCGCATGGCCCACCTGGCCATCGTGGCCTCGCACCGGGTCAACGGCGTGGCGGCCCTGCACAGCGAGCTGATGGTGCAGACCATCTTTGCCGACTTCGCCCGCATCTACCCGGAGCGCTTCCACAACGTCACCAACGGCGTGACCCCGCGCCGCTGGCTGCAGCAGGCCAATCCGCAGCTGTCCAGCCTGATCGACGGTCGCATCGGCACGAGCTGGCGCAAGGACCTGGCCCAGCTGGGCAAGCTGAAAGAGCTGGCGGATGACGCCGAGCTGGGCCGCCAGTTCCGCTCGGTCAAGCGCGCCAACAAGGAGCGCCTGGCGGCCCTGATCCGTCGCGAGCTGGGCATTGCCGTCAATCCGGACAGCCTGTTCGACGTGCAGATCAAGCGCATCCACGAGTACAAGCGCCAGCTGCTCAACATCCTGCATGTGATCGCGCGCTACCAGGCCATCGTCGCCAACCCGGGCGCCAACTGGACGCCGCGCACCGTGGTCATCGCCGGCAAGGCCGCCTCGGCCTACCAGATGGCCAAGTCCATCATCCAGCTGGCCCATGACGTGGGCCGTGTGGTCAACAGCGACCCGCGCGTGGGTGACAAGCTCAAGCTGGTGTTCCTGCCCAACTACGGCGTCTCGCTGGCCGAGACCATCCTGCCGGCGGCCGAGCTGAGCGAGCAGATCTCCACCGCCGGTACCGAGGCCTCGGGCACCGGCAACATGAAGTTCGCGCTGAATGGGGCGCTGACGATTGGCACCTGGGACGGCGCCAACATCGAGATGGCAGAAGCCATGGGCACGGAGAACATGTTCGTCTTCGGCCTGCGCACCGAAGCCGTGGCCAAGATCAAGACGCTGGGCTACGACCCGCGCCTCTACGTCGAAGAAAACCGCCAGCTGAAGGCCGTGATCGACGCCATCGCCTCGGGCGAATTCAGCGGCGGCGACACCCACCGCTACAAGGCCCTGGTGGACAAGTTGCTGGGCCACGATCCCTATCTCTTGATGGCCGACTTCGCCGACTACGTCGCCACGCAGCTGCGCGTCGATGCGCTGTACCAGGACCCGGTGGCCTGGAACCGCCGCGCCATCCTCAACGTCGCCGGCATGGGCTGGTTCTCGTCGGACCGCACGATTGCCGAATACGTGGAACGTGTCTGGTCGGTGAAGAGCCTGAGCTGACCCTTTGACGATGCTGTCCGACCCGGAACTGCAGGCCCTGCTGGGCGCCCGACACCCGGATCCGTTCGCGGTGCTGGGCCTGCACGCCGACGAGGACGGCAAGCTCTGGCTGCGCGCGCTGCTGCCCGGCGCGGCTGGCGTGATGGTGCTGGAGGCGGCCAGCCGCAAGGTCGTGGCCACGCTGCCGCACCGCGAGGGCGGCCTGTTCGAGGCCCAGCTGGGCCGGCGCCGCAAGCGCTTCGACTACCGGCTGCAGGTGCGCTGGGACAACGGCATCGAGGGCTGCTATGCCGATGCCTATGCCTTCGGTCCGCAGCTGCTGGACGAAGACCTGGGCCTGCTGGCCCGCGGCGAGCATCCGCGGCCCTTCACCCAGCTCGGCGCGCATGGGCTGGAGCAGGGCGGTGTGGCCGGCGTGCGTTTTGCCGTCTGGGCGCCGAATGCGCGCCGCGTCGCCGTGGTCGGCGGCTTCAACAACTGGGACGGCCGCCGCCATGCGATGCGGCTGCGCCACGAGGCCGGCGTCTGGGAGCTGTTCGTGCCCGATGTGCAGCCGGGCGACCTCTACAAGTTCGAGATCGTCGGTCCCGAAGGGCAGCTCCTGCCGCCCAAGGCCGACCCCTATGCACGCGCCGCACAGCTGCGGCCCGAGACGGCCAGCGTCGTGGCCGCGCCGCTGAACAAGCCGCGGGTTCTCAGCGGCGCGCGGGCTGCGGCCAACCGCCGCGATGCGCCCATCAGCATCTACGAGGTCCACGCCGCGTCCTGGCGCAAGCCCGATGGCCGCTTCCCGAGCTGGGACGAGCTGGCCGCCGAGCTGCCGGCCTATGCGGCCGACCTGGGCTTCACCCATCTGGAGCTGATGCCCATCAGCGAGCATCCTTTCGACGGCTCCTGGGGCTACCAGACCCTGGGCCTGTTCGCCCCGAGTGCGCGCTTCGGCCCGCCGGAGGGTTTTGGCCGTTTCGTGGCCGCCTGTCACGACCAGGGCCTGGGTCTGCTGCTGGACTGGGTGCCGGCGCATTTCCCGTCCGATGCCTTCGGTCTGGCCCAGTTCGACGGCACGCATCTGTACGACTACGCCGACCCGCGCGAGGGCTTCCACCGCGACTGGAACACGCTGATCTACAACTTCGGCCGCAACGAGGTGCGCCAGTTCCTGACCGGCAATGCGCTGTACTGGACGGAGCGCTGGGGCGTGGACGGTCTGCGCGTCGATGCCGTGGCCTCGATGCTGTACCGCGACTATTCGCGGCCGGCCGGCGAATGGATTCCCAATGCCGACGGCGGCCGCGAGAACCTCGAGGCGATCTCGCTGATGCAGCGGGTCAATGAACGCCTGGGCCTGGAGTCGCCCGGCGCGATCACGCTGGCCGAGGAGTCCACCAGCTTTGCTGGCGTCTCGCGCCCCACCTCGGCCGGCGGCCTGGGCTTCCACTACAAATGGAACATGGGCTGGATGAACGACACCCTGCGCTACATGCACGAGGATCCGGTCCACCGCCGCTGGCACCACGACAAGATGACGTTCGGGCTGGTCTACGCCTTCAGCGAGAACTTCGTGCTGCCGATCTCGCATGACGAGGTGGTGCACGGCAAGGGCTCGATGCTGGCCAAGATGCCGGGCGACGACTGGCAAAAATTCGCCAACCTGCGCGCCTACTACGGCTTCATGTGGGGCCACCCGGGCAAGAAGCTGCTCTTCATGGGCCAGGAGTTCGCCCAGCCCGATGAATGGAATCACGACCGCAGCCTGCCCTGGCAGCTGCTGCAGGATCAGCGCCATGCCGGCGTGCAGCGCCTGGTGCGCGACCTCAATCATGTCTACCGCGAGCTGCCGGCCCTGCACAAGCTGGACTGCGAGAGCGCCGGCTTCGAATGGTTGCAGCAGGAAGATCGCCAGCAATCGGTGCTGGCCTGGCTGCGCCGCGACGGCGAGGGCCATGAGGTGATCGTGATCTGCAATTTCACGCCGGTGCCGCGGCCCGACTACCGGCTGGGCGTGCCGCCGGGCACCAAGGCCTGGCGCGAGCGGCTCAATACCGATTCCGCCCATTACGGCGGCAGCAATATGGGCAACCTCGAAGCGACGCTGAGGGTGGAGAAGAAGGCGGCGCAAGGGCGGCCTCTGTCGATCTCGGTCAGCCTGCCGCCGCTGGCGACGTTGGTGCTGGTGCCGGCATGAAGCTGCCTGCGCAAATCGACGAAGGCAGGCACGAGCCGCTGGGCGCCGAGCCGCGCGACGGCGGCGTCAATTTCGCCGTGGTGTCCGAGCATGCCAGCCGCATCGAGCTCTGCCTGTTCGACACCGACGGCCAGCGCGAGCTGCGCCGCTACGAGCTGCACGGCCCGCACGACGGCGTGTTCCACGGCTTCCTGCCCGGCGTGGGGCCAGGTCTTGTCTACGGCCTCAGGGCCCATGGGCCCTACGAGCCCGAGCATGGCCATCGCTTCAATCCGCACAAGCTGCTGCTGGACCCCTATGCCCGCGAGATCGTCGGCCATTTCCGCTGGGCGGCCGAGCAGCATGGCTACGAGCTGGGCCACCCGGATGGGCCGCGCTCCTTCGATGCGCGAGACAACGCGACCCAGGCGCTGAAGGCGAGGGTGGCCGAGCCGCTCACCGGTCCGTCGCCGCGTCTGAACGCACCGCGCCATGCGCCGCAGGAGCTGCTGCTGTACGAAGTCCATGTGAAGGGCTTCTCCATGCAGCATCCCGGCATCCCGGACGAGCTGCGCGGCAGCTACGCGGCGCTCTCCCATCCGGCCGCCATTGCCCACTTCAAGAAGCTGGGCGTGACCACGCTGTCGCTGCTGCCGGTGCAGTACTGCGTGGACGAACCGCATCTGCACGGCAAGGGCCTGCGCAACTACTGGGGCTACAACACCCTGGGCTTCTTCGCGCCCGATCCGCGTTTGGCTCGGCTTGAGAATCGACGCGATCCGGCGGCGGTGACGGCCGAGTTCCGCGCCATGGTCCAGGCGCTGCACGAGGCCGGGCTGGAGGTGGTGCTGGACGTGGTCTACAACCACACGCCCGAGGGCAACGAGTTCGGCCCCACCTTGAGCTTCCGCGGCCTGGACCACCGGCTCTGGTACCGCCTGGCCCATGACGACCGCAGCCGCTGCGAGAACCTGACCGGCTGCGGCAACACGCTCAATGTCCAGCATCCTCGCGTCGCGCAGTTCGTGCTGGACTCGCTGCGCTACTGGGTGCAGGAGCTGGGCGTGGATGGCTTCCGCTTCGACCTGGCGCCGGTGCTGGGCCGCGGCCCGCATGGCTTCGAGCCGCAGGCAGCTTTTTTCGCCGCGCTGAGGCAGGACCCGCTGCTGGCCGGCGTCCACCTGATCGCCGAGCCCTGGGATGCGGCCTATGACGGCTATCAGCTGGGCCGCTTCCCGGGTCGCTTCCTGGAATGGAACGACAAGTTCCGCGACGCGGTGCGCGGCTACTGGCTGGGCACGGGCAAGGTCGGTCGCGGCGAGTTCGCGCGGCGCTTCACCGCGTCCAGCGATGTGTTCCACCACGGCCAGCGCCGGCCGGTGGCCTCGGTCAACTTCGTCGCCGTGCATGACGGCTACATGCTGAACGACGTGGTCAGCTACGGCCACAAGCACAACCAGCTGAACGGCGAAGACAACCGCGACGGCCGCGACGGCGAGCTCAGCGCCAACTTCGGCGTTGAAGGGCCGAGCGAGGACGCAGCAATCCGCGCCACGCGCGAGCGGGTCCGCCGCGCCATGCTGGCCACGCTGCTGCTGGCTCAGGGCACGCCGATGCTGAACGCCGGCGACGAGATCGCCAACAGCCAGCAGGGCAACAACAACGCCTACTGCCAGGACAACACCGTCGGCTGGCTGGACTGGCCGCAGGCGGATGCGAGCCTGACTGACTTCGTGGCGGCGTTGAGCCGCTTGCGTCGCAGCGAACCGCTCTTGCATCACGCCCGCTGGTTTGCCGGCCCCGGCCACGAGAAGCCGGGCGATGCCTGCATCTGCTGGTTCAGCCCGGCCGGCCATGAGATGCAGGTGCACGACTGGCATGCCTCGCAGCTGGCTTTCGCATGCCTGCTTCGCGAGGCCGGTGCCTCGCAGGCCCGGCTGGCGCTGGCCTTCAATCCCGAGGCCGAGCCCCAGGGCTTCCACCTCACCACGCAGGCCTTCGAACTGCTGCTGGATTCCAGCGGCGAGCTGCCGGCCGGCACGCGCATCGCCGCCGGCCAGGCCTTCCAAGTCCCGGCGCGCAGCCTCTTGCTGCTGCACGCGCTCTAGAACCCCGGATAGACCAGAGAGAAAACCATGGACCTGAACCAACGCACTGCCGGTGTGCTCCTGCACATCACATCGCTGCCCGGCCCGCATGGCATGGGCGATTTCGGCCCGGCGGCCTACCAGTTCGTCGACTGGCTGGCCTCGGCCGGCCAGGGCCTGTGGCAGCTCTTGCCGACCACGCCGATCGGTCCGGGCGATTCGCCCTACCAGGGTGTGTCGGCCTTTGCCGGCAGCCAGTGGATGGTGGCCTTCGAGCCGCTGGTGGCCAAGGGCTGGCTCGCCGCTCCGCAGCTGCCCGAGGGCGGCTTCGATGCGCTGAAGGTGGACTACGGCCGCGTGCTGCCCTGGCGCGAGCAGCAGTTGCGCGCCGCCGCAGCCGGCTTCGCTGCCAAGGCCACGGCCGCGGACAAGGCCGCTTTCGCCACCTGGTGCGAAGCGCAGAAGGACTGGCTGGACGACTATGCGCTTTTCATGGCGATCCGCTCGCCCTTGAACGGCCAGCCCTGGTGGGACTGGCCGGCCGGCCTGGCGCGCCGTGAGGCCGCCGCCATCGCCGAGGTCCGCAAAACCCACGCCGCCGAGATCGCGTTCTGGCAGTTCGTGCAGTGGTGCTTCGACGTGCAGGCCGGCGAGCTCAAGGCCTATGCCAACGCCAAGGGCGTGCACCTGATGGGCGACCTGCCGATCTTCGTGGCGCATGACAGCGCCGACTGCTGGTCGCGCCCTGACCTGTACTCGCTCGACGAGAACTTCCAGACCACGGTGGTGGCCGGGGTGCCGCCCGATGCCATGTCGACGGCCGGCCAGCGCTGGGGCAATCCGCTGTACCGCTGGGACCGCATGGCGGCCGAGAACTACGCCTGGTGGACCGCTCGCGTGAAGCGCGCGCTGAGCCAGGCCGACGTGTTCCGCATCGACCATTTCCGCGGCTTCGCCGGCTATTACGAGATTCCGGCCAGCAGCCCCGATGCCAAGCAGGGCCGCTGGCTGCAGGGCCCGGGCAAGCCGCTGTTCGATGCCATCGAGGCCAGCCTGGGCAAGCTGCCCATCGTGGCCGAGGACCTGGGCTTCATCACCGACGACGTGCACGAGCTGCGCGACGGCTGCGGCTTCCCCGGCATGAAGATCCTGCAGTTCGCGTTCGGCGGCGAGACCGATCACGAGTTCCTGCCGCACATGTGGCCGCGCGAAAGCGTGGCCTACACCGGCACGCACGACAACGACACGGTGCTGGGCTGGTGGCGCGGCGCTTCGGCGCGCGAGCGGGCCTATGCCGGCTCCTACCTGGCCTGCGGCGAGCACGACGTGCACTGGGCCATGATCCGCGCCTGCTGCAACTCGGTGGCCAACATCGCCGTGTTCCCGCTGCAGGACGTGCTGGGCCTGGGCGCCGAGCACCGCATGAATGTGCCGGGCGTGCTGGGCGGCAACTGGGCCTGGCGCTTCAGCTGGGAGATGCTGGGCGCCGAGCCCGCCCGCGTGCTGGGCCTGATCAGCGCCGCCAGCGGCCGCGCGCCGGCCAAGTTCCTGAACCTGCCCTGAGAGCAAGAGAAAGCAACGCCGCCATGCACATGACGACGACCGAGATCTACCTGATCGCGATGGCGATCATCTTCAGCGTGCCCTACCTGCTCTGGCGGCTGGGCGACATGGACTACTTTGCGCCGCTGGTGGTGGTGCAGATCATCACCGGCATCCTGCTGGGGCCGGGCATCCTGGGCCGCATGTTCCCGGAGTACTACAGCTTCGTGTTCAACCCGCAGGTGGTGCAGTCGCTGAACGGCGTGGCCTGGTGGGCGGTGATGATCTTCGTCTGGATCGCCGGCATCGAGCTGGACCTGAAGAAGGCCTGGCAGCATCGCCGCGAGAGCTCGATCACGGCCGGCCTGGCCCTGGGCACGCCCATGCTGTTCGGCTGCGGCGCGGCCGGCTTGATGCTGATGTCCTCCGGCTGGATGGGTCCGCAGGCGCAGAGCTGGCAGTTCATCGTCGGCGTTGGCATGGCCTGCGCCGTGACGGCCCTGCCCATCCTGATCCTGCTGATGGAGAAGCTGGAGATCCTGCGCCAGCCGGTGGGCCAGCGCATCCTGCGCTATGCCTCGCTGGACGACATCGCGATCTGGGGCGTGCTGGCCCTGATCCTGATGGACTGGCAGCGCATTGGCCGGCAGGGCGCCTTCCTGGCGGTGTTCGCACTGGCGACCTGGCTGTTCCGCAAGCTGATGCGCGCCGTGCCCGAACGCGACCGTTGGTACCTAGGCCTCGTCTGGCTCGCCGTCTGCGCCTTCGGTGCCGATTGGGCCGGCCTGCACTTCATGGTCGGTGCCTTCCTGGCCGGCGCGGTCATGGATGCCGAATGGTTCGACCAGGCCCAGATGGACGCGCTGCGCCACCATGTTCTGCTGGTCGTGATGCCGGTGTTCTTCCTCTCCACCGGCTTGCGCACGCAGTGGGATGTGGGCGGCTCGGCGGTTTTCCTGGCGGCGGGCCTGCTGCTCGTCGCCTCGGTCAGCGGCAAGCTGATCGGCGTGCGCATCGCTGGCCGCGTGCTGGGCTGGCAGAAGGGCGAGGCTTCGATCATCGGCTGGCTGCTGCAGACCAAGGCGCTGATCATGATCATCTTTGCCAACATCCTGCTGGACAAGCAGATCATTACCAGCGAGACCTTCACGGCCCTGCTGCTGATGGCGGTGGCCAGCACGATGCTGACGGTGCCTATGGTGGCGCCCAAGCTGAGGCGGCTGCAGGAACTGGTGTTGCGGACGAGTTGAGTTTGGCTTGGGCGTCTGCGGCGGGGCGTCGCCAGCAGGCCCGGCAGAGCCCGCTGCGGGGCGCAGGCGTGCAGGTCGGCCCTAAGGGCCGACTGCCCTCGGTGCTCGCAGCCCGGGTCGCAGCGCATAACTCACTACGCTCCCTTCGGTGCGCTCCGTTCAGACAAACGCGCTGAGTCAGATGGACGAAGCGCGCATTCGCGCGCCGACCCGGACTGCTGCGCTCTCGGCTGCCCACATGCGCCCCGCAGCGGGCTCTGCCGGGCCTGCAACCACGAGGGTGGCATGCGAAGAATTCGGCGCACGCCATGGCGGTTCAGCCCAGACGCGGGCCGGGCAGCCGCTGTGCCCATTGGCGGTGCTGAGAAGCACAGCAGTCCGGGACGCGCGCTTGCGCGCCTCGTTCAACTGACTGGGCGCGCTTGTCTGAACGGAGCGCACCGAAGGGAGCGTAGTGAGTTGTGCGCCCGTCCCGGGCTGCGAGCATCGCAAGGGAGTCGGCCCTTGGGCCGACCGCCGCCTCTGGGCGCAGCGGCTGCCCGGCCCGCGTTTGGGCCGGCACGGCCGCCCTCAAATTCAGCGACGCATTTCGGCTATCAATGGCGAGCGAGCCGGCACAACCAGCTTGCCGCCCTCCGCCTTCAGCGCGAGCCCACTCAGCGCATCGCTCACGGATACCGTGCCCGGCCACATCTCCAAAAAGCGATTCAGGTCCACCGTCGCAGCCGCATTGCCCTTGTTCAGCAGCAGCAGGATGCGCGAGGCCTTGGGGTCGTCCGGCAGGTAGCGGAACAGGGCGTAGACGCCGGCCACCGGTGCGTAGTGCATCAGCGCGCCTTCATGGATGGCGCGCTGGCCCTTGCGCCAGTTGAACAGCTGGCGGACATAGGCTTGTGCCTCGGCCTGGCGCGTCGTGAGACCGCGGCCGTTGAAGCCGTCCACCGCATCGCCGGCCCAGCCGCCGGGAAAGTCCGAACGTACCAGGCCGTCGTCGCGGTGCTTGGGGCTCTGCATCAGCAACTCGGTGCCGTAGGTGATCTGCGGAATTCGGCGTGCGGTGGCGATGTAGGCCAGGGCCGACTTCCAGGCGCCTAGGTCTTCCTTCAAAGCGGAGAAGAGTCGCGGCGTGTCGTGGTTGCCTTCGAACAGCACCAGTTGCTCGGGTGCCGGGTAGACGAAGTCATGGGCCAGGGCCTCGTAGAGCCGCATCAGACCGCTGTCGTGGCCATCGCCTTCGGTCAGCGCCTTCAGCAGGGCCTCGTGCAACGGGAAGTCCATCATGCTGGGTGTGGACGAGACGTACCCGTCGTGGTTGCGCTTGCCGCGCTGCCAGTACGAGACGATGGCCGGATGCGGCGTCCACTCCTCGCCGACGATGTTGAGCCGCGGGTACTCCTGCATCAGCCGCTCCGACCAGCGGCCCAGGAACTCGCGGTCGGAGTAGGAGTAGGTGTCGGTGCGGATGCCGCTGAGGCCGGCGTACTCGACCCACCAGATCGACATCTGGGTCAGGTAGGTCGCGACGAAGGGATTGCGCTGGTTCAGGTCCGGCATGTTGCGGCTGAACCAGCCATCGGTGAAACGCTTGCGGTCGCTGTCGGCGGCGTAGCGGTCCTGCAGAGTGACACGCGCGTGATGGGTCTCGGTGTACTCAGGCCATTGGTTGACCCAGTCCGGCGTCGGCATGTCGCGCATCCACCAGTGGCTGCCGCCTATGTGGTTGAGCACGATGTCCTGGACGAGGCCCAGACCCTTGCCGCGGGCCTCGCGGGCCAGGTCGCGGAATTCCTCGTTCGTGCCGAAGCGGGCATCGATCTTGTAGAAATCGCTGGCCGCATAGCCGTGGTAGCTGTACTTGGCGCCGTTGTTCTCGGTCAGCGGCGTCGGCCAGATCTGGGTGAAGCCCAGCTTGGCGATGTAGTCCAGGTGCTGGCGCAGTCCGGCCAGGTCGCCGCCATGGCGACCGCCGGGATTGCGGCGGTCATTGACTTCCAGCAGGCCAGTCGGCAGCGGGCGGTTGGTCACGCCTTGGGCAAAGCGGTCGGGGACGACGAGATAGATCGCATCGCGCGGGCCGAAGCCCTGGCGTTCGGCCGAGCCCGGCTCTCGCGCCAGCAGCCGGTAGCTGTGCCTGATGGCCTTGTCACCGCTGCCGAACTGGATCTGGAACTCGCCGGGCCTGGCGTTGGCGGCGATCTCCAGGTCGAGGAACAGGTAGTTGGGATTGGCGACCCGGGTGCTCTTCTTCAGCGTCACGCCGGCGGCCGCTTGCAGCTGGGGCTGCAGCTCGGCAATCCGCTCGCCATGGACCATCAGCTGCAGGGCCGGGCTCTTCATGCCGGTCCACCAGAAGGCGGGCTCGATGCGATCCAGGGTCTGGGCTTGGCTCATCAGGCTGCTGCCCAGCGCCAGCAGGGCACCGAGCTTGGAAATCCGGTTCATCGTGGCTCCCGTCGGCTTGCCGCCGGCTGTAGCAAAGTTACCTTTCGACTGCGGTCGATGGCGGCGGCAAGCATAGTGGCATTGCCTGGAGGATGCAAAGCCCCATCCGAATATCAATGTAGTTTTGCTACCATCTTCGAAAACAGGAGACATGATGAAACTGCGACTGGGCCTGCTGGTCTTGATGATGTTCGGCCGGGCCGCCCAGGCCTCCCAAGGCATGGCGGCCTGCGATGTCGAGGACTTCCAGACCTTGCTGCAGCCCGGCAGCCTGCAAGCCGAGGCGCGCGCCCATTGGCTGGACCGCACACGGCTCCAGTGGCCGGGCCAGCAGGCGGTGGCCGGCGAGCGTTGGAAGCTCCATGTCTCGGCGGCCGGCAGCCTCTCGGTCCAGGTGGGTCAGGCGGTGCAGGGCGGCGAAGCCAGCCATGAGCTGCGTGTCGATGCCGAGGCCCTGCCGGCGGCGCTGGCCGAACGATTCAGGTTTGTCGGTGCGGGCCTGAGGCTGAAGCTGGAGGCTGTGGATTCGGCGTCGCTGCACCGGGCCCAGCTGCTGCTGACGCGCGAAGACGAAGCGGGCCGGGTGCTGGCCTTCACACGCATCCAGAACGCTGGCGCTCTTGACGATCTGTACGGCGGCGCGGCCGAGGCGAAAGACCTCGGTGTCAGCATTCAAGCTCGTACCGCCACGGCCTTCAAGCTCTGGGCGCCGACGGCCCGGGCGGTCAGCGTCTGCGTCTACGACAGCGACGAGGCCAAGGCCGCGCGCATGGCCCAGCGGTTGCAGCGCGACGAGGCAACCGGCATCTGGTCGGGTCAGGCTGCGCAGGATCTGTCCGGCCGCTACTACCGCTATCTGGTCGAAGTCTTCGTGCCGGGCCGGGGCTGGGTGCTCAATCGGGTCAGCGATCCCTATTCGATCAGCCATGGCGTCGATTCGCGGCGCAGCTACATCGCCGACCTGGATGCCGCGGCGCTGAAGCCCAAGGGCTGGCAGCAGCACAGGCGCCCGGCGCCGCTGCGCTCGAACACCGACATGGCGATCTACGAGCTGCATGTGCGCGATTTCTCCATCGGCGATGCCACGGTGCCCGTCGCCCATCGCGGCCGCTTTGCAGCGTTTTCCGACAAGGCTTCGGCCGGCATGAAGCATCTGCGCCTGCTGGCACGCGCCGGCATGACGGATGTGCACCTGCTGCCGGTGTTCGACATCGCCAGCATTCCCGAATCCGGCTGCGCCACGCCCACCGTGCCCAAGGCTGCGACGGACAGCCCTGAGCAGCAGCGCGCCGTGATGGCCGTGGCTTCGCGCGACTGCTTCAACTGGGGCTACGACCCCTTGCACTACGGCTCGCCCGAGGGCAGCTATTCCAGCCAGGCGGCTGACGGTGCCCGCCGCATCGTCGAGTTCCGTCAGATGGTGCAGGCCCTGCACGAGAGCGGGCTCAGGGTCGGCATGGACGTGGTCTACAACCACACGCCGGCCTCGGGCCAGCACAGGCATTCGGTGCTGGACCGCATCGTGCCCGGCTACTACCAGCGCCTGGATGCCGCCGGAAAGGTCGAGCGCTCGACCTGCTGCGACAACACCGCCACCGAGCACCGGATGATGGCCAAGCTGATGGTCGACACGGCGGTGCGCTGGGCCCGCGACTACCGCATCGACTCCTTCCGCTTCGACCTGATGGGCCACCAGCCGCGCGCCGCCATGGAGCAGCTGCAGCGCGAGGTCGACGCAGCGGCCGGCCGCCATGTGCAGCTGATAGGCGAGGGCTGGAACTTCGGCGAGATCGCGAACGGCGCGCGCTTTGTCCAGGCTTCGCAGCTGTCCTTGAACGGATCGGGCATTGGGACCTTCAGCGACCGCTCCCGCGATGCCCTGCGCGGCGGCAGTGCTGGGGACAGCGGCAAGGCCATGCGCAGCAACCAGGGCTGGCTCAACGGCCTGGTCTATGCGCCCAACGATGCGGCGCCGATGCGCGACAAAGCCGAGCTGCTGCGCGCCGCCGACCTGGTGCGCGTGGGCCTGGCCGGCTCGCTGCGCGACTACGAGATGGAGGCCTCTGACGGCCGTCGTCGCAAGCTCTCCGAGATTGCCTACGGCGATCAGCCGGCGGGCTATGTCGCGCAGCCGGGCGAGGTGGTCAACTATGTGGAGAACCACGACAACCAGACGCTGTTCGACCTCAATGTGCTGCGCCTGCCGCGCGACGCCACGCGCGAGGAAAGGCTGCGCGTGCAGATGCTGGCTTCGGCCCTCACGGCCTTCAGCCAGGGCATCGCGTATTTCCATGCCGGCCAGGAGCTGCTGCGCTCCAAGTCGCTGGACCGCAACAGCTACGACTCGGGCGACTGGTTCAACCGCATCGACTGGAGCCTGAGCGACAACGGCTACGGCGCCGGCCTGCCACCGGAGCAGGACAACGGCAGGGATTGGGACTTGCTCCGTCCGCTGTTGGCCGACGCTTCAGCCATCAAACCGCTGCCGGCCGACATCGCCCGGTCGCGTGGCATGTTCCTGGACTTGCTGAAGATTCGCGCCAGCAGCAAGCTGCTGCGGCTGGACAGCACGGCCGAAATCCAAAAGCGGCTGAGCCTGCTCAACACCGGCCCGGCACAGAACCCGCTGGTGATGGCGGCGGTGCTGGATGGCGAAGGCCTGGCAGGTGCCGGCTTCCGTCGCCTGCTCTATCTGGTCAATGTGGGGCGCGAGGCTCAGAGCCTGGTTTTCGAGGGCGAGCGCGGCCGCGCCTACCGTCTGCATCCGGTGCAGCTTGCTGCCTCGGCGGCCGACCCCCGGGTTCGCCAGGAGGCGCGCCACGAAGCCGGCAGCGGCCGTTTCTTCGTGCCGGCGCAGTCGGCCGTGGTCTGGGTACTCGAATGAGGGTTCTTTGACGTTTGGCAGGGGGCGCAAAGCGCACTAGCATCGTTGCAGCAGGCAGTTTGGTTCGGCAAGCTCGCCGACCGGTCGTGCCGGCGCGCGAGGTGAATCATGCGAAAGCTGTTGGGTCTGGGGCTGCTGGGCGCGGCCCTGCTGCTGGCCGGTTGCGCCAGCCCGCCTAGGCTGAGTCCTACGGATCGTCAGGCGCTGTTCGAGGACAGCGCCTTCAGGCAACCCCGGACTCCCATCGACGACAAGGCCCTGTTCGAGCTGAGCCCGGCCATGCGCCAGTTCCTCAGCAAGGAAGTGGCTGACGCCGCCCGCTCCAAGGGCATACGCTGGGGGCTGATCGACGCGCTCTACCTCAAGCGCAAGCTGATCCTCGACTACGACGCGGCCGTGACCCGCACGGCCTCCGAGGCTTTCGAGTCCCGGGCTGGCAACTGCCTCTCGCTGGTCATCATGACGGCGGCCTTTGCCAAGGAGCTGGGCCTGCAGCTGCGCTACCAGACGGTGCAGACCGACGGCAACTGGAGTCGCAACGACAACGTGCTCTTCCTGGCTGGCCATGTCAACGTGAGCCTCGGTCGCAAGCTGCTCGAGAACCAGGGCTTCTCGCTGGATCCGGACTCGATGACCATAGACTTCGTGCCGCCCGAGCTGGCTCGCGGCCAGCGCACCCGCCCGATCGACGAAGCCACCGTGGTGGCCATGTACTACAACAACCGCGCGGCCGAGGCCATGGTCGAGAAGGACATGGACCAGGCCTACTGGCTGGCCCGCGCCGCCATCGAGCGCGACCCGACCTATGCCAATGCCTACAACACGCTGGGCGTGATCTACCGGCGCCATGGCGACCTGGTGGCCTCCGAGCGAGTGCTGCGGCTGGTCAACCAGCAGGATCCCAACAACCCGCAGGTGCTGGGCAACTTGATCGTGGCCCTGCGCGATCTCGGCAAGCACGGCGAGGCCGATCAGCTGCAGCTGCGGCTGACGGCCGTGCAGCCCGACCCGCCCTATGCCTTCTTCGACCGCGGTGTCCAGGCGATGAACGACGGCAACTACAAGCAGGCCCGCGAGCTGTTCGAGAAGGAGCTCAAGCGGGCCGCCTATGTGCCGGAATTCCACTTCTGGCTCGCCCAGGCGGAGTTGCGGCTCGGTGATCTGGCCAGCGCCAGCAAGCACCTGGAGATCGCCAAGGACTACAGCACGACGCTGAAGGAGCGCGACATCTACGCCTCCAAGCTGGACAAGCTGAAGGCCTACAGGGCGGCCTACAAGCAGTAGGCCGCTGGCTAGAGCGGCGGCAGGCCTTGGCGCGCTCGCGCCCGGGCGCAGGCCTCGTCGCCCAGGCCCAGCGGCGCGCGCAGCCCGAATTCGCGGCAGGGGGAGGGCCGCCATTCGTAGATGCCGCAACTGGCCTTGACGCCAACCGTGCCGACGAGGGCCGCGCAGCGCGGGCTGGCGTGGTCCGTGCCCCGCATCCGGGCCAGGCTGTGGTTGAGCTCGCCGCACAGGCCGTCGGGCACGCTGCCGCCCTCGCTCATCATCTCCTCGCGGGCGAAATCGACGCGGAAGCTGGCGCAGCAGGCGCCGCAGCGAATGCAGGGGTTGTCGTCATCGGCACGGCTCATGGCGGCAGTGTAGGTCTGGCTATCATGGCCGCCATGCGAAACGCCCTCATTGCCCTGCTGGCCGGCCTGGCCAGCATCGCCTCCCACGCCCAGCAGCTGCAGGTCAGCGACGCCTGGGCCCGCGCCACCGTGGCCCAGCAAAAGGCCAGTGGTGCCTTCTTCCAGTTGCGCGCCCAGGCCGATGTCCGCCTGGTCGAGGCCCGTTCGCCGGCAGCCATGATGGTCGAGATCCACGAGATGGCCATGGAAGGCTCGGTGATGCGCATGCGCGCCGTCGAAGGCCTGGACCTGAAGGCCGGCAAGACGGTGGAGTTCAAGCCCGGCGGCCTGCATGTGATGCTGATGGGCCTGAGCAAGCCGCTCAATGCCGGCGACAGGCTGCCGCTGACCCTGGTCTACGAGGACAAGGCCAAGAAGCGCCACGAGCTGCAGGTCCAGGCCGAGGTGCGCGCGCCCCATCCCAAGGCCCAGTGAGCTTGAAGCGGGCGCCGCGCCGATGAGACACTGGGCCTCACCCGGTCCGGAGACATGCCCATGCGTCGACTGCCTGCCGTCCTCGTTCTTCTTGCCCTGCTGAGCGGCCTGGCCGCTTCGGCGGCCGAGCTCCAGATCACGGTGCTGGACCGTGCCGGCCAGGCGCTGGCTGAGGCCGTGGTCATGGTGGACAGCAGCATGCCGGGCCAGCGGCCGGTGCCGCCGGCCGAGATCACGATTGCGCAGGAGAAGCTGCGCTTCCATCCGGCGGTCAGCATCGTGGCGCCGGGCACGCGCATCGTGTTCAGCAACAAGGACAGCTTCGACCACCATGTGATCGCCGGGCTGATGGGGCCGGGCGGCGTCTACCTGGACCCGAACCAGAACATCCAGCTGCGTCTGTCCGGCAAATCGGGGGGCCGTGTGCCCGGCAACGAGGTGCGCAGCTTCAACCAGACCGGTCCCTACCTGCTGGGCTGCCACCTGCACAGCTCGATGCGGGGCCATCTCTATGTGGCCGACTCGCCCTGGGCCCAGCTCAGCGGTGCCGATGGCAAGCTGCTGGTGGCCGGTGTGCCGGAAGGGCCGGTCAAGGTGCGCATCTGGCATGCCGACCAGTTGCTGGATGTGGAGCCGACCTCGGCTCAGTTGGTGGCCGGGGTCAACCGGCTGACCATCAAGACCCAGGTCCAGCAGCGCAAGAGCGCGGCGCCGACATCTGCCTATCCGTACTGATCGGCGCTAGCGCTCGCGGACAACGGTGACGGTGCAATCCGATTCGGCCAGCACCTGCGAGGACACGCTGCCGAGATAGCGCCGCAGGGCCGAGGCGCCGCGCGCGCCCATGACGATGTGGTCTATGCCGTTGCGCGAGGCGAACTCGATCAGGGCGGTCGCGGCGTCGGGCGCTTCCAGCACGTGGAAGGTCAGGCGGCCGTCCTCCAGGTTTAGCGCCTTGCTGATCGGCCGGGCCCAGGACTTCAGGGCGATCAGCTGCTTCACATGCAGGCTCTGGCCCTGGCTGTCGGTCAGCTCGTCCATGCCCAGGCGGGCGGTCTTCATCACGCTGACGCAGGCCAGGCGCGCGCCGGCCTCGGCCTGGACCACGCGGCGCACATGCTCGCGCAGCTGCTCCTGCAGGGCGGGGGTGGCGTTCTCGGTGTCTATGGCCGCCATGATGATGGGGCTGCGGTCCAGCTGTTCGCCCACCTTGGCGGGCGGCGCCGGCTCGGCGCCCAGGGCGAAGAACCAGCGCTTGAGGGCCTTGAGGCCGCTGCTGGCCTGGGTCTTCTCGGAGCGCCTGGTCAGGGCGACGGTGGCCGGGCTCTTGAGGTCCAGCAGCAGCTGGGCGGCGCTCTGGTAGCGGCGCTCGGGCCTGACTTCCAGGCAGTGCAACACGATCTCCTGGAACCAGGGCGGCAGGCTCGCATCAATCGCGCGCGGCGGTACCGGCTCGACATAGAGCCGGCGGCGCAGGCCGCGGACCGAGCTCGGCTGGCCGAACGGGCGCTCGCCGGTGGACAGGTGATAGAGCATCACGCCCAGCGCGAACAGGTCGCTGCGCGGATCGTTGCGGACGAACTGGACCTGCTCCGGCGACATGTAGGGCCCGGTGCCCATGGGCAGCGAGAACTCCTCTTCCAGCAGGTCGGGCAGGTGGTCATGGCGCGACAGGCCGAAGTCCACCAGCACCACGGTGCCGTCGGGCCGGAGCATGAGGTTGCTGGGCTTGATGTCCAGGTGGACCACATGCTGGCGGTGCAGGTCCTGCAGGGCCGTGGCGACCCGGATGCCTATGTCCACCACCTCTTCCAGCGGCAGCGGCGCCTCGTCCAGTCGCGGGCGAAGTGACACGCCCTCGATGCGCTCCATCACGATGTAGGCCTGGCGGGTCCAGTCGCCACGTGCGATGTAGCGCGGCACGTGCGGCCCCTTGAGCGCCGGCATCAGCATCTGCTCGACTTCGAAGCCGACGATGGTGGCCGGGTCCTCGCCGCCCTTGATGCGCGGCACCTTCATCATCAGCCGGAAGTTCTCGCCCGGCAGGGGGTCGACGCGCGAGACGCCCCACAGATTGGCCATGCCGCCCTGGTGCAGCCGCGCCTCGAGGCGGAAGCCGTCTATGACCTGGCCTTCCTGCAGTGGCGAGGCGGGGGTGGAGGGTTCGGGCATGTGCTGTGTAGGTGGCAAGACCTGGCCCCGGCCGCTATCACTCGCCCCTGAGCAGTCGCTGGGCCAGGCTCTCGGGCAAGCCGGCCGCGCGAACCCGGGCTGCAGCGGCGTCGACGTCGTAGGCTACCCGCTGAAAGCTGAGTTCACCTTGATCCGTGTCGAACATGGCGTAGCAGGCGGCCGGATTGCCATCGCGCGGCTGGCCGCAGGATCCGGGGATGGCCAGCCATTGGCGGTTGGGCAATAGCGGGATGGCCACGCCGGCCTGCGGTGTGAATTCGCCGGCCTTTCCTGTGCCGCTCAGGTGGAACAGCATGGGCTCGTGCATATGGCCGCAGAAGGTGTAGCGGGCATCGGTGGCGTGCAGGCTGCGGATCGCCTCGAGGCGGCCTTGGATGTATTCGTAGCCGCCCGGGTCGTAGGCGTTGGCATGGACGAACAGCAGCTCGCCGCGGCGCTGCGTCATCGGCAGCTGCTGCAGGAAATCAAGATGGTGGCGGCCGAGCTGGCTACGGGTCCATTCGATGGCGGCGCGGGCGTCTTCGCGCATGCTCGGCAGGGCGCCTCGGGCGACGGCACTGTCGTGGTTGCCCATCACGGCGGCGGCGCCGGCCTCGACCAGTTGCATCACCCGGTCCAGTACCCAGGCCGGGTCGCCGCCGTAACCGACGAAATCGCCCAGCAGAGCATGGCCATCGGCGCCTTGGAGCGTGGCATGGTCGAGCACGGCCTCCAGCGCTTCCCGGTTGGCATGGAGGTCGGAGATCAGGGCGAGTTTCATCAGCCTGCAGCCTGCCACGCGGTTCTGACGCCACACTGAACAACTACGCCAGGCCGCGCGGACGGGCGGCGCTGCAGTTCGTTCACAATGGCCGTCAGACCGGGGGAGTCCTCATGAAGTTGGTGTGTCGAGCCTTGCTGAGTTGTCTGCTGCTCCTGCCTGCCTGGGCAGTTGCGCAACAGCCGGCTCCCTGCACGCGTCCCTTCAAGGTGCCGGCGGCACCGATAGGCCTGAGCGTGACCATTGAAGGCGAGACGGTCGGAGGTGTCTATCCGGATATCCTCCGCAACCTCGGTGAAGGATGCCGTTTCGAATTCTCCATCGTGCCTCGGGCGCGGCTGGAGCTGATGTTCGAAGCCGGCCAGGCCGACCTGCTGATGCCGGCTTCACGGACGCCGCGTCGTGATGAACTGGGCTTTTTCGTGCCCATGGTGCGCAGCCGGCCCACGCTGATATCGATGGACAAGGATCGCCCGGCCTTGCGCTCGCTGGACGAGTTGCTGAGGCGGCGCGAACTGCGCGTGGTGCTGGTGCGTGGCTTTGACTATGGCGAGGCCTACCAGGGGCTGGCCAAGGAACTCGGAACCCAGGGACGGCTCAGTCAGGCGGTCGACGCCACCGAAGTGGCCCGCATGCTGAGTCTTGGCATGGCCGACCTGACCGTGATGGCGCCGAGCATCTTTACCGGTGCGCTGCAGAATGACGCCCGACTCAAGGCCCTGGTCAGCCGGATACGCATTGAACCGGTCGATGAACTGCCCTGGGGCGAGAGTGGCGTCTACCTTTCCAAGTCGGCCCTCAGCGCAATCGATCGCAATCAGCTGAAGGACTTGATCGACAAGGCCGGTCGCAATGGCGAGGTCTGGAAGGCCTTCCAGCGCTACTACCCGGCCAGCGTGCTGGCCGAGAGCTTCAGGCCGCGGTAGTCAGCCGATCCTGCCGAGCAGCAGGTACTCCATGAGTGCCTTTTGCACGTGCATGCGATTCTCTGCCTCGTCCCAGACCACGGACTGGGGGCCGTCGATCACGTCGGCCGAGACCTCTTCGCCGCGATGGGCCGGCAGGCAGTGCATGAATAGCGCGTCGGGCTTGGCCACGGCCATCATCTCGGCGTCAACGCACCAGTCGGCGAACGCGGCGCGGCGGGCCTCGTTCTCGGCCTCGTAGCCCATGCTGGTCCAGACATCGGTCGTCACCAGGTCGGCGCTGCGGCAGGCATCCATCGGGTCCTTGAAGACCTTGTAGCAGGACGAATCCTTGATGCCGGCCACGGCCGGGTCGACCTCGTAGCCGCTGGGCGTGCTGACGTGGATAGTGAAGCCCAGGATCTCGGCCGCCTGCAGCCAGGTGTTGGCCATGTTGTTGCCGTCGCCGACCCAGGCGACCACCCGGCCCTTGAGGCAGTCCATATCAATCGCGCCTCGGCGGTCCATGCCGCGCGCTTCAATGAAGGTGAACAGGTCGGCCAGGATCTGGCAGGGGTGGTACTCGTTGGTCAGGCCATTGATGACCGGCACGCGCGAATGGGCCGCAAAGCGCTCGAGCTTGGTCTGCTCATAGGTGCGGATCATCACAATGTCGACCATGCGGCTGATCACGCGGGCGCTGTCTTCGATGGGCTCGGCGCGGCCCAGCTGGCTGTCGCCGGTCGTCAGGTGCACGACCGAGCCGCCCATCTGGTACATGCCGGCCTCGAAGCTCACGCGGGTGCGGGTGCTGGCCTTCTCGAAGATCATGGCCAGCGTTCGATCCTGCAGCGGCTGGTACTTCTCGTAGTTCTTGAAGCGCCGCTTGATGATGGCGGCGCGCTCGAACAGGTGGCCGTATTCCTCGGCCCGCAGGTCCTTGAACTGCAGGTAGTGGCGCATCAGGCTGTCCCCCGGCTTCATGCCTTGGGCTGGGCCAGGAAGGCCTTGATCAGCGGAACCAGGATGGCAGCGATCTGGGCGGCCTCGTCGCTCGTCAGGATCAGGGCAGGAACCAGGCGAATGACCTTGTCGGCCGTGACGCTGATCATCAGGCCGGCTTCGGCCGCCTGGGCGAGCAGGGCACCGGCCGGACGGTCGAGCTCGATGCCCAGCATCAGGCCCTGGCCGCGCACTTCGACCACGCCTTCGACGCCAGCGAGGCCGGCCTTCAGCGCCGCCATCAGCTCACCGCCAACCTTGGCGGCGCTCTCCAGCAGCTTGTCTTCTTCCATGATCTTCAAGGTCTCGACGCCCGCGCGCATGGCCAGCGGGTTGCCGCCGAAGGTCGTTCCATGGTTGCCCGGCTGCATCACATGGGCCGCACGCGGCCCGCAGACCACCGCGCCCACCGGCACGCCCGAGCCCAGGCCCTTTGCCAGCGGCATCACGTCAGGAACGATGCCCGCCCATTGGTGGGCGAACCACTTGCCGGTGCGACCGATGCCGCACTGCACTTCGTCCAGCATCAGCAGGATGTCGTGCTGGTCGCAGACACGGCGCAGGCCCTGCAGGAATTCGATGCGGGCGGGGTTGACGCCGCCTTCGCCCTGAATGGTTTCCAGGAAGATGGCCGTCACGTTGGGATGCTCGACCAGGGCCTTCTCGACGGCGGCGATGTCGTTCAGCGGCACGCGCACGAAGCCTTGCACCAGCGGGCCAAAGCCGGCGTGGATCTTGGGATTTGCGGTGGCCGACAGGGTGGCGATGGAGCGGCCGTGGAAGGCCTTCTCGAAGACGATGACCTCGGGGTTCGCATTGCCACGGTCATGGCCGTACTTGCGCGCGATCTTCAGTGCGGCCTCGTTGGCTTCCAGCCCGGAGTTGCAGAAGAAGACATTGCTCATGCCCGAGATCTGCACCAGCTTGGCGGCGAGCTGTTCTTGCAGCGGCACCAGGTAGTAGTTGCTGGTGTGGATCAGCTTGGCGACCTGTTCTTGAAGCGCCGGCACCAGGCGCGGATGGCCGTGGCCCAGGGTGTTGACGGCGATGCCGCCCAGGCCGTCCAGGTATCGTCGGCCGTTCGTGTCCCAGACCCAGCAGCCTTGGCCATGCGACAGCGCAATGGGCAGGCGGCCGTAGGTCTGCATCACATGCGGCTCGGCGGACGGGACGGGGGCGTTCATCGACTCTCCAGTGCAAGGAAAACAAGGCAGTAGGGGCGTGCGAACCTGGGGACCCAGGTCGGCCGACGATTCTAAGGGTCGCCCCCTGGAGGCGCCCTTGGTCGTGCGCTATGTCAATCGAGCGGCATGACTTTGTTGTGCGCTTGCTGCGCCGCAACAAGGCACAATAGCGGCTTTGCCTCGCGAGCCTGACGCTCCGAGGTGCAAGTTCCCGCCACCGAGCCCATGAGTCTGCCGCCCAAACCGCGCGAAGTGTTCATCCAGGGAATCACCCTGGAAGGGCGTACCTTCCGGCCCAGCGACTGGGCCGAGCGGCTGGCAGGCGCGATGTCTTGTTTCCGCCCTGGCGGCGCAAAGGGCGGCATCGGCGCTTATATTGGCTACTCGCCCTATTGCGTGCCTCGCGTGATCAATGGCATCAAGTGCGTGATCGTCAATGAGGAACTCAAGGCCATCGAACCGATGGCCTGGGATTTCGTCATGAACTTTGCGCGGGACAACCAATTGCAGGTTGCCGAGGCCTGCCTGCTGCCGGAAGGCACTGGCGACAAGTCGAGCTGAGGCTGTCACCTAGGGTTTGGCCGAAGCCACAACTGAGTGGGTTGGCAGCCTGTTCGCGCGAGGGTATGCGCTAACCTTGCGGCAATGCTGCCCTTTGCCGACCAACACCAAGCCATCGATGCAGGGATGCCGTCCGTGACCTGGGTCCTGCTCCGCGGATTGACGCGCACGGGTGGCAGTTGGGGCGACTTCCCCAACGTCTTTGTCAAAGAGATGGCGCGCTTGCAGCCAGGTGCGCGCGTGCTTGTCCTGGACCTGCCCGGACATGGTGCCTTGCGTCGGCAGACCAGCCCTTCCAGTATCGCGGCCCTGGTTGACGCCTGCCGCGCCGAACTGAAGCGTCTGGGGGTGATATCACCGGTGCACTTGCTGGCAATGTCGCTGGGTGTGCTGGTCGTCAGCGACTGGGTCGCTCGGTACCCGGAAGAGGTTGGGGCGGCCGTCTTGGTCAATGCCAGATTGCGACCGTTCACGCCAATGCTTCGGCGCTTGAAGCCGCTGGAGTTCCTGCAGTTGCTGGGCTTGGGGCCATCGACGCCCGAGGTTCGCTTGTCCGCGCCGCCACCGAATCGGCGCCCCAGGATTGGGTTTGGCACGACCTGCCGTCAGTTGCTCGCTGCCGCCACCTTCAAAGCCAGCCATGCCAAGCCCCAGGCACCGATGTTGCTGCTTTGCAGCCTGGGCGATGGCATGGTCGATTGGCGTTGTTCCCAGACACTAAGCAGGACTTGGGGAGTGCCGCTTCGCATGCATACGGCAGCCGGACATGAACTGCCGCTGGACGACGCCCCCTGGGTCGCCAATGCGGTGTCGGAATGGATATCGCAGCGCATCCTGCATGGGTGAGGCCTGCATGAACTTGGTGACCCAAAATACAAAAAGCCCGCTTGCGCGGGCTTTTTGATTGCACCAGAGCTGGATTGGTTATTAGGCGGCCAGCGCCTTGATCTTGGCGGACAGGCGGCTCTTGTGACGAGCGGCCTTGTTCTTGTGGAAGATGCCCTTGTCGGCGACCGAGTCGATGACAGCTTGGGCGGTCTTGAACAGTTCGGCGGCCTTGGGCTTGTCGCCAGCGACCACGGCCTTTTGCACGTTCTTGATGACCGTGCGGAATTTGGAGCGCAGAGCCGTGTTGGCGGCGTTCAGCTTGACGTCCTGGCGAGCGCGCTTGCGGCCCGATGCCAGACGGACGGTTTTCTTCTTAGCTTTGGAAGAGGTTGCCATGCTGTGAATCTACCCAGTTGGTGCAAAGACGGCGAGTATAGCACTTTTATGATTCGATGGTAAGAGCGCCGGGCCAGACCTGGCACTGCGCTGATAATGCGGCGCCTTTCACCCGCGTCGACCCACGTCCCGATGAATCTGCTGCGCGTCGCCTCGACCGTCTCCGTCCTGACCCTGGCATCGCGAATCACCGGCCTGCTGCGCGAGAGTCTGGTCGCCGCCTTCTTCGGAGCCTCGGCACTGACCGATGCTTTCCAGGTCGCTTTCCGGATTCCCAATCTGCTGCGACGCCTGTTCGCCGAGGGTGCTTTCTCGCAAGCCTTCGTACCTGTGCTGGCAGCAACGCGAGCCAAGGAGGGCGATGAAGCGACTCGGGAACTGATCGATGCCGTCGCTACGGTGCTGGTCTGGGCGTTGCTGCTGACCTGCATTCTCGGCGTCGTCGGTGCCCCAGTGCTTGTGTGGATGCTGGGCGCCGGCCTGACCGAGCCGGGCCGCGAAGCCTCTATCGTGATGACCCGCTGGATGTTCCCCTACATAGGCTGCATGTCCTTGGTAGCGCTGTCGGCTGGCATCCTGAATACCTGGCGGCGGTTCATGGTGCCGGCGGCAACACCGGTGCTGCTAAACATCTCCGTGATCGGTGCGGCCTGGCTGTTGGTGCCAAGGCTGCAGACGTGGGGCTACCAGCCCATTTATGCCCTCGCCATAGGCGTCATGCTGGGGGGGATGTTGCAGCTGGCCGTCCAGTGGCCGGCATTGCGGCGACTCGGCGTGCTGCCGCGCATTGGCTGGCGGCCTTCCAGCGTGGCGGCAGCCTGGCGCCAGAGCGGTGTCCGGCAGGTGCTGGCACAGATGGCCCCTGCCTTGCTGGGCGTCTCGGTGGCCCAACTGTCGCTGATGATCAACACGCAGATTTCGACCTTCATTGGCGAAGGCGTGGCCACCTGGGTCAGCCTGGCTGATCGCTTGATGGAATTCCCCATCGCTTTGCTGGGCGTGGCACTGGGCGTGGTGCTGACGCCTCAGTTGTCGGCGGCCCAGGCCAAGGGGGAAGGGCAAGGCTATTCCGACCTGCTTGACTGGGGCCTGCGCCTTGTGTTGCTGTTCGGCCTGCCCTGCGCCGTGGCCCTGCTCGTGTTCCCTGAACCCATGGTGGCTGTGCTTTACCACTACAAGAAGTTCAAGGCGCTGGACGTGGAAAACACGGCGCGCGCGGTCATGGGCTACGGGGCGGGGTTGATGGGGCTGGTGGCCATCAAGGTGCTGGCACCGGGCTACTACGCCAAGCAGGACACGCGCACGCCGGTGAAGATCGCCGTCGGTGTGCTGGTCCTGACCCAGTTGCTCAATGCCGTCTTCGTGCCCAAGCTGGGCGCGGCGGGCCTGACCTTGTCCATAGGCATGGGCGCGATGCTCAACGCCGGTCTGCTGCTGTGGGGCTTGCGCCGTCGAGGCAGCTACAAGCCGCTGCCCGGCTGGATGCTGTTTTCCTTCCGCGTGCTGATGGCCAGTGCGGCCATGGGTGGCTTGCAATACCTGCTGGCCACGCGCATCGACTGGCTGGCCCTGGGACAGAGCGGCGTGCTGCGGGCCCTGGCAATGGCCGGCAGCCTGACGGCTTCGGCCTTGCTCTATTTCGCGGTGCTGCTGCTGAGCGGCCTGAAGCTGCGCCAATTTGTGCGGCGCGGCTGATCCTCTCTACACTCGGGCCATGACTTCGTCGCTGCGTCTGCATGCGCCCTCGGCTCTGGAGTATTTCGCCAGCCTGGTGGCCGATGACGCGAGCATCAATCTGCTGGAGGCGGCCATCGCCATCGGCCAGGACGAATTCCCCCAGCTCGACGTGCAGGCCGTCCAGGCCGAGATCGACACCCTGGCCCGCCGGCTCTTGCAGCGTCTGCCGGCCGATGCGCCCAGTGCTCACCGCCTGCGTGCCCTGAATCGTTATTTCCACACCGAGCTGGGCTTTGCCGGCAACGTGAACAACTACTACGAGGCCGGCAACAGCTACGTCCACCATGTGCTGGCGACGCGCCGCGGTATTCCCATCACGCTGGCCGTGATCTATCTGGAACTGGCCAGTCAAGTCGGGCTGCAGGCGCGAGGCGTGGCGTTTCCGGGGCATTTCCTGGTCAAGCTGCACCTGTCGCAGGGCGAGGTGATGCTGGACCCGTTCAGCGGCCGTTCGCTGTCGCGCAACGAACTGGACGAGGCCCTGCAGCCCTACCGCCAGAGCGCCGGCCTGGCCGGCGATGTGGAGCTACCCCTTGAGCTGTTCCTGCAGCCGGCATCGCCCCGTCAAGTGCTGGCGAGGATGCTGCGGAATCTGAAGGAAATCCATCGTGCCCAGAGCGACTGGGACCGTTTGCTGCCGGTGCAGCAGCGTCTGGTGCTGCTGTTGCCGGACGAGCTGACCGAGCGCCGCGACAGGTCCCTGGTGCTAGAAGCGCTGGGTCACTGGAGTGCTGCGGCTGCCGACCTCGAGTTCTATCTGGACCGGGCAGAGCAGGCGCCAGACCGCGCCGAACAACGCCAGCGCCTCGACGCCCTGCGGCGCCGCGACGGCCCGGCTCTGCATTGAGCCCCGCACATAGAATCGGCGCCGACTTTCCTCTCGGGCGCCAGCCCCTCCCTGAATGAAACTCAGCCATCGCCAACGCCTGACCCTGGCCTGGATAGGCCTGGCCCTGGTCGGCCTGGCGCTGATCTGGCTGCTCAAGCCGGTGCTCGCCCCGTTCATCGCGGCGGCCGTCCTGGCCTACGCGCTGCAGCCGCTGGTCGAAAGGCTGACCCGCCGCCGCGTGCCGCGCGTGTTGGCCGTGGCACTGGTCGAGGTAGGGGCGGTGCTGGTGCTGCTGGCTATTGCGCTGCTGATCGTGCCCATCCTGAGCAAGGAGCTGCCGCTGCTGCGCGAGCAGATCCCCGTGCTTGCCCAGCAAGCCAATACCCATCTCGCGCCCTGGCTCAAGCAGTTCGGCATCCAGGTTTCGCTCGACGTGCCCAGCATCAAGGCCTTCGTGCTGAAGTATCTGGACGCCAATCTGGAAGACTGGCTGGGCACGGCGCTGAGCTCGGCCCGCATCGGCGGCAGCCTGCTGCTGACTCTGGTGGGCAATCTGGTGCTGCTGCCGGTGGTGGTGTTCTATGTGCTGAACGACTGGCCCCAACTGGTCGAACGGGCCTGGAGCCTGGTGCCACCGCGCTTTCGCGAGCCGGTCGGCGGCTTTCTGTCCGAATGCGACCAGATGCTGGGCCAGTACCTGCGCGGCCAGCTGATGGTGATGGCGGCACTGGCGGTCTTCTACAGCGTGGGTCTGGCGCTGGCTGGGTTCGACCTGGCCCTGCCGATTGGCGTGTTCACCGGCCTGGCCGTCTTCATTCCCTACCTGGGCTTCGGCCTGGGCCTGCTGCTGGCCCTGCTGGCCGGCGTGCTGCAGTTCGCCAGCCTGTACGGCGTGCTGGCCGTGGCCGTGGTCTTTGGCCTGGGGCAACTGGTCGAGGGCTTTTTCCTGACACCGCGACTGGTCGGCGAGCGCATAGGCCTGTCGCCGCTGATGGTGATCTTTGCGCTGCTGGCCTTTGGCCATTTGTTCGGCTTCGTCGGCGTGCTGATAGCGTTGCCGCTGAGTGCCCTGGGGGTCGTGGCCTGGCGCCGCACCCGCAATGCCTATCTGGACAGTCCGCTGTACCAGGGCTGATGAGTGAGTTCTTGTCTTGTTGAAGCAGATTCCGCTGGCCATCGCGCCTGATCCCGAGTTCACCTTCGATAACTTCGTGCCCGGTGCCAACTCCGGCCTGCTGGCTCAGCTGCGCCAGCTGGCTGTGGGGGCGCCGCCGGTCTTCCTCTGGGGCCCGCCGGGCAGCGGCAAGACCCATTGCCTGCGTGCCCTGGCCCAGGCCTGGCAGACCGCGGGCGCCCAGGTCGGCTGGTACGACGCCGACACCATCCTGCCATGGGACCTGCCGGCTCAACCTTCGCTGCTGCTGCTCGACGACTGCGACCGCTTCGATGCCGGCCAGCAGCATGCGGCCTTCACCTTGTTCGTCGAGGCGGCCACCCAGGGCCTGGCCGTGGTCGCTGCCGGTTCGGCGCCACCGGTGGACCTGGAACTGCGCGAGGACCTGCGGACCCGGCTCGGCTGGGGTCCGACCTTTGCGCTGCAGCCGCTGTCGGAGGCCGAAACCCGTTCCGCCCTGCGCCGGGAGGCTGACCGCCGTGGCATCTTCCTGGGCGACGAGGTGATGGACTACCTGCTGACCCGCTTCGCCCGCGATCTCAAGCACCTGATGAAGTTGCTAGATCGGCTGGACGAGTTCGCCCTGGCCCACAAGCGGGCCGTGACCGTGCCCCTGCTGCGCCAGATGCTGGCCGACGAGAGCCCTCAAGATTCCACACCCGCCCCATGAACCTGACCCTGTTCGACCTCGACGGCACCCTGATCCCGCAGGATTCCGACCATGCCTTCGGCGAGTTCATGGTCCGCATAGGCTGGGCCGACGGCGCCGCCTGGGCGGCCCGCAATGACGAGTTCTACGCCCAGTACCAGCGGGGCGAGCTGGATGTCGATGCCTATATCGAATTCGCCACCTCGGTCTGGCGTTCGCGGGAGCCGGCCGAGGCCGAGGCCGCCCGGGTCCGCTTCATGGCCGAGGTGATGGCGCCGCTGATGCGCGACAATGCGCGCGCCCTGGTGCGCCAGCATCAAGACGCAGGGGACCTGGTGGCCGTAGTCACCGCGACCAACGAGTTCGTCACGGCGCCCATCGCGGCGGCCTTCGGTGTCGAACACCTGATCGCGGTGCGGCTGCAGCGCGATGCGGCCGGCCGCTATACCGGCCACATCGACGGTGTGCCTTCGTTCCAGGCCGGCAAGATCAGCCGGGTGCGTGATTGGCTGGCAGAGCAGGGCAAGTCCTGGCAGGACTTCGAGCGGATCAGCTTCTATAGCGATTCGACCAATGACCTGCCGCTGCTGGAACAAGTCAGCCACCCGGTGGCGACCAACCCGACGCCGGCGCTGGAGGCGGTTGCCCGCGAGCGCGGTTGGCCCATTCTGAAACTCTTCGCATGATCAAGAAATTCATCGACAAGCTGCTGGGCAAGCCCGCCAACGGGACCCCCAAGCTGGGCAAGCGGGTCGAGATCCAGGCCGCCGAGCATGGCATCGACCCCCAGTTGCTGGACGAGCGCGCCGTGCGCGTGGTGCAGACGCTGACCGAGGCGGGGCATGAGGCCTACATCGTCGGCGGCGCGGTGCGCGACCTGCTGCTGGGCCAGCGGCCCAAGGATTTCGACGTGGCCACCGATGCCACGCCCGAGCAGGTCAAGAGCCTGTTCCGGCGCGCCTTCATCATCGGCCGGCGCTTCCGCATCGTCCATGTGGTCTATGGCCGCGGTCGCGAGCATGAGGTGATCGAGGTCTCGACTTTCCGGGCTCTGCCCACGGCCGAAGGCGCCGAGCAGGTCACCGGCAACGAGAAGACCTCCAAGGCCGAACTGGCCGGCAAGGCCCATGTGGTGGACGCCGAAGGCCGGGTGCTGCGCGACAACGTCTGGGGCCCGCAGATCGAGGATGCTGCTCGCCGTGACTTCACGGTCAACGCCATGTACTACGAACCCCAGCGCCAGGTGGTGGTGGATTATCACGGCGGCCTGGCCGATGCCCGCAAGCACGTGTTGCGCATGATTGGCGACCCGGCAACGCGCTATCGCGAGGACCCGGTGCGCCTGATCCGTGCCGTGCGCTTTGCCGCCAAGCTGGGCTTCGAGCTGGAGGCCAAGACCAAGGCGCCGGTCAAGGCCAGCGTGCCCTTGCTGGCCAATGTGCCGGCCTCGCGCCTGTTCGACGAGATGATCAAGCTGCTGCAGACCGGCCATTCGCTGGCGAGCCTGGAGCAGTTGCGCAAGCTGGGCCTGGCCCGCGGCGTCTTCCCCATACTGGATGCGATGCTGGATGCCGATGGCAATCTGCCGGCCGGCACCCGCGGCAACTTCGTCCGCCAGGCTTTCGAGGACACGGACCGCCGGGTGGCCGAGGGCCGTGGCGTTTCGCCCAGCTTCATGCTGGCCTGCATGCTTTGGCACGAGGTGCTGGACCGCTGGACCAAGGCCCGTGAGGCTGGCGAGCCGGCCATCCCGGCCCTGCAGCAGGCGATTGATGCCGCATTCGATGCGCGCATCGGCGACATCTCGGGCCGCGGCAAGCTGGCGGCGGATATGCGCGAGATCTGGATGATGCAGCCGCGCTTCGAGCGCCGCAGCGGCAGCGGGGTGTTCAGCCTGGTCGAGCAGCCTCGCTACCGCGCCGGCTTCGACTTCCTGCGGCTGCGGGCCGATGTTGGCGAGGTCGATCCGGCCCTGGCCGACTGGTGGGAGGATTTCGCCCTCGGCAGCGATGAGGAGCGCGAGGCGCTGCTGGCCGATGCCCGCGAGAAGGACAGCAAGCAGCGCCGGGTCGCCAAGCCCCAGCCGCGCAAGGATTCCCAGCAGTCGCCGGCCGCCGCAAAGCCGACTGATGACGAGCTGGGCGGCGAGGAGGGCGGCAGTGCGCCGGCCAAGAAGCGCCGCCGCCGTCGTCGCCCCTCCGGTGCGCGCCGTGCTGAAGGCGCGGGCGGCACCCCCAGCCAAGACTGACGATGAGCGAGCTCGCCTACATTGGCCTGGGCGCCAATCTGGGCGATACCCGGCTGGCGCTGGAACAGGCGCTGGCGGCACTCGCGGCCTTGCCTGACACAAGGCTGCTAGCCGTCTCGGGCGCCTACCGCAGTGCGCCTGTCGATGCCGGTGGCCCGGACTTCCTCAATGCCGTGGCCCTGCTCGAAACCCGGCTGACACCCGAAACCCTGCTTGATGCCTTGTTGGCCATCGAGCTGGAGCAGGGGCGCGAACGGCCCTATCGCCATGCGCCCCGCACCCTGGATCTGGACCTGCTGTTGCAGGGCCAGGCCCGTGTCGAAACGGCCAGGCTGAGCCTGCCGCACCCACGGCTCCACCTGCGCGCCTTTGTGCTTCAGCCCCTGCTGGAGCTGTCGCCCGACTTGCAGATCCCGGAATTGGGGAATCTTCGGTCCCATCTGGCGGCGACGGACGGGCAGGCTATTGAACGCCTCCCGATTACACTCTCGCCCGTGCCGCGCATGACGCGGTGATGACAATCAAATCCCCCAAGTCGTTGCAATAGAAGTGATGGCGGGCCACCGGGCCCGGAACCGCACACAGGAGTCTCCATGTTCTTTGGCAAGCTGCTGCCCCGCGAGGGCAATTTTTTCGAGCTGTTCAATCAGCATGGAACCCAGATCGTCGAAGGCGCGCGCGCCTTTATGCTGATGATCCAGAATTACGGCGACGCCACGCTGCGTGAGAAGTACGCGGCCGAGGTGGATTCCGCGGAGCACCAGGCCGACCGCATCACCGCCGAGGTGAACCGCCTGCTGCACCGCACGTTCATCACGCCCATCGACCGCGAGCAGATCCATGGTCTGATCAATGCGATGGATGACATCCTGGACCTGCTGCAGGACTCCAGCGAGACCATGTCGCTGTACGACGTGCGCTCCATCCCCGAGGAAGTGCTGCGGCTGGGCGACCTGTCGGCCAAGTGCTGCGAGCGCGTCCAGCATGCCGTGACCCTGCTGTCCAAGCTCAGCGAGCCCAAGACGGCCGAGGCCGCCATCAAGACCTGCGAGGAAATCGACAAGCTGGAAAGCGATGCGGATCGCGTGATGCGTGCCGCCATGTCCAAGCTGTTCCGCGAGCAGGACGACGTGCGCGAGCTGATCAAGCTGAAGGCGATCTACGAACAGCTGGAATCGATCTCGGACCGCTGCGAAGACGTGGCCAACCTGATCGAGGGCATCGTCCTCGAGAACTCCTGATCGAGTCCGCAGATGGAATCGGTACAGGTTGCCCTGTGGGTCGTCACGCTGCTGGTCGTGCTGGCAGTGATGTTCGACTTCATGAACGGCTTTCACGACGCGGCGAACTCGATCGCCACGGTGGTTTCCACCGGCGTGCTGAAGCCGCAGCAGGCGGTGCTGTTTGCCGCCTTCTTCAACTTCGTGGTCATCTTCGGGATGAGCAACTACGGGGTGGCTGCCACGGTCGGCAAGGGCTTCGTCCAGGCTGGCGTGGTTGACCATCACGTGGTGTTCGGCGCCCTGGTCGGCGCATTGACCTGGAACGTGATCACCTGGTGGTACGGCATCCCTTCGAGCTCCTCCCATGCGCTGATGGGCGGCATCGTGGGCGCCGTGATCGCCAAGTCCGGTGCCAGCGCCCTGATCGCCTCTGGCATCATGCGCACGGTCGCCTTCATCGTGGTGTCGCCGCTGCTCGGCTTCATCCTGGGCTCGCTGCTGATGGTGGCGGTGGCCTGGATCTTCCGCCGCACGCCGCCCTTGAAGGTGGACGGCTGGTTCCGTCGCTTGCAGCTGGTTTCGGCCGGCCTCTACAGCGCCGGCCACGGCAGCAATGACGCGCAGAAGACCATAGGCATCATCTGGATGCTGCTGATCGCCACCGGCCATGTGTCGGCCGATGCCAAGGCACCGCCCGCCTGGGTGATCTGGGCCTGCTTCGCTGCCATCGGCGCGGGCACCATGTTCGGCGGCTGGCGCATCGTCAAGACCATGGGACAGAAGATCACCAAGCTCAAGCCGGTCGGCGGTTTCTGCGCCGAGACCGGTGGCGCGATGACCCTGTTCCTGGCCTCGGCCATGGGCATCCCGGTCTCGACCACGCACACGATCACCGGCGCCATCGTCGGTGTGGGTTCGGTGCAGCGCGTGTCGGCCGTCCGCTGGGGCGTGGCCGGCAACATCGTCTGGGCCTGGATCTTCACGATCCCGGCGTCGGCCTTCATGGCCGGCGTCTGCTACTGGCTCAGCTTCACGATGTTCTGAAGCCCGCCAGGCTCCAATGAAAGAGGCCCGCTTCAAGCGGGCCTTTTCTATTCCTGCTGGCGGCCTATTGACTGATGCTCTGGGCTGCCTCGACCTGGCTTTCAAAGTAGCGCTGGGCGCTGAACGCAATCGTGGTCATCAAGACCGCGCCGCCTATCATCAGGCAGGCGATCACGCCAATGACGGCACCCCAGCCGGTCTGGCGGCCGGCCTGGCCCGGGTTGTGCTGCGCATCCCAGCGTTCGTCCGGCGTCAGGCCATAGATGATGCCGTTGAGCATGGCGTAGCTCAGCATCAGCCCCAGGATGGGCATCAGCACCCAGGCGAGCCGGTCGTCCTGGCCGAGCTGATCCATGCGCTGGATGCCGTACACGCCGACCAGGGTGGGCCATGGGTGCAGCCAGGCCAGTTTGTCCTTGAGGCCATGGACGTAGAGTCGATGCAGGCCGAAGGCGCCCAGGCCCAGGGCCAGCCAGGTGGCGGCCGTCTTCGATTTGTACAAGCTCATGGTTTCGGCGCCTCGGGAGAGTTGCCATCGCCTTGACCCAGCTGGCGCTGCATCAGCACCACGTCGAGCCAGCGGCCGAACTTCCAGCCCGAGCTCTTGAGGATGCCGGTGTCCTCGAATCCCAGGGCGCGATGGACCCCAATCGATCCGCGGTTCTGCGAGTCGCCGATCACGGCCAGCATCTGCCGGGCGCCCAGCGCCTCGCAACGGGCGATCAGCTCGGCCAGCATCAGCTTGCCTATGCCCAGGCCTTGGCTGTCCGGATGCAGGTAGATCGAATCTTCCAGGCAGAAGCGGTAGGCCAGGCGAGGGCGGAAGTAGTTGGCGTAGGCGTAGCCCAGGATTCGGCCCTGGCTCTCTGCCACCAGGTAGGGCAGGCCGCGCCCCAGGACTTCGCCGCGACGGCGAGCCATTTCGGCGACGTCGGGCGCTTCGGTCTCGAAAGTGCCCGTGCCATGAAGCACGGCATGCTGGTAGATCGCCTGGATGGCGGACAGGTCGGCCTCGGTGCTGGGGCGTATCAGCAGGCCGGTTGCGGTGGGCGTAGAAGAGATTTCTGTACTCATTGGCAGGATTTTGACCGGCCGAGTCTATAATGCCGGGTTCTGGTGCTGGTCAGCCGTGGTGGCTGGCGTATCTACAGCGCCACCTACGGTGCAAGGTCCGGATCAGATTGTCGGGCCTGCATCAAACCGAACTGCTTGCCCTGAGTGTCTCCTGGTGCGGTGGTTGCTCTGAATATTTAGGAACAATCATGGTTGTGATTCGTATGGCACGTGGCGGCTCCAAGAAGCGCCCCTTCTACAACATCGTCGTGGCCAACAGCCAGAACCGCCGTGACGGCCGCTTCATCGAGCGCGTGGGTTTCTACAACCCCGTCGCCTCCGGTGCTGCCGAGTCGCTGCGCGTCGCTCTGGACCGCGTCAGCTACTGGACCGGTGTCGGCGCCCAGCTGTCGCCCGCCGTCGCCCGCCTGGTCGACGTCGCCACCAAGAAGGCTACCGCCTAATTGGCCTCCCAGGTGTCCGACGCCGAACGCAAGCCTGAGCCGACCCCTCTCGAAGGTGGTTGGCCGGCTGACGCAATCGAAGTCGGACGCCTGCTAGACGCCTGGGGCATCAAGGGCTGGATCAAGGTCCAGGCCTATTCAAACGATGCCCAGGCGCTCTTCTCGTCGCGGCGCTGGTTCCTGAAGCCCGCCGAGACGACGCTGCCGACGGCCAAGGCCCAGCCTGTGCCGCCGCTGCTCAAGATTCTTTCTGTCCGTGACCACGGCGATGGCATTGTTGCCAACGTCGAAGGCGTCTCGGATCGCAACGCCGCCGAGGCGCTGCGCGGCGCACGCATCTTCATCTCGCGTGCTGCCTTTCCCAAAGCTGATCCCGACGAGTTCTATTGGGTCGACCTGATCGGTCTCAATGTCGTCAACCGCCAAGGCGAGGCCTTGGGCGAGGTCATAGGTCTGCTCGATACAGGCCCGCATTCCGTGCTGCGAATCGCACCGCCAGGCCTGCAGGCGCCGCTCAAGCCCGACCAGGAAAAGCTCATCCCCTTCGTGTCGGCCTTTGTTGATGACGTGGACTTGGCCGAGCGACGCATCAGCGTCGACTGGGGCCTGGATTTCTAAGCCGCACCCGGCTTCGCGAGCGCCATGCGCTTCGATCTGATCACCCTGTTTCCCGAGTTGTTCGGACCGCATCTGGCCAGCGGTGTGACTCGTCGCGCCTTCGAGAGTCGTCAAGTCGATGTGCAGCTCTGGCAACTGCGGGACTTCGCCGAGGACAACTACCGCCGTGTCGACGACCGCCCCTTCGGCGGCGGGCCCGGCATGGTGATGTTGGTCGAGCCGCTGGAGCGCGCCCTCGCTGCTGCCAAGGCTGCGCGGGCCGAAGCGCAAGTCGATGCAGGTGCTGCCCCAGCTGTCATTCATTTCAGTCCGACCGGCCGACGCATGGACCAGGCCCTGATGCAGGAATTAGCGGCAGGGGCAGGAGGCATCCTGATCTGCGGCCGTTATGAAGGCATAGACCAGCGGTTCCTCGATCGACACGTAACGCTGGAGCTGAGTCTGGGCGATTTCGTTCTGTCTGGTGGCGAATTGCCTGCGCTGGCCCTCTTGGACGGCATCGCCCGTTTGCAGCCCGGTGTTCTGAATGATGCGGCTTCGCACCAGCAAGACAGCTTCTCGGATGGGCTCCTCGACTGCCCTCACTACAGCCGGCCGGAACTGCTGAGCGGTCTGCCGGACCAGGCTGAGGACTTGCAGGTTCCTCCGGTACTGCTGTCCGGCCACCATGCCGAGATTGCCCGCTGGCGCCGGGAGCGCTCCCTGGAGCGCACGCAGGCTCTGCGGCCCGATCTGATCGTGGCGGCCAGGGCGGCAGGGCGCCTGAGCCGCAAGGACGAGGCCTTTCTGCAGGCGCTGCAGACCCGATCTGGCGGGGCCTGAACGCCGGCCTGAGCTTTGTGGCTATAATGGCGGGCTTTTCGATCCTCTGTCGGGTTGAGAGACGCCGGGCTTTCGGCGTACACCACAGGCAAACTGCCGTCGCGTCGACGGTCAGGGCCAGGACGCCGACAAGATCCCTGGAGAAACCATGGACCTGATCCAAACCCTTGAGCAAGAAGAAATTGCTCGCCTGAACAAGACCATCCCGGCCTTCGCCCCTGGCGACACCGTGATCGTCAGCGTCAACGTCGTCGAAGGCAGCCGCAAGCGCGTCCAGGCCTACGAAGGCGTCGTGATCGCCAAGCGCAACCGCGGCCTGAACAGCAGCTTCATCGTCCGCAAGATCTCGAGCGGCGAAGGCGTTGAGCGCACGTTCCAGCTGTACAGCCCGCTGATCGCTTCGATCGAAGTCAAGCGCCGTGGCGATGTCCGCCGTGCCAAGCTGTACTACCTGCGCGACCGCTCGGGCAAGTCGGCTCGCATCAAGGAAAAGTTGGCCTAAGGCCATCTTTCGCCGGAGTTAATGGCACCCTTGGCGCCGTTAACGCAGGCAAAAGCTGGCGACGCACTCGCCATGCCACGCTTCAACAAAGCCGCCTCCGGGCGGCTTTGTCGTTTCCAGCCTATCCTTTGGGCTCAATGACTCGTCCCGCCATCCTCAATCCCCAAGCCGTTCCGGTGACAGCGGTTGATGGCCATCTGCCCGCGGTGGCCGATGGGTCGCTGACTCCGGCATCGCTGCGCGAGCGCTTTGCCTCCCCGCCGTCCTGGCAGGTCGAAATCCCTGGCGATGGCGGCTTGTTTGCCAACCGACCGCCGGCCGCTGCCGCTGTGCTGGTGCCTTTGGTGATGCATGAGCAGGGCCTGCATCTGCTGCTGACACGCCGGACCGACCATCTGCGTGACCATGCCGGCCAGATCAGCTTCCCCGGTGGCCGTGTCGAGCCCGAGGACGGCAATGCGATTGCTACGGCGCTGCGCGAGACCGAGGAAGAAATCGGCCTGGCAGGCCGCAATATCGAGGTGATCGGCGAACTGCCGGTCTATGTGACCGTGACAGGCTTTCACGTGACGCCGGTCGTCGCCCTGGTCCAACCCGACATCGAATTGCAGCTCGATGCGTTTGAAGTGGCCGAGGCCTTCGAGGTGCCCTTGGCGTTCCTGATGAATCCGGCCAACCATCGTCGTCATCGCTTCGAATACGCCGGCGGCGAGCGCAGCTTCCTGTCCATGCCCTGGACCAGCCTCGACGAACAGGGCCTGCCACGCGAGTACTTCATCTGGGGTGCGACGGCCGCGATGCTGCGCAATTTCTACCGCTTCCTCTCAGCCTGAGCGCGGGGCGCCGCTATCATCGGCGGCCATGAACTTTTTTGCGGTCCTGTTTGCGCTGCTGGTCGAGCAGCTGAAGCCTCTGCCCCACGGAAACAAGGTCCACGACGGCGTGATCGCCTGGGTGCGCTGGACCGGCCGCAATTTCGACGCGGGTCGTGAACACCATGCCACCGTGGTCTGGACCATCACGGCCGTCGGCCCGGCGCTGCTGGCCGCGATCATCCACATCGCGATCCGTCAGTTCAGCGAGGTGCTGGCCCTCGCGTTCACCGTGCTGACGCTCTACCTGACGCTGGGCTTCCGCCAGTTCAGCCACTACTTCACCGACATCCGTGACGCGCTGGAGCGAGGCGACGAGCTGGAGGCGCGACGCCTGCTCTCGGCCTGGCGGCACCTGGATGCCAGCGAGCTGCCGCGTACCGAGCTGCTGCGCCATGTGGTCGAGCATTCGCTGCTGGCCGCGCACCGCCATGTGTTCGGCGTGTTCTTCTGGTTCGTCGTGCTGTCCACCGTGGGCCTGGGCCCGGCCGGTGCCGTGCTCTATCGCATGGCCGAGTTCGCCAGCCGCTACTGGGCCTTCAAGAGCCGCACCACCGATGCACCGACCAATGAGCGGCTGATGCAGCTCTCGCGCCAGCTGTTCGGCTGGGTTGATCACGTGCCGGCCCGGCTCACGGCCACTGGTTTCGCCATCGTCGGCAATTTCGAGGAAGCGGTGAACGGCTGGCGCCGCGATGCCAGTCTCTGGATGCATGCCAACGAGGGCATCATCCTCGCTTCGGCGGCGGGTGCCCTGGGCATACAGCTGGGTGGCCGCGCGGCACCCGGCGTGACGCCGGATCGCAGCAAGACCTTCGAATCCGGCGGCGACAGCGACGCCACGGGCGCGGCCGGCTCAACGCCGGGCACGCCGCTGCAACTGGGCCATCTGCAAAGCGTGGTGGGCCTGGTCTGGCGTTCGGTGGTGCTGTGGATGCTGTTGCTGGCCTTGCTGACCTTGGCCAATCTGGTCGGTTGACCGGGCACAGGCCCGCAGGACGCAAGGGTCCCGCCAGGCCAGTCCGGCTGAGTCAGAAGCGTTCTATCCAGCCCGACTGGACCGCCGACTGCGGATTCGAGCCGGCAGCTCGGACCGCGGCCAGCGCGGCTTCGGTCGATTCGCCCAGATGCTTGAGCGCGCAGGCCGCCACCGTGCCGGTGCGGCCAATGCCGGCGGCGCAATGCAGCAGCACCTGCTCGCCCAGCACCAGGCTGTGGGCCAGCTGCTCCACGCCATGACGGAACTCCGCCGGGTCCGAGCCCAGGCCGAAATCACGCATGGGCAGATGCTGCCAGCGGAAGGGCAGGCGGCCCTCGGCGATGGCCTTGTGATAGGCCGGCGAGAGCTGGGCCACTTCCTCCAGCGGATTGAGGCAGCAGACCAGGTTCAACTGGCGCAGCCTGGCCTCGTCGAGAAAATCGCCCCAGGCCTCAAGGCGGCCGGGCATGGATTGCAGCCACAGGCCGCCGCGGGTGGAAGAGGGCAGTTGGACGGATCGAAAAGCCATGGCGCTATTGTCCGATCAGCCAGGGCGCCTGGATCGCGGCCCGGGTCTCCTCGACGGCGATGGCCCACATCTGCTGGGTCACCTCGTCGGGCATTTGGTAGTGGCCGCCGTAGCAGCCGTCGCCCAGGTAGGCCCGTTTGGCCACAGGATCCATCAGGGCCATGCGGCCGTAGTCGACCAAGGGCTTGGGTTGCTCCGGTAGCGTGACCCCGGCGAGCCGCGTCAGGCCCGGCAGGTTCTCCATCCAGGAGGCATGCGAGGCCTGCGGGTCCTGCTCGCGCACGAAGGCCATGGTGCGAGGCGCGGCCCACCAGTGGTGCCACTTCAGCTGCAGTCCGGGCAGCTGCGATTGCAGCTCGGCGCTGAAGCCGGCGGCCGGGCCGTTGCCGCCATGGCCGTTGACGATCAGCACGCGGCGAAAGCCATGATGATGCAGCGAACCCACCAGGTCCCGCAGCACGGCCAACAAGGTCTGGAAGCTCAGGCTCATGGTGCCGGGATAGGCCATGTAGGTCGGTGTGTGGCCGTAGGCCTGGGCCGGAAACACCGGCACGCCCAGTGGCTCGGCCGCCTCGACGGCGATGGCCTCCGCGAGCAGTGCATCAACGGCCAGCGACAGATAGGCATGCTGCTCGACCGAGCCCAGCGGCAGCACGGCCAGGTCGCCGCCGTCCTTCAGGTACTGCTCGATCCTCATCCAGTTGCAGTCGCTCACGCGCATCGCAAGTTCCCGTTCTCAAGAGCCTGGTGGGCTCGTGGTTTATAAACGTTAAGTTTCTAAATTGCCGAATCCGGCGCATCATGCGGGCACTGACAAGGAGACAGCCCCATGAAGATCCGACCGCTGGGCCTGGACCATATCGTGCTGCGGGTGCGCGATCTGGATGCGGCCCTGCATTTCTACATCGATTTGCTGGGCTGCACGCTGGAGAAGAGGCAGGAAGCCATTGGCCTGATCCAGGTGCGCGCCGGCAACTCGCTGATCGACCTTCTGCCGCTGGATGGCAAGCTGGGCCGCGTCGGCGGTGCCGGACCTGGCGCTGAAGGCCGCAATGTCGACCACTTCGCGCTGCGAATTGCCGAGTACGACGAACAGGCCCTGCGGCAGCAACTGAGCGAGGCCGGCGTGGTCATCGGCGAGGCCGGCTCGCGCTATGGGGCCGAAGGCGAGGGCCCTTCGCTCTACGTCAGCGACCCGGACGGCAATGTGGTCGAGCTCAAAGGGCCGGCCTGGAGCCAACCGGGGGAGGGCGCCCATGCGGCTGAATGAGCAAGCGGCCTTGAAGCAGGCCCTGGACCAGTCCTTGCGTTTTGGCGGCAGCCGCGAGTCGAGTGGACTGAGGCTCAGCAGCCATCTGCCCATGGTGCTGACTGCCTTGGCCCGGCTCGATGCGCCCGAGCAAGCGCTGGACCTGCATCTGCAGCACTGGACCAGGCTGCTGCCGCCGGCCAACGAGGCACCGATTCAAAGCCTGCCGTTGCAGGATTTGCTGTTGTCGCCCGAGACGGCCTCCTTCCACGGAGCGATCCGGCTGGCCTATGCGCTGGAGGCTGGCCATGCCGGCGAACAGGTGGCGGCGCTGGCCTACTGGACGCGTGAGCGTCTGGCGCTAGGCCCGAAGCTGGCGTCTGAAAAAGGCACGCAGGACCTGCGCAGCACGCTGGACCAGGTGCGCGCCGACGCCGGCCTGAGCTTTCAGCTTCCTCCGCAGCCCAGCCTCATCACCACCGACATGCAAGCCGCCGCCGCGTTGCCGGCATTCAGCCGCTACCTCGCGCTGCCGAAGCTCAGCCTGGACACGCTGGCCGAAGCCTCGCTGGCGCTCTACCTGGCGACGCGGGACTTCACGGCCCTGCACCTGGTCACGGGCCTGCATGCAGTCCGCGTGCTGATGGTGCACTGCCCCGAGGCGGATGAGGGCCAGGTCTTGCGCCACCTGTGGCGAGCCTGGCTGGCCGGCTATGTGTCGATGGGCCGCCCGGCCCTGGCCTGGGCCCTGGTCCATGCCGGCGAGGCCAGCGAAGCCGATTGGGAACGGCAGTTGCCGGCCCTGTACGGCAGCCTGAACGACCACCGCATCAAGCTGGCCGATGCCTCGCGCGAGGAATGGCGCCATCGCGGCTGGCCGGGCTATGCCCTGTGCCTGCAGGCCGAAGGAGCAGCGCAATGAGCGAGGCTGCCGTGCTGAACTCGTCGGCGCCGGTGAAGCACCCGCGTCTGGTGCTGCTCGCGGTCTGTGCCCTGGCGCTGATGAGCACCATGGGCGTGGCCATGCCTTATCCCATCCTGGCGCCCATCTTTGTCGGTGGGCCGGTCGATGGCTTCACCCATTTCGCCGGCCTGGATCCCAAGTTGCTGATGGGCCTGGCCCTGGCGGCCAATCCGCTGGGCATCCTGGTCGGTAGCCTGTTCGTGGGCCCGCTGTCCGACCGCTACGGCCGGCGCGCCGTGCTGAGCGTGACCCTGAGCTGCAACCTGGTCGGCTACCTGCTGACCGCCGTCGCGCTGGACCAGCGCTGGTATTTGCTGTTCGTGCTGGCGCGCTTCGGCACCGGGCTGACCGAGGGCAATATCGCCGTGGCCCGCGCGTTGATCGCCGACCTGCACGAGCACATAGACCGCACCCAGGCCTTCGCCGCGCTCAATGCCTGCCTCTACATGGGCTGGCTGATAGGGCCCTTGGTCGGTGGGCTGACCTTGCCGCTGGGTGATGGCGTGCCCTTCGTGCTGGCGGGGCTGGCCATGCTTCCCTGCCTGCTGATACTCGGTCTGGCCGTACCGCCATCGCCGCATCGCGACGGCCCGCTGAACCTGCTGCAAGCCATGCGCGAGAAGCAGGCGCTGGGCTTGTTGAAGCAGGACAAGGTGTTGGCCGCGCTGTTCGCAATGCAGCTGAGCTACAGCTTCGGTATCAACTCGCTCTACGAGTTCGCGCCGCTGTGGATGCTGGAGAACCTGGGCCTGGACAGCTCCGGCATTGCCTGGGTCACGGCGGCCCAGTGCTTTGCGATGACTTCGGCCAGCCTGCTGGCCGGCAAGCTGCCCCGCAGCCACAGGCCCCTGCGGCGCGCTGCGGTGATGGCCTTGCTGGCTTCCTTCGGGCTCACGGCCCTGGCCCTGTTGCCGGGCTGGGGCGGCGTGGTGGCCATCGTCGGCCTGGGCGTGCCGCTGGCCTTCTACAACGCGGTGCTGCCGGCCTGGATGTCGGAGCGATTCGCCGTCCACGGCCAGGGGCGGGTGATGGGCCTGCTGTCCACGGTCTTCTTCCTGGCCAATGTGATGGTGGCCCTGTCCGGCGGCCTGATCTCGCTGCTCTCCACGCGCTGGATCATGGCCCTGGGTGGCCTGACCTGCATCACGGCCGCGCTCCTGCTGCTGCGCATGGCCCGCCGCGAGGAGCAGCGGCCATGAGGGGCGGTCAGACGGCCGAGCGCCTGCTTTACCAGCTCAAGAGCCGCGGTCCGCAGAGCGCCGCCACGCTGGCCGCGGCCTGCGCCATCACGCCCATGGGAGCGCACAAGCAGCTGCAGTCGCTGCAGGAGCAGGGCCTGGTCGAAGCGGACGACGAGATCCAGGGGCCGGGCCGGCCGCGGCGCATCTGGCGGTTGACCGAATCGGGCCATGGCAGGTTCCCGGATCGCCATGGCGAGCTGGCCGTGCAGCTGATCCGCCAGGCCGCCGCCGTGCTCGGCGAGCAGGCGCTGGACCAATTGATTGCGGCGCGCGAGCGCGACATGGCGGTGGCTTATGGCGAACGCCTGCGCAGCGCCCGCAGCCTGCAGGCCAAGGTGCAGCGCCTGGCTGAGCTGCGCGCCGAGGAGGGCTATCTGGCGCGGATCGAGAAGGCCGAGGGCCGGGCCTGGCTGCTGATCGAGGACCATTGCCCGATCTGCGCCGCCGCCAGCCAATGCCAGGGCTTTTGCCGCTCCGAGCTGCAGCTGTTCCGCGAGCTGCTGGGGCCCCAGGTGAGCGTGGAACGCACCGAGCATCTGCTGGCCGATGCGCGGCGTTGCGCCTACCGGATTGCCCCGGCTTGATGGCAGGCTCGGGCGGCCTATCATCGCCGCGCCACCGTCCTAGGCCCGCCTCAATGAAAAGACGATTGATCGCCCCCTGCCTGCTGAGCCTGGCTGCCCTGATGTCCAGCGCCCAGGCCGCCACGCCGACCGAACAGATGCACGCGCTGTTCCAGCGCAGCTGGGAGCAAGACCTGGCACGCGATCCGCTGTCGGCCACCTACTACGGCGAGCGCCGCCTCAACGGCCAGTTGCCCGAGCTGAGCCTGGCCCATATCGAGGAAGACCTGAAGCTGGTGCGCGAGCGGCTGGCCGCCTTGCGCGCCATTCCCAAGGCCAAGCTGCCGCCGGCCGAGCAGCTGAACCATGAGCTGTTCGAGCGCGAGCTGCAGGAGGAACTGGACGCGGCGCCGTTCAAGCTCTACCTCGAAGCCATAGGCCCGCGCGGCGGCGTGCAGACCGCGGCGGAATGGGCCGAGAACATGCCCTTCGAGACGCTGGAGGACTACCGCAACTGGCTGTCGCGGCTGCGCGCCCTGCCGCGCTACATCGCCCAGACCCAGGCGCTGTTGCAGCAAGGCATGGCCGAACGCCGCGTGCCGCCGCGGGTGCTGATGACGCGGGTGCAGGAGCAGCTGAACTCGCTGCTGGCCCAGCTCGCCAAGCCCGAGGACAGCAGCTTTTACAAGCGCTTCAAGACCCTGCCAGCGTCCGTCTCAGCAGAGCAGGGCGCAGCCCTGCGTGCCGAGGCCCTGACCCTGATCGAGAAGGAGCTGCTGCCGGCCTACCGCAGTTTCGCGAGCTTCTTCAGCCAGCAATACCTGCCGGCCTGCCGGGAGACCGTCGGCGCCTGGGATCTACCCGAGGGTGGCAAGCTCTACGCCAACCGTGCCCGGCACTACACGACCACCAGCCTGGCGCCGGAACAGATTCACGAGATCGGCCTCAAGGAAGTGGCGCGCATCGAGGCCGAGATGGATAGCTTGACAGCCGAGATCGGCTACAAGGGCACGCGTGCCGAGTTCTTCAACTGGCTGCGCACCGATCCCCAGCATTTCTTCAGCGAGCCGCAGAAGCTCTACGAGGCCTATGTGCTGGCGGCCAAGAAGATCGAGCCCGAGCTGCCCAAGCTGTTCGGCAAGCTCTACCGCACGCCTTTCGGCGTGCGAGCCATCCCCGACATCACGGCGCCCCATACCTACACGGCCTACTACAGCCCGCCCTCGCTGGACGGCCGCCGTGCCGGCTACTACTACGTCAACCTCTACCGTCCCGAGGTGCGGCCCAAGTGGGAGATCGAGGTGTTGACCGTTCATGAGTCCGTGCCCGGCCACCACCTGCAGGTCGCCCTGGCCAACGAGCTGGGCGAGCTGCCGCCGTTCCGCCGCCGTGCCGGCTACACATCCTTCGTCGAGGGCTGGGCGCTGTACTCCGAGCGGCTGGGCTATGAGCTGGGCCTCTACAAGGACCCATACTCGCGCTTCGGCCAGCTGAGCTACGACATGTGGCGCGCGGTGCGCCTGGTGGTCGACACCGGCCTGCACCTCAAGCGCTGGAGCCGCCAGCAGGCGATTGACTACTTCATGAGCAAGGCGCCCAAGGCCGAGGCCGACATCATCAACGAGGTCGACCGCTACATCTCCTGGCCGGGCCAGGCCCTGGGCTACAAGATCGGCCAGCTCAAGGTGCTGGAGCTGCGGGCCCAGGCCGAGAAGGCGCTGGGCTCGCGCTTCGACCTGCGGGCCTTCCATGACCACTTGCTCGGCGCGGGGGCCTTGCCGCTGGACCTGCTGGAGCGCAGGATGCAGGACTGGATCCGCTCGCAGATCGCACGACGCTAGGCCGAGTCGTATCGAATCGTTTCCCTGTCCACCGGATGCGCATGGCGGCGTTGAAAATTGCGTGCACAGGAGTACCACCATGAAACGCAGTCTTGTTCTTGCCTCCCTGATGCTGCTGGGCGCCTCGGCCGCCATGGCTGCCGACGTCGGCGTGTCCATCAGCATCGGCCAACCCGGCTTCTATGGCCGCATCGATATCGGCAACATGCAGCCGCGCTACTACAACGTGGAGCCGATGATCATCGAGCGCGTGGCCGTGCGCCCGGCGCCCATCTACCTGCGCGTGCCGCCCGGCCACCAGAAGGACTGGCGCAAGCATTGCCACCACTACAACGCCTGTGGCGTGCCGGTCTACTTCGTCCGCGACGACTGGTATGAGCGCGAATACGTGCCGCGCTACCGCGACCACTACGACCGCGACGCCGGCCGCTGGCGCGAGGACGACCGGCGTGATGGCCGCCGTGACGACCGGCGCGGTGATGACGACCGCGGCCATGGCAAGGGCAAGGGCCACGGCAAGGGCCATGGCAAGGACCGCGACGACCGCTGAAACCGCCGCCCTGACACGCCGGCTGCTGATGTTCCCCGATGGCCGGCGCGAAGACCCGGACGTGCGGGCCTGGTTTGAGGCCCATGCCGGCGAACTGGGCGCCTTGGCCGGGCAGTGGTTCGCCGTCGTCCGCGCCTGCGGCGACGAGGTGATGGAACTGCTGCATGACGGCCATCCCACGGCCTGTGTCAGCGACGCCGGCTTCGCCTACGTCAATGTGTTCACAGCCCATCTGAACCTGGGCTTCTTCCGCGGTGCCGAACTGCCCGATCCTCAGGGCCTGCTGGAGGGCAGTGGCCGCTTCATGCGGCACATCAAGCTGCGGCCGGGCGAGCCCATCGATGAGGGCGCCGTGAAGGCGCTGATCGCCGCGGCCTACGCCGACATGCGTCGGCGCTTGGCCGAATCTGCCTAGCCGGCGATGCCGGCGCGCTCCAGCATGGCGTGCAGCAAGACATTGCAGCCCGCGGTGATGTGCTCGGGCTTGGCGTCCTCGATCTCGTTGTGGCTGATGCCGTCCTTGCAGGGAATGAAGATCATCCCGGCCGGCGCCAGCCGCGCCATGTAGACGGCGTCATGTCCCGCGCCTGAAACGGCCGGCATGTTCGAGTAGCCCAGCGCTGCCGCGGCCTTGCCGACGGCGGCCACACAATCCGCATGGAAGGGCGCGGCCGGGTAGTGCGACACCAGCTCTATCGTGATCGGCAGGCCACTCTCTGCGCTGGCATCAACCACGGCCTTGCGGATGTCTGCATCCATGCGCTCGACCAGTTCGTCGGTGGCGTTGCGCAGGTCGATGCTGAACTTGACACGCCCCGGTATCACGTTGCGGCTGTTCGGATGCACATGGACCATGCCGACCGTGCCGCGGCCATGCGGCGGATAGCGGTGGGCAATGGCCACCACTTCCTGCATGAGCTTGGTAGCAACCTGCAGCGCGTCCTTGCGCAGCGCCATCGGCGTGGGGCCCGCATGCGCTTCCATGCCGGTGACCACGCAGTCGTACCACTTGATGCCCAGCACGCCGGTCACCACGCCGATGGTGACGTCGTGGTCTTCCAGCACCGGCCCTTGCTCGATGTGGGTCTCGAAGTAGCTGCCTATGGGATGGGCGCCGGGTTCTTCGTCGCCGATGTAGCCTATTCGTTCCAGTTCCCCCTTGACCGTCTTGCCTTCGGTGTCTGTCGCGGCATAGGCGTGCTCCAGCGTGAAGGCCTTGGCGAACACGCCTGAGCCCATCATCACCGGCACGAAGCGCGAGCCTTCCTCGTTGGTCCAGAAAGCCACCTCGATGGGCGCCTCGGTCTCTATGCCAAGGTCATTGAGTGTGCGTACAACCTCGATGCCCGCCAGCACTCCGTAGTTGCCATCGAACTTGCCGCCGGTGGGCTGGGTGTCGATATGGCTGCCGGTCATCACCGGGGGCAGGGCGTTGTTGCGGCCGGGGCGGCGCATGAAGCCGTTGCCTATCTTGTCGATGGTGACCGTCATGCCCGCCTCGCGGGCCCAGCCCAGCACCAGGTCGCGGCCCTGCTTGTCTAGGTCGGTCAGGGTCAGGCGGCAGACGCCGCCCTTGGGCGTGGCACCGATCTGCGCCAGCTCCATCAGCGAGTCCCAGAGGCGCTGGCCGTTGATGCGCAGGTCTTGCAAGGCAGGCTTGGTCTTCATGTCCATGGCAATTCCTTTCAACGCGCGACGGCGGTCGGTGCCAGGTCTTGCGAGCGGGCCTTGGCGGCGGTGAAGTTGGGGCCGAAGGCCGGGCGCTTGATGTAGCGGCCGGCACCCTGCACCGCGCGCAGGTCGCCGTTGGCGTAGACCAGCTTGCCCTGCGAAACCGTGTGGCTGGCTATGCCGCGCACCTGGCGGCCCTCGAAGATGTTGAAGTCGTTCCTCGAGCGATGGGTCTTGGCCGAGATGGTCTTCGTGCCCTGCGGATCCCACAGCACCAGGTCGGCATCGGCGCCCTCGGCGATGCAGCCCTTGCGCGGATAGATGTTGAACAGCTTGGCCGTGTTGGCCGAGGTGATGGCGACGAACTCGCTGGGCGTGAGCCGGCCGCTGTTGACGCCGGCATCCCAGATCACCGCCAGCCGCTCCTCGACGCCGCCACAGCCGTTGGGGATCTTGGCGAAGTTCTCCTTGCCGGCGGCCTTCTGCGAGGCGCAGAAGGTGCAGTGGTCGGTCGCCGTCGTGTGCAGCTGGCCCGACTGCAGGCCGCGCCACAGGAACTCCTGGTGGATCTTGGGGCGGAACGGCGGGCTCATCACATAGGCCGCCGCGGTGGCGAAGTCGGGATGGCGGTAGACGCTGTCGTCGATCAGCAAATGGCCGGCCAGGACCTCGCCGTAGACCCGCTGGCCACGAGCCCGTGCACGCGCGATGGCCTCGGCCGCTTCGATGCAGCTCACATGCACGATGTAGATCGGCACGCCCAGTACATCGGCAATCGCGATCGCGCGGTTGGCCGCTTCGCCTTCGACCATGGGCGGCCGCGAGAGCGGATGGCCCTCGGGCCCGGTGATGCCCATCTTGGCCACCTCGGCCTGCAGCAGGTAGACCAGTTCGCCGTTCTCGGCATGGACCGTGGGCATGGCCCCCAACTCCAGCGAGCGCTTGAAGCTGTTCACCAGGGTCTCGTCGTCGCACATGATGGCGTTCTTGTAGGCCATGAAGTGCTTGAAGCTGTTGATGCCTTCCTCGTGCACCAGCTTGCCCATGTCGGCGTGCACGCCTTCGCTCCACCAGGTCACGGCCACATGGAAGCCGTAGTCGGCGGCCGACTTCTCGGCCCAGCCTCGCCATTGCTGGTAGGCCTCCATCAGCGGCTGCTGCGGATTCGGGATCACGAAGTCGATGATGGACGTGGTGCCGCCGGCCAGCGCCGCGGCCGTGCCGCTGAAGAAATCGTCCTGTGTCACCGTGCCCATGAAAGGCAGCTGCATGTGGGTATGCGGGTCGATGCCGCCGGGCAGCAGGTACTGCCCCGAGGCGTCCAGGGTCTCGCAGCCGGTCGGCGCTTCGCGCGCGGCGCGCTCGCCGATGGCGGCGATCTGGCCGTCCACGCAAAGCACATCGGCAGTGAACTCCCGGTCGGCATTGACGACGGTGCCGCCGCGTATCAGCAGGGCCTTTGCAGTCATGACATCACTCCTTGCGTTTCATCGCCATGGCCCCGTAGTAGACGACGGCGGCAATCGCCAGTCCCACGAACCATGCATAGGTATAGACCTGTTTGAAGACCATCGCCACCTCGGGGAATGCGGCCGGGAAAGCGGCATTCAGGAAGCCCGGCACATTGGGCGCCACGCCCAGCACGAAGGCGGCGACGGCGGCCCAGTTCCAGCCGTTCGAGTAGCGGTAGCGGCCGTTGTCGCGGTAGAGCTCGTCCACCTTCAGCTCGGTCTTGCGCAGCAGGTAGTAGTCGACGATCAGGATGCCGGCCACCGGACCCAAGAGGGCCGAGTAGCCGATCAGCCAGGTGAAGATGTAGCCCTGGGTCGACTCGAGGATTTTCCAGGGCATCATCACGATGGCGATGCCGGCCGTGATGTAGCCGCCGGTCTTGTAGCTGATGGCCTTGGGGTTCAGGGCCGAGAAGTCGTAGGCCGGGCCGACGAGATTGGCCGCGAGGTTGACGCTGACCGTGTCGATCAAGAGAACGATCAAGGCGATCAGGACGGCGGCGCCGGTCATGCGGCTGGACAAGTCCACCGGGTCCCAGATCGCCTTGCCGTAGATCACCACGGTGGCCGAGGTTACGAAGACCGCCAGCGCTGCCAGCAGGCCCATGGGGCCGGGCAGGCCGATGGCCTGACCGACGACCTGGTCCTTCTGCGACTTGGCGAAGCGGGTGAAGTCGGGGATGTTCAGGGCCAGCGTGGCCCAGAAGCCGACCATGGCCGTGAGAGACGGCCAGAAGACGGCGGAGAACTGTCCGGCCTTTTTGCCGCCTTCGACGAATTGCGAGGGCTGGTCCAGGATGGGGCCCAATCCTCCAGATGCAGCGCCGGCCTTGTCATAGGCCCACCACAAGAGCACGAAGCAGATCAGGATCTTGATCGGCGCGGTGTAGGTCTCCAGCTTGCGGATCGCATCGATGCCGTGGACCACGTAGTAGAACTGCACCAGCCAGAAGCCCAGGAAGCACAGCAGCTGCCCCAGGTTGATGCCCAGGCCCGGCAGCTTGTCGCCCTCCAGCGGATGGCCGATCAGCACGCCCAGCAGGGTGTAGATCATCATGCCGCCGAACCAGGTCTGGATGCCGTACCAGCCGCAGGCGACCAGGGCGCGCAGCAGGGCAGGGAGCCGGGCCCCCTGGGTGCCGAACGAGGCTCGTGCCAGCACCGCGTACGGGATGCCGTACTTGGCGCCGGCATGGCCGATCAAGAGCATGGGTACCAGCACGATGACATTGCCCAGGAAGACGGTCAGCACGGCCTGGTAGGCGCTCATGCCCGAGTCGATCAGGCTCGCGGCCAGCGTGTAGGCCGGGATGCACATCACCATGCCCACCCACAGGGCCGCGAAGTGGTACCAGCGCCAGGTCCGCTGCGCCTGGGTGGTGGGCGCCAGGTCTTCGTTCCAGAGTTGCTGGCTGGTCTGCTGCGTCATCCGTCCGCTCCTATAAGGGTGTCACGAGGCGTCGCAATGTTTGTGCCTGTCTGTGCTTGGCGCTAGGCGGTAAACCCGGCTCAGGCGGTCGAGCGCATCGGGTTGTTCGGATGCGTCGTCCAGTTGGCGTACTCGGCCTTCACCGGCTGGCCGGTGCGCTGGTCCAGTTCGCCCGGGGCCAGCTTGCGCATGGTGATGGTGTCGGGCACCGGGCAGATCGAGACGCAGAGGTTGCAACCCACGCATTCCGCCTCGTTGATCTCGAAGTGGCGCTTGCCATTCTTGGTCGCGAAGATGGCCTGGTGCGAGGTGTCTTCGCAGACCACATGGCAGCGGCCGCACTGGATGCAGCTGTCCTGGTTGATGACCGCCTTCTCGGTGTAGTTCAGGTTGAGCTGGTTCCAGTTCTTGACCGTGGGCACGGCCAGGCCGCGCATCTCGTCGATGTTCTTGTAGCCCTTCTCGTCCATGTAGTTCGAGAGGCCAGAGCACATGTCCTGCACGATCTTGAAGCCATAGACCATCGCGGCGGTGCACACCTGCACCGTGCCGCAGCCCAGGGCGATGAACTCGGCCGCGTCGCGCCAGGTCGTGATGCCGCCGATGCCGGAGATCGGCAAGCCGGCGGTCTGCGCGTCGCGGGCGATCTCGGCCACCATGTTCTGCGCGATCGGCTTCACGGCCGGACCGCAGTAGCCGCCATGCGAGCCCCAGCCGTCGGTGCTGGGGTTCATCACCATGCGGTCCAGGTCCACGCCGATGATGGAGTTGATCGTGTTGATCAGGGACACGGCATCGGCGCCGCCGGCCTTGGCCGCACGGGCCGGGTGGCGCACGTCGGTGATGTTGGGCGTCAGCTTCACGATCACCGGCAGCTTGGAATACTGCTTGCACCAGGCCGTGACCATCTGGATGTACTCGGGCACCTGGCCCACGGCCGAGCCCATGCCGCGCTCGCTCATGCCGTGCGGGCAGCCGAAGTTCAGCTCGATGCCGTCGGCGCCGCTGTCTTCGACGCGCACCAGGATGTTCTTCCAGCTCGCTTCAAGGCACGGCACCATCAGCGACACGATCAGGGCGCGGTCCGGCCAATTGCGCTTGACCCGGGCGATCTCGTCCAGGTTCACCTGCAGCGGCCGGTCGGTGATCAGCTCGATGTTGTTCAGCCCGATCACGCGCCGGTCCTGGCTCATCAGCGTCGTGTAGCGCGGGCCGCTGACGTTGACCACCGGCGGGTCCTCGCCCAGCGTCTTCCAGACCACGCCGCCCCAGCCGGCCTCGAAGGCGCGGTTGACGTTGATCTCCTTGTCCGTCGGCGGCGCCGAGGCCAGCCAGAACGGGTTCGGGCTCTTGATGCCCAGGAAATTGCTGCTGATGTCGGCCATGGCTCAGCTCCTCAATGCGGCATCAATGGAAATGGCGGCCTGCTTGCCGTGCTCCACGGCTTCGACCGTCAGGTCGCGCCCGCCGAAGCGGCAGTCGCCGCCGGCCCAGACCTTGGCATGGCTGGTGCGGCCCTGCTCGTCGGTGGCGATGCGGCCGCCCTTCAGCTCGATGGCGGGAACGTCGGCCGGTTCGAAGCTCTGGCCAATGGCCTTCAGCACCATGTCGGCCTCGAGCACGAATTCCTCACCGGTCTCGACCAGCTTGCCGCCCTCGGTCTTGGTGACGGCGAAACGCACGCCGCTGACCTTGCCGCCGCTGGCGACTATCTCCTTCGGTGTGGCCCAGAGTCGCAGCGTGACGCCGTTCTTGCGTGCCCAGTCCTGCTCGTAGCCTGAGGCGCTCAGTCCTTCCTCGCCGCGGCGGTAGACCATGGTCACCTCGCGGGCACCGAGCAAGCGGCTTTGCACCGAGGCATCGACCGCGGTCATGCCGCCACCTATGACGATGACCTTGCGGCCCACCGGCACGCTGTCCGGCTTGTCGGCCTGGCGCAGCTCGGCAATGAAGTCCACGGCATTGGCCAGGCCCTTGACCGAAGGCTCGTTGATGCCCAGCGCATTGACGCCGGCCAGGCCCAGGCCCAGGAAGACAGCGTCATGCAGCTCGACCAACTGGGCCAGCGTGACGTCGCGGCCCAGCACGGTCTCGTGCCGCACCTCGATGCCGCCGATCGACAGCAGCCATTCGACTTCCTTCTGCGCAAAGTCGCCGGCGGTCTTGTAGGTGGCCAGGCCGTACTCGTTCAGGCCGCCGAGCTTGGGATTGGCGTCTATCAGGGTGACGGCATGGCCGCGCCGGGCCAGGCCATGGGCGGCGGCCAGGCCGGCCGGGCCGGCGCCGACCACGGCCACCTTCTTGCCCGTGGCGGGCTCGCGGGTGAACAGCGGAGCGCCGGGCTTGGCGAAGAACCCGTCGGTCGCGTAGCGCTGCAGCATGCCGATCTCGACCGGCTTGCTCTCGTTGGTGTTGCGCACGCAGCCTTGCTCGCAAAGCACCTCGGTGGGGCAGACCCGGGCGCACATGCCGCCCAGCGGATTGGCCTCCAGGATGGTCTGCGCCGCGCCGCGGACATTGTCCTGGGCGATGCGCTGGATGAAGCTGGGGATGTCTATGCCCGTGGGACAGGCGGTGGTGCAGGGCGCGTCGTAGCAGTAGTAGCAACGCTCGGCCTCGATCAGCGCCTGGGTGCGGTTCAGCGGCGGGTGGGCATCGCCGAAGTTCTTTGCATACTGCTCGGGCGCGAGGCGTCCGGGATGCAGGCCTGGCTGGTTCTGGTCCATCGAAGGGCTCCTGGCTGGGCTTGCGCGGCCGCAGCCGCAACAAGTGAATAATTTACTGATTAGTAAAAAATCACCAGTTGGTAAATTCCCGCATGGCGTACAGCGGATGGCGTGCTGAGATCGGGGCCTGATCCGCTGTCGAGATAATCCGCGCCATGCCCTCGATTGCCAAGAAGACCGCCAGCAGTCCCCGCCCGCCGCGCCAGGCGCGCATCCGCAAGGAAGCCCAGATCCGTGCCGAGGCCGAACGCCAGTTCGCCCAGTACGGCTTCGAGGGCAGCTCGCTGGAGATGATCGCCGCCGGCCTGGGCCTGAGCCGCCACAACCTGCTTTACTACTACCCCAGCAAGGACGGCCTCTACCGTGCCGTGCTGGAAGACGTGCTGGCCGAATGGCTGGCGCGCATGGACGGCATAGTCGCCGGCACCGACCCCGAAGCGGCGATGCGCGACTACGTGGCAGCCAAGCTGCGCTTCTCGCGCGAGCGGCCGGCCGGCTCCCAGGTCTTTGCCCGCGAGGTGATGGCCGGCGCTCCGCGCTTTCGCGACGCCATCGAGGCCCGCGTGCTGCCGGCCCTGAATGCCGACGTGAAGACCTTCGAGCGCTGGGCCCGTGAAGGGCGCATCGCCAGCCTGGACTTCCGCCACCTGATGTTCAGCCTCTGGGCCAGCACCCAGGCCTATGCCGACCTGGGTGCACAGTTCGCCATCCTGCTGGGCAAGCCGGCCTTGGACGGCGACGATTTCAAGGCGGCCGAGGACGTGATCCTCAAGCAGGTGCTGGCCGCCCTGCAGGCTTGAAGCGACCGGGCGAGAATGCCGCCCATGCAAGACGAGACAGTCAATACGAACCGCCCCGAGGGCTTTCAGCGGGTCAGCCAGGCGCTGACCGGCAAGTCCCATCCCCATCAGCCGCTTTGGCTGGAAGTCGCCGCCCGTACCTCGCAGGAAGCGGCCGACGCGCTGGGCGTCAGCCTGGGCCAGATCGCCAAGTCCGTGGTGTTCCGCCGCAAGGCCGACGACCAGGCCGTGCTGGTGATCGCCTCGGGCGACCGCCGGGTCGACGAGAAGAAGCTCAAGGCACTGACCGGCCCGCTGTCGCGTGCCGATGCCGACTTCGTCAAGGCACGCACAGGCTTCTCGATCGGCGGCGTTTCGCCGCTGGGTTTTGCACCGGCCGAGGGCCATGCGGTGCCGCAGCTGTTCGTCGATCAGGAGCTGTTCCGCTTCGACGTCATCTGGGCCGCCGCCGGCCATCCCAACGGTGTGTTCAAGATGACACCGGCCGAGCTGGAAGCGCTGACCGGTGCGCCGGTGATCGACGTCGTTCAGGTGGCCGCATGATGAATCCCTGCCCACCCCCCGTGGCCATAGGCGTGGCTTCGCCCTGCATCAACATCTGCCGCATGCATGCGGCCAGCGGCCTGTGCGAAGGCTGCGCCCGCACCATTGACGAGATCGCCGGCTGGTCGCGCATGGACGATGCCGGCAAGCGTGCCGTCTGGGCCCTGCTGCCGGCGCGCCGCGAGCACCTGGCCGGGCAGGGTGTGTTCATTGCCGCCGAGGAAGACCTGCCATGACGATCAAGACTCTGCGCTTCTATTTCGACCCGATCTCGCCCTACGCCGCCCTGGCCTTCGAGCGCCTGCCCGAAGCGCTGGCCGACTGCGGCAGCTACCAGGTCGACTATGTGCCCATCCTGTTCGCCGGCCTCCTGATGGCCCATGGCCAGAAGGGCCCGGCCGAGATCGAGAGCAAGCGCAAGTGGACCTTCCGCCAGATCGCTTGGGCAGCCCAGCAGCTGGGCATTCCCATGCAGACGCCGGTCCAGCATCCGTTCAACCCGCTGCCGCTCTTGCGCCTGGCCTGGGCCTGCGGCGAGCCGGGCAACACGCCGAATCGCCACCAGGTCGAGAAGATCCTCCGGCATGTCTGGCGTTCCGGTGGTGCCGATGCGGCCGATCCGCAGCGCCTGGCGGCCCTCAGGCAAGACCTGGCCCCGCGCCAGGATCCGGCCAGCGAGGCGATCAAGGTCAGGCTGCGCGAAGCCACCGAGGAGGCGCTGCTCAAGGGCGTGTTCGGCGTGCCCACGATAGAGCTGGACGGCCGCCTCTTCTGGGGCCTGGATTCGCTGCCCATGGTGGCCGCAGCCTTGCGCGGCGACGCCTGGTTCGAGGGTCCTGATTGGGACGCTGCCGGGGCGCCACGGCCAGGTGTGGTCAGACATTGACGGGGCCGGGCAGGCGGCCTGGGACAAACCCGCGCCTGCCCACTATTTCTCACATCGAGAAATTCAACCCTAGGGTTGCTGCCGGGTTTGTCAGCCAGGGTTCAGCTTGGCGTCAGAGACCGGTCAGAGCGCGCGACCAAGATCGCGGCGTGGAATCACCGGGCGGTGGTTCACGCAATATGAAAGCTCTACCGGAGACAAGCATGGCAACTGCATCCGCGGTTTCCACCAACACGCCGATGACCGGCGAGGAAAAGAAGGTCATCTTCGCCTCGTCGCTGGGCACCGTGTTCGAGTGGTACGACTTCTACCTCTACGGTTCGCTGGCGCCGATCATCGCCAAGCAGTTCTTCAGCGCCCTGGACCCGCAGGCCGCTTTCATCTTTGCGCTGCTGGCCTTTGCCGCGGGCTTCATCGTGCGCCCCTTCGGCGCGCTGGTGTTCGGCCGCCTGGGCGACATGATCGGTCGCAAGTACACCTTCCTGGTGACCATCCTGATCATGGGCCTGTCGACCTTCATCGTCGGCCTGCTGCCCAGCTATGCCTCCATCGGCGTGGCCGCCCCGGTCATCCTGATCGGCCTGCGCATGCTGCAGGGCCTGGCCCTGGGTGGTGAGTACGGCGGTGCTGCCACCTATGTGGCCGAGCATGCTCCGCATGGCAAGCGCGGCGCCTACACCTCGTGGATCCAGACCACGGCGACGCTGGGCCTGTTCCTGTCGCTGATGGTGATCCTGGGCACCCGTACTTCGCTGGGCGAGGATGAGTTCGCCAAGTGGGGCTGGCGCATCCCGTTCATCGTCTCCATCCTGCTGCTGGGCATCAGCGTCTGGATCCGCCTGTCGATGAACGAGTCGCCCGCCTTCAAGAAGATGAAGTCGGAAGGCAAGACCTCCAAGGCGCCGCTGAGCGAGTCCTTCGGCCAGTGGAAGAACCTGAAGATCGTGATCCTGGCGCTGGTGGGCCTGACCGCCGGCCAGGCCGTGGTCTGGTATTCGGGCCAGTTCTACGCGCTGTTCTTCCTGTCGAACGTGCTCAAGGTGGACGGCCCCACGGCCAACATCCTGGTCGCGGTCTCGCTGGTGATAGGCACGCCGTTCTTCGTGATCTTCGGCACCCTGTCCGACCGCATTGGCCGCAAGCCCATCATCATGGGCGGCCTGCTGCTGGCCATCGTCACCTACTTCCCGCTGTTCCAGGCGCTGACCGAAGCGGCCAACCCCAAGCTCGCCGCCGCCCAGAAGTCGGCCGAGATCGTGGTGACCGTGGACCCGACGCAATGCTCGTTCCAGGGCAGCCCGGTCTCGCGTGACGTGGACTTCACCAGCCCCTGCGACATCGCCAAGCGCACGCTGGCCCAGTCGTCGGCCAGCTACAAGACGGTGGAACAGGCCGGCGCTCCGGGCGTGGTCAAGATCGGCGACAAGGAAATCGCCGCTCCGACCGCCACCACCATCGCCGGCGGCAACAAGTTCTCGGAAGAGAGCGCCAAGGCCATCGCCGCCTTCAAGAAGGACGTGGCCGAGTCGATGAAGGCCGCCGGCTATCCGGCCAAGGCCGATCCGATCCCGTTCGGTTCGTCCGGCTGGTGGAAGATCGTCGCCATCCTGACCATCCTGGTGCTGTACGTCACCATGGTCTACGGCCCGATCGCGGCCATGCTGGTGGAACTGTTCCCGACCCGCATCCGCTATACCTCGATGAGCCTGCCCTACCACATCGGCAACGGCTGGTTCGGCGGCCTGATGCCCACGATCGCCTTCGCGATGGTGGCGCAGAACGGCAACATCTATCACGGCCTCTGGTACCCCATCGTCATCGCCGCCGTCACCCTGGTGATCGGCACGCTGTTCGTCAAGGAAACCAAGGACGTGGACATCTACGCTCACGATTGAGACAGACCCGATCTGACGAAGCTTGAGGCGGCCTGCGGGCCGCCTTTTTTTGTCTGGTCGCCGCTCAGTTCAGCGTCAGGCAGCACGGCCAGAATCGGGGCTTCTACGATTTCCAAACCCTGAGGATCCTGTCATGTGGAAAGTGCTCGTCGGCTTCATCGCCTTTGCCGCCCTGGCCCTGTTCATCCTGTCGCGCGGCGGCAATATCGACATGGGCGGCGAGAAGCATGACCTCGGCAGCCATGCCGAGCCGGCGGCTTCCGCTGCCTCGGCCGCAGAACCGGCCTCCGCGGCCAGCGCCCCGGCCTCGGCCGCCTCGAACTGAGGACATGCGGCGTCACCGGGCGCCGATATAGTGGGTCGCCTCAGCCTGTCCGCCACCCGACGCAGATTCGGGGGCGGGGGAACGGGCATCTCTAGGGAGGTAATCCATGTTGTTAGACGCCTTGTTCGCGCGCGTGCCCAGCGTGCGCGCCCGCCTGTTCCTGCTCACCGCCATCCTCAGCCTGCTGATGGCGGCGCTCGCCCTCTACAGCCTCAGGCTGCTGGAGAGCTCCAACGAATCGCTGCGCACGGTCTACGATGACCGCGTCGTGCCCCTGCAGCAGCTCAAGACCGCCTCGGACCTGTATGCGGTCAATATCGTCGACACCACGCACAAGCTGCGCATGAAGCAGCTGTCGCCGGACGAGGCGAGGCGGCTGATAGACGCGGCCGGCAGCCAGGTCCAGCAGGTCTGGCGCGCCTACACCGAGACCTTTCTGGTGCCCGACGAGAAGGTCCTCGTCGCCCAGGTCCAGCCACTGATGGTGCAGGCCGAGCTGCTGCGCCAGGACCTGCTCGCGGCCCTGGGCAACGAAGCCCAGCTGGAACGCCTGGCCCGTGATCGCCTGTACCAGACCATTGATCCGCTGACCGACAAGCTCGGTGCCCTGGTCGACCTGCAGCTCAAGGTGGCCAAGCAGGAGTACGAGGACGGGCTGCAGCGCTATTCAGATGCCCGGCTGGCGACCTGGCTGGGGCTGCTGGCCGCCATCGGCGTGGGCCTGGCGGTGGCCGTGCTGATCACCAGCCGCATCATGCGGTCGCTGGGCGGCGAACCCAGCGAGGTGCGCGAAATCGCCGAGGGTATTGCCGGCGGCGCGCTGAACCAGCGGGTGCGGCTGCGCCAGGGCGACCAGAGCAGCGTGATGGCCTTCATGAGCAGCATGCAGCGTGGCCTGGCTTCGCTGGTCGGCGAGGTGAGGGCCAATGTGGACGAGCTCAACGCCGCCTCGGGCCAGATCGCCCAGGGCAATATCGACCTGTCGGGCCGTACCGAGGAGACCGCCGCCACCACGCAGCGCGCCAGCGCGCGGCTGGACGAGGTGATGCAGCGGCTGCGTTCGCGAATAGGCCACGCGGCCGAGGCCCGCAAGCTGGCCGAGGGCACGCGTGACGTGGCGCGGCAGGCCGGCAGCCAGATGAGCGAGGTGATCCATGCTATGCGCGGCATCGACGATTCGGCGCGCCGCATCGGCGACATCATCGCCACCATCGACGGCATCGCCTTCCAGACCAATATCCTGGCGCTGAATGCCGCGGTGGAAGCGGCGCGGGCCGGCGAGTCGGGCCGCGGCTTCGCCGTCGTGGCCTCGGAAGTGCGGGCCCTGGCCCAGCGCTCGGCCACGGCGGCCCGCGAGATCAAGGACCTGATCGGCGACGCCACCGAGCGCACGGCCGGCGGTTCCCAGCAGGTCGATGCCACCGGTCAGACGCTGCAGCAGATGGTGGCCGAGATCGAGTGCCTGGGCTCGCTGATGCTGAGCCTGGACCAGAGCTCGGGCCGCGACAACGAGGACATCAGCGAGCTGCAGTTGCAGGTGCGCGAGCTGGACCGCGTGGCCCAGCAGAATGCGGCCCTGGTCGAGGAGATGGCGGCGTCCAGCGAGCAGCTCAGGGACCAGGCCGGGCGGCTGGCCCAGGCGGTCCAGGTCTTCAGCGTCTGACCGATCCGCTACTTGAGCTGGGTGCCGGTCGAGTCGTAGACGCTGACCGTGACCGGAATGCCGGCGGCCACGCTGCGGGTCACGGTGCAGTAGTCCTCGAACGTGGCCAGCACACGGTCCAGGTGCTGCAGCGAGGCGGCCGGCACGCCCAGGCGCAGCTCGGCCTGCAGGCCGACCACGCGCACCCGGTTTTCGGCATTGCGGCCCAGCAGGGCCGTGATGCGGCTGCTCAGCGGCTCGGGCGATTGCCTGTACTTGCGCAGCGCGAACAGCAGCGAGTTGGACATGCAGTTGCCTACGGCCGCGGCCAGCAACTGCACCGGCGAGGGGCCGCCGGCCTGGCCCAGCGGCGGCGGTTCGTCGGCCAGCAGTGGTATCACGCCGTTGCCGAACTCGACCAGGAACTGGTAGTCGTGCTGCTGTCGCAGCTCGATGCTGACCGTGGCTTCGCTCATCGCTCGGAACTCCCTGTCGTTGAATCCGCCGGCCGGGCCGGCCTGCGGTCTCGCAGTATCGTGCGCCCATGATTCCCGAGCACCGTCTGCGGCTTCAGCGTCAGCTGGCCGGCATCTGCCAGCCCTTGCCCGATGGCGGCCAGCGCCTGCTGCTGGACGGTCGCCCGCTGGGCTGGCTGGACCAGCGCAGGGCCGTCGTGTTGCGTGAGCTTTGGCCGGCCTTGATCCTGGATGAAGAAGGCCTGCAGTGGCGCTCGCGCGGTCGGACCGCGGCCGAGTTGTCGGCGGAGATTGGGGCGGTCGCCCAAAGTCTGCAGGCTCTCGGGGAGATCACCGGCTGGCGCAACGAACTCTACCGCTGCGAGGCCGATGCGCGCGGCGCGGCGCGGGGCCGGGCGCTGTTCCGGCTGGAACGCTCGGCCTTCCGCTTCTTCGGCTTGCGCAGCCGGGCGGTGCATGTCAATGGCTGGAGCCTGCAAGGCCAGCTGCTATGTGGCCGTCGCGCGCTGAGCAAGGCCACCGATCCTGGCGCACTGGACAACCTGGCGGCCGGCGGACTGGGGGCCGACGAAGCGCCGCTGGCCTGCGCGCGGCGCGAGCTGTGGGAAGAGGCGGGTCTGCCGCTTTCGCAGCGCGTGGGCTTGAGCTGGCGCGGCTTGGTCCATGCGCGCCGCGTCGAGGCCGGCGGCCTGCATGACGAGCTGCTGCATGTCTATTCCTTGGAGCTGCCGGCCGGCTTCCAGCCGGTCAACCGTGATGGCGAGGTCAGCAATTTCCTCGCCCTGAAGCCAGACGAGGTGGTGGCGCGACTGGGCGAGTTCAGTCCCGATGCGGCCGCAGTCAGCAGCCTGGAGCTGCTGCTGGGAGCCTAGCTCGCCAGCGCTGTGGCCTCGCTCTGCTGGCGGCGCGCCAGCTTGTCCAGGGCCAGCAGGTGGTCCTCGATGAAGTCCTTCTCGACCCGGTCGCGTTCCATGCGCTGGATCTGCTCCTGCAACTGGGCCTTGAGCCGCTCCAGTTCGCCGCGGTGGGTCTGCACCTCGGCCTCGGACGAGTCGGCGCGGTGCTCGGCATGCTTGAGCATGTTCTTGCTGTCGGCCAGCAGGGCCTGGACCTGCTGGAGCTGGTCCTGCATGGCCTTGATCTGGCTGCGCTGCTGCAGGCCCTGCTCGGTGCGCGAGCGGCCGGCCTGGCGCTCGGCCTCGTCGGCCCGTTTGCGCGAGGCTTCCAGTTCGGCGAGCAGGCGGCGGCGCTGGCTCAGCAGCCGCTCCAGCTCCACTTCCTGCAGCCGCTTCCATTCCTCGTAGCGCTGCTCGGTCACGCCTTCCAGCGAATCCAGGGCACGCAGCCGCTCGGTATCGGGCTCGGGCTCGTCGAGCTCGAAGCTGGGTTCTCCGTTCTGCTGCGGCTGGGTCAGTGCCTGGCGCTGCCAGGCCACCGCGCGTTCGGCGCGCTCGATCATGCGCATCAGCTCGATGGCCGTGTTCCTGAGCATGTGGCCGGCATCGCGCGACTCGCCCAGCGCATGGGCGATGTACTGCTGGCGGCGCAGCTCATGGGCGTTCATCTTCAGGTAGCCGGCCACGGCGATCACCATGAACACGCCATTGGCCGTCAGCACGCCGATGCTGGCGAGGCTTTCGAGATTGATGGCCATGGCTTCAGGTCAGGAAGATGCTGATCCGGCCTTCGCCTATGCCGGGCAGGCGCAGCTCGAAGTCGCTGCGGCCGTTGTTGCGCTCCAGCAGGGCGGCCAGCTTGTCGAAGGGCTGGCTGCTGAGCTTGGCGGCATTGAAGGCCGGCACGTCGGTTGCGGTGCGCTTGCGCAGCTGGCCGGCCAGCGCCAGCATGAAGCGCTTGGCGTTGTCCACATGGGCCTGGGTGGGCCGTGCATTGGCGCGCGCCTGGCGGATCTCCTCGGGCGAACTGCCGGCCGCCATGCCGCCTATCAGGCAGACCGCGGCGGCATCCAGCAGGCCCAGCGCATAGGCACCGTTGCGGCCAGCGCTGCTGTAAAGGGCGACCAGCTGCGGGCATTGCTCCACCCAGGCGGCGTCCTCGAAGCTCTTGTTCAGCTCGTAGCTGCGCGTGCCCAGATGGGTGAACAGCAGCTGCTGCAGCTGGGCCACGGATTCCACGGCGGCAGGGCGCGCGGTTGCCGGCACCGGCGCCGGTGTGTTGTTGCCGCCGCGCAGGCAGTGGGCCACGGCATTGCGCAGCGCGCGGTCCTCGAAGGGCTTGTGCAGCACGAAGGCGGCACCGTTGCTGCGAGCCTGACTCATGCAGTCGGCCGCGGTCTCGGTCGTGATGAAGCCGACCGCCATGTCCTTGTGGCCCATCTGCCGCAGCGTCTGCAGCATCTCTATGCCGCTGCCGCCCGGCATGTGCCAGTCCGACAGCACCAGGTCGGGCTGGAAGCTCTCGACCTGGTCGAGCGCCTCGGCACCGTTGCTGGCCGTGCGGACCTGCACCGGATCCATGTCCTCGGACTCGAGGATGCGGCGGATGATGGCCTGGATCGCCCTGCTGTCGTCGACAACCAGGACCCGTCTCGGCGCTCCCACCGCGCCCATGTTCTGCACCATTTCTTGCTCCTGTCCCCTGGGTTCTTCGACCCGGGTCCCGTTGATGACGGAGCTCCCTGACTGCTTCGCATGCCGGCGACCGGACCCTGCGACGAGCTCTTGTAATGTCAAGCCGGTCGCTGGTACTTCACGCCGGCTTCGTTGTGGGAGCGGAGTGTGTGGCGAGTCGGCGCGCGGCGCATCGGGAAAACGCGGGCGTTTGTCGCACGTCGGCTCGAATCCGTTCAAAAGCGTGCGTATTTCGCGCAGCCATTTCGACCCGCGTTGGGGGTGTTGTGGCGCCCTGCGTACAGGGCGCCCGGGTTTACCCCTGCTTTTGCCAGCGACCGTCGATCAGCATTTCATGCGGACGGAAGTTGGCCTTGTAGGCCATCTTCTGGCTCTGGGCGATCCAGTAGCCCAGGTAGAGGTGGGACAGCCCCAGTTCGCGGGCCTGTTCGATCTGCCACAGCACGTTGTAGGTGCCGTAGCTGGCCTCGTCCTCGGGCTCGTAGAAGGTGTAGACGGCGGACAGCCCGTCCGAGAGCACATCCAGGATGGAGACCATCTTCAGCGCCCCCAGGCCGCCGCCGGGCAGGGGCTCGCGGAACTCGACCAGGCGCGAGTTGATGCGACTTTGAAGCAGGAACTGGGTGTACTGGTCGACGCTGTCCTGGTCCATGCCACCGCCGGAGTGGCGGCCAGCCTGGTAGCGCAGGTAGAGCTCGTAATGCTCGGGCTGGAAGCTCAGCGCCATCACCCGGGCGACCAGATGCTGGTGCTGCTTCCAGGCGCGACGCTGGCTGCGCGAGGCCTGGAAATCGATCACCGGCAGTCGCAGCGGCGTGCAGGCGCGGCAGCCGTCGCAATGCGGCCGGTAGGTGAACATGCCGCTGCGCCGGAAGCCGGCCGCCACCAGGCCGGAATAGGCGTCGGCATGGATCAGATGGCTGGGCGTGGCCACCTGCGAGCGCGCCATCCGCCCCGGCAGATAGCTGCAGGGATAGGGCGCGGTGGCATAGAACTGCAGTTGCGCGAGCGGGAGTTCCTTGGGCGTGCTCACGGGGCTATCAAGCTAGGAGGCGATGGAGTTCAGTCAGAGCCGATTCTGGCATCGAGCAGGGCCCAGTCGGCGGCGCGGAAACGCCAATCCGAGGGGGCCGGCTCGTGCACCGTCAGTGCCAGGTGCTGTTCGAAGTCGGCACGCGGCCGCTCGCGGGCGCCCAGCGAGGCCAGGTGCGAGGTGTTCTGCTGGCAGTCAATCCAGCGGATGCCGTGGCGCCGGCACAGGCAGATCAGCGCCGCCAGCGCGATCTTGGAGGCGTCGGTGCGGCGCATGAACATCGACTCGCCGAAGAACATGCGGCCCAGGTTGAGACCATAGAGGCCGCCGGCCAGTTCGCCGTCCACCCAGGTCTCGACGCTGTGGACCACGCCTTCGCCGGCCAGCCGGGCATAGGCCTGCTGCATCTCGGGCAGGATCCAGGTGCCGTTCTGACCCTCGCGCGGGCTGTCCGCGCAGGCGGCGAGTACCGCGGGCAGAGCGCTGTCGATGCGGATCTCGCAGCCCGGCGTGCGCACAAAGGCCTGCAGGGCCTTGCGCAGAGAGCGCGAGAGCTTGAATTCGTCCACCGCCAGCACCATGCGCGGCTCGGGGCTCCACCAGAGGATGGGCTGGCCGTCGGCATACCAGGGGAAGATGCCGCGCTCGTAGGCCCGGCGCAGCCGCTGGGGACTGAGGTCGCCACCGGCCGCCAGCAGGCCCGGCGCATCGCTGTCCGGCCCCAGGGCCAGCGAGGTGGGCGGAAAGTCCAGGTCGCGCTCGTCCAGCCAGGGAATCATGGGCGCCGATGGTAACGTCCGGCCCACCATGAGCATCACCCTTTACGGCATTCCCAATTGCGACACGGTCAAGCGTGCCCGCCTGTGGCTGGACGAGCATGACCTCGCCTACCAGTTCCACGACTTCAAGAAGGCCGGCGTGCCGGCCGAGCCGCTGGCGCGCTGGCTCAAGGAATTCGGCTGGGAGAAGGTGGTCAACCGCGCCGGCACCAGCTGGCGCAAGCTGGACGAGGCCCAGAAGGCCGCCGTCGTCGATGCCGCCTCGGCCACGGCCCTGGTGCATGAGCAGCCCAGCGTGATCAAGCGCCCGGTCGTGCAATGGGCCGACGGCCGGCTCAGCATAGGCTTCAACGAGGCGCTGTTCGCCTCGCACGGCAAGGAGTGAGGCCCGCATGTTCACCGGCATAGTCCAAGGCCTGGCCCAGGTGGCAGCCATTACCGAGCGGCCCGGCCTGCGCAGCTTCACGCTGCAGTTCCCCCAGGGCTTCTGCCAGGACCTGGAGATAGGCGCCAGCGTCTCCAGCGATGGCGTCTGCCTGACCGTCACGGCCCTGCATGGCAGCGACCGCGCCGACTTCGACGTGATGCAGCAGAGCCTGAACCTCACCACGCTCTCCGGCCTGCAGCTCGGCAGCCGCATCAATGTGGAGCGCGCGGCGCGCGACGGGGCCGAGATCGGCGGCCATCCACTGTCCGGCCATGTGGACTTCATGGCCCGCGTCGAGAGCATCCGCCGGCCGGAGAACAACCATGTGCTGCGCATCGCCGTGCCGGCGCCCTGGATGCGCTACATCTTCGCCAAGGGGTACATCGCGGTGAACGGCGCCAGTCTGACCGTGGCCGAGGCCGGCCGCAATGCCGATGGCTCGGGCTGGTTCGAGGTCTGGCTGATCCCCGAGACCCTGCGCATGACCACCTTCGGCGAAAAGGCCGAAGGGTCGGCGCTCAACATCGAGATCGAGCGCCAGACCCAGGTGCTGGTGGACACAGTGCGTGCCACCGTCGAGGAGAGGCTGGGTGCCCTGTTGCCGGCGCTGGAGAAGCTGCTGGCGCGCGAGGGCCTGGGCGACCTGCTCTGAGCTAGCGCAAGACCTCGACCGAGAAGCGCGCCGCGCCATAGGCATCGCAGCCGTCGCCCTGGCAGTTGCCGGGGCCGCCCAGCAGCAGCGGGGTGGGGCGGGTCCAGGCATTCAACAGGGCGCTGGCCTTGTCGCCGGTGGGCAGCTTCAGGAAGTAGTACTCGCGCTCGCTGCTCAGCAGGCTGAAGTCGCGCGGCTCGGCACTGACCAGGACCAGGAAATGCTCGGCGCCCGCCGGCTCCGACGTGTCCATCAGCCAGCTGTTCTGCGGCAGCTGCAAGGTCTGACCGGCCCGGATCCGGTTGTCGCTCACCTGCGAGTTGGGGAACAGCAGGGACAGGCTGCCATCGGGCCCCAGCACCATCACGTAGACATGGCCCGCCCGAGCCGAGCTGACGCTGAAGGCCAGCCGGTCACGGCCTATGCCCAGCCGCGTGGCCGCGGGCTTGGCCGTGACACCGAAGTCGGGCGTCTGGCCGGCCAGCAACTTGTCGAATTCGGTGACCGCATCGAAGCGAAGCGGCGGCTTCTGGGCCGGAGCCGCCGCCTGGGCAGGCGCAGGTGCTGGCGCCGGCGCCGGAACTGCATCCGGCTTGCCAGCCAGCAGCAGGTAGGCGCCGGCGCCCAGGCCGACCAGGGCCGCGGCACCCAGCACCAGCGGCAGCCGGCTGCTGCCGGACCGTGCCGCCGCGACCGGTGCCGGCGCCAATGAGCTTGCGGGCGGCTCTTCACGGGGCCGTATCAGTGTCGGCATCTGCGTGGTCGACATCGGCGCCGACGAGGGCGCCAGGCCGAGATCGCGCCGCAGGTCGGCCATCGTCTGCGTGCGGCTCTCGGGCCGCACCGCGAGCGCCCGGTCCAGCGCTTCCAGGAAGGCCGGCGAATAGCGTCCGGCGGCCACTTGCGCCAGCGGCTCGTAGCTGTCGCCCATCAGCCGCCCGACGGCCGCCGGCGGCGTCTTGCCCGTGATCGCGAAGTGGATCGAGGCGGCCAGCGCATACACGTCGGTCCAGTCGCCCTGCTTCATCTGCGGCGCCTCGGCGTACTGCTCGATGGGCGCATAGCCGGGCTTGAGGATGACGGTGAGGTCCTGCGTCATGTCGCCAATGACGCGGCGCGCCGCCCCGAAGTCCAGCAGCAGCGGCCGACCGCTGCCTGCGAGCAGAAGGATGTTGTCGGGCGCGATGTCGCGGTGAAAGCAGTGCTCGGCATGGATCACCGAAAGTGCCGCGGTCAGCGGATCCAGCATGCCCATCAGCCAGGCTTCGTCGGGCGGCTCCGGCAGGCGGCGCAGCTGCTCCTTCAGCGTGATGCCCTCGTAGAAGGGCATGACCATGTAGGCCGTGCCATTGGCCTCCCAGAAGCGGTAGACCTTGAGCAGCGAGGGATGGTCGAACTGAGCCAGCAGCTTGGCTTCATTGATGAAGCTGCGGCGGCCGGCTTCGAAGGTTTCGCGGTGACGGGCGCTGCGCACCTGGACCTGGCTGTCACCGCCCCGCGCGGCCAGCGCGGCCGGCATGAACTCCTTCAGCGCCACCGATCGCTCCAGCGAATGGTCCCAGGCCTTGTAGACGATGCCGAAGCCACCCTCGCCGAGCACGCTCTGCAGCTCGAACTCGGCCAGATAGGTGCCTGTGGCCAGGGCGTTGCCGCTGCCGCCGGCCTCCGGGGCCGCGGTCACGGCGCCGGGCCGGGTGACCACCGTGCGGTCGCTGTCGTCGGGCGGCGTGGTGCTCATCAGTCAGGGGTCCTCAGGAATTCTTGGGCGCGCCTATCCAGACGGCGACGGCGCTGAAGTTGTCGTGCCGCGCCTTGCCGGCAGCGGCGGCCTGGCTCAGCACCGTCTGCTCGATCAGCTTCAGCCAGGCCAGCGGTGTCGCGGCAGCGGCCAGACTGAGGGCCATGGCGTCGTCGTCGACATACTCCCAGACGCCGTCGGTGCAAAGCAGGAACGCGTCGCCGGTCTGCAAGGGCCAGGCCTTTTCGCTGCTGCTCAGCACCAGATGTTCGGGCTCGCTGCCCAGCGCCGACAGCAGCTCGCTGCGACGCGGATGATTGCGCGTCTGCTCGGGCGTCAGCAGCCCGGCATCGACCAGCGACTGCATCAGGCTGTGGTCACGGGTGCGCTCCAGCAGCTTGCCGCCCCGAAAGCGGTAGAGCCGCGAATCGCCGACATGGCCCCAGAGCGCTTCGGCCCTTTCGAAGTTGATGAGCAGGCACACCACGGTGGTGTACATCTGCGCCCGCGCACCGGACCGCTCACGGTTTTTCAGGATCGCCTCGTTGGCGCCGAACAGCAGGTCGCCCACCTGCTCGGGCTCGGAGACCGGCGCCTTGGAGAACTGCTCGATCACATGCGAGACGGCGAGCTGCGAGGCGATATCCCCGCCGCCATGCCCGCCGGCGCCGTCGGCCACCACGACGCAGAGGTGGCGCTCCGAATGCCAGTGGCTGCAGGCATCTTCGTTGTGGTCGCGCCCGCCGCGCCGCGACAGCATGGCCAGTTCCAGCGCCGGCAGCGCGCCCACGTCGCGCAGCGAGTCGGTGAGCGGTGCGCTCTGGCTGTCCATCAGTCAGGGCTCCGCTTCAGCGCTTGGACCTGCTCGTCGTAGGCGGCCTGGAAGGCCTGACCCAGCAGGCTGTGGAAATCGGCTTCGGCGGCTGCGCTGATCTGTTCGTAGCGTTCGACGTACAGCTCCCACAGCCGGGCCCGCTGGCTGCCGGGCAGGCCTGGAAGCAGGCCCGGGCGCGTGTCCAGCTGCGCTTCGAAGTCCCGCGGGTCGAAGCGCTGCAGCAGGTTCTCCAGTGCGGCGCGCATGCCCGCCACGAAGCCGAACTGATGGGCCCGCAGATCGGCATAGGCATCGCGAAGTGCCGGCACCGCAGGCATGAAGCCGCGCGACGGAGGCGCCAGCAGATGTTGCAACGCAGCCTCGGCGGATGGAGAGAACTTCAGAGGATTGTTGGCTCTTGCGGTGATGACCGTGGTCTCGGCCCGGACGTCGCGCTTGGTGGCGGCGCGCGTCTGCAGCAGCTCCACGGTGCCTGAGGCGGCTTCGTACAGCAGCTCGCCGATCAGGTGCAACAGCTCGGGCGTCAGATGCTGAAGCTGCAGCTGGGGCATCTGCAGGCCTTTCAGCAGGGCCTGGACCAGCACGGCTTCGGCGGAATCAGGTGCGATGGCCTCGGCCGTGACCGGAGGCTCCTGGCCGGGGCGGGCCTGGGCCTCGGTGCGGCTCCAGGCCTGCGGCACATCGGCGCCATGACGCGGATAGATCGAGGCCAGGGTTGGACTGATCGGTGCATTGGCCGCATGCGCTGGCGACAGCAAGGCCTCGGCCGGCGCGCTCTGCACCCTCAGCACATAGCTGCCGATCTGCAGCAGGTCGCCGTGGTGCAGGAGGCGCTCACCGGCGACGCCCACGGCATGGCCGTTCACCATCACCGGGTTGCTGCCCTGATCGACGATCCAGAAGCTGCCGTCGCGGAAGATGATCTGCGCATGCACGCGCGAAATCGTGAAGTCCGGGTCGGGCAGCACCAGGTGATTGGACTTCGAGCGGCCGATGCTCCCGCCCGTTTCGTCGAAACGTGCGGACAGCGCGGCGTCCTTGGCAGCGCTGTTGAAGGAGACAAGCGTCAACGTGGTCATTGGCTGTACTCGACCTCTGCTGGCCCCTCGAGGCCGCCTGACAAGCCGGAAAAACGGCGGCCCGCCAAGGACTGCTCGCAGCATACAACTGCCGCTTGCGCCTGCGCAGCCCCTGAATGCGCAGCTCGCTAGCGCAGCACTTCGACCGTGAAGCGTGCGGCGCCATATTGCTGGCAGTCCTGACCCTGGTCGCAGCCGGCGCTGCGGCCGAGCAGCATCGGTGTGCGCTCGGCCCAGCGGCTTTGCAGCGCCCCGGCTCGTTCGCCTGTCGGCAATTGCAGGAAGCCTTCCACACGCTCCTGGCTAAGTGCCGAGTAGTCGCGGGCGACCGCACTGACCAGCACGATGAAGTGCTCGCTGCCGGTCGGCTCGGCGGTTTCAAGCGCCCAGCTTTCCTGCGGCAGGGTCAGGGTTTGACCGGCCTTGATGCGTTGCTCGGGCACCTGCTGGTTGGGCAGCAGCAATTGCAGGCTGCCGTCGGGGCCCAGGACCAGGACCTGCACGAAGCCGTCGCGCGAGGCGCTGAGCTCGAAGCCAAGACGGTCCCGGCCGATGCGCAGCTGCTGCTTGGCCACGCGGACCTTGACCTCGAAGCCGGGCGTGCGGGCCGCCAGCAGTTGGTCGAATGCGGCCTGCGCATCGAAGCTGGCGGCCACTGGCGGCAGCGATGCCGCCGACGCGGCCGGCTGAACCTGCGCCGGCTCGCGCCGCCCCTGCAGCCAATAGGCCAGTCCGGCGCCCAGCACCGGCAGCAGTAGCAGGATCAGCCAGATCGCACGACGGCCGGGCTTGGCAGGCGCCGGCGGGGATGGAGCCGGACCGGGCGTCGGCGTTGGCGTCATCCTTTCGATGATGGGAGCGACCGTCTTGTCCGCAGCAGCGGCGGTTCGTGGCTCCAGCCGGGTCGGTTCGAACTCGGTGCGCGACTCGATGCGTGTGGCCTCGAACGGGGGCCTGGCCTCGACGCGGGTGGGAGCGAAGTCGGTGCGCGTTTCCAGTTGCGTAGCCGGGAAATCGGTGCGCGGCTCGACCCGGGTCGGCTCGATCGTCGGTTCGAGAATCTGGGTCGCGGGCAGGGCACCGCCGGAAGGCAGGACCTGGGTGGCGGGCAAGGCCTCGCCGGCGGGCAGGACCTGCGTGGCCGGCAGTGGCTCGCTCGGCGCAAGGATCTGCGTGGCCGGCAGCGGCTCGCTGGGCAGTAGGGTGGTGGTCGGCTCGGTGGGGCGGGTGGTCGCCGCGCCTAGGTCGGCAAGGCCCAGATCGGCACGGAACTGCGCCACCGAGCGGGTGCGCTGGTCGGGCCCGAAACGCAGGGCCTTGTCGATGGCGCCGAGCAGGCGTTCGCTGTAACGGCCGGCCAGCTGCTGGCTGATCGGCTTGTAGCTGTCGGACACCAGGCGGGCGACGGCCGGTGGCGGGGTCTTGCGAATCAGCGCGAAGTGGACGGAGGCGGCCAGCGCGTAGACATCGGTCCACGGCCCTTGCTTCATGTGCGGCACCTCGGCGTATTGCTCGATGGGGGCGAAGCCGGGCTTGAGCATGACGGTCAGGGCCTGGGTCATGTCGCCGATGATGTGGCGCGCGGCGCCGAAATCCAGCAGCAGCGGGCGCCCGGTCGGCGCCAGCAGCATGATGTTGTCGGGTGCGATGTCGCGGTGATAGCAGCGCTCGGCATGCAGGACCGACAGCGCGTCGGTGAGCGGGTCCAGCAGGCTCATCAGCCAGGCCTCGTCGGGCGGACCCTCGAGGCTGCGCAGCTTCTCCTTCAGCGTCTGGCCCTCGTAGAAGGGCATGACCATGTAGGCCGTGCCGTTGGCTTCCCAGAATCGGTAGACCTTGACCAGCGAGGGATGGTCGAACTGAGCCAGCATGCGCGCTTCATTGACGAAGCTGCGCAGGGCGATCTCGAAGGTGGGTCGCAAGGCCTCGGACCTGACCGCCACATGCTGGCCGTCGGTGCGCGCGGCCAGGCTGTCCGGCATGTACTCCTTGAGGGCCACGCGTCGCTGCAGCGAATGGTCCCAGGCGCGGTAGACGATGCCGAAGCCGCCTTCGCCGATCACGCTCTGCAGTTCGAATTCGCTGAGGTAGGTACCCAGGGGCAGGGCATTGCCACTGCCGACGGCGGGCGCCTTGTCTGCTCGAGATGGGTCAGGCGGCTGGCTGCTCATGGACGAGGAGGATGGACGCGGCATTCTGCGGCATGTGAGGAGGCTGCACAACGCATCGGCGTGGAAGACACGCCTATCCCTAGAACAGGGGGCAAGGCGCCTGAAAAGGCGTGACAGCTTGTCACCAAGCGATGTAACACTGCGTATCGCCCGTGGCTTGATGGGAAGACACGATGAAAGCAAGAGCGCTTCTAGGCACCCTGACCCTCGCGTCGCTAGTCCTGGCCCCCGGGGCCCAGGCGCAGGCACCCGAAACGCGAGTGACCGTCAAGGATTTCCGCGTCACAGGCAACACCTTGTTGCCGCAATCGGTGATCGATGCCGAGCTGGCGCCCCATCGAGGGCAGCGAAGCCTGGCGGAACTGAAGAAGGCCGCGGCGGCGGTGCAGCGCCTGTATGCCGACGCCGGCTATGGCGCGGTGATCGCCTACCTGCCGGCGCAGAACAGCGCCGACGGCATAGCGACGATCGCCGTGGTCGAAGGGCGCATCGCCCGGGTCATCGTTGCCGGCAACAAGGCCTTCGACGACGACAACGTGCGCCGCAGCCTGCCGGCCCTGAAGACCGGCACCACGCCCATGATTCGCGAGCTGGATGCGGCCATTGCGCTGTCCAACGAAAACCCGGCGCGCCAGGTCGCAGTCACACTGGAGCCTGGCGCGAAAACTGGCGAGGTGGACGCCCGTGTGCAGGTCAGCGAGCAGGAGGCCCTGCGGCTGAATGCGGGGCTGGAGAACATCGGCAACGCCAACACCGGCCGCTGGCGGGCCAATCTGGGCGTCATGCATGCGGCGCTGTGGGGGCTGGATCATCAGTTGGCCCTGCAGTTCCAGACCTCGCCCGATCACCTCAAGGCGGTGCAGGTCCTGAGCCTCAACTACCGGGTTCCGTTCTACGAGCAAGGCCTGACCCTCGACGCCTTCGGCGCCTACAGCAATGTGGACGGCGGAACCACCAGCACGGCCGTGGGTCCACTGCAGTTCAGCGGTCGCGGCAACGTGTTCGGGCTGCGCCTGGGCAAGCCCCTGCAACGCTGGCGCGAGATGCAGCAGCGGGTCGGCGTTGCGCTGGAACACAGATCCTTTCTGAACGACTGCTCCATCGCGGGCCTGCCTCCCGGCGTCTGCGGCAGTGCCGGCGCGAGCGTCGCGGTGCAACCCTTGACCGTCGAATACAGCGTGCAGCGCAGCGGCGACCTGCCTTTCTACGCCAATGCATCGCTGAGCAGCAACCTGGGACTGGGCGGGGCGAACGGCTCGGTCGCCGATTTCAACGCCGTGCGCCAGGGCGCCACACGACGCTACAGCGTGATTCGTGGCGGCGGCAATGTCTCGATGCCGATCGGCAAGCAGTGGCAGGCTCAGCTGCGCCTGAGTGCGCAATGGACGCCTGACGCCCTGGTCACCGGCGAGCAGTTCGGACTGGCCGGGGCCACCACCTTGCGGGGCTACGAGGAGCGCGAGGTGACGGGCGATGTCGGCGTGATTGCATCGGTGGAGCTGATGGGACCCGCGATGGCGATCAGCGACGCCCTCGGGTCGGCGCGGTTGCTCGGTTTTGTCGATGCGGGCAAGGTCTGGAACCGGCTCGGCACGCCGTGCCGCCAGCTCAACACCGAATGCCCGCTTGCCTCGATCGGCCTGGGCCTGAGGATAGGCGGGCAGGCCTTGCAACTGCGACTCGACGTCGCGCATGCCCTGAGGCAGGGGCAGCGCACGGACCGCGGCGACGACCGGGTCCATTTCGCAGCCACGTATTCGTTCCGCTGAGACCACGAGGGGTAACACCATGAACGGTTCAACGAAGCGCTCGCAAGCCGGGGTGCGCCCTGCAAGCCGCCAGCCGGTGCTTGGCCGGATGGCCGTCGCGGCCATGCTGGCGGCCTGGTCCTGCGGCAGCAGCGGTGCAGGCACTCTTCCCACCGGCATGACCGTGGTCTCGGGCCAGGCCCAGACCAGCCAGACGGCCAACGGCCTGACCATCTTCAACAGCCCGAACGCGATCCTGAACTGGAACAGCTTCTCGATCGGCGCCGGCAACAGCGTGCGCTTCGAGCAGGCCAGCGCATCCAGCCAGGTGCTCAATCGGGTGGTCGGCAACGATCCCTCGTCCATCCTCGGCAGCCTCAGCAGCAACGGACGTGTCTGGCTGATCAATCCGAACGGCGTGCTGTTCGGACAGGGCGCCCGGGTCGACGTCGCCGGCCTGGTCACGTCCACGCTCAATCTCAACGACATCGACTGGCTGGGCGGCAACTACCGGTTCGGTCGTGGCAGCGCCGATCCGGCCAGCATCGTGAATGAGGGCCAGATCCGCACCAGCCTGGGCGGCAGCGTGATGCTGCTGGGGGCCGAGGTCGTCAATCGCGGTACGGTCGAGGCGCCCGGCGGCCAGGTGCTGGTGGCAGCCGGTGACAGCATCGAGCTGCTGGATTCCGGGGCGCCCAACGTCGGCGTGCGCGTGGCGGTCAAGGCGGGCCAGGTGCTGAACCTGGGCACGCTGGCGGCGTCCGGAGGACAGATCGACATCCATGCGGCCAGCGTCAACCAGCAGGGCCTGGTGCGGGCCGATGCCCTCGAGGCCGGCTCGGGCGGCCGCATCGTGCTGCGTGCCAGCGACGACTTGCTGGTCAGCGGCCGCGTCGATGCCAGTGCCCAGGCGGGCCAGGGCGGGCAGGTGAGCCTGCTCGGCCGCCAGGTCGGCCTTCTGGCGGGCGCCAGCGTCGACGTGTCGGGCGCAACCGGCGGCGGCCAGGCCCTGGTCGGCGGCGGTGCCCAGGGCAAGGACGCGTCAGTGCCCAATGCCGAGGCGGTCTACATCGCGCCGCAGGCCATGCTGAACGCCGATGCCACCGGACTGGGCAACGGCGGCCGGCTGATCGTCTGGAGCGACCAGGCCACGCGCGCCTTCGGCAGCTTCAGCGCGCGGGGCGGCGCCCTGGGAGGCGACGGCGGCTTTGTCGAGACCTCGGGCGGCTACCTGGATGCGCGCCCCAGCTTCATCGATGTGTCGGCGCGGCGCGGTGCAGCGGGCAACTGGCTGCTGGACCCCTTCAACTTCACCGTCACCGACAACGCCATCGATCTGGGCTTTGACTTCAGTTTCTCGGCCATCGGCAACAACGCGACCATGGCCTCGGCCACGCTGCTGGCGGCTCTCAATGCGGGCACCAACGTGACCCTCACCACCGGCAATGGCGGGGCACAGGCGGGCGACATTACCTTCTCGGGCGCCAACATCAGCGTGACGGCGCTGACGCCCGGCAGTCTGACCCTGATTGCCGACCGGGACATCGTGTTCACCAACAGCAATCTGCACAGCAGCCTGGGGGCCATGCCGCTGACGATGCAGGCGGGACGGGCGGGCTCCGGTGCGATCAGCCTGCGCAATACCTCGATCATGCTGGCTGGCGGCAACATCAACCTGACCGGCTTCGGCACCGCGCTGGATGCCAATGGGGGTTCGCATGCGGCGGCGTCGGCCGGTCCGGCGGGTCTGTTTGGCGTCGAGATCAGTGGCGTGTCGCTGGAGACATTCAACGGCAGCGTCAACATCGCGGGCGCCAGCCAGTCGGCCAACAGCATCGGCGTGTATGTGGACGGCAGCTCGCTGGTCAAGGGCTCGCAGGTCGCCATCGTCGGCGACGGCGGTGCCGGGCGCGGCGTGGTGGTGAGCGGCAGCGTTGATGCCGGGTCATCTTTGGATCTGCGGGGCCGCGGCCAGACCGGCGGTATTGCGTTGATGGACTTCGCCTCGCTTCAGGCCCAGACGGCTTCGCTGTCCGGACGCAGCACCGGCAATGGCTACGGCGTGATGTTCAGCTCGCCCAATGGTGAAGGCTCCATGCTGTACGGCCTGAGCGGGGCGTTGAACATCATGGGCGCGAATGCCGGGGGCGGACCGGCCGTGTTGCTGATCGGCAATTCCGGCGCGCCGCAGGATCTCATCGATGCCCAGGGAGGCACGACGGCCGTGCTGACCGCGGCACCAGGATCCGGCGGCATGTTCGTGCAAAGCACCGGCATCCACATGCCGTCGGGTGGCCTGACACTCAACGGTGCCGGCAGCCTGCAGATGAGCCAGGCCTTCACCCAGGGCACGGGCGCCCTGCGGCTGCGCGCCGATTCGATCTCGCTGAGCAACGGCACGCAGCTGCGCTCGGACGCCGGCGGTGATGCGATCACCCTGGCCAGCTCGTCCGATGCCGGCCTCAGCAGCTTCACCAATGCGGCAGGCGCGAGCGCACTGCAGACGTCGGCGGGTCGCTGGATCGTGTTCGGACACGACATCACCGACGTCGCCAATTTCCAGCCCGGCGGCCTGGTGCACGACTTCAAGCGCTACGGCGGCGCCTTCGGCAGCTGGGCCGGAGATTCAGGCAACGGCCTGGTCTTCGAGGTGTCACAGCTGGCCACGGTCACGCTGACCGTGCAGCCCAAGGTCTATGACGGCAGCACCCTGGCCAGCTTCGTCGGTGGCAGTGCCACGGGCGTACTGGGCGATTCGGGCGTGCTGTCCGGCACGGCCGTGCTGAATTTCAACAACCCCAATGCAGGCGCTCTCAAGCCGGTGATCCTCAGCGGCAACGATCCGGTCAGCATGCACGACGCCCAAGGCAAGCCGGTCTACGGCTACGGTGTCACCAGCAATCTGTTCGGCGACATCACGCCCAAGACCATCAGCGGCAGCGTGCTCGCCGCCAACAAGGTCTACAACGGCAATCTCATCGGCAGCGCCAACGTCACGGCCCTGACCGGCCTGGTCGGCACGCAGACGGTCAACGTCACCGCCACGGCGAACTTCCTGGACAAGAACGTCGGCAATGCCAAGCCGGTTTCGCTGGTCTACCAGGTGCAGGATGGCGCCAACGGCGGCCTGGCGGCCAACTACAGCTTCTCAGGCCCGGCCAGCAGCAGCGCCGACATCACGCCGGCGACGCTGGTGGTCCAGGGCCTGTCGGTCAACAACAAGGTCTACGACGCGACGGTTCAGGCCACGCTGAACGGCGCGCCCTTCGTCACGGCCTTCGGCACCGATGTGGTTTCGTTGTCCGGCCTGGCCAGCGCCAGCTTCGTCGACAAGAACGTCGGCCAGAACAAACCGATCAACCTCAGTGGCCTCGTGCTGGCAGGTGCCGATGCCGGCAACTACCTGCTGCAGCCGGTGGGCAATGTCACGGCCTCGATCACGCCGCTCGCCCTGACGGTCAGCGGCCTGGTGGCGCAGAACAAGACCTACAACGGCAACACCGCCGCCACCCTGACCGGCACGGCGCAGTTCACGCCGCTGGCGGGCGATCAGGTGACGGTGCAAGGTGCCTTTAGCGGCAGCTTCGCCGACAAGCAGGTGGGTACCTCGAAGCCGGTGACCTTGACCGGCGGTGTGCTGGGCGGTGCCGATGCCGGCAACTACACCCTGCAGCTGGCCGGCGCGCTGTCGGCTGACATCCTGCCGGCGGCCCTGCTGGTGTCCGGCGTCTCGGCGCAGAGCAAGGCCTATGACGGAACGACCACGGTCACCTTCCTGGGCCAGCCCACGGTGACCGCCTTCGGCAACGACCAGGTCAGCCTGGTGGGTCAGCCCTTCGGCGCCTTCGTGGACCGCAACATCGGCATCGGCAAGAGCGTGTCCTTGGGCGGCCTGGTCCTGGCCGGTGCCGACGGCGGCAACTACACGCTCGCCTATCCCGCCCTGTTCGCCGACATCACGCCAATGATCCTGTACATCACCGGACTGACGGCGGCCAGCAAGGTCTATGACGCCGGTCTGGGGACCACGCTCACGGGTACGCCGGCGTACGCGGCCCTGCCGGGCGAGCAGGTCGTGCTGGGTGGCGTGGCCATCGGCAACTTCATGGACAAGAACGTCGGGCAGAACAAGCCCATCGTGCTCAGCGGTCTGACCCTGTCCGGTGCCAATGCCGGCAACTACGTGGTGAAGGCCGCGCCCAGCCTGGTGGCCTCGATCACGCCGGCGCCGCTGCAGGTGACCGGGGTCGGTGCGCTCAGCCGCGTCTACAACACGACCACCGGCGTCAGCCTGACCGGATCGCCGGTCATCGCCGCCCTGGGCGGCGACCAACTCAGTCTCGGCGGCCAATTGCAGGCTGTCTTTGCCGACAAGAACGCCGGCGTCAACAAGCTGGTGCTGACCAGCGGGCTGACGCTGGGCGGTGCGGACGCCGGCAACTACACGCTGCTGCAGCCGGTGGTGCGCGCCACCATCACGCCGGCACCGCTGGCGGTCACCGGCGTCACGGCCAATGACAAGGTCTACGACGCCACCACCACGACGACGCTGTCCGGCCAGCGCCTGTTCACGCCGCTGGGCAACGACCAGGTGACCGTCAGCGGCGGCGTCGGCATCTTTGCCGACAAGAACGTCGGCAATGCCAAGCCGGTGACCAGCGGCGGCTTCGTCCTGGGCGGGGCCGACGGTGGCAACTACACGGCGGTGGGCCAATCCACGCTGAGTGCCAGCATCACGCCGGCCACGCTGCGCTACCTGGTCGATCCGCTGATCATGTTCAGCGACGACCCGCTGCCGGTGCTTTCCGGGTCCGTCGTCGGCTTCTTCGGCGGCGACAACGTGGCCAACTCGACGACCGGCACGCTGCGCTTCTCGCTGTCGGCGGAAGGGGGCCTGGTACCCGGCATCAATGCGGTGGTCGGCTCGGGGCTGCAGTCGTCGAACTATGTCTTCATCCAGGATGTGTCCAACGTCAAGGCGTTGACCGTCGGCGGACCGCGGCCCACGGCCAACCTGACCAGCGACGCCACGGCATCGCTGAGCCTGAGCCTGCAATCGCTGGGCAGCCAGCAGCAAGGCAGCAAGGACCCCGCCAGCGCCGGCCTGCTCGACACCACCCAGCCGCCGGCCAGCGCCGTGGCATCGCCCGATGCGATTGCTGCCCAGGCAGGGCGCTTCGCGGCCGTCAACGTGGGTGCGATGACGCAGGACGCCCTGGCATCGCTGCTGGCCGCCCGCGAGCGCTACATGAAGAACCTGTTCGCCCAGGCCTCGGCCCGTCTGGCCCAGGATCCCAAGCTGGCCGACGTGGGCGAATGCCAGCGCATCGAGGACGCCCAGGCCGGTACCTGCCTGATCGGCGAAACCATGAAGCGCGAGATGCAGGCGGCGGCACAACGGCTGACCGTGCCCGAAGGTGCGGTGGTGTCGGCGCCGCCGACACCGGCTCCGGGCCCTGCGGCGGCACCGGCGCCGACCCCGGCCCAGGCGGCGGCGCCCAAGCCGGCCGCACCGGCCGTCGTGGCCAAGGCCGCGCCCACGCCGCTGGCGATCAGGCGCAAGGTCACCACGGCAGCCCTGCCGCAGATCGAGCGCAAGGTGGCGGTCTTCATCGGCGTCAACAGCTACTCGGACAGCAGCATTCCGCAGCTGTCCAATGCCGTGGGCGACGCGCGCGCCGTGGCGGCCATGTTCGAGTCGGCCCTGGGCTATGAAACCGTGGTGGTCGAGAACGCCAGCAAGCAGGCGGTGGTCACCACGCTCAACAAGCTGGCGCTGGAAATGGGTCCCCGGGACTCGGTCGTGGTCTATTACGCCGGTCACGGCGAGCTGGTCGAGGCCACCGGCCAGGGCTACTGGCAGCTGTCCGACAGCGATGCCAAGCGGCCGGAGACCTGGCTCTCCAACACCGACATCGCCAGGGCCATCGCCAACATCGGCGCGAGCCAGGTGGCGTTGATCTCCGACAGCTGCTACTCCGGTTCCCTGGTCTCCGACGAAAGGGTGCGCGTGATGGCCGGCAAGCCCGATCCGGCGCAGCTGCTGGCGCGCAAGTCCGTGGTCGTCATGTCGTCGGGCGGCAACGAGCCGGTGTCCGACGAGGGCAAGCAGGGCCATTCACCGTTCGCCTGGAGCCTGATGAACACCTTGAAGCAGGTGTCGAACTGGCAGGTCGGCGGCAATGTGTTCGAGCGGGTCCGCTTTGCCGTGGCGCGCGAAATGCCGCAGCGCCCGCGCTATGGCGCCTCGGCGTCGGCCGGACACCAGACTGGGGGGGATTACCTGTTTGAGCAACGTCAGCTGGAAGCCGCACAATCGCCCAAGCCTTGAAGGAGTGACGATGATGTCCAAGAAGCTCTTGCTGGTGCTGTTCGGCGCCTTGCTGATGAATCTGGGCGCCCAGGCTCAGCCGACCGCCGCGTCGGCACCGCCGGTGCTGAAGGCCTCCCAGGTCACCGAATCGGCCTTGATTGACGCGCTGGCGCTGGAGCCGCCCGAGGGTGCCAGCGGCGCCACGCGCGGCTTCCGTCCGGCGGCCAAGGGCGGTGCGCCGGTCAAGGCGGGGCCGGGCAAGGCCAGCCTGCTGATCACCTTCGGCACCGATTCGGCCGAGCTGAGCACCGAATCGCAGGCGGCGCTGGAAGTGGTGGCCAAGGCCTTGCAGTCCGATGCGCTGGCGGGCTTCATGTTCCGCGTGGAAGGCCATGCCGATGCCCGCGGCGATGCGGATCGCAACCTGAAGCTGTCGCAGGCGCGCGCTGAATCGGTGGTCAACATGCTGAGCTCGCGCTTCGGCATCCTGCCCGAGCGGCTCGAGGCCATTGGCAAGGGTTCGTCCGAACCGATGAATCTGAGCAAGGTCGATGCGCCCGAAAACCGCCGCGTCACCATAGTCACGCGTCGCTAGGCGCTCGGCCGTGAGCCGCCACGCCCCGCCCAATCTCAGCGGGCCGGGCTACCGGCGCAAGTCGGCGCCCGGATCTTCGCGTCGTCGTCAGCGCTGGGCGGCCTTGGTGCTCCTGGGCTTGGTGCTGGCCCTGGTCCTGGCCTGGCGCTTGTGGCCGGCGGAATCGCTGCCCGGTCCGCTACGGCCCGCCCTGCAGCTGGAGGCCGTTGCCGCTGAAGACGTCGATGAGCTGCTGGCGGCGCGCAGCAGCGATTGGCGGATGCGGCGGCTGCGCAGCAATCCCGCCATCCTCGTGATCGAGTTCCCCAACCTGACCGCCCAGGGCATGGCCCTGAACCGCATGGCAGCCTGGGTGGAGAAGGTCGGCGGCGAGCGCGAGCGACTGCTGGGCGATACCGAGCTGGTGCAGCTGCTGGAACGCAGTGGCGACACGGTCGGCAGCTTCCTGCAAGGGCACGACTATCCGGCCGCGCGCCTGGCCCGCTTCTTCCGACTCTCGAGGACGGTGAAGCTGAATGCCGAAGAGCTGCGCCTGCGCGGCCTGCTGACGCATGCCGGTTTGCTGCGTGAGGTCGATGGCGTCTGGCAGGCGGTCTCGGCGCAGGCCCTGATCACCTTCACGGCCGAGCAGGCCGACGACCCGGCCACGCCGGCCGACGAAGGATTGGATGCGGTGCGCCGGGCCTCGGTGCTTCGCCATGAACTGAGCCATGGCGAATTCTTCACCCGACCCGACTATGCGGCGCATTGCTGGCAGGTCTGGCGCGAGCGCTTCAGCGAAGCCGAGCGAGCCCAGTGGCGCCGCTATCTGGCGGCCCAGCACTACAACCTGGCCGACGAGGAGCTGATGGTCAACGAGATGCAGGCCTTGCTGCTGCACACCTCGGATGCCCGGGCCTTCAACGCGGCCAGCCTCGGTGTCAGCGAGGCTGTCTTGAACGACATGCGGGAGCGCCTGCGCCGCGCCCCACCTTGAGCCGGCCGTTGACCGATCAGTGGCCCGGCGTGTAGATCTGGTCGAACACGCCGCCGTCGTCGAAGTGGGTCTTCTGGGCGCTGCGCCAGCCGCCGAACAGCTCGTCGATGGTGAACAGCTTCACCGAGGCGAACTGTTTCGAATACTTGGCAGCCACCTTGGCGTCGCGCGGCCGGTAGTAGTTCTTGGCGGCGATTTCCTGGCCCTCGGCGCTGTACAGATAGTCCAGGTAGGCCTGGGCCTGCTTGCGGGTGCCGTGCTTGTCCACGTTCTTGTCCACCACGGCCACCGGCGGCTCGGCCAGGATGGAGACGCTGGGCGTGACGATCTCGAACTTGTCACGACCGAGTTCCTTGACCGCCAGGTAGGCCTCGTTCTCCCAGGCGATCAGCACATCGCCTATGCCGCGCTCGACGAAGGTGGTGGTCGAGCCGCGGGCGCCCGAGTCCAGCACCTTGGTGTTGGCATAGATGCGCTTGACGAAGGCCTTGGCCGAATCGGCATTGCCGCCCGGCTGCTGCAGCGCATAGCCCCAGGCCGCCAGGTAGTTCCAGCGGGCGCCGCCCGAGGTCTTGGGGTTGGGCGTGATCACCTCGATGCTGCTGCGGGCCAGATCCGGCCAGTTGTTGATCCGCTTCGGGTTGCCCTTGCGCACCAGGAACACGATGGTCGAGGTGTAGGGGCTGGCGTTGTTGGGCAGGCGTTTCTGCCAGTCGGCCGGGATCAGCTTGGCCTTGTCGTGCAGCGCGTCTATGTCATAGGCCAGGGCCAGGGTCACGACGTCGGCCTCCAGGCCGTCGATCACCGAGCGGGCCTGCTTGCCCGAGCCACCGTGCGACTGCTTGACCGCGAGCTCTTCGCCGGTCCTGGCCTTCCACTGCCTGGCGAAGGCGCTGTTGAAGTCCTGGTAGAGCTCGCGGGTCGGGTCGTAGGAGACGTTGAGCAGGGCGGCGCCGGCCTGGGCGTTGGAGGCGATCAGCGTGGTGGCGGCCAGCAGGCCGGCGAGCAGGGTGCGGGTGGCTTTCATGGGTCTCTGGGCTGGGTTGCGTTTGGGTTGATCGGATTCTGGGGAGCAGGCCGTCCGGCGTGAACCAAGAAGATCTGCTTTGCTTTGCAGCGCTTCATTGCAGCGCTTCACTGCCGTGCGGAATCGACGGCCCGGCGGTCCAGCGGTGGCGCAAAGGTCTCGATGAAGGCATAGGCGTAGTCGCGCAGATAGCTGTCGCGGCGCACCGCCAGGCGGGTCAGGTTGTCGGCGAACAGATGGCGGGCATCGACCGCATGCAGGTGGCGGTCGCGCTCCTCGTCGTAGGCGATGGAGGCGACGATGCCCACGCCCAGGCCCAGCTCCACATAGGTCTTGATCACGTCGGCATCCATGGCCGCCAGCACCACCTTGAGCGGCAGGCCCGCGGCGCTGAATGCCGCGTCTATGTGGCCGCGGCCGGTGTAGCCCAGCTCGTAGGTGATGACCGGGTAGGCGGCCAGCCGCTCCAGCGTCAGCTCGCCCTGCGACAGCTCATGGCCCTGCGGCAGGATGAGGCTGTGGGTCCAGCGGTAGCAGGGCAGGGCCAGCAGCTCGGGATGCAGGGCCAGGTCTTCGGTGGCTATGCCAACGTCGGCCTCGCCGTCCAGCAGCAGCCGTGCCACCTGCTGCGGCGAGCCCTGCTGCAGCTTCAGTTCCACCTCGGGATGCTGCTCGCGGAAATCGCGCACCACCGGCGGCAAGGCATAGCGGGCCTGGCTGTGGGTGGCGGCGATTCGCAGCAGGCCCTGGCTGGCCTGGGCAAAGTCCGCGCCGGCCCGGCGCAGGTTCTCCGCATGGACCAGCAGCTGCTCGACGATGGGCAGCACCTGGCGGCCCGGTTCGGTCAGGCCGGTCAGGCGCTTGCCGGAGCGGTGGAAGATGGCAATGCCCAGCTCCTGCTCGAGTTCGCGGATCTGGCGGCTGACGCCGGGCTGGGAGGTGTGCAGGGCTTGCGCCACCTCGGTCAGGTTGAAGCCGCGGCGCTGGGCTTCGCGGACGGATCGCAGTTGCTGGAAGTTCACGATGGCAAAGAGGAGGCAGGTAGAAATCTCGTTATGCAGATTTCATTCTTGCCAGCCGCCGCTCGCCTGTCCTCCAAGAAATTCTGCGAAGCAATGCCTCAGACGGCGAAATTCCATTCGCGGAATTCGGCGTGCAGCGGCCGCTGGGCACGCGCCGCCCGCGAACGTGCCGCCTCCACCCAGCGCCTGGCCAGCGGCAGGGGGCCGAAGCCCGCTTCGCTGTTGATATGGCCCACGTCGCCCAGGTTGGTGTAGTGGGCGCCCCAGCGCGTGGCCCAGCGATCCAGGTCGGGCGTGGCGTAGTCGCGCTGCACCACGCGGCGGGCATCGCGGTACTGCCGCTGCAGCCAGCTCTGCCAATGCGTGGGGCCGCTGTCGCGCAGGCCGGGAATGATCAGCAAACGGGGTTGTCGGTACATCGCTTTCTCCGAGTTGGATCAGGCCTCAAGACTAGGAGGCGTTCATCAAGTGGTGAACGAAGCGAATCGAGGCTGCTTCCTCGTCTGGCGCATGGCGGCGACTAAGCCCGCTTCAGCCCTCGGCGCCCAGCGCGGCGCGCACCGTTTCCTCGTCCAGCTCGGCCCGGCATTCCTGCAGGAAGCGGTAGGCGAATCCGCGCAGGTAGTGGCCGCGCTTGAGGGCGATGCGGGTGGTGTTGGTAGGGAACAGGTGCTCGGCTTGAATCAGCCGCAGGCCCGGGTCGCGCTGCGGTTCGAAGGCCATGGCGGCGATCACGCCCACGCCCAGGCCGACCTGCACATAGGTCTTGATCACGTCGGCATCCAGGGCCGAGAGCACGATGTCCGGCGCCAGGCCGGCCTCGGCAAAGGCAGCGTCAATGCGGCCGCGGCCGGTGTAGCCCTCGTGGTAGGTGATCAGCGGTTGCTCGGCCAGTTGCTCGAGCGTCAGCTCGCGTGCGTCGGTCAGCGGATGGTGGCTCGGCACGACGACCGCATGCTGCCATTCGTAGAACGGGAAGGTGACGAAGCCCGGGTCCTGGTCCAGGGCCTCGGTGGCAATGCCTATGTCGGCCTCGCCGCTGCGCAGCAGCTCGACGATCTCGGCCGGGTTGGCCTGCAGCAGCACCAGATGGACCTTGGGGAAGGCGGCCTTGAAGCGGGCCACCACCTGGGGCAGGGCATAGCGGGCCTGGGTGTGGGTGGTGGCAATGGTCAGCTGGCCCGACTCGGCATCGGCGAACTGGCCGGCCAGGCGCTTGATGTTGCGGGCGTCCAGCAACATGCGCTCGACGATCTGGGCCAGCTCCTTGCCCGGCGCCGTGAGGCCCAGCAGGCGCTTGCCGCGGCGCACGAACAACTCCACGCCCAGCTCATCCTCCAGGTCCTTGATGTGCTTGGACACACCGGACTGCGAGGTGAACAGCGCGTTGGCGACCTCGGTCAGGTTGTAGTTCTGCCGGACCGCCTCGCTGATGATGCGCAGCTGTTGGAAGTTCATGCGCTGAAGACCTGCTCGCGGCTGGCCGTCAGGCGAACCGCCTGGCCGACCGCCAGTTGCAAGGCCTCGGCCTGCGGGCGGGGCAGCTCGGCTTCGAGGTGGCCGCCATCGGCGCCGACCAGCTCGACGCGGCTGGTCAGCCCGAAGCTCAGGACGCGCGCGACGGTGGCCGGCCAGCCGGTCGCACCGGCCTCGGTGTGGACCTGCATCTCGTGAGGGCGGACGAAGGACTGCCGCCCGGCGTCGGCGAAGCGGTTCGCGGCGCCGAGAAAGCCGTAGACGAAGGGCGTGGCCGGCCGCTCGTAGACCTCGGCCGGCGTGCCGACCTGCTCGACCTTGCCATGGTCCATCAGCACCACGCGGTCGGCCACTTCCAGCGCCTCCTCCTGGTCATGCGTGACGAAGATGCTGGTGATGTGCAGCTCGTCGTGCAGGCGGCGCAGCCAGCGGCGCAGTTCCTTGCGCACCTTGGCATCGAGCGCGCCGAAGGGCTCGTCCAGCAGCAGCACGCGCGGCTCCACGGCCAGGGCGCGGGCCAGGGCGATGCGCTGGCGTTGGCCGCCGCTGAGCTGGGGCGGGTAGCGGTCGGCCAGCCAGTCGAGCTGCACCAGCTGCAAGAGCTCGTGGACCTTGCGGCGGATCTCGGCCTCGCCGGGCCGCTGGCCGCGCGGCTTGACCCGCAGGCCGAAGGCCACGTTGTCGAACACGGTCATGTGGCGGAACAACGCGTAGTGCTGGAACACGAAGCCGACCTGGCGCTCGCGCACATGGGTCTCGGAGGCGTCCTCGCCGTCGAGCAAGACCTGGCCCCGGTCGGCCGTCTCCAGGCCCGCGATGATGCGCAGCAAGGTGGTCTTGCCGCAGCCCGAGGGGCCCAGCAGGGCGACCAGCTCGCCGGTCGGGAAGTCCAGCGTGACGTCGCCCAGGGCGGTGAAGCTGCCGAAGCTCTTGTGGATGTTCTTGACCTGGATGCTCATGGCGCTTCCTTGACTGGGGCGTGGGCACGCCATTCGACAAACTGTTTGAGAACGAGGGTCACCAGGGCCAGCAGGGCCAGCAGCGAGGCCACTGCAAAGGCGGCGGCGAACTGGTACTCGTTGTAGAGGATCTCCACATGCAGAGGCAGCGTGTTGGTCTGGCCGCGGATATGGCCGGACACCACCGACACCGCGCCGAACTCGCCGAAGGCGCGGGCATTGCAGAGGATGACGCCGTAGAGCAGGCCCCATTTGATGTTGGGCAGGGTCACGCGCCAGAAGGTCTGCCAGCCGCTGGCGCCCAGCACGGTGGCGGCCTCTTCCTCGTCGCGGCCCTGGGCCTGCATCAGCGGTATCAGCTCGCGGGCGATAAAGGGGAAGGTGACGAAGACGGTGGCCAGCACGATGCCGGGCACGGCGAAGACGATCTTCCAGTCATGTTCCTGCAGCCAGGGTCCGAACCAGCCTTGCGCGCCGAACAGCAGCACATAGACCAGGCCGGCCACCACCGGCGAGACCGAGAACGGCAGGTCGATCAGCGTGATCAGCAACTGCTTGCCGCGGAAATCGTGCTTGGCGATGGCCCAGGCGGCGCTGACGCCGAACACCAGGTTCAGCGGCACCGAGATCGCGGCGGCCAGCAGGGTCAGCTGGATCGCCGAGACTGCATCGGCCTCGACCAGGGCGGCGAAGTAGACCTCCCAGCCCTTGCGCAGCGCCTCGGCGAACACGGCCACCAGCGGTAGGAGCAGGAACAGGCCGAAAAACCCCAGGCCCAGGGTCAGCAGCGCGCGGCGCACCCAGGGCGATTCGCGCGTGGCCGGGTTGGCCTGGTAGCGGACCCGGCCGCGGAGGCCTGGCGACATTGAGAGGGATGCACTCATTGAGATGATGGCAATTGAGCAGCGGAATCAAGCGGCGTCCGAGGATCCGGCTTTGCCGGGCCTGCGGACGTGCCCCCTTGAGGGGGCGCGCGAAGCGCGTAGGGGGTGGGTCATTTCTGGCGGGCACTCCAGGCCTGCAGGCCGTTGATGCCCAGCAGCAGCGTGAAGCTGAACACCAGCATCACGGCAGCGATGGCGGTGGCGCCCACGTAGTCGTACTGCTCCAGCTTGGAGATGATCATCAGCGGCGTGATCTCGCTGACCAGGGGGATGTTGCCGGCGATGAAGATCACCGAGCCGTATTCGCCCACGGCCCGCGCAAAGGCCAGGGCGAAGCCGGTCAGCAGGGCCGGCAGCAGCATGGGCAGCAGCACCAGGCGGAAGGTCTGCCAGCGCCGGGCGCCGAGCGAGGCGGCGGCTTCTTCCAGCTCGGTCTCCAGGTCTTCCAGCACCGGCTGCACCGTGCGCACCACGAAGGGCAGGCCTATGAAGATCAGGGCCACCAGCACGCCCAGCGGCGTGAAGGCCACCTTGATGCCCAGCGGCTCCAGCCACTGGCCCATCCAGCCGTTCTTGGCATACAGCGCGGTCAGCGCAATGCCGGCCACGGCCGTGGGCAGGGCGAAGGGCAGGTCGATCAGCGCATCAACGATCTTCTTGCCCGGGAATTCATAGCGCACCAGGCTCCAGGCCAGGATCAGGCCGAACACCAGATTGATGGCGGCAGCGATCAGCGCGGCACCGAAGCTCAGCCGGTATGAGGCCAGCACCCGCGGCGAGGTGGCGGCGGCCCAGAAGGCATCGAAGCCATGGCCGGCCGACTTGATGAACACCGCCGACAGCGGGATCAGCACCAGCAGCGACAGGTAGAACAGCGTGTAGCCCAGCGTGGGCGCAAAGCCGGGCAGCACGCGGCGCGGCCTGCGCTTGCGCTGGGGCGCAGCAGCTGCGTCATCGTTGCGGGGCAGGGCGAGGGCGGTCATCGGGGCGGGCCGGGTTGCGAAGGACCGCATCCTGCCGCCGCGCGCTTATTCGACGAAGAACAGTTTTTGAATTTGCTTATCCGGAATAAGCAAATGAGCCGGGCTGATAAGCCGGCGGGTTCTCTTCAGTAGTGCGGCGGCAGCTCGTCGCGCAGATTTCGCGTCGTGCCGCTGCCGGCCTCGCCATGCTGCGTGCGCAGTTGCAGCAGCTCGCGCAGCAGCAGCTCGATCTGGGCTTGCTGCCTGCTGACCAGCTCGTTCAGGTGGTCGACCAGGTCCTCGTTGAAGCTGGCCTTGATCTCCAGCTCGGTGATGCGCGCTTCCAGGGCCTGCAGCTTGTCGTCCTTGTCCATGGCCGGTATTGGATCACGCGGGCCGGCGCTGCCGCGCTTCCAGCGCATAGGCCAGGCGCGAAAGGCCGAAGCACATCAGGAAGTAGCAAAGTGCCAGGCAGCCATAGACCTGCAGCGGCATGGTCAGGACCTGGTTGTTGATCTGGCCGGCCACGAAGCTCAGCTCCGACAGGCCGATGATGGTGCCCAGCGAGGTCTCCTTGATGGTGGAGACGAACTGGTTGACCAGCGAGGGCAGCATGTGGCGCAGCGCCTGCGGCAGCATCACCAGGCGCAAGACCTGGCCCTCCGAAAGGCCCAGCGAGCGCGCCGCCAGCCATTGGCCTCGGGGCAGGGCCTGCAGCCCGGCGCGCACGATCTCGGCCAGGTAGACCGCGTCGAACACCACCAGGGCGGTCAGCATGGTGGCGAACTGGTCGGTCTTCTGGCCGGTGACCACCGGCAAAAAGAAATAGGCCCAGAACACCACCATCAGGAGCGGCGTGCCGCGCACCACGAAGACCAGGGCCGAGACCGGCCGGCGCAGCCAGGCGCGCTCGCTGCTGCGGGCAATGCCCAGCAGCACGCCCAGCGGCAGCGCAAGGATCAGCCCCAGGCTGGCCAGCACCAGGGTCAGGGCCAGGCCGCCCAGCGGCCCGTTCGGATACTGGCCGACCAGGAAGTACAGCCAGTAGGTATCGACGAGTTCGGTGAAGCTGGACATCTCAGTGGCTCAGCCTCACGGGATAGCGACGCTGAAATCCCTCGGCCAGGGCCGTGATCAGGAGCGAGATCATGAGGTAGCCGCCGGTGACGACGGCAAAGGTCTCGAAGCCGCGGAAGCTGGCCGACTCCACGCGCTGGGCCTGGGTCATCAGCTCGGCCGTGCCTATGACGGTGGCGATGCTGGTGTTCTTCCAGAGGTTGAGCGTCTGCGAGATCAGCGGTGGCACGGTGATGCGCAAGGCCTGGGGCAGGATCACCCAGCGCATGGCCGAGCCCCAGGACAGGCCCAGGGCGCGGGCCGCATCGACCTGGCCGCTGGGTACGGCACGCAGGCCGGAGCGTATGTCCTCGCCCATGTAGGCGGCGGTGTAGAGCGTCAGCGCGATGACGGCGCTGACCGCTTCCACATTGCCGGCATAGAGCCAGCTCTTGACGCTCTCGGGCAGTGCTTCCGGCGCGCCGAAATACCAGAACAGCAGATGGACCAGCAGGGGCACGCTGCGTATCGCCTCCACATAGGCCCAGCCCAGCGCGCGCAGCGGCGCGAAGGGCGAGAGCCGCAAGAGGGCGACCACGGTGGCGAGCGGCAGGGCGAAGACCAGGGTGAGGCCGGTCAGCTGCAGCGAGAACAGCCAGCCGGCCAGCAGCCAGTCGGCATAGTCGCCACGCAGCAGCAGGCCGAAGTCGAGATGGGGCATGCGGACGCGGCGGGCTTCAGTCGGCGACCTTGTCGCTGTCTATCTTGTAGGTCCGTTTCGGGTATTGCAGCTTGCTGGCCGGGCCGTACCACTTCATGAACAGGCGCTCGGCCTCGCCCGAGCCTTCCAGGCCGCGCAGCACCTCGTCGACCAGGGCCTTGAAACCGGCCTCGCCCTTGCGAAGGCCCAGGGCCAGCGGCTCGTTGCTGATGTTCTGCGGCAGGATCAGGTACTGGTCCTTGGCCGGGCCCAGGTTGCTGAACTGGCGCAGCAGCGACACCTCGTCGTTGACGAAGGCCAGGCCCTTGCCCTGGGCCAGGGCCTGGAAGGCGAGCAGGCCGTTGTCGAAGGTGACCACCTCGACATTGGGGATGGCCTTGCGGGTGTTGGGCTCCTGCGTGCCGCCCTTGACCGTGATGACCTTCTTGCCGGCCAGCTGGGCCAGGGCGGTGATGCCGCTGCTCTTCTTGACCATGGCCTGCTGGCCGGTCACGAAGGTGGTCAGCGAGAACGCGATCACGGCCTCGCGCTCCTTGTTGTGGGTCAGCGAGGCGGCCAGCAGGTCCACGCGGCCCTGCTGCAGCTCGGGAATGCGGGCGGCCACGGCCATCTGCTTGAGCGTCAGCTTGACTCCCAGCTTGGCAGCGATGGCGCGCGCCAGGTCGACCTCGTAGCCGATGATCTCGCGGGTCTTGGGGTCGATGAAGCTGTTGGGCTCGTCCGTGCCCAGCACGCCGACCACCAGTTCGCCGCGCTGCTTGATGTCGGCCAGCTGGTCGGCCTGGGCCGGCGGGCTGGCGAGGCCCAGGGACAGGGCGAGCAGGGCGCCGAGGCGGCAGTAGCGGGCAAGGAGGCGGTTCATGGCAGGTCCGTGGCGTAGGGATTGGCTTGGCGCGCAGCATAGCCAAGCGCCAGGACAGCGCCAACCGGACCGGCCCGGGCCGCGGGCGTTCAGCGTTGCTTGCGGCGCTGCTGGCGGACCCAGAACATCAGGCCCAGGCCCAGCGCCGCCGGCAGCGCCGGCTCGGGCAGCTCGCCGGTGATGGTGGCCTGGGTCAGCAGGATGTCGCGGCTGCCGGGGGCATTCAGGTCCACCAGGCCGGAATAGAAGTTCGTGCCGTTGCCGGTGCTGACCGGGTCGCCCAGATGCCAGTTCGCCAGATAGGCGGCCGTGCCGCCGTAGCTGTATTCCAGCGCCGAGCCGGCGCCGAAGTCATGCATGGCCGACAGCGAGAGCTGGGGCGCCACGGCCGTGCCCAGATTGCCCAGGGCCATGTCGAACAGATTGAGGTTGAAGCGCACATTGCCGGTGAAGGGATTCGCTGCGTCGGCCCACCAATGGGCGGTCCAGGCGCCGGTTACGCCGTCGAAGTTCAGCTGCACCTTGCGCAGGTCGCCGACCGAACTGGTGTCGCCGGCCGGATCGGTCCACTGCACTTGCAGTGGGCCGGCGCTCGCGACCGGGGCGGCCAGCGCAAGACACAAGAGGGGGAGCAGGCGGGCGGGGTACTTCATGGCGGCGTTCCGTGGCGGAGGAAGGAGGTGGCCCCAGCTTAGGTCGCAGGTGCAATCGCGGGTGACCGCCGGTCGCTGGGCGCACGCCGTCCGGGTAGGCTGGTCGCGATTCGTGACAAAGTTCGCACTTCGTCTTCTCCTCAAACGCCCACGGAGGCCGCGCATGCAAAGACTGACCGCCCAGGACTTCCAGCCCGAACTGCTCAAGCTCTTCGACCTCTATGTGCATGGCGATCTCAGTCGCCGCGGCTTCATAGACCAGGCGGCCCGCGTGGCCGGCGGCACGGCGGCGGCCACGGCCGCGCTGGCGGCGCTGAGCCCGCAATTTGCCGCCGCCCAGGTGGTCAAGCCGGACGACACGCGCATCGCCACCCGCAAGCTCAGCTTCGATTCACCGCAGGGCAACGGCCAGGTGGTCGGCTACCTGGCGCGGCCGTTCAACACCCAGGCCAAGCTGCCCACCGTGCTGGTGGTGCATGAAAACCGCGGTCTCAATCCGCACATCGAGGACATCACCCGCCGCCTGGCGCTGGACGGCTTCCTGGCCTTCGCACCCGATGCGCTGGCGCCGCTGGGCGGCTATCCGGGCGACGAGGACTCGGCCCGCAATCTGTTCGGCAAGCTGGATGCCGCCAAGACCCGCGCCGACTTCGTGGCCGCCGCCCGCGGCCTGCTGGGCCTGGCCGAATGCAACGGCAAGCTGGGCGCCGTGGGCTTCTGCTTCGGCGGCGGCGTGGTCAATTACCTGGCCACCCAGCTGCCCGAGCTGACCGCCGGCGTGCCTTTCTACGGCGGCCAGGCGCCAGCCGAGGAGGCCGCCAGGATCAAGGCCTCGCTGCAGCTGCACTACGCTGCCAACGACGAGCGCGTGAACGCCGGCTGGCCCAAGTACGAGGAAGCGCTCAAGGCCGCCGGCGTGCGCTACGAGGCCCATGTCTACCCGGGGACCCAGCACGGCTTCAACAACGACACCACGCCGCGCTTCGACGCCGCCGCGGCCAAGCTGGCCTGGGATCGCACGATCAGCTTCTTCAAGCAAAAGCTGGGCTGAGCAAGGGCCGAACAAGGGCATACTCGCGGCCCGAGTCTGTCCTCTGTCCACCAGCCCATGCTCGTCGATCAACTGAAGGCCGAGAACGAAGCGCTGCGCCGCCAGCTGGATTCGCTGCTGGCCGCGGCGCGATCCAACGACGAAAAGATGAGGCGCTTCGATCAGCTGGAGCAGGCGCTGATCGCGGCCGACACGCTGCCGGCCCTGCTGCAGCTGCTGCTGGGCGAATACCGTTCGGCCTTCGGCGTGGAGCAGATCAGCCTGAGCTTGGTGGACCGCGAAGGCGAGCTGCGCCGCCTGTTCGAGGGCGACCCGCCGGCCCTGGTGGCCCTGATGCAGACCGGCCTGCGCCTGCTGGACTCGGCGGCGCCGCTGCAGCAGATGCACGAGTTGCCCTGGAAGCCCTGGCTGGGGCCGTACCAGTCGGTCCGGCATTCGGCCCTGTTCGACGAAGTGCCGGCCCGCGTGCTGCGCTCGGTGGCCCTGCTGCCGCTGAGCCGCCATGGCCAGCTGATAGGCAGCCTGCATTTCGGCAGTGCCGACCCGCAGCGCTACGAGAGCGGCACCGGTACGCACTTCCTGGAACGGCTCAGTGCTATCACTGCGGTCTGCCTGGAAAGCACCTTGAACCAGGAGCGGGTCAAGTTGGCGGGTCTGACCGATGCCTTGACGGGTGTTCACAATCGGCGTTATTTCGAGCACCGCCAGATGGTCGAGATCAGCCTGGCGATCCGTTATCGCCATCCGCTGGCCTGCATGTTCCTGGACGTCGACCACTTCAAGCGCATCAACGACGGCCATGGCCATGGCGCCGGCGATGCCGTGCTGCGCCAGATGGGGCAGCTGATCCAGGGCCAGCTGCGCCTGGGCGACACGATCGCGCGCTGGGGCGGCGAGGAATTCGTCGTGCTGCTGCCGCGCACCCATGCCGCGCATGCCGCCGAGATTGCCGAGCGCATCCGTGTCGCCATCGCCGCCCGGCCGCTGCCGCTGCCCGGTGGCGGCAGCTTGCCGGTCACCGCCTCGATCGGCGTGGCCATGCTGCGCATAGACCCGAAGCTGCGCGAGCCGCGCCTGATCGCCGAAGGCCTGCTGAAGCAGGCCGACCAGGCGCTCTATGCGGCCAAGGAAGGGGGGCGCAACCGGGTGGTTCGTGATGTCGACCCGGGCTCCTTCACCGCTACCGACTGAAGGACATGGGCAAGCAGGCGGTCGCCGTCGACGACACCGAGGCCCGCATCGCCGGCTTCATCGCCGCCTACGACGCCCGCATGATCGAGGAGATCGCCGACTGCCGGCGCCGCATGCAGGCCCTGTTTCCGCGCGGCATCGAGTTCGTCTACGACAACTACAACTCCCTGGTCTTCGGCTACGGTCCCAACGAACGCGCTTCGGAGGCCGTGCTGTCGCTGGCCTGCTTTCCGCGCTGGGTGACCCTGTGTCTTCTCTGGGGCGTGAAGCTGCCGGATCCCAAGGGCCTGCTAAAGGGAGAGGGCAAGCAGGTGCGCAGCCTGCGCCTGGCCGAGCCGGCCGATCTTGAGAATGCCGATGTGCTGGCCCTGATACGGGCCGCGATCCAGCCCAGCGAGGCGGCGCTGTCCGCAGCACCACCGCTGCGGACCGTGATCCGCGCGGTGTCGGTGAAGCAGCGGGCGCGGCGGCCCGGCCGTTGAGCCCGGGTAGACTGGCCTTTCATGTCGACGTTAGGGCTTGGCCGAGACGTCGCGCAACCCATCCTCGCAGTTCCATCCTCTGGAGATTTCATGAAACATGTCGTCCTGTTTGTGCTGGCTGCGGCCGCGACCGGCCAGGTTCTGGCGGCCGGCAAGCCCTGCGAAGAGCTGAAATCGGAGATCGCCGCCAAGCTCGATGCCAAGGGCGTCAAGGACCATGTGCTGGAGGTGCTGCCGCTGGACCAGGCCTCGGACAAGAAGCAGGTCGGTACTTGCGAAGGCGGGACCAAGAAGATCGTTTACGCCAAGAAATGAGCGCGGCCAAGGGCCGCGTGAGGCCGGCGGAGCTGCCAGCTCAAGCGCTGCTGCAGGCTTGTCGGGAGTCGGGTGCCTTCACCGACTGCTATGCCACGGAGCTGGCCAGCAGCCACAGCCATGCCGACTTCGTGGCGGCCTTCTACTCGACCTCTTTGTTCAAGCTGGAACGCTGGCTGATCGCCTGCTTGCTGAAGCGGCCGGCCAGCGACGCCGATGCACGAGCGCTGGGCGCGGGCCGGCTTGAGCATTTCGCCGCCTGGCGTGTCGAAGGACGGGCGACCGACCAGCTGCTGCTTTGCGACATCGCCGGCCGCACGCGCTCCTGGTTGATGGTCGAACCGCTGTCCGAGGGGCGGGGCACCCGGCTGCTGTTCGGTTCAGCCGTCGTGCCCCATGTCGACAAGGCCACCGGCCAAGCGAGCATGGGCTGGATGTTCAGTGCACTGCTGGGCTTTCACAAGCTGTATTCGCGGGCGCTGCTGGCCTCGGCAGCGAGGCGGCTCGAGGCCGCCTCCTGAGCGCTTCTCGCCCCTTGGCCTACTTCAGTGAGCAGACTTGCGGCTTGGTGTTCGCCGCGTTGGTCTTGCGGTCGACGGTCAGACCAGGTTTTCCAGGGCCTTCGCCTTCATCACGGGCAGGAACTCGGTGACGGCGTATTCGGCCAATCCACCGGCCACCATCGGGTCGGCATCGAAGACGGCCTTGACGTCTTCGAGCGTCGCCTGGCGCGACAAGATGATGCCGCCGGTCCTGGGCTGCTTGCGCCCGCCCAGCAACAGGTCGCCGCGCTCATAAAAACCTTGCAGATACTCGCGGTGCGCCTGCACCTGGAGATCCACGAGTTCCAGTGGTTTAACAAAGGTCAGATCAACAAGAAACATCGAACACTCCGGACAATGGGGTCGCCAAAATGGGCAAGAAACAAGACGCTTCTATTTTAGAAGCAGCCAAGATGAAGTCAATCCCCCGACCCGGAACATCCGCCCGTGGCTCGACCACGGGTCGTCCGATCATGGCGCTGCTGGACCTGCTCGGGCGGCGCTGGGCCATGCGCATCCTCTGGGAACTCGGACAGCAGCCGCGTAGCTTTCGTGACCTGCAGGCCTGCTGCGACCAGGTGTCGTCCAGCGTCCTGAACGCCCGTCTGGGCGAGATGCGCGAGGTGGGTCTGATCGAGCCGGGCGAAGGGGGCTATGTGCTGACCGGGATGGGGCAGGAATTGCTACGCTGCATTGCTCCCTTGCGCGGCTGGGCCGACAAGTGGGCGCAGGCGCTGGAACAGCAATCGGGCGGCTAAGGCGCACTCGGTCCCGCCCCAGCCCGTCTGCTGGTATCGCAGCCGGGCCTTCGGCAGCCATTGACCTCTTCCGAGGTCCATGCGCCGCCTCAGCCCAGCTGCCTGCATGCAGCTGGGCCCTCGGCGGGCGTCGGACAGGCCGCAGTGGCCTGTCCTTGGTCCCGCCTCAGCCCTTGGCGTACTTCACCGAGCAGCCGTAGGGCCGCGTATTCGCCGGGTTGGGCTTGCGGCCGGCCGCCATCTCGGCCAGGGCCTGCTTCACATAGGGCTCGGCCCGGGCCAGGTCCTCGACCTTGTTGCTGGGGATGCTGTCAATGCCGCCCTTGTAGACCAGCTGGCCCTCGGGGTTGACGATGTACATGTGCGGCGTGGTCTGGGCGCCGTAAGCCTTGCCGATCTGGCCCGTGGGGTCGAGCAGCGTGGCGCTGGGTGCGGCGCCGCGCTTGCTGTTGAGCTCCAGGGCCTGCGGGCCTTCCACATAGCCCTGCTCGCCGGGTGCCGACGAGATCACCTGCAGCCAGACCACGCCATGGGCGGCGGCGTCCTTCTGCTGGCCCTGCATGTTGCCGCTGTTGTAGTGCTTGCGGACATAGGGGCAGTCGTGATTAGTCCATTCCAGCACCACGGTCTTTCCCTTGAGGCTGGCCAGGTCCACGGTCTTGCCGTCGGCGGTCTGGGCCCTGAAGCCGGGGGCGGCCTGGTCCAGCTGGGCCTGGGCCTGGGCGAGGCCGGCCGACAGCAGGGACAGAGCGCCGACGATCAGCAGGCGGCGGGTGGCGGGCAGGGTCATCATCTCGAACTCCTTGAGGGATGAAGGGGTGCGGTGGATCAGGTTTTCTTGTCGGCGCGCAGTTCGTCCAGCACCAGACCGGGCGTCAGCAGCTGCGGCAGGATACGCGGCTCGGCGCCGCTCGGGTAGTACAGGTAGAGCGGCACGCCACTGCGGCCATGCTCGGCCAGCAGGGCGCTGATGCGCGGGTCCTGGTGGGTCCAGTCACCCTTGAGGTAGTGGATGCCGCGCTCGGCAAATGCCGCCTTCACCTCGGGCCGCGACAGGGCCACCTTCTCGTTGACCAGGCAGCTGATGCACCAGGCCGCGGTCAGGTTGACGAAGACCGGCTTGCCCTCGGCGCGCAGCTCGGTCAGACGCTCGGGCGTATAGGGCTCGAAGCCCGCCTCGGCGACGCCGGCCGCCGCGCTCTGCGGTGCCGCCACCGGCAGGCCTGCGCCCAGCATCAGGGCCGCCATCAGGGCGCCCAGGGCCGAGGCCAGGCCCAGTCGCCGCCACGGTGCGCTGCGGGCATGGCGGCTGACCTGTCGCAGCCAGGCTGCCAGCGCAATCAGGGCCATGCCGCAGAGCGCGATCAGCACCGCCTGCGCTCCGCCCTGCAGGGCCAGCACCCAGACCAGCCAGATGGCCGCGCCATACATGGGGAAGGCCAGGCCCTGCTTGAGCACATTCATCCAGGCGCCGGGGCGCGGCATCAGCCTCTGCAGGGCCGGCCACCAGCTCAGCAGCAGATAGGGCAGGGCCAGGCCCAGGCCCAGGCTGAGGAAGACGGCCAGCAATTGCGGTCCCGGCTGCTGCAAGGCATAGGCCACGGCGGCGCCCATGAAGGGCGCGGTGCAGGGCGTGGCCACCACGGCGGCCAGCACCCCGCTGAAGAAGCTGCCGGCCAGGCCTCGCTTCTCAGCCAGGCTGCTGCCAACGCCGCCCAGGCCGGCACCGACTTCCAACAGGCCCGACAGCGAAAGCCCCAGGCCGAACAGCAGCCAGGCCACGCCCAGCACGAACAGCGGCGACTGGAACTGCAGGCCCCAGCCGATCTCGGCACCGGCGCCGCGCAGCAGCAGCAGCACAGCACCCAGCACGGCGAAGCTGGCCAGCACGCCCAGGGTGTAGGCGACTCCGTGGCGCCTGGCCTCGTCGGCATGGCCATGGGCTTGTTGCACCAGGCTGAAGGCCTTGATGGACAGCACCGGGAACACGCAGGGCATCAGGTTCAGCACCAGGCCGCCGACCAGGGCCAGCAATAGCGCAGGCAGCAGCGCAACGACCTCGCCGTTGCTCGTGGATCCTTCGGCGGATGCGGCACGCAGTGGCAGGTCGACTTGGTAGGCCTTGCGGTCCGCGCCTTCGCCCAGCACCAGCAGGCCTTGCAGTTTCTGGCCCGCGGCCAGCGGCGACTCACCCGGCGCCAGGCTGAGCTGCCATTGCTGGCCTTCGCGGCTCAGCGTCTGCACCTCGGCGTGGCGGACCGGCCCCCACTGGGCAGCGAAGAACTGGGCCTGGCCGGGCGCCTCGCCCTTGGCCGGCCAGCTCAGCAGCAGCTTGCCCTGCGGATCGCGCTGGGCCTGTACCGGCCAGGGCGCCTTGCCGGGCAGGGCCGTGCGCGCGGCCTTGAGGCTGTCTGCCTGCACCGAGGCCTGGGCCTTGGCCGCCACCGGCAGATGCAGGCTGAGCTTGGCTTCCTGCGGCAGGCAGATGTCCTTGCAGACCAGCCAGGTCACGGCGGCCTCGAAAGCCAGGTCGCGGCCCGGCTGCAGGTCCTTGGGCAGCTGGATTTCGCTCAGCAGCAGGACCTGGGTGGAATAGCCGTAGTTGGCCAGCGGGCCAATGTCTATGCGCTCCGGCGTGGGCCACAGGATCGGACCGGCCGTGGCGCCGGCCGGCAGCTTCCAGGCTATGGCCGTGGGCTGGCCGGAATCGCCGGGGTTGCTCCAGTAGGTGTGCCAGTGCGGCGCTATGCGCTGCTCCAGCGCCAGCACCAGGCGCTGGCCCGGTTGCACGCTGGCGGAATCGCTCAGCAGCCGGACTTCGACTTGCGGTGTGCGGGCCTGGTCGGCCGCGAAGATCTGGGCCTGGCTGGCCGTGGCGGCCAGCGCAGAACCCAGCAGGACCAGGGAGAGAAAAAACGGGAATCTCGACATGGGCGCGATGGTACGGCCCATCGCGCCATGCTGCCGTTAGAAGCTGTACTTGCCGCGCACGAAGTAGCGCGCGCCGTTCAGGCCGAAGGGCAGGGTCTCCCAGCCGTAGGTGAAGCCCAGGGCATTGAGCGGGAAGCCGGCGGCATCGCTCCACTTGTCCGGATAGACATTGAAGATGTTCTGCCCGCCGGCCGTCACCTCGAACTGCTTGCTGAACTTGTAGCCCACCGACAGGTCGGTCAGCCACTTGCCGCTCCAGGTCTGCTTGACGCCGGTGAAGCCCTGGCCGCTGACCTCGCCGTAGTAGGTGTTGTTCAGGTTGATGCGCCAGGCGCCGGTGCGCCAGGTGCCGCCCAGCATGGCGCGGTGATGCGGCAGCGCCTCCTGGATCAGGGTGCGCTGGGTCTGGTCGAACAGCACGCTGCTGGCCAGCACCGAGCTCTGCGAGTGGATGGCCGTGACCTTGGTCTTGTTGTAGCTGTAGGAGGCATCCATCTGCAGCGTGTCGCCGCCGCTGAGCTTCATCGTGTACTGGCCCACGATGTCGGCACCGGTGGTCTTGGTGTCGATGGCGTTGGTGAACAGCGTGGCAGCACCCAGGTTCAGACCGCGCAGGATCACGCGTACCGGGCAGACCTTGGCATCGACACAGTTGTCCGAGTTGGCCTCGGGGCCGATCTCGCTGGAGAACACGATGCGGTCCTTGACGCGGATGTCGTAAAAGTCGGCCGTCAGCGAGACGCCCGGCGCAGGCGTCACGGTCATGCCCAGCGTGGCGCTCTTGGAGCGCTCGTCCTTCAGCGGCTGGATGCCGAAGGCCGCGGCCAGCGGGCTGCCCTGGCGGGCCGTGACCGTGTCGGTCAGCTTGCCCTGGGCACCCAGCGTGGTCGAGACCTGGCTGAAGTACTGCTGCTGGATGCCGGGCGCGCGGAAGCCGGTGTTGACCGAGCCGCGGAAGGCCACGGCCTCATTGGCGCGCAAGCGCATGGACAGCTTGCCGGTCGCGTTCTTGCCGAAGTCCGAGTAGTCCTCGAAGCGCATCGCCGCGCCCAGCACCAGGCTGTCGGTCACCGAGGATTCGGCATCGGCATAAACGCCCAGGCTGTGGCGCGACTTGTCCACCTCGGTGCCCGGCGTGAAGCCCGGGAAGCCCTGGATGCCGGCGGCCGCGGCGCTGCCGGTCTGGTTGGCGATGAAGATGTTGCCGTTGTTGGTGCGGCCATAGGCGTAGGAGACCGGGTCGCCGGCCACGATCTGGAAGCCGTCGGTGCGCCATTCGGCACCGGCCGCCACGTACAGCGGCTCCTTGCCTATGCCCCAATCGAGCTGGCCCTTGACGTCGAAGTTGGCCGTGGTCTGGCGGAAGCGCAGCGTGCCGTCCTTGGCCGAGGTCGGCGTGTCGGCGTAGATGCCGCCGCCCGGCTTGGGCTCGTAGTACCAGCTGACGTTGGCCGTGTTGCTGGAGGCGAACTCGAACTGGTTGTGGCCCTGGTTGAGGCTGGCATCCCAGCTCCATTCCTTGGCGAACTGGCCGCGCAGGCCCACGGCCAGCGACCAGTCGTCGGTGGTGGTCAGCAACGTAGGCAGGAAGCCATTGGGGTAGAGGGCCGGGATGGTGCGGCCGTCGCCGGCCGAGCGGTAGAAGCCCGAGGAATTGCCCTCGCGGCTGGACAGGCCGCCGAAGACGTAGAACTCCAGCTGGTCGATGGGCACCTCGGCGTTCAGCCACAGCAGCTTGCTCTTGGTGGCGGCATCGCCGATGCGCTGCGTGACCTTGGCCGGCGAGACGCGCAGCGAATCGGGGCCGGCACGGTTGGTCTCGCCGCGGTCCAGGTATTCGGCGGTCAGGCTCAGGAAGCCATTGCCCACGCGGAAGCCGGTGTTGGCGCCAATGCGCCAGCTGTCGCCGTCGCCCTTGCTGGTCTGGCTGTATTCGCCGCTGGCCGAGCCGCCTTCCTTGGTGCGCTTGAGCACGATGTTGATCACGCCGGCGATGGCATCCGAGCCGTACTGGGCCGAGGCGCCGTCGCGCAGCACCTCGATGCGCTCGATGGCCGAGACCGGGATGGTGTTGATGTCGGTGCCGGCCGAGCCTCGGCCAATGCTCTGCTGCACGTTGACCAGGGCCTGCTGGTGGCGGCGCTTGCCGTTGACCAGCACCAGCACCTGGTCGGGGCCCATGCCGCGCAGCGAGGCCGGCCAGATCAGGTCGGTGCCGTCCGACACGAAGCTCTGCGGGAAGTTGAACGAGGGCGCCAGCTCCTGCAGCAGCCGGCCCAGCTCGACCGCGCCACTGGCGGCGATGGTGGCGCCGTCGATCACATCGACCGGCGAGGTTGAATCGGCCACGCTGCGGATCGAGGCCCGGCTGCCGGTCACGGTGACCAGCTCCAGGCTCTTGGCCTTGTCGTCGGCCGGCTTGGCGTCCTGCGCCAGCGCGGGCAGGGCCGCGAGCGCTGCCGCCACGGCGAGCAGGCTGGGACGCAGGACGGGACGGGAATTCATCGCGTGTTTCGGCAGGATTCGCATGGGGCCCTCGTATTCGTTTGATTGGCTGACGGGTTTGGTGGCGCGTCCCTGCGCACTTCTGGTGCGTCTGCGCGCGCAGCGAGCGTATCGGGCGCAATGCGCCCTGCCAGAGGGTTGCTACCAGGGTGTTGCGCGCGGCGGACGGATGCCGCCGCCGGGGCCGTTCAGGCCTTGTCGCCTTCGAGCTGGCGGCGCACGGCGGCCAGCAGCTCGGGCTTGGTGAAGGGCTTGTCCAGGCTGGGGCAGCGGGTCTTGTCCAGAAAGCTGCGGGCCGTGGCCGACAGCGTGTCGCCGGTGACGAAGACCATGCGGCGGGCCAGGGTCGGCGACAGCTCGCTGACCGCGCGCCAGAGCGCCGTGCCGTCCATGTCGGGCATGCGCAGGTCGGAGACGATCAGGTCGAACTGCGCCTCCTGCAGCAGGGCCAGGGCGACGGCGCCGGACTCGGCCGTGGCCACCTCGAAGCCGGCGCCCTCGAGGAAAGCCCGCATCAGGTCGGCGATCTCGGCTTCGTCGTCGACCACCAGCACCCGGGCCTCGGCGCCCTGGTCCAGCGCCTCCAGCGGGGTCGGGGCGGTGACCACCTCAGCCAGACCGCTGACCGGCAGGCTGAGCCGGAAGCTGGCGCCGCTGTCGCTGCTGCTCTCCAGCACCAGGCTGCCGCCATGCTCGCGCGCAATCGAACGCGAGACCGACAGGCCCATGCCGGTGCCGGCACCGTCGGCCTTGGTGGTGAAGAAGGGCGCGAAGATCTTTTCCTGCAGCTCGGTGGGCACGCCGCGGCCACTGTCCTGCACCCGCAGCCAGATGCGCTGGGCGCGGTCCAAGCGGCGGTCTTCCAGGCCGCTGCTGATGCTGAGGCTGCGGGTCCGGCCCTCGCTGGCGGCCATGGCCTGCTGCGCATTGACCAGCAGATTGAGCACCAACTGGCCGATCTGGTCGGGGTCGGCATGCACCTGCGGCAGCTCCGGCGTCAGTGCCAGCTGCACCTCGATGCCGTGGCTGCGCAGGCTGTAGTGCATCAGCTCGACGGCGGCGCGCACCATCTCGTTCAGCGCCACCATGCTGCGCTCGGTGGGCCGCTGGCGGGCCATGTTGAGGAAGGTGCGGACTATGCGACCGCAGCGCTCGGCGGCCTCGTGGATGCGCAACGCGTCGCCGGCCAGCGCATGGCCGTGCAGCTTTTCCTCGAGCAGGGCGGCGCGGCCCATGACGATGGCCAGCGGGTTGTTCAGCTCATGGGCCACGCCGGCCAGCAGGCTGCCCATGGCGGTGAGCTTCTCGCTCTGGCGCAGGGCCTCGCGCTGGCGCTCGATCTCGGCCTGGGCATTGCGCCGCTCGGTCAGATCGGCCATCGAGGCGGTGAAATAGGCGCGGCCGGCCACCGAGGTGCGCCACAGCACCATCTCGATGGGGAACTCGGTGCCGTCGGCGCGCAGCGCCGACATCTCGATGCGCCGGCCAATGACCCGTGCCGCGCCGCCGCCGGCCAGGCGGGCCATGCCTTCGTTGTGGGCCTGGCGGTAGCGCTCGGGAATGATCAGCGCGGCCACCAGCTGGCCCAGCGCCTGCTCGCGGCGGATGCCGAACATGGCCTCGGCAGCCGGGTTGAACTCGACCACCAAGCCGTGCTCGTCGGTGGAGACCAGGGCGGCCAGCGCATGGTCGACGATCGAGGCCTTCAGGGCCTGCGTGGTCTCGAGCTCCTCGAGCTTGGCCGATAGCTCGGCATCGCGCTGCTGCAGCGCCGTCCAGTCCAGGCTGATGATGACCAGGGAGCGCAGCGGATCCTCGGGCGGGCCGGTCGGTATCAGGTGCTCGCGCATGTAGCGGCGGCCTCGGGCCGCCAGTTCGATCCAGCCTTCCCAACCCACGGATTCACCGCGGCGCAGCTGGTCTTTCAGCGGCTGGTAGGCGCCATAGGCGGCGGAGCCGATGATGCGGGCGATGTGCTGGCCCAGCACCTGGGCGGGCGCCAGGCCGGTGAAGCGGAAGAATTCGTCGTTGGCGTAGACCAGCCGCTCCTCGTGGTCGAGCGCGACGACACGGGCCGGCACCTGGTCGAGCAGGGCCGTCAGCATGGGCAGCGTGACCTGGCCCAGCGCCTCCAGGCTGCCGCAACCGGGCAGGGTGGGGAGGCGCAGGGGCAGGGCGTCGGCCACGGCGCTTCAGGCCTGCGGAATGAAGACGTAGCCGACGTTGCGCACGGTCTTGATCAGCTCGGGCTTGTCGGGGTTGCGTTCGATCTTGCGGCGCAGCCGCATGATGCGCAGGTCGATCGAGCGGTCGAACACGTCCCAGCCGCGGTTGTGGGCCTGCTCCATGATCTGGTCGCGGTTCAGCGGCCGGTTCGGGTGGCGGGCGAACAGGGCCAGCAGGTCGAACTCGGCCGCCGTGATCTCGATCTCGCCGCCTTCGCCGTTGTACAGCCGGCGCTGCTCCAGATCGAGCCGGCAGGCGCCGAAGGCCACGCGGCCGGTCTCGGCCGGCGCAACGGCCTGGGCCGCCGGCGCGCTTCGCTCGGCCAGCCTGCGCATCACGGCACGGGCGCGGGCCAGCAGCTCGCGCAGCTCGAAGGGCTTGGGCACGTAGTCGTCGGCCCCCAGCTCCAGGCCCACGATGCGGTCCACCGGGTCGCTGGCCGTGGTCAGCATCACGATGCCGATCTGCGGCCGTGTCTCGCGCAGCCAGCGGGCCAGGGACAGGCCCGACTCGCCCGGCATATTGACGTCCAGCACCATCAGGGCCGGCGCCTGAGATTGCAGCAGTTCGCGGGCCTCGGCAGCGTCGCCGGCGGTGAGCACTTGCAGGCCATGGCGCTGGAAATACTCACCCAGCAGCGTGCGCAGCTCGGGCTCGTCGTCCACCACCATCACCTGGGCTTGCTGGGTCATCGTGTTGCCGCTCTGCGCTGCCGGGTCGGCAGAATCATAGCCAGGGAGTATCTCGGTACTGGTCATGGAAACCAGCATGGCGGCTGCGGGTAACAGCCCGGTTTCAGGCCGGGTTTCAAATGTTTCAGTCAAGCTACGGATCAGGCCGCGGCCGGCTCCATCTCGCGGGCCGCGTCCATCATGGCCTGGCTGACCATGGCGTACATCGTCACCCAGGCGGCGCGGACCTCGGGCGTGAACTGCTCGCCCAGTCCGTCGCTCAGCGTGCGGATCAGCGCGGCGCCGACGGTGGGGTAGTGCTGGTCCTGCACGCCGTAGCCCACATGGCGCTGGCCCAGCTTGCGCAGGGCGGTGTTCAGCTGCTCGGGCATCTCCAGCAGCGAGACGGCGGCCGCCATCATCTGCATCAGGCGCTGGCCCTGCATCTGCATGTCGCCTCGGAACATGGGCCGCAGCATCGGGTCCGCGGCGAACAAATGGCTGTAGAACAGGGCGGCGGCCTGGGGAGCGATGGGCTCGACCAGGGCGAAGCTGTGGCGGACAAGGTCGATCTGGGTGCGGGTCAGGGTCATGGCGGCTTCTCCAGGGGTCTTCAGGCAATGATGAACATCAGCGGCAGGGTGCCGCCCAGCACGGCGAGTCCGAACGGCGCCAGCAGCAGGGCCAGCTCGCGGCGCCAGTGGGCCTGCGGTTCGGCCAGCAGCTCCTGCAGGTCTTCGGCGAAAGCCTCGCTGCGACCCAGCGGGGGCAGCAGCGGTGCGGCGGCTTGAGGCTTGGTGGTGAACATGGCGGTCTCCGGTTCGGTCTCGACGGGAGTGACTGTCGGCCGCTGCCGTTTCACTGTCGTATCGGGTGCTTGGTTCGCGGGTTTCAGTTGTTGCAAGCGGCGACTGTTCGGCGGCAAGATCGGCCATCCCGGCCGCAGCCGGGGAAAGGGCGCGATGAGCAGTGAACTTCAAGCCCGGGTGCAGGAGCTGCGCGAACAGCTCCGCCAGATCGTTGGGGTGCGGTATCCAGGCGACTTGGCCGAGGCCGAGATCGAGGAGCAGGCACTGCAGGCCGGCGACTGCGAATACCTGCTGGTGGCCTGCCGGCTGGCGCGCGCCGAACGCGAGCAGGCGACCCAGGAGCTGCCCTGGCTGTCGCCCGAACGCCAGGCCGACCCGCGCGAATCGCTGCGCCGCATCCGCGAGATCTGCCAGCAGAGCCCCGATGCCTACAGCGCCATCCAGGCCGTGCTGGTCACGCATCCCGACGTGCCGCGCGGCAATCTGGTGCCGGCCATCAAGAGGTTCCGCAGCGACCTGGCCCAGCTGTCACTCGAAGACCTCGCCGGCCTGGTGACGGCCGCCTGGAACGGCGGGCAGCAGGGTTTCGAGGCGGTGCTCAGGACCCGCAAGAGCAGCCCCCGTGTGGCCGCGCCTTCGCTCTGGGCCAAGCACGACGAGTAGGCCTCCGAAAAGAAAGAGGCCCTGTCTCGCGACAGGGCCCCGGTGTTGTGGTGGTGGAGAGGAGGAGGATCGAACTCCCGACCTCCGCATTGCGAACGCGGCGCTCTCCCAGCTGAGCTACCCCCCCGACAACGGAAAAAAGTATAGCGGTGCTTTTTTCCGTGGCGCTCAAAGCGGCTCGCGGCTGATCGGGCAGGCATAGGCATGGCTGCCGGCCCGGCCCAGGCTGCCGCCGGGCAGCTCGATGACCTCGATGCCGGCCTCGCGCAGCAGGGCGTTGGTGTGGACGTTGCGCTGCCAGGCCAGCACCTGGCCCGGGGCGGTGGCGAGCAGCTGGCCGCCGTCTTCCCAGGGGCCGCCGGGGTCGCCGCCGCTGACCACCACGCGCAGCTGCTTGAGGTCCAGCGCATCGGCCAGCACCTGCAGCAGCGGATGCGGCTCGGCGTGCACCTCGATGGCGTCGTCGCGCTTGCCGCGGCGCAGGCTGAAAGTCCGCACCGCATTGAGCAGGCTGCCGGAGACCACCACCAGGTCGCGGTCGCAGAAGCAGAGCAGGCGGTCCAGCTGCAGGCCCGGGGGCTGCATGGGCAGTTGCGCCACCAGCACGCGCTCGGCGCCGCCGCGGGTCAGGAGGTTGCGGGCCAGCTGGCTCACCGCTTGAATGGTGCTGGCCGGACCTATGCCGAGCAGCACCAGGTCCTTGTTCAAGGCCATCACGTCGCCGCCCGACAGCCAGGCCTGGCCGGGATCCTGCTCGGCCTCGCCCCACCAGCCGGTGTTGCAGCCGACGAAGCGGGGATGGAAGTGGTAGACCGCGCCGAGCAGCAGCGATTCGTCGCGCCGCTCGGCCTGCTCGCTGCGGGCCAGGGCCACGCCGTTGGCGATCCAGGCGCTGGCATCGCGTATCAGCACGCTGTAGGGCAGGGGCGGCAGCAGCGGCGTGCTCGGCAGCGCGGCCGCGAGTTGCAGGCCTTGAGGCTCGCTGATCTCGAAGGGCAGCTCGGCGCGCTGCCAGCCCGAGATCAGGCGCTCGGCCAGGTCGGCCGCCGGCAGGTCCTGCAGCCAGGGGCGCAGCGTCTGTGCCAGTTCGGCATCGACCCGGCCCGGCGCCAGCCAGCGGTCAAGCAGCCAGTTGCGGGCGATGCGGCGGGCCAGGGTGTCGCTGAGCAGCTGGTGCAGGTCCAGCACCTCGACGCCGAGCAGCCGCAGCGCAGCGCAGAAACGGCCGTGCTCCTCGATGGCCTGGTCGACCAGGGGCTGGGCGTCGAAGAGGCCGGTGCCGAGCGCACCGGGCTGGCGCCGCCGCTGCGCCAGTCCGGGGCGACAGACCAGCACCTGGCGCAGGCGCCCGAGTTCCGAATGCACGCCCAGCAATGGATCCATGTCGCTACGTCCGTCTCTATCAGTACTGCGGCACCAGACTAGGCGAGGGCAGCGGCCCGCGCCTATCCCCAACTGGTAACAGGCGCAACAAGCGATGGCCAGCAAGGTCGCTCGAAGAGGGGACGACCGGCGCTGCGGGTTTACTGCAAGACGGCGCACCTCGTGGCGCTGAGACACTGCTTGCTTTGGTCCTTCGCTCGGAGCATTCCATGGCCCGCCATGACACTGCCTGGTTCGATGCGCAGTACAACAACCGGGCCCGGGTGCCGGAGGCCGCCGTGCTGCTGGGCCGCTGGGCCGAAGCCTCGGCGCTGGCGCGCTCGCAGACCGAATGCCGGCTGGACCTGCGCTACGGCAGCGAAGCCGGCGAGACGCTGGATCTGTTCCCGGCTGCCGCACCCAACGCGCCGGTGCTGGTCTTCATCCATGGCGGCTACTGGCGGGCGCTGGACAAGTCGGACCACAGCTTCGTTGCCCCGGTCTTCACCGATGAAGGTGCCCTGGTGGTCGTGCCCAACTACGCGCTGTGCCCTGCTGTCAGCATGGAGCGCATCGCCCTGCAGATTGCGCAGGCCCTGGCCTGGGTCTGGCGCCATGCCCACGAGCACGGTGGCGACTCCAGTCGAATCGTCGTGGTCGGCCATTCGGCCGGCGGACACCTGGCTGCCATGATGAGCTGCTGCGACTGGAAGGCGGTCGGCGCCGAGTTGCCGCGCGACCTGGTCAAGGGCGCCATGTCCCTCTCCGGCCTGCACGACCTGGCGCCGCTGATGCAGACCCCGTTCCTGCAGAAGGACCTTCGCCTCGATGCCGACGCAGTGAAGCGGCTGAGCCCGGTGCGCTTCCCGGCGCCGGAGTCGCCGCTGTTCGCCCTGGTCGGCGGCGATGAAAGCGAGGAATTCAAGCGTCAGAACCTGGCGATACGCGAGGCCTGGGGCGCGCGGGCGGTGCCGGTCTGCGAGGAGGTGCCCGGCTGCCATCACTTCAATGTGCTGCACGAGCTCTGCGACCCGGACAGCCGGGTCCACCGCATGGCCCGCCACCTGCTGGGCCTGCGCTGGCATAGCGGCCTGCTATGAGGTGGATTGAGGCTTTGTATTTGCGACGAGCCGGGCCTTGAGTTAGCGTTGCCTCGCGCTGGACTCCAGCCCACTGCTGTTCGACTTGGTGCCAGCCGACGACCGACCATCTATCTATCCATCCACTGACTCAACTTGGAGAGTGATCATGGGCTTGAAAGGATCGAAGACGGAGCAGAACCTGAAGGACGCATTCGCGGGCGAGTCGCAGGCCAACCGTCGCTACCTGTATTTCGCGAACAAGGCCGACATCGAGGGCCAGAACGACGTGGCGGCATTGTTCCGCTCCACGGCCGAAGGCGAGACCGGCCATGCGCATGGCCACCTGGAATTCCTGGAAGCGGTCGGCGACCCGGCCACCGGATTGCCGATAGGGCCGACCCGCGACAACCTCAAGGCTGCCGTGGCCGGCGAGACCCACGAGTACACCGACATGTACCCCGGCATGGCCAAGACCGCGCGCGACGAGGGCTTCGACGAAATCGCGGACTGGTTCGAGACCCTGGCCAAGGCCGAGCGCTCGCATGCCAACCGCTACCAAAAGGCGCTCGACGCGCTGGTCGACTGATCGCAGAGCCGACAACAAGCACCGCGGCGTCTTCGGACGCCGCGCCTCACTGGGGCTGGTCATGAGCAATCGTGAAGGCAATCTGGAAGCGCCGACCCGTCATCCGCTGGACTGGAAGAACCCGGCGTTCTACGACGAGGAGCTTTGCCTCCACGAGATGGAGCGCATCTTCGACATCTGCCATGGCTGCCGCCGCTGCGTTAGCCTCTGCCAGAGCTTTCCCACGCTGTTCGACCTGGTCGACGAGGGCCCGACCGGCGAGCTGGACGGTGTCAACAAGCAGGACTTCTGGAAGGTGGTCGACCAGTGCTATCTGTGCGACCTCTGCTACCTGACCAAGTGTCCCTACGTGCCGCCGCATGCCTGGAACCTGGACTTCCCGCACACCATGCTGCGGGCCAAGGCGATCAAGTTCCGCAAGGGCGAGGTCGGCGGCGGCGAGAAGTTCCTGGCCTCGACCGACGTGCATGGCCAGTTCGCCGGCATCCCCATCGTCGTTCAGGCGGTCAATGCGGTGAACAAGACCAGCCTGGCGCGCAAGGCCCTGGATTCGGCGCTGGGCGTCCATCCCGAGGCCTGGATGCCGGAACTGGCGGGCTGGCGTTTCCGCTGGGGCGCCGCCAGGAGTCCGGCCCAGGTGGTCACCCACGGCGAGCGCACGCCGGGCAAGGTGGCGATCTTCTCGACCTGCTACATCAACTACAACGAGCCCGGCATAGGCCATGACCTGCTCAAGGTCCTGGCCCACAACGCCATCCCCTACGTGATCGTCGAGAAGGAAAAATGCTGCGGCATGCCCAAGCTGGAACTGGGTGACCTGGACAGCGTGGAGCAGCACAAGGAGGCCAACATCCCGGTCCTGGCCAAGTACGCGGCCGAGGGCTATGCGCTGCTGAGCGCTATCCCCAGCTGCACCCTGATGTTCAAGCAGGAGCTGCCGCTGATGTTCCCCGGCGAGGCGGCGGTGCAGCAGGTCCAGGAAGCGATGTGGGATCCGTTCGAATACCTGGTCGCTCGCCACAAGGACGGCTTGCTCAAGCTGGACTTCAGGAACGCGCTGGGCAAGGTCAGCTATCACATCCCCTGCCATGGCCGGGTGCAGAAGATAGGCCGCAAGACCGAGGAGATGTTCAAGCTGATCGGCCAGACGGTCGAGGTCAAGCTGAACACGGTGGAGCGTTGCTCCGGCCATGCCGGCACCTATGGCGTGAAGACGCCTTATCACCCTGTGGCGATGAAGATAGGCAAGCCGGTGTTCAAGGCCATGGCCAAGGACGACCCCGACCACATTGCCAGCGATTGCGCCCTGGCCGGCCACCACATCGCCCAGGGCATGGCCCAGGCGGGTACGCCGGCCCGCGACCTGCAGCATCCGCTCAGTCTGGTCCGGCTGGCCTATGGCATCGAATGAGTGAGACCACGATGAGCACGATCACCCCCGACAGCCTGATGACGCTGGAGGCCTATTCCAAGTTCCGCAAGGCCCGCCATGCCGAGGTCATCGCCCACCGGCGCTTGCGCAGCGTGCGCCTGGGCGAGCACCTGAACCTGCAGTTCGAGGACGAGCAGACCATCCGCTACCAGATCCAGGAGATGCTGCGCATCGAGAAGATCTTCGAAGAGGAGGGCATACAGGGCGAGATCGACGCCTATGCGCCTCTGGTGCCCGACGGCTCGAACTGGAAGGCCACGATGCTGATCGAGTACCCCGACCCGCATGAGCGCAAGCGCGAGCTGGCGCGGCTGATAGGCGTGGAAGACCGGCTGTTCGTCGAGGTCGAGGGCCACGAGCGGGTCTATGCCATCGCCGACGAGGACCTGGACCGCGAGAACGAGGAAAAGACCTCGTCGGTCCACTTCGTCCGCTTCGAGTTCCCGCCGGCCGCGCGCGAGGCGATACGCGCCGGGGCGCGGGTCAAGCTGGGCTGCGACCACCGGCATTACCCGGCCCATGTGGACATCGCGGCCGAGGCGCTGGCCAGCCTGGCGGGGGATCTTCAGCCGGGCTGAAGGCAGGCCAGGCGGTTGCGATAGGCGACCGGCGGGCAGCCGGTGGCCCGTCGGAACGAGCGGGAGAAGTTGGAGACGTCGCTGAAGCCCAGCATGCTGGCGACCTGGGCGACCGTCATGCCGGGAGCACTCAGCAGGGCCCGCGCCCTTTGCAGGCGGACCCGCGTCGCGATGGCGCGAAAGCGCAGCCCTTCCTTGCGCAGGTAGCGGTCTATGGTGCGCGAAGAGAGATTGACCCGCCGCGCCAGGTCTTCGAGCGTGACCAGAACGCCGTCCTCCTGGCCCAACATCATCGCCACATAGTCGCCCCAGCCCGGTTCGCCGGCCAGCGGTCGGCGCGGCAGGCTACTGCACCGGGCATCGACCTCGCGCACCATGCGCGGATCCGCCAGCGGCAGGGGCCGGTCCAGCAGGTCGGCGTCCATGAGCACCCGCACACCGGGCAGGGCCTGCTCGTCGAAGACGAAGCGTGCCGGGGCCAGACGGTCATAGCGCGAGGCATGGGCCGGTGCCGGCATGGCCAGGCGGATCTCGCAGGCGGGCGGGCCGGATCCGAGCAGGGTCGAGAGCTGGCTCAGGTGGGCCAGGGCCAGCTGCTCGTACTGGAAACGCAAGGTCTCCAGCGGCATGCGGAGCCGGGGCGTGTAGACGGCTTCGGCCGCAGCACCGCAGCGCCGGTATCGCAGCACGAACAGCTCGGTAGTCGAGTGATGGTGGCGCGCCAGCAGGCGCAGGGCCTCGTCGACGGTGGCACAGCTCAGCATGCCGTAGCCCAGCAGCCCGTGCGAGGTGATCTTGGTCAGCCGGCCCAGCTCGAAGCCCAGGTCGGCGCGGCCGCTCAGTCGGCGGGCTGCCTCGACCAGGCGCTCGACCTCGTCCAGCCCGAGCATGGCCTGGGCATCGTCCAGGCGCGGCTCGGCAATCATGGCGGTGCGCAGCCAGGCCGCCGGATCGACGCCCTGCTCGCGCAGCAGGTCCCGCAGCGGAGCGAAGTAGCGCGCCGGCATGCCTCGGTTGGCGGCACTCGCGGGGCGAGGGCTCCGTGAAGCTGCGGGTTCATGCGGGGTCTGGTCCATGGTGGCTGGGCGGCGCTATCGATCTGCCGTCATCGTCAGCGCAGCCGCCCCTGGCGTCCATGCGAGCAAATCGGGAAGGGCGATGACCGGCGATTTCGTCCCAGGGACCAGCCGCGGGCCGGCCTGGCGTCTACAACCCGGGCTTGCGGTAGCTGGTCGGCGACTTGCCGGTCCAGCGCTTGAAGGCGCGGGTGAAGTTGCTCACGTCGGTGAAGCCGAGCAGGAAGGTGATCTCGGTCACCGACATCGAGGCCTGCTGCACGTAGTTGCAGGCCAGCTCGCGGCGCGTCTCGTCCAGCAGGGCCTGGAAGCTGGTGTTGCGCTGGGCCAGGCGCTGCTGCAGCGTGGCCTCGCTCAGGTGCAGCGCATCGGCCACGCGCTGGCGGGTGCAGTCGCCGGTGGACAGCAGGCCGACGATGGTGGAACGCACCATGGCCACGGTGTCGCTGCGCTCGATCTTGGCCAGGTAGGTGGCGGCCAGCTGGTCGTTGGCCTGGGCGATCTCGGGGCAGGCGCCGGGCAGTGGCCGGTCCATCTCGGCGCGGTCGAAGACCAGGGTCGCATCGGCATTGCCGAAGTCCACCTTGCAGCCGAAATACCGCTCGTAGGGCCCGGCCCCGCCCGGCGGCCGTTCGTGCCGGAACTGCACATAGATCGGCCGGTAGTCGCGCTTGAACATCTCGCGCATGAAGCGCACCACGATGGCCAGCCAGGCGTCCTCGGTTTCGGCGCAGGCGTCGAACAGCGGATGCGTGACCAGGGCCACCTCGCCCGGCCGCTCCACGACTTCGATGGTTGCCACCTGCGAGGCCAGGCGGAAGTAGCGTTCCAGCCGCCGGCAGAAGTCCAGCAGGCTGGTGCTGGCCAGCAGCGCATGGCCCAGCGCATGCAGATTGGAGGCATGCAGGAACTTGGCCACGACCAGGCCGAAGTAGGGGTCATGCGTGACTTCGACGCAGACCCGGAACAGCCGCGTGACCTCGTCGATGCTCAGGCGGTTGAGCGGATCGTTGCTCAGCTCCTGCGAGACGCCGGCCGCGCGGAACACCCGCACCGGGTCGACGCCGCGATCTTCAAGCGCCTTGCGCATGGCCACGGCGTAGCCGGCGATCGTGGTCGGCCGCCGGTCGACGGATTCACTGGCAGCAGAGGCGTTCATGGTGGATGCGGGCCAGCATACACGCGCCCCCCGGGGCCGACCACCGGGTTCGGACCGGTCCCTGAGGACCAGCGAATTCTCTGCACGGACCGGCGCGTTTCGGGCCTCGTCCCTAGTCTTGCCATCCATGAACAAGCCCATCGATGGCAAGGCAGACATGACGACCCAAGACTCCGTATTGCGGGTCGAGCGGCTGGGGGCGGTGACCCGCCTGGTGCTGGCTCGACCCAAGGCGATGAACGCCATCAACCTGGCCCTGCTGGACGCGCTGGACCGCGCGCTGGACGAGGCCGGCAACGACGCTGCGAACCGCGTGCTGCTGCTCACCGGCGAGGGCCCGGCTTTCTGCGCCGGAGCCGACCTCAAGGCCTTGCTGGCCGGCCGCGATGCGGCGCCTGGCGAGCCCGACTTCCTGGACCGTGCCGGCGCGGTGCTGACACGCCTGCGTGAATTTCCACGGCCGGTGATCGCTGCGCTGAACGGCGTGACCATGGCGGGCGGGCTGGAGCTGGCCCTGTGCGCCGACATCGTCGTCGCCGCCGATACCGCCAGCCTGGCCGATGCCCATGCCAATTACGGTGTGTTCCCGGGCGCCGGCGGTGCGGCCTTGCTGCCACGCGTGCTGCCGCCGCAGCTGGCGATGTACCTGCTGTTCACCGGCAAGGCGCTGAGCGCGGCACAGATGCAGGCCCACGGCCTGGTCAGCGAAATCCATCCGGCCGTCGAGCTGTCCGAGGCCGCACTGGCCCTGGCTCGCGGCATCGCCGACAAGAGCCCGGCCGCCCTGGCCCGCATGAAGCAGGTGGCGCGGCACAGCATGGACAAGAGCGCCGCCGACGCCCTGCTGCATGAACAGGTGCTGCTGCGCCAGCACCTGCGCTCGGCCGATCTGCAGGAGGGCCTGGCGGCCTTCATCGAAAAGCGCGCCCCGGTCTTCACCGGGCGCTGAACCGTCAAGGACCCCATCCGATGGACAAGATCTACATCGTCGGCATTGGCATGACGCGCTTCGGGCGCTGGCCGGACAAGAGCCAGTACGACCTGGCGGCCGAAGCGGTCGAGCTGGCGCTGAAGGACGCGCATTGCAGCCGCTCCGAGCTTGGCGCGGCCTTCTACAGCGGCGTGACCAGCGGCTCGCTGCAGGGGCAGACCTCGATCCCCGGCCCGATCGCGCTGCGCCGCTGCGGCATCGAGGGCATTCCGGTGTTCAGCGTCGAGAACGCCTGCGCCTCGGGCACCAGCGCCTTCCACCTGGCCGTGCAGTCGCTGAAGGCGGGCAGCTGCGACATCGCCCTGGCCTTCGGCGCAGAGAAGATGAACGTGGCCGACAAGGCCCGCATGTTCGGTGTGTTCGACGGCGGCTGGGATGTGTCCACCGTCGAGGCCAACAAGGCCACGCTGCTGGCCTTGGGCGACGGCATGACCGTGCCGCCGGGCGGCGACTCGGACAAGCCCCGCAGCGTCTTCATGGACGTCTACGCCGCCTTCTGCCGCCGCCACATGAAGACCTGGGGCACGACCCAGCGCGCACTGGCCGCGGTGGCCGCCAAGAACCACCAGCACTCGGTGCACAACCCGCTGGCGCAGTTCCGCGAGGCCATGACGGTGGAGCAGGTGCTGGCCGCGCCGGCCATTGCCTGGCCGCTGACCCTGCCCATGTGCTCGGCCATCAGCGACGGTGCCGCAGCCCTCGTACTTTGCAACGAGCAGGGCCTGGAGAAGCTGTCCGCGGCCCGCGCCCGCGCCGTGACCGTGCTGGCCAGCGTGGTGCGCGCCGGCATCGAGCACAGCCCCGACGAGCCGCAGCTGGGCATCGGTCATCTGGCGGCCCTGGCCGCCTATGAGCAGGCCAACGTGGGTCCGGACGCGATCGATGTGGCCGAGGTCCACGATGCCTCCGCCATGGGCGAGCTGCTGAATGCCGAGAACCTGATGCTGGTGCCCTTCGGTGCCTCGGGCCCGGCCGCCGAACGCGGCGATTTCACGATCGGCGGGCGCATCCCCATCAATCCCTCGGGCGGCCTGGAATCCAAGGGCCATCCGATAGGCGCAACCGGCCTGGCCCAGCTGCATGAGCTGGTGACGCAGTTGCGCGGCGAGGCCGGCGGCCGCCAGGTGGGCGCTGCGCGCATCGCCATCCAGGAAAACGGCGGCGGCCTGATCGGCATCGAGGAAGCCGTGGTCGGCGTGAGCATTCTTTGCAAGGAGTAGGTCCCGTGGGACATGTATTCAGAACCGAAGAGCAGGGCATGGCGGTCGATGCGCTGCGTACCTTCCTGGCGGCGGAGATCGACCCGCTGTTCAACAAGGAGTACCGCGACCGCTACATGCCGCGCGAGGTGATGGCAGGCCTGATGCGCCGCCTGGCCGAGTTCGGCCTGGTCAGCGGCGTGGTCAGCGAGGCTCGCGGCGGCCTGGGCCTCGACTGGCAGACCACGCTGATGCTGTACGAGGAAATCGTTGCGACCTCGGCCGACCTGTCGGTGCCGGTGCTGATCAACTCCTTCGGCGCCCATCTGCTGGAGACGCTGGCGCCCGAGCATTTGCGCGAGCGCTACCTGCCAGGCCTGGTGGCCGGCGACAGCTTCGTCAGCATGGGCATCTCCGAGCCCGACGTGGGCTCCAACGTGCTGGAGATCCGCACCCGCGCGCGCCGCGACGGCGACCACTGGGTGATCAACGGCGAGAAGACCTGGATCAGCAACGGCAGCTACTCGGACTTCCTGATCTGCACCTGCCGCACCGGCGAGGATCCGCGCCGCGGCCTGACCCACATCCTGGTCGACCGCCGCGAGCATGGCTACGAGGTGCGCGACATCCACAAGATCGCGTTCAACAGCCAGTCCACCGCCCAGATCTTCCTCAGCGACGTGCGAGTGCCGGTCGCCAACACGATTGGCGGCGAGGGCGAGGCCCTGAAGAACACGCTGGCCCTGTTCGAGCGCTCGCGCGTCTTCGTCGCGGCCCAGGGCCTGGGCATCGCGCGTCGCGCGCTGGACGAGGCGGTGCTCTATGCCACGCAGCGCCGCCAGCACGGCAAGCTGATCGCCGGCCACCAGCTGATCGCCGCCATGCTGGCCGAGATGGCGACCCAGGTCGATGCCGCGCGGCTGCTCACCTACCGCGCCGCCGCAATTATCGACGCCGGCCTTCCGGCCGAGATGGAGGCGGCGATGGCCAAGTACTTCGCCTGCGAGGCCGCCGTGACCATTGCCCGCCAGGCGGTGCAGATCCACGGCGGCAATGGCGTGACGCGCGAATTCCTGGTCGAGAAGCTGGCCCGCGAGGCCATCGTCTGCCCCATCCCCGAGGGCACGACCCAGATGCAGCAACTGATCATCGGCCGCGCCCTGACCGGCGTCGCGGCGTTCTGAACAAGGAGTTTCCATGCTGATCAACAACAAGGTCGTCATCATCAGCGGCGGCGCTTCCGGGCTGGGCCAGGCCACGGCCCGCTATTTCGCCGAGGAACTCGGCGCCCGGGTCGCCCTGTTCGACCTCAACGAGGAGGCCGGCGCCCAGACCGTGGCCGCCATCGGCGCCGAACGCGCCTTCTTCGTGAAGACCGATGTCGCCGACGAGGCCTCGGTGCAGGCCGCGGTCGACGCCGTGATGGCGCGCTACGGCGCGGTGCACGTCAACATCAACTGTGCCGCGCTGCTGGGCCCCTGCAAGGTGCTGGGCAAGGACGGCAAGGCCACGCCCCTGGCCAGGTTCGCGCAGACGATGGCGGTGAACCTCAACGGCATCTTCAACCTGATGTCCAAGTGCGCCGAGCGCATGGCCCTGAACGAGCCCGAGGCCGGTGAGGAGCGCGGCGTCGTCATCAATATCTCGTCGGGCGCCGCCTACGAGGGGCAGATAGGTCAGGTCGCCTACGCGGCCAGCAAGGCCGGCGTCATCGGCATCAATCTGCCGGCCGCGCGCGAGCTGGGTGCGCTGGGCATCCGCGTCAATGCGATCGCCCCGGGGCTGTTCCTCACGCCCATGGCCTCGCAGATGGACGAGAAGGTGATGGCGGCGCTGATGACGCAAGTCGAGGCGCCAAAGCGCCTGGGCGACATGCGCGAGTTCGCGCATTGCTGCGCCTTCATCGTCGAGAACGCCTACCTGAACGGCGAGACCGTCCGCCTGGATGCCGCCTCGCGGCTGCGCGCCCGCTGAACCCTGGAGACCCAGACATGAAGACGAATTTCTGCCGGGTGATGCGGCTCCTGACCCTGCGCCATGCGGCGAGCGAGGCCCTGGTCAATACCGAGCGCGGCCGTCGCTACAGCTTTTCCGAGTACCACCTGCTCACCAACCGCATTGCCAACGCGATCCGCGGCGAACTCGGCCTCGCGCGCGGCGAGCATTTCTTCACCATCGTCGAGAACGACAACCTCGCGCTGCTGCATTTCCCCACCTTCTTCAAGCAGGAGGCCACGGCGGTGTTCACCAACTACCGCGAGAGCATGGATGAGCACCGCTGGCAGCTGGACCTGGTCAAGCCACGCCTTGTGTTCATCGAGCTGGCGCTGCTGGAACGCTATGCGCCGATGCTGCGCGAACGCGGCATCACCATCGTCGTGATGGACCCGCCGCCGCAGGCGCAGGAGGGCGTGCTGTATTTCTGGGACCTGGTGGAGCGGGCCAGCGCCGAGGACAACGAGGTCGAGATCGACGTGCACGACAACACCCGGCTGCTGCGGTTCACCGGCGGCACCACCGGGCGCGGCAAGTGCGCGATGTACAGCTTCGACAACCTGATGGGCACGCGGGACGCGAGCTACATCGAGCGTGACTTCGGCTATGACGAGAGCACGCGCTGCCTGCATATCGCGCCGCTGTCGCATGGCAGCCTGATCCTGTTCCTGGCCACGCTGTTCGCCGGTGGTACGACGCTGACCATGAACCAGGTCGACCTGCCGCGCTGGATGGACCTGGTCCAGGCCGAGCGCGTCACCCATTCCTTCCTGGTGCCCACGGCCCTCTACCGGCTGCTCGACCTGCAGCAGCAGCAGCCGCGCGACCTGAGCTCGCTGCGCACCGTGGTCTATGGCGCGGCGCCCATGAGTCCGAGCAAGATGGGGTCGCTGGTGGCGACCCTGGGCAATGTCTTCGTGCAGGGCTATGCGGCCACCGAGGCGGCCATGTTCATCGCCGTGCTGAACAAGCGCGACCACCTGAATGCCGACGGCACACCCAGCCGCCACCTGGGCTCGGCCGGCCGCGTGAATCCCGGCGTCGAGGTGTTCATCACCGATGCCGAGGGCCGGCCGGTGCCGGTGGGGGCGACCGGCGAGATCCGCATCCGTTGCCGCGCCACCATCGCCGGCTACTACGGCAACCCCGAGGGCACGGCGGCCGAGTTCGTCGACGGCGCCTGGCGCTCCGGCGACCTGGGCTACCTGGACGAGGACGGCTTCCTGACCCTGGTCGACCGGCTCAAGGACATGATCATCACCGGCGGCTTCAATGTCTACGCGGTCGAGGTCGAGGCGGCGCTGAACGCCCATCCGGCGGTGCAGATGTCGGCCGTCGTCGGCGTGCCGCATGAGGAATGGGGCGAGGCCGTGCATGCCGAGGTGGTGCTGCGCCCGGGCGCCAGTGCCAGCGAGGCCGAGCTGATCGAGCATGCCAAGGCCTCGCTGAGCGCCTACAAGGTGCCCAAGTCGGTCCGCATCGTGGCCGCGCTGCCCCTGTCTCCGGTCGGCAAGGTGCTGCGCCGGGCGGTCAAGCAGCCCTACTGGGCCGGACGGGAACGCCATGTCCACTGAGGCGGCAGGCGCTGCGTCGACGATGCGCCAGGTGTTGGCGCTGCAGCGCGCCGCGCTGGCGCGCGAAGGCACGGCGAACGAGGCCTTGCGGCGTGACCGCCTGGAGCGCGCCATCGGCCTGCTCGTCGATCATCGGCACGACTGGTGCGAGGCGCTGTCGACCGACTTCTCGAGCCGCCATGCGGCCGAGTCGCTGCTGGTGGACGTGCTGATTCCGCTGGAGAACCTGCGCCATTCGATCCGGCATCTGCGCCGCTGGATGAGGCCCGAACGGCGCGCCAGCAATTTCCCGTTCGGCCTGCTCGGCGCGCGCAGCGAGATCCGCTGGGAGCCCAGGGGCGTGGTCGGCAACATCGTGCCCTGGAACATCCCGGCGCTGGGCCTGTTCGGCCCGCTGGCTCCGATGCTGGCCGCCGGCAACCGCGTGATGCTGAAGATGAGCGAGTTCGCCCCGGCCAGTGCCGCGCTGGCCGAGCGCCTGATCGGCGCGGCCTTCGACCTCGAGGAGGTCGCCGTGTTCAGCGGCGACGCGACGGCCGGCGCCGCGTTCGCCGCGCTGCCGCTGGACCATCTGATGTTCACCGGCAGCACGCGCGTGGGCCGGATGGTGATGCGCGCCGCCTCCGAGAACCTCACGCCGGTGACGCTGGAGCTGGGCGGCAAGTCGCCGGCCCTGGTCTGCCAGGACGCCGATCTTGAGCTAGCGGCTCGGCGCATTGCCTGGGGCAAGCTGGTGAATGGCGGCCAGGCCTGCATTGCGCCCGACTACGTGCTCGTCCCCGAGGCATTGCGCGATGGCTTCGTCGAGCTGCTGCGCCGCGAGATGCTGCGCCAGTTTCCGCAGCCGCTGGGCGAGGGCGGCCCCACGGCGCTCGTCAGCGAAGCCCATGCCGAGCGGCTGCGCGATTGCGTGGACGAGGCACGCGAGCGCGGCGCGCGCATCGTGCCGGTGTGCGAAGGCCGTCCGGACACGACGCGGCGCATCGTGCCAAGCCTGGTCGTCGAACCCGACGACGGCTGCCGCCTGATGCGCGAGGAAATCTTCGGCCCGTTGCTGCCGGTCAAGGCCTACGGCTCGCTGGACGAGGCCATCGCCTACGTCAACGCGAGGCCGCATCCGCTGGCCCTGTACTGCTTCGGCGGCCGCGCGGCGACCGAGCGGGTGGTGGCTGGCACGCGTTCGGGCGGCGTGGCCATCAATGACGTGATCAGCCATGGCATGCAGGAGAACCTGCCTTTCGGCGGCGTCGGTGAATCGGGCATGGGGGCCTTCCACGCCGAGTTCGGCTTCCGCGCCTTCAGCCATCCCCGCGCCGTCTACCGGGCACCTCGCCTGGACCCGCTGGCCCTGTTGCGCCCGCCCTTCGTCCCCGCTTCGGTGCCGCGCATCGAGCGCCTGCTGCGCCTGCGGCGCGGCTGATCCCCCTTCATCGGAGACCTGCGATGTCCAAGAAGAATCTCGTGCCCAGCCTGACCGCGCTGAGCCTCGCCCTGCAGACCGCGCTGGCGGTCGCCCAGTCGCTGCCACTGCCGGGCACGCCCACGGCCAGCACCGCGGGCCGCACGCTGGAGGAGTCTAGGCACCAGTGGCGCCAGGGCGCCAAGACGCTGCCGGCCGGCGCGCCGAACGTGCTCATCATCATGCTGGACGACGTGGGCTTCGCGCAGGCCGATACCGTCGGCGGCGCGATCCACACGCCCACCTTGCAGCGCGTTGCCGACACCGGCATCCGCTACAACGCTTTCCACACCACGGCCATCAGCTCGGCCACTCGCGCCGCGCTGCTGACCGGCCGCAACCACCATCGGGTGGGCAGCGGCACGGTCACCGAGTTCGCCTCGGACTTCGACGGCTATACCGGCGAGATCCCCAAGAGCAGCGCCACCGTCGCCGAGGTGCTCAAGCAGTACGGCTACAGCACGGCCCTGTTCGGCAAATGGCACAGCACTTCGGCACGGGCCACCGGACCGACCGGCCCCTTTGCCAGCTGGCCGACCGGCTACGGCTTCGAGACCTTCTACGGCTTCATGGGCGCCGAGACCGACCAGTACTCGCCCAGCCTGTACCGCAACACCACGCCGGTCGAGCCGCCGCGCGACCCCAAGTACCACCTGACCGAGGACCTGGCCGGCGAGGCCGTGCAATGGCTGCGCCAGCGCCAGGCGCTGACGCCCGACAAGCCCTTCTTCATGTACTGGGCACCGGGCGCGGTGCACGGGCCGCACCAGGTCTTCCAGTCCTGGTCGGACAAGTACAAGGGCCGCTTCGACAGCGGCTGGGACGCCTACCGCCAGCAGGCCTTCCAGCGCCAGAAGGCCATGGGCTGGATCCCCAAGGACACGCAGCTGACGCCGCGCCCCGACACGCTGCCCGCCTGGGACAGCCTGTCGGCCGAGGAGAAGCAGTTCCAGGCCCGGCTGATGGAGGTCTATGCCGGCTTCCTGGAGCACACCGACACGCAGGCCGGCCGGCTGATCGACGAACTGGAGCGCGAGGGCATCCGCGACAACACGCTGATCCTCTATGTGCTGTCCGACAACGGCGCCTCCAGCGAGGGCCGCGCCGGCACGATCAACGAGCTGGTCAACATCAACATGATTCCGACCACGGCCACCCAGCAGATGCAGGTGCTGCAGTCGCAGTACGGCGGCCTGGCCGCGCTGGGCGGCCCGAAGCTGAGCAACATGTACCACGCGGCCTGGGCCTGGGCGGGCGAGAGCCCCTTCGTCGGCACCAAGCTCAGCGCCGGCTACTTCGGCGGCACGCGCACGCCGCTCGCGATCTCCTGGCCCAGGGCCATCGTCGCGGACAAGGCCGTGCGGCCGCAGTTCCACCATGTCAACGACATCGTGCCCACGCTGTACGACATCCTCGGCCTAACGCCGCCGCCCAGCGTCAACGGCGTGGCCCAGCAGCCGCTGGACGGCGTCAGCATGCGCTACAGCTTCGCCGACGCAGGTGCCCCGGGCCGCAAGGGCGCCCAGTACTTCGAGATGATGGGCAGCCGCGGCGTCTACGAGGATGGCTGGATGGCCTCGGTGTTCGGGCCCGTCACGCCCTGGATAGGCCCGGGCCCGCAGCTCGCTGCCTGGCATCCGGACCAGGACCGCTGGACCCTGCACAAGCTTGGCGACGACTATTCGCAGGCCGTCGACGTGTCGGGCCAGCATCCTGAGAGGCTGGCCCAGCTCAGGCGCCGCTTCGAGGAGCAGGCGGCGGCGAACCAGGTCTATCCGCTGGGCGCCTCGTTCTTCCCCTTCCTGCATCCCGAAGCGCGCATAGGCTCGACCCGCAGCGAATGGCGCTTCGACGCGCAGACCCAGCGCCTGCCCGAGATCATCGCGCCCAATCTGCGCTCGCGCGACAGCGTGGTGACCGTGCGGGCCGAGCTGCCGGCACAGGCCAGCGGCGTGCTGTATTCGCTGGGTGGCGCCAGCGGCGGCGTGACGCTCTACGCCAAGGACGGGCATCTGGTCTACGAGTACAACGCCGTCGGCTTCGCCCGCACGCGGCTGCGCAGCTCGGGGCCGGTGGCCGCGGGATCGCATCGCATCGAGGTCGAGACCGCCATGCTGGCCAGCAAGCCGGGCAGCCCGGCACGGCTGACGCTGCGCGTCGACGGCCTGGAGCTGGCCAGCGGCACGACGCCCTTCACGCCGCCGCTGCTGTTCACCGCCACCGGCAGCTTCAATGTCGGCCGCAACCTCGGCTCGCCGGTGTCGCTCGACTACTTCGACGCCGCGCCGTTCGCCTTCAACGGGACCATCACCGACGTGCACGTCGTCTACAAGGCCGCTGCCAAGTGAGCCTCGACACCGCGTTCGACCTCGACTGGCTCGCCATCGGCTCGGGCTTCGGCGGCAGCGTCTCGGCGCTGCGCCTGGCCGAGAAGGGCTACCGCGTCGCGGTGCTTGAGCAGGGGCGGCGCTTCGCCGACGGCGAACTCCCGAAGAGCGCCTGGCAGCTGCGCCGCTTCCTATGGGCGCCCAAGCTCGGCCTGCAGGGCATCCTGCGCATTACCCGCCTGCGCGACGTCAACATCCTCAGCGGCGCCGGCGTGGGCGGCGGCAGCCTGGTCTATGCCGCCACGCTGTACCGCGCGCCGCGCGACTACTTCCAGCATCCGCAATGGCGCGACCTGGCCGACTGGGAGTCGCTGCTCGGGCCGCACTACGACACGGCGGAGCGCATGCTGGGCGTCACCGAGGTGCCGTTCGACAGTCCGGCCGAGCATTGGCTGAAGCAGATCGGCACCGAGCTGGGCTGCGCCGACACCTACAGGCGCACCCGTGTCGGCATCTTCTTCGGCGAGGCCGGACGCACGATCGCCGACCCCTTCTTCGCCGGCGAGGGCCCGCAGCGCACCGGCTGCACCCGCTGTGGCAGCTGCATGCTCGGCTGCCCGGTGGGAGCGAAGAACACGCTGGTGCGCAACTACCTGCACCTGGCCGAGCGTCGCGGCGTGGCCGTGCATGCGCTGCGCCGTGTCGTCGACGTGCGGCCCCTGGGTGCGGCCGACGGCAGCGACGGCTATCTGGTGACGCATGAGCGCAGCGGCGCCTGGGGCTGGCGGCGCGACCGGCAGACGCTGCGCGTGCGCGGCGTCGTGTTCGCGGCCGGCGCGCTCGGCACCAACGAGCTGCTCGCGCGCTGCAAGCTCGCCGGCAGCCTGCCGCAGCTGAGCGATCGCCTGGGCGAACTGGTGCGCACCAACAGCGAGACCATGCTGGCCGTCACCATGCCGGGCGACGCGGCGCTGGACCGTTCGGTCAGCATCACCGGCAGCCTGTTCCCCGACGCACAGACGCACATCGAGGCGGTGACGCTGGGCCCGGCCATGGACGCGTTCGCGTTCAACTACGGTCCGCTGGTCGGCGCCGGTACGCGGCTGACGCGCCCGCTGCAAGGCCTGGTGCGCACGCTGCGGCGCCCGCTGGCGTCTATCGGCCACCTGCTGTGGCCCTGGCGCTGGTCGCGCCGCACGCTGCTGGTAGGCCTGATGCAGACCAGCGACAACGCGATCCGCTTCGTCGCCCGCCGGCGCTGGCTGGGCGGTGGAGTGAGGCTCGACTCGAGCCAGGATGCCGACCGGCCACTGCCCAGCTTCTATCCGCTGGCCAACCGCATGGCCGAGTGGCTGGCACGGCGCAGCGGCGGCGTCGCGCGCTCGACCCTGGCCGACACGCTGTTCAACGTGCCGACCACCGCCCACATCCTCGGCGGTGCCGTGATCGGCCGCGATGCGGCCAGCGGTGTCGTCGATGCGCGCCAGCGGGTCTTTGGCTACCGCAACCTGCTCGTGTGCGATGGTTCGGTGGTGCCGGCCAACCCGGGCGTCAACCCGAGCCTGACGATCGCCGCGATGACCGAGCTGGCGATCAGCCATCTGCCTACCAAGGACACGACACCATGACCCTCGTTCAACTGCATGCCGCCGCCGTGTGTGCCTGGCTCGGCCTGGTGGCCGGTGAATTCGTGCTGGAGCTGACGCCGGGCGACGCGGGGACGCGCCGCTTCGTCGCCCAGGCCCATTTGTGGACAGACCGCTTGTTCGAGATTCCGCTCGTGGCCCTGGTGGTGGTCACCGGCGGCCTGCTGCTGGCCCGTGCCTGGCCGGCCTCGCCGCTGCTGTGGACCAAGGTGGGCCTCGCGCTGGTGGCCATTGCGGCGCAGGTGATCTGCATTCCGCTGGTGCGGCGCCGTGCTCGCGAGACCGACGAGCGGCGGCTGCGCGATCTGAGCCGCTCCATCATCGCCACCGGCGCCGCCGCGCCGTTCGGGCTTGCGGCCCTGGTGATCGGCTACGACTACCTGCACTAGGCCTCAGCCGGTTTCCACCTCGCGGCGCATCGCGGTGAACTGGGCGAACTCCCAGGAGCGCAGGCCCACCAGCAGGCTGAAGCCGTCGCGGGTGTCGCTCGGCAGGCGCTGGTCCTCGGCATGCAGGCGCGCCAGGTCGGCGGCCAGCTGCTGGATCTTCTGCACCATCTCCTGGGCGCTGGCCCCGGTGAGCCGGCCGTGGACCAGCATCAGGGTCTCGCCACGGCCGTCGAAATTGCCGGCGAAATAGTCGGCGATGACGTACTTGCGCAGGAAGCGCTGCACCGGCCCGTCCGGCATCCAGCGGAACGCCCGGGCCACGCGCAGACGGTAGCGGTTCAGCGGCTTCAGCTCGATCAGGCCCAGCCGGTCCAGCTGGGCCAGGTGGCGTATGCAGTCGGCCTCGCTGAGCTCGTAGGTTTCGATGATCTGCTCCAGCGTCCAGTGGCCCAGGCAACTGATCGCTACCAGCATCAGCACGGGATCGCTGACCAGGGCGGTTTCCTGCTCCAGCGTCAGCGTGTCGCTGTCGGGCGCGCTGGCGTCGGCCGCCTGCCGCAGGAGGTCGTCGAGGCTGAGGCCTATGGCCTTGCAGATCTCGGCCAGGCGCGAGAGCGTCATGTCCTTCAGCGAGAACATGCGCTTGACGCTGGATTCGCTGAGCTCCAGCCGCTGGGCCAGCTCGCGGTAGGTGACGCCGGCGGCACGCATCTCGGCGCGCAGCACCTGCAGGAGTCTTTCGGGGCTGCTCATGGCGCAGTGTCAGCAGTCATGCTTGGCGTAAAGGAATGTAAGTACAGGAAAACAGTACCTCGGCGGCGCGTGAATGCTACATGGTCCATTGATGCGATACCTGGTGCTGGTGCTGGACACACTGGGACCATCCCGGATAGGCCGGGAGGAACCTGGAGATCGATCTGACCATGAAGACGAAGAACCGCAACACCATCGCCCGCCTGATCGCCGCCACGCTGCTGGCCGGCACCGCGGTTGCCGCCTCGGCCCAGAGCACGGCCAACCCTGTCCCCTACGCCGGTGCGAGCGTCGGCGCCTACAACAAGTACTCGCTGGACTGCAGTGCCGGCGCTGCCTGCGACCGCACCGGCAGCTGGGGAGGCAGGATCTACGGCGGCCTGGACTACGGCAGCTTTGCCATCGAGGGCGTGGCCTTCGGCATGAAGGGCGCCGATGGCACGCTGCGAGCCAACAACGGCCAATTCACTGGTGGCCACCTGAGCACGACCGGTGTGGGCGTCCAGGGCGTGGTGCCCTTCCTGGTCAACGGCGACTTCTCGCTCAAGGGCAAGCTGGGCCTGGCCTATGTGCGCGGCAAGGCCAGCCTGCCCGGTGGGGTCGAGGACCGCGAGGCCTGGCGTCCCATGGGCGGCCTGGGCATGAGCTATGCGCTGAACAAGCAGGTCTCGCTGAACGCCGACTACGACGTCACGCAGGCCAAGTACAACAACGTCGGCAAAGCCCGCACCGGCATGTTCTCGCTGGGCGCGAGCTACAAGTTCTAAGACGATCGCCGGGCCGTCCCGCACCCTGGGTTCAGGAGTGCGGCGACCCGTCTCCCGCTAGGCACAATCGCCGCACCGGCCGCCTCGAGCACGGCCATCACGGGAGACGATCTTGCTGACGAAGACGATGACGAACCGGGCGGGCCAGTGGGCCCGCCATCTGCTTTTCTGTTCGGCCCTGGCCGCCACCGGCCTGGCTCTGGCGCAGACTGCCGGCGATGCGCCGGTAGCGCCCCGCGTACCCAAGGACGTGACGGTCCACGGCGACAAGCGCATCGACGACTACTTCTGGCTGCGCGAGCGCGACAAGCCCGAGGTCATGGCCTATCTGAAGGCCGAGGCCGACTACACGGCCCGGTACTACCAGCCGCTGGAAGGCCTGCGCGACAAGCTGTATGCCGAGATGGTGGGCCGCATCAAGCAGGCCGACGAAGGCGTGCCGGCCCGCGATGGCGCCTGGTGGTACAGCAGCCGCACGCTGGAAGGCGCGCAGTACCCGCAGTTCATCCGCCGCGCCGCGCAGGGCAAGGCAAGGGCCTATGACGCCGCTGCGCCCGAGCAGGTGATCCTGGACCTGAACGAGCTGGCCAAGGGCCGCAAGTTCCTGGCGGTCAACCAGGCCTCGGCCAGCCCGGACGGAAGGCGCCTGGCCTATTCGCTGGACGAGACCGGCGCCCGCGACTTCCAGCTCCAGGTGCGCGACCTGGCCACGGGCCAGGACCTGCCCTGGGTGGCCAAGCGCACCGACGGTGCGGTCTGGGCCGCTGACTCGAAGACGATCTTCTACATCACCTCGAACGAGGCGCGCCGTCGCAACCAGGTCTGGCGCCACAGCCTGGACGGCCAGGGCCCGGACCAGCTGATCTACGAAGAGAAGGACGAGCTCTACAACCTGATGCTGGGCCGCACGGCCGACCGCCGCTACCTGACGGTGACCAGCATCGCCAAGGACACGACCGAGGTCCGCATCCTGGCGGCCGACAAGCCCATGGGCGCATGGCAGGTGCTGCTGCCCCGCAAGAGCGGCGTCGAATATGCGGCCGAGCATCATGCGGGCCGGCTGTTCCTGCGCATCAACGACCGCGGCCCCAACTTCCGCCTGGCGGCCCTGCCCATGCCCAAGACGCTGAGCCTCACGGCGGCCCAGCTGGCCCAGGCCCAGGAGCTGCTGCCGCACCGCGAGGATGCGGCGCTGGAGCGTTTGGCCGTCTTCAAGCAGCACCTGGTGCTGCAGGTGCGCGAGCAGGGCTCGGTCAAGCTGCGCGTGTTCGACCAGCCGGCCCGGCTCAAGGCCGGAGCCAAGTCGCGTGATGTGGCGGTTGGTAGCGAGGCGGTCTACACCGCCCTGGTCGGCGACAACCGCGAGTCGGACAGCGACACGCTGCGCCTGAACTATCAGTCGATGACGACGCCGGCCTCGGTCTATGACTACGGCCTGGCCAGCGGCCAGCTGACGCTGCGCAAGCAGCAGCCGGTGATCGGCTACGACGCTTCGCGCTACGAATCCAGGCGCCTGGTCGCCACAGCCAAGGACGGCACGCAGGTCCCCATCTCCCTGGTCTATGCCAAGGCCCTGCGCGGCGAGGGCCCGCGGCCCTTGCTGCTGCGCGGCTACGGCAGCTATGGCATTCCGTCGGACCCGCGCTTCAACGGCAACGACCTTTCGCTGCTGGACCGCGGCGTGGTCGTGGCCATCGCCCATATCCGCGGCGGCGGCGACCTCGGCCGGCGCTGGTACCTGGAGGGCAAGCTGGCCAAGAAGATGAACAGCTTCACCGACTTCGTCGCCGTGGCCGAGACCCTGATCCAGCAGGGCTGGACCCAGCGGGACAAGCTGGTCATCAACGGCGGCAGCGCCGGCGGCCTGCTGATGGGCGCGGTGGTCAACCTGCGGCCCGAACTGTTCAAGGCCGTGGTGGCCGAGGTGCCCTTCGTCGACGTGATCAACACCATGCTGGACGAGAGCATTCCGCTGACCACCGAGGAATTCATCGAGTGGGGCAATCCCAAGATCGCCGAGCAATACGCCTGGATGCGCGCCTACAGCCCGTACGACAACCTTAAGGCCGGCGCCTACCCGTCCATCCTGACCCGCACCGGCATCAACGACAGCCAGGTGCCTTACTGGGAGCCGGCCAAGTACGTGGCCAAGCTGCGCACGCTCAAGAGCGACGGCAATCCGCTGCTGTTCGACATCAACTTGTCGGCCGGCCACGGCGGTGCCTCGGGCCGCTTCGATGCGCTGAAGGAGCGGGCCAAGGTCTATGCCTTCATGCTGGATCAGTGGGGCATGGCCCGGTAGTCGGCAAGGTCTCAGGCCTGGGTCCTGCGTTCAGGGGCACTTGGGCGTCGCTGCGAGGATCTTTTGCCGCAGCGCCGTGGTGCCGGCATATTCGTCGGGCGACACGCTGTTGTCGGTGAAGGCGCAGCCGTAGTCGCGGGCCGCCACGGTGGCCGGGGTCAGCACGTCGTCGCCCGCAGGGCGGCTGCCGGTACGTTCCCAGTGCACCATGTCGGCAAAGGCGCGGACCTGTTCGGCCACGCTGAAGTCGCAATGCGCGGCGCCGCGGATCGCCCGTTGCACCAGCCAGCCGCTGCTGCCCTTGGCCGCGGCGCGGCGCTGGTAGACCTGGCCGACGCTGAACGGCACGAACAAGTCACCCAGCGTGTACAGGCTCAACACTGGCACCTTGAACTCGCCGTTGACATGCGGCACCCAGCGCAGACCGTCGCGGCGCAGCCGGTTGGCGTCGGGCACCGGTACGAGCCGCAGTGCCGCCTTGTTCAGGGCTGCTGACAGCATCGGGTCTCCGTCAATGCTGAAGCTGATGTCGCGTGTATCCAGAATGCTCTGCGTCAGCACGCCGGCCGCCGTGCCGTCGCCGCCGAACAGGCCGTACGGCGATGGGAAGCTGTTGCCGATCGTGATCGCCTCCGCGAACAGCGGCCGTTCGCCGCCACTGAGGTGCTTGACGATGGACAGGTACTGGCGACCCTTCTCGGTGGGCGTGATCGGTGTATTGGGCGCCGATTCGCTGGGGAAGCTGCTGAACAGCTCCCGGGTCACCAGGCCCTTGATCTCGGCCCATTGGGTGAAGGGGTAGCTCGGCACGCCGGCCACCGCCTGGGCTGCCGTCTGCAGCGCGGCGAGGTGGTTGTGCAGGTATTCGTCGCCCACGGTGCCGCACAGCGGCACGGCGCCCTGGTACTCGACCTTGTGCCGAGCCGTGGCGCGGGTCTCGGCTTCGACGGCCAGCGCGGAGATGTAGCCGCCCATCGAGTGCCCGGTGATGAAGAGCTTGGATGGCGGCGCCAGCGGGCGGCCGTTCTGAGCGGCGATGGTGCCAAAGGCCAGTGCCAGCGCGTTGGTGTCTTCCACGCCGGTGCGGGCGTCGTAGTAGTTCTTCGAGTAGCTCGAGGCGGCCCAGGCGTAGCCGTTCTCGATCAGGTAGCGGCGGATCGGCGGATTGCTGATGCGCAGATTCGGCCCGGTGCCGCGATAGCCGTGGGCGTACATCACCAGCTGGCCGTTCCATTGCGCCGGCACTTCGATGCGGTAGGCGGCACCCTCCAGCATGCCGGTCCAGCGGCTGGTGCTACTCATGTCGACCTTGTCGCCCGCCGCGGCGGCCAGCGGCGGGAAGGGCGCCGTGGCGGCCGGCTCCGGCGTGAAGCTGCGGCTGTCGTGTGGGCGGGGCTCCTCCGGGACCATGGTGGTGCTGGCACAGCTGCCCAGCATGGCAAGGGCAGCGAGCGAGAGGATCAGGCGGCTTGGTGTTGGCACGGCACGTCTCCAGCAGGTGTGCTGGCAAGGGTACCGAGTGCTCCGGACCGACTGTCTCCAGACAAGTCCCGATGCAGCCAGGGCTCAGTTGATATGCCGCCTGACTGCTCCGGAGCGCTGCTCGCCGAGCCCGCGAGCCAGGCTCAGCGCGTCGACCAGCGGTCCCGGCCGGCCCAGCGAATAACCCTGGGCGAACATGATGCCTATGCGGTGCAGCGCAGCCATCTCGTCCGAGGTCTCCACGCCCTCGGCCACCAGATTGCCCCCGGTGGTCTCGACAAAGCGGGCGAGGGCGGCGGCCAGGGCCTGGCGCTTGAGGTCGGCATCGATGTGGCGGGTGATGCTGTTGTCCAGCTTGATGATGTCCGGCGCCAGGTTGAGGATGTGCTTGAAGCAGGCATAGCCGGCGCCGGCGTCGTCCACCGCCACGCGCAGACCCGCCATGCGCAGCGGATTGACCACGCGGGCGATCTCGCTGTACTGCTCGACCTCCTCATGCTCGGTGACCTCCAGCACGATGCGGTCCAGCGGATGGCGCGCCAGCAGCTGTGGCAAGCGGCTGTCTATGACCGTGTGAGGCGAGGCGTTGACCGCGACATAGAGGCTGCGCGGGATCTGTTCCAGGCCCTGCAGCGCCAGCTCAATCGCATGCAGCTCCAGCTCGACGCCACGCTCCACACCGGCCGCTTCGTTGAACCATTGATCGGGTGATCGCCGGGGCTCGCAGTCGAAGCGCGTCAACGCCTCGAAGCCGACCGCGCGTCCCTGCGGCAGGTTGAAGATCGGCTGATAGACCGGGCGCATGCAGCCCGGCGTCATCGCCTGGTCAATGCGCTGTTCCATCTGGTCGGCCGACGAGCGCTGCTGCAGTTCCCGTTCGAAGTGCCCGGCCAGGATGTCGGCGAACACCCGCATGGTGGCCACGTCGCGCTGCGTGAGGGCGCTGTTGGGCCGGGTGCAGAAGCAGCAGAAGGTACCGAAGACACTGCCGTCCTTGAGCCGGATGGGCACGCTCAGGTGGGCGCCGATGTTGAGGGCCAGCGTGGCCGGCAGGGTCAGGGCCTCGATGTTCTGGCAGGCATCCCGCATCAGCTCGGGCAGTCGGCCGTCGACGACCCGCTGGCAGTAGCTCTCTTCCAGCGGATCGGAGCCGCCCACGCGGATCGGCGGGTCGGGGTCGGCCGAGTCCAGGTAACGGAATACGCGCCGCCCTTCGGCGAACTCGGAGATGAAGGCCACGTCCATGGCCATGTGTCGGCGTATGGCCTGCATGCTCTGTATCAGCAGGGCCGGCGGCTCCAGCGAGCGGCCCACCGGCCAGGGGCGATGCAGGATCGCGCTTGAGGTGCTTGTCGTGTCCATCAGACCTCCTTGAGGCACGTGCAGGTCCCTGGATGGTCGGGCTCCGCCTCATGCGTCCGTTTTCTGGTGATGGCCCGGATGACAGTCGGGCGCTCCTCGGCTGGGTACGGCGCTGCGAGGCGGAGATCAGACCTGGGTCCTGTTTGGCCAGTCTGTTGAATTAACGAGGCAAGCGTAAGCCATTGGCGAGAAAACTGGGGGTCGCACCGGGCCGATTGCCCCCGCCCAAATGAGGAGTTTTGTGCGCATTTCGCGCATTTCCTGGGACAGGCCCTCCCCAGAATCCCTAGTGCCAGCGCCCGCTTTCCTGCGCACAGTAGCGCCGGGTGCTGCGCCGGCCCGGTCGTCCGCAGCGGGTTTTCAGCGATGAGGAACTCACAGCCATGGCCAAGACCTTGCTGGACTATGTGTACGAGCATGAGGCCGGCCGCGCCGGCACGGTCTTCCTGAGCCAGCCCGTGGGCGCTGGCCGGGTGATCGACTACCGCTGGGCCGAGACCGTGGACCAGGCGCGCCGCATGGCCGCACATCTGCGCAGTCAGGGATTTCCGCCGGGGGCGCGGATCGCCATGCTGTCCAAGAACTGCGCCCACTTCATCATGACCGAGCTGGCGATCTGGATGGCGGGCTACACCACGGTGGCGATCTTTCCCACCGAGACCGCCGAGACCGTGGCCTATGTGCTGGAACACAGCGAGGCCAGCCTGCTCTTCGTCGGCAAGCTCGACCTCTGGGAGCAGCAGCGCAGCGCGGTGCCGGCCGGCATGCCCTGCATAGCCCTGCCGCTGGCGCCGCCCAACGAGCATCCGCGCTGGGATGAAATCATCGCCCGCACCGCGCCTCTGCCAGGCGCTATTCAACGCGACAGCGGCGACCTGGCCATGCTGCTCTACACCTCGGGCTCGACCGGCCGACCCAAGGGCGTGATGTGCAGCTTTGGAGCGATCACGCGGGCCGCAGAGGGCATTTCCGCCGATGTGCGCTCGCGGGTCGGCCACCAGCTCGAGAGTCGCATGCTGTCCTACCTGCCGCTGGCCCACAGCTTCGAGCGCTCCTGGGTCGAGGCGGCCTCGCTGGTGGATGGGGGCACGCATCTGTTCTTCGCCGAGTCGCTGGACACCTTCATCCAGGACCTGCAGCGCGCCCGGCCCACGCTGTTCATCTCGGTGCCGCGACTGTGGCTCAAGTTCCAGCAGGGCGTCTTCGCCAAGATGCCGCCGGCCAAGCTGGACCGGTTGCTCAGCATTCCGTTGCTGGGCCGCGTGGTGGCGCGCAAGGTGTTGCGCGGCCTGGGGCTGGATCAGGTGGTGTCCGCCGGCAGCGGCTCGGCGCCCATACCGCCGGACCTGATCCGCTGGTACCGCCGCCTGGGCCTGAGCCTGTTCGAGGGCTATGCGATGAGCGAGGACAACTCCTACTCGCATTCGTCCAACGCCCAGTCCAACGAACCCGGCTACGTGGGCGTGCCCATGCCAGGCGTGCAGGTGCGGCTCAGCGAGGAGGGCGAGATCCTGATCAAGTCGCCGGGCCAGTTCAGCGGCTACTACAAGGACCCGGAACTGACCGCGACCTCGTTCACCGAGGATGGCTTCTTCCACACCGGCGACCTGGGCGAGCGGCGCAGCGATGGCCTGCTCAAGATCACCGGCCGGCTCAAGGAGCTGTTCAAGACGGCCAAGGGCAAGTACGTGGCGCCGGCACCCATAGAGAACGACCTGAACGCCCATCCGCTGATCGAGCTGTCGGTGGTCTCGGGCGTGGGCCAGGCCTCGGCCTATGCGCTGGTGGTGCTGGCTGAAGCGGTTCGCCCGCGCCAGGGCGAGGCCGAGACCCGCAGCCAGGTCCAGGCTGAGCTTGCCAGCCTGCTGAAGGCGGTCAATGCCCGGCGCGCCGAGCATGAGCACCTGCAGATGCTGGTGGTGATGCGCGAGCCCTGGTCCATCGAGGCCGGCACGCTTACGCCGACCATGAAGATACGGCGCAACCGCATCGAGGCGGCGGTGGAAGCCCAGCGCGACGCCTGGTTCGCGCGCCGCGAGCCGGTGGTCTGGGCATGACGGCCCTGGCAGCGCAGCGACTTGGCGGCGACCGGGTCGCGGAGGCCCTGCAGGAGCAGGGCGTCAGCACGCTGTTCACGCTCTGCGGTGGCCATATTTCGCCCATCCTGTCGGGCGCCAAGGCGCGCGGCATTCGCATCGTCGATGTGCGGGACGAGGCCACAGCCCTGTTCGCCGCCGATGCGATGGCGCGGCTCACCGGCCGCCCCGGCGTGGCCGCAGTCACCGCCGGGCCGGGCATCACCAACACGATCACGGCATTGAAGAACGCGCAGCTGGCTCAGTCGCCCGTGATCGTCATAGGCGGTGCGGCGCCCACGGCCTTGCAGGGTCGCGGTGCCTTGCAGGACATAGACCAGCGGCCGCTGGTGGCGCCGCATGTGAAACGGGCCCTGATGGTGCGCCGCGTGAGAGACCTGGCACCGGCAGTGCACGAGGCCTTTGCCGTGGCACTTGAAGGCGTGCCGGGTCCGGTCTTCATCGAATGCCCGGTGGACCTGCTCTACGACGAGGCCTCGATCCGCCAGTGGTATGCCGACGCGGCCGGCAAGGGCAGCTCGCTGCCGGAGCGGGCCTTGCGCTGGTACCTGAATCGCCATGTGGAGAAGATGTTCGGCGGCAGCGATGCCGCACCGCCGGCCCCGCGCAAGGCGGAGCTGCCGCGCGCCGGCCGCCCGGTCATTGACAAGGTGAAGGCCGCATTGACTCGCGCCGAGAGGCCGCTGTTCGTGATCGGCAGCCAGGCCTTGAGCGAGGCGGCTGAAGCTGAGGCACTGGCCGAGGCGATCACACGACTGGGCGTGCCCGTCTACCTCAGCGGCATGGCACGCGGTCTGCTGGGGCGCGAGCATCCGCTGCAGCACCGTCACCAGCGTCGGCAGGCGCTGCGCGAGGCTGACCTGGTGCTGCTGGCCGGCGTGCCCTGCGATTTCCGCTTGGACTACGGCCGCCACGTGCGCCGCAGCGCCACCCTGGTGGCTGCCAACCGAAGCAAGCGTGATGCGAAGCTGAACCGCCGGCCCGACATCGCGGCCCTGGGCGATGCCGGCCTTTTCCTGCGCGAGCTGGCCGCGGCCTGGGCGGGCGGCAAGAACTGGAGCGCCTGGAAGACCTCGCTTGAAGCCCGCGATGCGCAGCGCGAGACCGAGATCAGTCAGCAGGCATCGGCCGGCGGCGAGTTCGTCAATCCTCTGTTACTTCTGAAGGCGCTGGAGCAGGAGGCCGGCGAGGGCGCGCTCTTCATAGCCGATGGCGGCGACTTCGTCGGCACGGCCTCCTATGTGCTGCATCCGCGCTCGCCGCTGAGCTGGCTTGACCCGGGGGTGTTCGGCACGCTGGGAGTCGGTGCCGGTTTTGCCCTGGGGGCGGCGCTGGCGCGGCCGGACCGCGAGACCTGGATCGTGCTGGGCGATGGAGCCTGCGGCTGGGCCCTGGCCGAGTTCGACAGCTTCGTGCGCCACCGCATCCCGGTGATCGCCGTGGTCGGCAACGACGCCGGCTGGAACCAGATCGCCCGCGAGCAGGTCAAGATGCTGAACGATGACGTGGGCACGGTGCTGGCCCGCACCGCCTATCACGAGGTGGCGGCCGGCTTTGGGGCTGTCGGCATCGAACTCAAGCGTGCCGACGAGATTCCGCAGGCGCTGGCCCGCGCCCGTGATGCCGCCAGGCACGGCAGGCCGGTTCTGATCAATGTCTGGCTCGACAAGACCGAGTTCCGCGAGGGCTCGCTGTCGATGTGATGGGGCCGCGGCTCAGGCCGCTGGCACCTCCGGATGCCGGGCCCGCCAAGCACGCATCGCCTGGCGGTACTGGTCCATCGCCAGGTCGTGCAGGTCGAAGATGCAGGGCTCGCAGCCATTGCCGCAGCAGGCATCGAGGTCGGGCTGGAACGGCGGCTGGGGCATGGGATCGTCCGCCGGGCTCTCGGTCATTGGCATCTCCATCGTCAGTCGGCCGGGCGGCCGCTCAGGGCCAGCCGGACACCGAAGGCGATGAACATCGCGCCGGCGGCCTTTTCCAGCCAGTGCATGCCGCGCTGCACGCCAGGCCGCCGGGCCATCCAGGCGGCCGACCAGGCGTAGCCGGCGTTGATGGGCATGGCATTGAAATTGAACAGCAGGCCTAAGGCGACGAAGACCACGGTCTTGTGGTCAGCATCGGCGGCAACGAACTGCGGCAGGAAGGCCAGGAAGAAGATCGCCACCTTGGGGTTCAGCACATTGGTCCAGAAGCCGCCCAGATAGATGGCCTGCAGCGAGGCTGCCTCGGCCGGTTTGGGAGCCGAGGCCTCGGGCGCCCTGGCCAGCAGGGCCTTGAGGCCTATCCAGCAGAGGTAGGCCGCACCGGCCAGCTTGACGAACACGAAGGCTGCCGCCGAGGTGGCCAGCAGGGCGCCCAGACCCAGGGCGGCAGCGAACACATGGACGAAGCAGCCGGTCGTGATGCCCAGACCCGCCACCAGGCCGGCCTTGACGCCGGAGCGCATCGAATGGGTCACGATGTAGAGCACATCCGGACCAGGCGTCAGATTGAGCAGCCAGCCGGCGAACATGAAGAGCAGCAGGGAGTGGGTGTCGGGCATGCGCCGATTAGAACCCGGGAAGAACCCGGGAGCCCTGCTCAATCGCCCAGGCCCGACAGGAAGAACCTGATCAGGCCCTTGGCAGCGAAGCCGACCAGGCCGAAGCCCAGGCCCAGCAGCAGCACGAAGGTGCCGAAGCGGCCGGCCTTGGATTCGCGCGCCAGCTGCAGGATGATGAAGACCATGTAGAGCATGAAGGCCGCCACGCCGAAGGTGAGGCCGAACTGGGCGATCTGCTCTTCGCTGTAGCCGAACATTGCTCTAGCCCGCTGCGCGCACCAGGTCGCGGTAGGCATGCCAGCTGGCATGGCCCAGCCACGGCAGGATCACGATCAGTCCCAGCATGGCCGTGGCCATGCCCAGCAGGGTGAGCCCCATGATCAGCAGCGCCCAGAACGCGACCGGCGCCGGATGCTCCATCACCACGCGCCAGCTGGTGAAGACCGCGCCCAGCACGCTGACCGGCCGGTCCAGCAACAGCGGGATGGCGACCAGGCTGGAGGCGAATACCGGGGCGGCCAGCAAGGCGCCCAGGGCCAGCCAGACCTCGAACAGATGGCTCTGGTCGTTCAGCACCACCTGGCGCAGGAAGTCAAATGGCTTGGCCACCACGCCCGGTGCCAAAGCCGTGATCAGCGAGGCCGAGGTCAGGACCCAGCCGGTGCCGGCCAGGGCCAGCAGCAGGCCGAAGCGCACCAGGCGGGTATCACCCGGATGCCAGGCTGCGAGCACGGTGGCCAGCGAGGCGTCTTCGCGCCGCTCGATGGCGCGGCTCAGCGCATAGAGGCCGGTGGCCAGCACCGGCGCCACCAGCAGAAAGCCGCTGAAGGCGCCAGCCAGCAGCCAGAAGCGGTCGCGCGCGAGCCAGAAGATCAGGGTGCCGCCCAGGGCCAGCGCCAGGCCGTGCAGCAGCGACAGGCCGGGGCAGTGCATCAGGTCGCGCCATCCGCGCGCCAGCCAGCCCAGGGGCCTGAGCACGGGCACGGCGCGCACGCCGAACTGGCGCGATTCGCGGAGGGCTGGGTCGGTGCTTTTCATCGTTGACAGCCATGCTGCCCGGACGCGCCGGGACAGGCCTTGATGGCGGTCAACGCAGGACCGGATCGGCCTTGCTGCCGACCAGGCGCAGCCACCACTCGTCGTGAATGGCCTGCAGTCGGCCGTTCTTGCCGATGATTCGGAGGCCTTCCTCGAAGCGGGCCATCAGTCGGGGCGCGTCGGCATGGGCACGCGAGAACGCCATGTAGACGCCGGACTCGGCCACGGCGCCGACCATCTTGATGCGGCCGGCCAGGTCGGGGCGGCGCTGGATCAGCATCCGGGTGTTGATTTCCAGCGCCAGCGTGAAGTCGGCCCGTCCGAGCAGCAGCATGCGGAAGTTGCTCTCGTCGCGCGGGCTGTAGACCCGCTGGATCCTGCTGTTGTCATCGAACTCGGCGCCGTACTCGTAGGCATGGGTCACGGCGACCCGCCGGCCTTCCAGGTCCTTGGGCTTCAGGTTCTGTTCAATCGACTCGGCGCGGGCGTAGATCTTGTACTGGACCGGGAACATGGCCGGCTTGTGCCACAGGTACTCGTCCTCGATGGCCGCGTTGCGCAGCGTGTTGAAGCAGGCGACGAGGATGCCGGCCCGGGTCTGGGCCAGGCAGCGGGCGTAGGGCATGACCTCGTAGCGCACCTCGAGGCCGACCACCGCATAGGCGGCACGCACCACGTCCAGCGTAATGCCCTGGACCTTGCCGTCGATCAGGCCCGAGTACGGGAACCAGTCGTCCTCGGCCCCGATGGTGACCGTCTGCGCGGCCGCGCCTCCGCCAATGGCAACGGCCAGCCAGGCGCTGAACAGCCTTGCTTTCCAGCTCATGGATGGGAACCCCAACGATGTCGTCGGCTCAGTGTAGGCCCGCGATCAGACTCCGTGCCATCGCGCCCAGGCTTTCGGGCTGAGCATTGTCAAGCGCGGCCTCGCGGGCCTGGTCCAGTTGCGGATAGTGGTTGCGCAGCGAGCGCTCATAGCCCGGGTCGTAATGCAGCCGCATCAGCTCGCCGAAGACCTCGGCCCAGTTTCCGGCGCGAGCCTGGGCCTGCCAGCGGTGGACCGTCTCCTTGCCGCGCAGCTCGATCAGGCCTTCCAGCAGGGCGCAGAAGCCCTCCGGCTCGGCGGCGAAATGGGCGTAGTCCTCGAGCAGCAGCTGGACCCGCTCCTGATCCGGCAGGGCGATCCAGAGGCATTCGCCGCGGTCCCGCAGCGCATTCAACAACTGCTCGGGCAGGGCGATGCGACCGATCTTTCGGCTCTCGCTTTCGACCCATAGCGGCCGATCGGCATCGAGACTGCGCAGCTGCTCCCACAGCAGGCTGTCGAAGCGCTTCTGGCTGGGTTGGGCGTCGCCGGGCAGGCCGCCCAGCACCGAGCCGCGGTGGCGCGCCAGGCCTTCGAGGTCCAGGGTCTGGGCGCCCTCGGCCTGCAGCGCCTGCAGCAGGCGGGTCTTGCCGCTGCCGGTGCGGCCGCAGAGCACCTGGTAATTGAAACGGCCGGGCAGTTCGGTCAGGTCGGCCCGCACCTGGGCGCGGTAGGCCTTGTAGCCGCCGACCAGCTGGCGCGAGCGAAAGCCGATCTGGCCCAGGAACCAGTTCATCGCCCCGCTGCGCTGGCCGCCGCGCCAGCAGTAGACCAGCGGGCGCCAGCCTTTCTCAAGGTCCTGGGTGCTTTCGTCCAGGTGGCGGGCGATGTTGCGGGCCACCAGGGCCGCGCCCAGCTTGCGCGCCTCGAACGGCGATTCGGCGTACAGCGTGCCGACCGTGGCTCGCTCCTCGTTGCTCAGCACCGGCCAGTTGATCGCGCCGGGCATGTGGTCTTCGTCGAACTCGGCCGGCGTGCGCACGTCGACGATGGCGTCGAAGCGGGGCAGCTCGGCCAATGCCTGTTCGATGGTGACCGTGTAGCTCATTGCGGAATCGACACGGCGTCCAGCAGCTCGCTCTCGATTTGCAGCTGCAGCTTGTTCTGCTGCAAGGCCGGGCCGTCGACCAGGAAGGTGTCTTCCACCCGCTCGCCCAGCGTCGAGATCTTGGCAAGCTGCAGGTTGATGCCGTGGCGGGCCAGTACGCGGGCGATGGCGTAGAGCAGGCCGGCACGGTCGCTGGTGCTGATGGAGAGCAACCAGCGCTGCGCCTTCTCGTCCGGCTTGAGCGCGATGCGGGGCGTGAACGGGAAGCTCTTGACCCGGCGCGACAGCCGGCCGCGGCGCGGCTCCGGCAGCGGACCCTGGTCCTTGAGCACCTGCGAGAGCTTGGACTCCACCAGCGGCACCAGGTCGCGCTGCTCCAGGTCCAGGTCGGGGCTGATCACCTGGAAGGTGTCCAGCGCGTAGCCGTTGCGCGTGGTGTGGACCTTGGCGTCCAGGATGTTGAAGCCGGCCATGTCGAAGTAGCCGCAGATGCGGGCGAACAGGTCCTGCTGGTCGGGTGCATAGACCAGCACCTGCAGGCCTTCGCCGACCGGCGAGGGCCGCGCCTGCACCACCGGCACGGCGCTTTCGATATGGCGCCAGAGCGCCCGCGCATGCCAGGCCAGGTCGCCGGCGTCATGGCGGGCGAAGTAGCTCAGCTCCAGCGTCTTCCACAGCGGCTCTTCGGTGCCGGGCAGGGCCGACAGCAGGGCCAGCTTCTCGCGGGCTTCCTGCTTGCGGGCCTCGATGTCGGCATCCAGGTTGGGCTTGGCGCCGCCCAGGGCGCGCAGGGCCAGCCGGTAGAGGTCTTCGAGCAGCTTGCCCTTCCAGGCGTTCCAGACCTTGGGGCTGGTGCCGCGGATGTCGGCCACGGTCAGCAGGTAGAGCGCGGTGAGATGGCGGGCGTCGCCCATCTTGCGGGCGAAGGACTGCACCACCTCGGGGTCGGACAGGTCTTCCTTCTGCGCCACCCGCGACAGGGTCAGGTGATGCTGGACCAGGAAGACCACCAGCTCGGCGTCCTGCTTGCTCAGGCCGTGGGCGCGGCAGAAGCGCCGGGCTTCGACGGCGCCGAGGTCGGAATGGTCGCCGCCACGGCCCTTGGCCACGTCGTGGAACAACGCGGCGATGTAGAGCAGGTGCGGCTTCTCGAACTGGGCCGCCAGCTGCGAGCAGAACGGATATTCGTGGGCGTGCTCCGGGATGAAGAAGCGCCGCACATTGCGCAGCACCATCAGGATGTGCTGGTCCACCGTGTAGACGTGGAACAGGTCATGCTGCATCTGGCCGACGATGCGCCGGAACACCCAGAGGTAGCGGCCCAGCACCGAGGTCTGGTTCATCAGCCGGAAGGCGTGGGTATGGCCTTCCTTCTGCTCCAGGATCTGCAGGAACAGCCGGCGGTTGACCGGGTCGCGGCGCCAGGCGCCGTCCATCAGCTCGCGGGCGTTGTAGAGCGCGCGCAGCGTGCGGGCCGAGAAGCCCTTGATGCCCGGCGTCTGCTGGTAGATCAGAAAGGTTTCCAGGATGGCCTGGGGCTGGCGCTCGTAGAGGTCGTCGCTGAGCACCTCCAGCATGCCGGCGCGTTCGACGAAGTGGGCGTTGATAGGCCGCAGCAGGTCCTGCTGCGAGCCATTGATGCGCTCTTCCAGGTTCAGGAGCAGCACCTGGTTCAGCTGGCTCACCGCCTTGGCTGCCCAGTAGTAGCGGCGCATCAACTGCTCCGAGGCGCGCTGGCCGCCCTGGGCCTGGTAGCCGAAGCTGGTGGCCACGGCGGTCTGCAGGTCGAAGACCAGGCGGTCTTCGCGTCGGCCGGCCACGGCATGCAGCCGGGCGCGTATCAGGCTCAGCAAGCCTTCGTTGCGTTGCAGCTGGCGGCTTTCGAAGGGCGTGATCAGGCCCTTGGCCGCGAGCTGGGGCCAGGTCTTGCCGAGACCGGCGGCGCGGGCGATCCAGATCAAGAGCTGCAGGTCGCGCAGCCCGCCCGGGCTTTCCTTGCAGTTGGGCTCCAGCGAATAGGGCGTCTCGTCGTACTTGGTGTGGCGCTGGCGCATCTCCAGCGTCTTGGCTCGCAGGAAGGCGCTGGCGTCCATGGCCTTGCGCAGCGCCTGCTCGAAGCGCTTGTAGAGCGGCTTGGGGCCGACCAGCAGGCGGGCTTCCAGCAGGGCGGTCTGGATGGTGACGTCGCCGGAGGCCTCATGCACGCATTCGTCAACGGTGCGCACCGAGGAGCCGATCTCGAGGCCGGTGTCCCAGCAACTGGTGACGAAATGCTCGATGGCGCTCTTGAGCGGACCGGGCTGGTAGGGCTCGACGCCGTCCGGCAGCAGCAGCAGCACGTCGACGTCCGAATGGGGGAACAGCTCGCCGCGGCCGTAGCCTCCCACGGCCAGCAGACAGGCTTCGCCGGGCAGGCCGGCTCTGGCCCAGAGCTGCTGCAGCGTGCCGTCCACATGCAGGGCCAGGCTGCCCATCAGCTGGCGCGCCGAGGTGACGGTGGGGCGGGCCTGCATGAAGCCCGCGATCAGCGCCTGCTTGCCGCTCTTGAACTGGCGGCGCAGTTCAGAAAGATCGGCGGTCAATCGCTTAGCCTGTGATGAAGGCGGGCGGCGGCGGGCTGCCGGCGGACACCGTGAGCACCTCGTAGCCGGTCTCGGTGACCGCGATGGTGTGTTCCCACTGGGCCGACAGCGAACGGTCCTTGGTGACTATGGTCCAGCCGTCGCCCATCTCGCGGATTTCGCGGCGGCCGGCATTGATCATGGGCTCGATGGTGAACACCATGCCGGGCACCAGCTCTTCCAGCGTGCCGGGGCGGCCGTAATGAAGCACCTGCGGCTCTTCATGGAACTTCTGGCCTATGCCATGGCCGCAGAACTCGCGCACGATGGAGAAGCCGGCGTTCTCGGCAAAGGTCTGGATTGAATGTGCGATGTCGCCAAGGCGGGCACCGGGCTTGACCTTGGCAATGCCCTTCCACATGGCGTCGTAGGTGAACTGGCACAGGCGCTTGGCGGCGATCGAGCCCTCGCCGACCACGAACATGCGGCTGGTATCGCCGTGCCAGCCATCCTTGATCACGGTGACGTCGATGTTGACGATGTCGCCGTTCTTCAGGACCTTGTCGTTCGGGATGCCGTGGCAGACCTGGTGGTTGACCGAGGTGCAGATCGACTTGGGGTAGGGCGTGTAGCCGGGCGGGCAGTAGTTCAGAGGCGCGGGGATGGCCTTCTGGACGTTCACGATGTGGTCGTGGGCCAGCTTGTCCAACTGGTCGGTGGTGATGCCCGGCTTCACGTGGGCCGTGAGCATGTCCAGTACTTCGGAGGCCAGCCGGCCGGCCACTCGCATCGCTTCGATGTCGGCGGCACTCTTGATCGTGATCGTCATAGGGGCGCGATTTTAGTGCTTCACGGCAAGCCGGAGCGCTGGCAAGGTTTCAGTCCGCCCACACCACCGCGCCGCTCCAAGCCGTGGCCAGGACCACCAGCCCGAAGGCGATCCGGTACCAGGCAAAGGGCACGAAGCTGTGGCTGGAGATGTAGCGGAGCAGCCAGCGCACGCAGACCCAGGCAGCCAGGAAGCTGACCACGAAGCCGACGCCGAACATGGGCGCATCGGCCATGGACAGGGCATGGCGCTCCTTCCAGAGGCTGTAGGCGCCGGCACCGACCAGGGTGGGAATGGCCAGGAAGAACGAGAAATCGGTGGCCGCCTTGCGCGACAGGCCGAGCAGCATGCCGCCGATGATGGTGGCGCCCGAGCGGCTGGTGCCGGGGATCATGCCCAGGCACTGAACCAGGCCGACCTTGAGGGCGTCCAGCACGTCCATCTCGTCCACGTCGTCAATGCGAGCGCGGCGCTGGGTGGCATTGCGCTCCACCCACAGGATGATCAGGCCGCCGACGATGAAGGCGCCGGCCACGACCGGGGCATTGAATAGATGGGCCTTGATGGTCTTGTAGGCCAGCAGGCCGATCACGGCGGCCGGCAAAAAGCCGATGGCGACGTTGAGCACGAAGCGGCGGGCTCGGACGCTGCTGCCCAGCTCCAGCAACACGCTGGAGAGGCGCTGCCAGTAGACGATCAGCACGGCCAGGATGGCGCCGCTCTGGATGGCTACATCGAAGACCTTGGACTTGGCGTCGGTCAGGCCTAGCAGGGAACCGGTGAGGATGAGATGGCCGGTCGAGGAGATCGGCAGGAATTCGGTCAGGCCTTCGACCAGGCCCATCACGGCGGCCTTGATCAGCAACAGCAGGTCCACGCGCGGCTCCAGCGGGAATTTCAAAGGGCGCGATGATAGCCGCCAGGCGCACGCCGCCTTGCCCGTGGCCGGCCCCTAGGCTTACATTACTGACCGGTCAGTCAGTTGCAGCCATGAGTTCCGTCCTCGCCCCGGGTCCCAACCGCTCCAGCAGCCCTCCGGCGCGCCAGCGCCGCAAGGAGGCGCGGCCGCAGGAGCTGCTGGCCGCCGCGCTGGCCCTGTTCGTCGAGAAAGGCTTTGCGGCCACGCGCTCCGAGGAGGTGGCGGCCCGGGCCGGTGTCTCCAAGGGCACGCTTTACCTCTACTACCCGAGCAAGGAAGAGCTGTTCAAGGCCGTGGTCCGCGAGAACCTGGCCAGCCACATCGCCGACGGCCGCCAGATGCTGGCCGAGCACCAGGGCGCCATGGCCGAACTGCTCAGCCAGGTGCTGCATGAATGGTGGCAGCGCGTGGGTCTGGGACCGGCCGGCGGCATCACCAAGATCATGGTGGCCGAGGCCCGCAATTTCCCGGAGCTGGCCCAGTTCTACCTGGACGAGGTCATCGTTCCCACGCACCAACTGCTGGGCGCCATCCTGGAAAAGGGCATGGCCAGCGGCGAGTTCCGCCGGGTGCCGGTCGAGGATGCGATCCATGTGCTGATCGCGCCCATGCTGCACCTGACCCTGCACCAGCATTCCTTCGGCGCCTGCGCGCTGCTAGACCCCGGCATGGACGCCATGAGGGTGCTCGAGCTGCAGCTGGACCTGATGCTGCACGGCCTGTTGGCGTCGCCGCTTTTGGCACGGTCCGCCTCTTGAAGCCCGAAATAGAATCCGCCATTCGCTGCCCGGCAGAGGGTGGCCGCATTGCCCAAGAAAACCCAAGGATCGACTGACATGGACATCGAACAGGCCCGCTTCAACATGATCGAACAGCAGATCCGCCCCTGGGATGTGCTGGACGCGGGCGTGCTGGCACTGCTGGGCCAGGTCAAGCGCGAGGACTTCGTGCCCGAGGCCCAGCGCGCCCTGGCCTTCATGGACACCGAGCTGCCGCTGGGCGGTGGCCGCCAGACGCTGGCGCCGCGTGTCGAGGCGCGCCTGGTGCAGGAGCTGCGGGTCAGCCGCCAGGACAAGGTGCTGGAGATCGGCACCGGCTCCGGCTACGTCGCCGCGCTGCTGGGCCACCAGGCCCGCCAGGTGGTCACCCTGGAGCAAGACCCGACCCTCGCGGCCCGGGCCACCAAGAGCCTGAAGAAGGCCGGCCTGAACAACGTGGTGGTGCGAGAGTCCGATGGCAACCAGGGCCTGGCCGGCGAGGCGCCGTTCGACGCCATCCTGCTGAGCGGCTCGGTACAGGAAATTCCGCAGGCGCTGCTGGACCAGCTCAAGGCCGGCGGCCGCCTGATCGCCATCGTCGGCAGCGGCCCGGTGATGCAGGCCACGCGCTACGAGCGCCAGGCCGACGGCCAAGTGAGCCGCCGCGAGCTGTTCGACACGGTGGCGCCGCGCCTGGCCGGCTTCACCGACAAGCCGGCTTTCCAGTTCTGATCGCCTCCCGCATGAGCGGCGTCCAGGTCTCGGCTCCTGATTTGCAACGCATGCTGCAAGGCGCGGCCGGCCCGGTGCCGCTGCTGCTGGACGTGCGTGAGGTCTGGGAGCGCGAACACTGCCGCATCGAGGCGCCGCAAGGCCCTGGCCTGCACATTCCCATGGGTCAGGTGCCGGCCCGGCTGGCCGAACTGGATCCGTTGCATCCTGTCGTCGTTTATTGCCACCACGGCGTCCGCAGTCTGCAAGTCGTCGCATTTTTGCGGCAGCAGGGCCTGGACTCCGTCTATAACCTCGCCGGCGGCATCGATGCCTGGTCGCTGGCGGTGGATTCCGCCGTGCCTCGATACTGATTCACAAGAGAACGAAGAAGAAGTCGCCGCAGTAATCCCGGAACCATGTCACGCGTCGTCAACCGCCGCGAAAAGGAAATTCATGTCTGACCACCGCGCACCCGTCCTGCGTCAACGCTACAGCCGCCTGGCGGCCGCCATCGCCCTGGGCGTCTTCGCCAGCGCCGGCGCCCAGGCCCAGAGCCTGCAGCAGCTGTACGACGCGGCCCGCGCCTACGACGCCACCTACCTGTCGGCCCGCGCGGCGGCCGAATCGGCCGAGTACCGTGCGGCCCAGGCCGACGCGCTGGGTCGACCGGCCCTGGGTCTGGGTGCCGGCACCACGCTGGCTCGCGCAGAGGCTCCTTCGGGCCTTGGTGTGTCGTCCACCACGACGACCGCTGGTCTCAAGGGCAGCTACGCGATTTACAACCGTGCCAATGGCTTCACCATCGAGCAGGCCCAGCGCAGTCTCGGCGTGGCCAAGGCCGATCTGGAAACGGCAGAGCAGGACCTGATCGTCCGCGTGGCCCAGGCCTACTTCGACGTATTGGGCGCGCAAGACGTGCTGTCCAGCACGCAGGCCAACAAGAAGGCCATCGCCGAGCAACTGGCCTCGGCCAAGCGCAATTTCGAGGTCGGCACCTCGACCATCACCGACACCCGTGAAGCCCAGGCCCGCTACGACCGTGCAGTGGCCCAGGAGATTGCTGCCGAGAACGACCTGCGCGTCAAGCGTGTCGCGATCGACCAGATCGTCGGCCGCAATGGCGTCGAGCCCAAGCCGCTGGTGCAGCCGGTGGCCTTGCCGGCCCTGCTGCCGCTGACGCTGGACCCGTGGGTGGCCCAGGCCGACGAGCAGAACCCCAGCGTGCGCAAGGCACGCCTGGGCCTGGAAGTGGCCCAGCTGGAGACCAAGAAGGCCCGCGTCGCCGATGGCGTGACCGTGGACATGACCGGCTCGGTCGGCCTGCAGAACGTGCACAACAGCCTGAGCGGTGCGGCCGCGGCGGCGGCCGGTGCCGGCACCTCCAAGAGTGCCAGCGTCGGTGTCAGCATCACCTATCCGCTCTACACCGGCGGCGCCAGCCAGAACCGCGTGCTTGAGACCATGAAGCTGGAAGAGAAGTCGCGCAACGACCTCGACTACGTGCGCCGCCTGGTCAACGAGAGCACCCGCCGCGGCTTCTTCGGCGTGCAGTCGTTGACCGCCCAGGTCAAGGCGCTGGAAGCTGCCGAGGCCTCGAGCAAACTGGCCCTGGAAGCCACGCAGGTGGGCTACAAGGTTGGCGTGCGCGTCAACCTGGACGTGCTGAACGCCCAGACCCAGCTGTACTCGACCCAGAGCGACCTGGCCAAGGCCCGCTATGACGTGCTGGTCACCGGCCTCAAGCTGCGCCAGGCCGCGGGCCAGCTCAAGCCCGAGGACATTGGCGCGATCAACGTCCTGCTGGTCAAGTAAGCGCAGCTCGTACAGTCCAGTGCCGGACGCCGGCCCCGCCTCACGGCGCGGCCGGCGTTTGCTTTTTGGGCGCGGCCTGCACGGCACAATGAGCGCATGCTCTATCTGCTCTCGCCGGCCAAGTCGCTGGACTATGAAACCCCTGTTCCTGCCGCCGTCGCAGCGCTGGCAACCCGACCTCAGTTCGTCGCTGATTCGCAGCAATTGATAGACCTGCTGCGCGAGCTCAGCGTGGCCGATGTGGCCGAGTTGATGGACCTGTCGGACGCGCTGGCCGAGCTCAATGTGAAGCGCTACAAGGCCTGGCGCCCGCGCTTCACAGCGCACAACAGCCGACCTGCGGTGCTGGCCTTCAATGGCGACGTCTACGAGGGCCTGCAAGCCAGCAGCCTGTCGCTCGACCAATTGCACTGGGCGCAGCAGCACCTGGCGATTCTTTCCGGCCTGTATGGTGTGCTGCGGCCTCTGGACCTGCTGCAGCCTTACCGGCTCGAGATGGGCACAAGCCTGGCCAACCCGGCTGGCGCCAGCCTCTATGCCTTCTGGGGTGATCGGATTGCCGAGCATCTGAACAAGCGAGCCGCGGCGGAGACTGTGCCGGTCATCATCAACCTGGCCTCGCAGGAGTACTTCCGGGCGGCCGACCGCAAGGCCCTGAAGCCGCGCGTGATTGACTGCCAGTTCGAGGACTGGAAGGGCGACCGCTACAAGGTGATCAGCTTCTTTGCCAAGCGCGCCCGCGGGCTGATGGCCCGCTTTGCCATCGAGCAGCGCATCGACCGGCCCGAGGGGCTGAAGGATTTCGCCGTCGACGGTTACCACCTGGCGGCCAGCGAATCAACGCCGGATCGCCTGCTGTTCAGGCGGCGCCTGGAAGATTGATGTCGGGCAGGGAAAACGGCTGCGGCCAAGGCAGAATTTGCCCCCAATCATGAGCATGCAAGTCATCACGCCCGAACTCCGACGCTGGATCCTCGAACAGGCCGACGCCGGCGTCAGCCCCGAGCAGACCCTTGCCGCGATGCGCAGCAGCGGCTGGGAAGACCCGGTCAGCATCCGCGCATTGGAAGAGACCTTGCAGCGAGCCTTGGGCCTGACCCCACTTCAGGATCCGAACCTGCCCAAGCCGGTGCCGGTGCCCGAGCCGGCGATGCAAGATGCTCCCACCACGCTCTGGGCCGGTGACCGCGAGGTCGGCATCCTGCTGAGCATGAAACATCCGCGCATCGTGGTCTTTGGTGGCCTGCTGTCGGACGAGGAATGCGAAGCCATGATTGCGCTGTCGGAGAGCCGCCTGGCGCGGTCCGAGACGGTCACGCTGACGCAGGATGGCAGCGAGGTGAACTCGGCTCGTACCAGCGATGGCATGTTCTTCGATCGTGGCGAGAACGAGCTTTGCCAACGCATTGAAACGCGGCTCGCCAACTTGCTGAACTGGCCACTGGAGAACGGCGAAGGCCTGCAGGTGCTGCGCTACCGCCCCGGTGCCGAGTACCTGCCGCACTACGACTACTTTGATCCCCAGCACGCCAGTACGGCGACCATCCTCAAGCGCGGCGGCCAGCGGGTCGGCACGGTGGTGATGTACCTCAACACGCCCGAGCGTGGCGGTTCGACGATCTTTCCGGACATCGGGCTGGAGGTGATGCCGGTGCGCGGCAACGCCGTCTTCTTCAGCTATGACAAGCCCCATCCCAGCACTCGCACCTTGCACGGCGGTTCACCGGTGCAGGCCGGCCAGAAATGGGTGGCGACCAAATGGATGCGAGAAGGGCTGTTCGAATAGGCTGACAACGACAGGAGCGAAAGACGATGAAGAACAAATTCCACTCATTCAAGCTGATGGCCCTGGCGGCCGCCCTGCTGTGCGGCTTCCACGTGAGCGCCGTGCAAGCCCAGACTAGCGTGCCTGTGGAACAGCAACAGCAGCAACCCAAGGCACCGGCCAAGAAGGCGGTCAAGAAGAAGGTGGTCAAGAAGACCAAGAAGACCGCGAAGAAGGCGCCCAAGAAGCCGAGCGCCAAGGCACTGCACAAGGTGCCCAAGGCAAAGGCCGCCAAGCCGGCCGTCCACTGAGCCGCCCTTGGGCTAGCGTCGTAGTGGCAGCTGGCTCTGCTTGAGCTGGCGCAGCACGAAGCTGCTCTTGCTGTGGCGTATGCCGGGGATCTTGTAGAGCCGCTCGCGCAGCAGCCGCTCGTAGTCGCGCGTGTCGGCAATAGCTATGCGGATGTAATAGTCGTAGTCGCCCGAGACCAGGAAGGCCTCCAGCACCTCAGGGATCTGCTCCAGCGTCCGGCCGAACTCGAACAGGGCTTCGTCCGAATGGCTGTCCAGCGTGACCTGGACGATGACCGTATCGGCCAGGCCGACAGCCGCCGGATTGACGCGCACCGAATAGCCTTCGATCACGCCGGCCTGTTCCATTCGTTTGATACGGGTCCAGCAGGGTGAGCTGGTCAGCCCCACCTTGCTGGAGAGCTCCTGCAGGCTGAGGCGCGCGTCCTGCTGCAGGGCAGCGAGGATTTCGAGGTCGAATTTGTCTAGCTTCATGCTGTGATACTGATTTGTTTCGGAAGGAATTTCCGAGATTTTGATTTATCGCGGCAAATTCGGAAGCCTTTTCTTTGCCTGAACGGGCACAGTGCCGGGCATGTCTCTGGCCTTCGATACCGCGTTTGCTCCAATTCCCGTCGTTCGCGCTGCGCCGCGCAATGGTGCCGAGGCACTGATCGCTTCTTTGCTGGCCCTGGGTGTCGAAACCGTCTTCGGCTATCCGGGTGGGGCGGTCTTGCCGCTGTACGACGCGCTCCACGCCGAGCCGCGTTTGCGGCATGTGCTGGTCCGCCATGAACAGGCCGCGGTCCATGCGGCCGAGGGCTATGCCCGCAGCACTGGCCGGCTGGGCGTGGTGTTCGTGACGTCGGGGCCTGGCATGAGCAATACCGTGACTGGCCTGCTCGACGCCAAGTGCGATTCCATCCCGCTGCTCTGCATCAGCGGCCAGGTGGCGACTTGCGCCATAGGCACGGATGCATTCCAGGAATGTGATGCGCTGGGGCTGGCCAAGCCGGTGACCAAGCATTGCGAGCAACTGCGGCAAGCGGATGCCGTTGCCGACCGGGTTCGCATGGCCTGCCGCACGGCCCTGGAGGGGCGGCCGGGGCCAGTGCTGCTGGACTTTCCCAAAGACGTGCAACTGGCCGGGCTGCAGGACTGGAGGGTGCCGGAACCGCTGGCGGCCGAAGCTGCATCGAACGGAGCTCCAGCAGACAAGCTTGTTGCCGCCGCGCACGAACTGCTGACCCAGGCTCGCCGGCCGGTGTTCTATGGTGGCGGCGGCCTGATCAACTCCGGCCCCGAGGCCTGCAGCCTGTTCACCCAGTTGGTGAAGACCAGCGGCGCACCTTGCACGTTGACCTTGCTGGGCCTGGGTGCCTTCGACTCCGACGATTTCCAGTTCCTGGGCATGCTGGGCATGCACGGCACGCTGGAAGCCAACCTGGCTATGCACGAGGCCGATCTCGTGGTCTGTGTGGGTGCCAGGTTCGACGACCGCGTGACCGGCAAGCTGGATGCCTTCTGCCCACGGGCCAAGGTCATCCATCTGGACATCGATCCCCGTGCCATCGACAAGGTCCGCAAGGCCGACGTGGCCTTGGTAGGCGACTGCGCGGCCAGCCTGCGCGCGCTGTTGCGTGGGTGGACGTCCGGCGCCGACCTGTCGTCCTGGTGGCGTCGCATCGACCGCTGGCGCGCTGAGCGTTGCCTGGGCTTTGTGGACAGCTCGGCGCAAATCCTTCCGCAGGCCCTGATGAGCCGCTTGGGCCTGGCCCTGCGAGGCCGCGATGCCATCGTCGCCACCGATGTCGGTCAGCATCAGATGTGGGCGGCGCAGCATCTGCCGCCGCGGCGGCCGCAACGCTGGCTCAGTTCCGGCGGGGCTGGAACCATGGGCTACGGATTGCCGGCGGCGATTGGTGCCCAGATCGGCAATCCGGACGAGTTGGTCGTCTGCGTCAGCGGCGATGCTTCGGTGCTGATGAACATCCAGGAGTTGTCGACCGCAGTCCAGCACCGCACGCCGGTCAAGCTGGTGCTGTGCAACAACTCGCGCATGGGCATGGTCCGGCAGTGGCAGCAGCTGATCCATGGAGGCCGCTACAGCCACAGCTATACCGAGGCGCTGCCGGATTTCGTCGCGCTGGCCAAGGCCTTCGGCTGGCGCGCGCGCCGCGTTGAACGGCGTGATGAACTGGATGCGGCCCTGGCTGAATGCCTGGATAGCGCCGAGCCGTTCTTCCTCGATGCGGCGGTCAGCAGCGAGGAGAACTGCTTTCCGATGATGCCGGCCGGCGCGCCCCACAACGAGATCTGGCTGTCGGCCGAGCGGGTCTATGAGGAGTTGTTGGAGGAGAAGCGGTAGTACGCAGTCGTTTGATAACTAGAAAAGCGAAAAGGGCACCGAGGTGCCCTTTTTGTCTTGCTGGGCCCCGAGGGCTCAGACGCGCTTGCGGTATTCGTGCGTGCGGGTGTCGATTTCGATCTTGTCGCCGTTCTCGACGAACAGCGGCACAGGGATCTCGAAACCGGTGCCCTTCAGGCGGGCCGGCTTCATCACCTTGCCCGAGGTGTCGCCCTTGACGGCCGGTTCGGTTTCGATTTCGCGGACCACCGAGGTCGGCAGTTCCACCGAGATGGCCTTGCCGTCGTAGAAGGTCACTTCCACCGGCATGCTGTCTTCCAGGTACGACAGGGCGTCGCCCATGTTCTCGGCTTCGACTTCGTACTGGTTGTACTCGGTGTCCATGAACACGTACATCGGGTCAGCGAAGTAGGTGTAGGTGCATTCCTTCTTGTCCAGAATGATCTGGTCCATCTTGTCGTCGGCCTTGAAGACGACTTCGGCACCTGCGCCGTTCAGCAGGTTCTTCATCTTCATGCGCACGGTGGCGGCGCCGCGGCCACCACGGCTGTATTCGGTCTTCAGCACGACCATGGGGTCCTTGCCCTGCATGATCACGTTGCCGGCGCGGATTTCTTGAGCGATCTTCATTGAGGTTCCGATATGGGGAGCTTGGGGTGGTCCTGGGTGGGGGCGGCGACGGTGTTTGACGGTGTCGATCGCCCCTCTGGCGCGCGCCAAGGGCTCCCTGGAGGCGCGGCAAAGCCGGCGATTTTAGCCTGATTCGGCGACGAAGCTCAGCAGCTGGCTGGCCAGGTCGGTCTGGGCGAGCAATTGATCGCGCCAGCGAAGGGCCTGGCTGGTCGCAACCGGCAGGGCCGATGGCCAGGGGCTCAGGCCGTTCCAGGCTCGCCATAGCTGGCGGGTCGGTACTGCATCCATTGGATCGGCATCGGCCAGATAGCGGTCCAGAAAGGCTTCAAGCTTGGGGCCATGAGCGCCGTCATCCTGCTCGTAAATCTGCCAGACGAAGGGCTTGCCTGCCCATTGGGCTCGGACGAAGGAATCCTCGCCTCGGACCAGGTTCAGCTCGCAGCGCCAGAGCAGGCGGTCGTAGTCCGGCTGGCGCAGAAAGGGCAGGGCCTGGCAGCGCAGGCCTGGAGGCATGGCTTGCTCCGCCAGCTGCTGCTGGACCGTGCCGGGGCAGGCTAGGACCAGCGTCGGTTGCTCGGCCAGCAGCGGCAACAGCTCGGGCCACAGCTTGTAGGCAAAAAGGCTGACCAGCCTTTCGCCCGGCTGGACCTCAATGCCCTGGGCGGCGAGCCAGGCGCCTTGATCAAAGCTCGACTGCTCGGCCATCATGCCGGGTTCGCGCAGCAGCCCGCCGGTGCGAGGCGTGAAGCCCGGATAGAAAAACCGCTTGGACAGGCCCGCGCCGGGGCCGGTGAACTGCGGCGAGTGCAGGCCGTGGCTGCGCTCGACGTAGGACTCGGCGCTGAGGTACTCCAGATTGATCCAGCGCGGAGCGGGCTGCCGCGCGGCCATACGCCCGACGAACGCTGCCGGCAGCTCGCAGCCGAAACTCTCGATCACCACATCGCCTACGACGGGCTCGCTATCGGCCTCGTTCCACGCTCTGACCTGAATACCGTCCGGCCGCGAATCGCCAGCCATCCAGTCCAGCGCGCGGGCATCGTCCAGCCACAGACGCACGGTCTCGCCACGGGCGGCGAGGTCGCGGGCCAGCCGCCAGCAGACGCCCACATCGCCGTAGTTGTCGATCACGCGGCAGAACAGGTCCCATTGCATGGCGTCGATTATCCCAAGGGCACAATGCCGGCCATGCCCAAGAAGCCCGCGTCGACCACCCCGGCCGCCACTGATGATCCGAAGTCCGCCTCCGAGGTCGGTACGCAGCTGATGGAAGACTGGGCCCGCGAACGAGAGGCTGTCGAAAGTGCCGAAGCCTCGCGGGTCGCCGAGGTCGAGAAGGTGGCGTTGCAGGTGCGCGAGAAGCTGCTGGCCGAGGTGGCCGCGTTGCCCTTGCTCCCTGGGGTCTACCGCTACTTCGATGCCCAGGACCATGTGCTCTACGTGGGCAAGGCCAAGAGCCTGCGCAAGCGGGTCTCCAGCTACTTCCATAAGGACCACGGGGGCACTCGCATAGGCCTGATGGTGGCGCGCATCGCCCGGCTCGAGACCACGGTGGTGCGCACCGAGGCCGAGGCCCTGCTGCTCGAGAACAACCTGATCAAGGCGCTGAACCCGCGCTTCAACATCCTATTCAGGGACGACAAGAGCTATCCCTACCTAAAGCTCAGCGGCCATGCCTATCCGCGGGTCAGCTACTACCGGGGCTCGGTCGATCGCAAGCACCGCTATTTCGGGCCCTTCCCCAGTGCCTGGGCGGTCAAGGAGTCGATCCAGCTGATCCAGAAGGTGTTCCGGCTTCGCACCTGCGAGGACACGGTGTTCAACAACCGCAGCCGGCCCTGTCTGCTGTACCAGATCCGGCGTTGCTCGGGGCCTTGTGTCCAGGCCTGCAGCGACGACGACTATGCGCGCGATGTGCGCAATGCCGAGCGGTTCCTGCTCGGCGAGACCCAGGAGGTGATGGACGGCCTGCAGGCGCTGATGATGTCGCACGCTGAAGCACTGCAGTACGAGCAGGCGGCCGAGGTTCGCAACCAGATCCAGTCGCTCGCCAAGGTCCTTCAACAGCAGGCGGTGGACGAGAGCAGTGCCACCGGCCGGGATCGCGATGTCGACATCCTGGCGGTCAAGGTCCAGGGCGGGCGCGCATGCGTCAACCTTGCCATGGTGCGGGGTGGGCGCCATCTGGGCGACCGAGCTTACTTTCCGAAGCATGTCGACGATGCCACTGCGGTGGTGCTGGCGGATGATGAGGGCCCTGACGAAGCCAGCCGGCCCCAGGCCTCGGCCGAGCGGCAAGTTCTGGAGGCGTTCATGGCCCAGCACTACCTCGATGCCCATGTCCCTGCCCTGCTCGTCGTCAGCGAGCCGGTCGACGACGCGCTGGCCGAGGCCCTTTCGAGCCAGGCCGGCTACAAGGTGACGGCGCAAGCGCAGCCGCGCGGCCAGCGCCGCATCTGGCAGGAGATGTGCATCAAGGGCGCCGAGCTGGCCCTGGCCCGCCTGCTCTCGGAGGAGGGCTCGCAGCAGGCCCGCACTCGCGCGCTGCTGGATTCGCTGGATCTGAACGTGGCCGAGATCGACAAGTTCCGCATCGAGTGCTTTGACATCAGCCACACCGCGGGCGAAGCGACCATGGCCTCCTGCGTGGTGTTCGAAGGCCACCAGATGCAGAGCAGCCAGTACCGGCGCTACAACATCGAGGGCATCACCGGCGGCGACGACTATGCCGCTATGCGGCAGGTGCTGATCCGGCGCTATAGCAAGCTGGCCGAAGGTGCGCAGCTTGGCACGGCACGCCTTCCTGATCTGGTGCTGGTCGATGGTGGCAAAGGCCAGGTGTCGATGGCGCGCGAGGTCTTCGAGGAACTGGGCCTGGACCTCGGTCTGATCGTCGGCGTGGAGAAGGGCGAAGGCCGCAAGGTCGGCCTTGAGGAACTGGTCTTCGCCGATGGCCGTGAGAAGGTCTATCTTGGAAAGGACTCTGCGGCCCTGATGCTGGTGGCGCAGATCCGCGACGAGGCGCACCGGTTTGCCATCACCGGGATGCGGGCCAAGCGGGCGTCGGCCCGCACCGGCGGTAGTCGGCTCGAGGACATCGCCGGCGTTGGCCCCAAGAAGCGCGCACAGTTGCTGCAACGATTCGGTGGCGTGCGCGGCGTGGCGGCGGCGAGCGTCGAAGAGTTGGCCAGCGTCAAGGGTGTCTCCCGGGACCTGGCGGAAGAGATCTATCGAGTTCTTCATTAGGAGGTCCGCGATGAGCAGCAAGCAGCGGCCAAAGGAAGGGCAGGGCGCCGAGCCGGCATCGCATCGTCCGCTGCGCAACGCAGCGACCTTGCTGGTCCTGCTGGCTGGGTGCTCGACGCCACCCAAGACCCAGGCGCCGCCAGTGCCGACACCGGTCGCTGCTCCGAAGCCGCCGGCCGTCGAGGCCAAACCCCCGGCGCCAGCCGCTCCCCCGCCGCACGTCGCGGTCGGCCCCAAACTGCCTCCGCCTGGGCCGGTACGCAACCACGATGAACTGAGGCGCCAGGCGGCCCAGCGCTTGATGGTCGCCAACCCTGACCGCGTCTACGGCGGCGTGGTCCCTCCCATCCTGCTCGCCATCCCGGTGCTCGAGGTTGAACTGCATGCCGATGGCAGCATCAAGAAGGTCGATGTGTTGCGCCGGCCGGGCCAGGCGCCCGAGACCCTGCAGATGGCTATCGATGCGCTGCACCGGGCGGCACCGTTCGGGGACGTGAGCCGGCTGCCCAGGCCGTGGAAGTTCAGCGAGACCTTCCTGTTCAACAACGAGCGTCGCTTCAAGCCTCGCACGCTCGATATCTGATTTACGCCACACCGTAGGAAACTTGGGCGGCCAGGGCGGTGCCGACGCACCGTTCTTGGGCACAATGCCGCCCATGTTCTTCACGCTGCCAACCCTGTTCACCTGGGCCCGAATCGTCGCGATTCCGCTGATCGTCGGCGTGTTCTATCTGGAACTGGAGCCCGGCCTGCAGAACCTCTGCGCCACGGTGCTCTTCGTGGTGGTGGCCTTGACCGACTGGCTGGACGGCTACCTGGCGCGCAAGCTGAACCAGACCTCGTCTTTCGGGGCCTTCCTGGACCCAGTGGCCGACAAGTTCCTGGTCTGCGCTTCGCTGCTGATCCTGCTGGAACTGGGCCGTGTCAATGCGATGGTGGCCCTGGTCATCGTCGGCCGCGAGATTGCCATCTCGGCGCTGCGCGAGTGGATGGCCCAGATCGGTGCGTCGCGCAGCGTGGCGGTCCACATGGTGGGCAAGCTCAAGACCACGGTGCAGATGGTGGCCATCCCCTTCCTGCTGTTCCACGGGAAGCTGTTCGGCCTGATCGACACGCAAAGGGTCGGGACCTGGCTGATCTGGGCAGCGGTGGTGCTGACCATCTGGTCCATGGCGTACTACCTGCAAAAGGCCTTGCCGGAAATCCGCGCCAAGGCGCGCTGAGAAATCGGTCACAAAACCGGGCGCCGGGCGTGCCTTGGCGGGCCCGTTTATATCGGGACTTTTCCCTGCTCGGGAGCGCGATTGAATGGGCATAGAATCCGTCTCCCCGCGCGCCGAGCCGCATCAATCCACATGCTGGAAACTGCCGTGGGCCAGACATGCCGTCGCGCGTTTTCGCGCATCCTTTTGAGGGGGTAACTTCGTGAACAAGTCCGAATTGATCGAGCACATTGCCAAGCAGGCCGACATTTCGAAGGCGGCTGCCGGGCGCGCGCTCGAAGCGCTGATCGGTGGCGTGAAGACCACGCTGAAGAAAAACGGCAGCGTGTCCCTAGTGGGCTTCGGCACTTTCAGCGTGACCAAGCGCGCAGCCCGTTCGGGTCGCAATCCCCGCACCGGCGATACCATCAAGATCAAGTCGGCCAAGGTTCCCAAATTCCGTCCGGGCAAGGCCCTGAAGGACGCCGTCAACTGACGGATCAGTGTTTCGCGATGAGGGGTGCTTAGCTCAGTTGGTAGAGCGCTTCCCTTACACGGAAGATGTCAGCGGTTCGAGCCCGTTAGCACCCACCACTCATCGCCGCCCGGCCCCGGGGCAACAGGGCAGGGCTACAATGGCCGAGCAGTCAAAAGGCGAACCTAGGTTCGCCTTTGTCGTGTCTGCGGTCTGTGATTGGCGACGAGCCGGTCACCTTTGCATATCCGCTTCCAGCACTCGATGGCCTGAGGGCCAATCAGAGGTACTCCGATGTTCGATTTCGTTCGCAAGCACAACCGCTTGTTTCAGACTGTCCTGCTGATCCTGATCCTGCCTTCGTTCGTGTTCTTCGGGGTGCAGAGCTACAGCAGCTTCATGGATGGAAGCAATTCCGGCGTGGCCAAGGTAGACGGCCAAAAGATCTCGCGAGCCGAGTTCGACGCGGCGCATCGCAGCCAGATTGAGCGCATGCGGGCGCAGATGCCGAATCTCGACGCCAAGGAATTCGACACGCCGCAGGCCCGACAAGGCACGCTCGACAACCTGATACGCGAACGTGTGATTCGCGCTGCGCAAGGCAGGCAGCATCTGACGGTGACAGATGAAAAGCTTCAGGCAGCTTTTTTGGCCGATCCGCAGTTGGCCTTCCTGCGCAACCCCAACGGTTCCATCAATCGTGCCATGCTGGCTGCTCAGGGTCTTAGCGTTGAGGGCTTTATGCAGCGCCTGCGCGAAGACCTGGGCATGCGTCAGGTCATGCTGGGCGTGGGTGGCAGCAGCTTGGCGAGCCAGGAGAACGCCAGGCTTGCCTTCGACACGCTGCTGCAGCAGCGGGAAGTGCAACTGCAACGATTCGATGCCAAGGACTTTGCTGCGACCATCAAGCCGAGCGATGCGCAGATCGAAGCCTTCTATAAGGATTCGGCGAACGCCAGCCACTTCCAACTGGCCGAAAGCGCTGACATCGAATACGTCGTCCTGGATCTGGAGGCGCTCAAGAAGACCGTCACGGCCAGCGACGACGAGCTGCGCAAGTTCTATGACGACAACCAGGCTCGATTTGGTGTGCCGGAAGAGCGTCGCGCCAGTCACATCCTGATCAAGGCGGAGAAGGGCGCCGCTGCGGCCGATCGCGCCAAAGCCAAGGCGCGCGCCGAGGAACTGCTTGCCCAGGCGCGCAAGAACCCGGCCGGCTTTGCCGATCTGGCCAAGAAGAACTCGCAAGACGAGGGCTCGGCTGTCAATGGCGGGGACCTGGACTTTTTCGGTCGTGGTTCCATGGTCAAGCCCTTTGAAGATGCGGCCTTCGCGCTCAAGCAGGGTGAAATCAGCGAGGTGGTCGAGTCGGAGTTCGGTTTCCATGTCATCCAGCTGACCGGCAAGCGCGGCGGCGAAAAGAAGAGCTTCGATCAGGTGCGAGCCGAGATCGAGGGCGAGGTGCTGAAGCAACTCGCCCAGAAGCGATACACCGAGCAGGCGGAAGCTTTCCGCAACATGGTGTACGAGCAGTCCGACAGCCTCAAACCTGTGGCCGACAAGTTCAAGCTTGCGATCCAGACGGCTTCGGTGCAGCGCAAGCCTTTGCCTGCCGCTGCCGGTGCGCTTGCCTCGCAGAAGCTGCTGGATGAGGTGTTCGGCAATGAGGCTCTGCACAACAAGCGCAACACCGAGGCGGTTGAGCCAGCGCCCAACCAGATGGTCTCGGCACGGGTCGTCAAGCACAACCCGGCGCGCTTGCAGTCTTTTGACCAGGTGCGCGAACAGGCGCGAGGCCTGTTGGTCAGCAAGTTGGCACTTGAGCAGGCTGTCGCGGCTGGCAAGGCTCGCCTGGAAGCGCTGAAAAAGAATCCGACCGATCTGGCTGGCCTCGGCGAATCGCAGGTCGTGTCGCGACTAAAGGCGGCCAACGTGCCGCGAAAGGTGTTGCGCGAGATGTTGGGTGTCGACGTCTCCAAGCTTCCGGCCGACGCTGGTGTCGACAGTGGCGAGGGCGTTTATGTGGTATTCCGTATCAACCGTCTGCTGCCGCGCGACGCCGCTGCTATTGACGCCAAGCGGGCAGCTGAGCAGTACGCTCGGGCGTGGACCGACGCGGAAGCGCTGTCGTACTACAACCACCTGAAAACCGAGCTCAAGGTCAAGGTGAGTGCCGACGCGGCGTCGGCACCGGCCAAGTAAAAAAGTGGCGCGAACTGGCCGAAGGATCGGAATATCGCGCTATACTCTTAGGCTCTGCGGTGGCTATAGCTCAGTTGGTAGAGTCCCAGATTGTGATTCTGGTTGTCGTGGGTTCGAGTCCCATTAGCCACCCCAAGACACCGCAAACGGCGACCTTTCGAGGTCGCCGTTTTTCTTTGCGCAGTTGACCGACCGGGTGTTGCTCAGCCGGCGGGTGCCTAATGTCAGGCTTTAGACAAGGCCTTGCTTGCTGGCCAGTACCGCAGCCTCGGCACGGCTGGACACATTGAGCTTCTTGTAGATGCTCTTGATGTGATCGTTCACGGTGAACCACTTGATGCCCATGAGGTTCGCGATCTCCTTGATCGTGAAGCCCTTGCTGAGATAGGTCAGTACCTCGTTTTCACGTGGCGTGAGCCGCTCCCATTCAGGAGGTGGATCCAGTGCCACCGAGCGACTGTTGGGTGCCGGCGCACTGAACGTCAGAGGACCGAAGCCCGAGTTGAGGCCCATGGGGCCACTATCACCCGTGGAGCCGGGGCGGAAATGTGAGAGCAGCCGGCGGGCGATGGCCGGAGAAAGCGGCGGTTGGCCGCGCACGATGCGCTGCAATTCCTCGACCAGCACCTCGAAGCGGTCTTCCTTAAGCAGGTAGCCGTCGGCACCGCATTGCAGCGCCGGGAAGAGATGGTCGTCGTCCGAGTAAAGCGTCGTGACGATCTTTACCGCTGACAGACCGGCAAGCTCGGTGAGGAACTCCATGCCATTGCCGTCCGGCAACTCCAGATCCACCAGGATCAGTTTGAAGCCGCCTTCAGGGCCTAGGTTGGCGTACTTGGCAACCGACCGGCGAGCGCCCTCAAGATCACCGGCCTCGGTGACTTCCATCGCATCGCTGAAACTCTCACGCACGACGCGGCAGAGGAAGCTGCGCGCCACCGGGTTGTCTTCAACGATCAGTACTTTGACGGCCATGGGGAGGAGGATTCGCTGTCGCGTCCATCCTAGCGCACGTCGGGGGCCTCAAATGCCCCGCGAAAGCAGGGCATGTGATCGTCGGTTCGGCTTTGTGGCTTGTCGGCCTCAGGTGTAGCGGAGCACCAGCTTTCCGATCACCTGCCGGCTTGCCATGCGCTCGAAGGCGGCCGGCAGCTGTTCCATGGGAAGCACCTGGTCCAGCACCGGTTTGATCTTGCCCTGGGCGTACCAGCCTGCCAGTTCACCCAGCATGGCCGCATTGTGCTTGGGCTCGCGCTTGGCGAACTCCCCCCAGAACACGCCGACCAGCGAGGCCCCCTTGAGTAGGGCCAGGTTTAGCTGCAGGTTGGGGATCTGCCCCTGGGCGAAGCCCACCACCAGGTAGCGACCACGCCAGGCAATGGAGCGGAAGGCCGGTTCGGCCAGGTCGCCGCCCACAGGGTCGTAGATCACGTCAGGTCCTCGTCCCTCGGTCAAGGTCTTCAGCTCTTCGCGCAGATTGCCGCCGCTGTAGTTGATGGTCGCATCCGCGCCCAGTTGCAAGCAGCGCTGGCATTTGTCGTCGGAGCTCGCCGCCGCGATCACGCGTGCGCCGGCTGTCTTTGCAATCTGGATCGCGGCCGTGCCCACGCCGCCGGCAGCCCCCAGGATCAGAACTGTTTCTCCTGGCTTCAGTGCGGCCCGGTCGATCAACGCGTGGTGGCTGGTGGCATAAGTGCAGATGAAAGCGGCGGCATCTTCGAAAGCAAAGCCAGGCGGTAGCGGCATCGCCAGCGCTGCCGGAATGCAGGCGTGGCTCGCAAAGCCGCCGGTCCCGGCGAATGCTGCCACCGCGTCACCTGGCTTGAATCCCTTGACCCCTTCGCCGACCGCATCGACGACGCCGGCGAACTCCGTGCCCGGGACAAAGGGCAGGGGCGGCTTCATCTGGTACTTGTTCTCGATGATCAGCAGGTCCGGGAAGTTCAAGCTGGCAGCCTTGATCGCGATGCGGATCTGGCCGGCCGCAGGCTCGGGTGTTGCCAGCTCCTTCCACTGCAGGGCAGCGACACCGGCGGGGTTCTCGCACAGCCAGGCTTTCATCGCAGCGCTCCTATTTCGGGTCTCTCGGGTGGGCGGATGATAGGCAGGCAGGGCAGGCCCAGCGGTCGCCAAGGCGACGTGCCTGCCTACAATGCCGCCATGCGAATTCTGATTGCCAACGACGACGGTTACCTGGCTCCCGGCCTACATGCGCTGGTCAAGGCCTGCGAAGGGTTGGGCGAGATCGAAGTGATCGCCCCGGAGCAGAACGCCAGCGGTACCTCCAACGCGCTGACCCTCAGCCGGCCCTTGTCGGTGTTTCGCGCCCAGAACGGCTTCCGTTACGTGAACGGCACGCCCTCGGACTGCGTCCATGTGGCCTTGACGGGCTTGCTGGACTACAAGCCAGACCTGGTGCTGTCGGGTATCAACAATGGCGCCAACATGGGTGACGACACGCTCTATTCGGGCACCGTCGCTGCGGCTACCGAAGGCTTCCTGTTCGGCATACCCTCGATTGCGTTCTCCCAGGTCGACAAGGGCTGGGGCGAACTGGACGCGGCGGCTCAACTGGCGCGTCAACTGGTCGAGCAAGTGATTGCAGACGGCCTGAAACAGGCCTTTCTGCTGAACGTCAACATTCCGAACCGTGCCGATGCCGCTTCGTTGCCTCTGCGGGTCACGCGCCTGGGCCGACGCCATGCCAGCGAGCCGGTGATCCAGCAGACCAGTCCGCGCGGCGAACCCATCTACTGGATCGGCCCGGCCGGCGATGCTCGCGAAGCCGGCGAGGGCACGGACTTTCATGCGACCAACCAGGGCATGGTCTCGATCACGCCCTTGCAGGTTGACCTCAGTGACCATGCCTCGCTGCCGACCTGGGCGGCGCGCCTGGACCGCCGCTGATGAGCGAAGGTGCGCCCAAGGGAGGCAAACGCTTCCCGCTGTCGCTGGACAAAGCGCTGCCGGCGACACGGCAGGGCGGTGCGGTTCGTGGTGAGGTGCTAAGACCCCAGCGACATCTGCAACTTGCTGCAGAGGACGCGGCCCGGCAGGCGGCGCCCAGCGGCCTGGGGCTGGACTCGGCCGGCGTGCGTCAGCGCATGGTTCAGCGGCTCAAGCAAGAAGGCCTCTCTGACGAGCGAGTGCTGCAGGCTCTGGCCCACGTACCTCGTCATCAGTTCGTCGATACGGCCCTGGCCATACAGGCCTACGAAGACACCAGCTTGCCTATCGGACATGGTCAGACGATTTCCAAGCCCTCGGTCGTCGGACGCATGCTCGAGTTGCTGTTTGCTGGCGCTGGTGCGCGTGAGCGCGGCGAACTGGGACGTGTGCTCGAGATCGGCACTGGCTGCGGCTACCAGGCGGCGGTGCTGGCTGAGCTTTCGCGCCAGGTGGTCTCCATAGAGCGGCTCAAGCCCCTTCATGACAAGGCTGTGCTCAACCTGGCGGCCCTGCGAGGCCACCGGATCCGCCTGCTCTACGGCGATGGCAAATTGGGCCATGCGCCTCAAGCGCCGTACGACAGCATCGTGGCGGCTGCGGGCGGAGAAGACGTGCCGGGCGCCTGGCTGGCGCAGCTTGCGCCGGGTGGTCGCTTGGTGGCTCCTATGGCGGCGCCAGGGGGTCGGGGCCAGGTGCTCGTGGTGGTTGATCATGTGCTGATCGGCGGGCACAGTCAGTTCCTGCGCAGCACCCAGGAGGCTGTGCAGTTCGTGCCCCTAAAATCCGGCGTCATGTAAGCGACGTCCGCTACAGAAACAAGCGGTCCCTCCTTAGCCCTGCTGAGAGCGCATGCACCAGAATTCCATTGCTTCCCCATCGATCCGCGCAGCCCTGCTGGCCATGTCTGGCCTGCTTCTGGCCGTGCTGAGCGGTTGCTCGTCGACCGTGCATCGCGCACCGGTCGAAGACAGACCGGTCTCGCAGTCAAGACCTGCCCCCGTGGCCGCCGGGCCAGTCGCTCCGGCATCGGCAGCTTCGGCGCCCGAAGCGCCCAAGCAAGGAGCGGAGAACGCGGGCAAGCCGGGCTATTACACGGTCAAACCAGGCGATGCCCTGATCCGTATTGCGATGGACTACGGGCAGAACTACCGCGACATCGCACGCTGGAACAGCATCGACAACCCTGATCGCATCGAGGTGGGTCAGGTCTTGCGTGTGATCCCGCCTGGCGCCGTGCCCGACGCTCCCGGCGTGACGACGCGTCCGGTGACGACGGCCAAGGTCGAGCGCCGTCCGTTGGAGGGCAAAGCCTCCAACGGCAAGCCTGATCCAGCGGCCCCCGCAGCGTCTGCCGCGTCAGCGGCGGCGACGCCATCGCAAGCTGTGGCCAGCAATCCCGAAGAAGACTTCGTCTGGGCCTGGCCGGCCTTCGGTCCGGTGGTCGGCGGCTTCGACGAGCCGCGCAACAAAGGCATAGACATTGGTGGCAAGGCAGGGGACCCGATCTACGCCTCTGCCGACGGACAGGTGGTGTATGCTGGCGCAGGCGGCGTTCGAGGCTACGGCAACATGATCGTCATCAAGCACGGCACCAACTATCTGACGGCCTATGCTCACAACCAGAGTCTTCTGGTCAAGGAGCAGCAGTTCGTTCGCAAGGGTCAGCGCATTGCCGAGATGGGCAATACGGAAGCAGACCAGGTCAAGCTGCATTTCGAAATCCGCAAGCAGGGCAAGCCGCTCGACCCGGCCAAGCTGCTGCCCTCTCGCTAGAGCGATGCGGCGCGCGATCACGATGGGATGCCTCGATGAAGCCCGCCGCGCCGCACCAGAACCACGCTGTCGCGCCGCCGGAACCCATTCCTGAAGGACTCGCGCGCGAACCCAACGGCGAAGACGAAGATGCCCAGTTGCTTCGCAACGGTGCGGCGACGATGGGCGACGTGGAATTGGGCAACGCGCTGCAGGCTTACTTGCGCGACATCCGTCGTACACCGCTGCTGAGCTCTCAGCAGGAATTTGAAACCGCGAGTCGCGCCCGCGCCGGTGACTTTGACGCCCGGCAGGCGATGATCAAGCACAACCTGCGGCTGGTGGTCAGCATCGCGAAGAACTACCTCGGACGCGGTCTGCCCATGAGCGACCTGATCGAGGAAGGCAACCTGGGCCTGATGCACGCCATTGGCAAGTTCGAGCCCGAGCGTGGGTTTCGCTTTTCGACCTATGCGAGCTGGTGGATACGTCAGAGCATCGAGCGCGCGCTGATGCATCAGGCGCGGCTGGTGCGCCTGCCTGTCCACATCGTCCGCGAACTCAACCATGTGCTGAAGGCTCGAAGGGCGCTTGAGGCCCTGCAGAGCCAGCGCGGCGGTGAGGGCGTGGTCCGGGCAGAAGACATCGCCACGGCCCTGGGTCGACCCATCGATGAGGTGGCCGAACTGCTGGCCTATGCCGAGCTTCCGAGCTCGCTCGATTCGCCGGTGGACCGCAATGGCGAGGGCGGTGAGTCGATGATGGACCTGGTGGCCGACGAGCAGGCCATCGATCCCATGGGCCTGCGCCTGAGTCATGAGCTGGAGGAGTTGCTGGCTCATGGCCTGGCGACCCTTAATGATCGCGAGCGTGAGGTGCTGGCCGGGCGTTACGGACTCAGCGACCGCGAGCCCGAGACGCTGGACGTGCTGGCGATTCGCCTGGGGCTGACGCGGGAGCGCATCCGCCAGATCCAGATCGAAGCGCTGGGCAAGCTCAAGCGAAACATGATGCGCCACGGCATCAATCGGGACGCGATCTTCTAGGCGGCGGGCTTTGCTTGCTGGGCCAAGCCCAAAGTCGGCCTGGCGGCCAAAGAGATAATTGCCCGCATGACTCAAAGTTTGGAATGGCTCAAGGTCGATGCGCTCGACCTGGAAGCGCAGGGCGTTGCTCGAAACAGCGAAGGCAAGGTCGTCTTCATCGAAGGTGCTCTCCCCGGTGAAGAGGTCCAGGTCCAGCAGGCCGGCCGAAAGAAGAACAACTGGGAGCAGGCCCAGATGACGGCGATGCGGCGCGAAAGCTCGCAGCGCGTTCAGCCGGGCTGCCCCCATTTCGGTCTTCATGCAGGCGCCTGTGGCGGCTGCAAGATGCAGCATCTGCATCCGGCCGGCCAGGTGGCCATCAAGCAGCGGGTACTGGAAGACAACCTCTGGCACCTGGGCAAGGTCAAGGCAGAGACGCTGCTGCGGCCTATTGAAGGCCCTGCCTGGGGCTATCGCTACCGAGCTCGCCTGTCGGTTCGCTACGTGGCCAAGAAGGGTGTGGTGCTGGTTGGCTTCCACGAGCGCAAGAGCCGCTATGTGGCAGACATGCAGGTCTGCAAGGTGCTGCCCGAGGTCGTCAGCGCAATGCTGATGCCGCTGCGCGAGCTGATCGCCTCGATGGACGAGCGTGATCGGCTGCCTCAGATCGAGCTGGCCATAGGGGAACGCAACGAAGGTCTGGTGATCGCCCTGGTGCTACGTCACCTGAACCCGCTGCCGGACACCGACAAAGAGAGGCTTCGCGCTTTCGCTGCCAAGCATGGGGTGCAGTGGTGGCTGCAGCCCAAGGGGCCGGATACGGTCCATCTGCTGGACGAAGGCGGGCCCGAACTGGCCTATCAGCTGCCCGAGTTCGGTGTGCTCATGCCCTTCAAGCCGACCGACTTCACTCAGGTCAATCACAAGATCAACACGGTGCTGGTCGGGCGCGCGCTGCGGCTGCTCGACGTGCAGCCGGGCGAGCGGGTGATCGACTGGTTCTGCGGTCTGGGTAACTTCACGCTGCCGCTGGCGACGCAGGCCCGTGAAGTCCTGGGCATCGAGGGCAGTGAGGCGCTCGTGCAGCGTTCTCGAGAGAACGCCAAGCGCAACGGGTTGGACCACAAGACCAGCTTCGTGGCCCGCAACCTGTTCGAGATGACGCCGCAGTTGCTGGCGGCTGACGGCAATGCCGACCGCTGGCTGGTCGATCCACCGCGCGAAGGCGCGTTTGCGCTGGCCAAGGCCTTGGCCGACATCCACGAGGATCCGTCGCTGGCCGCTGGCTGGATGCCGCCACGACGAATCGTCTACGTATCGTGCAACCCGGCCACGCTGGCGCGCGATGCGGGTTTGCTGGTCAACGTGGGCGGCTATCGCTGTACTTCAGCCGGTGCGGTGAACATGTTCCCGCACACGTCGCATGTTGAGAGCATTGCGGTCTTCGAGCGGGACTGAAAAGCAAAACGGGGCGCTAGGGCCCCGTTCTTCATTCCATGGGCGAGACGTTCAGTCGCGCTCGCCGCCGAAAATGCCCAGCAGCGACAGCAGGCTCTGGAACACGTTGTACAGGTCCAGGTAGATAGCCAGTGTTGCGCTGATGTAGTTGGTCTCGCCGCCATCGATCACGCGTTTGATGTCGTAGAGCATGAAGGCTGAGAAGATCGCTATGGACAGCACCATCAAGGTCAGCATCAGGGCACTGGACTGCAGGAACAGGTTGACCAGGCCGGCCACGATCATCAGCAGCACGCCGACGAACAGGAACTTGCCCATGGCCGAAAGGTCGCGCTTGACCACGGTGGCGAGCGAGGCCATGACGGCGAAGATGACGCCCGTGCCGCCGAAAGCGGTCATGATCAACGACGCGCCGTTGCGGAAGCCGAGAATCGGGATCAACAGGCGCGACAGCATCAGGCCCATGAAGAAGGTGAAGCCGAGCAGAGCGACCACGCCAGCGCCTGACTCCTTGGTGCGTTCGATCACGTACATCAGGCCGAAGGCGCCGACGAAGAACACCAGGGTGCTGATGCCCATGCCCAGGCTGGCCACGATGCCAGTGCTGACGCCCACCCAGGCGCCCAAAACGGTCGGCACCATGGACAGGGCCAGCAGCCAATAGGTGTTGCGCAGCACGCGCTGCTGCTGGGCGGCAAGGTCAGTGTCATAGCCTTGGCCGTATTGAGTTTGCAGGCTTTCGTTCATGATTCCTCCACAGGGAACTGGATGCTGAAATTCTAGGCGCACGAACAAAGCTCGCGCGCGTGGATCCGCCCGGCTAAAGTGCGCGCTTTCCCTCGGAATTCAAGAGCACCTCATGAACCAGAAACCCTATCTCAGCCTGGATGACGTCAAGCGGATCGCCGCTGCAGCCGAGGCCGAGGCTCTGGCCAACCGCTGGGCGGTGACCATTGCCATCGTCGATGATGGTGGCCATCTGCTGTGGATGCAGCGTCTGGACGGTGCCTCGCCGGCTTCGGCCCAGATTGCGCCGGCCAAGGCCCATGCTGCGGCTTTGGGGCGTCGGGAGTCCAAGGTCTACGAGGACATGATCAACCAGGGACGCGTTTCCTTCCTCAGCGCGCCCGGCTTGAACGGCCTTCTTGAAGGTGGTGTTCCTATCCTGGTCGAAGGCCATTGTGCTGGTGCCGTTGGTGTCAGTGGTGTCAAGTCCATCGAGGATGCGCAGGTCGCCCGAGCTGGTGTTGCGGCGCTCGTTTGACGAAAGTTTTACCAGGCCGCGGGGCTCGGGGATAACCCTGCTCGGATATACTCCACAGGTTTACCCGAAACCCACCGCACCCAAGCGAAACTCCCCCCGTTTCCCCTACCGGATTCAGGCTCCTCGGCCGCGCTGCGGTCGATCTCGGAGCAGAGCTGGGCGCGCGCACAATAACGGAGTTACCCGTGCTGCCCGATCTGCTCAATCATCCCCCCGCGATTCTTGCCCTGGCAGACGGCACGGTCTTCAAGGGCAGCGCCATCGGCGCCGCTGGCCACACGGTTGGCGAAGTGGTGTTCAACACCTCGCTGACCGGCTATCAGGAAATCCTCACCGACCCCAGCTACTGCAGGCAGATCGTCACGTTGACGTATCCGCACATTGGCAACTACGGCGTCAATGACGAGGACGTCGAGGCCAAGAAGATCCATGCCGCTGGCCTGATCATCAAGGAAGCACCGGTCCTTGATTCCAACTTCCGCAAGTCGCGCAGCCTGGTCCAGTACCTGAAGGACGAGGGCACGGTCGCCATCGCCGACATCGACACCCGCCGCCTGACCCGCGTGCTGCGCACGACCGGCGCACAGAACGGCTGCATCCTGGCGCTGCCGGCCGGCGAGAAGATCACCGAAGCCCACATTGCCGATGCGATTGCCAAGGCCAAGGCCGCTCCGAGCATGGCCGGCCTGGATCTGGCCAAGGTAGTAAGCCGTACCGACAGCGAACGCTGGACGCAGACCGAATGGACGCTCGGCAAAGGTTATGACGAGCAGACCGCTCCGAAGTTCCACGTCGTGGCCTACGACTTCGGCGTCAAGAGCAACATCCTGCGAATGCTGGCTTCGCGCGGCTGCAAGATCACCGTGGTGCCGGCGCAGACGCCGGCGAGCGCCGTGTTCGACCTGGAACCCGATGGCGTGTTCCTTTCCAACGGCCCCGGCGATCCGGAACCTTGCGACTACGCGATCAAGGCCGCAGCCCAGCTGATCGAATCGGGCATCCCGACCTTCGGTATCTGCCTGGGCCACCAGATCATGGCCCTGGCCAGCGGCGCCAAGACCTTCAAGATGAAGTTCGGCCACCACGGCGCCAACCATCCGGTGAAGGACCTGGACAACGGCCGCGTCTCGATCACAAGCCAGAACCACGGCTTCGCGGTCGACGCCGACTCGCTGCCCGCCAATCTGCGCCCCACGCACATCAGCCTGTTCGACGGCACGCTGCAGGGCCTGGCCCGCACTGACAAGCCCGCCTTCTGCTTCCAGGGGCACCCGGAAGCCAGCCCCGGCCCGCACGACATTTCCTACCTGTTCGACCGCTTCATCGGTCTGATGAGCAAGGCCTGAACGGGAGCACACCATGCCAAAACGTACCGACATCAAGAGCGTCCTCATCATCGGCGCCGGCCCCATCATCATCGGCCAGGCCTGCGAGTTCGACTATTCCGGCGCCCAGGCCTGCAAGGCGCTGCGCGAAGAGGGCTACCGCGTCATCCTGGTCAACAGCAACCCGGCCACGATCATGACGGACCCGGACACGGCCGACGTCACCTATATCGAGCCCATCACCTGGCAGGTGGTCGAGAAGATCATCGCCAAGGAGCGCCCGGACGCGGTGCTGCCCACCATGGGCGGCCAGACCGCGCTGAACTGCGCGCTGGACCTGCACAAGCACGGCGTGCTGGAGAAGTACAAGGTCGAGATGATCGGTGCCAATGAGCACGCGATCGAGAAGGCCGAAGACCGCCTGAAGTTCAAGGACGCGATGACCAAGATCGGACTGGGCTCGGCCCGCTCCGGCATCGCACATTCGCTGGAAGAAGCCTGGGGCGTGCAAAAGCGCATCCATGCCGATATCGGCGGCAGCGGCTTCCCGATGGTGATCCGTCCCAGCTTCACGCTGGGCGGCACAGGCGGCGGCATCGCCTACAACCCGGAAGAGTTCGAAGAGATCTGCAAGCGCGGCCTGGACCTCTCGCCGACCAACGAGCTGCTGATCGAAGAATCGCTGATCGGCTGGAAAGAGTACGAGATGGAAGTCGTGCGCGACCGCGCCGACAACTGCATCATCGTCTGTTCGATCGAGAACCTGGACCCGATGGGCATCCACACCGGTGACTCGATCACCGTGGCCCCGGCCCAGACGCTGACCGACAAGGAATACCAGCTGCTGCGCAACGCCTCGATCGCCATCCTGCGCGAAATTGGCGTGGACACCGGCGGCTCCAACGTGCAGTTCTCGATCAACCCGCGCGACGGTCGCATGGTCGTGATCGAGATGAACCCGCGCGTCTCGCGTTCCTCGGCGCTGGCCTCCAAGGCCACCGGCTTCCCTATCGCCAAGATCGCGGCCAAGCTGGCCGTGGGCTACACGCTGGACGAGCTGAAGAACGACATCACCGGCGGCGTGACCCCGGCTTCGTTCGAGCCCTCGATCGACTACGTCGTCACCAAGATCCCGCGCTTCGCCTTCGAGAAGTTCCCGATGGCCGATTCGCGTCTGACGACGCAGATGAAGTCGGTGGGCGAAGTGATGGCCATGGGCCGCAGCTTCCAGGAATCGTTCCAGAAGGCGCTGCGCGGCCTGGAGACCGGCATCGACGGCCTGACCGAGCGCTCCAGCGACCGCGAGGAAATCATCCAGGAAATCGGCGAGCCCGGCCCCGAGCGCATCCTTTTCCTGGCCGACGCCTTCCGCATCGGCATGAGCCTCGAAGAAGTGTTCGAGGAGACGGCCGTGGACCCCTGGTTCCTGGCCCAGATCGAACAGCTGGTGAAGATCGAGAAGTCGCTGGTCGGCCGCACGCTGGCGAGCCTCTCGACCGAAGAGCTGCGCCTCCTGAAGCAGAAGGGCTTCTCGGACAAGCGCCTGGCCAAGCTCCTGGGCACGAACCAGCACGAGATCCGCAATGCACGCTGGGCCCAGGGCGTGCGCCCGGTCTACAAGCGCGTGGACACCTGCGCCGCCGAGTTCGCCACCGAGACGGCCTATATGTATTCCACGTATGACGAGGAATGCGAAGCCGAGCCAACGAACAAGAAGAAGATCATGGTGCTGGGCGGCGGCCCGAACCGCATCGGCCAGGGCATCGAGTTCGACTACTGCTGCGTCCACGCCGCTCTCGCCATGCGCGAAGACGGCTACGAGACCATCATGGTCAACTGCAACCCCGAAACCGTGTCGACCGACTACGACACCAGCGACCGCCTCTACTTCGAGCCGGTGACGCTGGAAGATGTGCTCGAGATCGTTGACAAGGAAAAGCCGGTCGGCGTGATCGTGCAGTACGGTGGCCAGACGCCGCTCAAGCTCGCGCTGGACCTGGAGCGCGCTGGTGTGCCCATCATCGGCACCAGCCCTGACTCCATTGACATGGCCGAAGACCGCGAGCGCTTCCAGAAGCTCTTGCATGAGCTGGGTCTGAAGCAGCCGCCGAACCGGACGGCGCGCACGGAAGAGCAGGCCGTGTCCCTGGCCAACGAAATCGGCTATCCGCTGGTCGTGCGCCCGAGCTATGTGCTGGGCGGCCGCGCGATGGAAATCGTGCACGGCGACAAGGACCTGGAGCGCTATATGCGCGAAGCCGTGCGCGTCTCCGAGAAGTCTCCAGTGCTGCTGGACCGCTTCCTGGAAGACGCCGTTGAAGTCGACGCCGACTGCATCAGCGACGGGACCGACGTGATGATCGGCGGCATCATGGAGCACATCGAGGCGGCCGGCATCCACTCCGGCGACTCGGCTTGCTCGCTGCCGCCGTACACATTGGCTGCGGACATCCAGGACGAGTTGCGCCGCCAGACGGCCGCCATGGCCAAGGCCCTGAAGGTCGTCGGCCTGATGAATGTGCAGTTCGCCATCCAGGGCGACGTGACCAAGGGCTTGTCGGCCTGCACCGTCTACGTGCTGGAAGTGAACCCGCGGGCCTCGCGGACCGTGCCTTTCGTTTCCAAGGCCACCGGCCAGCAACTGGCCAAGATCGCCGCGCGCTGCATGGCTGGCGTCAAGCTGAAGGACCAGAAGGATCGCAAGGGTGAAGTGCCGCGCGAGGTCGTGCCGCCGTACTACAGCGTCAAGGAAGCCGTCTTCCCGTTCAACAAGTTCCCTGGCGTGGACCCGATCCTGAGCCCGGAAATGCGTTCGACCGGCGAGGTGATGGGTGCCGGCCGCACCTTCGGCGAAGCGATGCTGAAGAGCCAGCTGGGCGCCGGTTCGCGCCTGCCGCGCCAGGGCAATGTGCTGATCACGGTGAAGAACGCCGACAAGGCCCGCGCCATCAAGGTGGCCAAGGACCTGCACGCGCTGGGCTTCGGCATCGTGGCTACCCGTGGCACCGCGGCAGCCATCCAGGAAGCCGGCGTGCCGGCCCAGTTCGTCAACAAGATCAAGGACGGCCGGCCGCACATCGTCGACATGATCAAGGGCGGCGAAATCCAGCTGGTGTTCACCACCGTGGACGAAACCCGCACTGCGATCGCCGATAGTCGCTACATCCGCCAGGCCGCCCTGGCCAACCGCATCACCTACTACACGACCATGGCCGGTTGTGAGGCGGCGGTGGAAGGCATGAAGCACCAGGAGGGGCTGTTGGTGCAATCCCTGCAGGAACTGCACGCCGAACTCGCCTAAAATCCAGGCCTACACGATTCCGCCGCAGCAGCCTGGGGGCCTCCCGGGCCGCAGCGGCGGATTCATTTTGTGATTCAAGGTTTCTAGACTCATGGCCACGATCCCATTGACCAAGCGCGGCGCTGAAAAGCTCAAGGAAGAACTGCAACGACTGAAGTCGGTCGAACGCCATGCCGTGATCCAGGCCATCGCAGAAGCCCGCGCCCAGGGCGACTTGTCCGAGAACGCCGAATACGAGGCGGCGAAGGACAAGCAAGGCTTTATCGAAGGCCGCATCCTCGAGATCGAAAGCAAGCTGGCGGCCGCCCAGGTCATCGACCCGTCGGCTGTCGACGCCGGCGGCAAGGTGGTGTTCGGCACCACGGTCGATCTTGAAGAAGAAGCCAGCGGCAACGAGGTGACCTACCAGATCGTCGGCGACGACGAGGCCGACCTGAAGCTGGGCCTGATCTCGATCAGCTCGCCGATCGCCCGCGCCCTGATCGGCAAGGAAGCCGGCGACGTGGCCGAGGTGCAGGCGCCCGGCGGCGTCAAGCGCTACGAAATCGTCGAAGTCCGCTACGTCTGACGTGGACACACTGGCCCGAGCCCGATTCTTGCTGGCCGCCCTCTGGGGCGGCTTTCTCTTGTGCGTCGCCACCACGGCCGCGCCCATAGCTTTTGCGGTGCTGGAGCGGGCCCAGGCCGGCAAGTATGTCGGGGGCTTGTTCGAGCTGGATGCCCAGGTCTCGCTGGCGGCGGGTCTGTTGCTGGTGATGATGGAACGTCGCCTGCAGCGCGATCAGGGCGGCCAGGTCATGAGTGTTGGACTGCTGCTCCCGCTGCTAGCGCTCTTCTGCACTGCTGCCGGGTTCTATGGGGTGCAACCCGCCATGGAGGCGGCTCGAGTGGGGCAGGGCAGCTTGTCTTTCGGTGCCCTGCACGCCATTTCGAGCGGTTTCTTTGTGATCAAGCTGCTCGCCGTGCTGTTGCTGGCCTGGCGCGCCGGTGGTGCGCCCAAGGCCTGAGCGGGCGGGCTGCTGCCGGCTCAGTTGTTCTGGCTGGATTTCTTGGTACTGGTCATCTTGCGCTTGGCGCGCTTGATTTCGCCACCCTGGGCGACGCGCTGGTTGCCCAGCACCTGGACCTTCTTGATCTGCGGGCGGTTGTTGCCGCTCTTGGAGAACTTGACGATCTTGACTTCCCTGGGGCCCGGCCGGGCGTCTTCACGTTCGGCCTTGACCTTCTCGGGCATCGGGCGCCACAGCACCAGCAATTTGCCAATGTGCTGGATTGGGGCCGCGTCGAGCTGGTCGGCCAGCGCGGCAAGGATGGACTCGCGGTTCTCGCGGTCGTCGGACAGTACGCGCACCTTGATCAGGCCATGGGCCTTCAGGGCGGCGTCGGTTTCCTTGACGACGGCGGGCGTCAGGCCGTCCCCGCCTATCATCACGACCGGGTCGAGATGGTGGGCGTCGGCACGTCTTTCCTTGCGCTGGGCAGGGGTCAATTGAATCGCAGGCATTCGCGCATTATCAGTGCAACATGAAAACTCAAACCAAGAGCAAGAAAGTCAACAAGGCCTGGCTGCATGACCATGTCTCCGATACCTATGTGAAATTGGCCCAGAAAGAGGGCTATCGGGCCCGCGCCGCCTACAAGCTCAAGGAGATCGACGAGGAGCTGAAGCTGATCCGGCCCGGGCAGGTGGTGGTGGATCTGGGGGCCGCGCCCGGTGCCTGGAGCCAATACCTGCGGCGCCGCTTTGCACCCGAAGGCGCTGGCGTCGGCGCGCTAAACGGCACCATCATTGCGCTGGACCTGCTGGAGTTCGAGCCCATCGAAGGGGTTCAGTTCATCCAGGGCGACTTCCGCGAGGAAGCCGTGCTCAAGCAACTGGAGGACGCGCTGGCCGGGCGGCCGGTGGATGTGGTGGTCTCGGACATGGCGCCCAATCTTTCCGGGATCGCGACTACGGACGCCGCCCGTATCGAGCACCTGATCGAGCTGGCAATAGATTTCGCCCAGCATCACCTGAAGCCGGACGGGGCCCTGGTGGCAAAGGTCTTCCACGGCAGCGGCTACAACGAGCTGGTCGAGCTTTTCAAGCAAAGTTTCAAGAAGGTCAAGCCGATCAAGCCCAAGGCCTCCCGGGACCGTTCCTCTGAGACTTTCCTGGTCGGCATCGGCCTGAAGTGACGATTTGCGTCAAATCTCTATCGCTGTGAATGGGATTGCCAATCATGGATGGGGACTTGACTGACCTAGAATCAACCCCAACTGCCGTGCATCGCCCGCCCAACCGGGTCGGGCCAATGGAATCGAATTGAAGGAGTCGCGGTGAACAATCAGTGGTTCTCGAAGATAGCTGTTTGGATGGTGATCGCCCTGGTGCTGTTCACCGTCGTCAAGCAGTTCGATCGAGGCACGAGCCAGGGCAACCAGATCGGCTACTCCGACTTCATCGACGAAGTCCGGGCTCGCCGCATCAAGCAGGTTACCTTGCAGGAAACGGCCAGCGGCACCGAGATCGTGGCCTTGGGCACCGACGACAAGGCGGTCAAGACCATCGCGCCGCCGTACGACCGCGGCCTCTATGGCGACCTGCTGAACAACGGCGTCAAGTTCAGCGTCAAGCAGCGCGAGGAGCAGAGCATGCTGCTTGGCCTCCTGATCAGCTGGGGCCCGATGCTGCTGCTGATCGGCGTCTGGATCTATTTCATGCGCCAGATGCAGGGCGGTGGCAAGGGCGGTGCCTTCAGCTTCGGCAAGAGCAAGGCCCGCATGCTGGACGAGGCCAACAACTCGACCACCTTTGCCGACGTGGCTGGTTGCGACGAGGCCAAGGAAGAGGTCAAGGAATTGGTCGACTTCCTGAAGGATCCGCAGAAATTCCAGAAGCTGGGCGGCCGCATCCCCCGTGGCGTACTGCTGGTCGGCCCTCCGGGCACCGGCAAAACGCTGCTGGCCAAGGCGATTGCCGGCGAAGCTAAGGTGCCGTTCTTCTCGATCTCGGGCTCCGACTTCGTCGAGATGTTTGTCGGCGTCGGCGCCGCCCGGGTGCGGGACATGTTCGAGCAGGCCAAGAAGAGCGCTCCTTGCATCATCTTCGTCGACGAAATCGACGCGGTCGGTCGCCATCGCGGCGCGGGCCTGGGCGGTGGCAACGACGAGCGCGAGCAGACGCTGAACCAGATGCTGGTCGAGATGGATGGCTTCGAGACCAACCTCGGCGTGATCGTGATGGCCGCGACCAACCGTCCGGACATCCTGGACCCGGCCCTGCTGCGTCCTGGCCGCTTTGACCGCCAGGTCTATGTGACCCTGCCCGATGTGCGTGGCCGCGAGCAGATCCTGAACGTCCACATGCGCAAGGTGCCGGTGGGCCAAGACATCAAGGCCGACATCCTGGCTCGCGGCACGCCGGGCTTCTCCGGTGCCGACCTGGCCAACCTGGTCAACGAAGCCGCCCTTTTCGCCGCGCGCCGCAATGCCCGCGTGGTCGAGATGCAGGACTTCGAAAAGGCCAAGGACAAGATCATGATGGGCCCCGAGCGCAAGTCCATGGTCATGCCCGAGGAAGAGCGCAAGAACACCGCCTATCACGAGGCCGGCCATGCCCTGGTGGCCAAGCTGATGCCCAAGACCGATCCGGTCCACAAGGTCACGGTGATCCCGCGTGGTCGTGCACTCGGCGTGACCATGCAACTGCCGGAAGGCGACCGCTACAGCATGGACAAGGACCGCATGCTGAGCACGATTTCGGTGCTGTTCGGCGGCCGCATTGCCGAAGAAGTGTTCATGAACCAGATGACCACCGGCGCCAGCAACGACTTCGAGCGCGCCACGGCCATCGCCCGTGACATGGTCACCCGCTACGGCATGACCGACGAACTGGGCCCCATGGTCTATGCCGACAACGAAGGCGAAGTCTTCCTCGGCCGTTCGGTTACCAAGACCACGAACATGTCCGAAGAGACCATGCGCAAGGTCGACCAGCAGATCCGCAAGATCATCGACGAGCAGTACTCGATCGCCCGCAAGCTGATCGAAGACAACCAGGACAAGATGCACGTCATGGCCAAGGCCCTGCTCGAATGGGAAACCATAGACGGCGAGCAGATCGACGACATCATGGACGGCCGGCCGCCGCGTCCGCCCAAGGACTGGACACCGCCGGCTGGGGGCCGCACCGATGGCGGTCCCTCGGTCAGCACCGATGGAGCGCCTGCCACGGCCTGAGGCCCTGGTTAGCTTCCGCAGCGGGGCCAGTCTCAGGACTGGCCCCGTTTCTCTTTGACACAGCCTTACTCGACTCGCGATGCAGCAACATTGGCAGACCCGCCGCTTCCGCCTGGACCTTGCCAGGCCCAGGTTGATGGGCATCGTCAACGTCACGCCGGATTCCTTCTCCGATGGCGGCCAGCACGGCGAAGCTATCAGCGCCATCGCCCATTGCGAGCGGCTGGTGGAGGAGGGGGTCGACATCCTCGATATCGGCGGCGAATCAACTCGACCGGGCGCAGCCGTTCTGCCGGACGACGAGGAGTGGCGCCGCATTGCGCCAGTCATCAAGGCCGCGGTCAAGCTGGGCGTGCCGGTCTCGGTCGATACCTGCAAGCCTTCGGTCATGGCTCGTGCCCTCGATGCGGGCGTGGACATCGTCAACGACGTCCAGGCCCTGCAGCGAGCTGGTGCGCTGGAGGTCTTGCTGGCCCATCCAGATGCCGGCATCTGCCTGATGCACATGCGGGGCGACCCATCCACCATGCAGGCGCTGGCCGACTATGCAGACGTGGTGCGCGAGGTCGGCACCTTCCTGGCTGATCGCGCAAACGTGCTGCGTACAGCGGGCGTTGCTCCGGAACGCATCGCGCTCGATCCCGGCTACGGTTTTGCGAAGACTTCCGAGCACAACCTCGAACTACTGAGGCGACAGCGCGAATTGCTGGCGCTGGGCTATCCGCTGCTGGTCGGGTTGTCGCGCAAGCGGACGCTGGGCGACCTGACCGGCCGGCCGGTCGACCAACGCGTGCACGCCAGCGTGGCCGCGGCCTTGCTCGCCTTGTCGCATGGCGCCCGCATCCTGCGTGTGCACGATGTCGCGGCGACAAGCGACGCGATCAAGGTCTGGGTCGCTGGCGGCGGGCGTGGTGCGCTGTTCGCCGACAATAGCGGCATCTAAGAATCTGGAGGCAGCTCTCGATGAGCCGTACCTATTTCGGAACCGATGGCATCCGCGGCACCGTGGGCCAGTCGCCGATCACCCCCGACTTCATGCTGCGCCTGGGCCATGCCGTGGGCCGCGTGCTCAAGCGCCAGGTGGCGCGCCCCAGTGTGCTGATCGGCAAGGACACCCGCATTTCGGGCTACATGCTGGAATCCTCGCTGGAAGCCGGCTTCGCCTCGGCCGGGGTAGACGTCAAGCTCACCGGCCCGCTGCCCACACCGGGCGTGGCCTACCTGACCCGGGCCCTGCGCCAGGATCTGGGCGTGGTGATCTCGGCTTCACACAACCCCTTCGCCGACAACGGCATCAAGTTCTTCTCCAGCAAGGGCGAAAAGCTGCCCGATGCCTGGGAACTGGACGTCGAGGCCGCCCTGGAAGAACCGCCGGTCTGGGTCGACTCGGCCAATCTGGGCCGCGCCCGGCGTCTGGAAGATGCCCGCGGGCGCTACATCGAGTTCTGCAAGAACTGCTTTGGTTCGGACCTGACGTTAAAGGGCATGAAGGTCGTCGTCGATGCGGCCAACGGCGCCGGCTATCACGTCGCTCCGGACGTCTTCCATGAGCTGGGTGCCGAGGTCATCGCCATTGGCTGCAGCCCCGACGGCTACAACATCAATGCCGGATTCGGTGCCACCTCGCCAGGGGCACTGGTCGAGGCGGTCAAGAAGCATGGCGCTCACTATGGCGTCGCCCTGGACGGCGATGCCGACCGCCTGCAGCTGGTCGATGCCCAGGGCCGTCTCTACAACGGTGACGAGCTGCTCTACGTGATGGTGGCCGACCGCCTGAGCCAGGGCCTGCGCGTACCGGGCGCCGTCGGCACCCTGATGACCAATATGGCGGTCGAGCTGGCTCTGCGTTCGCGTGACGTGGACTTCGTCCGCGCCAAGGTCGGCGACCGCTATGTGCTGGAAGAGCTGGTCGCGCGCGGCTGGGAGCTGGGTGGCGAAGGCTCGGGCCACCTGCTGGCGCTGGACAAGCACACGACCGGCGATGGCATCGTCAGTGCCCTGCTGGTGCTGCAGGCGATCAGCCGCAGCGGCCGCAGCCTGTCCGAGCAACTGGCCGGCGTGGACCTGTTCCCGCAGACCCTGATCAATGTGCGGCTGCAGCCGGGCCAGGACTGGAAGGGCAATGCCCGCCTGGCACAAGAGCAGGCCGAGGTGACCGCCGAGCTGGGTCAGCGCGGCCGCGTGCTGATCCGTGCCTCGGGCACTGAACCGCTGCTGCGGGTCATGGTCGAGGCCAGCGACGCTGGTTTGGCTGAAACCTGTGCCCAGCGCTTGGCCGAGGCCGTGCGCGCCTGAGCTGGTCCCCGCAAAAGATCAAGGCCGCCCGTGCGTGAGCACTGGCGGCCTTTTGCATTGGCGAGGCCTGTCGAAGGCCAGCTCGGCTTACTTCTTCGGCGGCATCAGCACGCGGTCGACCACATGGGCCACGCCGTTGGTAGCGCTGATGTCGGCCTGCTGGACCATGGCTTCCTCGACGGTGACGAAGTCGCCGGCGCGTGCCAGGGCCAGGCTGGCGCCCTGCAGGGTCTTCTGGTTGCTGTTGCGCACCTCGGCTGCCGGCAGCTTGCCGGCCACGATGTGGTAGCTCAGCACGGCCTTGAGCTGGGCCTTGTCGGCCAGCAGGGCTTCCATGGTCTTGGCTGGCACGGCCTCGAAGGCTTCGTCGCTAGGAGCGAACACGGTCAGCGGCCCGGCGGCGCGCAGTTCTTCGCTGAGGCCGGCTTCGGCCACCAGGCGGTTGAAGGTGCTCAGCTGCGGCGCGCGGGCCAGGGTTTCGGTCAGAGGGGCCGGCGCCGGGGCACTGGCACAGGCCGCCAGGGTCAGGGCCAGCAGGGCGCTGCCGGTCCAGCGGATCAGGGCTCGGTCAAACATGGGGGTTCTCCAGGAAAGCAGGGCGCCAGCGCCCGGTGCCGTGGACTGTAGAAAGTCGATGTGACAGACCGGTGAACTTCATGTGACAGTCCGGGTGACGGCCGGACATGGCGCTGGAACTTGTCTTCTGATGTCACTACGCTGTCACATTGGCTTCCTAGCATGCCGGGCATCGTCAACCAAAGCACAGTGACAGGCCAAGCCATGAATCTCACCCGTCTCGCTCAAGGTCTTCTGTTCGCCGCCGCCCTGGCCGCCACGACGGCCGCCTCGGCCCAGGACGTGACCGGCGCCGGCGCCTCGTTCCCCGCCCCCATCTATGCCAAGTGGGCCGACGCCTATCACAAGGCCACGGGTGCTCGCATCAACTACCAATCGGTCGGCTCCGGTGCCGGTATCCGCCAGATCAAGGCCAAGACGGTCGACTTCGGCGCTTCGGACGCGCCGCTGAAGGACGACGAGCTGGCCAAGGACGGCCTGGTCCAGTTCCCCACCGTGATCGGCGGCGTGGTGCCGGTGGTCAACGTCAAGGGTGTGGCCCCGGGCCAGCTGAAGCTGACCGGCCAGGTGCTGGGGGATATCTACCTGGGCAAGATCGCCAAGTGGAGTGACCCCGTCATCGCTGCGCTGAACCCCGGCCTGACCCTGCCTGACGCCGCCATCGCCCCGGTGCGCCGCGCCGACGGCTCGGGCACCAGCTTCCTGTTCACCAATTACCTGAGCAAGGTCAACGCCGAGTGGAAGTCCAAGGTCGGTGAAGGCACGGCCGTGAACTGGCCGACCGGTGCCGGCGGCAAGGGCAACGAGGGCGTCTCGTCCTATGTGCAACGCCTGCCGAACTCCATCGGCTACGTCGAGTACGCCTACGCCAAGCAGAACAAGATGTCCCATGTGCTGCTGAAGAACCAGGCCGGCAACTTCGTCGCTCCCAGCGATGACGCCTTCAAGGCTGCCGCCGCTGGTGCGGAATGGGCCAAGAGCTTCTACCAGGTGCTGACCGAGCAGGCCGGCAAGGACAGCTGGCCCATCACCGGCGCCACCTTCATCCTGATGCACAAGGCCCAGGAGAAGCCCGGTTCCGCGGCTGCTGCCCTTAAGTTCTTCGATTGGGCCTATGCGGCAGGCGGCGACAAGATGGCCGACGACCTCGACTACGTGGCCCTGCCGGTTGCCGTCAAGGACCTGATCCGCAAGCAATGGGGCGAGATCAAGGGCGCCGACGGCAAGGCAGTTGGCTACAAGTGACCTGCGACTGACGCAAAGGCAAGCAGCCCGGCGAGACCTCGCCGGGCTTTCTTGCAAGAACAGACTGGCTACAAGAAACCACCCACCGAACAAGCACCATGGCAGCCATTCTTCCCGCTGAACCCCTGGCCGGCCGCGCCGCCGAGCTGTCCCGCCCGCAAGGTGGGCCACCGGCACGCCGTCGCGTGGCCCCCTGGGCCGACACGCTGTTCTCGCTGCTGGCCCATGGCGCGGCCTGGCTGACCTTGCTGCTGCTGGCCGGCATCATCGTCTCGCTGCTGTTCGGCGCCGCACCGGCCATCCAGAAGTTCGGCCTGGGCTTTCTGCTGTCGACCGACTGGGATCCGGTGCAGGAGAAGTTCGGCGGCCTGGTGATGATCTACGGCACGCTGGCCACCTCGTTCATCGCCTTGCTGATCGCCGTGCCGGTCAGTTTCGGCATTGCCCTGTTCCTGACCGAGCTGTCGCCGAACTGGCTGAAGCGCCCGCTGGGCATTGCGGTCGAACTGCTGGCTGCCGTGCCCTCCATCGTCTATGGCATGTGGGGCCTGCTGGTGTTCGGGCCCATCCTGGCTACCTATGTGCAGCAGCCGCTGCAGGCTGCGCTGAACGGCGTGGCCTACCTGGGCGCCCTGGTGTCGGGCCCGCCCGTGGGCATAGGCATCCTGTCGGCCGGCATCATCCTGGCCATCATGATCATCCCCTTCATCGCCTCGGTGATGCGTGACGTGTTCGAGGTCACCCCGCCGATGCTGAAGGAATCGGCCTACGGCCTCGGCTCGACCACCTGGGAGGTGGTCTGGAAGGTGGTGCTGCCCTACACCAAGACCGGCGTGGTCGGCGGCGTGATGCTGGGACTGGGCCGTGCGCTGGGCGAGACCATGGCGGTCACCTTCGTGATCGGCAACATGAACCAGCTGAATTCGCTGTCGGTCTTCGAGGCGGCGAACAGCATCACCTCGGCACTGGCCAACGAGTTCGCCGAGGCGGCCGAAGGCCTGCACCAGGCCTCGCTGATTTACCTGGGTCTGGTGCTGTTCTTCATCACCTTTGTGGTGCTGGCCTGCTCCAAGCTGCTGCTGAACAAGCTCAAGAAGAACGAAGGAGCCAAGGCATGAGCGCGACTTCAACGGCCCGCCAGGCCATGCATGCGCGCCGCAAGCGCGTGAACCAGATTGCCTTGGCGTTGTCGCTGGCCGCCATGGCGTTTGGCGTGTTCTGGCTGATCTGGATCCTGGTCGAGACCGTACGCCTGGGCCTCGGTGGCCTGAACCTCGCCACCTTCACCCAGATGACCCCGCCTCCGCAGGCCGAGGGTGGTGGCCTGGCCAACGCGATCTTCGGCTCGGCCATGATGGTCGGCCTTGCCACCCTGGTCGGCACGCCTATCGGCATCCTGGCTGGCGTCTACCTGGCCGAGTACGGCCAGAAGACCTGGCTCGGCAGCTCGGTGCGCTTCATCAACGACATCCTGCTGTCGGCACCATCCATCGTGGTGGGCCTCTTCATCTACGCCGTGGTGGTCACGCGGATGAAGAGCTTCTCGGGCTTCGCCGGCATCCTGGCCCTGGCCCTGATCGTGATTCCGGTGGTCATCCGCACGACCGAGAACATGCTGAGCCTGGTGCCCAATGCGCTGCGCGAGGCGGCCTACGCGCTGGGCACGCCCAAGTGGAAGGTCATCATGGCGGTGACGCTGAAGGCGGCCCGCTCCGGCGTGATCACCGGCGTGCTGCTGGCCCTGGCCCGCATCTCGGGCGAGACCGCGCCGCTGCTTTTCACCGCGCTGTCCAACCAGTTCTGGACCTCGTCGCTGGGCGAGCCCATGGCCAGCCTGCCGGTGACCATCTTCAAGTTCGCGATGAGCCCCTACGAGAACTGGCAGAAGCTGGCCTGGGCGGGCGTCTTCATCATCACCATAGGCGTGCTGTTGCTGAACATCCTGGCGCGCGTGTTTTTCAAGAACAAGCACTGAACAAGCGAGAGAACGACCATGGACGCGAAAGTCGACATGCCCATCACCGAGCGCGCCAAGCTCTCGGTGCGCAACCTGAACTTCTACTACGGCAGCTTCCACGCGCTGAAGAACATCAACCTGGACATTCCCGAGAACAAGGTCACCGCCTTCATCGGCCCGTCGGGCTGCGGCAAGTCCACACTGCTGCGCACGCTGAACCGCATGTTCGAGCTCTACCCTGAGCAGCGCGCCGAAGGCCAGATTCTGCTGGACGGCGAAGACATCCTGTCCAGCCGCGAAGACGTCTCGCTGATACGCGCCAAGGTCGGCATGGTGTTCCAGAAGCCGACGCCGTTCCCGATGTCGATCTACGACAACATCGCCTTTGGCGTGCGCCTGTTCGAGACGCTGCCGCGGGTGGAGATGGACGAGCGCGTGGAATGGGCGCTGAAGAAGGCGGCACTGTGGAACGAGGTCAAGGACAAGCTGAACCAGAGCGGCTCCGGCCTCTCCGGTGGCCAGCAACAGCGTCTTTGCATCGCCCGCGGCATTGCGATCAAGCCCGAGGTGCTGCTGCTGGACGAGCCCTGCTCGGCGTTGGACCCGATCTCGACCGGCAAGATCGAGGAACTGATCCACGAGCTCAAGAGCGACTACACCGTGGCCATCGTCACCCACAACATGCAGCAGGCGGCGCGCTGCTCGGACTACACGGCTTACATGTACCTGGGCGACCTGATCGAGTTCGGCCCCACGGGCGAGCTGTTCATGAAGCCCAAGCGCAAGGATACGGAAGACTACATCACCGGCCGATTCGGCTGAGCGGGGAGCACAAGCAATGAGCGACAAGCATCTGTCCACCCAATTCGACGCCGAGCTGAGCGGCATCTCGACTCGCGTGCTGGAGATGGGCGGCATCGTCGAGGCCCAGGTGGCCCAGGCGGTCGAGGCCCTGGTGCAATTCAGCGGAGAGCTGGCCACCAGCGTGCTGCAGACCGAGGAGCGGGTCAATGCGATGGAGGTCGAGATCGATCGCGATCTCTCGACCATCATCGCCCGGCGCCAGCCCACGGCGCGCGACCTGCGCCTGCTGATCGCGATCTCCAAGACGATCGCCAATCTGGAGCGGGTCGGCGACGAGGCGGCTCGCGTGGCGCGCACCGTGCAGCGACTGATCAATGCCGGCGTGTCCAGCCGGCTGCGCCTTCCGATGTCGGACCTGGCCTTCGAATCCGAGCTGGCCGTGGCCCTGCTGCGCAAGGCGCTGGACGCCTTTGCGCGTCTGGACGTTGAGCGCGCGCTTGAGGTGCTGAAGCAGGACGACCAGATCGACAAGGAGTTCGACGGCCTGCTGCGCAAGCTGATCACCTACATGATGGAAGACCCGCGCACCATCTCGGCCTCCATCGACCTGGTCTTCGTGGCCAAGGCCATCGAGCGCGTGGGCGACCATGCCAAGAATCTGGCCGAGGTCATCATCTACGTGGTCAAGGGCACCGACGTGCGACACAACACGCCCGAGGAAGTCGAGACCATGGTCCGCTGAACGGACCGGCGAAAAGCAGTTGAAGCAAGAATGAGGAGAGAGGAATGAGTCGAATCCTGGTGGTGGAAGACGAATCGGCAATTGCCGAGCTGATCTCCATCAACCTGCGTCATGCAGGCTTCGAGGTCACGCTGGCGGCCAGCAGCGACCAGGCCCAGTACGAGGTGGACCGCGTGCTGCCCGATCTGGTGGTGCTCGACTGGATGCTTCCCGGTCAGAGCGGTGTGGCTCTGGCCCGCCAATGGCGTGGTGCGGCCCGGACCAAGGAGCTGCCCATCATCATGCTGACCGCGCGGGCCGACGAGAGCGACAAGATCGCGGGCCTGGACGCCGGTGCCGACGACTATCTGAGCAAGCCGTTCTCGACCAACGAGTTGCTGGCGCGTATTCGCGCCGTGCTGCGCCGTCGTGCCCCCGAGGCGCTGGACTCGGTGGTCGAAGTCGGGGGCCTGAGCATCGACCCCGGCACCCGTCGCGTCAGCCGCGACGGCACCGAGGTCAAGCTGGGCCCGACCGAGTTCCGCCTGCTGCACTTCTTCATGACCCATCCCGAGCGGGTGCACAGCCGCTCGCAGCTGCTGGACCGTGTCTGGGGCGACCATGTGTTCATCGAGGAGCGCACGGTCGATGTCCACGTCAAGCGCCTGCGTGAGGCCCTGGAAAAGGTGCATTGCCAGCGCATGATCGAAACGGTGCGCGGCGCCGGGTACCGGCTGACGCAGCAGCAGGCGGCGCTGTCCAGCTGACGAGGACGCTGCATTGACCTGGTTTCTTGCGCGCCTGTTGCTGATCGCCCTGGCCTTGCTGGTGGGCGCGGCGGTGGGCTGGTGGGCAGGACGCGAGTTCGCCACGCCACTGGTGGCCGAGCTGATGGGCGCCGGCACGGCCGTTGGCTTGTTCGCACTTTTTGATTCGCTCCGTGCCCACCGCCTGATGGAATGGCTGCGCGGTTCGCAGCAGGAGGCAGCACCGCGTGACCGCGGGTTCTGGGGTGAGATCGGCTATCGCGTCGAGCGTGCACTGCGCCAGCGCGAACAGGCCCTGGCCCGGGAGCGCCTCTGGCTGGAACAGTTCCTGTCCGCCATCGAGGCTTCGCCCAATGGCGTGCTGATGCTGGACGACAACGACCAGATCCAGTGGTGCAACCGGGTGGCGGCCGATCACTTCTCGCTGGATCCCCAGCGCGATCTGCAGCAACGCATCACCAACCTCGTGCGAGCGCCGAGTTTCGTCGCCTACCTTCAGGCCGGCGAGTACCAAGAGCCGCTGATGCTGACCATTGGCGCGCGGGGGCGGGGCAGCCTGTCGGTGGTGGTCCGCGGCTACGGCGATGGCCGCAAGCTCATCCTGTCGGTCGATGTGACCGAGCGCGAGCGGGCCGATGCGATGCGGCGCGACTTCGTGGCCAACGTCTCGCACGAAATCCGTACGCCGCTGACCGTGCTGGCCGGCTTCATCGAGACCATGGACAACCTGCCGCTCACCGAGCCGGAGCGCCGCCGCGTGCTTAGCTTGATGCAGCAGCAGACGCAGCGCATGCAGACCCTGGTGGCCGATCTGCTGACACTGGCGCAGCTGGAAGGCAGCCCGCGTCCGGCGCCGGATCGCTGGGTGCCACTGGACAACCTGCTGCAGCGGGTTCGCAGCGACGCCACGGCGCTCTCGACGGGTAGGCACAGGATCACGGTCATAGCCGACACCCAGATTGAACTCGCCGGCGTGGAGGGCGAACTGCTAAGCGCCATCGGCAATCTGCTGTCGAACGCGGTGCGCTACACGCCGGAAGGCGGCGGCATCGACGTCCATTGGCGCGAGCTGGCGGATGGTTCGGGGGAGCTCTGCGTGGCCGATACCGGGCCCGGCATTGCCCGCGAGCATCTCCCGCGTCTGACCGAGCGCTTCTATCGCGTCGACGGCAGCCGCTCACGCGAGAGCGGTGGCACGGGCCTGGGGCTTTCCATCGTCAAGCACGTGGTGCAGCGCCACGGCGGCGAGTTGCAGATCGAGAGCGAGGTCGGCAAGGGCAGCCGCTTCAAGCTGCAGTTTCCGGCGGCGCGGGTCCGCACCCGTCAGCTGGAACAAGCCCAGCCGGCCGAGCAAGCCTGATCCGGTTCAGCGCGCCAGCAGCTGGTAGCCCTGATCGCCGCGGTCGGTCGGTCGCTTGACCAGTGCGATCAGGCGCCAACCGGCCGGCGAGGCCTCCTGGCCCTGTACATAGCGCAAGGCGTGATTGCACTTCGTGTGCGAGAGCGGCAGGCGGCCGTCGACACGCCATCCGCCCTGGAACTCCAGCGAGGCGATCAGCGACATCGCCTGACCCGGGACGGCCAGGCAATTCATCCCGGCCGGCACCTGGGTCTTCAGGCGTTCCACCAGGGCCCGGTTGCTGCGGGCGTAGTCCAGCGGCGGCAGCATCAGTGTCATGGCTAGGAGCCAGGCCAGCGTCACGCCCCCGGCTGGCAGGGCCAGGCTTTTCCACAGCGCATGTTGATGGCGGGCCGTGCGCCAGCGGACCAGGGCCAGCCAGGCAAGCGTCGCCAGTGCTGCTATCAGCAAGGCCAGTGGATGGAAGCTGGGCTGGAAGCCCTGGGCCAGTCGCTGCAGATTCGCCAGCAGCTTGGGAGGCCAGCCCTGCTGCATGGACAGGTAATAGGCCCAGAAGAACAGGGCCACGGCGCTGAAGAAGAAGACCGAGAACCAGTCGACCGCGGCCGCAAAGCTGCGCTTGAGCGTGGGCAGGGCGAATGCGGCGAGCACGGCCAGCGGGGGCAAGGTCAGCAGCAAGGCGCGGTCCGAGCCGTTCATGGCTACCGAGGCCACCAGCGGCACGGTGAACACGATCAGCGGCAGCAGGATGTGGCGGCGCGGCCAGTGCTGGCGCCAGCGCCACAGTGTCCAGAAAGCCAGCGGCCAGGCCGGCCAGCAGAACCAGCTGAACTGGCTCAGTTGCTGCAGCACATAGTCCGCGCCGAACGGCACATGGACTCGCCAGGCCCACGCATCAAAGGTCCAGGCTGACAGCGCGCCCAGCAGGCCCGCGACCAGCACCCACATCGTCAGGCCGCGCACGTCGTCGTAGCTGGAGCGCTGGCACAGCCAGGCACCCAGACCAGCGAACAGCATGGCCACCGCCGGGGCGCCGCTGGCGGCCAGCATGGGCAGGGACAGCAGCACCGCGACTCTCGACTTCACTGCACGGAATGGCGCGGCCGCCAGGCCATAAAGATAGGCCGAGCAAGCCAGCAACTGCAGCAGTTCCGGCGTGGTCTCATGGCCCAGCATCAGCAGGCCAAGGCTGGCCATCAGGGCGAGCAGGGCGCCATCGGCCATGGCGCGGGCATAGTCCGTCGTCTGGGCCTCGCCGCCAAAGGCGAAGGCCACGGGCTGGGCCGCTTCGGTGCGGGCGAGATGGAAGCTGCTGTACCAGACCAGTACGAACACGCCGAGCAGCACCAGGGCGAAGGGCAGGCGGGCCGCGAGGGCCGGGTCCAGGAAGGGCAGGACCTTGATCGCCAGCGCTCCCAGCCAGAACGGCAGCGGGCCGCCGTCGGCGGGAATGCCTCCGATGGCAGGCTGCCACCAGGGAGCGTGCCCCTGGGCGATGCTGGCCATGAAGCCGAAGGCCGTCAGGTCGGCATTGCGCCAGGGATCGCGGCCGAAGACGCCGGGCAGCACATAGGCGGCACCCAGCAGCAGCAGGGCCAGGCGCGGCAGGCGCTGGGCGCCACGCTCGGCCACGATGGCAGGGGTCGGCAGGTTCACGGGACGACGGCTCTTGTGTTTGTGGTCGGCATCATGCCGCAGATCGGGCGGGCACAAAAAAAGGCAGCCGGGGCTGCCTTTTTGCGAGGAATCCTCGACTGCCCGCAGGCAGCGCCGGATTACTTCTTGAGGTGAGCAAACTTGTTGCGGAACTTCTCGACGCGGCCGCCGAGGTTGTCCACGCTCTTTTGCTGGCCGGTGTAGAAGGGGTGCGATTCGCTGGTGGTTTCCAGCTTGACCAGGGGCATGGTCTTGCCGTCGATCTCGATCGAGTCCTTGGTCTGGACGGTCGAACGCGTCACGAACTGGAAACCGTTGGACTGGTCAATGAAGACCACGTCGCGGTAATTGGGGTGAATGCCGTCTTTCATGGGAACCTCTCGCCGTAGCTGTTTCAGTGCCGGGAGCCACGCTCGCACCACGCAAGCGCACTTTCTGGCGGCGGAAAAACGGCGATTATAGCCAGAAACGCAAGAAGCGCCCCATGGGGCGCTTCCGAGGCGCCGGCAGGGCCGGCGCAGAGGCCTTCAAGATCAGCCCCCTCGACGCATCATGTCGAAGAAGTCGAGGTTGTTCTTGGAGGCCTTCATCTTGTCGAGGATGAACTCCATCGCCTCGATCTCGTCCATGTTGTAGAGCAGCTTGCGCAGGATCCAGCTCTTTTGCAGGATCTCGGGCTTGAGCAGCAGCTCTTCGCGGCGGGTACCGGACTTGTTGATCAGGATCGACGGATAGACACGCTTCTCGGCCATGCGGCGATCCAGGTGGATTTCGCAGTTGCCGGTGCCCTTGAACTCTTCGTAGATGACTTCGTCCATGCGGCTGCCCGTGTCGATCAGCGCCGTGCCGATGATGGTCAGCGAGCCGCCTTCTTCCACATTGCGGGCCGCGCCGAAGAAGCGCTTGGGGCGCTGCAGGGCGTTGGCGTCCACGCCACCGGTCAGCACCTTGCCTGACGAGGGCAGGACGTTGTTGTAGGCGCGGGCCAGGCGGGTGATCGAGTCCAGCAGGATGATCACGTCCTTCTTCAGCTCCACCAGGCGCTTGGCGCGCTCGATCACCATTTCGGCGACCTGCACGTGGCGGGCGGCGGGCTCGTCGAAGGTCGAGGAGATGACCTCGCCGCGCACCGTGCGCAGCATTTCGGTAACTTCTTCCGGACGCTCGTCGACCAGCAGCACGATCAGGTGGCAGTCGGGATGGTTGGCCACCAGCGCGTGCGCCAGGTGCTGCATCATCACCGTCTTGCCGGTCTTGGGCTGAGCCACCAGCAGGGCGCGCTGGCCTTTGCCTATGGGGGCGATCAGGTCGATGATGCGACCGACCGTGTTCTCGTCGCCCTTGATGTCGCGCTCGAGCCTGAACTGTTCCTTGGGGAACAGCGGCGTCAGGTTCTCGAACATGATCTTGTGCTTGCTCTCCTCGGGCGTCATGCCGTTCACGCGGTCGACCTTGACCAGCGCGAAGTAGCGCTCGCCGTCCTTGGGCACGCGCACTTCACCTTCGATCATGTCGCCGGTGTGGAGGTTGAAGCGGCGGATCTGGCTCGGCGACAGATAGATGTCGTCGGTCGAGGCCATGTAGCTGGCTTCGATCGAGCGCAGGAAGCCGAAGCCGTCGGGCAGCACTTCGAGCACGCCGTCGCCGAACACTTGTTCGCCGGCCTTGGCGCGCTTCTTCATGATCGCGAACATCAGCTCCTGCTTGCGCAGGCGGGCGACGTTGTCGATCTCGAGCTCTTCGCCCATCTTGATCAGGGCCGAGACGTGAAGCGCTTTCAGTTCGGAAAGATGCATGGATTAACCCTAATGGGTGGCCCGCGGGTTCTGCCAAGAACCGGGGGCTGGATCACTCGGCCACCAGCGCTGCAAGGACTCAAGCCGGCAGATGCGCGGCACGAACCTTCAGTACAAGAACACGGGAAGCTTGGGAGCCGAGTCCACGCGCCGCGAGGGGCGTGTTGGCAATTCTGCTGTCACTGCGGGGCCTACTGTGGAAAGAAAGCGCCCCGCGGCGACAGGTTGGGGCGGATTATAGATTGGCGTCCAGGAAGGCCGTCAACTGCGCCTTGGAGAGGGCGCCGACCTTGGTGGCGGCCAGCTGGCCGCCCTTGAACAGCATCAGGGTCGGGATGCCGCGGATACCGAACTTGGCCGGGACTTCGCGGTTCTCGTCCACGTTCAACTTGGTGATCTGCAGCTTGTCCTGGTAGTCCTTGGAGACCTCGTCCAGGATGGGGGCGATCATCTTGCAGGGGCCGCACCATTCGGCCCAGTAGTCGACCAGCACTGCCTTGTCGGCCTGCAGTACGTCGGCGTCGAAAGAGGCGTCGGAAATATGTTTGATCAGTTCGCTGCTCATGGAAGGTCCTTGGGCGGGCCGAGCCGGCCGGGGTTCAATGCACAATGATTCTGACACAAGGTTTCAAGCCCTCAGGGCAGGCGGGGCAAGGGGATTCATGCATACGGTGAGCTTGCCGCTGGACGGGCGGCACGGGGCGGGTCAGGTCTGGACCCGCGTGGCCGAGCAGGCCGGCCAATGGTTGGAGGGCCAGGGCCTAGAGGCGCGTGATGCCGTGCTGATCCTGCCGTTTGCCCAGCATCTGGCCCCGGCGCGGCGAGCCTGGATGCAACTGGGACGCTGGCTGCCGAGGATTGAAACCACCCACAGCCTGGCTTCGGCCCTGGCGCCGGCCGGCCTGGCGGAGGCTTTGCAGATCAGCTTCGATGCCGCGATGGACTCGCTCAGCGCCAAGGCCCTGCTTGTTCAGCAGACCTGGGCCCAGGCCCTCCGACGCCAGGACCCTAGGGCCTACGAGCTGGCCGTGGGTAGGCTGGTCGAAGCGGCCCAGCAACTCTTGCGGGCCGCCCATCAGCGGGTGCCCGAGGACCGGGATGGTTTCTGGACCGAGGCCCGTGCGGCGTTCGCCGCCGAATCGCCGGGCCGCCTGGAGGCAGCGCTGAGCCAGGTCGCCCTGGCCTGGGCCTCCTCCGACCACCGACCGGCGGCCACCGACGTGCTGTTCGACTGGCAGCCCAGCGCCTGGCTGGTGCTGGAGGCCGGTGGTCCGGATCCGCTGGCCCAAGCCCTGCTTGCCAGGGCAGAGCAGCGGCAGGTGCCTGTGCTGAAGCTGAGGGCTGACGTTGAGCTTGACCAGGTCGGCCATGCGCCGGCGCTGCTGGAACAGGCGCTGTGCGAGGACTTCGAAGACCAGGCCCAGTGCAGCTCGGCGGCCGTGCTCGCCCACCTGAATGCCGGCCGTGCGCCGGTCGCACTGATCGCGCAGGACCGCGTTTTGCTGCGTCGGGTGCGGGCCCTGCTTGAGCGTCGCGGTGTGGGTCTGTTGGACGAAACCGGCTGGACCCTGGCCACCTCGCCGGCCGCCGCGCAGCTGATGGGCCTGCTCAAGGCCTGCGCTCCGCAATCCACGCTGGATGAATGGCTGGCCCTGCTGAAAAGCGGCCTGTGCCAGACCCTGCGCGGCCACCTCGCTACGGAAGCCTTGCCGGCCCTGGAAGCCGTCTGCCGCAGAAAGGGATGGCGGAGCCCGCAGTCGGTGCGATTCGAGGAGCTCCACGTGGCCAGCCTCAGCCTCTGGCGCCTGGCTCGCAGTGCTGTGCGCCAGTTCAACGAGGGTGCCTCCGAACGCAGCCTGCAGGAGTGGATCGATGCCCTCAAGCAAGTGCTGCAGCGCCTGCAGGCCGAAGAGCCCTTGCTGCAGCTCGATGCCGGCCAGGCCCTGCTGGATGTGCTGTGGCTGCAGCGCCAGCCCTGGCCGGGCAGCGCTCATGAATACATGCTGCAGCAGACCCGGCTGGACCAGGCGGGCTTCCTGTCCTGGGTCGACCAGACCCTGGAAGCCCAGCAATACCTGCCCCCGGCGCCCGAGCAGCCGCAGGTGCTGGTGACGCCACTGGCCCGTGCGATGCTGCGGCCCTTTGGGGCCATCGTGCTGCCCGGTGCCGATGCCCAGCTTGGCGCTGTGACAGCGCCGCCCGCCTTGATCAGCGACCGCCTGGCCGCCCGGCTCGGTCTGCCCACGCTGCAGCAGCGGCGCGAGGCCCATACCCTGGCATTCACGCAGCTGCTGAGGGCCGATGCCCTGACCCTTTTGCGCTGCACACGCCAAGGCAGCGAGCCGCTGGCCGCAAGCCCCTTGCTGGATAGGCTTGCCCTGGCGCTGCAACGTGCAGGGCAACCGGGCTTGCAGGCCTGGACCGATGCCCGAATCGCTTCCCAAGTGCCGAGCCGGCCTCAGCATCGCTCCGCTGCGAAAGCACCTGGACAGTTGCCGGCAACGCTTTCGGCCAGCGCCATCGAATCGCTCCGCGACTGCCCCTATCAGTTCTTCGCACGCGCCCTGCTCAAGCTGCGCGAGGCGCCCGAACTCGAAGCTGAACTCGACAAAAGCGACTACGGCAGCTGGCTGCACGCCTTGCTGCATGACTTCCACGACCGCCGTGGTGAGCGTCCCGATGCCGAGTTGCTGGTCGAGCTGGCCGATGAGCTGGCCAAGCAGTTGTCGCCGGCCGAGTTCCTGCCGTTCCGGGCCGGCTTCGATGGCTTCGTCCAGCGCTACCTGGCCTGGTTGGCCGGCCATGAGGCCGAGGGCGCGCGCTACGAGGCCGGCGAGCAGGATCGCGAATCCCGACCTTGGGCCGACTCGGGCCATGCGTTGGCACCGCTCAAGCTCAAGGGGCGGCTGGACCGCATGGACCGCCAGCCCGACGGCAGCTTGCTGCTGATCGACTACAAGACCGGCAGCCTGACCGGCCTGAAGGACAAGGTCGCGCACCCGGTCGAGGACACGCAGCTGGCCGTCTATGCGGCGCTGGTTCAGCCTGAGAAGGGCGAGGCCGCGATCCACGCGCAATACCTGGCCCTGGACGAACGCGAAGCCGTGATCGCCGTGCCGCATGCCGACGTCGAGCACAGCGCCGCTTTGCTGCTGTTGGGACTTGAGCAGGACCTGCTCGCCATAGAGGGTGGCGCCGAGATGCCGGCCCTGGGCGAAGGCCGCGCCTGTGGCTATTGCGAGATGCGCGGCCTGTGCCGGCGCGACGACTGGCAGGAGGTGGCGCTGTGAGCCGGGCCGCCTACACCGTCGATGGCGCCCTGGTCGAGCGCGGCCGCTTCTATGCCATCGCCTGCAATCCGCGGCGCAGCGTGGTGGTCGAGGCCTGTGCCGGTGCCGGCAAGACCTGGATGCTGGTCTCGCGCATCCTGCGTGCGCTGCTGGACGGCGTGGCCCCGCAAGACATCGTGGCCATCACCTTCACCCGCAAGGCTGCGGGCGAGATGCGGCAGCGCCTGTCGGAATGGCTGCATGAGTTCGCGCGTTGCAGTGCCGAGCGTCGCATCGATGAGCTGCAAGCCCGCGGCATGACGCTTGAGCAGGCGAGAACAGCAGAGCCGCTGCTGGCCGGCCTGCAGGAGCGCCTGTTGGGGCAGGGCCGATCCGTCGAGATCCGTACCTTTCACGCCTGGTTCGCCCAGCTCTTGCGCGTCGCGCCGCTGGAGCTGCTTCAGCGCCAAGGTATCTCGGCCGAACTGCAGCTGCTGGAAGACGAGGCCGATCTGCTGCCTCAGCTCTGGCAGCGCTTCCATGCAGCGGTCCTGGCTGACGAGGCCTTGCTGGCCGACTACCGCCAGCTGGTGGCCGAACGCGGGCGCAACACGCTGCAGCGCTGGCTTGAATCGGCCTTCGAGAAGCGGGTCGAGATCCGGCTCGGCGAGGCTCAGCTGATGGAGGGCATGCCCGGCGCCGAATCCATCGGCCCCGAGTTCGTGAGCCTCACCCATCCGCTCGAGTATTTCCCGTCGCTCAGGTCCAGGCTGGCTGCGCTGGCGGTGAGCCTGGGTGGCGCCAAGGCGGCGACCCCGCGCAAGGCGGCAACATCGATGGAGCAAGGGCTGTCGTGTGCCGACGATGCCGCCGCCTTCGACGCGGTTCGCGCTGCATTGTTCACGGCCAGGGGCGAGCCTCGCAAGAACCTGGGCGACGACGCCGAGCTGTCGGCCTGCCTCGACGAGCTTGACAAGCTCTGGCGTGCCTGCGCCCAGCAGCGCGCGTGCGATGACCATCGGCGAATGGCGCGCCTGGCCCTGGTCCTGATCGCCCAGTTCGAGCAGCTCAAACGCCAGCGTGGCCTGGTCGACATGAACGACCTGGAGCGCGGTGCCCTGGCCCTGCTGGCCGACCCGCAGCTGTCGGGTTGGGTGCAGCAACGGTTGGACGCGCAGGTGCGCCATCTGCTGATCGATGAATTCCAGGACACCAGCCCGCTGCAGTGGCATGCGCTGTACGGCTGGTTGTCTTCCTATGCCGGTGCTGGTGCCGATGCGCCTTCGGTGTTCATCGTTGGCGATCCCAAGCAGAGCATCTACCGTTTCCGGCGGGCCGAGCCAAGGGTGTTCGCGGCGGCCCGTGATTTCGTCCAGCAAGCGCTGGCCGGCGCGGTGCTGGCCTGCGACCACACCCGGCGCAATGCGGCGCCGGTGCTGGCGGCGGTCAATGAGGTTTTCGAATCGGCGCGTGCGGCCCAGCAGTACCCGGACTTCCGGATCCACACGACCGAGGTCGGCGAGCCCGGTGCTCTGGATGGGCTGTTCCAGCTGGAGGTGATTCAGCCCGAGTCTGTCGAGGCGCAAGAGCCGGACGACCAGCGCTGGCGCCCTTCGCTGAGCGAGCCGCGGCGCGAACCCGAACTGCACAGGCGCGCGGCCGAGGCCCAGGCCGTGGTGGCGGCCATCGCCGAACTGCTGGGTCGACACGGCTTGCGGCCGGGCCAGATCTTCGTGCTGGCACGCAAGCGCGAGCCCTTGCGGGTGCTGGCCCAGGCGCTCAAGGCGGCCGGTATCGCCCATGCGGCGCCCGAGGACCAGGCCCTGCTGGATGCGCCCGATGTCCGCGACCTGCTGGCCCTGCTCGATGCGCTGGCATCGCCGAGCCACAAGCTCTCCTTGGCCCATGCCCTGCGCAGCCCGCTGCTAGGTGCCAGCGAGGACGAGTTGCTGTGGCTGGCTGCGCGGGCCGAAACACTGGAGGGCGATTGGTGGCGGGCGCTGCAGTCTGACGACCTGCCGGAGGGCAGCCTGCCCAGGGCCCGTCGTCTGCTGGCCGATTGGTTGCTGCAAGTCGGTCGCTGCAGCCCTCACGAGCTGCTGGATCGCGTCGTTCATCAGGGCGAGCTGGTGCCGCGGATGCTGGCCGTGGTGCCGCCATCTGAGCGCCGCACGCGGGTCCATGCCGTCGAGGCCTTGTTGGCGCTGGCACTGGATCTCGATGGTGGCCGCTATGCCAATCTCTACGGCTTCGTGCGCGCGCTCAAGAGCCGGGCGCTGAAGCTGTCGGCGCCGGTTGAGAGTGAGGCGGTGCAACTGCTGACGGTGCACGGCGCCAAGGGCCTGGAGGCCGAGGTCGTGTTCCTGCTCGATTGCGAGGCCGGTTCGGCCCGCGCCGAGAGCGCCACGCTGCTGATCGACTGGCCTGTGCAGGCCGAGCGTCCTTCGCGGGTCGCTTTTCTTGCTTCAGAGAGCAAGGCGCCACCGGCGCTGCAGCCCTTGCTGGACGAGGAAAAGCTGCAGCGCCAGCGTGAAGAGCTCAATGCGCTCTACGTGGCGTTGACGCGAGCCCGGGCGCGCCTGGTCATCAGCCGCACGCCGGCCCTGAAAACCAGCAGCCGGGCCACCTGGTGGTCGCGCCTGGGGCCGCTGGCAACGCCATGGCAGACCGCTCCGACTCCTGTCCAGGCGAGCGCGACTTCGGCTGCGCGCTGGCTCGACCTCCCGTCGGCGCCACCACTGCCGCCCCCGCGTGCCGCCTCGAGCACCGGCGAGGCCGACGACGCCGCCAGTGCCCAGCTCGGCGAGGCCCTGCACCGGGTACTGGAATGGGCGAGCGGGCCAGCGTCCCAGCCCTTGCCACGCCTGATGGCAAGCGCCGCGCAGATGTACGGCCTCGATGCCAAGCGCACCGAGTTGCTGGAGCGCAGCGTGGCGGCCATCTTGGGCAGCAGCGATTGCGCGCGCTTCTTCGCTGCCGACCAATTGCAGTGGGCCGGCAACGAGGTGGCCGTCAGCGTCGATGGCCTGGACCAGCGCATCGACCGCCTGGTCTGTCTGCAGGAGCAGGGCCAGCCGGTCTGGTGGGTGCTGGACTACAAGCTCAACCCGGCGCCGCAGCGCAAGCCCGAGTACCTCGCGCAGCTGGATCGCTACCGCCGCGCGGTGCAAACCCTGCAGCCGGGCGAGCGTGTCCGCACCGCTTTCATCACGGCCGAAGGGAAGCTGCTCGAAACCGGCTAGAATGCGCAGCTTCGTCGGGGCGTAGCGCAGCCTGGTAGCGCATCTGCTTTGGGAGCAGAGGGTCGCGAGTTCGAATCCCGCCGCCCCGACCAAGACCTTTTTGCCAAGCCCGCACCGGTTCGTCCGGTGCGGGCTTTTGCTTTTGATAAGAGCTGTTTCAAAAGCCTCGAAAGGCGAGACCCATGGCAATCCATCAGCTGAGTGATGAACAGATCCGCACCTGGACCCGGGCGCAAAAGGATCAGTGGTGGCATTCGACCGTCTACCGTGCCGACATGGCCCAGCTGACGCTGCGCTCGGCCATCATGGGTTTCCTGCTGGGCGGCATCCTGTCCGCCACCGGCCTCTACATAGGCGCCAAGACCGGTATCACGTTGGGCGTGGGCCTGACCTCGGTGATTCTGGCCTTTGCCTTCTTCCGCATCCTGCACGGCGCTGGCCTGGGATCGGACTTCAGCATCCTCGAGAACAACTGCACCCAGTCCATCGCCACGGCCTCGGGCTATGTGGTGAGCCCGCTGTACGCCGGCCTCGGTGCCTACATGCTGGTCACCGGCAACATCCCGCCCTGGTGGCAGATCATGGCCTGGATGATCATCGTGGCCATCCTGGGCGTGCTGGTCGCGTTCCCCATGAAGCGCCGCTTCATCAACGAGGAGCAGTTGCCTTTCCCCGAAGGCCGTGCCAGCGGCGTGGTGCTGGACTCGCTCTACACCGGCGATGCCGGCGAAGGCATGTTCAAGGCCCGCATCCTGGGCTTCACCGCCCTCGGTGCCGCGATCTACCAGGCCATCATCAGCGACGGCTGGATGAAGCTGCTGCAGGTCAAGGCCTTCGGCGCCCAGGCCGCCTGGGTGCTGCATGAGCGCATCGACACCTACTACTACCAGGCGGCCGCCAAGCTGGAATGGGCCATCCCCAAGATCCTGGGCACCGACTTTCGCGTGCTGGGCCTGCGCCTGACGCTGGACGTAGCCATGATAGGCACCGGCGGCCTGATGGGCATCGCCGTGGCCACCAGCTGCATGATCGGCGCGGTCGTCAACTTCGTTCTGCTGGCGCCGCTGATGATCCAGCTCGGCGACATCGCACCGCGCATCGCACCCAGCGGCAAGCTGGTGCCGCTGAACCGGGTCGAGATCGTCAACCAGTGGTCGCTGTGGTGGGGCGTCACCATGATGGTGGTCGGCGCCATGGTCAGCCTGGCCGCCAAGCCCGAGCTGTTCACCGGCGCCTTCAAGTCCATCATGGGCAAGAAGGACGGCGCCGCCGCCACCTCCAAGTCGGACGTGCTGGCCGGCGTCGAGGTGCCGCTGTGGATCTCCTACGTCGGCGTGCCCATCTTCAGCGTGATCGGCGTCTGGCTGACCCACGAGTTCTTCGGCGTGCCCTGGCTGCTGTGCTTTGTTTCGCTGCCGCTGATCTTCATCCTGACCGTGATCTGCGTGAACTCGATGGCTCTGACCTCGTGGACGCCGACCGGCTCGCTGTCCAAGATCACCCAGTTCTCGATGGGCGCGATCGACAGCAGCAACCCGGCCAGCAACCTGCTGCCTGCTGCGATGACGGCCGAGGTGGCCACCAACGCCAGCAATCTGCTGTCGGACATCAAGGCCGGCTACATGCTCGGCGGCAAGCCGCGCCACCAGGTCGTGGGCCACATCATCGGCATCTTTGCCGGCGTGATGGCCTGCGTGCCGCTGTTCTTCCTGCTGTTCCTGCAGCCGGATGCCAATGGCGTGCGCAGCACGGCTTCGATGATTTCCGACCAGTTCGCGATGCCGGCCGTGATGCAGTGGAAGGGCGTGGCCGAGCTGATCGCCAAGGGCGTCAAGGGCCTGCCGAGCTCGGCCGTGGTCGCCATGGCCATCGCCGCCGTCGTGGCTTTGGTGATGGAAGTGACCCGCATCGTCAGCAAGGGCAGGTTCAAGCTCTCGTCCGTGGCCATTGGCCTCGGCGTGGTGCTGCCGCCCGAGTCGGTGTTCGCCATGTTCGCCGGCGCCTTGCTGTTCTGGCTGATGGGCCTGCGCCACGGCAAGAACAAGGGCTCGATGGGCCACCGCATCTGGGTCGAATGCTGCGAGCCTATCTGTGCCGGCCTGATCTCGGGCGCTGCGCTGATGGGCATTGGCAACGCCATCCTCAACGTGCTGATCTGAGCATGAAGCAGGGGCTGCCGGGAGGCGGCCCCATGCGAGAATTCCGCTCGCGCTGCCCGTAGCTCAACTGGATAGAGCAGCTGCCTTCTAAGCAGCAGGTCGGGGGTTCGAGTCCCTCCGGGCAGGCCAACCCCGCATCCCTCAGTGACGCTTGTACTGCGTCTCCCCGAACAGCACCTCGCGGGCGCGTTCGTCCAGCAACTGCTTGCGACGGTCTGCCAGCACCTCGACGCCGCGCTGCACGGCCGGCCGTGAGGCGACTTCGTCGAACCAGCCCTTCAGGTGCGGATAGTCCTTCATGTCGACGCCCTGGTTCTTCCAGGAGCGCAGCCAGGGGAAGACGGCGATGTCGGCAATGCTGTACTGCTTGCCGGCGATGTAGGGGCTCAGGCCCAGCCGCTTGTTGATGACGTTGTAAATGCGGTGTGCCTCGTTGGTGTATCGGTCCACCGCGTAGGCGATCTTCTCGGGCGCATAGATGCGGAAATGATGGGCCTGGCCCAGCATGGGGCCCACGCTGCCCATCTGGAACATCAGCCACTGCAGCACCTCGTACTTGCCGCGGGTGTCGGCAGGCAAGAGCTGACCCGTCTTGCCGGCCAGGTACAGCAGGATGGCGCCGGATTCGAACATCGACATGGGCTTGCCGTCCGGTCCGGCCGGGTCGACGATGGCCGGGATCTTGTTGTTCGGGCTGATGGCGAGAAACCCCGGGTCGAACTGCGCACCGGTGCCTATGTCCACAGGGATCACCCGGTAGGGCAGGCCGCATTCTTCCAACATGATGTGGACCTTGTGTCCATTGGGCGTGGCCCACGAATAAACTTCGATCATTTGGCGGTCTCCATCCGGTCCGGCAAACCTGCTGCGCGGCTCCTTCACCAGCGGTTCAAGCCTGGCCAATGCATTGTCCCGACTCATGGTAATTAAGCAAGTCAAAAGCTGGTTCGTCGCCCGTGCCAATGCAGCCCGCTGGCGCGGCATCGCGGACTGGGCCGATACCCGCAACGGTCTGTTCAAACAGATCCGCGACGGCCGCGGCTTCGTGATCGAGCTGCCCAAGACCTCGGTCGGACCGCTGCGCGTGGAATGGGGGCCTTCACAGCGCAGCTACATCAGCGGCAGCGAGCTGCGCCTGCGCTGCGAGCTCAAGCTCAGCCCGGAACTGCAGATGATGGTGCTGGCGCGCGACCTGATGGAGCAGCTCGAGACCACGGTGTTCGAGGCCTATACCGACACGCTCAAGACCCGCGTCGATACCGACACGCCGGAAGAGATGCGCTGGCTGGTGATGTTTCCCAAGCCGGGTCCTATCGCCTCCAAGCTGGTTCGCTCGCGCTTCGGTGCCGTCGGCGTCAACAAGGACTTGACCGCGGCCTGGATTGACGGCGACCTGAGTACGGCCCTGGCCCAGGCCAGCCAGGATCTGCTGCCCCAGGGCCGACCCTTCGTGATGCTGACCATGCGGGGCAATGCCTACCTGCGTACCGCCATGGAAGTGCCGGACCTGGACGAGATCCAGTCCTTCGTCAAATTGATGGAGGCCGCCGCCCGTGAGGCCAGGCAGGTCAACAACCGGCTGAGCGAGACCGGCGCCTGGCAGACCACCTCGTCCATCGCCTGGCAGAGCCAGCCGCCGGAAGACGAGCCCACCAGCCCGCCGCCGCCCAGTGATCCGGCCTAGGCGCCGGCCGCCTGCGCGAACTGCCAGCCCAGCTCGGCCATGGGCCGGGCGCCGGCGCCGGCTTCGCGGGCCTTCTCGCTCGAGGCCGTGCCGGCCTCAACGCGCTTGGCAATGCCTTGCAGGATGGCGGCAATGCGAAACAGGTTGTAGGCCAGGTAGAAGTTCCAGTCGCGCATCACGGCCTGCACGTCGCTTCGGCCGGTGCGCTCGCAGTACTGCCGCACATAGCTGAGCTCGTCGGGAATGCCCAGCTCGGCCAGGTCGCGCCCGCCAATGCCGCGCGCCGCGCCCTTGGTCTGGATATGCCAGGACATGCAGTGATAGCTGAAGTCGGCCAGCGGATGGCCCAGTGTTGACAGCTCCCAGTCGAGCACCGCGATCACCCGCGGCTCGGTGGGATGGAACATCAGGTTGTCCAGCCGGAAGTCGCCATGGACGATGGAAACTTCGGCCTCGTCCCGGGCCGAGGCCGGGATGTGGGCGGGCAGCCATTCGATCAGCTTGTCCATGGCCTCGTTCGGCTGCGTGATCGAGGCCTGGTACTGCTTGCTCCAGCGCCCGATCTGGCGTTCGAAGTAGTTGCCGGGCTTGCCATAGCCGGCCAGGCCAATGGCGGCGAAATCGACCTGGTGCAGGGCCGCGATCACGCGGTTCATCTCGGCGTAGTGGGCGCCGCGGTCCTCGCGGCTCATGCCGGGCAGGGACTGGTCCCACAGCACCCGGCCCTCGAGAAACTCCATCAGGTAGAAGGCGCGGCCTATGACCGATTCGTCCTCGCACAAGGCCAGCATCTCGGGCACCGGCACGGCCGTGCCGCGCAGCGCCTTCATCACGGCGTATTCGCGTTCGATGGCATGGGCCGAGGGCAGCAGCTTGGCGACCGGGCCGGGCTTGGCCCGCATCACGTAGCTGCGCGTCGGAGTGATCAGCTTGTAGGTCGGGTTGGACTGGCCGCCCTTGAACTGCTCGATGCTTAGCGGGCCGGCAAAGCCGGGCACCTGGGCCGTGAGCCAGGCCGCCAGGGCCTCGGTGTCCAGGGCTTGGGAAGGGGCGCGGGTGCCGGTGTTCTCGTCCATCTCGAATGCAACTCCAATCGGTTGGCGATTGTGGGCAGCGGCCTTGACGCCGGTCAGTCGCGTCGGCGACGGCCGGCCCTACCGGCTACTTGCTGGCGATGGCCAGCAGCTTGTCCTTGTTCAGCACGACCAGCCGGGTCGGCTCCACCCGCACGGCGCCGTCGCGTTCAAAGCCCTTGAGTTCCTGGTTCACTCGCTGGCGCGAAGCGCCTAGCATCTGGGCCAGGTCTTCCTGGGCCAGCTGCAGGCCGATGCGGATTTCTTCCTCGCCCTGGGCGATGCCGTAGGAGCGGGCCAGCAGCAGGATCTGCTTGGCCAGGCGGGCGGCCAGCGGGCGGGTGTTCAGGTCCTCGACCACGTCGAACATCAGGCGCAGCCGGCGGCAGTTGAGCCGCAGCAACGCTTCGTAGAGCTCGGAATGCTTGGCCAGCAGGTCCTTGAAATCGGGCTTGCGTATCACCAGCAGCGTGGTCTCGCCATGGGCGGCGGCGTCGTGGGTGCGGGGCAGGCCGTCGAACAGGGCAATGTCGCCGAACCAGGTGCCGGGCTCCACATAGGTCAGGGTGATTTGCTTGCCCGACAGCGAGACCGAGCTGATGCGCACCGCCCCCTTGGCCACGCCGCACCATTCCTCGGCCGGCTCGCCGCGGCAGGAGAGCAGGGCGTCGTCGTTCAGCCGCCGCACGCTGGCGCGCGAGAGGATGTCGCCGCGCAGGGCCGGCGATAGCTTGGAGAACCACGAGCCTGCTTCGATGTTGGCGCGTTCGGATGCGGTAAGAGCCGTGCTGTTCATGCTTTGTCGCTGACGTGACAGCAAGGGCTTGCCGTCCTTGCCTATTGTCCATGAGCCCTTCCTCGTCCATCCTCAGGCCCGTTGTCACGGAGCGACCCATGTCCCATGCTTTGCCAGAAATCCCCTGCCGCCGCGAATCGGTCAGCCCCGAGGAATGGGCGCTGCGGGTCGACCTGGCCGCGGCCTACCGCCTGGTTGCGCTGTTCGGCTGGGACGATCTGGTCTTCACTCACATCAGCGCCCGGCTGCCGGACCGGCATGACGAGTTCCTGATCAATCCCTACGGCCTGATGTTCGAGGAGATCACAGCCTCCAGCCTGGTGAAGATCGACATGCAGGGCAACAAGCTGGAAGACTCGCCGTTCCCGGTCAACCCGGCCGGCTTCACCATTCACAGCGCCGTCCATGCGGCGCGGCCCGATGCGCAATGCGTGCTGCACACGCATTCGCTCAACGGCATTGCGGTGTCGGCCCAACCCGCCGGCCTGCTGCCGATCTCCCAGCATTCGATCTTCGTGCTGTCCAGCCTCGGCTATCACGACTACGAGGGCGTCGCGCTGCGTGACGACGAGAAGCCGCGCCTGGTGCGCGACCTGGGTAGCAACAACTACCTGATGCTGCGCAATCACGGCCTGCTGACCGTGGGCCGCAGCGTGGCGGACGCGGTGCAGGCGATGTACTTCTTCGAGGCCAGTTGCACCATCCAGGTCCGGGCTCAGGCCGGTGGTGGCGAACTGACTGCCATCGCACCCGAGATCATCGCCACGGCCCAGGAACAGGCCAGGCAGGCGACCAAGGGCCAGGGCAGTGCGCTGGCCTGGCCGGGCCTCTTGCGTCGCCTGGACAGGCGGCTGCCCGGCTACGACTGCTGAACACGCCACAGCTCGCACGGAAGCTGTAACCGGGCGTGATAGAGTGCCCGGCATTCCGGCATTGCCCCTTGGCATGGAGCCCGTCATCCGCGCGCATACAAGCCATTTCGAGCTTCCCCGACTCGCCCCGCTGGCGCTGGGCGTCTTGCTACTGGGCGCGCAGAGCGAGGCCCAGGCCCTGGGAGTAGGGCGCCCGCTGACGCTTTCCGCGCTGGGCCAGCCGCTGAACCTTGTCTTCCCTGTCCAGCTCTCCGGCGATGAGTCGCTGTCGCCGGATTGCGCGCGGGCCGAGGTCATTGCCGGCGAGTCCCGTGTTCCGCCCAGCCTGGTGCAGGTGCAACTGGAAGGCGAGAGCGACACCACGGTGCGCGCCGTGCGTGTGCAAAGCCTGGTGCAGATCGACGAGCCGCTGGTGACCGTGAGCCTGAGCCTTGGCTGCCCCTCGCGCTTCACCCGCCAGTTCACCGCCTTCATCGATCCGCCCAGCCTGCGGCCCGAGCTGGCGCAACAGGCGCCGCTGCCCGAGCCCACGGTCAAGAACTATTCGCCGCAGCTGCGGGCCGCGCTGTCAACGGCCGAAGCCAAGCCGGCGCAGTTGCTGGCCCAGCCGGCCCAACCGGCCCCGCAGCTGGCTCAGCTGCCGAACGAGGCGGCCTCGGCACCGACACCCTCCCCGGCGCCCAAGCCGCCGCGCCGGCCGACCCGCCCGGTCGAAACGACCGTGGCCGCCGCCGGCAGCCCCGAAGCGGCCAGCGCGCCGGAAAGGCCGGCCTCGTCGGCCAAGCCGACCAGCCCCAAGCCTGCGCGCAAGCAGCCGCCCGCGACCGTCGCCAACGCAGCGCCGGAGCCGGCTGCCAAGCCCGCGGCTGTGGCCCGGCCGCGACTGCAGCTGGAACCGCCCGAAGCGCTCGATACCTTGCAGGCCGCCGCCTCGGCTCCGCTGCCAGCAGCGAGCGTTGCCGTGCCCGATCCCGAGTCCGACCGTATCAAGCGCCTGGAAGAAAGCCTGCAGCGCATGCAGGCCCAGAACCGCGAGACCAGCGACAAGCTGAGCCTGCTGCGCGGCCAGTTGGAGCAGGAGCATTCGGCCCGCTTCCAGAATCCGGTGGTCTATGTGCTGGCCGTGCTGCTGGCCGGCCTGGCCGCGTTCTGTGTCTACCTCTGGCGCGCCCGCGCCCGCGACCGGGCCATGCATGAGGCGGCCTGGTGGGAGGATGCCCGCGAGCAACTGCCGCACAGCCGCCGCGTGACCCGGGAGCCTGAAACCATGGGCATGGCCGGCGTCAGCGTGCCCATGCCGCTTGAGGACGACGAGATACCGACCATAGCGCGTTCGACGCCGGCCGTGGCGACGCCCAGCCTGGCCGAGCGTGTCAGCGCCGAGCTGGACCAGACCGATCTGCTGCGCGCCGTCGAGACGCCGGAAGAAGACAACGGCGGCCATTCCACCGTGGCGATTCCGCAGCTGGGCGATTTCGTCAGTGACTCCATGCTGATGCCGGCGTCGCCGGCCATCCGCGGCGGTTTCGCCGGAGAACCGCTGTCGGTGCAATTGGTCGAGCAGACCCAGCCGCTGGACATCCGGGCGGTCAGGCCCGCAGCGCCGCTGTCGGTCAGCACCCTGGTCGATCTGGAGCAGCAGGCCGAGTTCTTCATGTTGCTGGGCCAGGACGATGCGGCCATCGAGCTGTTGTCCGGCAAGCTGCAGGGCGCCAGCAGCCCCTGGCCCTATCTGCTGCTGCTTGAGGTCTACCAGCGCCAGGGCGACATGGCGGCCTTCGAGCTGGTCGGCGAAACCTATGCCCACCAGTTCAATGTGGCCCCGCCAGCCTGGGAAATGCCGCTGGGCGACGGCCCCGGCCTCGCGGCCTGCCCGGAGTTGCTGCACACGCTGCAGAAGATCTGGATCGACAACGCCGCCAGCATGGACTATCTGCGCGGCATGCTGGTGCGTGACGGCGAATGGCAGGGCGGCCGTGTCGAGCTGCCGGCCGAAGTGCTGCATGACCTGGCCTTGATGCGCGACATGCTGTCGCTGTTCCTGGTGGCGCGAGACCTGGCCGAGCATCCGGCCCGTTCGGCCGCCGAGGCGGTGGACCTGATCCTCCCGCTGGATGGTGGCGGTGATCTGGGTGGACTGGACCTGGACCTGACCAGCGACACCACCAGCCAGTAACAGCGGCGCTCGGTCAGAGTCGCGCCAGCTTCTCCAGCGCCTTCTCAAGCGTTGCCTTGGTCTTGGCGAAGCAGAAGCGGATCACCTGCCGCCTTGGTGCTTCCACGCTGAAGGCCGACATGGGAATCGCGGCCACGCCCACTTCACGCACCAGCCAGCCGCAGAACTCGGCGTCGCTGAGATCGCTGATGGCCGAATGGTCCACGCACTGGAAGTAGCTGCCTTCGGAAGGCAGCAGGCGCAGCCGCGAGCCGGCCAGGCCCTGGCGGAACAGGTCGCGCTTGGCCTGGTAGAAGGCCGGCAGGTCCAGGTAAGGAGCCGGATCGGCCATGTAGGCTGCCAGGCCGTGCTGCATCGGCGTATTGACCGTGAACACGTTGTACTGGTGGACCTTGCGGAACTCGGCCATCAGGCCGGCCGGCGCGGCCACATAGCCGACCTTCCAGCCGGTCACGTGATAGGTCTTGCCGAAGCTGGACACGATGAAGGTCCGCTCGGCCAGGCCCGGAAACCGGGCAGCGCTCTGGTGCGCCGCGCCGTCGAACACCATGTGCTCGTAGACCTCGTCGCTGACCACGATCACCTCGCTGCCATCCAGCAGCGCTTCCAGCTGGCGCATCTCGGCCTCGGTCCAGACCGTGGCGCTGGGGTTGTGCGGCGTATTGATGACGATGGCCCGGGTGTCGGGTGACAGCGCAGCGGCTATGCGCTCGAAATCGGGGCGGTAGCTGTCCGGGTCCAGCGGCACGCGCACGACGCGGCCACCGGCCAGGTCGATGTTGGGTGAATAGCTGTCGTAGCAGGGCTCCAGCACGATCACCTCGTCGCCCGGATGGACCACGGCCAGCAGGGCGGTGAAGATGGCCTGCGTGGCGCCAGCGGTGATGGTGACCTCGCGGTCGGCGTCATAGCGGTGGCCGTACAGGCGCTCGATCTTGTCGGCCACGGCCTGGCGCAGCGCCGGCACGCCGTTCATCAGCGGGTACTGGTTGTGGCCGGCCCGCATGGCTGCGTCCACCGCCTCGATCAGCTTCGGATCGCAGCCGAAGTCCGGGAAGCCCTGGCCCAGGTTGACGGCGCCATGCTGCGTGGCCAGGGCCGACATGGTGGAGAAGATGGTGGTGCCCACATGGGGCAATCGGCTTTGCAGGCTCAGGGGCATGGCGGGGGTCAGAGTCCGTAGTCGCTGGCCTCGCCGCTCATCGCACGCTCCAGCAGCGGGCGGTTCAAACGGTCGGACAGCAGTTCGGCGAAAGCATAAACATAATTTCTAAGGTACGCGCCGCGCTTGAAGGCGATGCGGGTCACGTTCTGGCCGAACAAATGACCCAGCGGCCGCGACACCAGGTCGCCGCCCGGCGGGTCTTCGCGCACCGCCATCTCGGCGACTATGCCCACGCCCATGCCGAGGCGGACATAGGTCTTGATCACGTCCGAGTCGATGGCCTCCAGCACGATCTGCGGATGCAGGCCGCGCGCGGCAAAGGCCTTGTCGATGCGGGTGCGGCCGGTGAAGGTCGGGTGGTAGGTCACCAGCGGTTCGGCCGCCAGCTGTTCCAGCGAGACATGGCTCTCCTGGGCCAGCGGATGGCCGGCCGGCAGCACCAGCACATGCTGCCATTCGTAGCAGGGCAGGGTGACCAGCTCGTCGACCTGGGCCAGCGACTCGGTGGCCAGGCCCACGTCGGCGCTGTCGTCGAGCAGCATGCGGGCGACCTGGTCGGGCGTGCCCTGGTGCAGGCTGACCTTGACCAGGGGCAGCTGGCGACGCAGCTGGGCCACCGGACCGGGCAGCACGTAGCGGGCCTGGGTATGGGTGGTGGCGATGGACAGCGTGCCGGTGTCCTGCTTGGAATATTCCTCGCCGATGCGCTTCAGATTGTTGACCTCGCGCATGATGATCTCGACCGACTTCAGCACCTGCAGGCCCGGCTCGGTGATGCGGCGCAGCCGCTTGCCGTGGCGCGAGAAGATATCGATGCCCAGCTCTTCCTCGAGTTCGAGGATGGCCTTGGAGACGCCCGGCTGCGAGGTGAACAGGGCCTTGGCCGTCTCGGTCAGGTTGAGGTTGCGGCGCGCCGCCTCCTGGACGAAACGGAACTGGTGCAGGTTCATGGTCTTGCCGTCTTCAGTTTTTTAGCCAGTCCAGCGTGGCCGTGGCCATCGCCGCTACGACCAGCGGGTGCTCGCCTATCGCCTCGTGCAACCGCCACCGCACGGCAGGGCCATGCTGCTGGCGCAGCGCCTCGACCAGCGGCGGCACCTCGCGGCGCACATGGCCGCTGGAGCCCAGGAAGAGGGGCACCACGTCTATGCGGGAGCAGCCGGCCGCCACCAGCTGGCGGGCCGCTTCCTCCAGGCCGGGCGACATGAATTCGAGAAAAGCCAGCCGCGTCACCAGGCCAGGCTGCTGCGCCGCCAGCGAGGCAACGACGGCCTGGAACGGGCCGGCCCAGGCCGGGTCCCGCGCGCCGTGGGCGAACAGCAGCAGGCCGGCACTCATCGGTAGCGCACCAGCCAGCCGAAGGCCGCCAGCGACATCAGCAGATACAGCAGGCTGGGCGCACCGGCCACGGCCCAGGGGGTCAGGTCTTGCAAGAGGCCCAGGTGACCGGCCAGGCTGTTCAAGAGCGAGAAGCTGATGCCCAGCATGATGCCGCCGAAGACCTTGAAGCTGATGCCACCGCCACGCGCATGCAGATAGGCGAAGGGCAGGGCCAGGGCCACCATCACCAGGCAGGCCAGCGGCTTGAAGGCGCGCTGCCAGAACTGGATCTGGTAGGCCTGGGCCGACTGCTCCTGGGCGGACAGGTGCTGGGTGTAGCGGTACAGCTCGGTCGTCGTCATTGTGTTGGGTGGCAGCACGGCCGCGGCGACCACGCCGGAATTCAGCGTGCTCTGCCATGTCAGCTCACGCAGGCGATCCTCCTGCACCGCATCCTTGCTCCAGCGGGTTCGCTGCACGTCGCGCAGCTGCCAGAGACCCTTGCCATCCACAGTGGCGGTGGTCGCGGCCAGGCGGCTGAGCAGGCCGCCGCTGGCGTCGAACTCGAAGATGCGAACCTGGCGCAGTTCACCGTTGGCGCTGGCCTGGCGCACATGGACCGAGTAGCTGTGCTCGCCATTGCCCTCGCGGTCCTTCAGCCACGCGCCGGCCCGGCTGGGCGCGATGCCGCCGCTGGCCTTGGCCCGGGTCAGCTCGGCCTGGCGCTCGAACCAGGGCGCGGCATAGTCGCCGACGAAGAAGGTCAGGGCGGCAAAACCCAGACCCAGCGTGGCCAGCAGCATCAGCGCGCGACCGGGGCCGAGGCCACCGGTGCGCAGGATGGTGAATTCGCTGGACTGGGCCATGCGAGCCAGCGCGTAGATGCTGCCGATCAGGACCGCGATGGGGAACAGCTCGTAGAAATGGCCCGGCAGTTCCAGCAGGGCCAGCAGCGCCGCGCGGCCGGCACCGGCGCCGGCCCGGCTCATGCGGTCGAGCTCCTCGACGAAGTCGATGAAATAGAACAGTGACAGGAAGGCGAGGGCGACAAACAGCACCGAGCCGACGATGTCGCGGTAGAGCAGGCGACGGACGGTCCTCATGCCGTGGCCCCCTTGGCACGGCGGACCATGCCCAGGCGGTTGCCCTGCTCACGCAGCCAGATCAGGCTCAGCGCCAGCAGCAGGGCGCCGCCATGCACGCCCAGCAGGGCACCGCCCATGCTGGCCTTGCCGCTGCCGACCCAGGACTGGCTCAGATTGATCAGGTTGAAGTAGACGACGAAGCTCAAGAGCGCGAACAGCATGCTCCAGTTGCTGGGACGCCTGGGGTTGGTGGCCGACATGCCAATACCCAGCAGCGTCATGTTGACGCAGCCCAGGATCAGGCCCAGGCGCCAGGTCAGCTCGCCGCGGTTCTTGGGGGTCGGCTCGGCCAGCAGTTCCAGCGTGCCGCGCGCCTTGGGCGGCAGTTGGTCGGTGGGCCGCACGACCTTGCGGTCGGTCAGCACGCGGTACTGGTCGAAACGGGCCAGGGTCTTCTCGCCGTTGTCGCGGTTGATCTCGTTGCGCTGGCCCTTGTCCAGCACCAGATAGCGGTCTTCGTCAGCGACTTCGATGTGTCCCTGGTGGGAGGTGGTCACCGATTCACGGCTGGACTGCTCGGCCAGGATGAAGACGTTGCGGCCGGTCTGCTGGTCGTCGCCGCCGCGCTCGATGAAGAAGACCTTGGAGCCGTCACGCGAGCTCTGGAACTTGCCCGGTGCTACGCGCGACAGGTCGGAGCGGCGCTCATAGCGTTCCTTCAGCTGGGCGCTGTTGCGGTTGCCCCAGGGCCAGACGACCAGCTCCAGCACGATCACCGCCAGGATCACCGGGATGGCCAGGCGCAGCACCGGCTTGACGAAGCGCACCAGGCCAATGCCGCTGGCGAACCAGATCGTCATTTCGGACTCGCGGTACATGCGCCCCAGCGTGGCCACGATGGCCACGAACAGCGACAGCGTCAGCATGGTCGGCAAGTGGCCGAGCGCGAGGTAGCCCATCATCAGCAGCACGTCCTGCGGCGCCACGGTGCCCACGGCCGCCTGGCCTATCGTGCGTATCAGCATGATGGTCAGGACGATGGTGAGGATCACGACGAGGGTCACGCCGAAGCTGCGGGCCAGCTCTTTGCGCAGAGTGGAATCGAATAACATCCGCTCACTTTTTATCTTCTACAGCAAGACATTATGGACTTCCGTACCCTGGCGGCGTCGCAGGACGCCCTGGCCGGCATCAGTGCCGACGCGCTGCTGCTGGTCGTGGCCGGCGACAAGCTGCCGGCAGGCTTCGACAAGACCCTCGCGGCCCTGGCTGCCGATGCGGTCAAGCTGGGCGATTTCGACTTCAAGGGCGGCCGCGCGCTGACGTTGCATCGTCCGGCCGGCGTCAAGGCCACGCGCCTGGTGCTGGCTGCGGCCGGCAAGGGCTCGCTCAAGGCGGCACGCGCTGCGCTGAACGCGGCCCTGGGCCAGCTCAAGGGCCGTGGTGCTGCCCATGCGGCCGTGGCCTTCGTCGGTTTCGATGCAGGCATCGAGGCCCTGGCCGAGCAGGCCGTGCAGGCCACCGCTGAATCGGTCTATGTCTACCGCCACACCAAGCCCAGCGCCCCGGCGGCCGGTGCGCTCAGCAAGCTGAGCCTGGTGGCGAGCAAGGATGAAGCCAAGGCCGCCAAGGCCGGCCTGGCCCGCGGCGAAGCGATCTCGGCCGGCATCGAGCTGGCCCGCGAATGCGCCAACCGTCCGGGCAACTGCGCCACGCCGACCTTCCTGGCCGAGCAGGTCAAGGCCCTGGGCAAGGACCATGGCATCAAGGTCGAGGTGCTGGACCAGAAGGCGGTCGAGAAGCTGGGCATGGGTTCCTTCCTGGCCGTGGCCAAGGGCTCGGACGAGCCGCTGCGCTTCATCGTGGCCCGCTACGAAGGCGCGGCCAAGGCGGTGGCGCCGGTGGTGCTGGTCGGCAAGGGCATCACTTTCGACTCGGGCGGCATCTCGCTGAAGCCGGGCGCCGAGATGGACGAGATGAAGTTCGACATGGGCGGCGCCGCCTCGGTGTTGGGCACGCTGCGTGCCGTGGCCGAGCTCAAGCCCAAACTGAACCTGGTGGTGGTGATTGCGGCCTGCGAGAACATGCCCAGCGGCCGCGCGGTCAAGCCGGGCGACGTGGTCACCTCGATGTCGGGCCAGACCATCGAGATCCTGAATACCGACGCCGAAGGCCGCCTGATCCTGTGCGACGCGCTGACCTATGTGGAGCGCTTCAAGCCGGCCGTGGTGGTCGACGTGGCCACGCTGACCGGTGCCTGCGTGATCGCCCTGGGCGGCGTGCGCAGCGGCATGTATGCCAGCGACGATGAACTGGCGGCCGCGCTGTCGGCGGCCGGCGACGCGGCGCTCGACCCCTGCTGGCGCCTGCCGCTGGACGAGGATTACGACGAAGGCCTCAAGAGCAACTTCGCCGACATGGCGAACGTGGGTTCGCGTGCCGGTGGTTCCATCACCGCCGCCAAGTTCCTGCAGCGCTATGCAAGCAAGTACCGCTGGGGCCACCTTGACATCGCCGGTACCGCCTGGAAGGGCGGCGCGGCCAAGGGCGCTACCGGCCGTCCGGTCGGCCTGCTGACCCACTTCGTGCTGTCGCAGGCGAAATAAGCCGGTTCTGCTCATGACCCAGGTCAGCTTCTACACCGGGGTGCCGGACCGGCTGGCCTACTGCTGCCGGCTGCTGCGCAAGGCACAGCAGAACGGCGCCAGGGTCGGCGTGCTGGCGCCTTCGGCTCTGCTGGAGCGCCTGGATGCGGCCCTGTGGAGCTTCGAGGCCACCGAATTCGTGCCCCATATGCGCTACCAGGCCGGCAAGCAGGCGCAGATGGCAGCCACGCCGCTGCTGCTGGCCGAGCGGGCCGAGCAGCTGCGCGGCTGGCCGGTGCTGCTCAACCTCGGGCCCGACCTGCCGGTCGACATCGAGGCCTTCGAGCGGGTGCTGGAAGTGCTGTCGCGCGACCCGGAGCAGGTCCAGCTGGGGCGTCAGCGTTTTCGGCGCTACAAGGAGCTGGGCCACGCGCTCGATCACCACGAAGTCAAGGACGCCTGAGCCGTGGTCCCACTGGGCCAGGGCACAGGGTTTGTTTCGCTGGAGCGCCGCCGCCAATTCGGTTAAGGTCCGGCGCCGTTGCAGCCCTATTTCCTGGGCTGTTTCCCCAATTCGGAGGTCATAGAAGATGCAAGCCAAGACGAAGCTGATCGTTGCCGCCGCCGCCCTGTCACTGGGTGGTGCCGCCCTGGCACAGGAGCAGGAAGTCAAGATCGGCCATGTCGCCCCCATCAGCGGCACGGGCGCCCACCTGGGCAAGGACAACGAGCTCGGCGCCCGCTTCGCCATCGACGAGCTGAACGCCAAGGGCGTGGTCATCGGCGGCAAGAAGGTCAAGCTGGTGCTGCTGCCCGAAGACGACGCCAGTGACCCGAAGCAGGGCACGGCGGCCGCCCAGAAGCTGGTGGACTCCAAGGTCAACGGCGTGATCGGCCACCTCAACTCGGGCACATCGATCCCGGCCTCCAAGATCTATTTCGACGCCGGCATCCCGCAGGTCTCGCCTTCGGCCACCGATCCGGCCTACACGCAGAAGGGCTACAAGACCGCGTTCCGCGTGGTGGCCAACGACACGTTGCTGGGCGGCGCCCTCGGCAAGTACGCCGTCGGCACGGTGCAGGCCAAGTCCATCGCCGTGATCGATGACCGCACGGCCTACGGCCAGGGCGTGGCCAAGGAATTCGAGAAGTCGGTCAAGGCCGCCGGCGGCAAGGTGGTCGGCCATGAGTTCACCACCGACAAGTCCACCGATTTCTCCATCATCCTGACCAAGCTGAAGGCCAAGAAGCCGGACCTGATCTTCTTCGGTGGCATGGACGCCGTGGCCGGCCCCCTGCTGCTGGGCATGAAGAAGCTGGGCATAGAAGCCAAGTTCATGGGCGGCGACGGCATCTGCTCGGCCAAGCTGCCCGAGCTGTCGGTCGGCGCCATGAGCGACGGCCAGGTGGTCTGTGCGGAAGCCGGCGGTGTCGAGGGCGAAGCCAAGAAGTCCACCGACGCCTTCAAGGCCGCCTTCAAGAAGAAGTACGACGTCGAGGTGCAGATCTATGCCCCCTATGTCTATGACGCGGTCAATGTGCTGGTCGCTGCCATGGTCAAGGCCGGTTCGGCCGAGCCGGCCAAATATCTGCCGGTGCTGGCCAAGACCACCGATTACAAGGGGATTACCGGCAATATCACCTTTGATGCCAAGGGCGATATCAAGAATGGCGCCCTGACCTTGTTTACCTACAAGGCCGGAAAACGTGAACAAATTGCCGTCGTGCGATAGGCCGCGGGACCCCCGTTCTTCCTCTGCAACGCCCACCTCGGTGGGCGTTTTTCATGGTCGCGCGGCCACCGCGAATAACCACCCGCCGGGGTTTGGTCCAGCATTCTTGAATCCCCGTTGAAAAGCGCACGGGGCGGGCTGGCTATTGCTGCGCGAACCGTGCCCGCTTGATATCTACTCGCGGCTCGTTCATCGGCAAGAAATATGGCAAGCGGAGACTGTGTAACGGAGCGTTCGGAATGCACGTTTCAAGCTCTGGCGCCCCTCCAAACAGGGGGCTTTCAAGAGCAGGGGGGGCGGGCATGATCCGGACCCATAACGAAGCACCCTCCGAGAGAGAGGCACCTCAGCGGTGCGGAGCTCAAGGTTGCAGGATTTCGCAGGCGGGCAGGCTCGCAGGCTCGGCCAAACAGACATTGCAGATGTGTTCGGCAGTATCGACTTCAGACCGCGGCGGGTGTGACCGACCCAGCCAAGGCCCTGAGCGGGGAACAGCATGATTCGGATTTTCAATCACTACCTGCATAAGCAGACCTTGCTACAGGTCTTCTTCGACGTCGGCCTGATCGTCTTCGCCGTCATTGCCGTCGTGCTGAGCCAGGGTGGCACTGCGCAGCAGGTGATCCCGTTCGCGGCCTCGCACGGCCTGTCGCTGGCTGGCGGCATGTTCGTCATCAACTCCGCCACCGGCTTCTATCAACATGTGCACAACCGGTCGGTCACCGAGTCCTGTGCCCGTGCCCTGCTGGCTCTGCTGCTGGGTCTGCCGCTGGCCTACGCCATCTTCGGCCTGCTGCCCACCGACGCCGCCAACCGTGAGCTGGTGACCTACGCTGCCATGGGCGCCGTGGCTGCCGTGCTCGCCCATCGCGTCTACGCCGCCCATACGGTTTCCCAGTCGCGCAATCGCACCAAGATCCTGATCTTCGGTTCTGGCGCCGCCGCCAAGGCCGTGGGCAGTACCCTGGCCGCAGCCGATCCGCATGCCGAGATCATTGGCTACTTCGCCGGCCCCAATGAAGAGCATCCCGAAGTGGCCCGTGCCTCGCTGGTCGAGCCGCGCGGCTCGCTGACCGAAACTGCCCTGGCCCTGGGCGTGGACGAGATCGTCGTGGCCCTGTCCGAGCGCCGTGGTGGCAGCATGCCGCTGCGTCAGCTGCTGGACTGCAAGCTTTACGGTATCCGCGTCGTCGACATCGCGACCTATTTCGAGAAGACCCTGGCCCAGATCAAGGTCAGCCACGTCAACGCCGGCTGGCTGATCTTCGGCGACGGCTTCAACCAAGGCGTGGTCCGCACCGTCGTCAAGCGCATTTTCGACGTGCTGTTCTCGTCGGCCATCCTCCTGCTGAGCCTGCCGCTGATGCTGGTCACTGCACTGGCCATCCGCTTTGAATCTCGTGGTCCGGTGCTGTACCGCCAGGAGCGCGTCGGCCTGAACGGCGAGGTCTTCGAGGTGATCAAGTTCCGCTCGATGCGCACCGACGCCGAGAAGGACGGCAAGCCCCGCTGGGCCACGCTGAACGACGACCGCGTCACCCGCGTCGGCAAGTTCATCCGCAAGGTCCGCATCGACGAGCTGCCCCAGCTGCTCAACGTGCTGCGCGGCGAGATGAGCCTGGTTGGCCCGCGTCCGGAGCGCCAGTTCTTCGTGGACGACCTGGTCACCAAGATTCCCTACTACGCCGTGCGCCACAGCGTGAAGCCGGGTGTCACCGGCTGGGCCCAGGTGCGCTACGAGTATGGCTCGACCATCGAGGATTCGGTCGAGAAGCTGCAGTACGACCTGTACTACGTCAAGAACCACACGCTGTTCCTGGATCTGCTGATCCTGCTCGAGACCGTGGCCGTGGTGCTGACCGGCAAGGGCGCCCGCTAAGACACTGCGGCGGGCCGCCGTCCCGGGCCTAGCGTTTGCGCCGATAGTCGTCGGCGCCGGCCCGATGATCGAATAGCGCATGCTCAATCTTGCTGCGGCGAGCGATCTGCTCGCAGCGCTTTCCTATGGCGCTTTCGCCTTGGTGGTCGCGACCATGCTGGTCCGCCCCAGGGAACCCGAGGCTATCGGCCTGACGGGACGGCTGCTGGCTGCCCTGACCGCCTCGCTGGTCTGGGCCCTGCTCAGCTTCTATTTCCGTGGTCCGGGCTCACCCCGCCTGGGCTCGGTGCTGTTGCCGCTTGCCGATGCAACGCGCTATGGCCTGTTGTTCCTCTTCATTCTCGGCTTGCTGGTCATTCCGGGCCGAGCCGAGCCCGGCAGGCTGCGGATCTGGGCCTGCCTGACCAGCCTTAGCCTGCCGGCGCTGCTGCTGCTGCGGGAATTGTTGGGTTACCAGCCCCTGGCTTTCCAGCAGCAGATGGCTTTTGCCTCGCTGGCAATGGCGGTCTGCGGCCTGGTCCTGGTCGAGCAGTTGTTGCGCAACTCCCGGACCGACGCGCGTTGGAATGCCAAGCCGGTCTGCTTGGGCCTGAGCGCGATTTTCGTGTTCGACTTGTTCATCTACTCGCAGGCGGCGCTGTTCCAGCGCTTCGACAGTGACGCGCTGGACATCCGTGCGGCCGCGCATGCCGTGGCCGTTCCCTTGCTCTACCTCGCGGCCCGCCGCGACCAGAACTGGCTGGGCAAGCTGCACGTCTCCCGTGCGGCGGTCTTCCATTCGGCCACGCTGCTGCTGGTTGGTGTCTACCTGCTGCTGGTATCGGCGGTCGGCTACTACGTCCGCTACACAGGCGGCGATTGGGGCCGCGCCTTGCAGGTGGCGCTGGTGTTCGTCGCCCTGGTCATGCTGGCGATGCTGCTGTTGTCCGGAGCGCTGCGCTCCAAGCTGCGGGTCTACATCAGCAAGAACTTCTTCAGCTACCGCTATGACTATCGCGAGGAGTGGCTGCGCTTCACCGCCATGCTGTCGGCGACGACACCCGAGGAGATGGGGGAGTCGGTGGTGCGGGCATTGGCTGACCTCGTCGAGAGTCCGGCAGGCGCGCTGTGGCTGCCCCGCAGCGACCGGGGCGACTGGCGGCAGGCGCTGAGCTGGAACCTGCCTGAGCAACACCAGCCCGAGGGTGCGGAGTCCAAGCTCTGTGCGTACTTGCGCGAGCGGGCCTGGATCATCGACCTGGACGAATTCCGGCGCGGTTCGACCTCCTATCAGGGCCTGGTCTTGCCCGAATGGTTGGTCGCGGACGTGCGCTACTGGCTCGTCGTGCCTCTGCTGGCAGCCGGGCAGCTGACGGGCTTTGTGGTACTTGGCCGTCCGCGGACCCAGGTTGAGCTGAACTGGGAAGTGCGCGACCTGCTCAAGACCGCCGGTAGCCAGGCCGCGACCTTTCTGGCCCAGATGCAGGCGACCGAAGCGTTGCTGGAGTCGCGCAAGTTCGATGCCTTCAACAAGATGTCGGCCTTCGTGGTGCACGACCTGAAGAACATCATCACCCAGCTGTCGCTGATGATGAAGAACGCCAAGCGCCTGCGCGACAACCCGGAGTTCCAGCAGGACATGCTGGACACGGTCGAGAACTCGCTCGAGAAGATGCGCCAGCTGATGCTGCAGCTGCGCGAAGGAGCGAGTCCCCACGGCGTGGCAGGCGGTGTGGACCTGAGCGCGATTGCAGGACGACTGGCCGCTGCGGCTGCCGGCAAGGGCCGCGAACTCGAGCTGCGGGTGCAGGCCGGTGTCTCGACGCGAGGACATGAAGAGCGCGTGGAACGTGTGATCGGCCACATGGTTCAGAACGCCTTCGACGCAACTCCGGTACAAGGTCGCGTCTGGCTGACTCTGGAAGCCAGTGGCAGCAATGCCCGGGTTGAAGTGGGAGATACTGGCTGCGGTATGACGCGCGATTTCATAGAGAACAAGCTGTTCAAGCCTTTCAGCACCACCAAGTCCAGCGGCATGGGCATAGGCGCCTACGAGAGCTACCAATACCTGCAGGAATTGGGCGGCAAGATCGATGTAGCCAGCGAGCCCGGTCGTGGCACGCGCATCACGCTGCTGCTGCCGCTGTTCCATGCCAGCGCCGCCTCCGACCTTGGCCTGATGAACGCCCGATGAGTGCCGAACGCCTGCCTACGCTGTTGATCGTCGAGGACGATCTGGCTCTACAGAAGCAGCTCAAGTGGTCGCTCGATCGTTTCGAATCTGCCTTGGCCAGCGATGCGCCCAGCGCCCTGCTGCAGTTCCGGCGCCACAGCCCGGCCGTGGTCACCATGGACCTGGGTCTGCCGCCCGACCAGGATTCGGTCACTGAAGGATTCGCGCTGCTGGAGAAGCTGATCGAGCTCAACCCCAGCGTCAAGGTCATCGTGCTGACCGGCCAGAACGACCAGGACAACGCCCTGCGTGCAATACGCCTGGGTGCCTATGACTTTCTTGCCAAGCCGGTCGATCCCGATGTGCTCGCCCTGACGGTGGAGCGGGCCTTCCGCCTGCATGAGCTGCAACAGGAAAACCGCCGACTGCAGATGCAGCAACACGCCGAGGCCCTGGGTGGCCTGGTGACCCGCGACCCGGGCATGCAACGGATCTGCCGCACCGTCGAGAAGGTGGCGCCGAGCGACGCTACGGTGCTGCTGCTCGGCGAGAGCGGTACCGGCAAGGAGTTGCTGGCCCAGGGCCTGCACGACGCCTCGCGCCGCAAGGGCCGCTTCATTGCGATCAATTGCGCCGCCATTCCCGAGACCCTGCTCGAGAGCGAGCTGTTCGGCTACGAGCGCGGCGCCTTCACCGGCGCCACCAAGACCACGGTCGGCAAGATCGAGACTGCCAATGGCGGCACGCTGATGCTGGACGAAATCGGCGACCTGCCGATGCCGCTTCAGGCCAAGCTGCTGCGATTCCTGCAGGAGCGCTCGATTGAGCGGCTGGGTGGCCGCCAGGAGATTCCGGTCGACGTCCGCATCGTCGGTGCCACGCACCAGAACCTCAAGGGCCTGATCGCGGAAGGGCGCTTCCGTGAAGACTTGTTCTACCGACTGGCCGAGATCGTGGTGGAGATACCACCGCTGCGCGACCGAGCCGGCGATGCGGTGCTGCTGACCCACGCGATGCTGCGGCGCTACGCCTCCGAGATGCGTCGTCCGGTGCCGTCACTGGCCGACGACGCGGTGCGCGCCATCGAGGCCCACGGCTGGCCGGGCAATGTGCGCGAGTTGCAGAACCTGGTGAAGCGGGCCTCCATCATGGCCGACGGCGACCGCATCACCGCCGAAGACCTGAACCTGGCGGTTCCTGATCGAGGCGAGGGCGAGGAGCCGTCGCTGGACCTGCGTACCGTGCGCGAGCGGGCCGAGCGGGCCGCCGTGATCGCGGCCCTGTCACGCACCGACGGCAATATCGTGAAGGCCTCCGAGCTGCTCGGCGTCAGCCGACCGACGCTGTACGACCTGATGAATCGACTGCAAATCAAATGAACAAGACCTCGACGAATGCTGCCAAGCAGCCCCTATACCGCAAGTCCGCGACGCTGATTGCCAGCGTGACGGTCGCGACCAGCTTGCTCAGCGGCTGCTTCGGCGAATCGCCCGAGCAGCAGGTGGTCTCGGCCAAGAAGTTGCTCGAAAAGAATGATCCCAAGGCGGCGATCATCCAGTTGAAGAATGCGCTGCAGCAGAAGAACTCGCTGGCCGAGGCCCGCTTCCTGCTTGGCAAGGCTCTGATGTTGGGTGGCGACGTTCCCGGTGCTCTGATCGAACTGGCCAAGGCCAAGCAAGGCGGCTATGACAGCGACGAGCTGAAGGCCCTGATGGCCAGGGCCCTGCTGGCCAAGGGCGAGGTCGATCGGGTGTTGACCGAGTTCGACCCCAAGACCCTGCAGGACCCGGTCCAGCGCGCCGAATTGTCGGTCGTGCAGGCAGGCGCCCACATGGCCAAGCGTGACCTGGAATCGGCGCGTCGCCTGGTCGAGGCAGCGCTGCGCGACGATCCGCGCAGTGCCTCGGCCGGCCTGGCCAAGGCCAGGCTGCTGGTCGCCGAGAAGGATTTGCCCGGTGCGTTGCAAGCGCTGGACGACCTGCTGAAGCAGCAGCCCAAGAATGTCCAGGCTTGGCGCTCCAAGGCTGAACTGCTCCAGGTGCAGCCGGGTGACCATCGCAAGGAGGCCATGGAAGCCTATCGGCAGGCGCTCAACCTGGACGGCAAGGATGTGGCGGCGCATGCAGGCCTGGTCGGCTTGCTGATGCAGCAGCGCGATGCCGCAGGTGCGGCCAAGCAGCTCGAAGCCATGCAGAAGGTGGCGCCCAACCATCCCCAGACCCGTTACCACGCGGCGATGATTGCGCTGGAGAAGCGCGACCTCAAGGCGGCGGAGGAGCAGGCTCAGCTGCTGTTGAAGGCCGTGCCGGACAGCCCGCAGGCCTTGCACCTGGCCGGCATGGTCGATTTCCAGCTGGGCGCCTACCAGAAGGCCACGACCGAGTTGGGCATGGCCTTGCAGGGCGGCGGCGCCAATCCCGCGGTCCGCATGTTGCTGGCCCAGTCCCAGCTGCATACGGGCGACCCGGCCAAGGCCTTGCAGACGCTGGAACCGCTGCTGTCTGAATCCAATGGCGTGCCCGAGGCCTTTGCGCTGGCCGCCGAGGCCTATCAGCAGTCGGGTGACCCGGCCGCGGCACAGGCGCTCTATGCCAAGCTGCTCAAGCTGGACCCCAAGAACGCCCAGGGACGCATTGCCGTGGCCCAGACGCAGATCGAGCGTGGCAATGTGCAGCAAGGCCTGGACGCCTTGCGTGCGATGGCCAAGGACCAAGCCACTGATGTGAAGGCGGACATGGCGCTGATCAACGCGCTGTTGCACCGCAAGGAATTCGGTCCGGCACTGCAGGCCATCGACCAACTCGAGCGCAAGCAGCCAGGCAAGCCGCTGCCGCTGATGCTGCGTGGGCGTGTCGAGGCGGCCAGTGGCCATCCCGACAAGGCCAAGCTGGCCTATGAGCAGGCGCTCAAGCTGGACCCGGCCAATCTTCCGGCGGCCACGGCGCTGGCCGGGTTCGATCTGCTGGAGAAGAAGCGCGAGGACGCGCTCAAGCGCTTCGAGGGGGTGGCCAAGGCCAACCCTTCGTCGGTCGACGCCAGGTTGGCGGTCATCGGCCTGCGCATGCAGAACGGTGGCACGCGCGACAAGCAGATCGCTGACCTGGAAGCCCTGGTCAAGGAGTTTCCGAAAGAGGCCGCGCCCTTGCTGGCTCAGGGGGCGACCCTGGTGGAAGCAGGGCGGGCGGGCGATGCGATTGCCGTCGCCCAGAAGGGGCGCCAGACCTTTCCGGGCAATGCGTCCTTCCTGGATCTGCTCGGCCGCGCTCAGGTGGCCAACAAGGACTTGAACCAGGCGGTGAGCGCATTTGCCGAACATGCTCGCATGCAACCTCAGTCGCCGGTGCCGCTGTTGCGCCAAGCGGAGGTGCAAGTGCGGCTCAAGGACAACCCGGGTGCCATTTCGCTGCTGCGCAAGGCCTTGGCGCTGAAGGCCGACTACCTGCCGGCCAAGACGCTGCTGGCATCCTTGCTCACCTCCGCCGGTCAGTCGGCCGAGGCGCGCCAGATCGCCAAGAGCCTGCAGCAACAGCCGCAGACCGAGGTCGTCGGCTTGACCCTGGCCGGAGACGTCGAGACCGCTGCCCGCAACTTTGCCGCCGCCGCTGACGCCTACAAGGCGGGCCTGGCCAAGCAGGAGTCCAGTGAGTTGGCGGCCAAGCTCTATCACAGCTACCGCCTGCTCGGCAGGGACAAGGAAGCTCAGGCCCTGGAGTCGAGCTGGCTTGCCAAGCATCCCAGCGACGCCGGCTTCCTGTCGGTCGTGGCTGAACGGGCGATGACCACCGGCGACCTCAAGCAGGCTGCAGCCCTTTACCGCAAGGTGCTGGAGTCGCAGCCGGGCAGCCTGCTGGCGCTCAACAACCTGGTCTGGGTGATGGATCGCCTCAAGGATCCGGAGACCAAGGCTCAGGCTGACAAGCTGCTGGCTCTGGCGCCCAACGCGCCGGCCGTGCTGGACACCGTGGCCGGCGTCTATGCCGGTGGCGGGCAGAAGGACAAGGCGCTCGAGCTCCAGCGAAAGGCCGTTGCCCTGGCGCCTGACCTGCATCTGCATCGCCTGCATCTGGCTCAGTTCCTACTCGCTGGCGGCAAGAAGGACGAAGCTCGTCGCGAGCTGAGTCAGCTGGCGGACCTGGGCAAGGATTTCGCCCAGCAAGCCGAGGTCCAGCGCCTGCTGGAGCAAGTGGGCGGCAAGTCTCGCTGAACCGGCGATGGCCGTCGGTCGGCGGCCGTCACTCGTTTCTCCTGCATTCGGGCTTTGCTTGCCCGGGAGGCTCTGTTAGCCTCGTGAAGGTCTTGATGGTCGGGGCCAGGTCCAGCAGTTCATGAGCAAAATCCAGCGATCCGGTGCACGCAAGCGCCTCCACGTGCTGCTGCGCCGCTTGTTCTCTGTGCTGCCGCGCAGGCTCAGGTTCGGCCTGATCCGGAACATGGTGTCGTGCGACCCCAAGCCCGATCCGCGGCTGGAATTCAAGATTGCCGAAACCCAGGAGGAACTGGAAGCCTGCTTCCGCATCCTCCACGACGCCTACGTCGGGGCAGGTTTCATGCAGCCTGATCCTTCGGGCATGCGGGTGACGGTCTATCACGCGCTGCCCACCACGACCACGCTGTGCGCCAAGTTCGACGGCCAGGTCGTTGGCACCATCTCCATCATCCGCGAGGGTGTATTCGGTTTTCCGCTGCAGGCGATCTTTGACCTGGAGCCTGTGCGCGCGCGCGGTGGCCAGATCGCCGAGATCTCAGCGCTGGCCGTGGCTCCCACGTTCCGCAAGACCGGCGGTGCGGTGTTGTTCCCGATGATGAAGTACATGCACGAGTACTGCCATCGGTACTTCGATACGCGCCACCTGGTGATCGCGGTCAACCCGGATCGCATCGAGCTCTACGAGGCCCTGCTGAGCTTCGAGCGCCTGACCGAGGTGCATGTGGAGAACTACGACTTTGCCAACGGTGCGCCGGCCGTCGGCGCCTCGCTGGACCTGGACCGGGCACCGCAGCTGTTCAGGAGCAGCTATGGCAAGCGCAAGGCCAGCAAGAACCTGCACCACTTCTTCTTTGAAGTGACCATGTCCAATTTCCGCTGGCCGCAGCGGCGGTACCACACCACCAACGATCCGGTGATGACGCCGCAGTTGCTGGATCATTTCTTCAGCAAGGCCAGCAACGTCTTCGAGCGCATGGACAACCGCAAGAAGGCCTTGCTGTGGTCCATCTACGACCAACCCGAGTACCGGGCCGTGCTGCCCCTGCTGGGCGGTGTGGCCGACCCTGACCACCATCCGCTTCGCCGGCATCGCCGGTTCTCGATGCGTTGCCCCGGCAAGGTCGTCCTGATGAACGGGGCCGGGCCGCACGACTATTTCCTGGACGTGATCGAGATTTCCTTCGCTGGCTTCCAGGCCGAATGCGATTCGGAGCTGCCCTTGCAGACCGAGGGCGATGCCACGATCGAGCTGGGAGATGCGACCACCTCGATGCTGCGTGCCAAGGCCGTACGCCGCAAGCAGACCGACACCGGAGTCTTCTACGGCTTTGCCTTCGACGAATCGGACAAGAACTGGCGCGACTGCATTGCCGCACTGGAGATGGGTCAGACCTACCAGGATCTGGGCTGATGCGCCGGCGCGATCTGCTGGCGCTGTCGCTTGCCGTCCCTGTCTTGGCCAGTGCGCAGTCAAGTCGCGAGGCACTGATCGAGCGGGCTTCGTCGGCGGTGTTGCCGGTGGGCACTTTCGCCGCTACTGACAGCCCTCGCTTCCAGTTCCGCGGGACCGGCTTTGCCATCGGCGACGGTCGCCAGGTCGTCACCAACGTGCATGTGCTGCCTCCATCGCTGGAGGCGGGGCGACGCATGGCGGTGCTGGTCCGCGAGCCGGCCGGCGAAGGGCGGATCCGCGTGCTGGAACTGCAGACCATGGACCGCGCGCGCGACCTGGCGGTGCTGCGCCTGCTCGATGGCCCGTCGCTGGAGAACCGGCTGTCGCTGGCCAGTGCGCGCGAGCCGCGTGCGGGGCAGGAAGTGTTGCTGATGGGCTACCCGCTGGCGGGTGCACTTGGCTACTCGCTGGTGACCCATCGCGGCATGATCTCCGCCCGCACCCGCATGGCCATTCCCGCGGCCAGTGGACGGGGGCTCAGCAGCAGTGCCGTGGCAGCCCTGCGCGGCGAAGCCATCGACCTGCTGCAGCTCGATGCCGTGGCCTATCCGGGCAATAGCGGCGGCCCGCTGCTCGATGCCCAGAGCGGCGAGGTGATAGGCATAGTCAACATGGTGCTCGTCAAGGCCGGCCATGAGTCGGCGTTGAGCCAACCCTCGGGTATCTCCTATGCGATTCCCGTAGCGGCTCTGCAGGCGTTGCTGAACACCGCCCCCGATGCCAAGGGCAATCCATGACAATGCCGCGCGAGACCCGGCGTGTCTCCGAAGTGCAACCAGGGCCGTGCAGACCGGAGGCATCGAGCAGTAATGCCGATGCAGGGCTGCAATACCGACCTATGGTGGCGGATTCGGCCGACCGGCCATGCGGCAGCCAGACAAATCACAGGACGCGCAGATGAAGTTCCTCAGGTTCAAGCCCGCCTACGCAGCAGTTCTCACCCTGGCTCTGGCCGGGTGCTTGGGCGATTCGCCGGACACGCTGGTGGCCAATGCCAAGACCGCCATTGCAAGTCGCGATACCAGGACCGCCTTTGTCCAGCTCAAGAGCGCACTGCAGAAGGACGGCACGCACGCGGAAGCTAGGTATCTTCTGGGGCGCCTGTTGGCCGATTCGGGTGACGCCAAGGGCGCGCTGATCGAGTTGCAGAAGGCCTACGACCTCGCATACGACCCCGAGCAGGTTGTGCCCGCCCTGGCCCATGCGGTCTACCTCAATGGCGATGCCGCCAAGGTGATCGCCACTTATTCCGAGCGCAAGCTCGTGACCAAGCCGGCCATTGCTGCGCTGAAGACCACAGTGGCGTTGGCCCACGTGGCACAGGACAAGCCGGACGCGGCCATGGAATTGGTCAATGCAGCCCTGGCGGCCAATCCGCGACAGGTCGACGCGCTGATGCTGAAGGCGCGCCTGCTGGGCGCACAGAAGAAGCTCGACGAGGCCTTCGCCCTGTTGGTCATTGCTGCCGACGCAGGTCCTCAGGTCGCCGAGGTTCGCAAGCTGCAGGGTGACCTGTGGATGGCCAAGGGACCTGACCTGGCCGCGGCGCAGGCGGCCTATGCGGAGTCCGTAAAGGTCGATCCCAAGTATGTACCTGGCTATGTGGCGCAGATCTGGCTCGCCCTCGGCAAGAAAGACATCCCGGCGGCCGAGGCGCTGGTTGCCGGGCTGAACAAGGTGGCGTCCCGGCATCCGACCTCGCGCTACCTGACCGCCCTCTTGGCCCTGGACAAGGGTGACCTGAAGAAGGCCAACGAGTCGGTCCAGCAACTGCTCAAGTTGGCGCCTGACAATCCGCCGGCCCTGATACTCGGCGGCTCGGTCGATCTGCGCCTTGGCAAGCTGGTGTCGGCCGAGGCGGCGTTCGGCAAGGCGACCGCGCTGTCTGGCGACAATCCTCGGCCGCGCCTGATGCTCGCGCGCACCCAGTTGCGCATGGGGGAGGGCGCCAAGGCGGCCAAGACGCTGCAACCGTTGACCTCGGTCGAACCTCCCAACGCCGAAGCCATCTCCTTGCTCGCCGAGGCCGAGCTCTTGCAGGGCAATGCCGGCAAGGCCGAGACCCTTTTTGCGAAGGCCAAGGCCATCGACCCCAATGATTCGCGAGTGAAGGCCGGCCTGGCCGTCGCGCTGATGGACAAGGGGCAGGTCGAGAAGGGGATGGAGGAGCTGCGTGCAGCGGCGGCCAACGATCCTCAGCCACTGGCCGATCTCACCCTGATCGCCGCGCATCTGCGCCGCAAGGATTTGGCGGCTGCATCCAAGGCCCTCGAGGGCCTGGAGCGCAAGCAGCCGAAGCTGGCGTTGGCCGCGATGCTGCGCGGACAGATCGAACTCCAGTCCGGCAACCTGGCCAAGGCCAGAGCTGCGTTTGAGAAGGCGGTGACGCTGGAGCCTGGCAATGCGCAGGCACAACTGCACCTGACCAATCTGGATGTGGCCGAGGGCAAGGCGGACGCGGCGGTCGACCGCATCAAGAAGGTGATCGCCGCTGATCCGGCTGACGGGCGGGCCCGGCTGGCCCTGATCTCGATCCGCCGCCTGGCCGGCGCGTCGCAGGCCGAACTGCTGGAACTGCTTGAGCAATCGATCAAGGCAGTGCCGACCAATGCCGAACTTCGCCTGGCCCAGATCCAGGAACTGGTGGCCAAGCGAGACTACAAGCTGGCATTCGAGGCCGCACAGCAGGGCGTTGCTGCCTTGCCTGACAGCCTGGAGATGCTGACGGCCCTGGGCCGCACGCAGGCGCTGACCGGGGACCTGAATCAGGCCATTGCAAGCTTTGGCCGCCTGGCCCTGAGTGCGCCCAAGTCGCCCTTGCCCCATCTGGAAATGGCGCAGTTGCAGCTGAACAAGGGTGATCGGGCCGCTGCCATCCAGTCCTACAAGAAGGCAGTGGCAATCGATCCCAGGAACGTCCAGGCCCAGAGTCAGCTCATTGCCATGGCCGACGACGACGGGCGTTTCGGCGAGGCCTTGGTCATTGCCAGGAACGTGCAAGCCCAGTACCCCGGCGAAGCCATCGGCCATGTGTTCGAGGGCGACCTGCTGATGCACCAGAAGAATTGGACGGGTGCTGTCAAGGTCTTGCAGATGGCCCTGGCGAAGACACCGGGTTCGGCCGTCAGCATCAAGCTCCATACGGCGCTCCTCGGCGCAGGGCAGGGGGCTGAGGCCGACCGGCATGCGAGGGAATGGCTTTCGCGCAATCCGAAAGACGTGCCATTCATCCAGCATCTGGGGGACACCCTTGTGCGGCGAAACGAACTGGGTCAGGCCCAGCAGATGTATGAAAAGGCGCTGGGCGTCCGGACCGACCTCCCGGTTGTGCTGAACAACCTGGCCTGGGTGCTGGCCCGCCAGGGCAAGCCAGAGGCACTCGATACCATCCGCCGCGCCCTCAAGCTGGCGCCGAACCAGCCCACGCTGCTGGACACGCAGGCCGAAATCCTGGCCGGACGGGGCGACCTGACCGGGGCCATCGCATCGGAACTGGCCGCCGTCGATGCGGAGCCCACGGCCCATCCATTCCGGATGAAGCTGGCCCAGTATTACGTGGCCGCCAAACAGCCCGTGGAGGCACGCAAGCACCTTGACGTGCTGGCCAAGCTGGGCCCCGCCTTCCCGCAGCAGGACAAGGTGAAGGAACTGCGCGCCAAGCTCTGATGTCGAGCTTTGTCAACGGCCTGCACGGAATCGCCGCGCAGACCGCTTGAGCGAGTTATCGTCCGGGACTGCCGTCGCATTCAAGGAGTCGCTCATGCCGGACATCGGGGTCTTTGACTACAACCTCGCCTTCTCCCGGAACATTGGATGGGTGACCGAGGCCGAGCAGGCACAGTTGAAGAATTGCCGGGTCGCCATCGGTGGCCTGGGTGGCGTGGGCGGTGCCCACGCGCTGACGCTGGCGCGGCTGGGCGTCGGCCGGTTCACGATTTCGGACCTCGATACCTTCGACTGGCCCAACATGAACCGCCAGGCCGGCGCATTTGCATCGACGATTGGCCAGCCCAAGCTGGACACCACGGCAGAGATGTTGGCCGACATCAATCCGGAAGTGCAACTGCACCTGATGCCCGGCGGCATCAACGAGGCCAACATCGACGAGTTCCTGAGTGGTGCCAACCTCTACGTGGACAGCCTCGACATCTTCGCGCTGGAACTGCGCCGCAAGGTGTTTGCACGCTGTCGTGAGCTGGGGATTCCTGCAGTGACAGCCGCCCCCATGGGCATGGGGACGGCCTTTCTGGCCTTCAGCCCTACCGGCATGAGTTTCGAAGAGTATTTCGCGCTCGATGGCTATGGATTCGAGGACAAGGTCCTGAAATTCATCGTCGGAGTTTCGCCGTCGATGTCGCAAAGGCATTACTTGGTCGATCGCAGTTCAGTCGACCTGTTCAAGAAAAAGGTCCCGTCGACCGCAGTCGGTATTGAAATGGCGGCCGGCGTTGCCTGCGCCAATGGGATCAAGCTGATGCTCAAGCGAGGCGATGTGGTAGTGGCGCCGCGGGGCCTGCACTTTGACGCCTACCGCAATTCACTGGTCAAGACCTGGCGTCCATTCGGCAACCGCAATCCGCTCCAGCGCTTCATGTTCTGGTACATCCGCCGCATGCTGGACCGGGCCCGGGCACAGGCCAAGGGCTGACAGGCCCCCCGGAACCTTGTCGGGAGCTTTTACAGTCGCTGATGCCAGGGCCTGAGGTTGCGACTGAATCCGTTGTGAATCAACAAGTTAACAAACCTGGCACGGCCCTTGCGAATGATGTGTCGAGCGATCGCAAGCAGATGCAGCGACGCGATATTCAACACGCAGGAGAAATCCACATGTCTATCAAAGTTGCACTGAAGGCGATCTGCGCAGCAGCCGTCGTTGCTGCCTCCGCTACGGCCAATGCCGGCATGTTCTATATGGACATCGGCGCTTCGTATGGTCCGGCCGGTGGTCAGGTCAATGCGAACTCCACCTCGGTGAAGAAGCAGATGACGTTCCAATACGTGTCGTCGACCGTGTTCACGGACAAGGACACTTCGTTCGGCATCAGTGTCGGTGACACCACGAACACCAGCGCCGGCTACATCCCGACCTCGGCCAATCCGTTCCACACGGATACCAGCCTGAACAACGTGACGGGCTTTTCGCCGAACCAGATTGGCGCCAACAACAGCAACAACGGCTACGTCAATCACTGGTACCTGTCGTTCGGCATCGAGAACCTGACCGGCAAGGTCTCCAGCTTCGGCACGGGCCCGGAAATCACCTACAACAGTGGTTCGGTCCTGAAGATGTACCTGTTCACCGATGCTGACGGCTTCACTTCGCCGATCAACTTCATGAACATCAACATCACCGGTGGCCAGTCGGGTACCGGCGGCACCATCCTGAACGGCAAGGTCGACTTCACGGGTCTGGCTCTGACCGGTTACGAGAACCTGTTCCACTCGGCCACGTACTCGTGCGGTGGTCAGTCCGGCTTCTACTCGCTGTGGAGCACCTGTGGTTCGAACCCCCCGGGTGACCTGGCCATCAGCTTCCGTGGCGACTTCAACACCGATCCGGACATTCTGGGTTCGGTCGGCTTCAACGGCTTCGATGCTGACGGCAACGCGACCTTCCTGATCGACGGTGCTCAGCATGACGGTAGCGCTACGTTCAGCGTTCCTGAGCCTGCCTCGCTGGCTCTGGTCGGTCTGGGCCTGATCGGTGCCGGTGTCATCCGCCGCCGCAAGCAAGCTGCCTAAAGACATCTGACAGCCGGCTTGTCCGGTCTCAGTAAAAACCCGCCTCCGGCGGGTTTTTTTTTGCCCGTTGTGATGCCGTCCGTCGGCGCTTTTCATTGAGTTGTTGTACCTGGGCCGGTGGCCATGCCAGATTTCGTGACCGCTTGCGCAGGCCCGGCAAAGTCCCCTGTTCGCAGGGGCTGTGGCGCCATGTCGCTATGGCATGATGCCGCTCGACAGTCAGGGCACGTCACGACGGGCTGGATGCGATGGCGTGAGTGTCGGAAATCTAGAGGAGTTCGACGTGAACAAAAGCTATATCGGAATATCGAAACTCATCCGCATCGGCTTTGCCGCCTTGCTTGCGGCGGTGCTGGCCGGCTGTGCCAGCCAGGGCGGCATCCCGCCGGCCCCGGCCACGGCGGGCAACCAGGACTACAGCTACATCATCGGTTCGGGGGACAACCTGAATATCCTGGTGTGGCGCAACCCTGAATTGTCGATGTCGGTGCCGGTGCGGCCCGATGGCAAGATTTCGGCGCCGCTGATCGACGAGATGGTGGCGCAGGGCAAGAATTCGGTTGAAATTGCCCGGGATATTGAGAAGCAGCTCAGCAAATACATCCGCGACCCGGTCGTCACCGTGATCGTCACGAGTTTCGTGGGTCCGTTCAGCGAGCAGATTCGCGTGGTCGGCGAAGCCGCCAAGCCGCAGTTCCTGCCGTTCAAGCAGAAGATGACCTTGCTGGACGTGATGATCGCCGTCGGCGGTCTGACCGATTTTGCGGCCGGCAACAGCGCCACCATCCTGCGCTCGTCTGAAGGCAACAAGCAATATTCGGTGCGCCTGAAGGACCTGATCAAGCGCGGTGACGTGTCGGCCAATGTCGAGATGCGTCCGGGCGACATCCTGATCATTCCGCAGAGCTTCTTCTGATACGACGACGGTCCGTGTTCTAGAGATGGACCTGCTGCCGGCCTCGGGGTCGGCGTCCTGCTACTGGCGCCACGCGCCTAACGATTGAAGTCCGACCCATGGATTTGCTGCTTGCTCAGTTCTTCTCAATTGCCAGGCGCATGTGGAAGTACCGCTGGTACGGCCTCGTGGTGGCCTGGGCAACCGGCGTGGTGGGCGCGCTGCTTGTCTTCATGATGCCGGACCGCTATGAGGCGAGCGCGCGGATCTACGTCGATACCCAATCCATACTGAAGCCGCTGATGGCAGGCATGGCCGTGCAACCCAACGTGGACATGCAGGTCGGCATGCTGAGCAAGACGCTGATCAGCCGACCCAATGTCGAGAAGCTGGTTCGCATGGCCGATCTGGACCTCAAGGGGCAGAACCAGACCAAGGCCGAGGTGGAGGCGCTGATCGACAAGGTGTCCACCGAACTGAAGATCGTCAGCGCCGGCCGCGACAACCTGTTTACGCTGACCTATCGTGATGCCGATCCCGAGACGGCCAAGCGCGCGGTCCAGTCGCTGGTCACGATCTTCGTCGAGTCCAGCCTGGGCGCCCAGCGCAAGGACACCGCGACGGCCGCCAGCTTCATCACCGACCAGATCAAGAACTACGAGGCCAAGCTTGAAGAGGCCGAAGGCCGGCTCAAGGAATTCCGCCTGCGCAATCTGAAGCTGATGAGCGCCGACGGCAAGGACTCCGCCGGCCGCCTGGCCGAGATCAGCGGGCAACTGGAGCGCTCCAGGCTGGAGTTGCGCGAGGCGGTGCAGGCCCGTGATGCCGCCCGCACGCAGCTCGACGCCGAGCGTTCGCGCAATGCCAGCTCGACCACGGCCAGCCTGCTGCAGGAATCCTCGCAGTCGGTGTCAACGCCCGAACTGGATGGCCGGATCGAGAACGTCAAGCGCGCTCTCGACGGCCTGCTGCAACGCTATACGGAGCAGCATCCCGACATCGTCGCCGGTCGCAAGCTGCTCAAGGACCTCGAAGAGCAGAAGCGCAAGGAAGTCGCTGAATTGCGCAAGCAGGCCATCAATGCGCCGGCCGCAGGCGCCGGTGGCAGCAATGCTTCGCTGGCACAGCAGGAGATGAGTCGCATGCTGGCGGCGGCCGAAGTGCAGGTGGCGGGACTGCGCGCCCGTGTGGACGAGTACTCGGCCCGGTATGCCACGGCGCTGGCGGCGGTCAAGACCGCACCGCAGCTCGAAGCAGAACAGGCCCAGCTGAATCGCGACTATGCGATTCACAAGAAGAACTATGAAGACCTGGTGGCCCGTCGCGAGTCGGCTTCGATCTCGGGCGAGCTGGATGTGGCCAGCGGCGTAGCCGACTTCAAGCTGATCGATCCGCCGCGGGCGAATCCCAAGCCGGTGGCGCCGAACCGACTGCTGTTGCTGGCTGCCGTGCTGGCGCTGACCCTGGTGGCCGGCCTGTTCACCGCGTTCGTGGGCTCGCAGCTGCGACCGGTCTTCCATGATGCCGGTGAATTGCGCTTGCGTACGGAATTGCCGGTGCTCGGCGTGGTGTCCAAGCTGGTCAGTGACGCCGAGAGGCGGCGCGACCGCCTGGACCTGGTGCGGTTCGGCGTAGCAAGTGGCGGTCTGGTCGCGATCTTTGCGGTCGGCCTGTCGATCATGGCCATTCTGATGAGCAAGCAGGTGAGTTGAGATGAGCAGCCTGATCGAACAAGCAGCCCAGCGGCTCGAGCAGCTGAGACAAGCCGGCGTCGTGCTGCCGGATGCATCCGCCCGTCCGGCGGAGTCGCCGGAGGTGCCTCCGCAGCACGTGGCAGCGCAACCGGTGCCCGTGCAAGCTGCGCCAGCCGACGTCTCGCATGCCCAGTCCAAGCGGGTCGACCTGGATCTCGTGGCGCTGGCGGCCCAGGGATTCCTGGTCCCCACCGCGCCGCGTACCGTCATTGCCGACCAATACCGAGTGATCAAGCGGCCGCTGATTCGCAACGCGATGGGCAAGGGCACGGAAGCCTTGCCGCACGGCAACCTGATCATGGTGACCAGCGCGCTCGCAGGCGAGGGCAAGAGCTTCACCTCGTTGAACCTGGCGCTGAGCATTGCCGCCGAGCTGGACAACACGGTGATGCTGGTGGATGCCGACGTCGCGCGTCCCTCGGTTCTGCGCATGCTGGGCCTGCCGCAGGGACCGGGCCTGCTGGACGTGCTCGAGAACCAGGTCGACATGGCCGACGTGCTGATGCGCACCAACGTCGACAAGCTGACCATCCTGCCCAGTGGCACGCCGCATCCTCGCGCGACCGAGCTGTTGGCCAGCGACGCCATGACGGCCCTGCTGGAGAACATGGCCAAGCGCTATGCCGACCGGATCATCATCTTCGATTCGCCACCGCTGCTGCTGACCACCGAGTCCCGGGCGCTGGCTTCGCACATGGGCCAGATCGTGGTGGTCGTGCACGCCGACAAGACGCTGCAAGGCGCCATTCAGCAGGCCCTGGCCAGCATCGAGACCTGCCCGGTCAAGATGATGCTGTTGAACCAGGCTCATGCCAGCTCTGAAGGCAGCTACGGCTACGGCTATGGCTACGGCTATGGCTATGGCTATGGATATGGCAATGAGCCCAAGCAAGAGTGAATTCGGCCCTTTTCACCTGTTGACGCGGCTGGCCCGGGCGGTCTGCCTGATCGGCATCGCCGGCACCGCCTGCGCCCAAAGCGACGGTGGCGGCAACGATCGCCGCAGCTTCAGCATCCAGCCCTCGCTGAGTGTCAGCACGACAGCGACGGACAACCTGCGCCTTGATGACGTCAATGCCGGCAAGGACAAGGCCGTCGTCGGCATCCTGTCGCCGGGTCTGAGCCTGCGAGCCAATACCGGGCTGCTGCGGGGATCGCTGGACTACGCGATGGACGGGCTGATGTACTACAAGACCTCGTATGGCGACCGTGCTCAGCACCGTCTGTCGTCGCAGGGCACCGTGGCGCTGTGGGATGGGCGGTTCGCGGTCGACATGCGGGCCACGCTGGGCCAGCAGGCTCAGTCTGCCTTCGGTGTCGCCCAGTCCGGCAGTACCTCGCTGACCGAAACCAATCGTTCGCAGCTGGCCACGCTGACCATCAGCCCGCGGCTGATGGGGCAATTGGGCGGCATTGCCAGCTACCAGCTGAATGCGACTGGCACCGAGAACCGGGTCAAGGATTCCGTGGTTGGAGACAGCAAATCGGCCCAGATCGGCCTGCACCTGTCTGGACTGGGCGGTTCCCAACGACTGCTGAACTGGAACCTGACCGGCCAAGCCCAGCGGCAGACCGGTGGGCAGACCCGTCGTCTGACCACGGAATATGCGTTGCTGGGTCTGAGCTACCGTCCGGATGTGGACTGGTCCTTCCAGGCTCAGGCCGGCGCCGAGCGCACCAATTTCGTCACCATCGATCCGGTCACCAGCAGCACCTACACGGTGGCCATGGACTGGACGCCCTCGCCGCGGACGCAGCTGAACGCCGATTGGCGCAAGCACAGCTATGGCAATTCACACACGCTGAGCTTCACGCACCGCATGGCACGCTCCTCATGGCGATTCACCGACACCCAGGCTGTCAACGGTCCGGGCGCGGTGGGGGCCAGTGCCAGGCAGACGAACTACGCTCTTTACGACGCGATCTTCACGGCGCTGGAAGCGGATCCGGTCAAGCGGGACCTGCTGGTGCGTGCCTACCTGCAGGCCGTGGGCCTGAATGCCGACGCGATTTCCAACGAAGGCTTCCTGGCTGCCTCGGCCACGATGACGCGAGCCCAGTCGGCCGCCTTCTCGCTGATGGGGCTGCGCAGCACGGTGACGGTGTCGATCAATCAGTCCAAGACCCGCCGCCTGGACCCGCTCAGCCAGGCGACCGACGACCTCGGCCGCTTCGGCAATGTCCGCTTGCGCTCGGCCAGCCTCAGCCTGGCCCACAAGCTGACGACCTCGAACTCGATCAGCCTGACCCTCGCCGACCAGCGCAACGACAATGCCTCGGGCAGCCAGTCGAGCGATCTCAAGAGCCTGCTCGGGAACTTCACCGGCCGCCTGAACCAGCGCCTGTCCTATTCGCTGGGCCTGCGGCATTCACGGTTCAACAGCAATCTCCGGGCCTACCGCGAGAACGCCGCCACCGCCACCCTCACTCAGCAGTTCTAGCCGTCCATGTACGAAGCCTTCTACGGCCTCAGCAGCAAGCCCTTCCAGCTGAGCCCGGATCCGAACTTCTATTTCGGCAGCAAGCAGCACCGCCGGGCCAAGGCCTATCTGGACTATGGCGTGCTGCGCAACGACGGGTTCATCGTCATCACCGGCGAGATCGGTGCCGGCAAGACCACGCTGCTGCGCGGCCTGCTGGACAGCCTCAACCGCAGCAACGTGGTGATAGGCAATCTGGTCACGACGCAGCTCGACGCCGAGGACACGCTGCGCATGGTCGGCGCGGCCTTCGGCGTGCGGGTCAAGGACCTGCCCAAGTCCGAGCTGCTGATGACGCTGGAGGCCTTCTTCGTCAGCCAGGTCAGCCAGGGCAAGCGCTGCCTGCTGATCGTCGACGAGGCGCAGAACCTCAGCGCACGCGCGGTCGAGGAACTGCGCATGCTGTCCAACTTCCAGTTCAGCAACCAGTCGCTCTTGCAGACCTTCCTGGTCGGCCAACCCGAATTCCGAGGCATCCTGCAGCGACCCGAAATGGAGCAGTTCCGCCAGCGTGTGGCGGCGACCTGCCACATCGGGCCGCTGGACGAGGATGAGACCCAGCGCTACATCGAGCACCGCCTCAAATGCGCCGGCAGCACCGGCAAGCCTTCGTTCGAACCCGAGGCGTTCCCGGCCATATACAAGGCCAGCCAGGGCATTCCGCGCCGTATCAACTCGCTGTGCGACCGGCTGCTGCTGCTGGGTTTCATGGCCGGCAAGACCCACCTGGAAGCCGGCGATGTGCAGGAAGTGCTGCGCGACATCGAAGCCGAAACTGCCACGCCCAAGAAATCGCTGTCCAGCAAGCTGGACGAGGTCGAGTCGCTGACCGGCGACATCGAGCTCGACCTGGATCTGCGCGACAGCGAGATGAGCCGGCTGGACGGCGAGCTGGCGGCCATGAGCCAAAGCCAGCAACTGGAGCGATTCCAGCGGCTGGAGGCCAGCCTGCAACGGCTGGAGAAGATCAATCTGCAGACCCTGGGTCTGTTGCAGAAGCTGGTGAAGGCCGTGCGGCCCACCACGACCGAGACACGCGAATGAGCGAGCAGCAAGCGAGCCGCCTGACGATGGCCCCGGTGATGTGCATCGTCGGTGCCCGTCCCAATTTCATGAAGATGGCGCCGATCTTGCGCGCGCTGGCCCAGCACCAGCCGCCCATCCCGGCGCTGCTGGTTCACACCGGCCAGCACTACGACACCGACATGAGCAAGAAGCTCTTCGTCGACCTGGGCCTGCCGACGCCGGACATCAACCTGGAAGTGGGCTCGGGCAGCCATGCGGTGCAGACGGCCGAGGTGATGAAGCGCTTCGAGCCGGCGCTGGACGAACACAAGCCCAGCTGCGTGCTGGTGGTCGGCGATGTGAACTCCACGCTGGCCTGCACGCTGGTGGCGGTCAAGAAGGACATCCCGGTCGCGCATGTCGAAGCGGGCCTGCGCAGCTACGACCGCAAGATGCCGGAGGAGATCAACCGCCTGCTGACCGACCAGGTCGCGGATCGGCTGTACACCACCGAGCGCAGCGCCCTGGCCAACCTAGTCCGCGAAGGCATTGCCGAGGAGCGCGTGGTCTTCGCCGGCAACGTGATGATCGATTCACTGGAGGCCAGCCGTCCCCATGCCCGTCCGCCGGCCGAGACCCTGGCCGCGCACCACCTGGATCCGGGCCTCCTGCAGCATCCCAAGGGCTATGCCGTGGTCACGCTGCACCGGCCGTCCAACGTGGACACGGCCGAGTCGCTGACGCATCTGCTGGAGGTGCTGGACACGGTGTCGCGCGACCTGCCCATCGTGTTCGCCATGCATCCACGCACCCGCAGCAACATCGAGAAATTCGGTCTCAAGGGCCTGCTCGATCCGACCCGCGTGGCCGTGCTGCCGCCGCAGGGCTACCTGGAGATGCTGGGCCTGATGGCCGGCGCCACCCTGGTGCTGACCGACTCCGGAGGCCTGCAGGAAGAAACCACCGCCCTGGGCGTGCCCTGCCTGACCGCGCGCGAGAACACCGAGCGCCCGATCACGGTGGAGCAGGGCACCAACACCATGGTCGGCCTGGACCGCGAGGCCATCCTGCGGGGCGTGGCCGAGATCCTGGCCGGCCAGGGCAAGCGCGGCCGCGTGCCCGAGTACTGGGACGGTCACACGGCCGAACGCATCGCTGCCGACCTGTGGCAGTGGTTGGCCCGGCCCAGAGCACAAACCACAAGGCTGTCGAGATGTTGATGCCCACCCAGCATGGCGCCCGAGTGCGCAATGCGATGACCGTTGACGTGGAGGACTACTTCCAGGTGTCTGCCATGGCGCCCTACATCGCCCGCAGCGAATGGGACGCCCGCGAATGCCGCGTCGAGCGCAACGTGCAGCGCATCCTGGCCCTGCTGGCCGAAACCGGTCGGCAGGCCACGTTCTTCACCCTGGGCTGGGTGGCGGAACGCTATCCGCAGCTGGTGCGGGACATCGTGGCGGGCGGCCACGAGCTGGCCAGCCACGGCTATGGCCACCAGCGCGCCAGCGACCTGGACCGCGCGGCCTTCTCCGACGATGTCGGTCGCGCCAAGAAGCTGCTGGAAGACATTGGCGGCGTGCAGGTGCTGGGCTATCGCGCGCCGAGCTTTTCCATCGGCGAGGCCAATCTCTGGGCCTTCGACGTGCTGCTGGAAGAAGGCTACCGCTACAGCTCCAGCGTCTACCCGGTCCGACACGACCACTACGGCATGCCCGACGCCCCGCGCTTCGCCTATCCGGTGCGCGAAGGCCTGCTCGAGATTCCTCCCACCACGCTGCGCCTGGCCGGCCGCAACCTGCCGTCCAGCGGCGGCGGCTATTTCCGCCTGCTGCCCTACGCCCTGTCGCGCTGGATGGTGGGTCGCGTCAACGAGGGCGAGCAGCAGTCGGCGATCTTCTACTTCCATCCTTGGGAGATCGACGCCGGCCAGCCGCGTGTCGCCGGCATTGACGCCAAGACCCGCTTCCGCCACTACGTCAACATCGATCGCATGGAAGGCCGCATCGCCCGGCTGCTGCGCGACTTCGAGTGGGGGCGCATGGATGAGATCTTCCTGGGTCGTCGCGCCGAGTCGCTGAGCCCCGCGGCGGCGACATGAGCACCGCCACGGTCGTCAAGCGCCTGCCGCTGCAGGACGCTGAGAGCCTGCGTCGCTGGGACGAGTTCGTGCTTGCCCAGCCTCAAGCCACCTTCTTCCACCGCGGCGGCTGGCAGCAGGTGATCAGCGAGGTCTGGGGCCATGCCTGCTTCTTCCTGTTCGCCGAAAGGGCAGGGCAGGTGGTGGGCGTGCTGCCGCTGGCCGAGGTCAAGAGCCGGCTGTTCGGCCATTCGGTCGCGAGCCTGCCGTTTGCGGTCTATGGCGGCGTGCTGGCCCTGGACGACGAAGCCGCCGCTGCGCTGGAGGCCGAGGCCGACAGGATTGCTCGCGGGGTGGGTGCCGAGCATCTGGAGATGCGCCAGATGCAGGGCCGTCACGACGACTGGCCGCGCCAGGACCTCTACGTCACCTTCCGCAAGCCCATCCTCGATACCGAGGAGGCCAATATGAATGCCATCCCGCGCAAGCAGCGCGCAATGGTGCGCAAGGGCATCAAGAACGGCCTGCAGAGCCAGGTCGACTCCGACGCCGGCCGCTTCTTCGCCCTCTATGCCGACAACGTCCACCGCCACGGCACGCCGGCCATGCCACGCCGCTGGTTCGAGGCGCTGCTGAAGGAATTCGGCGCCGACGCCGAGGTGCTGACCGTCAGCGACGCGAACGGGCGGCCGCTCAGCTCGGTGCTGAGCTTTTACTTCCGCGATGAGGTCCTGCCTTACTACGCCGGTGACGACGAGGCGGCGCGCGACCTGGCGGCCAACGACTTCAAGTACTGGGAGCTGATGCGCCGCGCCTGCGAGCGCGGCCTCAAGCTGTTCGACTATGGCCGCAGCAAGCAGGGCACGGGTTCCTATTCGTTCAAGAAGAACTGGGGCTTCGAGCCCACGCCCCTGGTCTACGAATACCGCCTCTACAAGCGCGAGGCGATTCCGCAGAACAACCCCAACAACGCCAAGTACCAGCTCCTGATCAAGACCTGGCGCCGCCTGCCCATTGGCGTGGCCAACTGGCTGGGGCCCAAGATCGTGCGCAGCCTCGGCTGACGCCCGCATAGTCATGGCCAACGTCCTGCTGCTAGTCCACCGCCTGCCTTACCCGCCCAACAAGGGCGACAAGGTGCGCTCCTTCCACCTGCTCAAGCACCTGCTGGCCGGCCACCAGGTCTATCTGGGCACCTTCGTCGACGACCCGGAAGACGAGCAGCATGTGGACACGCTGCGTGCCATGTGCGCCGGCCTGCACGTGGCCCGGCTGCACCCCTCGCGTGCCAAGCTGGCCAGCCTGCGCGGACTGCTGTCGGGCGAGGCGCTGAGCCTGCCGTACTACCGAGATGCCGGCCTCGCCCAATGGGTGCGCGAGCTGGGCGCCAGCGGCAAGATCGATTCTGTCGTCGTGTTCTCCTCGTCCATGGCCCAGTACGCCGAGCTGCTGCCGCAGCTGCCCATGCTGGTGGACTTCGTCGACGTCGATTCGGCCAAGTGGACCGACTACGGCGCCGCCCATGCCTGGCCGATGTCCTGGCTGTATCGCCGCGAAGGCGAGCGATTGCTGGCCTACGAGTCGGCCGTCGCCGCCAAGGCGCGCTGCTCCTTCTTCGTGACCGACAAGGAAGTGGCCTTGTTCCGCCGCCTTTCGCCGCAATCGGCCCAGGCCCCGGTCAAGGCCCTGTGCAATGGCGTCGATGCCCAGTTCTTCGAGCCGGCCGAGGGCCGCGAGTCGCCCTATGCCGCGGGCGAGACGCCGGTGGTGTTCACCGGCGCCATGGACTACTGGCCCAATGTGGACGCGGTCCAGTGGTTCGCCACCGAGGTGCTGCCGCGGCTGCGCGAACGCCGGCCACAGCTGCGCTTCCATATCGTCGGCCGCAGCCCCACGCCCGCGGTCCAGGCCCTGGCCGGCGAGCATGTCAACGTGACCGGCACCGTGCCCGATGTGCGGCCCTGGTTGCAGCATGCGGCCGTGGTGGTCGCGCCGCTGCGGCTGGCGCGCGGCGTTCAGAACAAGGTGCTCGAGGCCATGGCCATGGCCCGCCCGGTGGTTGCTGCGCGCAGCTGTGTCGAGGCGCTGGACGTCGTTGAAGGTCGCGAACTGATTGCTGCCGAAACGACCGAGGACTATGTCCGCGAGGTCGAGCGGCTGCTTGACGCCCGTGCCGAAGCCGTCGCCGTGGGCGCCGCCGGACGCCAGCGCGTGCTGCAGTCCTATGCCTGGACCGCACAGCTGTCCGGCCTGGATTCCTATCTGAACCGCTCGCCCGAGGAAATGGCCCTATGAGCCGTGTGATGCCCAAGCCCGCCATTGCCGGGATTCCGCCGCATTGGCGCCAGCCCCTGGCAGCGCTGCTCGTGCTGCTGCTGGGACTGGGCTGGCTGTTCCGTGACACGCTGATGGCCATGGTCGTGATCTGGGAGCGCTCCGAGACCTTCGCCCATGCCTTCGTCGTGCCGCCCATCTCGCTGTGGCTGATCTGGCGCCGCCGCCAATCGCTGGCTGCCCTGGTGCCCAAGGCCTGGCCACTGATGGTGTTGCCGCTCGCCCTCTTGGCCGTGGGCTGGCTGCTGGGCGAGCTGGTGTCGACCAATTCGGTGACGCAACTGGCCGTGGTGGCCATGATCGTGATGGCCGTGCCGCTGGTGCTGGGCCGCGAGGTCGCCTGGCACATCGCGTTCCCGCTGGGCTTCCTGTTCTTCTGCGTGCCCATCGGCGAATTCATGATGCCCATGCTGATGGAGAGCACGGCCGACTTCACCGTGGCGGCCCTGCGATTCACCGGCATTCCGGTCTACCGTGAAGGCCTGCAGTTCGTGATCCCATCGGGCAACTGGTCGGTGGTCGAGGCCTGCAGCGGCGTGCGCTACCTGATTGCCTCGCTGATGGTCGGCACGCTGTTCGCGTACCTGAACTACCGCTCGATGCGCAAGCGCCTGATCTTCATCGGCGTGGCCATCCTGCTGCCCATCGTCGCCAACTGGATGCGGGCCTACGGCATCGTCATGCTGGGCCATGTCTCGGGCAACAAGCTGGCGGTGGGCGTGGACCACCTGATCTACGGCTGGGTGTTCTTCGGCATCGTCATGCTGGCCATGTTCTCGATCGGCGCCCGCTTCAGCGACCCGGACGAGCAACTGGTGACCGCCTCGGACCTGCCCGTCGTGCCAGCCGGGGCTGCCGCGTCGATCTGGCCCTGGATGCTGGCGGCCCTGCTGGGGCTGCTGGGCACCCGCTTGGCGCTGGATTGGCTGAACCGCCAGACCGGTCCGCGGGACATTTTGCTGAGCGCCCCAGCCCTGGCCGGTTGGCGATCCGGCGCCGCCGCGCTGGGCGACTGGTCACCGGTATTCCAGAAGCCGGCCGGTACGCTGCAGACGGTCTATGGCCGCGGCAGCGAGCGTGTCGGCCTGCACCTGGCCTACTACCGGCAGCAGGGCTACGACAGCAAGCTGGCCAATTCGCAGAACATGCTGGTCCTGTCCTACGACAAGCAATGGGCCCGGGTCAGCGAATCGGCCACGCGCCTTGAACTGCCTCTTTCCGGCAGCACGGCCGTGCGCACCGGTGAGCTGCGTCCGCTGGCCCAGCTCGGCGACTCCCGCCTGGTGGTCTGGCAGTTTTTCTGGGTCGACGGCCATGTGACCAGCAGCGACATCCGCGTCAAGCTTTACACGGCGGCCTCCCGTTTGTTGGGACGCGGTGACGATTCGGCCGCTGTCACCGTGTATACCGACAAGGACGAAGAAAATAGCGGCCGTTCCGAGCAGCGCCTGCGGCAGTTCCTGAGCGAGAACTGGCCGGCCATCGAACGGCAGTTGCAGGCGTCGCGCGGCAGCCGACCCTGAAGTGCCCGGCGCCGGGCTCAAAGTTTTGCAAGAACAGAAGTTGAGATAGAGGATTCAAGATGACGACGACGGTTGCAGTGATCGGCCTGGGCTATGTGGGCCTGCCCCTGGTGGTGGAATTCGGCAAGCACATGCGCACCATCGGCTTCGATATCTCGGTGCCCAAGGTGGAGGCTTGCCAGCGCGGCACCGACCCTTCGCGCGAGCTGACCGACGAGCAGGTGCAGGAAGCCAAGCACGCGGTCTACACCGCCGACCCGGCCCTGCTGGCCGAGGCCGACATGATCATCGTGGCCGTGCCCACGCCGGTGGACGAGGCCCATATCCCCGATTTCAAGCCGCTGATCGGATCGAGCACCAGCGTCGGCCGACACATGAAGAAGGGCGTCACCGTCGTCTATGAATCGACGGTCTATCCGGGCGCCACCGAAGAGGTCTGCATCCCGGTGCTGGAGCGCGAGTCGGGCCTGAAGTGGAAGCAGGACTTCAACGTCGGCTACAGCCCCGAGCGCATCAACCCGGGCGACAAGGAACACACGCTGACCAAGATCCTGAAGATCGTCTCCGGCGACACGGCCGAGACGCTGGACAAGGTGGCCAAGCTCTACGAGACCATCATCATCCCCGGCGTGCACCGCGCCTCCAGCATCAAGGCCGCCGAGGCCGCCAAGGTGATCGAGAACACCCAGCGCGACCTCAACATCGCGCTGATGAACGAGCTGGCCATCATCTTCGACAAGATTGGCATCGACACCTCCGAGGTGCTGGAAGCCGCCGGCACCAAGTGGAACTTCCTGAAGTTCAAGCCGGGCCTGGTGGGCGGCCACTGCATCGGCGTGGACCCGTATTACCTGACCCACAAGGCCGACATGCTGGGCTACCACCCGCAGGTCATCCTGGCCGGCCGCCGCATCAATGACGGCATGGGCAAGTTCATCGCCGAGCAGACCATCAAGCACATGATCGCCGCCGGCAGCTACATCAAGGGCGCCAAGGTCAATGTGCTGGGCCTGACCTTCAAGGAGAACTGCGGCGACCTGCGCAACTCCAAGGTGATCGACATCATCAAGGAACTGCAGAGCTATGGCGTCGAGGTCTGCGTGACCGACGCCCAAGCCGAAGCCGAGGAAGCGATGCACGAGTACGGTGTGCGCCTGCTGTCCTGGGACGAGCTGCCGCGCGCCGACGCCATCGTGGCCGCGGTCTCGCACAAGGAATACGCCGGCCTGTCGATGGAAGACATTGGCAAGAAGCTGGTCAAGGGCGGCGCCTTCATCGACGTGAAGGCGGCGTTCGACGCCAAGGCCCTGGGCGAGGCAGGCTACAAGGTGTGGCGCCTCTGAGGCAGCGGCAATGGTGGTGTCGGTCGATACGCGCCCGCTGGTTGTCCATGTGCTGCATCGATTCGATACCGGTGGCCTGGAGAACGGGGTCGTCAACCTGATCAACGGGATGACGGCCTACCGCCACGCGGTCGTGGCGCTGACCGAGGTCACGGCCTTCAAGGAGCGCGTGACCGCGCCGGGCACCCAGTTCTTCGGCCTGGGCAAGCAGCCGGGGCAGGGCTTCTGGCTCTATCCGCGTCTGTACCGCCTGCTGCGTGAGCTGCGGCCCACCGTGGTCCACACGCGCAACCTGGGAGCGCTGGAATTCGCTGTGCCGGCCTGGGCCGCGCGTGTGCCGCTGCGGCTTCATGGCGAGCATGGCTACGACATCTCCGACCCCGACGGCAAGGCGGCCGGCCCGCGTCGCTGGCGGCGCCTGTACGCACCATTTGTCCACGGCTTCATCGCCCTGTCCAAGGACCTGCAGCGCTACCTGACCGAGCGCGTGGGCGTGGCGCCCAAGCGAGTCCATCAGCTCTACAACGGCGTGGACACCGCCAAGTTCGCCCCGCGCGACCCGGGCGAAACACCGCCGGCCGACTGGCCGTTCAAGCCGGGCGAACATCTGGTCATCGGCGCGGTCGGCCGCATGCATCCGATCAAGGATCCGCTCAACCTCGTCGAGGCCTTCATCCTGCTGTTGCAGCGCGCGCCTGAACTGGCGGGCCGGGTCCGCCTGGCCATGCTGGGCGGCGGTGTGCAGCTCGAAGCCGCGCGGCAGCGCCTGGCCGAGGCCGGCCTGGCCGAGCTGTGCTGGCTGCCGGGCGACCGCAGCGACGTGGCGCGGCTGATGCGCTGGTTCGACATCTATGCCCTGCCTTCGCGTGCCGAGGGCATCAGCAACACGGTGCTGGAGGCCATGGCCTGCGCCCGGCCCATCGTGGCCACGGCCGTCGGCGGTACGCCGGAGCTGCTTGAAAGCGGCCAGGAGGGCCTGCTGGTGCCGCCGGCCGATGCCGAGGCGCTGGCCGAGGCGCTGGAATCCCTGCTCAGCCGTCCCGAGCGGGCAGCGGCGCTTGGGCAGGCCGCCCATCGCCGTGTCCAGGAACAGTTCAGCCTGGGCCGCATGGTGGCGGCCTACCAGGCGATTTACGACGGCGCGCCGCGCCGCTGAGGACCCAAGACATGTGTGGCATTACCGGGCTTTTCGATACGCGTGAGTCGCGCCTGCCGGAGCGGGAGCGACTGCACCGGATGAACGAGTCGCAGCACCACCGCGGCCCGGACGAAGGCGACCTGCACCTGGAGCCGGGCCTGGGCTTTGGCCACCGCCGCCTGTCGGTGATCGACATCGCTACCGGCCAGCAACCGATCTTCAACGACGACCGCTCGGTCAGCCTGGTCTTCAACGGCGAGATCTACAACTACCAGGAGCTGATGGCCGAGCTGCAGGCCGAGGGCTTCCGCTTCCGCACCAAGAGCGATAGCGAGACCATCGTCCGCGCCTGGGAGCGCTGGGGCGAAGACTGCGTGCAGCACCTGCGCGGCATGTTCGCCTTCGCCATCCACGACCGGCGCCGCGGCTGCTTGTTCATGGCCCGCGACCGCATGGGCGTCAAGCCCATGCACTACGCGCTGCTGGACGACGGCTGGCTGCTGTTCGGTTCCGAGCTCAAGAGCCTGATGGCGCATGGCGGCCTGCCGCGCACCATCGACCCGCTGGCCCTTGAAGAGTATTTCGCGCTGGGCTATGTGGCCGAGCCGCGCTGTGTGTTCAAGCAGGCGCGCAAGCTGGAGCCCGGCCACTGCATCCTGTTCGAGCGCGGCAAGTCGGCACCGACGCCGCGGGCCTACTGGGATGTGCGCTTCACGCTGGACCGCCAGATCGGCCTGGCCGATGCCAGCGCCGAGCTGCGCGACCGGGTCACCGAGGCGGTCAAGGTGCGTCTCAAGTCGGAAGTGCCGCTGGGCGCCTTCCTGTCCGGCGGAGTCGATTCCAGCGCCGTGGTCGCGGCGATGGCAGGGCTGATGGACGACCCGGTCAACACCTGCTCCATCGGCTTCGACGATCCGCAGTTCAACGAGTCGGAATTCGCCAAGATGGTGGCCGACCGCTACCGCACCAATCACCGGCTGGAGATCGTCGGCAGCGACGACTTCGACCTGATAGACACGCTGGCCCATCTGTACGACGAGCCCTATGCCGACAGCTCGGCCATTCCGACCTACCGGGTCTGCCAGCTGGCGCGCAAGCATGTGACGGTGGCCCTGAGCGGCGACGGCGGGGACGAGAGCATGGGCGGCTACCGCCGCTACAAGCTGCACATGATGGAAGAGCGCATGCGCAGCAGCCTGCCGGCCGGGCTGCGCCGCCCGCTGTTCGGCATGCTGGGCCAGATCTATCCCAAGGCCGACTGGGCGCCGCGCATGTTCCGCGCCAAGACCACCTTCCAGGCCATGGCGCGCAACTCGGTACAGGCCTACTTCAACACCATGGGCCTGGTGCGCGAGCCCGCGCGCCAGCGCCTGTTCAGCCCCGAGCTGCACCGCGAATTGCAGGGCTACAACGCCATCGAACTGTTCGAGCGGCATGCGGCCAAGGCCGGCACCGACGATCCGCTGGCCCTGATCCAGTACATCGACTACAAGACCTACCTGGTCGGCGACATCAACACCAAGGTCGACCGCGCCAGCATGGCCCACAGCCTGGAAGTGCGCGAGCCGCTGATGGACCACCACCTGATCGAATGGCTGGCCACGCTGCCCTCGGACCTGAAGCTGCGCAACGGCGAGGGCAAGATGTTCTTCAAGAAGGCCATGGAGCCGCTGCTGCCGAACGACGTGCTGTACCGGCCCAAGATGGGCTTTGCCGTGCCGCTGGCCCGCTGGCTGCGCGGTCCGCTGCGACAGCGTGTGCGCAGCGCCTTGCTGGACGACGGCGGCGAACTGGTCCAGACCGGCTGGTTCAACCGCCAGGAGATCACCCGCCTGGTCGAGCAGCACGAGAGCGGCCTGCACGACCACAGCACGCCGCTGTGGACGCTGCTGATGTTCGACGCCTTCCTGCGCAATGTCTCGCGCGCGGCCTGAGCCCGGCACCGACCCCATGAGAATCGTCTATCACCACCGCACCGCGTCGCGCGACGGCCAGTCGACCCACATCGAGGAGATGATCCGCGGCCTGCGGGCCAACGGCCATACCGTGGTCGAGAGCGCGCCGGCCGTCCATGCCGCGGCGGCCTCGGCCAGCGGTGGCAGCGCCGGCTGGGTCGGCCGGCTCAAGACCTGGCTGCCCCGACCGGTCTACGAGCTGGCCGAGATCGCCTATTCCTTCGTCGCCTACCGCCGCCTCGCGCAGGTCATCCGCGAGCACAAGCCCGAGGGCCTGTACGAGCGCTACAACCTGTTCCTGCTGGCGGGCGTCTGGGCGAAGAAGCGCTTCGGCATTCCGCTGGTGCTGGAGGTCAATGCGCCCATGGCCGTGGAGCGCGCACAGTACGGCGGCCTGGCCATGCCGGGCCTGGCTCACCGCATCGAGCGCTATGTCTGGCGCCAGGCTGACTGCATCCTGCCCGTGACCCAGGTGCTGGCCGACTACATGGTCAGCATCGGTGTCGATCCCGCCCGCATCCATGTGATCCCCAACGGCATCAACCCGGCGCACTTCGAGCATTTGCCCACGTCGGCTGCTGCCAAGGCCGAGCTGGGCCTGGAGGGCCGCCTGGTCGTGGGCTTCACCGGCTTCGTCCGTGAATGGGACCGCCTGGACCGCATCATGAAATGGGTGGCGGCCCAGGACCCCAGGCAGAACGTGCATCTGCTGGTGATAGGCGACGGTCCGGCCCGCGCGGAAATCGAGGCCTGCGCGGCCGAGCTGGGAGTGCCGCAGCAGCTGAGCTTCACCGGCGCCGTGCCGCGCGAGCGCGTGCCGGCCCTGTCCATGGCCTTCGACATTGCGCTGCAGACGGCCCTGGTGCCATATGCCTCGCCGCTGTGCCTGTTCGAGTACCTGGCGCTGGGCAAGGCCATCGTGGCGCCGGACCAGCCCAACCACCACGAGATCCTGAGCGACGGCGAGGATGCGGTGCTCTACCGTCCCGACGACGACCAGGGCATAGAGAAGGCGCTGGACGCGCTGCTGGCCGATGCCGGCCTGCGCGAGAAGGTGGCAGCAAACGCGAGCGCGGTCATCACTCGCCGCGGCCTGACCTGGAGCCAGCATGCCCGCCGCGTCGTCGGCCTGTTCGACGGCCTGCGGGCTGTCAAAGCATCATGAGCAACCGTCCGCTGCGTCTGCTGACCTTCTCCACGCTCTACCCGAGCAGCGTGAGGCCGGGCCACGGCATCTTCGTCGAGACCCGGTTGCGCGAGCTGCTCAAGGGCGGTGGCATCGAGGCCAAGGTGGTGGCGCCCGTGCCCTGGTTTCCGTTCACCCATCCGCGCTTCGGCGAGTACGCCAAGATGGCGGCCACGCCCAGGCGCGAGCAGCGCAACGGCCTGGACGTGCTGCATCCGCGCTACCTGCTGCCGCCCAAGGTCGGCATGTACATGGCGCCGGATTCGCTGGCCCGTGCCGCGATCCGCGCCATCGACCAGCTGCTCGACGAGGGCTTCGACTTCGACGTCATCGACGCCCACTACTACTACCCCGATGGCGTGGCGGCGGCCCAGCTGGCAAAGCGCTACGGCAAACCGTTGACGATCACGGCCCGCGGCACCGACCTGAACCTCATCCCCGCGTACCCACGCGCCAAGCGCCGCATCCATGAGGCGGCCTTGCAGGCCGATGCCTCCATCGGCGTCTGCAATGCGCTGATGGACGTGCTGCGCGGCTGGGGCCTGCCCGAGCAGAAGCTCAATGTGTTCCGCAACGGCGTGGACCTCGAGCGCTTCCGGCCGGTCGATTCCCAGGAGGCCCGCGAAGCGCTGGGCCTCAAGGGACCGGGGCCCTGGATCATCAGCGTCGGCTACCTGATAGAGCGCAAGGGCCATCACCTGACGATAGAGGCGCTGGCCCAGCTCGCGCCCCGGCTGCCGGAGGCCCGCCTGGTCTTTGTCGGCCAGGGCGAGGAAGAGGGTGCCTTGCGGGCGCTGGCCCAGCAGCTGGGCGTGGCCGACCGCGTGATCTTCGCCGGCCCGCAGCCCAATACCGAGCTCTACCGCTGGTACAGCGCAGCTGACCTGTTCGTGCTGGCGAGCAGTCGCGAGGGCTGGGCCAATGTGCTGCTGGAATCCATGGCCTGCGGAACGCCGGTGGTGGCCAGCAGCATCTGGGGCACGCCCGAAGTCGTGACCGATCCTCGGGTCGGGCAGTTGGTCGAGCAACGCACCGGCCCGGCCTTTGCCGAGGGCATTGCGGCCCAGTTGGCCAAGGCCACGGACCGCGGCCTGGTGCGCCGCTATGCCGAAGGATTCAGCTGGCAGGCGACCAGTGACGCCCAGCGCGAGTTGTTTACGCGCCTGGCCAGGGCAGGGCGCGCCTGAAGGATTTCACGCTGGGCAGCGACACAGCGACCTGCCGTGAGCTTCCTGGGCGAGCCAGGCGGCCCGAGGCGCGATACTCGCGCGGGAACAAAGAACCGGATCGAGCAAGATGAAAGTTACCGTCATTGGTTCAGGCTATGTGGGCTTGGTGACCGGCGCCTGCCTCGCGGAGATGGGCAACCATGTGCTGTGCCTGGACGTCGACCCGGCCAAGATCAAGATCCTCAAGGAAGGGGGCATCCCCATCCATGAGCCCGGCCTGCATGAGCTGGTGCAGCGGAACATGGCTGCCGGCCGCCTGGACTTCACCACCGAGGCCGAGCGCGCCGTGGCCCATGGCACGCTGCAGTTCATCGCCGTCGGCACGCCGCCGGACGAAGACGGCTCGGCCGACATGAAATACGTGCTGGCCGCGGCCAGCAGCCTCGGTCGCCTGATGACCGACTACAAGGTCGTGGTCGACAAGAGCACGGTGCCGGTGGGCACGGCCGACAAGGTTCAGGCCGCCATCCAGGCCGAGCTGGACAAGCGCGGCGTCAAGCTCGACTTCGCCGTGGTGTCCAACCCGGAGTTCCTGAAAGAGGGCGCGGCCGTGGCCGACTTCATGCGGCCGGACCGCGTCATCGTCGGCAGCAACGACGAGCGTGCGACCCTGCTGATGCGAGCCTTGTACTCCCCCTTCGTGCGCAACCGCGACCGCCTGCTGGTCATGGATCCGCGCAGCGCCGAATTCACCAAGTACGCCGCCAACGCCATGCTGGCCACGCGCATCAGCTTCATGAACGAGCTGTCGCGCCTGGCCGAGCGCCTGGGCGCCGACATCGAGCTGGTGCGCCAGGGCATTGGCAGCGACCCGCGCATCGGCACGCAGTTCCTCTATCCCGGCGTCGGCTACGGCGGTTCCTGCTTCCCCAAGGACGTCAAGGCCCTGGTCCGCACCGCCGCCGATTGCGGCATGCCGCTGGAACTGCTGAGCGCGGTCGAATCGGTCAACGAGACGCAGAAGCGCCTGCTGGTGGACAAGGTGGTGCGCCGCTTCGGCGAGGACCTCCAAGGCAAGACCTTTGCGCTGTGGGGCCTGGCCTTCAAGCCCGATACCGACGACATGCGCGAGGCTCCGAGCCGCGTCATCATCGACGAGCTGGTGCGCCGCGGCGCCGCGGTCCGGGCCTATGACCCGGTGGCGCAGCAGGAAGCCGCCCGTGTGCTGGAAGGCACGCCGCGGCTGAGCATCGTGGAGAGCGCCATGGACGCGATCAAGGGCGCCGATGCCTTGTTGATCGTGACCGAGTGGAAGGAGTTCCGCAGCCCGGATTTCGATGCGATCCAGCAAGAGCTGAGTACCCCTGTGATCTTTGACGGGCGCAATCTGTACGAGCCCGAACTGGTCCGCGCCATGGGTATCGAATACCTGCCGATAGGCCGCTAAGCCATGTTCACCCTGGCCGTGGTGGCCGCCATCGCGACGCTGGCCTTCCTGGGCCTGCGCCATCCTGCCCTGGGTGTGCTGGGCTGGACCTGGATCAGCCTGATGAACCCGCATGCGCTGACCTGGCGGCTGGCCGATGCGCCGGTGGCCGCCATCATGGCGGTGTCGACGCTGATCGGCCTGCTGGCGACCAGTGACCGGCGCAACTTCCGCTTCAGCCCCGAGATGGTGGTGCTGTCGATGTTCATGGCCTGGATGTGCATCACGCTGCCGTTCTCGATGCGCTTCGATCCCAGCTTCGCGCTGTGGAACCGCGTGATGAAGATCGACCTGATGATCCTGGTCGCGCTGTTCGTCCTGTATTCGCGCCAGCACATCGTGGCGCTGGCCTGGGTGATGGTGGGTTCGGTCGGCATCTACGGCGTCAAGGGCGGTCTTTTCACCCTGGCTACCGGGGGTACGTACCGCGTGTGGGGTCCGGACGGCACCTACATCTATGGCAACAACGAGGTGGCGCTGGCGCTGGTGATGGTCATCCCGCTGATGCGCTTCCTGCAGATGACCAGCGACAAGTTGTGGGTGCGCCGCGGCCTGGTGGCCTCGATGGTGCTCTGCGCGGTGGCCGCCATCGGCAGTCAGTCCCGGGGGGCTCTGCTGGCGATCACGGCCATGGCCCTGGTCATGTGGTGGCGTGGCCCACACCGGGCCCGTGCCGGCCTGGTCATGCTGGCCCTGGGCGTGCTCGTGATCATCTTCATGCCCGATTCGTGGACCGAGCGCATGTCCACGATCAAGACCTATGACCAGGATGATTCGGCGAACCAGCGATTGAACGCCTGGATGATGGCCTGGAACATCGCCAAGGACCGCCTTTTCGGCGCCGGCTTCATGGTCTCGGTGCCCGAGGTCTGCGCCGTGTATTCGCCGATCCCCACCGACTGCCGGGCGGCCCACAGCATCTACTTCATGGTGCTGGGCGAGCATGGCTTCATCGGCCTCATCCTGTTCCTGGTCTTCTGGTTCCTGGTCTGGCGCTCGGCGGGCAAGCTGCGTGTCGAGGCGGCCAGGCAGGCCGAGACCGCCTGGCTGGCGCCGCTGGGCGCCATGGCCCAGGTGAGCCTGGCCGGCTATGCGGTGGGGGGGGCTTTCCTGAGCCTGTCCTACTACGACCTGCCATACAACATCATGGTGCTGGTGGTGCTGGCGCGCCGCTGGATGGCCCGCAAGGCCTGGATGGAGGAGGCTGCCGAGGCGGCCGACCCGGCAACCGTCGGCAAGCGCAAGACGCTGTTCGGCTTGAGGATAGGCTGATGCTGCTTCGCAACCTGCTCGCCTGGGCGGCGCCCGCCGGCCCGCGCTCGCGCCTGTCGGTGCTGATGTTCCACCGGGTCGTGCCCGAGGTGGACCCGCTGTTCCCCGACGAGATGCACGCGGCCCGCTTCGACGAGCTGTGCGGCCGGCTCGCCCGCTGGTTCCATGTGCTGCCGCTGGACGAGGCGGCGCGCCGCCTGGCCGATGGCAGCCTGCCGAGCCGCCCGCTCAGCATCACCTTCGACGACGGCTACGCCGACAACCGCGAGGTGGCCCTGCCCATCCTGCAGAAGCATGGCCTGACCGCCACCTTCTTCATCTCCACCGGGTTCCTGGACGGTGGCCGCATGTGGAACGACAGCCTGATCGAGACGGTACGGGCCTGCCGCCTGGCCGAGCTGGACCTCAGCTCGCTGGACCTGGGCCGCCATCCGCTCGCCAGCATCGAGGACCGTCGCGCGGCGGTCCGCAGCCTGGTCGGCCAGGTCAAGTACCAGCCGGTGGCGCGGCGCCTGGAGCTGTGCGGGCAGATCGCCCAGCTGGCGCAGGTCGAGCTGCCGACCGATCTGATGATGAGTTCCGAACAGGTGGTCGAACTGCGCCGTGCCGGCATGCAGATCGGCGCCCACACCCTGTCCCATCCCATCCTGGCCAAGCTGGATGAGCCGGCGGCCGAGGCCGAGATCCTGGGCAGCAAGCAGCGCCTGGAAGAATTGCTCGGCGAGCGGGTCGGCCTGTTCGCCTATCCGAACGGCAAGCCGGGCGAGGACTACTCGCCGGCCAATGTCGAGCTGACGCGCCGCCTGGGTTTCGATGCGGCGGTCAGCACCGCCTGGGGCGCCAGCCGCCAGGGCGACGACCTGATGCAGATCTACCGCTTCACGCCCTGGGACCGGTCGTTGAGCCGCTTCGGCTGGCGCATGCTGGCCAACCTGCGCCGGGCCTGAGTTCCAGGCCCGCAGCTCAGGCCATGCGGTAGTTCGGCGCCTTGGCCGCGAGCCACTGCTCCAGCATCATCAGGATCCAGACCATCTCGCCGAAGTAGCCGGCGTGCTGGCTGAGCCGTTCGTCGAGCAGGCTGCCCACGAATTCGCGCCTCACGATGCCGCGGTCGGCCAGGCCGTGCAAAGACTTGCCCGCCAGGGCCTTGAGGCCGTCGTGTCGGGCGGTCCAGACGCCGAAGGGCAGGCCGAAGCCCTGCTTCTTCTTGGTGAGGATCTCGTCCGGCAGGAAGCCGCGCAGCGCTTCCTTGAAGAACCAGCGCAGGCGCAGGCCCTTGAGCTTGAAGTCCGGGCGCAGCCGTTCGGAGAACGCCAGCAGGCCGTCGTCCAGCATGGGGAAACCGACGCTGAGGCCGGCCAGGCCGGTCGTGCCTACGACCTTGGGCAAGTCGCAGTCGGCCAAGGTGTAGCGCCAGTCGAAGGCCAGCATGCGGTTGACCAGGTCCTTGCCCTGGGCCTGGGGCCAGAGCGCGCGCTGCTGCTCGGCCGGCCCCTCGATGTTGACCGCTGCCAGCAGCTGCGGTGTCAGCACATCATGCAGGCCCAGATGGAACAGCAGGTTGTAGGTCATCAGGCGGTCGGGCATGGGCACCTTGGCCTGGTTCACATAGCTGGCGCCCTTCTTGATCAGAGGGATGCTGCGCACCAGGCCCAGGCTGCTGATGGGCTCCAGCAAGCCTTGGCGCAAGACCGCGGGAATGCTGCCGTACCAGCCGAACACCTTCTGCTTGGCGTAGCGGGTGTTGCCGCCGAAAAGCTCGTCGCCGCCATCGCCGGCCAGGATGTGGTTGACGCCATCCTCGCGGGCCATCTTGGCGCAGTAGAAGGCGGGCAGGGCGGAGGAGTTGCCGAAGGGCTGGTCGTAATGCGCCGCCACCGCCGGGATGCTGGCCACCAGGTCGGCCGGCGTCACGTAGTACTCGTGGTGCTCGGTCTTGAAATGGCGGGCCGCCAGACGGGCGTACTCCATCTCGTCATAGCCTTCGGCGTCGAAGCCTATTGAGTAGCTGGCGGCGGGCCGGTTCGCCACCTGGCCGAGCATGCCGGCCACGGTGGAGCTGTCGGTGCCGCCGCTGAGGAAGCAGGCCGGCTTGCTGCCGTCCAGCTGCGAGGCCACGGCCTCGCGCAGCAGGCCGCGGAATTCCTGCGCCAGGCTGTCGAACGAATCGCGACCGCCCTCCTGGAAGGTCGGCACCCAGTAGGGCTCCACGCGCAGCTGGCCTTGCTCGAACACCGCCACATGGCCGGCCGGCAGGCGCTGGATGCCGCGGTAGATGGTGCGCGGCGCCGGGATGACGTGGAAGTACAGGTAATCGAAGATCGCCTGCGGATCCAGGTCCGGCTCGGCGCCGGCCAGCGCATCGGCGCGCGGCGCGAAGCTCAAGCCGCCGGCTTCGGCGCGGTAGCAGACGCTGTCCACCGCGAAGCGGTCGACCGCCAGCACGCAGCGGCCATCCGGCAGGCGCAGGCCGACCGAGAAGCGGCCGCTGACGGCCTTGAGCACCTCGGCCGGCGAGCGGCCGGCGGAGAAGGCCTGCTTCCATGTGGCCAGCACGCCTTCGCTGGCCGCGAGGCTTGCGAGGCGAGCGTCCGCAAAGCGCGGCGCGCCGGTGGCGAAAGACGGGTCTTGTGCTTGCATGGGGTCGGACATCGGGTAGGCGAGGGGTGTCATTCCGTGGCTTGCAGGGCACCGGGCTGGCGCGCCGGGCCCTTGAGGGGAATCCAGTGGTGCGGGTGGCTGTACTCGCCTTCGGGCATCAGCACGACGCCGTCCTGCGGTGGAACTTGCACGGCCGTGCCGCGCAGGCGCGAGTGTCGCCTGAGTCGGTAGTCGCCGGAGCCGGGTGACACCAGTTCCGCCGACACGATCACCGTGTTGTTGCGGAAATTTCCACTGGCCGCGGCATCCAGTGGCTGCAGGCCGGCCAGCAGGTTGTTGGCCGCCGTCACCTGGGTGTTGCCTGGCGCCACCCGCAGCAGGCTGCCACCGCTGCGCCGCTGGTCCACCAGGGTGTTGTTGATCAGGTAGAGCTCGTTGCGCGGCCAGCGGTAGCCTTCCTCGCCATAGCTGACCAGGGTCGGGTTCTCGGTGCTGGCGCTCTGCTGGATCAGGTTGCCGATCACATAGGCCAGTCCGCCATTGGGCAGGTTCAACTCGTAGCTGGCCCGGCCGCCGACCTCGTCGGTCAGCCGGTTGTAGCGGATGTCGTTGAGCTGGGCCCGGCTCTTGAGCAGGTGGCCGACATTGGCATGGTGGAAGTAGCTGCCGCGCACGGTCAGCCTCGCGATGGCGCCGGCGTAGAGATGGTGTGAAAGTCCGTCGCCGGCGCCGTTGTAGGCGAACTCGCTGTCGCGCACCTCCAGCTCCAGCGTGGGGTCGTTGCTGGTCATGATGCCGTTCTCGTTGGCGATGAACAGGCAGTCCTCGACCAGCAGGCTGCCGCGCTCCAGCCGGATGCCGGCGCCGTTGCGGTCGGGCACGCGTGTGCCTATGAAGTCGAAGCCGCGCACCTGCAGGCCCTCGGCCCGCACCACCCACAGCGCCTTGCCCTCGGCCGCCTGGCCGCCGGCGTTCAGGCGGACCCGCCCACCCACGGCCACCAGGCGCAGATTCTTCTGGGTCCAGACGGCGGTGTCGCCGAAATACTCGCCGGCGTCGACCTCGATCAGCTCGCCTTCACTGGCGACCTCGGCCGCCTGGGCCAGTGTGGTCAGCTCTCGGCCGGGCCCCACCTGAAGCCGGCCAGATTCGTTGCGGGCCCAGGTCGCCGCCCAGAGCAGGCTGCCGATCAGAACAAGGGAGGAGCGGAGAAATCGCGGCGACATGGACCCGGTGATGCACATATGAGCACCGAGGCTCGGCGCGCAGCGGGCGATTCTGCGGGCTACGCCTGAGTGCTGCAACTGGCGGTGATAGCATGCCGCACCGCTGGCGCCTCCTGCGGGCAAAGCCACGGAAAACGAAACCGCATGAAGCGCGTGTTGATGATCGCCTACCACTTTCCGCCATTGGCGGGCAGCAGTGGGATCCAGCGCACGCTGCGCCTCGTGCAGGACCTGCCGCGTTTCGGCTGGCAGGCTGCCGTGCTCAGCACCGACCTGCGGGCCTACGAACGCATCAGCGAGGACCCGGCCAACGAGATTCCCGCCGGCACCCCGGTGCGCCGCGCGTTTGCGCTGGACACGGCCCGCCACCTGCAGCTCGGTGGCCGCTACCTGGGCTGGATGGCCCGGCCCGACCGCTGGATCAGCTGGCGCTTCGACGGCCTGCGCCAGGGCCTGAGGCTGGCGCGCGAGTTCAAGCCCGACCTGATCTGGTCCACCTACCCCATTGCCAGCGCCCATGTGATCGGCAGCGCCCTGCATCGCAGGACCGGCCTGCCCTGGGTGGCCGATTTCCGCGACCCGATGGCGCACGACGGCTATCCCGAAGACCCCAAGACCTGGCAGCGCTTCCTGGAAGTCGAGCAGGACGTGGTGCGCCAGGCCAGTCGCTGCGTGTTCACCGCACCGGGCGCTGCCGCGCTGTACCGTGAGCGCTACCCGGACACCGCCGATCGCATGCGCGTGATTGAGAACGGCTACGACGAGGACAGCTTCGCCCGGCTGCCGGTCACCGGCCTTGCGCCGTCGGCCGGTCGGCCGATGGTGATGCTGCACAGCGGCGTCGTCTATGCGACGGAACGGGATCCGACTCCGCTGTTCACCGCACTGGGCCGGCTGCGCCAGAGCGGCCGACTGGGCCCGCAAGACCTGCGCATCCGCTTCCGTGCCGCGGTGAACGAAAGCATGCTGCGCGACCTGGCCCAGCAGCAGGGTGCGAGCGAGTTCATCGAGATCTGCCCGGCGATTCCCTATCGCGATGCCCTGACGGAAATGGTCGGCACCGATGTGCTGCTGGTGATGCAGGCGGCCAATTGCAATGCCCAGATCCCGGCCAAGATCTACGAATACCTGCGGGCTGGCCGGCCCATCGTCGGCCTGACCGACCCAGCGGGCGACACCGCCGGCGTGCTGCGCGAGGCGGCCGTTCCGGACATCGTGCCGCTGGACTCGGCCGAGGCGATTGCCGCGGCTTTGCCCGGGCTGGTGGATCGCTGGCGCGCCGGCTTGCTGCCGCTGCCGCGGCCCGAAGCGGTGAAGGCGGCTTCGCGCCTGGGGCGCGCCGAGGCCATGGCGCGCCTGTTCGAGGAAGTGGCGCTGTCGCCTTCTCGCTGAGGCGGCTGGCGGCGAAGCGAGAACCATCGCACGGGGATGGCGGCCGGGGCCCGCGTCGCCTGTCCCGGGCTCCAGGGCGGCCATGGGCGCTCGTTATAGTGCGGGGATGGCCCTGACCGCCCGCCTCAAGAACACCGTCAAGAAAGAACTGAAGTCCCTCCGGCGCCGGTACATGGACCGCTTCCACGCGTTCACGCCGGAGCAGTTCCAGGCCGCCCTGGCAGGGCTGGGCGTGGCAACCGGCGATGCGGTGCTGGTGCACAGCTCCTTCGATGCCTTCGAGGGTTTCCAGGGCAAGGCCAATGACGTGATCACGGCCTTGCAGGCCCGGGTCGGCCCCGACGGTCTGCTGCTGATGCCGACCATGGGCTTCACCGGTTCGGCCATCGAATGGGCCCGTTCCGGCACGCTGTTCGACGTCAAGCGCACGCCTTCGCGCATGGGCCTGGTCAGCGAGCTGTTCCGGCGCACGCCCGGCGTGGTGCGAAGCGTCCATCCCACCCATCCCATCGCCTGCTGGGGCCGCGACGCCGGCCTGGCTGCGCAGGACCACCACCTCAGCCGCACGCCCTGCGGCCGCGGCACGCCTTTCGAATTCCTGTCGCACCAGCGCGGCAAGATCCTGCTGCTGGGCACCGGCCTGGGCGTGCTGACCTACTACCACCACCTCGAGGAAATCTTCGAGCCGCGCTGGCCGCAGAGTCCGTTCACGCAGGAAGTCTTCGAATTCAAGTCCAGGACGGCCGACGGGCAGGTGCTCGAGACCCGCAACCGCCTTTACGAACCCGCGATGTCGCGCCGGCGCAATCTGCAGAAGCTGGAGCCGGCGATCCGCCGCCAGCCTGGTGGTTGGCGCGAAGCGCGCATTGGCCGCCTGCAGCTGATCCTGCTTGACGTGCCGGCAGTCGATGCGGCCGTGGGCGAACTGACCGACCAAGGTATCTACTGCTATGACTGAAGCCGCAGCACGTCCCGCGCCGGCCGCACCCGCTGCCAGGCCCGAGGGGCGGGGCCAGATCCAGGCCTTGCTGGCCGAGGGCCGCCTGCAGGCGGCTGTTGAAGCTGCCCGGCTGCTGCTCAACGAGCAGGGCACGCCGCTGAACCAGCGCTTCGTGCGCCAGCAGGCCCAGGCCGTGACCACGCCCGGCCTCAAGCCGTTCAAGCTGGCCCTGCTGTCCTCGTTCTCGATCGAGTTCATTCACGATGCCTTGATCGCCCAGGGCTTTGCAAACGGCCTGGCGGTCGAGATCTACCAGAGCGGCTTCGGCCAGGTGCGGCAGGAGATCCTGAACCCGGCCAGCGGCCTCTATGCCTTTGCGCCCGACCTGACCGTGCTGGCTGTCGAAGGCGAGGACTGGCTGCCCGAGCTCTATGCCGGTTTCATGGACGCCGATCCCGGCTCCGACCAGCTTGCCCAGGCCACGACGCGCTGCCGCGATGAGATTGCCGAGCTGGCCCGTCAGTTCCGCAGCCGCGCCAGCAAGCCGCTGCTGGTGCACAACTTTGCCCAGCCGGCCCATCGCAGCGCCGGCATCGCCGACGGCCGCCTGGCGGCTTCGCAGCAGGCCCTGCTGGCCGGCTTCAACCAGGGCCTGGCCCAGGCGCTGACCGAGGTGGTCGACTGCTATGTGTTCGACTACGCCGCCCTGGTCAGCCAGCAGGGCGCCCGCCACTGGTACGACGCCCGGATGCGCCTGTACGCCAAGGCGCCCATCGCCTCGGCCATGCTGGGCGCTCTGAGCCGCGAGTACATGAAATACGCCCGGGCCTTCACCGGCCTGAGCAAGAAATGCCTGGTCCTGGACCTGGACAACACGCTGTGGGGTGGCGTCATCGGCGAGGACGGCCTGGACGGCATCCAGCTCGGTGCCAACTACCCGGGCAGTGCCTTCGTCGAATTCCAGCGCGCCGTGCGCTCGCTGGCCCAGCGCGGCGTGATCCTGGCGCTGGCCAGCAAGAACAATGCGGCCGATGTCGATGCCGTGTTCGCCCAGCATTCCTTCATGCAGCTCAAGCCTGAGCAGTTCGCGGCCTCGCAGGTGCATTGGGAGCCCAAGGCCGAATCGCTGAAGCGCATCGCCAGCCAGCTGAACATCGGCCTGGAGCACATGGTCTTTGTCGACGACAACCCGGTCGAATGCGAGCAGGTGCGGCTCGAGCTGCCCATGGTCACCGTGATCCAGCTGCCCAAGCGGCCCGAGGCCTATGTCGACGCGCTGCTCGAAGAGGGCCTGTTCGACACGCTGGGCCTGTCCGACGAGGATCGCCGCCGCGGCGCGCTCTACCAGCAGCGCGCCCAGGCCGAGAGCATGCGTGCGGCCAGCGGCGGCAGCCTCGAGGACTACTACCGCAGCCTGGACATGGTGCTCAACGTTGCCCCGGTAGACGCCGCGAGCATGGCCCGAACCGCCCAGCTGACGCAGAAGACCAACCAGTTCAACCTCACCACCTTCCGCTATTCCGAGGCCGATGTCGCCGAGCGCATGGCCGACGAGGGCTGGCTGCTGCTCACCGTGGGCGTGCGCGACCGCTTCGGCGACAACGGCATCGTCGGCATCGTGATGGCCCAGCAGCAGGGCGACCGGCTGGAGATAGACACCTTCCTGCTGAGCTGTCGCGTGATCGGTCGCACCGTCGAGACCGCCATGCTGGCCCAGCTCTGCGAGGCGGCGGCCCAGCGCGGCCTGGCGCGCCTGAGCGGCCAGCTGCGGCCCACGGCCAAGAACCAGCCGGCGCGCGACCTGTTCGAGCGCCACGGCTTCAGCAAGCAGTCCGAGGACGCCGAAGGCAACAGCCGCTGGCAGCTGGACCTGGGCATCTCGCCCATCGCCTTTCCGGACTGGTTTGTCCGTGGCTGAGGAAATGGCCGCATCAATGAATTTCTCAATCGGAGTCCTGAAGCATGTCTAAGAACGTCGAGCAGACCATCAAGGAAGTGATGGCCGTGGTGCTGAACATCGACGCCAACGCGATCAACGACGACACCTCGATGGACAACACGCCGGGCTGGGACTCGGCCAACCACATCAACCTGGTGCTGGCCCTCGAGGACGAGTTCAGCATTTCCTTCGAGGTGGCGGAGTTCGAGCTGATGCGCAGCTATTTCGACATCGTCGGCGTGGTCGGAGCCAAGCTGTGAGCAGCAGCCGGCCCCAGGCCGCCGAGCTCGGCTTCGACGACATAGAGATCGGCCAGGTCTTCGAGCTGGAGCGCAGCTTCAGCGCAGAGGACGTCCAGGCCTTTGCCGCGGTCAGTGGCGACCACAGCCCGCTGCACGTGGACGCCGAGTACGCCTCCGGGACCGAGTTCGGCCGCTGCGTGGTTCACGGCATCCTGCTGTCCTCGCTGTTCTCGCAGCTGGTGGGCATGCGGGTGCCGGGCAAGCATGCGCTCTACCTGGGCCAGGACCTGACCTTCCGCCGGCCGGTGCTGGTGGGCGAGAGCATCCGCGCCATCGCCAAGGTCACGGCCAAGAGCGAGGCCACCAGCACCCTGGTGCTGAACACCGAGATCCGCAGCGCCGATGACAAGGTCGTGGTGATGGGCACGGCCAAGGTCAAGGTGCGCGACCAGGTTCGCGAGCCTGCCGCCGCGCCGGTGGTTGCCGCTCCCGTGGAACCGGGACAGGTGCGCCGGGTCGCCCTGGTCACCGGCGCCTCGCGCGGCATGGGTGCCGAGATCGCCCGCACGCTGGCCCGCCGCGGCTATGCGGTGGCGGTGAACTACTTCAGCAGCGCCGACCGGGCCGAGGCCGTGGTGAGCGAGATCGTGCAGGCCGGCGGCGTGGCCGCGGCCTTCCAGGCCGATGTGCGCGATGCCGCGGCGGTGCAGGCCATGACCGCCCAGGTGGTGGAGCAGCTTGGCACGCCGACCGTGCTGGTGAATTCCGCCGTCGGTGAATTCGCCAACCGGCCTATCACCGAGCTGCGCTGGGCCGACTTCGAGGCCCACCTGGACTACCAGCTCAAGGCCGTGCTCAACACCTGCCAGAGCCTGCAGCCGCTGATGAAGGCGGCCGGCGGCGGTGCCATCGTCAACCTGCTGTCCCAGGTCGTCGGTGGGGCGCCGGCCACCGGCCTGGCCGACTACGTCAGCGCCAAGACCGCACTGCTGGGCCTGTCCAAGGCCATGGCGGCCGAATGGGCCGACGACGGCGTGCGGGTCAACATGGTGTCGCCGGGACTGACGCGGACCGAGATGACCCAGCATTACCACGAGCGCATCTTCAAGATGGAAGCGGCCCGCACGCCGCTCAAGCGCATTGCCACGACGGCCGATGTGGCCAACAGCGTGGCCTACCTGGCCGGCGACGACAGCGCGTTCATGACGGGCGTGAACGTGTTCGTGACCGGCGGACAAACCATGATCTGAGCAAGGGGCGGCGATTGAGCACCGGCAACACTTCCATCAAGAACAAGCTGCGAGCCCGCTACTGGGCCGCCTCCCACCTGTTCGCCGAACTGAGCTCGCTCTGGGCACCCGGCCGCGGCGCCTTCCGGACCGAGGTTTGGCGCAATCAATGGCGCTTCATGACCGGCGCTGTCCGACCGGTCAATGGAGAGACCGAAGAGCGCGCCCGTGCTGCCGTGGACTGGATCCTGCGCGGCCAGGCGGCGACGCCGGACCACGGCGTGGCCCTGGGCTACTTTCCCTGCGACAACGGCGGCAGCGGTACCGGCTGGCGCGTGTCCTATCCCGAGACCACGGGTTACATCATCACCTCGCTGCTGGCCTACTCGAAGCTGAACGGTGACCCGGCCGCGGCCGAGGCGGCCCTGCGCATGGCCCACTGGGAGGTCGACGTGCAGATGGCCTCGGGCGCGGTGCAGGGCGGCCCGGTCTGCGCCCCCGACAAGCAGACGGCGGCGGCCTTCAACACCGGCATGGTGCTGGACGGCTGGTGCTCGGCCGCCGAGCAGACGGGCGACAAGAGACTTTTCGACGCGGCGCGTCGCGCGGCCGACTTCCTGGTCAATGACCTGGATGAAGAGGGCTACTACAAGACCAACGGCGCCTTCGTCAGCAGCGGCGAGATCAAGACCTACACCTGCCTCTGCGCCTGGGCGGTCTACCGCTTCGGCGTGTTGAGCGGCGAGGAAGGCTACAAGGCAGCGGCCTTGCGCTCGATCGAGGCGGCGCTCAAGCAGCAGCAGGCCAATGGCTGGTTCGCCCACAACTGCCTGACGCATTCCGAGGCGCCGCTGACCCACACCATCGGCTACACGCTGCAAGGCGTGCTCGAGGTGGGCCTGTTGGCCGGTCGTTCCGATCTGGTGGACTCGGTGCGGCGCACCCTCGACAGCCTGCTGCCCCAGATGAAGGCCGACGGCTTCCTGGCCGGGCGCTTCGACGCGACCTGGGCGCCGACCGCGCTCTGGTCCTGCCTCACCGGTTCGGCACAGGTCGCTGTTGTCGCCTACCGCCTCAGCCAGCACCTGGGCGAGGCCCGCTATGCGGAGGCCGCCGACAAGCTGGTGGACTATCTGAAGGACCTGCAGCTGACCCGCTCGGAGGATCCGAACGTGGTTGGCGCCATCGCCGGCTCCTTCCCGCTGTTCGGCGCCTACATGCGCGCCGGCTATCCGAACTGGGCGACCAAGTACTTCCTGGATGCACTGATGCTGCAGCAGGCGCGGCGCTCGGCCTGAGCCTGCCCGCCGGCCGGCGGGCCGCTGCCGCCTCAGGCGGTGCCCGGGTTCACCAGGCCCACATGCCGCGCATAGGTCTCAAGCACCGCCAGCACATGCTGGCAGTCGCGCAGGCCGGTGGCATGCGAGAGCGCGGCCAGGCCCACGCCGGTGGTCGAGAAGGCCTCTGACGGCTTGGCGGCGGCCAGCGCCTGGACCAGCTTGCCGGCCACCGACAGCCTTTCGCCCAAGGGCACGCGGTGGCTGCTGTCCTTGGCGGCCCATTGGTAGCTGCCGACATCGGCCGAGCTGATCGGGCAGGGCACGTGTCCGGGGTAGGTCTGCCAGGGCGTGCTGCGCGCAAACGCCGGCAGGCATTCGAACCACTCGGCGTACAGGCGGTGCAGGATGCCCTGGCGGGCCGGCGTCGCCGCAATGGCCTTCAGGAAGGCCGCGTCGTAGAACGGCGTCAGCAGCTCCAGGCCATGCTGGTCTATGGTCTCGAAATGCTTGAACAGGTGACGGCGCTGGTCGTTGAACAGCAGGAACAGATAGATCTGCCGTCCCACGTCCTTGCGCGGGTAGCGCTGCATCTCGGCCAGCACGGCCGCATGCAGCTGAGCTGGCAGCTCGCGGGCCGCCAAACGTGACATCGCCTTGGTGGGCAGGGCGATGCGGTTGAACGTCATGAAGTAGCGCGTTGCCGCGTCCAGGCCCTGTTGCTCGGCGATGTCGAGCATGGCCTCGTCCATGTAGACATGGCCCAGGCCCACGCTGCCGCCGTCGCCCGACCAGATGAACTGCCGGCGGTCGACGTCCAGGGATTCGCGCTGCTCCAGCCCGGTCTTGGCGGCCAGGGCCAGGAACGAGAAATTGGGGAAGTTGCCGCCGGCCAGGCAGTGCAGGCTCAAGCGCGGGCCGATGGTCGCGGCCAGTTGCTGGGCAAAGATCTGGTCCTGCGAGGCGCTGGCGGAGAAGTTCAGCGCCTCTATGTGCCTGTCACCTTCCAGCAGCGTCGCCACGATGGAGCGCGAGTCCATGCCGCCGCTGAGGAAGCTGTAGACATTGCGGTCCTGGCCAGCTCGAAGGGACACGGCCTGCTGGAACAGCTGGTACAGCTCGGTGGTGCTCGGTGGCGGCTCGGCCTGCGACCAGTCGTAGTAGCGCTGCAATCTCGTCTTGCCCGAGCGGGCACTCAGCACCTCGCACTCACGCAGGATGCTGATTTCGCGGTAAGGCGTGCGTTCGGCCAGTGGGAAGGCGAAGGCGCTCAGTTCGGCCATGCCCAGCGGCGACAGGCTGCGCCGCAGCCAGCCGAGGTTCTCGAGGATGCGCTGCGCGGTGGCGAACACCAGCACGCCATCCTGCACCGCGTAGTAGAGCGAGCGCAGGCCTATATGGTCGGTGGCCAGGGTCAGCGCGTGCTTGCCGGGCTCGTAGTCCACCAGGGCAAAGGAGCCGCGGCAGCCGGCCAGCAGCTCGAGATTGCCCTGCCTCAGGGCCTGGCCCAGCCGGGCGGTCTGTTCGGCCCGCGAGGGCGGGGCATCCTGGAGCAGCGGGTCGCCGGCCAGCTTCAGCACGCCTTGCGGGCCCTCGCTCCAGCTGCGTTCGGCGAAGGCACCGGAGTCCCAGCTTTCAAGGCAGAAGCCGGGGGCTTCGTAGCGCTGTCGCTCGCCACGTTCGTCATCGCGGCTGCGCAGGTTTCGGCGGAGGTCGTCCGCCAGGGCCGCCGGTATCCGGGCCGCAGCGTCCAAACAATAAGCACCGGCGAAGACAGTCATTGGGTATTCCGCATCGATGGCGTGGATGGCGCGATTGTTCTACAGCCCACGACGCCAGGGCCCGACAGTTTTGCGTCGAAAGTGGCGTATTGCATTGCTGCGCGCGTCACGCGGCCGGCGAGTCCGGCGCCGACGAAGGTCGGACCAGCTTCAGCAATTGCCGGGCGCTGTCGCGGTCCAGGCCGAACAGCAGGCCCAGGTAGACCAGGCTGGCCACGCCCATCATCAGGACAATGCTGGGCCAGGCCGGGAGGCCGATGGCGTCACAGCCAGTGCCGGTGGCCACGACCGCCGCGGCCATGGCGGCACTGAAGGCCGCCGGTTTGGCCAGCGCACCCAAGGCATCGCCAATGCCGATGCCAAGCACCGCCGACGAACGCTGGATGTTTTGTCCCACCAGCAGCGGCAGACCGATCAGCCAGGCCAGCGCCAGGCCCTGGGCGCCGAAATAGCCGCCGATCAGGAAGCAGCAGGGCATCAGGATCACGCCGGTGATGCTGTTGCGCAGGTCGATGCCGGCATGGCCCGTGCCTTGGATGGCGCTGGACTGCAGCACGCTGAGCAGGCGCAGCGGCAGGGCCACGGAGACGATCTGCAGCGGTGCAACCGCGCCGCCCCAGTTGGGGCCGAGCAGGGCCGGGATCAGCCAGGGCGACAGCGCCGCCAAGCCCCAGAGCACTGGCACCACGACATACGCAACGAGACGCAGCCCCATCAGCAGCGCCGGCCTCAGCGGCGCAGCCTCGCGGTGGAGCTGGGCGATCACCGGGTAGGTCACCTGGTTGACCACGGACATCACCCGGCTGACCGGCAGCATGGCCAGATGCATGGCGACCGAGTATTCACCGAGAGCATTCTTGGACAGCATGCGGCCGGCGATCAGCACGTCGCTCTGGCCGAACACATAGCTGGCCACCCGTGACAGGGCGACCTTGAAGCCGAAGCCGATCAGGCCCTTGGCGGCGCCCAGCTTGAAGCTGGGCCACAGGTTCAGCGGCACCAGCAGGTTCAACAGCACGACGCGAGCCAGCGTGCCGGCCAGCGGTCCGATGATCAGCGACCAGACGCCGTAACCCTTCCAGGCCATGCCGGCCGTGGTGAGCGTTGCGGCGAGGGCCACCACCACCTCGATCACCGAGCTGCCGCGGAATCGCAGGTCGCGGCGCAGCTGGGCATCGGACATGGCCGACAGCGGCGCCATCACCAGCTGAAGGGCCGCGATCTGGATCAGCGGCGCGGCTTCGGGCGCCTGGTAGAAGGCGGCAAGTGCCGGCGCCAGCAGAGCGACCAGGGCGGCGCCGCTGAGCGAAAACAAGATGGACGCGCCAAAGATGCTGCGCATCTGGGCCTTGTCCAGCCGCTCGGCCTGCACGATGCCGGCGCCTATGCCGAACTCGGCCGCCATGGCGACGATGGAGAGTACGGCGGTGCAGATTGCCGACAGGCCATAGTCCTGCGGCGACAGCGTCCGCATCACATAGATGGTGCCGACCCAGGAAATGATCTGGGAGCCCAAGCGGCTGGCTGCGGTCCAACGCAGCCCTTGCAGGAACTGGCGCTCGACGGTCATGGGGCCGAGGCCGCCGCAGCCACTGGAGCGGCAGCGTCACGCCAGGCGCCCAGCTTCTGCAGGCGCTCGACCAGGCCGTCGATCTTCAGGCCCAGTTCCTGGGCCTTGTGCGCATGCGTCAGGGCCTTGTCGGTTTTGCCCACGTCAAGGTACAGGGCGGCAATGTTGCGCTGGGTGAAAGGGTTGTCCTTGACCTGGGCCGCGGCGGCATCGATCTGCGCTTCTGCCTCGGCCGGCCGGCCGGTCTGCACCAGGTGGTTGGCGAACAGCAGCTTGACCAGCGTGTCGTCGGGACGGAAGGCCACCCCGCGCATGAAGTAGCAGTCGACCGAGTACTTGGTCTCCACCGGCTGGGTCGTCTTCAGGCGGATCGCCAGGTTGGACAGCGAGACCAGGGCACGGTGGTGGTTGGGAAACACGGCCAGCGTGTAGGCCAGGTCCTTGCCGGGGTTCTTGACCAGCTTGCCGCGCAGCCCGGCTTCGACTTCGGGCGTGAAATGCTCGACCTCGACCACATGCAGCAAGGCCTTGTGGGAGCGGTAGGTGTTCTCGGGAATGTAGTGGTCGGGCCGGTAGTCGAAGGGCCCCCAGGCCATCTCGAAATGGCCGCAACCGGCCGGCAGCGTCTGGGCCTGCAGACCGGAACTCAGCGCCATCAGCGCGAGGGCGGCAAGGGAAGTCGACTTCATGGCGTGCTCCGAAGATGGTCTGCTGGATGAATTGTGCAGCAGGGTTTTTGGCTGGCCCGGCCCGCCGCGCTATTCATGGGGGTCTGCGTTGGCCGGCCGCGCGGCGCGCAACTTCAGGACCAGGGCCTTGATGCCGCGGCGGCAGCCCTCGACGCACAAGTCCTTGAGTCCGATGAGCGACAGCGGGTTGTAGGCCACCAGACCCCAGCGCTCGCGCCGGTGCGACATCCAGGTCTGCTTGTAGGGGTCGTCGCCTATCAGGTAGTCCACCTCGTGGACGCGGTCCACGTCCAGTGCGTGCTGCATCAGCGCGGCGGTCAGCACGGTGCCCGGCGAATAGCTCTTGTAGCCCTCGTCGTAGGCCACCTTGTAGATGTCGGCCCGGCCATTGGCGACGATCCAGATCTGCGCGGCGATCGGCTTGTCGCCCAGCCAGACCACGCCCAGGCGCAGCCAGCCGCGGCTGCGGCAGAAATTGATCAGGCCGGGCACGAAGCCCAGGTAGGGCTCCGGTTGCTTCCAGCTTGCCGCGTAGACCACTTCGTAGGCCGCGATGCCGCGCTCGATGTCGTCCTCGATGATGATTTCCACCCGGCCCCCATCGGCCTGCAGCTTCTTGGTCATCCGGGAAATGGTGTTGCGCTGCTTGCTGCTGCGCTGCGCCAGATACGCGGCCCAGCTCTCCTGTTGCGCCAGATACCAGTTGCCGAAACAGAAGTAAGGGAAGCTGATCAGATTGGCCAGGCGCAGGGCCGATTGCAACGTCCGGAAGCTGGCCGCCTCGATGGCCATGGGGAAGAACTGGAACGAGCTCAGCCCACGGTGGTCGCGCTGGATGGCGCGGATCAGGGTCGACAGCTGCACATCGGTCAGTCCGGGCGCCAGCACCGGTGCGTACAGGGCCGTGTAGTAGTTCGCCAGCGACTGGACCTTGGCGTCAAGGGTTCGGGCCGTCAGCAGCAGCGGCAGCACGGCCATGGGACGGCCATCGTGCTCCAGCACGTAGAACATGACCCCGGCATGCTCGGGGAAGACCTGGTCGACCAGGTTGGTGTACCAACCGACGCCGAACTGCATCGAGTCGTCCTCGGCCTCGGTCAGGAAGCGGACCAGTTCGGCCGGAAACTCCGAAGGATGCCTGTAGCAGCGCACGCCGACCGGACCGGTCGCGTCGCCGCGGGCGCGCGAGCCGCGGATCAGTCGCAGGCCGGATCGCGTCGCCCGGGCCGTCGTCCTCGCGACGGCGTTGCGATAGAAGCCCAGGTGTCTGATCCAGCGATGGCCGGAGGACCACTTCAGCTGCTCATCGCTGGCATCGGTATAGAACTCGATGCGGCCCTCCGGCAGCAGGCCGAAGCAGTGCTCGATGGCCAGCCGCAACAGAACGCGGCCCGGCGCATACGAGGCGGCGCTTTCAAGGTAGGTTGTCTTGAGCATCACCAGCATGCGGTCTTCGATGATGGCCAGGCGCGCGGCCACCAGTTGATCGTCCAGCCACAGCTCCCAGGCGACCGCTAGACCGTCCTTTGCATGCTGGCACATGACGTCGCGGTAGAAACGTTCCTGGACAGGGCTGCTGCCCACCGCCGTGCCGCGCGACCCCTTCCAGCCGGCGGCTTCAAGCGCCGCGTAGCGCGCCACGGCCGTGGCGATCTGCTCCGGTTCGGTGATGGTTACGAAACGCTCGCTCAGCCCGTCGGCCTGGGCGCGGCGCCGGTAGCGTTCCAGGTTCTGTGTCAGCTTCTTGGGGCGGGACCGCCAGTAATCGTCGAAGCTGCCGGTCAGCGCGATGTCCATGGTGAGGGCCTGGTCGACGCTGTCGCTGGAGAACAGGCCGGTCGAAGCCAGGTCGCCGAAATGCGGGTCGCAGCAAAGCAGGTCGAGCTCGGCCGCCAGGCCCGGCAGGCTGCGGACCAGGTCCTCGACATGGCTCGCGTCATGCAGCAGCGTCGGACCCAACTGCGCCTGCTCCGGCAGGAAGCTGCGCCAGGAGAAGCTGCCGTGCTGCTGCACCACGCACATGCCTTCCACCTGGTCCTCGAGCGTCAGCACGCAAAGGTATTCGCCGCCGGTGGCGAAATTGCCGAGCAGCGCATTGACGAAACGGCTGCTGAGCATGGGGTTGGGGGCGAACAGGCGGCGCCGCAGGGTGTCCCAGGCCGTCGCGTGTTCACCAAGGCTGCCCTGCAGCGGATGAAGGGTCCAACTCATCGCATCAGCTCAGCCTGTGTTGAAGCGGATGGCCGGAGGGCAGTGGCCAGCCAGTGGTTCGTCGCCTGCTCGACCTCGGCCCGCCAGGGCGCGGACGAAAAGGTGTGGTCGGCCTCGGCGAAGTCTCGCCGGGTCGTGGTGGGGCGATCGATCAGGCCTTGCCATTCGCGGCTGGCCTTGACATGGTCGAGGAACTCCTTGGCCACATAGTCGGTGCCGCTGAGCAGCAGCAGCACCGGACCGGGGAAGCGCTTCCAGGCGCGCGCCATGCGGGCCTGGAAGCCCAGGCGGTCGGCGCTGGCGGGTTTGGCGCGCGATGCCGTGCGCAGCTTGGCCAGGAATTCCTTCAGCGCCTTCAAGCCGGTGCGCCCGCTCAGCAGCTTGAGCCAGAACTCCTTCTGCATCAGTCGCTGGGCGTAGTAATGCTTGACCTGGGTCTTGGCCAGGCTTTCGGTGGAGCGGACCCAGGGGTTGAGCAGGACCAGGCCGGCGATGTCGCCGTCGGCTGCTTGCCCATCGACGTAGAGCAGGGCGGCCGAAGCGCCGTCGCACAGGCCCCAGAGCACGACCTGGCGGACCGCCGGGCATTGCTCGCGCAGGCTGCGGACCGCGGCCGCGATGTCTTTGCCCACGTCCTCGAACGAGCGCAGGGGGCCTTCGCTGTCGCCCATGCCCCGGTAGTCGAAACGCAGGCAGTGGTGACCTTGCGCGGCCAGCGCGCGCGACAGCAGGGTGAACTGCCGGTGGCTGCCGACCCGGTACTGCGGGCCGCCGACGATGACGACCACGCCCACGCCACTGGGCTGGGCCGGCTCGGCAAGAATGCCAAGCAACTGTTCGCCCTGGCAGTCGAAGCTGACGGCACGTTCGGTAACGCTCATGCACCAGCCTCCCGCAGCAGCCGGCAGCCGGTCTGCACAAGGTCGGGCAGTTCCTCGATCTCGGTGGTCTGCCAGAACGCCGGGCCCTGGGCGAAGCCGTTCTGGACCGCATAGCCCGCATCGCGCCAGCGTTGCTGGGCTTGCAGGGCCACCGGTGTCCATTCGGGCGCTTCGCGCGAACTCACCTCGATCCAGACCAGGCGGCGGCCGGCTCCGTCTCCTTCGGGGGGCGTCAGCGGCGCGGCTTCCAGTCCCTTGGCCAGTGCAGCCGGCAGCAGGTAGCCGGCCACCTCGACCGAACGGCCCTGGTCCAGCTCGCTGCGCAGGCTGGCCATCAGGCCCTTGCTGCCGCTGTCCAGCATTTCTCCGGCCACCTTGAGCCGCAGGAACTGCTGCATCAAGGTCTTGCCGGAGGCCGGCGGCTGCACCAGCAACAGCTGGCTCGGATAGGGCAGGGTCTTGTGCGCTTCGACCGCAAGCAGGCAACCGGCACGCAGACCCCAGAGCCAGAGCGTCCGGCCACCAGGCTGGGCCATCAGCCAGTCGCTCGCCTGCTTCACGTCGTCCAGCCAGGCCTGCCAGCTCGCATCGCCGAAATCGCCGCTGCTGTCGCCACAGCCGAGCGGATCCAGCTGCAGCACCTCATAGCCTTCGGCGGCGAAGGCGCGAGCCTGCAGGGCGGCCATCCGCCGCGCCTTGTTCATCTCGTCGGCGAACGGCGCCAGGTAGAGGATCTTGCCGAGCGAGCCTTCGCTGCGCCTCGCCGGGTGGTAGAGGCAGTAGCGGTGGCCGCCGGAAGGACTGTCCAGGAAGAAGGGCTGCATGTTGTCTCTTGCCCAGGTTCAGCCCAGCGCCAGGCTGTCGAACAGCGCGGCGAATTTCTCGACGGTGCGGGTCCGCTCGAACTCGGCGACCCGGTCCAGGCTCATCACGGTCGCGGTGTCTGATTCGATGCCGGTGATGAAGCTTGCCAGGGCCTGGGTGATGGCGGCTTCGTCGTCCAGCGGCGCCAGCGTGCCCACGTTTTCCTGGCGTATCAGGCCGGCGGTATCACCGTCGGCATCGGCCAGCGCGAGGATGGGCCGCCGGGCCCTGAAGTATTCATACAGCTTGGCCGGGACCGCCGGGTTCGAGGTGTAGCCCTGGAAGATCAGCAGGCCGTCGGCGGCCAGCATCTCGCGCAGCGCCGCCTCGTAGGGCAGGCCGGGCTGGAAGTCGACCACCTGCTGCAGGCCCAGCTCGCCGACCAAACCGGCATAGACCTGCTCGACGCCCGAAGCCCGCAGCACCACCCTGAGCGGACGGCTGCCGGCCGGGCGGCTGTCCAGCATCCGGCGCAGGGCCCTGAAGAAATGCGAAGGGTCGCGGTCCGGCGAGGGATAGATGGTGCCGCTGTGCAGCAGCACGATGGGCGCATCAGCGGCTTGCGAGGCAGCCAGACCCGATGCCGGCATGCCGCTGGCAGCGGCCGCGAAAGCGGTCTCGTCGAAGCCGTTGGGCATGACGCGCCAGCGCTCGTGCCTTGCGTCCGGATAGCGGTCCATGCAGATCTTGCGGGCGCCCTCGGTGCAAAAGCTGAGGGCATCGGCATGGGCGGCGGCGCGCCTTTCGATGGCCAGCCGGGCGCGCAGCAGGGCCGGCCAATGCGGCGTCATGACGCCGGTGCGCACATCCTTCTCGACCATGGGATCGCGGAAATCTGCGACCCAGGGCACGCCCGACAGGCGATGCAGGGCATAGCCGATCCAGTGGGCCGTGGCGATCGGGTAGGTACTCCAGATCACCTGGGGACGGTGGCGGCGGATCATGGACAGTCCGGCCGGGATCGCACTGAGTGCCCAGGTCTGCCAGCGGTCAGGCAGGGTCATCCACTTCGGATGGCGGCCGGCGATGGCCAGATGGCGCGTGACGTCCAGAGCCAGGCTGCGGCGCACCTCGACCGTGGGCGGGATCTGGCCCATGCGCTCGTCGCTGGTGGCCGGATAGGCCGAGGGCGAGGCGCTGAGCACCAGCGGCTCCCAGCCGAAGCGCGGCAGGTGGCGGGCCAGCGACAGCGAGCGCTCCAGGCCGCTGCTGGCTTTGATGGGCGGGAAGTGGAAGGCGACCAGCAGGGCCTTATTCGTCATGGTGGGCCGCTTCCTCTTTGGTTTTCTGATCTGTGCTGCGGAGTCTTGCGTGCCAACGCCGGATATAGCCCGCCAGGCGGGCCTTGGGCGTGCGGTTGAACAGCCTCAGGCCCTGGCAGACGTAACTGCCGTTGCGGTCGGACCAGCGCAGTTTGTGGGGCTCGCTGCGGCCCATGAAGTCGAAGCTGATCATGCCCAGGTCACGCAGGCGGCCGAAGGCGTAGTCGTTCAGCAGGTAGCTGGGGCTGAGCTTGTCGAACTCGGCACAGTGGCTGTGCTTGAGGCAGCAGAAGACCTGCTGCCGCATGGTGCCGAAGATATGGGCGATGGGACGTCCCTCGTGCCAGAGCGCGGCGGCGTAGAGCAGCCCGGTTTCCAGCGCATGGGGAAACAGCGCGCGGTAGAAGGCCTCCTGGCGGGGTTGCCGGGTGATGGCCGTGCCGGCTTCGTGCTTCCACGATTGGCGCTCCACCGCCAGCACCAGCTCGATCAGCTCCTGGGCCTGTTCGGGCCGGGTGTATTCGCGGAATTCAATGGGCCCCAGCTTGGCGAACTTGTTGCGTGCCGTGCGCAGCATCTGCAGCACGCTCTTGGAGATGCCGGCCTTGAATTCGTCGGCGCTGGCCCGCAGGGGGAAGTACGGCGATTCCAGCGACTCACCAGGCTGGACGTCGTAGCCGCGCTGGCGCGCCTCGTCCAGGGCCAGGCGGACCGAGGGGTGACCGGCCTTGAGGTTCATGTGCAGGCTGATCCAGCCGGGGAAGGCACGATCGGCACCGCGCAGCAGTGCGGTCCAGACCTGCGGGTCGGCCGACTTCATCAGCGGGGCAATGCGTCCGCAGTACTGGTCGGTGATCAGGCCCAGCACCGGACCCAGGCGGGACTGGGCGGTCTTGACCAGTGGCAGCAGGCCGAGCACCTCGTCGCCACGCCGGGCGACGACCACCCGGCAGTCTCCGGCCTCCGGAAAGGCCCGGCGCAGCGTCTCGAACCAGTCGAAGGCGCCGGTGGCGTCAATGCCCTCGAGTGCCTGCGGCTCTTCCTGGGCCAAACAGTCCCAGGCGCCTTTCAGCGCCAGCAGATCGGTGTGCTCGGTGAGGACCTCGACGACGATGTTCATGGGGGTGACAAGGGGTCCTGTCGCAGCAGGGCTGCCGAGGCCGCGATCTGCTCCCGATCGAGGTCCTGATGGACCGCCAGGCACAGGCAATGCTCGGCCAGGTAGACGGCATCGGCGAGGGTCTGGGCATCGGCCTGTGCCAGTTGCGAGTGCAGGTAGATGCCGAAGGTGTGCAGGGCCACGCCGCGGGCGCGCCACAGGTGGTCACGCTCGTTGCGGCGCTCGACCAGCACCGGAAACACCCAGGGACAGGCGTCAGCCGGTGCGTCCGGGATCAGCGGTTTGACCGGGCCGCTGCCGTCCAGCTGCTCCGCATAGACCTGGTAGTTGGCGCGGCGTCGGCGGGCGATGTCGCGGAAGTCGCTGGCCGCCAGCATGCGGCGCGCCAGCGAAGGCATGGAAGAGGCGACCAGACGCGGCACGAACGGGTAATGGGCCTCGCCGGCCAGCAGGGCGCTTGCATCCGGACCGTCGTCAACCGAGCCGTCCGGTGACGAGGACGTGGTCAGCTTGCGGCCCACGCGCCACTGCTCGATGCGCTGGAACAGCTGCTGCAGGCGCCGGTGCTCGGAGGACTCCAGGGCCTCTTCGAACATGCGCTTGAAATGGACCACACGCTCGCGGCGCGGCGGCGTCAGCCACTCGCTTCGGGCCCTGCGCTCCGGCGAGCGCCACAGGCCGCCACCCACGCCAATAGGGGCGATTTTCCAGAAGCTGTAGACCCGGTAGTCGCTGTCGGCATCGCTGCCGGCGAGCCGCGGCGGATCGCCTTGCAGGAAGGAATGCGACCAATCCTCCAGCAGGGCCACGCCGGTCTGGCGCAGCGGTTGCAGCCAGTCCAGCTCGGTGGCAATGCCGAAGAAGTGGATGAGCAGCACGGCCGCCGTGTCGCTGCCGGCCTTGCTCAGCAGGTCTTCGCGGTCCACCGAGAGGTCGCGGCGGATCCGGTAGAACACCGGCTTCAGGCCGGCCTCCAGCGCCGGGGTCACGCAGCTGGGGCAGTGGTAGCCCGGGATCAGCACCTCGGTGCGACCTTGGGCGGCGATTTCGCGGAAGGCGGCATACAGGGCCGCACGGCCGCTGTAACTCAGCTCCAGCCCGGGTGTGGCAAGCAGCGACTGGCTGGCCGCGTCAGGGCGAGGGCGCAGCAGCGCCGACAAGCTCGGGCTCGGGTGTGCGGCAGGATGCATTCGCGACACCGGGGTCCTCGGCGGCTCGCGCGGCCGCCTCAGGCCAGCTTGGCGGTGACGAAGTCGACCAGCGAGCCGACGGTGGCGAAGGTGGCGCCGTCGATGTCGTCGTCGTCCACGACGATGCCCAGCTGCTCTTCCAGACCGGTGATGAGGCTGACCACGGCCATCGAGTCCAGCTCGGGAATGGCACCCAGCAGGTGGGTGTTGCGGTCGAAGCCGGCGCTGCGGCCGTCCAGGCTCAGGACTTCGTCGAGGATGCGAAGGACGTGGGTCTCGATTTGCATGGGGAACTCTGGGGCGCGCAAGGCGCATTTCTGGCTAGCCGGGCATCTTACCGTCGGGGTCTGGACCCCCCTGGGAGGGGTTGCCCCTCAAATAGAGGTCTTTGCGGCTTGCGTCACAGAGGCTGCGGGGCGGGTGTTGCTTGCTGCGCTACATTGCGGGCTGACCAAGCAAGCTCCCCAAAGTCCGATGTCCGCTCGCAACGACGCCAGCCATCTGCACCACCTGATCCTGCGCAGCGCCGAGCAGACGCCCGAGGCCGCCGCGCTCAGCTACCAGGGCAGCACGCTGAATTACGCCGAGCTGGCGACCCAGGTGCAGGCCATGGCCGCCGCCCTGGTCCAGCTGGGCCTGCCGCGCGCGGCGCGGGTCGGCATCTACCTGGAGAAGCGCTTCGAGACCGTGGTGGCCAGCTTCGCCGCGCCGGCCGCCGGCCTGGTCTTCGTGCCGCTGAACCCGCTGCTCAAGCCCGAGCAGGTCGGCTTCATCCTGCGCGACTGCGAGGTCCAGGTCCTGATCACCTCGCCCGAGCGCCATGGCCTGCTGGGCGAGGAGCTGGCGGCCTGCCCCAGCGTTCGCCATGTGGTGCTGACCGGCGCGCCTTCGGCCCAGGGCCAGGGGCTGCTCGACTGGACCGAGTTGCTGGCCACGCCGGCCGCACCCGGCCACCGCGTGATCGACACGGACATGGCGGCCATCCTCTACACCTCGGGGTCGACCGGCAAGCCCAAGGGCGTGGTGCTGTCGCACCGCAACATGGTGGCCGGCGCCAAGAGCGTGGCCTCGTACCTGGAGAACCGGCCCGAGGACACGCTGCTGGCCGCGCTGCCGCTATCCTTCGATGCCGGTTTCAGCCAGCTGACCACGGCCTTCCACAGCGGCGCCCGCGTCGTGCTCTTGAACTACCTGCTGCCGCGCGACGTGCTCAAGGCGCTGGAGCGCGAGAAAGTCACCGGCCTGACCGCCGTGCCGCCGCTCTACATCCAGCTGACCCAGATGGAATGGCCGGCCGCGATCGACGACAACCTGCGCTACTTCGCCAACACCGGCGGCCGCATGCCCCGCGAGACCCTGGAGGCGTTGCGCCAGCGCGCGCCTTCGGCCAAGCCCTTCCTGATGTATGGCCTGACCGAGGCCTTCCGCTCGACCTATCTGCCGCCGGAGGAGGTCGACCGCCGGCCTGATTCCATAGGCAAGGCCATTCCCAACGCCGAGATCCTGGTGCTGCGCGAGGACGGCAGCGAATGCGCGCCCGACGAGCCGGGCGAGCTGGTGCACCGGGGCGCCCTGGTCGGCATGGGTTACTGGAACGACGCCGAGAAGACCGCCGAGCGCTACAAGCTGCTGCCGGGCCGCGATCCGGGCCTGCAACTGCCGGAATACGCCGTGTTCTCGGGCGACAACGTGCGCAAGGATGGCGAGGGTTTTCTGTACTTCATCGGCCGGCGCGACGAGATGATCAAGACCTCGGGCTACCGCGTGAGCCCGAACGAGGTCGAGGAAATCCTCTACGCCACCAAGCTGGTCGGCGAATGCGTGGCCTTCGGCGTGGAGCATGCCCAGCTGGGCCAGGCCATCCAGGTCATCGCCACGCCGCCCGCCGGCAGCGAGCACCTGGACCAGGGGCTTCTCGCGGCCGAATGCCGCAAGCACATGCCGGCCTACATGCTGCCGGCCGGCATCGAAGAGCGCCCGGGCCCGCTGCCCCGCAATCCCAACGGCAAGATCGATCGCAAGCTGCTGTCCACCGAATGGGCCGCGGCCCAGCCCTGATGTCCGACACCCCCATGCTTCCCCGCAAGGCGCCGGTTCATGCGCCCATGTCCCAGTTCCGCGTCGAGCGCGGCGAGCTGATCGTCGGCGGCCTGCCGCTCTCTACGCTTGCCGCCCGAGTCGGCCAGACGCCGTTCTATGCCTATGACCGCGGCCTCTTGAGGCAGCGCGTGGCCGAGCTGCGGGCCGCGCTGCCGGCGGCCGTCAAGCTGCACTACGCGATGAAGGCCAACCCGATGCCGGCCGTGGTCGGCCTGATGGCGGGCCTGGTCGACGGCATAGACGTGGCCTCGGCGGGCGAACTCAAGATCGCCCTGGATGCCGGTGCCGACGTGGCCGAGGTCAGCTTTGCCGGTCCAGGCAAGCGCGAGGCCGAGCTGCGCCAGGCCGTGGCGGCCGGCGTGCTGCTGAACATCGAATCCTTCCGCGAAGTCGAGCTGCTCGCCGGTATCGCCAAGGAGCTGGGCCAGCCGGCCCGCGTGGCTGTGCGTGTCAATCCGGACTTCGAGCTCAAGGGGTCGGGCATGCGCATGGGCGGCGGGCCCAAGCAGTTCGGCGTCGATGCCGAACAGGTGCCCGAGCTGCTGCAGCGCATTGGCGAACTGGGCCTGGCTTTTGAAGGCTTCCACCTGTTTGCCGGCTCGCAGAACCTCAAGCATGAGGCGATCTGCGAGGCCCAGCAGAAGTCCTACGAACTGGCCCTGCGACTGGCGGCCCATGCGCCTTCGCCGGTGCGCTTCCTCAACCTGGGCGGCGGCTTCGGCATTCCCTATTTCCCGGGCGAGGAGCGGCTGGACCTGGCCCCGATAGGTGCCAATCTGCAGCAGCTGCTGGACCGGGCCAAGGCCGAGATGCCCGAGGCCCATCTGGTGATCGAGCTGGGCCGCTATTTCGTCGGCGAGGCCGGCGTCTATGTGACGCGGGTACTGGATCGCAAGATCTCGCGCGGCACGGTCTTCCTGGTCACCGACGGCGGCCTGAACCACCATCTGTCGGCATCCGGCAATTTCGGCCAGGTGGTGCGCAAGAACTACCCGGTCACCATCGGCAACCGGGCCGATGCCGCCGAGCGCGAGACCGCCTCGGCCGTGGGCCCGCTGTGCACGCCGCTGGACCTGCTGGCCGACAAGATGGACCTGCCGGCCGCCCGCGAGGGCGACCTGCTGGTGGTGTTCCAGTCCGGGGCCTATGGCGCCAGCGCCAGCCCGCAGGACTTCCTGGGGCATGCCGGCGTGGTCGAGGTGCTGGTCTAGGCTAGCCGGCGCCTCAGGCGATCTTCACTGCCAGCAGCGGCTTGAGGGGGGTCATGCCCACGATCAGGCAGCGGTACATGGGGTCGTAATACATGCCGCGCAGGCTGTTGCACTTGGTCGGCGCCTGGCCGGTCATGACCTTCTCGGCGGCCACGGCGCTGGTCGTGCCGCTCATCTTCAGCGTCGCGACCACGACGGTCGAGATGTTGGGATCGGTGCGGATCGAGTCGTTGTTGAACGCGCCCTCGGTGATCCAGAGCGTCAGATAACAGCCCAGCGGCTCTATCCACTCCACGCCATAGCACTGCAGCGCGGTCGGCAGCGTGTAGCCGCTGACCGTCACCTTGCTGCGCACGCCGGTCGCCAGGTCGCAGCTCTCCACGGCCCAGCCGCCGGTGCTGCTGGGGCCCACGTGCAGGCTGTACTTGCCATCGGGGCTGACCGCCAGCCGGGTGCTGGGCATGGCGAGATTGCCGCCACCCACCACGCTGTAGCTGTTGGTCGCGAAGCTGTACTTGCGCATGGCCTGCTCATGCGGCCAGTAGTAGATGGTCGAGCCATCCGGGCTGAGCGCGCGCGGCGTGTTGGCCTCCTGCGCCACGCCACCTATGGTCGGGATGTCGGCGTAGTACTTGGGTGCCCGCCAGGGGCCCTTGCGGGGATGGCCGGCCACGTCTCGGAAGTTCAGGCCGGGCCCGGACATGGTGATGCCGTCGGCCGAGCTGGCCGTACCGGCAATGCCGAACACGACGAACTCGTCGCGGGCGTCAACGTACATGGTGTTCCAGTACGCATGGGCCGAGTAGGGCTTGTTGTCGAACGGGAAATAGGCCTGCGTCTTGAACTTGTCGGTCAGCAGGGCCCAAGCGCGCCTTTCGACTTCGGGCGTGGCCGGGTTGACGATCTCGATGTCCGGCTGCTCCTTGTGCAGGTTCCAGCGGGTCAGCATGTTGATGGTGGTGGCGGCGTGGCCACCGCCGAACATCCAGAGCTCGTGGTTCTTGCGGCTGTAGACCGGGCCGGAATAGTCCCACAGGGCCAGGTAGCTTCGCGACGGACCGGGGTCGACGTCGGTGATGCGCGGTGCCAGGCCCGTGCCATCGGTGCGAATGCTGTCCAGCCAGGCGGTGCCGGGAATCTCGGTCCAGCGCCAGGCCGTGGTGGGTATCCAGCCGGGAAGGTAGCGGGTCCGCCCGCCGCGCAGCGTGTCGGTGCGCGGCGTGGGCGGCGTGAAGTCACCGGCCCATTCATAGGGCGCATCGTTGACGGCCGGCACGCCGTTGACCGGCTCGCCGGTGTATTCGCCGGTATTGGCCAGCGACGCCACCGGCACCTCGGTATTGTTGGGATAGCTGGTGACGAAGGCCGTGGCCCGGGCCGTGTCCGCGGCCACCAGGTTGTTGCGTATCACCGAGCTGACCGGGATCTGGATGCCGGCGCCGCTGAGCAACTGCGTGGGCGTGCCGGTGGGATAGACGTTGATCAGCGGCTTGTCGCTGCCGTCCGGCGCGCGGCCGTTGTACTTGCGCAGCGTGTTCTGCGCGAGCAGCAGCGAATGCGAAGTCAGCGACGGGTCGGGGTTGGTGTCGACTCCCTGCTGGTACTGGTCCTCGCCATAGCGCAGGCAGTTGCCGTCGTTGTTGTTGCTCAGTGAGCCATAGTGGTTGACGACATTGCCGGTGATCACCACCACGCCGCCATTGGGCGTGTTGATGTTCTGGGCGCAGCCACCGGTGCCGTCGCTGAACATCTGCACGTCCAGCATGCAGCCCTGGACCGTCGTGGCCCGGCTGCGGGACTTGATCGCATGGCCCATGCCGGCTTGCGGATAGCCCTGACCCGGCGTCTTGCGAAAGGTACAGCCCAGGATGTAGGTCAGGGCGTTGCGGCCGGTGTAGATGTCGTGGCGCAGGCCCTGCGGATCGCTGTTGTCCTCGAACACGCTGTAGCGCACATAGGTGCTCAGGCCGTAGTGGGTCTCCTGCGTGTGGATGCCGTCTATGCACTGCCAGAACTTGCAGTACTCGACCGTCAGCGTGGCCGCGGGATAGGTGCCGTTGGCATTGCTGACCGTGGTCCAGATGGCAGCACCCGTGCGGCTCTCGACCTGAGGCGGGCGGGCGCCCCGGAAGTGCAGGCCGCGGACCGTCAGGTTGCGGCAGCTCTGGCCCATGGTCAGCAGCTGCGGTTGGCCGCCGCTGAGCATGCTGACCATCCAGTAGCGGCTGTAGTCCAGCACCATGGGCTGGCCGGGCGTTTCCCATTCGATGGTGAGATCGACCAGCACGCCTGTTTGCACGCCGCCCATGTTGTTGACAAGCGTGGTGTTGCCCGGGTCGGTGGTGGCATAGACCACGTAGGTGCCGCCGGTGGCCTTGACCACGTCGCCGGACTGCCAGCCGCCCTGGTCCTTGACCTGCTGCAGCGTGGCATAGCGGCCGATGGTGGTGCTGCCGCGGACAAGCCTGAACGGCGTCGCTGAACCTGGCGTCGCTGCCGTCGCGGCATAGGCAAAGGCCGTGGGATTGGTCAGCCCGCCGTCATTGGTCAGCGAGATGGACTTGCTGCCGCTGGAGCCGGGCGCGTACAGGAAGCTGGCCGTGGGCCGGGCGGCCGTGAGGTAGACCGAGCCGTAGTCGCCTTCCTGGCTCAGCGAAGACCAGAACTGCCCGCCCGCGCCGTCGCTGGGGGTGATGCGGACCCGGCTGCCCACCGGAACCGAGCAGGACACGGTGAACAGCGAGGAGAGCGACTTTTCCAGCCCTTCGGTCGGCCCGACCAGCTGCAGCTGGCCGGCTGGTGCCGGTGCCGGTGCTGGCGTCGGTACGGGCGCCGGGGCCGGATCCGGCGTCGGCGCAGGTGCTGGACTGGGCGCTGGCGTCGGGGCGGGACTGGGGGCCGGCGAGGTGACGCTGGAGCCGTCGGCTCCACCACCGCCACAGCCGCCGAGCACGGTTCCCTGCAGGCTGGCAAGGCTCAGCAGAAATCGGCGGCGATCGAGTTCGGTCATGCTTCAGGAAACGGCAAGGCAGGGCAGGGCGGCCGACCATTCGACGCGCCGGGAGGGAGCTTACGGGAAGCCGCTAGACCGAGATGTAAGCGATGTTTGTGACAGGGCCTTCGACGGCCCGCCTCAAAGCGACAGACCCTTGAGGTAGTCGCGGAAGCCGGCACCCAGCTGCGGATGGGCCAGAGCCAGCTCCACATTCGCTTGCAGGAAGCCTTCCTTGCTGCCGCAGTCGTAGCGCTTGCCGTCATAGCGGTAGGCAAACACCTTCTCGCGGCGCAGCAGGCCGGCAATGCCGTCGGTCAGCTGGATCTCGCCACCCACGCCGCGCGGCTGGTTGGCAATCTCGTGGAACACGCCCGGCGTGAGGATGTAGCGGCCGGCCACGCCCAGGCGGGAGGGCGCGGCCTCGGGAGCGGGCTTCTCGACGATGCGGTCCACGTCGACCAGCTTGTCGTTGACCGCGCTGCCGGCCACGATGCCGTAGCGGCGGGTGTGCTCGGCCGGCACTTCCTGCACGGCCAGGATGGAGGCCCGCCATTCACCGTATTGCTCGACCATCTGCTTGAGGATGGGGGTTTCTCCGACCATCAGGTCGTCGGCCAGCAGCACGGCGAACGGCTCATTGCCGACCAGGCGCTGTGCGCACAACACGGCATGGCCCAGACCCAGGGCCTGGGCCTGACGCACATAGATGCATTCCATGTCTTCGGGCTTGACGCTGCGCACCACTTCCAGCAACTCCGCCTTACCCGCCTGTTCAAGGGCTACCTCCAGCTCGAAGGTCATGTCAAAGTGGTCCTCGATCGGTCGCTTGTGGCGGCCGGTGACGAAGATCATCTCGCGGACGCCGGCTGCATAGGCCTCCTCGACCGCATACTGAATCAACGGCTTGTCGACCACCGGCAGCATTTCCTTGGGCTGGGCCTTGGTGGCCGGCAGGAAGCGCGTGCCCAGGCCTGCCACAGGGAATATTGCTTTCGTGACCGAATTGCTGAATGCCATGCCGGATTGCCTGTTGAATGGATTGCAGGGCATTGTTGCACGCAGCCTCCTGCGTGCTGTGTCTGTGGACGTGGGGTTTGTCGCGGCATGAGCCTTCTGATCGTCGAGCCGCTGGAAGCGGAAGTGATGCAGTGGCTGGCCGAGCGCCATCCGGTGCACTACGCCCCGGACCTGGCCACCGAACCCCATCAATTGCGCGAGGCCCTGCACCAGGTGCAGGCCGTGGTGCTGCCGCCCTCGGTGGCGGTGGATGCGCCGCTGCTGCGCGCCGCGCCGCGGTTGCGGGTGGTCGGCCGCATGAGCGGCGGAGCCGAGAACATCGACGCCGAGGCCTGCCGGGCCGCGCGGGTCGAGGTGGTGCGCAGCCTGACGGCCACGGCCTCGGCCGAGGCGGAGTTCGTGGTTGGCGCCTTGCTGGCCCTCCTGCGCAGGGTGCCGGTGCTGTCGAGCGACGGCATGCTGGTCGGCCGCGAACTGGGCTGCGCCACCATAGGCCTCATAGGCATGACGCCGGCGGCCCGCATGCTGGCCCAGCTGCTGCCGGTGTTCGGTACCCGGGTCGTCGGCTACGACCCCAGCCTGCACCAGAGCGACCCGATCTGGACCCAGTGGGGCATAGAGCCCTTGCCGCTGCGCGAGCTGATGGAGCTGAGCGACGGCACGGCCTTGCTGCTGGGCTATTTCCAGCGCTACCGCGGCCTGCTGGGCGAGCGGGTGCTGGGCTTTGCCAAACATGGCCAGGTCCTGGTCTGCACCGCCCATTCGGCCCTGGTGGACGACACGGCCCTGGCCCGCGTGCTGCAGGAGGGCCGCATCCTGGCGGCGTGGTTCGACACCATGGAGCCGGGTCTGCTGGATGCCGACCGGCCGCTGCACGGCATTGCCGGGCTCCAGGTCACGCCGCGCCTGGCCGGCACGACCAAGGAGTCGCGCACCCGGGCGGCCTGGGGCGTGGCCCGGCGCATCGACGAGCTGCTCGGGGCCACGCCGGAGCCGCAGGCCGAATTCCGCTCTACTTTCCCAGCCGAGCTGCCTGATCCTTCAGACGAGCCACGGTGGCGGTAAACCGCTTCAGCGGTTCAGCAACTGACTCAACTGTGCGCGCAAGCGCGTCACGGTATTGCTAAATTCATTCACGCGCTGACGCTCCAGGGCCACCACGGCCTCCGGCGCGCGCGCCACGAAGCTCTCGTTGCCCAGCTTGGCCTCGGCTTTGCTGATCTCGCCTTCCAGGCGGGCGATCTCCTTGCCCAGGCGGGCCTTCTCGGCCTCGACGTCGATCTCGACCTTCAGTGCCAGGCGCGCATCGCCATGGACCAGCACCGGCGACATCGAGCTGGCGGCCTGGAAGGCGGCCTCGTCGTCGATGATCTGGACCTCGGCCAGCTTGGCCAGGGTCTTCAGGATGGCCGCGGATTCCTTGATGAAGCCGGTGTCGCCACCGACCAGCAGGGGCACGCGGTCTGACGGCGACAGGCCCATCTCGCTGCGCAGGCTGCGGCAGGTGCCGACCACGGCCTTGAGGTTGTTCATCCAGGCCTCGGCCTGGGTGTCGATGCGCTCGGGCACGGCCACCGGGTAGGCGGCGGTCACGATGTAGTCCGTGTCCTTGCGGCCGGCGATGGGGGCCACCACCTGCCACAGAGCTTCGGTGATGAAGGGCGCCACCGGGTGCAGCAGGCGCAGCGTGGTTTCCAGCACGCGGATCAGCGTGCGGCGGGTGGCGCGCTGCTGGCTCTCGTCGCCGGTCTGGATTTGCACCTTGGCGATCTCCAGGTACCAGTCGCAGTACTCGTTCCAGACGAAGTCGTAGATGGCGCCGGCCACGTTATCGAGACGGTAGTCGGCAAAGCCCTGGGCCACGGCCTGCTCGACCCGCTGCAGCTCGCTGACGATCCATCGGTCGGCCTGGCTGAACTGGTTGTAGCCGGGCGGGCACTGGCCCTTTTCATGGGCCAGGCCGCAGTCCTGGCCTTCGGTGTTCATCAGCACGAAGCGGGTGGCGTTCCACAGCTTGTTGCAGAAGTTGCGGTAGCCCTCGCAGCGCTTGGAGTCGAAGTTGATCGAACGGCCCAGCGTGGCCATGGAGGCAAAGGTGAAGCGCAGCGCATCGGCGCCGTAGCCGGGGATGCCTTCGGGGAATTCCTTCTCGGTGGCCTTGCGCACTTTGGGCGCGTTCTCGGGCTTGCGCAGGCCGGTGCTGCGCTTGTCCAGCAGCGGGGCCAGCTCGATGCCGTCGATCAGGTCGACCGGGTCCAGCACATTGCCTTCCGACTTGCTCATCTTCTTGCCCTGTGCATCCAGCACCAGGCCGTGGATGTAGACATGCCTGAAGGGCACCTTGCCGGTGAAATGCTTGGTCATCATGATCATCCGGGCGACCCAGAAGAAGATGATGTCGTAGCCGGTGACCAGCACCGAGGAGGGCAGGAACAGGTCCTGCTCCAGCGTCTTCTCGGGCCAGCCCAGGGTGGAGAAGGGCACCATGGCCGAGGAGAACCAGGTGTCCAGCACGTCCTCGTCGCGGGTCAGCGTCTTGCCCGGGGCCTTGGCTTGCGCTTCGGCTTCGGTGCGGGCGACGTAGACCTTGCCGTCCTCGTCGTACCAGGCCGGAATCTGGTGGCCCCACCAGAGCTGGCGCGAGATGCACCAGTCCTGGATGTTCTTCATCCACTGGTTGTAGGTGTTGACCCAGTTCTCGGGCACGAACTTCACTTCGCCCGAGGCGACCACCTCGATGGCCTCCTCGGCAATGCTCTTGCCGTTGGCGCCGGCCTTGCTCATGGCCACGAACCACTGGTCGGTCAGCATGGGCTCGATCACCTGGCCGGTGCGGGCGCAGCGCGGGACCATCAGCTTGTGTTTCTTGACCTCGACCAGCAGGCCTTGCTCTTCCAGCTGGGCCACGATCTGCTTGCGGGCGACGAAGCGGTCCAGGCCCTGCAATGAAGGCGGAATCCCGATCTGGTCTGCCATCGGATAGCCGCTAGAAACCGGGCCAACTTTGCCACCACCTGAGTGTGGTGCAACATAGTTCTCCCAACCTTCCTCCGCACCAGGAGCGTTGTTGTCGATGACCTTTGCTTCTTTTGTGAAGATGGTCAGCATCGGCAGGCTGTGGCGGACGCCGACCTGGTAGTCGTTGGTGTCATGGGCCGGCGTGACCTTGACGACGCCGGTACCGAATTCCTTGTCCACGTAGTCGTCGGCGATCACCGGCACCAGGCGGCCGGTGATGGGCAGTCGGACCTGCTTGCCGATCAGATGCTTGTAGCGCTCGTCCTCGGGGTGGACCATCACGGCCGTGTCGCCCAGCATGGTCTCGGGTCGGGTGGTGGCCACGACCAGCGATTCCGTGCCTTCGGCCAGCGGATAGCGGATGTGCCACAGCGAGCCGTCTTCTTCCTCGCTCTCCACTTCCAGGTCGGACACGGCCGACTTCAGGATCGGGTCCCAGCTGACCAGGCGCTTGCCGCGGTAGATCAGGCCTTCGTCGAACAGCTTGACGAAGGTGTCGACGACCACGGACGAGAGCTTCTCGTCCATGGTGAAGTACTCATGCTCCCAGGAGACCGAGTCGCCTATGCGGCGCATCTGGCGCGTGATCGTGTTGCCGGATTCCTGCTTCCACTCCCACACGCGGGCGACGAAGTTCTTGCGGCCCAGGTCATGGCGGTTCTGGCCCTTTTCCTGCAGCTGGCGCTCGACCACGATCTGCGTGGCGATGCCAGCATGGTCGGTGCCCGGCACCCATAGCGTGTTCTGGCCGCGCATCCGGTGGTAGCGGGTCAGCGAGTCCATGATGGTCTGGTTGAACGCATGGCCCATGTGCAGTGTGCCGGTCACGTTGGGCGGCGGCAGCTGGATGCAGAAGGACTCGCGGCTGGCGTCCAGCGTCGGCTTGTAGAGGCCCTGTGACTCCCACAGCGGGCCCCAATGGGCTTCAAGGGCGGCGGGTTCGAAGGACTTGGCAAGTTCGGTCATGGCGCGCGGGCGGCCTCAGGGGGCCGCCGGTGGTCAGGGCTACGGGGGAGGGGCGATTGTAGAGGCGCGCTCCTGCAGCGATACAAAACGAAACCCGGCGATACCGCGCTGAGATGCCCCGGGGAGCCGGTCCCGGAATCATCCGTTCCATCCCGACCGCAAACCCACAAGGATTGAGCGATGCGCTTCCTCGGAATGAACCTGTTCCACCGCTGGCACCACCACCATCACCTGCACGGCCACCATGGCCATGGCCGCCACCACCACGCCCGGCTGCTCGGTCGCCAGGCCGATGCGCTGGACTACCTGGCCGGGCACCTGGACCTGAACCAGGCCCAGCAGGCCTTGCTGGACCAGCTCCAGCTGCAGCTGATGCGGCAGCGCCGCGAGCTGCGCAGCACCTTGTCGCTGGCCGGACTGGAGCCGCTGGTGGCCAGCGAGAGCTTCGACCGCGAGGCCGCCCGGCGGCTGCTGGCCAGCCAGCTGGACAGCCTGCACCAGGCCGGTCCGGCCCTGGTCGAGGCGGCGGCCGATTTCTTCGACAGCCTGGACTTCGAGCAGCAGCAGGCCCTGCGTTTCCTGCTGCGGGTGCGCAGCGGCCGCCGGGCACAATGAAGCGATGCACCGCCTGCTGCTGATCGACGACGACGAGGCCCTGTCGGGCCCGCTGGCCCAATACCTGCGCCGTTTCGACTTCGAACTCGAGTCCGTGACCCGGCCCAGCCAGGCGCTGCAGCGCCTGGGCCGCCAGCGCTTCGATGCGCTGATCTTGGACGGCATGCTGCCCGAGATGGACGGCTTCGAGTTCTGCAAGCGCCTGCGCTCCGGCAGCGAGCCCTGGAAGGACATGCCCGTGCTGATGCTGACCGCCCGCGGCGACCTGACCGACCGCGTGGTCGGCCTGGAGCTGGGCGCCGACGACTACCTGGCCAAGCCCTTCGAACCGCGTGAGCTGGCGGCGCGGCTGCAGACCATACTGCGCCGCACCCGCTTCGCACCTGCGGCGCCCAGCAGCGAGTTGCTGTTCGAGGGCCTCAGCATCGATTCGGTGCGGCGCGAAGTCCGCCAGGCCAGCGGCGAGGCCATCGAGCTGACCAGCACCGAGTACGAGCTGCTCCTGATGCTGGCCCGCGAGCCGGGCCGGGTGTTCTCGCGCGACGAGATCCTCAACAAGCTGCGCGGCCAGGAGGCCGAGCTCTACACCCGGGCGGTGGACATCCTGGTCAGCCGGCTGCGCCGCAAGCTGGAGCCGCTGGAGGCCCTGAAGACACTGCGCAATGCGGGCTACTGCTTCGCGCTGCCCGCGAGGTCGGCATGAGAGCCGAACGAGCCCTGCAACATCGGGCGATGAAGCGCCGCTTCAAGCGGCGCATGGAGCTGAACCGCAAGCGCTCCTTGATGTGGCGGCTGCGGGCCCGCCAGCGTTGGCATGAGCGCTGGCATCGCCACCATGCGCAATTCAAGCACTCGGTCGGCGCACGGCTGATTGCGGTCTTCGTCTCGCTGGCCGTGTTGGGTGGCTTGATCCTCTATGGGGCGCAGGAGGGCCAGGTCGGGGCCTGGACCGCCGGGGCCTTGCTGCTGCTGGTGATTGGCCTGGCCTTCGGTGCCATACGCCGCATGCTGCGGCCACTGCGCGCCTTGGCCGCCGGAGTCGAGGCCTTCGGCCGCGGCGAGCTGGACCACCGGATCCGCTATTTCCACCGCGACGAACTGGGCGACCTGGCCCACCGCTTCAACCAGATGGCGGCCGACATCCAGGCCATGCTGGATGGCAAGCGGGCTTTGCTACTGGCCATGAGCCATGAGCTGCGCAGCCCGCTGACCCGGGCCCGGCTGCATGCCGAGCTGATCGAGGACGGCGATTCCAAGCAGGGCCTGCTCAAGGAGCTGGCCGAGATGCGCGACCTGATCCAGGCGCTGCTGGAGAGCGAACGCCTGGGCGGCGGCCACAGCGCCCTGCAGCTGCGCGACTGTGATCTGGCGGCCCTGGTGCGCGATTCGGTCGGCGAGGAGGTGGCGCTGCGCATCGAGCCCGGCCTGCCGCTGCTGCGCCTGGATCCCATGCGCATCCAGCTGCTGCTGCGCAACCTGGTGGGCAATGCGCTGCGACACAACGATGCGGCGCAGGGGCCGGTGCTGGTTTCGCTGAGCCGCGCGGGGCAGGGCGTGAGGCTGGCCGTGCGTGACCATGGCCCCGGCGTGCCGCCGGAGGCGCTGTCGCAGCTGGGTGAACCCTTCTATCGCCCCGACGCCGCCCGCAGCCGCAACGAGGGCGGTGTGGGGCTGGGTTTGAGCTTGTGCAAGCTGGTGGCCGTGGCCCATGGCTCGCGGCTGGAGTTGCGCAATGCCGATCCGGGTTTCGAGGCGGCGCTGACGCTGGGCTGAACGGGTACATTCCAGCTCCCGCCCTGAAGTAGAAGGCCCTGCCCATGCGTCCGACCCTGCGTCTCCTTGCCCTGGCCCTGGCCTCGCTCGCGAGCTTCCAGGCCCATGCCGACTTCGCCATCCCCGGCTTCGAGCTGGTCCACACGGCACCGGTAGAGACCAGCCTGGCCACGCCCGACCTGCGCGAACCGGTGGGGGTCTGGCGCCAGATGTTCGATGGCGCCAAGAAGGAAATCGCCATCGCCCAGTTCTATGTGGCGGGCGAGCCGGGCGAGGCGCTGGACGAGCTGATCGGACGGCTGGAGGCGGCCGCGGCGCGCGGCGTGAAGATCCGCTTCCTGATGGAAGACAAGGGCCAGCGCCTGTCGGTGCCCGCCACGCTGGAGCGGCTCAGGAAGATCCCCGGCATCGAGTTCCGCCTGCTGGACTACAACAAGCTCAGCGGCAACGGCATCATCCACGCCAAGTATTTCGTGGTGGACGGTGCCCAGGCCTTCGTCGGCAGCCAGAACTTCGACTGGCGCGCCCTCAAGCACATCCACGAGACCGGCCTGCGCATCAGCGACGCCACCGTCGTGGCTCAGGTCCAGGCGATCTTCGAGCAGGACTGGCAGGCGCAAGCGCTGATCGCGGCCGGCAAGCCGGTGCCGGTGCTGGCCCAGCCGGCCCAGCCCTTCGACATCGACAGGAAGAGCTTCCTGCTGTCCAGCCCGCGATCCTGGAACCCGCCCGGCGTGGGCGACTCGGAAGAAGTGCTGCCGCGCCTGCTGGCCCAAGCACAGAAGGAAGTACGGGTCCAGCTGCTGGACTACGTGCCGCTGAGCTATGCGCCGGGCCGCCGGCCGTTCTATGCGGTGATAGACAACGCGATCCGGTCGGCTTTGCAGCGCGGGGTCAAGGTCAAGCTGATGGTGTCGAACTGGAACACCGAGGAGCCGGCCATTGACCACCTGAAGAGCCTGGCCCTGCTGCCCGGCATAGAGATCCGCATCGTGACATTGCCGCGGGCCTCGACCGGCTTCATTCCTTTCGCCCGGGTGATCCACACCAAGACGATGGTGATAGACGGCGAGCTGGCCTGGGTGGGCACCAGCAACTGGAGCGGCGGCTACCTGGACAAGTCGCGCAACCTGGAAGTGGTGATGCGCGACAAGGCCATGGCCGAGCGCGTGGCCGCGCTGCATGAGCAGACCTGGAGCTCCAACTATGCCGCGCCCATCGACGTGATGAAGCACTATCCGAAGCCGGCCAAGGGCACGCCCTGACCGGCTATCCGGAGATCACATGAAGAGGTGCTCTCCTGCGTTCTCTCCCCCGAGAATCACGTAATTGACCTTCTTCAAATCGGCCAGAGCGCGCCCACCGGCATAGGAGATCGAGCTCTGCAGGTCTTCCTGCATCTCGCGGATGGTGTCGCCGAACCTGCCCTTGATCGGCTCGAGGATGCGCTTGCCCTCGACATGCTTGTACTCGCCCTTGTTGAAGTCCGAGGCCGAGCCGTAGTACTCCTTGTAAAGCTTGCCGTCGACCTCGACCGTCTGGCCGGGCGACTCCTCATGGCCGGCGAACAGCGAGCCGATCATCACCATCGAGGCGCCGAAGCGCACGCTCTTGGCGATGTCGCCATGGTGGCGTATGCCCCCGTCGGCAATGATGGGCTTGGTGGCCACGCGGGCACACCACTTGAGCGCCGACAGCTGCCAGCCGCCGGTGCCGAAGCCGGTCTTCAGGCGGGTGATGCAGACCTTGCCCGGGCCTATGCCGACCTTGGTCGCGTCGGCGCCCCAGTTCTCCAGGTCGATCACGCCTTCCGGCGTGCCCACGTTGCCGGCGATGACGAAGGTGTCGGGCAGCTTCTGCTTGATGTGGGCAATCATGCGCTGCACGCTCTCGGCATGGCCGTGGGCGATGTCGATGGTGATGTAGTCGGCGCCCAGGCCTTCGGCCGCCAGGCGGTCGATCACCTCGTAGTCGGCCGGCTTGACGCCCGAGCTGAGCGAGACGATCAGGCCCTTGTCGCGCATGGACCGGGCGAAGGCCACGTTGTCCAGGTCGAAGCGGTGCATCACGTAGAAGTAGCCGTTGGCGGCCAGCCATTCGGTCAGCTGCTCGTCCACCACGGTCTTCATATTGGCCGGCACGGCCGGCAGCTTGAAGCGGTGCGGGCCGAACTCGATCGAGGTGTCGCATTCGGCGCGGCTGGTGACGCGGCACTTGCGCGGCAGCAGCAGGATGTTGTCGTAGTCGAAGATTTCCATGAGGTTTCCAAGTTCGCATCGGGGCTGCGTTGAGCAGTGCAGGCCCTGGGCTGCGAGCGCTTGACTAGGAGACCGGTTTGTTCCACCGAGGCCCTGCGGCGGGGCAGGGTGGCGAAACAAAAAACCGGGTCCCTAAATTTGGGCCCGGTGCCCGATTCTACGCATGCGCGCCCCAGGCCGGGGCGGCTGTGCACCAATCGGTAAAATCGCGCCTTCTTCCGTCTTTCCTCGCCAGCAGTCCAGAAGGAACGCATGAACCAAGTCGTCATCAGCGGCACCGGCATCTATGTGCCGCCGCACACCATCAGCAACGAAGAACTGGTCGCCGCCTTCAATGCCTATGTGGACCTGCAGAACGCCGAGCACGCCGAGGCGATTGCGGCCGGCAGCCAGGCGGCGCTGACGCATTCCAGCGTCGAGTTCATCGAGAAGGCCTCGGGCATCAAGCAGCGCTACGTGATCGAGAAGGGCGGCGTGCTGGACCCGGCGCGCATGTACCCGCGCTTCCAGGAGCGCGCCGACGACGAGCTGTCGCTGATGGCCGAGATTGCCGTCGTGGCCGCCAAGGACGCCATGGCGCAGGCCGGCAAGACCGGCGCCGACATCGATGCCGTGCTCTGCTCCAGCGCCAATATGCAGCGCGCCTACCCGGCCATGGCCATCGAGATCCAGCAGGCGATTGGCGCCGGCGGCTATGGCTTCGACATGAACGTGGCCTGCTCCTCGGCCACCTTCGCCATCGAGCAGGCGGTCAATGCGGTGAAGAGCGGCACGGCCAACTGCGTGCTGGTGCTCAACCCCGAGATCACCTCGGCCCACCTGGAGTGGAAGGACCGCGACTGCCACTTCATCTTCGGCGACGTCTGCACCGCCGTGATCGTGGAGCGCGCCGACACGGCCACTTCGCAGGACCAGTGGGAGATCCTGGGTACAAAGCTGGTCACCCAGTTCTCGAACAACATCCGCAACAACTTCGGCTTCATGAACCGGATGGAAGACAGCGACCCGAACGGCCGCGACAAGACCTTCCGCCAGGAAGGCCGCAAGGTGTTCAAGGAAGTCGTGCCCATGGCGGCCGCCCATATCGAGGCCCACCTGGCCAGCCAGCAGATCGAGCCCACGGCCGTGCGCCGCTACTGGCTGCACCAGGCCAACCTGGGCATGAACCAGTTGGTGATCAAGAAGCTGGTCGGCGGCGAAGCCGGCTCGGACGTGGCGCCGCTGATCCTCGACGAGTTCGCCAATACGGCCTCGGCCGGTTCCATCATCGCCTTCCACCGCCACCGCGCCGACCTCAAGTCGGGCGAGCTGGGCGTGATCTGCTCTTTCGGCGCCGGTTACTCCATCGGCAGCGTGATTGCCCGCAAGCGCTGAGGTCAGAAGCGTGTCGACAGGCCTAGCGCCCAGGCGAAGTCCGGCGCGGCCTTGTTGACACCGCGCGAGAACGACAGGTCCAGCTGCAGGGCCTTGGCGAGCAGCCAGGTCACTCCGGCGCCGGCCGTGATGGTCTTGCCGCCATGGCGCTGCGAGGCCAGCTGCTCGCCGGCCAGTTCCACATAGCCATGCCAGGCCTCGTTCAGGGCGAAGCCCAGGCTTCCGCCCAGGATGGCGCCGGTGAAGTGCCGCCCCGACTCGACGCGGTCGCGGTAGAGCCCGCCTATCAGGCCCGCCGACCAGTCGCGCGGCAGCTCCCATTCGGCCGTCAGGCGCACCGAGGGCCGCAGGCCCTGGCCGCGGAAGGCCGCCGAGCCGCTGTCCATGTCCAGGTGAAACAGCCACGCGAGGCCGGGCTTGCCGCTCGCCTCATCGCCATCCTGCACATGCCATTTGAGGCCCAGCGCGGTATCGGCATAGCCGCTGGCCCGCTGGCTCATGCCCGATTCGGTGAGGCGCGAGCGCAGGGCACCGTCGGTCTCTATTCGCAGTTCCCAGTCTTCGCCCGTGCCTATGCGAAAGAGTGTTGGTGTGGAGCGCAGCCTCGCCGTGCTGCCACCACTCTTGTCGCGAGCAAAGGCCAGGCTGGTCTCCAGCTGCAGGCGGCCCTTGCCGACGGTGCTGCTCGATTCGACCAGGCCGGGCCGGTCGGTGATCAATACATCGTCGGCGCGGGCCGCGCCGCCAAGCAGCAGGGCCAGCAGGGGGATCGCCAGGTGCTTGCTGTTCATCGCCACGACCTCGCCTGAATGCTTGAGAGTCAGCCCGGTGCCGATGCTGGCGCGGCCGGCGGCGCGCTGTCCAGCCCTATGCTGCGGATACCGGCCTCGCCGGCGTATTCCTCGAACACCCAGCCGGCGCCCTGGCGCACCAGGCCCTCGGCCGGCGGCTGGAGCTCGGCCACCGGCACGCCGCGCAGGGCCACGCTCATGAAGTCGATCCAGGCGGGCAGGGCCAGGCCGCCGCCGGACTCGCGGTCGCCCATGGGCTTGGGGTTGTCATGGCCTATCCAGACCGCCGCCACCAGGCCGGGCTGGAAGCCGACGAACCAGGCATCGACCGCATCGTTGGTGGTGCCGGTCTTGCCATAGATGTCGGGGCGGCGCAGCGCTCCCTGTGCGCGCGCCGCTGTGCCGCTGCGTGCGACCTCCTGCAGCAGGCTGGCCGTGACGAAGGCATTGCGCTCGGGAATGGCGCGCTGCTCCTCGGTCAGCGGTTCGGGCTTGGCCTCGAACAAGACCTGGCCCTTGCTGTCGGTGATCTTCTCTATCAGCAGCGGTGCCACGCGGTAGCCGCCGTTGGCGATCACGGCATAGGCCTGCGCCATCTGCAGCGGCGTGACCGAGCCCGAGCCCAGGCCCAGGGTCAGGTTGTCGGGCTGCTTGTCCACGTCCAGGCCGAAGCGGCCGGCCCAGTCGCGCACCTTGGCCGCGCCCAGCATCTGCATCACCCGCACCGTGACCATGTTCTTGGACTTGGCCAGGGCCTGGCGCACCGTCAGCGGGCCGTCGTACTGGCTCTCGTAGTTCTTGGGCTCCCAGTCGCCTATGGTGATGGGCGCGTCGTTGACCACGGTGTCGGGGGTCAGGCCTTGCTCCAGCGCGGCCGAGTAGACCAGGGGCTTGAAGCTGGAGCCCGGCTGGCGCCAGGCCTGGCTGACGTGATTGAACTTGTTCTTGGCGAAGTCGAAGCCGCCCACCAGCGCATGGACCTTGCCCGTGCCCGGCTCCAGCGCGACGAAGGCGCCTTCGGCCTCGGGCGACTGGGCCACTTGCCAGGCGCCCTGCGGCTCGGCCTTGGTCGGTGCGCCGCGCAGCACGCGGATGATGGAGCCGCGGCGGATGCGCAGGCTGTCGCGCGCCTTCTCCGACAGCGCGGCCTGCACCGGGCGCAGGCCTTCGCCGCTGATGCTGATGTCGTCGCCGCTCTGCAGGCTGGCCTTGAGCTTGCCCGGCGCCACCGAGGTGACGACGGCGGCGCGCAGCTCGTCGTTGTCCGGATGCTCGATCAGCGCATGGCCGATCACGCCGTCTTCCTCGCTGCCGTCGTCGGGCAGCTCGACGAAGCCCTCGGGCCCGCGATAGGCCTTGCGGCGCTCGTAGTCCATCAGGGTCTTGCGCAGGCCCTTGTAGGCGGCCTGCTGCTGCTCGGCCACCAAGCTGGTGTAGACATTGATGCCGCGGGTGTAGGCCTCTTCGCCGTACTTGGCGAACACCACCTGGCGGGCCATCTCGGCCGCGTACTCGGCATGCAGGCGCTGGTCCTGGGCCGAGCGGATGTGCAGCCTCTCCTTCTTGGCGGCCTCGTGATCCTCGGGGCTGATCACGCGCACGTCGGCCATGCGCTCCAGCACGATCAGCTGGCGGCGCTTGGCGCGCTGGAAATTGCTGATCGGATTGGCGTAGTAGGGGTTCTGCGGCAGACCCACCAGCATGGCGGTCTCGGCCTGGCTGAGCTGGTCCAGCGGCTTGCCGAAATAGGCCTCCGAGGCGGCGGCAAAGCCGTAGGCCCGCTGCCCCAGGTAGATGTGGTTCATGTAGATCTCGAGGATCTGGTCCTTGCTCAGCTGGGTCTCGATCTTGAGCGCCAGCAGGATCTCCACGAACTTGCGCGAATAGGGCTGACGCTTGGTCAGGTACATGTCGCGCGCCAGCTGCTGGGTGATGGTCGAGCCACCGCCCTTCTTGCGCTCGGCGAAGGGGTTGGACAGGTTGTTGACCACGGCCCGGGCAATGCCGGTGAACGAGATGCCGTCGTGGCGGTAGAACTCGGCGTCCTCGACCGCCAGCAGCGCGTCCTTGGTGCGCTTGGGGATCTGGTCCAGCGTCAGGTAGCGGCGGCGCTCGGCGCCGAATTCGGCCATCAGCTGGCCATCGCTGGTGTAGACCCGCAGCGGCTGCTTGGGGTGGTAGTCGGTCAGCTTGTCCAAGTCCGGCAGGTTGGGGTAGACCAGGGCCGCTGCGATGCCCAGCAAGAGGATGAACAGGGCGATCAGGCCGCCGAGGATCAGGGCGACGCGCCCTGGCGTGAAGCCGCGCGCTGACAGGAACTGGGGCCAGGGAAAACGACGGGATGCTTCAGCGGTCATCGGGGCCTGCGCGGGCTTGGGGCGGACGAGGCCGCATTATGGGGGGGCGGTCTGGAATACCCGGATCCCGTGCGCCTGTCGCCCAAATGAAAATGTCGGCCGCGCATGGGCTAAGCCCAGCGCGATCAATACAAGACAGGGAGGATGGAGATGATCAAGCGCAGGACTCTTCTCGAGGCCGGCCTCGGCCTGGCTGCCGGCGCGGCGGCAAACGGCAGCGCAGTCGCCGCCACCGATTCGACACGACAACTGTTGCCGCTGGCTGACTTCGCGCGGCGGCCCATGATGGAGCAACTGGCACTGTCACCGGATGGCAAGCTGATCGCGGCCATCGTCAACGATGGCGCGCGGAGCCTGCTGGTGACCAGAACGGCCGATGACGGACCGGTGTCGGTCGTGCTGGCAACAGACAACCTAGAGTTCATGATCAATTGGCTGGCCTGGGTCAACCCCACCCGCCTGCTGGTCAGCCTGGGGTTCTATACGGTGCGCGAGAAGGGCACGGTCGGGCAGGTCGAGATCACCGAGAGCCGGCTGATGGCGGTGGACGCCGACGGCAAAAACATGATCAACCTGGTCAAGCCTCGCGGTGTTATGGCGCGCGGCCTGAAATGGGCCTGGCATCAGGACAACGTGGTCGACATGCTGCCCGATGATCACGATCACATCCTGATGGCCCTGCCGGCCAGGGACGACATGGCCGAGCCCTCGGTCTTCAAGGTCAATGTCTACACGGCAGAGCGCAGCACCTATGCCGGCATGCGCAGCGAGGTCTTCGACTGGCTCACGGATGGGCAGCATCGCGTGCGCATTGGGATCGGTCACACCACGCAAGGCGAGCGCACCGTCTGGGCCTGCGACATCGACGGGGGCAACTGGCGGCTGCTGAGCAAGACAGCGGCGTTCGAAGCCGAGGCCCTGAATCCGCTGGGCTTCGGCCTCGATCCGCAGCAGCTGTACGTGACTGCCAAGTTCGAGGGCCTGGACGCGGTGTTCACGCTGGACCTGGGCAAGGAAGACGCCAAGCCTGTGCTCAAGCTGGCCGACGATCGCTATGAGCTGAGCGGCAGCCTGATACGCGACAAGCGAGGCGAGGCCGTCGGCATTCGAATGCGGGTCTTCACGGGAGGGGCCAGCTTCTACTGGGATCCTGCCTTCCGCGACCTGCAGGCGTCGCTCGACGCCTCGCTGCCCGATCAGGCCAACGCCCTTTTCAGCCACGACCGCGCAGGCCAGCAGTTCGTCGTGCGCTCGGCCGGCAAGGGCCGGCCCGAGCGTTTCTATCTCGCCCGCTTCGGCGACAAGCCCAGCCTCCGCCTGCTGGCAGACAGCTACCCTGAACTGTCAGAGCAGGCACTCGGCAAGCGGCTGAGCTTCCGCATGAAGGCACGCGATGGCCTGCCCTTGCACGGCTATCTGACCCGGCCCGCAGGCAAGCTGGCCGAACCCTATCCCCTGGTGGTGCTTCCTCATGGCGGTCCGCAATCGGCCGACACGGCCGGCTTCGACAGCTGGGCCGCCTTCCTCGCCGACCGCGGCTACCTGGTGCTCCAGCTCAACTTCCGCGGTTCCACCGGCTACGGCCAGGCACACCTGGAGGCCGGCCTGCGGCGCTGGGGCCTGGAAATGCAGGAGGACCTGGAAGACGGCGTGGCCGAGCTGGTCCGGCTCGGCCGGGCCGACCCCAAGCGGGTCGCCATCATCGGCTCCAGCTACGGTGGCTACGCAGCGCTGATGGGCGTGATCAAGACGCCGGCCCTGTACCGCGGTGCGTTTGCCGTCGCGCCCGTGACCGACCTGGTCATGCTCTGCGACGACATCGTCGGCATGGCCCGCAAGGAGGTCGTGCGCCGCCAGATCGGCCATGCCCGTGACGACCGTGCCCGCCTGGAGGCGACCTCGCCCTGCCTGCATGCCGATCGGATCCAGGTGCCCGTGGTCCTGGTTCATGGCACGGTGGATCGCCAGGTCGAGTACCAGTACTCGGTCAAGATGGCCGCGGCACTCAAGAAGGCGGGCAAACCGCATCAGTTCATCAAGCTGGACCGTGGCGACCATCCGCTCAGCCATGTTCCGCATCGGGTGCAGGTGCTGCAGGCGATGGAGCGATTCCTGGAGGAGGTCATGCCCAAGGCCTGAGCGGTGGCTCGGCCAGGTGCTGCTATCGTGCCGGCCATGCAAGACCTGAGCTTCTACTGGCACGACTACGAGACCTTCGGCAGGGTGCCGCGCCGCGACCGGCCGGCCCAGTTCGCCGGCATCCGCACCGATGAGCAGCTGAACGAGATCGGCGAGCCGCTGATGGTGTACTGCCAGCCGCCGACCGACAGCCTGCCCGACCCCGAGTCCTGCCTGCTGACCGGCATCCTGCCCCAGCTCTGCGCCGAGCAGGGCTTGAGAGAACATGAGTTCGCCGCCGCCATCGAAGACCAGTTGGCAAGACCCGGCACCGTGGGCCTGGGCTACAACAGCATCCGATTCGACGACGAGGTCACGCGCTTTTTGTTCTGGCGCAATCTGCGCGATCCCTATGCCCGCGAATGGCAGAACGGCTGCGGCCGCTGGGACCTGCTCGACGTGGTGCGCTGCGCCTATGCGCTGCGGCCGGATGGCATCCAGTGGCCCAGGCACGAGGACGGCCGGCCTTCGTTCAAGCTGGAGCACCTGACCGTGGCCAACGGCCTGCTGCACGAGGCGGCCCACGATGCACTGTCCGACGTGCGCGCCACCATCGCCCTGGCCCGGCTGCTGCGCGACAAGCAGCCCAAGCTCTGGGAGTTCTGCCTCAAGCTGCGCAAGAAGGAGGCGGTCTGGGCCGAGATCGGCGTGGGCAAGCCCTTTCTGCATGTCTCGGGCATGTATGGGCCGGAGCGCGGCTGCATCGCCCTGGTCTGGCCGCTGGCCCCGCATCCGACCAACAAGAACGAGCTGGTCGTGTGGGACTGCAGCGTTGATCCCACCGAGTTGCTGACGCTCAATGCCTCCACCATCCGCGAGCGCATGTTCACTCGCCAGGACGACTTGCCCGAGGGCGTGACGCGCCTGCCCATCAAGTCCATCCACGTCAACAAGTCGCCGGTCGTGATAGCCAATCTGAAGACGCTGTCGCCGGCCATGGCCGAGCGCTGGGGGCTGGACATCGAGCAGGGCCTGGGCCATGCCCAGCTGCTGATGGAAAAGGGCCGCCTGCTGGACGGGCTCTGGGGCGAGGTGTTCCAGCGCCCCGGCGGCGAGGGCGGGGCCGATGTGGACGAGGACTTGTACGGCGGCTTCCTGAGCCCCGATGACCGCCGGGCCCTGCAACGCCTGCTGGGCATGACGCCGGAGCAGATCGCCCAGCGTGCCGCCGAGGGCAAGCTGACGTTCCAGGACGGCCGGCTCGAGGAACTGGTGTTCCGCTGGCGGGCCCGCAACTTCGCCGAGACCCTGTCCGGCGAAGAGCGCCAGCGCTGGCAAGCGCATTGCGCCGCGCGGCTGCATCGGGGCGAGGGCGGGGCGCAGACCCTGCAAGCTTTCTTCGAGAAGGTCGATGCGCTCAGCGAAACGGCCGACGAGCGCGGCCAGGACATCCTGGGCGCGCTCTACGACTGGGCCGAACAGATCGCACCGCCGGCCTGACTTCCTGCCAGCGCGTCGCCGCTGAGCAGAATCGGCGCCGGTTTCACAAGGAGTAGTCCCCCATGCGCTTGAAGACCGTTCCGCTGCTGCTGATGACGATGGCAACGCTCGCCTCGACGGCGGCCCTGGCCCAGGACCTGGAGGCGCTGAAGCGCCAGGTCTGGAACACCGAATGCGAATTCGCCGCCTCGATGGCGAAGCGCGACCTGGCCGGCTTCGAGCGGCTGCTGGCCGACAACACCCTGTTCTTCAGCGGGCCCAAGCCTCTGCATGGCAAGGCCGCCGTCAAGCAGTTCTGGCAGCGCTTCTACGAGGGCGCCGAGGCGCCGTTTAGGTGGGAGCCCGACCAGGTCGAGGTGCTGGCCGACGGAACCCTGGCTCATTCCACCGGGCCGGTCTGGAATCCCAAGGGCGAGCTGACCGGCCGCTTCTTCTCGGTCTGGCGCCAGGAGGCACCGGGCCGCTGGCGCATCGTGATGGACCGCGGCGGCCCGCCGACCGAAGCCGACAAGGCGCGCGCCGAGGCCCCCCGCGCTCAATGCGCGTGGTAGCGCTGCTGGTACTTGTCGCGCAGACCGGTCTGCTTGTCCTTCAGCTCGATCTCGCGGCCCTGGATGAAGATGCGCTGCACGGCGCTGCGGATGTCCAGCGGGCTGCCGTCGGCCACAAAGAAGGTGGCGTACTTGCCCACCTCCAGTGAACCCAGCTCCTTCTCGGCGCCGAGGATGCGCGCCGGGTAGAGCGTGATCGCCTTCAGCGCCTCGTCGGCATTCAGGCCATGGGCCACGGCCTGGCCGGCCTCGAAGCCAAGGTTGCGCTCGTTGGACGGGTCGCGGTCTTCGCGGGCGATGCAGAAGCGCACGCCGGCACGGGCCAGCTCGCCGGGCAGGCGGTAGATCGCATCCACATCGTCGTCGCGGCGCAGCGGCAGGCGGTTGACCGAGCCGATCACCACGGCCACGTCACGTGCCTTCAGCTCGCCGGCAAGGGCGGCCGAGTCGGCGCCGCCGACGATCGCCAGCTTGAGCTTGAAGCGCTCGGCCAGGTCCAGGGCCTGGCGGATCTGCCAGCGGTCGTCGGCATCGACGAAGACCGGGCGCTCGCCCCGCACCACCGGCAGCATGGCTTCCCAGCGGGTGTCCAGCGCGGTCTTTGGGTCGGCGGCCTTGGCCTTGGCATAGGCCGCTGCCATCTCGAACACCTCGTCCAACTGCTTGAGCTTGGCATTGACCGTGCGGCGCAGTTCGTCGCGCGGCGAGTCGGTGCCGGTGGCGAACAGGCTGTTCGCGCTGCGCATCGTCGGCAGGGTCACATGCAGGCCGACTTCGGGTCGCAGGGCCATGTCTTCCCAGTTCCAGCCGTCCAGCTGCACCAGGGCCGAGGTGCCGGCCACCAGGCCTATGCCGGCGCGCGGCTGCGGCACCGAGAGCACGGTCAGCACGCCGCTGGCGCGGGTCACCGGGATGATGTCGCTGTCGGCATTGATGGCCACCAGGGCGCGGGCGTTCGGGTTGACGGCGCCGGTCTCGGCCGTGTCCACCGTGGCGCGCACGGCGCTGACCTCGACCAGGCCCATCACCGTGTTGGCCGAGACCATGCCGGGATAGACCTGGCGGCCCTGCAGGTCTATCACCTGGGCGCCGGCCGGGGCCTGCAGCTCGGCGCCGCCAATGGCCTTGATGCGGCCGCCTTCAACCAGCATGCGGCCATTGCTCACCACCGGGCCACTGACCGTGTTCAGCGTGGCGTTGGTGATCAGGAGCGGCTTGCTCTGCGCAGGCGGCGGCACATTTGGGTTGGCCTGCGCGACGGAGGCCGTCAGGGCGAGCAGTGCAGTGGCCAGCAGGTGGCGCTTCATGGTGATCGTTTTCATTGGTGGACCTCCTCCGTGCATTCATGCCATTCGCCATTGCCGTAGCTCTCGGCATAGCGGGCCTGCTCGTGCAGCCAGGCTTGCAGACGGGCCTCGTCGGCCTGGGTGGGTGTGGCTTCGCTGCCGGCCGTGCGGCCTGCTGCTGCGCCAGCGCCGGCGCCGCTCATGCGCAGCGGCAGGGCCTTGGCGATCAGCCGTTCGCGCTCGGCGCGCTGCTGCTCGCGCATGCGAGCATCGTCGCCGCGCGAGAAGTACAGCCGGCCCTCGATCCAGGTCTGCTCGGCGCGGCTGGTCGTGGCCAGCGGGTTGCCGTTCCAGAGCACGAAGTCGGCGTCCTTGCCCACTTCCAGCGAGCCCACGCGGTCGGCCACGCCCAGTTGCTTGGCCGGGTTGAGGGTGACGAACTTCAGCGCCTCGGCTTCAGACAGACCGCCATAGCGCACCGCCTTGGCCGCCTCGGTATTGAGGCGTCGCGCCAGCTCGTTGCTGTCGGAGTTGAAGCTGGTGACGACGCCGACCTTCTGCATGATGGCGCCGTTGTACGGAATCGCGTCCACGACCTCCATCTTGTAGGCCCACCAATCGCTGAAGGTGGAGCTGCCGGCGCCAATCGAGGCGATCTCCTTGGCCACCTTGTAGCCTTCGAGCACGTGCTGGAAGGCCGCCACCTTCAGGCCGAACTCCTTGGCGATCTTGGTGAACATCAGGATCTCATCAGCCCGGTAGGAGTGGATGTGGATCTCGCGCTTGCGCTGCAGCAGTTCGACCAGGGTCTCCAGCTGCAGGTCGCGGCGCGGCTGCTCGCTGCCCTTGGGATTGCGCTTCCACTCGTCAATGCGGGCCTGGTAGTCGCGGGCCGCCTGGAAGGCGTCGCGCAGCAGCTGCTCCACGCCCATGCGGGTCTGCGGATAGCGGGTGGTGTTGCTGTCGCCCCAGTTGGACTGCTTGACGTTCTCGCCCAGCGCGAACTTGATGCCCGGCGCCGCCTCCTTGAACTTCAGCGCCTCGGCATCGAGGCCCCAGCGCAGCTTGATCACCTGGCTCTGGCCGCCGATGGTGTTGGCCGAGCCGTGCAGCAGATTGGCCGCCGTGAGGCCGCCGGCCAGCTCGCGGTAGATGTTGATGTCGGTGGCGTCGATCACGTCGGCCACGCGCACCTCGGCGGTGATCGAGCTGGAGCCTTCGTTGACGCCGCGCGCGATGGCGGTGTGGGAATGGGCGTCGATCAGGCCCGGCGTCAGGTGCATGTCCATGGCCATGATGACCGTGGTGTCGCCACTGACGCTGCCGATCTCCTTGGCGATCTGCACGATCTTGCCGTCGCGCACCAGCATGTCGGCCCGCTCCAGCTTGCCGGCCGGGCCGCTGGTCCAGATCGTGGCGCCGCGTACCAGGATCTGCTTGGGCGCCACGCCGCCTTGCTTGATGCCGAAGGCACCGGCCGGATAGCGCTGCAGCGCCGCCAGCTCGACCTTGGGCTCGGGCTTGGCTGGCGTGTCCTGATGGGCCTTTTCGCGCTCGGCCGTCAGCGTGTCGCCGACCAGGCGTTCGCCCTGGATTCGCAGCCGCTGCCAGGCGCCACCGCCTTCGCCGCCGGCACAAGGCCAGCGCAGGAAGAACTGGTCGCCGCGCAGCTGGCTTTCGCAGCTCTTGCCGTCCAGCCTGGCCTGGGGCCGGGCCGGCGTGCCGGCGATCACCAGCGGCTTGTCCTGGCCGCTGAGCTTCCAGCTGCCGCGCACGTCCTTGCGCTGCCAGGCCTCGGTGGCCGAGGGCCGGCCATCGACGAAGGCCAGCTCGATCTCGCTGGACTCGCTGCCGAACAGGTCGCCGCTGGCGACGATCAGGTTGGCGGCTTGGCCTGCGGCGATCTTGCCCAGGCGTTGCTGCTGGCCCAGCAGCTTGGCCGGCACCGTGGTCAGTCCGGCCAGGGCAGCATCGGGGCTGAGGCCACGCTTGACCGCCTGGCGGATGCGCGGCCAGAAGTCGCGCTTGGCATCGCTCAGGCCGCGCGGGCTGATGGCGAATTCGACGCCGCTGGAAGCCAGCACCGACAGATTGGACGGCGCCAGCTCCCAGTGCTGCAGCTGCTGCAGCGAAATGTCGGCCGCCAGGTCGGGGTTCTCGACCTCGGGCACGGCCGGATAGTTCAAGGGCACGATCACCGGCATGGCCAGCTCCTTGAGCTGGGCAGCGCGGCGGTATTCGTAGCCGTTGCCTTGCAGCACGACCTTGAGGCCGAACTCGTCACGCAGCTTGGCCACGCGCAGGAAGTCCTGCTCGTCGTCGGCCTGGTAGACCACGGCCTGCTTGCCCTGCAGCACCGGCTGCAGCGAGGCCAGCGAGCTGTTGAACTCGCGCCGCTCGCCGGTCCCGGCCGGCTGGCCATACCAGCGGGCATCGAGCAGGGTCTGGCGGGCGAGGGCGATGGCGCCCATCAGCGAGCTCGGATAGCCGGCGTTGCGGCCGCGCTCGAATTCGTGCGACATGTGCTGGGCCACGTCGGTGGCCAGCACCAGGCTCTTGGCGTCCAGTCCTTCGCCGGTGGCAAGCAGGGCGCTCTGGCCGCGGAAGATGCCCTGGGCCGGCGCTGCCAGCACGGCGGTGAAGCCCAGCTCGCGGGCGGCCTTCAGCTCGTCGGCCTTGGGTTCCAGCAGGGCGGCGACCGATTGCTCCGGATGGACCTGGGCATTGCGGGCGCTGCTGCCGCGGCCCGACAGGGCGGCGGGATTCGCGGTGGCCGCTGCAGCAGCGCCACTGCGCTGGGCCCGCAGCGAGGCGGGCACGCCGGCCGTGGCGGACAGGTCGATGAAGCCGGCGTAAATGCTGCGTCCCGGCAGTTTCCAGACCCGGGCGCCGCTGGGGATGGCGACGTCAGCGCCGGCGGCGACGATCTGGCCGTCCTTCAGCACCACCGTGCCTTTCTCTATCACCTGGCCCGGGGCCAGCACCAGGCGGGCCTCGGTCAGTGCATGCCAGCGCGGGCTGTTGTCGCGCAGGCCTTCGATCCGGTCGCTGCCGTTCTGGGCCCAGGCGACGCCGCCGGTCAACAGCGCCAGGCCGACCAGTCCGGCCAGGCGTTGCCGCTTGTGTTGTGCTTTTTGCATTCCTTCGCTCCCTTGCTGGGCCGGCCTGGCGTGGCCGGCGGGTCGCGGCATTCTTCCGAGAAACCCCGGGCGCCGACATGGCGGAAATCCCCTGGGCCCACGGTCCGGCGGCGGCGTCCGGGCGCTGTGCGCGCCACGCCGCGCTTGGCGATTGGGGTTTCCGTCAGACAGCAAAACGGGTACACCTGCAATAGTTGGAGACGGACAGGCTTTTCGCCCGCGAAAACAGGAGACCTCATGAGCAGCCAGAACAAGACGGACGGCGCCGCCGATGGTGCAGGGCACGAGGTGATCGCGGCTCGCATGCGGGCGCTGATGGTGAGGTCGCCGCTGGCCGTAGCCTTCGTGCTGGGCAATCGAATCGAGCTGGCCAGCGAGCAGTTCAACCATCTGTTCGGCCACGGCGATGAAACCGACCTGTCGGGCGAGCCGGTGCGGGCCCTGCATGTGTCGGACGGCGCCCACAGCGGCCTGGTCGACAAGTCCGCCGCCGCCTTCCTGGCCGGCCGTCCGCTGGACGAGGAGGTCGAGTACGTGCGCCGCGACGGCAGCCGCTTCTGGGGCCGTCTGCAGGCCACGCCGGTGCATTGGGACCAGCCCGGCGGCGAGGCCATGTGGATCGTCGAAGACGTGACCGCCGCCCGCCAGATGCGCATGCAGCCGACCTGGACCGCCAAGCACGATGCGCTGACTGAGCTGGCCAACCGCCGCGAATTTGAACGCCGCCTGTCGGATCACGTCGGCAGCCGCCGCCACGAGCCGGTGTCGGTGCTGTGGGTTGACGTGGACAAGTTCAGCGAGGTGATCGCCTCCATGGGCAGCGAGGTGGCCGACCATTTCCTCTACGGCCTGGGCCAGATGCTGATCACCAAGGTTCGGGCCTCCGACCTGGTGGCCCGCCTGGACGACGACCATTTCGCCGTGCTGCTGCCGGACTGCGACCAGCACTACGCCCAGATCGTGGCCGAGAAGATGCGTGCCTCCATCGCCAGCTTCCGGCTGCGCTGGGGCCTGCACCGCACCCGGGTCAAGGCCTGCGTCGGCGTTGTCCAGCTGCAGCCCACGCTGGAGACCGTGGACGCCGTGCTGGGTGCCGGTGCCCTGGCCTGTGCCGAGGGCAAGGCGGCCGGCGGCGACTCGGTGCGAGTCTTTGTTTCGGCCGGCGGCTTCGAGGAACTGGCCGGCTGACTGTGACTTCCGCCCGGGCCAAAGCCGGAAAAGCACAGGTTTTTCATCTTTTTTCTTAAAGTTTTGGCCGACATCGCCGATAGTCGGGGGGTCTGGAGCCCGGTTTTAGGGTTCCGCGCCTCCAGGAGCCTCCCAAGATGATCAGCCTTTCGACCGCCTTGTCCGGCATGTCCGCCGCCAACGAGCGGTTGCGCGCGTCGGCCCACAACGTGGCCAACCTGCAGACCGAAGGCTTCAAGCGCGAGACCGTGGAGCTCACCAGCCTGGCGGGCGGCGGCGTAGGCGCCAAGTCGCGCACCGAGGAGAATCCCGGCGTGTCCGAGACGACCGAGATGGTCGAGCAGAAGTCTGCCACCTATGCCTTCGTCGCCAATCTGCGGGTGCTGCAGACCCAGGTCCGGGCCGAGGGCGCGCTGCTGGACATCCAGGCCTGAGCGCCCCCTGATCCTCAACAAGAAAGCCGGCATTGCCGGCTTCTTGCTTTTCTGGGCCGCGGTCAGGGCCTCAGTTCGTAGTCGGCCCAGCCGTCGCCGCGGTCGCGCAGCAACTGGATCTGCGGCATGCGGTCCAGGTACTTGATGCCACCCGAGCCGGACACGAAGCGCAGCTTGACGCCCGGCACCGGCAGCAGCCGCCAGTTGCCGTCGGCGCTGGGATTGAAGCGCGCCTGGCTGGCCAGGTAGGCGGCCACGGCCTCGCGGTTCTCGTCGGGCGTGTCGATCACGATGCGGTCCGATTTCAGGGCCGGGAAGTTGCCGCCGCCGGTGGCCCGGTAGCTGTTTGTGACCACCAGGAACTCGGCCTTGTCGTCCACGGGCTGGCCGCCATGGTTCAGCCCGACGATGCGGTGGCTGTCCGGTGCCACCAGCTTGCCCTCCGGCGTATAGCGGGCGGGCTGGGTCAGGTCGATTGCGTACTGCACGCCGTCCAGCGTGTCGAAGTTGTAGGAGCGGAATTCCTCGTCGATCAGCGGCTGCTCGGCCGGGCCCTTGGGGTCGATGCGGCGGAACTGGCCGGCCGACATCTCCAGCCATTCGCGCACCTCGGCACCGCTGAGCTTCACCAGCTTGATGGTGTTGGGGTAGACGTAGAGGTCGGCCACGTTCTTGATGGCCATGGGTCCGGCCGGGATGTCGGTGTAATTGCCCGGGCCCTGGCGACCGCCGGCCTTGAATGGGGCGGCGGACGAGAGCAGGGGCAGGCGCTCCCAGGCCGTGCCCTGGACCACGCGGCGTCCGTAGGCCAGCTGGGCGTTGGACACCAGCTGCACCGAGGGATCGTCGGCCACCTGGGCGAAATAGCTGAACACCGGCGCCTCGCTGCGCGCAACCTCGGCGCGCACATGGGCCAGGGTGGCCTGGTGTTCCGCGGCGATCAGCTGGCCGATCTGCGGAGCGGCCTCGACCAGGGGCTTGCGACTGCGCGAGTCCAGGATGGGGCGCAGGCTGGCTTGGCTGTCGATCAGCTTCCAGCGCCCTTCGACCTTGTCCAGGCGCAGATCGATCAGGCCCAGGTGGTCGCCCCAGCGGCCCGGCATCACCGCCGGCGTGCCGTACAGGCGGCCGGTCTTGATGTCGGCGCCCGGGTACTCGGCAAATTCGGGGCCCGGGAACTCGGCATGGGCATGGCCCAGCAGCAGCGCATCGACGCCCGGCACCTGGGCCAACTGGCCGGCCACGTTCTCGGCCATGGGCCCGGCCTCGGCCTTGTCCAAGCCGGTGTGGGCGATGACGATGATCAGGTCGGCGCCCTTCGCCCGGATCTCCGGAATCAGCCGGCGCGCGGTCTCGACCATGTCGCGCGCCACCAGCTTGCCCTCCAGGTTCTGGCGGTCCCACATCATGATCTGCGTCGGCACCAGACCGATCACGCCGATCTTGAGCCTCTGACGGGCACCGGCCTCGTCCTTGAAGTCGCGCTGCAGGATGACGTAGGGCTTGAAGGCATGCTGGGCCGGCCGGTCGGCCAGCATCACGTTGGCATTGAGGTAGGGATACTTGGCGCCGGCCATGACCTGGCGCAGGAAGGGCAGGCCGTAGTTGAAATCGTGGTTGCCGATGTTGGCGGCGTCGATCTTGAGCCACTGCAGCACCTTGATGGCCGGATGGACCTGGCCCTTGCGCAGCGGCGTGATGCGGGCCATCTGGTCGCCCAGCGGATTGCCCTGCAGCAGGTCGCCATTGTCGAACAGCAGGTTGTTGGGTGCTTCGGTGCGCGCGGCGGCGATCAGGGTCGCGGTGCGGGCCAGGCCGAAGTCGGTCGTGGGCTTGTCCTGGTAGTAGTCGTAGTCGAGCAGGCTCATGTGCACATCCGTGGTCTGCAGGATGCGCAGCCTCAGCTCGGCGGCGAAGGAATCCAGGGGCAGGCTGAGCAGCAGCGTCAGGACGGCGAAATAGGAGCGGTACTTCATGGCGGGCGATGCTAGCAGTGCTACTTGAGCCGGGCGGCGACGAGCGCAACAATGGCCGCCCATGGCCCGCCAGACAAGCCTGACTCCTGCATGCACCCAATCGGCAAGGCACTGATCCTGCTGTCGGCCTGGGCCGCCTGCGCGCGCGCCCAAGCCGACGAGCAACGCCTGGCGGCCTACAACACCTACGCCTATCCGCCCTTTGTCGAGGCCGATGGCAGCGGCCTGGCCCAGGACCTGGTCGACGCGCTGAACCGGCAGTTGCAGGGCCGCTACCGGTTCAAGCTGCACAACCTGCCCCGCATCCAGCTGGTCCGGCGCACGCTGGCTGATCCGGCCGGATTCGAGGGTGTGGTCTTGTTCCTGAACCCGAGCTTCGTCGACGACGCCAGCCTGCACCGCTGGCACTGGAGCGCCAAGCTGTTCGAGGACCGCAACCTGCTGGTGTTCCGCAATGGCGAGGCCCCGACGCTGGATTCGCTGAAGCCGCTGGAAGGCCTGCGCTTCGGGTCCATGCTGGGCAGCCGCTACCCGGCCCTGGATGCCATGCTGGCCGAGGGCCGGCTCAAGAAGGACAGCTCGACCAGTGCCACCGATCTGCTGCGCGCCCTGTGCAATCGCCGGGTCGACTTCCTGCAGATGAATACGCTGAGCTATGCCGCCATGGCGGCTCTGCCCGAGTTTGTCGGCCGGGTGATGGCGGTCGAGTTTCCTGGACGGTCCCAGTTCAGCCGGCATCTGATGCTGCGGCCGGGTCAACACGAACTGGCCAAGGCGCTCGACGAAGCACTGCCGCGCTTGCGTTGCGACGCCCGCTGGTCCGGCCGCTTGCGCACTTTGGGCATCGATCCGCCGGCTTGCTCCTCGCCCTAGGCGCCGCCGCAGGGCAGGCGCAGTTCCACGCAGGTGCCGTGGCCCAGCGAGCGAACCTCGATGCGACCCAGCATCAGCTCCTCGACCAGGGTACGTGCCACGCTCAGCCCCAGGCCCGCGCCACCGCGGCCTAGCTGGCCGCTGAAAAAGGGGTCGAAGACCTTGGGCAGGTCGTCGGCCGGAATGCCTCGTCCCGTGTCCTGCAGGCGCAGGCTGCAGAGGCTGTTCTCGCGGTCAATGGAGAACTGCAGCCGGCCGCGCTTGCCGTCGAGTCCGTGGTTCAGCGCGTTGTCTATCAACTCGCCGATCACGTCCTGCAAGGCCAGCGGATAGCCCTCCAGCATCAGCTCCTGCGGCCCTTCGAGCCGCGCATCGACAGCCCGCTCGGACAGCATGGCCTGACGCACCTGCAGCATGTCGCGCACCAGGCCGACCACGTCGAAGCGGCTCAGCGGCTCGGCCACCGTCCCGGTGGACAGAGTCTTGAGCCTCTGCACCAGCGAGCCGGCCGAATCGACAGCCCGGTCCAGCAGTGTGGCGCAGTCGTGCAGCGTGTGTGTGGTGGCTTCCAGCGTGCGCTTTTGCAGCTGGCCGGCCTGCAGCAGCTGCAGCAGCTCCTCGCTGCGCTCGCGGATCACCGAGGCAGCCATCCGGGCATTGCCCAGCGGCGTGTTCAGCTCATGGGCCATGCCGACGACCACGCGGCCCAGGGCCAATTGCTTCTCCTGTTGCAGGATCTGCCGCAAGGCCTGCTCCAGGTCCTGGGTCCGCTGCTGCACCCGCAGCTCCAGCTCTTCATTGGCCTGCTGCAGCGCTGCTTCGGCGGCCTTGCGCACCGTGGCCTCGGCCTGCACGCGGCTCAGCGCCAGGTTGAGCTCGCTGTTGCGCTGGGCCAGCGAGCGTTCGAGCTCATTGCCCTGGCGGCTCAGGCCCTCGTTGTCTATCAGCACGCGCTGCAGCCGCAATGCATCGTCGAGGGTCTGGCCCAGGCTGTTGCTGATGTCCTGCAGATGCTGCCGCTGCTGGGCCAGCAGCTGCTGGCTGGCCCAGACGGCGCGATCCGGCTGGCCTGCCGACAGACCCAGACGGCTGATCGCGCGCAGCGCATGCTCGCGCACCATCCGCATGTTCTCGCCGCTGCGGTCGAGATTGCGCTCGAAGTCGAGCAGGGCGGTCCAGGCGGCCGGCGTGTGGCTGGCCTGCCAGGCCAGCAGCAGCTCCACCAGCACGCAGCCTTCCTCGGCGCCGTCCAGCAGGTCCAGCAAGGGCTTGGACTCGGGTTTGCGGAGCTCGGCCAGGTGCTTGCGGGCCATGTCGGCCGCACCGGCCAGCGCGGCGCTGAGCATCACGTTGATCGAGCTGAGCAGTTGTTCGAAGGCCAGGTTCTCGCGCCGCGCATGGGCAAGCGCCTGCGCATGCCAGCGCATGCCCTTCTGCCACAGCGGTGAGGCGCCCAGCGCCTGCGGGTCGTTCCAGTCGTTGCTGAGCTCGACCTGGCTGGTGCAGGCCACGGCGGCGTTGTTCAGCACATGGTGCAGGCTGCGGGCTTCGAAGCGCTCCGGATGCTCCAGCAACTGTTCGGCCAGGCCCACCAGCTCCGCATACAGCTCGGCCTGCAGCAGCACGTAGCAGCGCGTGGCGAGCAGGCGGCCGGCCAGCCGGGCGTCGCCGGTCTTCTCGGCCAGCAGGTGGCCGCGTTCCAGCCCGGAGAGGGCGGCATGGTAGATCCGCAGCCGGAGCTGGACGATGGCGAGATTGGACAGGGCCAGGGCCTCGATCAGTGGTTGCTCGGGCAGCTTCTGCGCGCCGTCCAGGGCCTGCATCGCGGCCGCCAGCGTGCCGGCGTCGTTCAGCTTGGGGTTGGCCCGCAGCTCGAGCTGGAGTCGGCCTATGTCCAACAGCAGCTTCTCGGCGTCGGTCTGCGCCGAGCCGACTAGCGTGTCCAGCAGCTGGCGTGCCTCGGGCATGCGGCCAGCAAGAACCATTTCGCGCGCCCGCTCCAACTCGCTGAGCACGGAAGACGGTGGCTTCATCACAACCTGCCACTTCTGCAACGCGACTGCCACGCCGTGCCGCGTTGCGTGCATGTCGTCCAACGGGCGGGCCGAGCCAGTATGCGCCCGACCTGATGGCGCCGTCGGTCCCCGATGCGCGGGGCGACAAAAGAAAAGGCCCGCCTAGGCGGGCCTTTCATAGACGAGCCGTGGCTCAGGCGCTGACGCCCTTGGCGGTCTCGGCGTATTCCTCGATCTGGTCGAAGTTCATGTAGCGGTACACGCTGTCGGCATCCTTGTTGATGATGCCCATCTCGGCGTGGTACTCCTCGACGCTGGGGATCTTGCCCAGCTTGGAGGCGATCGCGGCCAGCTCGGCCGAGGCCAGGAACACATTGGTGTTCTTGCCCAGGCGGTTGGGGAAGTTGCGGGTCGAGGTCGAGACCACGGTCGCGCCTTCACGCACCTGGGCCTGGTTGCCCATGCACAGCGAGCAGCCCGGCATCTCGGTGCGCGCACCGGCCGTGCCGAAGGCGGCGTAATGGCCTTCCTTGATCAGCTCGCTCTGGTCCATCTTGGTCGGCGGCGCGACCCACAGCTTGACCGGGATGTCGCGCTGGCCGCCCAGCAGCTTGGCTGCGGCGCGGAAGTGGCCGATGTTGGTCATGCAGGAGCCGATGAAGGCCTCGTCGATCTTGGTGCCGGCCACGTCGGAAAGCGTCTTGGCGTCGTCCGGATCGTTGGGGCAGCAGAGGATGGGTTCCTTGATGTCGGCCAGGTCGATCTCGATGACGGCCGCGTATTCGGCGTCCTTGTCGGCTTCCAGCAGCTCGGGCTTGGCCAGCCAGGCCTCGACCTTCTCGATGCGGCGCTGCAGCGTCTTGGCGTCGGCATAGCCGTCGGCAATCATGTTCTTCATCAGCACGACGTTGGAGGTCAGGTACTCCTTGATCGGTGCCGGGTTCAGCTTGATCGTGCAGCCGGCGGCCGAGCGTTCGGCCGAGGCGTCGCTCAGCTCGAAGGCTTGCTCCACCTTCAGGTCAGGCAGGCCTTCGATCTCGAGGATGCGGCCCGAGAAGATGTTTTTCTTGCCGGCCTTGGCCACGGTCAGCAGACCGGCCTTGATCGCGTACAGCGGGATCGCATGCACCAGGTCACGCAGGGTGACGCCGGGCTGCATCTGGCCCTTGTAGCGCACCAGCACCGATTCGGGCATGTCCAGCGGCATCACGCCGGTGGCGGCACCGAAGGCCACCAGGCCCGAGCCGGCCGGGAAGGAGATGCCGATCGGGAAGCGGGTGTGCGAGTCACCGCCGGTGCCGACGGTGTCGGGCAGCAGCAGGCGGTTCAGCCAGCTGTGGATCACGCCGTCGCCCGGACGCAGGGCGACGCCGCCGCGGTTGGAGATGAAGGCGGGCAGCTCGCGGTGGGTCTTGACGTCCACCGGCTTCGGGTAGGCGGCCGTGTGGCAGAAGCTCTGCATCACCAGGTCGGCCGAGAAGCCCAGGCAGGCCAGGTCCTTCAGCTCGTCGCGGGTCATCGGGCCGGTGGTGTCCTGCGAACCGACCGTGGTCATCTTGGGTTCGCAATAGGTGCCCGGGCGCACGCCCTGGCCTTCCGGCAGACCGACGGCGCGGCCGACCATCTTCTGGGCCAGCGTGAAGCCGGCCTTGGTCTCGGCCGGGGCCGAGGGCAGGCGGAACAGCGTCGAGGCAGCCAGGCCCAGAAACTCGCGGGCCTTGGCGGTCAGCGAGCGGCCGATGATCAGGTTGATGCGGCCGCCGGCGCGCACCTCGTCGAACAGCACATCGCTCTTGAGCTTGAACTCGGCAACAGTCTCGCCGTTCTTCACCAGCTTGCCGTCATAGGGCAGCACGTCGATCACGTCGCCCATCTCCAGCTTGCTGACGTCCACCTCGATAGGCAGCGAGCCCGAGTCTTCCTGCGTGTTGAAGAAGATGGGCGCGATCTTGCCGCCCAGCGTGACGCCGCCGAAGCGCTTGTTCGGCACGAAGGGGATGTCCTGGCCGGTGGCCCAGATCACCGAGTTGGTGGCCGACTTGCGCGAGGAGCCGGTGCCGACCACGTCGCCGACGTAGGCGACCAGGTGGCCCTTCTTCTTCAGGTCCTCGATGAACTGCATCGGGCCGCGCTTGCCGTCTTCCTCCGGCTTGAAGGCCGCGTCGGGGCGGGTGTTCTTCAGCATCGCCAGGTAATGCAGCGGGATGTCCGGGCGGCTCCAGGCGTCAGGGGCGGGCGACAGGTCGTCGGTGTTGGTCTCGCCAGGCACCTTGAAGACGGTGATGGTGATCTTCTTCTCGACCTCGGGGCGCGAGGTGAACCACTCGCCATCGGCCCACGACTGCATCACCTGCTTGGCGTGCGCGTTGCCGGCCTTGGCCTTGGTGGCCACGTCGTTGAAGTAGTCGAACATCAGCAGGGTCTTCTTCAGACTCGCGGCGGCGACTTCGGCCACTTCGGCGTCGTCCAGCAGCTCGATCAGCGGATGCACGTTGTAGCCGCCGACCATGGTGCCCAGCAGCTCGGTGGCCTTGGCCTTGGAGACCAGGCCGACCTTGATGTCGCCATGGGCGACAGCAGCGAGGAACGAGGCCTTGACCTTGGCGGCGTCATCGACGCCCGGGGGCACGCGGTGGGTCAGGAGGTCCAGCAGGAAAGCATCCTCGCCAGCCGGCGGGTTCTTGATCAGCTCGATCAGCTCGGCGACCTGCTTGGCGTCCAGCGGCAGCGGCGGGATACCCAGCGCGGCGCGCTCGGCTACATGTTGGCGATAGGCTTGCAGCATGACTTCTCCTGGAGGGGTCTTGAGTGGTGTTGGTCGGTTCAAAGGGCCTGGGGCACGATCAGCTTCAGGCCCTTGTAGTAGTCGCGGAAGAATCCTTCGTCGCGGGTGATCAGCGCCTTGCACTGCAGCAGCGCATGGGCGCCGATAAGGAAATCGGCGACCACGCGTTCGCGCTTGCCGCCACGGTCGCGGTAGCGGCGCTGCATATGGCCGGCGCGCACGGCGGCCGCTTCATGAATGGGTTCGAAGCGGATGCCGAATTCGTTCAGCGCATCCATCACGGTCTCGCGAGTGTCGAGCAGCGTTTGTACCTCGGCCACGACGGCTTCGCTGATGACGACCTCGCCCTCGCTCAAGGCCTGGGCCAGCGCACGGGACGAGGCCTCGCCGTATTCGGCGTCGCCGGTCAGCACGTCGACCAGCACGGAGGAGTCGACGGCGATCATTCGTCTTCTTCGCTGGGGGCGGGGTAGGGATCGCCGGGGGCCCGACCGCGCAGCGCCCGCATCGCTTCATTGGTGCTCTGAAAGCCCTCGGCCAGCTTGAAGCGGCCGCGCAGCTTGCTCAGCGCGTCGTCGACGTTCTTGCGCAGGATGATGCGGCCCCCGTCGAGCTCGACCTTGAGCGTCGTGCCCTTGGTCAGCCCCAGGGCATCGCGGACTGCCTTGGGCAGGGTGATCTGGCCGCGTTCGGCAACGGTGGCTTCCATGCGGGACTCCGTCGGTGGTATGACGCAGAAAGTATGCATTGATTCTACATACTTCAAGTCCCGTACCTGGCCGCAGGACATGAAAAAAGGAGGCCTGCGGCCTCCTTTGTTCGCTGTGCGGTTATGAGCTCAGCGGGAGCTGGTCGCCTGGGTTCCCGGCGTGATGCCAATGCCGGCCTCGGCCGTGGTCGGCACGGGTGCGGCGGCCTGGGCTGGGTGGACACAGGCATCGACCATGCGCTGGCCGATCTTGCTGTTCATCAGCATGGACTTGGTGGGGATCTGCAGCCAGACCACGCCGTTCTTCTTGTCTTCCAGTCGCACGGCGCCCGTCGTGGTGGGCTCGGGCGTCATGTTGTAGACCATCTTGCCGAACTGCAGGCGGAAGCGGCCCGGATGCTCCGGATGCGGCGTGATGTGGACCTTCTGGTTGAACTCGCAAGGCACTTCGCCGGCATGGACTCGCGGTGCGACAGCCATCTGCTCTTCGCTCAGCGCCGGGGCCGGCTCGTCGGCATGCAAGGGGGCGACCGCGGTCTGAGGCTTGGCTTTGGCGACCAGGCGGTTGGTGGGCTTGGCTTGCTTCTCGACAGCGGCGGCGGCGAAAGCCGTGCTGCTGGTTGCGAAAGCGGCCAGCGCGGCCAGGAGGCTGAGGGAGTGAAGCTTGCTGTTCATGGGACTGCCAGGGAGGAACATCAGGATTGTGGGCTTGCCGAACGGCGCGCCTGCCTATCGTTTGCCAGCATAGCGAAGCCGCCATGGGCGACAAGGCGGCCGCGGTAAGCGATGTATCAGGGCGTGGCGAACCAGGCCTGGCGGGCTTCGGCCGGCAGCGGCTGCGCGGTGGCATGTGCGCGCTGCAGCAACTGCCAGAAGAAGCGGTAGCTGGCGCGGTCGTGCAGCGTGTCTCGATGCTGGATGGGCGCCCATTGCGCGGCCTGGGCGGCATGCAGGATTTCGACCGCCTCGTCGATCTCGGCCACGCTGGGAGCGAAGGCGTCGATGATGGGCTGGATCTGATTCGGGTGGATGCTCCACATCCGCGTGTAGCCGAACTCGCGTGCCGCCTTGGTCGCGGCCTCCTGCAATGCGGCGGCATGCTTGAACTCGGTCACCACGCAGTGCGAAGGTGTCTTGCCATGGGCGTGGGCGGCGGCGGCGATCTCCAGCTTGGCGCGCACCACCAACGGATGGCTGAATTGGCCTTGCACCGTGAGCCCGCTGCGCGGAATGGCGCCGCGATGGGCCGAGACGAAATCCATCAAGCCGAAGGACAGCGACTCGATGCGCGGATGGGCGGCAATGGCCTGCACCTCGGCCAAGGCGCCATGGGTCTCGATCAGCGTGTGGACCGGCGGCCGCGGTTTGCCACGCCGGGCGCAGCTGGCGTCGATGAAGTCGCAGGCGCGGGCCACCTCGGCGGCGCTGCGCGGCTTGGGCACCATCAGGTAGGCGAGACGATCGCCGGCCTTGGCAATCAGGGTGTCGACATCGGCTTCGAAGCTGGAGTGGCCCGGCGGATGGACGCGGGCGCCGACACGGCCATGCTGGTTCAGCGGGCTCGTGAGCATCTCGGCAACGAGCAGTGCATGCTCGGCCTCGCCACCAATGGGCGCGCCGTCCTCGCAGTCCAGTGTCACGTCGAACACCGGCCCCATCTGGCCCTGCAGCTCCAGGCTCTTGCGCATGCGTGCCTCGACGCCGCAGTAGTGGTCGACCACGGGCAGGGCGGTGGCGGCATCGCCTTCTTCGAACAGGGCTTGCTGGGGGTGCAGTGCGGTCATCGGTGAGGGAGGGACAAATGAAAAAGGGCCGGCAGAGGCCGACCCTTCGAGTATTGCCTAAGCGCTGAGCTGATTACAGCAGGTGCTTGACGCCGTTCTGCTCGTCCAGCAGCTCGTTCAGGGTCTTGTTGATGCACTCTTGCGAGAAGGCATCGATTTCCAGGCCTTCGACGATCTTGTATTCGCCGCCTTCGCAGGTGACCGGGTAGCCGAACATGACTTCCTTGGGGATGCCGTATTCGCCGCCCGAGGGGATGCCCATGGTGACCCACTTGCCATTGGTGCCCAGAGCCCAGTCACGCATGTGGTCGATGGCGGCGTTGGCAGCCGAGGCGGCCGACGACAGGCCGCGGGCGGCGATGATGGCGGCGCCACGCTTGCCCACGGTCGGCAGGAAGGTTTCGCGGTTCCAGGTCTCGTCGTTGATCATGGCCTTGACCGAGGCGCCGCCAATGGTGGCGAAGCGGTAGTCGGCGTACATGGTCGGCGAGTGATTGCCCCAGACGGTCAGCTTCTCGATGTCGGCCACGGCCTTGCCGGTCTTGGCAGCCAGCTGCGAGGCAGCGCGGTTGTGGTCCAGGCGCAGCATGGCGGTGAAGTTCTTGGCCGGCAGGTCCGGAGCCGACTTCATCGCGATGTAGGCGTTGGTGTTGGCCGGGTTGCCGACCACCAGCACCTTGACGTTGCGCGAAGCCACGGCGTTCAGGGCCTTGCCCTGGGCGGTGAAGATGGCGCCGTTGATGGCCAGCAGTTCCGAACGCTCCATGCCCGGGCCGCGCGGACGCGAGCCGACCAGCAGTGCGTAGTCGGTGTCCTTGAAGGCTTGCATCGGATCGCTGTGGGCTTCGATGCCGGCCAGCAGCGGGAAGGCGCAGTCTTCCAGCTCCATGATCACGCCCTTCAGCGCGTTCTGGGCCTTCTCGTCGGGGATCTCCAGCAGCTGCAGGATCACCGGCTGGTCCTTGCCCAGCATTTCGCCGGAGGCGATGCGGAACAGCAGGGCGTAGCCAATCTGGCCGGCGGCGCCGGTGACGGCGACGCGAACGGGTTTCTTGCTCATGGAACTCTCCGAAGTTGGGAACAAAGACGAAAGAAATCGGTGCGCGGCCCGCCCGGTGCTACGGCGGCGAGGGCGGCCTGAAGGCAGTCGCAGAGTGTAGGCCAAGGGGCGGGCAAACCCGCGCCTGACCGGCCGGCGCGCCTGTCTTCGAGGCCGGATTATGCGTGTTGCATTGCACAAATCCGACACTCTTATGTCTTATAGAAGATGTGATGCATCTGACGGTGGACGCTGGCCCGGCGACTGTGGTCGAATGCCGCCCATGCCCCGCGAGCTCGCCGCGCCCCCGTCCGTGGGCGCCGAATCCCACAGCCCCTCGTTCAGCCCCCTGTATCGACAGATCAAGGGGCTGATCATTGCCGGGCTGCAGGGCGGCGAATGGAAGGCCGGCGAGAGCATCCCGAGCGAGATCGAGCTGGCCCAGCGCTACGGCGTCAGCCAGGGCACGGTCCGTAAGGCTATTGACGAACTTGCGGCCGAGAATCTGTTGGTCCGGCGTCAGGGCCGCGGTACTTTCGTTGCGACTCATGCCGAGCAGCAGCAGCAGTACCGCTTCCTGCGCCTGATGCCCGACGAAGGCCAGCCCGCGGGCCTGGGCCGACAACTGCTGGACTGCAAGCGCCAGCGGGCGCCGGCCTGGATAGCGCGCCAGCTGCAGATGCGTGCCGGCGACCCGATGGTCGAGGTGCGTCGGCTGCTGCATAGCGAAGGCCGGCCGGTCGTGCTGGACGACATCTGGTTGCCCGGCGGCCTGTTCAAGGGACTGACCACCGAGCGGCTGAACCAGCATCGCGGGCCGTTCTACAGCTTGTTCGAGACGGAGTTCGGCGTGCACATGATCCGCGCCCAGGAGCGGGTGAGGGCAGTGGCCGCCGACGCTGAAGTGGCGGAGCTGCTGCAGGTGCCACTGGGCACGCCGCTGCTGAGCGTCGAAAGACTCTCGTTCACCTATGGCGACAGGCCGGTGGAACTGCGCCGCGGCCTTTACCACACGGCAACGCATTACTACCGCAACGACTTGAATTGACCCTCAGAAATCTGCTTGCGCCACACGCACCGCTTGCCTGGAAGCGCTGTTGCATTGCAATAAAATCCCTCGGTTTCATATTGATTAAACAAGGTCGGGTATGACAGACATAGCGAATAAGAAGCGACCGGTCTATCGCAACATCCACGTGACTCAGATCGTGTCGTACCGCCTGCCCCCGGCCGGCATCGTCTCGATCCTGCATCGCATCAGCGGCCTGCTGATGTTCCTGCTGCTGCCCTTCGTGATCTGGATGTTCGACACCAGCCTCACGTCGGAAATCTCCTACGACCGCTTCACCAACGCCTTCGTCGGCGGCCTCGGCTTCGTGCCGGCCTGGCTGGTCAAGCTGGCGACCCTGGGCCTGATCTGGGGCTATCTGCACCACTTCATCGCTGGCGTGCGCCACCTGTGGATGGACGCCACGCACAGCGTCAGCAAGGAATTCGGCCATTCCTCGGCCCTGGTCACCCTGGTGCTGAGCCTGGCGCTCACCGCCGCGCTGGGTGCCAAGCTGTTCGGCCTGTACTGATCGCGAGAGAGGCACAAGAACATGACTACCTTTGGTTCCAAGCGCATCGTCACCGGTGCGAGCTATGGCCTGCGCGACTGGCTGGCCCAGCGCGTGACGGCCCTGTTGATGGCGCTGTTCACCATCGTCCTGCTGGTGCAGGTGCTGCTGCCCGGTCCCCTGGGCTATGACCGCTGGGCCGGCATCTTCAGCCAGCAATGGATGAAGGTCGTGACCTTCGCTCTGATCATCTCGCTGGCCTACCACGCCTGGGTCGGCATGCGGGACATCTGGATGGATTACGTCAAGCCGGTCGGTGTGCGCCTCGCGCTGCACATCTTCACCCTGGTTTGGCTGGTGGGTTGCGCCGGTTGGGCGATCCAAGTGCTGTGGAGACTCTGAAAATGCAAATTGGATCGACGCTCGCGAAGCGCAAGTTCGATGTGGTGATCGTCGGTGCCGGTGGATCCGGCATGCGCGCCTCGCTGCAACTCTCGCTGGCCGGCCTGAACGTGGCCGTGCTGTCCAAGGTCTTCCCGACCCGCTCGCACACCGTGGCTGCCCAGGGCGGCATCGGTGCCTCGCTGGGCAATATGTCGGAAGACAACTGGCACTACCACTTCTTCGACACCGTCAAGGGTTCGGACTGGCTGGGTGACCAGGACGCCATCGAATTCATGTGCCGCGAGGCGCCCAAGGTCGTCTACGAGCTTGAGCACTTCGGCATGCCCTTCGACCGCAACCCCGACGGCACGATCTACCAGCGTCCGTTCGGCGGCCACACGGCCAACTACGGCGAGAAGCCGGTGCAGCGTGCCTGCGCCGCGGCCGACCGCACCGGCCATGCGCTGCTGCACACGCTGTACCAGCAGAACGTCAAGGCCAAGACCCAGTTCTTCGTCGAATGGATGGCGCTGGACCTGATCCGCGACGCCGACGGCGACTGCGTGGGCGTCACCGCCCTGGAGATGGAGACCGGCGAGGTCCACATCCTGCAAGCCAAGACCGTGTTGATGGCCACCGGCGGTGCCGGCCGCATCTATGCCGCCTCGACCAATGCCTTCATCAACACCGGCGACGGCCTGGGCATGGCGGCGCGTGCTGGCATCCCGCTGGAAGACATGGAGTTCTGGCAGTTCCACCCGACCGGCGTGGCCGGTGCCGGCGTGCTGCTGACCGAGGGCTGCCGTGGCGAGGGCGCCATCCTGCGCAACAGCAACGGCGAGCGCTTCATGGAGCGCTATGCCCCGACGCTGAAGGACCTGGCACCGCGCGACTTCGTCTCGCGCTCGATGGATCAGGAGATCAAGGAAGGTCGCGGCTGCGGTCCCAACAAGGACTACGTGCTGCTCGACATGACTCACCTGGGCGCCGAGACCATCATGAAGCGCCTGCCTTCGGTGTTCGAGATCGGCCACAACTTCGCCAACGTCGACATCACCAAGGAACCGATCCCGGTCGTGCCGACCATCCACTACCAGATGGGCGGCATCCCGACCAACATCCATGGCCAGGTGGTGGTGCCGAACAACGGCAAGCACAACGACATCATCAACGGCCTCTATGCCGTGGGCGAATGCTCCTGCGTGTCGGTGCACGGCGCCAACCGCCTGGGCACGAACTCGCTGCTGGACCTGGTGGTGTTCGGCCGCGCGGCCGGCAACCACATCGTGGACTTCAACCTGAAGACCAGGAGCCACAAGGACCTGCCCAAGGACGCCGCCGACCGCACGCTGGCCCGCCTGGCCGCGCTGGAAAGCCGCAGCAACGGCGAGTACGCGCAAGGCGTCGCCAACGACATCCGCTCGACCATGCAGAAGCATGCCGGCGTGTTCCGCACCCAGGCCGTGATGGACGAGGGTGTCAAGAACATCCTCGAGGTGGCCGAGCGCGTGAAGGGCATTGGCCTGAAGGACAAGTCCAAGGTGTTCAACACCGAGCGCGTGGAAGCGCTGGAAGTCGAGAACCTGATCGAGGCCGCCAAGGCCACGATGACCTCGGCTGCCGCCCGTCCGGAGTCGCGTGGCGCCCATGCCCACAACGACTATCCGAACCGCGACGACGCCAACTGGATGAAGCACACGCTGTGGTACTCCGAAGGCAACCGCCTCGACTACAAGCCGGTGAACCTGAAGCCGCTGACGGTGGAATCGGTGCCGCCCAAGGTCCGGACGTTCTAAAGGATTGAACAGAATGAAGCGCATTTTCCAGATCTACCGCTACGACCCGGACAAGGATGCCAAGCCCTACATGCAGACCATCGAGATCGAACTCGATGGCAACGAGCGCATGTTGCTGGACGCCTTGGTCAAGCTCAAGGCCGTCGACCCCACGCTGAGCTTCCGCCGCTCGTGCCGCGAAGGCGTCTGCGGTTCGGATGCGATGAACATCAACGGCAAGAACGGCCTGGCCTGCCTGACGAACATGCGTTCGCTGCCGGGTACCGTGGTGCTGAAGCCGCTGCCGGGCCTGCCCGTCGTGCGCGACCTGATCGTCGACATGACGCAGTTCTTCAAGCAGTACCACTCGATCAAGCCCTACCTGGTCAACGACAACCCGCTGCCCGACAAGGAACGCCTGCAGTCGCCGGTGGAGCGCGAGGAGCTGGACGGCCTGTATGAGTGCATCCTGTGCGCCAGCTGCTCCACGAGCTGCCCGAGCTTCTGGTGGAACCCCGACAAGTTCGTCGGACCGGCCGGCCTCTTGCAGGCCTACCGCTTCATCGCCGACAGCCGCGACGAAGCCACGGCCGAGCGCCTCGACAACCTCGAGGATCCGTACCGCCTGTTCCGCTGCCACACCATCATGAACTGCGTCGATGTCTGCCCCAAGGGTCTGAACCCGACCAAGGCCATCGGCAAGATCAAGGAACTGATGGTCCGCCGCGCGGTCTGACCTTCAAGCAACAAGCCGTGATGGAAACGCTGATCGACGAGAGGGCCTATTCCAAGCTGCGCTGGCGCTGCCGGCGCGGCCTGCTGGAGAACGACCTTTTCATCGAGCGGTTTTTCGCGGCCCACGAGAATGGCCTGAGCGAAGCCGAGGCCGACGGGCTGATGCAGCTGATGGACCTCTCGGACAACGACCTGCTCGACCTGCTGCTGGCCCGCAAGGAGCCGCAGGACGACCTGGCCAATCCGCGAGTCCTGCATGTGCTGAGCCAGCTGCGCACCCCGAAGTGAAGTCAAGAATCCCCCAGAGTCAGAAGGAACTCCCATGACACCGTCCGACGTCAAAGCCACCCTGTCGTTCTCCGACGGCAGCCCCCAGATGGATCTGCCGATCTACAAGGGCACGGTCGGCCCGGATGTGATCGACATCCGCAAGCTGTATGCCCAGACCGGCAAGTTCACCTACGACCCGGGCTTCCTGTCGACGGCCTCGTGCAATTCGACCATCACCTACATCGATGGCGACAAGGGCGAGCTGCTGTACCGCGGGTACCCGATCGAGCAGCTGGCCGTGAACTGCGACTACCTCGAGACCTGCTACCTGCTGCTGTACGGAGAGCTGCCGAACGAGTCGCAGAAGGCCGACTTCGAGTACCGCGTGATGCACCACACGATGGTCAACGAGCAGATGCAGTTCTTCCTGCGCGGCTTCCGTCGTGACGCTCACCCGATGGCTGTGATGACCGGCCTGGTGGGTGCGATGTCCTCGTTCTATCACGACAGCACCGACATCAATAACCCCGAGCACCGCGAGATCTCGGCGATCCGACTGATCGCCAAGATGCCCACGCTGGTGTCCATGGCCTACAAGTACACCATCGGCCAGCCCTTCATCTATCCGAAGAACGACCTCAGCTACGCCGGCAACTTCATGCGCATGATGTTTGCCACGCCCTGCGAGGACTACAAGCCGAACGAGGTGTTGGTGCGGGCCATGGACCGCATCTTCACGCTGCACGCCGACCACGAGCAGAACGCATCGACCTCGACCGTGCGCCTGTGCGGCTCGTCGGGTACCAACCCGTTCGCGGCCATCGCCGCCGGCGTGGCCTGCCTGTGGGGACCGGCTCACGGCGGTGCCAACGAGGCTTGCCTGAACATGCTCAACGACATCCAGCAGATGGGTGGCGTGGCCAAGATCGGCGAGTTCATCAAGCAGGTCAAGGACAAGAACAGCAACGTCAAGCTGATGGGCTTCGGCCACCGGGTCTACAAGAACTACGACCCGCGCGCCAAGCTGATGCGCGAGACCTGCCACGAGGTGCTGAATGAGCTGGGCCTGCACGACGACCCGCTGTTCAAGCTGGCCATGGAACTGGAAAAGATCGCGCTGGAAGACGAGTACTTCGTCGCCCGCAAGCTCTACCCGAACGTGGACTTCTATTCGGGCATCGTGCAACGCGCCATCGGCATCCCGGTGCCGCTGTTCACCGCCATCTTCGCCCTGGCCCGCACGGTCGGCTGGATCGCCCAGCTGAACGAGATGATCGGCGACCCGGAATACAAGATCGGCCGTCCGCGCCAGCTGTTCGTCGGCGCTACCAGCCGCAATGTGAAGCCTATCGGCCAACGCTGATACGACGACCCGCAACCGCGCAAAGCCCTCGGTGCCTAGGCCCCGGGGGCTTTGTCTTTTGCGCCTGCGGCGCCAGCCGAATGGCCGTGCCGCGCCGGGTTTGCGCAAAGCTGCCGATGGCCGGATTCATGCGCTATGCTTGCGGCCGCCAAACGTTTGCAGTCCCATGGCCATCCGCCTGCCGAACCACCGGCCGGGCGTTCCAGCGATACAGCTTCAAGCGAATCCTCCGTGAGCACCATCAAAGACGTCGCGGCCCTGGCCGGCGTGTCCTTCACCACCGTCTCCCATGTCCTGAACGAGACGCGGCCGGTCAGCGCCGATGCGCGGCGACGCGTGCTGGCGGCGGTGGAGGAGATCGGCTACCTGCCCAGCGCCGTGGCGCGCTCGCTGCGCAAGAGCGAGACCAAGATCGTCGGCGTCTTGATCCCCAACGTGGTCAACCCTTTCTTCGCCGAGCTGGTCTGCGGCGTCGAGGACTGCTGCCGCTCGGCCGGCTACTCGGTCTTCCTCTGCAATTCCGACAACGACCCGCGCCGCCAGCAGCAATACATGCGCACCTTGCTGGAGAAGCGGGTCGACGGCCTGCTGCTCTCGTCGGCCGGCGACGCGGCGGCCCTGGCCCGCATTTTCAAGCTGGCCACGGTGCCGGCCGTGACCGTGGACCGCCTGGTGCCCGGCGCCAATGCCGACCGGGTCTCGGTCCACAACCAGGAAGGTGCCTACCAGGCGGTGCGCCACCTGCTGGACCTGGGCCACCGACGCATCGGCTGCGTCAGCGGCCCGGGCGAATTCGAGGTGGCCCGCGAGCGGGTCGAAGGCTGGCGCCGCGCGCTGGCCGAGCGCGGCATCGAGCCGGAGGCCGACTGGCTGATCGAAAGCGACTTCAGCAACACCGGCGGCTACGAGGCCGCGCGCCAGCTGCTGCGCGGCTCGGCGGCGCTGACGGCGATCTTCGCCAGCAACGACATGATGGCCATTGGCGCGCTGCGCGCCGCGGCCGAAAGCGGACTCAAACTGCCCGAGCAGATGTCGGTGGTCGGTTTTGACGATGTGGAGCTCAGCGCCTTCGTCTACCCGGCGCTGACCACGGTGGGCGTGTCGATCAAGGAGCTGGGCCGCGAAGCCGGCAAGGTGCTGATCGACCGCATTGAAAACCCCGGTGCGCCGCTCAAGGACGTGCTGCTGACCCCGCGCCTGGTGGTGCGGGAGAGCAGCTCGGCGCCGCGCCTGATCGCGAGGCCGGTGAGCCCATGAAACTGAGCAGCAAGCCCGCCGTCGTCGTCGTCGGCAGCCTCAACATGGACATGGTGGCGCATTCGCGCCGCTTGCCAGCCCCGGGCGAGACCCTGGTCGGCCATGACTTCGTGATGGCCCCGGGCGGCAAGGGCGGCAATCAGGCCGTGGCCGCCGCGCGCCTCGGCGCCTCGGTGGCTTTCGTGTCCCACGTCGGCACCCGCCAGCATGGCGAGGCCCTGCTGCAGGCACTGCGCGACGAGGGCATAAATACCAGCGGCTGCGCCGTCGATCCGCTGGCCCTGCCGGGCATCGCGGTCATCATGGTGGCCAGCGAGGGCGGCGAGAACTCCATCGTCTATGTGCCGGGCAGCAATGCGCTCTTGAACGCGGCCGACGTGCAGGCCAGTGCCCAGCTCTTGCAGTCGGCCCGCGTGGTCGTGGCCCAGCTGGAAGTGCCTATGCCGGCGATTGCCGAAGCCTTCGCCCTGGCCCGTGCGGCCGGCGTGACCACGGTGCTGAACGCGGCGCCCGCGCTCGCCGTCGATGCCGGGCTGCTGGCGCTGAGCGACTGGCTGGTGGTCAACGAGACCGAGGCCAGGCAGATGAGCGGCAAGGCAGACGCAGCCGAAGCGGCCAAGGCCTTGCTGCAGCGCGGCCCGCGAGCCGTGCTGGTGACCCTAGGATCGCAAGGCGCGCTGCTGGTCGATGCCAGCGGCGAGCATCGTGTCGCGGCCCAGGCCGTGAAAGCCATAGACACCGTGGGTGCCGGCGACACCTTTGTCGGCGGGCTGGCCACCGGCCTGGCCGAAGGCATGTCGCCCCTCGATGCAGTGCGCCTGGGCCAGGCGGCGGCGGCCATTGCCGTCAGTCGCAGCGGCGTGCAGTCGGCCATGCCGCGCCGCGCCGAGATCCGCTGAGGAGGGCTGTCAGGCATGAGCGAAGCCGTCCAGCACCAGGTTATCTTCGACACCGACCCGGGCATCGACGATGCGATGGCCCTGTTCCTGCTCGCCCGCCATCCGTCGGTGCGGATGAGGGCGATCACGGCCGCCTTCGGCAATGCCGCCATCGAGACGACGGCGCGCAATGCCCTGGCTCTGGCCGGCTACTACGGTCTCGATGTGCCGGTGGCCGCGGGCGCCGCCGGTCCCTTGCAGGCGGTGGCCCAGCGCGATTTTCCGGCCCACGTGCATGGCGAAGATGCGCTCGGCGGCATGTACGCCAGGCTGCCGCGCACGCAGCGCTTTCTCGATTCGCGGCCGGCCCATGAGCTGATCTGCGACCTGGTCAATGCCGAGCCGGGGCAGATCACCCTGGTCGCGGTCGGCCCCATGACCAATCTGGCCCTGGCCCTGCGCCACGACCCCGGCATCGCCGCCAAGGTCAGGCAAGTGGTGGTGATGGCCGGCGCTTTCGGCACGCATGGCCATGGCGGCAATGTCAGCCCGGTGGCCGAGGCCAATGTGATCAACGACCCCGAGGCGGCCGACCTGGTGTTCACCGCCGCCTGGCCGGTGGTCATCATCGGCCTGGACGTGACCCAGGAAGTGGTGATGAAGAACGCCTTCCTCGCCACGCTGCGCGGCAAGGGCCAGGGCGTGGGCGACTTCCTGTGGGAAGCGACCCGCCACTACCAGGACTTCTACGACGAGCGCGATGGCATCGACGGCATCTACTCGCACGACGCCAGCGCCGCGGCCTACGTGATAGCCCCGTCGCTGTTCAAGCTGCGCAGCGGGCCGGTGCGGGTGGTGCAGCAGGGCATTGCCATTGGCCAGACCATCCAGGACCATGGCCGGGTCAATCCGGGCCAGACGCCCTGGAGCGGCTGCCCGCGCCAGCATGCCTGCATAGGCGTGGACGCCGACGGCGTGCGGCGCCTGTTCGCCGCGGCCTTCGATTGAAGAACATAGCGAACACAAGCATCAAGGACAGACAGACCATGAGCATCACCCTCCTGAACGCCGGCTGGATCATTCCCATGGCCGCCGGCACCGGCACCCTGGCCCAGCACACGCTGGTGATGGACGGCGAACGCATCGCGGCCCTGCTGCCCTGGGACCAGGCCGCGGCCCTGTATCCCGATGCAGACCGCGTCGAGCTGCGCGAGCATGTGCTGATTCCCGGCCTGATCAATGCCCACACCCACTCGGCCATGTCGCTGCTGCGCGGCGTGGCCGACGACGTGCCGCTGATGGACTGGCTGCAGAACCACATCTGGCCGCTGGAGAAGAAATGGGTAAGCGAGGACTGGGTCTACCAGGGCTCGATGCTGTCGGCGGCCGAGGCGCTGCGCGGCGGCGTGACCTACCTCAACGACATGTACTTCTTCCCCACCGCCATGGCTCGCGCCGCGGTGGACAGCGGCATCCGCTCGGGCGTGTCCATCAATGTGATCGACTTTCCGACCGGCTATGCCTCGGGTCCGGACGACTACATCGCCAAGGGCCTGGCCGCCTACGAGCAGTTCAAGGGCGAGAAGCTGCTGGACTGGACCTCGGCGCCGCATGCGCCCTACACGGTGTCGGACGAGACCTTCGTCAAGCTGCGCAAGCTGGCTGAAGCGCATGACCTGCAGATGCACTGCCACATCCACGAGACCCAGTTCGAGGTGGACGAGAGCGTCAAGCAGCACGGCATGCGGCCGCTGGCGCGGCTGCACAAGCTGGGCCTGATGAACGAGCGCATGATCGCCGTCCACATGGTCCACCTGAACGAGGAAGAGATCGCGCTGATGGCGCGTGAGAAGGTGCACCTGGTCCACAACCCGAACTCCAACCTCAAGCTGGCCTCGGGCATACAGCCGCTGACCGCGCTGGAAGCGGCCGGCGTCAACACCATCCTGGGCACCGACGGTGCGGCCTCGAACAACCGCCAGGACATGTTCGGCGAGATCCGTGCCGCGGCCCTGCTGGCCAAGGGCGTCACCCAGAACGCCACCACGGTCTCGGCCCGCACGGCACTGGAAATGGCCACCATCCGCGCCGCCAAGGCCATGGGCCGCGGCGACGAGCTGGGTTCGCTGGAAGTGGGCAAGCAGGCCGACGTGGTGGCCGTGTCGCTGGCCGCGCTGGAATGCCGGCCGGTCTACAACCCCGAGGCCCAGCTGGTCTACGTGGCCGGCCGCGAGCATGTGTCCGACGTCTGGGTGGCCGGCCGCCAGCTGCTGAAGCACCGTGAGCTGACCAGCATCGACCAGGGCGCCTTGCTGGCTCGCTGCGAAGACATCGTGGCCGCGATGAAGGCCTCGGTCTGAGTTTGTTTACGCCCCGGTGAAACTTGCCCGGCCTGGCCGGAGCTAGGGGTTTCCCTCGGTAGAATCCCGCGTTTCTAGAAAGCCTGCCCGACCCGGGCAGCGCAGCGATCGCGGGACTTCATGGCACACCACAAGCATCTGCTCTCGTTCGCAGGCGGCAACGCGCTGTCTGCTTTCCGTTCCCAGGCCCTGCTGCCGCGTCTGCAGGCCATCAACGAGAAGATCAACGGCGTCCATGCGCGCCATGTGCACTGGGTCTGGTGCGACCAGGCCCTCGACGCCACTGGCCAGTCCAAACTGGCCGAGCTGCTGAACTACGGCGACGCCTACGAAGGCCCGAGCGAAGATGGCGCCCTGGTGGTCGTCGCGCCGCGCCTGGGCACCGTCAGCCCCTGGGCCTCCAAGGCCACCGACATCGCCCACAACTGCGGCCTGGCCGTGCACCGCGTCGAGCGGGTCACCGAATACCGGATCACGCTGAAGAGCGGCCTGCTTGGTGGCGCCAAGACGCTCAGCCGCGAGGAGCAGGTCGCCTGCGCCGAGCTGCTGCACGACCGCATGACCGAGAGCGTGCTGCTGGCCCGCGAGGATGCGGCCCATCTGTTCGACGACAAGACCGCCCAGCCGCTGGAGCACGTGGACGTGCTCGGCCAGGGCCGCGCCGCGCTGGAGAAGGCCAACAAGGACTTCGGCCTGGCGCTGTCGGACGACGAGATCGACTACCTGGTCAACGCCTTCAACACGCTGAAGCGCAACCCCAGCGACGTCGAGCTGATGATGTTCGCCCAGGCCAACAGCGAGCACTGCCGCCACAAGATCTTCAATGCCAAGTTCACGGTGGATGGCGAAGACCAGCCGCTGTCGCTCTTCGGCATGATCCGCAACACCGAGAAGCTCTCGCCCCAGCACACGGTGGTGGCCTACTCGGACAACGCGGCCATCATGGAAGGCCATGCCATCGAGCGCTGGATGCCGGCCGGTGACCAGCGGGCTCCCAAGTACGAAGCCCGCGCCGAGACCGCCCATGTGCTGATGAAGGTGGAGACGCACAACCACCCGACGGCGATCTCGCCGCATCCGGGCGCCTCGACCGGCGCCGGTGGCGAAATCCGCGACGAAGGTGCCACCGGCCGAGGTGCCAAGCCCAAGGCCGGCCTGAGCGGCTTCTCGGTCTCCAACCTGCGCCTGCCCGGCCTGGCCGAGCCCTGGGAGCAGAGCAACGTCGGCAAGCCCGAGCACATTGCCAGCGCGCTGCAGATCATGATCGACGGCCCGCTGGGCGGCGCCGCTTTCAACAACGAGTTCGGCCGTCCCAATCTGGGCGGCTACTTCCGCGTCTACGAGCAGGAAGTCGACGGCGTCCAGCGCGGCTATCACAAGCCCATCATGATCGCCGGGGGCATAGGCGCGATCCGCTCCGACCTGACCCACAAGATCGAGTTCCCGGCCGGCACGCTCTTGATCCAGCTGGGCGGCCCCGGCATGCGCATAGGCATGGGCGGCGGCGCCGCCAGCTCGATGGCCGCGGGCACGAACACGGCCGACCTGGACTTCGATTCGGTCCAGCGCGGCAACCCCGAGATCGAGCGCCGGGCCCAAGAGGTGATCAACCATTGCTGGGGCCTGGGCGAAAAGAACCCGGTGCTGGCCATCCATGACGTGGGCGCTGGCGGCATCTCCAATGCCTTCCCGGAACTGGTCAACGACGCCGGCCGCGGCGCCATCTTCGACCTGCGCAAGGTGCCGCTGGAGGAGTCCGGCCTCGCGCCCAAGGAAATCTGGTGCAACGAGAGCCAGGAGCGCTATGTGCTGGCCATCGCGCCGGAGTCGCTTCCGCTGTTCCAGGCCATGTGCGAGCGCGAGCGCTGCCCGTTCGCCGTGGTGGGCCGCACGACCGAAGTTCGCGAGCTGATCCTCGAGGACGGCGAAGCCGGCGAGCGCGCCATCGACATGCCCATGGACGTGCTGCTGGGCAAGCCGCCCAAGGTGCACCGCGACGTCAAGCGTGTGGCCCGCGACGCCGGCCGCCTGGAGCTGACCGGCGTGGACCTGTCCAAGGTCGCCCTCGATGTGCTGCGCCACCCGACCGTGGCTTCCAAGCGCTTCCTGATCAGCATCGGCGACCGCACCGTGGGCGGCCTCAACCACCGCGACCAGATGGTCGGTCCCTGGCAGGTGCCGGTGGCCGATTGCGCGGTCACGCTGGCCGACTTCAAGGGCTTTGCCGGCGAAGCCATGAGCATGGGCGAGCGCACGCCGCTGGCCGCGGTCAATGGGCCCGCCTCGGGTCGAATGGCCGTGGGCGAGGCCATCACCAATCTGCTGGCCGCGCCCATCGAGCTGTCGCGGGTCAAGCTCAGCGCCAACTGGATGGCCGCTTGCGGCGAGCCCGGCGAAGACGCGGCGCTGTTCGATACGGTCAAGGCTGTCGGCATGGAGCTGTGCCCGCAGCTGGGTGTTTCGATCCCGGTGGGCAAGGATTCGCTGTCCATGCGCACCCGCTGGTCGGGCAGCGATGGCCAGACCCGCCAGGTCACGGCCCCGGTCTCGCTGATCGTCTCGGCCTTTGCTTCCATCGCCGATGTGCGAGGCACGCTGACGCCGCAATTGCAGGCTGGTGATACCACGCTGATCCTGGTCGACCTCGGCCAGGGCAGGAACCGCATGGGCGGCTCCATCCTGGCGCAGGCCCTGAACCAGTTCGGCGGCGAAGTGCCCGACCTGGACGATGCCGAGCTGCTGAAGAAGCTCGTTAGCGCCGTGAACGAGCTGCGCGCCGAGGGCAAGCTGCTGGCTTATCACGACCGCGGCGACGGCGGCCTCTGGGCCGCGGCCTGCGAGATGGGCTTTGCCGGCCATCGCGGCATCAGCCTCAACGTGGACCTGCTGGTCACCGAGGGCGAAGGCCTGGCCGATGCCGGCGACGCCAAGAACTGGGCCGGCCAGGTCGCCGCCCGCCGCGAGGAACTGAGCCTCAAGGCCTTGTTCAACGAGGAACTCGGCGCTCTGCTGCAAGTGGCCACCAGCGAGCGCGATGCCGTGCTGCAGCTGCTGCGCAAGCACGGCCTCTCGACCTGCAGCCATGTGGTCGGCAAGCCCAATGCCAACGGCCAGATGGAAGTCTGGCGCGACGCCAAGAAGGTGTTTGCCGCGCCGCTGGAAACGCTGCACAAGACCTGGGACGAAGTGTCCTGGCGCATCGCCCAGTTGCGCGACAACCCGGCCTGCGCCGACAGCGAGCATGCCGCTGCCGGCCGTGCCGAAGACCCGGGCCTGCACGTCCACCTGACGTTCGATCCGAGCCAGGACGTGGCTGCTCCGTTCGTCAACGTCGGCGCGAGACCGAAGATCGCCATCCTGCGCGAGCAGGGCGTCAACTCGCATGTCGAGATGAGCTATGTGCTGGCCCAGGCCGGCTTCGACACCTTTGACGTGCACATGAGCGACCTGCAGGTCGGCGCCGTCGGCCTGGACCAGTTCAAGGGTTTTATCGCCTGCGGCGGCTTCAGCTACGGCGACACGCTGGGAGCCGGCGAAGGCTGGGCCCGCTCGGTGATGTTCAACCCGGTGCTGGCCGAACAGTTCAAGGCCTTCTTCGCCCGCCAGGACAGCTTTGCCCTGGGCGTCTGCAACGGCTGCCAGATGATGGCGGCGCTGTCGCCCATCATCCCGGGCGCCGAGGCCTGGCCCAAGTTCACCCGCAACAAGAGCGAGCAGTTCGAGGCGCGCCTGTCCCTGGTCGAGGTGCTGGAGTCGCCCAGCCTGTTCTTCCAGGGCATGGCCGGCACCCGCCTGCCCATCGCTGTCGCACACGGCGAAGGCTTTGCCGACTTCTCGCAGCGCGGTGACGCGAACAAGGTAGCCAAGGCCATGCGCTACGTGGCCAACGACGGCACGCCGACCGAGGCCTATCCGTTCAACCCGAACGGCAGCCCGGGTGGCCTGACCTCGGTGACCACGCCTGACGGCCGCTTCACGGTGCTGATGCCGCATCCGGAGCGGGTGTTCCGCAACGTCCTGATGAGCTGGACCGACGGCGACAAGAGCGCCGCCAGCCCCTGGATGCGCATGTTCCAGAACGCTCGTCATTGGGTAGGCTGATGGCAGCACGGGGAGCGAACGACGGCGACGACCACGCCGAACGCTCACCGGAGTTGCTGCATTACCGGGCCTTCGAAGCGATCTACCGGCTGGGCACGCTGACCGCGGCGGCGGCCCACTTGCGGCTGAGCCAGCCGGCGCTGTCCAAGTCGCTGGCCCTGCTGCGCCGCTACTACGGCGACGAGCTGTTCCTGCGCGGCAAGCTGGGCATGAAGCCCACGGCCCGGGCCCGCCAGCTGTACGTGGCCATTGCCGACATGCTGCGCATTGCCGACGGCGAGCTGCGGGCGCAGCCGGATTTCGATCCGGCCAGCTCGCACCGCGTCCTGCGCATCAGCTGCTCGGAAGTCGGCGCGATCCATTTCATGCCGCGCCTGATTGCCCGCGTCGGCCAGATCGCGCCGGGTCTGCGCTTCGAAGTCGTGCCCCTGATGAGCCGTCACACCGAATCGGCCCTGGCCAGCGGTGAGGTCGACCTGGCCCTGGGCGCCTACACCGACTTCGGCCCTGGCGTGCTTTCGCAACCCATGTATGAGGTGCCGTACGTCTGCCTGGTGCGCCAGGACCATCCGCGCATCCGCGAGACCCTGGATCTGGCCACCTTCTGCCGGGAGCAGCACATCGTCGCCTCGCTGCCGGACCGGATGCACGCCTTCAGCCGCGTGGAGCAGGCCATCGTCGACGTGGCGGGTGCCGCCGCCATCACGGTGCGCGTGCATTCGCTCCTGATCGCGCCCTACGTGGTCGCGCAGTCCGACCACATCTTTACCGCCACCCGACATGTGGCCCAGCGTGTGGCCGTGATTCCGGGCCTGCGCATCGTCGACTGCCCGCTGCCGCTGCCGCCCATCCTGGTCCGCCAGTACTGGCACAGCGCCCAGGGCGGCGATCCGGCCATCGCCTGGCTTAGGGCCCAGATCGAAAGCCTTTTTCTCGGCGACTTGCGCTCATAACCGACAGCTATCCGGCAAATCAGCTTCGATCAGCTTGATTGCCGCTATTCGCACAACTGGCTGTAATCCGGCCACGGCGACGCAGATCGCCGAGTGAGGAGAGAGGGGACCCTGGTGTCAGGCGTCCCTGTCCGGGGCGTCGGGGATGACGCGTCTCGGGGGCGCAAGACACCGGCCGGCCGACGCAGAAGCGGCCGGCCGGCGAGGCCCGAATAATTCTGCGCGGCTCTCCGCCATTCGCACATGGCCTCGCTATCATCCGCCGACTTTTCCCCCAGGAGGTCGGATGCTCACGGTCGAGGGACTCTGCAAATCATTCGGCGGCCGCCAGGTCGTCAACGAACTCAGCCTGGAGCTGCGCGCTGGCCAGACGCTGGGCCTGCTGGGCCCCAACGGCGCTGGCAAGAGCACGACGGTGGCCATGATCTGCGGCCTGCTGCCGCCCGACCAGGGCCGGGTCCTGATCGACGGGCAGGCGCTGATCGGCGATGCCGATCCCAAGAAGCGCCGCATAGGCCTGGTGCCACAGGAGTTGGGCCTTTACGAGCAGTTGTCGGCCGAGGCCAATCTCAAGGCATTCGCCTCGCTCTACGGCCTGTCCGGCGAGACGCGTCGGCAGCGGGTGGTTGCCGCCTTGCAGGTGGCCGGCCTGGCCGAGCGGCGCGGCGACAAGGTTGACCAGTTCAGCGGCGGCATGAAGCGCCGGCTCAACATCGCCTGCGCCCTGGTCCACGAGCCCGACGTGCTGATCTTCGACGAGCCCACCGTGGGCGTCGATCCGCAGAGTCGCAATGCCATCTTCGACACCCTGATCGAGCTGCGCGCCCAGGGCCGGGCCTTGCTCTACACCACCCACTACATGGAAGAGGCCGAGCGGCTGTGCGACCGCATCGTCATCATGGACCAGGGCCGCGTGATCGCGCAGGACAGCCTCTCGGCCTTGCTGGCGCGGCTGCCCATGGCGGCGAGCCTGGAGCTGCGCATCGCCGGCACGCCCGACGAGCCGGCCCTGCAGGCCCATGAGGCCGTGCAGTCGCTGGAGCGCCAGGGCGACCAGCTGCGCATGGGGCTGAGCACGCTGGAGGCCGTGCCCGATCTGCTGAACCAGCTGCAGGCACAAGGCGTGCAGGTGCTGCAGCTCTCGTCGGGCCGCGCCAGCCTGGAGGCGCTGTTCCTGTCGCTGACCGGCCGCAGCCTGCGCGACTGAACGCCCGAACGAACGAACGAGGAGCACAAGAACATGCAAGCACTGATGGCACTCGTCGCGGTCCAGATCCGCCTCTACCTGAGCAACCGCCGCGCCCTGCTGATCAACCTGGCCATGCCCATCGTCATCGCGGCCTTCTTCGGCTCGCTGTTCGGCGGCAAGGGCGGCGACGACAAGCCGCTGCAGGTCAAGGTGGCCGTGGTCGATGAAGACAGGAGCGAGCTCTCGCAGCGCATCGTCAAGGCGATGAGCGAGGACGCCTCGCTGAAGGTCGAGCTGCTGGACCGGGCCGCCGCGGAAGATCTGGTGTTGCACGGCAAGCTGCGCGCCGGCCTGCTGCTGCCGGCCGGTTTCGGTGAGCGGGCCGGGCGCTCGTTGATGAGCGGCGGCACGGCCGAGAAGATTGCGGTCGACCTGATCTACGACCCGTCCGAGAAGATGGCCAAGGGCCTGCTGGCCGGCCTGTTCTCGCAGCATGCGATGCAGCAGACCATGAGCCATGCCTTCAGCGGCCAGAGCGGCGCCAGGCTGATGGACGAGGGCCTGCAGAAGGTTCGCGAGGACAAGGGCATGGACGAGGGCCAGAAGGCCGCGCTGACCCAGCTGTTCGGCAGCCTGCGCGATCTGCAGCAACGCCAGGACGCCGCGTCGGCACCGCAGGCCGGGCAGGGCGGTGCCATGGCCGCCATGAGCCCGCCGTTCAAGCTGCAGGAGCGGGCACTGAGCTCGGGCCAGCAGGGCTACAACGGCTATGCCCATGCCTTTGCCGGCATGGGCGTGCAGTTCGTGCTCTTCATGGGCGTGGAACTGGGCGTGGCGATCTTGATGTCGCGACGCGCCGGCCTGTGGCTGAGGCTGCGCTCGGCGCCGCTGTCGCGCTTCAGCCTGCTGGGCAGCCATTTCTGCAGCACCACCCTGATCGCCTCCAGCATCCTGGCCATCGTGATGCTGACCGGCATGCTGATCTTCGGCTACCGGGTTGGCGGCAGCTGGTTGGGCCTGGGCCTGATCGTGTTCGGCTATGGCCTGTTCACCGCGGGCTTCGGCCTGTTCCTGTCGGCCATGGGCGGCTCGCCCGAGGCCACGCGCGGCCTGGCCATCCTGGCCACGCTCCTGATGATGATGCTGGGCGGCGCCTGGGTGCCGAGCTTCGTGTTCCCGCAATGGGTGCAGGAGCTGACCGTGGTGGTGCCGGTGCGCTGGGCCGTGGACGGGCTGGACGCCATGACCTGGCGCGGCCTGGAAGTCATCGAGGCGGTCAAGGCCTTCGGCGTGCTGCTGTTCTCGGGCTTGCTGCTGGCGGCCCTGGCCTGGTGGCGTTTCGACTGGAACGAATAAGGCCGCTGTTTCTTCAGCGCCAGAGCTCGGCCAGCAGCGCGTAGGAGCGCTGCCGCGCCGCCGCATCGTGGACGCCGCAGGCGACGATGAACTCATCGGCGCCGGTGCGTTCCAGCGTGGCGCGCAGGCCGGCGCGCACGGTCACCGGCGAGCCCACAACGGCCTCGGCCAGCATGCGCTCCACGGCCAGCCGTTCCGAGTCGTTCCAGAGCCCGTCCATGGTCTCCACCGGCCGAGGCAGCGGCCCGCGCTGGCCGCGCTGCATGCCCAGGAAGCGCTGCTGCAGCGAGGTGAAAAGGCGCGCGGCCTCGGCATCGCTGTCGGCCACGACCACATTGAGTCCGACCATGGCATGAGGCTTGGGATGGCGCACGCTGGGCCGGTACTGGACCCGGTAGATTTCCAGCGCCTGCATCAGCATCGCCGGCGCGAAATGCGAGGCAAAAGCGAAGGGCAGGCCCAGGTAGGCCGCCAGCTGGGCGCCGTAGAGGCTGGAGCCCAGGATCCAGATCGGCACCTCGGTGCCCTGGCCGGGGATGGCCCGCACAGTCTGGCCTTCGCGGGCCGGACCCAGGTAGGCCTGCAGCTCCAGCACGTCTTCGGGGAAACGGTCCTCGGCGGCGCTGCTCAGGTGGCGGCGCAGCGCACGCATGGTCGGCCCGTCGGTGCCGGGCGCGCGGCCCAGGCCCAGGTCGATGCGGCCGGGGAACAGCGTGGCCAGGGTGCCGAACTGCTCGGCAATGGTCAGCGGCGCATGGTTGGGCAGCATGATGCCGCCGGCGCCGACCCGTATCGTGCTTGTCGCCGCCGCCAGCTGGCCTATCAGCACGGCCGTGGCCGAGCTGGCCACGCCCTCCATGTTGTGGTGCTCGGCCACCCAGAAACGCTGGTAGCCCAGGCCCTCGGCATGGCGGGCGAGGGCGATGCTCTGGTGCAAGGCGTCGGCGGCGGTGGCGCCTTCGACGATTGGCGCGAGGTCGAGGATGGAAAGCGGTGGGAATGCCATGGCCGGCAGTCTAGGCAGCGAGGGCCAACCTTGGACGCCGCGGGCCTAATGCAGCCAAGGGGCTTCCGTGCTAGCTAGCCGTCCGACTCGGCCAGCTTGACCGGCTGGTGTCGGGTCTTGCCTTCGCGCCACAGCGTCAGCTTGACCGTGTCGCCGGGCTGGCGCTTCTCCAGCAGGGCCAGCATGTCGTCCAGGTTGGCGATGGCCTCGTCGTTGATGGCCGTGATCACGTCGCCGGCCTGGATGCGGCCGTTGCGGGCACGCGAGAAGGCCTGCAGGCCGGCTTGCTGGGCCGGACTGCGCGGGCCCATGGCGACGATGGCCACGCCCTTGGGCAATTGCAGCGCCTGGTGCAGCTGCGGCGGGCCGGCGGTCACGCCCAGGGCCGGGCGGATGAAGCGGCCGTCGCGTATCAGGCGCGGCACGACCCGGTTGACCTCGTCCACCGGGATCGCGAAGCCTATGCCGGCGCTGGCGCCGCTGGGGCTGTAGATCTGCGTGTTGACGCCTATCAGGCGGCCGGCTGAATCTAGCAACGGGCCGCCCGAGTTCCCCGGGTTGATGGCGGCGTCGGTCTGGATCACGCCGCGGATCGCACGCCGGTTCAAGGACTCGATCTCCCGGTTCAGGGCCGAGACGATGCCGCGGGTCAGGGTCTGGTCCAGGCCGAAGGGGTTGCCTATGGCGAACACGCCCTGTCCGACCAGCAGCTCGCGGCTGGAGCCCACGGCGATCGGCACCAGCTTGTCGCGCGGCGCCTGGATGCGCAGCACGGCGATGTCCCGGTCCACGAAGGCGCCGACCAGCTTGGCGTCGTAGCTGCTCTGGTCGGACAGCGTGACGCGGAACAGGTCGCTGCCCTGGATCACGTGGAAGTTGGTGACGATGTGACCCTGCTCGTCCCAGATGAAGCCGGTGCCGGTGCCGTGCGGCACCTCCTGCACATGGCGCGAGAACAGGTCGCGCTGCACGTCCAGCGTGGTGATGTGGACCACCGAGGGCGAGGTCTTGCGGAACAGGTTGACCGTGGCCTGCTCCTGCGGTTCCAGAGCGCCTCGCGGGGTCACGGTGCGCGCTTGTTGCGCCCAGCTGCCTGCGGTGGCGGCCAGGGCGAGCAGGGCCATCAGCAGCTGCCGGGTTGGTTTTCTGGTCATTGTTTGCGGTCCTCGTCTGATCCGGCCGGCATAGACTGCGCGCCTGATGCCCAGCTCCTGTTCTTCGCCACGCTACGACCGGCTCGATGCCCTGCGTGGCGCCGCCATCGTCTGGATGGCGGCCTTCCATTTCTGTTTCGACCTCGCGTTTTTCAAGCGGATCGAGGCCGATTTTTACCGCGACCCGTTCTGGACCCGGCAACGCATGCTGATCGTCAGCCTGTTCCTGCTGTGCGCCGGCCTTTCGCAGGCCGTGGCCCAGGCCCAGGGCCTGGGCTGGCAGCGCTTCTGGCGGCGCTGGGGCCAGGTGGCCGGCTGTGCGCTGCTGGTCTCGCTGGGCTCGGCCCTGATGTTCCCGAACAGCTGGATCAGCTTCGGCGTGCTGCACGGCCTGGCGGTGATGCTGCTGATCCTGCGCTGGCTGGGGCCACGCCTGGGGCAGGGCGCGCTGCTGGCGCTGGGCGCCGTGGCGCTCGCCATGCCGCGCCTGGTTCAGCACGCTTTCTTCGACAGCCGCTGGACCAACTGGACCGGCCTGGTCACGGCCAAACCGATCACCGAGGACTATGTTCCCCTGTTGCCATGGCTGGGCCTGATGCTGTGGGGCTTCGTGCTCGGCCGCTGGCTGCTGGCCGCCCGGCCGGCCTGGCTGCAGGGCGCGCTGGCGGCACCGCTGCGGCCGCTGGCCGTGCTGGGCCGCTGGTCGCTGAGCTTCTACATGCTGCACCAGCCGGTCTTGATCGGCCTCCTGACGGCCTGGACTGCGACGACAATGCCGCGATGAGCGCACCCAAGCAGATCCTGTTCGGCTTCCATGCCGTCACCGTGCGGTTGAAGACCGCGCCGGGCTCCATCCAGGAGATCCACATCGATGCCACGCGCCGCGACCAGCGCATGCGCCAGTTCGTCGAAAGGGCCAAGGAAGCCGGCGTCAAGCTGATCGACAGCGACGACGATCGCCTGGCCAAGCTCTGCGGCAACACCCGGCACCAGGGCGTGGTGGCGCGGGCCCAGGCCGTGGCGCCGCAGCGCACGCTGGACGAGCTGCTGGAAGACCTCGAGGAAGCCGGCGAGGCGCCGCTGCTGCTGGTGCTGGACGGCGTGACCGATCCGCACAACCTCGGCGCCTGCCTGCGCGTGGCCGATGGTGCCGGCGCCCATGCCGTGATCGCGCCCAAGGACCATGCGGTCGGCATCAACGCCACCGTGGCCAAGGTGGCCAGCGGCGCGGCCGAGACGGTGCCCTACTTCATGGTCACCAACCTGGCCCGCACCTTGAACGAGCTGAAGGAACGCAATATCTGGGTGATAGGCACCTCGGACCGCGCCGAGAAGGCTATCTACCAGATGGACTACAAGGGCCCGGTGGCCCTGGTGCTGGGCGCCGAAGGGGCCGGCATGCGCCAGCTGACCGCCAAGACCTGCGACGAGCTGGTGAACATCCCGATGAAGGGCGCGGTTGAGAGCCTCAATGTCTCGGTCGCCGCCGGTGTCTGCCTGTTCGAGGCGCTGCGCCAGCGCGGATAATCCGCCCACTCCCCCAACAAGAAGTACAAGCCATGGCCGTCATCGAAGTCAAACACCCGCTGGTCAAGCACAAGATCGGCCTGATGCGCGAGGCCGACATCTCGACCAAGAAGTTCCGCGAGCTGACCGGCGAGGTGGCCCGCCTGCTGGCCTACGAGGCCACGGCCGACTTCCCGCTGGAGAAGACCACGATTGATTGCTGGAGCGGCCCGACCGAGGTGGACCAGATCGCCGGCCGCAAGGTCACCGTCGTGCCCATCCTGCGCGCCGGTCTCGGCATGCTGGACGGCGTGCTGGACATGATGCCCAACGCCAAGGTCAGTGTGGTCGGCCTGGCCCGCGATCATGAAACGCTCAAGCCGGTGCACTACTTCGAACGCTTCGTCGGCCAGCTGGAAGAGCGCACGGCCCTGATCGTCGACCCGATGCTGGCCACGGCCGGCTCCATGAACGCCACCATCGACCTGCTCAAGCGCCGCGGCTGCAAGGACATCCGTGCGCTGGTGCTGGTCGCTGCGCCCGAGGGCGTCAAGGCCCTGGGCGAAGCCCATCCGGATGTGCGCTGCTGGACCGCGGCCGTCGACAGCCACCTGAACGAGCAGGGCTACATCATTCCGGGCCTGGGCGACGCCGGCGACAAGATCTTCGGTACCAAGGAGTCCTGAGCCCAGGCAGCGCCAGGGGCTCAGTCAGCGCCGGGGACACCCAGATGCGCCTGATCCAAGGTCTGCTGGCCGTTCTGCTGCTGATCGCGCTGCTGCCGCTGTCGCACGCAGTCGATGTAGACCCCTTGCCGCCTGGCCCGCTGGGCCTGCAGGCGCGCAGCCTGGTCGAGACCGGTCCGGTGCTGGACCTGGCCGGCGCCGAGGAGGCGCTGCGCCAGGGCCGCTTCCAGCCGGGCCGGCGCCAGGTGCTGGCCGATGGTCTGGGCGCGCGCTCGGTCTGGCAGCAGCTGGAACTGAACAATCCCCGCAGCCAGACGCTGAGCCTGCGCCTGGTGGCCGGCATGACCTGGGTGGACCATGTGGACGTCTACCTGCGTAGGCCCGACGGCAGCCTGCTGAGCTGGCACACCGGCGACGAATTGCCCGGCGCCGAGCACGCCGTACCCGGCCTCGGCCAGGTGTTCGAGCTGGCGCTGCCGCCGGGGCGCAGCCAGCTGTTCGTGCGGGCCGAGACGCCCGACCCCATGCTGGTGCCGCTGCAGTTGCTGAGCGAGCGCGACCAGATGCGCATGGAGCGGATACAGAACTACGGCTACGGCCTGCTCTACGGATTCCTGTTCGCGCTGATGGCCTACAACGCCGTGCTCTACGTCGGCCTGCGGGCGCGCAGCCACCTCTACTACTCGCTCTACCTGCTCAGCTTCATCTGCGTGAACCTGAGCTACACCGGCCACGGCCATGCCTGGATCTGGCCCGAGCAGCCGGGCTTCCAGCGCTATGTGATCCTGTCGCTGATGGTGGTCTTCGGCGTCTGCGGCCTGCTGTTCGCCAACCGATTCCTGGACACGCGCGCCGAGGCGCCACGGGTCTGGCGGGCGATGCGCGGCCTGCAATGGGTTGGCCTGCTGGGCATGGTCCTGCTGGCAGCCGTCGATGCCCATGAGCCGGCCGTCTGGTTCTCGTTCGGCTTCCTGGCCTGTGTCACGGTGATCGTCGTGGCCCTGGGCCTGTGGTCCTGCAGGAGGCGCCAGAGCGCGGCCGGCTACTTCCTCGCCGCCGCGTTGTGCGGCATGGGCGGCACGCTCGCGACCATCCTGTCGGTGTGGGGCGGCCTGCCCATGAACGAGCTGAGCTTTCACGCCATCGACCTGGGCCTGATGGTCGAGGCCACGCTGTTCGCCCTGGCCCTGGCGGCTCGCATGCGCTACCAGGAGCGGGCCCGCGAAAGTGCGGAGCGGCTGGCGCGCATCGATCCGCTGACCGGCCTCTTGAACCGCCGCGCCTTCGACGAGCAGGCCCAGGGTCCGTTCAGTACCGCCGAGCGCAGCAGCCGGCCGCTGTGCGTGCTGATGCTGGACGTGGATCACTTCAAGGCCATCAACGACGGCCATGGCCACGATGCCGGCGACGCCGTGCTGGTAGCCGTCGGCGAACTGCTCAGGCAGAGCTGCCGGGCCGGTGATCTGCTGACGCGCTGGGGTGGCGAGGAATTCCTGCTGCTGCTGCCCGAGACCGGGGTGGAGCAGGGCCTGCTGCTGGCGGAGCGGATCCGCTCTTCGGTGGCGGCCCGCCCGATCCGCCATCAAGCCCATGAGCTGGCGGTGAGCCTCAGCCTGGGCGTGGCCGGACTGAAGCCGGCGCAGTCGCTGGCCAGCCTGATCCAGGATGCCGATGGCGCGCTCTACCGCGCCAAGGCCGAGGGCCGCAACCGCAGCTGCGTGGCTTAGACCACGCCCACTGCGCCCAACACGCCACCGCCCAGCACCAGCCAGACCAGGCTGATCCGCGTCTTTAGTGTGATCAGCACGGTGGCAGCCACAAGCACCAGGGTGGCTACGCGATGGGCCGGATCGGCCAGGTAGGGCAGGGCCAGCAGCCAGCCGGTGGCGACGATCAGGCCCAGCGTCAGCGGCGCCATGCCGGCGCTGAAGGCCTTGACCGCGAGGCGCTCGCGGTTGTCGCGGGCCCATCGTGTGGCGATCAGCACCAGGGTGGTCGAGGGAAGCATCATGCCGGCCATGGCCACGGCAGCGCCCAGCGGCCCGGCAATGTTCCAGCCCAGCACGGCGACGAAAAGGATGTTGGGCCCCGGCGCGGCCTGGGCCAGGGCGATGGAATTGGTGAACGTGGTGTCAGACAGCCAATGCTGTTCGCCGACCAGGTAGCGGTGCATCTCGGGCGCGGTCGAGATCGCCCCGCCTATGGACAGCAGGGACAGGCCCAGGAAGTGCAGGAACATCTGCAGCAGGTCGACCTGGTGCATCAGGGCCGCTCCTGCTCGAGGGCGCGGATCCGCCGCCAGGCCATCAGCATGCCCAGGCCGCCCAGGCCCAGCACCACCCAGATCAGCGGCCAGCGAAGGCCGGCAATCGCGGCCACCGTGGCCACGGCCAGGGCCAGCGAGGCGGCGCGGCCCAGCACGCTGCTGCGCAGGCTGCCCATCAGCTTGAGGCCGGTGGCCAGGATCAGCCCGGCGGCCACGGCGCCCATGCCGCGCAGCGCGCCGGCCATGGCCGGATGGGCCAGCAGCTGGGCGGAGGCCGCGGTCAGCGAAAGCACGATGACGCAGGGCAGGGCGAACATGCCGGCCAGGGCCGCGAAAGCGCCGCGCAAGCCGAAGAAGCGGTCACCGATCATCAGCGAAATGTTGACCACATTGGGGCCGGGCAGCACCTGGGCGATGGCCAGCAGCTCGACAAACTCGGCCTTGCTCAGCCAGCCCAGTCTTTCGACCAGCTCGCGCTGGGCCACCGCCAGCACGCCGCCGAAGCCCTGCAGGGCCAGCCGCGTGAAGGCCCAGAACAGGGCCGCCGGCCCGGACGGTTGCGCCCGTGCGGCGGCCGCCGGGCCGTCCATCAGCGCAGCACCCTGAGTGCGTCTGGATTGACGATGTGGGTGGGCTCGCCCTTGACGAAGTTCAGCACGTTCTCGAAGGCGGCATCGAAGTAGAGCTCGTAGCTGTCCTGCTCCACGTAGCCGATGTGGGGTGTGCAGACCGCGTTCTCCAGCCGCAGCAGCGGATGGCCCTGCAGGATGGGCTCGCTCTCGAACACGTCGATGGCGGCCATGCCGGGGCGGCCGCGGTTCAGGGCCGAGACCAGGGCGCCCTCGGCCACCAGTTCGGCGCGCGAGGTGTTGACGAACAGCGAGGTCGGCTTCATCCGCGACAGGTCTTCCAGCGTGACGATGCCCCGCGTGGCATCGACCAGGCGCAGATGCAGGCACAGCACGTCGCATTGCTCGAAGAAGGCTTCGCGGCTCTCGGCCACCTGGTGGCCATCGGCGCTGGCGCGCAGCCGCGAGGCTTCGCTGCCCCAGATCTGCACCTGCATGCCGAAGGCACGGCCATAGCCGGCCACCATCTCGCCGATCTTGCCGTAGCCCCAGATGCCCAGCGTCTTGCCCCGCATCTGCATGCCTATGCCGAAATTCGCCGGCATGGACGCGGCCTTGAGCCCGGCCTGCTGCCAGGCGCCATGCTTGAGGTTGCCTATGTACTGCGGCAGGCGCCGCATCGAGGCCATGATCAAGGCCCAGGTCAGCTCGGCCGGCGCCACCGGCGAGCCCACGCCCTCGGCCACGGCGATACCCAGCCGCGTGCAGGCTTCCACGTCGATGTGGGGCCCGACACGGCCGGTCTGCGAGATCAGCTTGAGCTTGGGCAGCTTCTCCAGCAGCTGGCGCGGAAACTGGGTGCGCTCGCGCACCAGCACCAGCACCTCGGCATCGCGCAGCCGCACCGACAGCTGGCCAATGCCCTTGACCGTATTGGTGAAGACCTTGGCCTGCAGATGGTCCAGCTTGGCCGCGCAGCGCAGCTTGCGCACGGCGTCCTGGTAGTCGTCGAGGATGATGATGTTCATGGCGGGGCGGCGCCATTCTGCCCGAGCCTCCGCCAGCAGACTCTCAGGCAAATCGCTAGCATCGGCGGCTCTTACAAGGAGTCACGTCATGAGCATTTCGATGCATGCGGCCAGCGCCCCCATCTTCGCCCGCACCCTCAACAACATGCTGACCTGGCTGGAGGCCGCCGCCCGCCATGCCGAGGCCAAGAAGTTCGACCCCTCGGTCTACCTCGGCCTGCGCCTGGCGCCCGACATGCTGCCCTTCACCCGGCAAATCCAGATCTGCAGCGATGCCGCCAAGGCCTGCGTAGGCCGCCTGGCCGGCCAGGATCTGCCGCGCTGGGATGACAACGAGGCCTCGCTGGACGAGTTGGCCGAGCGCATCCGCAAGACCATCGCCTATGTCAATTCGATTCCGGCGGCCGAAGTTGACGGCAGCGAAGAGCGGACCATCACGGTGCCGCGCCGCCAGGGCGATCCGCTGAAGTTCCGGGGCGAGGACTATCTGCGCTTCTATGCGCTGCCGAATTTCTTCTTCCACGCGACCACGATGTACGCACTGCTGCGCCATGCGGGCGTGGAACTGGGCAAGGCCGACTTCCTCGGCCGGAACTGAATCGGGCCCGGAGGCCTCAGGCGTGTTGGCGCGGGAAGGCCTTCGCCATCGCCAGCTCGATGTCGGCCTTGTAGACCTCGGCGCATTCGCATTCGGGCGGCAGGGCCTGGAGCAGGGCGCCGCGCAGCATCCACAGCTCGATGGGCTCACAGGCCTGTCGTACCTGGCGCTGCAGTTCCAGGCCGAGCAGGCCCGGCACTTCGGCGGCGATGCGGGTGCAGGCCAGCTTCAGGTGGACGAAGGCCTCGCGCATGCGGTTGCGGCCGCGGCGCTCCTGGCCACCGCCCAGCGAGGCAAAGGCCCAGGGGGGCGGGAAGTTCGGGATTTCGCGCAGGGTCAGGGTGCTCATGGTGTTCAGTGGCCGCGACGGCCGGCGCCCGGATCGAAGAAGCTGTCCAGCTTGGCCAGGCGGCGCTCGGCCTCGTACTGGCTGTGGCAACGGGCCACCTCGGTGTAGACGGCCGGACGCAGGTGCCAGAGGTCGCGGAGCGAACGGCTGCTGCGGATGGCGGTCAGCAAGGGGGGCAGCATCTCGCCCTGGACGTCCTGCAGGCCCTGCAGGAATTCGCCGCGGGCGCGGCTCAGCGTCTCGCGATGGCTGGGCTTGGGCTGGTTGCGCCAGGGGTCGGCCTCGCCGGGAATCAGCCGCAGCAGGCTCTGGAACAGCGTGTCGACGCTGCTGGTGCTGCTGCGCGACTGGGTGCTGGGCGCGGCGAGCTCGGGACTGCGGTTCCAACGACTGAAGAGGGTGTTCAGCATGGCTTTGTTCTGGCTGTTCCTGGGCTGGACCGCCAACCTCCTCCGGTTCGCGGGCGCATCTTGATTCTGTGGATCAGGAGTCTGCTCTAAAGCCTTGATTAGGCAGGATTTCTCCCTGTTTCTCCGAGCTGAAAAACCTGTAGGAAAAAGTCCTACATGGAAACCCGTAGATGGGCCGAGCGTGAATAGATGCGCTTTCGGACGCCTAATCGGTGCCTGTGGGAGGCGGCCGGGCTTCTAACATCGGGCGAACCCATTCGGAGGTCGCCTGCCTTGGCGGCCGCATTGCCTCATGGAACTTTCATCGCCCCCTGCGCAGACGCTTGCCCGAGCCGTGACCGCCGACTCCACTCCGCCCGCAACGGCACCCCAGTTCGAACCGGCCGAGTTGGCCGTGCTCCAGCGAGCCCGCCAGGGCCAGTTCCAGCTGGCCGAGCTGATGGCGTTGGCGCAACAGTGGCAGGCGCAGGGACGCATCGAGGCGCTGTTGCAGCTGTACCAGAACTGGGTGCTGGCCTCGCCGACACCCTATGGCCATGTGGCCTGCTTCAACTGGGGCTCGCTGCTGGGCGACCTGCGCCGCCATGCCGAGGCGGAGCCGGTCTACCGCCAGGCACTGGCCCTGCATCCGAACTTCGCCCAGGCGCGCCTGAACCTGGGCCACCAGCTGGAACACCTGGGCCGCACCGAAGAGGCGCTGGCGGAATGGCGCTGGGTCTACGAGGCCGAGCGCTTCGAGGCCGTGGGCGCCGAGCCGCTGGACCTGCGCCTGCATGCGCTCAACAACTCGGCCCGTTTGCTGGAGACCGAGCGCCGCTATGCCGAATCGCAGGCCCTGATGCGCCGCAGTCTGGAGCTCAAGGCCGACCAGGGCGACGTGCTCCAGCATCTGGTCCACATCCGCCAGAAGCAGTGCGACTGGCCGGTTTACCAGCCCTTCGCGGAGGTCACCCACAACGCCCTGCTGGTCAACACCTCGCTGCTGGCCACGTTGAGCGCTACCGACGATCCGGTGGTGCAGTTGATGGCGGCCCAGCGTTTCGTCCACGAGAAGGTGGTCAAGTACAAGGGTCCGGCCTTCCACCTGGAGGCCTCGGCCAAGAAGCGCCGCGACGGCAAGATCAAGATCGGCTACCTGTCGGGCGACCTGCGCATGCATGCAGTCGGCCTGCTCACGGCCGAACTGTTCGAGCTGCACAACCGCGAGCGCTTCGAGGTCCATGCCCTGTGCTGGAGCGTCGATGACGGCACGGCCCAGCAGGCCCGCATCCGCAAGGCCATGGACAAGCGCCTGCCGCTGGCCGGCGTCGACGACATCACCGCGGCGCGGCTGATCGCCGAGGCCGGCATCGACGTGATCGTCGACCTGCAAGGCCTGACCAGCGGCGCCCGGCCCAACATCCTGGCCTACCGGCCGGCGCCCATCCAGGCCGGTTACCTGGGACTGCCGGCGACCTCGGCCCTGCCGGGCGAGGACTGGATCATTGCCGACCGCTTCACCATGCCGCCGGAATACCTGCCGTACTGCACCGAAAAGCCGCTCTACGTCCCGAATTGCTACCAGGCCAGCGACCGCCAGCGCGAGGTGGGGCCGCTGCCGACCCGGGCGCAATACAAGCTGCCCGAAGACGCGTTTGTCTACGCGACCTTCAACAACAACCACAAGTTCAACGAAGAGACCTTCTCGGCCTGGATGCGCACCCTGCGCGCCGTGCCGAACAGCGTGCTGTGGCTGCTGGCGGACAACGAATGGGCCCAGGCGAACATGCTGCGCGTCGCGGCCGAGCATGGCGTTGCGGCCGAGCGTCTGATCTTCGCTCCGCGGGTGGCGCCGCCCGAGTACCTGGCCCGCTTCACCTTGGCCGACCTGGTGCTGGACACCTTCCCGTACAACGCCGGCACCACGGCCAGCGACTGCCTCTGGATGGGCACGCCCATGCTGACCCGCTCCGGCCGCAGCTACATCTCGCGCATGTGCGGCAGCCTGCTGACGAATGTCGGACTGCCGGACCTGGTCACCTTTTCGCTGGAAGAATACGAGCAGCGGGCGATACAGATCGGCCTGAATCCGGCCCGGGCGGCGTCCTACAAGCGCTACCTGGCCGAGCAGGGCCGTTCGTCCAAACTGTTTGACATTCCCGGCCTGGTGAGAGATCTTGAGGCCGAGTTCGAGGCCCTGGCCCTGGCGGCCCGCCAGCGTCAGCCGGGCTGAAGGACGCATTACCGGATTCCTGAACCGTGCCGCAGCGCCACGACCCCTTCTTCGACGGACCCGCCAAGGGCGCCGGCGGCCTGTATCTGGCCGCCGACGGCTCCGAAGCGCCGCCGACGCCTGAGCCGCGGGCCGACGACGCGGCGGCCGAGCTGGGCGATCCGCTGCTGCAGGCCCTGGTCTGGCTGACCCAGCACCATGGCAAGCCGCGCTCGGCGGCCTCGTTGCGTGCCGGCTCGGCCTTCAACGGCGTGCTGGCCCCCGACCAGGCCATGCGCATGATGCGTGAGGCCGGCTATGAGGCCGGCCTGCTGCGCCGCTCCATCGCCGAGATCAGCCCCCTGGTGTTGCCAGCGGTCATGCTGCTCAACGGTGGCGATGCCTGCGTGCTGGTGCGCAAGCTCGAGGGCGGCGAATTCGAGGTCGTGTTCCCGGGGCCCGAGGCCAAGGCCTGCCGTGTGACGGGGGCCGACCTGGAGAGCGAGTACAGCGGCTTCGTCATGCTCGTTTCGCCGCAGGAGCAGCCGCGCGCCAATGCGCGCAACAGCCTGCTGCTGCGCGACAGCGGCAGCCACTGGCTGTGGGGCACGCTCAAGCGCTTCATCCCCTATTACCGCGGCGCCATGCTGGCGGCCCTGCTTAGCAATGTGCTGATGCTGGCCTCGGGCCTGGTGACCTCGGTGGTCTACGACAAGGTGATTCCGCACCACGACGCCATGGCCACGCTGTGGACCCTGGCCATCGGTGCCGGCCTGGCCCTGCTGTTCGACTTGTTCGCCCGCCAACTGCGCGCCCACCTGATCGACCTGGCCGGCCGCAAGGCCGACCTGATCATCGGCTCCAAGCTGTTCCGCCAGACCGTGGGCGTGCGCATGGAACACAAGCCGAGTTCCGCCGGCGGCTATGCCCACTACCTGGGCCAGATCGAGGTGGTGCGCGACTTCTTCACCTCGGCGTCGATGTCGGTGGTGTCCGATCTTCCCTTCATCGCGGTCTTCATCGCGATGACCTTCGTGATCGGCGGCCCGCTGGGCTGGGTCGTGGCCCTGGCCGTGCCGCTGCTGATAGCGCTGACCCTGGGCATGCAGAGCTATCTGCGCCGCGCCGTGCGCACCAACATGGCCGAGCAGGCCGAGCTGCAGGGCTCCCTGGTCGAGGTGATCGAGGGGCTGGAAGACCTCAAGACCTCGGGAGCCGAGGGCCGCTTCCAGCACAGCTACGAAGTCAGCAATGCCGTGGCCGCCGAGTCGGGCCTGAAGATGCGGACCATGCATGCCTTGTCCAGCAACCTGACGATGACGCTGCAGCAGGCGATCACCCTGGTGATGCTGATCTGGGGTGTCTACCTGATCCAGGACAAGACCATCTCTTCGGGCGCCCTGATAGGCGCCATCATGTTCGCCGGCCGCGCCATCGCGCCGCTGGGCAGCGTGGTGAGCCTGGCGGCGCGCTACCAGAGCGCCCGCGCGGCCATGCAGTCCATCGACGACATGATGGCCCGCCCGGTCGAGCGCGAATCGGACAAGAACTATGTGCCGCTGACCGGCTACACCGGCCGCCTCGGCCTGCGCGAGGTGGGCTTCGCCTATCCGCCCACCGGCGGCACGCCTTCGCCCAAGGTGCTCAAGACGGTCAACATGAAGATCGACGCCGGCGAGCGCATCGCCGTGCTGGGCCGCATCGGCAGCGGCAAGTCCACCGTGCTGCGCCTGCTGGCCGGCCTCTACCAGCCCACCGAGGGCATGGTCGAGGTGGACGGCATCGACCTGCGCCAGATCGACCCGGCCGAGTTCCGCGCCAAGGTCGGCTTCGTGTCGCAGGAGCCGCGGCTGTTCCACGGCAGCTTGCGCGAGAACGTGGCCATGGGCCGCAGCGAGATCGACTCGGCCCGCCTGGTCGAGGTGGCCCGCCTGACCGGCCTGGACCGCGTGGTGGCCTCCCATCCGCAGGGCTGGGACCTGCCGGTCGGCGAGATGGGCAGCCTGCTGTCCGGCGGCCAGCGCCAGATGGTGGCCCTGGCCCGCGCCCTGGTGAACCGGCCGCAACTGCTCTTGATGGACGAGCCCACCAGCTCCATGGATGCGCAGAGCGAGATCCTGTTCCTGCGCCAGCTGCGCGAGGCGATACAGGGCTGCACCCTGATCGTCGTGACCCACCGTCCGGCCGTGCTGGAGCTGGTGAGCCGCATTGCCGTGCTGGATGCCGGCAAGCTGGTGCTGGATGGTCCGCGCGACCAGGTGCTGGCCGCGCTGTCCGGCGCCCGCCCGGCCCCGGCCGAGGCGGCCGCTTCGTCGAATCTCCATATGCATCCGGCGTCTCAGCCGGTGCAGCGTTCTCCGTCCGTCTGAAATGTCCGTTCCGCGCGAAGAAGGCCTGTTCATGAGCAGCCTGGCCGCAGCCCAGGTGGATGAACCCTTGCCGCGCGTGATGTGGGTGCTCTATCTGCTGCTGGCGGTCGTGGTGTCGGCCATCACCTGGGCGGCGCTGGCTCAGGTCGACCAGGTCAGCCGCAGCGAAGGGCGCGTCGTGCCCGATGGCCGCGAACAGGTGATCGCCAGCCTGGAGCCCGGCATCCTGCGCGAGCTGCTGGTGCGCGAAGGGCAGCAGGTCGAGGCCGGCCAGGAACTGGTGCGACTGGACCCCACGCGCTTCGAGGCGCAGGAGAACGAAGGCCAGCTGCGTCGCGTGGCCATGCTGGCCACCCAGGCCCGGCTGCAGGCCGAGTCCAGCGGCGGCCGCCTGGTCTTCCCGGCCGAGGTGACGGCCGTGCCGCGCCTGGTCCAGGCCGAGACCCAGGCCTACCAGGCTCGCCAGCATCTGCTGGAAGAGGCGCTGTCGACCATGGACCGCAGCATTGCCCTGCTGGTCAAGGAACAGAACGTGTCGCAGCAGATGGCCGCCAAGGGCCTGATGAGCGACGTCGAGGTGATGCGCCTGACCCGTCAGGTCAACGAGCTGCGCCAGCAGCGCAGCGAGCGCCAGGGCCGCTTCCGCCAGGAGGCCACGACCGAGCTGGTCAAGCTGCAAAGCGACCTGGCCATGCTGGACGAGCAGCAGGTGGTGCGCAAGGATGCGCTGACCCGCACCGTGTTGCGCTCGCCGGTCAAGGGCCTGGTCAAGAACATCCGCAGCAACACCATAGGCGGCATCGTCACCAGCGGTGCGCCGGTGATGGAAATCGTGCCCATCGGTACCCGCTTGCTGATCGAGGCACGCTTGCCGCCCAAGGAAGTCGGCTTCGTCCATGTGGGCCAGGAGGCGGTGATCAAGCTGGCCGGCTACGACTTCAACAACCTCGGTGGGCTTGAAGGCAAGATCGAGCAGATCAGCCCCGACGCCATCGTCGACGGCGAGAAAGTGGCCGGCGGCGACAACCGCTACTACCGCGCCCTGATCAGCGCCGAGCGCAAGGGCCTCAAGTACAAGGGCGACGACCTGCCGGTGCTGCCCGGCATGACGGCCAGCATCGAGATCAAGACCGGCCAGCGCTCGGTGCTGCAGTTCCTGGTGCAGCCGATGATGAAGTCGCGCGACGCGCTCAAGGAGCGCTGAGGCCGCACGGCCTCTGCCGATAAGCGCCCGGGGCGCACCGCTGTTCCGGGCTTTCGCGGGCCAGGCCTGTGATGAAGTAGCGCCATGTCAAAAATCCGCATGGCCTTGCTCGCCTTGTTGCCCTTGCTGGTGCTCAACCCGGCGGCGGCACAGCGTGGCTGCAACGAGGACGATGCCGGCCCCTCGCGCAGCGGCCGCGACGCCTCGATGCTGGAGCTCAGCGGCGTGGATCCGCGCGCCCAGATCATCGACCTGGTCAACAAGGCCCTGCAGAGAAGCCAGTCCATAGGCGCCGTGACCTTGCTGGCGCAGGCGGCGCGGGCCGACTGGGAAGAAGCCAGGGAACAGGGCAAGCCCAGACTCACGATCGATGCCTACGCCAACCATGTGGGCAGCATGAACAACGGCATCCAGGACAAGCGTGGCATGCAGGGCCGACTGGGCCTGACGGCCACGGCACCGCTGTTCGATTTCGGCCGGGTCGAAAAGGCCACGGCCTGGCGAACCCAGCTGGCCGAATCGGCCCGCCAGGGCATGATCAGCAGCGAACAGCAGCTGGCGCTGAACACGGTCTCGCTGGCCCTGGACCGCGGCCGCTATGTGTTGCAGGCCCAGGTCTACGGCCAGTACGTGCGCAAGATGAGCTGCCTGGTCGATGCACTGGAGATCATCGTCAAGGCCGACCGCGGCCGCGCCAGCGAGCTGGTGCAGGCCCAGAAGAGCCAGCAGCAGGCCGAGATGGCGGTCGAGCAGACGATGTCGGCGCTGCGCCAGACCGAGATCCGCCTCAAGCGCTTCGTCGGCGAGCCGCTGCCGGCCAGCGCCAGCTATTCCAGCCTGCTGAACACCATCCCCAATCTGGCCGACATCCAGCAGGATGCCCGCAGCGCGTCCGAAGTCATCCAGCTCGAGGCCCAGGCACGCGCCCAGGCCAATTACGCCGAGCTGGTGGCGGCCAACAACAAGCCCATCGTCAGCGCCGCCGTCAGCACCGGGGCACTGACCGGCCTGAGCAAGGGCCAGGAATGGACCGCCGGCGTCAACCTCAGCATTCCCATCCTGTCGCCGGGTTCGGATGCCGGCATGGATGCCGCCCGCCGCAGGGCGGCAGCGGCGCGCCTGCAACGCGATGACGCCATCGAGTCGCGCATCTACCGGGCGAGCGACATGCACGAGGCCGCGACGGCCGCCTTCGACCGGGCGCGGCGCATCGTCGAGATCCTGCGCAACAGCGACCGGGTCCGCGCCTCCACCCTGCAGCAATGGCAGCAGCTGGGCCGGCGCTCGCTGTTCGACGTGATGGGCTCCGAGGCCGAGTACTACGCGCTGCGGGTCGCCCATGTGAATGCCATCTACGACGGCCAGCAGGCGGTGGCGCTGCTCTGGTCGCTGGGCCGCGGCGTGATGACGCCCTTGAGATGAATCCCTGGCGCCAGTCCGGCGGTGAGCCCTTGGGCGTCCGCTGTGGCGAAATTGCCTTCACTGCGGCATTTCATATGTCGATATTGATTGGCAGGGGGACCGGGCATCCCTATGCTGATGACCTCGGTCAAGACCGACGGTGTCTCAACGGATGTTTGCAAGGAGCATCGCCATGAAGACGCAGTTCACGAGCTCTCTGAAACCGGGCCTGCTGGCATTGGCCGCCTTGCTGGCGGCCCTGCCAGCCAGCCAGGCCCCGGCAGCCGACAACGCCACGGCCAGTGCCACGGCCGTCGTGCTGCAGCCGATTGCGGTGGCCCAGGCCGCCGACCTGGTGTTCGGCAGCCTGATCGCCGGCAACGGCGCCGTGACGGTGTCCACCGACGGCACGCGTACCAGTGCCGGCGGTACCACACCGATGCCCAGCAGCGGCGCAACGCCCACCGCGGCTCGCTTTGACGTCACCGGCACGGGCGCTGCCACCTTCTCCATCGACTACACCGGCAGCGACACGGTCCTGACCAGCGGCGGCAACACCATGGCCATCGACTGGATCACCGAGTCCCTGACCCTCGCCACGGGCAGCGGCAAGACCGACCCGAATACCGATGCGACGACCGGCACCTTGTCGGGCGGTGCCGCCTATATCTTCGTGGGCGCCAAGCTGACGGTGGGCGCCGGGCAAGCGGCCGGCACCTATACCGGCATCGTCAAGGTGACGGTGGCTTACAACTGAGTGTGGTGCCGCTGTGGCGGCCAGGGGCTGCAATGCACTGCCTGCAAGCTCTGTCCCGCGCCGGCCTGTTCTCGCGGGCCCTGGCGATGATTGGCCTGTCGCTGGCCTTGCAACCGATGCCGCCGCAGGCCAATGCCGCGGGCAGCGCTGCCGCGATGGCCTCCGCCACCGTGGTCGAGCCGGTCAGCGTCAGCGGGCAGCTGGGCGCAGTCCTGTCGATTTCCGAGCTGCTGGCAGCCAATCAGGGGCCGGCCGGTCCTGCCACCGGCTCGGTGCTGGTCCGGCTCGTCAACTTGGCGCCGGCCGTGCTGGCGGGGCCGGTGTCCAGCGGTGGCGAAGGCGGTCAGACCTTGTCGACCCTGCTCAATCTGCCGGGCGGCGCGGGCGGCGAAGGGGGCGTGGTGGCCGCGCTCAGCCGGCTGATCGAGCCCTTGAGCGGCGGCCTGCTGCAAGGCGAGCTGGCCACGGCGGTCAGCCTGAGCCCACCGCCCGGCGCCAAGAAGGACGATCATGTGGCCATCGTGGTCGCCTTCAACTGAGAGCCGGCCTCAGCGCCGGCGGGCCCTTGCCGCAGCCTTTCTGCTCCTCGTCAGCCCGCGTGTCGTGCCGCAGGACATCACGGCCGGCGGCAGTCTCAGCTTCGGCAGCTTCACCGCCGGCGGTGGCGGCACCGTCAGCGTCAGTGCCGCCGGGCTGCGGAGCAAGACCGGCGCCGTCCTGCTGGTCAGCCAGGGGGCTGTGGCCTCGGCCGCCAGCTTCACGGTGGTTGGCACTTCCAACGCCAATGTGGTGATCAGCCTGCCGCTGGACGGCACGGTGCAGCTCAGCGACGGGGGCAACACCATGGCCTTGAACGGCTTCGTCAGCAGTCCCGGCCCGGTAGGCACGCTCTCCGGCGGTGGCACGCTCAACCTCGCCGTGGGCGCCACGCTGACGGTCGGCAATCTGCAGCCGGCCGGCAGCTACAGCGGTTCCTTCGCCGTCACGATCAACTATCAATAGGAGCGGCCCCGCCGCATCTGCCATGAGTCCTGCGAATTTCCTGTTGTCCCGTTGGCTGCTCGGCGTCCTGCTGATGCTGTCGAGTCCGCTGGCCCTGGCCGACCTGGTGCTGTTTCCGACCCGCCTGGTCTTCGACGGCAACCAGCGCGCGGCCCAGGTCGAGCTGATGAACCAAGGCAAGTCGCCCGAGACCTACCGCCTCAGCCTGGTTAACCGCCGGATGGGCGAGAACGGCGAGTTCATCGCCATAGAGACGCCCGGCCCCGGCGAACAGTTCGCCGATGGACTGCTGCGTTATTCGCCGCGCCAGGTAACCCTCCCGCCCGGTGGCTCCCAGGTCGTGCGCCTGCAGCTGCGCAAGCCCGATGGGCTCGCGGCCGGCGAGTACCGCTCCCACCTGCAGATCGACCGGGTCGCGGAGGCCAGCGGCAGCAGCAGCGTGGAGGCCGTGGCCCAGCGCAGCGCCAAGGATGTGGGCATCGCGATCCAGGCCCTGGTCGGTGCCTCCATTCCGGTCATCGTGCGGCATGGCGCAACTCAGGCCTCGGTCTCGTTGTCCGAGCTCAGCCTGCTGACCGCCACGCCGGCCGCGCCTGGCGGCCAGCTGCAGTTGCAGATGAACCGCCAGGGCAATCGCTCGGTCTACGGCGACCTGCTGGTGGTGTTCACGACCACGGCTGGCGTCACCGTCGAGCTGGCCAAGGCCGGCGGTGTGGCCGTCTATGCGCCCAATGCGCTGCGCCGCGCCCGCCTGCCGCTGCAGCTGCCGGCCGGCACGGCCCTGCGCGGCGGCACGCTCAAGGTCAGCTATCGCGACCGCCCCGAGGCCGGCGGCAAGCTGCTGGCCGAAGCCAGCCTGGTCCTGCCCTGAGGGGTGGCGGGGCCGGATTCATCCGACATGAAGCACGGCCGCCGCTATCTTTCTTCTGCTCTGCTGCTGGCCGTGCTGTGCCTGGCCGGCAACAAGGCCGAGGCGGCCACCAACAACAAGCCAAAGGCCAAGCCGCGCGCGGCCGTGCTGGCGCCGGTCCAGCTGCGTCCGCTGGCCGTACAGCTGGATGGCCTGCCGCTGGCCGCGCGGGTCGAGACCATCCAGGTCGGCTTCCAGGTGCTGCTGCCGCTGGGCGAGCTGTCGCGCCTGCTGGTGCTGGGCATCACGGTGCGACCCGAGCAGGGCGCTGCCGGCGGCTTTCTGCTGCAACCCGACCAGATGTTCGCGCTCAACCTGGCCGAGGGCCGGGTCAACATCGGCGGCCGCCAGCAGGTTTTCGATCCGCGCCTGGCGCAGGCCGTGGGCGGCGAGATCTTCGTCTCCAACCAGTTGCTGTCACGCTGGCTGCCGGTGGACATCGAGGCTGATCTGTCCCGGCGCGAGCTGCGCCTGAAGTCGCGCCAGCGCTTGCCGGTGCTGGCCAGGCTTGAGAAGGAATACGGCCCGGCGCCCAAGGCCGAGGCGGCACCGGCCGAACCGCCTCCACGGCCGGTACAGCGCAAGCAAAGCGAGCTGGAAGCCAGCCTGCTGGTGCTCGAGGTCTTGCTGGACGACCAGCTGCTGTCGGACAGCTTCAGCGCCTTCCAGGACGAACGCCAGATCCTCCTGCCGCTGGGCGAGCTGACCCGGCTGCTGACCCTCGCCGTCAAAGTGCAGCCGGCCCAGGGCAGTGCCACCGGCATGGTGCTGAGCGAGGACCGGCCGTTCGCCCTCAACCTGGCCGAATCGCTGGTCAGCGTGGCCGGCCATGAGCAGGTCTTCGAACCGCGCCTGGCCACGGTTATCGGCGACGACATCTATGTCTCGACCCAGCTGCTGGCGCGCTGGCTGCCGGTAGATCTGCGGATCGATCTGCAGAGGCTGCAGCTGCGCATCAAGGCCCGCGAACGGCTGCCGCTGCAGGACAAGCTGGAGCGCGAGCGGCAGGCCGGCCGTCTGGCGGGACTGCAGGCCACGGTGCGGCCCGAGTACCCGCTGCAACCCTCGCAACCGGGCCTGATTGGCGTGCCCTTCATTGACCAGTCGCTGGGTGCGGACGCGCGCTACGGCCGCGGCTCCCACAGCTTCCGCAAGGCCTACACGGCCTACCTGACCAGCGACCTGCTGGGCATGGAAGGCTCGGCCTATCTGCAGAAGACCAGCGCCAGCTCCAAGCCCGAGCTGCGCATGACCCTGGGCCGCAACGACCCCGAGGCCGGACTGCTCGGCCCGCTGAAGGCCCGCTCGGTGGTGCTGGGCAACATCGTCGTGCCCAGTGTCCGCAACCTGATGCTGGGCAGTCCCAAGGGTGCCGGCATCGCCCTCAGCAATCGCTCGCTGGACCAGCCGACCAGCTTCGACCGCCACAGCTTGCGCGGCGACCTGCCGCCCGGCTGGGACGTGACCCTGTACTACAACGATGCCCTGATCGCCTACCAGACGGCCCGGCCCGACGGCCAGTATTCGTTCGACGACCTGCCGCTGTCCTTCGGCGCCAACGAGTTCCGCCTGGTGTTCCATGGCCCGCTCGGCCAGCTGCGGGTCGAGCGCCAGAACTTCCTGCTGGACCAGGCGAGCACCAAGCCGGGCGAGCTGTTCTATTCGCTGGCCAGCCACCATGCGGACAACGGCGAGGTCCGCAACGTGGCGCAGGTGGACGTCGGGCTGACCAAGGGCCTGAGCGCCAATCTGGGCGCCGTCAGCCGGCCGCGGGCCGCCGGCCTGCAGCAGACCTATGGCCAGGTCGGCCTGCTGGGCTATTTGAGCTCGATGATCCTCAGCTCGCAGCTCTCGGCCATGCCGGGCGGCCAGCTGGCGGACCTGGGCTTGAAGACCCGGCTCGGCAGCTTCTCGCTCGACCTGAACCATCTGCAGCGCCGCGGGCGCTTCGACAACGACGTCTTCTCTCCGCAAAGCCTGGGCCTGCGCCAGCGCCAGCAGCTGCGGACCAACGGCGTGGTCAAGACCAGCTGGCTGCCGACGCTGTCGCTGACGCTGGATGCCCAGCGCAGCCTGCCCAACAGTGGCCCGGCCGACTACCTGGTGGCCGGCCGCGTGGCGACCATGCTGCGCGGCACGGCGCTTTCCAACTACCTGCGCTGGCAGCGCAGCCTGGGCACCGACAGCGTGGACGGCAGCCTCCAGCTCAGCCGCCGCGTTGCCAGCACCGGCCTCAACCTGCAGCTGGCCTACACGCTGGAGCCCAGGAGCCATATCCAGGCGGTGGCCCTGAGCGCCGACCGCAACCTGGCCGAGGGCTACCAGATCACCGGCGGTCTGCTGCATGCACTGGATTCGCAGCTGACCCTGGTATCGGCCGGCCTGAGCAAGAACTTCGGCGAATTCGGCCTGGCCATCAGCGGCAGCTACTCCAGCCAGCATGAGCTGGCGGTGGGCGTGCAACTGTTCCTGGCCCTGGGCCGCGACCCGCGCAGCGGCAAGTGGAGCTTCGACGGCCTGCCGCTGGCCAGCACCGGCGCGGTGTCGGCGCGCGCCTTCGTGGACCGCAACATGAATGGCCGCCGCGACCCGGACGAGGAGCTGGTGCCCAATGCCGGCTTCATCATCAACGGCGGTGGCCGCCATCCGCGCCTGACCGATGCCGGCGGCGTGGCCTTTCTGAACCGCCTGCCCTCGGGCCGCTATGCCGACATAGCGCTGGACAGCGGCACGCTGGAGGATCCGCAGTGGAAGCCGCTGACGCCAGGCGTGCGTGTGCTGCCACGGCCGGGGCGGGTCGAGATGGTCGAGTTCCCCGTGATCTCGACCTCGGAGATCGAGGGCACGGTCTACCTGGTCGATGCCCAGGGCAAGCGCCGCGTGATCGGCGATGCCCAGCTGGAGCTGATCAACGAGCAGGGCGAGCTGCTGGCTGCCACGACCAGCTCGGCCGACGGCTACTACCTGCTGCACCAGGTGGCGCCCGGCAGCCATCGCTTGCGCATTGCCCGCGATCAGGCGGCCAAGCTGGGGCTGGTGGGTGCGCTGGAGCGCCTGGTCGAGGTGCCCGTCGAAGGCACGTTCATCAACAGCGTGGACCTGGAGCTGAAGCTGGTGGGGCGCTGAAGGCTTCAGCCGGCCCGACCACCGTAGACCAGGCGCGCGGCGGCCAGGTCTTCCAGCGCGGTGCCGACCGACTTGAACAGGGTTCGCCGGCCGGGCCGGTGGGCCTCGCCCGGGCCGAGCCGGCAGAGGTCGGCGAGGTCTCCGCGCCTGGCGTCAAGCAGCAAGCAGCCTTCGGCCTGCGGCAGCAGCAGGTCGCCGCTCTTGCGCAGGGCCTCGTCGGTGTCGACCCAGAGATCGGCACCGCTCACCGCGGCGGAATCGGCCTCGCGCATCTCGGGCGTGAAGCCGCCCATCAGGTCCAGGTGGCTGCCCTCGGCCAGCCAGGCGCCGCGTATCAAGGGCTCGCGGCTCAGCGTGGCGCAGCTGACGATGTCGGCCTGGCGGACCGCGGCTTCGAGATCGGCGGCTGCGGAAATCGGCAACCCCAAGCGGCGCAGCTGCGATGCCAGCGACTCGGCCGCCTCGGCCCGCCGCGACCAGACCAGGATGCGCTCGATGCCGGGGAGGGCGGTGCTGTAGGCCTCGGGCAGCAAGCTGGCGACCCGGCCGCTGCCCACTACCAGCAGGGTCCGAGCCTGTGGCGATGCCAGGCGCGAGGCGGCCAGCGCCGAGGCAGCGGCCGTGCGCCGCGAGGTGATCTCGTTGCCGTCCATCAGGGCCAGTGGCTGGCCGGTGGCCGCATCGAACAAGCTGTAGCTGGAGTACAGGCCCGGCAGGTCACGACCTGCATTGCCCGGCGCGATGCTGACCGTCTTGATGCCCAGCAAGCCGTCGGCCTGCCAGGCCGGCATGATCAAGAGCGTCAGGTCTTGCCCGACCGCATGCTGGTGGCGAAGCGGCACCTCGCAGCCCTCGATGAACTGCTGGCGCAGTGCCTCGATCAGGGCCGCGAAGGGCAGGGCGGCGCGCGTGGCCTCGGCGTCGAAATGCCGCATGGCCGTCAGCCGGCTAGAACCACTCGATGGGCAGGCTCAGGCCCACGCCGGTCAGCAGTGCCTGGCGCTGCGCCTTCAGCTCGGGCGTGGGCGCCGGCCAACGCCGGTAGGTGTAGAGGAAGTCGAGGATGACCAGGCTGTTGTTCGAGTTCTCGGCCGTGCCACGGCGGGTGCCGGGGTTGACGTAGTCCTTGTGCATCACCACGCCGCCGCCCGGGTAGTAGCGCGGCAGGGCCCGCTCGCAGACGGCGACCAGGAACTCCCAGTCCTCCAGCGAAGCCATGTGGGCATCGAAGCGGATGCCTTCCAGCAGCGAGCGCCGGTAGGCCAGCGCATGGTTGGGAATGAAGTTCTTGACCCAGAGCTGCTGCACGTCCTGCGCGCCGAAGGCCAATTGCTGGCGCGACAGCGGCGGCATGCCGGGCTGGGTGCGATCCTCGGTGACCACGGCGCAGTCGGTGAACAGCACCGGTGAGCCGCCGGCCTGGATGGCGGCATGCAGCGTCGCCAGGTGGTGGGGCTCGAAGCTGTCGTCGTCGTCCAGGAACACGATCCACTCGCCGCGGGCGAGGTCCAGGGCCGCGTTGCGGCTGGCGGCCGGGCCGGGCTTGCCGTCGCGCTTGAAGAAGCGGTCCTGCGGCCGCAGCAACTCGGCGGCGGCCTGGGCGCTGGCCGCATCCCAGGCGTCGGCCACGACGATGATCTCGAAGTCCTGGAAGCCTTGACCGAGCAGGGAGCCCAGCGAACGACGCAGCAGGGCAGGGCGCAGGTGGGTCGGAGTCAGGATGCTGAAGAAAGGCCGGTCGGCTGCCATGCAGGGTTCCTCCATCGATTGGCCGCATCGTAGCCGCGCCCGGCTCTGCTCAAAGGGCCGATTTGCGGGTGAACCCGGGGCTCGGAAACGCCGAACTGGGCTTGTGCGCCCGCCTACTTGAGCTCATTGGGAGCGGGGCAGACCTCTATCATCCCGAGATCCAAAGATCTGCCCTTGCTGCCGAGTTCCTGCCCATGCCCTTGATCTCGATCGTGATGCCGGTGCGCAATGGCGCAGCCACGCTGGCCGAGACGCTGGACAGCCTGGCCGTGCAGAGCTTCCGGGATTTCGAACTGGTCCTGGTGAACGACGGTTCGACCGACGAGACCGCCCGCATTGCCGAGGGCCATGCCCACCGCCTGCCGGCCCTGCGCGTCGTCACGCATGAGAGTTCGCAAGGCGTCGCGCGCTCGATCAACGACGGCCTCGCGGCCGGCGACTCCGAGTTCGTCGCCCGGCTCGATGCGGACGACCTGGCCCAGCCGCAGCGCCTGGAGCGCCAACTGGCATTCCTGCAGGCCCACGCGGGGGTCGGGGTCTGCGGCAGCCACATGCAGGTGTTCTCGACCGAGGAGCCGCAGCAACGCTTTGTGCTGGCCCACCCGACGAGCAGCCCGGCCATCCGCACGGCCCTGTTGCAGCGTTGCGCCATCGCCCACCCCTCGGTGATGTGCCGGCGCCAGGTCTTCGAGCAGGTCGGCGTCTACGACGTGCGCTTCGACTTTGCGGAGGACTACGAGCTTTGGTGCCGGGCCAGCCTGCTGGGCATCCAGTTCGCCAACATTCCCGAGACCCTGACCTGGTACCGCAAGCATGCCGGGCAGGTCAGCCGCCAGAAGGCCCAGCTGCAGTTCGAGCGCGATGTGCAGATCAAGATCCGCTACATGGCCGCCTTCCTGCAGGGCGAGGCACCCGGCCTGCTGCCGCAGTTCCTGGCCTTGCAGACCCAGTTCCCCTCGCGCGAACTGGCTTTGGCCGTGCTGCAGCAATGCGGCCCGACCATGACCCGGTTGGCGCGCTTCGTGCCCGACGCGGACGAGTACGCCAGCATGGTGACCGGCGCGCTGCTGCGTCACCTGGCTGCCTGACCCGGAGATTCTGATGTCGGCCAAGCCCGTCGTACTCAACTATGCCAAGGGAGGACTGGGCAACCAGCTGTTCCAGCATGTGTTCGCCAGGAGCCTGGCCCGGCGCCTGGGCGTGGAGATGCTGACCGACATCAGCTATTTCGGCCATGACCCCTATGGCTTCAAGGCCGGCATCTGGAACCTGCAGCCGGGTGCCAGGAGCGGGCTTCTGTCCGAGCTTGCCGGACCCGGCGCCTATGCGCTGAAAGAGGGGCAGATCCAGTCGGTCGAGCAGGTGCAGCAGTTGCCGCCGGATGCTCGCGTGCTGGTCCTGGAGGGCTACTGGCAGAGCGAACGATTCTTTGACGCCGACATCGCGCGCGAGACCCATGCGCAACTGGCTGCACAGGTGGCACCGACGGTGGATTCGGCCCTGCTCGAACGCCTGCGCTCGAGTCCCGCCGCCGTGGCCGTGCATCTGCGGCGGCGCGACTACGGTCATATGGGGCTGTGCCGGCCCGCCTACTACGCGGCGGCCCTGCAGCTGATTGCCCAGGCCCATCCCGGGCTCGAGCTTTTCGTGTTCACCGACGAGCCCAACTATTCGCGTCACCTGCTGAACCAGCTCGGCTACCGCTATCAGATGGTGGCCAGCGGCGACGATCGCAGCGACCTGTACCTGATGTCGCTGTGCCGCCACTTCGTCATCTCGAACTCGAGCTATTCCTGGTGGGCGGCCTGGTTCGGCGAGCCACAGGGCGGGAGCATCTTCTGCCCGCAGGAGTGGGTGACCATCGATGCAACACTCTCGCCCTGTCCGCCGCGCTGGCAGGCCCTGCGGGGCGCCGTGCAGGCTTTCGACCTGCCGCTGCGGGAGGTCGAGGCCTTGATGGCGACAGCCGGGAGCAGGGCGGGAGCGGCATGAAGAAGCAGGACTGCGGGAGACAGCACCATGGCGGCTGAATTGAAGGACTACTCGGTCAGCATCGTTGTTCCCACCTACGAATACGGGGGCAAGGCCTGCGCATTGCTCGATCAGTGCCTGGGCAGTGTCGAGGCCCAGACCTACCGGAACTTCGAGGTGGTGGTCATCGACCATTCCAAGGACAGCGTCATCGAGGACTACCTGGCGCGCTGGAGTTTTCCGGTGCGCTACCGGCGCAACGAGCGTGGGCGGGGCAACAGCTCGGTCAACATGAACGACGGCATGGCGGAGGCCACCGGCGAGATCATCAAGATCATGCACATGGACGACTGGTTCTGCGACCCGCAGGCGCTGCAGAAGATGGTCGACGGCTTGCGCGCCAACCCGACTTGTTCCTGGGGCGGCTTCGGCTTCAACCACTACTACGAGAACGAGCGCGCGACCACGCGCTACATCAAGCCGCACATCAATGGCGAGCTGCGCACCCTGATCGGTTGCCCGTCGGTGTCCTTCTTCGTCAACAACCGGGCGCAGCCGGACCGCTTTGACGAGTCGCTGATCGTCATCAACGATTCGGACATGCACATCCGGCTCGGCCAGAAATATGGCGAGCCGCTGCTCATCGAGGACTGCTGCGTCACCATCCGCATGCATTCCATGCAGGTGTCGAGCAACGTCTCGGACGAGCGCCGGCTGAACGAGATCAGCTATTTCCGCAGGAAGAATTTCGAGGAGTATCGAATGGACGAATTGACCCGCCTGGCCAATCTGTATGCGTCGGACAAGGGGACGGTCGCGCCCAGCGAAGGGCACCATGGCCCGCGCCTGCATTTCACGACCGTCTACGGCCGCTACTTCGAGGCGCTGCGAGACAAGCCGATCACGCTGCTCGAGATCGGCGTGGGCAGCGGCCCCTCGCTGAAGATGTGGTACGACTATTTTCCGAACGCGCGCATCCATGCCATCGACGTCGTGCCGCAGAAACAGCATGACAACGACCGCGTGACCACCCATCTCTGCGACCAGTCGGACCGCGTGGCGCTGGCCAAGCTGATGCAGCAGATCGGCCCGCTGGACCTGCTGATCGACGACGGCTCGCACGTGGTGATGCACCAGCAGGTCAGCCTGGGCGCCCTGTTTCCCTACATGAAGCCCGGCGCCCAGTACTGGATCGAGGACCTGCACACCTCCGACCGATCGGTCTGGAACGGCAAGACGCTTTATGGCTACGACATGACGGTGGCCGAAGGCGAGTCGACGGTGGAGCTGGTCGAGCAATTCATGGGCAGCGGCAAGTTCGACAGCGCCTTCCTGACCCGCAAGGAGAACGAGGCGCTGACGGCCAGCGTGGCCAGCGCCCAGCTGTTCGACCTGCCGGCCACGAGCTGGGGGTTCAACAAGCTGGCCCTGCTGCTCAAGAAATGAGGTCGGAGCATGGACGCGAACACCAAGCCTGATGCCGAACTGGTGCTTGTCACCGGCGGGGCCGGCTTCATTGGTTCCGAACTGGTGCCCTTGCTGCTGAAGCAGGGCTATCGCGTCCGCGTGCTCGACCCATTGTCGGAGCAGGTTCACGGCGCGGATGCCCGGGCACCTGCCTGGCTGTCGGCCCCGGCCTGCGAATTCATCCGGGCTTCGGTGACCGACCGGGCCGCCTGCGAACAGGCCCTGCAGGGCGCGGATCACATCGTCCACCTGGCCGCCGAGACCGGCACGGGCCAGTCCATGTACGAGATCGCCCGCTACAACGAGGTCAATGTGATGGGCACGGCCATGCTGTTCGACGTGCTGGTCAACCAGCCCGGCCGGCGCGTGCGCCGCGTCGTGCTGGCCTCGAGCCGTTCGGTCTACGGCGAAGGCGCTTATCGCTGCCCGCATTGCTCGCCGCAGGAGCGCGCCTATCCGTCCGTCCGGAGCAGCGAACGACTGCAGGCCGCGCGCTGGGAGCCGGCCTGCCGGCATTGCGGGGGCGACCTGGAGGCCGTGCCCACGCGCGAATCCGACGCCGTATCGCCGGCCTCGGTCTATGCCAGCACCAAGCTGGCGCAGGAGGACCTGGTCAAGGTCTGCTGCCAGTCGCTGGGCATAGGCTATGCCCTGCTGCGGCTGCAAAACGTCTATGGCGAAGGCCAGTCGCTGAAGAACCCGTACACCGGCCTGCTGTCGATCTTCTCCAACCGCGTCCGCCGGGGCGAGTTCCTGCCCTTGTTCGAGGATGGCCTCGAGTCGCGCGATTTCGTCCATGTCAGCGACGTGGCCGAGGCGATGCGGCGCTGCCTTGCGGTGGCCGAGCCGGTCAACAGCATCCTCAATGTGGGTAGCGGCGTCGGCACCTCGGTGCAGGCAGCGGCCAGCCTGCTGTCGATGGCCCTTGGCGCCACGCCACAGCTGCGGGTCACCGGCGAGTTCCGGATCGGCGACATCCGCCACAACGTGGCCGACGTCTCCCGCCTGGCCGAAGCCCTGGACTTCGCGCCGCAGGTCAGCCTGGAAGCCGGCCTGCGTCGCTTCGGGGCCTGGGTGATGAGCCAGGAGCTGCAGGAAGATCGGCTGGCCGCGGCCAATGCGGAGCTGATGGCGCGCGGCCTGATGGGCGGAGGCGGGCGCGACGCGGCCCGCCATTGACGAAGACCGGCCATGTTCAAGGCTGAAAATTTCGGCATCTCCTGGCTGGATCTGGTCTTGCCGTTTCCCTGCGAGATCCACCATTGCGCGCCGCGGGCGCGGCCCGATTCCGGTCGTTTCTCGGTGCTGTCCCATTTCACCGAGCCACGTCAGCTCAAGCTGCCGGCGGCGCAGGTACGCGAGGTGGCGCCGCTCTTCGATCTGATACTGACCAACGAGGACAGTCTGCTGGACCTGCCCAATGCGGCGCTGGCCGTGTTCGGCAGCAACTGGGTCAAGACCTTGCCCGAGCGCAAGAGTTTCGACGTCTCCTTCCTGTACAGCAACGGCGTGGGCTCCGAGGCCTTGTTCAGCGGCTATCGCGACCGTCGCCAGATCTGGGCACGCGGGGCTGCGCTCCGGGTGCCGACCCGCTTCTACACCTCCCAGATGAGGCCGCCCGAGGGCATAGAGAACCTGGCGCCCTATCCCTTTCCCGACAAGGCCGGCCTGTTCGAATCGATGTTTTCCATCATCGTGGAGAACGAATACCAGGACCACTACTTCACCGAGAAGCTGATCGACTGCCTGCGCAGCTACACGGTGCCGATCTATTTCGGCGCACCGAACATCGCCAGGTATTTCGATCCGGCCGGCATGCTGCTGCCGTCAACGGTGGACGAGATGGTCGAGATGATCGACCGGCTGACGGTGGCCGACTACTGGGGGCGTCTCGGTGCGCTGGAGGCCAACTACCAGCGCTCGAAACAGTACTGGGATTTCCTGCGCAACCTCGGCCTCTATATCGAGGAAGGCCGGCGGCGGAGACTTGCGCGCTAGAGTAGCTGCGCCACCGCACGAACACCGGAGCATGCCTTGCAGCCAGATAGCGCCGTCCTTATCCATCCCCAGGCCCTCGTCGAGTCTTCGAACCTGGGCGCAGGCACCAGCGTCCAGGCCTTCAGCCATGTGCTGAGCGGTGCGCGCATCGGCCGCGGGGTCACGATCGGCGACCATGTCCTGATCGAGGCCGAGGCCGTCGTCGGTGACCGCGTGACGGTGAAATGCGGCGTGCAGCTGTGGAATGGCGTGACGCTGGAGGAAGACGTCTTCATCGGCCCCAACGCCACGTTCGCCTGCGACCGGTCGGCGCTGCCGGCACGGACCCTGGTGCGGGCCGGCGCGAGCATCGGCTCCAACGCCACCATCAGGCCGGGTCTCACCATTGGCCCGGGGGCCCAGGTGATGGATGGCGCCGTGGTTACCCGCGATGTACCGCCCAACGCCATCGTGGCCGGCAACCCGGCTCATATCACGGGCTACAAGGACACCCCCCAGCTCGCGCTGCCGGGCCAGGTGGCCGAATCGGCCGCGCTGCCCACCCTGCATGCCCGCGGCGCCGTCCTGGTGCGCCTGCCCAAGGTCGTGGACCTGCGCGGCGCGCTGAGCTTCGGCGAGATAGGCGCGCACCTGCCGTTCACGCCGCAGCGCTTCTTCATGGTCTACGACGTGCCGACCCGCGAGGTGAGGGGCGAGCATGCGCACAAGGCCTGCCACCAGTTCCTGGTCTGCGTGAAAGGCAGCGTGGGCGTGGTCGTCGACGACGGCCAGCAGCGCGACGAGCTGCTGCTGGACAGCCCGCGCCTGGGCCTGCACATCCCGCCCATGGTCTGGGGCATCCAGTACCAGTTCTCGCCCGATGCCGTGCTGCTGGTGCTGGCCTCGGACCGCTACGACGCGGACGACTACATCCGCAGCTACGACGACTTCCTGGCCGCCGTCGGCAGCAAGGCCAGCTGATGGACGCGCCGATTCCCTTCCTCGACCTGCAGCCGGCCTACCGCAGCGCGCAGAAGGACATTGACGCCGCCTTGCAGCGTGTGGCGGCCAGCGGCTGGTTCCTGCTGGGCAAGGAGCTGGAGGCCTTCGAGCAGGCCTGGGCGCACCACTGCGGCAGCCTGCATTGCGCCGGCCTGGCCAACGGCCTGGATGCGCTCCACCTGGGCCTGCGGGCCTTGGGCGTGCAAGAGGGCGACGAGGTCATCGTGCCCTCCAACACCTATATCGCGACCTGGCTGGCGGTCAGCCAGTGCGGGGCGCGGCCGGTGCCGGTCGAGCCCGACCCGCGCAGCTTCAACCTGGACCCGGCCCGCATCGAGGCAGCGATCACGCCGCGGACGCGGGTCATCCTGCCGGTCCACCTGTACGGCCAGCCGGCCGACATGGATGTGATCAACGCCATCGCCTCGCGGCATGGACTCAAGGTGCTGGACGACTGCGCCCAGGCCCATGCGGCGCGCTACAAGGTGAGGCCGGTGGGCGGCCTGGCCGATATCTCGGCCTGGAGCTTCTACCCGGGCAAGAACCTGGGCGCCTTCGGCGACGGTGGCGGCATCACCACGCGCGACGAAGGCCTGGTCAAGCAGGTCAAGGTGCTTCGCAACTACGGTTCCGAGCGCAAGTACCACAACGAGGTCAAGGGCATCAACTCGCGGCTGGACGAGATCCAGGCCGCCGTGCTGGCCGCCAAGCTGCCGCTGCTGGAGGCCGCCACCAACGAGCGCCGCGCCATCGCGGCCCGCCTGCTGCAAGGCCTGGCAGGCTGCGATCTGCAATTGCCTTTCGTGCCGCATTGGGCCGAGCCGGCCTGGCATCTGTTCGTGGTCCGCCATGCGGACCGCGACGGCCTGCAGCAGCGCCTGGCAGGCGAGGGCATAGGCACGCTGATCCACTACCCGGTGCCGCCGCACCGGCAGCCGGCCTATGCCGAGCTGGGCCATGCCGACGGCGACTTCCCGATCGCCGAGGCCATGCACCGCGAGGTCCTGAGCCTGCCGCTGTGGCCGGGCATGAGCGAACCGCAGATCGAGCGACTGATCAAGGCGGTGCGGGCCAGCGTCTGAACCGCGATTTGCTCAACTGCTGTGGTCGTGCACGGCCTTCCAGCTGCCGTCCTTCATGCGCAGCCAGACCAGGCTGAACCAGCCGCTCTGTTCCGCCTCACCACCGCCTGAGAGCACGAAGCGGCCATTCATCAGGGCTGAGTCGCTGGACAGCGACCTGATCGTCACCTGCTCCATGCGCAGGGCCTGCTTGGGCTTGTCGCCGTTGAAGTACTTGGCGCGGAAGGCCGTCTCTATGGGCGCGATGCCGGGCCGCGGGCCCTGCTTGGTCATGAAGGTGATGGACTCGTCGTACAGGCCCAGGTGGCGGCGCAGGTCGCCCTCGTTCCAGCCGGCGACCGAGGCATCCAGCGCGGCCTTGAGCTGGCGATGGTCGTCGGCCTGGCGGGGCGAGCCCTCGTAGGGGGCGGTGGCACAGGCCGAAAGCAGGGCGAGCAGGACCAGGCTGGCCAGCAGTCTTTGCATTGCAATGTCCTTTGGAATGAAATTCAGGCCCTGCCGCGCGAACGGGCAGGGTTGCCGACCCACAGCTCGCCGGCCGGCACGTCCCTGGTGACCACGCTGCCGGCACCGATCATCGCGCCGGCACCTATGGTCACGCCGCCGAGGATGGTGGCATTGGCACCGATGGAGGCCCCGCGCTGCACCATGGTGCGCTGGAAGCTGTCCGGGTACTGCTTGGAGCGCGGGAACTTGTCATTGGTGAAGCTGACGTTGGGACCGACGAAGACATCGTCCTCAAGCGTGATGCCATCCCAGAGCTGGACGCCGCATTTGACCGTGACCCGGTCGCCGACCACCACGTCGTTCTCGATGAAGCACTGGGCATTGATGTTGCAGTCGCGGCCAATGCGGGCGCCGGCCAGCACGACGCAGAACTGCCAGATGCTGGTGCCGTCGCCGATCTCGTGGCTCTGCACCTCGCTGCTCGGGTGGAGGAAGGGCGGCTTGCTGCTGCTCACGTCGTTCGGTCTCCGTGTCATGGCCCGTGTTTCGGGCGGCCCAGCATAAGGCAAGCCGCCCCGGCGCGGCGTGAACCGTGGCGGGGCGGCGCTGGGGCCGGGGCGAACCCCGGCCGGACCTCAGGGTCAGATCAGCGGCGGCAGGCGCTCGTCGTCGTCCAGACGCTTGTGCGGCGTCAGGTGGCTGAGCACAGGCGGCGCCGGCGGGGCGAAGTTGGTCGAGGCGGAGGCCTCACCCAGCACGTTGCCCGGAGGCGGTGCCAGCACGTCGTGGACCGTGACCTTGGCCTCGGCAGGCGCAGCCTCGGGCTTGACGTCCTTGGCGAACCAGACGTCGGCCATCTCGTGCGTCTTGCCGTCGGCGGTCTTGTAGCCGGACACCAGGCCTATCAGGTTGCCGTTGTCGGTCGCCGTGCCGGCCTTGGCGTTCAGGTCCAGCTCGACGATGCCCAGCGACGACAGGTCGAGCAGCTCGCCGGCATCGCTGACGCCATCGTGGTTCTTGTCGACCCAGACCTTCAGGTCCTTGAAGCCGGCATCGAGCACGTCGAGCTTGCCGTCGTGGTTGACGTCCAGGGCGGCCATGGCCTGGTAGCCGTTGGCTGCATGCTGGCCGTTCGCCAGGACCGTGCCGGTACCGAACAGCTCCTTGCCGCTGTCGACCTTGCCGTCGTGGTTCAGGTCCATCACCAGCAGACCGTCGTTGCCGCCGACCCAGCCCCACTTCTGGGCGTTGCCGGTGCCGTTCAGGTCGAAGCTGACGCCATGGGCCGCCGACAGGGTCTGGATGCCGTTGCCATCCAGATCCAGCACGATAGGCGTGGCGAGCCACAGCGCATCGAGCTGGCCGCCGTCCATCGAGGCGATCTGGTCGGAGGTGAAGGCGCCCACCTGCGTCATGTTCATCTTGGCGATGTCCTGCGAATCCAGGCCGTCGATCTGGTCGGTGGTCAGCGAGCGGATCTGGTCCGTCGTGATGCCGGCCATCTGGGCCGTGGTCAGCGCATGGATGTCGTCCGAGTCGAAGCGACGCAGCTGGTCGGTCGTCAGCGCCCCGACCTGGGTCGAGCTGAACGCCGCGATCTGGGCCGAGCCGAACGCGCCGATCTCGTCGGTCGTGATCGCATGCAGCTGATCGGTCGTGATCGCCGTGATCTGCGCCGTCGTGAACGAGCCGATCTGGTCGCTGGTGAAGGCCAGGAACTGGTCGGTGCCCAGGGCGTGCAGGGCGGCGGTCGAGAGGCCGCGCAGTGCATCGGTGCCGATGTTGTCGATGTCGTCCGTGCCTATGCCGATGACCTGGGCCGTGCTCAGCGAGCCGAGCTGGGCGCTGGTCATCGCCCCGATCTGATCGGAGCTCAGTGCCGACAGATCCTCGGACGCCAGACCCTTGATGCCGCTGGTACCCAGGGCACGTATGTCATCGGTCGAGAAGGTCTTGATCTGGTCACTGCTCATGAAGCCGATCTGGGCCGAGGTCAGCGAGGCGACCTGGTCGGAGCGCAGCGACTGGACATCGTCGGTCGCCCAACCCTGGATCTGGGTGCTGGTGAGCACCGAGACCTGCAGGCCGGTCAGCGCGTTGACCTGGTCGGTGGTCAGCGAGTTCAGCTGATCGGTGGCCAGGGCGCGGATACCGAACACGCTGATCGAGCGCAGATCGTCGGTCTCCAGCTTGGCCATCATCGTGTTGCTGATGCCCGCCACCTGGGTCGCGGTGAGCGCGCCGAACTGGGCCGTGCTCAGGGCGTTCAGGTCGTCCGAACCCATGGCCGTGACCTGGGCCGAGGTGATGCTGGCCACCTGTCCGTTGGTCAGCGAAGCCACCTGGTCGGAGCTGAAGGCCACGAACTGGTCGGTGCTCAGCTTGGACAGTGCACCGGTCGACAGGGCACGCAGGTCGTCCGTCTCCAGCTTGGCGATCTGGTCGGTGCGCAGGCCGGCCACCTGGTTGGTGGTCAGCGAAGCGAACTGGGCCGTGGTCATGGCCTCGATCTCGTCGGTGCGCAGGGCGCCGAGCTGATCGGAACTCATGCCGCGCAGTCCGGCGGTCGAGATCGCCGCCAGGTCGTCGGTCTGCAGGGCCTTGGCCTGATCGGTGCTGATGGCAGCGATCTGGTTCGAAGTCATGGACTTGAACTGATCGGACGTGAAGGCGTTCAGGTCGTCGCTGACCAGACCCTGGATCTGGGTCGAGGTCAGGGCATTGACCTGGGCCGTGGTCAGCGAGGCGATCTGGTCGGAGCCCAGGGCGCCCAGCTGGTCGGTGCCGAACTTGGCCAGGCTGCTGCTGGCGATGGCGCGCAGGTCATCGGTCTCCAGCTTGGCGATCTGGTCCGTGCGCAGGCCGGCCACCTGGGCGGAGGTCAGCGAGGCGTACTGGGCCGTGTTCATGGCCACGATCTCGTCGGTGGTCAGCACGCCGATCTGGGTCGAACTCAGGCCGCGCAGGGCCGCCGAGTTGATCGCCGCCAGGTCGTCGGTCTGCAGGGCCTTGACCTGGTCGGTCGAGAGGCCACCCACCTGACCCGAGCTCAGCGCCTTGAACTGATCGCTGGTGAGGGCGTTCAGCTTGTCGGTCGTGAGGCCGGCCACCTGGGCGTTGGTCAGCGAGACCACCTGGGCCGTGGTCAGGGCCGAGAGCTGGTCGGTCGTCAGGCCGGCGAGCTGGTCGGTACCCAGGCCACGCAGGGCGGCCGTGTTGATCGCACGCAGGTCGTCGGTTTCCAGCTTGGCCATCTGGTCGCTGGACAGGCCCTTGACCTGGGCCGTCGTCATGGCCGCGGCCTGGGCCGTGGTCAGCGCCCTGATGTCGTCGGTCGACAGGCTGGTCAGCTGCTGCGAGGTCAGCGACACGATCTGGGCCGTGGACAGCTGGCCGATCTGGTCGGAGGTCAGCGCCGCGAACTGGTCGGTCGTGAACTTGGACAGGGCCGAGGTGCTCAGCGAGCGCAGGTCATCGCTTTCCAGCTTGATGATCTGGTCGGTGCGCAGGCCGGCGATCTGGGCCGAGCTCAGCGTGCTGACCTGGGCCGTGGTCAGGGCCACGATCTCGTCGGTGCGCAGGGCCTCGATCTGGGCCGAGCTGAAGCCCTTGACGCCGGCCGTGGACAGGGCGGCCAGGTCATCGGTCTGCAGACCCTTGATCTGGTCGGTGCTGAGCGCCGTGACCGTGGATGAGGCCATGGCCTTGAACTGATCGCTGGTGAAGGCGTTCAGCTTGTCCGTGGCCAGGCCCTGGATCTGCGCCGAGGTCAGCGTGTTCACCTGGACCGTGGTCATCGAGCCGAGCTGGTCGGTGGTCAGGGCGGCGAGCTGGTCGCTGGTCAGGGCCCGCAGCGTGGTGGTGCTGATGGCACGCAGGTCATCGGTCTCCAGCTTGGCCATCTGGTCGGTCCGTAGGCCGACGATCTGGTTGCTGCCGAGCGACGAGAACTGGGCCGTGTTCAGGGCCACCACCTCGTCGGTGGTCATGGCCGCGAGCTGGGCCGAGCTCAGTCCCTTGATGCCGGCGGTCGAGATGGCCGCCACATCGTCGGTCTGCATGGTCTTGACCTGGTCGGTGGTCAGCGCGGCGATCTGGGACGAGCCGAGCACCTTGACCTGGTCGGAACCCAGGGCGTTCAGGTCATCGCTCTGCAGGCCGGCCATCTGGGTCGTGGTCAGCGAGCTGACCTGGGCCGTCGTGAGCGCGCCGATCTGGTCGGAGTTCAGCGCCGCCAGCTGGTCGGTGCCCAGGGCACGCAGGGCCGTCGTGTTCAGGGCCCGCAGGTCATCGGTCTCCAGCTTGGCCATCTGGTCGGTCGACAGTCCCTTGACCTGCGAGCTGGTCAGCGCCGCGGCCTGGGCCGTGGTCAGGGCCCGGATGTCGTCCGTCGACAGGGCGCCGAGCAGGTTGACCGGCGTGGTCGCCAGCGTCGCCACCTGGGCGGTGGTCAGCTGCGCGACCTGGTCGCTGGTCAGGGCGGCGAACTGGTCGCTGGAGAACTTGGCCAGGGCCGCCGTGTTGATCGCCCTCAGGTCATCGCTTTCCAACTTGACGATCTGGTCGGTCCTCAGGCCCGCCACCTGGTTGGTGCCGAGCGCCGCCACCTGGGCCGTGCCCAGGGCCACGATCTCGTCGGTCGTCAGCGCGCCGATCTGGTCGGTGCCCAGGCCCTTGATGCCGGCGGTGGACACCGCGGCCAGGTCGGCCGTCTGCAGCGTCTTGACCTGGTCGGTGGTCAGCGCGGCAATCGAGGCGGAGCCCAGGGACTTGAACTGGTCGGAAGTGAAGGCGTTCAGGTCGTCACTGACCAGACCCTGGATCTGGGTCGAGGTCAGGGCATTGACCTGGGCCGTGGTCATGGAGGCCAGCTGGTCGGAGCCCAGGGCGCCGAGCTGGTCGGTGCCCAGCGAGCGCAGGGCGCCGGTGGCGATGGCCCGCAGGTCATCGGTCTCCAGCTTGGCCATCTGGTCGGTGCGCAGGCCCAGCACCTGGGCCGAGCCGAGGCTGCTGACCTGGGCGGTGTTCAGCGCCACCACCTCGTCCGTGGTCATGGCCGCAATCTGCGCCGAGCTCAGGCCCTTGACGCCGGCGGTCGTGATGGCCGTCAGGTCGTCGGTCTGCAGGGCCTTGATCTGGTCGGTCGTCAGCGCCCCGACCTGGGCCGAGCTCAGGACCTTGAACTGGTCCGTGGTCATCGCCGTCAGGTCATCGGTCTGCAGGCCGGCCACCTGGGCCGTGGTCAGCGAGCTGACCTGGGCCGTGGTCAGGGCGCCGATCTGGTCGGAGTTCAGTGCCGCCAGCTGGTCGGTGCCGAAGGCCTTGATCGCCGAGGTGCTGATGGCGCGCAGGTCATCGGTCTCGAGCTTGGCGACCTGGTCGGTCGACAGGCCCTTGATCTGCGTGCTGGTCAGCGCCGCGGCCTGGGCCGTTGTCAGTGCGCGCACGTCGTCGGTGGACAGGGCCCCGAGCTGGTTGGCCGGCGTCGTGGCCAGGCCGGCCACCTGGGCGGTGGTCAGCTGCGAGACCTGGTCGCTGGTCAGCGCGGCGAACTGGTCGGTGTTGAACTTGGCAAGGGCTGCGGTGCTGATGGCACGCAGGTCGTCGCTCTCGATCTTGATGATCTGGTCGGTGCGCAGGCCGGCCACCTGGTTGGTGCCCAGGGCGGCGAACTGCGCGGTCGTCAGCGCCTTGACCTCGTCGGTCGTCAGCGCCTCGATCTGGGCGGTGCTGAAGCCGCGGATGCCGGCAGTGGACAGCACGGCCAGGTCATCGGTCTGCAGCGACTTGACCTGGTCGGTGGTCATCGCGGCCACCGTGGCCGAGGCCATGGCCTTGAACTGATCGGTGTTGAACGCGTTCAGCTTGTCCGTGGCCAGGCCCTGGATCTGCGACGAGGTCAGCGAGTTGACCTGGATCGTGGTCATCGAGGCCAGCTGATCCGAGGTCAGCGCGCCGAGCTGGTCGCTGCCCAGCGCACGCAGAGCACCGGTGCCGATGGCCCGCAGGTCATCGGTCTCCAGCTTGGCCATCTGGTCAGTGCGCAGGCCGGCCACCTGGGCCGAGCCCAGGGTGTTGACCTGGGCCGTGCTCAGGGCCACCACCTCATCCGTGGTCATGGCGGCGATCTGGGCCGAGTTCAGGCCCTTGACGCCCGCGGTCGAGATGGCCGCCAGGTCGTCCGTGGCCATGGCTTTGACCTGGTCGGTCGTCAGCGCGCCGATCTGGGCCGAGGTCAGGACCTTGAATTGGTCGGTCACCAGGGCACGCAGGTCATCGCTGTTCAGACCGGCCACCTGGGCCGTGGTCAGCGACACGACCTGGCCCGTGGTCAGGGCGCCGATCTGGTCGGAATTCAGCGCGGCGAGCTGGTCGGTGCCGAAGGCCTTGACCGCCACCGTGCTGATGGCACGCAGGTCGTCGGTCTCGAGCTTGGCGACCTGGTCGGTCGACAGGCCCTTGATCTGCGAGCTGGTCAGCGCCGCGGCTTGCGCCGTGGTCAGTGCCTTGATGTCGTCGGTCGAGAAGGCGCCGAGCTGGTTGGCCGGCGTGGTGGCCAGGGCCGCCACCTGGGCGGTGGTCAGCTGGGACACCTGGTCGCTGGTCAGTGCCGCCACCTGATCGGACGACATCTTGGACAGCGAACTGGTGCTGATGGCACGCAGGTCGTCGCTCTCCAGCTTGATGATCTGGTCGGTGCGCAGGCCCTGGACCTGGGCGGTGCTCAGCGTGGCGAACTGGGCCGTGCCCATGGCGACGACCTCGTCGGTCGTCAGCGCGGCGATCTGGGCCGAGCTCAGGCCCTTGATGCCGGCGGTCGAGATGGCCGCCACATCGTCGGTCTGCATCTTGACGATCTGGTCGGTCGCGATGGCCGCGATCTGACCGGAGCTCATGTTCTTGAACTGGTCGGTCGTGAAGGCGTTCAGGTCGTCGCTGACCAGGCCCTGGATCTGGGTCGAGGTCAGGGCGTTGACCTGGGTCGTGGTCATCGCGGCCAGCTGGTCGGAGCCCAGGGCGCCGAGCTGGTCGGTACCCAGCGCACGCAGGGCGCCGGTGTTGAGGGCACGCAGGTCGTCGGTTTCCAGCTTGGCCATCTGGTCGGTGCGCAGTCCGGCCACCTGGGCGCTGCCCATGGCGGCGTACTGGGCCGTGGTCATGGCCACGATCTCATCCGTGGTCATGGCCGTGACCTGGGCCGAGTTCAGGCCCTTGATGCCGGCAGTCGAGATGGCCGCCACGTCATCGGTCTGCATGGTCTTGACCTGGTCGGTCGTCAGCGCACCGATCTGGGTCGAGGTCAGGGAACGGACCTGGTCGCTGACCAGGGCGTTCAGGTCGTCGCTGTTCAGGCCGGCCACCTGGGCCGTGGTCAGCGACACGACCTGGGCCGTGGTCAGGGAACCGATCTGGTCGGAGTTCAGGGCGGCCAGTTGGTCGGTGCCGAAGGCCTTGACCGAAGCCGTGCTGATGGCCCGCAGGTCGTCGGTCTCCAGCTTGGCGACCTGGTCGGTGCCCAGGCCCTTGATCTGCGAGCTGGTCAGCGCGGCGGCCTGGGCCGTGGTCAGGGCCTTGATGTCGTCGGTCGAGAAGGCGCCGAGCTGGTTGGCCGGCGTGGTGGCCAGGGCCGCCACCTGGGCGGTGGTCAGCTGGGAGACCTGGTCGCTGGTCAGCGCGGCGATCTGGTCGGAGCTGAGCTTGGACAGCACGGCCGTGTTGATGGCGCGCAGGTCATCGCTTTCGAGCTTGATGATCTGGTCGGTGCGCAGGCCCGCCAACTGGGCAGAACCCATGGCGGCGAACTGGGCCGTGGTCATGGCCACGACTTCGTCCGTGGTCAGCGCAGCGACCTGGGTCGAGCTCAAGCCCTTGACGCCGGCGCTCGAGATCGCCGCCAGGTCGTCGGTCTGCATCTTGACGATCTGGTCGGTCGCGATGGCCGCGATCTGACCCGAGCTCATGTTCTTGAACTGGTCGGTCGTGAAGGCGTTCAGGTCGTCGCTGACCAGACCCTGGATCTGGGTCGAGGTCAGGGCGTTGACCTGGGTCGTGGTCATCGCGGCCAACTGGTCGGAACCCAGCGCGCCGAGCTGGTCGGTGCCCAGCGAACGCAGGGTGCCGGTGCCGATGGCGCGCAGGTCATCGGTCTCCAGCTTGGCCATCTGGTCGGTGCGCAGGCCCGCCACCTGGGCGGAACTCAGCGCGGCGAACTGGGCCGTGCCCATGGCCACGACTTCGTCCGTGGTCAGTGCAGCGATCTGGGCCGAGTTCAGGCCCTTGATGCCGGCGGTCGAGATGGCTGCCAGGTCATCGGTCTGCAGGGTCTTGATCTGGTCGGTCGCGATGGCCGCGATCTGACCGGAACTCATGTTCTTGAACTGGTCGGTCGTGAAGGCGTTCAGGTCATCGCTGACCAGACCCTGGATCTGGGTCGAGGTCAGGGCGTTGACCTGGGTCGTGCTCATCGCCGCCAACTGGTCGGAACCCAGGGCGCCGAGCTGGTCGGTGCCCAGCGAACGCAGGGCGCCGGTGTTGATGGCGCGCAGGTCGTCGGTCTCCAGCTTGGCCATCTGGTCGGTGCGCAGGCCGGCAACCTGGGTGCTGCCCATGGCGGCGAACTGGGCCGTGGTCATGGCGCGGATCTCGTCCGTCGTCATGGCCGCGACCTGGGCCGAGCCGAAGCCCTTGACGCCGGCGGTGGAGATCGCCGCGAGGTCGTCGGTCTGCAGGGCCTTGACCTGGTCGGTCGTCAGCGCGCCGACCTGGGCCGAGGTGAGGACCTTGAACTGGTCGGTCACCAGGGCGTTCAGGTCGTCGGTATTCAGGCCGGCCACCTGGGCCGTGCCCAGCGACACGACCTGGGCCGTGGTCAGGGCGCCGATCTGGTCGGAATTCAGGGCGGCCAGCTGGTCGGTGGCGAAGGCCTTGATGGCGCCGGTGCTGATGGCACGCAGGTCATCGGTCTCGAACTTGGCCACCTGGTCGGTGGCCAGGCCCTTGATCTGGGCCGAGGTCAGTGCCGCGGCCTGGGCCGTGGTCAGGGCCTTGATGTCGTCGGTCGAGAACGAGCCGATCTGGTTGACCGGCGTGGTGGCCAGGGCCGCCACCTGAGCGGTGGTCAGCGCAGCGACCTGGTCGCTGGTCAGCGCGGCCGTCTGGTCCGACGTCAGCTTGGACAGGGCGCCGGTGCTCAGCGCACGCAGGTCGTCGCTCTCCAGCTTGATGATCTGGTCGGTGCGCAGGCCTGCCACCTGGCCCGAGGTCAGGGCGGCGAACTGGGCCGTGGTCATGGCCACGATTTCGTCGGTGGTCAGGGCGGCGATCTGGTCGGAGCCGAAGCCACGCACGCCGGCGGTCGAGATGGCCGCCAGGTCGTCGGTCTGCAGCTTGGCGATCTGATCGGTGCTCAGCGACGCGACGGTGGACGAGGCCATCGCCTTGAACTGGTCGCTGGTGAAGGCGTTCAGGTCGTCGGAGGCCAGGCCCTTGATCTGGGTCGAGGTCAGCGAATTGACCTGGGCCGTGGTCATCGCGGCCAGCTGGTCACTGGTGAGGGCGCCGAGCTGGTCGCTGCCGAGAGCCCGCAGCGCCGAGGTATTCAGCGCGCGCAGGTCATCGGTTTCCAGCTTGGCCATCTGGTCGGTACGCAGGCCCTGCACCTGGGCGCTGCCCAGGGCGGCCATCTGCTGGGTGCTCAGACCCACGACTTCGTCGGTCGTCAGTGCAGCCAGCTGGGCCGAGTTCAGGCCCTTGATACCAGCGGTGGAGATTGCGGCCACGTCGTCCGTGGTCATGGTCTTGAGCTGGTCGGTCGTCAGGGCGCCGATCTGGGTCGAGGTCAGGACCTTGACCTGGTCGGTCACCAGGGCGTTCAGGTCATCGCTGTTGAGGCCGGCCACCTGGGTGGTGGTCAGCGAGACCACCTGGGCCGTGCTCAGCGCGCCCATCTGGTCGGAGTTCAGGGCCGCCAGCTGGTCGGTGCCGAGGGCCTTGATGGTGCCGGTATTGATGGCGCGCAGGTCGTCGGTCTCGAGCTTGGCGACCTGGTCGGTGCCGAGGGCCTTGATCTGGGCCGAGGTCAGCGCCGCGGCCTGGGCCGTGGTCAGCGCGCGGATGTCGTCGGTCGAGAAGGCACCGAGCTGGTTGACCGGCGTGGTGGCCAGGGCCGCGATCTGGGCGGTGGTCAACGAGGCAACCTGGTCACTGGTCAGGGCAGCGACCTGGTCGGAGCTCAGCTTGGACAGGGCGCCGGTGTTGATGGCGCGCAGGTCATCGCTTTCGAGCTTGATGATCTGGTCGGTGCGCAGGCCGCTCAGCTGGGCCGAGGTCATGGCCGCGAACTGGGCCGTGCTCATGGCTTGGATCTCGTCGGTCGTCATCGCCTCGACCTGGGCCGAAGTCAGGCCGCGCACGCCGGCCGTGGAGACGGCGGCCAGATCGGCCGTCTGCATGGTCTTGACCTGGTCCGTGGTCAGGGCGCCGATGGTCGACGAGCCCATGGACTTGAACTGGTCGGTCGTGAAGGCGTTCAGATCATCGCTGACCAGGCCCTGGATCTGGGTCGAGCTCAGGGCGTTGACCTGGGCCGTGGTCAGGCTGCCGATCTGGTCGGAACCCAGGGCGCCGAGCTGGTCGGTCGACAGCGAGCGCAGGGCGGCCGTGCCGATGGCCCGCAGGTCGTCGGTTTCCAGCTTGCCCATCTGGTCGGTGCGCAGGCCGGCCACCTGGGCCGAGCCCAGAGCCGCCACCTGCTGCGTGGCCAGGGCCACCACTTCGTCGGTGGTCAGTGCAGCGATCTGGGCCGATGTCAGGCCCTTGATGCCGGCGGTGGAGATGGCGGCCAGGTCGTCGGACTGCAGCTTGGCCACCTGGTCCGTCGTGATGGCACCGACCTGCGTCGAGGTCAGGATCTTGAACTGGTCGGTCGTGAAGGCGTTCAGGTCATCGCTGGCCATGGCCGCGATCTGGCCGGTGGTCAGGGCCACCACCTGGGCGGTGGTCAGCACCGCGGTCTGGTCCGAGGTCAGGGCGGCGAATTGGTCGCTGCTCAAAGCACGAAGCGCGCTCGTGTTGAGCGCGCGCAGGTCGTCGGTTTCGAGCTTGGCAATCTGGTCGGTCCTGAGGCCCGCCACCTGGGCCGATCCCAGTGCATTGAACTGGGCCGTTCCCATCGCCGTGATTTCGTCCGTTCGCAATGCAGCGATCTGGGCGGACGTCAGCCCCTTGACCGCAGCGCTGTTGAGCGCCGCCAGGTCGTCGGTCTGCAAGGCCTTGATCTGGTCGGTGCCCAGACCGGCCACCTGGGCCGAGCCCAGGGTCTTGAACTGGTCGCTGGTCAGCGCATTCAGGTCGTCGGTGGTCAGATTGGCCAACTGGCCGGTCGTCAGCGATACGACCTGGGCCGTGGTCAGCGAGGCGATCTGGTCGGAGCCCAGGGCGCCGAGCTGGTCGGTGCGCAGGGCGCGCAGCGCGCCGGTATTCAGGGCCCGCAGGTCATCGGTTTCCAGCTTGGCGATCTGGTCGGTCGTCAGGCCCGTCATCTGGGCCGAGCCGAAGGACTTGAACTGGTCGCTGTTCAGCGAATTGAGGTCGTCGGTGTTGAGGCCGCTGATCTGCGACGTCGTCAGCGAGGACACCTGGCTGGTGGTCAGGGCGCCGAACTGGTCGGAATTCAGCGCGCCGAGCTTGTCGGTGCTGATGGCACGCAGGGCGGTCGAACTGAGAACCCGCAGGTCTTCGGTCTGGAACTTGGCGATCTGGTCGCTGGACAGCGAGGTGATCGCGAAGGTTCCGAGCGTGCGGACCTGGTTGGTGGTCAGCGCCGCAATCTGGTCGGAGTTGAAGGCTGCCCAGTCTTCCGTCGTCAGCTTGCTCAAAGTGCTCGTCGACAGGGTGGCGATCTGAGCAGTCGAGAGGCTGGTAATGATTGAGGCCATCTTTAACTCACTTGGTTCATTGTTGAATTGCCACCCGGGGATGGCATCTTCGACGCGTATCTCATCGGCGCCTGGTCATGCGCCCTGTCTTCATTTGGGACGGCCGTTTGCGCAATAGCTTGCACAGCGAGCCTTCCCGCTTCATTCGGTTTTCGGCCCCCATGCCCGGAACTTGAGCATAAAGGACGACCCCCAGCAAAACCGTACGCCGCTGCTATAAGAATGGGCAATTCAGGGCGAAGGACGGACCGGTTGCAGGGTCTGTCCATGCTAGGGGCGGGGGCCGCAAGCAAAGTTTGCAAAAGATGGCGCAAAACTTGGCTGTTTTTCGCATGAGGGGCCAGAAACTGAGAGTTAAATCACGCTGCGCCGGAATTGGGACCGGCCTGGCCGCCCATGCAGATCACCACGCTGATTCCCGCCTACAAGACCAAGTACATGGTCGAGCTGATGACCAGCCTGGTCACTCAGACGCACAAGCCCGGCCGCATCATCGTTTCGGACGACAGCCCGAACGGAGAGTTCGGGGAAATACTGAGTTCGCCGGCCATGGCCGTGGCGCGCGAGCGGCTGCCTATCGAGATCCATCGGGGGCCCCAGGCGGGCGCCTACGAGAACTTCCTGCATCTGCTCAAGCTCTGGGACAGCAGCACCGAGCTGGTGCATCTGCTGCTGGACGACGACGTCATCTACCCCGACTTCTATGCCACGCACCGGGCGGTTCATGGCGCCGGGGCTTTTTCGTGCAGCATCAGCGCACGCTGGACTTCCAATGAACGGGGCCAGCCCATCGAGGGCATGCCCATCCCGGCCGGCATCGTCCAATCGATGAGCCGCATCGTCTCGCTGGACGCCGGGGCGATGTTCACGACCACCATCCCCCAATGCCAGAACTGGTTCGGCGAGTTCTCCAATTGCGTGATGAACCCGCGCAGCGCCGCCCTGCTGTTCAAGCCCGACTTCGGCGGCGTGTCCTATGCCGGCCTGTGGGACCTGGGCGCCTTCCTGGCCGCCAGCCTGCAGGGGCCGGTGGCCTATGTGCAGGACCGCCTGGGCCATTTCCGCACCGGTGGCGAGGGCCATTCCAACCAGCTCTACGGCAAGCACATGAAGGCGGCCCACCTGGGCTACGCGGCCCTGGCCGTGGGCGCCAGGCGCATCGGCCAGCTCGGCGAAGCCCATGCCCGCCAGTGCTATGACGGCATTGCCCTGGCGGTGCAGCAGCGCTATGCGGCCGAGCCGGACATGCAGCCGCTGCTGCCGGTGCTGATCCGGATGCGCGACGGCGTGCCCGGAGCCGAGGACGAGTTCCTGCCGGTCTGGCAGGACTTCCTGAGCCTGCACAAGTTCTGAGCCCGCCATGCAGAAGCTGATCGAACGCCTGCGCCAGCGCCTCGCCGCCAATCCGCCGCTGGAGCTGGAGACCTGGGTCCGCGGCCTGTTGATCCACTATTTCTTCCACACCTCGGACCGGGGCCGTATCGAGCTGAGCGGCGAGGGCGCCCGCACGCTCAACCTGCTGGCGCCGACCCAGTTCAAGGGCCAGGGCCGGATCCGCATCGACGGCAGCGCCGTCTTCGGCGTGCCGCGCTCGCCGGGTGCCTATGCCTGTACCTATATAGAAGCGCGCACGCCGGAGTCGCTGATCGAGGTCGGTCCGGGCTGTGTGTTCAACAACCGCTGCGTGCTGATCTCTGAGGGCGCCAGCATCCGTTTCGGCGCCAATGTGCTGGTCGGGCCGGAACTCCATGTGATGGACAGCAACTCGCATGACCTGCGCCTGCCGCACCGCCGCTCTCCCGATCCGCGGCCGGCGGCGGTCGAGATCGGCGACGAGGTCTTCATAGGCTCGCGGGTCACGGTGCTCAAGGGCGTCAAGCTGGGGCGCGGCTGCGTGATCGCGGCCGGCGCCGTGCTGATTCCGGGCTTCGAGGCGCCACCGATGAGCATCGTGGCGGGCAACCCGGCCCGGGTGGTCGGCCAGGTCGAGACGGAAGGACAGGGCCAATGAACCCGATCCACCAGATTCCCATCGTCACGGTCTCGTACAACGCGCCCGAGCTGCTCAAGGGCCTGCTGGTCTCGCTGCGCCGCTTCTATCCGAACCCGGTCCATGTGGTGGACGGCTCCACGCCCGAGCATGCCGAGGCGATCCGAGCGGCCGCAGCCTGCGTCGAGGGCGTGCAACTGCATGCGATGGGCTACAACATCCACCATGGTCCCGGCATGGCCTGGGCGATCCAGAACCTGGGCCTGAACGGCCGGGTGCTGTTCCTGGACACCGACATCGTCATCCTGCGCGAAGGCTTCCTCGAGGCGCTGGCCGAGGCACTGCAGCCGGGCGACTACGGCGCCGGCGGCGTGGCCTATGTGAACCGCGAGGGCTTCGACATTCCCTATGCCTATGGCGCCGTGCCCTATCTGCATCCGCCCTGCATGCTCTGCAATGCCGAGGTGATGCGGCAGTGGCCGATGCCGATCAAGCACGGGGCGCCGATGACTGCACCGATGCTGGCCCTGCACGATGCCGGCAAGTCGGGCCTGCTGCGCCACCTGGACTGGTGCGGCAACGATGTGCTGATGGGCACCAAGAAGGTCTACGTCGATCACATCGGCAAGGGCACGAGCACGGCCACCGGCAGCTACAACCTGGACGAGTGGTTCGCCGAGGTGGCGGCCAAGCAGGCCAAGCTGGCGCCGCCGACCGGCCACAACCCTGACCTCCTGACCCTGATTCCCGATTCGGCCAAGGCCATCGTCGAAGTGGGTTGCAGCACCGGCGCCCTGGCGCATGCGGTCAAGAGCAGCCGGCCCGGCGTCCACTACCTGGGCATCGAGCTGGACCCCAAGGCCGCCGAGATCGCTGCGCGTTTCTGCGACGGCGTGCGGGCCCTGGACCTGGAAAGCTGCGAGGACGCGCTGTTCAACCAGTACGCCGACCGCGACTGCTGGGTCTTCGGTGATGTCCTGGAGCATCTGCGCGACCCCTGGGCCGTGCTTCGCCGCATCCGCGCCATCCTGCCGCCGGGCGGCAGCGTCGTCGCCAGCATTCCCAACGCCCAGCATTGGAGCCTGCAGGGGCGGCTGTCGGTGGGCGACTTCCGCTACGAGTCGGGTGGCCTGCTGGACCGCACGCATCTGCGCTGGTTCACCCGCGTGACCCTGTTCGAGATGTTCCAGCAGGCTGGCCTGCGGGTGGAGGGCGGTATTCCGCGTATCTTCGACGAGCCGTGCCGCGAGCCGGTGCTGAACGCGATACGCCAGATGGCCCAGGCCATGGGCCGCGATCCCGAAGGGGCGGTGCGCGATGCGCTGCCCTTGCAATATGTGGTGAGGGCCGTGGCTGCATGAGCGGCGCGCCCTGGCTGCAAAGGACCAATGATGAGCAATGACAACAAGTCCCAACCCAAGGTGGCCCTGATCACCGGCGTGACCGGCCAGGATGGCTCCTACCTGGCCGAGTTCCTGCTCGAAAAGGGCTACCAGGTCCACGGCATCAAGCGCCGCGCCTCCTCGTTCAACACGGCTCGCATCGACCACATCTTCCAGGACCCGCACGAAGAAGGCGCCAGCTTCCACCTGCACTACGGCGACCTGACCGACACCAGCAACCTGATACGCATAGTCCAGGAAGTGCAGCCGGACGAGATCTACAACCTGGGCGCCCAGAGCCATGTGGCGGTCAGCTTCGAATCGCCCGAGTACACGGCCGATGCCGACGCCATGGGCACGCTGCGCCTGCTGGAGGCGATCCGCATCCTCGGCCTGGAAAAGAAGACGCGCTTCTACCAGGCCAGCACCAGCGAGCTCTACGGCCTGGTGCAGGAAGTGCCGCAGCGCGAGACCACGCCTTTCTATCCGCGCAGCCCCTATGCGGTGGCCAAGCTCTATGCCTACTGGATCACGGTGAATTACCGCGAGGCCTATGGCATGTATGCCTGCAACGGCATCCTGTTCAACCACGAGAGCCCGCGCCGCGGCGAGACCTTCGTGACCCGCAAGATCACCCGCGGCCTCAGCAACATCGCCCAGGGCCTGGAGCAATGCCTGTTCGTAGGCAATATGGACGCGCTGCGCGACTGGGGCCATGCCAAGGACTATGTGCGCATGCAGTGGCTGATGCTGCAGCAGGAGCAGCCCGACGACTTCGTCATTGCCACCGGCGTGCAGCACAGCGTGCGCGAGTTCATCCTGATGACGGCGCGCGAGCTGGGCCTGGGCCTGCGCTTCCAGGGCCAGGGCGTCGAGGAGGTGGGCACCGTCACCAGCATCGAGGACCCGGCCAAGGCGCCCGCGCTCAAGGTCGGCGACGTGATCGTGCGGGTCGATCCGCGCTACTTCCGCCCGACCGAGGTCGAGACCCTGCTGGGCGACCCGAGCAAGGCCAAGGAAAAGCTGGGCTGGACGCCCGAGATCACCCTGGCCGAGATGGTCAAGGAAATGGTGGCCGGCGACCTGGACCAGGCCATGCGCCATGCGCTGCTGAAGAGCCATGGCTACGAGCTGCCGGTGTCGGTCGAATGAGGGCTGCCCTGCGCGTCTTCGTCAGCGGCGGCGCCGGCATGGTGGGCCGCAATATCGCCGAGCATCCGGCGGCGGCGCAGTGGCAGCTGATCGCGCCCGGCCGGGCCGAGCTGGACCTGGAGAGCTACGAGGCGGTCGAGGCCTTTCTGCGCGAGACCCGGCCCGATGTGGTGATCCATGCCGCCGGCCTGGTCGGCGGCATCCAGGCCAATATCGCCCGTCCGGTGGACTTCCTGGTCCGCAACGTGGACATGGGCCGCAACGTGATCCTGGCGGCGCGGGCGGCCGGCGTCGGACGCCTGATCAACCTGGGCAGCTCCTGCATGTATCCGCGCCACGGCAGCAATCCGCTGCGCGAGGAGCAGGTGCTGGACGGCGAACTGGAGCCGACCAACGAGGGCTACGCGATCGCAAAGATCTACGCGGCCCGGCTGTGCCAGTACCTGCGGCGCGAGGAGCCCGCTCTCGACTACAAGACCCTGCTGCCCTGCAATCTCTACGGCCGCCACGACAAGTTCGACCCGGCCCATTCCCACCTGATTCCGGCCGTGATCCGCAAGATCCACGAAGCCAAGGCCGAAGGAGCCGAGACCGTCGAGATCTGGGGCGACGGCACGGCCCGGCGCGAGTTCATGTATGCCGCCGACCTGGCCGATGCCGTGGCCCGGCACGTGGAGCAGGGCGGCTCGGCGCCCGAGCTGATGAACATAGGCCTGGGCCACGACCACACGATCAACGAGTACTACGCGGCGGTGGCCAAGGTGGTCGGCTGGCAGGGCCGTTTCGTTCATGACCTGGACCGACCGGTCGGCATGAAGCAGAAGCTGGTCGACATCTCGCGACAAACCGCCTGGGGCTGGGCCCCGCGCCACACGCTGGAGCAAGGCATAGCCCTTTGCTACGAGTATTTCCTGGAGAAGCACGCGCGATGAGCAGCAGCAGCCCCTACCGATTCCCGCTCGCCACCTCGTCCTGGGGGGCCGAGGAATATGCCGCCATGGCCGGCGTCGTTGCCAGCGGCATGTTCACCATGGGCCCCAAGGTGGCCCAGTTCGAGCGTGATTTCGCCGCCTACACCGGCAGCCGCTATTGCGTGATGGTCAATTCGGGCTCGTCGGCCAACCTCCTGATGACGGCCGCGCTGTTCTATACGAAGAACGACAAGCTGCGCCTGAAGGCCGGCGACGAGATCATCGTCCCGGCCGTGTCCTGGCCGACCACCTACTACCCGCTGCACCAGTACGGCCTGCGCCTGAAGTTCGTCGACATCGACCTGGACACGCTGAACTACGACCTAGAGGCGCTGGCCTCGGCCATTGGGCCGCGTACCCGCGCCATCATGGCGGTCAACCTGCTCGGCAATCCCAATGACTTCGGCGCCATCGCGGCGCTGACGGCGGGCCGCGACATCGTGCTGATCGAGGACAACTGCGAGTCCATGGGCGCCACCTACCAGGGGCGCCAGGCCGGCACCTTCGGCGTGATGGGCAGCTACAGCAGCTTCTTCTCGCACCACATCTCGACAATGGAAGGCGGCATGGTCGTCACCGACGACGAGGAGCTGTACCACGTGATGCTGTCGCTGCGTGCCCATGGCTGGACGCGCAACCTGCCCAAGCTCAACCATGTCTGCGGCACCAAGAGCGACGACCCGTTCGAGGAATCGTTCCGCTTCGTGCTGCCAGGCTACAACCTTCGGCCGCTGGAGCTGTCGGGCGCGCTGGGCATAGAGCAGGTCAAGCGTCTGCCGGGCCTGATCGACGCACGGCGCGCCAACGGCCGCGCGCTGCAGGAAGCGATGGCCGACCATCCGCGCCTGGCCATCCAGCGCGAATGCGGCCAGAGCAGCTGGTTCGGCTTCAGCCTGATGATCAGGCCCGACGCCGGGCGCGACCGGCGCGAGCTGGTGGCCGTGCTGCAGAACGCGGGCTTTGAATGCCGGCCCATCGTGGCGGGCAACTTCGCCAAGAACACGGTGGTCCAGTACTTCGACCACGAGGTCCATGGCAGGCTCAAGAACGCCGAATACCTGGACCAGTCCGGCCTGTTCGTCGGCAATCACCACTATCCGATCGCCGAGGCGATCGAGGCCCTGAACCAGGTCTGGCGCGACTGATCGATCAGGCCTTGGCGGTCGCGGCCGCCAGGCCGTTCTCGAAATGCTGGCGCATCAGCTTGGCCGCGCCTGTGCCGTCGCGGCGGGCGAGGGCGGTCATCAGCTCGCGATGCTCGGCCAGCGATTCGGCCAGTCGGCCCTGCTTGAACAGCGAATGGTGGCGGTTCAGCTTCATCACGCGGCGCAGGTCGTTGACCATCTGCTGGCGCCAGCGGTTGTTCTCGATCTCCAGCAGTCGCAAGTGGAAGCGCTCGTTGGCGGCGAAGAAGGCATCGCGCTGCCGCACCGCCTTTTCAAGCTGGTCGTGGATGGCCTGCAGCTCGGCCAGTTCCTCGTCGCTGCCGGCCTGCGCCACCCGGGCGGCGGCATCGCTCTCCAGCAGGGCTAGCAGCTGATAAGCCTCGCGCACGTCGCGCTCGCTCATCTCGGTCACATAGGCACCGCGGCGCACCTTCATGGTCACCAGGCCTTCGACCGCCAGCACCTTGAGCGCCTCGCGCATGGGCGTGCGGCTGATGCCCAGCTCGCCGCAGAGCTTGAGCTCGTCGATCCAGGATCCCGGCTCCAGCTGGCGGCCGAAGATCAGCTGGCGCAGCCGCTCGGCCACCTCCTGGTAGAGGGCGCGCGGGGCCAGCTGCTTGGCAGCGGCCGGGTCGCTCGATGGGTGGGTGGCGGCGGACATGCGGCGGATTCTAGCCCTGTTCTGAATTCATAATTATGAATAACGAGAGCGGTTATGATGCCGCATCTTTGGAGTTGTTCCCATGTCCGAGCCTGTCCGCCCCCTCCCTGGCCAAAGCGCCGAATTCACGCCCGCCACGCTGGAGCAGTGGCACAAGGCCGCTGCCAAGTCGGCGCCCGGTGGCGATGTCTCGGCCCTGAACTGGCAGACGCCCGAAGGCCTGACCGTCAAGCCCCTCTACACCGCGGCCGACACGGCGAACCTGCCGCATGCCGACACGCTGCCCGGCTTCGAGCCCTTCCTGCGCGGCCCGCAGGCCACCATGTATGCGGTGCGGCCCTGGACCATCCGCCAGTACGCCGGCTTCTCGACGGCCGAGGAATCGAACGCCTTCTATCGCAAGGCTCTGGCGGCCGGCGGGCAGGGCGTCTCGGTGGCCTTTGACCTGGCCACGCACCGCGGCTACGACAGCGACCATCCGCGCGTGACCGGCGACGTCGGCAAGGCCGGCGTCGCCATCGACTCGGTCGAGGACATGAAGATCCTGTTCGACGGCATTCCGCTGGACAAGGTCTCGGTCTCCATGACCATGAACGGCGCCGTGCTGCCGGTGCTGGCCGGCTATGTGGTGGCGGCGGAAGAGCAGGGCATCAGCCAGGACAAGCTGAGCGGCACCATCCAGAACGACATCCTCAAGGAGTTCATGGTCCGCAACACCTACATCTACCCGCCCGAACCCTCGATGCGCATCATCGGCGACATCATTGGCTACACGGCCAGGAACATGCCGAAGTTCAACTCGATCTCGATTTCCGGCTATCACATGCAGGAGGCCGGGGCCAACCAGGCGCTGGAGCTGGCGTTCACGCTGGCCGACGGCAAGGAATACGTGAAGACGGCCACCGCCTCCGGCCTCGACGTGGACGAGTTCGCCGGCCGCCTGAGCTTCTTCTGGGCCGTGGGCATGAACTTCTATCTGGAGATCGCCAAGATGCGCGCCGCGCGCCTCTTGTGGTGCCGGATCATGAAGGGCTTCGGTGCCAAGAACCCCAAGAGCCTGATGCTGCGCACCCACAGCCAGACCTCGGGCTGGAGCCTGACCGAGCAGGACCCGTACAACAACGTGGTGCGCACCACCATCGAGGCCATGGCCGCGGTGTTCGGCGGCACGCAGTCGCTGCACACGAATTCGCTGGATGAGGCCATCGCGCTGCCCACCGAGTTCAGCTCGCGCATCGCTCGCAACACCCAGCTGATCATCCAGGAAGAGACCCACATCACCAACGTGGTCGACCCCTGGGCCGGCAGCTACCTGATGGAATCGCTGACCCAGGACATGGCCGACAAGGCCTGGTCCATCATCGAGGAGGTCGAGGCCATGGGCGGCATGACCAAGGCGGTGGATTCCGGCTGGGCCAAGCTGAAGATCGAGGCCAGCGCGGCCGAGAAGCAGGCTCGCATCGACTCGGGCAAGGACGTGATCGTCGGCGTCAACAAGTACAAGCTGGCCAAGGAAGACCCGGTCGAGATCCTCGAGGTGGACAACGTCAAGGTGCGCGACAGCCAGATCGCCCGGCTGCAGAGCATCAAGGCGAAGCGGGATACTGCGGCGGTCCAGACTGCGCTGGCGGCATTGACCGAAGCCGCCCGCTCGGGCCAGGGCAATCTGCTGGATCTTTCCATCCAGGCGATCCGGTTGCGCGCCACCGTCGGCGAGGTGTCCGACGCGCTGGAAGAAGTGTTCGGGCGCCACCGCGCCGATACGCAAAAGGTGACCGGTGTGTATGCCGCTGCTTACGATTCCGCCGAAGGCTGGGCCAAGCTGCAGGACGAGATCAAGGCCTTTGCCGAAACTGCCGGCCGTCGTCCGCGCGTGATGATCGCCAAGCTGGGCCAGGACGGCCATGACCGCGGCGCCAAGGTCGTGGCCACGGCCTATGCCGACCTGGGCTTCGATGTGGACATGGGCCCGTTGTTCCAGACCCCCGAGGAATGCGCCCGCCAGGCGATCGAGAACGACGTGCATGCGGTCGGCGTCTCCACGCTGGCCGCCGGCCACAAGACCCTGGTGCCGGCCATCATCGGCGAGCTGAAGAAGCAGGGCGCGGACGACATCATCGTCTTCGTCGGCGGCGTGATTCCACAGCAGGACTACGACTTCCTCTACGAGGCCGGCGTCAAGGGCATCTACGGCCCCGGCACGCCGATTCCGGCCAGCGCCAAGGACGTGCTGGAGCAGATCCGCAAGGCCACCGCCTGATGAGCCTTCTTGCCGCGGCGGTCACAGGCGAACCCGGCCCGGCCCAGCGCCGCGCCATCGCCAAGGCCATCACGCTGCTGGAATCGACCCGGGCCGACCATCGCGCCGAGGCCGATGCGCTGCTGACCGAGCTGCTGCCGCGCTCCGGCCAATCGCTGCGGCTCGGCATTTCCGGCGTGCCCGGCGTCGGCAAGAGCACTTTCATCGAGGCGCTGGGCCTGTCGCTGATAGCGGCCGGGCACCGCGTGGCGGTGCTGGCGGTCGATCCTTCGAGCAGCATCTCGGGCGGCTCCATCCTCGGCGACAAGACGCGGATGGAAAAGCTCTCCATGGACGAGCGCGCCTACATCCGCCCCAGTCCCAGCAGCGGCACCCTGGGCGGCGTGGCCGAGAAGACTCGCGAAGCCATGCTGGTCTGCGAGGCGGCCGGTTATGACATCGTCATCGTCGAGACCGTCGGCGTGGGCCAGAGCGAGACGGCCGTGGCCGGCATGACCGACATGTACTGCCTCCTGCAGCTGCCCAATGCCGGCGACGACCTGCAGGCGATCAAGAAGGGCGTGATGGAGCTGGCCGACCTGGTGGTCATCAACAAGGCCGACCTTGACCATGCGGCGGCGACGCGGGCCCAAGCCCAGATCTCGTCGTCCTTGCGTCTTTATGGGCTGCACGGTCATCCCGAGCATGCTCACCACGACACCACGATCTGGCATCCGCGCGTGATGCAGATGTCGGCGCTCAAGGGCGAAGGCCTGACGCATTTCTGGGAGGCGGTGAGCCGATTCAAGGAAGTGCAGACCGCCAATGGCCGCTTCGCCGCCAAGCGGCAGCAACAGTCGCTGGCCTGGATGTGGGAGCGCATCCACGCCGACCTGGAACACCAGTTCAAGCAGTCGCCGTCCGTGCGGGCGGCGCTGTCCGATACCACGCAGCATGTGCTGCAGGGGCGTCTTGCCCCGTCGACCGCAGCAAGAGAGCTGCTCTCGAAGTTTTACGGAGACCAGAACCATGCATGACATCCAGCAGATGCTCGAAGACAAGCGCTCCAAGGCGCGACTGGGCGGTGGCGAGAAGCGCATCGCCGCCCAGCATGCCAAGGGCAAGCTGACCGCTCGCGAACGGCTGGAGCTGCTGTTCGACGAAGGCACGTTCGAGGAATGGGACATGTTCGTCGAGCACCGCTGCGTGGACTTCGGCATGCAGGACAACAAGATCCCGGGCGACGGCGTGGTCACCGGCTACGGCATGATCAACGGCCGCCTGGCCTTCAGCTTCAGCCAGGACTTCACTGTGTTCGGCGGCGCGCTGAGCGAATCGCATGCCGAGAAGATCTGCAAGGTGATGGACCAGGCGATGAAGGTCGGCGCGCCAGTGATCGGTCTGAACGACTACGGCGGCGCGCGCATCCAGGAAGGCGTGGCCTCGCTGGGCGGCTATGCCGACGTGTTCCAGAAGAATGTGCTGGCCTCGGGCGTGATTCCGCAGATCAGCATGATCATGGGCCCCTGCGCCGGCGGCGCCGTCTACTCGCCGGCGATGACCGACTTCATCTTCATGGTGAAGGACTCGTCCTACATGTTCGTCACCGGCCCCGAGGTGGTGAAAACCGTGACGCATGAGGAAGTGACCGCCGAGGAACTGGGCGGCGCGACCACGCACAACAGCAAGAGCGGCGTGGCCGACCTGGCCTTCGAGAACGACGTCGAGGCCATCCTGATGCTGCGGCGCTTCTTCAACTACCTGCCACTGAACAACCGCGAGAAGGCGCCCAGCCGGCCCAGCGGCGACCCAGGCAGCCGCATCGACATGTCGCTCGACACCCTGGTGCCGGACAACCCGAACAAGCCCTACGACATGAAGGAGCTGATTCTCAAGACGGTCGACGACGGCGACTTCTTCGAGCTGCAGCCCGACTACGCCAAGAACATCATCATCGGCATGGCCCGCATGGAGGGGCAGACCGTCGGCATCGTGGCGAACCAGCCGCTGGTGCTGGCCGGCTGCCTGGACATCAAGAGCTCGATCAAGGCGGCGCGCTTCGTGCGCTTCTGCGATGCCTTCAACATCCCGGTGATCACCTTCGTCGACGTGCCCGGCTTCATGCCCGGCACCAGCCAGGAGTACGGCGGCATCATCAAGCACGGCGCCAAGCTGCTCTACGCCTACGCCGAATGCACGGTGCCCAAGGTGACCGTGATCACGCGCAAGGCCTACGGCGGCGCCTATGACGTGATGGCCTCCAAGCATCTGCGGGGCGACGTCAATTTCGCCTGGCCCAATGCCGAGATCGCGGTGATGGGCGCCAAGGGCGCGGTGGAGATCATCTTCCGCGAGGACAAGAACGACCCCGAGAAGCTGGCCGCCCGCGAGGCCGAGTACAAGGCCCGCTTTGCCAACCCCTTCGTGGCCGGCGCCCGCGGTTTCATCGACGACGTGATCCAGCCGCATGAGACCCGCAAGCGCATCTGCCGTTCGCTGGTGATGCTCAAGGACAAGAAGCTGGAGAACCCGTGGCGCAAGCACGGCAACATCCCGCTCTGAGCCTGCTGCTGATGGCCGCCATGAGCCTGCTCGCCTCGCATGCCGCCGCCGCCCCGCGGGCCGCTGCCTGCGTGGCCGCCCATGCCAAGGCGGTGCAAGCGGAGCAGGGCACAGCCGAGCAGGGCCGCGAAGCCTTCGAGGCCTGTGCGCTCGCGGCTTTCGGCAAGACCGTGGCGCCGCGTCTGCAGCGCTGCCATGACGACCTGGCCGAGGTGCCGGTGATCCTGCTCTATCGCGCCGAGGGCCTGAGCCGCGGCGCCGCCCAAGCCGACCTGCAGCGTGCCGGCCAGCTGGACGACGGCAGCGACTACGCCCGCCGTGCACCGGTGATGCTGGGCTTTGCCTACCAGGGCGCCGGCCCGGCCGCCGGCAAGGCCCGAGAGTGGATGGATGCCCGCCTGGTCGACTGGACCGAGCAATGCCTGAGCGGGCGTCTGCCCGGCCTCAGGCTGTGATGAAGAACACTGGAGATTGAAGATGTTTGACAAGATCCTCATTGCCAATCGCGGAGAGATCGCTTGCCGCGTGATCAAGACGGCCCGCAAGATGGGCATCAAGACCGTGGCCGTGTACTCCGAGGCCGACAAGGATGCCCGCCACGTGGAGCTGGCCGACGAGGCCGTGCTGCTGGGCCCGGCGCCTTCGCGCGAGTCGTATCTCGTGGCCGACAAGATCATCGCGGCGGCCAGGCAGACCGGCGCCCAGGCCATCCACCCCGGCTACGGCTTCCTGTCCGAGAACGAGGACTTCGCGCGCCGGGTCGAGGAAGAAGGCATGGCCTTCATAGGCCCCAAGCACTACTCGATCGCGGCCATGGGCGACAAGATCGCGTCCAAGAAGCTGGCCAACGAGGCAAACGTCAACACCATCCCCGGCCACAACCAGCCCATCCTCTCGCCCGAAGAGGCGGTGGAAATCGCCAAGGGCATTGGCTATCCGGTGATGATCAAGGCCAGCGCCGGTGGCGGTGGCAAGGGCCTGCGCGTGGCCTTCAACGACAAGGAATGCTTCGAGGGCTTCAGCTCCTGCCGCAATGAGGCCCGCAACAGCTTTGGCGACGACCGCGTCTTCATGGAGAAGTTCGTCGAGGAGCCGCGCCACATCGAGATCCAGGTGCTGGGCGACTCGCAGGGCAATGTGGTCTACCTGCACGAGCGCGAATGCTCGATCCAGCGCCGCCACCAGAAGGTGATCGAGGAAGCGCCTTCGCCCTTCATCAGCGACGAGACCCGCAAGGCCATGGGCGAGCAGGCCGTGGCCCTGGCCAAGGCAGTGAAGTACCAGAGCGCGGGCACGGTGGAGTTCGTGGTCGGCAAGGACCAGAGCTTCTACTTCCTGGAGATGAACACGCGCCTGCAGGTCGAGCATCCGGTGACGGAGTGCATCACGGGGCTGGACTTGGTCGAGCAGATGATTCGCGTCGCCGCCGGCGAGCCGCTGAACCTGAAGCAGGCCGACATCAGGCGCGAAGGCTGGGCCATCGAGTGCCGCATCAATGCCGAGGATCCGTTCCGCAACTTCCTGCCCTCGACCGGCCGCCTGGTGAAGTACCAGCCGCCGGTGACCAATCTGGAGCAGGGCACGAACACGCTGCAAGGCGAGAGCTACGAGGGCATGAATTTCGGCGGCGTGCGCGTGGACACCGGCGTCTACGAGGGCGGCGAGATCCCGATGTTCTACGACTCGATGATCGCCAAGCTGATCGTCCACGGCCGCGACCGCAAGGACGCCATCGCCAAGATGCGAGAGGCGCTGAACGGCTTCGTGATCCGCGGCATCTCCAGCAACATCCCCTTCCAGTCGGCGCTGTTGACCCATCCCGATTTCGCCACCGGCAACTTCAACACCGGTTTCATCGCCCAGCACTACCACGGTGGCTTCCTGGCCGAGGACGTGCCGCATGACGACCCGCTGTTCCTCGTGGCGCTGGCCGGCTTTATCCGCCGCAAGGCCCGTGAGCGCGCCGCCGGCATCAGCGGCCAGCTGGCCGGCCACGAGGTCAAGGTCGAGCATGACTACGTGGCCGTGGTCAACGAAGGCCATGGCGATTTCGAGCGCCATGCCCTGCATGTCTACGAGTTCAGCGGCAGCCAGGGCGAGGCCCTGATCGACGTGATGGACGGCCCCGAGAAGTGGAGCTACCGCATCGTCTGCCAGTCGCGGCTCAACGATGTGCGGCTCAGCGGCACGGTCAACGGCAAGCCGTTCACCGCCCAGGCCGAGCGCGGCACGGCCAAGAATCCGCTGGCCTACCGCATCCAGCACAACGGCCGCGCCATCGAGGTGACGGTGCTGTCGCCGCGCGCCGCCGAGCTGCAGCAGCTGATGCCCTACAAGGCACCGCCGGACACCAGCAAGTTCCTGCTTTCACCCATGCCGGGCCTGTTGGTCCAGATCGCGGTCCAGCCGGGCCAACTGGTGCAGGCCGGCGAACGCCTGGCGGTGATCGAGGCGATGAAGATGGAGAACATCCTCGTTGCCGAGCGCGATGTGAAGGTCGCCGAGGTGCTGGCCAAGACCGGCGAGAGTCTGGCGGTGGACCAGCCCATCCTGCGCTTTGAATAGCCGCGGTCCGGTTGCCGTCGTCGGTGCCGGCGTGGCCGGCTGCGCCGCGGCCATCCGGCTGGCCGAGCAGGGCATTGCAGTCGACCTGATCGAGGCCGTGCAGCAGCCGCAGCCCATAGGCGCAGGCTTGCTTCTGCAACCCACTGGCCAGCGCGTGCTGGCAGCCTTGGGCCTACTGGACGAGACCCTGGCCCATGGCGCCCGTGTTGATTCGCTCTACGGCGACACGCAGGACGGCCGTCCGGTGCTGCGCATGAGCTACCGCGACGGCGAATTCGGCCTCGGCCTGCAGCGCGGCGCACTGATGGGCCTGCTGTGGCAGCGGGTCCGTGCCACGCCGGGCCTGCGCTGGATCTGCGGCGAGCCGGTCGAACGCTATGAACAGGATGCCAGCGGCGTGCGTCTGTTCGCTGCCGATGGATCCGGCGTCGGCAGCGACCGCTACGAGGCGCTGATCCTGGCCAACGGCAGCTTCTCGCGGCTGCGCGAGCAGATGCGGGTGCGGCAATCGGCCCGCACCTTTCCCTGGGGCGCGGTCTGGACCGTGCTGCCCCTGCCGCAAGGCTTCGAAGCCCAGGGCTTGCGTCAGCGATTCCGTGCCGCGCGGCAGATGCTGGGTCTGATGCCGGTCGGTCGCAACTACGACGACGCGCCGCAGGCGCAGCCTGGCATCAATCTGTTCTGGAGCCTGCCGCTGGACAAGGTCCAGGCCTGGCCGCAGACCGATGCCGCCGGCCTGCCTGCGCTCAAGTGCCAGATGCTCGAGCTCTACCCGGCTTGCGAGCCGGTGCTGGAGGCGCTGCGCGACCCGGCCCAGCTGCGCCAGGCCCGCTATGCCGACGTGCTGATGAGCCGCTGGAACGACGGCCGGGTGCTGGCCATTGGCGACTGCGGCCACGGCATGAGCCCGCAGCTGGGGCAGGGGGCCAATATGGCCCTGGTCGATGCCCATGTGCTGGCGGCGGCCTTGCCCGACTGCGAGGACTGGCCGGCGCTGTTCGAGCGCTACAGCCGCCTGCGCCGTGCCCATCTGCGCTTCTACACCCAGGCCAGCCGCGCGCTGACGCCGCTGTTCCAATCCCATCAGCGCCTGGGACCCTGGTTCCGTGATGCCTTCTTCGGCCTCGGCCCCCATATTCCCTTCATTGACCAACAATCGGTCGCGGTGCTGGCCGGCCACAAGACCGGCTGGCTGTTCGGCCGGCTCGATCTCTGACCGAATCCCAGGAGTTCCCCCATGAGCCCAAGCAAACCCTACAAGATCCTCGGTATCCAGCAGATCGCCATCGGCGGTCCCGACAAGCAGCGCCTTGCCAAGCTCTGGGTCGACGTGCTGGGCCTGACGGTCACCGGCAACTTCGTCTCCGAGCGCGAGAACGTGGACGAGGACATCTGCGCCATCGGCAGCGGGCCTCACAAGATCGAGGTCGACCTGATGCAGCCGCTGGACCCGGAGAAGAAGCCGGCCGTCCATACCACGCCGCTGAACCACGTGGGCCTGTGGGTGGACGACCTGCCCAAGGCCGTGGAATGGATGACGGCCAACGGCGTGCGCTTCGCTCCCGGCGGCATCCGCAAGGGCGCGGCCGGTTACGACATCTGCTTCATCCACCCCAAGTCGAACGACGAGTTCCCGATTGGCGGAGAGGGTGTGCTGATCGAGCTGGTGCAGGCGCCGCCCGAGGTGGTGGCGGCGCTGGGCTGATCTGAGTTGGCGTTCAGGGCTGACCGGCAATCGCCTGCGCCAGCTGCCACAGCGCGCTGCGGTGCGCGCTGACCAGGGCATCGGTGTCGTTGCCGGTCACGGCCACGTCGATGCGGCGTTCGGCCACGACCGGCTTGCTGGCGCCGCTGCTGTCGATCAAGGTCCAGCGCGCCTGAAGAACGACGCTGCGGCCGCTGCTGTCTGCATCGAGTCGCTGGATCTCGACGCGCAGTTGCCGCGCCGCGGCTACGCCAGGAGGCAAGGGCAGGCGCCAGACCGAGTCGCTGCCGCGAAGCCGTGCCAGGTCTTGCTGCAAGAGGCGCGGCACGGCGTCGCGCAAGGATTCGGCCCAGCGCTCGCCCGGGTTGCTGACCAGGCTGGCCTGGCCGCTGGTGCGGACGATGGCGTCGCGATCCAGGTAGTCGGGCAGCACGACCGGGCCCAGGGCCCAGGTGGCGGCTCCGCTGCTTGCCGGCGCAGCCACCAGGCCGGGTGGATCGGCGCGCAGCTGGTAGAGCTGCACGGGCGGTGAGGTGCCGCAGCCGGCCAGCGTCGCGAGCAGCAGGAGCGTGGCTTTCGTCGCGGTCATTTGCGTCCCTTCAGCACCGATTCCGGCTGCTTGTCCAAGGTGTCGGCCAGCTCGCGCAATGACCGCGCGGCCTGACCAATGTCCTTCAGCGCGCGCTGCAGGTTCTGGTTCAGCGGCGCTTCGTCCTGGGCCGCGCTGGTGACCGCGGCGGCGGCCTTGGCCAGTTCGTCGGCCACGCGGCGCAGGTCTCTCACCATCGGACCGTCGGGGTTGAAGGTCCTGCTGACCTTCTCGGCCGCGCCATCGACGGTGACCGCGGCCTTGCTCATCTTCTCCATGGCCTCGCGGGTGGTCTGCAGCGTGGCCTGGGTGTTGTCGGCCAGCGGGCCGGCGCGGCTCTCCAGCTGCTCGCTGAGCTTGCGCAGATTGGCCGCCATGCTCTCTATGTCCTTGACCGCACGGCTCAGCTCGGGGCCCTCGATCAGCTTGCGGCCGCTGTTCGCCAGCGCCGACAGATCACCGACCAGGCGCTTGATGTCCAGGCCGTCGACCTGGTTGCGCAGGTCCTGGAAGGGCGTGTCCACCGTGGGGATCTCGATATGGCGCTGCTCGGTGCCCGACACGCGGGATTGCTTGCCGGGGCGGAAGTCGAGGTCCACGTAGAGCTGGCCGGTCAGCAGGCTCTGCAGGCCCAGCTGGGCGCGCAGGCCGCGCGAGACCAGGGCGTTGAGCGAAAGCGCGGTGGAGTCCTTGCCGTGCTCGCCGGTCAGGTTGCCGAGCATCTCGCGTTCGAGCTCGGCCACGACCGGAATGATTACCGAACTGTTGGCGCCGTCGTAGGCCACGCCTATGGCACTGACGCTGCCCAGGTGCACGCCGCGGAACACCACCGGCGCACCGACCTGCAGGCCGTAGATCGAGCCGTTGAAATGCATCACCACCTTCTCCTTGCCGCTGAGCAGCTTGCCGCCGGCGATGACGAAGACCGCGACGAAGAGCAGCAGCAGGGCGGTGACGACGAACAGGCCCAGCAGGGCGGGATGGCCGTGGCGTTTCCTCATGCCTCGGCCCTCCCGCGCAGGAACTGGCGCACGGCGGCGGGGCCGGCCTGCAGCAGCCGCTGGGGCGTGTCCAGCGCGGTCATGGTTCTCTCCTTGGCATCGAGAAAGAGGGCGCGGTCGGCCACCGCGAAGATGCTCTGCAGCTCATGGGTGACCAGCACGATGCTGGTGCCCAGATGATCCCGCAGATTCAGGATCAGATCATCCAGCCGCGCCGAGGTCAGCGGGTCCAGGCCGGCCGAGGGCTCGTCCAGGAACAGCAGCGGCGGGTCCAGGGCCATGGCGCGGGCGATGGCGGCGCGCTTTTTCATGCCGCCGCTGAGCGCCGACGGCATCTGCTCGAAGGCGCCGTCCAGCCCCACCAGGGCCAGCTTGAAGCGCGCCAGCTGCTCGACGCCGGCCTCGTCCAGCTCGGCGAACTCGGTCAGCGGCAGCATCACGTTCTCGCCCACCGTCATCGAGCTCCACAGCGCGCCGGACTGGAACATTACGCCGAAGCCCTTGCGGATCCGGGCGAGCTGCGCTTCGTCGGCCTCGGCCAGGTCGATGCCCTCATGAAAGACGCGGCCGCAGGCCGGTTGCTGCAGGCCGGCCAGATGGCGCATCAGGGTGCTCTTGCCGCAGCCGCTGCCGCCTATCAGAGCCAGGATCTCGCCGCGCCGCACTTCGAACGTCAGGCCTTGTTGCAAGACGCGGCCGGCGACGCTGAGCGTCAGGTTCTCGGCGCTGAGCAGGGAGGGCCGTGCGTCTGCCATCACCAGCCCAGCCTCTGGAAGGCGATGGTCAGGGCCGAGGCGGCGACGACGATCCAGACGATGGCCTGGACCACGGCCTTGGTGGTCGCCTCGCCCACGGCCTCGGCGCTGCGGCCGGCATACATGCCCTGACGGCAGCCGGCCAGGGCCACCAGGATGGCGTAGACCGTGCCCTTGAGCAGGCCTATGCCGGCGTGCGACAGGGTCAGCACCTTGCTGCTGCGATACAGATAGTCAAGCAGCTCGACCTGAAAGATGCCCACGGCCACCAGCAGGCCGGCCAGCATGCCGACGGCGGCGGCGAAGGCGGTGAGCAGGGGCGCCATCAAGGCCATGGCCAGCACCCGCGGCAGCACCAGGTGCTCGATCGGGTTGAGCCCCATGGCCCGCAGCGCGTCGATCTCCTCGTTGGCCTGCATGCTGCCGATCTGGGCGGCGAACGCGGCGCCGACGCGGCCGGCCAGGATGATGCCGGTCATCAGGGCCGCGATTTCGCGCACCACGCCCACGGTCACCAGGTCGGCCATGAAGGACTGGGCGCCCAGCCGCTGCAATTGGGCCGCGCCCATGTAGGCCACGATCAGGCCGACCAGGAAGCTGACCAGGGCCACGATGGGCAGGCTGGCCGGGCCGGTGGCATGCAGCTGGCCGGCCAGGTCTTCGCCGCGCATGGCCGTCGTGCCGCGCATGCCCTTGTAGAGCGCCTGCAGCACTTCGCCGACGAAAGTTAGCGTGTCGCGGGTGCGCTCGTAGCGGCCCAGCCAGTCGAGGCCGACCAGGGTCAGCCAGCGCGGGCGGCGCTTCTTCGGCGGTTCTGCCGAGGAGCCGCCGGCCTTGTTGGTGGCCAGCTGCAACAGGCCGCGCAGGCCGGGCGGCAGGGCGCTGAGGTCCAGGGCATGGCCGCTCTGGTTGGACAGGGTCCAGAGTGCGGCGGGCAGCAGGCTGTCGAAGCTGGTCAGGCCCTGGCCATCCAGCCGCCAGATCTGCTCACCGGGCGGAGCTTCGGGGGCAGGGGGCAGGTCGCCGCGGCCGCGCCAGTCGCCGCTCAGGACCAGCAGCGGCGTGCCCTGGGCGTCGCGCTCCCAGCGTGCCTCGGCAGGCATACGCTCTGGCACGGCTTGCGACGCGGATTCGCTCAATGCCCTTGCTCCCGGCAGCCCTGGCTGCCCCAAGACCGAGATGGGTGCAGATTAGCAGGGCAGGCCGGGCGTGGCGAGCCGGTGAAGACCTGGCGGTGCCAGGTCTTGCTTCAGCGCTTCAGCGCTTCAGGGCGGCCGAAAGCTCAGCCAGGCGCAGGAATTCGGCGCGGTGGCCGTAGCGGTCGCTGCCGCGCGATTCGCGGGCCAGCGTCAGCACCTGCTGCGGCCCGAATTCGCCGATCAGGGTGCTGCCGCGCAGCCACTGGCCCCAGCCGGCCACGGCGGCGGCAAAGCGCAGCTCCGGGTCGGCCTGCTCTATGCCGGGCAGCTGGGCCGGACGCGCCACGCCGAACTCGACCAGCTGGCTGTCGGCCTGGCCGGGCTTCTTGTAGCGCAGCTTGATCCAGGCCAACTCGCCGCTCTTGCCGTCCGCCTTGGCCGCCGTCGGGCTGGGCTGGTAGCGCAGCGGATCCACATTGCCCCTGGCGCCGCGCGGCACCCATTCGTAAAGGGCCGTGACCGTGTGGCCGGCGCCCACGTCGCCGGCATCGACCTTGTCGTCCTTGAATTGCTCGCGGGTCAGGGCGTTGAGCTCGTAGCCGATCAGCCGGTATTCATCGACCTGGCCCGGGTTGAACTCGACCTGCAGCTTCAGGTCCTGGGCCACGACGGCCAGCGTCGAGGTCATCTCGTTGACCAGCACCTTGTGCGCTTCCTGCAGCGAATCCATGTAGTGGTAGCTGCCGTCGCCGGCGTCGGCCAGCTTCTTCATCAGGGCTTCGTTGTAGTTGGAGTCGCCGACTCCCAGCGCGGTCAGGCCCACGCCGGCCTTGCGCTGCTCCTCGACCAGGGCCTTGAGCTGGGCCGGGTCGACCACGCCTATGTTCAGGTCGCCGTCCGTGGCCAGCAGCACGCGGTTGATGCCGCCGTCTATGAAGGCTTCGCGGGCCTGGGCATAGGCCATTCGGATGCCGGCCTCGCCATAGGTGCCGCCACCGGCCGAGAGGCTGTCGATGGCCAGCTGGATCTCGGTCTTCTTGTTGCCCGGCGTGGCCGGCAGCACGAGCCGGGTGCCGCTGGCATAGCTGACGATGCTGAGCCGGTCCTGCGGCCGCAGCTGCTGTGCCAGCAGGCCCAGGGCCGACTTGACCAGGGGCAGGCGGTCCTGCGGGCTCATGGAGCCGGACACATCGACCAGGAAGACCAGGTTGGCCGGCGGCAGCGAGGCCTTGGCGGCGTCGCGCGCCTTGATGGCGATGCGCAGCAGGCCGCGCTCGTGGTTCCAGGGCGAGCGGCTGAGCTTGGCATCGACGGTGAAGGGCTGCTCCTGCCGGGCCGGCGGCTCGGCGTAGTCGTAACCGAAGTAGTTCACAAGCTCCTCGACCCGCACGGCATCCCGCGGCGGCAACTGGCCGCGGCCTATGAAGCGGCGGACGTTGGCATAGCTGCCGGTATCGACGCTGGCGCTGAAGGTGGAGGTCGGGTGTTCTGCAACCCGGCGCCAGGGGTTGTCGCTGAAGTTCTCGTACTTGGCGGTATTGGCCGGTGGTGGCAGAGCGACCCGAGCGGGCGCCGGCATGAAGCTGTGGGACGGCATCGCGACCGGGGCATTGCCCGTGATCTCGACGCGTTGCAAGGCATCCTGCTGGACCTTGCTTTCGACGACGGGGCCCCGGCGCGGGGCAGGGCTCGGCGGCGGCATGGGTGTCACTTGAACCGGCGCTGCTGGCGGCGGTGGGGATATTGCAGGCGGCGCCTTGACGGGCGGCCTGGGTGTCTGCGGGCTTGGCGCCTCGCCGACCTGGGCGCAGGCTCCGAGCAAGCCTGCACCCAGCATGGCCAGCGACAGCAGTCCGCTACGACGGTTCTTCTCCATATCAATCCCCCTTGTTGGTCGGGCCAGTATAGGAATCGCCCGGGTCTTGCCAGTCCGACTTGGTGACCAGAGGTAAGCCGGCCTAAACTTCGCCATCCACGAATCCTTCGTTTTGATCTGCGGTATTTGCCGTGTTCACGCGAAGGGAGAATCCACCAGCCCAAGAAGTCACCCATGCGCCTGGACCTCACCACCCTCAATCTCGTGCTGGCCATCGAACAGACCCGTTCGATCACCCGCGGAGCCGAGCGCGAACACCTGGCCCTGGCGGCCGCCAGCAAGCGGATCTCCGACCTGGAATCGCGCCTGGGCGTGCAGCTGTTCGAGCGCCGTGCCCGCGGCGTCGAGCCCACCGAGGCCTGCCGGGCCCTGGTGCGCCACATCCGATCGCTCAACGCTTCGCTGCATGCGCTGGAGAGCGAAGTCGTCGAGTTCGCTCGGGGCATCAAGGGCCATCTGCGCATCGCTGCCAATGCCGGCGCGATTGCCGAATGCCTGCCGGCCGACATGGCGGCCTTCTTGCAGAACCATCCGCAAATACGCATCAGCCTCGAGGACATGACCAGTTCCGAGACGCAGACGGCCGTGGCCGAAGGCCGGGCCGACATCGGCGTGTTCACGCCGCCCATCCTGGACAACCGCCTCGAGACCCGCCGTTACCGCAACGGCCGCCTGGCCGTGCTGGTGCCCGAGGGTCATGCGCTGGCGGGCCGCAAGAGCGTGTCCTTCGACGACCTGCTGGACTTCGACCTGGTCGGCCTGCATGCCGGCGCCTCGGCCCAGGAGCTGATGCGCGAACAGGCTTTGGCCCGCGGCCGCACCTTGAATGCCCGCCTGGCCGTGCGCGGCTTCGACGCGATTGCCCAGCTGGTCGAGGCCAGGCTGGGCGTGGCCGTGCTGCCCCAGGGCCCGGCCGAACGCTTCGCCCAGGTGTTCTCGGTGCAATTGCTGCGCCTCGATGAAACCTGGGCCCAGCGCGACTATGTTCTGGGCGTGGCGCGCGTCGAGCGCCTGCCCACCGTGGTGCAGCGCTTTATCGATGCGCTGTCGCCCATTCCCAAGGAAATCAAGCCATGAGCGCGAGAACTCTCTACGACAAGCTGTGGGACGAGCATGTCGTCCACACCGAAGAGGACGGCACGGCCGTGCTCTACATCGACCGCCACCTGGTCCACGAGGTCACCAGTCCGCAGGCCTTCGAAGGCCTGGAGATGGCCCATCGCAAGGTCTGGCGCCTGTCCGCCAACCTGGCTGTCAGCGACCACAACGTGCCGACGACCGACCGCTCGCAAGGCATTGCTGACCCGGTCTCCAAGCTGCAGGTCGATACGCTGGACAAGAACTGCGACCGCCATGGCCTGACGCAGTTCAAGATGAACGACAAGCGCCAGGGCATAGTCCACGTGATCGGCCCGGAGCAGGGCGCGACGCTGCCGGGCATGACCGTGGTCTGCGGCGACAGCCACACTTCCACCCATGGCGCCTTCGGCGCGCTGGCCCATGGCATTGGCACCTCCGAGGTCGAGCATGTGCTGGCCACGCAGACCCTGCTGGCCAAGAAGGCCAAGAACATGCTGATCCGGGTCGAGGGCCAGGTCATGCCGGGCGTGGGCGCCAAGGACATCGTGCTGGCCATCATCGGCCGCATTGGCACGGCCGGCGGCACCGGCTACACCATCGAGTTCGCCGGCTCGGCCATCCGCGCGCTGAGCATGGAAGGCCGCATGACGGTCTGCAATATGGCCATCGAGGCGGGTGCGCGCGCCGGCCTGATCGCCGTGGACGAGACCACGATCCACTACGTCAAGGGTCGGCCGTACACGCCAGGTACCGACCCGCAAACCGGCCGGTTTGCAGGGGGCGTGGAATGGGAGCAGGCCGTCCAGTACTGGCGCGGCCTGCACTCGGATGCCGGCGCGCATTTCGATGCCGTCGTCGAACTCGACGCCACGCAGATCCGTCCGCAAGTCACCTGGGGCACCAGCCCGGAGATGGTCTTGTCCATCGAGGACCGTGTGCCCGATCCCGACAAGGAAAAGGACTCGGTCAAGCGCAATGCCATCGAGCGCGCGCTGCAGTACATGGCCCTGGAGCCCAACAAGGCGATCAGCGACATCCGCATCGACAAGGTCTTCATTGGCTCCTGCACCAACAGCCGCATCGAGGACATGCGCGAGGCGGCGGCCGTGGTGCGCCGCGTCGGTGGCCGCATCGCCGGCAACGTCAAGCTGGCCCTGGTCGTGCCAGGCTCGGGCCTGGTGAAGGCCCAGGCGGAAGCCGAAGGCCTGGACCAGGTGTTCAAGGCCGCCGGCTTCGAATGGCGCGAGCCGGGCTGCTCCATGTGCCTGGCGATGAACGCCGACCGGCTGGAGCCGGGCGAGCGCTGCGCCTCGACCAGCAACCGCAATTTCGAAGGACGCCAGGGCGCTGGCGGCCGCACCCACCTGGTCAGCCCGGCCATGGCGGCCGCCGCGGCCATGCAGGGCCACTTCGTCGACGTGCGCAGGATTTCGTAATGGACAAGTTCACCCTCCACAAGGGCCTGGTCGCGCCCATGGACCGCGACAACGTCGACACCGACGCCATCATTCCCAAGCAGTTCCTCAAGTCGATCAAGCGCACCGGTTTCGGCCCCAACCTGTTCGATGAATGGCGCTACCTGGACCACGGCGAGCCGGGCCAGGACCCGGCCAGTCGCAAGCCCAATCCGGACTTCGTGCTGAACCAGCCGCGCTATCAGGGCGCCTCGGTGCTGATTGCCCGCAGCAACTTTGGCTGCGGCTCCAGCCGCGAGCACGCGCCCTGGGCACTGGAGCAGTACGGCTTCCGCGCGCTGATCGCGCCGAGCTTCGCCGACATCTTCTTCAACAACTGCTTCAAGAACGGCGTGCTGCCCATCGTCCTGCCCGAGTCGCAGGTGGCTCAGCTGTTCGACGAGGTGGCGGCCTTCCCGGGCTACCAGCTGAGCGTGGACCTGGCGCGCCAGGTCGTCATCAAGCCGGACGGCACGGAGCTGTCTTTCGAGGTGCAGCCGTTCCGCAAGTACTGCCTGCTCAATGGCTTCGACGACATAGGCCTGACGCTGCGCCATGCCGACAAGATCAAGGCCTACGAGGCCGAGCGCATTGCCAGCAAGCCCTGGCTGAACCACCGTTTGATCGGATGAATCCCATGAAGATTGCTGTTCTGCCGGGCGACGGCATAGGCACCGAGATCGTTGCCGAGGCGGTCAAGGTCCTGAAGGTGCTGGACCTGCCGCTGGAGATGGAAAGCGCGCCGGTGGGCGGCGCTGCCTACGAGGCGGCCGGCCATCCGCTGCCCGAGAGCACGCTGAAGCTGGCGCAAGCGGCCGATGCCGTGCTGTTCGGCGCCGTGGGCGACTGGAAGTACGACAAGCTGGACCGGCCGCTGCGCCCCGAGCAGGCCATCCTGGGCCTGCGCAAGCACCTGGGCCTGTTCGCCAACTTCCGTCCGGCGATCTGCTACGAGCAACTGACCCATGCCTCCAGCCTCAAGCCCGAGCTGGTGGCGGGCCTCGACATCCTGATCATCCGCGAGCTGACCGGCGACATCTACTTCGGCCAGCCGCGGGGCCGCCGCACTGCCGTCGATGGCCATTTCCCCGGTGCCGAGGAAGCCTTCGACACCATGCGCTATTCGCGCCCCGAGATCGAACGCATCGCCCATGTGGCCTTCCAGGCCGCGCGCAAGCGCAGCAAGAAGGTCACCTCGGTCGACAAGGCCAATGTGCTGGAGACCTTCCAGTTCTGGAAGGACGTGGTCACCGAGGTCCACAAGGACTATCCGGACGTGGAGCTGGAGCACATGTACGTGGACAACGCGGCCATGCAGCTCGTGAAGGCGCCCAAGAAGTTCGACGTGGTCGTGACCGGCAATATGTTCGGCGACATCCTGTCGGACGAGGCTGCGATGCTGACCGGCTCGATCGGCATGCTGCCCTCGGCTTCGCTCGACAAGAACAGCAAGGGCTTGTACGAGCCCAGCCATGGCAGCGCACCGGATATCGCCGGCAAGGGCATAGCCAACCCGCTGGCTACAATCCTCTCCGCTGCCATGATGCTCAAGTTCTCCCTCAACCAGCCCGAAGCTGCCGCTCGTATCGAGTCGGCGGTTCAATCGGTGCTGGCCCAGGGTCTGCGCACTGCGGACATCTGGAGCGAGGGCACCCAGAAGGTGGGCACCCGCGAGATGGGTGATGCGGTCGTTGCCGCCATCACCATGACCAAAACCATTAAGGGCTAGTTCAGCTCCGGTTCGTCTCGCCCCTACAAACCCGGCGAAGCGAGCCGGGGAAGAAGAAACCCCAGGGTTTGTTTGACTTGTAGAGCGATTGAGGAACACGTGATGACGACATTGGTTGGATTGGTGGGCTGGCGCGGCATGGTCGGCTCGGTGCTCATGGACCGCATGAGCGAAGAACGGGACTTCGACCTGATCGAGCCGCTGTTCTTCAGCACCTCGAACTCCGGCGGTGCCGCTCCGGCCCAGGCCAAGAACGAGACTAAGCTGCAGGACGCCTTCGACATCGAGCAGCTCAAGCGCTGCGAGATCGTCATCACCTGCCAGGGCGGCGACTACACGAACGAGGTCTTCCCCAAGCTGCGTGCGGCTGGCTGGAACGGCCACTGGATCGACGCCGCCTCGTCGCTGCGCATGGCCGACGACGCGGTCATCGTCCTGGACCCGGTCAACATGCCGGTGATCCAGAAGGCCCTGGCCAACGGCGGCAAGAACTGGATCGGCGGCAATTGCACGGTCTCCTGCATGCTGATGGGCGTGGGCGCCCTCTACAAGGCCGGTCTGGTCGAGTGGATGAGCACCCAGACCTACCAGGCCGCCTCGGGCGGCGGTGCCCAGCACATGCGCGAGCTGTTGACTCAGTACGGCACGCTGAACGCCGAGGTGCGCTCGCTGCTGGACGACCCCAAGAGCGCCATCCTAGAAATCGACCGCAAGCTGGTTGCCAAGCAGCGCGCGCTGACCGCTGCCGAGACCGCCAACTTCGGCGTGCCGCTGGGCGGTTCGCTGATCCCCTGGATCGACAAGGACCTGGGCAACGGCCAATCCAAGGAAGAGTGGAAGGGCATGGCGGAGACCAACAAGATCCTCGGCAGCGACGATATTCCTGTCGACGGCTTCTGCGTCCGCGTCGGCGCCATGCGCTGCCACAGCCAGGCCCTGACCTTCAAGCTGAAGAAGGACGTGCCCCTGGCCGACATCGAGGCCATGATCCGCGCCGACAACGAATGGGTGAAGTACGTGCCCAACACCCGCGAGGACACGCTGAAAGACCTGACCCCCGTGGCCGTGACCGGCACCATGACCATTCCGGTCGGCCGCGTGCGCAAGCTGGCCATGGGCCCGGAGTACCTCGGCGCCTTCACCATCGGCGACCAGTTGCTGTGGGGCGCGGCCGAACCGCTGCGCCGCATGCTGCGCATCCTGCTGGCTCGGTAATTCCCCCTAGGGCCTCGCGAGCCCCCGTTGCCCTGAAGCTACAAGCGGTGACAGGGGGTAAATGAGGGCCCGCTCATAGGGCGTATTCACGCTTTGCATGAGCGTTGCAGCGTATATGCTTGCCGCTGTTGTGTTTTCGGACCGCTCGGTCACTGAGGGCATCGTGCAGCACGCAGGCAACGAGAGCATCGTCGCAAGAAAAGGCGGGACCCTGGGTGGCCCCGCCTTGTCGTTTTGGGGGACGCCTTGAAAAACCAAACCCGCGCAATGGGGCGCTTTGCCCTGACTCATGTCGCGGTGGCAGCGATGGCAACGCTGACCGCCACCTCCTCCTGGGCCCTGGGCCTCGGTCGACTGTCCGTGCAGTCCGCCCTCGGCGAAACGCTGAAGGCAGAGATCGAGGTCGCGAGCCTCAGCGCCGAGGAGGCCGGTTCGCTGAAGGTCCGCATCGCGCCGCCCGAGCTCTACCGCAGCAATGGCGTGGAGTTCAACTCGGTGCTCAGCAACACCCAGGTGCAGCTGGTCCGTCGCGCCGATGGCCGCCCGTACTTCCGCATCCAGAGTGATCGCGCCGTCCAGGAGCCCTTTGTCGATGTGATCCTCGAGATCACCTGGACCGGCGGCCGCTTGGTGCGCGAGTACACGTTGCTGTTCGATCCGCCGGCCACACCTTCGCGTCAGGCTGCATCTCCGGCCGTGGCCACCGCGCCGGTGATGTCGCCGGCACCCGCCGAGACCACTCCGATTCCGGCCACGCCGGCACCTGCTCCGGCGCCCACCGTATCAGCCGCACCCCAGCGTCCGGCGGTTCCAGCCCGCGCGCCGGCCGCACCGCCGCCGGCGGCTCCCGTGCCGCAACGTGATGCCAGCCAGTACCAGGTCAAGCCGGGCGACACACTGTCCAAGGTGGCGTCCAAGACCCAGGCTCCAGGCATCTCGCTGGATCAGATGCTGGTCGGCCTGTTCCGCTTCAATCCCGATGCCTTCATCGAAGGCAACATGAACCGGCTGAAGTCGGGCTCGGTGCTGCAGGTGCCGTCCAGCGAAGAGCTGAATGCGGTCTCGCAGGGCGAGGCACGTCAGGTCATCATTGCGCAGAGCGCCGATTTCGAAACCTACCGCCAGCGCCTCGCCGGTGCCGCACCGGTGCTGAAGCAGGACGAGAGCCCGCGCCAGGCCAAGGGCCAGGTCCAGGCGGCGGTGGAAGACCGCAAGCCGGCCGCCGCGCCTTCGCCTGACAAGCTGACCCTGAGCAAGGCCGGCGTCACTGGCTCGGAAGGCAAGGCCTCCAAGGACACGGAGAAGAAGGATTCGGCCGCTCGTGTGGCCGAACTGACCCGCAATGTGGAAGAGCTGAAGAAGCTGTCCAGCGCGGCCAAGCCTGCCCCCGTGACTCAGGCCGCCAAGCCCGCGGCACCTCCGCCCAGTGCGCCGCCGCTCGCTGCCCCTCCGCCGAGTTCACCCAAGGCCGTGGCGCCGCCACCCAGCAGTCCGGCTGCCGTGGCGCCGCCGCCCAGCAGCCCGGCCGCCGTCGCTCCTCCGCCGAGCTCGCCGGCCGCCGTGGCGCCGCCGCCTAGCGGCCCAAGCCTGTCGGGCCTGCCGACGCCGGCCTCCAAGCCCAAGACGGTCACGGCCCCTGCCCCGGGACCGAACGAGCCTGGCTTGCTGGACAGCCTGCTGGGCAGCCCCTTCGTGCTGCCGGGCGCCGCCGCCATCATTGCCTTGTTGGGTTTCTTCGGACTGCGTCAGCTGCGCGCTCGCAATGCCGGCAAGACGTCCAAGCCCGATACCGGATTCCACGAAAGCCGCCTGCAGCCGGATTCGTTCTTCGGCTCGGCCGGTGGCCAACGCGTCGACACCCGCGACGCCTCGACCACGGGCCAGTCCTCGATGAGCTATTCGCTCAGCCAGCTGGATGCCATCGGCGACGTGGACCCGGTGGCCGAGGCTGACGTCTACCTGGCCTATGGCCGCGACCTGCAGGCCGAGGAGATCCTCAAGGAAGCGCTGCGGGCCAATCCTGAGCGCATGGCGATCCGCCTCAAGCTGCTGGAGGTCTACGCCAAGCGCCGCGACACCAAGGGCTTCGAGCAACTGGCCGTCCATCTGTATGCCGAGACGCAGGGACAGGGCGAGGACTGGGCCAAGGCGCAGGAGCTGGGCCGCCAGATCGATCCTGACAATCCGCTGTACCAGCCGGGTGGCGCCCCGGCCCAGTTGCTGAGCCCGGGAATGGGCGGCCGACCGGAGCCCATGGATGCCAGCACGCTGCCGCAGACCGTGGCGGCGGCCGGCATGGCGACCGAGCCGATGATGGCTCGCCAGGAAGATCCGGGTCCGGCCAGCGGCCTGGGTGACCTGGACCTCGACCTCGACCTGGGCGGCGACGAACCGGCCCCGGCGATGACCTCGATGGAGGCGACCCAGGCCATGGCGATCTCGGTCGAGCAGTCGCCGATGGACATGGACTTCGACCTGTCCAAGCCGCCGGCTGCACCGGCACCTGCGCCCGCGCCCGCCGACGATCTGGAATTCGACCTGGATCAGCTCGACACGGCCCAGCCGGCCGCGGCGGAGCAGGGCGGTTCGCTGGACTTCGACCTGTCGTCCATCGACCTGGACCTGCCCGCGGCGCCTCCGCCGGCCGCCGAGCCTGCGGCCGACATGTCCCTGCCCGACCTCGGTGGTGACGAAGGCGACCCGCTGCAGCGCCAGCTGGAGCTGGCCGACGAGTTCCGCCAGATCGGCGACACCGAGGGCGCGCGAGACGTGCTGCAGGAGCTGGTCGCCAAGGCCACCGGCCCGCTCAAGGCCAAGGCCCAGGCCATGCTCGACGAACTGCGCTGACCGATACTTGCGGTCTTCCCGAAAGGCGCTCGGCCCCGGCCGGGCGCTTTTTCTTTTGAGGGATCCTGAGATGACGGTGAGAGTGGCCCTGGGCCTGAGCTATCGCGGCGAGGCCTACAAGGGCTGGCAGAGCCAGCCCGGCGGCGGCACGGTGCAGGACGTGCTGGAAGCGGCCCTGAGCGAGTTTGCCGCCCACCCGATCCGCACGATTTGCGCCGGACGTACCGACACCGGTGTCCATGGTCTCAACCAGGTGGTGCACTTCGATGCCGAGGTCGAGCGCGAGCCGTTCTCGTGGATACGCGGCACCAACCGCTATCTGCCCAGGGACGTGGCGATCCAGTGGTGCGCATTTCCTGCGGCCGATTTCCATGCTCGCAACCATGCGCGGGGCAGGCGCTATGCCTATCTGCTGCGCGAATCGGTGGTGCGGCCGGCGATAGAGAGCGGCGCCTGCGGCTGGGTGTTCCGTCCGCTGGATGGCGAGGCCATGCGCGAAGCCGCGGCCCTGCTGGTCGGCGAGCATGACTTCAGCTCGTTCCGTTCGGCCGAATGCCAGGCCGCCTCGCCGGTCAAGCAACTGAGGGCCATCCACATCAGCAAGCGTGGCGCCTACTGGCGCTTCGAATTCGATGCCTCGGCCTTCCTGCACCACATGGTGCGCAACCTGATGGGCTGCCTGATCGCCGTGGGCAGCGGCAACCGCGCGCCTGGCTGGGTGGGAGAGGTGCTGGCAGCGCGCAGCCGGCAGGTGGCCGCACCGACCTTCGCCCCGGATGGGCTCTACTTCATAGGCCCGTACTACGATGCCCACCTCAATCTTCCCGAGCAGGTGGACGCGCTCGACTGGCTGCCCTGAACATGGTGACAAGAACCCGCATCAAGATCTGCGGCCTGACCCGCGAGGCCGATGTGGCCGTGGCTGTCGCGGCCGGTGCCGACGCCATCGGCTTCGTGTTCTACGACAAGAGCCCACGCTTCGTGAGTCCGCAACGGGCTGCAGAACTGGCCAGGCTGCTGCCTCCCTTCGTCACACCGGTCGGCCTGTTCGTCAATGCCTCTGCCGAGCTGATGGCCGAGGCGCTGCAGGCCCTGCCGAACATGCTGTTGCAATTCCATGGCGACGAGACGCCTGCTGATTGCCGCTTGCCGGGGCGGCCCTTCCTGCGCGCCGCTCGCATGGCGCCCGGTTTTGATTTGCTAGACTTCGCAGCTCAATTTTCAGATGCAGCCGGCCTGCTCGTCGACGCCCATGTCGATGGCTATGGCGGTGGAGGAAAGGTCTTCGATTGGTCACTGCTTCCAACAAACGTGCCCCGTCCAGTCGTTTTGTCTGGTGGGTTGCATGCCGGAAATGTGATCGAAGGGATTCTTCGGGTACGGCCCTGGGCCGTTGACGTCAGCTCCGGCGTCGAGGAGGCCAAGGGCCTCAAGAGTGCCGCGCTGATGCGCCAGTTCTGCAATGCGGTCCGCCAGGCGGATGCGCAGCTCGCAGCAAGCAGCCTCACCTGAAAGAGAACATTCCCATGTCTTACGACCAACCCGATGCCCGCGGGCATTTCGGCCCCTATGGCGGACGCTTCGTCGCCGAAACCCTGATCCACGCACTCGACGAGCTGAACGAGGCCTACGCCCACTACAGCAAGGACCCCGAGTTCATCGCCGAGTTCCAGAAGGAACTGGCGCATTTCGTCGGCCGCCCCAGCCCCATCTACCACGCCGACCGTCTCAGCCGCGAGCTCGGTGGGGCCCAGATCTACCTCAAGCGCGAAGACCTGAACCACACCGGTGCCCACAAGGTCAACAACACCATTGGCCAGGCCCTGCTCGCCAAGCGCATGGGCAAGAAGCGCGTGATCGCCGAGACCGGCGCCGGCCAGCACGGCGTGGCCACGGCCACCATCTGCGCCCGCTACGGCATGGAATGCGTGGTCTACATGGGCAGCGAGGACGTCAAGCGCCAGTCGCCCAATGTCTACCGCATGAACCTGTTGGGCGCCACCGTGGTGCCGGTGGAGTCGGGCTCCAAGACCTTGAAGGACGCGCTGAACGAGGCGATGCGCGACTGGGTCACCAACATCGAGTCGACCTTCTACATCATCGGCACCGTGGCCGGCCCGCATCCGTATCCGATGATGGTGCGCGACTTCCAGCGCATCATCGGCGACGAATGCCTGACGCAGATGCCGGCCATGGTCGGCCGCCAGCCGGACGCCGTGATCGCCTGCGTAGGCGGTGGTTCGAATGCCATCGGCATCTTCTATCCCTACATCGAGCACCAGGACGTCAAGCTGATTGGCGTCGAGGCCGAAGGGCAGGGCGTGGCCAGTGGCAAGCATGCCGCCACCCTGAGTGCCGGCAGCCCGGGCGTGTTGCATGGCAACCGTACCTACCTGCTGCAAGACGAGGACGGCCAGATCATCGAGACGCACTCGATCTCGGCCGGCCTGGACTACCCCGGCGTTGGCCCGGAGCATGCCTACCTGAAGGACATTGGCCGCGCCCAGTATGTCGGCATCACCGACCAGGAGGCGCTGGCCGCCTTCCACAGGCTGTGCCGTACCGAGGGCATCATCCCGGCGCTGGAGTCCAGCCATGCCGTGGCCCATGCAATCAAGCTCGCGCCGACCATGAAGCCGGACCAGATCCTGCTGGTCAACCTCTCCGGGCGTGGTGACAAGGACATAGGCACGGTGGCCGACCTGTCGGGCGCCAAGGTCTATGACCAGCCTTCGCAAGCTGGCCACACGGTGAAGGGAGCTCCGCAATGAATGAGCCCCTCGTCCAGGGAATACCTGGCCGATCCCCCGAGGGGATCAAGCCGTCCTTGGGGCGGCCCGGCGAACGGCTTGGGAGCCGCATCGCCGCCACCTTTGCCGAGTTGCAATCCAAGGGCCGCAAGGCCCTGATCCCCTTCGTCACCGCCGGTGATCCGTACCCGGATGCCACCGTCGAGATCATGCATGCGCTGGCCCGGGGCGGGGCCGACGTGATCGAGCTGGGCGTACCGTTCTCCGATCCCATGGCCGACGGGCCCGTGATCCAGCGCGCCGGTGAGCGGGCGCTGAAGCATGGCATTGGCATGCGCCAGGTGCTGGGCTTCGTCCAGCAATTCCGGGCCAGCGACGACAAGACGCCGGTGGTGCTGATGGGCTATGCCAACCCGGTGGAGCGCTACGGCGTCGAGCGATTCGCCGCCGATGCCAGGGCGGCCGGGGTGGACGGGGTGCTGATCGTTGACTACCCGCCGGAAGAGGTCGAAGCCTTTGCCGCGGCGCTGAAGGCCCAGGGGCTGGATCCGATCTTCCTGCTGGCGCCGACCAGCACCGAGGAGCGCATGGCCAGCATCGGCGCGATTGCCAGCGGCTATGTCTACTACGTCTCGCTGAAGGGCGTGACCGGCGCCGGCCACCTGGACACGGCCGCCGTGGCCGAGGTGATTCCCCGGATCCGCCGCCATGTCAGCGTGCCGGTGGGCGTGGGTTTCGGCATCCGCGACGGGGCCACGGCCCGGGCCGTGGCGGAGGTTTCGGACGCCGTGGTCATAGGCTCGCGCCTGGTTCAATTGCTCGAGGTCCAGCCACGCGATAATGTCGCCTCGACCGCGGCGGCCTTCATGGCCGAGATCCGCGCCGCGCTGGACCGCTGACCACCCGTCGGCGACTCGGCGTCACAACAGACAAACAGGAGAACTGAATCGTGAGTTGGCTCGAAAAACTGCTGCCGCCCAAGATCCAGCAAACCGACCCCGCCGAGCGCCGCACGGTGCCCGAAGGCCTGTGGATCAAGTGCCCGTCCTGCGAGACGGTGCTTTACAAGACCGACCTGGAGCAGAACGTCAATGTCTGCCCCAAGTGCTCCCACCACCACCGCATCGGCGCCCGGGCTCGCCTGGATGCCTTCCTCGATGGTGAAGGTCGCTACGAGATCGGCCAGGAGGTGCTGCCCACCGACTCGCTGAAGTTCAAGGACAGCAAGAAGTACCCCGACCGCCTGAAGGAAGCGCTGGAGAACACCGGTGAAACCGACGCCCTGGTCGTTGTCGGCGGCGCGGTGATGAGCGTGCCGGTCGTCGCGGCCTGCTTCGAGTTCGACTTCATGGGCGGATCGATGGGCTCGGTGGTCGGCGAGCGCTTCGTGCGCGGCGTCGAGACCGCGCTGGAGCAGAAGACGCCGTTCATCTGCTTCACCGCCACCGGCGGTGCCCGCATGCAGGAAGGCCTGCTGTCGCTGATGCAGATGGCCAAGACCAATGCGGCCCTGACCAAGCTGGCCAAGGCCAAGCTGCCCTACATCAGCGTGCTGACCGACCCGACCATGGGCGGCGTCTCGGCCTCGTTCGCCTTCGTCGGTGACGTCGTGATTGCCGAACCCAAGGCCCTGATCGGCTTTGCCGGCCCGCGCGTGATCGAGAACACGGTGCGTGAAAAGCTGCCGCCGGGCTTCCAGCGGGCCGAGTTCCTGATGGAGAAGGGCGCCGTCGACATGATCGTGGACCGCCGCCAGCTGCGCGAGACCATCGCCCGTCAGCTCGCCATGCTGCAGCGCCAGAGCGCCGACGCGGTGGCCTGAGTTTTCCAAGACATTCAGCGCAACCCCGGCGGCCAGGCTTCACCAGCCTGGCCGTCTTGTTTTCCGAAGACCGCATGAAGACCCTGGCCGACTGGCTCGCCCATTGCGAGCAACTCCATCCCAAAGAGATCGACATGACGCTGGAGCGGGTCAACCGCGTCCGCGATGCCATGGGCCTGCGCTTCGGCGCAGACACCGCGGTGGTGATGGTGGCCGGCACCAATGGCAAGGGTTCGACCTGCGCCATGCTGGAGTCCATCGCGCTGCACGCCGGCTTCAAGGTCGGGCTCTACATCAAGCCCCATCTGGTGCACTTCCAGGAGCGCTGCCGGGTGGCTGGCGCGCCAGTGGCTGCCGAGTCCCTGCTGGCGCATTTCGAACGGATCGAGGCGGCGCGCGGCGATCAGGCGCTGACCTACTTCGAGTTCACCACCCTGGCCATCCTCAGCCGCCTGGCCGAAGAAGCGCTTGACCTGGTCATCCTGGAGGTGGGCCTAGGCGGGCGGCTGGATGCGGTCAACACCATCGATGCCGACTGCAGCGTGATCACCAGCATCGACCTGGACCACACGGAATATCTGGGGCCGGACCGGGAATCGGTCGGACGCGAGAAGGCCCACATCATGCGACCGGGCCGGCCGGTGGTGGTCAGCGATCCCATGCCTCCGGCCACGCTGGCTCAGCATGCAGAGCAGGTCGGCGCCGACCTGCGTCAGCTTGGGCGCGATTTCACGTACAGCGGCGACCGCCAGCAATGGCAGTGGGCGGGCCGCTCGCGGCGTTTCTCGGGCCTGGCCTATCCGGCGCTGCGGGGCGTCAACCAACTGCTCAACGCAGCTGGCGTGCTGGCTGTGTTCGAGGCTCTGTATGAACGCCTGCCGGTCAGCGCCCAGGCCGTGCGTACCGGGCTGGCCCTGGTCGAATTGCCGGGCCGCTTCCAGGTCGTGCCGGGCCAGCCGGCCCTGGTGTTGGACGTGGCCCACAACCCCCATGCGGTCGCGGCGCTGGCCCAAAACCTCGACCAGATGGGCTTCTTCCCGCGCACCCATGCGGTGTTCGGCGCCATGGCCGACAAGGACCTGGCCCATATCTTCGAGAAGATCGCGCCGCTGGTCGATGTCTGGCATTTCTGCGACCTCGAAATCCCCCGTGCGGCCAAGGCCGAGGCCCTGTCTGCGCAGTTCGAATCGTTGCGCAGCGCAGGCGCATTGAAGGCACCGAACGGGGTGGCCGTTCATAGGCACGAGGACCCGATTTCAGCCCTGGCCGCAGCGGCGGCCGAGGCGGACCCCGCTGATAGAATTCTGGTCTTCGGCTCCTTCTACACCGTAGGCGGTGTCCTCAAGAACGGAGTGCCGCGGCTGCAGTCGGCCAAGCAGGCGCCGGCGTCCTGAGTCAGCCCTGAAACAGCCTCTTCCCGGAACCACTCCACATGGGTTTGATGTCCTTCTTCAAGCGCGCTACGGACAAGCCGGCGGCCAAGCCGGTGGCGGATTCGGCCGACGCAGTCCAGCAACTGCGCCTGCGTGCCCGCCGCCGACTGATTGGCGCCACCATGCTGGTGCTGATAGGCGTGATCGGCTTCCCGCTGGTGTTCGAGACCCAGCCTCGCCCCATCCCGGTCGACCTGCCCATAGAGATCCCCCGCAAGGAAGCCGCCGCGCCGCTGCAGATTCCGGCTGCTCCGCCGGCCTCCCGCGCCACCGTGGCGCCGGTCAGCGAGCCGGTGGCCGAGCCCGTCGCGACGGCGCCAACTCCTGGCGTGGCCGCAGCATCCAAGGTCGAGCCCGAAGCCAAGCCCAAGCCGGCCGATAGGCCCACTGTCAAGCCGGTGGTCGAACCCAAGCCTTCGGACAAGGTGGTTGCTGACAAAGCGGCTGCCGACAAGGCCGCGCAGGAATCCGCGCGCGTCCAGGCCTTGCTCGACGGCAAGCCGGCACCCAAGGCCAGCGAAACGGCGACGGCCCGCTTCATCGTGCAGGTCGGCGCCTTCGGCGAAGCCAAGGCGGCGCAAGAGGCGCGCATGAAGGTCGAAAAGCTCGGCCTCAAGACCTACACCCAGGCGGTCGAGACGGCCGACGGCAAGCGCATTCGCGTGCGCGTCGGCCCCTATGGCAGCCGGGACGAGGCTGACAAGGCCGCTGCCAAGGTGCGCGGTACCGGCCTGTCAGTTGCGGTTCTGACACTCTGACGAGACCGCGAGGCCGCCCATGACCGCGCTCGACTGGATTCTGCTGGCCTTGTTGGCCGTGTCGGTCGGCGTGGGGCTATGGCGCGGCCTGGTGTTCGAGATCCTGTCCATCGTCGGCTGGTTTGTTGCCTATTTCGCGGCTCCCCATGTATCGCCGTACATCGCCCAGTGGCTGCCGGAGCAGCGGCTGAGCCCGGCCACCTTGCAGGTCTGCGCCTTCCTGCTGGCCTTCTTGCTGGTGCTGCTGGTCTGGAGCCTGGGTGCCAAGCTGGTCCGCCTGCTGATCCAGGCCACGCCGCTGAGCCTGATTGATCGCGTCGGCGGCGCTGGTTTCGGCGTGCTGCGCGGCCTGCTCTTTGCGTTGCTCGTGGTGCTGCTGGTCGGCTTGACGCCGGTCCGCGAGACCCCACCTTGGCAGGACTCGGTGCTGGCGCCGCCCCTGCTGGCGCTGCTGCAGGGCATCAAGCCGGTGCTGCCGGACTCGCTCGTCAAATTCATCCCGGCCTGACCGTCACGAGCGGACAGGTTGATTCAGACATTCAGGAACAAGGACTTCAATCATGTGCGGCATCGTGGGAGTGCTCTCCAAGCAGCCGGTCAATCAGCTGATCTACGACGCGCTGCTGCTGCTCCAGCATCGCGGCCAGGACGCCGCTGGCATCGTCACCATGCAAGGCGGCAAGTGCTTCATGCACAAGGCGCGTGGCATGGTGCGCGACGTATTCCGGACTCGCAACATGCGCGCGCTGCCGGGCACGGTGGGCCTGGGCCAGGTGCGGTATCCGACGGCCGGCAATGCGTACAGCGAGGAAGAGGCCCAACCGTTCTACGTCAACGCACCGTTCGGCCTGGTGCTGGTCCACAACGGCAACCTGACCAATGCCCATGCGCTGAAGGCCGAGCTGTTCGACATCGACCGTCGGCACATCAACACCGAGAGCGATACCGAGGTGCTGATCAATGTGCTGGCCCATGAGCTGGAGCTGGCCGCGCGCGACCTGCCGCTGACGCCGGCCGGCGTCTTCAAAGCGGTGCGGGCTGTCCACAAGCGCATCAAGGGCTCTTATGGCGTGATCGCGCTGATCGCCGGCCACGGTCTGGTGGCTTTCCGCGACCCGTTCGGCATCCGTCCGCTGTGCTTCGGCCGTTCGGCCGACGGTGAATTCATGGTCGCCAGCGAGAGCGTGGCGCTGGAAGGCACGGGCCACAAGCTGGAGCGCGACGTGGCACCGGGCGAGGCCCTGTTCATCGACCTGAACGGCCAGCTGCACACTGAGCAATGCGCCGAGAGCCCGACGCTGAATCCCTGCATGTTCGAGTTCGTCTACCTGGCCCGCCCGGACTCGGTGATGGACGGCATCTCGGTCTACCAGGCCCGGCTGAACATGGGCGAGACCCTGGCCCAGCGCCTGATCTCGACCATGCCGCCCAGCGAGATCGACGTGGTGATCCCGATTCCCGAGTCGAGCCGCCCCTCGGCCATGCAGCTGGCCCATCGCATCGGCAAGCCTTACCGCGAAGGCTTCGTCAAGAACCGCTACGTAGGCCGCACCTTCATCATGCCGGGGCAGGGCGCACGCAAGAAATCGGTGCGCCAGAAGCTCAATGCCATCGGCCTGGAGTTCAAGGGGCGCAACGTGCTGCTGGTGGACGACTCCATCGTGCGCGGCACGACCTCCAAGGAAATCGTGCAGATGGCCCGCGAGGCTGGCGCCCGCAAGGTCTATCTGGCATCGGCGGCGCCGCCGGTGCGCTTCCCCAATGTCTACGGCATCGACATGCCGACCAAGGAAGAGCTGATCGCTCATGGCCGCAGCATCGAGGAGGTGCGCGAGTACATCGGCGCCGATGCGCTGATCTACCAGGACGTGGATGCGATGAAGCGCGTGGTTGCCTCGCTGCGGCCGGGGCTCAGCGGTTTCGAGGCCTCATGCTTCGACGGCCATTACATCACCGGCGATGTGTCGGCCGATGACTTTGCAGCCATCCAGTCGCAGCGCAAGTCGCAGCCGGAAGAAGAAGATGGCCCGGCCCGCACCCGCCTGGCCCTGCAGAGCGGGAGCGAAGGCTGATGAGTTCCAGCGACGAAGAGCGCCGCCTCGCACGGGCCCGCCTGCCAGCCGGCCTGCGCCCCGAGACGCTGGCCGTGCGTAGCGCATTGGCGCCGAGCCAGTACGGCGAGAACTCCGAGGCGCTGTTCCTGACTAGTGCCTATGTGCAGCCCGATGCCGAAACCTCGGCCCGGCGCTTCGCCAACTCCGAGGACTTCACCTACTCGCGCACCAGCAACCCGACGGTGCGTGCGCTGGAGGCCCGCCTTGCTGCAATGGAAGGCACGGAAGCCGCTGTCGCCACGTCCAGCGGCATGAGCGCCATCCTGCTGCTGTGTATGGGCTTGCTCAAGGCCGGTGACCATGTGGTGTGCTCGCGCTCGGTGTTCGGCTCGACCATCAACCTGTTCGCAAAGGAATTCGGCAAGTTCGGTGTCGAGACCACGTTCGTCTCGCAGACAGATCTGGCCGAGTGGCGCGCGGCAATCAAGCCGGCGACCAAGCTGCTGTTTGCCGAGACGCCCACCAATCCGCTGACCGAGGTCTGCGACATCCGGGCCCTGGCCGACATGGCCCATGCGGCCGGCGCGCAGCTGGTGGTCGACAACACCTTCTCGACGCCCGCCTTGCAGCGGCCGGTCGAGCTTGGTGCCGATCTTGTCATGCACTCGGCCACCAAGTACATGGACGGCCAGGGTCGAGTGATGGCCGGCGCGCTTTGTGGCAGCAGCCGAGTGATCCGTGATGTGCTCGGTCCTGTGCTGCGCACTGTGGGCATGGTGCTTTCGCCGTTCAATGCCTGGGTCGTGCTCAAGGGCCTGGAAACGCTGAGCCTGCGCATGAAGGCGCAGAGCGAGCAGGCCTTGGCCGTGGCCCGCTGGCTGGAGGCCCGGCCCGAGGTGGCACGCGTCTACTACCCGACGCTGGAGTCGCATCCCCAGCATGAGCTGGCGATGCGCCAGCAGAACGGGCAGGGCGGGGCGCTGCTGTCCTTCGAGCTGAAGGCAGCAACGCCCGAAGAGGCGCGTGCAGCCGCCTTCCATGTGATTGACAGCACCCGTGTGCTGAGCATCGCCACGAACCTGGGTGATACCAAGTCCATCATCACCCACCCGGCAACAACCTCGCATGGCCGCCTGAGCGAAGAGCAAAGGCAGGCGGCCGGCATCAGCCAGGGCCTGATGCGCCTGGCTGTCGGCCTGGAGCATGTCGACGACATCTGCGACGACCTGCTGCGCGGCCTTTCCACCTTGAAGAACTGATGAGCCAACAAGCCAACCCCACGGTGCGCACCCGCATCGCTCCTTCGCCCACCGGTTTCCTGCATCTGGGCACGGCCCGTACGGCGCTGTACTCGTGGGCCTACGCCCGCCACCATGGTGGCCAGTTCGTGCTGCGCATCGAGGACACCGACGTGGCCCGCTCGACGCAGGATTCGGTCGACCAGATCATGGCCGCCATGCACTGGCTGGGCCTGGAGTACGACGAAGGCCCGATCTACCAGATGCAGCGACTGGATCGCTATCACGCCGTCGTCGAGCAACTGATTACCGAGGGCAAGGCCTACCGCTGCTACTGCACGCCCGAGCAGCTCGAGACCATGAAGGCTGCGCAGGATGCGCGCGGCGAGAAGCGTCGCTACGACGGCACCTGGCGCCCCGAAGCGGGCAAGCAACTGCCGACGGTGCCGGTCGATGTGCCGCCGGTCGTGCGCTTCAAGAATCCCATCGATGGCGACGTGACCTGGGATGACGTCGTCAAGGGGCCGATCACGATCAACAACCGCGAGATCGACGACCTGATCATTCTTAGGCCGGACGGCGTGCCGACCTACAACTTCGCCGTGGTCGTCGATGACTACGACATGAAGATCACCCACGTTTTCCGCGGTGACGAACACATCAACAACACGCCCTGGCAGATCAACATCTTCAAGGCGCTGAATGCGCCGCTGCCTGCCTTCGGCCATCTGCCCATCATCCTGGGCGACGACGGCCTGAAGCTGTCCAAGCGCCGCGGCGCGGTCAGCGTGACGGCCTATGAAGAGAACGGCTATCTGCCGGAGGCCATGCTGAACTACTTGTCGCGCCTGGGCTGGAGCCATGGTGACGATGAGCTGTTCTCGCGTGAACAACTGGTGAGCTGGTTCGATGGCTCGCATTTGTCCAAGAGCCCCGCTCAGTGGGATCCGGCCAAGCTGGATTGGGTCAACAGCCAGTACATCAAGCAGATCGACGAAGCGCGCCTGGCGGCCTTGGTCGCTGAGCAGCTTGCCAAGCGTGGTATTGCAGCCGACGTGGAGCAGCTGCAGCCGATGTGCGCGCTGTTCAAGGATCGCTGTGCTACGACGGTGGCGTTGGCCGATTGGCTGGCTATGTACTTCGTGCCAGTCACTCCTTCAGCGGAGGACCTTGCGACCCACGTGAGCGAGGCAATCAAGCCGGCGCTGGCTCAGCTTGCCGAGCGCTTTGCCACCATCGAATGGAACAAAGCGAGCATCCAGGCGGCGATCAAGGAAGTGATCGGTGCACAGGGTCTAAAGATGCCGCAACTGGCCATCCCGGTGCGGGTGCTGGTCTGCGGTCGAGCGCAGACGCCTTCGGTCGATGCGATGCTCGAGCTGTTCGACAAAGAAAAAGTGATTGAGCGCTTGCGCGCCGTCTGAAAATCGTCCTATAATCGTCGTCTTGCTTGAACAGCGCGATTCACTGATTCGAAAGAGTAGTGAAGCAACCAGTCGAGTAAACCAAAGGCGCAAGCCGAGTAGTTTGATTGGGGGTATAGCTCAGCTGGGAGAGCGCTTGCATGGCATGCAAGAGGTCAGCGGTTCGATCCCGCTTACCTCCACCAAGTTTCTACTTGAGTGGCGCGCGGTTCAGGTAACGAAGGATTAGTCCCCTTCGTCTAGAGGCCTAGGACACCACCCTTTCACGGTGATTACAGGGGTTCGAATCCCCTAGGGGACGCCAAGTTTGGCAAGCTTGGTAATCTCTCCAACGAGAGTTTGGCGACAAACTCGAGAGCAGAGAGATTGCACAAATTGCTCCACGCGGAGTGGTAGTTCAGTTGGTTAGAATACCGGCCTGTCACGCCGGGGGTCGCGGGTTCGAGCCCCGTCCACTCCGCCAAGGTTTGCTGATATCAGCATTCAGTCAATTGAATGAAGGCTGGTATTTTGGTGATATACTGTCACCATCGCTTGAACAGCGCGCCCTGACAAACGGGGGTATAGCTCAGCTGGGAGAGCGCTTGCATGGCATGCAAGAGGTCAGCGGTTCGATCCCGCTTACCTCCACCAAGTTTCTACTTGCGTGGCGCGCAGTTCAGGTAACGAAAGATTAGTCCCCTTCGTCTAGAGGCCTAGGACACCACCCTTTCACGGTGATTACAGGGGTTCGAATCCCCTAGGGGACGCCAATTTAGTTGGTCAATCCCGTCGCAAGACGGGCAAGTTTGGCAAGCTTGGCAATCTCTCAAGCGAGAGTTTGGCGACAAACTCGAGAGCAAAGGAATTGCATAAATTGCTCCACGCGGAGTGGTAGTTCAGTTGGTTAGAATACCGGCCTGTCACGCCGGGGGTCGCGGGTTCGAGCCCCGTCCACTCCGCCAAATATTGAAAGCCCTGGATATGAAAGTATCCAGGGCTTTTTCTTTACACGATTACAAACTTGTGTCTTTCGAGCAGGCGCCGGGGAGTAACCGACATACTGCCGGAAGCCTCTCAGATATGCCCGTAGAGCGCCTTGCGCTGCGCCGTGTAATGCCACCAGGGTGACGGTGCCGCGCCCGCCATGAAATCAACGGCGGCCATGAAGGTGTCCAGCACGCAGGGATCGTGGCGCTGCTCGGTGCGCGCGCAGAGTTCCTGGTAGAGCACGAATGCATCACGCCCTTTGAGCTGCTGCGGCTTGCTTATGCCAAGCAAGCGTAGGTCGGCCGCGGCGGCTGGGCCGACGTTCGGAATCTGTTCCAGTTCCCGGCATTCGTCGCGATGCAAAGCTTTGCTCACCATGTTGGTCCGCTCCAACTCAAAACTGCGAGCGGATCAGCCCCACGGCCAAACCTTCAAGCGCGAAGCTCTCATCGCCTGCACCCACCAGGATGGGCTCGAAGTCGGGGTTCTCGGGCAGCAACTCAATGCCATTGCGGCCGCGACGGAAGCGCTTGACGGTGACCTCTTCGCCAATACGGGCGACCACGATCTGTCCGTTGCGAGCCTCGCTGGTCTTCTGCACGGCAAGCAAGTCGCCATCGACGATGCCGACGTCCCGCATGCTCATGCCCTTGACCCTCAGCAGGTAGTCGGGCTTGCGGGCGAACAGGCCAGGCTCCACGCTGTAGTGCTGCTCGATGTGTTCCTGGGCCAGGATAGGGCTGCCAGCGGCAACACGGCCGACCAGCGGCAGGCTCAATTGGCTAATGCCAGGCAAGGGCAAGTTGAATTGCTGGCGCTCGCGAGCCGCGTTCAGCGCGCGCAATGTGTCAGACTTCAGCCGGATCCCGCGGGAGGTGCCGCCCACCAGTTCGATCACGCCCTTGCGAGCCAAGGCCTGCAGATGCTCCTCAGCCGCATTGGCCGAGCGATAGCCCAGTTCGGCGGCGATTTCGGCTCGGGTGGGTGGGGCGCCGGTCTGCGCGATGGACTCGCGCACCAGGTCGAGGATTTGCTGCTGTCGGGCGGTGAGTTTGGGGCTGTCGTCCACGAGGTCCTCTGCGGCAGGTTGCTGGCTGGTCATTTATCCAGTGGCTGTATTTTCATCCAGGAATTTCAAATTGCAAGACAAAGCTGAACGCATCGTCATCCTCGGTACAGGAGGCACCATCGCCGGCAAGGCGGCGGATGCCGCGGACAACGTCGGCTACAAGGCTGGCCAGGTCGGCGTGGATCAATTGGTGCTTGCGGCACCGCCGCTGGCGGCGTTCAAGCTGGAGACGGAGCAGGTCGCGCAGCTGGACAGCAAGGACATGGACTTTGCGACCTGGCAGCGGCTCGCGCAGGCTGTTGACCGGCACCTGCAGCGTGACGATGTGCGAGGCGTGGTCATCACCCATGGAACCGACACCCTGGAAGAAACCGCCTACTTGCTGATGCGGGTGCTCGCGCCGCGCAAGCCGGTCGTGTTGACCGCAGCCATGCGCCCGTCGACCGCCCTGCAGGCCGACGGCCCGCAGAACTTGCTGGATGCCGTGGCTGTCGCCTCGCAGGCTGCCTCAGGCGTGTTCGCCGTGCTTGCCGGTCGGATTCATGGGGCGACCCGCTTGCGCAAGGTTCATAGCTACGCCATCGATGCATTTGCCTCGGTGGAAGGCGGCGCCCTTGGAACGGTCGAGGAAGGGCGCGTGAGATGGCTGTCGCAAGCTGAAGCGGAACTGCCGCCGCTGGGCCTGTCGCGCATCGCGCGCGATGCAAGCCAATGGCCCTGGGTCGAGATTGTCCAGAACCATGCAGGTGCCGATGGTCGGGTCGTGGAGGCGATGTTGGCCCACGGCGTTCATGGCATCGTCGTCGCCGGGACCGGCAACGGCACCTTGTCCAACGGCCTCACAGCTGCATTGCAGAAGGCCCGCGACCGCGGTGTGTCCGTGCTGAGAAGCACGCGCTGCGATGCGGGCCCGGTGATAGGCGGCGAGCTGCCCAGCGCGGGAGCGCTGAGCCCGGTCAAGGCCAGGATAGAACTGCTGCTGCAGTTGCTGGCCTGACCCTTCGACGGCCCTCCGTCCTTAGACGATGGTCAGCGTCACGTCGATGTTGCCGCGGGTGGCGTTCGAGTAGGGGCAGACCTGGTGGGCGGCAGCGACCAGGGCCTCGGCCTGTGCGCGCTCCATGCCGGGCAGGCTGATCGCCATGGCGACCTGGATGCCGAAGCCAGCGGGAATCGGGCCGATGCCGACATCGGCGGTGATCGACAGATCGGCCGGCAGTGCCAGCTTCATCTTGCCGGCCACGGCCTTCATCGCGCCGATGAAGCAGGCCGAATAGCCGGCCGCGAACAACTGCTCGGGATTGGTGCCGGGGCCGCCGGCGCCGCCGAGTTCACGCGGCGTCGACAGCGCGACGTTCAGTGCGCCATCACTGGAGGCGGACTTGCCTTCGCGGCCGCCGGTCGAAGTGGCACGGGCGGTGTAGAGGACTTTGTCGAGGGCCATGGTCTTCATTCCTTTTCAGTGGAGGAGGGTGGGGGTGAGGAAAGGGCGCCACGCAGCTCGTGCAGGCGGCGGGTCAGTGAAGCGAGCTCTTGCAGCGAGCAGGCAGCGGCGCAAGCCAGCTGCGGCGGAATTTCTTGGGCCAGGCTCTTCAGCGAGCGGCCTTGCGGCGACAGGAACAGTTCGACGCGCCGTTCGTCTTCGGCAGAGCGCTGGCGGCTGACCAGTCCCATGGCTTCAAGCCGCTTGAGCAGCGGTGTCAGCGTCCCCGAGTCCAGCGTCAGACGCTGGCCCAGCGTGGAAACGCTGATGCCATCCTGCTCCCACAGCACCAACATCACGAGGTATTGCGGATAGGTCAGGCCCAGCGGCTCCAGCAAAGGCTTGTAGAGCTTGGTCATGGCCAGCGAGGCGGAGTACAGGGCGAAGCAGAGCTGATGGTCGAGCTTGAGCCAGTCGTCGGCCGGCTCGGCGCTGCGGGGTGTCTTGCTGCGGTTCATGGGCAATAATGTAGCTGGCAATTTAATTGCACACAATTTAAATGGGTATTCGACCCGATCCCGGGTCCAAGGAGAGAAGCGAGATGGAAATCGTGGCGAAGCTGCTGGTGGGCCTGGTGGCCCTGCTGCACCTGTACTTCCTGGTGCTGGAGATGTTCTTCTGGACCAAGCCGCTGGGGCGCAAGGTGTTCCGGCTGGAGCCGGACTTCGCCGAGGCCAGCAAGGTGCTGGCGGCGAATCAGGGGCTGTACAACGGCTTCCTGGCCGCGGGCCTGGCCTGGGGCCTGGTCGCGGGCAAGCTTGACGTTCAGCTGTTCTTCCTGGGCTGCGTGGTCGTGGCCGGCGTCTATGGCGCGGCCACGGTGGGCAAGAAGATCCTGTTCGTGCAGGCGCTGCCCGCGGCGCTGGCGATGGCCGCGGTCTTGGTGCGCTAGTCGGCTGCTGCGTGCAGTGCGTCGACCTGGCCGCTGAGCTCCAGCCAGCGCATCTCGGCGGCCTCCAGTTCGTCGTGGATCGCTTTCAGGCGCTTGCCGTGTTCGGCAATCTGCGCCGGGGTGGTCGAGCCATCGGCCAGCTTGGATTCAATGGCCGTGCGCTCGTCCGCCAGCTTGTTCAGCCTGGCGTCTATGCCTTCCATCTCCTTGCGCAGCGGGCGGGTCTGTTCGGCCAGCTTCTGGCGAGCCTGGCCGCTGGCCTTGCGATCCTCGCGTGAAGTGATGGGTGCGGGCGGCGGCGCAGCCACCACCACTGGCGCAGACGGAGCCGAGGCCGCTTTCTTCGCGGCCTCCTTGGCCAGCTTGGCCGCTTCCTTGGACTGTTCCAGCAGCCACTTCTGGTAGTCGTCCAGGTCGCCGTCGAAGGGGCCGACACCACCCTTGGTGACCAGCCAGAACTCGTCGCAGACCTCGCGCAGCAGGGCGCGGTCATGGCTGACCAGCATCACCGTACCCTCGAACTCGTTCAGCGCCATCGAGAGCGCCTCGCGGGTCTGCAGGTCCAGGTGGTTGGTCGGCTCGTCCAGCAGCAAGAGGTTGGGGCGCTGCCAGACCAACATGGCCAGCACCAGGCGTGCCTTCTCGCCTCCGGAGAGGCTGCCCACGGCCTGGTTGACCATGTCGCCTACGAAGCGGAACTGGCCGAGGAAGTCGCGCAGCTCCTGTTCGCGGGCCGAGGGGCTGACTTCCTTGGCCAGCCGGACCATGTGGGACAGCGGACCTTCGTCTGGCCGCAGCACGTCCATTTCCTGCTGGGCAAAGTAGCCTATGGATAGGCCCTTGCCCTCGGTGATCTTGCCGCCCATGGCCCGCTGCATACGGGCCACGGTCTTCACCACCGTGGACTTGCCCTGGCCGTTGGCGCCGAGGATGCCTATGCGCTGGCCGGCCAGCACCGAGCGGTCAATGCCGCGGACGATGATCTTCTCGCCTTCGTCAGTGTCATAGCCACAGGCCACTTCATCGAACATCAGCATGGGATTGGGCAGGCTGACCGGCTCGCGGAACTCGAACGAGAAGTCCGAGGCGGTGAGCACCGGCGCCAGCTTTTCCATGCGCTCCAGCGCCTTGACCCGGCTTTGTGCCTGCTTGGCCTTGCTGGCCTTGGCCTTGAAGCGGTCAATGAACTTCTGCAGATGGGCCATGCGGTCCTGCTGCTTTTCGAACGCCGCCTGCTGCAAGACCAGACGCTCGGCGCGCATGGCCTCGAAAGCCGTGTAGTTGCCGCCGTAGCGCATCAGCTTGGCCTCGTCGAGATGCAGCGTCACCTTGGTGATCGCGTCGAGGAACTCGCGGTCATGGCTGATGATGATCAGCGTGCCTTCGTAGCGCTGCAGCCAGGCTTCCAGCCAGACCAGGGCGTCCAGGTCCAGGTGATTGGTCGGCTCGTCCAGCAACATCAGGTCGGCCGGACACATCAGGGCACGGGCCAGTTGCAGCCGCATGCGCCAGCCACCCGAGAAGCTGTTGACCGGTGCATCGACCTGCGCGCCCTTGAAGCCCAAGCCCATCAGCAGCGCTTGAGCGCGCGGCTTGGCATCGAAGGCGCCGGCGTCCATCAGCATGCCGTGGGCATCGGCCATGGCATGGCCGTCCTCGGCGGCCTCGGCTTCTTCCAGTGCCTTGCGCGCGGCCATCAGGCGGGTGTCGCCTTCCAGCACGAACTCGGTGGCCGGCATCTCGGTCTCGGGCATGTTCTGCGCGACTTCGCCGACGGCCCATTGGCGCGGGATCTCGATATCGCCCTTGTCGCTTTGCAGGCGGTCGGTCAGCAGCGAGAACAGGCTGGACTTGCCGGCGCCGTTGCGGCCGACCAGGCCGACCTTTTCGCCGGGTTGCAGCGTGACGCTGGCGTCGTCCAGGACGATCTTGGTGCCGCGTCGCAGCGTGATGTTTCTTAACGTGATCATTCGGCGGTCAGCGCCTCTCGGGTAACTAGCAGGACCTGGTCATCGCCGGACGTGGTTTCCATCCAGGCCACTTCCAGGTTCGGGAACGCGGCTTCAAAGAACTCTCGCTCGTTGCCGATCTCGAGCACAAGCACGCCATGCTCGCTGAGGCAGGCCGGCGCATCGGCCAGCAGCTGGCGGATGAAATCCATGCCGTCGGCACCACCGGCCAGGGCCAGCTCGGGCTCGGCGCGGTACTCGGCCGGCAGCTTGGCCATGGAGCCGCTGTTGACGTAGGGCGGGTTGCAGAGAATCAGGTCGTAGGGGCCTTGGGCCGGCTTCAGACCGTCGCCCTGGAGCAGGCGGATGCGCTCCTGCAGACCATGCTTGTCCACATTGATGCGGGCCACCTGCAGTGCTTCCGGGCTCAGGTCGATGGCATCGACCGAGACCTCGGGCCAGGCCATGGCGGCCAGCACGGCCAGGCTGCCGTTGCCGGTGCAGAGGTCCAGCACGCGCCGGGTCTGGTCGGACAGCCAGGCATCGATGCTGGCGTCGGCGATCAGCTCGGCGATGAAGCTGCGCGGCACGATGGCGCGCTCGTCCACGTAGAAGGGCACGCCCTGCAGCCAGGCTTCGCGGGTCAGGTAGGCGGCCGGCTTGCGGCTGCAGATGCGCTCACCGACCAGGGCCTCTATCCTGGCCAGCTGGTCGGGGGCCAGGTCTTGCTGCTCATGCTCGTCGAGCTGGTCCAGCGGCAGGCCCAGCGACCACAGTGCCAGCCAGGCCGCTTCGTCGAAGGCATTGGTCGTGCCATGCCCAAATGAAACGCCCGCCTCGGTCAGGCGGGCGGCTTGTGCCTCTATGCAGGCGATCAGGGTGCTTGTCACAGCAGCAGGCTTTCCAGGGTGCGCCGGTAGATGGCGGTCAGGGGTTCTATGTCGGCCACCGGCACGTATTCGTCGATCTTGTGGATGCTGGCGTTGATGGGTCCGAACTCGATCACCTGCGGGCAGATCTTGGCGATGAAGCGGCCGTCCGAAGTGCCGCCCGTGGTCGAGAGCGCCGGCTTCAGGCCGGTCTCGGTTTCGATGGCAGCGGCCAGCGCCTCGGTCAGGTTGCCCACCGGAGTCAGGAAGGGCTCGCCGCCCAGCGTCCATTCCAGGCGGTAGTCGAGGCCGTGGCGGTCCAGCAAGGCGTGGACCCGGGTCTTGAGGCTTTCCGGCGTGGACTCGGTCGAAAAGCGGAAATTGAAATCCAGCTTCAGCTCGCCCGGGATCACATTGCCGGCACCGGTGCCGGCCGCGATGTTGGAGATCTGGAAGCTGGTCGCGGGAAAGTAGTCGTTGCCGCGGTCCCATTCGGTGGCCGTCAGCTCGGCCAGCGCAGGAGCCGCCTGGTGGATTGGGTTGCGCGCCAGCTGCGGATAGGCCACATGGCCCTGGATGCCGATCACGCGCAGCCGGCCGCTGAGCGTGCCGCGGCGGCCGTTCTTGGCCATGTCGCCGAGCTTGTTCACCGAGGTGGGCTCGCCGACTATGCAATAGTCCAGCCGCTGGCCGCGGGCCTTGAGCCTTTCGCAGCAGACCACCGTGCCGTCGCGCGCCGGTCCTTCCTCGTCGCTGGTCAGCAACAGGGCGACGCTGCCGCGGTGCGTCGGATGGCTGGCGACGAACTGCTCGGCCGCCACCACCATGGCGGCCACCGAGGTCTTCATGTCGGCCGCGCCACGGCCATGCAGGCGGCCATCACGGTAGCTGGGCACGAAGGGCGGTGACTTCCAGTCCGCCAGTTCGCCCGGCGGTACCACGTCGGTATGGCCGGCCATCACCAGCACCGGGCCGTCAGACGCGCTGCCGCGCTTGATGGCCCACAGATTGCTGACGCGGAAATCGGCCGGGCCGCTGTCCAGCCGCTCGCATTCGAAGCCGGCTTTCTTCAAGCGGTTCGCGATCAGGTCCTGGCAGCCGCCGTCCTCGGGCGTGACCGAGGGCCGGGCGATCAGCGCCTCGACCAGGGGCAGCGTCGCATCGCTCATTCACCCACCATGCACGTCGAGCTGGATCTCGGTGAAGCTGGCCTGGTCGCTGGCCACTTCTTCCTTCTTGGGCGCCTGCTTGTTCTCGCTGGCGTTCTCGTTCTGCAGACGCCAGATCAGATTGGTCGGCGAATCGGCGAACAGCAGGCCTTCCTCGCGTGTGATCACGCCGTCGCGTATCAGCTTGGCGAAATGCTCCTCAAAGGTCTGCGAGCCCTCGGCGATGGACTTTTCCATCGCCTCCTTGACGCCGTTGAAGTCGGACTTCTCGATCAGCTCCGACACCAGCTTGGTGTTCAGCAGGATTTCCGTCACCGGCACGCGGCCACCGGCCGTGGCCCGCACCAGGCGCTGCGAGATGATGGCCTTGAGGCCGGCCGACAAGTCGTTCAGCAGGGCCGGACGTGATTCCGGCGTGTAGAAGGACAGGATGCGGTTCAGCGCGTGGTAGCTGTTGTTGCCGTGCAGCGTGGCCAGCACCAGGTGGCCTGACAGCGCGTATGAGATCGCAGCCGTCATGGTCTCGCGGTCGCGGATTTCGCCGATCAGGATGCAGTCCGGCGACTGGCGCAGCGCGTTCTTCAGAGCCACCTGCAGCGAGGCCGTGTCGCGCCCGACCTCGCGCTGGTTGACCACCGAGCGCTTGTTGCTGAACAGGAACTCGACCGGGTCCTCGATCGTGAGGATGTGGCCGGTCATGTTCTGGTTGCGCATCTCCAGCATCGAGGCGAGCGTGGTGCTCTTGCCGGTGCCGGTGGCGCCCACCATCAGGATCAGGCCGCGCTTTTCCAGGATCAGCTTGCCCAGGATGTCCGGCAGGTTGAGGCTGTCCAGCGAGGGAATCTGGTGCGGGATATGGCGGAACACGGCGGCAATGGAGCCGCGCTGGCGAAAGCCCGAGAGCCGGAAACTGCCGACCTTGGACACCGAGACCGCCATGTTCAGCTCGCCGGTCTTGTCCAGCTCGTCCAGCGCCGCCTGGTCGATGACCTCGGAGATCAGCTGGCGCGGCTGCGAGGGCGTCAGCTGCTGGTCCGACAGCTGCAGCATCTGGCCGTTGATGCGTATCAGCACCGGCATGGCCGCCGAGAGGTAGGCGTCCGACGCGCCCTTTTCGGCCATCAGGCGCAGGATGCGCTCCATGTTCCCACCACTCATGCGGACTCCCTGTGTGACAGAACCACCGGCAACCGTATCAGGCGCGCAGCAGGTCGTTGATGCTGGTTTTCGCGCGGGTGCCGGCATCGACCTTCTTGACGATGATGGCAGCGTACAGGCTGTATTTGCCCTCGGCCTTGGGCAGCGAACCGCTGATCACCACCGAGCCGGCCGGCACGCGGCCGTAGCTCACGGTATCGGTCTCGCGGTCGTAGATAGGCGTGCTCTGGCCGATGTAGACGCCCATAGAGATCACCGAGTTCTCCTCGACGATCACGCCCTCGACCACTTCCGAGCGGGCGCCGACGAAGCAGTTGTCCTCGATGATGGTCGGGTTGGCCTGCAGCGGCTCCAGCACGCCGCCGATGCCGACGCCGCCGGAGAGGTGCACGTTCTTGCCGATCTGGGCGCAGGAGCCGACGGTGGCCCAGGTGTCCACCATCGTGCCTTCGTCCACATAGGCGCCGATGTTCACGTAGGAAGGCATCAGCACCACGTTCCTGCCCTGGAAGCTGCCGCGGCGGGCCACGGCCGGCGGCACCACGCGCACGCCGGTGGCGCGTATCGCTTCCTCGCTCAGGCCAGCGAACTTGGTCGGCACCTTGTCGAAGAAGTTCAGCTCGCCCGAGGCCATCAGGTGGTTGTCGTTCAGGCGGAAGGACAGCAGCACGGCCTTCTTGATCCACTGGTGGACGGTCCACTGGCCCACGCCCTGGCGCTCTGCCACGCGCAACCGGCCGGCGTCCAGCTCGGCGATCACATGCTCGACGGCCTCGCGCACCTCGGCGGGGGCGGCGGTCGGGCTCAGCGAGGTGCGACCTTCCCAGGCGAGGTCGATGACGGATTGCAGTTGTTGGCTCATGAGGAAGAAGAGGAGAGGGAGGCTAGGTAGGTCTTGGTGAAGCGGGCTAGGCGTTCGGCCGCTTCCAGGCATTCGGCTTGGTCGGCCACCAGGGCCAGGCGTATCCGTCCGGCGCCCGGGTTGTGCCCATGCGCCTCTCGGGCCAACAGGCTGCCCGGCAGGACCGCGACATTGTATTGAGCCAGCAGGCCCTGGGCGAAGGCGATGTCATCGTCGCCGGGCACGGCTGCCCAGAGGTAGAAGCCGGCGTCGGGCAGGGCCACGTCCAGCACCTCGGCCAGCAGCGGCGTCACCCGCTCGAACTTGGCGCGGTACTCGGCCCGGTTGGCCACCACATGGGCCTCGTCGTTCCAGGCGGCCACGCTGGCGGTCTGGACCAGGGGACTCATGGCACTGCCGTGGTAGGTGCGGTACAGCAGGAACTTCTTCAGCAACTCGGCATCGCCGGCCACGAAGCCCGAGCGCAGGCCCGGCACGTTGGAGCGCTTGGACAGGCTGCTGAACACGACCAGTTGGCGGAAGTCACTGCGGCCCAGTTTCGCCGCAGCCTCGAGCGCGCCCAGCGGGGCCTCTTCGCGGAAGTAGATCTCGGAATAGCACTCGTCCGATGCGATGACGAAGCCGTGGCGGTCGCTCAGCTCGAACAGCATTCGCCATTCGTCCAGCGGCATCACGGCCCCGGTCGGGTTGCCCGGCGAGCAGACATAGAGCAGCTGGGTGCGGGTCCAGGTGGCCTCGTCGATCTGCGACCAGTCGGCGGCGTAGTTGCGCTTCGGGTCGCTGTTGGCGAAGGCCGTCTGCGCACCCGCCAAGAGGGCCGCGCCCTCGTAGATTTGGTAGAACGGATTGGGGCAGACCACGGTGGCGCCGGGCCGGCTCGGGTCGATCACGGTCTGGGCAAAGGCGAACAAGGCCTCGCGCGAGCCGTTGACCGGCAGCAACTGCGTGTCGGCGTCCAGGCTGACGCCATAGCGGCGTGCAATCCAGGCGCCTATGGCCTGGCGCAGCGCCGGCGTGCCCAGCGTGGCCGGGTAGTTCGAGAGGCCCTTGAGGCCGGCGACCAGCGCCTGCTCGACCACGGCCGGTGCCGGATGCTTGGGCTCGCCCATGCCCAGCGAGATGGGGCGGAATTCAGGATTGGGCTCTATGCCTTGTGTCAGGGCGCGCAAACGCTCAAAGGGGTAGGGATGTAACAGGTCGAGGCGCGGATTGACAGGCAATGACATGCCGCCATGATAGGGGAGCGTCCACGATGTCTTGGCCGGATGCCGGCCTGGGGGAGGACTCGATGCGCATCCACCAGATCCTGCTTGTGATCGCCCTGGCTGCAGGCTTGGCGCCGGGCTGCGCGGCCCAAGGGCAGCCGGCTTGCAACAAGGTCGTGGTCACGGCCGATCCGGAGTTCCCGCCCTATGCCTGGTACGACGGCGAGGCGCTGCGCGGTGCCAGCGTCGACGTGGTGCTCTCGGTGCTGCAGGCTATCAAGCTGCCCTATGAGCTGCGCTATGTGGGCCCCTTCGTCCGGGTGCTGCAGACCGCCAGGTTCGGCGAGGTGGACATCATCACCGAGCTCAAGCGCAATGCCGAGCGCGAGCAGTTCCTGGTCTATGCCGAGACGCCGATCTTCACCAACCCGACCTCGGTCTTCGTTCGCGTGGGGCAGGAGCTCAGGTTCACCAAGCGCGAAGACTTGCGCGGCCTGCGCGGCGGTGCCACGCACGGCACCCGCTTCGGCGACGGGCTGGACGAGTTCATAGAGCAGAACCTCAACGTCGAGATCGGCCCCGGCATCAAGGAGAACTTCCTGAAGCTGGACGCCGGCCGCATCGACTATTTCATCTCGCCGCATTACCCGGCGCTCTCGCACCTGATCTCCAGCGGCAATGAGGCCAAGTACAAGGCGCTCAAGCCTTTCGCGGCCGAGGCGCTGAACTACGTGGGCTGGTCGCGCCGCAGCGCCTGCCTGCACCGGCTGGCCGAGTTCGACGCCATGCTCAAGCGCCACCTGGCCGGGCTCAACAGCCTGCGCCTGGTGGACGAGAAGTACGAGGACTGGCGGCGCAACCCGGTGATGAAGCGCTGAGCCAGTTCAGAGCCAGCCCGCGCAGCCGGCCGCGCCGCAGCGGCAGGCCAGCCTGCCTTCATGGTGGCTGCTGCCGTAGTCCACGGTGATCTCTTCGCCCGAGGCGATACCGCGCAGGGCCAGGATGGCGATCTCGCCGTCCTCGACCCGCAGCCGCGCATTGGGCTGGCAGCCATGGTTGGTGAAGCGCATGGCGTCGGCCGAGCGCGTGGCATCGATGGCGCGGCTGTTCGACAGCTCGACCAGCATCAGCCGCTGGCGACCTTCGGCACGGCGCCGGGCTTCGGCCACGGTGATGGCCTCGCCGGTGAGCCAGCCTATCAGCGCCTCGGCCGGAATGGCCTCGGCGGCGAACACCCCATAGCCGTCGATGCGGCTGCGGCGCACCTCGACCGCGCGGGCCTGGGTGCTGGGGTCAAAGGCGAAGGCCAAGCTGGGATCAGCGCAGCAGGCCGGACTCGAACGAGTGCGAAGGCAGATCCACGCGCGGTTGGGGCTTCCAGCCCTTCTTGCGATGCTCGACCACCACATTGGTGTAGATGCCGCCGCGCACGTACCACTTGGCGGTGATGCGGATGAAGCGCGGGTCGGTGACCTTCACGATGTCCTCGAGGATGGTGTTGGTCACTTTCTCGTGGAAAGCGCCTTCGTCGCGATAGCTCCAGAAGTACATCTTCAGGCTCTTCAGCTCGACGCAGTACTGGTCCGCGATCATGTCGATGGTGAAGTGGGCGAAGTCGGGCTGGCCGGTCAGCGGGCAGTGGCAGGTGAACTCGGGCACCTGGAACTGGATCACGTAGTCGCGCTCGGGGGCCGGGTTGGGGAAGGCGTGGATTTCCTTGCTGGGGCGCGAAGGCGGGTTGGGCGGCATCTCCCGCATCTTGGGCGCGGCCTTGTTCGAGGCCTTGTTCGGGCGCTTGGCAGCGGTCTTGGCAGCCGGCTTCTTGGCGGCAGCGGGGGCGGTCTTGGCCATGTTCTGTTCCATGCGGGCGCACGCCTGTCCGAGGGCCAGGCGCAACGCAATTTCGGGGAGGGGCCGATGGTATCATCCGGCCCCGAGACAAAGCCCCGCCGAGGGGCTTTTCTTTCGATAAATCAACGGCTTAGAAGTCGGATTCCTCAAGCCATGCGCCTGAACTCGATCAAGCTCTCGGGCTTCAAGTCCTTTGCCGACCCGACCAATTTCCAGCTGCCGGGTCAGCTGGTCGGCGTGGTCGGACCGAACGGCTGCGGCAAGTCCAACATCATGGACGCCGTGCGCTGGGTGCTGGGCGAGAGCAAGGCCAGCGAGCTGCGCGGCGAGTCCATGCAGGACGTGATCTTCAACGGCTCGGGCAACCGCAAGCCGGCCAGCCGCGCCAGCGTGGAGCTGGTGTTCAGCAATGAAGACGCCCGGGCCGGCGGCCAGTGGAACCAGTTCACCGAGATCGCGGTCAAGCGCGTGCTGACCCGCGACGGCACCTCCAGCTACTTCATCAACAACCAGCCGGTGCGGCGCCGCGACGTGCAGGACGTGTTCCTTGGCACCGGCCTGGGTCCACGCGCCTACGCCATCATCGGCCAGGGCACGATCAGCCGCATCATCGAATCCAAGCCTGAGGAACTGCGCATGTTCCTCGAGGAGGCCGCCGGGGTCTCCAAGTACAAGGAACGCCGCCGCGAGACCGAGAACCGGCTCAAGGACACGCGCGAGAACCTGACCCGGGTCGAGGACATCCTGCGCGAGCTGAACAACAACCTCGACAAGCTGGAGCGCCAGGCCGAGGTCGCCGCCAGCTACCGTTCGCTGCAGGACCAGGGCACGCTCAAGCTGCACCAGCTGTGGTTCCTCAAGCACCGCGATGCCGCGGGCGAGGAAGCGCGCGTCAAGACGGCCCAGCTGGAAGCGGTCAATGCGCTGGAGGCCCGCACGGCCGAGCTGCGCCATGTCGAGGCCGAGCTGGAGACGGTGCGCCAGGCCCATTACGCCGCCGGCGACGAGCTGCATGCCTCGCAGGGGCGCTTCGCTGAAGCCCAGCTGGAAGTGAGCCGGCTGGAGGAACGCATCCGCTACGTGGTCGAGGGCCGCAACCGCGTCGAGCAACGCCTGGCCGAGCTGAATGCCCAGAACGAGCAATGGCAGCAGCGCTGCGCCGAGGCGAACGACGAGCTGGAAAGCATCGCCGCCCAGATCGCCATGGCCGAGGAGCAGAGCGAGGTCCTCGCCGCCCAGGCCGAGGAGCAGTCGCTCAACCTGCCGAACAGCGAAGACCTGCTGCGTGCCGCCCAGGGCCGCGCCAACGAGCAGCGGGTCCACGTGACGCAAGTCCAGCAGCAGATCCAGGTGCTGGCCGCCGACAGCCGCAACATCGACGAACAGTCGCGCACCTTGCGCACCCGCCGCGAGCGCCTTGCGACCGAGCGTGCCGGCCTGGCCGTGCCCGACCAGGACAAGCTGGCCGAACTCAAGGCCCAGAGCGAAGCCGCCGACGAACAGCGCGAGCTGATGGATGCCCGTCTGCATGAGCTGTCCGAGCAGGTGCCGGCGCTGGACGAGGCCCGTGCCGCTGCGCAGCTTGACGCCAACAGCCAGATCGCCCGCCAGTCCGAGCTTTCGGCCCGCCTCGAAGCGCTGCGCGCGCTGCAGGAAAAGGTCCAGACCGAGGGCAAGCTCAAGCCCTGGCTGGCCAAGCATGGGCTCGAAGGCCTGGCCGGCCTGTGGACCAAGCTGCATATCGAGACCGGCTGGGAGAACGCCCTCGAAGCCGCGCTGCGCGAGCGCATGGGAGCGCTGGAAGTCGGCCGCCTGGACATAGTCCGCGCCTTCGCGGCCGATGCGCCGCCGGCCCGCCTGGCCTTCTATTCGCCGCCGCAACCCGGCATCGTCAACACCCACCAGACGCTGCCGCGCCTCTCCGAGTTGCTGCGCCTGAACGACGGCGGCCTGAAAGCGCTGCTGAACGACTGGCTGGAAGGCGTCTACACCGCCGCCACGCTGGACGAGGCCCTGGCCGCCCGCGACAAGCTGACCCACGGCGAGGTCATCATGACCCGCGAGGGCCATGCGGTCAGCCAGTTCGCCGTGGCCTTCTATGCGCCCGATTCCGAGCAGGCCGGCCTGCTGGCCCGCGCCCAGGAGATCGAGAACCTGGAGCGCGAGCTGCGCGCCCAGGGCCTGATCACCGAAGACGCCCGCAGCCGCGTGGTCCGCGCCGACGCCGCCTACACCGAAGCAAGCCAGCGCCTGGCCGGCGTGCGCCGCGAGGCCAGCGAGGCCCAGACCCGCGCCCATCAGCTGCATGTGGAATTGCTGCGCCTGAGCCAGCAGGCCGAAGCCGCCAGCACGCGCCGCACCCAGCTCGAAGAGGAGCTGGCCGAGATCGATGCCCAGGCCGAGGAGCTGCAGGAGCGCCGCATGACCGGCGAAGCCCGATTCGAGGAACTGGACCTGCAGCTGGCCAACACGCAAGAGAAGCACGCCGAGCTGGAAGAGGGCGTGATCAATGCCGAGCGCAAGCTGGGCGAAGCTCGCGAACAGCTGCGCGCGCTGGAGCGCCGTTCGCAGGAGGCGCAGTTCAGCGCCCGTGCCCTGGCCTCGCGCCGCGGCGAGCTGCAGCGCTCCATCGAAACCGCCCAGGCCCAGGTCCAGCAGAACCAGGCCTCCAGCGAAAGCCTGCAGACCGAGCTCACCACGCTGAACGATGCCGCCGCGCAAGCCGGCCTGCAGGACGCGCTAGCGCTGAAGCTGGAGCGCGAACAGGCCCTGGCCGCGGTCCGCAGCAATTACGACGACCTCAGCCTGCGCCTGCGCAAGGCCGACGAGCAGCGCCTGGAATTCGAGCGCAGCCTGGACCCGCTGCGCGAGCGCATCACCAAGCTGCAGCTGGAAGAGCAGGCCGCCATGCTGGGCGGCGCCCAGTACATGGAGCAGCTGACCGCAGCCAACGTCAATCTCGAGGAGCTCGCCAAGACCATCGAAGAAGGCGCGGTCAAGCTCTACGGCCTGCAGGGCGAGATCGACCGCATCAACCGCGAGATCGCGGCGCTGGGTGCGGTCAACCTGGCCGCACTGGACGAGCTGACCGCGGCCCGCGAACGCAAGACCTTCCTCGATGCGCAGAACGCCGACCTGACCTCGGCCATGAAGACGCTGGAGGATGCGATCCACAAGATCGACCTGGAGACCCGCGACCTGCTGGGCACGACCTTCAACCAGGTCAACGAGCATTTCGGCCGCATGTTCCCCAGCCTGTTCGGCGGCGGCCAGGCCAGGCTGATGATGACCGGCGACGAGATCCTCGACGCCGGCGTGCAGGTGATGGCGCAGCCGCCCGGCAAGAAGAACTCGACCATCCACCTGCTCTCGGGCGGCGAGAAGGCGCTCACCGCCATCGCCCTGGTGTTCGCGATCTTCCAGCTCAACCCGGCGCCGTTCTGCCTGCTGGACGAGGTGGATGCGCCGCTGGACGACGCCAATACCGAGCGCTATGCCAAGCTGGTGTCGGAGATGAGCGCCGTCACCCAGTTCCTCTTCATCTCGCACAACAAGATCGCAATGGAAATGGCCAGACAGCTGATAGGCGTGACCATGCAGGAGCAGGGCGTCTCGCGCATCGTCGCGGTGGATATGGAAGCCGCACTCAGCATGGCTGAAGCATGACAACCCCCACGCTTACTTCGCTCGCTGCCCCCCGAGGGGGCGCAATCCTTCCTTGGGGCGGCCCTGCGGAAGGATTCGCATGACCCTTACCGCATTGCTTGCCATCCTCGGCGGCCTGTTGCTGGCCGGTGTCGTCGCTCATGGCGCTTGGAGCGCCCGCAAGGCCGGCCCGCGCCGCGCCGAACCGGCGGCCGAACCCCAGCTGGGCGACGAACGCCAGGAGCCCAGCCTGGGCGAGGCCCGCGCCGCCGTGGCCGAGGAACTGGACTCGACCGCGCCCTCAGCCGCCCGCCTGGCACCGCGCAAGCCCTCGGCCCGCATCGACGCGCTGATCGACGTGATCGCCACGCTGAGCCTGGATGCCCCGGTCAGTGGCGAGATGGCTGCGGCCTCGATGCCGCCCAGCCGGCGCGCCGGCACCAAGCCCTTCCACATCGAAGGCCTCAATGCCGAATCCGGCGACTGGGAACTGCCGCAGCCCTTGCAGCGCTACAGCGAATTCCAGGCCGGCCTGCAGCTGGCCAACCGCAGCGGCGCGCTGAACGAGATCGAGTATTCCGAGTTCGTCCAGAAGGTCCAGGCCTTCGCCGACGGCATCAATGCCTCGGTGGACTTCCCGGACATGCTGGAGGTCGTGGCTCGCGCCCGCGAATTGGATCAGTTCGCCAGTGCCCATGATGCGCAGCTGGCTGTGCTGCTCAAGGCCCGCAGTGCCGCCTGGACCCTGGGCTTCGTCCAGCAGCTGGCGCTGCGCCAGGGCTTCGTGCCGGGTGCGATTCCCGGCCGCCTGGTCCTGCCTTCGGACGAGGAGGGCGCGCCGCCGGTGCTGACCCTGAGCTTCGAATCGCAGGCCGCGCTGGCCGAAGATCCCCAGGCCTCCTCGCTGCGCGAGCTGACGCTGGCGCTGGACGTGCCGCAGACGGCCGAAGGCCAGGAGCCCTTTGCGGCCTGGCAGGAAGCGGCCCGCGGCCTGTCGCGCGACATCGAGGCCGACATCTGCGACGACCGCGGCCAGGTGCTCAACCTGCACGCCTTCGCCGCCATCGACCAGGAGCTGGGCACGCTGTACCGCGCCCTGGCCTCGCGCGACCTGGCGGCCGGCTCGGCCGCGGCGCGACGCTTGTTCAGCTGAAACCGGCTGGCCGCATGACCCGGATGCTTGGCCGGTTCCTGCTGCCCCTGATGCTGTGGCTGCCGGGCCAAGCGGCCCTGGCCGGCCCGCAGACGCTGAGCCTGGCCTCGGACGACTGGTGCCCCTTCATCTGTGCTCGCGGGCGCGAGCTGGGCGGTGGCCTGCTGGTCGAGGCAGTTCAGCGCGCGCTGCCCGAGGTGGTGCTCAAGCCGCGGCTGATGCCCCTGAACCGGGCCATGGTGGATACCTTGGCGGGCCGCATCGACGGCATCTATGCACCGGCCCTGGATCACCGTCTGAGACTGAGCCAGCCCGTGCTGCGGTCGCGTGCCTGCTTCTACCAGCTGGCTGGCAAGACCTGGCGCTATGCGGGGCTGGAGTCGCTGAAGGACAGGCGCCTGGCCGCCATTGCCGACTATGGCTATGACGGCGCCGATTTCGACCGCTGGCTGGGCCGCGCCGATCGTGCGCAGCTGGACTTGAGCTATGGCGAGAACGCCGGCCGCAACATGCTGGCCAAGCTGCAGCGCGGCCGGGTGGACCTGATCGTCGAGCACCAGGCCGTGCTGCGCCACCTCAGCCGCGAGCTGGGCCTGCCCGCCGAGCAGCTGCGCGAGGCCGGCTGTCTGGAGCAGACCCTGCCGCTGGTGATCGGCTTTGCCCGCGACCGCCCCGACAGCAAGCGCTGGGTCGAACGGCTGGACCGAGGCATGGCCGAGCTGCGGGCCAGCGGCGAACTGGCCCGCCTGGCCCAGCGTTACGGGCTCACACCCTAGCTCAGACCGACTTCAGCCGGAACCGCGCCACCACCTCGGCCAGCTTGCTGGCCTGCTCGCGCAGCGACTCCGAAGCGGCCGCCGATTCCTCGACCAGGGCGGCGTTCTGCTGCGTCATGCCGTCGAGCTGGGTGACAGCGGTGTTGACCTCGCTGAGGCTGCCGGTCTGGTTCTGCACCGCGTTGGCGATCTCGGCAATCAGTTGGGTCACGCGGCGCACCGAGTCGACCACCTCGCCCATGGTGGAGCCGGCGTCGGCCACCTGGCGGTTGCCGGCCTCGACCTGTTCGACCGAGCTGGAGATCAGCGCCTTGATCTCGCGTGCCGCCTGGGCGCTGCGCTGCGCCAGGGTGCGCACTTCGCCGGCCACGACGGCAAAGCCGCGGCCCTGTTCGCCAGCCCGGGCCGCCTCGACGGCGGCGTTCAGCGCCAGGATATTGGTCTGGAAGGCGATGCCGTCGATCACGCCGATGATGTCGCTGATCTTGCGCGAGGACTGCTGGATGCCGTCCATGGTGCTGACCACCTTGGCCACCATGCTGCCGCCTTGCTCGGCCACGGTGGAGGCCGTGGCGGCCAGGCGGCTGGCTTCCAGGGCCGAGGCGGCGCTGTTGCGGGCGCTCTCGGTCAGCTGCTGCATCGCAGCCGAGGTTTCCTCGAGGTTGGAGGCGGCCTGCTCGGTGCGGGCCGACAGGTCGGCACTGCCGCTGGAGACCTCGCGGCTGGCCTCGGCGATGTAGTCGGCGCTGTAGCGCACCGTGCTGACCGAGGCATTGAGCGCTTCCTGCATGCGGGCCAGGCAGCGCAGCAGGTCGCCCAGTTCGTCGCCGCGGGCGCTCTGCACGTCGGCACTGAGGTCGCCGCCGGCAATGCGGTCGGCGGCGTCGGCCGCTTCACGCAGCGGCTGGGTCAGCGAGCGCGTCATCAGCCAGGCGACCAGGCCGCCCAGGCCCATGGCCACGGCCACCATCAGCCAGATGCCCCAGAGCACCGACTTGTAGCTGCTCTCGGCATCGGCCTTGGCCGCCTTGGCGCCGGCGGTATTGATCTCGGTCAGCTTGCCGATGGCGTCGGCGGTGGAGCGGAACACCTTGCGCGACTCGCCGCGCAGGTAGGCCAGGGCCTCTTCCTGCTGGCCGGCCTTGACCATGTCGACCAGCTTGTTCTGCGAGCTCTTGTAGCTGTCGATGATGCTGGCGAACTCCTTGAACTGCTGGCGCTCGGCCTCGCTGCTGAGGCTTTCTCCATAGGACTTGAGCAGGGGAGGCAAGACCTGCCACTGCTTGGCCAGCCGGGCGCCTTCATCCTCGATGGCCTTGGCGCCGCCGCCCAGCAGCATCTGCAGCTCGGCGCGGCGCATCTGGTTCAGGGATTCATTGATGCCGCCCAGTTGCTGGGTGCTGGGCAGCCAGTTCTCGCTGAGGTCGGTGACGTTGGCCTGGACCTGGTTGACGCGGCTGACCGCGTACAGGCCCATGAACAGCATCATCAGCAGCAGGGCACCGAATCCGAGGCCCATGCGCAGGCCTACTCGAACGTTGGAAAGCTTCATCGTCGATCCTTCGAAGTGCAGACAGCCAGGGACCGAAGGTAGCACCGGCCGGGTCGGCTGTCGCGCACGACTTGGTGACGGCCTTGTTGTCCGAAGTGGACAGCCAAGTGTCCGGGCCGGAGCTGTCCGGCCGCCAGCCCAGGGCTCAGCATTGGGCATCCCATCACCGAACGGAGACTGCCGCCATGTTCTGCGACCAGGTCGAAACCAGCGTGATCGCCGACGAATCCCTGCCCTGGGTGCCGTTCACGCCCTATGCGGACGACGTGTTCCTGAAGTACTTCAAGCTCGACCCCATCCGCGGCGAGATGATCGTGCTGATGAAGGCGCCGGCCGGCAAGCAGCTGCCCAAGCACCACCATTCGGGCACCGTCATCGTCTACACCATCGAAGGCCGCTGGAAGTATGTGGAGCATGACTGGATCGCCGGCCCCGGCAGCGTCGTGTTCGAGACGGCCGCCTCCAGCCACACGCCCCAGGTGGTCAGCGAGGAAGGCCATATCCAGGTGCTGAACATCGTGGTCGGCGACCTGATCTTCATGACGCCCGACAACCAGGTGCTGGCCATCGAGAACTGGAAGACCGGCCTGCAGCGCTACCTGGCCCATTGCGAGCAGCACGGCTTGACGCCGCGCGACCTGACCGCCTTCCGCTGATCCCTTTGCGGCGCGTGCTTGCACGCTCCCCTTCCAAGCTGCCGCGTCCTACACTGGCCGCGGCATTGTCCTTCTCGGACCGAACGATGCTCAGTCCCACCCGGCGCATCCCGGCTCGCTACTTCGCCCTGATGCTCGACGCGCTGCGCGAGCAGTGCGTCGACGTGGCCCGCCTGCTCAGGATGGCCGGCCTTGAAGCGGCCCGCTTCGAGCGCGCCGACGCCAAGCTGGGCATTGCCGAGCTCGACGCCCTGGTCTCGACCGCCCGCCGTGTCACCGGCCGCGGTGACCTGGGCTTCCAGCTGGGCGGCCTGATCAAGATGAACTCTCACCAGCAGCTGGGCTACGGCATGCTCAGCTGCGCCAGCTGGCACGAGGCCATGAAGCTGGTGGCCCGGCACTACCACCTGATGAACGAGGCCTTCGCCCTGAGGTACCGGCGCACCGACCCCCAGGCCGCCAGCGTGAGCCTGTACACGCCGCTGATCGACATGCCGCTGGAGACCTTGCACTTCCTGTACGAGACGCTGGCCCTGGCTCACCACAACCAGGTGCAGCTGATGCTGGGCGGCGAGGTGCCGGCCTACGACGTCTACCTGCCCATGCCGGCGCCGCCGCACAAGGCCCGCTACCAGGCGCTGGCGCCGGTGCGATTCCACTTCGAGCAGGATGCGCCGCCTGGCGTGCGCGTCGTCATGCCGCCCGAGCTGCTGGACCGCCCGCTGGCCATGGCCGATCCGCGCCTGGTACGCGAGGTCGACCAGCGCTGCTCGGCCCTGGCCCAGCGGCCCGGCCTGGGGGGCATCTCCTGGGGGGACTACATCGGCATGATGCTGCGCGAGTCGGAGGGCCTGCTGCTGACGCTGAGCAGCCTGGCGCAACGGGTCAACGTGTCAGCGCGGACCATAGACCGACAGCTCAAGAAGGAGGGGCTCAGCTTCCGCCACCTGGCCGACAAGATCCGCTTCGAGCGCGCCTGCGAGCTGCTGTCCGAGCCTGGCGCCAGCGCCAGCGAGGTGGGCCTGCTGCTGGGCTTCAGCAGCGTGTCCAACTTCAGCCGCGCTTTCAGGCGAGTGGTCGGCGTCTCGCCGGCGCGCTATCAGCGTGGGGGCCGGGCCCCGGCCTGATGCCCTGTGGCGCAGCCTGTGATGGCTTGCAGCCGACGGTCGGGGTTGGCCCTGGGTTGGCGGAAATTGACCAACAGGTGGCGGCACAGGATATGTGCAGCCAAGGGGGCTGTCGCGACCATTGCCGTCATGGGATCGGGTACTGCCTCGCAGGGCTGATCCCCAGCCGTCCAACCCTTGTCACCGGAGCGTGGCCATGTACTACCAGCAGGTCCAGACCGCGGTCGTCGACGACGAGTCGCTGCCCTGGCTCGTGCTGTCGCCGCAGCTGCCAGGTGTGCAGCTCAAGTACTTCCGCCTCGACCCGGTGCGCGGCGAGGTCATCGCCCTGGTCCGGCTGGCGCCGGGCACGCGCATGCCTCCGCACCAGCAGGGCGGTCACGCCATCCTCTACACGGTCAGCGGACGCTGGAAGTTTGCCGAGCACGACTGGATCGCCGGTCCCGGCAGCGTGGTGTTCCAGACCGCCGGCAGCCGCCTCAGCGCCGAGGTGCTGAGCGAGGACGAGCCGACGGTGGTGCTGGCCGTCGCGGTCGGCGACCGCGTGCTCTTTGATCAGCAGGGTGGCGTGATGGCCATTGAGAACTGGCGCACGGCGCTGCAGCGCTACCTGGACTATTGCAGCCTGCATTGCGTCACGCCGCGCGACCTGACCGCCAGTAGCTGAGAACCGATTTCTTCCCTTCCCACAAGAACCGACCGACAGGAGACGAATGTGCCCCGGAACCAATTCCAACTGAGTGCTTCGGCGCTCGCCATCGGCGCGCTGCTTTGCGGTGCCGCCCAGGCCGCCGAGTTCGACCTCGGAACCCCCGATGCCCAGTTGCGCCTGGATACGACGCTGCGCTACAACCTCGGCGTGCGGACGCAGAAGGCTGACCCGGCCATCCTCGGCAACCCGAACTACGACGACGGCGACCGCAACTTCAACAAGGGCCGCCTGGTCGCCAATCGCCTGGACCTGCTGAGCGAGATGGACCTGGTGGTCGAGAAGCGCTATGGCTTCCGCGTCAGTGGCGCGCTGTGGACCGATGCGGCCTACAACAAGCTGAACAACAGCTTTGCCGCCACGGCCAACAACCTGGTCGGCGGCCAGCCGGCGCCGGGCACGCTCTCCAGCGTGACCAGCCGCTATGCCAAGGGCGCGTCGGGCGAGTTGCTGGATGCCTTCGTCTTCGGCAACTTCGAGCTCGGCGACATGCCGCTGTCGGTGCGCGCCGGCCGCCACACGGTCTACTGGGGTGAGGCCCTGACCGGCGCCGGCGCCCTGCACGGCATTTCCTACGGCCAGTACGCGCTGGACCTGTGGAAGGGCTATGCGACGCCAGGCGTGGAAGCCAAGGAACTGTTCCGTCCGCGCAATTCGGTGACGGCCCAGCTGACCCCCACGCCCGAGCTGACGCTGGGCGCCCAGGCCTTCTTCGACTGGGAAGGCGCCCGCTATCCCGAGTCGGGCAGCTACCTGACCGTCAACGACGCGCTGCTCAATGGCGGCAGCTCCCTGGTCGTCGGCCCCAACCAGCGCATGCTGATGGGCGAGATCGGCAAGCCCAAGAAGAGCGGCGACTGGGGTCTGTCGGCCCGCTGGAGCCCGGACTGGCTGGACGGCACGGCCGGCCTCTATGTGCGCCGCACCTCCGACATCCAGCCGCAGCTGACCGTGGCGCCCGCCGTGGCCACCGTGCCGGCCGCCACCTGCGGCGCGCTGGGCTTCACCGCGCTGGCCGCCACCACCTGCTATGTGAATCCGGCGGCCGCCACCGTGCCGCAGATCCTGGCCGGCCAGGTCGGCCAGTACCGCGCCTTCTTCGGCCGCGACATCGACATCTACGGCCTGAGCCTGTCCAAGAGCCTGTTCGGCATCAGCGTCGGCGCCGAGCTGAGCTACCGCAAGAACATGCCGCTGAACAGCGCGCCGGTCACCGTGCTGCCGGCCAAGCTGGTCAACCCCGCCGCCGGCCAGGTGCCGACCACGGCCCTGGACAGCGGCGACATCCCCGGCGCCCGCGGCACCACCGCTCACGGCGTGCTGAGCCTGATCGGCACCATGGCCAAGACGCCGCTGTTCGACGCGGCCTCCTGGTCGGCCGAGATGGTGTTCAACCGCTGGATCAGCGTGACCCAGAACGCCGGCGCCTTCAAGGGCGGCGCTCCGTACACCAGCAATGCGGCCAACATCGACGCCGTGACCAAGAACTACATGGGCATGGGCGTCAACTTCACGCCGACCTGGTTCCAGGTCTTCCCCAGCGTCGACATCTCCATGCCCATGGCCTGGAGCGGCGGCCTGAAGGGCAACTCGGCCGTGATGTCGGGCGGCAACAAGAACGCCGGCAACTTCTCGATCGGCGTGTCGGCCGACATCCGGAGCAAGTACAGCCTGGCCCTGCGTTACGTGGGCTTCTACGGCTCCTACACCACCACGGCCACCGGCGCCATGAACGTGCCCAACGGCGTGGCCTCGGCCCTGACCGACCGCGGCCATGCGCTGCTGACCTTCAAGACCACGTTCTGACCAGAACCCGGAGACAAGCGATGAAGAACCCCAAGCAAACCCTGATCGCGGCCGCGCTGCTGGCCCTGGGCACGTCCCAGGCCCTGGCCGGCGTCAGCGCCGAAGAAGCCAAGAAGCTGGGCACCAGCCTGACCGCGGTCGGCGCCGAGATGGCCGGCAATGCCGACAAGAGCATTCCCGACTACACCGGCGGCCTCAAGGACATCCCGGCCGCCTACCAGAAGGGCACGGGCGTGCGCCCCGATCCGTTCGCCGCCGACAAGCCGCTGTACTCGATCAAGGCCGCCGACGTGGCCAAGTACGAGAGCAAGCTGACCGCCGGCGCCAAGGAGCTGCTCAAGCGCTATCCCAGCATGCGCATCGACGTCTACCCGACGCACCGCAGCGTGGGCTACCCCAAGTACGTGGTCGACAACACCCAGAAGAACGCCACCTCGGTCAAGACCAACGACGGTGGCCTGGGCATCGAAGGCACCTACGCCGGCTATCCGTTCCCCATCCCCAAGACCGGCAACGAGGCGATGTGGAACCACCTGCTGCGCTTCGGCGGCCACGGCTACTACACGCAGTACGACTCGATCAACGTGGACTCCTCGGGCAAGGCCGTGCTGGCCACGACCGGCCAGATCAACGTCGAGTACCCGTACTACGACCCCAAGCGCAGCGGCGCCTCGGGTGAAGCCGACATCTATTTCCGCACCAAGATCGCCTATGTCGCGCCGGCCCGCCGCGCCGGCGAGGCCCTGCTGGCCCAGGACTACATCAACCCGATGAAGAACGGCCGCAAGGCCTGGCAGTACCTGCCGGGTCAGCGTCGCGTCAAGCTCGCACCGGACATCGCCTACGACACGCCCAACCCGGGCTCGGCCGGCGCCTCGACCTATGACGAAGGCTGGATCTTCAACGGCGCGCTGGACCGCTACGACTGGAAGCTGGTCGGCAAGCGCGAGATGCTGATTCCGTACAACGGCTACAAGCTGACCTATGCCAAGGAGCCGATGGCGGTGACCACGGCCAACCACCTGAATCCCGACTACGTGCGCTGGGAGCTGCACCGGGTCTGGGTGGTCGAGGCCACGCTGAAGGAAGGCAAGCGCCACATCTACGCCAAGCGGACCTTCTATCTGGACGAGGACAGCTGGTATGCCGTCGCCTCCGACCAGTACGACGCCCGTGGCCAGCTGTTCCGCTCGGGCTTCGCCTCGGTCACGCCGGCCTACGAGCATCCGGCTCCGGCGGCGAGCGCCCAGTGGTTCCACGACTTCGTCGGCGGTGGCTACAACGTCTCCGGCATGCTGGGTGCCTATAACGTCGGCGTGAAGCTGATCGATGGGCTGCCCGCGGCCCAGTGGTCGTCCGAAGCGCTGGCCGGCGCCGGCGTTCGCTGACCGGCCCAGGGGAGGGCGCAGGCCTTCCCCTCCCACCTGTTACGGGGCGCGGCCCGGTCTCTTGCTGTCTCTCTCCTCTCTCTCGTCCGGGTCGCGCCCCACCTTCTGCTCATGAAGCAACACCTTCTTCTCGCCTGCTGCCTGTTTGCGCTGTGCTTTGCCAGCCTGGCCGATCCCCTGGGTCGACCGGCCCGCGAGAGCCGGCTGCTGGAGCAGCGGCTGATCAACGGCATCGACCATGCCGGCCTGAACCGCCTGGTGGCGGCCGGCCAGCGAGGCCATATCGCCTACAGCGATGACCAGGGCCAGCACTGGACCCAGGCGCGCGTGCCGCTGTCCTCCGACCTCACGGCCCTGCAGTTCGTCGATGCCAAGCGCGGCTATGCCGTGGGGCATGACGGCGTGGTGCTGGGCTCCAGCGACGGCGGCGCCAGCTGGCAGCAATTGCTCGACGGCCGCCGCGCCAACCAGCTGCTGCTGGACCATCTCAAGAAGCTGCCAGCCGGCAAGGAACGCGAGGCCCTGCTGGCCGAGGCCGAGCGCAACCTGGCAGCCGGCCCGGACAAGCCCTTCCTCGACCTGTTTTTCACGAGCGGCGACGAGGGCTTTGTCGTCGGCGCCTACAACCTGATCTTCCAGACCCGCGACGGTGGCAAGACCTGGACCCCCTGGTTCGAGCGCACCGACAACCCGCGCCTGCTGAACCTCTATGCGATCCGCGCGCAGGGCGGCAGCCTCTTCATCGCCGGCGAGGCCGGCCTGCTGATGAAGCTGGACGCCAAGTCGCAGCGCTTCGTCACCTTGGACGCCGGCTACAAGGGCAGCTTCTTCGGCCTGCTCGATGCCGGCGATGCCCTGCTGGCGCACGGCATGCGCGGCAATGCCAGGCTGAGCCGCGATGGCGGCAAGAGCTGGACCCCGGTCACCACCGGCCTGGCGGCCAGCATCACCGCCTCGACCCGCAGCCGCGACGGCGCCCTGTGGCTGGCCGACCAGGGCGGCAACCTGGTGCGCAGCCGCGATGGCGGCGCCAGCTTCCAGCGCGTGGCCCTGCCTGAAGGCGTGCCGCTGGCGACCCTGGCCCTGACGGCAGACCGCCTGGTGCTGGGCGGTGCCCGCGGCCTGCGCAGCGTGGCCTTGCCCACCCCGTAATCATGGCGATCTCCACCACTTCTTCCGAGATGCCGGTCGTGCGCGACCTGGCGGACTTCCCGCGCCACTCCGGCAGCTGGCTGGAGCGCGCGGTGTTCAACCGCCGCCGCACCGTGCTGTTCCTGTGTGCGCTGGCCACGCTGATCCTGGGCTTCATGTGTTCGAAGGTGGCGCTGAACGCCAGCTTCGAGAAGATGATCCCCACCGGTCATCCCTATATCCAGAACTTCCTGCAGCACCGCAAGGAGCTGCGCGGCATGGGCAACCAGCTGCGCATCGTGGTCGAGAACCCCGGCGGCTCGGTCTACGAGGCGGCCTACCTGGACAAGCTCAAGCGGCTCAACGACGAGCTGTTCCTGACGCCGGGCGTGGACCGCGCCTGGGTCAAGTCGCTGTGGCTGCCCACGGTGCGCTGGACCGAGGTGACCGAGGAGGGCTTCAACGGCGGCCCGGTCATGCCCGACGGCTTCGACGGCTCGGCCGACAGCATCGCCAAGCTGCGGCTCAACGCGGGCCGGGCCAACCTGGTCGGCAGCCTGATCGCCAACGACCTCAAGAGCAGCGCCATCGTGCTGCCGCTGCTGGAGCGCCAGCCCGACGGCTCGCGCCTGAACTACTGGCAGCTGTCCAAGGACCTGGATTCGCTGCGTGCCAAGTACGAGGCCGAGGGCCTCAAGGTGCGCATCATCGGCTTCGCCAAGATCGTCGGCGACTTGCTGGCCGGGCTCCTGCAGGTGGCGCTGTATTTCGGCGTCGCCATCGTCATCGCGGCGCTGCTGCTGTTCGGCTACACCCGCTGCATGCGCTCCACCGCCCTGGTGCTGGCCTGCTCGCTGGTGGCCGTGGTCTGGCAGATCGGCCTGCTGGCGATCTTCAAGCTGGAGCTGGATCCGTATTCGATGCTGGTGCCCTTCCTGGTGTTCGCCATCGGCGTCAGCCATGGCGCCCAGAAGATGAACGGCATCATGCAGGACATTGCCCGCGGCACCCACCGCCTGGTCGCGGCGCGCTACACCTTCCGTCGCCTGTTCCTGGCCGGCGTCACCGCCTTGCTGGCCGATGCCGTGGGCTTTGCCGTGCTGGTGCTGATCCCGATCCCGGTCATTCGCGAGCTGGCCATGACCGCCAGCATCGGCGTGGCCGTGCTGGTGTTCACCAATCTGCTGCTGCTGCCGGTGCTGCTGAGCTTCGTTGGTGTCAGCCCGCGCGCCGCCAGGCGGGCGCTGGAGACCGAGCAGCGCCAGCTGGCCGGTCACCGCGGCCTGTGGGTCTTCCTCGACCATTTCGCCGAACGCCGCAGCTGGGCCGCGGCCACGGTCATCGTCTCGCTGGCCCTGGGCGTGGCCGGATTCGTCGTCAGCCAGCGCCTGCAGATCGGCGACCTGGACCCGGGCGCGCCCGAGCTGCGGCCGAACTCGCGCTACAACCAGGACAACGCCTATGTCACCAGCCATTACGCGCTGTCCAGCGACGTGTTCGCCGTCATCGTCAAGACGCCTGCCGAGGGCTGCCTCAAGTACGAGACCCTGGACACCGTCGACCAGCTGGCCTGGGAGCTGCAGCAGCTGCCCCAGGTGCGCATGACCCTGGGCCTGCAGGACGTGGTTCGGCAGATCACCGCCGGCAGCTTCGAGGGCAATCCCAAGTGGCTGACCATCAGCCGCAACCAGGACGTCTTGAACTACGGCGCCCAGCAGGCTTCGGTGAACAACCCCGACATGTTCAACACCGAATGCTCGGTGATGCCGCTGGTGGCCTTCCTGGCCGACCACAAGGCCGAGACCCTGACCCAGGTGCTGGCCACGACCGAGCGCTTCATCGCCGAGAAGACGGCCGAGAACAAGCTGGATCCCGCCAAGCTGCAGCTGCTGCCCGCCGCCGGCGGCGCCGGCATCGAGGCCGCGACCAATATCGTCGTGAAGCAGGCCAACACGACCATGCTGCTCTACGTCTATGCGGCCGTGATCCTGCTGTGCCTGGTGACCTTCCGCAGCTGGCGCGCCACCGTCGTGGCCGTGCTGCCCCTGGTACTGACCTCCATCCTGTGCGAGGCCCTGATGGTCTGGCTGGGCATTGGCGTCAAGGTGGCCACGCTGCCGGTGATCGCGCTGGGCGTTGGCATTGGCGTGGACTACGCGCTCTACCTGCTGAGCGTGCAGCTGGCCGGCCAGCGCCGTGGCCTCACGCTTTCCGAGGCCTATGGCGATGCCGTGCTGTTCACCGGCCGGGTCGTCGCCCTGGTCGGCGTGACGCTGGCGGCCGGCGTCATCACCTGGGCTTTCAGCCCGATCAAGTTCCAAGCCGACATGGGCGTGCTGCTGACCTTCATGTTCCTGTGGAACATGGTCGGCGCCCTGGTGCTGATTCCGGCCCTGTCGCACTTCCTACTCAACGACAAGCACATCAAGGTGGCCTGATATGAACGGACAAATGATGCAGCAGCCGCTGCTGATCTCCATGCTGCTGGTCCATGCGGAGCGCCACCACGCCGAGCAGGAGATCGTGACCCGCCGCTGCGAGGGCGATATCCATCGCACCACCTACAAGCAGCTGGCCCAGCGCTCGCGCCGCCTGGCCAAGGCCCTGGCCCAGCTGGGCGTGCAGGACGGCGATGTCGTCGGCACCCTGGCCTGGAACACCGACCGCCATATGGAGCTGTACTATGCCGTGTCCGGCTCGGGCGCCGTGCTGCACACGCTGAACCCGCGCCTGCATCCGGAGCAGCTGTGCTGGATAGCCGCCCATGCCGAGGACCAGGTGCTTTGCTTCGACCTGACCTTCCTGCCCCTGGTCGAGGCCGTGGCCGCCAAGCTGACGAAGGTGAAGCACTTCGTGCTGATGACGGACCGGGCCCACATGCCCAAGGAAAGCAAGATCCCCGATCTGCTTTGCTACGAGGAGCTGATCGAAGGCCAGGACGACGGCTTCATCTGGCCCCGCTTCGACGAGAACCGCGCCTCCAGCCTCTGCTACACCAGCGGCACGACCGGCAATCCCAAGGGCGTGCTCTACAGCCACCGCTCCACCGTTCTGCACACCTATGCGGCCGCGCTGCCCGATGCGCTGAACTGCTCGGCCCGCGAGGTGATCCTCCCGGTGGTGCCCATGTTCCACGTCAACGCCTGGGGCCTGCCGTACATCGCCTGCATGACCGGCGCCAAGCTGGTGTTCCCGGGCCCGGGCCTCGATGGCAAGAGCCTGCATGAGCTGTTCGAAAGCGAGCGCGTGACCGTCTCGGCCGGCGTGCCCACGGTCTGGCAGGGTCTGCTGGCCCATGTGGAAGCCAATGGTCTGAGCTTCAGCACCATGCGCCGCACCATCATCGGCGGCTCGGCCTGCCCGCCGGCCATGATGCGCGCCTTCCAGGAGAAATACGCGGTCGAGGTGCTGCATGCCTGGGGCATGACCGAGCTGAGCCCGCTGGGCACGGTCTGCACCTTCAAGCCCAGCCAGCTGGACTACAGCAAGGAAGAGCGCTATGCGGTGCAGGCCAAGCAGGGCCGCGCCATCTTCGGCATAGACATGAAGGTGGTGGACGAAGAGGGCAAGGAACTGGCCTGGGACGGCAAGACCAGCGGCGAGCTGCTGGTGCGCGGCCCCTGGGTGGTCGGCGACTACCTGAAGGGCGAGGGCGGCAATCCGCTGGTGGACGGCTGGTTCCCCACCGGCGACGTGGCCCATATAGACGCGGCCGGCTTCATGCAGATCACCGACCGCGCCAAGGACGTGATCAAGTCCGGCGGCGAATGGATTGGTTCCATCGACCTGGAGAACATCGCCATGGCCCATCCGGCCGTGGCCATGGCGGCCTGCGTGGCGGCCCGCCATCCCAAGTGGGACGAGCGCCCGCTCCTGATCGTGGTGAAGAAGCCCGGCGCCGAAGTCACCCGCGAGGCCTTGCTGCAGTTCTACGAAGGCAAGATCGCCAAGTGGTGGACCCCGGACGACGTGGTCTTCGTCGACGCGATCCCGCTGGGCGCCACCGGCAAGATGCAGAAGAACAAGCTGCGCGAGCAGTTCCAGGACCATCTGCTGCAGGCCGCCCCGTCGGCCTGATACGGACGCCCCTGATGGAACTGCTGCGTACCCCCGACGAGCGCTTCGCCGATCTGCCCGACTATCCGTTCCAGGCCAACTACCTGCCGCTGGAGTCCGGCCCGCGCGTCCATTACGTGGACGAGGGCCCGCGCGATGGCAAGCCGGTGCTGATGCTGCATGGCGAGCCGACCTGGTCTTACCTGTACCGCCACATGATTCCGCCGGTGGCGGCCGCCGGCTTGCGCGTGCTGGCGCCCGACCTGGTCGGTTTCGGCAAGTCCGACAAGCCGCTGCGCCGCGAGGCTCACAGCTACGAAGGCCAGGTGGCCTGGATGCGCGAGTGGCTGGAGGCGCTGGACCTGCGCGGCGTCACGCTGGTCTGCCAGGACTGGGGCTCGCTGATCGGGCTGCGCCTGCTGGCCGAATGCCCGGAGCGCTTCGACCGTGTGCTGCTCGGCAACGGCGGCCTGCCCACGCATGAGCTGAAGATCGGCTGGGCCTTTCCGCTGTGGCGGGCCTTCTCGCGCTGGAGCCCCTGGTTCCCGATCGGCTGGATCGTGCAAGGCGGCACCCGCCGGCGGCTGAGCCGGGCCGAGCGGGCGGCCTATGACGCGCCATTCCCGGATGCCGCCCATGCAGTGGCTGCCCGGGTCTATCCCTCGCTGGTGCCGGTGCTCGGCTTCAACCCGCGCGGCAGCGACGACAACGGTCGCGCCTGGCGCGTGCTGGAGCAGTGGCACAAGCCCTTCATCTGCTGCTACAGCGACGGTGACCCCATCACCCGCGGGCTGGACCGCGAGTTCCGCCGTCGCGTCCCTGGTGCCGCCGGGCAGCCGCATTGCACCTTGCGCGGTGGCCATTTCCTGCAGGAGGACGACGCCGTGCGCTTTGCGCAGCTGATCATTGCCACCTGCAAGCCCCCGTCTTGCCAAGGACTCGAATGACCCGATCCCGGACCGGCGCGCGGCGCCTGCTGACAGCGCTGCTGCTGATCCTGGTGCTGCTCGCGGCCTGGCAGGGCCCCAAGCTTCTGGCGCTGTGGCGGGGCTGGCAGGCCTATGTCTACGCCTATCCGCTGGTCACGGCCGAGCTGACCCGCAGCGTGCAGACCGCGCCCGGGGCCTGGCAGCTGGCCAAGCCCAAGCCAGGGGCCGGACCGATCAACCGGCTCAACCACGTGCGCGCCTTCCCGGATGCGGACTTCCGCGACGTGGTCGCGCCCAACGCCGACACGCTCTACACCATCGCCTGGCTGGACCTGGGTGCCGAGCCGCTGGTGTTGCACCATCCCGAGATGAGCGGCCGCTACCTGCTGCTGGAGCTGATGGACAGCTGGACCAACGCCTTCGCCTCGCCGGGTACCCGCCAGTACGGCAGCGCTGCGCGCGACTACGCCATCGTCGGCCCGGGCTGGAAGGGCGAAGTGCCATCCTCCATGACGCGCATAGACGCGCCGACCCGCTACGTGATGCTGATAGGCCGCACGGTGACCTCGGGTCCGCAGGACTATGCCGCCGTCCATGCGCTGCAGGACCAGTATTCGCTGCGCACCCTCGCCGGCGCCGAGCCGCCCTCGGTAGCTCCGGCAGCGGACAAGGTCGACACGCTGACGGCCGTCGTGCGACAGGTCTCCATGCTCGACGTGGCGAGCTACTACTCGCTGCTGGCCCGCGCGCTGGTGGACAACCCACCGGCCGCTGCCGACGCGCCAGCGGTGGCCCTGCTGGACAAGCTCGGCATCCGCGCCGGCCAGCCCTTCGACCCCGCCAGCCTCGATGCCGACACGCGCGAAGGCCTGGAGGCCGCGCGCCGCCTGGCCCAGGCCGTGTTCGAGCAGCGCTCGGCCGGTACCCAGGTCGACACGGCCCAGGGCAGCCTGGCCCAGGGCGCTGCACGCGTGCTGAACGGCCTGATCGACCGCTCGCTGAATCGCCACAACGGCTGGCTGATGCCGCTGGGCCTGGGCGACTACCAGACCCGCTACCTGCAGCGCGCCATCGTCAGCCTGGTCGGCTTCGGTGCCAACCGCGCCATCGACGCGGTCTATCCGGTGACGCCCAAGGATGCCGACGGCGAATTCCTGGACGCCGGCCAGCGCTATCGCCTGCGCTTTGCGCCGGGCCAGCTGCCGCCGGCGGGGGCCTTCTGGTCGCTGACGATGTACGACGAAGCCAGCTTCTTCGTCGCCAACGAGATCAACCGCTTTGCCCTCGGCGACCGTGATTCGCTCAAGCGCGGCAAGGACGGCAGCCTGGAGCTGGTGATCCAGCAGCAGCGCCCGAGCGAAGGCATTGCCAACTGGCTGCCGGCACCCAAGAGCGGCCGCTTCAAGCTGATGCTGCGCATCTACGACCCCAAGGCCGAGTTGCTGGAAGGCCGCTGGGTACCACCGGCCGTGCAGCGCCTGCCCCAGGAGCCTTGATGAAAGCCGTCGTCTGCCAGAACCAGCAGCTCGAAGTGCGCGAGCTGCCGGAGCCGATTCCCGAGCCGGGCCAGGTGCTGGTCAAGGTGCTGCGCTGCGGCATCTGCGGCTCGGACCTGCATGTGCGCCAGCATTGCGACCACTGGGGCCAGATCATGAGCCGCAGCGGCTACCACTCGCTGAAGAGCTCGGCCCAGGCCGTGGTGTTCGGCCACGAATTCAGCGCCGAGGTGCTGGACTACGGTCCCGGCACGAAGCCGAAACTGAAGCCGGGCACGCCGGTCGTGGCCCTGCCTTTCCTGAGGCGCGGCGAGCGCATCGAGGCGCTGGGCCTGTCCGAGCATTGCGGCGGCGCCTACGCCGAACGCATGCTGGTGCAGGATTCGATGATGCTGGCCATTCCCAACGGCCTGGATCCGCGCGTGGCCGCGCTGACCGAGCCCATGGCCGTGGCCTGGCATGCGGTACGCCGCAGCGAGCTCAAGAAGAGCGACGTGGCCGTGGTGATCGGCTGCGGACCGGTGGGCCTGGCCACCATCTGCCTGCTCAAGGCCAAGGGCGTCAAGACGGTGGTGGCCAGCGACTTCGCGCCGGGCCGCCGCGCGCTGGCCAAGGCCTGCGGTGCCGACGTGGTGCTCAATCCGGGCGAGGACTCGCCGTTCAAGGACTGGAAGGACTGGGGCTGCATAGGCGACCTGCCGGGCCTGCTGGACCTGGCGATGACGACCCGCGAGCAGCTGGGCAGGCTGCCCGTGCCCTGGTGGCAGGCCTGGCGCCTGGCCGAGGCCCTGGGGGCTGTTCCTAAGCGTCCGGTGGTCTTCGAATGCGTGGGTGCGCCCGGCGTGCTGCAGAACCTCATCAACGGCGCGCCGCAGATGACGCGCATCGTGGTCGTGGGCGTCTGCATGCAGCCCGACCAGATCGAGCCGGCCATGGCGATCAACAAGGAGATCGAGCTGCGCTTCGTGCTGGGCTATTCGCCGCTGGAGTTCCGCGACACCCTTCATGCCATGGCCGATGGCAAGGTGCGCTGCGAGCAGTTGCTGACCGGCGAGGTCGGCCTGGCCGGCGTGGACGCGGCCTTCACCGCGCTCAAGGATCCCAACCGCCACGCCAAGATCCTGATCGACCCGGCCAGCAGCCTGACGGCGCCGGCCTGAGATCGATCAGTTGCTCAGCTGCCGGGCGAACTGCTCGCGCAGCTTGTTCTTCTGCATCTTGCCGGTGGCACCCAGCGGAATGGCCTCGACGAAGACCACGTCGTCCGGCGTCCACCACTTGGCGATCTTGCCTTCGTAGAACTGCAAGAGCGCATCAGCGGTCAGCTCTGCGCCGGGCTTCTTCACCACCACCAGCAGCGGGCGCTCGTCCCACTTGGGATGGGCCACGCCAATGCAGGCGGCCATGGCCACGGCCGGATGGGCCATGGCGATGTTCTCCAGGTCGATGGAGCCGATCCATTCGCCGCCGCTCTTGATCACGTCCTTGCTGCGGTCGGTGATCTGCATGAAGCCGTCGGCATCGAGGGTGGCCACGTCGCCGGTGGGGAACCAGCCCTGGCCGTCCGCATACACCAGCGGGTCGCCGCCTTCGTCCTTGAAATAGCGCTGGATCACCCAGGGACCGCGCACCAGCAGTTCGCCGGCCGAGCGGCCGTCGCGCGGCAGCTCGGCACCGTCTTCGCCGACCACCTTCATGTCCACGCCGAACACCGGGCGGCCCTGCTTGGCCTGCACCGCTTCCTGCGCGGCCTGTGCCAGGCCCTCATGCTGGCGCTTGAGCTGACAGACCGTGCCCAGCGGGCTCATCTCGGTCATGCCCCAGGCATGCAGCACCTGCACGCCAAAGCGCTGCTGGAAGGCGCTCATCATCGAAGGCGGGCAGGCCGAGCCGCCGATCACGGTGCGGCGCATCGTGGAGAAGCTCAGGCCATGGGCTTCCATATGGGCCAGCAGGCCCTGCCAGACCGTGGGCACGCCGGCCGAGACGGTCACGCCCTCGCTTTCGAACAAGTCGTGCAGGCTCTTGCCGTCCAGGGCCGGGCCGGGGAAGACCAGGCGCGAGCCGGTCAGGCAGGCCGCATAGGGCAGGCCCCAGGCATTGACGTGGAACATGGGCACCACCGGCAGGATCACGTCGCGGGCCGAGCAGTTCAGCGCGTCGGGCAGAGCCACGGCGAAGCTGTGCAGCACGGTGGAGCGCTGGCTGTAGAGCGCGCCCTTTGGATTGCCGGTCGTGCCCGAGGTGTAGCAGAGCGAGGCCGCGCTCTGCTCGTCGAGCTGGGGCCAGTCGTAGTCGGGCGAGGCGGCTTCCAGCAGCTCCTCGTAGCAGAGCAGGTTGGCGATCTTCGATGCGGCCGGCATGTGGGCACGGTCCGTCATCAGCACGAAGTGCTTGACCGACGCCAGCTTGGCCGCCACCGCTTCGATCAGCGGCAGAAAGGTCAGGTCGAAGCACAGGACCTTGTCCTCGGCATGGCCGACGATCCAGGCCAGCTGCTCGGGATGCAGGCGCGGGTTCAGCGTGTGAAGCACCGCGCCCGAGCCCGAGGCCGAGTAGTACAGCTCCATGTGGCGGTAGCCGTTCCAGGCCACGGTGCCCACGCGGTCACCCGCTTGCACGCCCAGGCCGGCCAGGGCGTTGGCGCCGCGGCGGGCGCGCTCGGCCATGTCGCGGAAGGTGTAGCGGTGCAGGTCGCCCTCAACGCGGCGCGAGACGATCAGCTGCTCGCCATGGTGGCGTTCCGCATGGGTCAGCAGCGAGGAGATCAGCAGCGACTGCTGCATCATCAGTCCGTTCATTTCTTGGTGTCCTCAGAGGTAGAGCTTCATGGCCAGGCGCTGGACGATGTTGCCGTAGGGCGGATAGAACAGGCCGATTGGGAACCAGCGGCGCTTGGTGAAAACGGCCTTGGCATGCGAGAGCTCGCGGAAGCCTTCCTCGCCGTGGTAGCTGCCCATGCCGGAATTGCCGACGCCGCCGAAGGGCAGGTCATGCTGGAACACATGCCAGCCCCAGTCGTCGAAGGTGACGCCGCCGGCATGGCTTTCGCGCAGCAGGCGCCGGCGGCCGGCGCCGTCGAAGCCGAAGGCATAGAGAGACAAGGGCCGTTCGCCTTCGCGTATCAGGGCCAGGGCTTCGTCCAGGCTGTCGTATTCGACGATGGGCAGCAACGGCCCGAAGATCTCCTCGCGCATCACGGCCATCTCGGGCTTGGTGTCCAGCAGCAGTTGCAGGGCCATGCGCTTGTCGGGGCCGGCCTCCACGCCGCAGCTCAGCACGCGGGCGCCCTGGGCCAGGGCGTCGCTGACCAGATGGTTCAGCCGCGCCGCATGGCGCTCGGTGATGATGGCCGTGTACTCACCGTTGCCGCCCACCTGAGGCGCCAGCCGCGCGAACGCGGCCTTGGCGGCGCTGGCAAAGGCCAGGGCCTGGCCGCGGGGCACCAGCGCATAGTCGGGCGCGACGCAGATCTGGCCGGCATTGAAGACCTTGCCGTGGACTATGCGCAGCGCTGCGTCCGCCAGGTCGGCGCCCGGCGCGACCAGGGCGGGCGACTTGCCGCCCAGTTCCAGGGTCACCGGCACCAGGTGCTCGGCCGCGGCCCGCATCACCTGGCGGCCCACGGCCGGCGAGCCGGTGAAGACCAGGTGGTTCAGCGGCAGGGCGGTAAAGGCGCGGGCCGTCTCGGGGCCGCCACCGACCACCGCCACCTCGTCCTCGGTGAAGACCTCGGCCAGCAGCTTGCGCAGCGCCAGCAGGGTCTGCGGTGCATATTCCGAGCCCTTGATCAGGGCCCGGTTGCCGGCCGCCAGGGCGGCGACCAGCGGACCCAGGGTCAGGTAGACCGGGAAGTTCCAGGTGCCGATGATGCCGACCACGCCCTTGGGCTGGTACTCGACCCGGGCGTTGTTGCCCAGGAACAGGAACTCGGTGTGGCGGCGCTTGGGGCGCATCCAGCGGCGCAGCTTGGCCAGCGCATGGCGGGCCTCGAGGATGGGACCCATGACCTCGATCAGCTTGGTCTCGCTGTGCGAGCGGCCGCCGAAGTCGGCATCGACCGCGGCCACCAGCGCGTCCTGATGGCGGCGCAAGGCGGCTATCAGGGCGCGCAGGCGCTGGGCGCGCCAGGCCAGGTCGGGAAAGGGCAGGGCCGCGCAGGCCGCCTGCTGGCGTGCCAGCAGCAGTTGCAGGCGTTCGATCTCGGCCAGGTCCTGGTAGGGCGTGTCGTGGCTGTTCATCGTGCGTCCTCGCGCAGCATCAGGGCCGCCTTCTCGCCGATCATGATGGTCGGCGCATTGGTGTTGCCGCCGACCAGGGTCGGCATGATGGAAGCGTCGGCCACGCGCAGGCCTTCCACGCCGCGGACCCGCAGCCGCTCGTCGACCACGGCCAGGCCGTCGCTGCCCATCTTGCAGGTGCCGACCGGGTGGTACTGGGTGTCGGCGCGGTTGCGGATGTCCTGCTCCACGGCCTTGGCGTCGGCCTGGTCCAGCGCATAGAGCGGCTTGCCGCGCACTTCGTCGAAGGCGGCGGCATCGAGGATCTGGCGCTGGCGGCGCGCGCCTTCCATCAGCACCGGCAAGTCGTCCGGATGCGAGAAGAAGCGCGGGTCTATCAGCGGTGCGTCGGCCGGATCCGCCGAGGCCAGGCCCATCACGCCGCGGCTCTTGGGGCGCAAGAGCGTGACATGGCAGCTGAAGCCATGGCCCAGGTGGGGCTTGCGTGCATGGTCGTCGACGATGGCCTGGACGAAGACCAGCTGCAGGTCGGGCACCTCGATCTCGGGGCTGCTGCGGAAGAAGGCGCCGGACTCGGCAAACGGCGAGGTCATGGGACCGCGGCGCTCGCGCTTCCACTGGCCTATGCCGCGCAGCACGCGCAGGCCGCCGCCCAGCGAGACACCGAAGCTCTGGGCGTCGGCCCGGGTGCGGTAGGTAAAGACGTAGTCGATGTGGTCCTGCAGGTTCTGGCCCACGCCGGGCAGGTTGATCAGGGGCGAGACGCCCTTGGCCTGTAGCGCCTCGGCCGGGCCTATGCCTGAAAGCATCAGCAGCTGCGGCGAGCCGAAGGCGCCGGCGCTGAGCACCACCTCGCGGCGCGCCTTCAGCTTGCGCGAGACGCCGCCGATGCGGGCCTGCACGCCTATGGCGCGGCGGCCCTCGATCAGTACTTTCTCGCTCAGCGCGCCGGTGACCACGGTGAGGTTGGCGCGGCTGAGGTTTGGCGTCAGATAGCCCTTGGCCGCGCTGCAGCGCTCGCCGTTCTTCTGCGTCACCTGGTAGCGGAAGGCGCCATGCTGCTCGGCACCGTTGTAGTCGGGCGTGAGCGGCAGGCCGCAGGCCTGGGCGGCCTGCAGGAAGCGGTCGTTCAGCTGGCTGGGCTCGCGCACCTCGGCCACGTTGAGCGGGCCGTGCTGGCCGTGGAAGGCGTCGTCATGGGTCTCGTTGTGCTCGGCCTTCTTGAACAGCGGCAGCACCTCGTCGTAGGACCAGCCGGCATTGCCCAGCGCGGCCCAGTGGTCGTAGTCCCAGCGGTGGCCGCGCACATAGAGCATGGCGTTGATCGAGCTGGAGCCGCCCAGGGTCTTGCCGCGCGGCTGGTAGCCGCGGCGGCCGTTCAGACCCGGCTGGGGCACGGTCTTGAAGCCCCAGTTGTTGATCTTGGTCGGCAGCATGGCGACCACGGCCGAGGGCATCTGCACCAGCACGCTGGCATCGCTGCCGCCGGCTTCCAGCAGGCAGACGCTGACGTTCGGGTCTTCGCTGAGCCGGCTGGCGATGACGGCGCCGGCCGAGCCGGCCCCTACGACGATGTAGTCGTATGTGTCTTGCATGGGGAACTCCTGGAGGGAATCAGCGCGCGGGGCGCGGCTCGACGATGGGGAACATGGCCGGGAAGTTGTCGAACATGGCCAACAACTCGGCCAGCAGGGCGACCTTGCCCTGCACCTGGATGCGGCCGGCCTGCAGCGCCGCCGGGAAGGTCAGCTTCTGCAGCGTGATCTCGTCCAGCGTCGCGCGGCTCAGCACCAGCGTGGCGTCGGCATTGGCGGCCTGCTGGCCGGCCGAGGCCGTCAGCGTGCTGTTGCGCAGCCGGACCACGAAGTCCTGCTTGGTGTCGGTGAAGCGCCAGTTCAGCGTCATGGCCTTGCCGGCCGCCTTGTCGGCATTCAGGCGCACGCCCAGGTAGTCGAAGAACAGCTCCAGCGGCATGGCGCGCACCACGTCGGGCGCGGCCGTGTTGACCGCCGGCACCTTGGGAACGCCCAGGCGCAGCTCGCTGGCACCCTGCAGGTAGGCGTTGCGGGCCGTGGCCGATTCGGCCTGGTAGCCCAGCTGCTCGTAGGCATCGGCCGCCAGCTGGCGAGCCGCCTGGTTGGCCGGATCGGCGAACACCAGCTGCGAAGCCAGCTGGGCGACCCAGCGGTATTCGCCACGGGCATAGTCCTCGCGGGCCTTCTTCAGGGCGGCCTCGGCGCCGCCCATGTACTCCACGGCCTTGCGCGCCGCCTGCATCGGCGGCAGCGAATCGAGGTTGGCCGGGTTGCCGTCGTAGTAGCCCAGGTAGCGCTGGTAGATGGCCTTGATGTTGTGCTTGAGGCTGCCGTAGAAGGAATGCACCGACCAGTCCAGGTTCAGGCTGGCGGGCAGCTCGATCATGTCGGCGATCTCGGCGCCCACGTAGCCGTGGTTCATCAGGCGCAGCGTCTGGTCATGCACGTACTTGTAGGCATCGCGCTGGTTGGACAAAAAGCCCTGGACCCGCTCGCCGCCCCAGACCGGCCAGTGGTGCTGGGCGATCAGGGTGTCGCTCCTGGCGCCGAAGCGGTCCAGAGCCCCGCCCAGGTACTTGGACCAGGACAGCGGATCGCGCACCAGGGCGCCGCGCATGGGCAGCAGGTTGTGGAAGTTCTGCGTGCCGACCTCGGTCATGTTCAGCACCCGCTCCTGCGGGTAGTACATGATCATTTCGGACGGCGCCTCGCTGCCCGGCGTCAGCTCGAAGACGATGTCGAAGCCGTCGATGCTGTGGGTCTCGCTGGGCTTCTCGATCAGCCGGGTCGGCGGGATCAGGGTGATCGAGCCGAAGGCGACGCTCTTGCCCAGGCCGGCATCGACCTGGCCGGTCGCGCTGCGCGGCAGCAGCGGGCCGAACTGGTAGAGCGCCCGGCGCGACATGGCATTGCCGGCCATCACGTTCTCGCTGACCGCTTCCTCCATGAAGCCGGCCGGCGCCCAGACCTGCACCTTGCCGGCGGCCAGGTCCGCCTCGTCGACCACGCCGCGGGCGCCGCCGAAATGGTCCACATGGCTGTGGCTGTAGATCAGGGCCACGACCGGCTTGCGCGGGCGGTGCTTGAAGTACAGCTCCATGCCGGCCTTGGCCGTCTCGACGCTGAGCAGCGGGTCGATCACGATCAGGCCGGTCTTGCCCTCGATCACGGTCATGTTGGCCAGGTCCAGGCCGCGCAGCTGGTAGATGCGCTCGCTGACCTTGAACAGGCCGCTGGCCATGTTGACCCGGGCATGGCGCCAGAGGCCGGGATGGACCGTGTCCGGGGCGTCTTCCTTGGCCAGGAATTCGAAGCCCCTGAGCGTCCAGGTCGGGCGGGCGCCGTCGGCACGCATGATGACCTTGTCGCCCAGCGACTCGATCAGGCCGCGCTGGGCATCGTCGAAGGAGCGCTTGTCGGCCAGCGGCAGGCTGGCGCGCTGGCCTTCGTTGGCGGCGCGGGTGGCGGCCGTGGCGGGGTTGGGGGTGGGGGCGGCCGCAGGGCTGGCGGTTTGCGCCAGGCAGGGCAGGGCAGCGGCCAGGGCAGTGGCCAGCAGCAGGGTACAGCGCATCGATTTGTCTCCGGTCTAGGTCTTGTTCCGGACGGGGCGCGAGCCTCCATCCGGCGCCGGCATGGTGGCGGCGGGCCGCCTTGGCGACTATCCGATTTCCGTCTATCGGCCCGGCCGGCCGCGCGGGTGTGGACTGCTGCTCACAGCCGGCTTCCGAGTGGCCGCGCGCCCTTGTGGGCGCGTGGGGCGGGCCTCAGAATCGCGCCGAAACACCGGCTCAAGCCCCCATGCCCGCCCCGTCCACACCCCTCGAAGCCCCCGCGCTGTCCAGCACGCGGCTGCTCAGCTTCGACCCGGGCGCGATGCGGGTGGCGATCCAGGACAGCGAGCTGGAGCATGTGCAGCTGGAGAGCGGCCAGTTCCAGGGCCGCGTGGCCCACACGGTCAGCGAAGGCCTGGCGCTGGACTGGGGCAGCTACAACCTCGCCCTGATGGCCCGCGGCCAACTGACCCGCGACCGCATCACGCTCGGCGTGCTGCTGGACGGCTGCGGGGACTGGCGGGTCTATGGTGGCAGCGCCGCCAACGGCGACCTGCTGGTCCAGCCCGAGCACAGCGAGCTGATGATCCGCCTGCCTCCCGGCGCCCAGTGGCTGGCGCTGCAGGTTTCGCCGGAGCGGCTGGAGGCGGCCGGCGTGCCGCTGCAAAGGCTGCGAGAGCGCGGCCGCTGGCGCCTGGGCGAGGCCACGGCCCTGCCGCGCCTGATGGCCGGCCTGTCCTCGGTGCTGTCACCCGAGGCCGATGCTTCGACCAACGGCCCCGAGCAACTGGCCCAGGCCGCCGAGCAGGCGCTGGCGACCCTGCTTTGCGAACTGGTGGCCCGGACCGAGGCCTTCGAGCAGGAGCGCGGCTGCAGTGCCGGCGAACGGCTGCGCGTGGTGCGCCGCGCCGAGGCCTGGCTGGCCGAGCATCCCGAGCCCATGGTCCGCATCGACGATCTGTGCCGGGCCGCCTGCACCAGCCTCTCGCGGCTGGAGCGTTCCTTCAACGACGTCTTCGGCGTCGGCCCGCGGCGCTACCTGGCCATGCGACGCCTGGCCTCGGTGCGCCAGGAACTGCTGGCCGGGGCCGGCGGCGAATCGGTCACCGAAGTGGCGACCCGCTGGGGCTTCTTCCACCTGAGCCGCTTTGCCCAGGAATACGGCCAGCTCTTTGGCGAGCGGCCTTCCGAGACCTTGCGCCAGGCCCGCGTGCCGGCCTGAGCTGGGTCCGGCTCAGAGATAGCCCATGCGCGGCGCCAGCCGCAGCATCAGCGAGCGCAGCAGGCTGGGCGACAGCTTGTTGACCCAGTAGAGCAGGCCGGCGCTGGGTCCGGTCAGCACCAGCTGGCGGCCCGAGCGCGCGGCCGCCACCATGTCGGTGGCCACCACCTCGGGCGAGCAACCTTGGCGCTGGTAGTGCTCGCTGAGCTTCTGGATCCGCTCGGCCGGAAAGCTGGCGGCCGCCAGGCTGGGGTTCTTGAAGATGGGCGTGTTGATCACGCCGGGGCAGACGGTGGAGATGCCGACCGAGCTGCCGCCCAGCTCCAGGCGCAGGGCCTCGCTGAACGCCATGACCGCAGCCTTGGAAGCGGCATAGGCCGGCATCGAGGGCGCCGGGTAGATGCCGGCGGCCGAGGCCACATTGAGCACCTGGCGCTGGCCGCCGGCCGCCTTCATCAGCGGCACCAGGTGGCGGCACAGGTGGACCACGCCCATCAGGTTGACGTCCAGCAGCCGACGCCAGTTCGCCAGGTCGTCTTCCAGGAAGGCACCCAGCCGGGCGATGCCGGCGTTGTTGACCAGCACATGAGGCACGCCGCCCAGTCTGGGCAGCAGCGTGGCCAGCTCGCGCACGGCGGCCTCGTCGCTCACGTCCAGCTGCAAGGTGCGGCAGCGCCGGCCCAACTGCTCGATGTCGACCTGCAGCGAGGCCAGGGCCGCCAGGTTGAGGTCGGTGGCGATCAGGTGGGCGCCGGCGCGCGCGAAGGCGAGGGCAGTGGCGCGGCCTATGCCCGAGGCGGCGCCGGTCACCAGCACCAGTTTGTCCTGCAAGTCCTTGATCGCCATGGCTGGGCTTCCGAGTGGGGAGGAAGCCATGGTCCGCCGCCGGGTTTCCAGGCGCCCGCTCCCAAGCTGCCAAACGCAAGTCCGGTCACGCCAGCCGCGGGAAATCGCGGGGCTGTCGGAATCGGACAGGCAACTGGCGGGTACTGAGCATGGCAAGCGGCGCCGGGCTTCGAACAATCGCGCCAAGACCCCGAAATGCCCTGCCCATGAGTCCGTCCTTCCTGAAACGCTACCGAGTCGAGGCCCTGCTGGGCCTGGCGCTGCTGGTCCTGTGGGTCGCCGCCTGGTGCTGGCAAAACCCGGGCAGCGCGCTGAACCGCAGCGAGATCGAGCGCTACATGGCGGAGTCCGAGCGGATTCCGTTCCCGCCCGAGGAGCGGGTGGAGCTGCGCAAGCACCTGCGGGGCTGGCTGGAGGCCGACGACGGCCTGCCGGTCTACATGCTCAATCTGATGCGCTTCTATCCGGAGCTGCGCCGCTACGAGGGCTCGCTGGCCGAGAACCAGCTGAGCCCGCAGGCCAGCAACCGGCACTACGAGGACGTGGTCATCCCCATGCTGCTCAAGGTCGGTGGCTATCCGGTCTATGGCGGCAAGGCCCAGGGCCGCAATGTGCTGGTCCACGAGCCGGGGCTGGACGAATGGAACCGGGCCCTGGTGGTGCGCTATCCCAGCCGCCGGGCCTTCATGACCCTGATCACCGACCCGGCCTACCGCGCGGTCGCGCCCTACAAGCTGATGTCGCTGACCGTGGTGCTGACGCCGACCAGCTTCGAGCTGGCCATCCCCGAACTCAGCTGGATGCTGGGTGCCCTGTCCCTGATCGTCTGGCTGTTCGTGGCCTGGCGTTGTGCTGCAAGACGAAAGTGAGAGCGCCATGAACAAGACCAAGACCAGCCTGCTGGCCGCCGCCGCGGCCCTTGTCTGCGGCCAGGCCTGGGCCCAGACCGAGCTGCCTTTCCCCAAGCCCGGCACGGCCAGCGTGGCCGGCGAGACGCTGATGCAATCCAAGCACCAGCGCCGCAAGAGCCAGGTGCCGCTGCCGGCCGATGCACCCAATGTGCTGGTCGTGATCCTGGACGATGCCGGCTATGCCCAGGCCGACACTGTGGGCGGGTCTATCCACACGCCCACGCTCAGCCGCATCGCCGATACCGGCGTGCGCTACAACCGATTCCACTCGACCGCGATCAGCTCGGCCACCCGCGCCGCGCTGCTGACCGGCCGCAACAACCACCGCGCCGGCAACGGCGTGGTCGCCGAGCTGGGCACGGACTGGGACGGCTACACCGGCGAAATCCCCAAGAGCACGGCCACCATGGCCGAGGTGCTGCACCACTGGGGCTACCAGACCGCGGCCTTCGGCAAGTGGCACAACACGCCGCCGCTGCAGACCACGGCCATGGGCCCGTTCGACCGCTGGCCCACCGGCCATGGCTTCGACTACTTCTATGGCTTCATGGGCGGCGAGACCTCGCAATGGGAGCCGCGCCTGTACCGCAACACCACGCCGGTGGAACCGCCTGACCGCAAGGCCAACCCGGACTACCACCTGACCGAGGACATGGCGGCCGACGCGATCCACTGGCTGCGCCAGCGCAAGGCCAACGCGCCCGAGCAGCCTTTCTTCATGTACTGGGCGCCCGGGGCAGTGCACTCGCCCCACCACGTGGGCGGCGACTGGGCCGAGAAGTACAAGGGCCGCTTCGACGGCGGCTGGGATGCCTACCGCGAGACCGTGTTCAAGCGCCAGAAGGAGCTGGGCTGGGTGCCCAAGGACGCACAGCTCACCGCCCGCCCGGCCACGCTGCCGGCCTGGGACAGCTTGCCCGCGGCCGAGCGCCAGTTCCATGCCCGCCAGATGGAGGTCTTCGCCGGCTTCCTGGAGCACACCGACACCCAGATTGGCAAACTGATCGACGAGCTGGAGACCCAGGGCCTGCGCGACAACACCCTGGTGATCTACGTGTTCAGCGACAACGGCGCCTCGGCCGAGGGCATGCTGTCGGGCCAGATCGCCGAGATGAATGCGCTCAACGGCATCACCCTGACCACGCAGCAGAACCTGGCCGTCATCAAGCAGGAGCTGGGCGGGCTGCAGGGCCTGGGCAGCTCGCTCAGCGACCCCCACTACCACGCGGCCTGGGCCTGGGCCGGTTCCACGCCTTTCGCGGGCACCAAGCTGGTGGCGGGCAACTTCGGCGGCACGCGCACGCCGCTGGCCATCTCCTGGCCCCGCAAGATCAAGGCCGACAAGGCCATCCGCAGCCAGTTCCACCATGTCAACGACATCGCGGCCACGGTCTACGAGGCCATAGGCATTCCGGCGCCGACCAAGGTGGACAACGTGGTGCAGGAGCCGCTGGACGGCGTCTCCATGGTCTACAGCTTCGGCGACGCCAAGGCCAAGGGCCGCAAGACCCTGCAGTACTTTGAAAATCTGGGCAGCCGTGCCCTCTATGCCGACGGCTGGATGGCCTCGGTCTGGGGCCCGCGCACGCCATGGATCGCCGGTTTCGCCCAATTCCAGGGCTGGGACCCGGCCAAGGACGTCTGGTCGCTCTACAAGGTGGACGGCGACTTCTCCATGTCCACCGACGTGGCCGCCCAGCATCCGGACAAGCTGGCCGAGCTGCGCAAGCTGTTCGACGAGCAGGCCCGGGCCAACAAGGTCTATCCGCTGGGCGCCGGCCTGTATCCCTTCCTCGACCCGCGCGCCCTGATCGCGCCCAACCGCAGCGAATGGCACCTGGACGCGAGCACCACGCGCGTGCCCGAGTTCACCGCGCCCAATCTGCGTTCGCGCAACAGCAGCGTGGTGGTCGACGCCGAGTTCGGCGACAAGGCTGCGGGCGTGCTTTATGCCGTGGGCGGCAACCAGGGCGGCATCACGCTGTGGGTGGAGCAGGGCCAGCTGCACTACGAGTACAACCTGCTGATGGTCTCGCGCATCAAGATGCAGGGTGCGGTCTCGCCGGGCCGCCACAGGGTGGAGCTGCGCACCGAGATGGCCTCGGCCAAGATGGGCGCGCCGGCCATCCTGATCCTCAGCGTCGACGGCAAGGAACTGGCCCGCAGCCAGACGCCCTACACGCCGCCGCTGGGCTTCACCGTGACCGAGACGCTGGACGTGGGCCGCGACCTGGGCTCGCCGGTGTCGCTGGACTACCGGGAGCGCGCGCCGTTTGCCTTCAACGGGCGCATCCACGACGTCCATATCCGCTACCTGCCCTGAAGCGAGGTAATAGCGGGCCCTGGCTTTGCGGCGGGGCCGGGATTTGCGCTTAGACTGGCCCGCCAGCCTCGCCGTGGGAGCCTCGGTGACCTTTGCACGCTTGCTCTGGATCCTGCTCATCGGCTGCCTGGCCGCTATCGAAGCGCGGGCAGCACCCATGCCCGAGCTCACGCCGGCCGAGCGCGCCTGGATCGCCGCGCATCCGGTCGTCACCTTGGCGCTGGACGAGAACAACGCCCCCTTGAACTTCCGCCGTGTCGATGCGGCCGGCGAGTCCTACGCCGGTGCGTCGGTCGAATATGCCGAGCTGGCCGCCCGCAAGCTGGGCCTCAAGCTGCGCTGGGTGGGCTCGAACTGGGACCAGGCACTCAAGCGTGCCATGGCCCATGAGGTCGATGGCGTGATCTCGGCGCGCGAGCGGCCCGAGCGGCGCGCGAAGCTGAACTTCACGCGGCCCTATCTGGAGCTGCCGATTGCCATGGTGGTGCGTCCCGAGGACTCGAGCCGGGTGCGCACACTGTCGGACTTCGGTGGCCGGCGCGTGGCCGTGGTGCGCAACACCGTGCGAATTCCGGTGGTTCGCTCGCGCTGTCCGGACTGCACCGTGGTCGAGGTGGACAACCCGCGCGAGGGCGTGGACAAGGTGGCGGCCAAGCTGGCCGACGGCTACTTCGACGACCTGCCGGTTTCGCAGCGCGCGCTGGCCGAGGCCGGCAACAAGCTGGTCGTGGGCCTGCTGTACTACTACTCCGAGGCCGCCACGATCCGCATCGCATTGCGCAACGACCAGCCCGAATGGCTGGCACTGTTCGACAAGGCCCTGGGTTCGCTGACGCCCGAGGAACATGAGCTGATCCGCTCACGCTGGCTGACGGCGGCCGAAGGCGCACGGGTTCAGCGCGAACTCAATCTGGCCGAACCGCAGCGTGCCTGGTTGAACCAGCATCCGGTGCTGCGCGTCGGCATCGACCGCTCGCGCGCCCCGCTGGAATGGATTGGCGACGACGGCAAGCCGCACGGCATTGCCATCGACATGCTGAGCCGGGTCGAGGAAATGCTGGGCGTGCGCTTCGAGATCGTGGTGGCCGACAGCGTGGCCGACCTTTTGCAGCGCATGCGGCGCAAGGACATCGACCTGATGGCCTCGACCGCGGTCGCGCCCGAGCGCGAGAGCTATCTGAAGGTCAGCCAGCCCTACCTGTCCACGCCGGTGGTGCTCTATTCCACCGTCGCCTCGGGCCACAGCGGCGGTCTGGCCGGCCTGGAGGGACGCCGCCTGGCCGTGGTCGGCGACAGCGGCGTCGAGGCGCAGCTGCGGCACGATTGGCCGGGCATCACCCTTGTGCAGGTTGCCGGCCTGCGCGAAGCGATCGAGCTGATGCGCAGCGGCCAGGTTTCGGCCTATGTGGGCTCACTGCTGAGCGGCAGCCACCAGCTGGTGGAGCTGGGCGCGACCGATATCCGGGTCTCGGCCGAGACCGACTACAGCTACAGCTTCGGCCTGGGCGTGCGCGCCGACTGGCCCGAGCTGCTGCCGCTGGTGGACCAGGCGCTGGCCCAGATTCCGCGCGCCGAGCGCGACTCCTTCCGCCGACGCTGGACCTCGGTGCAGTACAAGCACGAGCGCGACTACCGCCTGATTGGCGCACTGGGCATTGCCGTGCTGGTGGCCATGGCCTTCATCTTCCAGCTGCGGCGCATGGTCGGCTCGCGTACGGCCGAGCTGAGCGCCGAGGTGGCGGCGCGGCGCGCCCGTGAGGCCGAAATCCAGGCGCTCAACGCCGACCTGGAACAGCGCGTGGCGCAACGCACCGCCGAGTTGCGCAAGGCGCTGGACGACTTGCAGCTGGCGGCCGACCAGCTGGTGCAGGGCGAGAAGGTGGCCTCGCTGGGCCGCCTGGTCGCCGGCATCGCCCATGAGCTGAACACGCCGCTGGGCAACGCGCTGGCGGTTGCCAGTGCCCTGAAGGAGCGCGCGACTGCCATCGCCACCGAATACGGCACCGGGGCGCTGCGTCGCCGCACGGCCGACGAGTTCTTCTGCCTTTGCGTGGAGAGCGCCGACGTGATCGAGCGCAATACCCGGCGGGCCGCCGGCCTGATCGGCGACTTCAAGGAGATCGCGGTCGATCAGACGAGCGCGCGCCGGCGCAAGTTCCAGCTGCGATTGACGGTCCAGGAGCTGGTCGGTGCCCATGCGGCGGCCTGGCGCAAGCTCAAGCACAGCACCGAGCTGGCGATCGATCCGGAGATCGAGATGGACGGCTACCCGGGCACGCTGTCCCAGGTGCTGGGCAACCTGATCGAGAACGCGCGGCTGCATGCCTTCGAGGAAGGACGGCAGGGCCTGCTGCGCATCGAGGCCCATCGCGAGGGGGACAAGGTGGTGCTGACCGTGCTGGACGACGGCCGCGGCATTCCACCCGAGCACCTGAACAAGATCTTCGACCCGTTCTTCACCACGCGCATGGGCTCGGGCGGCTCGGGCCTGGGGCTCTACATCGTCCACACGCTGGTGGTCGGCGTGCTGGGCGGCAGCATCACGGTCAGCAGCCGGGTCGGGCTGGGCACGGAGTTCCGCCTGCGCCTGCCGCTGGTGGCGCCAGCGCTGAGCGAGTCCACGGCCTCGGCGGCGCAAGGGGCAGTGGCCGTGCCGAACGCACAAGAGGCAGGATCATGAAGCGAGCTCTCATCGCCGCCTTGACTGGCTTGGCCCTGCAGCCGGCCTGGGGCCAGTTCACGGTGTTCGGCCTGCTGGACCTGAACGTCTCGTCCTACCGCGCCGGCAGCCGTTCGGGCACCGGCAACATGACGGTCATGAATGACGGCACGCTGAACGGCATTCCCTCGCGTTTCGGCGTGCGGGCCGAGGAAGACCTGGGCGGCGGCTGGCGGGCCATGGCCGTGCTGGAGCAGGGCATCCTGGCCGATACCGGCCAGCTGGGCCAGGGCGGACGGGCCTGGGGCCGCCAGGCCTTTGTCTCGCTGAGCAGCACCGAGGCCGGCGAGCTGCGGCTGGGCCGGCAGTATGTGCTGAGCGACCTGCTGATCGCGCGGGCCAATCCCTTCGTCAACGGCATGCTGCACAACCCGAACACGGCCATCGTCAACCGCGGCCGCAACCTGCCGCTGTTCGTCAACCCGCCACGCGCCGACAACGTGGCGCAGTGGCAGAGCCCGGCCTGGCAGGGCCTGGTCCTGGCCGCCCAGCTGGCACCCGGCGAGGCCACGGCCGACCGCTTCCATGGCTTGCGCCTGATGCAGAACCTGGCCAAGGGCTACTGGGGCCTCAGCTATGAATTGAGCAGCCCGCGCAGCGGCAATGCCGCCAACAAGAGCTGGACCCTGGCCGGCCAGCACGAGGCACTGCCCGGCCTCAAGCTGATGGCGGCCCTGCAGCGCAACCGCGAGCTGACGACCACGGCCGGCAACGGCGTGGCCGGCGCGCTGAGCAACCTGCTGGTCGACGGGCCGGTGGCCTTCACCGCCACCGGGCTGGATGGCATCACCGTCGGTCTGGAGCAGAACCTGACCGGGCCCTGGATCCTGGGCCTCAACCACACCCAGGTCCGCTACCTTGGCGCCAGCGGCCAGCGCGCCAGCTACGGCAAGCTGGCCGTGTCCCTGGTCTATCGCTTCTCGCCGCGCACCCTGAGCTACCTGGGCCTGGGCCACAGCACCGGTGACCTGCGCTCCTACGTGGCCCAGCAGCAGATCCTGCAGGCCGGCCTGCGCACCGCTTTCTAGAGATCTTCCGACCATGTCCCAAGCACTGCCCGGCCTGCACCTGATGGCCAAGCCCGTAGGCGCCCATTGCAACCTCGACTGCGGCTACTGCTTCTACCTGGAGAAGGAGGGCTACTACCCGCCGCGCCAGAGCCACCGCATGAGCGACGAGGTGCTGCAGGCCTATGTCAGCCGCTACATCGCCAGCCAGCGCGGACCCGAGGTCGAGTTCACCTGGCAGGGCGGCGAGCCGCTGCTGATGGGACTGGAGTTCTTCGAGCGCGCCGTGGCCTTGCAGAAGCAGCTGGCCGGCGGCAAGCGCATCAGCAACACCTTGCAGACCAATGGCGTGCTGCTGGATGCCGCCTGGTGCGAGTTCCTGGCGCGCGAGAAATTCCTGGTCGGCCTCAGCGTCGATGGGCCGCAGCCGCTGCACGATGCGGCGCGGCCCGACAAGCAGGGCCGCGGCACTTTTGATGCCGTGATGAAGGGCCTGCGCCTGCTGCAGCAGCAGGGCGTCGAGTTCAACGTGCTGGTCACCGTGTCTTCGGCCAACCAGGGCCATGGACGCGAGATCTACCGCTTCCTGAAGACCGAGGGCGTGCGCTTCATCCAGTTCAATCCGGTGGTCGAGCGCCAGCCGCGGCCGGCCGACGAGGCGGTGGTGCAACTGCACTTCGCCAAGCCGCCGCGGCTCTCGGTGCCGGGCTCGTTTGAAGCCGATGCGGCCGTGACGCCGCACAGCGTCTCGGCCGAGGCCTATGGCGACTTCCTGGTCGAGGTCTTCGACGACTGGATCGCCGCCGACGTCGGCGTGATCCATGTGATGAACTTCGAATGGGCCCTGGCCGCCTGGTGCCAGCTGCCGGCCACGACCTGCATCTTCAGCGAGCGCTGCGGCCGCGCCGCCATCGTCGAGCATGACGGCAGCGTCTACAGCTGCGACCACTTCATGTATCCCGAGTACCGGCTCGGCAATCTGCGCACGGACGATCCCGCGGCCCTGCTGGCCTCGCCGCAGCAGCAGGCCTTCGGCAATGCCAAGGCCGACACGCTGCCGCGCCAGTGCCGCGAATGCGAGTTCCGCTTCGCCTGCCAGGGCGAATGTCCCAAGAACCGCTTCATCCGCACGGCCGATGGCGAGGCCGGCCTCAACTACCTCTGCGCCGGCTATCTGAAGTACTTCCGCCACATCACGCCGGCGATGAACCGCATGGGGGCCTTGCTGGCCCAGGGCCGCGATGCGGCCGAAGTCATGCAGCGCCAGGGTTGACCCCTGGCTGTCGGAATCTGACCGGCGCTTGTCCATAGCGGACATGGCCGCGCGACGGCGCTGCCGCGACCATGGGGCCAACCCTTAGGAGGCGTTCCCATGATGACCAAGCTCTTGACCCGGCTGCAGGCCCTGAGCTCGCTGCGACTGTCCGGCCGGCTCACGGCCGGCTTCGGCCTGGTGCTCCTGCTGCTGTTGCTGACCATGGCGGCCGGCCTGCTGGGCATGCACAGGATGAGCGAGCAGACGCGCCAGATCGTCGAGGTGGCCGGCAAGCGCAGCGATGCGACCCAGGCCATGATGAACGCCGCCAACGACACGGCCGTCGCCCTCTACGGCTTCCTGCTGGTGACCGATGAGGTCGATGCCAAGACCCAGACCGAGCAGTTCGAATCGGCCCTGAAGCAGTACGAGACCGCGGCCAAGTCGCTGCAGGGCTTGATGGGCGAACAGCCGGACGAGGCCACCACCGCGCTTCTGAAGCAGCTGGACGATGCGGGATCGCCGGCCCGCACCATGGCGCGCAATGCCGTACGCATGGTCAGCATGGGTGGCAATGCCAGCTCGGCATTCAGCTCCATGGACCCACGCGTGGCCATCAACGAATGGCGCACCGCCCTCGTCAAGCTGCTGGCCCACGAGGCCGAGGTCGCGGCCGGCAGCTATGCCGAAGCCCAGGCCAGCTATGCCGCCGCCCGCACGGCCCTGGTCCTGACCAGCCTGCTGGGCCTGGCCGTGGGTGCCGTGGCCACCTGGTTGATCCTGCGCAGCGTCACCGGGCCGCTGCGGCAGGCGATTGCCGAGGCCCAGCGCATCGCCACTGGCGACCTGGGTGCCGAGATCGACGCCAGCCGCAAGGACGAGACCGGCGAGCTGCTGGCGGCCCTGGCCAGCATGCAAGAGCAGCTGCGCAGCCTGGTCGGAGCGATCCGCAGCTCCACCGACAGCATCGCCCATGCCAGCGCAGAGATCGCCCACGGCAATCTGGACCTGAGCCAGCGCACCGAGCGCACCGCCGCCGAACTGCAGCGAGCCGCGGGCGCGACTGCCCAGCTCAGCCAGACGGTGCGCGGCGCCACCCAGGCGGCCGAGGCAGCCGGCGTGCTGGCCCATGGCGCCGAATCGGTGGCACAGCGCGGCGGAGCGGCGGTGGGCGAGGTGGTCCAGACCATGGGCCGCATTGACGCCAGTGCGCGCCAGATCAGCGACATCATCGGCGTGATCGACTCCATCGCCTTCCAGACCAACATCCTGGCGCTGAACGCCGCGGTCGAGGCGGCGCGGGCCGGCGAGCAGGGCCGCGGCTTCGCTGTCGTTGCTTCCGAAGTGCGGGCCCTGGCCCAGCGGTCGGCCGACGCGGCCAAGCAGATCAAGTCGCTGATCAACGACTCGTCCGAGCGCGTGGCGGCCGGTTCGCGTCAGGTCGAGCAGGCCGGTGCAACCATGAAGGACATCGTCACCAGCGTGCTGGAGCTGGGTCAGAAACTGCAGGGCGTGACGCGCAGCAGCGCGGCCCAGAACGAGGGAATCGGCCAGCTGGAATCCATGGTCGGCGCACTGGACCAGATGACGCAAAGCAATGCCGCGCTGGTGGAGCAGGGCGCCGCCGCCGCCGAAAGCCTGCGCCAGCAGGCCGCCCAGCTGGCGGAGACGGTGGCGAGGTTCAGGTTGAGCAGCGAGACCGAGTGAGCAAAAAAAAGGCGGCACGTGGCCGCCAAAGAGAGAGAAGGAAAAGCTCGAGCCGCCAGGGCTCAGTAGGTCGCCACCAGGCTGGCGCCGCTGACGCCGGAGTAGGCGTTCAGCAGCAGGTAGTAGGTGCCTGCGGTCGGCGCCGAGAAGCTGATGGTCTCGGCGTTGCTGCTGCCGTCTGACTTCTTGTCGTAGGACGTGGTCGTGGGCGTGGCGCCGCGCTTGACGTAGATGTCGCCGTCACCGCTGCCGCCGGAGAGCTTGAAGGTCAGCGTCGTGCGGCCCGAGGGCACGGTGATGCTGTAGAGCCGGCTGGCGTTGGTGCTGAGCGAGATGTTGGTCACCGCCACGCCGCTGCTCAGCACGATGGGCGGCGTGCTGCCGCAGCTCACGCCCACGCTGTTGAAGGCGGCCGTCACGTCGGTCACGGTGTAGCCGCGGTTGGCGGCTGCCTTCTCCACGCCGCAGGCACCCTGGTTGAAAGTGCTGTTGGCTGCCCAGTACAGGCGGTTGGCGTCGGCCATCACCTCGAAGGCCTTGCGCGTGTTCCAGCCGCTCTTGTTGGCCAGCAGGTAGAAGGCCTTGTTGTAGACGCCGCTGGTCAGGTGCACGTCCAGGCTGCTGTTGTAGTTGGACGCATGGCCTATGGAGCGGCCGTCGCGGGTCGGATCGTCGAAGTAGCGCAGGGCGCCATTGGCCTTGAAGATCTCGGCGCCGACCAGCCAGTCGTTGCGGCCACGGCTGTAGTACTCGGCCGCCTCGCCGGCCATGTCGGAGAAGGCCTCGTTCATGCCGCCCGACATGCCGGAATAGACCAGGCCCGAGTTCTGTTCGGTGAAGCCGTGGCTGACCTCGTGGGCCGAGACATCCAGCGACACCAGCGGGTAGAAGGTGTTCTTGCCGTCGCCGAAATGCATGGCCGTGCCGTCCCAGAACGCGTTCTCGTAGCCGCTGCTGTAGTGGACCCGCATCTGCAGCGTCTGGCTGATCGGCCTCAGGCCCAGCCAGGCGCCATACATGTTGAAGATCACGTTGCCGAAGTAGTGGGCATCGTTCAGCGGCGAATAGGCGCCGTTGGTGAGCTTGTACTCGTTGCGCGAGCAGGTGAACTTGAACGGCGTGGAGCCGCTGGTGCCGTTGTTGAGGTTGACGGTGATCACGTTGGCTGTCTTCATCTGGCAGTCGTCGGTCACCTGCATCGCCGGGTAGTTGATGCCGTATTCGTACTTGCCGGTCTTGGCATTGCCGCCAGGGCCGGTGGCGTCCTTGTGGGTCAGGCCCTCCCAGCGCTCCAGCACCGCGCCGCTGTTGGCATCGATCATGAAGTGCGGCCGGCTGGGCTCCGAGCCCCCCTGGCTGACAAAGGACACCAGGTAGAACAGCTGGGCGGCGCCGCTGTCGTTCAGCCGCACATAGAGCGTGGCCTGTTCGTTCTCGGTGAGGGCGGCGCGGGCCAGACCCTTGGCCAGGGCCAGTGCGCCAGCCTGACTCAGGCCGGGCCGGGCCGCGCTGATGTTCTGGCTGACATTGCTGAGCAGGCTGCCGCTGATGCGCGAGCTGGTGGCGCCGGCATCACGATGCTCGACCACGCCCTCGCCCCAGACGGGCACGCCCTGGTAGAACTGCTGGTGCCGCGTGACCACCCGCCCGCTGGCATAGGTGTGGCTGCGCTGCGCCTGCAGCTCGCCGGCGGCGAGTCCCAGCGCGGCGGCCAGGGGCGAAGTGCCACCGGCCATTCGCGCGCTTGCAGTCGGTGTGGCCACCACCACGTCCTCCAGAATCACCCGGTCGGCCGCTTGGGCCGCCTGCATGGCCGTCAGGCCGGCGCCGACGATCAGACCCAGACGCCATGATTTGGACAGTTTCTTTTTCATCGTTGTCTCACGCTTTCTAAGGGTTGGGGTTGCCCCCGGAATGGCACCGCGCGATCCAGGTCGGACGCGCGCAGGGCCGCCCTGCGGACCGCCCCGGTCGGGTGGTCCGCAGATCGCTGGCGCCGGCCAGGTGTAGGGTCGGCCGGCGGCGTTTCCTGTACGACGGGTACTCCCTCTCCAGCAGCCGCCGCCGCTCGGGCGGGCTGCACTTCAGGCTTGGGTCCGGCCTTTTGGATGCCGTGACTGCCTCAGTAGCGTGCTATTGAAGCGCTCAAAGGGCGTTCATCGCACAGAACTTACCCTTGCCGCTACTTTGGGGACTTGAGTTGGATTCTGATATCTGCTAACGCCTCAAGTGAGGCGCTGCTGGTATTCGCTGGGCGAGCAGCCCAGCACGCGGCGAAAGGCGCGGCTGAAATTGGCCGCGTCGCTGAAGCCCAGCCGCAGCGCCACCTGGGCCACGGTGGCGCCGGGCTCGCGCAGCAGTTCGCAGGCCTGCTCGAAGCGCACCTGCTGGGAGAGGTCGCGGAAGTTGAGGTCTTCCTTCTTCAGGTAGCGGTCCAGCGTGCGCACCGAGACCTTGAGCCGGCGCGCCAGGTCTTCCAGCGTCAGCAGCTCGCCCTGCGATTCGCGCAGCAGCATGGTGATGTACTCGCCCCAGCTGCGGTCGTCGTTGCTGGGGCGCTGGGCCAGGGCGCTGCAGCGCTCGTCCACTTCCTTGAGCACGCGCGGGTCGGCCATGGGCAGGGGACGGTCCAGCAGCTCGCTGTCCATCACCACCCGCACACCGGGAACGGCATGCTCGACGAAATGGAAGCGCACCGGCGCCAGCAGGTCGTAGCGGCGCAGATGCGGCGGCTCGGGCATGGACAGATAGATGTCGAAGGACACCTGGCCCAGCATCATCTGCACCTGGTTCTGGTGGGCCAGGGCCAGCACCTCGTAATAGAAGCGCAGCACTTCCAGCGGCATGGGAATGGCCGGCGTGTAGATCGCCTCGCCGCGGCCGGGCGAGCGCTCGTAGCGCAGCTGGAAGGTCTCGGTCATCAGGTGGTAGTGGCGCACCACCAGGCGCATGACTTCGTCGAAATTGCGGGCGCTGATCATGCCGAAGCCCAGCAGGTCATGCGAGTTCATCTTGATCAGCCGCCCCATCTCGAAGCCGATGTCGCTGCGGCCCGAAAGACGCCGGGCGCTGGCGATGAAGCCTTCGACCTCGCTGGGCAGCAGGGTGGAGTCACGCTGCTCGAAACGCTCGGGCTCGATGCCGGCCATGCGCAGCAGGGCCACCGTGTCCACCCCTTGCTGGCGCAGGGCGTCACACACCAGGGCGAAGTAGCGGACCGGAACCTTGCGGACTGAGCTGCTCATGCGGGCGATGCTAGCGAGCCGTCGGTGCCGGGTCCACGCGTGCAAACACCGCCCCGCAGAAGGATGTCTGCAATTGACTGGTGCTTGGCGGTTCCGGCTATGGGGCGGCACGGCGCGGCTGCCAACAATGCGCCATGTCCGCCGAGCTGCCTGTCCCCTCGCTGCCGGCCGTGCCTCTGCGCAGGCTGGCCCTGCGGCAATGGGGTTTGCGCCTGCGCCGCTGGCGGCCCAGTTTGCGAGGCCAATTGCTGCTGCTGGCGTTGCTGGTGGTGGCACCGCTGGTGGCGCTGGAACTGCGTCAGGCCACCGACGATATGAGGCAGGCCCGCGGCCAGGCCCAGACTCAGGTGCAGGAGCAGGCCGACCGCCTTGCGGCCCAGGCCTCCGCCACGCTGGACCGGGCCCGCCTGATGCTGGAATTCCTGGCCCAGCGGCCGGAGACCGCGGGTCTGGATTCGCGCGCCTGCGGCCAGCTGCTGGAAAGCATGGCCTCGCTGGATCCGCATTGGGCCAACCTGGGCATGGTGGCTGTGGATGGTGTCGCCCTGTGCTCGTCCGTCAGCCCGGCGGGCATCGGTCAGCTGAACTTCCGCAACCGGCCCTGGCTGTTGCGCGGCCTGGCCGCCGCCGGCTTCGCCACCCACGACCTGCGCATGGGCCGCATGGTCGGGCGGCCGGTCATCATGACCACCCATCCGCACCGCGACCGCCAGGGTCGCGTCGACGCGTTGCTGGTGCTGTCGCTGGACGCGAACCGGCTGACCGAGGACTGGATGCCCGCAGCGCTGCCACCGGGCAGCGTCGTCGAATTGAGCGGCCAGGCGGGTTTGCTCCTGAGCCGGCGGGTCGGCACGGTCGATCCCGAGGCCGAGCACTTCGGCGCGGTGGCCAAGGTGGCGGGCAGCGACTGGCTGGTGTCGGTGCGCCAACCGGTGGCGCCGCTGGTGGCTCGGCACGGTGCCAAGCTGCGCGAGGAGTTGCTGCAGCTGCTGGCCTGCGGCTTGATGGCCATGGTGCTGGCGCTGGTGCTGTCTCGCCGCATTTCCGAGCCGCTGCGGGCCCTGACCGATGCCGCCCGGGCCAGCGCGCGTGGCGACCGTGGCGTGCGGGTGCAGGCGCCCCGCGGCGAGCTGCGCTACCTGGCAGAGCAGTTCAACCGCATGCAGGAAGTGCGCGAACGCGGCGAAGACGCCTTGCGCCACAACCTGCAGCTGTTCGAGCTGGCGGCGACCAGCGGCAATGTCTGGTGCTGGGACATCGAGGGCGGCAGCGGCATCCTCCTGGGCACCGCGCGTTCCTTGCTAGGCTTCCCGCTGCAAAACGCCGGCCTGTCCATCGCCGGCTGGCATGAGCTGATCCACGAGGAAGACCGGCCCCAGTTGCGCGAGGCCCTGATCGGCCACCTGCGCTGGCACCGCCCTTATCACCTGGAACTGCGTGCCCGCCATGCCGATGGCTCGGAGCGAATGCTGCAGCTGCGCGGCCAGGCGGTCTGGAACGGCGACGGTCGGGCGGTCCGCATGGCCGGCACGGTGTTCGACGTCACCGAACGCCACCAGGTGCAGCAGGCCCAGCGCCAGCAGGCCCTGGCCGAGGCGGCCAGCGCCGCCAAATCCGGCTTCGTGGCCCGCATGGGCCATGAGCTGCGCACGCCGCTGAACGCCGTGCTCGGCTTTGCCCAGCTGATGGAAGCCGACGCCGCCGAACCCTTGACGCCGGGGCAGAGCCGCCGGCTCCAGCACATCGCCGAGGCCGGCCAGCATCTGCTGGCCCTGATGGACGACATGATGGACACGGCCCGCATCGAGCTGGGCCAGCTGCGTGTGAGTCCGGAGGCCGTGACGCTGGGACCGCTGGTGCAGGCAGTGCAGGACCTGCAGCAGGAGGAGGCGGTGCGCCAGGGCGTGCGCCTGCAGCCGCTGTCCGTCGGCCGAGAGGGACTGCAGGTGCGGGCCGATCCGCTGCGGCTGCGCCAGGTGCTGCTGAACCTGATCAGCAATGCCATCAAGTACAACCGGCCCGGCGGCAAGGTCAGGCTGTCGGCCTGGGCCGAAGGCGCCCAGGTCTGCCTCAGCGTCGAAGACGAGGGCCCCGGCTTCAGCGAAGCCCAGCTGGCCCAGCTGTTCCAGCCCTACAACCGCCTGGGCCGCGAGCGCTCCGGAATCCCCGGCGTCGGCCTGGGCCTGGCCCTGACCCGCCAGCTGCTGGAGCTGATGCAGGGCAGCCTCGAAATCGGCAACGCGCCGGGCCGCGGCTGCCGGGCGTTGGTGAGGCTACAGGCCGTCTGAACGCCTGGAAGCGGCAGCTACACTGCCGCGCATGAGTTCCAGCCTGCTGCTGATCGCGCTGCTGATCGCCGCCAGCGCCTTCTTCTCCATCGCCGAAATCTCGCTGGCCTCGGCCCGCCGCCTGAAGCTGCAGCAGCTGGCCGACGAGGGCCAGGCCCGCGCCGCCCAGGTGCTGGCCATGCAGGAGCGGCCGGGCTACTACTTCACCGTGGTGCAGATCGGCGTCAACACCCTGGCCATCCTGGCCGGCAGCGTCGGCGAGGGCGTGCTGTCGCCGCATTACGAGGCCGGCCTGCGCCTGTTCATGGCGCCCGAATCCGCCGCGAGCTGGGCCTTCGCGGCCTCGTTCGCCTCGGTCACCGGCCTGTTCATCGTGCTGGCCGATCTGCTGCCCAAGCGGCTCTCCATGAACGAGCCCGAGCGCATGGCCATGGCGGTGATCGCGCCCATGCTTTTCCTGGTGGCCCTGCTCAAGCCCCTGGCCTGGACCTTCAGCGCGCTGTCCGACCTCCTGATACGCCTGCTGGGCCGCCCGGCCGGCCGCGACGAGCGCATCACCCATGACGACATCCTGGCCCTGACCGAGGCCGGCAACCAGGCCGGTTCGGTGGCCGACGCCGAGCACCAGGTCATCGCCAATGTGTTCGAGCTCGACACCCGCCGCGTCGAGAGTGCCATGACCACGCGCGAGCGCATCGTCTACCTTTCGCTGGACGACGACGAGGCCCTGATACGGACCCGCATCGCCGAGGACCCGCATTCCACCTACCTGGTCTGCGACGGCGAGATCGATGCCGTGGTCGGCTATGTCGATGCCACCGACCTGTTCCAGCGCGTGCTGCGCGACGAGCCACTGGCGCTGCGCGACAACAGCGCCCTGGTCAAGAAGGTGCTGATCGTGCCGGACCGGATCACGCTGTCCGAGGTGCTGATCCAGTTCCGCGAGAAGCTCGAGGACTTCGCCGTCATCGTCAACGAATACAGCCTGGTGGTCGGCGTGATCACCCTGAACGACGTGATGAGCACGGTGATGGGCAGCCTGGTGGCCTCGCACGACGAGGAGCAGATCGTGCGCCGCGACGACGGCAGCTACCTGGCCGACGGCATCACGCCCATCCCCGACGTGCAGCGTGCGCTGGAGCTGGAGGCCTGGCCGCATGCCGGCCAGTACGACACCCTGGCCGGCTTCCTGATGGTGATGCTGCGCCGCATCCCCAGACGCACCGACCAGGTGGTCTGGGAGGGCTGGCGCTTCGAGGTGGTGGACGTGGACAGCCACCGGGTCGACCAGGTGATGATCACTCGCGTGCCGGCGGCCAATTCCTGAGAGTTTCTTGTTTCCCCATGACAGCCCCTGACACCGCGAGCCAACGCGCCGCCGAGCTGCGCGAGCAGCTCCACCACCATGCCCACCTGTACTACGTGCTCGACGCGCCCGAGCTGCCCGATGCCGAGTACGACAAGCTGTTCCAGGAACTGCAGGCGCTGGAGGCCGCCCATCCCGAGCTGCTGACGCCCGATTCGCCGACGCAGCGCGTCATCGGCCAGGTGCTGGATGGCTTCACGCCGGTGGTGCATGCCGTGCCCATGCTGAGCATCCGCACCGAGACCGACACCGAGGACACGGGCGCGATCAGCTTCGACGAGCGGGTGCGCAAGCAGCTGGAGCTGGGTGAGGGCGATGCGGCGGTCGAGTATTCGGCCGAGCTCAAGTTCGACGGCCTGGCGATCAATCTTCGCTACGAGCAAGGACTGCTGGTGCAGGCCGCCACGCGCGGCGATGGCGAGACCGGCGAGGACGTGAGCCAGAACATCCGCTCCATAGGCCAGATCCCGCTGCGCCTGAAGGGCGTGAGCGCGCCGGTGCTGGAGATCCGCGGTGAGGTCTACATGCGCCGCGACGACTTTGACCAGCTCAACGAGCGCCAGCGCGAGCTGGGCGAGAAGACCTTCGTCAACCCGCGCAACACGGCGGCCGGCGCGGTGCGCCAGCTGGACCCGGAGCAGGCGCGCAAGAAGCCGCTGAGCTTCTACGCCTACGGCCTGGGCGAGATCCAGGGCTGGGACGTGCCCGAGACCCATTCGGGCCTGCTGGACGCGATGCTGGCCATGGGCCTGCCGGTCTGCGAGCACCGGGTCGTGGCCCGGGGCGCGGCCGGCCTGGTCGAGTTCCATCGCCGGGTCGCCCAGCTGCGCGACAGCCTGCCGTTCGACATCGACGGCGTGGTCTACAAGGTCAACAGCCGCGCGCTGCAGCAGCGCCTGGGCTTCGTCACCCGCGAGCCGCGCTGGGCCGTGGCCCACAAGTACCCGGCGCAGGAGCAGCTGACCCGGCTCAACGGCATCGAGATCCAGGTCGGCCGCACCGGCAAGCTGACGCCGGTAGCCAAGCTGGAGCCGGTCTTCGTCGGCGGCACCACGGTCAGCAATGCCACGCTGCACAACGTCTTCGAGCTCCGCCGCAAGGGCGTGCGAATCGGCGACCAGGTGATCGTGCGAAGGGCCGGCGACGTGATTCCCGAGGTGGTGGGCGTCGTCAAGTCGGCGCGCGCCGCCTATGTGCCCAACTTCCGCATGCCGCGGGCCTGCCCGGTCTGCGGCAGTGCCACCGAACGCGAAAAGGGCGGCATGGACTACCGCTGCTCGGGCGGCCTGTCCTGCCCGGCCCAGGTCAAGCAGGCCATGCTGCATTTCGCCGGCCGCCGGGCCATGGACATCGAGGGCCTGGGCGACAAGCTGGTCGACCAGCTGGTCGATGGCGGCGTGGTCACCTCGCTGCCCGGCCTCTACAAGCTCGGCGTGGCCAGGCTGGCGGCGCTGGAGCGCATGGCCGAGAAGAGCGCGCAGAACATCGTCGATGCGCTGGACAAGAGCAAGAGCACGACGCTGGGCCGCTTCCTGTTCGCGCTGGGCATACGCCAGGTCGGCGAGACCACGGCCAAGGACCTGGCCCGGCATTTCGGCAGCCTGGATGCGCTGATGGACGCCTCGCAGGAGCAGCTGCTGCAGGTCAAGGACGTGGGGCCCATCGTGGCCCACAGCATCCACACCTTCTTCGCCCAGCCGCACAACCGCGAGGCGGTGGAACAGCTGCGCGCGGCCGGCGTGCACTGGCCCGAAGGCGAGGGCGCTGCCGCGGCCCAGGGCCCTCAGCCGCTGATGGGCAAGACCCTGGTGCTGACCGGCACCTTTCCCACGCTCAGCCGCGACGAGGCCAAGGACCTGATCGAGGCGGCCGGTGGCAAGGTCAGTGGCTCGGTGTCCAAGAAGACCCACTACGTGATCGCCGGGGCCGAGGCCGGCTCCAAGCTGGACAAGGCCCAGGAGCTGGGGGTGACTGTGCTGGACGAGCAGGGCCTTCGCGAACTGCTGGCCGCCGGCTAGCCGGCCCGGGCGCTCGCCGACTCGGCCTCGAACCAGGCCCGCATGGCCTGCAGGGCGGGTCCGTGGGCGGGGATGAAGGCATGGCTGACTCGCATGGGCACCGCCTGCTCAAAGTCTTGCGGCGCAACCTCGTCGCGGGTCAGCATGCCGTCGTGCCAGTTGCCGAAGCCGACCAGCAGACCCAGCACACCCAACCAAGGCCAGGTGCCGTACACACAGGCCGTCGGCACGGCCGGTCGGCCGATGGCCTGCATGGCCTCCGCGTCGGCCGCCAGCTGGCCGCATTCGCCGGTCAGCCGCCGATAGAGCCGCCAATGCCGGAAGCGGCTCGACAAGGTCGAGGCAGCGGACGGCGAGGCCAGCATTACCAGGCGATGCGGCAAGGGGAGGTCGAAGCTGGCGTCGAGCAGCACCCGACGGGCCAGCACGCCGCCGAATGAATAGCCGATCAGCTGGTAGTCGCCGCTGGCAGCGATGCTTGCAAGCAGCTGGGCTAGTCGGGCCTCGATGTCGCCGATGGATTCGCTGCCGGCCCGGTAGTCGAAGCAATGGACTTCGTAGCCCTCCGCGGCAAAGAAGCGCCGCAGTTGTTTCCGCATTGCGGCGCGGCCGCCTATCCCGTCCACAAACACCAGCTGCCTGACCATGAATCGCCTCTCTCCATCTCTTTTCGATGGCCGGCAGTATCGGGCAGCGTCACTGCACCGAACCGGCATGACCTAGAAGCGCCGTCATGCCCCGCATCGACAATCCGGCCACGATGCACATCCTGATGATCGAAGACGACATGGACCTGGGCCGGGCGCTGCAGAGCGCGCTGCGCCTGGAGGGCCACACCAGCACCTGGCTGCGGCGCGCGGCCGATGCGCCTCTCAAGCTCGATCCCGCTGAACAGGAGGCCGTGCTGCTGGACCTGGGTCTGCCCGACGGCAGCGGCCAGGACCTGCTGCAGCGCTGGCGCCAGCAGGGCGCCAGCACGCCCATCGTGGTGATGACAGCCCGCTCGGCCCTCGAGGACAAGCTGGCGGGCTTCGACGGCGGCGCCGACGACTATGTGGTCAAGCCTTTCGAGCTGCCCGAGCTGCTGGTACGGCTGCGCGCCGTGCTGCGCCGCGCGGCTCAGCAGGCCAGTGACATCTGGCAGTTCGGCGCGCTGACCATAGAGCCGCGCCGGCACCGGGCCTTGCTCAATGGCGAGGCGCTGGCGCTGTCGCCGCGCGAATACCAGCTGCTGTTTGAGCTGGCCAAGGAGCGAGGCGCCGTGCTGGCCAAGCCGCTGCTGGCCCAGCGCCTGGAGCCGCTGGGCGAGGCGCTGGACTTCGGCGCGCTGGAGGTGCACCTGTCCAATCTGCGCCGCAAGATTGGCGCCGAGCGCATAGGTACGCAGCGGGGCGTCGGCTACTGGCTGGAGTCGCTCTGATGAAGATGCCGAGTTGGTTGAAGCCCAGCCTGGCCCGGCGCCTGGTCGGCAGCCTGATGCTGGCGTTTGTGCTGGTGTCGGCCGCCCTGGTGGCGCAGAGCTGGTTCGAATACCAGGCCTCGATGGAAAGCAACCCCGGCGTCCGCCAGTACGGCAAGCTGCTGGCGGCGGCGATGGAAGCAGTGGATGACGAAGCCAGCGCGGCGCGGGTGGTGGCGGCGCTGCTGAAGCGGACCAATCAGATGCGCCGCGAGGCCGCGCTGCTGCCTGGCGAAATCCTGATCCAGCTGTTCGATCGCCAGGGCCGACGCCTCTACGCCAGCGCCGAATCGCCGGTCATCGAAAAACCGGGCCTGGCCGAGCAGCAGATGCTGGGCCAGCGCCACTGGACCTGGCGCGAGGACGGGCCGCGCTGGTCGGTGCGCGTGGCCGAACCGGCGCTGGCGGACCGCAGCGTGCTGAGCTGGCTGCTCTTCGATCTGGGCCGCTCGCTGCTGATCGCCTTCCCGCTGGTGCTGCTGCCGATCTGGCTGGCGGTCTACACCGGCCTGGCGCCGCTGCGCCGGCTGGCGCGCCGCCTGGCCAGTGTCGATGCCGATCCCAGGCTGGCGCCGCTGGGCGTCGATCTGCGCTATGCCGAGCTGCGTCCGCTCGGCACTGCCTTCGATGCGCTGCTGGAGCGCCTGCGCAAGCGGCTGGCGCGCGAGCGCGCCTTCGTGCACGACGCCGCCCATGAGCTGCGCACGCCGCTGGCCGTGATCGCCACCCAGACCCATGTGCTCACGGCGGCCCAGGATGAAGCCGAGCGGCAACAGGCTTCGGCCCAGCTCCTGGCCTCGATACGCCGCACCGCACACCTGTCGCAGCAGCTGCTGGATCTGGCGGCGCTGGACCGCGAGCCGACCCGCGAGGCCGAGCCGGTGGATTTGGCCGGCCTCAGCGCCCAGATGCTGGCGGCTCAGGGCAAGCTGGCCCGCGAACGCGGCGTGCTGCTGGAGCTGGACGCGCCCGAGCAGCTGAGCTGGAAGCTGGACCTGACGGCCTTCCAGTCGGTGCTGCAGAACCTGATAGACAACGCCCTGCGCTATGTGCCGCGCGGCAGCCGGATCGAGGTCAGCCTGGCGCGTCACGAATCCGGGCTGAGCCTGGCGGTCAGCGACGATGGCGACGGCATTGCGCCCGAGCGCCGTGAGCTGGTGTTCGAGCGCTTCTGGCGCGGCCACCATCCCGACCAGCCGGGTAGCGGCCTGGGCCTGGCCATCGTCCAGCAGGCGGTGCGCCGCCTGGGCGGCAAGCTGAGCCTGCGCGACGGGCTGTCCAACGCCCGCGGCGGCCATGGCGCCCGCTTCGAGATCCTGATCTTTGGCCAGTCTTAAGCCTGTGTTTTCCAGAATGCTTCCATCGACAACGACGAGGGAGCAGGGAGATGGGAAAGCAGGCAATGGCGCCGCTGAGAAGGCGGCAACTGATGGCCTGGCTGGGAGCGGCCGCGGCCGCGTCAAGCCTGCCGGGCTGCGGTGGCGGTGGCGGCAAGTCGCTGACCGACCCGGTCGCTGAGCTGGAGCGCTACAAGGCCCAGCAGAAGCTGGACGAACAGGCGGCGGCCAGCCGCCAGGATGGCCTGGTCGGCGTGGTGCTGGCTCGGCTGGACGGCCCGGATGCCGAACTCTTGCGTTCGGCCGCCGGCAGCACCCGATTGAGTGGCGGCCGTGCCCTCAAGGGCAACGAGCGATTCATCATCGGTTCCAACACCAAGGCCATGACCGCGGCCCTGGCGGCCCTGTGCGTGGAGCGCGGCCTGCTGCGCTGGGACAGCAAGCCGGCGGAACTGCTGCCCGAGCTGCGCGGACAGATGCATGCCGGCTTCCAGGACCTGACGCTGGCCCTGCTGCTGGATCATCTGGGCGGCCTCATGGCCTTCTCCGAGGAAGCGGATGCGATGAAGTTCGCCGACTTCCTGGAAGGCTTTGCTGGCGCCTTGCCCGGCACGCCGTCTGGCCGGCGCAGCTTCATGGCCTCCTGGTTGTTGGCGCAAGCGCCGGCAGCCAAGGTGGGACAGGAGTTCCTGTATTCCAACGCCGGCTACACCCTGGCCGCCTCGATGCTGGAAGCCGCTGCAGGCCAGGACTTCGAGCTGATGTTCGAGAGTCTGCTGGCCAAGCCCCTGAAGCTGGATGTGCAATGGCGTCATCCGCTGGGCGACGACCAGCCCCAAGGCCATGTGGGCGAGGCCGCCTCGCAGCTGCGGGCCTGGCAGCCGCTGCGGGAGGATTGGCAGGTCTGGATGGATGTGATGGGCCCTTCCGGCTCGGCCAATCTGAGCATTGCCGGCTACTGTGAATGGCAGCGCTTGCATCTGCAGGCCTTCTAGGGCCGCGGCACGCCGCTGCCGGCGGCCTACCTCAGCCGCATCAAGGGCCTGAAGTCGGGGCAGTACGCGCTCGGCTGGCTGGGCTCCGAGGTGGAGGGCCGGGCCCTGATCTTCCACACCGGCGCCGATGAGGGCTTCATGGCCATCGCCGGCATGACGCTGGACGGCAAGCGGGCCTTCGCCGCCATGACCAACACCTTCGGCTATCGACCGGATGGCAGCAGCTGGACGATGGATTCCCTGGGCCGTGCGGCCGAAGTCCTGATGAAGTAGGGGCTGCGCTAGCATGGCTGCAGCCGCAGGAGCCGCAGCCATGCAACGACGGACTTTCAGCCTTGCCCTGGCCACCAGCCCCGGCCTGCTTCGCGCAGTGCCGGGGCCGGCTTCAACCCGGGTGCTGGTGGGGGATGCGGCGCCGTATTCCTACCGCAGGGCCGATGGCGCGCTGCAAGGCGCGGCCGTCGAAATCCTGCAACTCGCCGCCACGCGCCTCAAGCGCGAAGTGCGCCTGGAGTTGATGCCTTTCGCGCGCATCCTGCACGAGGCCGCGCGGCCTGAGCCCTTGCTGGTGATGCCGCCGGCCCGGCTGCCGGCGCGCGAGGATCTGCTGTTGTGGCTGGCGCCGATGATCGACGTGCGCTTCATGTTGTTCGCCCTGGCCGACAGCAAGGTCGATATTGCCAGCCTCGATGCCGCACGAGCCTTGAAGGTCGGCGGCCTGCGGTCCGCGGGCATGGTCGAGCTGATCGAATCCGCCGGCTTCAGGAAGCTCGAGATGGTGGCCAGCAACGAAACGGCCCTGCGCATGCTCAAGGCCGGACGCGTCGAGGCTTTGCTGACCGCCGACCATTCGGTCTGTCACGGTCTGCGCGAAATGGGCATGCCCTATTCGGCCGTGCGCGAAGGCGCCCTGCTGCAGAAGGTGCAGCTCTGGCTCGCCGCCTCCAAGGCGCTGCCCGAGCCCGAGTTGCAGGCCTGGCGCCAGGCGGTGGAGGCGCTGCGCCGCGAAGGCCTGGTCGAGCCGGTGCTGAGGCGGGCCGGCCTGCTGGCCGGCTGAAGCAGGACGCTCAGCCCGGCCTGAGTCAGGCCAGCTTCTGCCGGGCCGGCGCCTTGATCAGGCCCACGGCCAGGGCCGTGCCCAGCAGCACGATGGCGCAGCCGGCCAGCATGTGCAGCGTCAAGGATTCGCCCAGGAACAGCCCGCCCCACAACAGGGCGAACACCGGGATCAGAAAGGTCACGGCCAGCGCATTGGTCGGGCCGACGCGCTGCAGCAGGCGGAAGTAAAGGATGTAGGCCAGGCCCGAACACAGCAGGGCCAGGCCGACCACGCTGACCCAGGCGCGCGGCTCCGGCGTCGTGGCCGGCCAGAACCAAAGGGCGAAAGGCAGCAGCCAGACGGTGGCGGCGATCTGGCTGCCGGCGGCCTGGGTCATGGCCGAGACATTCGCCAGGTAGCGCTTGGTGAAGCTGGCCGACAGGCCGTAGCTCAGCGTGGCGCCCAGGCAGGCCAGGATGGCCCAGCCGCTGCCGCCGGGCTTGAACGAGGCCTGGTCCCAGGCCAGGAAGACCACGCCACCGAAGCCCACGACCAGGCCCAGCACCCGCATGGCATCCAGGCGCTGGCTGAGCCAGACGAAGGCCACCAGGGCGCCCCACAGCGGCGTGGTGGCATTGAGGATGCTGGACAGGCCGGCCGTGATTGCCAGCGCGGCATAGGAGAACAGCACGAAGGGAATGGCGCTGGTCAGGAGCCCCAGGCCCAGCATGGGCCGCCAGACGCTGCGCAGCTCGGCCAGGCCCTGGCGGTGCATGAGTATGGGCAGCAGGAAAAGGGCGGCGCCCAGCACCCGCAGGCCGGCCAGGGTCAGGGGCCCGAAGGCCGGCGCGCCCCAGCGCAGGAACAGGAAGCTGGCGCCCCAGACGGCGGCGAGCAGCAGCAGTTCGGCGAGATCCGACGACTTCATTGCAGCAGGCCCTCCAGCTTGAGCAGGGACTGCTTGCGCTCCAGGCCGCCGGCATAGCCGGTCAGCGAGCCATCGCGGCCCAGCACCCGATGGCAGGGAATCAGGATGGAGACCGGGTTGCGCCCCACGGCCGCGCCGACCGCACGGGCCGCCTCGGGCCGGCCCAGCTGCGCGGCCAGCTCGCCATAGCTGCGGCTCTGGCCGGCCGGGATCTCGAGCAGGGCGCGCCAGACGGCCTGCTGGAATTCCGTGCCCCGCGGTGACAGGGGCAGGTCTTTCGGCAAGACCTGGCCCTCGAAATAGGCAGCCAGCGCGGAGGCGACCTGGTCCAGCAGCGGGTCATGTTCGACCAGCGGCGCTTCTAGCGGGCCGGGGTGGTGCTTCTGGCCATCGAACCAGAGGCCGACCAGGCCCTGGTCGTCGCGCAGCGCGGTCAGCGGGCCCAGCGGGGTGGCAATGCGTTGTTGAGCCTGCATGGCTTCATTTCCTCGTTGTCTTGGGCGCAGCGGCGGCGGCCTCGCGCCACAGCTGCAGGACCGCATAGCTGCGGTAGGGCTGCCAGGCGCCGCCGTCCTGGGGGAACGGGCGTCCGTCCAGCATTTTCTTCAACACCACGTCGCCCGGCGGAAAGGCATCGGGCCAGCTCCAGCCGCGCATCAGCATGTAGCCGGCAGTCCAGGGGCCTATGCCGGGCAGCTCGCAGAGCTCGGCCGCAGCAGCAGCCTGGTCGCCGCTGCCTTGGGCGAAGGCCAGGCTGTTCCATTGCCGGGCCAGGGCGATCAGGGTCTCGGCACGGCGGCGGATGATGCCCAGCTCGGCGATCTGCGAGACATCGGCCTCGACAAAGGCCACGGGCCGCGGGAACAGATGGCTCAGGCCGTCGGGCGCGTCGGCCAGCGGCTCGCCAAAGCGCTGGACCAGACGCGAGGCCAGCGTGCGCGCCGCCGCCACGGTGACCTGCTGGCCCAGCACGGCGCGCACCGCCAGCTCGAAGCGGTCCAGGCAGCCGGGCAGGCGCAGGCCGGGTGTGGGGTTCAGCGTCCCCAGGGCCTCGGCGATCACCTCGGGCTCGGCGTCCAGGTCCAGCCAGCGTCGCAGGCTTGGCAGCAAGCGGCCGACGGCCGGCCACAGCGAGGGCGACAGGCGGACCAGGGCCTGCTGGCGCTGCTCGTCGAAGCTCAGCTGAAGATGGCCGCGCAGGCTCTGGCCGGCCTGCTCGATGCTCAGCGTGCGGCTCAGCGTTCTCGCTGCCAGGTCCACCTGCTCGACGCCGGGAATGGCACGGGCGTGCAGGAACTGCAGGAGCGCCTCCACCGCATAGGGCGGCCGGTAGCCCAGGCGCAGCGCGCGGGTCTCGCTGCCAGGCGACGCGGCCTGCTTGCGCAGGCTGCCGGGCTGCAGGCGGTAGTGCTCGAGGAAGGCGGCATTGAAGCGGCGCAGGCTGGCGAACCCGGAAGCCGCCGCCACCTCGGTGATGTTCAGATCGCTGTCGGTCAGCAATTGCTTGGCCAGCAGCAGGCGGCGGGTCTGCAGGTATTGCAGCGGCGTCACGCCCTGTTCGGCCGCGAAGATGCGGCGCAGGTGGCGGTCGGTGATGCCCAGGCGTTCGGCGAGCTGCTCGATGGAAGGTGGCTCGGCCACCGAGGCGTTGATCAGCTCGGCCGCCTGGCGGGCCAGCGTGCGGGAGGCGTCCATCACGCTGAACGCCTGGCCCGGCGCCAGCTCCGGCCGGCACTTGAGGCAGGGCCGGAAACGCTCGGCCTCGGCCTGGGCGGCGCTGGCGAAGAAGCGGCAGTTGGCGACCTTGGGCGTGCGCACCCGGCAGACCGGCCGGCAGTAGACGCCGGTCGAGGTCACGCCGACGAAGAAGCGGCCGTCGAAGCGGGCGTCGCGGGCCACGAGGGCGGGATAGCAGTGGGCGGCGTCAAGGCTCATGGACGCATCTTAGGCAGCGGCGGCGGCCAAGACTCGCCGTTTCCGGACCTGTCACTGCGCCGAGATCTGGTATTTGCGCTGCAGCCGGGCGACGGTGCCGTCCTGGACCAGTTCGCGGTAGCTGGCTTGCCAGAGCCGCGCTTCGTCGGAGGGCAATCGCAGCGAGGTCGCCATGTAGAGCTCGGCCTCGCCCAGCGACGCGGCGACGCGGAAATCGGCTGCGCGGAAACCGAATTCCTCGATGGCGGCCTGCAGCATCGGGGCGCCGGCATAGGCGGCCGTGGCCATGCCGAGCTGGACGCGCCGCAGCATGTCCTTGTAGTCCTTGCCTTCGCTGATCTGCGTGAAGCCGGCGGCCTGCAGGTTCTTGATGATGGGCGAGCCGCGCAGCACCACGATGCGCTGCGTGCGCAACTGCTCCATGCTGGGCAGCGGTTCGGGCCCGTTCTGCACGAACAGGCTGTAGTGGACCCGGGTCAGCGGAATCAGCCAGCGGAACGAGTCCTCGCGGTCGGGCGTACGGGCCAGCGGGAAGATGCCGATGTCGGCTTCCTCCTGGGCCATCTTGACCGCCCGGGCCCAGGGGAAGAACTCCACCAGGGGCTTGCGGCCCAGCTTCTGCGCCATGGTCAGGGCCAGCTCGTAGGCGTAGCCTTGCGGGCCGTTCTGGCCCTGCCAGACGAAGGGCGGCAGGTCGCCACCGACCCAGCGCAGGCCGCTGCCTGCAGGCTCCGCCCGGACCGAGCCCAGAAACGGCAGGGCAAGCAGCAGCAGTCGGTGGCGTCGCAGCATGCGACGACTCTAGCAGGGCGCCGCGGCGCTACATCGCCTTGAACAGGTGGACATAGGCCCGGCTGACCGGCAGTTCACGACCGAAGCCCTTGACCCGCACGAACAGCCGGCTGGCCTCGTCGCGGCGCGTGCCCGACAGATGGGCCAGGTTGATCACCGTCGAGCGGTGGATCTGCATGAATTCATCCGGATCCAGCTGGGCCACCAGGTCGGCGATGGTCGTGCGAATCAGGTATTCGGCGTCGGCCGTCTGCACGCAGGTGTACTTGTCGTCGGCGTGGAAGAAGCGGACCTCGCGCACATCGATCTGGTGCATCAGCTCTCCCTGGCTGGCGCGGATGTAGCGCAGCCGGGGCAGGGCGGCCGCCGGTGCCTGCAGCTTGTGCAGGGCCTGCGCGAGCGAGGCATCGGGCTCGGCCGGTGTGGCCAGCGCGACCTTCAGCCGCTCGACCGTGCGGGCCAGGCGCTCGGTCTTGATCGGCTTGAGCACATAGTCCAGGGCCGCGTGCTCGAAGGCCTCGACCGCGTACTCGTCGAAGGCGGTGACGAAGACCACGCGGGTCGGACCCTCGATGCCCTCGGCCACCTCCAGGCCGGTCAGGCCCGGCATCTGGATGTCGAGGAAGGCGAGCTCGGGCGAGAGCTCGGCGATCTGCTTCGCCGCCTCGTCGCCATTGCGGGCCAGGGCGACGATTTCCAGCTCCGGCCAGAGCTGCTGCAGCTGGCTGCGCAGGTAGTCGGCCAGATGGGTTTCGTCGTCGGCGATCAGGGCGCGGGTCATGGCAGTTTCTCCTCCTCTTGTGGCTGATGAACGGGCAGGCTGAGCTCGGCCACGCAACCGGATTCGCCGGGTGTGACCACCAGGCCGGCGGCGTTGTCGTGGCGGGCGGCCAGGCGCTCGCGGATGTTCTTCAGGGCCAGGCCGTTGCCCGGACGGGCGCGGCGCTGCGAGGCGCGCAGCCCCAGGCCATCGTCCTCGACCCGCAGCTTCAGCAGCCCTTCCTGAAGCGAGGCCGCGATGCGGACCCGGCCGCCCTCGGCCTTGCCTTCCAGGCCATGGGTCACGGCGTTCTCGACCAGGGGCTGCAGCAGCAGCGGCGGCAGTCGCAGCCGGCGCAGCGGTTCGGCGATCGCGATCTCGTAGCTCAGCCGGTCCTCGCCCATGCGGATCTGCATCAGGGCCAGATAGCTCTCGGCCGCCTGCAGCTCCTGCTCCAGCGTGCAGGATTCGCTGCGCAGGATGGCCAGGCTGGCGCGCAGGTAGTCGGTGAAGCATTCCAGCATGCGCTTGGCCCGCTCGGGCGAGGGGTCGATCAGGCTTTGCACCGCGGCCAGGCTGTTGAACAGGAAATGCGGCTCGATCTGGGCCTGCAGGCGCAGCAGCTGGGCCTCGGTGGCCTGCAGCTTCAAGGCCTTGCGGCGGCTGGACTGCCAGCTGAGATAGGTGCCGACCAGGCTGAACATCAGCATGAAGAACAGGAACCGGCCGGCCGCCCGGGCCGAGTCGAAGGGTGTTTCCTGGACCTCGACCTCGGCCACCAGGCGCAAGAGCTGGATGAAGATCCAGAAGCTCAGCAGCATCACGAGGACCGGCACGCCGGCGAAAAACAGGCCGCTCTTCCAGCCACCGCGATTGAGCCGGGCCAGCAGCACCTCCGAGGCCAGCAGCTCGACGCCGCGGTAGGCCCCGTGGATTGAGAACGCGATGAAGAAGCCCAGCAGATAGGTAACCAGCACGCTCGGCAGGTCGAGCTTGGTGTTGCCGAAGACCACCCCGATGGTCATGAAAAAGCTGGGGAAGAAGATCGCAAAGGCGCTGGAGATGGCGAAGCGCGCCCAGAGCTTTTCATCGCGGCGCTTGTAGAGCCTGAAATAGCGAGCATGGGCATAGGCCAGTTCGGCGAGCAGGCGCTGGGAGGCGGTAGACATGGGCGCGAGTGTCGGCTTGAGCATGGACGCAGCCTAGACGGGCCGACCCGGAGGGCGGGCGCTGCGACGACGAATCGACAGGGCGGGCGACGGTTGGCAAGCCCGGTGGCCGCTCACATGGCCTTGAACAGGTGGACGAAGGCCCGGCTGACCGCCAGCTCCTTGTCCAGTCCCTTCATCCGCAGGTAGAGCTTGCCGTTGCCGTCGCGCCGGGTGCACTGCAGCTGGTCGAGGTTGATCACGGTGCCGCGGTGCACCTGCCAGTAGCGCTGCGGATCCAGCTGCTGCAGCAGTTCGCTGAGGGGCGTGCGTATCAGGTATTCGCTGGTGGCGGTGCGCACCGCGGTGTACTTGTCGTCGGCCTGGAAGTACATCACCTCGTCGACCGCGACCTGGTGAACGAGCTGGCCCTGGCTGCAGCGCAGATGCCGCAGGTAGGCGGCCGGGGCCGCGGCGGTCGGGGCCGGCATCAGGCGGCCGAGCAGGCGTGCCAGTTGCCCGTCGTCGACCTGCTCCTGAAGCGCCCGCTGCAGCCGCTCCACCGTCATCGCCAGTCGTTCGGGCCGCACCGGCTTGAGCACATAGTCGAGGGCCTCATGCTCGAAGGCGGCCAGGGCGTGCTGGTCGTAGGCGGTGACGAAGACCACGCGCGTGGGGCCTTCGATGCCCTGGGCCACGTCCAGGCCGCTGAGGCCGGGCATCTGAATGTCCAAAAAGGCGATGTCGGGTTGCAGTGTGCCGATCTGCTCGGCGGCCTCCAGGCCGTTGACCGCGGTGCCGACGATCTGGAGTTCGGGCCAGAGCTCGCGCAACCGGTCGCTCAACACGCGCAGCAGATGGGGTTCGTCGTCGGCCAGCACGGCCGTGGGCTGGGAATTGAGGGCGGTCATGGCATCAGGTCGTGACAAAGGGGCCGGGGGCCGGGTGCCGCAGCGGTTGCAGCGCAGGGAGTCGCAGCTGCACGCAGGTGCCACCGCCGGCGGCTTCCTCCAAGAGCAGCTGGGCCTTGGGGCCGTAGGCCGCCGTCAGACGCTCGCGGATGTTGCGCAAGGCCACACCGTTGCCTCGGCGCGGGTGGGCGTGGCTGTGGCGCAGGCCGACGCCGTCGTCCACGATCTCGAGCACCAGGCCGGCGCCCTCGGGCCGGGCCCGCAGCTGCAGCAGCCCGCCCTGGACCTTGGGCTCCAGGCCATGGTGCAGGGCGTTCTCTATCAGCGGCTGCAGCAGCAACGGCGGAATGCGTGCTGCAAGCAGGGCCTCGGGCACCTCGGTCCGGGTGCGCAGCCGCTCGCCCATGCGGCACTGCATCACCGTCAGGTAGCTTTGCACCAGGTCCAGCTCCTGGCCCAGGCTCACGTCCTGGGCCCGCATCTGCTGCAGGCTGGCGCGCAGGTAGTCGGTGAAGGCGTTCAGCATCTGCCGCGCCTGGCGGGGCTCGTAGTCGATCAGGCCCTCGACGTTGGCCAGTGTGTTGAACAGGAAATGCGGCTCGATCTGGGCCTGCAGCAGCCGCAGCTGGGCCTCGGTGACCTGCTCGCGGGTGCGCTGGGCCTTGAGCTGGGCGCGCAGCCGCCAGAAGCTCAGCAGGGAGAACAGGGCACCGCAGAACAGGAAAGTGATCAGCGTGCCGACGTTTGGAATCCGTGGCGCCACCGGCACGCCCAGGCGCTGCCAGCGCAGCAGGGTGTCGATCAGCACCAGGCCCAGGGCGCTGCAAAGGGTGGGCAGGCCCACGAAGACCAGCAGGCTTGCGCGCCCCGTGCCCTCGTTGATCGCCTGCAGCCGTTCCTCGGACAGCAGGTGTTCCAGCAGGCGCAGTCCGGCGTGGCTCAGCAGGGCGATGACGGTGCCCAGCTGCATGGACAGCACCAGGCTGGGCCGCCAGAACGAGGTGTCCAGCAGATTGCCCGAGAACAGGGCGGCCAGCAGCACGAAGCTGAGGCCGACCAGGGCGCCCACGCTGGCATTCAGCAGCAGGCCCATCCACCAGGGCTCCTGCCGGTGTTTCTTGAGGCGCCAGAAATCGCGCCAGGCGGTTCGGAGCTGGGCTCTCCAGGGGGATCTCATGCCCGGCAGTGTAGGCAGGCGGCGCCGGACGGCCAGGCCCAAGGCCGTGGCCGGTCCAGGGTCGGCGCGAATCGACGACGCGAGGGGCCGGTCGGTTACGGCAGGAGCACAGGGAGGCCCGGGGTCCCTGCCTACAATCGCCGCCATTCCAGCTGTTGACCCCTACGAGGAAGACCTTCCATGCAAGTGCAAGCATCCGCCTTCAAGGCCTATGACATCCGCGGCGTCGTCGGCCAGAGCCTGAACGAGGAGATGGCCGAGCACCTGGGCCGGGCCTTCGGCACCGAGGCCAGGAAGATTGGCGAGAAGGCGGTCGTGGTCGGCCGGGACGGACGCCTGTCGGGCCCCTCCCTGGTGGCCGCGCTGATCCGCGGCCTGGCCTCGACCGGCCTGGACGTGGTGGACATCGGCGCCGTGACGACGCCGATGCTGTACTACGTGGCCGCCACCCGCATCAAGCATGGCTGCAATTCCGGCATCCAGGTGACCGGCAGCCACAACCCCAAGGACTACAACGGCTTCAAGATGGTGCTGGGCGGCGCCGCCGTCTACGGCGAGCAGATCCAGGGCATCCGGCGCCGCATCGAGGCCGAGGACTATGCCAAGGGCAAGGGCCGGGTCGCCCGCATGGACATCGAGGCCGAGTACCAGCACCGCATCGTTTCGGACTGCAAGCTGGCCCGCAAGATGAAGATCGTGGTCGACAGCGGCAACGGCATTCCCGGCGCCACCGCCCCGGCCATCCTGCGTGCGCTGGGCTGCGAGGTGATCGACATCTACTCCAAGGTCGATGGCGACTTCCCCAACCACCATCCGGACCCGTCGCGTCCCGAGAACCTCGAGGACCTGAAGCGCATCGTCCATGCCTGCGACGCCGAGCTGGGCCTGGCCTTCGACGGTGACGGCGACCGCCTCGGCATCGTCACCAAGGACGGCCAGATGATCATGCCGGACCGCCAGATCATGCTGCTGGCCGCCGACATCCTGAAGCGCAACAAGGGGGCCGAGATCATCTTTGACGTCAAGTGCACCCAGCGCCTGGCGCCCTGGATCCGCGAGCATGGCGGCAGGCCGACCATGTGGCTGACCGGCCATTCGCTGGCCAAGGCCAAGCTGAAGGAGACCGGCGCGCCCCTGGCCGGCGAGCTGTCGGGCCATATCTTCTTCAACGAACGCTGGTACGGCTTCGACGATGCCATGTACACGGCCGGCCGCATGCTGGAAATCCTGTCGCGCTACGAGGACCCGAGCGCCGTGCTGAATGGCCTGCCGGACAGCTTCGCCACGCCCGAGATCAACGTGCCCTGCGCGGAAGGCGAGCACCACGAGGTGGTCAAGCAGCTCAAGCAGATCGCCGAGTTCCCGGGTGCGCTGGAAGTGGTCACCATCGACGGCCTGCGGGTCGAATATGCCGACGGCTTCGGCCTGGTGCGCCCGTCCAACACGACGCCGGTGCTGGTGCTGCGCTTCGAGGGCCATACGAAGGAGGCGCTGGAGCGCATCCAGCATGACGTCGTGGCCCAGCTCAAGCGCGTCAAGCCCGACGCCGTCTTCGCGGCGGGCCATTGAAAGAAGCGATCAGCCGCTGGCTCTACGCGAGCCTTCTGCGGCTGGCCACGCCGCTGTACCTGCTGCGGCTTTGGCGGCGCGGTGCGGCCGAGCCGGCCTACCGGCAGCATCTGGGCGAGCGCCTGGGCCTGCATCCGGGAACGGCCGAGCCCGGCCGGGTCTGGATCCATGCGGTCTCGCTGGGCGAAACGCTGGCGGCCCGGGCCCTGGTCGAGGCGCTGCGGCAGCAGCGGCCGAGAGTCCGACTGCTTCTGACTCACGGCACAGCGACCGGCCGCGAGGCTGGCAAGGCCTTGCTACGGGACGGTGATGCCCAATCCTGGCTGCCCTATGACACGCCGGGAGCGGTGCGCCGTTTCCTGCGCCATTGGCAGCCCAGCCTGGGCGTGCTGATGGAAACCGAGATCTGGCCGGCGCTGCAGCACGAGGCCTCGCAGGCCGGCGTGCCGCTGGTGCTGGCCAATGCGCGGTTGTCGGAGAAGAGCTTCCGCCAGGGCCGCCGTTTGCGCTGGCTGATGGAACCGGCGGCGCGGGCCTTGAGCCTGGCGCTTGCCCAGACCGAGGCCGATGCCAGGCGGCTGCGCGACAGCGGTGTGGCCGAGGTGCGGGTCTGCGGCAATCTGAAGTTCGACCTACATCCCGACGAAGGCCTGCTGGCGCGCGGCCGGCAATGGCGGGCGCAGCTGGGGCGACCGGTGCTGCTGTTTGCGGTCAGCCGCGAGGGTGAGGAGAGCCTGCTGCTGCAGGCCTGGTCTCGCCTGCCTGCCGCCCAACGACCGCTGCTGCTGGTCGTGCCGCGCCATCCGCAGCGCTTCGATGAAGTCGCGAGCCTGGTCGAAGCGGCCGGCCTCAAGCTGGCCCGCCGCAGCAGCTTTGGCGATGCGCCTGACGCCGCTGCGCTGCAGGCCGAGGCCTGGCTGGGCGACAGCCTGCGCGAAATGCCGCTGTACTACGGCCTGGCCGATGCGGCCCTGCTGGGTGGCAGCTTCCTGCCGCTGGGCGGCCAGAACCTGATCGAGGCGGCGGCCTGCGGCTGTCCGCTGCTGATGGGCCCGCACACCTTCAACTTCGCCCAGGCTGCCGAACTGGCCCTGGAGGCCGGGGCCGCGCTGCGGGTGGTCGACCTGGACCAGGCGCTGGCCCAGGGCTGCGCCTTGCTGGCCGACCGCGGCCGGCGCGAAAGCATGGCCGCCCGGGCCGAAGGATTTGCCGCGGCCCATCGCGGCGCTGCCGGGCGCATGGCCGAGGCGCTGCTGGGCCTGCTGCCGCCTCAGTCCGACGACGCCTCTTCGGCCAGCGCGTAGCGGCTCTTGCCCTCGGTCTTGGCGCGGTACATGGCAGCGTCGGCGGCCTGCAGCAGCGCGGCAGCCGAGCGGCCGTGGTGCGGATAGACGGCCACGCCAATGCTGGCGCCGACCGAGCCCTGGCTGCCCCCGTCGTCCAGCTGGACCGGGGTCGCAATCACGCCGATCAGCTGCTGGGCCACACGGGCCACGGCCTCGGCCTGGCTGCCGGCCGACATCAGCACCACGAATTCGTCGCCGCCCCAACGGCACAGCGTGTCGCTGGCCCGCAGCCGTGCCTGCATGCGCTGGGCCACGGCGCGCAGCAGCCGGTCGCCGGCCTCGTGGCCGAACTGGTCGTTGATGCCCTTGAAGCCGTCCAGGTCGACGAACAGCAGGCCGAAGACCTGGTGGCGCTCGTCGGACTGCTCGATCTGCTGCGTCAGCCGGTCCTGCAAGACATTGCGGTTGGCCAGGCCGGTCAGCGCATCGGTCTCGGCCAGCTGGCGGATGCGGGCCTCCTTGGCCTTGACTTCGCTGATGTCGCGCACGATCACCAGCAGGCTCTTGCGTCGACCATCCTGCTCGAAAGCCGGCACCAGCAGCACGTGGTAGCAGCGCGATTCGCCCTGGACCTGCAGCTCAAGCTCATGCTCCTGCGGATCGCGGGACTGCCAGGCCGCTTCGGACCATTCCGCGATGCGGTGCAGCTGCAGCGCGCAGGCCGGACGCTGCTTGGCGATCTGCGCATCGTCCAGGCCGCGGTAGTGGAAATTGGCCAGGCCGCACCAGGCCAGCCAGCGCGGGTTGGCCTCCAGCCAGTGGTCGCTGCCGTCGCGGTAGCAGATCTTCTGGGGCAGGTGGCCCAGCAGGGCGCGCAGCCGCTGCTCGCTGGCCAGCAACAGCTTCTCGCGCCGCCAGGACTGGCTGACGTCGATCACCTGGATCAGGCAGCCGCGCTCGCCGCCGTCCAGCAGCAGCGGTCGCACCTGCACCGACTGCTGGATGTCCTCGACCTGGTCGCCAATGCGCCGGCTCAGCGGCAGCAGGGTCTTGTGCAGGGCCTGCGAGAGCACGGCGGAGCGGCCGTGCTGCAAGGCTGAATCAATGCTGCGCGCCAGGAAGCTGTGCTGCAGCTCGGGCAGCAGCAGGTTCAGCGGCTGGCCCAGGGCCTGTGCGCTGGGGATGGCCGAGCTGCGCGCCATCCAGGCGTTCCAGTGCAGCACCTGCTTGTCCCGGTCCAGAACCACGATCCCGACGCTGAGCCCGTCCAGCAGGGCTCCGGTCAGCGACGAGGCGATGGGTCCTATGCTCATGGTGAGGCGCTGGCCAGGACGCGAGTGATGCTGTGTCTCAGGACGTCCAGCGAGGGCACGTCCAGCAGGTAGGCCACCTGCCCATGGATCTGGCGCTGGGTGAGCTGCAGGTCGATGCTGATGAACAGCACCTTCAGTGTTTCGCTGTTGAGCAGCAGCTCGGCGAACACGTCCTGCAGGCTGCCGACCTTGACCAGGGGCACGTCGGTGGCCAGCTCGGCGCCGAACAGGTTGGAGATGGCGCCGGTGCAGGTGTTGAGCAGGATGTTGCCGATCTCGGCCATGGTCTCCTGGCCGAGGTCGTCGAAGCTGTCGATGGGCAGGTGCGGCGACATCAGCGAGCGCACCATCTCCAGGCTGCCGGCCTCGGTGAACAGCAGCAGGGCCTCGGTGGTGAACAGGCCCTGGCAATGCTGGGACACCAGGCAAACCCGGTCGTCGGTCAGCCGGGCGAACTCCAGCATCGCTTGGTCCATGGGCATCAACTCGACCTTGGGCACCGACAGGCCCACCGGCTCGTTCATCAGGCCGCCGAGCAGGTTGGCCGCATCGGCGACCGAGACGTTGAAGACCTCTGCCAGCGCATCGGCCTCGAGTTCGTCCAGCTGGGCGCCGATCATGATGCGAGCGAGGCCCTGATGGCCTCGGCCAGGGCCACGACCGAGTCGCGCGTGCCCATCTTGCGGACCAGGCGCACATCCAGCCATTCGGCGCGCTGGCGGATGCTCTCCTGGATGTTGGCCGTGTACATGACCAGCTTGGAAGTGCAGCGCGCCTCGCGCAGCTTCTCGGCCAGGGTCAGGCCGTCCATGGTCGGCATGTTGAAGTCGATGGAGATCACGTCGAAGACCGCGCCCTCCAACAGGGCCAGGGCTTCGTCGCCGCCGCCGCAGTCATAGATGCCCCAATCGGGCAGTTCCTGCTTGAGCCAGCCGCAGATCATCATCCGCGCGGCCCGGCTGTCGTCGACGACCAGCACCGAATGCGTCATCGCCTTGTCTCCTGTCTTGCGTCGAGGTGAATCGATTGTGCAGCAGCATCCTGGGGAACCCCCCGGAATCTGTCGCGGCTACGGGTCAGTTCGACCTGCACCAAGGTGCAATTGACGATCAGCGGACAGCCAGGCCTGCTTTTCCGGTGCCGACCCGGCCCACCGTGGCCGCCTGCACGAAGCCATGGCGGCGGAACACCTCGAGCACCGCGGGCAGAGCAGCCTCGCTGCAGCTGACCAGCAGGCCACCGCTGGTCTGCGGGTCGGTCAGCAGGGCACGGTCCACGTCGGCGAATCCCGGTGGCAGCTCGATCTCGCGGCCGTAGGAGGCCCAGTTGCGGTTGGAAGCACCGGTGATGAAGCCCTGTGCCGCCAGCTCGCGGACGCCAGGCAGCAACGGCACGCTCGACCATTCGATCTCGACCGCGAGGCCGGCGCCGCGCGCCAGCTCCAGGCCATGGCCGGCCAGGCCGAAGCCGGTGACGTCGGTCAGCGCATGCACGCCGCTCAAGGCCGCCAGGTCCGGCCCCGGTGTGTTCAGCCGCGTGGTGCTGGCAATCATCTGCTCGTAGCCGGCGGCGTCCAGCTTCTCTTTCTTCAGCGCCGCCGACAGCACGCCCACGCCCAGCGGCTTGCCCAACACCAGCACGTCGCCGGCCTGGGCATCGGCATTGCGCTTGACCTTGTCCGGATGGACCAGGCCCAGCACCACCAGGCCGTAGATGGGCTCGACCGAATCGATGGTGTGGCCGCCGGCAATCGGAATGCCGGCCGCGGCGCAGACCGCCTGGCCACCGGCCAGGATGCGGCCTATGGTCTCGACCGGCAGGACGTTGACCGGCATGCCCACCAGGGCCAGCGCCAGGATGGGACTGCCGCCCATGGCGTAGACGTCGCTGATCGCGTTGGTGGCGGCGATGCGGCCGAAGTCGAACGGGTCGTCGACGATGGGCATGAAGAAATCGGTGGTCGCCACCAGGGCCTGCTCGTCGTTGAGCTTGTAGACCGCTGCATCGTCCGCGGTGGCGATGCCCACCAGCAGCTCGGGCGGCACCAGGCCGCCGCTGCCGCTGTGCTTGAGGATGTCGGCCAGCACGGCCGGCGCGATCTTGCAGCCGCAGCCGCCGCCGTGCGAGAGGCTGCTCAGACGTGGGGGAGGAGTGCTCATGTCCTTGATGTGGGGGGCTACAGGATGCGGATCATAGGTCGGCCACCGCGCTGACATCGCTCCGACACGGCGCCGTCACGGTGCGTCGCTCCAATGGCGCCGCCGTACCCGCCCCGCAATTCCCCCCGGAGACATGATGAGCCCCTGCAAATCCTTCGCAGGCAAGTTCCTGCTTGCCCCGCTGGCCCTGGCCTCGAGCCTGGCCCTGGCCGAACCCGTCAAGATCGGCTTCATGGCCGACACCCAGTGGACGACCAACGACGCCGTGCGCAACCCCAGCACCGTCGCCCTGGGCATCATGAACCAGATCCTGCCGAAGTTCGTCGAGCACAAGGTCAAGTTCGTGCTGCAGTTCGGCGACCTGACCGACAACGGCAGCAATGCCGGCCTCGACGTCTGGAGCACCGCCGCTCAACAGCTCTACAACAACGGCATCGGCTTCTATCCGGTGCGAGGCAACCACGAGCCCTCGCTGGCCGCGGCCAACCGCTTCCTGCAGAACTTCCCGCAGACCCGCGGCATGGGTGCCAACGTGGTCGGTGCCACCGGCCACCGCAGCCCGGCCACGCCGGCCGGCCTCGGCGGCCTGACCTATGCGTTCGAGTACGGCAATGCGACCTTCATCGCCATCGACCAGTACGTCCGGACCAACAACACCGGCACCAGCGCCAACACGGCCACGCTGGACCAGGTCGACTGGATCGTGCAGCAACTGCAGAACCGGCCGGCCAACACCCACGCCTTCCTGTTCGCCCACAAGCCGCTGATCGGCCAGAACCATGTCGACAACCTGTTGGGCGCCAACCCCTCGTCCAGCCCGACCGAGCGCAACAAGCTGATCAAGGGCATGGCCGCCACCGGCACCCGCTACTTCCTCAGCGGCCACGACCACCTGTTCAGCCGCGCCCTGGTCAAGAGCCCCGACGGCACGGCCACGGTGCAGAACATCATCCACTCGTCGGACAGCTACAAGTTCTACATCCCGACCATCCCGTCCAACGACCAGACCTACAACGGCGCCAATCGCCAGGAGACGCCGATCTCGCAGGAGCTGTTCACGGTCGGCTACTACATCGCCACCATAGACGGCCCCAACCTGACCGTCGTCCACTACGCCAGCGACAACGGCTGCGGCGGCTCGCTGGGTGCCGGCAAGGACTGCGACCTGCGCGCCACGCCGACGCTGAACTTCGTCAAGCGCGAGACCTATGGCTACAGCCTGATCGGCAAGGAATTCGTGATACCGCACGGCGGCAGTTTCGTCGGCGTGGCCGATGCCAGCCCCAAGGCCGCCGGCTGGGCCGGCACCTCGATGAGTATCCTGGGCGGCAGCAATGGCGAGTCGTCCAAGATGTACGACGGCCGCTATGGCGTGCAGGACATCAACACCGGCTGGGCGCCGCGCGCCGAGGCCAATGCGCCTCAGCTCAAGAGCGACGTGCTGACCCTCTGGGGCATGCACAACGCCATCGGCAGCGAGCAGGGTGACAGCTATGCGCTGTCGGTCCGCTACGAGGACAGCGCCCGTGGCGCCCTGGCCCTGATGAACAAGGACGAGGACGGCCAGTGGGTGCCGGCCGTGACGCGCAACTTCGGCGGCACGGCGCGCTTCGTCGCAGGCCCCTGGAAGGCCAGCTACGCCCTCGGTACCTATGGCGTGGACCATGCCAGCAAGACCGTCTGGGCCGTGGTCAACCGCGGCGGCGAGTTCGCCGTGGCGCCTAGCCGCGATGGCGACCTCAATGGCGACGGCGTGATCGACAGCCGCGACGTGGACCTGATGAACCAGATGCTGGCCAACCTGGTGCCGGCCACCGCCACGGCCGACCTGGACGGCGACGGCAAGCTGAGCCTGCTGGATCTGCGCAAGCTCAGCCTGCTGTGCACGCTGCCGAACTGCGCCATCGCCCAATGAACGAACTCCCCATGAACCTCCAAGGACACAAGACCATGATGAACAAGATGATTGCCGGCTTGCTGGTCGCAGCGGCCCTGCTGGCCGCCAGCTTCGACGCCTCGGCCTCGACCCTCAGCCTGGTGCCCTCCAGCAACCCGGTCACCGTGGGCCAGCCGCTGAAGCTGGACGTCCGCATCGACGGCCTGGCCGCCAGCGACGACTTGGCCGCGATGGACCTGATGATCGATTTCGATCCGCTCAAGCTGGCCTTTTCCTCGCTGAGCCTGGGCGATGGTCTGGGCCAGCTCGGCGTCGAGGCCTTCGACCTGGGCAGCGGCCTGGTTGGCAACAGCGTGCGCCTGTTCGAACTGAGCTTCCTGGACAACCTGAGCTTCCAGAACAGCAGCTTCGTGCTGGCCACGCTGAGCTTCGACACCCTGCACAGCGGCACGAGCAGCCTCGGCTTCTCCAACGTCATGCTGAGCGACGCCTGGGGCAATGCCCTGGTGGCCGACACCAACGGCGTCACCGTTGGCGCGGTGCCGGAACCGGCCTCGCTGCTGCTGGTGGTCGGCGGCCTGGCCGCCCTGGGCCTGCGCCGTCGTTCCTCGCGCTGAGCGCCAGCCAGGAGAGATGAGCATGCTCGCCCGCTGCTATGCACTGGTCCTGTGGGCCCTGGCCGGCCTGGCCTCGGCCCAGGGCTTCACCCCCCAGGAGGCCATGCGCGTGCCGCGTGAAGGCCACACGGCCACGCGGCTGCGCGACGGCCTGCTGATGGTGGCCGGCGGCACCGGCAGCGGCGGGCAGGCCATCAAGGACGTCGAGATCTACGACCCGCAGACCGGCCACTGGGCCACCTCGGAATCGATGAACACGGCCCGCGCCCACCACACGGCCACGCTGCTGGCCGATGGCCGGGTGCTGGTGGCCGGCGGCATCGACGGCGGCCAGTACCTGGACAGCGTCGAGATCTTCGACCCGCAGGCCAACACCTGGTTCTCCACGCCTTCGCTGCCGGCCGTGCGCCGCTCGCACCACCAGGCCACGCTGCTGCCCGACAAGCGCGTGCTGGTGTGCGGCGGCATTGGCTTCCCGGTGGGCGAGGACCTGGAAGACACGATCACCTTCGACAGCTGCGTGGCCTACGACCCGCGCAGCGATGCCTGGTCGCCGGTGGCTTCCATGCGCTCAGGTCGTCAGATGCACACCCAGACCCTGCTGGCCAACGGCCTGGTGCTGGCCGTGGCCGGCCTCAGCGACGGCGGTGGCAACAACAGCGCCGAGCTCTATGACGCCAAGGCCGACCGCTGGCTGATCGCTGGCGAGCTGTCGGGCGTGCGCTGGAGCCACACGGCCAGCCTGATGCCGGACGGCACGGTCTTCGTGGTCGGCGGTTTCGATGCCAGCAAGGTGCTGGCGTCCACCGAATTCTTCGATCCGGCGACGCGCCGCTGGCGCGCCGGCCCGGCCATGGCCAACGGCCGGCAGCTGCATGCGGCCAGCCTGCTGCCCGGCGGCGCCTTGCTCGCTTCAGGTGGCATAGGCAATGCGGCGGGCTCGGCCGAGGTCTACGAGCCGGCCCAGCAGCGCTGGGTGGCGGCCGGCGGCCTGCAGGCGCCGCGCTCAAAGCATTCGGCGACCTTGCTGGTCGACGGACGCGTGCTGCTGGTGGGTGGCATCAACGAAGTCGAGACTTTGTCCGGCGCCGAAGCCTTCCGCCGCCGCTGAGAAGCCGGCTCGCTCAGCCGTTCATGGCGCGCAGCTTGCGGTAAAGCGTGCTGCGGCCAATGCCCAGGGCACGGGCGGCCAGCGAGAGGTTGCCGCCGCTGGCCTGGACTGCGGCCTGGATGGCCTGGCTCTCGGTCTGGCGCAGGTTGTGGAAGCTGGGATTGGCGGCTGCTGCCACCGGCCGTGGCAGCTCGACGGGCGAGGGTCGTATCACCAGCTCCGACGGCAGGCCGCGCAGCGCCACCGACTGGCCCATGGACAGGCTCAGCTTGGCCTGCAGGCCCTTGCTGCCGTGCCAAAGCTGGATCAGTCCATCGCCGGCCGCCTGGTCGACCAGCTCGCCGAAAGACTGGCCGAACAGGCTGGCCACGTTCTCGCGGCGCAGGCCGGCGCCGGGCAGGCCCAGCAATTCCATCGCCCGGCGGTTGGCCCCCAGCACCTGGCCCTGCTCGTCCAGGGCCAGCTGGCCTTCCTTGAGCGTGCCCAGACCGGCCAAGCCGGTATGGAAATGCAGCCGGGTCGTGTGGCGGAAGCGGTCAGCGAACCACTGGTCCTCGATCAGGCGGGCCGACATGGTGGCCAGGGCCAGCGTGTGCGGGTGGTAGCTGCGGCGGTCGCCGGAGACGTCGATCACGCCCAGCAGGGCGCCCTTGTGGTCGAAGATGGGCGCGGCCGAACAGGTCAGGAAATGCATGGCCCGCAGGAAATGCTCCTGGCCATGGACCAGGGTCGGCGCCTCTGTCATCAGGGCCGTGCCGACCGCGTTCGTGCCCTTGTCGGCCTCGGCCCAGAGCGCGCCGGGAGACAGTGCCACATGCTGGGCGCGCTGCAGGAAGCCAGGGTCGCCCAGCGCATGCAGGATGACGCCGCTGGCGTCGGTCAGCAGCACCATGCTCTGGGCATGGGTCAGCTGCTCGTACAGCATCTCCATCACCGGCAGGGCCTGGGCGCAGAGCCTGGCATTGCGGTGCTGCAGGTCTTGCAGGGCCGAGCCGTTGACGCGGGTCAGGTCGGGCTCGTCACCCGGGCTCAGGCCGAAGGCCTGGCAGCGCTCATGCGAGCTGGCGATGTCTTGCGAATGACGCAGCTCCAGCGTCGCACGCGGCTGGTTGCCCGTGCCTTGCAGACCCTGTGCTTGCGCCATCGGAACACTCCATGCTGCCAAAAGCAGCTTGGACTATCGCCCATGGCCACCGAAGGCTGCAAGCCGGGCTTGTCCCAGCCGGGCTTGCAAGCCTGGTGTCAGGTGTTGCTCGTCGCGCGGACCTCGGCCATCGAGGTGATGCCGGCCAGCACCTTGACGATGCCGTCCTGGCGCAGCGTGCGCAGGCCCTCGACGAGGGCCGCGTGCTGGATCTCCTCGGCGCGGGCGCCGGTCTGGATCAGGCGGCGGATGTTGCGCGACACACTGAGCAGCTCGTGCAGGCCGGCCCGGCCCTTGAAGCCGGTGTGTTCGCACTGGGCGCAGCCGGGGCTGTGGAAATGCTGCAGCTGACCGTTGACCGCGTGATGGGCGACCCAGTCCTTCAGCAGCGCGCTGCGCGAGGGCCGGTGGTCCACCGGGAACACATGCAGGTAGTCGTCCAGCCATTCGTGCTGGTCGGCCTCGCTCAGCGGCTCGGCCACGCGGCAGCTCGGGCAGAGCCGGCGCACCAGGCGCTGGGCCAGCACGGCCAGCAGCGAGTCGGCGAAATTGAACGGGTCGCAGCCCATGTCCAGCAGCCGGGTCACGGTCTCGGCCGCGCTGTTGGTGTGCAGCGTGGACATCACCATGTGGCCGGTCAGCGAGGCCTCGATGGCGATCTGGGCGGTCTCCTCGTCGCGGATTTCGCCGACCATGATCACGTCCGGGTCGGCGCGCAGAAACGCGCGCAGCGCCTTGGCGAAGGTCCAATCGATCTTGGGGTTGACCTGAACCTGGCGCAGGCCGTTCTGGGTGATTTCGATCGGATCCTCGGCGGTCCAGATCTTGCGCTCCGAGGTGTTGATGTGGGCCAGGGCCGAGTGCAGCGTGGTGGTCTTGCCGGAGCCGGTCGGGCCCACGCACAGCACCATGCCATAGGGCCGTGCGATGGCGTCGGTGAGGTTGGCGAGGTTGGGGGGCGTGAGCCCGAGCTTGGCCAGCGGAATCGGCTTGGCCGACGACAGGATGCGCATCACCACGTCCTCGAGACCGTTGTTGGTCGGGATCGTGGCCACGCGCAGCTCGATGCGGTGCTGGGCCGAGAAGCGGGCGAAGTTGATCTTGCCGTCCTGCGGCTTGCGGCGCTCGGAGATGTCGAGGTCGCACATGATCTTGATGCGCGCGATCACGGCATTGCGGTAGGTGTGCGGCAGCTCGAGGTAGGGCTTGAGATGGCCATCCTTGCGAAAGCGGATCTTGAGCTTCTCGCGGCCCGGGTGGGTCTCGATGTGGATGTCGGACACGCCCTGCGAATGCGCCTCGATGATCATGGTGTTGATCAGGCGCACCAGCGAGTTGTCGCTCTGCTCGATCTGCGATTCGTCCTCGCGGCCGCCGCCGCGCTCCATGCCCTCGCGCTCCAGCGTCTCGATCAGCTTGTCGGCGTTGTCCAGCTCGAAGTCGGCCTGGAAGCTCGGCAGGTTGACCTCGCCGCGCGGCACCTGATCGCCGCCGAAGCGGTCATAGATGCCGGGCAGGGCGAACTGCAGCGTGCCGACCTTGGCCAGCGTGGGCACGACCTTGACCTGGGTGATGAACTCGGCCTCGTCGATGGCGTCGCGCCGGGTCGGGTCTTCCATGGCGACGATGAGCCGGCCGTCGCGCATCATCAGCGGCATCATCTCCAGCCGCTTGGCGATGGCATAGGGCAGCTTGCGCACCGCCTCGGGTTCGACCGGGAACTGCTCCACGTCCACCAGCGGGTAGCCCATCTTGCGCGCCAGCGCCGACTGCAGGGCCTGGCGGTTGACCACGCGCTTGCGCACCAGCAATTCGCCCAGCGGCACCGAGCGGTCCTGGCGCTGCGTGCTCAGCGCGTCTTCCAGCTGATCGGGCGTGATCAGTTCCAGGGCCAGCAGGGCCTCGCCGATGCGCACCATGGGCATCTTGGCTTGCTGCTCCACCGCCTGCAGCAACTGCTCGCTGGTGACCACCTGCTTGGCCACCAGGATCTCGCCAACCTTGCGCGCGCGCAGGTTCTCCTGCTCACGGGCCACGGCCTCGACCTGCTCGGTCGTGGCAGCGCGCGCGTCCACCAGCAGGTCGCCGATGCGCTCGCCGATGTCGAAACTGGCAATCGCCTCACGGGGAATGAACAGGCGATGGACCTCGTCGGTGTCCTCATTGGGCGGCACGAACAGGAACAGGCCCAGGCCGTCCTGGTGGTGGCCGATGGTGATGCCGTTCAGGTCGCCGCCGCCGGCGAACACCAGGCGGAATGGCGCGCGGGGCCGATGGTCCAGCGACAGCGGGTTGTGGGCCTCGGACGGGTCGCGCGGCGCGGCCGGCAGCGGCGCCATCAGCTTGAGCACCCGGAACTGGCTGAACTTCAGCGGCATGGGCGCGCGGGCCGGAGGCACCTTGATCTGCACCAGGCGGTCGCTGGTCGAGTAGCGGATCATGAAGCCCATGTTGCGGCTGTTGTTCAGCCCCAGGATCTCGCAGGGCTCGGGTGCGCGCTGGGCGGCCGGCTGCGGATAGGCCGCATAGGGCGGCGTGGGCCAGTAGAACGGCGGCTGGGCCGCGCCACCACCGAGCTCCTCGAGATCGGACCTGACCGTGTCATGGGGCCAGGGAATCGAGGCGGACGGATCGGACATGCGGAGTCTCCAGCGAACTTCATTCTTGTTGCAGAGCCGAATGCTAAGCGCAAAGGCCCCTGGGTCGCCCCCGGAGGAACACGGCCGTGCGCTGCCGCGGACGCCACAATGGCGCCGGACCAACACAGGGACGCACAAGTGCAGGATTCCAGGCAAGGCATGGCCCCGGGGCGCTGGCAGTTCTGGATCGACCGGGGCGGCACCTTCACCGACCTCATAGGCCGCGCGCCGGACGGGCGCTTGATGCCACTCAAGCTGCTCAGCGAGGCGCCGGGGCTCTATGAGGACGCGGCCATAGAAGGCATGCGCCGGCTGCTGGGCCTGGCAGTGGGTGAGCCCATCACCGAAGACCGGGTGGAATGCGTGCGCATGGGCACGACGGTGGCGACCAACGCGCTGTTGGAGCGCAAGGGCGAGCCGCTGCTCTTGGTGACGACGCGCGGCTTCCGCGATGCGCTGCGCATCGCCTACCAGGCGCGGCCTCGCATCTTCGAACGCCACATCGTCCTGCCCGAGCAGCTCTACGCCCAGGTGCTCGAGGCCGATGAGCGAACGTCGGCCGATGGCGAGACGGTACGGGCCCTGGATCTGCAGACGCTGGAAACCGGACTGCGCGGCGCGCTTGAGACTGGCCTGCGGGCCTGTGCCATCGTCTTCATGCACGGCTGGAAGCATGTCGAGCATGAACGGCAGGCGGCCGCGCTGGCCCGCCGCATGGGCTTCGAGCAGGTCTCGGTCTCGCATGAGGTAAGCCCGCTGATGAAGCTGGTCTCGCGTGGCGACACCACGGTAGTCGATGCCTATCTCTCGCCGTTGCTGCGGCGCTATGTGGACCGACTGGCCGCGCAGCTGCCGGGTGTGCCGCTGCTGTTCATGCAGTCGGGCGGCGGCCTGGCCGAGGCGGCACGCTTCCAGGGCAAGGATGCCGTGCTGTCCGGACCGGCCGGCGGCATCGTCGGCATGGCCAGGACCGGCGAGGCCGCCGGCTGCAGCCGCCTGATCGGCTTCGACATGGGTGGCACCTCGACCGACGTCTCGCACTATGCCGGCGAGCTGGAGCGCCAGTTCGAGACCGAGGTGGCCGGCGTGCGGCTGCGCGTGCCCATGCTCGCCATCCACACGGTGGCGGCCGGCGGTGGCTCCATCGTTCGCTTCGACGGCGAGCGCTTGCGCGTGGGTCCCGAGAGCGCCGGCGCCAACCCCGGCCCGGCCTGCTATCGCCGCGGCGGGCCGTTGACCGTGACCGATGCGAACCTGCTGCTGGGGCGCTTGTCGCCCGAGCATTTCCCGGCGCTGTTCGGGCCGGCGGGCGACCAGCTGCTGGACCGCGGCGTGGTCGTCGAGCGCTTTGCCCAGCTGGCCGCCGAGGCGGGCCTGGCTTCGGCCGAGGCAGCAGCGGCCGGTGCGCTGCAGATCGCCGTGGCCCACATGGCCCATGCAATCCGCAAGATCTCGGTGGCGCGTGGCCACGACCTTTCGCTCTACACCCTGCAGTGCTTCGGCGGCGCCGGCGGCCAGCATGCCTGCCAGGTGGCCGATGCATTGGGCATGGACCAGGTGCTGATCCATCCGCTGGCCGGCCTCTTGAGCGCCTACGGCATGGGCCTGGCCGAGCGCGGCAGCTCGCGCCAGCGGGCGCTGGAGCTGGACTTCGATGCAGCCGGCCTGGCCGCCGCCGAGGCCTGCCTGGCCGAACTGGCTGCCGCGGCCCGGGAGGATCTGGACGGCGAGGAAAACCGCGTCGAGGCCAGCCTGCAACTGCGCTACCGCGGCAGTGATACGGCCCTGTCGCTGGCTTGCGCCATGCAGCCCTCGCTAGCGGAGCTGCACGCTGCTTTCGAACAGGCCTACCGCCAGCGCTTCGCCTTGCTGATGCCCGACCGGCCCCTGGTCATCGAATCGGCTTCGGTGCGGCTGCTGGTGGCCGGCACGGCGCTGCCGGCGAGTAGCGATGCCGGACCCAGCTATCAACCGGAAGCGGAGCAGGCGGTGCAGCTGCATGCCGACGGCCGCTGGCTACCGGCCGCCCTCCATAGCCGCAAAGCGCTGCGTCCCGGTGCCACGGTGGCCGGGCCGGCCCTGATCACCGAGGCCAACGCCTGCACCGTGCTGGAACCGGCCTGGCAGGCCCGGGTCGAGGCCGACGGCTGCCTGCGCCTGAGCCGAATAGAGGCGCGCCGGCGAGATAGCAGCGAAGGCGACACCGCGGCCGACCCGGTGCGGCTGGAGCTCTACAACCGCCGCTTCATGGCCATCGCCGAGCAGATGGGCCTGCGGCTGCAGAACACGGCCCACTCGGTCAATATCAAGGAACGGCTGGATTTCTCCTGCGCGCTGTTCGATGCCGAGGGCGCCCTGATCGCCAATGCTCCGCACATGCCGGTGCACCTGGGCTCGATGAGCGACTCGATACGCACGGTGATGGCGCGCAACCCGGCGATGCGGCCGGGCGACGTCTACCTTCTCAACGATCCCTACAGCGGTGGCACCCACCTGCCGGATATGACGGTGGTGACCCCGGTCTATCTGGAGGGCGGCGACAAGCCCGAGTTCTTCGTCGCCTCGCGCGGCCACCATGCCGACATAGGCGGCATCACGCCGGGCTCGATGCCGCCGTTCTCGAGCAGCATCGAAGAGGAGGGCGTGCGCTTCGACAACGTCCTGCTGTGCCGCGCCGGCCAGCTGTGCGAGGCCGAGCTGCGGGCGCAGCTGGCCTCGGGCCCCTGGCCGGCACGCCAGCCCGACCAGAACGTCGCGGACCTGCGAGCCCAGATTGCCGCCAACGAGAAGGGCCTGCGCGACCTGCTGGAGTTGGTGGCCGAGCAAGGCCTGGGCCAGGTGCGCGCCTACATGGGCCATGTGCAGGCCAACGCCGAGGCCGCGGTGCGTCGCGCGCTGGGCCGGCTGGGCGATGGGCATTTCGTCCAGCGCCTGGACAACGGTGCGGCCATCGAGGTGAGGGTGCGGGTCGATGCCGAGACGCGCTCGGCGGAGATCGACTTCACGGGCACCAGCGAGCAGCAGAGCAACAACTTCAACGCACCGCGCTCGGTGACGACGGCGGCCGTGCTCTATGTGTTCCGCAGCCTGGTCGATGACGACATACCGCTCAATGCCGGCTGCCTGCGGCCGCTGCGCATCACCGTGCCCGAGGGCTCGCTCTTGAATCCACGGCCGCCCGCGGCGGTGGTGGCCGGCAATGTCGAGACCTCGAGCGCGATCACCAATGCTCTGTATGGTGCGCTGGGCGTGATGGCCTCGGCTCCCAGCACCATGAACAACCTGAGCTTCGGCAACGAGCGCCACCAGTACTACGAGACCATCTCCGGCGGCTCAGGCGCGGGGCAGGGCTTCGCCGGCTGTTCGGTGGTCCAGACCCACATGACCAATTCGCGGCTGACCGACCCCGAGGTGCTGGAGTTCCGCTTCCCGGTGCGGCTGGAGTCCTACGAGATCGTGGCCGGCAGCGGCGGAGCCGGTCGTTGGCCGGGCGGTGACGGCGGCCTGCGCCGGCTGCGCTTCCTGGAACCGATGACGGTGAGCATCCTCAGCAATGGGCGCCTGGTACCGGCCTTCGGCCTGGCCGGTGGCGACGCCGGCGCGCCGGGCCGCAACTGGGTCGAACGGGCAGACGGCAGCGTAGAGCCGCTGGGCCACCTGGGCTCGGTGGCACTGCAGGCCGGCGACCTGATCTGCATCCGGACGCCGGGCGGTGGCGGCTATGGGGCTCAGTCGGCCGAGGAGTCTTCGCTGTAGCCGCGCCAGCGGGCCGTGGCCTTGCGCATCAGGGCCACCTGGCCGACGAAACGGGTGCAGGCCGTGCAGGCCCACAGATGCAGGCGCACGGCCAGGCGTTCCTTCAATGGCAGGCGTTGGTCTTCGGCGCTGAGCACCAGACCGCTGACCTGCTTGCAAGTTCTCTTGAGGGTCACGCCTTCATCTTTCTTTCGGTCGCGCTGAACCAGTTCAGCTCCAGGCATTCGCGCAGCCGGAGCCGGGCCCGGTGCAGCATCACCCACAGATTGGTCGAGCTGACGCCCAAGGTCTTACAGATCTCGTCGGTCTCCAGCTCCAGCCATTCGCGCATCATGAACAGCCGGCCCTGCTGGCCCGGCAGCTTGTCCACGCAGGCCTCCAGCACTTTGATGAACTCGACCTGGCGCAGCGCTTGCTCGGGGTCGTCGCCCCAGTCCTGCGGCATGTCGCGCCAATGGCCGTCGGAGCGGAACAAGTCGTCCTCGAACGGATGTTCGTCGTCCTCGGTGGTGGTGGACAGCTCGCGGCTGTTGCGGCGGATCTGGTCCACCAGCTTGTGCTTGAGGATGCCGATCAGCCAGGTCTTGAGCTGGCTCTGGCCGGCAAAGGCCTGGGGCTTTTCCAGGGCCGCCAGCAGGGTTTCGGAGACGGCGTCCTCGGCCCAGGCGGCATTCCTCAGCTGCAGCGAGGCGAAACGGAGCAGCTGCGGGCGCAGCTTTTCCAGGGCGGTGGCGATGTCTTGCGAACTCATGGCTGGCGGCAGTGTAAGGACTGGGCCATCTGTTGCGACACTAGCGCAGTCGGCTTCGTGCCCGACCCCACAACCCAAGGAGCAAAGCATGCAGACCAAGCAGATCCTGTCCTCGGCCCTGGCGGCCGCCCTCAGCCTGGGCCTGGCCCAGGGCGCCTCGGCCCACGACGCCAAGGACACCAAGACCAAGGAGAAGTGCTACGGCATCGCCAAGGCCGGCGCCAATGACTGCTCCAACCTCAGCGGCAGCCATTCCTGCGCCGGCCTGGCCAAAACCGACGGCCAGGCCGAGGAGTGGATCTATGTGGACAAGGGCAGCTGCAAGGCCAAGGGCGGCCTGTCCGCCGACGAGGCCAAGGCCAAGATGAAGGGCGGCAAGAAGTAAGCAGCAAGCCGGGCCACCGCCATGCGAACCGACGCCGTCGGCATTGGCTGGCGCCAGCCTCATTACGAGGAATTGATGCGCCGCCGTCCCGGGCTGGACTTCATCGAGGTCCACTCGGAGAACTTCTTTGCCGAGGGCGGCGCCACGCTGCAGGTGCTGGCCGGGGCGCGTGAGCATTACCCGGTCAGCCTGCATGGCGTGGGCCTGTCGCTGGGTTCGGCCGCCGGGCTGGATGCCTGGCATCTGGACAAGCTGGCGCAACTGGTCGAGCGCATCGATCCGGTCCTGGTCTCCGACCATGCCAGCTTCGCCCGCGCCAGCCGGCCGGGTGGCCAGCCTATCCATGCCAACGACCTGCTGCCCGTGGCCTTCAGCGAGGCCAGCCTGGCCTTGATGGTGGCCAATGTGCAGCAGGTGCAGGAGCGCCTGAAGCGGCCCATCGCCGTCGAGAACCTCAGCGCCTACCTGGCCTGGCGGAGCGAGCCGGGCGATCGGGCCGAACCGCAGTTCCTGATGGAGCTGTGCCGCCGCAGCGGCTGTTCGCTACTGCTCGATGTGAACAATCTGATGGTCAACGCGCTGAACGGCGGCCTCGAAGGCGAGGCGGCGCTGCTTCAGTGCGAGGACTGGCTGAAGGCGGTCGAGCCCGGCCGCGTGGCCGAGATCCACCTGGCCGGCCATGTCGACCTGGGTGACATCGTCATCGACGACCACGGCAGCCGGGTGGCGCCCGCGGTCTGGCGCTTGTACGAGAGCGCGCTCGCGCATTGCGGCCCGGTGCCCACGCTGGTCGAGTGGGACACCGAAGTCCCGGCGCTCGAGGTGCTGCTGGACGAAGCCGCCATGGCAGCGTCGAGGATGAGGCGATGAGCAGCGCAGAATTGGAACGACAGCAGGCCCTGCTGGCCGCGCTGCTGGGCAGCAGCAGCCCTGATGGCTTGACCGCAGGCCAGGCCGGCGTGGCGCGGGGGCTCAAGGCCTACCGGCTCAATGCCCAGGCCACGGCCGAGCGGGCGCTGGCAGCGGTCTACCAGCCGCTGAAGGACGAACTCGGCGACGAGCAATTCGCCGCCATGGCCTGGGCGCTGTGGCGTCGCCATCCTCCAGTACAGGGCGACCTGGCGCGCTGGGGCGCGGAGCTGGCCGCCTTCATGGCCGAGCAGGCCGGCATGCCGGAACGTCTGCCCGAGCAGGCGCGCCTGCTGTGGGCCTTTCATGAAGCCGAGCGTGCGGCCGATGCAGAACTCGATCTGGCCTCGCTGCAGAGGCTGGACGGCGGTCACGATCCGGCCGAGCTGATGCTGAAGCTGATGCCGGGGCTGAGCCTGCTCGGCGGCGATGTGCTGGTCTGGCGCAGCGGCTGGCGTGCGGTCCATGAAGTGCTGGCCGCCGACCAGGCCGAGTTTTTCCGCCAACTGCTCTCCGGCCGGGCGCTCGGCCCGGCACTGGAAGCCACGCTGGCCCAACACCCCGTATTCGATTTCGCGGCCTGGCTGCAGCGCGCCCTGCGCGAGCCCTGGCTGCAAGCCATAGAAAGCCACAAATGAAGAAGCTCTTGATGTCCTTGCTGTGCCTGTTGAGCGATCCGGGCCAGGCGCCGACCGGCGAGGCCTGGTACCAGCGTCCGCTGGGCTGGCTGCAGTCGCTGGCCCTGCTGGGCGCGCGGCTGTTCGTGGCCCAGGTGTTCTTCCAATCGGGCCTGAGCAAGCTGCGCGACTGGTCCAGCACCCTGGCCCTGTTCCAGGACGAATACCACGTGCCCCTGCTGCCGCCGGAGTTGGCGGCCTATATGGGCACGGCGGGTGAGCTGGTGCTGCCGGTGCTCTTGGTGCTGGGACTGGGCGGACGCTTCGCGGCCCTGGGCCTCAGCATGGTCAACCTGATGGCGGTGCTGAGCCTGGAGGACATTCCTCCGGCCGCCCTCGCAGGCCATCAGCTGTGGGGCGCATTGCTGGTCGCCGTGGCGATCTGGGGGCCGGGCCAGCTGTCGGTGGACGCCTGGTGGCGCCGCCGCTGGTTGACTCGCGGGGCAGGGCGCTGAAAGGCCGCGCTATTCGCGCGGGCGGAGACTCAAGACGATGACCGGCGGCACGCGGCCATCGATGTCGCGCGGCAGGGTCTCGGTCTTGTCGATGGCGCGTTCGACGGCGCGGTCCCAGTCCGCGTCGCCGCTGGGCTTGAGCAGCTTCTTGGAAATGATGTGGCCGTCCGGTGCCACGCGCACCTCGATCTCGGCGACCGGGTTGGTGGCGCCCACGTCGAAGACGATATTGGGCCGGATGCGCGCCTTGATGCGGCCCGCGTAGCCGGCCGAGGGGCCGCTGCTCTGCTGGGCCGTGCCGGTGGCATCGGCCGCGCCGGTGGCGCCGGCCAGGCCCTGCAGGCGCTTGAGCATGTCCTTGCGGGCGGCCTCCTGGCGCGCTTCCGCTTCCTTGGCGGCCTTGTCCTTCTTGTCCTTTTCCTGCTTCTCGAGCTTGGCCTTATCCAGCTTGGCCTGCTTTTCCTTGGCTTCCCTGGCTTCCTTGGCCTCGCGTTCCTTCTCGAGCTTTTCCTTCTTCTCGCGCTCGCGGATCTCGGCCAGGCGCTTGGCTTCCAGCTCCTCGCGCTTCTTGGCCTTGGCGATGGCGATCTCGGCTTCGCGCTGGGCTTGCAGCTCCTGCACGTTGGGCTTGGGCGGCTCGGGCTTGTCTTCGACCACCGGCTTGGGCGGTTCGGGCTCGGGCTGGGTCAGGGCCGGCGCAGCGGCCTGAGGCACGGCCGACCACAGCTCGGCCTCGAAGGCTTCGGGCGTGCTCGAATGCCACTGCACGCTGAGGCTGAGCGCGACCACCAGCAAGACATGGGCTGCCAATGCAAAGCCGAAGCCGCGCCCCATGCCCACCGCCTGCGGTGGCCGCAGGGATAGGCCCGGCATCGGAAGCAGGCTGTTCTGCATGGCTCAGTGCTCGCCCGAGGAGCCCTGCTTGACCGCCAGGCCCACGCGCTGCACGCCGGCCGACTGCAGCTTGTCCATGGTCTTGACCACGGCCTCGTAGCGCACGGCCTTGTCGGCCGAGATCACCACCGGTGTCTTGGCATCGCCCTGCTGGGCCTGCTTGACCCGGTCGGCCAGCGCGCTCAGGCCCACCGGCTCGGGCTCGCCGCTGTCGACGCGGATCTTGAGCTTCTCATCCGCGCCCACGATCACGTGCACCACATGCACCGGCTGCTGGCTGCTGCGGCCCACGCTGGGCAGGTCCACCACGCCGGTGGTGATCAGCGGGGCGCTGACCATGAAGATGATCAAGAGCACCAGCATCACGTCGATGAAAGGCACCATGTTGATCTCGTTGATCGTGCGGCGCCGTCCGCCGCCTCGCGAGCTCATCGCAGGCATGGCTTACTTCCCGGCGGCCGGCTGGCCGGCATTGCGCTGCAGGATGTTGGAGAACTCCTCGATGAAGGTCTCCAGCGTGATCGCGCTGCGGTCGATCTGGCGGGCGAAGCGGTTGTAGGCCAGCACCGCCGGGATGGCGGCGAACAGGCCGATGGCCGTGGCCACCAGCGCTTCGGCGATGCCGGGCGCCACCGTGGCCAGGGTCACCTGCGTGAGGTTGGACAGGCCGACGAAGGCATGCATGATCCCCCAGATGGTGCCGAACAGGCCCACATAGGGCGAGACCGAGCCGACCGAGGCGAGGAAGGACAAGTGGGTTTCCATCGCATCCAGCTCGCGCTGGAAGCTGGCCCGCATGGCGCGGCGGGCGCCGTCCAGCAGGGCACTGGGCTCGGCGACGCGGCGCTCGCGCAGCTTCAGGAATTCGCGCATGCCGGCCACGAAGATGCGCTCCAGCGGCGCGCCGTTCTGCTTGGCCGAGACGGTGGAGAACAGCTCGTTCAGGTTCTTGCCCGACCAGAACTCCTGCTCGAAGGCCTCGTTGCTGGCCTTGACCTTGGACAGCGCGAAGAACTTGCTGAAGATCACGCTCCAGCTGGCCAGCGACACGGCCAGCAGGGCGGCGATCACCAGCTTGACCATCAGGCTGGCATGCAGGATCAGGGAGACGATGGACAGGTCTTGGTTCATGGCTGCTGGGGGGACAGGGCCTGGAGGAGAGAGGAGGGAATGCGGCTGGGCCGCAGGCTGGCGGAGTCCACGCAGCCTATGCGGATCTGGCCTTCGGCCAGCAGATCCTCGCCGCGGCGGGCCTGCTGGAAGAGAGTCATGCTGGCGCGGCCGGCCTCGCGCAACTCGACCGTGACGGTCAGCCAGTCGTCCAGCTTGGCCGGTGCCAGGTAGCGCACCGAGGTCTCGCTGACGACGAACATCAGGCCGGTCTCGTCGCGCAGCTTCTGCTGCTCGAAGCCGAGCGAACGCAGCCATTCGGTGCGGGCCCGCTCGAAGAACTTGAGGTAGTTGGCGTAGAACACGATGCCACCGGCGTCGGTATCTTCCCAGTACACCCGCAGGCCCTGCTGAAACAAGGTGTGGCTCATGACTTGAGCAATGCCTTCAGCCGTGCCAGCGCTTCCCGCAGGTCGGCCTCGCTGCTGGCGAACGAGAGGCGCAGCCAGCGCTCGGGGTCGGCACGGCCGAAGTCGCGGCCCGGCGTCAGGGCGACCTGGGCCTCGCGCATCAGGCGGTGGGCGAAGTCCCAGCTGTCGGGGCTGTGGGCCGAGCAGTCGATCCAGCAGTAGAAGGCGCCGTCGGGCTCGACCGGCACCTTGAGGTCCAGCTCGTTGAGCAGCGGCACGACCAGGTCGCGGCGGGCCTTGAAGGCGGCGCGGCGACGCTCGTACTCGGCGATGGATTCGGACTCGAAGCAGGCTAGGGCTGCGTGCTGGGCCACGGTGGAGGCGCAGATGAAAAGGTTCTGCGCCAGCTTCTCGACCGGCGCCACCAGCTCGCTGGGCAGCACCAGCCAGCCCAGGCGCCAGCCGGTCATGCCGAAGTACTTGCTGAAGCTGTTGACCGAGACAATGTCCTCGCCGCAGGCCAGGGCGCTCTGGCCGTAGCGCGGGTCGTAGGACAGGCCCAGGTAGATCTCGTCCACGATGCTGATGCCACCGCGCGAGCGCACCGCCTCGACCAGGGCGCGCATCTCGGCCGGGTCTATCGAGGTGCCGGTGGGGTTGCTGGGCGAGGCCAGGACGATGCCGCGCGTGCGCTCGGTCCAGGCTTGTTCGACCTGGGCTGCCGTCAGCTGGAAGCGGCTGGCGGCATCGGCCTGCAACAGCACGGCCTCGGCATCGGCCGCGGCGACGAAATGGCGGTTGCAGGGATAGCTGGGGTCCGGCATCAGCACCTGGTCACCGCGCTGGAACAGGGCCAGGCAGGCCAGCTGCAAAGCCGCCGAGGCGCCGGCGGTGATGACGATGCGCTCGGGCGCGATGGCGAGGCCGAAGCGCTGGCCATACCAGTCGCTCAGCTTGCGGCGCAGGGTCGGCAGGCCGGTGGCCTGGGTGTATTGAGTGCGGCCGCTTTCAATGCAGACCTGCGCGGCTTGCTGGACCAGCGTCGGTGCGCTGAAGTCCGGCTCGCCAATGTTCAGGTAGATCATGCGCCGGCCGCCCCGGGCCGCATCACACAGCGGGCCACGCGAGATCTCGTCCGCTGCCTTGGCGCACTCCATCACGTAGAAGGGCTCGATGTGGTCGAGCCGATCAGCCAATCTCATTTGCCGGCGCGCGCTGCCGTCACTTCGGTGGGGCGCAGGTCCACGGCCGCGCGGTCCAGCACGCCGTTGACGTACTTGTGGCCGTCGGTGCCGCCGAAGCTCTTGGCCAGCTCGACCGCTTCGTTGATCGCGACCTTGTAGGGGATGTCGATGCAGTGCTTGAGCTCGTAGGCGCCGATCATCAGCACGGCATGCTCGATGGGCGACAGCTCGGTGGTCTCGCGGTCCACATGGCGGGCCAGCACGGCGTCCAGGTCGGCGGCCTCGTGGATGCAGCCATGCAGGATGGCGTCGTAGTGGGCGCGGTCGGCCTTGTCGAAGTCCTGCTGCTCGCGGGTGTGGGCGTCGATCACGCCGGCTTCGTCACCGGTCAGCAGCCATTGGTACAGGCCCTGCAGCGCGGCCTCGCGGGCGCGGCGGCGGGCCGACTTGGCGCCTGGCTTCTTCACCAGGGTCTTGGGCTTGCCGGGCTTGGGCAGCGGTTTCTCGTTGCTGGGGGTGCTCACTGCAGTTCTTTCAAAAGAAGGGCCATCTCGACCGCCACGCGGGCGGCATCACGGCCTTTTTCCTCGGCCCGGGCCCAGGCCTGGGCTTCGTTCTCGACGGTCAGGATCGCGTTGGCGATCGGGATCTGGTGGTCCAGCGAGATGCGCGTCACGCCGGCGCCGCTCTCGTTGGCCACCAGCTCGAAGTGGTAGGTCTCGCCGCGGATGATGCAGCCCAGGGCCACCAGGGCGTCGTAGTCGCCGCTGTCGGCCATGGCCTGCAGCGCGATGGGCACCTCCAGGGCGCCCGGCACGGTGACGTGGCGCAGATGGCGCTCGGTCACGCCCATGCTCAGCAGTTCGGCCTTGCATTGCTCGGCCAGCTTGTCGGTCAGCGCGGCATTGAAGCGCGCCTGGACTATGCCCACTCGCAGCAGGCTGCCGTCGAGTTGCAGGGTCGAGCCCTTGTCGGCGTCTTGCATCTGGGCTTACTCCTTGGCGGCGGCGACAAAGCCGGTGACTTCCAGGCCGTAGCCGGCCATGCTGGGCATGCGGCGCGGGCTGCCGAGCAGGCGCATCTTGTGGATGCCCAGCTCGCGCAGGATCTGGGCGCCGACGCCGTAGGTACGCAGGTCCATGGTGCCGGCCGGGCCGCTGCTGCGTTCGCCTTGCAGACGGCCTAGCAGGGCTTCGGCTTCTTCGCCGCAGTTCAGCAGAAGAGCCGCACCATGGGGCTCGCGCTTGAGGGCGGCAAGCGCCTGGGGCAGGGGCCAGGAATGGCTGCAGGGGCCGGCGTCCAGCAGGTCCAGCACCGACAGCGGCTCGTGCACCCGCACCAGCACTTCGTCTTCAGGCTTCCACTGGCCGTGGCTCAGCGCCAGGTGGATGGCGCCGGTGCGGTCGCGGAACACGCGGCAATCGAACTCGCCCTGGGCGGTGTTGAGCTTGCGCTCGGCCACCTGCTTGACCAGGGACTCATTGCGGCTCCGGTATTCGATCAGGTCGGCGATGGTGCCGATCTTGAGGCCATGCTCGGCGGCGAAGACTTCCAGGTCCGGCAGGCGGGCCATGGTGCCGTCGTCCTTCATGATTTCGCAGATCACCGAGGCGGGGCTCAGGCCGGCCATCTGGGCCAGGTCGCAGCCGGCTTCGGTATGGCCTGCGCGCATCAGCACGCCGCCGTCCTGGGCCTGCAGCGGGAAGATGTGGCCGGGCTGGACCAGATCGTTGGCCTCGGCACCGCGGGCGACGGCAGCCTGCACCGTGCGGGCGCGGTCGGCGGCCGAGATGCCGGTGGTGACGCCGGTACGGGCCTCGATGGAGACCGTGAAGGCCGTGCCGTGCTTGGTGCCGTTGCGGCTGGCCATGGGCGGCAGCTGCAGGCGTTCGCAGCGTTCGCGGGTCAGGGTCAGGCAGATCAGGCCGCGGCCGAACCTGGCCATGAAGTTGATCGCCTCGGGCGTCACATGGTCGGCCGCCAGCACGAGGTCACCCTCGTTCTCGCGATCTTCTTCGTCGACCAGGATGACCATGCGGCCGGCCGCCAGCTCGGCGACCAGCTCGGGAACAGGGGAGATGGGCATGGCCGCGATTGTAGGCGGCGCGGCGCTCACCCCCGGGGGAGCCAGGCCTCTAGACGGCCCTGGGGCCGGCCACGCAGCCGCAGGTCGCGGCCGACCGGCATCTGGTCCAGCCAATCCAGCTCGATGGCCTGGCTCAGGCTGGCCAGCGGCCCGAAGCTGGCGACCTCACGGCCCAGGCCTATCAGCTTGGGTGCGAGGTAGAGCAGAAGCTCGTCGACCAGGCCTTCGCGGAAGAAGGAGCCGTTGAGCTTGTGGCCGGCCTCGACGTGCAATTCATTGATGCCGCGGGACGCCAGGTCCTGCAGCACCGCGGCCAGGTCGACCTTGCCTTGCGCGTTGGGTAGCAGGGCGATCTGCGCACCCTGGTCGCGCAGGGCTGCCGCGGCGGCTTCATCGGCCTGGGCGGCGTAGATCAGAACCTCGCCGGGCGGCGCCAGCAAGCGAGCACCAGGCGGCGTCTGCAGCCGCGAATCGATCACCACCCGCAGCGGTTGCCTGGCGGTCTCGACCAGGCGCACGTCGAGCCGCGGATCGTCGTCCAGCAGGGTGCCGATGCCCGTCAGCACCGCGCCGGCGCGCTTGCGCCAGGCATGGCCGTCGCGGCGGGCCGGCTCGGCCGTGATCCACTGGCTCTGGCCGTCGGGCAGGGCGGTGCGGCCGTCCAGCGAGGCGGCGGCCTTGAGCCGCACATAGGGCCGGCCGCGGATCATCCGCGAGAAGAAGCCGATGTTGAGCTCCCGCGATTCGTCGCCCAGCGGCCCCAGCTCGGCCTGGAGGCCGGCGGCCCGCAGCCGGGCCAGGCCCTGGCCGCCGACTTGCGGATTCGGGTCCACGCAGGCCGCCACCACGCGGCCGATTCCGGCTTTGATCAGCGCATCGCAGCAGGGCGGCGTGCGGCCGTGGTGCGAACAGGGTTCCAGGGTCACATAGGCCGTGGCACCGGCGACTTGACGGCCACGCGCTGCGGCATCGCGCAACGCCATCACCTCGGCATGGGCCTGGCCGGCGGCCTGGGTATGGCCTTCGCCGAGCAGCTGGCCTTGCGTGTCGACGATGACGCAGCCGACGCGCGGGTTCGGATCACTCAGGCCGATGGCCGATTCGGCCATCTGCAGCGCACGGCGCATGGCGCTGGCGGCGTCGGGAAAGGTGGGGCTGGCCTCGGGCATGCCGGCAGTCTAGCCGCCGCTCGCCCAGCTCAGCTCACGGCTGGTGCTGCTCGGTCCGGGTGTTGGTGAAGTGGCCGACGCTGGTGTCCACGCCGTGGCCGGCCGGGCAGCTGTTGGTGGCCCGGATGAGCAGGAAGTTCTGCTGGGTCAACGCGCCCTTGACGTCGGCGTAGCTCGCAGGATGCTCGGCGTTGGAGATGCTGCCATTGCCGTCGTAGTCGGCTGAGTACCGGCAGACCTTGTACGCGCCCAGCGAGAAGCCGCTCAGATCCAGTCGGCCGCTCCAGAGACCCGTGGCCTTGGGATAGACCGCGCAGTAGTAGCCACCCGTCACAGCATCAGCCTGTCGGGCGAAACATTGGTAGCTGGGCGTGAGCGGATAGTCAGCCGGTGCGTCGACGGTCAGCGTCAGGCCAAACGACATGAAGGAGCTGTTGGGCAGGTCCGGGTTTGGCGGCGAGTCCATCGAATAGCGGACGTAGCCACTGAGCAGATAGGCCTTGGCGCTGCCACAGGCCGAAACATCGGCAACGGTCAGGTCACGCGTCTGCGTCGCCATTGCAATGCCCGTGCAGACGCCGGTGATCTCGCCGCTCAGATTGCTGAAGACCCAGGCCACCGTGCCGAAAGGATCCGGCTTGAAGACGCTGTGGCCTTCGCCGAGGTCCTTCGCTGTGCTGGGAATGTCGACGCTGCGGGACTGCGGCCGTCGACTGGACACGCCTCCGGGCGGCGGCAGCTGCAGAGAACCGCTGAGTGCTGGGTCGACGCCGGCCACAAAGGTGGACAGGCGGACCTGCTGGCTTTCGCTGGCGCGGTCGGTCCAGTTCAAGGCTACATCCACGATGGCCATGGGAGGCGTGTCCACCCGGGTGACGCTGCGCATCAGCGCGTAGCTGGTGTTGCTGCTGGCCGCCCCTATGCTGGCGCTGGACGCCGTACTCAGCGAACTGAAGGCGACTGTGCTGGGCGGTGCGCTGGCGGCCAGGAGTGCTCCAATGGCGCGCACGGATTCCATGTGGCTCTGGGCCAGCTTGGTCGCCTCACCGCGTTGCTTGGCCACGTCGCCGCTGCGGCGCAGATTGCCCTGCAGGCCGACGAGCGCCAGCATGCCGAAGGACATGATCAGCAGGGCGACCATGGCCTCGATCAGGGTTACGCCAAGCGCTGACCGGCGGTAGGAAATGCGGGGTTGCGGCGTGTTCATGATCACCGATCCCACCAGCTGCCGGCCACACGGACGAGGCTGCCGCGCTGGTTGTTGAGGATCTGCATGGCATTGGCGTCGTACGCCATGTTGGCAGAGCCGCTGATGGTCACGTTGCCTTCGACGGCAACACTGCCACTGACAAAGGCCGGCAGACCGCTGTCGTTGCTCCAGCTCAGGTTGCCCCGGACGTAGAGAAGACCGTAGACCCGCAGCGGACCGGTGATGGTCAGGTCGCCGTTGACCACGATGATGACCGGGTTGCTGGCGGATCCCAGCGACAGATTGGTGGCCAGCGTCGCCGGACGGTCCAGCCAGAACATCTGTGCACCTGCCGTGATCATGGTGGACAGCTGGCCCGCGCAGTCGCCCGACGCGCAATTGGCCACGGCAACGGTCCGCATCTTGGGCTGATCGCGATAGTGGTCGCTGTTCATCCCGAAGAAGGACGCAAAGAAGACTTCGGCGGCCGTTCCGCGCAGCGTGGCGTCGTCCGTGATCATGCTGTCTGCAGCCAGACTGCCGGGCACGCCCTCGGCCTGGGCCAGGTCGCCGGCCAGCAGCGGGTAGCCGGTCTGAACCAGCTGGCCCGAACCGCCGGCGGCGGCGTTGATCAGGCCCAGTGCGGCGGGCGAGCCAGCGAAGACCTGGCCGCGTGCCACCAGCGGGCTCACCGGCGGCATCTTCAAGGCGCTGACCAAGGCCACGTCCATGCTCATGTCGGAGCGGCCCAGCGCATTGGCGGCGGCGGTGTAGAGATTGGCGCAGGAATCGGTGACGCCTGTACATCCGGTCACCTGGACATGGGCCGTTCCGGGGCGACTGCCAGGTCCGAACATGACGCTGAACATCGGCTGCAGCCCGCTGTTGGTGGCCTGGGTCGGCATGCTCAGCGTACCGTCTGCCGGGCATTGGCAGGCCCAGCTGTTGACACCGCTGTAGGCGCAAGCCGCCACCGGTTGTTGCGGCAGCACATTGCTGATCGCGCGGGTGCTCTGGTTGATGCTTAGGTAGCGGCTTCGGAAGTCCGTGCCGGATGCGGCATTGGCGCAATTGCTGCCGACGCTGTCGGCGTTGAGCATGGCCAGCGTCCATTCGGCACCGGCCTCCGAAGCCTCGAATGCCACGCCCGCCCGGTAGTAGTTGCCGGCGATGCGTTGCTCATAGACCATGTTGCGGCTCGCGAACGCGGCCAGCATGGCGACGATGAGGAACAGCATCATCACCACGGCCAGAGTGGCCGCACCGGACTGGCGACGCATGAAGGGGGCTTGCGGCGTCTTCATGAGCAGTTCCCGACGATGCTGTCATTGCGCAGCCTGGAGCCGACCTCCACACTGCGCGTCACGGCCTGGTCGTGCACGGCCTGGCCACTGATGGTGACCAGGACATGGCGGACCAACTGGACCGGCGGGCAGTTGGCATTGCCCGCCGAGCAGGGCGTCGTGCAGAAGTCGCTCAGCGGCACGGTCTGAACATTCAGCTTGACCGTGAACTCGGTGATGCGCACGCTGTTCGGATCGGTCAGCGGCTGGTCCGAGGTGTCGGTAGACAACTGGTAATACAGCGTGCCGTTGACGAGACGGAAGCGGTGGGTCTCATCGGCGGTGGTGATGTTGTCTTCCTGAGCCGGCCGTTCGGCCTTGCTGGCACTGATGGTCAGCACATTGCTCGATGCGGCCGAGGCCGGCGTCATGGACGCATAGGGGTTGGTGGTCGTCGGCGCAGCGGAGCCGGGCGCCCAGACGCTGTCGGTGGCCGTTGCCCAATACCCGGCCCGCCGGACTTCGCGCAGGACCAGGTCGGCCGTGGCCCGCAAGTCCTGCTGCACCTGTGTTTCCAGCACCAGTCGCTTGTGGTCGGTGATCTGGTTGGTCACCATCAGCGTGGCGCCGGCCACGACGATCAGCCCCACGGTGATGCCCACCATGGTCTCCACCAGGCCCAGGCCGCGCTGACGCTGCCGGGCCATTGTCGGCGTCAGCTTGGGCATCGAATGACTCCCGGAATCGAACCATCGGGGCTGCAACTGGCGACCCGGCCCATCAGGCCCAGATCCAGTCGCAGCGCGCCGACGCGATGGTTGGTCACGGTGATCGACACATCGGCCGGCGTGACCGTCATCTGTGGCGAATTGAATTGAGCTGCCACCACGTTGGCACTGATCGAGGTCCCCGTGGAGTTCGGAATGACGACCGTCTTGAATTCGACGTTGTTGCTGCCGCGGGCCGAGCAGGCGTTGCCCACGCCCAGCGCGCAATTGCAATTGCCACCGCGATTGCCCTTGATGAACAATGTGTAGCAACTGCCCGTACTGCCGGAGCCGAACGAGATCAACATGGGCATGGGCCGTGCACCGGCCTCGGACCGCGCATAAGCCAGGTTGGTGGTCAGCTCGGCCGCCACCATCTGCACGCGGCGGCGGGCGATCATGTCGGCAATCGAGGGTGCGGCGACCGCCATCAGGATGCCGAGCACTGCCAGAACGACCAGCATCTCGACCAAGGTAATGCCGCGTGGCTGAGGGTGTTTGCTCATGGTCATTGCGGCCAGCATTTGCCGTTGGTGACGGCGGCTTCCGCCGTGGCTCCGGCGGTGTAGATCGCCTGGCCGCCCTGCATCTGCAGCTTCATGCACAGGCATTCGGTGTCGCCGGCCTGCGGGCTGCTGCTGCGCGCGGTGGCGGTCAGCGTGTAACCGGTACTGCTGCTGGCGATGATGGCAATCGTGTAGTGCCCCTGCGGCGAAACACTGCTGCTGATGCCCAAGCGCTCCAGGTTGTCTGCGTAGTTGGGCTGATTGGCCCGGTAGCGTTCCTGGGCCTGCTGAAGGGTGCTCAATGCGCTGGCCGCATCGGCCCGGCGGCTGCGCTTCATGTACTGGTTGTAGGCCGGCAGTGCCGCCGCCGCCAAGACACCCACAATGACCACGGCGATCAGCAACTCCATCAGGGTGAACCCTGGCTGGGCCGAACGACGGCCGGCCGGCAAGCTTGGGCGAGGGAGCTTTTTCGCAAACATGCGCAATTATTCGCAGTTCAACCGCCGCGCTAACCGGTGAAATACCGGCTGTCTGGCCAGTTCCACCGCTTGTCAGCACCGCCCCCCGGACCGGGGGGAAGGATTTGGCCGGGTGTCGACTGCGCCGACGCTCCGGCGTCGGCCACAGGGTTCAGGTGCAGATGCTGAGGTGGCGGTAGCTGCCACCTGGCGAGCAACTGCGGACCCTGCCCGCGATGCTGACCACATGGCGAATCCCCAATCGGCCGTTGCTGGAGGTGATGTCGATGCTGCCGGTCCGGCTGACCGTGCCGCGGTAGCCTGAAAAGGTCATGCTTGACACGTTGGAGCGGACCACGGCGGCTTGCTGGGCTGGTATCCATTGGAGCTTCATCAGCCGCCCCTCGCGGACGCAGACCGCCCGGCCTTCGTCGCTGCAACTGCAATCGGCCGTGGGTCCGGTGAATATCAGGTAGCAGCTGCCGTTGGGATGATTGCTGAAACGCATCTGCACCGAGGTATCCAGCCGGAAAGCCTCGCTTCGCGCCTGCATAAGGTCCGTCATGACCTGGGCTGCCACGGCTCGGAGGCGTTCACGTTGACGCATTTCCTGCAGGCTGGGCAGGGCCCATCGCAACAGCAGGCAGGTGACGACGCAACTGATCAGGCATTCGGCCAGGCTCAGGCCGCGCAGGCTGTGTCTTGGGCTTGCCATCCCGTCCTCCCTCATCTGTTCTTGCTCTCGCGAACAAGATTCTGGGAATTCGGGCGCAAGCCTTCCTCCTAGCCAGGAGGGAAGCCTTCACCCCACCGTGGTGGGGTTGATCAAATGTCGCGGATCAGCTGGCGGAATTCGTCCACGTCCTCGAAGCTGCGGTAGACCGAGGCGAAGCGGACGTAGGCGACCTTGTCTATGCGCTTGAGTTCGCGCATCACCAGTTCGCCCAGCTTGGTCGAGGGCAGCTCGCGAGCCCCGCTGGCCAGCAGCTTCTCTTCAATGCGCGCCAGGGCGGCGTCGATCTGCTCGATGCTGACCGGCCGCTTGCGCAGCGCCAGTTGCATGGAGGCGCGCAGCTTGCTGGGGTCGAAGTCGGCGCGAGTGCCGTCCTTCTTCACCACCGAGGGCAGGGCGATCTCGGCCCGCTCGTAGGTGGTGAAGCGCTTGTCGCAGCCCAGGCAGCGACGTCGCCGGCGGACGACGTCGCCTTCGTCGGATTCCCGGGTCTCGGCGACCTGGGTTTCGCTATGGCTGCAGAACGGACAGCGCATGCCGACGCTTGATCAGCGATAGACCGGGAAGTCGCGCGTCAGCGCGGCGACCTTGGCCCGCACCGTCTCGATCACGGCCGGGTCGTTGGGCTTGTCCAGCACGTCGGCGATCAGGTGGGCGGTAGCGCGCACCTGCTCTTCCTTGAAGCCGCGCGTGGTCATGGCCGGCGTGCCCAGGCGGATGCCGCTGGTGACCATGGGCTTCTGCGGGTCGTTCGGGATGCCGTTCTTGTTGCAGGTCATGTGGGCCTGGCCCAGCAGCGCCTCGGCTTCCTTACCGGTCAGGCCCTTGGGACGCAGGTCCACCAGCATCACATGGCTCTGCGTGCCGCCCGAGACGATGCGCAGGCCGCGCTCGATCAGGGTCTCGGCCAGCACCTTGGCGTTCTTGACCACCTGCTCCTGGTAGGTCTTGAACTCGGGGCTCAGGGCCTCCTTGAAGGCCACGGCCTTGCCGGCGATGACGTGCATCAGCGGGCCACCCTGCAGGCCGGGGAAGATGGCCGAGTTGATCTTCTTGGCGATCTCTTCGCTGTTGGTCAGGATGATGCCGCCGCGCGGGCCGCGCAGGCTCTTGTGGGTGGTCGAGGTGACCACGTCGGCATGCGGCATCGGATTGGGATAGACGCCGGCAGCGATCAGGCCGGCGTAGTGGGCCATGTCGACCATCAGGTAGGCGCCGATCTCCTTGGCGATCCTGCCGAAGCGTTCGAAGTCGATGTGCAGCGAGTAGGCCGAGGCGCCGGCAATGATCAGCTTGGGCTTCTGCTCGCGCGCCAGCTTCTCCATCGCGTCGTAGTCGATCTCTTCCTTGTCGTTCAGGCCGTAGCTGATGACCTTGAACCACTTGCCGCTCATGTTCAGGGCCATGCCATGGGTCAGGTGGCCGCCTTCGGCCAGGCTCATGCCCATGATGGTGTCACCGGGCTGCAGCAGGGCGAAGAACACGCCCTGGTTGGCCTGCGAGCCGGAGTTGGCCTGCACGTTGGCGAAGTTGGCGCCGTAGAGCTGCTTCAGGCGGTCGATGGCGAGCTGCTCCACCACATCGACGTTTTCGCAGCCACCGTAGTAGCGCTTGCCGGGGTAACCCTCGGCGTACTTGTTGGTCAGCTGGCTGCCTTGAGCCTGCATCACGGCCGGCGAGGTGTAGTTCTCGGAGGCGATCAGCTCGATGTGGTCTTCCTGGCGCTGGTTCTCCGCTTGGACGGCGGCCCAGACTTCGGGATCGACATTGGCAAGGGTGGATTGGCTGCGATCGAACATAGTGGCTGCTGGATGTTTGATAGGGTGGCGCCGCACACGGCTCCGCTAGCGCGGAATCGCGGGGCTGCCCAGGCGAACGGCTGGTGACGGACGGGCTATAAGACCAGCCCCGGCCGCTCGCGCTCCACGGTGTCATCCACCTCAGATCGAAGGCTCGACCCTGATCGCCAGTCGCGCGAAGGCCGCAGTGTAACGTCTGCCATCCCGGCAGACGCCCAACTTGGCGAGCGCGTCTCAGCGAAGCAAGGCAACCTGGTCGTCGGCCGGCTTGGGTGCCGGCGGCTTGGGCATGGGTTTTCCGGCGGCAATCGCCTTCAGCGCTTCATGCTCGGCGAGCACCCGGCCGGCATAGCCGGCATCGTCCGGCAGGTTGGCGGCGCCCACGTAGTGACGCAAGCCTTCCTCGATGCTGCCGGCACGCTGTATGCAGTCGCGCAACACCTGGGCACCGACGCGCAGATTGGTGATCGGGTCGAAGGCAGCATGGTTGCCACCAAACGCCTCGTACTTGTCGTCATGCACGCGCGTCAGCACCTGCATCAGGCCTTGGGCGCCGACGCTGCTCTGGGCAAAGGGGTTGAAGCCGGACTCGACGGCCATGACGGCCAGGATCAGGGTCGGCTCGACATGGGCCCGCTGACCGACCGACCAGGCTTCCTGGACCAGCCGGCTGATGGGCTCGGGCGCCACGCGGTACTTGCGGGCCAGCCACAGGGCCACGGCGGCTTGCTGGCGCGGCAGTTCGCGCGGATCGGCGGCAGTGGCACGGCTGACCGCATCGGGTTCGGTCAGGCCGGCCAGCAACTTGCCTTCAGCTTCGGCACGGGCTTCGCTGCGGGCATTGAGCCAACCCAGGGCAGCGGACTCGAACTTGTGGCGAAGCTCGGCTTGCGAGAACACGGTCAGCAGCACCGTCACCACCGCCAGGCCGACAAGGGCGAGGGTGTTGTGGCTAACGACGAGCAGGCCTTGGCCGATGTCCTTGAAAAACAGAGACAAGGCCGCGGAGGCCTTGTCGCTCAGGGATTGCAGATCACGACGCGCTGTCATGTGACTCCTTTCTTCTCCGCACCGCGCTGTGTCGCGGGCCTTTTGGGCCGGCGATTTGGCGTCGGGTGACGGTGATAATGGACCGCCCATTGCTAGACCAGTCACTGCAGCACTGCGGCTGGTCAGTCTTGGCCAGGACGGCGTCCATAGTCAGCGGCGCGCTGCAACCCTCCCGAAAAGGCGGCAGCACGGGTTAACCCTGTTTTGGGCGTGCGGATTTTACGGTCCGACAATAACCGGTCAAGGCTATAAGGCCTTTGTTAAATTACGTTTGGTTATGAAATACAGGGATCTGAGGGATTTCATCCAGGGGTTGGACCGGCTTGGAGAGCTGCGCCGAATCGCCGATCCGGTGTCGCCCGTGCTGGAGATGACTGCGCTGAGTGACAGGGTGCTGCGTGCCGAAGGCCCGGCCCTGCTGTTCGAGAACCCGACCGGCTTCCAGACACCGGCGCTTACCAATCTGTTCGGGACGACCCGCCGCGTGGCCCTAGGGATGGGCGCCGAGAGCCTGGCCGAGCTGCGGGAAGTCGGGCAGGTGCTGGCCAGCCTCAAGGAGCCCGAGCCACCCAAGGGCATCAAGGACGTGGGTCGGCTGATGCAGATGGCGAAGTCGCTGTGGGACATGAAACCCAGCGTCGCCCGCAAGGCAGCGTGCCAGGAAGAAGTCCTGGAGGCGACCGACATCGACCTGAGGCGCCTGCCCATCCAGACCTGCTGGCCCGGCGATGTGGCGCCGCTGATCACCTGGGGCCTGGTCGTGACCCGTGGACCGCAATCGGTACCGAATCCGCGTCTGCGCCAGAACCTCGGCATCTACCGCCAGCAACTGATTGGCCGCCGGCAAGTCATCATGCGCTGGCTGGCACATCGAGGCGGGGCCCTGGATTTCCGAGCCTTTGCGCAGGCCAACCCGGGCCAGCCATTCCCGATCGTCGTGGCCCTGGGGGCCGACCCGGCCACCATCCTGGGCGCCGTGACGCCGGTGCCGGACAGCCTTTCGGAGTACCAGTTCGCAGGCCTGCTGCGAGGCTCACGGACCGAGCTCGTGGATACCGAGGTGGGCGAGGGCGGACGCATGCTGCAGGTGCCGGCCAGCGCCGAGATCGTGCTGGAGGGCCATATCCCGACTGCTGCCACCGGCTTCGCTGGACATAGCGAAGACGGCGTGCCGCTGAAGGAGATTGGCGGCTATCTGCATGCGCTTGAAGGCCCCTACGGCGACCACACGGGTTACTACAACGAGCAGGACTGGTTCCCGGTCTTCGAGCTGAGCCGGCTGACGCAACGCCGCAATCCGATCTATCACTCGACCTACACCGGCAAGCCGCCCGACGAGCCGGCAATCCTGGGTGTGGCGCTGAACGAAGTCTTCGTGCCCATCCTGCAGAAGCAGTTCAGCGAGATCGTCGATTTCTACCTGCCGCCCGAGGGCTGCAGCTACCGCATGGCGGTGATCTCCATCAAGAAGGCCTATCCCGGCCACGCCAAGCGCCTGATGTTCGGCCTGTGGAGCTTCCTGCGGCAGTTCATGTACACCAAGTTCATCGTCGTGGTGGACGAGGACGTGAACATCCGCGACTGGAAGGAAGTGGTCTGGGCGATCACGACCCGCATGGACCCGGTGCGCGACACCACCCTGGTCGAGGACACGCCGATCGACTATCTGGATTTCGCCTCGCCGGTCAGCGGACTGGGGGGCAAGATGGGCTTGGATGCCACCAACAAGTGGCGCGGCGAGACGGCACGCGAATGGGGTCGCACGATCAGCATGGACTCGGCGGTTCAGCGGCGGGCCGACGCGCTGTTCGAACAACTTTTCGGCGCTTATCGCAACTAGGGTTTGCCGGATCCGTCGTCACCTTGTATCCGCGCCGAGCCTCGCCTAATTTTGTGAGGCCTGTTCGCAGGTTCTACCTCTGGCGCAGTCTCTGCGCGCCAGGAGCCCTGGGGCAAATCGCTCCGGAGCCCCAAAGGCGGCGTTAGCCGTCCGCCCCACCCCGACAGGGGTGGGGTTTGTCATTTCTGGAAGCCTGTCAACGGCCTGTCAGCAAGCCCAGAGCCTCGATGGTCGCGTAGCGGCAGCGAAGAAAGCCTTGGCTGCTTGGCAGCCAGTCGCTCAAAGTCCAGCTGTTTTCTGCACGGTATTCGATGCCTGCGGGCACCAGTTCGATGTCGGCGGCGCCCGCCTGGCGGAAGGCTCGCATCGCCCGAGGCAGATGCATGGCGTGCGTCACCAGCACGATTCGCTTGATCCCGTTGGATCGAAGCAGGGGCAGGGTCTGCACCACGTTCTCCCTTGTGGTGCGTGATCGCGACTCGGCCCATGTGAGCCTCAACCCATATTCCTGCTGCGCTATGCGAGCGGCCAACACGGCTTCAGGCTGGCGGCGAGCGTCGCCGAAAGGCGAGATGCCGCCGGTGAATCCCAAGGGCAGGTCGAGCCGCCGGGCCAGCCAGATGCCATATCGCAGCCGGGCCAGCGACAGGGCCCCCAAGTCTGCCTCACCCTGGTACTCAGGGACCTCGGCGAGGCTGCCACCGCCCAGCACCAGGACGGCCGTCTGCGGGCTGTGTGCCAGTTGCTCGAGCTGCTCGATGCTCAGAGCTGGGGGCAGGCCCAGCAGGCGCTCCACACCATGGCCCATTCGTTCGGTGCAAGCCATCCAACAATAGAGCGCTCCAAAAACGATCCACAAGATGCCGCGCTGCTTCTTTCGAAGTCTGATGCTGCCTATGGCGATCAGCACCAAGCCCGGCGTAGGCGGCAGCAGCAAGGTCAGCAGCAGTGGTTTCAGGGCGTAAAGGGCGTCGTCAGGTGTCAGCATGGGCGCTATCGTAGGTCCAGGACAATAGCCGGCATGCCAGGTAAGAAGCGAATGCAAGGTCTGACCCTCAACAACAAGATGCGGCGCTGGCTGCTGGTCGTGGCGGCGGTGATCCTGTTGCCACTGCTGCTGGCCTGGGCGCTGCTGCCAGGATGGATTGAGAAGCGTGGTGCGCAACTGGCGAGCGAAGCCCTGGGCCGGCCGGTCACGATAGGCGCTGCCCATTTCCAGCCCTGGCGACTCGGTCTGGTGCTTGAGGCGCTGCGCATAGGGCCGGCGCCAGGGGGCGATGAAGACCTGTTGCAAGTCCAGCGCATAGACACCCGGGTGTCCTGGCGCTCCCTCATCCACCTGAGCCCGGTGCTCGGTTCCCTGAGCATCGAACAGCCGGTGCTGCGTGTGACCCAGTTGGACGAACGGCACTCCAGCATCGACGACTTGCTCAAACGCTTCGCCGCCAAGCCCGACGAGGCGCCGGCCGGCAAGGAGCCCGATTTCGCGCTCTACAACATCCGTCTGCTGGGCGGGCAAGTGCTGGTCGACGACAGGCCGGCCGGCTGCCAGCACAGGCTCGACCAGTTGGACCTGGAGCTGCCCTTCGTCTCCAGCCTGGACACCGACGAGCAGGTGCAGGTGCAGCCGCGCCTGCAGGGGCGACTCAACGGCGTGGCCTTCGGCAGCCAGGCTTCGCTGCGGCCTTTTGATCCTCGCCATGACGGCTCGCTGGACTTCAAGCTGGCCGAGACCGACCTGCAACCCTATGCGGTCTACCTGCCCAAGGATCTGCCGCTGCAGCTGGTGCGCGGCAAGCTGTCGGCCGAGTTCAAGCTCACGTTCTCGCGGCCCGAGAAACAGGCACCGCAGCTGGACCTTAGCGGCCAGTTGCGCGCCGCCGACTGGGCGCTGAGTCAGTCCGGCCGCGAGGCCCTGGCCTGGCAGGGGCTGCAGCTGGGCATTGCCGAGTTCCAGCCGCTTCAGCGCAAGCTGCGTTTCGGCGATATCCAGATCGACGGCCTGGCCTTGCAGTTGCGTCGGGATGCACGAGGCCAGCTTCAACTGCCCATGCCGGCGAGCCCGCCAGTGGCAGCTTCAGCGCCCGCTGCGGCTCCTTGGAACCTGGCCATCGATAAGCTGAGCCTGCGCAAGGCCTCGCTGGCGCTGCACGACGACTCCGTCGCGACCAAGCTGAAGCTCGATCCCATCGAACTCAGGCTGCAAAGCCTGAAGTGGCCCCTGGTGGAGCAGCCGGCCCGCTTCGAGCTGTCCATGGGGCTGGACAAGGCGCAGCTCTCGGCCAAGGGCGAGTTGTCCAAGCAGGCGCTCAAGGCCGATGCACAGGTGCAGGATTTCTCGCTGACCAGCATCGAGGCTTATCTGAAGCCGGTCTTGCCCCTGAAGCTGAGCGGCAAGCTGAACACCGCGGCGGCCGTGCAATGGGAGCAGCCGCTGGAAGCGGGCAGTGCTCCGCAGCTGAGTCTGCGCGACCTGAAGCTGGAGCAGTTGAAGGCCGGCACCGAACTCTCGCTCGCTTCGCTGACGCTGGACCAGGCCGAAGTCCTGCCTGCCAAGCAGCGAGTCAAGGCCGGCCAGCTGCGGCTGGCGCAGCCGCGGGCCACGATCAAGCGGGCGGAGCAGGGCGGCTGGAATTTCGAGCAATGGCTGCCGCCGGCGCATGACAAGGCGGCGGCAGGCAATGCCGCGCCTTGGCAGCTCAGCCTGGCCGGCCTCAGCCTGGAGCAGGGCCAGGTCGAAGTGCAGGACGCGAGCATGCCGCGGCCTGTGCACCTGGTCGCCAGCGAGGTCGGTATCAAGCTGCAGGAACTGGCCTGGGGCCAGCCCGCCAGCAGCCCCTTGCAGGTGGCGCTGAAGCTGGGTTCGGTCCGCGAGGGCCGGGCCAAGGTGGATGAAAGCGGCCGCCTGCGCTGGAACGGCCGCGTCGAGCTGCCGCAGGCCAAGCTGGCCGGCCGGCTGCAGATCGAGCATCTGCCGCTGGGTGGCATCAGCCCCTATGTGGAGCAGCAGATGGGCGTTCGCCTGCAGCGCGCCGATGCCAGCTGGCAGGGCGATGTGGAAGTCGAGGGCCCAAAGATTCAGCTGAGCGGCGATCTGCAGCTGAACGATCTGCTGCTGCGTCTGGCCCGTGGCGAAAGCCGAGAGGAATTGCTGAGCTGGCGGAGCCTGGACCTGAAGAAGCTGCGCCTCGCCCTGGCTCCGAACGAGGCGCCGCGCCTGGCGGTTGCCGAAAGCGAGTTGGCCGAATTCTTTGCCAGGCTCGACATCGACCCGCAAGGCCACTTCAATCTGCGCGGCGTGCAGCAGCCGGAGAAGGCTGGCGCAGCGGCCCCGGGCCCGGCTCCGCAGTACCAGCTCGGGCCGATCAAGCTCAGCGGCGGCAAGGTCGATTTCAGCGACCGTTTCATCCGGCCCAACTACAACGCCCGCCTGAGCGAGCTGGAAGGCCGCATAGGTGCCCTGAGCAGCGACAGCCAGCAAATGTCCACGGTGGAGCTGCACGGCAAGGTGGCCGGCACCGGCCGCCTGGAGATAGGCGGCCAGGTGGCGATCAGCCCGCTGGCGCTGGACATCAAGGCCCAGGCCAGCGAGATCGAGCTGGCGCCGCTGTCGCCCTATGCCGGCAAATACGCCGGCTACGCCATCGAGCGCGGCAAGCTTTCCACGAAGCTGGAATACAAGATCGCGCCGGGCGGCCAACTGCAGGCCAACAACCAGGTCATCCTCAACCAGCTGACGTTCGGCGACAAGGTCGACAGCCCGGAGGCCACCTCGCTGCCGGTCAAGTTCGCCTTGGCCCTGCTGAAGGACCGCGACGGCGTCATCGACATCAACCTGCCGGTCTCGGGCTCGATCAATGATCCCGAGTTCAGCGTCGGCGGCCTGGTCTGGCGGTTGTTCCTCAACCTGATAGGCAAGGCCCTGACCTCGCCCTTCAGCCTGCTGGCCGGCGGAGGCCATGAAGACAGTAGCGTGCTGGCCATGGCGCAAGGCGCCAGTGAGCTGGGTGCCGACGGCATGGGCAAGCTCGACAAGCTGGCCAAGGCCCTGAACGACCGGCCACAGCTGCGCTTGTCCATCATTGGTAGCTCCTCGCTGGACAGCGAGCGTGAAGCCTTGAAGCAAGGGAAGCTGAACCAGGCCATCGAGGCCGAGCGCCAGCGCGAGCAGCGGCGCGACGCGAGCGCCAAGCCAGGCCGCGAGCAGCTCTTGCGCTCGGTCTACCTGCGCAGCGAGCTGAAGACCCGGCCGCGCAATCTGGTCGGCCTGCTGAAGGAGCTGCCAGCGGCCGAGATGGAGAAGCTGCTGCTCGATTCGTACAGCATCGATGCCGAGGCCGCGCGCCAGCTGGCCCTGGCCCGTGCGGTGCTCGTGCGGGACGCCCTGATCGCCCGAGGCGTGCCCAATGAGCGCCTGTTCCTGGCTGCGCCCAAGAGCGGAGCCCCACAGGTCGAACTGGCACTCGAAGCGCCCTGAGCAGGGCGAACCGGCCTGGTCTATGCTCGCCGCCCCCAGCCCCCGACCGAAGGAGAACGCCATGACCCAGCCCCTGCAACGCATCACGCTCGCCGGCGGCTGCTTCTGGTGCACGGAAGCGGTCTACGAATTGGTCCGCGGCGTGGCGCAGGTCGAATCCGGCTATGCCATGGGCCATCTGGCCAACCCCAACTACGAGCAGATCTGCTCGGGCAACACCGGCCATGCCGAGGTGCTGCGCATCGACTTCGACCCGACCCAGGTCAGCTTGCGCGAGCTGCTGGAGGTGTTCTTCGTCATCCACGATCCGACCACCTTGAACCGCCAGGGCGCCGACGTGGGCACGCAATACCGCTCCGGCATCTATTTCCACAGTCCCGAGCAAGAAACCGTCTGCCGCCAGGTGCTGGACGAGGCGAATGAGGCCCACCATGGCCGCGTGGTCACCGAACTGCTGCCCATCCGCGACTACTGGCCGGCGGAGGCCTACCACCAGCACTACTACGCCCGGCATCCGGAGCAGGGCTATTGCGCCTTCGTCGTGGCCGGCAAGGTCGAGAAGTTCCACAAGACCTTCGCACGGCTGATGAAGAACGGCACTGCCTGATCCGGCGCGAAGCGGCACAATAGCGGCCGCCATGCAAAGCTCGCTGTACCGTCTGCGCCAACACACCCGCCGCTTCGGCTGGCTGGTGCTGTGGCTGGCCGCGACGGTGCTGGCCACCCAGGCCCTGGGCCAGTGGCACGGTCTGCTCCACGGGCAGAAGATCGAGCTGGGCAAGCAGGCCTTCGGCCACGAACAGGGCAGCAAGGACTGCCAGCTGTTCGACCAGCTGAACCAGCAACTGGGCTTCGACTGCCCGGCGCCCAGCTGGCAGCCGCTGGCCACGGCTCAGGCAGCACCGCTGACGCTGCCTGCTGGTCAGCCCCAGGCCGCCCCTGCGGCCTCCCGGGCTCGCGGCCCACCCTCCCTGGCCTGAGCCCTTCAGGCGCTCCGCGTCGGCCCTTGCTGTGGCTGCCGCGGAGCAGAGGTGTATTGGCGCCAAGGCTGCACAGGCCTTGGCCGTCCGCAGAGCATTCCGTCCATGTTGTTCATCCAACCCAAGAATCCCAAGCGGTATCGCTTGACGGCGCTGGCCCTGGCCTGCGTCCCCTACCTGGCCCAGGCCGACAACGGTCCTTCCGAAGCACCGGCAGCCCGCACGTCCAACGAGAAGCTGAGCACGGTGACCGTGACCGGCAATCCGCTGCGCAGCAACGAGGCGCCCGGCCAGCTCCGCAGTCTCGCTGGCGACGACCTTACCCTGCAGCGCGGCACTTCGCTCGGCGACACGCTGAGTGGTCTGTCCGGCGTCGGCTCCAGCTACTTCGGGCCGAACGCCAACCGGCCGACGATCCGAGGCCTCGACGGCGACCGCGTGCGCCTGATGAGCAACTCGGGCGCCTCGGTCGATGCTTCCAGCCTCAGCTTCGACCATGCCGTGCCCATCGATCCGCTGGTCATCGAACGCGTGGAAGTGCTGCGCGGTGCCTCGGCCCTGCTCTATGGCGGCAATGCCCTGGGCGGCGTGGTCAACACGCTGGACAACCGCATCCCGCGCCAGCGCCAGGCCGAGCTCAGCGGCGTCACCGAATTCCGCCTGGGCGGCGCCAATGGAGAGCGCAGCGCCGCCGCCGTGCTGGACGGCGGTGCCGGCGATTGGGCCTGGCATGCCGACCTGGCCGGCCGCCGCACCAGCGACCTGCGCGTGCCGCGCTTCACCGATTCCGAGGGCCAGACCGGCCAGCGGGTGCGCAACTCGGCCAGCGACAGCCAGGGCGGCGCCCTGGGCACCTCGCGCCAGCTCGCCAACGGCTATGTCGGCCTGTCCTTCGACGGCTACCGCAGCGACTACGGCGTCACCGTCGAGCCCGACGTCAAGATCAAGATGGAACGCCAGCGCCTGGCCAATGCCGGCGAACTGCGCTGGAGCGACGGCCCGCTGCGGCGTCTGCGGTGGCAGGCATCGGCCAGCCGCTACGAGCATCGCGAGATCGAGGGCGATGGCGCCGTGGGCACGGTCTTCAACAGCCGCGGCAAGGACCTGCGCATCGAGGCCGAGCATGAGCCGCTAGGCTCGCTGCGCGGCGTGATAGGCACCCAGCTTGAACGCAGCGACTTCTCGGCGCTGGGCGAAGAGGCCCTGGTCCCGACCACGCGCACACGCAGCGCGGCGCTCTTCGTCCTGGAACAGCTGCAGCTGGGCGACTGGCATCTCAGTGCCGGTGCGCGTCGTGAGCAAGTCCGGATCAACTCGGACGGCGACGGCGCCGATGCTGCGGAGCCGCGCTTCGGTGCACCGGATGCGCGCCGCTTCAAGCCAGGCAGCGTTTCGCTCAGCGCCAACTGGCACCTGTCTTCGAGCTGGGAACTGGCGCTCAACCTGAACCAGAGCGAAAGGTCGCCTACCTTTGCCGAGCTGTATGCCAACGGCATCCACGTGGCTTCGGGCGCCTTCGAACGTGGCGACCGCTTGCTGGGGCTGGAAAAGGCCCGCGGTGCCGAGCTCAGCCTGGGCTGGGAAGCCCACGGCGCCGGGCTGCGCCTGGGTCTGTATCGCACCCGCTTCTCCAACTACATCGCGCTGCAGGCCACTGGCGAACAGGTGGACGATGGCGAGGGCGGTGAACAGCCGGTCTACGCCTACCATGGCGTGCGGGCCCAGCTGCAGGGCTTCGAGCTGGAGGCCCACCAGGAGTGGAAGCTCGCCGCCGGCAGCCTGAAAGTTTCAGCTGCATTGGACGCCGTGCGAGGCACCGAGCTTGCCACCGGAGAACCGCTGCCGCGGCTGGCTCCGATGAAGGCCGTGCTGGCCGCCGAATGGCGCCAGGGCCCCTGGTCCAACCGCCTGGAATGGCGCGGCGTGGCACGCCAGGACCGGGTGCCGGCACTCGACCGGGCGACGGCCGGCTACGGCACCGTGCGCCTGGCCATTGCTCGCCAGTTCCGCCTGGGCGAGAACGATGCGCTCTGGTACCTGCGGCTGGACAACCTCGGCAACCAGCTGGCCTTCAACGCCGGCAGTCCGCTGACGATACGTGGCCTGGCGCCACTGCCGGGCCGCGCGGTCCAGACCGGCGTGCAGTTCCGGTTCTGAACTCAGGGCGCCAGGCGCTCGCGCAGCCATTGGCCGTCCGCCTGCAGCCGGTAGCAAAGCCGGTCATGCAGGCGCGACTTGCGGCCCTGCCAGAACTCCCAGCGTTCGGGCACCAGGCGGAAGCCACCCCAATGCGGAGGCCTGGGCGGGTTCAGCCCGTGCTGGGCCGCTGCCTTGGCCGCATTGGCCACGAGCACGGCCCGCGAGCCGATCACCTGGCTCTGCGGCGAAGCCCAGGCGCCCAGCCGAGAATCCAGCGGGCGCGACTGGTAGTAGGCATCGGACTGAGCCTCGTCCACCTTCTCGACACGACCCTCGATGCGCACCACGCGCTCCAGTTCGACCCAGTGGAACTGCAGGGCAGCGAACGGATGGGCGGCCAGCTCCCGGCCCTTGCGGCTGTCGTAGTTGGTGTACCAGACCAGGCCCCGCGCATCGACGTCCTTGACCAGCACGATGCGGGTCGAGGGCCGGCCGTCTGCGCCCACGGTGGCCAGCGTCATGGCATTGGGTTCGGGAACCTCGGCCTTGAGGGCCTCGTCGAACCACTGCCTGAACTGGGCAAGCGGCTCGCCGGCGGCGGCCTCGTCGTCGAGTTCGGCGCGCTCGTAGCTCTTGCGCATGTCGGAGAGTTTGCTCATGGCTGCAGTATGACGGCCCCACTAGAGCAAGCCACATATGCGCAAGGCCTTATTGATACCTTCCCTTAATGGAAGGCCCCAGTGGCTGGTGCGCTGGGCGCACGTCATATTCGTTTCCATGGGCACAGGGCGGATTCGTCCGTCGGCCGCTGACGAAGGAAGTAGAGATGATCAAGCGACGACCCGTAGTCGTCGTGTTGGCCGCGGGGCGCGGCCAGCGCTTTAGAGGCACCGGGCACAAGCTGGAGCAGCGCCTGGGTGGTGGGACCTTGTTGTCGCGCACCGTGGCCCATGCGCTCGAGACCAAACTCAGGGTGGTGGTGGTGTCCAGCGAGAAGCTGGCGCCCATGGTGTCCAACCTGGTCGCGGCGAGCGACCTGATCAAGGTGCCCGAACTGACCAGCCGGGGCCGGCCCAATCCGCTCGGCATGGGCTTTTCCATCGCGGCCGGCGTGGCCGCCACCGGCGATGCCGAGGGCTGGCTGATCGTGCCCGGCGACATGCCCCTGCTGCAGCCAGCCACGCTGCTCGCCGTGGCCGAGGCCATCGAGCAGTATCCGGTTGCCTTCGCCCAGTACCGTGGCCAGCGCGGCCATCCGGTCGGCTTCAGCGCCGAGCTGTATTCGGAGCTGGTGGCCCTGGAAGGCGACGAAGGCGCGCGCCGCCTGCTGGCCCGTTATCCGGCCCAGCCGGTGGAAGTGGACGACGCCGGCGTGCTGGTCGATGTGGACACGGTGGAAGACCTTGCCCGGCTGCGCGGCGAACAGGCCCGCGAGACCCTGGGATCGAGTCGCTGAGGCCTGATGAAAGGCGTACCCGGTCTGTAACCAGCGGGCCATCCTGTTCCTGTAATATGGTTACTTGATTTCACCCGGGCGAGTTACATCGCCGCGTGTTGCATGGACAAGAACCGAATCCTGATCGAAGTGACGGAGCGAATCCGTCAGCGCTCAAGCGCATCGCGCGCGCGTTATCTGGCCCAGATCGACAAGCTGGCCGGTCGCAAGCGCGGTGTCGAACGCATGGGCTGCGCCAACGTCGCTCACGCGGTGGCTGCGATGCCGGCCAACGACAAGCTGCGCATCGTTGCCGAGAAGGCGCCGCACCTGGCCGTCGTCACGGCCTACAACGACATGCTGTCGGCCCACCAGCCCTACGAGGGCTATCCGGCCCTGATACGCGACGAAGCGGCGAAGCAGGGCGCCACGGTGCAGGTGGCTGGTGGCGTGCCGGCCATGTGTGACGGCGTCACCCAGGGCCTGCCGGGCATGGAGCTCAGTCTGTTCTCGCGCGACAGCATCGCCATGGGCACGGCCATCGCGCTTTCGCATGATGTGTTTGACGCGGCCCTGCTGCTGGGCATCTGCGACAAGATCGTGCCCGGCCTGCTGATCGGTGCCCTGCATTTCGGCCATCTGCCCTGCGTCTTCGTGCCGGCCGGTCCGATGAGTTCGGGCCTGTCCAACAACGACAAGGCCAAGGTCCGCGAGCTCTATGCCCAGGGCAAGGTCGGCCGCGACGAGCTGCTCAAGGCCGAGTCCGCCGCCTATCACGGAGCTGGCACCTGCACCTTCTACGGAACGGCCAACAGCAACCAGATGCTGCTCGAGGCCATGGGCCTGCATGTGCCCGGCGCCGCCTTCGTCCATCCGCATGACCCGCTGCGCGAGCGCCTGAGCCGCGAGGCCGTACGCACGGCGCTGCGCATCACGCCCAAGGGCGAGTACACGCCGATCGGCAAGCTGGTCGACGAGAAGGCCATCGTCAACGCCATGGTGGCCCTGCTGGCCACCGGCGGTTCGACCAACCACCTGATCCACTGGGTGGCCGTGGCCCGCTCGGCCGGCATCCTGATCGACTGGAGCGACTTCTCCGACCTGTCCGGCGTCGTGCCGCTGCTGGCCCGCGTCTATCCGAACGGCTCGGCCGACGTGAACCAGTTCCAGGCCGCGGGCGGCCCGGGCTTCGTGATCCGCGAGCTGCTGGACGCCGGCCTGATGCATGAGGACGTGGTGAGCGTGGCCGGCCCCTCGCTGCGTCCGTTCACCCGCTTGCCGCATGCGGCCGAGCAGGGCGTGGCCTGGCAAGACCTGGCCCCGACCAGCGGCGACGACAGCGTGGTCCGCACCGCCGCCGCCCCGTTCAGCGCCACCGGTGGCCTCAAGCTGCTGGCCGGCAACATCGGCCGTGCGGTGATCAAGGTCTCGGCCGTGCCGGAAGACCGCCATGTGGTCGAGGCGCCGGCGCGCATCTTCGACGACCAGGAAAGCATGCTGGCCGCCTTCAAGAACGGCGAGCTGGAGCGCGACGTGGTCGTCGTTGTGCGCTTCCAAGGCCCGCAGGCCAATGGCATGCCTGAGTTGCACAAGCTGACGCCGCCGCTGGCGGTGCAGCAGGGCAAGGGCTTCAAGGTGGCCCTGGTGACCGATGGCCGCATGAGCGGCGCTTCGGGCAAGGTGCCGGCGGCCATCCATGTCTCGCCCGAGGCGCTGGCCGGTGGCCCGCTGGGCAAGCTGCGCGATGGCGACCTGGTGCGCGTCGACGGCATCAAGGGCGAGCTGCTGGCCCTGGTGCCTGAGGCCGAATGGGCGGCCCGCGAGCAGGCCCAGATCAGGTCCGAACAGGTCGACGACAACGGCCACGGCCTGGGCCGCGAGCTGTTCGGCGGCTTCCGTCGCAATGTCAAGACCGCCGAAGAAGGCGCCGTCACCTGGCTGTAACCCCGGCTTTGAAATCCATGAGCAACGAAACCCTCAGCCTGGCCAGCCACGGCCCCGTCATTCCCGTCATCGTGATCCAGAAGCTGGAGCATGCCGTGCCCCTGGCCGAGGCCCTGGTGGCCGGCGGCGTCAAGGTGCTGGAGGTGACTCTGCGCACTCCGGTGGCGCTGCAGGCCATGGAGGCCATGGCCCGGGCCGTGCCCGAGGCCATCGTTGGTGCCGGCACCTTGCGCACGGCGGCCGATGTGCAGGCGGCCAAGAATGCAGGCTGCCGCTTCGGCGTCAGCCCCGGCTACACAGATGCGCTGGCCGCTGCCTGCAAGGAATTCGGCCTGCCGCTGCTGCCGGGCGTGTCCACGGCCAGCGAGGTGATGCAGGCCAGCAGCGCCGGCTTCAGCTTCCTCAAGCTGTTCCCGGCCGTGGCCGTGGGCGGCGTGAACCTGCTCAAGGCCCTGGCCGGTCCGTTCCCGGACATCGCCTTCTGCCCCACCGGCGGCATCACGCCTGAGACGGCACCTCAGTTCCTGTCGCTGCCGAACGTCAAGGTCTGCGGCGGCTCCTGGCTGACGCCGCAGGATGCGATGGACGCCGGCGACTGGGGCCGTATCACGGCCCTGGCCAAGGCAGCCTCAAGTCTTCGCGGCTAAGTCGAAGATCAGACAGGTCGTCGTGGCATGGGCGTACAGGCGCCCATCGTGGCCGACCAGCTCGGCCTCCGCCGTCGCGACCTGCTTGCCGCCATGGACCACCCGGCCGATGGCGCGCACCAGGGGCACGCGCTCGTCCAGCGCACGCACCAGGTTCACCTTGAACTCCAGCGTCGTATAGCCGCGGCCCACCGGCATGGTGGTGTGGACGGCGCAGCCCAGCGCCGAATCCAGCAGCGTGGCGTACCAGCCGCCATGCACGCTGCCCATGGGGTTGTAGTGGCGCCGCTGCGGCTTGCCCTGGAAGATGGCCTCGCCATGCTTCACCGAGATCAGGCTGAAGTCCATGGTCTCGCCAATATTCGCCGCCGGCAGCTCGCCGGCCAGCATGGCCTCCAGCAGCTGCAGGCCGCTGCGGCCCATGACCTGATCCGGCCGCGCCACGCCATAGCCTCTGCGCTTCTCCCGGATGGCGGCCTCGTCGGCCATCCACTGCTCCAGCACCTGATCACTCATCGCCTGCTCCATCGGTTTCGTTCGGATCATTGTGATGCTAGGCAAATGCCCTTGTGCCGCGCTGCCATCTAGGAGACAGGCGAGGCCCGGCAGAATGCGGTGATGCCTTTCGACAGCTACTACGCCGCCACCGCGCCCGGGATCGAATTCAAGCCACTCGTGGGCTCCACAGCTTTCGTAGAGACCGCCATCCTCGGCGGCGGTTTCGCCGGCCTGGCCACGGCGCGCGGCCTGCAAGAGCGAGGCCGCAAGAGCGTGGCCGTGCTGGAGGCCAGAACCATAGGCCACGGTGCCTCGGGCCGCAATGGTGGCTTCGTTTTCGGTGGCTACAGCCGCGATGCTTCCGACCTGGTGAACGACCTCGGCCTGGCACCGGCCCGCGAGCTCTACGCGCTGAGCCGCGATGCCGTCGGCCTGATACGCCGCCGCATCGAGAGCCACGGCCTGGACTGCGAGCGCGTAGAAGGTGGCGCCCTGTGGCTCAACTGGTTCCGCGGCAGCCGCCGCGCTGAGCGCCAGCTGCGCGAGCAAGCGCGCTGGCTGCGCGAGCAATTCGGCGTGAGCTGGGACGAAATCGCGCCCGACCAGGTCCGCCAATGGCTGGACAGCGAGCGCTACGGTGCTGCCTTGCGGGAGCGCGATGCCTTTCACTTCCATCCGCTCAAGTACGCGCTGGGCCTGGCGAAGCTGATTGCCGATGACGGCGGCAGGGTCCATGAGCACAGCGGTGTGGAGGCAATAGATGCGGTGGCGGGCGGTGGCCATCTGATACGCACCAGCCATGGCGCCAGCTTGCGTGCCGAGCAACTGGTGATTGCCGGCGGCGGCTATCTGCAGGGCCTGCTGCCTTCGCTGACCGGCGTGCGCCTGCCCATCGCCACCTATGTGATGGCGACCGAACCCTTGCCAACTGACCTGGATCCGATACGCACACCGGCCGCGCTCTACGACAACCGATTTGCCTTCGACTACTACCGGATGCTGGCCGACCGCCGGCTGCTTTGGGGTGGCCGCATTTCCATCCTGGAGCGCGAGCCGGTGCGCATCGCCGAGCTGCTGAGAGCCGACATGCTCAAGGTCTATCCGCAGCTGGCCTCGTTGAAGATCGAGCATGCCTGGGGCGGCCTGATGAGCTATGCCCGCCACAAGATGCCGCAAATCGGCCAGCTGGCGCCTGGCCTGTGGTTCGCCCAGGCCTTCGGTGGTCACGGCGTGGCGCCGACGACAGTGGCGGGCGAACTGCTGGCCGACGCGATCAGCGGCAAGTCGGCCTTGCCGGCTTCGCTGCAGCGCTACGGCCTGACGCCGGTGTTCGGCAAGGCCGGCCTGCTGGCGGCGCAGGCCAGCTACAGCTGGGCCGAATTGCGCGATGCGCTGCGCGAAAGCCTGCCGGGCTGACTAGCGCTCGATCTCGACCACCACCGGCGCGTGGTCGCTGGGCCGCTCGTTCTTGCGCGGCACTTTGTCGATCACACAGGACTTGACCCCGGACTTGAGCGCCTCGCTCACCAGGATGTGGTCGATGCGCAGGCCCTGGTTCTTGCGGAAGGCGAGGTTGCGGTAGTCCCACCAGCTCCAGCTCTTGGGCGCCTGCTCGAACAGCCGGAACGCATCGACCAGGCCCAGGTCCAGCAGGCCCTGGAAATGGCCGCGCTCCTGCGGCGTGCAGTGGATCTGGCCAGCCCAGGCCACGGGGTCGTAGACGTCGCGGTCTTCGGGGGCGATGTTGTAGTCGCCCATCAGCACCAGCTTGTCGTGGCTCTTGAGCTCGTCGGCCACCCAGGCGCGCAGCGCATCCAGCCAGGCCATCTTGTAGACGAACTTCTCGCTGTCGGGCGCCTGGCCGTTGGGGAAGTAGGCGCCGATCACGCGCACCCCGGCCACGGTGCCGGCGATCACGCGAGCCTGCTCGTCGGCGAAGCCCGGGATGTTCTTGACCACGGCCTCGGCCGGTGTCTTGCTGATCAGGGCCACGCCGTTGTAGGTCTTCTGGCCGAACCACTGGACCTGGTAGCCGGCCGCGCCGATTTCCATCGTGGGGAACTTGTCGTCGGTCAGCTTGGTTTCCTGCAGGACCAGGGCATCGATCGGATTGGCCGCCAGCCAGTCCAGCAGCTGCGGCAGCCGCACGCCCAGCGAGTTGACGTTCCAGGTGGCGAGCTTCATCGCGGAGTCCTTGTCAGAGGTGGAACCAGGCCACGCCGCCCAGGGCGACGCCGACCAGGCCCATGCCTATCGTTGCGATCTCCATCCAGCGCTTCTTGGTCAAGAGGGCGATGGCGGCCAGGGCGATGGAGACGGACAGGGCCGTGGTCGCCTGTGCCCAGCGGTGGTGCTGGTGCAGTTGCTCGGCGCTCTTGTGGTCCCACTCGGCCGATTCGGCCTCCAGCTTCTCGGCCTCCGCCTTGATCTGGTTCTTCTCCGCTTCGTAGCGCTCGATCTTGCTGCGGTACTTGGCCTTCTGCTCTTCGCTGGGCGCCAGGTCCATGGCGATCTCGGCCAGGTTCTGCTTGCCGCTCTTGGACTGGAAGTAGGACCACTTGTTGGCGGCCTCGGTCTTCTTGATCGCCGCGTCGTTCTTGTACAGGCCGGCATTGGCCTGGGTGGCGCCGCCCATGTAGGAGAACATGGCGCCGACCGTGGCGAGGATGGCTGTGATCACTGCCAGCTGGCCGGCCAGGCCCTTGGGCTCATGCTGGGCCGCATGCTCGAGCTCATGGTCATGCGGGCCGTGAACGTGAAAACCATGTCCGGACATGTCAGAGATCCTTGTGCGTGTCTTGGCGCTCGTAGCGCGTGAAATGGAAGGCCAGGCCCGCGGCATTCTGGTGCGAAGCGCGTGAAACCTGCTTGAAGGCTTGTCGGTCCCAGGCCGGGAAATGGGCGTCGGCATCGGCAAACGCGGCCTCGACCTCGGTCAGCTCCAGGCGCTGGGCCTGCGGCAGGGCGGCCGCATAGATCTGCGCACCGCCGATGATGAACACTTGGTCATCGGTCGCGCAGGCAGCGAGGGCCTCCTGCAGCGTGGGCAAGACCTCGGCACCCGCGAGCTGCAAGCCCGGCTGGCGGCTCAGGACGATGTTGCGACGCCCGGGCAGCGGCCGGAATCGCTCGGGGATGGATTCCCAGGTCTTGCGGCCCATGATGACGGCATGGCCGAGTGTCAGCGCCTTGAAATGCGCCAGGTCCTCGGGCAAGCGCCAGAGCAGCTCGTTGTTGCGGCCGATGGCGCCATCGCTGGCGACACCGGCGATCAAGGTGATCAAACTCATACGGCCACAGGCGCTTTGATAGCAGGATGCGACTCATAGCCGACCAGCTCGAAGTCCTCGTACTCGTAGTCGAAGATCGAGGCCGGGCGGCGTTTGATGTTCATGCTCGGGTAGGGCAGGGGCTGGCGCGAGAGCTGGGTCTCAACCTGCTCGAAATGGTTGCTGTAGATGTGGCAGTCGCCGCCGGTCCAGACGAAGTCGCCGAGTTCAAGATCGCATTGCTGGGCCAGCATCTGGGTCAAGAGGGCATAGCTTGCGATGTTGAAGGGCACGCCGAGGAAGATGTCGGCGCTGCGCTGGTAGAGCTGGCAGCTGAGCTTGCCGTCGGCCACGTAGAACTGGAAGAAGGCATGGCAGGGCATCAGGGCCATCTGGTCCAGCTCGGCCACGTTCCAGGCGCTGACGATGATGCGGCGCGAATCGGGGTTGGTCCTGAGCTGCTTGACCACCTCGGCGATCTGGTCCACATGGCTGCCATCGGCCTTGGGCCAGCTGCGCCACTGCACCCCGTAGACCGGGCCCAGCGAGCCGTCTTCGCGGGCCCATTCGTCCCAGATCGTGCAGCCGCGTTCCTGCAGCCACTTGACGTTGGAGTCGCCGCGCAGGAACCACAGCAGTTCCAGGATGATGGACTTCAGGTGCACCTTCTTGGTGGTCACCAGCGGAAAGCCCTGGGCCAGGTCGAAGCGCATCTGGTAGCCGAACACGCTGCGAGTGCCGGTGCCGGTGCGGTCGCTCTTGCTGACGCCCTGCTCATAGACATGGCGCATGAAGGTTTCGTACTGGGCGGAAGCGGGGGCGGCGGCTGTCATGGGCGGGATTCTATGCAGCCGGGAAAGGCTGGGTGCCGCAGCAGCGCCCGCCGGGCTAGCATCCGGCCGTTCGGTTCATGCGCGCCGGCGTCGCTGAACCGCAGCCATCCATCCATCGATCAACCATGAAAACCTAGAAAGGGTGACAGGCCATGCCAAAAGGTGTACAGCGCAACGACAAGTCCAGCAAGAAGCCCAAGAAGGACAGCAGCCCTGCCAAGGATTCCTCGTCGGTCTCCACGCGGCCCATTGCGCCGCTCACCGCCGTCATGCCCAAGGGCAAGCTGAAGAACAAGCCGGGCTGAGCCCGGCACCGGGGCGGCGGCCCCGGCTCAGCCCTGGAACTGCAGGGCCGCCAGCCGCGCATAAACGCCGCCGGCCTGGATCAGCTCCTCGTGCCGACCCTGCTCGACGATGCGGCCCTGGTCCAGCACCACGATGCGGTCGGCCTTTTGCACGGTGGCCAGGCGGTGGGCGATGACCAGGGTGGTCCGGTCACGCATGGCCACTTCCAGCGCGGCCTGCACCATGCGCTCGCTTTCGGCATCCAGGGCGCTGGTTGCTTCGTCTAGCAGCAGCAGCGGCGGATTCTTCAGCATGGCGCGCGCAATGCTGATGCGCTGGCGCTGGCCGCCGGAGAGGCGCACGCCACGCTCGCCGAGGAAGGTCTCGTAGCCCTGCGGCAGCTGGCGGATGAAGTCGTCGGCAAAGGCGGCCTTGGCGGCCGCCATCACCTCGGCGTCTGAGGCGCCGGGCCGGCCATAGCGGATGTTCTCCAGCGCGTTGGTCGAGAAGATCACGCTGTCCTGCGGCACCAGGCCTATGCGCTCGCGCAGGGCTTGCAGGGGCAGGGCGTCTATGGGCACGCCGTCGAGGCGGATGGCGCCGGACTGCGCGTCGTAGAAGCGCAAGAGCAGCTGGAACACCGTGCTCTTGCCGGCGCCGCTGGGCCCGACCAGGGCCACGGTCTGGCCGGGGGCTATCTGCAGGCTCAGCTCGCTCAGCGCCGCATGCTGGGGCCGCGACGGATAGTGGAAGACGATGTTCTCCAGGCTCAGCGCGGCGCCGCCCTGGCTGGCCGGCAGCGCAGCCGGTTCCGTGGGTTCGCGCACCGGGCTCTGGGTGTCGAGCAGTTCGACCAGGCGCTCGGTGGCGCCGGCCGCGCGCAGCATGTCGCCCCAGACCTCGGCCAGCACGGCCACGCTGGAGACCAGCAGGCTCACGTAGATCACGGTCTGCCCCAGGTGGCCGGCGCTGATCTTGCCGGCGATCACTGCCTGTGTGCCTTGATAGAGGCCCCACAGCAGCGAGCCGAATGTGGCGGTGATGATGAAGGCCACCAGCAGCGAGCGGACCCGGGTGCGCTTGCGGGCGGTGTCGAAGGCGCTTTCGCTGGCGCCGGCAAAGCGCTCGGCCTCGCGATTCTCGGCCGTGTAGCTCTGCACCACGGTCACGGCATTGAGCACCTCGGCGGCGATGGCGCTGGTGTCGGCCACGCGGTCCTGGCTGGCGCGGCTGAGCTTGCGCACGCGGCGGCCGAAGTAAAGCGCCGGCAGCACCACCAGTACCAGGATGCCCAGCACCTGGGTCATCACATAGGGATTGGTCACCACCAGCATTACCAGGGCGCCAATGCCCATCAGGCCGTTGCGCAGGCCCATGGAGAGGCTGGAGCCCACCAGGGTCTGGACCACGGTGGTGTCGGTGGTGATGCGGCTCAGGACCTCGCCGGTCTGGGTGGTCTCAAAGAACTCGGGGCTCTGCTTCAAGACATGCCGGTAGACCGCATTGCGCAGGTCGGCCGTCACCCGTTCGCCGAGCCAGGTCACGGTGTAGAAGCGCAGCGCCGAGAACAGGCCCAGCAGGGCGCCGACGCCGAACAGGGCCAGGAAATGCTCGCGCAAGGCCATGATGCGGGCGCCCGGATCGGCCGGCACCAGGCCGGTGTCTATCAGCGTGCCGAGGAAGCGGGGCAGGGCCAGGGTGGTCATGGCCGCCAGCGTCAGAAACACCAGGGCCAGGCTGATGCGGGCGCGGTAGGGCCGCAGAAAGGGCCAGAGGCCGCCCAGCGCACGCGGCGCGGCCTTGCTCAGTTCATGTCTTGCAGCTTGGGTCATGGCGGATCCAGGTGAGGCGCGGTCCCGGTTTCCCAAGTCCCGCGGCGGGGTGACAGGCATTGTGGCCGATTACTTGCCTTGACAATCATTGCCTAGGCAATTAAATTTCGACCCATGCCTCCAAAGCCCGCCAAGTTCTACAGCGCCCAGACCTATCGCCGGGACGAAAGTCTGGGCTGGCTGATCAAGCGCATCACCGGTTCCATCGTCTGCATGGCCGATCGGCACATGGGGCCGCTGGGCCTGACGCATGCCCAATGGGCGCCGCTTCTGCATCTGCGCTTGCAGGGGCCCGGTCCCGTGGCCCTGCTTGCCTCCGAGCTGAACATAGACCCCGGTGCTCTGACCCGGCTGCTAGACCGCCTGGAAGCCAAGGACCTGGTCCGCCGCGAACGCAGCAGCGAAGACCGCCGCGTGGTCATCGTGTCCCTGACCGAGCAGGGCCAGCAGGCCACCGCCGAGGTGCCGGCCGTGCTGTCCGAGATCTTCAACCAGCTGCTGAGCGGCTTCACGCGTGAAGAGTGGCGCAGCCTGGTCTCGATGCTGCAGCGCCTTGCTGCCAATGGCGAAGCGCTGCGCGCCGCGCAGAACAACGACGAAGACGAAATCCAGTCCGAATGACGATGATGAAAATCCAACCGACCCTGGTGGCCCTGGCCGCTGCCCTTCTGGGCGCCTGCGCCCAGATCCCCGACCTGCCCAAGCCGGCCCAGCCGCTGCAAGGCCAGCAACTGGGTCTGAGCGAAGCGGCCGGTCCGGCTTTCGACAGCCACTGGTGGAGCGCCTTCAACGATGGCCAGCTCGACGCGCTGATAGCGCGTGCCCTGGCCGAGTCGCCCAGCCTGGCCCTGGTGCAGGCTCGCATGAACAAGGCCGCGGCATTCGTCGAAGCGGCCGGCGCCGCCGACAAGCCGGTGCTGGGCGTGGGCTTCGACGGCACCCGTCAGCAGTTCACCAAGCATGGCCTGGTCCCGCCGCCCATCGCCGGCACCATCCGCACCACGGCTACGCTGCAGGCCGGCGTCAGCTACGAGTGGGACTTCTTCGGCAAGCATGCGGCGGCGCTGAACGCGGCCCTGGGCCAGCAGAAGGCCAGCAGCGCCGACATGGCCGCCGCCCGACTGAGCCTCTCGGCCCAGGTCAGCCGCGCCTACCTGGCCTTGGCGCGGGTGCAGGCGCAGGCTGAGCTGGTCGACAAGATGCTGGGTGAGCGTCAGGCTGCCCTGGCCCTGGTTCGCCAGCGCAACGAGGCCGGTCTCGATACCGCCCAGGAGCTGCGCAATGCCGAGCTGCCACTGCCCGAGCTGCGCCGCCAGCGCCTGGTCCTGAACGAGCAAGCCACCGTGCTGCGCCATCAGCTGGCGGCGCTGACGGTGCAGGCACCGCAGGCCCTGGACAGCCTGAACGCCAAGCTGCCCGCCGCCCAGGCCTGGCCGAGCGAAGTCGCACCGGCCCTGGACCTGCTGGGCCGCCGCCCCGACCTGGTGGCCGCACGCTGGCGCGTCGAGGCCGCCACGCAGACGGTGCGCGAGGCCCGGGCCCAGTTCTTCCCCAATGTCACGCTGAGCGCCTTTGCCGGCTTCAGCTCGATCGGTCTCGACAACCTGATCAATGCAGGCAGCCGGCAATACGGTTTCGGACCGTCGCTGCGCCTGCCCCTGTTCGACACCGGCCGCCTCCGCGCCCAGCTGAAGGGCAATGCCGCAGAAGCCGATGCGGCCGTGGCCGCCTACAACGCGGCCCTGGTCGAAGCGGTGCGCGATGCCAGCGACCAGTACACCGGCCTGCAGTCGCTGCGCGCCCAGAGCGGCGAGCAGAACGAGGCGCTGGAGCAGTCGCGCCGCCTGCTGGAGCTGGCGCAGCAACGCCGCCAGGCCGGCCTCGGCAGCCAGCTCGCGGTCCACAACGCCCAGCTTGGCCTGCTGCAGCAGCAGCGCCAGCTGCTCGACCTGCGCGCCCAGTCGCTGGAGGGCCAGGTCGGCCTGATCCGCGCCCTGGGTGGCGGCTGGAACGAGAACACGACGAACTGAACATCAAGCGAAACACCATGAGCGAAGCAATCAACAACACCCCCTCCAACGGCAACGGCAAGCGCAAGAAGGCGCTGACCCTGCTCAGCGTGGCCGTGCTGCTGGCCCTGGCCGGCTACGTGGCCTACGACAAGCTGATAGGCAGCAAGCACGAGAGCACCGACAACGCCTATGTGCAGGCCAACGTGGTCCAGATCACGCCCCTGGTCGGCGGCACGGTGCGAGCCATCCATGCCGACGACACCGACTACGTCAAGGCCGGCCAACCCCTGGTCAGTCTGGACCCGGCCGATGCCCGTGTGGCCCTGGAGCAGGCCGAGAGCCAGCTGGCCCAGACGGTCCGCGAGGTGCGCACGCTTTACGCCAACAACAGCACGCTGAATGCCCAGATCAAGCTGCGCGAGGCCGATGTGCAGCGCGCTCAGACCGAGCTGAACCGCCTGCAGGCGGACGCCAAGCGCCGCGCCCCGCTGGTCGAGACCGGCGCCGTCGGCCGCGAGGAATTCGAGCATGTGCAGTCGCAGATCAAGGCCGCCGACAGCAGCGTGGCCGCGGCCCAGTCGGCCCTGTCCGCTGCCCGCGACCAACTGGCCAGCAACCAGGTGCTGACCGATGGCGTGCCGGCCGAGCAGCATCCCAATGTGCAGCGTGCCGCGGCCCGTGTGCGCGAAGCATTCCTGGCCCTGCAGCGCACCGAGCTGCCGGCGCCGGTGGACGGCTGGGTGGCTCGCCGCAGCGTGCAGCTGGGCCAGCGCGTGGCCGCCGGCGCGCCGCTGATGGCCGTGGTGGGCCTGCAGCAGGCCTGGGTCGATGCCAACTTCAAGGAAGGCCAGCTCAACCACCTACGCATTGGCCAGAGCGCCAAGCTGGTGGCCGACCTGTACGGCAAGAAGGTCGAGTTCGACGGCAGGATCGTCGGCCTGGCCGCCGGCACCGGCGCCGCCTTCGCCCTGCTGCCGGCGCAGAACGCCACCGGCAACTGGATCAAGGTCGTGCAGCGCGTGCCGGTGCGCATTGCCCTGGACCCCAAGCAGGTCGCCGAGCATCCGCTGCGCGTGGGCCTGTCCATGAACGTGGACGTGGACGTGTCGGACCAGGGCGGCAAGTCCCTGGTGGATACGGCCCGTCCCTCGGCCAGTGTCGAGACCAAGGTGCATGAGCGCGCCGAGGCCGCCGCCGATGCCGACGTGGACCGCATCATCAAGGCCAATCTGGGCCGTGCGATCAAGACCGCACCGCGCGCCAAGGTGAACGGATGAGTCAGCAGGCTGGATCTGCACCGGCGCCGCTGCAGGGCTCCAGCCTGGTGCTGGGCACGCTGGCACTGTCGCTGGCAACCTTCATGAACGTGCTGGACTCGTCCATCGCCAACGTGTCGCTGCCGGCGATTGCGGGCGACCTGGGCGTCAGCCCGGTGCAGGGCACCTGGGTCATCACCAGCTTCGGCGTGGCCAATGCGATCTCGGTGCCGCTGACCGGCTGGCTGACCCGCCGCTTCGGCGCGGTGCGCCTGTTCACGATGAGCGTGCTGCTCTTCGTGCTGGCCTCCTGGCTGTGCGGCTTCGCCCATTCGCTGGAGATGCTGGTGGCCTGCCGCGTGCTGCAAGGCTTGGTGGCGGGCCCGATGATTCCGCTGTCGCAGACCCTCTTGATGGCCAGTTATCCACGCGAGAAAGCGGGGACGGCGCTCGCCTTGTGGGGCATGACCACCCTGGTCGCGCCGGTGGTCGGGCCGCTGCTGGGCGGCTGGATCACCGACAACGTCTCCTGGCCCTGGATCTTCTACATCAATGTGCCGGTGGGCCTGTTCGCGGCCTACCTGACCTGGAGCATCTACCGCAAGCGCGAGACGCCGACAGCCAAGCTGCCGATCGACGGCGTGGGCCTGACCCTGCTGGTGCTGTGGGTGGGCGCGCTGCAGCTGATGCTGGACAAGGGCAAGGAGCTGGACTGGTTCGCCAGCGGCGAGATCCAGATCCTGGCGGTCACGGCGGTCGTGTGCTTCCTGTTCTTCCTGGTCTGGGAGCTGTACGACGAGCATCCGGTCGTGGACCTGCGCCTGTTCGCCAGCCGCAACTTCGCGGTCGGGGCGCTGACGCTGTCGGTTGGCTATGGCCTGTTCTTCGGCAATGTGGTGCTGCTGCCGCTGTGGCTGCAGCAGTGGATGGGCTACACGGCCACCGATGCCGGCATGGCGCTGGCGCCGGTGGGCGCGCTGGCCATCCTGCTGTCGCCGCTGGTGGGGCGCAATGTCAGCCGCTTCGATCCGCGGGCCATGGGCAGCTTCGCCTTCGTGATGTTCGCGGTGGTGCTGACCATGCGCTCCAACTTCACCACGCAGACCGACTTCGCCACCATCATGGTGCCGACCATCCTGCAGGGCGCGGCGCTGGCTTTCTTCTTCATCCCGCTGTCGACGCTGACCCTGACCGGCATCGCGCCGGATCGCATGCCGGCCGCCGCGGGCCTGTCGAACTTCGTCCGCATCACGGCCGGCGCCATGGGCACCTCGATCTCGACCACGCTGTGGGAGAACCGCGCCACGCTGCACCACCAGCACATGGTGGAGCGGCTGGCCCAGGGCGACCCGGTGGCGGGCGAAACGATTGCCCGGCTGACCGGCACCGGCCTGTCCCCTGAACAGGCCTGGGCCCAGATCAACCGCCTGATCGACCAGCAGGCCTTCACCCGGGCCGCGGACGATATCTTCCTGGCCTCGGCCGTGCTGTTCCTGGCCCTGATCGCCTTCGTCTGGATGACGCGCCGGCCGCCCCGGCTCGGTGCGGCGCCGGTGGACGCCGGCGGCGCTCACTGATTTCCGGGGGGCACGGGACGGCGCAGACGGGCCGGCTTGTGCTTGAATAGGCCTGTGCCGATCCTTCGGCACAGGCCTCCCTCATTCATGAGCACCCCTGCCATCCCCGAAGCCCCGCACTGGCTGCAGCAGCTGGCTGATCTGCGCCGCCAGCGCGGCAGCAGCCTGGTCTGGGCCGGGCTGTTCGCGGCGACCTGGCTGCCCTGCGTGGCGCTGGCCCAGCTGATCGGATGGATCCTGGCTGTGCCGGCCACCAGCAGCCTGCTGGTCGGTGCCACCGGTGCCGCCATCTGCGCCGGCCTGGCCAGCGGCCTGCTGGTTGCTTTGATAGAACCGCTGGAGCAGGCCTTGCAGCTGCTGGGCCGCGAGGGCACGGTCGATCCGGCCACCGGGCTCTGCGACCGTCGCCATTTCATTCCCGCCGCCGAGCGCGAACTGGCCGCCGCGCGCCGCTACCAGCGGCCCTGCGCTCTGGTGCTGCTGCAGGTTGATCATTTCAGCCAGGTACAGAGCCGCTTCGGCATGCGTTGCGGCGAGCTGCTGCTGGCCGCACTGGCCGAGAGCGCCCAGGCCCAGCTGCGCCAGCCCGATCTGCTGGCCCGCTTCGACGATGACCGCTTCATCGTGCTGCTGCCCGATACCGATCCGCTGGGTGCGCTGGACGTGGCCGAGCGGCTGCGCGAGCGCACCGAGAAGCTGGGTTTCCAGTGGCAGGTCCAGACGCTGCAGGTCAGTGCCAGCCTGGGCGTGGCGGCATTGCAGGAAGAGCATGGCTCGCTGCAGGCCCTGGTCCAGGCCACCGAGAACGCGCTGCGCGAAGCCCATGCGGCCGGCCGCAACTGCGTGCGGGCCGATGCCCGGCTGCTGCAGCGTCGCACGCCGGTGATCAGAGGCTGATCAGAGGCTGAACCTGGCGGCGTAGCCCGTCATCTCCAGGTAGCCCAGGCCGATGCGCCGGCCCTGCGAGTCCAGCAGCTCCGAGGCACCTTCCCAATAGACCAGGCCGGTGCTGCGACGTGCATCGATCTCCTGGGCCTCGAACAGGGCCCTGAGTTGCAGGGGCCCCAGCGGCGACTCGAGCCGCCATTCGACCGGATAGTCCGCTTTGCTCGAAGGGCTGCGCCAGCGGCGCTGCGCTTCGAAGCGCAGCTCACCCTCGGCAAAGCTGCGCTGCGTGTCATCGGGCTTGCGCCAGCTGCCGCCGGTGGACAGGGTGCTGCCATCGGCACGCCGCAGCCGGAAAGCGGTGAGGGCACCGCCATCGAGCAGGTTGATGCCCAGCCAGTCCCAGCCGACCGCCTCGGGCTCCAGCAACTGGTCGGTCCATTCATGGTCCAGCCAGGAGCGGCCTTGGACGACCCGTTCCCGGCCCTCCAGCTGCAGGCGGCCGCGGGTCTGCAGCTGGACCTGGCTGTAGTAGTGGCTGTAGCTCGTGGGCCCCTTGCGCGAGAGCCCTTGCTCGCCTTGCAAGAGCAGCTGCTGGGTTGGCGCCAGTTCCAGCTCCAGCGCGAAGCCGGCCGTGGCGGATGCAGCACGGGCGAGGTAGCTGCCATCGGGCTTGCGCTGTAGCTGCCAGTCGTAGATGCGAAGCGCCGTGTCGCCCTCGGCCGCCTGCACATGCTGGAAACCAACCCGTGCAAGGCGCTGGTCATGGCGCTGGTGCTTTTGCTTCAAATCGCTGAGGGCGAGATGGCCTATCAGCAGCTGGCGGGCTGAGAACCGACCGCTGTCCATGGCCGATGGACCGCGGACGCGGAAGAAGGTCAGCTGGTAGCCATGCTCCTCGCCCAGCAGGCCGGTCAGGTACCACCATTCGACGGCCAGGCCCGGATGGGCGCCATGGTCATGCGGAAAGCGCAGCCCGGCGGCCTTGGCCTGAGTCGACGCCAAGGGCAGGGTCGAAGCAGCGACCAGGCTCAGCAGGCGACGGCGATGGAGCAGCATCGCTACCAATCCTCCTTCACCGACTGCACGGCATCGGCCGACAGGGCCTGCCGCCCGGCCAGCAGGGCCGCACCCACGGCGGTCGCGAACATGGCGCCGATCAGCAGGGCCAGGCGAGTCCAGGGCAGGTGCAGGTCCATGCTCCAGTGAAAACTCTGCGGGTTCAGCACGAAGACCAGCACGGCGCTGATCGCCAGGCCCAGGGCCAAGCCGAGCAGCGCGCCGCAGGCCGCCAGCAGCACGGCCTCGCGGGCCAGCAGAGAAAGCAGCTCGCGACGAGTCAGGCCCAGATGGCGCAGCAGGCCGAACTCGCGCCGCCGCGCCAAGGTCTGGGCCGACTGGCTGGCTGCCACGCCGAAAAGGCCAATGGCCAGCACCACGGCCTGCAGGCCATGGGTCAGCACGAAGCTGCGGTCGAAGATCTTCAGCGACAGCGCCCGCAGATCGCTGGCCTCGGCGATCTCGATGTCGTCCGGTGCATCGGCGGCGGCGCGCAGCGCTTTGACGGCGACCTTGGCATCGCCGCCTTCGGGCAGCCACAGCAGCAGCTCGCTGGTCGATGGATCGCCGCTGACCTGGCGCACCTCGGCCAGCGGCGCCAGCACGGCCGGACTCTGGCGGCTGTAGTCGCGCCAGACGCCGCGGACGAAGCCGTCCAGCACCCGCCCGCCGGCCAGTGTCAGCCGCAGGGGCTTGCCGGGCTCGGCGCCCTGGTCGCGCAGCGATTCGTTGACATAGAGCGGCACCTGGCCCGCCGCTGGCGGTTCGGCCAAGGTGCCGACCAGGGGCAGGCGCAACTCGTCAACGATCTCGCGCGCCAGCAGCATCATCGGCGCGCCGTCCGGTCCTTCGGCACGCAGGCTGCGCTGCAGGGCGATGCGGCGGGCGATCCCGCTCTTTTGCACCCGCTCGATGAAAGCTTCCGGCAGCGCCGTGCCGGGGCGCAGGGCGCTGCGCACATAGAGCTCGGCGGGCAGCATCTGGTCCAGCCAGGCGATCAGCGAGCTGCGGAAGCTGCCGACCATCACCAGCATGGCCACGGACAGCGCCAGCGCCACCAGCACGCCGGCCAGGGTCTGCATGGCCTCGGGGCCGTGCTCGGACAGGCGGCGCCGCGCCAGCAGGGCCAGGGCGCTGCGTCCGGTGGACACCGCCAGCAGCGCACGCAGCATCTGCGGCAGCACCGCCAGGCCGCCGAGTAGCAGAAGAAGCATGGCCGCATAGGCGCCGAGGCTGAGCCCGCCAATCGGCGGCAACAAGGCCAGCACGACGGCACCGAGCAGCATCACCGGACCCAACCAGGCCGGCCAGGGATGCTGTGCGAGCCCCCCCAATCCCTTGAGAACCTGGGCCACGGCCATCTGCCTAGTGCCCCAGGCCGGAACGGCAGCCGCAGCCACGCAGACCAGCAATCCCAGCCCGCCGAAAACGGCGGCGGCCCAGGGCTGGACAGGCGGCAGAGCGGCGGCGTTGCCCAGGCCGAGGCCGGCGCCGAAATCCCCGCCCAGCAGGCGCAGCACACCGGCCGCCAGGCCCCAGCCGAGCAGCAGGCCCAGCGTCGCCCCCACGCTGCCGAGCAGCGCCGCTTCACCCAGGACCAGGCCGGCGCGCTCGCGACCCGAGAGCCCGAGCACCCCCAGCAGCGCGAGCTGCGGCAGGCGCCGCGCGACCGAGAGCGCGATCACGGCAAACACCAGGAAGCTGCCGGTGAAAAGCGCCATCAGCGACAACACGCCCAGGTTGACCCGGTAGGCCCGGCTGAGATCGGCGATGCGCTCGCCGCTGTCGGCCGGCGGTGCGGCGCGCACGCCGGCCGGCAGGGCCAGGCCTTTGATGAAGGCTTCGCTGCGCACCCCGGGCAGCAGGCGCAGCTCGATGCGGTCCAGACCGTATCTTCCCAGCAAGGCCTGCGCGCCAGCAATGTCGATCACGGCCAGCGGCGTGCCGGCGGCGGCCACTTGTCCACCGCGCTGCAGTTCACTACTGGCCAGGTCCGAGCCCCGCGCATGGCGCAGCACTAAAGGAGCATTGCCCTGTGGCAGGCGGCGCAAGGCGGCAGCGTTCAGGTGCAGGCGCTGTGGGTCCAAAAGGCCGGCCAAGCCGTCGCGGCCCGATGCCAGGCGGGGCATCAGCTCCGGGCTGATCTGTGCCTGCTGCAGCAGGTCCACGCCGAGCAATTTCAGCGGCATGGCCAGGCCTTCGCGGTCGCGCGCCTGGACCGCGGCCTCGATCACTGGAGCGGCAACGGCCACGCCAGGGCTGGCCGCAATCTGCTCGAAAAGCGCCAGCGTGATTTCGCCGCCTGCCACCGGCCGCACGACCAGGTCGGGCCGGCCTTCGACGCTGCGTGCCGCGGCGCCGAACTCGGCCAGGGCCGCGCTGTTGATCAGGTGCACGCCATAGGCCAGGCCCACGCCGAGCACCACGGCCAGCAGGGCCAGGGCAGGGCGCCAAGCTTCCTGGCGCAGGGCCGGCAGCGACAGCCTGCGCAGCCAGCGCCAGGCCAGGGTCACGCCAGCGCCTCCAGGCCGTCCTCGGCCAGTCGGAGCCGGCGGTCCGCATGGGCGGCGGCACGTTCGGAATGGGTGACCAGCAGGCAGGCCGTGCCTTCGGCGCGGGTCTGCTCGACCAGCAGGCGCAGTACCGCCTCGGCATGGCGCGGATCCAGGTTGCCGGTGGGCTCGTCGGCCAACACCAGGGCCGGCTTGTGGACCAGGGCGCGGGCAATGGCCACGCGCTGCAGCTGGCCGCCGGAGAGCTGGCGCGGCAGGCGTTCGCCCAGGCCGGCCAGCCCCACGGCCGCGAGCAGATCGGCGACCCGGGCCGGGTCTTCGCGCCCCAGCAGAAGGAGCGGCAGGCCGACGTTTTCGGCCACGCTCAGATGCGGCAGCACATGGAAGGCCTGGAACACGAAGCCCAGCCGGGCGCGGCGCATGCGCGCAGCCGCGGCCTCGTCCAGTTCGCTGAGGGCCTGGCCTTCGAGCAAGACCCGGCCCTCGTCGGGTCGATCCAGGCCGGCCAGGCAGTTCAGCAGCGTGGACTTGCCGCTGCCGGATTCGCCCAGCAAGGCCACGAGTTCGCCGGCTTGCAATTGCAGCGAGAGGCCGGCGAACACCGGCGTCTCGCCATAGCGCTTGCCCAGCGCCCGGGCTTCAAGAACCGGTGCCATCGCGCAGGCACTTTTCCAACGCGGCCAGCACATGCAGGGCGGCGTCCGGATGCTGGCAATCGACGACCTGGCGCTGAGGCATGCTGCGCAGCCAGGTGATCTGGCGCTTGGCCAGCTGGCGGGTGGCCGCGCTGCCGCGCTCGGCCAGGTCTCGGAAATCGTCGCGGTCCAGCGCCTCCCAGGTCTGGCGGTAGCCGACGCAGCGCATCGAGGGCAGGTCCAGCGACAGGTCGCCACGCCCGCGCAAGGCCTTGACCTCGTTGATCAGCCCGCCATCCAGCATCTGCTCGAAGCGCTGATCCAGCCGCTTGTGCAGCCAGGCCCGGTCCTGCGGCTCCAGCGACAGCAGCGGCCAGTCCACGCCCTCGCTGCGCTGCGGTTCGGCGTGCAGCTGCGACAGGGTCTTGCCGCTCAGCTGCCAGACCTCCAGGGCGCGCTGGATGCGCTGCGAATCATTGGGGGCGAGGCGGGCGGCCGTCTCGGGATCGATGGCGGCCAGCTTGGCATGCATGGCCGGCCAGCCGATCTGCTCGGCCTCGTCGTCCAGCTGGGCGCGCAGGTCGGCATCGGCCTGGGGCAGGGCCGAGAGGCCGTCGAACAAGGCCTTGAAATACAGCATGGTGCCGCCGACCAGCAGCGGCAGCCGGCCCCGCGCCAGGATCTCGTCAGCCAGCTGCTTTGCACTGCTGGCGAACTCGGCGGCCGAGTAGGACTGCAACGGATCGAGGATGTCGATCAGGTGATGCGGCACGGCCGCCATCTCTTCGCGGGTCGGCTTGGCCGTGCCAATATCCATGCCGCGATAGACCAGGGCCGAATCGACGCTGATGATCTCGACCGGCAGGTACTCGGCAATCTTCAGCGCGGCAGCGGTCTTGCCGCAGCCGGTGGGACCGGCCAGGCAGACGGGCGACTTCATTTAGAAGCGTTCCCAGGGCATCAGATAGCGCCACTGGCCCTGGGGCAGCTTGCCCAGCGGGATGCGGCCAATGCGCACCCGCTTCAGGCCCACGACCTTGAGGCCGACCAGCTCGCACATGCGGCGGATCTGGCGCTTGCGGCCCTCGCGCAGCACGAAGCGCAGCTGGTCCTCGTTGGCCCAGCTGACCTGGGCCGGCTTGAGCTGCACGCCGTCCAGCTCCAGGCCATGGCGCAGGCGGTCCAGGTCCTGCTCGGGGAAGCCTTCCTGGGCCTTGGCATCGGGGCGGGCGCCGTACTCGACCCGCACCAGGTATTCCTTCTCGACCAGCGAGTCCTCGCCAATCAGGGCCTTGGCGATGCGGCCGTCCTGGGTCAGCACCAAGAGACCGGTGGAGTCGATGTCCAGGCGTCCGGCCGGCGCCAGGTTGCGCAGCTGGCCGCGGTTGAACTTGAGGCCGGAGGCGTCGTCCTTCCAATGGGTGTCGGGCTTGATCAGGGCGGCGGCCGGCTCATAGCCATCCTCGGCCTGGCCGGACACATAGCCGATCGGCTTGTGCAGCAGGATGGTCACGCGCGCGGCCTGCTCGCCACGGGCTTCGGGCGCGATCTCGATCCTGACCTCGGGGCCGACGCGCTGGCCCAGCTCGGCGACTCGGCCATCGACGCGGACATAGCCGGCGGCAATCCATTCATCGGCTTCGCGGCGCGAGGCCAGGCCCAGCTCGCTCATGCGCTTGGACAGGCGCTCGCCTTCGGGAGAGGGCTCGACGGGACGCTGGGGACGCGGCGGGCGTGAAGGTGCATCGAAGGCCGCCGGCCCAGTGGCGCGGCGCTGGTCGCGGCGCGGTGCCTGGGGAGCCGCCGGCTCTTCGCGGCGGAACGCGGGCTTGGCGGCGGGTCTTGCAGCGGGCTGGCTGGGGCGTGCCGGCCGGGCGGCCTCGCGTTCGGCCCGGCCTTCTTCGGCACGCCGCTGTTCGAAGGCGGCCTGCCGCTCGGCACGGTCGGCCTGGGCCTGGGCCAGCGTGGGCCGGCTGCGCGAGACGCCGGTGCCGCGTACCGGGGCGCGGCGCTCGCCGCCGCCAGTCTTGGCCGCTGGGGCCGGCTTCTTGTTCAGTTTCAACGTAGCCATGGAGTCGGTCTTTCGCTAAGGCGCTATTGGATCACCGGCCGCGCAGGAACAGCGCATCCAGTTCCTTCATCGTCAGCTGGCGCCAGGTCGGGCGGCCGTGGTTGCACTGGTCGGCGCGCTCGGTGCGCTCCATGTCGCGCAGCAGGGCGTTCATCTCGTCGAGCGTCAACTGGCGGTTGGCGCGCACCGCGCCATGGCAGGCCATGGTGGCCAGGATCTCGTGCTGGGCCCGTTCGATGGCCTGGCTGGCGTCGAACTGGCCGAGCTCGGCCAGCACGCCGCGCGCCAGTTCGACCACGTCGCCGCCGGCCAGGGCCGAGGGCCGCGCGCGCACCGCCAGCATCTTGCTGGACAGCGGGGCCACGTCGAGGCCCAGGCGCATCAGCGTCGCCGCTTGAGCTTCAGCAGTGGCGATCTCCTGCGCCGTGGCGGCAAAGGTCATCGGGATCAAGAGCGGCTGCGATTCGATCTCGGCCGCGCCCAGCGAGGCCTTGAGCCGCTCGTAGACCACGCGTTCATGGGCTGCGTGCATGTCGACGATGACCAGGCCCTGGCTGTTCTCGGCCAGGATGTAGACGCCCTGGATCTGCGCAATGGCCCGGCCCAGCGCCCAGTCGTGGGCGGGCAGGGCAGGGGCTGCGCTGCTGCCCTCCGGCAAGGCGACCGGTGCCCGCGGCGCATACAGCGCCTCGACCTCAGCCAGGCCCAGCGAAGTCTGGGTATTGCTGCGCCAGCTCGGCACCGTGCTTGGCCCATAGGTCGGCGCTGGTGCTTCAGCAGCCGTGGTCTGGCCGAACCAGGACGGCGGATTGCCGGGCGAGGGTCGGTGACCCGGCACCGTGGCCGCGACCTGCTGGGCCGTGGCAATCACGTCGGCGGCCTCGGCGGCGCGCGACACGGCCAGGGCGTCCTGCACCGCATAGCGCACCCGCTGGTGCAGCTCGCGGCCGTCGCGGAATCGGACCTCGATCTTGGTCGGGTGCACGTTGACATCGACCAGGGCCGGATCGATCTCCAGGAACAGCAGATAGCAGGGCTGGCGGTGGCCGTGCAGCACGTCCTCGTAGGCCGAGCGCACGCCATGGGCGATCAGCTTGTCGCGCACGAAGCGGCCGTTGACGTAGACGTACTGCATGTCGGCGCGGCTGCGGGCCGCCTCGGGCAGGCCCGCGCGGCCATGGATGCGCAAGGGGCCGGCGCCGCCTTCGACAGCGCGGCTCTCGTTCACGAAGTCTTCGCCCAGCACATCGGCCACGCGCTGCTCGGCCGAGCCGGCGCGCCATTGCTCGACCAGCTTGCCTTCATGCCAGACCGAAAAGCCCACGTCGGGCCGGGCCAGTGCATGGCGGCGCACCGACTCGATGCAGTGGGCCAGCTCGGTCGCATCGGTCTTGAGGAATTTGCGGCGGGCCGGCGTGCTGAAGAACAGCTCGCGCACCTCGACGCTGGTGCCGCGGGCCCGGGCCGCCGGGTTCAGCTCGCCGGAGCGGGCGTCTATGCGATGGGCATGGGCCGCGCCTTCGCTGCGGCTGGCAATCGCCATCTCTGACACCGAGGCAATGGCGGCCAGCGCCTCGCCGCGGAAACCCATGGTGCCCACCGATTCCAGCTCTTCCAGCGAGCGGATCTTGCTGGTCGCATGGCGGCGCAGCGCCAGCGGCAATTCCTCGGACGGAATGCCCAGGCCGTCGTCCTCGACCACGATGGCCCGCACGCCGCCGGCCATCAGCTTGACCTGGATCTGGGTGGCGCCGGCGTCCAGCGCGTTGTCGACCAGCTCGCGCACGACCGAGGCCGGGCGTTCGACCACCTCGCCGGCGGCAATCTGGCTGATCAGTTCATCGGGGAGTTCGCGGATCGCGCGGCGGGTGCCGGCAGGGGACGTCGGGAGCATGGGCGGATTGTAGGGAGCCGTCACCCTGGCCTTGCCGGCAGGTTTCCGGCCCTGCAAGTGCGGGTGTCGAACAAGTTGACAGGCATCCCTAGATTGAAGGATGAATTCTTGCAAGTGGTTGATTTGCAAAGTGCAAGCCAAGGTGGCATGCAAACTGCTTGGAAACTGGCGTTGACCATTCCAAGCTTTTCAGGAGTATCGAATGAAGAAGATCAAGACCCTGGCTGCTGCACTGTCGTTGGCTGCCGCCGCCTTCGCCCCCTCGGCCCAGGCCTCGACCCTGCCCAGCGGCGTTCAGAACGACGTCAGCGCCGCCACGGTGGCGTCCTGGGGTTATACCCAGTGCTATTCCTCCACTTATGGCGCAACCGGTACTGCGATCAGCTCTGTCCTGGCGGGCTGTACCGGCGACGTGCTGATGATGGCGGCCCGGCGCGTCGGCAGCGACATGTTTGAAGTGCTGGCTGCTGCTAACTACGCCGACGTGATCTTCGACACCGGCACGGGCAACACCACGCACAGCGCCAATAACGTCGAGTGGTACTTCAACTCCAGCTATTCGTGGGGTTTTGCAGGAGCGGGTGACATCGTCAGCCGCACCAGCTGTGACACCGCTGAATCGGAATGGACTGGCGGCAACGACCGCGACCGTCTGTGCTGGCACACAGGTGGCGGCGCGATGAACGGTGGCTGGCGCGCCGGCAACTTCATTGGCCTGAACGACAGCTCGGACTGGGAAAAGGTTCTGCTGGTGGCGGACGCCCCCGGCGGTGAAGTGCCCGAGCCGCTGACCCTTTCCCTGGTGGGCCTGGGCCTGGCCGGCATCGCCGCCAGCCGTCGCCGCAAGGCCGCCTGATCGACGGTCAAGAGCTCAGTCGCCTTAACGGGCTACTCAATGCAAGCCCCTCGGCAGCGATGCCGAGGGGCTTTTCATTGGGCTGCACCCATAATGCGCCGCCATGGATTTCATCGCGCTGCTGATCGACTTCGTCGTCCATGTGGACAAGCATCTCGCCACCTTCGTGGCCGCTCACGGCGCCTGGATTTATGCGCTGCTGTTCCTGATCATCTTCATCGAGACCGGCGTGGTGGTCATGCCCTTTCTGCCGGGCGACTCGCTGCTCTTCATCGTCGGTGCCATGTGCGGCACCGGCCTGCTGGACCTGGGCCTGTCGATAGCGCTGATGCTCACGGCCGCGATTGCCGGCAACCAGAGCAACTACGCCATAGGCCGCTACTTCGGCCCCAAGGTCTTCCAGTGGGAGGACTCGCGCTTCTTCAACCGCAAGGCGTTCAACCAGGCGCATGAGTTCTATGAGCGCTATGGCGGCATCACCATCGTGATCGCGCGCTTCATGCCCTTCGTGCGGACCTTCGCCCCCTTTGTGGCCGGCGTGGCGCAGATGACGCGCAGCAAGTTCACCTTCTACGACATCACCGGCGGCGCGCTGTGGGTGGTGGGCATTACCTTGGCCGGTTACCTGTTCGGCAACGTACCCTGGGTGCAGGCCAATCTGGAAAAAATCATCTGGGCCATGATCATCCTCCCCGGCCTGATCGCGATAGGCGGTGGCTTGAGATCCAAGCTGCGCCGCCACAACAAGGAGACTGCATGAAGTTCCGCCTCAAGAAGACTGTTCTGCTCGCCGCATTGGCTCTGGCCGGTGCCACCCAGGCGTCGGCCAGCGAGCCGACCCGGCTGCTGCGGCAGCCGGCGATCTCGGCCAAGCACCTGGCCTTCGTCTATGCCGGCGACCTCTGGATCGCCGAGCGCGACGGCAGCAATCCGCGTCGTCTGACCACGCACGCGGCCGGCGAGTCCAATCCGCATTTCTCGCCGGACGGCAAGCAGATCGCCTTCTCGGCCGCCTATGACGGCAACACCGATGTCTACGTGATGCCGGTCGAGGGCGGCCAGCCGCGGCGCCTGACCTGGCATCCGGGGGCCGACGTGGTCAGCGGCTGGAGCGCCGACGGCAAGCGCGTGCTGTTCGCCAGCCCGCGCGAGGTGGCCAACAACCGCAGCAACCAGCTGTTCGAGATCGATGCCACCGGCGGCTTCGAGCGCAAGCTGATGGAGGCCGTGGCCTTCGAGGGCAGCTGGAGCGCCGACGGCAAGAAGCTGGCCTTCCGTCCCTACCGCGCTGCCTATGCCGGCACGGCCGGCTGGCGCCAGAGCCGCGGCGGCACCACGCCGCCGGTCTGGATCATCGACCCGGCCACCAACCAGTGGGAGCAGATTCCCCACGTCAACGCCAGCGACATCAACCCGGTCTGGGCCGGCGACGAGGTGGTCTTCATCTCCGACCGCAACAACGGCGCGGCCAACCTGTTCGCTTTCAATCCCAAGACCAAGGCGCTGCGCCAGCTGACCAAGGAAACCGGCTGGGACGTCAAGGCGGTGGAATCGCAGGGCCGTACGGTGGTCTACGAAGTCGGCGGCAAGCTGATGGAGCTGAACCTGGACGGCGGCGCGGCGCGCGAGATCAAGGTGGCGATCAACACGCCTTCCATCCAGGCTCGCACGCAGTGGAAGGACGCCTCGCGCAACATCACCTCGGCCCGTTTGTCGGCCACCGGCAAGCGCGCCCTGGTCAGCGCCCGCGGCGAGGTGTTCACCGTGCCGGTCAAGGACGGCACCGTGCGCAACCTGACCGAGAGCTCGGGCGTGCGCGAGAAGGATGCGATCTGGAGCCCCGACGGCCAGCGCGTGGCCTACATCTCCGATGCCCCGGGCATGCGCCATCAACTGGTGCTGGAGAGCCAGACCGGCACCGGCAAGCCCGAGGTGATCGACCTGCCCAAGACCGGCTACTACACGCTGCGCGACTGGGCGCCCAATGGTCAGCTGCTGGCCATCGAGGACAACCACCTCAACCTCTACACGCTGTCTCTGGCCGATGGCCCCAGGAAGGGCCAGCTGGTCAAAGTCGACTCCAGCCCGCGCCGCCAGGGCAGCTTCAATGCCGGCTTCTCGCCGGACAGCCGTTTCCTGGTTTATGCCGTGACGGCGGGCAACCACATGGGCCAGGTGCGCCTGGCCGAGCTGCAGAGCGGCAAGACGCACGAGGTCAGCGACGGCCTGAGCCACGCCGACAACCCGGCCTTCTCGCCCAAGGGCGACTACCTGTTCTTCAGCGCCTCGATCAATGCCGGTCCTTCGGCGGTCGGCCTGGACATGTCGACACAAGAGCGTCCAATTCGCGCCGGGCTCTACGCCCTGGTGCTGGCCGCCGACGGCAAGTCGCCGCTGGCCCCCAAGGCCGGTGACGAGGAAGCCAAGAAGGACGAAGCCAAGAAGCCCGAGGCAGCTGCCGCGGCCGCTTCCGCCGCTTCGGCTCCCGCTGCCGCCAAGCCCGCCGAGAAGAAGGAAGCGGCCAAGCCGGTGCGCATCGACTTCGAGGGCCTGCAGCAGCGCCTGGTCGCCTTGCCGGTGCCCGAGCGCAACTATGACAGCCTGGCCGTGGCCGCCGATGGCGCGCTGTTCTACATGGAACGCCGCCAGCCCGGCTCCAGCCGCGAGTTGCCGCAGAACGCTGCCAATCCGAACAGCGACCTCCACCGCTTCGACTTCGAGGAGCGCAAGAGCAAGCTGCTCAAGTCCGGCATCAACGGCTATGACCTGAGTGCCGACGGCAAGAAGCTGCTGATCGACGCCGGCCGCGGCAAGCTGGAGATTGCCGATGCCAACGACAAGGCCGATGCCAAGCCCATCGACCTGAGCGGCCTGCGGGTCAAGGTCGATCCGCGCGCCGAGTGGAAGCAGATCTTCGACGAGACCTGGTGGATGGAGAAGGAATACTTCTACGACCCGGGCCTGCATGGCCTCGACTGGGACGGCGTCTACAAGCGCTACCTGCCGCTGCTGGCCCATGTGCAGCGGCGCGAAGACCTGAACGACCTGCTGGTTGAGATGATTGGCGAGCTGCAGGTCGGCCACAACCGCATAGGCGGTGGCGACGTGCACCAGGAAGCTGCCGTTGCCGTCGGCCTGTTGGGCGCCGACTACGAGATTGACCAAGGCCGCTACAAGCTGAAGAAGGTCTATGCCGGCGACCGCTGGAATCCCTTCCTGAAGGCGCCGCTGGCGGTGCCGGGCGCCGGTGGCAAGGCCGGCGACTACCTGATGGCCATCAACGGCCGCCAGGTCGAGGCTTCGACCAACCTGTACTCGCTGCTGGAGAACCAGGTCGGCAAGCAGCTGACCGTCACCCTGGCCGCGGATGCCACGGGCAAGGGCAGCCGCGACATCGTGGTCGAGCCCATCGCCAACGAGGCCGGCCTGCGCCAGTGGGACTGGATTGAACGCAACCGCCAGTATGTGCAGCAGAAGTCGGGCGGCAAGGTTGCCTACGTCTACATGCCCGACACCGGCGCCGGCGGCTATCAGTACTTCAACCGCATGTTCTTCCCGCAGATCGACAAGCAGGGCCTGATCGTCGATGACCGTCGCAACGGTGGCGGCCAGGCGGCCAACTACGTGACCGAGCTCTTGAATCGCCCCTACCTGGCCAGCTGGAAGGACCGCGACGGCCTGGTGTTCGACACGCCGGGCGGCGCGATCTACGGCCCCAAGGCCATGCTGATCGACCAGGACGCCGGGTCCGGCGGCGACTTCATGCCCTACAGCTTCAAGCGCGTGGGCCTGGGACCGCTGATCGGCAAGCGCACCTGGGGCGGCCTGATCGGCATCTCGATCAACCCCAACCTGATCGACGGCGGTTCCCTGGTCGTGCCCTACTTCCGCTTCTACACGCCGGAAGGCGAATGGCGGATCGAGAACGAGGGCGTGGCGCCGGACATCGACGTGGAACTGGATCCGGGCGCGGTCAACCGCGGCCAGGACCCGCAGCTGGACGCGGCCATCGCCAATGTGCTGGAGCGTCTGAAGACCTGGAAGCCGATCCAGCGCCATACGCCGCCGGCACCGGCCACGCTCGGCAAGTAGGCGAGACAGACCTGACCCCGGGGGCAGCGCCAATGGCACTGCCCGTCCGGCTGCGCTAGGCTAGGCCGAGCCACGCAGCATGGGAGCCGGCATGTCGGGACAGTCGAGGACCGGGCAGGGGGCAAGGCCGCGCTGGCTGGCCGGTGCCCTGACCCTGCTTGCCATGACCACGGTCTCGGCCGAGGGCCTGCGCCTGGCCGGCTTCGGCACGCTCGGCCAGGTCAGCGACAACCGCAGCAATATGGCGCCGGCCCGTGATGTGACGCAGCGCCCCCGCGACGGCGAGGCCACCGGCAGCAGCTGGCGGGTCGATTCACGCCTGGGCCTGCAGGCGGAACTGCCGCTGGGCAGCACGGTCGACCTGGTCGGCCAGCTGCTGCTGCGCGACCAGGACCGGGTCAACTTCAACAACTCGCTGGAGCTGGCCTACCTGGCCCTGCGTCCGCGCGCCGACGTCAATCTGCGTCTGGGCCGGGTCAGCTACGACGCCTTCCTGATGTCCGACCACCGCAACGTCGGCTATGCCTACACCTGGGTTAGGCCGCCGCTGGAGTTTTACGGCTGGCTGCCGATCTTCTCGATCGACGGTGGCGACGCCTCCTATGTGGTCCAGTCGAGCTCGGCACGCTGGATCTGGAAAGCCCAGTTGGGCACGGCGCGGGGCACGATTCCCATCGGTGCCGGCTACGACTTCCGTGCGGACCGGCTCTGGAGCCTGTCGCTGAGTCGCCAGGGTCGTCTGTGGCGGCTGAAGCTGGCGCATTCGCGCTTTACCTCGGCGCGTGACCCGTCGGCCTTCGCAGCACTGCACCAGGGTCTGGATCAGGTGGCGGCAGCGTCAATTCCCGGCGTCAGCACCGAAGCGGCCGAGTTGCGCACCGACCTGGCATTCAAGGGCGCTCGCATCAGCTACACGACGCTGGGAGCGGCCTTCGACAACGGAACCTGGGTGGCCCAGGCCGAGCTGGGCCGCACCACGTCCACCCAGGCGGTGCTTCCGCATGGCCGCATGGCCTACCTGGGCCTGGGTCGGCGCTTCGGCGACTGGACGCCTTTCTTGCTGCACAGTGTTTCGCGGCCCGGCAACGGCGTGCGCGGTGCCCGCAACGACTGGGGAGCGTTCAACGCCACCTTGCGCGATCCGGCGCTGTTCACCGTCAACACCACGCGCATTGACCAGCGCAGCAGCTCGCTGGGCCTGCGCTGGGACCTGTTGCCACAGGCAGCCCTGAAGCTGCAGTGGGATCACACCGAGGTCAGGCCTTCGGGCTATGGCCTGTGGTGGCGCAGCCTGGCCATCAACATGCAAGGGCGCAGCGTCAACAGCACGACGCTGACGCTGGATTTCAGCTTCTGACCATGGGACACCGCCTGCGCCTGCCGATCCGCCTGGCCTGGCTGCTGGTCGTGGGCCTGGCCTGGCCGCTGATCGCCGGTGCCGACCTCGTGGTGATCGTCCATCCCGACAACCCGCTGAAGGCCCTGCAGCCGCGCCAGGTGTCAGACCTCTACCTGGGCCGCACCCGACAGTTCGCCGGTGCCGACGTCACGGCCCAGCCGGCCCTGGTCTACGAGCAGCCCTCGGGCAGCGTGGTCCGGCAGCGTTTCTTCAGCGCCCTCAATGGCATGGAGATCAAGCAGGTCAATGCCTATTGGGCACGGCTGCGCTTCAGCGGCGAAGTGCTGCCACCTCCCATCCTGGCCGACAGCCTGGCCGTGCGTGAAGCGGTCAGCCAGGACCGCATGGCCATTGGCTACATAGACGCCGCCTTGCTCAATGCCTCGGTCAAGCCGGTGCTACGCCTCAAGGACTGAACCCGATGAAGCAATGGCGCAGCGACAAGATCGAAGTTCGGCTGGTGCTCACGGTGGGCCTGGGCCTGCTGTTGTTCGCCTTGGTGGCCGGCCTTTTCAGCTACGCCTATTTCCACCGCCACCAGCTCGACGAGGCCGAGTCGCTGCAGCGCCAACTGGTGCAGACGGTGCGGGCCCAGGCCGAGGTGGCGGCCTTTGCCTCCAACCAGGAGATCGCCCGCGGCGTGCTGGAAGGACTGCTGGCCAATCCGGCCATCCTGGCGGTCCGGATCGAGGCCGGAGAAGGCTTCCGCGCCGAGCTCGGCTCGCGCCAGCAGGTCGACTTCAGCGCCGGCCGCGAGTTCGCGCTTTTTTCGCCGGTCGATCATCTGGAGCGCATAGGGACGCTGCGTGTCGTGCAGGACGACGCCCATGTGCGCGGAGTGGTGATTCGTGCGGCCCTGTTCCAGACGCTGCTGATGCTGGCGCAGATGGGGGTGGCCGCCCTGATCATGGCCCTGGTGCTGCGCGCCTTGCTGGTCAAGCCGTTGGTGCAGCTGGCCGATTCCATGAAGCAGATGGCGCCGGGCAGCCCGGCGCGCCTGGACGTCACCCAGACCGGCGCCACCGAAGAGATCCGCCTGCTGGCCTCCAGTGCCAACACCATGCTCGACGCCGCCCAGGCAGCGCTCGATGAGGTGCAGGCGCAGCGCGGCGAGCTGGTGGCCAAGAACGAGGAGTTGCTGCGGCTCTCGTCCACCGACCCGCTGACCGGCGCCTTCAACCGGCTGAAGCTCGACCAGGTGCTGGAGTACGAGCTGAACCGCAGCCAGCGTTACGGCAGCATGTTTTCGCTGGTGCTGCTGGACGTGGACCTGTTCAAGTCGGTCAACGACTGCCATGGGCATGCCATAGGCGACCGGGTGCTGGTCGAGACGGCCGGTCTGCTCGGCGCCGGCATTCGCGAGGTCGACATCTTCGGCCGCTGGGGTGGCGAAGAATTCCTGATCATCTGCCCCGACACGCCGCTGGAGGGCGCCATGGCCCTGGCCGAAAAGCTGCGCGCCCTGGTGGCCGCGCATTACTTCGAGGTCGTGGGCCGCAAGACCTGCAGCTTCGGCGTCAGCGCCTACCGGAGCGGCGACAACATTCCGCTGATCCTGGGGCGCGCCGACGGGGCGCTCTACCGCAGCAAGGCCAAGGGTCGCAATCGGGTTGAGACCCTGGGCTGAATTTGCCGGCCCGGGACGGTGACGGCGGGACGAAAAAGCTCGTAAATTCCGACTCTGGCCGCGCCTGTACTGCGCCGGGCGGACCAACCCGCATATCCATTGTTCAAAGGCGCCTCAGGAGCAAGCATGTCACTGCGCATCAACGATACGGCCCCGGACTTCTCGGCGGCCACCACCCAGGGCCAGATCCGCTTCCATGACTGGATAGGCGAGGGCTGGGCCATCCTGTTCTCGCATCCCAAGGACTTCACACCGGTCTGCACCACCGAGCTGGGCTACATGGCCAAGATCCAGCCGGAATTCACCAAGCGCAATTGCAAGCTGATCGGCCTGTCCATCGACCCGGTGGACAACCATTCGCGCTGGGCTGCCGACATCGAGGAGACGCAAGGAGCGTTGCCGCAGTACCCGATGATCGGTGACACCGACCTGGCCGTGGCCAAGCTCTACAACATGCTGCCGGCCGAGGAGGCGGGTACGTCGGAAGGCCGCACGGCCGCCACCAATGCCACGGTGCGCTCGGTCTTCATCGTCGGTCCGGACAAGAAGATCAAGCTGATGATGACCTACCCGATGACCACGGGCCGCAACTTCGACGAGATCCTGCGCGTGCTGGACTCCATGCAGATGACCGCCAAGCACAAGGTCGCCACGCCGGTGAACTGGAAGCAGGGCGAGGACGTGATCATTGCCGGCTCGGTCTCGGACGAGGACGCCAAGAAGCTCTTCCCCGAAGGCTGGAAGGCGCCCAAGCCCTACCTGCGCATCGTCAAGCAGCCCAAGTAAGCCGGGCCTGCTCTCCCTCCGCGGCAGCACTCAGGACATCGGGCGCTGCCGCGCCATCGGCGGGTTCTTGGCGAAGTACTTGGCAATGCCGCTGGCCAGCGCTTCGACCAGCTGCTGGCGGTAGTCGGGGCTGCGCAGCTTGGCCTCTTCCTCCGGGTTGGAGATGAAGGCGGTCTCGACCAGGATGGACGGGATGTCCGGCGCCTTGAGCACCGCGAAGCCGGCCTGCTCGACCTGCTTCTTGTGCAGCCGTCCGACCTGGCCTATCTGGCCCAGCACCTCGGAACCCAGCTTGAGACTGTCCTTGATCTGGGCCGTGGTGCTCATGTCCAGCAGGGCCTTGAGCACGTTCGTGTCCTTGGTGCGCACCGTATTGATGCCACCTATCTGGTCCGAGGCGTTCTCTCGCTCGGCCATCCAGCGCGCCGCGGCGCTGGTGGCGGCGCCGTCGCTGAGCGCGAACACCGAGGCGCCGCGCGCCTGCGGCGTGACGAAGGCGTCGGCATGGATGGAGACGAACAGGTCGGCTTGCACCCGGCGCGCCTTGCGCACCCGCTCGTGCAAGGGCACGAAGAAATCGGCATCGCGGGTCAGGATCACGCGGATATTGCGGTTGGCGCTCAGCCGCTCGCGCAGCTTGAGCGCCACGGCCAGCACCACGTCCTTCTCCTTCAGCCCGCTGGGACCGACCGCGCCAGGATCCTCGCCGCCATGGCCGGGGTCCAGGGCGATGACGATCAGCCGGTCCAGGTTGCGCGGTGCTGCCGAGGATGCCGGCGCGGCTGGACGTGATGCAGCAGGCGCTGGCGCGCTGGCGGCGTTCTCCGGCTTGCGCGGCAGGTCTTCGCTGCGGCCTATCTTGCCTATCAACTCGTTCAACGCGTCGTTGACCGAGGCCGTGGCCTGCTTCTCGGCGCGTTCCTTCTCGCGCAGCAGCTCCAGCAGCGGATCGGGCTCCTCGGCCGGATAGAGGTCGAACACCAGGCGGTGCTGGTAGGGCTGGACCGGCTTGAGCGTGAAGATCTGCGGCGCCGCCAGCTGCTTCAGATCGAGCACGATGCGCACCACGGTGGGCGTGTTCTGGCCAACCCGCACGCCGGCGATGTAGGGATCGTCCGGCCTCACCTTGGCGATCAGCTCGCGCAGGCCGGGGCTCAGCTCCAGGCCTTCGATGTCGATCACCAGGCGGTCGGGCTTGTCGACCAGGAAATGCTTGGCGTTGAGCGGCTTGTCCGACTCCAGCGTGACCCGCGTGTAGTCGGCCGCCGGCCAGACCCGCACGGCCACGATGCTGGCGGCGTTGGGGGCCGCGCTCAGCAACTGCGGTGCCTGCAGCAGCAGGACCACGCTGCCGGTCTGGCAGAGGAAATCGCGGCGGCTCACGAGGAGGGCCCCAGCGCCGCGAGCAGGGCACGGCCGCGCTCGGTGCCGGCGTCTATGCGCACCCGGCGGCTCTGGTCGTCGAGGGCTTCCATGTGGATCGCCAGGTCGGGCACGGGCAGCATGCCGGCGGCCTTGTCGGGCCATTCGCTGAGCTTGAGACCGGGCGCCACGAACACATCGCGAAAGCCGGCGTCCAGCCATTCGCGCGGATCGTCAAAACGGTAGAAATCGAAATGGCTGGCCACGCCCTGCGGCAGCTCGTAGCTTTCCAGCACCGCATAGCTGGGGCTCTTGATGCGGCCCTCGACGCCCAGAGCGCGCAGCAGGTGCCGCACCAGGGTGGTCTTGCCGGCGCCCAGGCCGCCCTGCAGCTCGATGCTGGCGTCCATCAGGCCCGGCGCATGGGCCAGGGCTTCAGCAAACTGCTGGCAGGCGGCCTCGTCGGGCCAGCTCAGTTCACGGCTTTCTAGAATGGCCAAATGTCTTCGACTCCGGGTGGTCAAGCGCGTGCCGCCTTTGACGGTGCCGCGCTGCTGGAACAGATGCGCGGCTGGGCCGGCGCGCTGGGATTCTCACAGATTGGCGTGGCCGGCATCGACCTGGCAGACGCCGAGCCGGGCCTGCTCGCCTGGCTGGCGCAGGGGCAGCACGGCAGCATGGGCTATATGGCGGCCCATGGCCTCAAGCGCGCCCGGCCGGCCGAGCTGGTGCCGGGCACTTTGCGGGTGATCACCGCCCGCATGGACTATCTGCCGACCGACTCGCCCGAAGGCTGGCAGGCCATCGAATGGCAGGGCCTGGCCCGGCCGCAGCAGGCCCAGGTGTCGATCTATGCCCGGGGCCGCGACTATCACAAGGTGCTGCGCAACCGCCTGCAGCAACTGGCCACGCAGCTGGAGCAGGCGGTGGGCCCGCTGGGCTACCGCGTGTTCACCGATTCCGCGCCGGTGCTGGAGGTGGAGCTGGCCAGCCGCTCCGGTATTGGCTGGCGGGGCAAGCACACCTTGCTGCTGGACCGCGAGGCCGGATCGATGTTCTTCCTCGGCGAAATCTTCGTCGACCTGCCGCTGCCCGAGACCGCGCCGGTGAGCGGCCATTGCGGCCAATGCACGGCCTGCCTGGACGCCTGCCCGACCGGCGCGATCACCGGCGCCTACCGGGTGGATGCGCGGCGCTGCATCTCCTACCTGACCATAGAAAGCGACGAGCCGATTCCGCCGGAGCTGCGGCCGCTGCTGGGCAATCGCATCTACGGCTGCGACGACTGCCAGCTGGTCTGCCCCTGGAACAAGTTTTCGCGCCGCAGCCCGTTGCCGGATTTCGATCCGCGCGAAGGCCTGCAGGCCGGCACGCTGCTGCAGCTCTGGCGCTGGGACGAGGCGGAATTCCTGCGTCGCACCGAGGGCTCGGCGATACGTCGCATCGGCCACCAGCGCTGGCGTCGCAACCTGGCGGTGGCCATGGGCAATGCGCTGCGGGCGGCTGACGACGCCGAAATCCGCGCCGCGCTGAGCCGGGAGCTGCCCCAGGCATCGCCCCTGGTGGCCGAGCACATCGAATGGGCGCTGAGCGAAAGTCTGTAGGCCCCGGTGCTGCCGGCCGCGTTAGGCTAGCGTCCCGACACGGAGAACCCATGAAGTTGACGAGACGAGCGCTGCTGCTGAGCGGTGCCGCCACCACGCTGCCGAGCTGGGCCAAGCGCTTTGAGGACCATGATTTCGCTGACGAGATCCAGCTGGGCGGCAGCACCCTGGTCCTGAACGGCACCGGCCTGTTCAGCAAATTCGGTTTCAGGGGCTACCTGACGGCGCTCTACCTGAGCCGCAAGGCCGACACCGCCGAGGCGGTGTTCGCCAACGCCGGACCCAAGCGCATCCAGATGCGCATGCTGATGGGCGTCGGCGTCGAAGAACTGATCAAGCCCATCCACAAGGGCGTGGCCCGCAATTGCACTCCTGAAGAGCAGCAGCTGATCGCCGCGAGGCTGCCCGCCCTGATCCACAACATCGAGCTGGTCGGCAAGCTGCGCAAGGGCGACCTGATCAACATGGACCATGTGCCCCAGCAGGGCACGCAGCTGAGCGTCAACGGCAAGGCTTTCGGTGCGCCCGCGCCCGGCAACGAACCGATGCTGGCTCTGCTCAAGGTCTTTCTGGGCGCCAAGCCCACGAACGACCGCCTCAAGGCTGGCATGCTGGACCAGCCCATCCCCTGATGGACCGGGCTGCGCGCGAACTCAGCCAGGCGGGCATCGACCGCTTTCTTGAAGCGCTGTGGATAGAGGATGGCCTGTCCGGCAACACGCTGGCGGCCTACAAGCGTGACCTGCAACTGCTGGCGGATTGGCTGGCGAAGGAGCTGGGCCGTAGCCTGGATGGCAGCACCGAGGCCGACCTGCTGGCCTACCAGGCCGCGCGCCATGCGGCCAGCAAGGCCACCAGCGTCAACCGCCGGCTCAGCGTCTTCAAGCGCTATTTCCGCTGGGGCCTGAGGGAAGGTCGGATGACGCAGGACCCGACCCTGCGCCTGCACAACGCCAAGCAGGCGTTGCGCGTGCCCAAGACCTTGAGCCAGGCCCAGGTCGAGGCCCTGCTGCATGCACCCGACACCGACACGGCCCTGGGCCTGCGCGACCGCGCGATGCTGGAGCTGATGTATGCCAGCGGCCTGCGGGTCAGCGAGCTGATTCAGCTCAAGAGCGTGCATGTGGGCCTCAAGGAGACCGCCCTGCGGGTCACCGGAAAAGGCTCCAAGGAACGGCTCGTGCCCTTCGGTGAAGAAGCCCATGGCTGGCTGCTGCGCTATCTGCAGGAGGCCCGCAACACGCTGCTGGCCGGCCAGCGCTGCGACGAGCTCTTCGTCACCGTGCAGGGCGCCGGCATGAGCCGGCAGATGTTCTGGAACCTGGTCAAGAAGTACGCCCTGCTGGCAGGCATCCGCAGCGCCATCTCGCCGCACACCTTGCGCCATGCCTTCGCTACGCACCTGCTCAACCATGGCGCGGACTTGCGCGCCGTGCAATTGCTCCTCGGTCATGCCGACCTGTCCACAACCCAGATTTACACCCATGTGGCACGGGAGCGACTGCGGCAGATCCACGCCCAGCACCATCCGCGAGGCTGAGGTCGCGTACCAGCCGCCGGGCTGGTGAGACCTCCCTACAACAAGTGAAACATTTGCGTCACACCAAGGCTTGCTTCGGTGCGCAAGGCTGAGCAGCATGGCGGCTTCGAAAACAACAGCCCCCGAGGTCCTTCGATCATGAATTTCAAGCCGACCCTGATCGCCACCGCAGCGATGACCGTTCTGGCCGCTCCCGCGCTGGCCCAGCAGGCCGCCGCGCCCACGGCCGAAAGCCGCCAGCAACTGGAAACCGTGGTCGTGACCTCGCAGAAGCGGGTGGAAGACGCCCGCAAGGTGCCGCTGAGCGTGACCGCCATTGGCGGCGAGGCGCTGAAGGAAGGCCAGATCCTGGACTTTGCCGACCTGACCCGCAACCTGCCCAACGTCTCGTTCAGCAGCCAGGGCGGCGCCGGACTTTCGACCATCGAGATCCGCGGCGTCAGCTCGCAGGCCGGCTCGGCCACCGTCGGCGTCTATCTGGACGACGTTTCGCTGACCACCCGCAACCTCTATAGCCAGGGCACGGCCGAGCCGCGTTTCTTCGACCTGGAGCGCGTGGAAGTGCTGCGCGGCCCGCAAGGCACGCTGTACGGCGCCGGCTCCATGGGCGGCACGCTGCGCTTCATCAGCAAGCAGCCCGACCTGAAGCGATTCACCGGCGACGTGCTGGCCGAGGTCTCGAGCACCAGCCATGGCGGCATGAACTACATGGCCCAGGGCGTGCTGAACGTGCCGCTGCAGCAGGGCGTGGCGGCGCTGCGCATCGGTGTGCAGGCTGGCCATGACGCGGGCTACATCGACCAGGTCAGCCCCAAGACCCTGCAGGTCATCGACAAGGGCATCAACGACGTGGACTGGACGGTGCTGAAGCTCTCGGCCAAGTTCCAGTTCAACAAGGACTGGAGCCTGACGCCGGCGCTGTTCTACCAGCACAGCAAGAGCAAGGACATCGATGCGTCGTACCTGAACGTGGGCAGCTACCAGGAGTTCAACGCCGACAAGCCGCTGGCCCTGTTCCAGACCTCCAAGATCATGCGCGAGCCGGGCGACGACAAGCTGACCGTGCCTTCGCTGACCCTGAACGGCGACCTGGGCTTTGCCGACTTCACCGCCATCGTCAACACCTACCAGCGCAAGTTCAACCGCACGCAGGACGGCACCAGCATCAACTCCAGCTACATCGGCAGCCTGATCGCCAACCCGGCGGTGGCCAACATCGTCACCTACCTGCCGTCGGCCGTGTATCTGGACAACAAGATCGACCAGAAGTCGATCGAGCTGCGCCTGGCCTCCAAGGACTACCAGGCCGGTGGCACGCCCATCACCTGGGTGGCCGGCATCTACGCAGCCTCCACCAAGACCGACGTGGCCGACAACGAGCCGGTGTTCGGCATCACCCAGGCCTTCACCAAGAATGGCGTCAACATCTATGACGCCCACCAGTGGGTGGACGATTCGGGCATCTACACCGGCGCTTTCGCCAACGACAACAGCTACTTCTCTGCCCGCCACTACAACACCAAGCAGAAGTCGGTGTTCGGCGAGCTGACCTACCACTTCAGCAAGTCACTGCGCCTGACGGCCGGCATGCGCTACCTGAAGTCCAGCGAGGATTTCAAGCGCGAGGGCGACTTCTTCTTCGCCGGCGGCCCGTCCACAACCGCCATCGACACCAAGGCCAACAAGAGCACGCCGCGCTTTGCCCTGACCTGGGACATGGATGCGGACACCAGCCTCTATGCCAACGTCGCCGACGGCTTCCGCCTCGGTGGCGCCAACCGGCCGATCCCGGCGATCGCCGCCAACATCAGCGACCTGGCCAAGCTGGGCATGACGTTCGCCCAGACCGCGGCCTTCGGCCCGGACAGCCTGCGCAGCTACGAGGTCGGCAGCAAGTCGCGCCTGATGGGCGGCAAGGTGATGCTGAACCTGGCGGCCTATCACATCGATTGGAAGAACATCCAGCAGGACGTCTACCTGCCGACCGCCGGCTTCGACTTCGAGACCAATGTCGGCAAGGCCAAGAGCGACGGCGTCGAGTTCGAGCTGAAGGCCCGCATCACGCCCGACTTCACCATCAGCAGCGGCGGCGGCTACAACAAGGCCGTGTTCGCCGAGGACGTGCCCTCGCTGGGCATGGGCGATGACGGCCTGCCCAACGTCCGCAAGGGCGACAGCATCCAGGGCGTGCCCAAGTACAGCTTCAAGCTGGGCGGCGAATACCTGTTCAAGGCCTTCGGCTTCGACAGCGTTGCCCGCCTGAACACGCAGTGGACCGGCGCCAGCCACGGCTCCCTGGTGCGCGGCGAACCGGACTACGACCGCCCGGCCTACATGACGGTCGACGCCAGCTGGGGCATCAACTTCGACAAGTGGGACCTGAACTTCTCGATCAAGAACGCCGGCAACAACCACAAGGTGCTGCAGCAGCCCAACATCCAGTCGGTGCGTCAGGCCTATTACATGAAGCCAAGGACCATTGGGGTCTCGCTGAGCGGCACTTTCTAAGCAGGCTTTGAAACCCGATCAGGACGGAGAGAATCGCTGTCATGGACCATAGCTTTCTCTCCGCCCTGATCCTCTTGCTGCTGGTGCTGGATCCCTTGGGAAGCCTGCCCATCTTCATCCCCATCATGCGAGAGGTGCCGCGGGAGCGGCGCACGCGGGTGGCCTTGCGCGAGGTCGGCATCGCCTTCATCGTGCTGCTGGCCTTCATGTTCTTCGGCGAGACCTTTCTGCGGGTGATGCACCTGTCGGAGCGTTCGCTGGAAGTGGCAGGCGGCGTGATCCTGCTGATCATTGCGATCCGCATGATCTTCGGCTCCAGCGGCGACTCGTCCTACGGCCTGGAGCCGGGCAAGGAACCGCTGATCTTTCCGTTGGCCGTACCGCTGCTGGCCGGCCCCTCGGCCATGGCCACCGTGCTGCTGCTGGCCTCGCGCCAGCCGGAGCGCATCTGGGAATGGATAGGCGCCCTGGCCACGGCCCTGGTGATCTCCTTCCTGACCCTGCTGCTGTGCGACCGCATCCGCAAGCTGCTCGGCGATTCGGTGGTCTCGGCCATAGAGAAGCTGATGGGCCTGGTGCTGACCGCCATCGGCGTGGAGATGGTGCTGGCCGGCCTGAAGCGCTACTTCGTCGGCGGTCTCTGACCCAGGATCTGCAGCTCGACCTGGCGGCCTGAGGCGGCCCACTGCTCGGCCGTCATTGCATAGGTCGACCATTCCTTGTCGTACCAGGTTTCCAAGCCGCGGTAGCCCATGCCCAGGCGCTGCATCACGCGGGCCGAGGCCTGGTTGTCGGGATGGCAGATCGCGCAGAGCAGGGGTGCCTTCAGATGCTCGAAGGCAAAGGCCGCCATGTGTTCGGCAGCCTCTGAGGCCAGGCCCTTGCCCCAGCAATCGGGCTGCAGGCGCCAGCCGATTTCATGGGCCTGGGCCGAGTCCCGGTCCAGATGCTGGATGCAGCCGGCACCGACCAGGCGGCCGTTCTCGCGCGCGAAGAAGCTCCACCAGGAATAGCCCCAGTCGGCCCAGCGGGCCTGCACCCGCTCGATGCTGGCCAGCGTCTCCTCGCGGGTCTCGGGCCGGCCGCTGATGTAGCGCATCACCTCGAGCTGGCGGTTCATGGCCTGGAGTCCGTCCAGATGCTCGGGCGCAAAGGGTTCCAGGCGCAGCCTGGGGGTCAGCAGTTGGGTCATGGGCTTGTGGTCCTCGAGGGCGGGGCCAGTCTATTCCGGTGCACTTTTCATGATCCAAAACGCCCATTTCGAATCGTGAAATGTGTCGTTGCTGCATCGCCGCAATTTTTCTCATGATGGCGAATGCATTTCCGCATTCCGAAAAACAAAACCCAAGTCATTGATTTGAAATAACAAAATATTTAGTCTTATATAAGACATAAGTCTTCCAAGACTTGGCGAGCAGGCATAGATTTGAGCCATCGAGTCGCCGACTCAAACGCGTTTTTCTTCCTCTCCCAACCTCACCGCCCCGCAGGAGCAAGCCATGACGAACATGACCCGTGAACAGCAGATCGCCGCCCTCGAAAAGGACTGGGCCGAGAACCCGCGCTGGAAAGGCATCCAGCGCGGCTACAGCGCCGCCGACGTGGTCCGCCTGCGCGGCTCGGTGCCCATCGAGCACACGCTGGCCAAGCGCGGCGCCGAGAAGCTGTGGAACCTGGTCAACACCGAGCCCTTCATCAATGCGCTCGGCGCGCTGACCGGCAACCAGGCCATGCAGCAGGTCAAGGCCGGCCTGAAGGCCATCTACCTGTCGGGCTGGCAGGTCGCCGGCGACGCCAACAGCAACGGCGAGATGTACCCCGACCAGTCGCTGTACTCGGTGGACTCGGTGCCCAAGGTGGTCAAGAAGATCAATGCCACCTTCAAGCGCGCCGACGAGATCCAGTGGAGCGAAGGCAAGGACGACATCGACTACTTCGCCCCCATCGTGGCCGATGCCGAAGCCGGCTTCGGCGGCGTGCTGAACGCCTTCGAGCTGATGAAGGCCATGATCGAGGCCGGCGCCTCGGGCGTGCACTTCGAAGACCAGCTGGCCGCCGCCAAGAAGTGCGGCCACATGGGCGGCAAGGTGCTGGTGCCGACCCGCGAGGCCGTGGCCAAGCTGGTGGCCGCCCGCCTGGCTGCCGACACCATGGGCGTGCCCACCGTGCTGGTTGCCCGTACCGATGCCGAAGCCGGAGACCTGGTCACCAGCGACATCGACGACAACGACAAGCCCTTCTGCACCGGCGAGCGCACCGTCGAAGGCTTCTTCCGTACCCGCAACGGCATCGACCAGGCGATCAGCCGCGGTCTGGCCTATGCGCCCTATGCCGACCTGATCTGGTGCGAGACCGGCAAGCCCGACCTGGCCTTCGCCAAGCAGTTCGCCGAGGCCATCCACGCCAAGTTCCCCGGCAAGCTGCTGGCCTACAACTGCTCGCCCTCGTTCAACTGGAAGAAGAACCTGGACGACGCCACCATCGCCAAGTTCCAGCGCGAATTGGGCGCCATGGGCTACAAGTTCCAGTTCATCACGCTGGCCGGCTTCCACAGCCTGAACTACTCGATGTTCAACCTGGCCTACGGCTATGCCCGCAACAACATGAGCGCCTTCGTGGAGCTGCAGGAAGCCGAGTTCGCCGCCGCCGAAAAGGGCTTCACCGCCGTGAAGCACCAGCGCGAGGTCGGTACCGGCTACTTCGACGCCGTGACCACGACCATCGAACGCGACGCCTCGACGGCCGCTCTCAAGGGTTCTACGGAGGACGAACAGTTCTTCGACAAGAAACATGGCTGATCGTCGGCATCCGACCTGAAGTACGAGACCGGGCCTAGGCCCGGTCTTTTTGTTTGCGCCTGTCATGATTTGGTCATGGCGATGTCGCACATTGGCGATACCGACAACAACGAGAACTGGAGGACAAGATGACAGAGAGCATCCGACAAGAACATAAGGGAACCTGGGCCCGCTGGCGCCTGGGCTGGAAGACGGCCTCGAACCGGCGGGAACTGCGTCAGCGATCCGCCGATCTCGCAAGCTTGGTGGACAAGATTCCGCCGCGGATCCAGCAGCTCTGGCTGGAACGCATCAACGAAGACATGCCGGGTTGGCGACCCGACGAAGCCGACTGGCTGCTGGCGGCCGGCGCCCTGCTGCAGTTCTTCGACAGCTGCAAGGAACAGTCGGACAAGGGCGAATGCGCCTTGCCTTCGCGGGCGGCCGACTCGGTCTGGCATCTCTGGCTCAAGCACGAGCCGGCCGGGCTCGCGGCCTTCCAGCAGCAGCATTTCGGCATCGTCCTGCCTCATGTGGAGCGGGCCGAGATGCAGGCGCCGCTGGACCAATCGCTGTCGCGCTGCTGGGTGGCGGCCTGCCGTAACGAAGGCTTGTCGCCGCTGGGCCGCAAGCTGCCGCTGCTGTTCGCGGCCGACCGGCTGCTCAAGGCGCCGAACGGCTGGGCCTACCGCTTCGGCGGCTACGGCAGCCAGCTCTTCCACCAGGACCAGGACGAACGCGGCCGACCGGTGGGCAGGCCAAGCCCGCATCCTGCTATGGGCGTCGCTGCAATGGCCGGCCTGGGCTTGCTGAGCTACGAAGAAATCGCCATGGCCGAGCGCCGCAAGGCCATGAGCGACGGTGGCTCCGGCGGCAGCAGCTGCGGCAGCAGTTCGAGCTGCGGCGACGGGGGAGGGGGCTGCAGCTGCGGCAGCAGCTGTGGCGGAGGCGGCTGCGGCAGCTGAGCCCGCGGCTACATCGAGGCCTGCAACAGGGCCCGGTAGTCCTCGCTGCTGGCCAGGCGCGGATTGGTCTTGTGGCAATGGTCGAGCAGGGCATGCTCGATCACCGCCTCAAACTGCGCTTCCTGCACGCCCAGCGCGGCCAGGCCGGTCGCGAGGCCGAGACGCGCATTCATCTCGCCCAAGGCTTCGGCGATGGCCTTGCCCTCGGCATCGCTGCCTTCCAGGCCCATGGCCTGGGCCATGCGTTGCAGCCGGCCTTCGTTCTGCAGGCTGGGATGGGCCGCGTTGAAGCGCACCACGGCCGGCAGAAACATCGCATTCAAGGTGCCGTGGTGCAGCCGCGGGTTCACGCCGCCCAGGCTGTGGCTGAGCGAATGCACGCAGCCCAGGCCTTTCTGGAAGGCCATGGCGCCCTGCATGCTGGCGCTCATCATGTTGAGCCTTGCTTCTCGGTCGCTGCCATCACGGGTCGCTCGCTCAATATGGGCCCAGCCGCGGCGCAGGCCTTCAAGGGCGATGCCGTCGGCCGGCGGATTGAAGGCGGCCGACATGAAGGTCTCCATGCAATGGGCAATCGCATCCATGCCGGTGGCTGCGGTCAGCAGCGGCGGCAGGCCCAGGGTCAGCTCGGGATCGCAGATCGCCACCCGGGGCATCAGCTCCCAGCTGTGGAAACCCAGCTTGCGGCCGTCGTCCACGATGATGATGGCGCCCCGGGCCACCTCGGAGCCCGTGCCGGCTGTGGTCGGCACGGCGATCAGCGGCGCGGCGGCCTTGGTGATGCGCGGGCTGCCGCCTTCAATGGTCGCGTAGGTCTTGAGCGGTCCTTCATGCGTGGCAGCGATGGCCACGCCCTTGGCCAGGTCGATGCTGGAGCCGCCGCCTATGGCTACCAGGCCGTCGCAGCCAGCGCTCTTGTATTGCTCGACCGCCAATCGCACCGCGGCCTCGGTCGGGTTGCTGGGCGTGGCGTCGAAGATCGCCAGCGCCTGGCCGCCAAACGCCGCCAGCGCCTTGTCGAGCACGCCGGCCGCCCGCACGCCGGGGTCGGTGACGACCAGCGGCTTCTTGATGCCCACTCGCTCGCATTCCTGCGGCAGCAGGGCGCTTGCGCCGTAGTCGAGCTGGATCTGGGTCAGGTACTGGATCAGGGCCATGTCTTGCTCTCTGCCAAAATCGCGCCACCAAAAAACAGGTCGAGCCTAAGCCCTGGAGCCCTTCTTGAGTAGCACCTTGTTGACACCGCGCATGGCCGGTGTCCTGCAGCGCATCCATCGCGCCAACCGACCCGCCTTCCACAGCCTGAGCCCCAAGCAGGCCCGCATCGCCTACCTGATGGGGGCCGAGATCCTGGACCTGCCGCGCGCGCCGCTGGAGCGGGTCGAGGACCTGAAGCTGCCCGGCGCCGACGGCCTGCTGTCGGCCCGCCTCTATGCACCCAGCCACGACAAGCTGCCGGTGCTGCTGTACTTCCATGGCGGCGGCTTCACCATAGGCAGCCTCGAGACCCACGACAGCCTGTGCCGCCAGCTGGCCCTGCGCTCCGGCGCGGCCGTGATCTCGCTGGACTACCGGTTGGCACCCGAGCACCGCTTCCCGGCAGCCGTGGACGACTGCTGGGCCGTGATGCGCTGGTTGGCGGAGTCGGCGGAGTCCCTGGGATTGGACGGCTCGCGGCTCGCCGTCGGCGGCGACAGCGCCGGCGGCACGCTGGCCGCGGTCAGCGCCCTGCATGCCCGCGATCAAGGCCTGAAGCTGGCTCTGCAGCTGCTGATCACGCCGGGCACAACGGCCCATGCCGACACGGCTTCGCACAAGCTGTTCGCCAACGGCTTTCTGCTCGACGCCGCATCCATAGACTGGTTCTTCGGCCACTACATAGACTTCCACCACCGCAAGGACTGGCGTTTCGCGCCGCTGCTGGCCGACGACCATGCCGAGCTCGCCCCTTGCTTCGTGCTGCTGGCCGAATGCGATCCGCTGGTGGACGAGGGCGTGGCCTATGCCGACCTGCTGCGCGCCAACGGCAATGCGGTGGACCTGGAGCTGGTCCGCGGCGTGACTCACGACTTCATCAAGATGGGGCGCTCGATTCCGGAGGCGCTCAGCGCCCTGGAGCGCTGCGCCCAGGCGATCAAGGAGGCCCTGAACCCATGAGCACCCCCGTCCTCAAGCGCAGCGAGTTCCGCCACCTGGAGCGGCTGCGCGTGCGCTGGGCCGAGATCGACGCCCAGCAGATCGTCTTCAACGGCCACTACCTGACCTACATAGACACGGCCGTCGGCGGCTACTGGCGGGCCATGGCCTTGCCCTATGCCGAGTCCATGAAGACCCTGGACGGCGACCTGTTCGTTCGCAAGGCCACGCTCGAGTACCTGGGCTCGGCCCGCTACGACGACCAGCTCGACGTGGGCATACGCCGGCTCAAGATAGGCAACACCTCGATGACCCTGCAGGCCGCCGTGTTCCGTGGCGACGAGCTGCTGGTGCTGGGCGAGCTGGTCTATGTGTTCGCCGATGCCGAGAAGCAGGTGCCCAAGGCCGTGCCGCAGGCGCTGCGCGGCACCATCGACGCCTTCGAGGCGGGCGAGCCCATGGTGACCGTCAAGCTGGGTGAATGGAGCCAGCTGGGCGAGGACGCCCACCGCATCCGCCACGAGGTCTTTGTCGATGAGCAGAAGATTCCGGCCGAGCTGGAATGGGATGCGGCCGACGACGGCTGCCTGCATGCCGTGGCCTACAACCGCTTCGGCCGCGCCCTGGCCACCGGCCGCCTGCTGGAGCATGTGCCCGGCGTCGCCAAGGTCGGCCGCATGGCCGTGATCCGCAGCATGCGCAGCGGCCGCATCGGCCGCGAGGTGCTGGACGCGCTGATGAAGGAAGGCCGCTCACGCGGCTACACCGAGGTGCTGCTGCACGCCCAGCTGTCAGCGGTGAACTTCTATCTGCGCGCCGGCTTCGTCGAGCGCGGCGAGCGCTTCGAGGAGGCGGGCATAGGGCATGTGGAGATGGTGCGAGGGGTTTGAGCCTCAGGCCGGGCGTACCAGCACCTGCTCATAGACCTGCAGAAACTCAGCCGGCATGCGCCTCGGCCTCCCGCTGCTCATCTCAATGCAGATCAGCTCCCAGCGCCCGCGCATCAAGGTCACGCCATCCGCGGCGCGCTTGAGCTCGAAGCGGCGCTCCATCGCCAGCTTGCCGTCGCTGCCGGTCAGCCAGGTGCCGAGCAGCAGCTCCTCGCCCAGCAGCGAGGGCAGCAGGTAGTCGTATTCGCCCCGGCGTATGGCCATGGCGCGGTCCAGGCGCTGGTAGTCAGGGAGGCTCAGGCCCAGCGACTCCGAATGGGCCCAGGCTACGCGCTCGCACCACTGCACGTAGACCGCGTTGTTCGTGTGATTGAGCCCGTCGATATCGGCCGCTTGCGGCTGTAAGGCCAGGGTGAAGGGCTGCGTGAACTGCCAGTCCATGGCGTTCAGCCGCTCAGCGGCTCGAACCATTCCGCATGCCGGTCGCCGAGGACGAAGGGTCCCAGGGCAGCCGCAATGCGAGGCTCGCAGTGAAGCTGCGTTTCCGTGTAGATCTCCATCCAGGTCAGCAGTCCATCGCTGCCTGGGCGCTGCAGCAACCGAACCGGCGCCGATGCGCGCGCCAATTCGAAGGCCGCTCGCGCTGCACTGGCGGCTTCTGGCCGCAGCTTGTAATAGACGTAAAGCTCTTCGGCCATGGCCCGCGCGCTCACTGAGGCTCGGCAATCTCGTAGGGCAGGGGGCGCTGCTGGAGCTGCGGGCCGGTCGCGCTGCCCAGGTGCAGACTGCCGTCCTCCAGCGCCGCGAGCTTGACTTCGGCCAGGAGCAAGACCTGGCCCTGGTCGGTGCCCACGGCCGCCACCAGACCGGCCGGCTGCTCTGCGTCGGCGCTGTGGAACAGCTCCTGGCCGACCTGGGCCGGGCCCTCCGCCTTGAACAGGAAGGTGCGGCGCTTGATCGTGCCGCGGTACTGGCTGCGGGCCACGATTTCCTGGCCCGGGTAGCAGCCCTTTTGGAAATTGACACCGCCCAGCAGCTCGAGGTTGAGCATCTGTGGCACGAACTGCTCGACCGTGGCGCCGCGCACCCAGGCCAGGCCGGCCTGGACTTCCAGCCATTGCCAGGTCTCGGCCGTGAGCGCGGGCAAGGCCGGTGCGGCCTCATCGGCGGCTTGGAGCAGGGCGTAGCGGGACAGGGACTGGCCCTCGACCAGGGCGTCGGGCAGGCGCATGACGAGCTTGTTGGCGATGTGGGTCACTGCCCAGACCTCGGCCGGCGCCTGATCGCCGAGCGCAGCGCGGGCAGCTTCACCTGCAAGCCCCCACAGGGCCAGCTCGTTCGACGCATCGCTGAGCTTGCACTTGGCGCGCAGCACGAACATCGATAGCCGCTTGAGCGTGGCCGGCAGCAGTTCGGAGGGCAGGGCCAGCACCAGCTCGTCGCTGTTTCGCTTGTAGGCCAGCATCAGGGCCAGCAAGCGGCCCTTGGCCGAGCAGTAGCCGGCGAGGCGCCCCTGGTTGGGCGTCTGCAGGACCACGTCCTGCGTCAGCTGTCCATGGAGGAACTTGGCGGCTTCCTCGCCCTGGGCTCGGATCAGGCCCCAGTCGGCCAGGCGCAGCGCGCCACTTGTCTTGGAGTTCTCGGTCATGGCCGCGATTATCATCAGCGCCCGCTAATCAACAGAGGTCGTCGGGTCTTGAGCCGCAGGAAGAACAAGAGCAAGGGCGCCGGTGTCGCAGGCTGGCTGATCGGCCTGCTGCTGCTGGCTGTGCTCGTCGCGGCCGCCTTGGCTGGCGCCGCCTGGTGGTGGCTGCAGCAGCCCCTGCAACTCGACAAGCCGGCGGTGGAGCTGTCCATAGAGCCGGGCATGAATCCGCGCGCCGTGGCCGAGGCCTGGGTCGCGGCCGGCGTACAGACCGACGGACGCCTGCTCTACCAATGGTTCCGCTGGTCCGGCCAGTCCCGCCAGATCCGCGCCGGCAGCTACGAAGTCCATGCCGGCATCACGCCGCGCGAACTGCTGGCCAAGATGGTCCGCGGCGACGAGGTGCTGGAGCAGGTGAGGCTGATCGAGGGCTGGAGCTTCCGCCAGTTCCGCGCGGCCCTGGCCAAGGCACCGGCGCTCAAGGCCACGACGGCCAACCTGAGCGAAGCCGAGCTGATGAGCGCGCTGGGCGCATCGGGCCAGGCCGCCGAAGGCCGCTTCTTCCCCGACACCTATGCCTACAGCCGCGGCGTCAGCGACCTCACCGTGCTCAGGCGCGCCCACGCCGCCCTGCAGCGCCGGCTGGAGGCCGCCTGGGAGCAGCGCGATCCGGGCCTGCCCTTGAAGACGCTGGACGAGGCCCTGATCCTGGCTTCCATCGTCGAGAAGGAGACCGGCGCGGCGGCCGACCGGGCCATGGTGGCCTCGGTCTTCATCAACCGTCTGAAGCTGGGCATGCCGCTGCAGACCGACCCGACCGTGATCTACGGCCTGGGCGAGGCTTTCGACGGCAATCTGCGCAAGCGCGACCTGCTGGCCGACACGCCCTTCAACACCTACACCCGCAGCGGCCTGCCGCCGACGCCCATCGCCATGCCGGGCGCGGCTTCGCTGCAGGCGGCCCTGCATCCGGCGCGGAGCAAGGCGCTGTACTTCGTCGCTCGCGGCGACGGCAGCAGCGAATTCAGCGAAGACCTCGCCGCGCATAATCGCGCCGTCAACAAGTATCAGCGTGGTCATTGAGCGTGGGCGGCAGCGGTAGATTCATCAGCATCGAAGGCATAGATGGGGCCGGCAAGTCCACCCATCTGCAGGCCCTGGTAGAGCGGCTTGAAAGCCGCGGCGCCACGGTGGTCCAGACCCGCGAACCCGGCGGCACCGAGCTGGCCGAGACCCTGCGCGGGCTGTTCCTGCACAGCAGCATGGACAGCCTGACCGAGGCCCTGCTGGTCTTCGCCGGCCGGCGCGACCACCTGGTGCGCGTGATCGAGCCGGCGCTGCAGCGCGGCGACACTGTGGTCTGCGACCGTTTTGCCGATGCCAGCTTCGCCTACCAGGGCCATGGCCGCGGCATGGACCTCTCGACGCTGGGCACGCTGGAGCAATGGGTGCTGCAAGGACAAGGCCGACAGCCCGACCTGACTCTGTGGTTCGATGTGGACCCGCAGGTCGCCGCCCAGCGGCGCGCGGCGGCCCGCGAGGCGGACCGTTTCGAGCAGCAGGACCTGGACTTCTTCAGCCGCGTCCGTGCCGGCTATGCCGAGCGGGCGGCGGCTTTTCCGCAGCGCTTCGTGCGCATCGATGCCGGCCAGACGGTCGACGAGGTCGCGGCCCAGGTGCGTGCCGCGCTTGAGGCGCGTGGATGGTGAGCAGCTCTCTGCTGCCCTGGTTGCACAAGGCACTGCAGGCCGGGCTCGGCCTGCGCTCGCATGCGCTGCTGATCCAGGGGCCGGCCGGCGTCGGCCAGTTCGACCTGGCCATGCAACTGGCCGCCAGCTGGCTCTGCGAAAGCAGCCGCGGCCAGGGCCCGGCCTGCGGTCTGTGCGCCAGCTGCAAGCTCCTGCAGTCGCGCACCCATCCCGATTTCCAGCTGCTGGTGCCCGAGGCCCTGCGCGAAGGGCTCGGGCTGGCGGACGAGGCGGGCGAGGGCGAGACCAAGGCCAGCAAGACCAAGCCCAGCCGCGAGATCAAGATCGATGCGGTGCGCGCCACCCTGGCCTTTGCCCAGGCCACCTCGGCGCGCGGCCAGGCCAAGGTCGTCGTCATCTATCCGGCCGAGGCGCTGAACACTGTGGCTGCCAATGCCTTGCTGAAGACGCTGGAAGAACCTTCGGGCCTGCTGCGCTTCGTGCTGGCCAGCGATGAGCCGCAGGCCCTGCTGCCGACCATACGCAGCCGTTGCCAGGCCCTGAGCCTCGCGCTGCCGGCCAGAGAGCAGGCGGTGAGCTGGCTGGCCGGCCAGGGCGTGGAACAGGCCGAGGTGTTGCTGCGGGCGGCCGGCGGCCGGCCCAATCTGGCCCAGGGCTGGGCCCAGGACGGTCTCAGCGCCGCCGCCTGGCTGGCCCTGCCCAAGCGCTTGGCGCGCGGCGAGGTGTCGGCGATTTCGGATTGGCCGGTGCCGCGTGCCATCGACGCGCTGCAGCGCCTCAACCATGACCTGCTGCGCCTGGCCCATGGCGCCGGCCCCAGCTACTTCCCGGCCGAGGCCCTGCCCAAGGTGCGGCAGGGCGCGCCGCTGCAAGCCTGGGGTCAGGCCTTGCAGAGGGCGATGCGGCATGCCGAGCATCCGCTCAACGCCGGCCTGTTGCTGGAATCCCTGGTCGGCCAAGGCCAGAGCGCTATCGCCGAAGCCGTGGGTACACTGCGCCCATGAGCAGTGACACTCCCGCAGCAGTTCCGTCGCCTCAGGGCGGTGCCCGGCCCGGCGTCATCCAGCTGGTGTTCAAGGAGAAGGGCGCGCTCTACGCCGCCTACATGCCCATCTTCACCGACGGTGGCCTGTTCGTGCCGAGCAGCCGCGACTACAAGCTGGGCGACGACGTCTACCTGCTGCTGTCGCTGCCCGACGACCCGCAGCGCTACCCGGTCGCCGGCAAGGTGGCGTGGATCACGCCGTCCAATGCCTCTGGCGGCCGCACGCAGGGTGTGGGCGTCAAGTTCCCCTCGGACGAGAAGACCCGCCTGATCAAGCTCAAGATCGAAGAACTGCTGGGCACCGCCATCTCCTCGTCCAAGCCCACGCAGACGATCTGAGACCGAGCTTTTCGGTCGCCGCCATGTTCATCGATTCCCATTGCCATCTCAGCTTCCCGGAGCTGAGCGCCCAGCTGCCCCAGATCCTCGACGCGATGCGCCAGGCGCAGGTCGAGCAGGCCATCTGCATCTGCACCACGATGGAGGAGTTCCCCAGCGTGCTGGCCCTGGCCGAGCAGCATCCGCAGCTGTGGGCCACAGTGGGTGTGCATCCGGACAACGAGGACGTGCGCGAGCCGACGGTGGAGGACCTGGTCGAGGCGGCGCGCCATCCCAAGGTGCTGGCCATTGGCGAGACCGGCCTGGACTACTACCGCCTCAACGGCCGCAGCCTGGCCGACATGGAATGGCAGCGCGAGCGCTTCCGCACGCATATCCGCGCTGCCAAGATCGCCGGCAAGCCCATGGTCATCCACACGCGCTCCAGTGCCGCCGACACGCTGCGGCTGCTGCAGGAGGAGGGCGGCGAGCAGGCCGGCGGCGTGTTCCATTGCTTCACCGAAGACCTGGGCGTGGCCAAGGCGGCGGTGGAGGCCGGCTTCTACATCTCGTTCTCGGGCATCCTGACCTTCAAGAATGCCCAAGACCTGCGCGACGTGGCCGAGGCCCTGCCGCTGGAGCGGCTGCTGATCGAGACCGACAGCCCCTATCTCGCGCCCGTGCCCTACCGCGGAAAGATGAACAGCCCCGCCTATGTGCCGCATGTGGCGGCCCAGTTGGCGGCCGTCAAGCAGGTCTCGGTGGAGCAGGTCGCGGCGCAGACCACGGCCAACTGCCGGACCCTTTTCAGGATGCCCGCATGAAGACCAAGCAAGCCCTGATCGCCGCCCTGCTGCTGGCCGCCAGCGGCCTGGCGCTGGCGCTCACGCCGGACGAGAAGGACCTGCAGGTGGCGGCCGACCGCGACCACCTCGGTTCCTTGAACAAGCTCTTGCAGCGCGGCGTCGATCCGAATGCGGTCGACGGCAACGGCAATACCGCCTTGATCCTGGCGCTGCGCGCCGAGGCCTATGCGGCCGCGGCCCGGCTGATCGAACACCAGGCCACCAAGGTCGACCAGGCCAATGCGGCCAACGAGACGCCCATGATGATGGCGGCCATCCGCGGCCGCCTCGACCTGGTCAAGCAATTGGTGGCACGCGGCGCTCCCATCAACCGCGCTGGCTGGACACCGCTGCACTACGCCTGCAGCGGCCCGGACAACGGCACGGCCGCCTGGTTGCTGGAGCAGGGCGCCGACATCGATGCCCGCGCACCCAACCGCTCGACGCCGCTGATGATGGCGGTGCGCTATGCCCCGGTCGCGACGGCCGAGCTGCTGATCGCCAAGGGCGCCAACGTGCGGCTCTCGCATGAAAACGGCAACACCGCGGCCGATTTCGCGAGTGGTGCCGGCCGCGAAGCGCTGGCCGCCAAGATCCTCGCCGCGGCCCGTTGAGGCCGGTCCAGCCGGGGATTCGTGACGCGTTTCACGAACGAAACCCTGCGCTGACAGCCACCTAGGAATTTGTCCGACAAGCCGTTTGGCGACGGGCCGACTACGAGGAAAGGGGCTGGGTGCCTAGAGTCATCCCATCGAATTCCAAGCGATGGAGACCGTGATGATCGACACCCAAGCCCAAACCGCCGCCAACCCGTTCGCCATGCTGCTGGACCTGGAGCGCGTGGTGCGCGAGGTCGAATGCTCGGAGCGCCTGAACCGCCTGCGCCGTCGCGTGTTCCGCCCGCTGGACAAGCCGGCCATTCCGCACGCCGACTCGGCCCAGTTCGACAGCATGCTGGACGCGGCCGACGGCGAAGGCTACTGACGCCTGATTGCTATTTGAACGGTCGGGCCTCGGTCCCGGCCAGGCGGCGCCAGCGCCGCTGCAGGTCCAGCCACTGGCGGGTGCGTGAGCGTGAAACCCGCTTGCAGTCCAGCAAGCTCAACGGGCCGCAGCTCGAAAGCGTGTGCAGGCCGGCCGTGTGACTGTCGGACACCAGCTGGCCTTCCAGCCTCGCCGGCAGATGCCGGCAGACGAACTCCCGCTCGTTCAAGCGCGTGATGCGCAAGATGCGGATGGCACCGCCGTAGCTGCGGCTGCAGTCTTGCACCGGCAGGTGCAAGGCACCATCGGGCGCCACGAAGGGCGTGCCGCCGGGCCGGGCACCGGCTCTGTCCTCCAGCACCGGATTCAAGGGATGCAGCTTCCAGGGGCCGGTCAGCCGCTCGGCATAAGCCAGGTGCAGCTCGCGCTGGTCGCGGGCACCGGCGCCGACGACGGTGAAGAACATCCACCAAAGCCCCTGGTACTTGATCAATGAAGGCTCCGCACCCGGCGTGTCCGGCAGCAGGGCGGTCTCACGCACCCAGCTGTCCAGCGAGCCTTGCGGCCGGTACAGCGCGATCTCGCCGGCCTGGTGACTCTCGGGCACCATGAACAGCGCCCCGTCCTCATCTTCCACCACATAGGGATAGGACAGGTGAAACGGCCGGGCCAGGGCCACGCTGCTGTCGCGCCATTCCAGGTCCGGGCCGAACTCATGGCGCTCGATCACCGCATGCTTGGTCCGGTAGTCGTAGGCCTCGACGAAGACATGGGTACGGCCGGCGCGCTGCAGGCCGAAGGGGTCGGCCAGGTAACGCCAGGGCCCTGGGTCGGGCAACCAGCGGATCTTGTCGCGCTGCTCCAGCAGGCCCGTTTCCTCGCTGACCGACTCAATGCGCTCCGGCACGACGCCGACCTGCCAGAAGTCGCTGCGCGGCCGCTTAAGCATGGCTGGCAATGGGCAGGGCACCGAGCTTTGCCGCTGCGAGGCGCCTGTCCTGCAGCAGCTGCGCATAGAGCTCGTTGATCGCCGCCACGCCGCGCTGCGGTTCGAAGGCTTGCATGTCATGAACCTGGCGAGCCAGCCGCTGGCCTTGCACCTTGGCCAAGGCCTGCGCCAGGCCGCGGCCGAGATCAGATGCCGATCCGGGCTCGACCAGCACGGCTTCACGGCCGGCCAGGATTTCGCGCGGACCTTCGGTGGCCGAGGACAGCAGCGGCAGGCCGGCCGACATGGCCTCAACCAGGGCCAGGCCGAAGGACTCTTCGCGGGATGGGGAGACGAACAGGTCCAGCGCCTGCAGGATCTCGCCGACCTGGGATTGGAAGCCCAGCAGGCGGATGCGGGTATCGCCGGCAGCGAGCCTCTCCAGTTCGGCCCGCTGCGGGCCTTCACCCACGATGACGAGGGCGGCTTCGGCCGGGGCCTGGGCCTTGAACGCTTCGATCAGCAGGTCCATCCCCTTGCTGGGATGCAGTCGGCCAACGGCACCGACCAGGGGCTGCGCTTCGCCCAGCCCGAGCTTGGCACGCCAGCGCCCGCGGGCATCGACCGACGTGGGCATGGCGGGCAACCAGTTCGGGATCACGCGCTGCCGGCCGGTATAATCGCCGAGGCGCTGCTGCTGGCTGTGGTTGACGCAGATCAGGCCGTCCAAGCCTGCATGCTGGTGCGATTTGTAGCCCACATGAAGGGTGGCCACGGTGGCCAGGTCGCTGCCCAATCCTGCCAGCGCCTTGCAGGCCGGGCTCAGGTGGGCATGGGCCAGGTCGGGCGCCAGTTGGGCGATCAGGTGGCGGGCCTGCCAGCCGCGCAGCAAAGGCCAGCTCAGCGCATGGAAATTCACGGCACTGCCTCGCAACGCCTGCTCCATGGCCGAGCCACGCTGGCCCAGCACATGGACCTCGTGGCCCAACTCGGCCTGGCGTTCGGCCAGGTCCAGGCAATAGCGCTCCGAACCGGCCAGACGCGGCGAAAAAAGCAGGTGCAGGATGCGCCAGACCGGGCGCGCAGGAACAGCGGAGATCTTCATCGGCGGGGCAGACAGGCAGGGGGGCAGGGACCGACGCGTTTATCTCCGCCAGGGCCTGACCGGATGCTGACTCGTCGCCCCTCGGCTCGCGGGGGCGGGGCGAGGACCGTTACAGTGCGCCCCCATGCGCATCCTGCTGGTCGAGGACGACCCCACCCTGCGATCCATCATGAACGGCAGCCTCAGCCAGGCCGGCCATCGGGTGGACGATGCAGTCGACCTGGAGCAAGCCCGCTGGCTGTGGAAGGTGCAGGCCTTCGATGCCGTGCTGCTGGATCTCAGCCTGCCTGATGGGAATGGCCTCCTGGCCTTGCGCGAAGCCCGGGCGCGCGGTGACCGCACGCCGGTTCTCATCCTGACCGCCCGCAACCGGACCGAGGAGCGCATCCAGGGCTTGGACGCGGGTGCCGACGACTACCTGGGCAAGCCCTTCGAGCTGGCCGAAGTCGAGGCCAGGTTGCGCGCCCTGGTGCGCCGCCGCCTGGACCTGGACGATCAGGTCCAGGTGGGCCAGCTGCGCCTGGACCGTCGCTCGCGTCGCATCTTCCTGGCCGACAGCGAACTGGAGCTGCCGGCGCGCGAATTCGACGTGCTGTGGGAGCTGATGACACCGCCCGGCCGCGTGGTCAGCAAGCGGATGCTGTCCGAAAAGCTGTCGGACCTGGACGACGCGCTGGGCAGCAATGCGTTGGAAGCCTTCGTTTCACGCTTGCGCAAGAAGCTTCAGGGCAGCGGCGCGGCGATACGCACGCTGCGGGGGCTGGGTTATCTGATGGAGCCGGAGGCGTGAGCGCGGACGGGCAGGGCGGCCGATTGCCTTTCGCAAGCCGGGCTTCCAAGCCCACCTCGCTGCGCACCCGGCTGCTGCGCCACCTGACGCCCGCCCTGCTGCTGGCCTGGGTGCTCGGCAGCCTGGTCGGCCTCTATACGGCGGCCTATTTCACCAAGCTGGCCTATGACCGCTCGATGCTGGACGACGCCCAGCTGCTGGCCGCCCACGTCAAGCTGCGCGACGGCAAGCTCAAGCTCGAGGTCAGCGACGAGGACATGCAGTCCATCCTCTACGACGCGACCGAGACCAACTACTACGCCGTGCTGGCCGCCGACGGCCGCCTGGTGGCCGGCACGCGCGGCCTGATCCTGCCCGAGGAGCTGGACGGCAACGAGATCCAGTACGCCGACATGCGCCACGGCCGCATCCGCCTGCATGGCGTAGTGCTGAGCCGGCAACTGCCTTTGCCGTATCGCGTCGTCGTTGCCGGCACCAGCGGCAGCCGCGATACCTTGCTGAATCATTTGTTCGTCGCATCGATTGCGCCACAGGCCTTGCTGCTGTTGGGTCTGGCGCTCTGGCTGCGGCGCCTGATCCATGCCGAGCTGCAGCCGCTGACCGAGCTGGCGCAGACGATCGAAAGCCGCGATTCAGCCGATCTGACGCCGCTACCCAGAGTGCAGAACGGCGGCGCACCGTCCAGCGACGTGCAGGCCTTGTCAAACGCCATCGACGGCCTCTTGCAGCGCGTGGCCTGGAGCCTGTCAGCACAGCGCGAATTCGCCGGCAATGTCGCCCATGAGCTGCGCACGCCGCTGGCCGGCGTGCGCGCAGCTGCTGAATTCGGCCTGGCACAGGAGGACTGCAGCCAGTGGCGCGAGCAGTTGGTGGCGGTGCTGCGCAGCGAGAAGCGCGCCAGCCATCTGGTCGAGCAATTGCTGGCCCTGGCCCTGGCCAAGGAAGCCGACTCGGCCCTGAGCCTGAAGCCGCTGAAGCTGAACGACTGTGTCCGCGAGCTGATGCTGGGCTGGCTGCCACGCGCCGATGCGCTGGGCGTCGAACTGGTCGCCGCCGGCCTGGACGAAGACGTGTTCGTCCGTGCTGACCGGGCGCTGGTCGAGGGCTTGCTCGGCAATCTGCTGGACAACGCATTCCGCTACGGCCGCGCGCCGGCCGGTGGCCATGACAGCATCAGCGTCGTGGTCAGCCGCGTCGCCGGCGAAATCTGGCTGTCGGTCATTGACCAGGGGCCGGGAATTCCTGCCGAGCAGCGCCAGCGCCTGCGCGACCGCTGGAAGCAAGGCGATGCCGGCGCCGAACTGGGCGCCGGCTCTGGCCTCGGGCTGGCCATCTGCGAACGCTTCGCGGGATTGATGCATGCAAGGCTGGTGCTGGACACCGGATTCGCCGGGCACGGGCTGCGGGCCAGCGTTGTTTTTGAAGGCTTGGCCGCTGACTTTGCCTCGCCCTGATTGTTCGACAATGTGTATTATGTCAACTAACTGATCGGGCGCCGAAACCGGTCGTCCGACCCAGCCCGACCGCCCGGCCATCGCCACCTATTCCCGCGACGAGCGCATCCGGTAGAACGGCTCGATCACGCGGAAGTCGATCGGTCGATGGGCTTCCTCTCCAAAGGGTTGTTGCAGCCACATCGGCACGCGGACCTTGCCCGGCTGGGCTTGGCCCGCGAGCTGCTGCGGCTCGAACTGCCAGCGCTTGGCACTGTCCAAGGCCCATTTGCGAACCGGCTCGGGCATGGGCACCGGGGCTTCCACACTGGCATCGCAATGGCCTTCGGCGTCGATCTCGCAGACGACTTCGAAGCGATGGTCGAAATTGTTGGCCGACGAGACGGCACGCGGCAGGTCCAGCATGCCGGTGAAAACGGCCAAGGGCACAAAGCGCAGTTGCTTGATCGTGAGCTGGCCGCCGCCATCGGCCTGGCGCTCTATGCCCAGCGAGATCAAGGCGCCGGTCCGCCAGTCCACCGGTTGCTCGTTCAGCGTCGGCGGCGGCACTTTCACCGCCAGCAGGCGTTGCTGCAAAGTCTCCTTGAAGCCCTGAGGCAGGTTGCCGCTGACGTTGCGCAGGTCGACCACGCGGGCCTGCCCCTGGAAGTCGAAATGAATGACGGCCGTGAGGCGCACTTGTTCGCCGGTCTCGGCCTGTTGTTGCCGCTGCTGGGGCGACAGGCTCTCGGTAGCGGCGGGCGCGGACGCACCGAGCATCGATGCAATGACGGCCGACAGCATCGGCCCAAACGCTGACTTGTTCGTTGCCATGTCCCTACCTCGTTGTTGGCTTGCCTGGAGCGGCAGTCTAGCAAGCAAGCAAGTCCGTCAGTGAGTCAGGAGCCAGGCGCCGAAGATGCCGCGGGCCGGGTTCCTGTCTCGACTGGAGGCACCCATGCCAGCAGCGTGCGGATCAGCTCGCTCGGGTCTATGGGCTTGGACACATGGGCATTCATGCCGGCGGCGAGGCATTCCTGCCGGTCTTCGTCCAGCACGGCGGCTGTCATCGCAATGATGGGAATGGCATCGCCGCCGGGCAAGCTGCGAATCAGGCGTGTCGCCGGGATGCCGTCCAGTTCGGGCATCTGGACGTCCATCAGGATCACGTCAAAACGGTCGCGCTTGAACCAGTCCACCGCCTCGACGCCGTTGGCGGCCACCGTGACCTCCAGGCCGCCCATGGCCAGGAAGGCCATGGCGATCTGCTGGTTGACCGGGTTGTCCTCGGCCAGCAGCACCCGCGCACCGCGCAGCGGCTGCAGGCTGGCGGCCCAATCCGACTTGCGCGGCGCCGGTTCCGACGGCGGCTCGGCCCCTGCATGCTGGAGCTGGACGATTGCTTCGAACAGGCGCGAGGGCGTCACCGGCTTGACCAGCATCAGCGCTCGAGAATTGCCTTCCAGCAGCGCTTGCACCTGGTCGGCTGCATGCAGATTGACCATAACTACCAGGATAGGCGGCTCGGCCTTGCGCTCGGCCACCAGGGGCCAGAGTTGCTCGATGAAGTGATGGCCGGCCGCCTTCCAGTCCAGCAGCACCAGCTCATAAGGCGCCACCGCCTCGGCGCGCCGCAGCTTGTGCAGGGCCTCGTCACCGAACGAGGCCGTGGCGACCTGGAAGCGCCAGCGCTGCAGTTGCTGCTGCAGGATCAGGCGGCCCGTGGGCTGGTTGTCCACCACCAGGGTCCGCATGCCAAGGATGCGATGGAGGTCGGGCGGCTGAGACTTGCTGACGGTTTCGCCAAACCAGGCGGTGAAGCTGAAGCAACTGCCCTCGCCCGGCGTGCTGCCGACCGTGAACTCGCCGTCCATCAGGCCGACCAGGCGCTTGCAGATGGCCAGGCCCAGGCCGGTGCCGCCGTATTTGCGCGCCACGCTGCGGTCGCCCTGGCTGAAGGACTCGAACAGGCGCTGCCGCTGCTCCTTCGATAGGCCCACGCCGGTATCGCTGACGCTGAAGCGAAGCTGCACCCTGCCCTCGGCCCGCGCCACCTGTTCCAGGCCGATGACGATCTCGCCGCGCGGTGTGAACTTGATGGCATTGCCCACCAGGTTGTTCAGAACCTGGCTCAAACGCAGCGCATCGCCCAGCAGACGCTGGGGCACATCCTTCTCGACCCGGTAGAGCAGCTCAAGCCCTGATTCCTCGAGCTTGGCGGCAAACAGGTTGCCGACGTTCTCTATGGTCTCCTCGGGGCTGAATTCCTCGTTTTCCAGTGTCATGCGGCCGGCCTCGACCTTGGAATAGTCGAGGATGTCGTTGAGCAAGGTCAGCAGCGCCTTGGACGAGGTGTGGACATTGCGCATGTAGTCGCGCTGGCGTCCGTCGAGCTTGGTTTCCAGCATCAGCGTGGTCAGGCCCACGATGGCGTTCATGGGCGTGCGGATCTCGTGGCTCATGTTCGCCAGGAACATGCTCTTGGCCACGTTGGCGGTCTCGGCGGCATCGCGCGCCACTTCGAGTTCGGCGCTGACCAGGCGGTCGCGCTCGTACTGGCGGGCCAGGCGGTTGTAGAGGCTGGCGTTTTCCAGCAGCAGTTCGAACAAGACCAGGCTGCAGGCGATCAGGCCGTAGATGCGGCCGGCATAGAAACCCAGGTCGTAGCGTCCGCCGTTCAGCAGAGCGGACAGCGCGATGTCGAACAGCCAGGCCGATAGCGCCACCATCAACCAGAGGTCCAGAACGCTGCGCTCGGGCAGGCGCCAGAGCTTGTACAGCGCCAGCAGACTGCAGGCCCAGACGCACGTGACCGTGGCAAGCATGGCCGGTGCATAGCGATTTCCGCGCATCAAAGCCGGTAGCCAGTCTTCGCCGACCGTGGCCAGCAGCGCTCCGGCCGCGACCAGGCAGACCGTCAGGCCCGGCAGGGCCCAGGTTTCCCGGCGCCCTGCCCGCTGACCGCCCTGCTTCAGAAGCACATAGGCCAGCACGTAGAGCGGAAAACCGGCATGCCAGAGCATGTAGAGCCAGGCCGTGGTCTGACTCCCGCCGCCGATCAAGCCGGCCGGCGCGAACAGGCCCGGAAAACTCAGTGCGTGAACGCAGGCCACCAGGGCGGTGAACAGATAGCCGCAGGCCAGCGACAGCAGCGCCCGCGAACGAAGGATGCGGTACTGGCCGAACAGCAGCACGGCCGTGATCAGGTCGTTGACGACCAGGGCAGTTTCGTAGATGGGGATGAAGGCCGGAACCGGCGAGAGCTGAACGCGCGCCAGCGGTGCCAGGGCCAGGAAGACCAACAGCGAAAGGCCCAGCGTCAGCAGGGCACGCCGCCTGGCCGAAGGGCCGGCAACCTGGTCCGCCAGAAAGCCAGGCCGCGAGGCCAGCGAATCGACGGCCACGTCGGGCGTGGCCAACTCTGCAAGCAACTGCACACCGTCCCCCTAGAACAGCCGCGAGGCGGCGATCCAACGATGCATGTGCGCCGATGCTCGACGATTTCTGTCAAGGCCGCAAGCAAGTCCTGGTTACAGAGCGCACAGCTCACGGTGATCGCTGTGTCTGCGCGGGGATTTCGTCGCATGGCCTGACCATCCGGGATGACCCGCCCTGCCTTTGGCCACCCCTCCCCGAGCCCGCTATGCTTCGCGCCGCCTGTTTTCTTTCTTTCCTCCTTCTCACAACGAAAGAGTCGTCCGATGTCCACTTTCGCCGCCATGCGCCATCCGCGCCTGAGCCTGCTGGCCTCCGCCCTGATCCTGGGCCTGAGCCAGGGCGCGAACGCCCAGTCCCCGGCCCCTGCTGCCTCGACCGACGGCGCCAAGAAGCCGAGCTGGAACGTCAATACACCGCCCGGTCCGTCCAAGACGGTCAGCATCGACACCCGAACCGGCAGCTGGATGAGCGTGGACGTGAGCCCCGACGGCAAGAGCCTGGTGTTCGACCTGCTCGGCGACCTCTATGTGATGCCCATCGCCGGTGGCGAGGCCAAGGCCCTGACCCATTCGATGGCATGGGAGCACCAGGCACGCTGGTCGCCGGACGGCAAGCAGATCGCCTTCCTGAGCGATGCCGCCGGTGGCGACAACGTCTGGGTGATGAATGCCGACGGCAGCAATGCCCGCCAGGTCACCAAGGAAGACTTCCGCCTGCTCAACAACCCGATCTGGCATCCCAGCGGCAAGTACCTGCTGGCCCGCAAACACTACACCGGCACCCGCTCGGCCGGCTCGGGCGAGATCTGGATGTACCACCTGGACGGCGGCAAGGGCCTGCAACTGAACGAGAAGCCCAACTGGCAGAAGGACCTGGGCGAGCCGGCCCTGTCGCCGGACGGCAACCATCTGTACTACTCGAACGACGCCACGCCCGGCCGCAGCTTCGAATACAACAAGGACGGCAATGGCGAGATCTTCAAGATCTTCCGCCAGGACCTGCGCGACGGCACGACCGAAGCCTTTGTCCAGGGCCCCGGCGGCGCGATCCGCCCGACGCCCTCGCCCGATGGCAAGTACCTGGCCTTCGTGCGCCGCATCCGCAACCAGAGCACGCTGTTCCTGAAGGACCTGGCCACCGGCCGCGAGTTCCCGGCCTGGGGCCAGCTGGAACGCGACCTGCAGGAATCCTGGTCGGTCTACGGCGTCTATCCCTCGTTCGCCTGGACGCCCGATGCCAAGCAGATCGTGGTCTGGGCCCAGGGCAAGCTCTGGCGTGTGGACCCGTTCAAGGGCAGCGCCGCCGAGATCCCGTTCCATGTCAAGGACACGCGTGAAGTGCGCGAGGCCCTGCGCGTGGCGCAGGTGGTGGCGCCCGACCAGTTCGACGTTCGCATGCTGCGCTGGGTGCGCGTCTCGCCGGACGGCAAGACGGCCGTCTATTCGGCCCTGGGTCATCTCTACGTCAAGGACCTGGCTGGCAATGGCCAGCCGCGCCGCCTGACCAAGCAGCAGGGCGAGCATTTCGAGTTCTTCCCCAGCTTCTCGCGCGACGGCAAGGAGCTGGTCTACGTCAGCTGGAACGACGAGAAGCTGGGCGCGGTGCGCAAGCTCGACGTCGCCAGCGGCAAGGAAACCGTGCTGACCAGCGCGCCCGGCAAGTACCTGGCGCCGCGCTTCTCGCCCGACGGCAAGAGCGTGGTCTACCAGAAGTCGCGCGGCGGCTTCCTGACCACGCCCTGGCACGGCATGGAGAACGGCGTCTACCTGGTGGCGGCCGATGGCAAGGGCCAGCCGCAGCGCATCGCCAAGGACGGAGACTCGCCGCAGTTCGGCGCTTCCAATGACTTCGTCTACGTCAGCCGCAGCCAGTCGACCAGCGAGGTCGACAGTCTGCGCAAGCTGGTCCGCATCGACCTGAAGGAACGCACGGAGACCGAGGTCGCCCGTAGCGACAACGGCGCCGAGTACGCGATCTCGCCGGACGGTCAGTGGCTGGGCTTCACCGAGCGCTTCCACGCCTATGTGATCCCCCTGCCCCAGACCGGCAAGCCGATCAGCGTCGCGCCCAAGATGGACAGCATCCCGGTGCGCCAGCTGGACGTGAATGCCGGTGAGCAGATGCATTGGTCTGGCGACAGCCAGAAGCTGCACTTCTCGCTCGGCGACGAGCTGTTCACCGCGCCTTTGGCCCAGGCCTTCGCCGTGGGCGCCGACGGCAAGCCGGCCAGCTACAAGCCGCAGGAGAACGGCCAGAAGATCGGCTTCCAGCAGGCCAGCGACAAGCCCGCCGGCAAGATCGCCATCACCGGCGCCCGCATCGCCACCATGCGCGGTGACGAGGTGATCGAGAACGGCGTGCTGGTCGTGGACGGCAACCGCATCGTGGCCGTCGGCAAGAGCGGCGAAGTGGCGGTGCCGGCCGATGCCAAGACCATCGACGCCAAGGGCAAGACCGTGGTGCCGGGCTTCGTCGATGCCCACTGGCATGGCGGCATGGGCGAGAGCTCGCTGATCCCGCAGCAGAGCTGGGTCAACTACGCCTCGCTGGCCTTCGGCGTGACCACCATCCACGACCCCAGCAACAGCACGGGCGAGATCTTCACGCAGTCCGAAATGCAGCGTGCCGGCCTGGTCGTCGGCCCGCGCATCTACTCCACCGGCACCATCCTCTACGGCGCCAAGACCTCGTTCACGGCGGTGATCAACAACTACGAGGACGCCCTCACCCACCTGAAGCGGATGAAGGCGGTCGGCGCGATCAGCGTCAAGAGCTACCAGCAGCCGCGCCGCGAGCAGCGCCAGCAGGTGATTGAGGCGGCCCGCCAGACCGGCATGATGGTCGTGCCCGAGGGCGGCTCCATGTTCCAGCTGAACATGAGCATGGTGGTGGACGGCCATACCGGCGTCGAGCATGCGCTGCCCATCGCCAAGGTCTATGACGACGTCAAGCAGTTCTGGAGCCAGACGCAAGTCGGCTACACGCCGACGCTGAACGTGGCCTACGGCGGCCTGGACGGCGAGCACTACTGGTACGCGCGCACCGAGGTCTGGAAGCACCCCATCCTGAGCAAGTACGTGCCGGCCAGCGTGCTGGTGCCGCGCAGCGTGCGCCGCGAGACCGCCCCCGAGGAAGACTTCAACGTCATCCAGGTGGCCAAGACCGCGACCGAACTGCAGCGCGCCGGCGTGTCGACCAACATCGGCGCCCACGGCCAGCGCGAAGGCCTGGGTGCGCATTGGGAGATGTGGATGTTCGGCCTGGGCGGCATGAGCTCGCTCGAAGCGCTGCGCAGCGCCACGCTCAACCCGGCCCGCTACCTCGGCCTCGACAAGGACATAGGTTCGCTGGAAGTCGGCAAGCTGGCCGACCTGGTGATCATCGACGGCGACGTGCTCAAGGACATCCGCCAGAGCGACCGCATCAGCCAGGTGATGATCAACGGCAGGGTCTACGAGCCGGGCACGATGAACGAAGTGGTGTCGCGCAACAAGCCGCGCAAGCCCTTCTTCTTCGACGGCGCGGCCGGTGCCGGGATGCCCATAGACATGGACCAGATGTCGATGTCGCACGGCCACGGTCACTGACCGCTGGCGCAACAAAGCGAAGGGGCCGCAGCAGCGGCCCCTTTTTCATTCAATCCTCGATCTTCATCCCAGCTTGACCGGCAGGAAGATCTTGTCCCTGCCACGCTGGACCAGCAGGGCCACCGACCTGCCGGCTTCGCCGACCACCTTGCGCACTTGTTCGACCGAGCCGACCGGCGTGCCGTTGATCGCCAGCAGCACATCGCCGGGGCGCACGCCGGCGCTGGCGGCCGGCCCTGTCACGTCCTGGACCAGCAGGCCGTCCCGCGCGCCGCTTTCGCGCCGCTCCTCGGGTTGCAGCGGACGCAGGGCCAGGCCCAGCTTGGGCTGGCCGGGCGAGGCCTGGTCGTCGGCCTCGGCCGCTAGCGCGGGCTTGTCCGAGGCGTCGCCAAGCTTGGCCGAAATCGTCTCGCGCCGGCCCTGGCGCCAGACCTCGAGCTTGACCGATTCGCCCGGCGTGGCCAGGCCCAGCATCGCCGGCAGGTCGCTGGAGGCGACGATGGGCTTGCCGTCCAGCGCAAGGATCACGTCGCCCGAGCGCAGGCCGGCCCTGGCACCCGGGCCGCCCTCCTCCACGCTCGCCACCAGGGCACCCTCGGGCCGGTCCAGCTTGAAGGAATCCGCGAAGCCCTGGTTCACGTCCTGGATCACCAGGCCCAGGCGCGCATGCTGGGCCTTGCCGCCCTTCTCGATCTGCTGGCGCACGCGGTTGGCCACCTCGATGGGAATCGCGAACGACAGGCCCTGATAGCCGCCGCTCTGGCTGTAGATCTGCGAATTGATGCCGACCACCTCGCCGCGCGCATTGAACAGCGGACCGCCCGAATTGCCGGGGTTGATGGCCACATCGGTCTGGATGAACGGTACGAAACTCTCCTGCGGCAGGGCGCGGCCCTTGGCGCTGACCACGCCGGCGCTGACGCTGTTCTCGAAGCCGAAGGGCGAGCCAATGGCCAGCACCCATTCGCCGACTCGCAGGTCCTTGGTCGCACCCAGCTGCACCACGGGCAGGTTCCTGGCCTCGATCTTCAGCACGGCCACGTCGGTCTTGGGGTCGGCGCCCAGCACCCTGGCCGTGAATTCGCGCCGGTCGGTCAGCTTGACCGTCACGTCCTTGGCATCGCGCACCACATGGGCATTGGTCAGGATGATGCCGTCGGCGCTGACGATGAAGCCCGAGCCCTGGCCGCGCAACGGCATTTCGCGCTGGCCCGGCTGGCCCGGGATCTGGAAGCGGCGGAAGTACTCGAACAGCGGATCGTCTTCGTCGATCGGCACGCGGCGCTGCAACGCTCCGTTCGCCTGCTTGGTCGAGCCGGTCACACTGATGTTGACCACGGCCCCGCCCTGGCGGGCGGCGATGCTGGCGAAGTCGGGCAAGGCCAGCGTCGTAGGCGCTGCCGCGCTGGTCGGCGGGGCCGCTGCCGTCGCCGTCGCCGCAGCGCTGGCCAGCAGGGCCGCTTGCTCATGGGCCGGTGCCATCGCGGCGGCGCTGCCCTTCATGGCCAGCGCGCCGGTGGCCGCGCCCAGCACGCCGGCCGTGGCCAGGGCCCAGACCAGGCGCTTGGCGGAAATGGTTCGTTCGGTGTTCATCACATCGTCTCCTTTCATGGGAACAAAGCGGATGCAATGGACTTTGCAGCGGCCGGCTTAGGTGTCGCTTAAAGGGGCGGCGCTCGGTACCGATGTCGGAGAACCCGACAAACAGCGAGGGGCTTGGCCTGAGGCCAATGGCAAGGGATTGATTGCAAGCGCGTTTCCCTCCATGCTCCGACGCGGCGCGATTTGTGCTCGCCACAAACGCCCGGTTCCAAGTCCAGGAGGTCATCATGACGAAGTCCCTCTCCCGGCTCCTGCAGCCACTCGCGCTGGCCGGCGGCCTGCTGATCGGTGGCCTGGTCACGGCCGCACCGGTTGTCACCTATTCCGGCAATGTCGCCACCGGGGTCCAGCATCTCGACGTCGGTGGCACGAGCTACAACGTCTCCTTCGTTTTCGGCTCCTACAACTCGGTGTTTGGCGTGAACCTGCCGAGCTTTCTCGGCAATGCCCTGGCAGCCAATGACGCGGCCAACGCCCTGGTGGCGGTGCTGGATGCCGAGTCGGCTGCCCCGCTTGGCGGTGGCGTCGCCTGCTGCGGTGCCATGTGGCTTGCCTTTGCGGACAACGAGGACGGCGATACCAGCCGATTTACCGCCAAGCAGACCGGCTACCAGGACACGACCGGTGCCCATTGGCAACGCTATGGTGATTTTGTCGGTGGCAAGGACACCGACTTCACGGACAGCAACTGGGGCTTTGCGGTGTTCCAGGCCGAAGACGGCCGCCTGCCCGAGCCCGGTGCGCTGGTGTTGACCGGCCTGGCCTTGGCGGGTCTGGCTTGGACGCGCCGCCGCCGGTTGACCGCAGCGGCTTGAGCGTGCGCCTGCCGGCCGCTCAGCCGGCAGCGTCGCCCCTGGGCAGCAGCACTCGCACGGCCAGGCCTCCGAGGCGGCGCGAGCGGTCGAGTTCCAGCTTCGCGCCATGCCGGTCGGCGATGGCCTTCACGATGGCCAGGCCCAGGCCGGCGCCTTGGGCGCGCAGCTGGCCGTTGCCGCGGTAGAAGCGGTCGAACACCCGCTCGCTGTCTTCGGAAGCGATGCCAGGGCCGCTGTCCTCGACCAGCAACAGCGCCCGACCCGACCCGGCTTGTGACAGGCTCAGGTCCACACGGCCGCCGGCCGGTGTGTACTTGATGGCGTTGTCCAGCAGATTGCGCAGCAGGATGCGGAGCGCTTCCGGCTGGCCGTGCGCGGTCAGTGCCTCACTGGCCTCCAGTCCCAGGTCGATCTGCTTTTCCCTGGCCGGGTCCGAGGCCTCGACCACGGCCTCGCGGCACAGCGATTCCAGGTCCACCGACCTGACCGCAGCAGGCTCGCGGCCCTCGGCTCGCGCCAGCAGCAGCAGCTGTTCGATCAAATGGGCTGCGCGGTCTATGCCCGTGCCCAGGCGCTGGAACGCGGCGGCGCGCTCCTCGTCGCCACCGGCCCTTTGTAGCGATTCCAGCTGCAGCTTCAGCGCCGCCAGCGGCGAGCGCAGCTCATGCGCGGCATCGGCCACGAAATGCTGCTGCGCCTCGAAGGCGGCCCGCACCCGTTCCAGCAAGGAATTCATCTCGCGCACCAGCGGCTGCACTTCGCTGGGCAATTCGTGATCCGGCACCGGCGTCAGGTCATCAGGCCGGCGCTGCGCCAATTGCTCGCGCACCCTCGAGACCGGGTTCAAGGAAGCACTGACCACCCACCACACCGACAGGGCCAGCAAGGGCAGCATCAGGGCGACCGGCGCCACCGTACGCAAGGCCAGCTGTCGGGCCATGCGGCTGCGCACCGACAGGTCCTGGGCGATCTGCACCACCTGGTAGCGGGTCTGCATCGAGAACACGCGATAACGCTTGCCGCGCGAATCGACCTCCGAGAAGCCCAGCACCGCGCGCTGCGGCAGCCAGTCCTCGCCGGGCGAGCGGAACAGCGGCGTGCCGCTGAGGCTCCAGACCTGGACCAGGAAATCGAAGCTCTGGTCCTCGCCCAGAGGGACGCTCACCGTGCCGCTGCCCGAGACCAGGTCGCCGCGCAATGAGAAGGCCATCTGCTGCATCTGGTAGTCGAAGATCTCGTCGGTCTCGGCCAGCGCATTGCGGTAGGCGCTGCCCCCCTGCAGCAGCGCCGCCAGCGACAACAGGGCGAACAGGATCAGCACCAGGCGGTTGCGCAGCGAGCGGGGCATCAGGCCCCAGGCGATCAGGCGGCTCATTCCTTGGGAACCCGGTAGCCGACACCGCGTACGTTCTCGATCAGCCCGGCGCCCAGCTTCTTGCGGATGCCGTGGATGTAGACCTCGACCGCATTGCTGGAGATCTCGTCCTTCCAGCTGTAGAGCTTGTCTTCCAGCTGCTGGCGCGACAGCACCAGGCCGGGGCGGGCCAGCAGCGGCTCCAGCACGGCCCATTCCCGTGACGACAGCGTCACCGGCCGGCCCTCCAGCAGCACCTCGCGGGTGGCGGGATTGATGCTCACGTTCTTGTAGCCGTAAACGGGTTCGGCCCGGCCGCTGGCACGCCGCAGCAGCGCCCGGATGCGGGCCAGCAGCTCATGCAGCTCGAAGGGCTTGAGCACGTAGTCGTCGGCGCCGGCATCGAGTCCGGCGATGCGCTGCTCCACCGCATCGCGTGCCGTAGCTATCAGCACCGGCATGGCCTGCTTGCGCGCGCGCAGGGCACGCAGCACGCTCATGCCGTCGCGCTTGGGCAGGCCCAGGTCCAGCAGGACCAGGTCGTAGGACTCGGTCAGCAAGGCCGCGTCGGCCAGCTCGCCATCCCTCACCCAGTCCACCGCATAGGCTTCGGCGCGCAGCAGCTCCAGCAGTTGCTCGCCGATCATGGAATCGTCCTCGACCAGAAGAATGCGCATGGGCGCAAATTCTGCATGGGCGACTTAGGCGGCGCTTAAAAGCCTGGCTACAATCCGCGCCGTCAGGAGAGAGTTCCCTAGCGGGAGCCGCCGAAGGCGCAGAGACACCGGTTGATCCCAAGTCTCGAACGCTCAGGCAAAAGGACTGACAAAACGCCCCGATGCGGGCGTTCCAAGCTGGAGAGAGGCGGGCCCCCGAGCCCGTCCACTGAAGGGGCAAGCTGCGGGCGATTCGCCGGCGGTCAATCTCTCAAGTACCACGGACAGCCTGGGCAAACTCCCCCACCCTACCCGGGTGGGACCTTTGATTGCCCTGAGCCCACTGCCATGTCCGCTGATGCCCTGCTGAAGACCCCGCTGCACGCCCTCCACATCGAACTCGGCGCCAAGATGGTGCCCTTCGGCGGCTACGACATGCCGGTGCAATACGCCACCGGCGTGATGGCCGAGCACAAGCACACCCGCGCCGCTGCCGGCCTGTTCGACGTCTCCCACATGGGCCAGGTGCGCCTGGTCGGCCCCAAGGCCGCCGAAGCGCTGGAAACCATCGTCCCGGTGGACATCGTCGACCTGGGCGTCTTCAAGCAGCGCTACGCACTCTTCACCAATGATGAGGGCGGCATCCTCGACGACCTGATGGTCTGCCGCCGACTCGACGACCTCTTCGTGGTCGTCAACGCCGGCTGCAAGGAGCAGGACATCGCCCACATGCAGGCCAAGCTGGGCGGCCAGTGCGAAGTGATCACCATGCCCGAACAGGCCCTGCTGGCCCTGCAAGGCCCCGAGGCCGTGACCGCGCTGTCGCGCCTGAACCCGGAGGTCGCCAAGCTGACCTTCATGACCGGCGGTTTCTTCGAGCTGGACGGCATCCCCACCTTCCTGACCCGCTCGGGCTACACCGGCGAAGACGGCTACGAGATCTCGGTCCACCAGGACCAGGCCGTGGCCCTGGCCCGCAAGCTGCTGGCCCAGCCGGAAGTCAAGCCCATCGGCCTCGGCGCCCGCGATTCGCTGCGCCTGGAAGCCGGCCTGTGCCTCTACGGCCATGACATCGACACCAACACCAACCCGGTCGAAGCCTCGCTGACCTGGGCGATCCAGAAGGTGCGCCGCGCCGGTGGCGCCCGTGCCGGCGGCTACCCCGGTGCTGCCGTGATCGACCAGCAGCTGGCCAGCGGCGCTGCCCGCAAGCGCGTGGGCCTGGTCGGTTCCGAGCGCATGCCGGTGCGCGAAGGCGCCAAGATCGTCACCGCCGACGGCACCGAAGTCGGCGTCGTCACCAGCGGCACGCTGGGCCCCACGGTCAACAAGCCGGTCGCCCTGGCCTATGTGGCCACCGCCCATGCCGCGCAAGGCACCGAGCTGTTCGCCATCGTCCGCGACAAGCGCACGCCTATGACCGTCTCGCCCACCCCGTTCACGCCCAACCGCTACTACCGCGGCTGATCGTCGTCCCCTATCGTTCCTACTTTTCATCCGACCAACACGGAGCCCTCCACCATGACCATCAAGTACACGCCCGACCACGAATGGCTCAAGATCGAAGCCGACGGCACTGCCATCGTGGGCATCACGGTCCACGCGCAGGAAGCGCTGGGCGACGTGGTCTTCGTCGACCTGCCCGAAGTCGGCAAGAGCTATGCCGAGAAGGAAGTGGCCGGCGTGGTCGAGTCGGTGAAGGCCGCTGCCGACGTCTACATGCCGGTGGACGGCGAGATCACCGAAGTCAACGAAGACCTGCGCAACGACCCGGCCCTGGCCAACACCGACCCGCTGAACAGCGGCTGGTTCTTCAAGGTCAAGCTGAGCAACCCCGGCCAGCTGGACGCGCTGATGGACAGCACGGCCTACGACGAGCTGGTCAAGAACAGCTGATTCGCCTCTGATTCAAGAAAACGGGACCTGAACGACCGAACAGGCCCCACCGGCGCCGGCCCTGACCACAAGTCGGCCGGCGCCTTTGCAAGGATTGTTGCCATGCTGATGTCTGCCCTGAAGCCCCTCGCCGAGCTCGAGAACGCCACCGAATTCCACGCCCGCCACATCGGGCCCGACGCCGCCGACGAAGCCGGCATGCTGTCCGTCATCGGCTCGGCCTCGCGCCGTGCGCTGATCGAGGCCATCGTGCCTGCCAGCATCAAGCGCTCGGTCGGCATGGACCTGCCCGCTGCCGTGGGCGAAGTCCAGGCGCTGAAGGAACTGAAGGCGCTCGCCAGCAAGAACAAGGTGCTCAAGAGCTACATCGGCCAGGGCTACTACGACACGCTGACGCCCGGCGTCATCCTGCGCAACATCCTCGAGAACCCCGCCTGGTACACCGCGTACACGCCCTACCAGGCCGAGATCTCGCAAGGCCGCATGGAAGCGCTGGTCAACTTCCAGACCATGGTCTGCGACCTGACCGGCATGGCCATCGCCAATTCGTCGATGCTGGACGAAGCCACCTCCGCCGCCGAGGCCATGACCCTGGCCGACCGCGTGGGCAAGAGCAAGAGCACCGTCTTCTTCGTCGCTGACGACGTGCTGCCGCAGACGCTGGAAGTGGTGCGCACCCGCGCTGAGCCGCTGGGCATCACGGTCCAGGTCGGCAAGGCCGAGGACGCCGGCAAGATCGAATGCTTCGCCGCCCTGGTCCAGTATCCGGGCGTCAACGGCGAGATCCGCTCGCTGCAGGCCATCGCCGACGCGGTCCATGCCCAGGGCGGTCTGCTGATCGCCGCGGCCGACTTGCTGGCGCTGACGCTGATCAAGTCGCCCGGCGAGCAAGGCGCCGACATCGCCGTGGGCACGACGCAGCGCTTCGGCATGCCCATGTGCAATGGCGGCCCGCACGCCGCCTACATGGCCTGCAAGGACGAGTACAAGCGCAACCTGCCCGGCCGCCTGGTCGGCATCAGCGTGGACACGCATGGCAACCCGGCCTACCGCCTGGCCCTGCAGACCCGCGAGCAGCACATCCGCCGCGAGAAGGCCACGTCCAACATCTGTACCGCCCAGGTGCTGCCGGCCGTCGTGGCCAGCATGTATGCGGTCTACCACGGCCCGCAGGGCCTGAAGCGCATCGCCCAGCGCGTGGCCAGCTACACGGCCATCCTGGCCAAGGCCCTGGGTGACTTCAAGGGCAACGGCCGCGCCTTCGACACGCTGCAGCTCAGCACCGGTGCCAAGACCGAAGCCATCCTGGCCGCCGCCGTGGCCGCCGGCATGAACTTCCGCCGCGCCGGTGCCGACAGCCTCACGATCTCGCTGGACGAGACCACGACGCGCGAAGACCTGGCCGCCATCCTGGCCGTGTTCGGCGTCACTGCAGACCTGGCCTCCTTCGAGAAGGGTGTGGCTTCGCTGATCCCGGCCGAGCTGGTCCGCACGAGCGACTACCTGACCCACCCGGTCTTCAACACGCACCACTCGGAAACCGAGATGCTTCGCTACCTGCGCGCCCTGGCCGACAAGGACCTGGCCCTGGACCGCTCGATGATTCCGCTGGGCTCTTGCACCATGAAGCTCAACGCCACGGCCGAGATGATTCCGGTCACCTGGCCCGAGTTCGCTGGCGTCCACCCGTTCGCACCGCATGACCAGCTGGCTGGCTATGCGCTGCTGAATGAGCAGCTGACCGCCTGGCTCTGCCAAGCCACCGGCTACTCGGGCATCAGCCTGCAGCCCAACGCCGGCTCGCAGGGCGAATACGCCGGCCTGCTGGCCATCAAGGCCTGGCATGAGTCGCGCGGCGAAGGCCATCGCAAGGTCTGCCTGATTCCCGAGTCGGCCCATGGCACCAACCCGGCCTCGGCCCAGATGGTGGGCATGCAGGTGGTGGTCACCAAGTGCGACAAGGAAGGCAATATCGACCTGGCCGACCTGAAGGCCAAGTGCGAGCAGCATGCCGACAAGCTGGCGGCGATCATGATCACCTACCCCTCCACCTACGGCGTGTTCGACACCCATGTGAAGGAGATCTGCCAGCTGGTCCGTTCGCATGGCGGCCGCGTGTATGTCGACGGCGCCAACATGAACGCGCTGGTCGGCGTGGCTGCGCCGGGTGAGTTCGGCGGCGACGTGAGTCACCTGAACCTGCACAAGACCTTCTGCATTCCGCACGGCGGTGGCGGCCCGGGCGTCGGCCCGGTCTGCGTGGTCGCCGACCTGGTTCCGTTCCTGCCGACCCACCGTTCGGCCGGCTACCAGAGCGAGACCGCCATCGGTGCCGTGTCCGCCGCGCCGCTGGGCAACGCGGCCGTGCTGCCGATCTCGTGGATGTATGTCCGCATGATGGGTGCCGACGGCCTGACCGCCGCCACCGAGACCGCCATCCTGTCGGCCAACTACGTGGCCGCCCGCCTGGCCGATGCCTACGACATCCACTTCAGCGGCAACATCGCCGGCGTCAAGGGTGGCGGCGTGGCCCACGAGTGCATCCTGGACCTGCGTCCGCTGAAGGAGACCTCGGGCGTCAGCGCCGAAGACGTGGCCAAGCGCCTGATCGACTACGGCTTCCACGCCCCGACGCTGAGCTTCCCGGTGGCCGGCACGCTGATGGTCGAGCCGACCGAGAGCGAGTCCAAGTTCGAGCTGGACCGCTTCTGCGACGCCATGCTGCAGATCCGCGCCGAGATCGCCGAGGTCGAGGCTGGCAAGCTGCCTCGCGAGGACAACCCTCTGGTCAATGCGCCGCACACGGCCGAGAGCCTGCTTAAGACCGAATGGACCCATGCCTATAGCCGCGAAGCCGCCGCCTACCCGGTGGCGACGCTGCGCCGCCAGAAGTACTGGGTTCCGGTGGGCCGCGTGGACAACGTCTACGGCGACCGCAACCTGGTCTGCTCCTGCCTGCCGGTGTCGGCCTACGAGTGAGGATGTGAGCCCCTCGCCTCGCGAGGGTCCTCAATGGCTCTAACAAGGAGTCTGCATGGCAGTCTCGGTCTTCGACCTTTTCAAGATCGGCATCGGTCCGTCCAGCTCGCATACGGTGGGCCCGATGCGCGCCTCGCGCCTGTTCGGGCTGCGCCTGGACCATGAGGGCCTGCTGGCCCGCGTGGCCCGTGTCCAGGTCATCCTGTACGGCAGCCTCGGCGCCACCGGCAAGGGCCATGGCAGCGACACGGCCGTGCTGCTGGGCCTGGCGGGCCATGAGCCGGACACGGTGGACATCGAGGCGATTCCTTCGCTGCTCGCCGCGATTCGCGCCGGCGACCTGAGCGTGGTCGGCAAGCAGGCCGTGCGCTTCGACGAAGCCAAGGACCTGGTGTTCAAGCGCCGCGAGTCATTGCCCTTCCATGCCAACGGCATGCGCTGCCTGGCCTTCGATGCCGAAGGCAATGAGATCGCCAACCGCGTCTATTACTCGGTCGGCGGCGGCTTCATCGTCAGCGACGAGGTGGCGGCCGATGGTTCCAAGCAAAAGGTGATCGCTCCCGATGCGACGGTCCTGCCCTACCCTTTCAAGACCGGCGACGAGCTGCTGGCCCTGACCAAGGCGCACGGCATCTCCATCGCCGAAGTCATGCGTCGCAACGAGCGGCACTGGCGCAGCGATGAAGAGACCCGCGCCGGTCTCTTGAGGATCTGGCAGGTGATGCAGGACTGCGTGACCCGCGGCTGCAAGACCGAGGGCATCCTGCCCGGCGGCTTCAAGGTCAAGCGCCGTGCGGCCCAGCTGCACCGCGACCTGACCGCGAATCCAGAGGCCGCGCTGCGCGATCCGCTGCAGGTGATGGACTGGGTCAATCTCTACGCGCTGGCGGTGAACGAGGAGAACGCCGCCGGAGGCCGTGTGGTCACGGCGCCGACCAATGGGGCAGCCGGCATCGTGCCGGCCGTCCTGCACTACTACTCGCGCTTCGTGCACCATGCCAACGACGACGGCGTGATCGACTTCCTGCTGACCGCAGCGGCCATCGGCATCCTCTACAAGGAAAACGCCTCGATCTCCGGCGCCGAGGTCGGCTGCCAGGGCGAGGTCGGCGTGGCCTGCTCGATGGCGGCGGCGGCGCTCTGCCAGGTGATGGGCGGCACGCCCGAGCAGGTCGAGAACGCGGCCGAGATCGGCATGGAGCACCACCTGGGTCTGACCTGCGACCCGGTCGGCGGTCTCGTCCAGATCCCCTGCATTGAGCGCAACGCCATCGCCTCGGTCAAGGCGATCAACGCGGCCCGCATGGCGCTGCGCGGCGATGGCACGCATTTCGTCAGCCTGGACAAGGTCATCAAGACCATGCGCGACACCGGCGCCGACATGATGACCAAGTACAAGGAAACGGCCCGCGGCGGCCTGGCGGTGAACATCGTCGAGTGCTGACGATGAGCTGTTGATCCGTGCAGCCAGCGGCTGTACGGATCATCGAACGGTCTACGGGAAAGCAAGGACTCGCGCGAACAGCCCGGCCTCGGCTATGCTGCCGCCCGGACTGAGAGTCTTTGCGCCATGTTGGCGCCTGCAGATTCCAGTGCCACTCAAGCCAGTCTCAAGCTTCTGGAGCGGAGACTCGAACCCAGGAATTGAACCGGATATTTCAGAAGAATCGCCGTGATTTAACGATAAACCACTGGGTTTGTCAAGCACCGAGCGGGCCATGGCCGCGTTCGGCATGGCGAGCAAGGACCACGAGCCGGGGCAGGCGGCCCCGCAAAGGAGACGCATGAAATTCACCGATGGCCAATGGATGCTGCAGCCCGGCGTGGCCGCGCATTACGCGAGCGAAGCCTACGCCGTGGAGGTGCATGAGGATCGCCTCGTCATCCTGGCGACGACCCGGCCCATCAAGCACCGCGGCGACACCTTGCAGGGGCCTACCCTCACCCTCACCCTGAGCTCGCCCATCGAAGGCGCGATCCGCGTCCATGTCGAGCATTTCAGTGCCTCGCAGGCGCCGCGCCTGCATGTGCCCATGCCGGGCAAGACCCGGCCCCAGGTTTCGACCAGCGAGACCGAGACCCATGCGCGCCTGCAAAGCGGCGCCCTCTCGGTCGAGATCCGTAAGGGCGAAGGCTGGAGCCTGGTGTTCCGCGAGGGCGACCAGGTGCTCACCCGCAGCGACTGGCGCGCCCTCGGCTATGTGCAGCACGCCGGGCATGGCAACTTCATGCACGAACAGTTGCAGCTCGGCGTCGGTGAATACGTCTACGGCCTGGGCGAGCGCTTCACGCCCTGGATCAAGAACGGCCAGGTGGTCGAGAACAGCAACCGCGACGGCGGCACGGCCTGCGAGCAGGCCTACAAGAGCGTGCCCTTCTACCTGAGCAGCCGCGGCTATGGCGTGCTGGTGGATGAAGCCGGACCGGTCTCCTTCGAAGTCGCGTCGGAGAAGACCACGCGGGTGCAGTTCAGCCGTGAGGGCGAGAGCCTGTCCTATGTGGTGTTCGCTGGTCCCAAGCCCAAGGATGTGATCGCGCGGCTCACCGCCCTCACCGGCCGCGCGCCGCTGCCGCCGGCCTGGAGCTTCGGCTTGTGGATGACCACTTCGTTCACCACGCAGTACGACGAGGCCACGGCCACGCATTTCATCGACGAGATGAAGCGCCGCGAACTGCCGCTGGCGGTCTTCCATTTCGACTGCTTCTGGATGCGCGAGTTCCAGTGGTGCGATTTCCAGTGGGACCCGCGCGGCTTCCCCGACCCCGAGGGCATGCTGGCCCGCCTGCATGGCCGGGGCCTGAAGATCAGCCTCTGGATCAACCCCTACATCGCCCAGCGCTCGCCGCTGTTCGCCGAAGGAGCCCGCGAAGGCTTCTTCATCAAGCGGAGCAATGGCCAGGTGTTCCAGACCGACCAATGGCAGCCCGGCATGGCCATCGTCGACTTCAGCAACCCTGCCGCCAAGGCCTGGTACCAGGACCATCTGCGCCGCCTGCTGAAGATGGGCGTGGACTGCTTCAAGACCGACTTCGGCGAACGCATCCCGAGCGAGGGCGTGAGCTACCACGACGGTTCCGATCCGGTGGAGATGCACAACCTCTACGCGCTGCACTACAACGAGGCGGTGTTCGAGCTGCTGAAAGAGGAGCGCGGCCTGGCCGAGGCCGTGGTCTTTGCCCGCTCGACCTATGCCTCGGGCCAGCGCTTCCCGGTGCACTGGGGCGGCGACTGCTGGTCCAACTTCGAATCGATGGCCGAGAGCCTGCGCGGCGGCCTGTCGCTGACCAGTTGCGGCTTCGCGTTCTGGAGCCATGACATCGGCGGATTCGAAGGCAATCCGCCGCCGGCCGTCTACAAGCGATGGATCCAGTTCGGCCTGCTGTCCTCGCACAGCCGCCTGCACGGCAGCAGCAGCTACCGGGTGCCATGGCTGGTCGACGAAGAAAGCTGCGACGTGCTGCGGGCCTTCACCCGGCTCAAGCAACGGCTGATGCCCTACCTCTATGCCGAGGCCATCGCCGCCACGCAGACCGGCGTGCCCATGATGCGGGCCATGGTGGTCGAGCATCCCGATGACCCGGCCTGCGCCACGCTGGACCGCCAGTACCAGCTCGGTCCTGCCCTGCTGGTGGCCCCGGTGTTCAGCGAGGACGGCGAGGTGGACTTCTACCTTCCCGAAGGTCGCTGGACCCATCTGCTGTCGGGCGAGGTCAAGGCCGGCGGCCGCTGGCATCGCGAGAAGCACGACTTCCTGAGCCTGCCGCTCTATGTGGCGCCGGGCACGGTCCTGCCCTGGGGCGCCGAGGCCGAGCGGCCCGATTACGACTATGCCGACGGCGTCTGCCTGCGCGTCTTCCAGCTCGACGATGGCGCCAGCAGCGCCTTCGAGGTCGCATCGCCCGAGGGCCGGATCGCGGCGCGTGGGCGTGTCAGCCGGACGGGCGAGCGCTACACGGCCGAGCTCACCGAAGGCGCCCTGCACCACTGGTGCATCGAGGTCGGTGGCCAGCGTAGCCCGAGCGAAGCGACGGCCTCATCGCTGGTCTGGACGCGCAACGCATGAGCCACGCCGCCCGCCATCCTTTGAGCTGGGTGCCCACGCTCTACCTCGCCATGGGTCTGCCCAATGTGATGGTGGGCGTGGTCGCCGCCATCCTCTACAAGAACCTGGGCGTGCCCAACGAGGACATTGCGCTGTACACCTCGCAGATGTACCTGCCCTGGGTGCTCAAGCCGCTGTGGGCGCCCTTGCTCGAGGCCTACCGGAGCAAGCGCTGGTGGGTGATCAGCATGGAGTTCACGATGATGGCCACGCTGGGTGCCGTCGCGCTCTGCCTGCCGCTGGAGGGCTTTTTCCGGCTGTCGCTGGCCTTCTTCTGGATCACCGGATTCGCCTCGGCCACGCAGGACACGGTGGCCGACGGCGTCTTCATGACCACCGTGGGCACGAAGGAGCAGGCGCGCTATTCCGGCCTGCAGGGCATGTGCTGGAACCTGGGCGCCGTGCTGGCTTCGGGCCTGCTGGTCTCGCTGACCGGCCTGCTGCACGACCGCCTGGGCCTGTCCTGGGTGCAGTGCTGGGTCATCGTGGTGTTGCTGGCCGCCGCAGGCATGGGCCTGTTCGGACTCTGGCACTTGCGAGTGCTGCCGCCCGGCGGGCCTTCATCCATGCAGGGCCAGGGCCACGGCCTTGCCGCGATGCGCCAGGCCTGGGCCACGTTCTTTGCCAAGCCGCAGATCTGGATGATGCTGGCGGTGATCTTCTTCTACCGCTTCGGCGAAGGATTCATAGAGAAGTTCGGCCCCTTGTTCCTGCTCGACGACCGGACGGCCGGCGGCCTGGGCCTGGGCAACGAGGCGCTGGGCCACATCAACGGCAGCGTGGGCACCCTGGCCTTCATCGCTGGCGCCTTTCTCGGCGGTTTCTTCGTCGCCCGGCGCACGCTGCCGCGCTCGTTCTTCATCCTGGCCCTGGTGCTCAATGTTCCGCACCTGACCTACTACTACCTGAGCCAGAGCCAGCCCGACAGCACGGCCTGGATCGCCTTCATCGTGGCGCTGGAGAAGTTCGGCTTCGGCATGGGCTCCGTGGGCCACATGCTCTACATGATGCAGCAGGTGGCGCCCGGCCCTTTCAAGATGGCGCACTATGCGATGGCCACCGGCGTGATGGCCCTGACCAAGTGGGCCACCGGCACGGCCAGCGGCTGGCTGTGGAGTTCGGTGAACCACCAGTACGTCGGCTTCTTCGGCTGGGTGCTGCTGCTGTCCATCCCGCCGGTGCTGCTGGCCTGGTGGGCGCCGTTTCCGCAGCGCCAGGACGAGCCAGGCGCTCAGGGCTTCAGAAAGCCGTAGCGCGCCAGCACCGCCTGGCCGGCCGGCGAGGCCACGTAGTCGATGAACTTGCGCGCCGCCTCCGCATTGGGGGCGGCCGTCACGGCGGCGATCGGATAGGCGATGGCAGTCTCGGTTGGAATGGTGGCGACGACCTTGACCTTGTCCTTCTGGATGGCCGCATCGGTGGCGTAGACGAAGCCAGCCTCGACCTCGGCCCGCGCCACATAGTCCAGCGCCTGGCGCACGTTGACGGCATAGATGGCCTTGGGCTCGACGACGCTCCACAGCTTGGCGGCCTCGAGCGCGCCCTTGGCATAGCGGCCTGCCGGAACGCCCTCGGGCTTGCCTATGGCGATGCGGGTCACCTCGGGCTTCTGCAGGTCGGCAAGACCTGACACCGCCAGCGCCGAGGCTGCCGGCACCACCAGCACCAGCGAATTGCTGACGAAGTTGCGGCGGCTGCCGGCCTGCAGCAGCTTCTGCGCCTCGGCCTTGTCCATGGTTTCCTGGTCGGCCGAGGCGAACACATCGACCGGCGCGCCCTTGCTGATCTGGGCCAGCAAGGCATCCGAGGCCGCGAAGTTGAACTGCAGCCGGGTGCCCGGGTGCTGGGCCTCGAAGGCCGGAGCCAGTTCGCGGAACGCATTGCTCAGGCTGGCGGCGGCAGACACCGTGAGGTCGGCCGCACTCGCTGCGACACCGGCCAGCGACAGCAACAGGCTGGCCAGGCCCCGCAGAACCGGACTTGGGGATGCACTCATGGGTCACTCCATACGGGTAGCGAAATATACGGAGGAATATAACGCCGTCCGCAGCAGGGCCAGCCCGACTCTCAGCCGGGCTCTCGCGCAATTCAGTAGAGGCGGATGGCCATGTCGAAATGCCAGGTGCGGCGGATCTCGACCACGTCGTATTCGCGGGCCAGCAGCGGCGAGAACTCGGCGTAGTTCTCCTGGCTTTGGATGACGCGCTTGATCGCCTCGTCCAGCGCCGGCACACCGCTGGAGCGGACGAAGGTGATCGACTCGATCGAGCCATTGCTGCGCACGGCCACGATCACCAGCGGATCGGCATGGGGCTGGCGGGCTGCCTCGCGGACCATCTCGAAGGTCTGGTTCAGCTGGATCTTGCGGGACCAGGCCTCGGCGTAGAGCACCAGCTCCGGGCTGTTGTCGGTGCGGCCGAAGATGCGGCCGCGACGCGGACTGCTGATCGAGTACGGCAGCGAGGCGCCCTGCGAGGGCCGGGCCGCGGCGGCCGCCGCATCGCGCTTGGCCGCTTCCTCGTTCAGCTGCTGGCCTATGGCGCGCAGCCGGGCTTCGCGCGCATCGGCCTCGGCCTTGATGCTTGCGAGGCGGGCCGCCTCGATCCGCGCCGCTTCCTGCCGGGCCGCCTCGCGTCGGGCGGCCTCCTGCCTGAGGGCTTCTTGTCGCGCCGCTTCCTGGCGAGCGGCTTCCTGACGTGCTGCCTCTTGCCTGGCGGCCGCCTGGCGAGCCACTTCCTGTTTGGCCAGCTCCACTCGCGCCGCTTCCTGCCTGGCGGCTTCGACACGGGCCGCCTCCTGCCGCGCCGCTTCCAGCCGGGCAGTCTCCTGCTTGTTGGCTTCCTGGCGGACCGCCTCTTGGCGAGCCGCCTCCTGCCTGGCCAGCTCCTGCCGCGCCGTTTCCTGCTTTGCGGCCTCGAGACGGGCGGCCTCTTGCCGGGCGGCTTCCACGCGAGCAGCCTCCAAGCGCAGCGCCTCTTGACGTGCAGCTTCCTGTCGAATGGCCTCCAACCGGGCCGCTTCCAGCCGGGCTTGCTCCGCCGCTTTGTCCATCTCCGCCTCGATCTTGGCGCGATCAAGGGCGGGTGCCAGCTCGGGGCTGGAAGCCGAGGCAATCACCGGCGACGAGGACAGCGATGAGCTCGGCGGTACCGACCACCTGAGATCGGGTGCCCGCTCAGCGGCCAGGACGGTCCGGGCTGGGGCGGGGACCGGAGTCGGAGCCGGTGCGGGCGGCTCGGGGGCTGGGCTGATGGGACTGGGAGTTACGGCCGGTGTCGGCGCCGGCGTTGGTGGCGGCGTAGGAGCCGCGGCCAGCGGTTCAAGCACCACGTTCGGCCGTGCATCCACCACGGTGAAGGCTTCCGGCATGGACGCCGCCGGAGCCGGTTCGCTCGCTGCCGGATCTTGTGGTTCGGGAATCGCCGATGCGGCCGGTGCCGGTGGCGGTGGCGGCGCCAGCACCACGCGGATGTCGGTCGCTTCGGCGCGCCGCTGCTGCCAGGGCAGACCCAGGCCGGGCAGGCCCAGCTCGTCGGTGCCGAAGGTGAGGCTCAGCAGCACGGCATGGGCCAGCAGCGAGAACAGCGCCGCGGCCGAGCGGCGCCACTGCGCCGACCGCCTGCGATGCCGGGGCCAGCGGTCAGCCGCCGACACCTCCGCCGCCGAGACTGCAGGGAATCTCAATCCCACCAGCTCCCGGACTCCAGCCCCTGCCTTGATCGCTGCATCGGAATCTCCGCTTTCTGGCCCATCGCCGGCGCAGATTGTGATGCAGTCTTGGGCACGGTCCGGCCAAGCCGGTTGCCGGCCTGGCGCAGGCCGAACGAAGTGGAGCCCCGCCCTGCTCGTCTAGCGCGTCGCGTCGACGATGGCCTTGACCAGGTCCGGATAGACCTGTCTGCCGCTGGCCCGGTCGAACAGGCCCATGCTCTTGTCGCCGGTGGGGCCGTTGTCCCAGTAGACCGGCACCAGGCCACGCTGCCAGGCGGCGCGGGCGATGTAGCCGTTCCAGGCCAGGCGGAACTTCTCGGAGCCGGCGTACTGGGTCCGGGCAATGACGCCGAACTCGCCCAGGATCACCGGGATGCCCTTGTCCACATAGCCGGTCTTCATCTTCTGGAACTGGGCATCGGCATGCGACTCGTTGCCCCAGCTGTCCGTGGCCTTGGGGTCGGTGGCGCCGGCCCCCCATTGCCAGATCGCGCTCTTCTCGTCCAGCGTGAAGTGGTAGGGGTCGTAGTAGTGGATCTCCATCATCAGCCGGTCCTTGGCCATGTCCGTGGGCAGCTGGGCGAAGGCGATGGTGTGGTCGATGTTGGTGTTGAAGCCCTGCACCACCAGGTGGCGCACCGCGTTGTTGCCGCCGGTGGCGCGCACCGCCGTCACGAAGATTTGGTTGAAGCCGTTCTGCACCGCCACGTACTCGGGCTTGGGCGTGCCGTAGTCGCCCTCCACCATCACCTCGTTGGTGCCGGCGAACAGCAGCGTGTCGTCATAGGCCTGGAAGTGCTTGGCGATCTGGGTCCAGTACTTGGCCAGCCGGGCATTGGCCATGGACTGGGCCGCATAGGTGGGCTGCAGCCAGCCACCGTCCCAGTGCACATTGATGATGGCGAACAGGCCGGCCTTCTGCGCATAGCCCACGACCTCGGCCACGCGGGCCAGCCACTGCGGGGCTATGTTGTCGCCGGCATCGGCGTACTGCTTCCAGGCCACCGGGATGCGGACCGTCTTGAAGCCGGCCGCCTTGATCGCGTCCATCAGCTGCTGCGTCGCCTTGGGATTGCCCCAGGCCGTCTCGCCACCGATTGCTTCTAGCGTATTGCCCAGGTTCCAGCCGGCGCCCATCTGCCTGGACAGCTGCAGGCTGGTGATCTCGCGCATGCCGGTGCTGGCCGGAGCTGCCGTTGCCGAAGGCGAGCTGGGGCTTGGCCCACCACCACCGCCGCAGCTCGGCGTGCAGACACTCAACCCAAGCAGCAGGCAAATCAGGAATCGGTTCATCGCATTCGTCCTCGTTGACGGGGTGCCGTGGTTCAGCCGCCCAGCCGTTCCAGGCTCAGCAGCAGCACGTCATGGGTTCGCATGGGCAGCTTCAATTGCAGCCGGCCGTCGGCGCCTACGCGCAGTTCGCGCTGCAGCTCCGGCCGGTCGGCGGTGAGCTTCTGCATGGCCGCCAGCTGCTTCGCATCCAGCGCCTTGGGCGAGCCCGCTTTCAGGTAGGCGGTATGGGCATCGTTGGCTTCGTAGCCGGTGCGGCGCAATTGCAGTCGGTAGCGGCCGGGCTGCAGATGGCTCAGCTGCACCGGCAGCGGCGCCAGCGGGCGGGCCGGCTGCGGCTTGCCGAAGAAGCTGCGGTTCGAGACCTTCTGGCCCGGGTCGCGCCAGTCCCAGGCCAGCAGCCGGAGCGTCTTGCCGTCGGTCGCCGCCCAGCAGTCGGCGTCGCCGCTGAGGATTTCGCGGCCCTGCAGCTGGGCCAGGTACTTGTAGGCGAACCAGACCGGCTTGCGCAGGCCTTCGCGGGTCATCATGCCGAAGCCGCCGTGGAAGGGCGCGTCCGGCGGCCCCGGTTCCTCGAACAGGTCGCTGTAGGTCCAGTAGCTCATCGACTGGGCCATGCCCTGCACCCGCCGCAGCTTGGCCAGCACATAGGCCGCACTCATGTAGGAGTCGTGGACCTTGTCCCGCGGGTTGTAGCTGCTGCTCCATTCGGTGAAGAACAGCGGCAGGCCCGGACGGTGCGAGGCCTCGATCTGCGCGCGCACCCGGCTCACGTCGCCGACGATGGCGTCGGGCGAAGGCGAGAGCTGGCGGTCCTCGACGCCGTATTCGTCGAGGAAGCCATGGTCCACGCCATAGGTGTGGGTGGTGACGAAGTCCACCGGCGTGTCCGTGGCCTTGGCGTGCGCGAGGAACTCAGGCACCCAGGCGGCGCCGGCCGTCGAAGGCCCGCCGACGCGCAGCTGCGGATCGATGGACTTGATCGCCTTGGCCGTGCGGCTGTAGAGCTCGAAGTAGGCCTGCTGGTCGGCCTTCTCCCAGAAGCCGTCCAGATTGGGTTCGTTCCAGACTTCGAAGTACCACTGCCGCACCTCGTCCGCGCCATAGCGTTGCAGCAAATGGCGTGTGAAGGCCTCTGTCAAGGCCACCCAGCCCTCGGGCTGCGGATGCGAGGTATTGCCTTCCCAGTAGAAGATCTTCAGCGGCGACGTGGCCAGCGCCAGCGGTGTGAAGCCCAGCTCGACCAGCGGCCGTATGCGGCGCGCCAGCAGAGCGTCGTAGAGCTTGTCGATGTTGCCGAAGTCGAAGACCAGCTGGCCCCGTTCGTCACGCCTCACCGTCTTGAACACGTCGTGGAAGATCGCGTGGAAGCGAAGGTAGCGAAAGCCCAGCTCGTCCACCGCGGTCTTGAGCTGGGCCAGCGAATCCTCGCGGAACAGCGTGCCCGGATAGTCCGAGCCCACGCAGTGATCGAAGAAGCGATCCAGCGGCGCCTGGGCCTGGCTGAGGTCCAGCAGGATGCGGCGCTCCGGCTCGGCCGCGGCCCAGCCGGCCGAGCCCAGCGGCAAGGCGGCCGCACTGGCCAGCAGCTGTCGACGGCGCAAGGGGCTCATGCAGGCAGTCCTCGGTAGATGAAGCGGCGGAAACGAACCTCGCCCTGCCCCGCGCTGAACAGTGCCACGCGCAGCGCGAGAAAGCCGCCGAACACGTTGTGGTGCAGGCCCGAGACCTCCATCTGCCAGCCGTACTGCTTCCAGTCCTGGCCGGCGGTCGAGGTCCACCAGGTCAGCACGTTCTCGCGGTTGCGCAGCTTGATGCGCACCGGGCCGGCCGCCCGCTTCTCGCGCATCCAGCCCTGCTCCTGGCCGTAGCCGTAGGTCAGCATCTCGCTGCGGCTGAAGCCCAGGCCTGCATGGCCGCGTTCGTCGTAGAACAGGGCCAGGCCGCCGTGGGCCTCGCCCTCCACTTCCAGCTCGACCTCGACCTCGTAGCTGCGGTCGCCGACGATGCAGCACAGCGGCGAGCAATCGGCCAAAGCCTTGCCCTTGGCCCGCATCGCCAGGCCGCCCTCGCCGTGCTTCAGCCGGGCAGCCTCATCGGCGCCGGGTGCATGGAAGCTCCACTGCAGGCCCAGGCGGCTGCGCGAGAAGTCGTCGGACAGCGTCGCACCGGCCGGCCCGGCCTTGCCGCCGCGCGGCTTGGGCAAGGGCTTGTCCAGCGTGCCGCCTTTGGCGCGGAACCAGCCGTCGGCGGTCCATTCGATGGGCTCCAGCAGGGTTTGCCGGCCCAGCGTCCTGAAGCCGTTCTCGTAGCCGTGGTACAGCATCCACCAGTCGCCGCCCGGCCCCTCGACCACGCTGGCATGCCCGCGCGACCACCAGGGCTCATCGGCGCTGCGGGTGCGAACGATGGGGTTGTGCGGGCAATGCTCCCAAGGGCCATCGATGGAGCGCGAACGGGCCACGGTGACCATGTGGCTGGTGGCCGGACCGGCCGTGCCGCCCACGGCCGAGACCAGGTAGTACCAGGCGCCGCGGCGGAACAGCTTGGGACCTTCCGGCGCATACATCTCGACCACCCAGTCGGCCGGGTACTGCCAGGGCGTCCAGGCGTTCGCTTGCACCGGCCCGTCGGTGCGCAGGCCGTCGCTGCTCAGCCGCACCCGCCGTCCGCCGTTGACGAACAGATAGCGCCGGCCGTCCTCGCCCACGGCATGGCCCGGGTCTATGCAGCCGTCGATCTGCAGGTCGATGGGCGCACTCCAGGGGCCGCGGATCTGATCCGCATGGATCACGTAGATCGCCATGCGCTGCGGCTGCAGCACCGGGATGTAGAGGAAATAGCGGCCCTCGTGCTTGACCAGGTCCATGGCCCAGACCGTGCCTATGGGCTGCTGCAAAGCGGCGGTGAGCGGCGTCCAGTTCACCAGGTCGGTGGAATGCCAGATCACCGCACCCGGGTAGGACTGGAAGGACGAGAACGTCAGGTAGTAGTCGCTCCCGTCCTTCAGCACGGTCGGGTCGGCATGGTCGCCCGGCACCACCGGATTGCGGAACCAGCCCTTGCCCAGGTCGGCCCGGCGCTGGCCTTCCAGGCCCTGGCCGAACTGCGGAGCGGCCATGGCAGGCACGGCGCCGGCGCCGGCCAGCGCGGCCGCCAGGGCCTGCCGTCGGGAGAGGCTGCTCACGGCTCAGACCTTGCCGCGCTGCGACTCGAGGCGGTCGCGGATCTCCAGCATGCGCTGCTCGGTCAGCTCGAAGCGGAACAGCGCCCCCAGGGCCAGCATCAGGCCGATCACCGGGATGCCGGACAGCAGGATGCGGATCATGAAGATCGCCTCCTCGCTCTGGATCGCCTGCTTGGAATCGAAGCCGGTGAACTGCAGGATCCAGCCCGAGGCGCCCACGCCCAGGGCGATGCCGACCTTGGAGATCCAGCTCTGGCAGGCGGCAAAGCTGCCCTCGCGGCGCTTGCCGGTCTCCAGCTCGTCATGGTCCACCACGTCGGCCACGATGGAGCCGTACAGCGTCCAGAAGCCCGCGCCGGTGAAGGCGACGAAGCCGCAGGCAAACAGCTGCAGATAGGGCCGCTCGGGGTCGTACAGCCACCAGTCGCCGATGAAGGCGCAGATCGCCAAGCTCAGCACGGTCATCATCGCCACCCGCTTGCCCTTGCGCCGGGCGATGGTGGTGAAGAAGGGAATGCCCAGGAAGCCGAAGCCCATGCCGGCCAGGCCCATGGCGGTGTTCCATTTCGTGGCCAGGGCCACGTCGCCCTTGCAGACGTAATAGACCGTGGCGTAGTAGCCCAGGGCCGCCACCATGGCCGTGCCCATGCCGTAGGCCAGGTTCATGCCCAGCACATGGCGGAACTGCTTGTTGCGCAGCGTGCGGCCCAGGGTGTCGGAGAACGGAATGCGCTCGGTGCTCTTGCTGACCACCGTGTGGTAATAGCGCTCGCGCACCGTGAAGAAGATGATGACCGACACCGCCACCATGATGGCGCCCAGGATGGCGCAGTAGGTCTGGGCGCCGCGCAGGATGTCGGGCTTGCCGCTGGCGTCGTTGAACACGGCCAGCGTGGTGAACTGGGCCGCGAAGAACATGGCCAGCTCGGGGGCCTTCTGGATCGCGTTCTTGATCGACATGACGCTGGTGCGCTCGTGGTAGTCGGGCGTCATCTCCGAGCCCAGGCTGGACCAGGGCATGTTGAAGCAGCTCATCACCGGCACGTAGATCGCGGTCGAGACCAGCATGAAGACGAAGTACTCGGTATCGCTCCAGCCGCGGCCCACGGCGAACATCAGCGGCAGGCCTATGCCGGCCAGCACGCCGCCGACCAGGATGAAGGGCCGACGCCGGCCGTAGCGGCTGCGGGTGTTGTCCGAGATCCAGCCGAACAGCGCGTCGGAGGCGGCGTCGATGAAGATCTTGATCATCTGGGCCGTCGAGATCAGGCCCGGTGCCATGCCCAGGAACACGTTGTAGACATGGAAAGCCAGCGTGGGATAGAGCCAGTGGCCCCACATGTCGAGCAGGGAGCCGAGGCCGTAGCCCAGCTTCTGCGGCAGGGGCACGCGATCGGACACGGCGGCATTCGTAGCGTTCGGGTTCTTCATCATCGGGACTCAGGCAATGGTGAGAGGCGTGGTGCGGGGCGGCGCCAGCGTGGCGCCGGGCACCAGCTCGGTGGGCAGCACGATGCTGGTGGGGGCTATGTCGTTCGAGCCGCGCCACTTGGCATCGATGCGCCAGACCAGCATGCGCACCGCCCGATGGCCCAGCTCGCGCAGCGGCTGGCGCACCGTGGCCAGATGGGCCGAACGTGCCAGCAAGGTGTCGTCGAAGCCCATCAGCGAGATGTCGTCCGGCACGCGCAGGCCGCGAGCGCGCAGCGTTTCCAGGCAACCCAGGGCGATGGCGTCGCTGCCGGCGAACAGGGCCTGCGGCAATGGCTCGCCGGCGTGGCGCCGCAGCCAGTGCTCCAGCGTGCGGCGGCCGGATTCGACGGTGAAGTCGCCGTGGATCACATGGTCGGCGGCCGGCTTGATGCCCAGTTCCGCATGGGCCCGGCGGTAGCCGGTGACCCGTCGCGCCGCGCCCAGCGATTCGATGGGGCCGCCCACATGCAGGATGCGCTGGTGGCCCAGGCTCAGCATCTGCTTGACCGCCGCGTGCGCCCCGCTCTCCTCTTCCGATTCGAGATTGGTCACGCCGGGCAGCTCGCAGTTGGCATGGATGGACACCAGGGGCGTGTGCTCGGGCAGGTGCTGGGCGGCCTCGCGGTCCAGCAGCGGGGCCAGCAGGATCAGGCCGTCGATGCGGCCGTCGCAGATCGCCGGGATGCGCTTGGCGCCATCGCGCCAGTCGGGCAGCGCATAGACCGTGGTGTTCTGGCCCTCCTCGGCCGCAGCCTCGATCACGCCGTTGAAGACCTCCAGGAAATACTGGTTCAGCTCGTTGCGCGACAGCGTGGTGGCCACGCCTATGGTGTTCATGCGGCCCTCGGCCAGCGCCCGGGCCGTGGCATTGGGCCGGTAGCGCAGGCGCTCGGCCGCGGCCAGGATGCGCTGGCGCGCCTCCTCTGAAATCCGGGCCGAGGTGCGTGCACCGTTGAGCACGGCCGAGGCTGCCATCGCCGAGACGCCGGCCTCGCGGCCCACGTCGGCCAGCGTGGCGGCATGGCGCATGCGGCGTGGCGGGGAACTGCTGGTGTTCATGGCCGGAGTCCTCAGAGGATGCGGCGCTCGCGCATCACGGCGGCGAAATAGCGGGCCGAGAGCTTGGGCGTGCGCTGCTGGGTCTTGTAGTCCACATGGACGATGCCGAAGCGGCGCTGGTAGCCGTCCTCCCATTCGTAGTTGTCCATGAAGGACCAGCAGAAATAGCCCTGGATCGCGACGCCGTCGGCGATGGCGCGGTGCACCTCGCGCAGGTGGTTGCGCAGGTAGTCGCGGCGGTGCAGGTCCACCACCTCGCCGTTGGCAACCGGCTCGAGGTCATAGCCGCAGCCGTTCTCGGTGATGTAGATCGAGCGATGGCCGTACAGCTCCTGGCACAGCCGCGGTGCCCAGTAGATCGCCTGCGGCACCAGATTCAGCCAGGGGCTGTCGGCGCGCGGGTATTGGGCCGGCAGGGCCAGCTGCTCGTAGGCAGCGCCGCTCTTGCCGGCGCGCACATAAGTGGCGGTGTAGATGTTGAGGCCGAGGAAGTCGGTGCGCTGCGAGATCAGCTCGAAGTCACCGGCCTCGACCTTGGGCGCATGGGCGCCGACCCGGTCCAGATAGGCCTGCGGATAGCACCCCGCATGGATGGCGCCCAGGATGTGGGCATTGCGCTCGGTGAACCAGGCCCGGGCGGCGGCGATGTCGGCCGGCGTCTCCGTGACCGGCACGCAGACATCGCAGTTGTCGGTGAGTCCGACCTGGGCGCCTTCGCCGCCGAAGGTGCGCACCGCCTTGACCGCATGGCCATGGCAGACCAGGGCGTTGTGATAGGTCTGGTTGACCACGGCCTCGCTCTCGCGCCGGCCCGGTGCCTTGCTGCCGACCCCATAGGCCAGCAGCGTGAAGCAGCGGATCTCGTTCAGCGTGATCCAGTGCCTGACCTTGCCGGCGAACTCGTGGACCACGGTCTCGGCATAGCGGGCAAAGGCATCGACGGTGACCCGCGAGGTCCAGCCGCCCCGGTCTTCCAGCGACTGGGGCAGGTCCCAATGGAACAGCGTGACCCAGGGCGTGATGCCGTGCCTGGCCATGCTGTCGAACAGGCGGTGGTAGAAGGCCAGGCCGGCGCGGTTGATCTCGCCGTCGCCGCTCGGATAGATGCGCGGCCAGGCGATGGACAGCCGGTAGTGCTTGACGCCCAGGCTGGCCATCAGCGCGAAGTCCTCGTCGAAGCGGTGGTAGTGGTCGCAGGCCTGGTCCAGCGTGTCGCCGTTGTGGACCTTGCCGGGGATGCGGCTGAACTTGTCCCAGATCGACTCGCCCTTGCCATCCTCGAAGGCCGCGCCCTCGATCTGGGCCGAGGCGGCGGCAACGCCGAAGACGAAGGCATCCGGGAAGGGGCTGGAATAGGTGAACGAGGCAGTCATGGCTTGTTGGCAAGTCGGGGCAGCGCCATCAGGCGCTGCAGCGTGGGCGTGATGGCCTCGGCCCAGACCTGGTAGCCGGCCTCGCTGAGGTGCAGCAGGTCGGGCAGGATCTCGGTGGACAGCGAACCGTCGGGCCGGGTCAGTTGTTCGTTGATGTTCAGGAAATGGATGGCGTCGGCATCGGCATAGCCGGAGATCAGGCCGTTGATGCGGTCGTTGATCTGGCGCAGGAAGCCGCTGCTGGATTGCTCGCGCGGGAACACCGCCAGCAGCAGGATGCGGCTGGCCGGCAGCTGCTGGCGGATCTCGGCCAGCAGGCGGCGGATGCCGGCGGCCGTGGTGCGCGGATCCTCGGCCCGGTCGCCGGTGTTGTTGGTTCCTATCATCAGCATCACGACCCGGGGATCCAGGCCTTTCAGCTCGCCATGCTGCAGCCGCCACAGCACGTTCTCGGTCTTGTCGCCGCCAAAGCCCAGGCTGAGCGGACGGTACTGGGCCAGGGCCGTGCGGGCGATCACGGGCTTGCCCACGTCGTCCCAGGCCTGGGTGATGGAGTCGCCGATCATCAGCAGCTCGGTGCGTTCGCCGGCCGCGGCGCGGCGGCGTATCTCGGCCAGCTTCTCCTCGTGGCGCGGCATCCACCAGGTCAGGGCCCAGGGCTGTATCAGCGGCTGGGGCGTGACCGATTCGGTGCGGTAGTCCGGGCAAGGCACGAACTGCATGCCAGGCTCGGGCTTGTGCAGCAAGCGGATGCGGGCCACCGAGACCTCGCCTATGCCGCTGCCTTCCAGCGAGAAAGGCAGGCGGACCGCGCCGTAGTCGCTGCCGTCGCGCTGGAAGCAGGACAGCTTGAAAGCCAGGCGCTGCCAGCCCTTGCCGACCATCGCCCGGGCCTCCATCAGCTGGTTGATCTTGCGCTCGCAGTTCGCCGGGCCGCAGCCCATCTTGATGGACAGGCCACCATCGGCCATGGCTGCGACCTTGAGGTCGAAGGCGAGCACGCCCTCGGCCTGGTAGGCCCGCAGGTCCAGCGGTGCTGGCGGCTCGAAGCGCAGGGCCGCGATCCAGGCCTGGTGCCAGTGCAGGGTCAGTGCATCACCCTCGCGGCGCAGGCCGACCTGGCTGTCCGGCACCTGCGGCTTGGCCGGCTTGGGCACGGTGACCGCATCGCCCTGCAGCAGGGCCTGCGATTCGAAATCGGTGACCACCAGTTTCCAGCCGGGCTGGGCCTGGCCGACGTAGAGCGGCATTTCAGCCTGGGCCTGGGCCGTGCTTGCGAGCAGGAGCGACATCAGTATCAACAGCGTTTTCATGGGTTCTTCAGGATCCGCAGCCCGGCATCGAGCCGGAGCGACTGGCCCGGCTTCAGCGCCAGCTTCAGGCTGCGCGCGCCGTAGCGCAATTGGCCCTTGCCCGAGCCGGCCACCGAACGCAGCCGCGCTTCCAGCAAACGGCCCTGCTTCCAACGGAGGTCGAGCTCGAAGCCGCCGCGCGCCCTCAGCCCCTTCACTTCGCCGTCCGGCCAGGCCGCGGGCAAGGCCGGCAGCAGCGTGATCGCGCCGTCCTGCGACTGCACGAGCATCTCGGCCATGGCAGCCGTGGCGCCGAAATTGCCATCGATCTGGAACGGCGGATGGGCATCCAGCAGATTGGCGTAGGTGCCGCCGGCGTTGTTGTGCTCGCTGAAAGTCGAACGCTGCTCGGCGGCCCGCGCGCCGGGCTGGGCCAGCAGGCCGCGCAGCATTCGATAGGCGCGCTCGCCGTCCTGCAGCCGCGCCCAGAAGGCCATCTTCCAGGCCATGGACCAGCCGGTGCCGGCATCGCCGCGCGCCTCCAGCGACTTGCGTGCCGCGGCGGCCAGGGCCGGCGTCAGGGCCGGCGAGATCTGCCGGCCCGGGTAGAGCGCGAACAGGTGCGAGACATGGCGATGGGTGTCGCGCGGCGTGTCCAGCACCGGGTCGCCGCGCTTCTCTTCCAGCCATTCGAGCAACTGGCCCCAGCTGCCGACGCGGGGTCCGGCCAGGCGGTCGCGCATCGAGACCATCTGCTGGCGAAACCTGGCATCGATGCCGAGCACGGCGGCGGCCTCGGCCGTGTTGTTGAACAGGTCCCAGAGGATTTGCTGGTCGTAGCTGACGCCGTCCTCCACCGGCCCATGCTCGGGCGACCAGCCTTGCGGCGCCACCAGGCGGCCGTCCGGCAGGGTCTTGAGCTGGTCGATCCAGAACTCGCAGACTTCCTTCAGCAGCGGATAGGCCACGCGGCGCAGGAACTCGCGGTCCTGCGTGAAGGCGTAGTGCTCCCAGAAATGGCGGGCATACCAGGCATTGCCGGTCTGGTTCCACAGATAGCCCATGGCGCCGAAGGGATTGGACTCGGTGCGCACGGTCCAGCCCCGCACCGGCTTGCCGTCGGGCCGCAGGAAGCTGGGTTCCACGGCCTTGAATGTCTCGCCCCAGGGCGTGATGCCGGGCCTGGGCACGCCGGGCTGGGCCAGCGCAGCCTCGGCCATCTCGCGTACGGCTGCGCGGTACTGCGGTAGCTGGCTCTCGATGAAGCGGTGCAGCGGACGCGCCAGCTCGGCCAGGTGGGTCACCTCGGCCGGCCAGTAGTTCATCTGCAGGTTGATGTTGGTGTGGTAGTCCGAGTTCCACGGCGGCGTGGGGCTGTCGTTCCACAGGCCCTGCAGATTGGCCGGCAGCGAATCGCGCGAGCTGGACAGCAGCAGGTAGCGGCCGTACTGGAAATACAGGGCCTCCAGCTCCGGGTCGGCGCCTTCGCGGGTGTAGCGGGCCAGGCGCTGGTCGGTGGGCAAGACCTGGCGCTCCGGGGCGCTCTTGCCGAGGTCCAGGCTGACGCGGCCCAAGAGCGAGAACACGTCGAGGCGATGGGCATCGCGCAGCGCCCCCAGCGGCTTGGCGGCGGCCGCTTCGAGCTGGGCGCTCACGCGGGCCAGCGGCGATTCGCCCTGGAAGCGGCGCGCCGCATCGGCCACATAGCTGGTGCCGGCGGCCAGCACCAGGGTCAGGGCATCGCAGCGCTCGAACACCAGGCTGTCGCCGTCGGCACGCAGCGAGCCGCCCTCGTTCAGCACCCGGATCTGGGACACATAGGCCATGCCGTTGTCCAGCGCGCCCAAGGCCTGGATGCGCTGGCCGGCCACGCTCAGCACCGCTCCGTGGCGGTCGCTCAGCCGGACCCGGCCGCTGTACTGGCCGATGGCATCGGCACTCAGGCGCAGGACGATGACCTGGTCCGGATGGCTGGCCCAGGCCTCGCGGCTGAAGCGCACGGGGCCGACGCCATAGGAGACGCGATGCAGCGCCTGGTCCAGCAGCAGCTCGCGCCGGTAGCCCGTGGCCGGCTGCTCGTGGCCGTCCAGCTCCACCACCAGGTCGCCGAAAGGCTGGTAGGCGCCCATCTGCTTGCTGTCGCCGGTCCACAGCGTGATCTCGTTGAACTGCAGCCGCTCGCGCGCCACCTGGCCGAACAGCATGGCCCCGAGACGGCCATTGCCAATCGGCAAGGCCTGCCGCTCCCAGCCCTCGTGGGTCTCGGGCGCAGGCCTGTCGTAGCGCAGCGCCAGCTCGGCGGCCTGTGCGCCCAGGCCGGCCAACATCAACAGCAAGGGCAGCGGCAGGCGCAAGCTCATGCCGGCCTGCCGATGATCACGCCGCGGCCTTCTGGGGCCAGGTAGACCACGCCAAATTCCAGCGGGTCGGCGGCCATTGCATTGAGGCGGCCGTAGCGATGGGCGTCGTCGTTGATGCGCTGGAAGCTGGCGCCGCCGTCGATCGAGCGGAACAGGCCCTCGACCGCCGCGCCGCCCTGCATCAGCCGGCCCCAGACATAGACCGCGTGGTAGCTCGCCCCCTCGGCGGCCTTGCCCAGCGCCACCCGCCAGGCCTCGGCGACACCGCGCACCGTGCGGGCCTTGGCATCGACGCCGGGAATGTGCAGCAGGCCATCGGGCAAGGCCAGCCAGAGGTCGCGGGCCTGCCCTGGCGCACAGGCCAGGTGGGCGCCTTGCCACTGCTGCAGCTTGGGCAGGCCGCCTATGGCCGACTGGAAGCTGGCGCCGCCGTCGACGCTGACCAGCACCTGGCCGCCGGCCCGGTCGTGCACGTAGAACACGCCCTCCACCGTGCGGTCGGCCACCGGGCTCAGCGCCACCTCGGCGTCGACCGGCCAGCCCTGGCAGGACGACCAGCTGCGGCCCCGGTCGCGCGACCACAGCGCTGGCTGCTTGTCCGGTGCCCACAGGAAGAAGCCGCCTTGCGCCGACACCGCCACCTGGCCGGTCGGGGCGCGCCAGCCCTCGCGCGTCTTGCTCACACGGCTCGAGGGACCGAAAGGCCGCCAGCTGGCACCACCGTCCACCGAGCAGTAGCCGCCGGTGGCCGCCATGTCCGAGGTGCGGGCGACGATGCCGGGCTTGAGCTCGGCCACCGAAACCGAGCGGCAGGTCTCGCCGGCCGGCAGGAACAGGCCGTTGCGCGGGCCCTGGTTCAGGTCGTCCCAGGCCGCGCCGGACACATCGCCCATGGCGGCCAGCAGCGAGGCACCGCCGCTGGGGCTTTCCAGTCCCAGCACCGCCGTCTCTTCCATGTTGTCCACGGCAAAGCGCCAGTCCACGCGGGCCTGGCCCAGGCCGCTGCTCATCCAGACGCCATAGCCTGTGCCGTACACCGCGCGCTCGCTGTCGAAGGGGTCGATCTTGAGGTCGGCCAGCCAATGGCCCTGCGGATGCCGCGTCTTCTTCTGGTAGGCCTGCAGCCAGGGATGGCGGCTGTCGTCATGGCGGGAGCGCGGGCTCAGGGCGGTCCAGGTCTCGCCCTGGTCGTCCGAGAGGAAGACCTCGTCGCCAGCCGACCAGCGCTCGATGGTCGAGACCACCAGGCGGCCCGGCTTGCGGGCATCGACATCAAGGCCGGAATAGCCAAAGGGCTCGGAAGCCGTGGGCTTGACCGGCGTGATCTCGCGCCAGCGGCCGGCCGGGTCGCGACGCCAGACGCTGCCGGTCTTGGCATGGCTGGGGTTGACCACCGCCCCGCCCTCGCCCGCCGCGAAGCTGACGTAGAGCGAGCCCTCGGGCCCGAAGGCCGCACGCTGCGGCGCCTGGGCCGGCAGGCCGGGCACGCGCGCGAAGCTCTGGCCGGCATCGTGCGAGACATATAGGCCGGGCTGGTCGTGGCTGCCGACATAGACGGTGGCCGTGCCCTGCCCGGGCTGGCCGCTGCGGGGATCGAACAGCACCAGGGACACATGGCGGGCCGGGAAGCCGGCCAGCCGGCTGAAATGCGCGCCGCGGTCCAGGCTTTGCTGCAAGCCGTCTTCAGTGGTGCCGAGCAAGAGCCGCTCGGGCCGGTTCGGATCGACCTGCAGCCGCTCGCCGGTGCCGCGGCCCGGTCCGTTGCCGGCCAGGCGAAAGTCCAGCTCATGCTGCTGCCAGCTGGCGCCCCGGTCATTGGAGGACAGCAGCGCGGCCTTGCGAGCCCAGGCCACGGTGTAGAGGCCGCAGGCGGCGTAGACCCGGTTCGCATCGCTTGGGTCGACCGCCAGCGCCAGCACGCCCATCAGGTCCGAGTCGGCCTTGCTCAGGTGGTCCAGCAGCGGCACCCAGGATTTGGACGCGTCATTGAAGCGATAGGCGCCGCCAATGTCGGTACGGGCATAGAGCAGGCCCCGCTCCCGCGGATGGAAAACAAAGCCATCGACGAAACCACCGGCGCCGAAGGCCAGGCTGCGCCAGTCGTAGCCGGCCTCGCCGGCGGTCGAGAACCGTGGCAGTGCGGCCAAGCCGGCGGCCTGCAGCAGATGACGGCGTTGAACGCTCATGGCCGAGCCATCTTCAGCTTGAGCAGCGTGGGCCGGGCCGGCAGGTTCAGCCCCCAATCGACCTGGTCGCCGTTCCAGACCCGCTCCATCTGCCAGCGGCCCTGGGCGTCGAAACGGCCCTCCTCGGCGCGCAGCAGGAAGCCGCTCTTGCCGGCGGCCGGCTCCAGGCGCAAGCGCGCCTGCTGGCCGACGACGATGAATTCATCGGGCGCGACCTGGGCGATGGCCAGGCCGCCGCCGGGCTGCTCGGTGCCGGGTGGCTGCTTGTCCTTGAGCTGGGGCCAGCTGCGTTCGCCGAACTGCCATTCGCCGAAAGAGACCTTGGCCTGCCAGTCGCCAATCTGCACGGTCTGCGGCTTGCGGTCGTCGCCCTCGGCCACGCCGCGGGTGCGACCCTCGAAGGCCCATTGCGCCCATTGCCTCTGCATGGGGGCGAACAGCTCGAAGACCCGGGCAAAGGGCTCGACCATGCGCTTGTCGGTCTGCATGGACCCGAGCGGGTAGTTGCTGTAGTCGGCGTAGTCGATGCCGAAGGGAGCGACCCCAATCGCGCCGCGGCCCAGGATGGCCCAGAAGTAGCGCGCATAGACCGCGGCATTGCCGATCTCGGGCACCCACAGCGCGTTGTCGGGCCGCTGGAACAGGCGCAGATTGGCCTCGACCTGTTCGGACTCGGGGCTGTAGATGTCCGGGCCGACGATGTCCAGCGCCGGCGCCGCGGCCTTGTAGATGGCGATCACGTCATGCGTGGGACCGCCGCTGGCGAAGTCGCCCTTCCAGGGCTTGGGCGGCTGGTCCAGCGGATTGCGCAGCGCATTGTTGACGTACATGGGCAGGTCGTAAGCGGCGCGGCCGGCCTTGGCGACCTCGCCTATGTAGCGGGCGATGGCCCAGGCCTGGAAATACTCGTCGGCATAGTCGCCGTAGACCTGGCGCCAATGGCCGCTGGCAGCGCCACCGGGCGACGGCTTCTGCCGCGCCAGCACCTCGGCCGGCACCGCCTGCTCGAAGGCGGCCTGGGCCTTGCCGCCGAAGTCGCGCACCAGGCCGTAGCAACCGACCTCGTTCTCGACCTGCACCATCAGCACGGTCTGCTTCTGGGCATCGGCTTTCTTCAGATGGGCCATCAGGGCAACGAAGGCCTTCTTGTCGGCCTGCAGCGTCTGCTCGCCGAACGGCGACAGGCAGTAGCTCTCCTTGCCCTCGCGTTCGCGCATGGCCGGAAAGCGCTGCTTGTCCAGCTTGACCCAGGCCGGCGTGTACTGGGCGCTGGTGTTCTTCCAGGTGGCGAACCACAGCAGCACCAGGCGCCGGCCCTCGCGCCGGGCCTCGGCCAGCAGCGTGTCGACGAAGGAGAAGTCGAAGCGTCCCTCGCTGGGCTCCACCTGCTCCCAGGCCACCGGCACCAGCACCGTGTTGGCACCGGCATCGCGCACCGCCGGCCAGACCTTTTTCAGGGCCGCCGGATAGTTGCTCGAGTTGTGGACCTGGGCGCCCAGCATCAGGAAGGGCCGGCCGTCCACCATCAGGGCGTGGCGGCCGTCCTTCTCGACGATGCGGGGCAACGGTGGCGCTGCCTGGGCCGAGCAGAGCCCTGCCAGCAGCGCCGCCGCGAAGAGACGCTTCGCTGTCTTCATGGCCTCGCTCAGAAGGTGTAGCTGGCCTGGACCGTGTAGCGCCGGCCGGTGTAGTTGACCGCTCGGGTCATGAAGCCGATCTGCTGCTGCATCAGCTGCTTGGCCAACGCGTTGTTCAGGTTCTGCCCTTCCAGGCTGAGGCTGAACTTGTCGTCGACGCGGTAGGTGATGCCACCGTCCAGCTGGCCATAGGCCGCACTCCAGGTCGGCAGGGCCCAGGCCACGCTGTTGCCGTTGGCCAGGCGGCCGTCGCTGCCGCGCGTGCCGTTGATGTTGATGCCCTGCAGGTACTTGGAGCGCCAGCTGTAGGCCAGGCGAGCCGAGACCTGGCCCCAGTCGTACAGGAAGGCCAGGTTGTAGGCATGCTTGGACAGGTTCTGCAGCGGCATGTCGCCGAAGGCCTTGCCGTCGGTGTCGCAGCCGTTGATGTTCAGGTTGTAGTTGCCGGCGCCGCCGTCCGTGCCGCCGCAGTAGGCCGCGAACACCGGGGTGTAGAGCTTGGTCTTGCTATCCACCAGGGTGTAGTTGAGCTGCAGGCCCAGGCCCGACATCCAGCCCGGCAGCATGTCCAGGTAGCGCTGGAACGACAGCTCGATGCCGCGGGCCGTGCCCTTGGCGCCATTGACCGGCGAGGTGACGACGAAGTTCTGCAGCTTGCCGGTGCTATCGGGCACCTGGAAGGTCGAGGCCTGGTTGACGATGACGTCCTTCAGCTCCTTGTCGAACAGGGCCACGGTGAAGGAGCCGCTCTTGGAGAAGTACCACTCGGCCGTCAGGTCCAGCTGGTTGGACTTGACCGGCTTGAGCATCGGGTTGCCGCTGGCCGAACCGGTCAGGCCCACGCTGTCGATCACCAGGCTGTTGCCGGTGGTGTGCTGCTGGGTGTCCAGCGCCAGCGTGGTGTAGGCCTGCATCTGCGAGAAGTCGGGCCGCGTCACGGCCTTGGCCAGGGCGAAGCGGTACTGCAGCTCCGGGCTGGCCTTGTAGCGCAGGTTCAGGCTGGGCAGCACGTCGGTGTAGTTCTGCTCGGCCACCATGGGCTTGCTGAAGCTGGCGATGGACGGGATGGCGAGGCCGCCATAACTCTGGCCGGGCTGCAGGGCCGGCGCATTGTTCTTGAACACCGTGTAGCCGTTGGCCTTCATGTCGGTGCGCACCACGCGCAGACCGACGTTGCCGTCCAGCGGCACTTTGTTGCTCTCGCTGAAGTCGAAGCGCAGCTGGCCGTAGGCCGCCTGGGTCTTCTCATGCTGCTCGTTCGTGCCCGAGGGATCGGTGCCGAAGCTGGCCGGCGTCCAGGCCGCGCAGCCGCTGCCCCAGCCGTTGGCCTGGGTGAATTCCTGGCACAGGATGTCGTGGTACTTGTGCAGGGCCGTGTAGGTGCCCGGGAAGCCCTGTGCCAGCGACACGTCGGGCACATAGATGCCGGGCACGCTCTGGCCGCCGAAGAAGTTGTTGAACTGGTGCAGCTGCACCGGCGCGTTGAAGCGCGGGTCGTTCAGCCGGGCCAGGCCGCTGATGTCCCAACCCTGCTGCCAGGTCTGGGTGATGGCGGCCCAGTTGTAGCCAGGCACCGAGTTGATCGTGGTGGCGTCGCGGTCGGTCATGCGCACGCCGAACTGCAGGTCCTGCAGCACCGGGTGGTCCAGGTTGAGCTTGGCATCGGCACGCCAGACCTTGGACTCTGCCTTGCTCCGGTCCATGTGCTCCATGGTGAAGGCCCAGTAGTAGTTGCCCTTGTTCTGCAGGGCCGCCAGGTCGGCGGCGTCGAACACCACGCGCGGCACCGAGCCGCTCAGGTCCAGCGTCTCCTTGGGCATCTGCAGGCCGGTGGCGATGGTGGAGTCGAAGGCATTGGTCTTGGACTTCACGATCTGCAGGTCGGTGCTGAAGCTCCAGGCGTCGCTGGCCTTCCACTTGAGGTTCCAGCCCAGGTCGCGGGTGCGCGAGTCGCGGGTCATGTAGCGAGTGTCGGCACCGAAGTTGACGCCACCGTCGGCCGGCGCGCTGAGCGTGCCCTTGAGCAGCTGGCCGTTGGGGCCATAGGTGGCGCCATTGGCAATCTGGATGTTCCAGGGATTGGACTGGGCGAACAGCGCGTTCTCGTCCCAGTGCATCTTGTACTTGGACTCGAAGTAGGTCAGCGAGCTGCTGACATCGTTCTTGCGCCACTGCAGAGCGCCGTAGGTACCTTCGCGGGTGCGGTCGAAATTGGAGTCGCGCCATTGCGCACCCTTGGGCACCCAGTGCGTGCCGTCGACCTTGTAGTAGGGCTCGACCTGCCAGAGGTCGGTGCGGGTCGTGGTCTTGCTGCGCGCCAGGCTGAGCAAGGCGCCGAACTCGCCGGCATCGGTGCTCCAGCGGTTGGAGATCAGGCCCGAGCCGTTGGGACTCCACTTCTTCTGCAGCGAGTTGTAGCCGCCGCTCAGCGTGAGGCCGCCCTTGAAGCCGGCGTAGTCGAAGGGCATGGCGGTGCGCAGGTTCACCAGGCCGCCGATGGCGCCTTCTATCTGCACCGCCGACGGGTTCTTGTAGACGTCCACCGCCGCCATCAGCTCGGGCGGCACGTCCTCGAAGTTCAGGGCGCGGCCGCCGTTGGCCGAGAAGGTGTCGCGGCCGTTCAGCTCGGAGCGCACGTAGGACAGGCCGCGGATGTTCACGCCCGAACCTTCCACCGAGTAGTGCTCGGGGTCGTTCTTGGCCATGGTGCGGTCGATGGTCACGCCGACCACGCGCTGCAGCACCTCGGTGACCGAGCGGTCGGGCAGCTTGCCTATGTCGTCGGCGACGATGGAATCGACGATCTCGTCCGATTCCTGCTTGATCTTCTGGGCCGACTGCAGCGCGGCGCGGCGGCCGGTGACGATCACGCTCTCGACCTTCTGGACCTTGGGATCGGCCGGCGGCGTGGGTGCGGTCTGGGCTTGCGCCAGGCCGCTCAGCAGCAGCGCGCTCTGCGCTGCCGCCAGGGAAATCGCAGTCCTGTGGAACGGGTACTTCATCTTGTCTCCTGTTGGGTCTCTTTGTCTGATGAATGTCTTGACGGACCGTCGCTCTAGCCTGCAGGGCTATTCGCGCCGGACCCTTGTCGGGCGCCGCGACGCGAAGGGTCGCCATGGCCCCGGGCAGGAACGGGAAAGCGGTGAAGAAGCAAGGCGTGCGTCCATCTCAGCCGTGGATCACGCGGTTGACGAGGTTCTCCAGGTATTCCTGGCGGCCCGATTGCGGCGCCACGTCCTGGTTGGCGGACAGCACCTGCTCGGCCAGCTGCTCCAGCGAGCGGTGGCCCAGCAGGATGTCCTGGCCGGCGGGCGCATCCCAGCCGGCATAACGGGCATCGAGCGCGGCCTTCAGGCGGCCGTCCTGGATCAGCTTCTCGGCCGCCAGCAGCGCCTGGGCGCAGAGGTCCATGCCGCCGATGTGGCCGTGGAACAGGTCGGCCGCGTCTATCGACTGGCGGCGCACCTTGGCATCGAAGTTCAGGCCGCCGGAACCCAGGCCACCGGCCTGCACGATGTAGTACATCGCCAGCGCCATCTCCGGCAGGTTGTTGGGGAACTGGTCGGTGTCCCAGCCCAGCTGCGCATCGCCGCGGTTCATGTCGATGGAACCCAGGATGCCCAGGGCCGCGGCGGTGGCGATCTCGTGTTCGAAGCTGTGGCCCGACAGCGTGGCGTGGTTGGCCTCGATGTTGACCTTGACCTCCTGCTCCAGGCCGTAGCGCTTGAGGAAGCCGTAGACCGTGGCGGTGTCGAAGTCGTACTGGTGCTTGGACGGCTCGCGCGGCTTGGGCTCCAGCAGGATGGCGCCCTTGAAACCGATCTTGTGCTTGTAGTCCACCACCATGGACAGGAAGCGGCCCAGCTGGTCCAGCTCCTGGCCCATCCGGGTGTTCAGCAGGGTCTCGTAGCCTTCGCGTCCGCCCCACAGCACATAGTTCTCGCCGCCCAGCTCCCGCGTGGCATCCATGGCGTCGCGCACCTGCAAAGCGGCCATGCTGAACACGGCCGGGTCGGGGTTGGAAGCAGCGCCGCCCATGAAGCGGCGATGGCTGAAAAGATTGGCCGTGCCCCACAGCAGCTTGACGCCACTGCGCTGCTGGTGCTCGCCCAGCACCGCCACCATGCGGCGGAAGTTCTCGTGGCTTTCGCGCGGCGTCGCGCCTTCGGGCGCCACGTCGCGGTCATGGAAGCAGTAGTACGGGGCGCCCAGCTTCTCGAAGAACTCGAAGGCCGCCTCGGCCTTGCGCTCGGCCAGCTCCATGGGCGTGCCGCCCTGAAACCAGGGTCGCTCGAAGGTGGCCAGGCCGAAGGGGTCCATGCCGGTCCAGACGAAGTTGTGCCAGTAGCAGACGGCGAAGCGCAGCTGCTCGGCCATGGTCTTGCCCAGCACCATTCGGTCCTTGTCGTAGTGGCGGAAGGACAGCGGGTCGTCGCTCTGCGGGCCCTTGAACTGGACGGGGGCAATGGCGTGGAAGTAGCTTTGGCTCATGGGGTTCGGCTCGGGGTCGGGGCCGGGCTCAGGTCGTCGAGCCGGCGGTACAGCTCGCGAAAGCACGCGAGCCGTGGTTGAAGACGGGCCTGGGCGGCGGGCCGCGGCAGGTAGGTGGCGGACAGCGGCGGGCGGCTGCAGACCGAGGCCTCGTCGCCACCGACGGCCAGCCACGCCAGCCGCGCGGCGCCCAGCGCGCCGCCGGTTTCACCGCCGTCATGGGTGTGGATCCGCAGGTCCAGCGCATCGGCGATCAGCTGGGCCCAGAAAGCGCTGCGCGCGCCACCGCCGACCAGCGAAAGCTCGCGCAGCTCGGTGCCCGAGGCCTGCAGCGCCGCCAGGCCGTCGGCCAGGCCAAAGGCCACGCCTTCGAGCACGGCGTAGCTGCAATGGGCCCGCTCGCTCTCATGCGTCAGGCCCTGGAAAAGGCCGGAGGCAAAGGGGTTGTTGTGCGGCGTGCGCTCTCCGGCCAGGTACGGCAGGAAGATGGGCGCGCCGGCCAGGGCAGGCTCGTCCAGTTGCTCGACCTCGGCCAGCAGCGCCGCCTCGGCCTGTCCGGTCAGCCGGGCCCACCAGCGCAGACAGCTGGCGGCCGACAGCATCACGCTCATCTGGTGCCAGCGCTGTGGCAACGCATGGCAGAAGGCGTGCACGGCGCTCTGCGGGCGCGGGCGGTAGCGGTCGTTGACGACGAAGAGCACGCCCGAGGTGCCGAGCGAGATGAAGCCGTCGCCGGGTTTCACCGCGCCTATGCCGATGGCACTGGCCGCGTTGTCGCCGGCACCGCCGGCAATCAGGACTTCGGCGCCCAGGCCCCAGGCCTTGGCCAGCTCCGGCCTGAGCCGGCCGGAGACCTGGTTGCTCTCGACCAGGCGCGGCATCTGCTCGCGGCTCAGGCCGCAGGCGGCCAGCAGCTCGTCCGACCAGTCGCGTGCCGCCACGTCCAGCCACAGGGTGCCGGCCGCGTCTGAGGGCTCGGAGACCTGGTCGCCCGAGAGCTGCAGGCGCAGCCAGTCCTTGGGCAGCAAGACACTGCGGATCTGGGCGAAGAGATCGGGCTCGTGCCGGGCGACCCACAGCAGCTTGGGGGCGGTGAAGCCGGGCATGGCCAGGTTGCCGGCGATGCGGTGCAGCTGCGGAGCACGCTCCGTCAAGACCTGGCACTCGGCATGGCTGCGGCCGTCGTTCCAGAGGATGGCGGGACGCAGCACGCGCTCGCCCTCGCCCAGCAGCACGGCGCCATGCATCTGGCCCGACAGGCCGATGGCGCGGACCTGGGCGAACTCGCTCATGTGCTTGCCGCGCAGGGTCTGCACCGCCTGCTGCGTGGCCTGCCACCAGGCTTCGGGCTCTTGTTCAGCCCACAGCGGCTGCGGACGCGAGACCTGCAGCGGCGAGGCGGCCGTACCGACGATGGCGCCCTGGCCGTCAAGCAGCAAGAGCTTGACTTCCGAGGTGCCCAGGTCGATGCCCAGGAACATCAGTCGCCCTCTCGCGCCATGGCCGTGGTCTGCGGCAGGGCCGGACGGGTCAGGCGGTAGCGGGCCAGGCCGGCCGCGCCGACGGCCACGGCATTGGAGCCGTAGCGCGAGGTGCGGACCGTGGGCGATGGCAGGCTGGCAGCCGCGGAGTAGTCCTGCAAGGTCTCCAGCGCCGACTTCAGGAACGGCTCGCCCAGCTCGACCACCGAGCCACCCAGCACGATGCAGGCCGGGTCGTAGGCGGTGGCCAGGTTCTGCAGCAGCACGCCCAGGTAGCGGCCGGCCGAGGCGACGACCTTGCTGGTCTCGTCCTCCCCCGCCGCCAGGCGCGAGCGCACCTCGGCCATCGAGCCCGGCAGATGGGCCTCTTCTTCCAGCTCGGCATGGCGCAGGATGGCGCGGCTGCCTATCAAGGCTTCGGCGCAGCCGCGGCGGCCGCAGGAGCAGCGCGGTCCGTTGATCTGCAGCACCATGTGGCCGACCTCGCCGGCAAAGCCGCGCGCGCCGGTCAACAGCCTTTCGCCGACGACCACGCCGGCGCCCACGCCCTGGTTGATGCTGACGTAGAGCAGCGGGTCCGAGGACGGCGAGGCGTTGAACTCCATCTCGCCCAGCGCCGCCACGTCGGCTTCGTTTTGCAGGAACAGCGGCACCTCGGCCAGGTTGCTGCCGCGCAGCTTCTCGGCCAGCAGCTCGCCGACCGGCACGTCGCGCCAGCCCAGGTTGGGCGCGAAGTTCAGCACGCCGCGTGCCTCGTCCACACCGCCGGGCAGGCCCACGCCCATGCCGATGATCTGCTGGGCCGCGTCCAGCTGCTTGCGCACCTTGAGCAGGGCATTGGCGAGCACGGTGATGCAGGCCTTGGCACCCTTGGCCGCTTCATAGTTGGCCACGGCACAGGCCTGGACCTCGCCGGTCAGCGAGGTCGCGACCACGCGCACCACCTCGATGTCGACCTCGGCACCGAGCAGCAGCAGCCGCGAGGGATCGATAAACAGCGGCGTGGGCCGGCGACCCAGGTCACCGGTGGCCACCACCTCGCGCTCCACCAGCCAGCCCTCGCCGAGCAGCTCGCGCACCAGCGAGCTGACGGTGGATTTGGTCAGGCCCACGGCATTGGCCAGGTCCACGCGGGACAGGCCGGGGCTGACGCACAGCTGGCGCACCAGGGCCATGCGATTGATGAGCTTGAGCAGCGTCTGGCTGCCCGCTTCGGCTTGCACTTGTTTGTCTCCAGGGGTCGCATCGTGTCGTGCGATTTAGCGCTATATTAGTTCGACCGTTGCACGAAATAAATTGGGTGTTAACACCTAGGCAAGGAGACAAGGCATGGAGAACGACCTGGCCCTCAGGAGAATCGTCATCGTCGGTGGTGGCACGGCCGGCTGGATGGCCGCCGCGCCGCTGGCCCAGCAGTTCATGCGCGGCAGCGGCGAACGCTGCGAGATCCTGCTGGTGGAATCGCCCGACATAGGCACGGTGGGCGTCGGCGAGGCCACGTTGCCGCCGATCCGCTTCTACAACCGGGCCCTGGGCATCGAGGGCGCGGACTTCGTGCGCAAGACCCAGGGCAGCTTCAAGCTGGGCATCGAGTTCAAGGACTGGGGCCATCTCGGCCACCGCTTCTTCCATGGCTTCGGAGACTTCGGCCCGGCGGTCGACGGCCGCTCGGCCTTCATGCACTGGCTGAGGCTGAACGAACAGGGCGAGATGCCGTCCTACGAGGACTGGTCCACGGCCACCCAGCTGGCGCGCGCCAACCGTTTCACGCCGCCGCAGGGCGAGGCGCCCTCACCGTCCGCCTCCTACTCATTCGCCTATCACTTCGATGCCTCGCTCTACGCCGCCTACCTGCGCGACTACGCGGTGCAGCGCGGCACCCAGCGCATCGAAGGCACCATCGTCGAGGTGGAACAGCGGCCGGAAGACGGCTTCGTCGCCGCCGTCAAGCTGGCCGACGGCCGGCGCATCGAGGGCGATCTGTTCATAGATTGCTCGGGCTTCAGGGCGCTCTTGATCGAGGGCACGATGAAGGCCGGCTACGAGGACTGGAGCGCCCTGCTGCCCTGCAACAGCGCGCTGGCCGTGCCGACCCGCCGGGTCGAGCCGCTGACGCCCTACACCACCTCGACCGCGCGCGAGGCAGGCTGGCAATGGCGCATTCCTCTGCAGCACCGCACCGGCAACGGCCATGTCTATTGCAACGGCTTCATCAGCGACGAGCGCGCCGAGGCCATCCTGATGCAGGGGCTGGACGCGCCCGCCCTGGCCTCGCCCCGGCCGCTGCGCTTCACCGCCGGCCGGCGCCGCCAGAGCTGGATCAAGAACGTGGTGGCCGTGGGACTGGCCGGCGGCTTTCTGGAGCCGCTGGAATCGACCAGCATCCAGCTGATCATGGATGCCGTCGGCCGGCTGATCCAATACTTCCCGGACCGCAGCTTCGCCCCGCAGCTGGCGGCCGAGTTCAACCGCAAGATGGCCCTGCAGTACGAGTCGATCCGCGACTTCATCGTGCTGCACTACAAGCTGACCCGGCGCGACGATTCGGAGTTCTGGCGCTACTGCGCCGCCATGCCCATCCCCGACACGCTGGCCCACCAGATCGAGCTGTTCCGCGCCTCCGGCCGGGTCGCCATCCTGGACCCAGAGGGCTTTGCCGAACCGTCCTGGGTCTCGTTGCTGCTGGGTCTTGGCGTGCTGCCGCGAGGCCATGATCCGCTGGCCGACCGCGTGCCGCTGGACCAGCTGCGCCAGCACTTCGAGCGGGTGCGCCAGGCGATCACGCAGACGGTGGCCGGCACGCCCGACCATGCGGCCTACCTGGAGCGGCATGCCAAGGCAGCACCGCTCGCCTGAAGCAAGGGGGTCAGGCCTTGCTGGCCGTCTGCTGCAGGCTCAGATCCAGCAGCTCGGCGGCCTGATCGAGCAGGCCGTCGCGGTCGCGCGCCCGGCTTTCGAGCACGCGATGAAAAGGCAGGGACTGACCGACGCCGTCGCCCGACCACAGCGGATCGACCAGCAACTCGCGCGGCGGCAAGGCCGGCCGGTCGGTCAGGTCCACCAGGCTGCCGATCAGGCGCAGGGCATTGCCCTCGGCGTCGCGCTCCACCGCCACGCCGCGGGCCTGCATCACCCGGTAACCCGAGCCATTGCTGCGCAGCCGGAAGCGGGCCTCGTAGCGCTTGCTGAAGCCCTCGATGTGGGAGCGCAGCGCACGCATCATGCCGGCCAGGTCGTCGGGATGGACGCGGCAGCGCCAGAACGAGGTGTGGTCGGGCGCACCGGCATTGGCAAAGCCCAGGTGCTCCTTCCAGCGCGGCGAGTAGTGCACCAGCTCCATGCGGGGATCCAGGTCCCAGACGCCGAACAGGCCCTGTTCGATGGCGCGGCCCCAGCGGCTCAGGTCGGAGGACAGTTCGGTCTTGCGGTTCATCGGGGGCCAAGCATATGTCGTCCTTCGAGGGCCGGCCGCGTGGTTTGCCAAATCCGGCACGCCCTTCGCACTGTGTAGAGTGCAGCGCCATGCAGAACGAGTTGCGATTCCCTTCGGTTGAAGGCCTGCGTGCCTTCGAGGCCACGGCCCGGCTGGGCAGCTTCGAGCGCGCCGCCGAGGAATTGCACGTGACCGCCAGCGCCCTGAGCAAGCGCATCGGCGTGCTGGAGTCGCTGATTGGCACGCCGCTGCTGCAGCGCCAGGCCAAGCCGCTGGCGCTGACGCCCACCGGCAAGGAATACCTGGCCCAGGTCGTCGAGGCCCTGGCCCTGCTCGCCGCCATGCCCCAGCACCGGCGCAGCACGCAGCGCCGCGAGCGCCTGGTGGTCAGCGCGCCGCCGACCTTTGCGCGGCTGATCCTGGTGCCCGCCCTGCCCGGCTTCGAGCAGCAAGCGCCCGAGCTGGAGATCGAGCTGGCGGTCAGCTCGCCCTTCCTGGACTCGCCGACACCGCCGGCCGATCTTGAAATCCGCATGGGCGTGGCCGACGAGGCCCTGTGGCTGATGCAGGACCGCGTCACGCCCATGGCCGCGCCTTCGCTGCTGCAGCGACATCCGATCAAGCAGCCGGCCGACCTGGCCGGCCTGCCCCTGCTGCGCAGCCCTATCGAGCCTTGGCAGCCCTGGTTCCGTGCCGCCGGCCTGGACTGGCCCGAGCCCCAACAGGGCACGCGCTTCGTCGACCTCGGCTTGACGCTGGAGGCGGCACTGTGCGGCCAGGGCGTGGTGCTGGCCCGGCCCAGCCTGGCCGGCCCGCTGCTTGAGCGCGGCCAGTTGCGGCGGCTGTTCGAGCTCTCGGCCCCGGCGGCCCGCCACTACGGCCTGCTGCGCCATGCCGACACGGCCTCGGCACGGCGCTTCGAGGACTGGCTGCGGGCGCATTGCGCCCGGCCGCCACAGGAAAAATCTTCGGGCAAGCCCTGACGAGGATTCCGCACCCGGCCGCCCTTGCTTGAATAGCATGGCGGGCATTCAGCCGGAGTCCCCGCCATGCCCGTCATCACCAACATCGAAGACCTGCGCCAGCTCGCCAAGAAGCGCGTGCCGCGGATGTTCTACGACTATGCCGATTCGGGCTCCTGGACCGAGGGCACCTACCGCGCCAACGAGGCCGACTTCCAGAAGATCAAGCTGCGCCAGCGCGTGGCGGTCAACATGGAGGGCCGCAGCACAGCGGTCGAGATGCTGGGTACGCAGTACAAGATGCCCGTGGCCATCGCACCCACCGGCCTGACCGGCATGCAGCATGCCGACGGCGAAATCCTGGCGGCCAAGGCGGCCGAGGCCTTCGGCATCCCGTTCACGCTGTCGACCATGAGCATCTGCTCGATCGAGGACATTGCCGCCCACACCCAGGCGCCGTTCTGGTTCCAGCTCTACATGATGCGGGACCGCGAGGCGATGGAACGCATGATCGAGCGCGCCCGCGCCGCCCGCTGCAGCGCCCTGGTGCTGACGCTGGACCTGCAGGTGATAGGCCAGCGCCACAAGGACCTGAAGAACGGCCTGACCGCGCCGCCCAAGCCGACGATTGCGAACCTGATCAACCTCGCCACCAAGCCGCGCTGGTGCCTGGGCATGCTGGGCACCCAGCGGCGGACCTTCGGCAACCTGGTCGGCCATGTGAAGGCGGTCAGCGACATGAAGTCGCTGGCGGCCTGGACCAATGAGCAGTTCGATCCGCGCCTGTCCTGGGCCGATGTGGAATGGGTCAAGCAGCGCTGGGGCGGCAAGCTGATCCTCAAGGGCATCATGGACCTGGAAGACGCCAAGCTGGCCGCCAACTCCGGCGCCGATGCCCTGGTGGTCAGCAACCATGGCGGCCGCCAGCTGGATGGTGCCGAGTCCAGCATCCATGCGCTGCCGCGCATCGTCGATGCAGTGGGCAGCAAGATCGAGGTCCACATGGACGGCGGCATCCGCTCCGGCCAGGACGTTCTCAAGGCCTATGCCCTCGGTGCCCGCGGCTGCTGGACCGGCCGCGCCTTCCTCTACGGCCTGGGCGCCATGGGCCAGGCCGGCGTCACCAAGGCACTGCAGATCATCCACAAGGAGCTGGACGTGACCATGGCCTTCTGCGGCCACACGCAGCTGAAGAAAGTGGACGCCGGCATCCTGCTGCCCGGGACTTTTCCGACGCCCTAGGCCGCGGTGGTCGAAAAGCGATGCAGCGTGCTGCTGCGGTAGAGCTCGCCCGGCCGCAGCACCGTGCTCGGCCAGTCGGGGCCGGCCTCGTGGTTGGGAGAGTCCGGCGCATGCTGGGGTTCCAGGCACAGGCCGTCGCCCTGGCGGTAGACCTGCTCGCCATCGCTCAGGCTCGCATTCAGGTAGTTGCCCGAATAGAACTGCAGGGCCGGCTCGGTGGTGAACATCTCCATGCAGCGGCCGGAGGCGGGATCTTCCAGTCGCGCCGCCAGGTGCAGCTCGCCGTCGAAGGGCGCGTCGAGCAGGAAGTTGTGGTCGTAGCCCCGGCCGCGCAGCAACTGCTCGTGAGCCTGGCGAATGCGCGAGACGATGGGCCGAGCCGAGCGGAAGTCGAAGGGCGTGCCCTGCACCTCGGCATGGCCGAGCGGAATCAGGCCGGCATCGACCTCGCTGTAGCGCGAGGCCGGGATGCACAGCCGGTGGCGCATCGCCGAGCCATGGCCGGCCAGGTTGAAGTAGTCGTGGTGGCTGAGGTTGACGAGGCTGGGGGCGTCGGTCTCGGCTTCGTAATCGATCCGCCAGCTGGCGTCGAGCCCGAGGCTGTAGCGCACGCGGACCTGCAGGCGGCCCGGGAAGCCCTGGTCGCCGTCCGGGCTGGTCAGCGCGAGTTGCAAAGCCGCGGCCTCGCCGGCGCGTGGCTCGGCGAACTCGGCCTGCCAGAGGCTGGCGCCGAATCCTTGCGGGCCGCCGTGCAGGCTGTGCAGGCCGTCATTGCGGTCCAGCCGGATCTCGCGCCCATCGAGCATGAAACGGCCGTTGGCGATGCGGTTGGCATAGCGGCCCACGATCACGCCGAAGCCCTGGTTGCGGTGCACATAGTCGTCCAGCGAGGCCAGCTTGAGCACCACGTTGGCGGACTGGCCGTTGGCGTCGGGTACCCACAGCCCGGTGACGATGCCGCCATAGCTGAGGCAGCTGAGGCTGAGGCCGCGGCCGTTGTCCAGCCGGTATTCATGGACCGGCCGGCCGTCGGGCAGCCGGCCGTACTCGCGGCACTCTGTGCTTGGCATCGAAACGCTCTCCTGCTTGAGTAATCAGCTCATGGGGGCCGGGCCATTCTAGGAAGAGGCGCGCCTCCATTAGCATCCGCCGAAACCCATACGCCATGCGCCACCTGCTATTCGTTGCCAGCCTGCTGGCCTCATCGTTGGCCCCGGCTGCACCTGATGCAGCCTGTGACTTCGACGTATTCAAGGCCAGGGGCCGCTTGCTCTATGCCGATGATTTCGCGCCCCGTGCAGACGGCCCGCTGGCCGCCGACTCGCGCTGGCTTGCCGAGATCGCGCCCAAGCCGGGCTCCAGCGTGACCATCAGCCAGGGCCGCCTGCTGCTGGACACGGCCGGCGGCGTCACCGTCTGGCTGGACCTGGAGCTGCCGGCGACCGGCTACCTGATCGAATACCGCCGCCGGGTCGTGCTGGCCGGTGGGCCCAACGACAGGCTCAGCGACCTCAACCAGTTCTGGCAGGCCAGCGACCCGCGCCAGCCGGGCCGGCCGCCCTTCGGCCGAGATGGCGTGTTCGAGTCCTACGACGACCTGCAGCTGTACTACGTGGGCATGGGCGGCAACAGCAACACCAGCACCCGGCTGCGCAAATACGAGGGCGGAGAGCGCAGGCTCCTTCAAGAGCATGGAGACGCCGCCCATCTGCTCGATGCCAACCGCGACTACCTGGTGCAGACGCATGTGGCCCGCGACGGCCGCCAGAGCTTCTGCGTCGACGGCCGGCTGTTCTTTTCCTTCACCGATCCGCAGCCGCTGAAGGCCGGCTACTTCGGCCTCAGGAGCACCTGGTCGCGCCAGCAGGTCTGGGGCTTCAAGCTGGTGGCCGAGACCACCCCCCAAAAGTAGGGCGATTGGCGGCATCGGGCGCCGGACGGGCGGCCCTGCGGCCCGCGGCACCGATGGCTGCTCATGCTTCAATGCAGACCACAAGAGGCCCTGTTGCCATCAGGGTTGCGAAGCCGATTTGAGGCTGGCGCGGAATGATCGCCGCCAGCAAGTGGCTGCGACCGGGGCTGGCGCGCCAGCAGTTCTCGGAGGATGCGCGAGTGGAGCAAGTGCATGGATGACAAGCCCATGACCGAGCCGGTGCCGATCCCCAGCTCGGAGGAACTCGCCCATGCCGCAAGGCGGCTCGGCGTCAGGCGCAGCGATTCGCTGCTGGCCATGAGCGACGCCCTGCTCCACCAGTCGAACGCCGACGAGAGCTCCCAGCAGCAGACCTTGGCGGCGATTGCCGAGCTGGTCCATGCGGCCACCCACGATCAGCTGACCGGCCTGCCGACCCGCGGCGTGCTGCTGAACCGGCTGGAGCAGGCGCTGGAAGCCGAGGCTGCCGTGGCGGCCCAGGTCGCGGTCCTGTTCATCGACGTGGACAACTTCAAGCTGGTGAATGACAGCCTGGGCCATGACGCCGGTGACGAGCTGCTGCGCGAGATGAGCCGCCGCATCACGGCCTGCGTGGGCGCTGCCGACACGGTCAGCCGCTTCGGCGGCGACGAGTTGGTGGTGTTGCTGCCCCAGGCCGACCAGGGGCTGGTGTCCGAGCTCGGCGCGCTGGTGCTGGCCACGATGGCCGCGCCGATCCGCATGGCGGGGCGCGAGGTGGCCACCTCGGTCAGCATTGGCGCCGCCCTGGCCGCGCCGGGCGCCCAGACCGCCGAACAGCTGCTGCGGGATGCCGACACCGCGCTCTACGCCGCCAAGAGCCGCGGCCGCAACCGCATGGAGCGCTTCAACGAGGAGCTGCATGCCCGGGTCGCGAGGCGGATGCGGGTGGAGACCGAGCTGCGCCTGGCGCTGCGCGAAGGTGGCCTTTACGTCCACTACCAGCCCCAGGTCAAGCTGGCGACCGGGCGCGTCGTGGGCCTGGAGGCGCTGGCGCGCTGGCATCACGCCGAGCTGGGCCAGGTGCCGCCGGCGGAATTCATCCCGGTGGCCGAGGAGTCGCGCCTGATCGACGAGCTGGGCTGGCAGGTGCTGCGCACGGCCTGCCGCCAGCTGGCCGCCTGGTCGGCCGCAGGCATTGGCCCGGCCCTGTCGATGACGGTCAACATCTCGCCCCGTCAGCTCGACAACCCGGATTTCGCCGCCGAGTTGCAGCGGGTGCTGGACGAGACCGGCATCCGGCCCGATGCCCTGTGCCTGGAGCTGACCGAAAGCGGTCTGATGAGCCGGACCACGGAGCTGGTGGACATGCTGGAGCGGGTCAGACGCATCGGCGTCTATGTCGCCATCGACGATTTCGGTACCGAGCAATCGGCCCTCAGCCGCTTGCGCGAACTGCCGGTCGAGGTGTTGAAGATCGACCGCTCCTTCATCGACGGCCTGGGCGCCGAGGCCGGCGACACGGCCATCGTGTCCTCCATCCTCAGCCTGGCCTATGCCATGGGCAAGCATGTGATCGCCGAGGGCGTGGAGACGGCCGAGCAGGCCGCGGCCCTGTCCGAGATGGGCTGCCCGGTCGCGCAGGGCTTTCTGTTCGCCCGGCCGGTCGATGCCACGGAGATTCCGCGGCTGCTGGGACGTCCGCTCTGGCAGGCGCCGGTCAGCTGGGCGCAGCGCCTGCGGCCCAAGCTCGGCAGTCACGCGCGAAGGGCCCACCCGGCCTTCATCGATGAATTCCTGTTCCACATCGGCGCGCCCATGGGTGAAAAGAAGACGGGGTCCGCGCCATGATGTGGCTGGTGATTGGCATAGGGAACCTGCTGGTCGGCGCCGCCTATTCCGGCCTGGGCTTGCTGAGCGCCTGGGAGGCCGTCAGCCAGTACCGCACGCGCGGCCTCTCGCGCTTCGGCCTGGGCTTCTCGATGATGGCGGCCAGCTGCGGCCCGCATCACCTGGCCCATGGCTGGTGTGTACTCAACGGCGGCACGGTCTCGCCCTCGCTGCTGGGCATCACCCTGCTGGGCCTGCCTGCCGGCCTGATCTTCTGCCTGCTGCGCATCGAGGCCGCCTTAGGCGGCCCAGGCGACCGCACCGTGCTGGCGCGCCCCACGACGATGGCGGCGCTGGCCACGGTGTTCCTGCTGCTCGTCGGTCTCCTGGCCGGTCTGGCCATGATGGCGCCGGCCCCGCTGGTCACCCAGCTGATCTGCACGGCCCGCGGATTCATCCAGTTGCCGGTCGAGGGGCCGGCGGCGCCCGGCAGCAGCATGGCCTCGGTAATCCTGGGCAGCAATCTCTTCGTGACCGTCACCTACGGCATGGTGGGCTGGTACCTGGTGGCGACCCAGGTGCGCCGCTATGTGCTGGACCGCTCCTGGTCGCTGTCCGGCCTGTCGCTGGCGGCGGTCTTCCCCACCTGTGCGGCCATGCATCTGGTCGCGGCCCTGGCCAGCAATCACGAGGCGATCACCCTGCCCTTCGACCTGCTGGGCGTGCCGGCCTCGATCTACTTCCTCTGGGTCGTCCACAGGCTGCACAGCGATTCGGTGATCGACTGGAATCGTCGGCCGCTGGTCGGCATCGCCGCGACGCCGCACCGCGAAGCCCCCTGGAGCGACCAGCCGGCCGCCATCCGCTGAGCTTCGGGGTCCAGAATCCGTTCGCTGTGAACGGATTATTTGAAACAGCTTTCCATTTGCCACCGACATCAGGGCACAATGGCGTCCAGTCAGTGGCAACCAGGGACCATGCCGTCCTGCCCCGCCCCCGGGGAGCTGCTGGCGCGACACCCATCGCGCAGGCCCTGCGGCCTGGGCGCCAGCGGTCCAAGCCTCAGGCCCAGGCCTGCCCTAGAACCGTCCTTCAACGCCTCCTCCGGGAAGCCAGCCCGCCATCATGAAGATCGCCCTCATCATCGAAAACAGCCAGGCCGCCAAGTCCGAGATCGTCCACAACGCACTCAAGACCGTGGCCGAGCCGCTGGGCCACCAGGTCCACCACTACGGCATGTACGCGCCCGAGGACAAGGCCTCGCTGACCTATGTGATGAACGGCCTGCTGGCCGGCATCCTCCTGAACTCCAAGGCGGCCGATTTCGTCGTCACCGGCTGCGGCACCGGCATGGGCTCCATGCTGGCCTGCAACTCCATGCCCGGCGTGTTCTGCGGCCTGGTGATCGATCCGACCGACGCCTTCCTGTTCGGCCAGATCAACGACGGCAACTGCATGTCCATGCCCTATGCCAAGGGCTTCGGCTGGGCCGCCGAACTGAACCTGCAGGACTGCTACCGCAAGCTGCTCGAGAACGAGCGCGGCGCCGGCTATCCCAAGGAGCGCGCCGCCATCATGGCCAAGAACCGTGGCATCCTGAAGGACCTCAAGGCCGCCTCCTGCAAGGACATGCTGACGGTGCTGAAGTCGGTGGACCAGGACCTGCTCAAGGCCGCAGTCTCGGGCGAAAAGTTCCAGCAGCTGTTCTTCCCGAACTGCCAGGACGACGCCATCGCCAAGCACATCCAGGGCGTGCTGAGCGCCTGATTCCCGGGACGGTTTCGCCGGCCCACTGCGGCGAAACCCGGGGCCGGGGCCCAGAGCCCCGCGGCTATGCTCCGGCCTCCCGAGGTCGGAGCCACGCGCCCATGAGCAAGCCATCCTTTCGCATCCATCGCAGCCGCCTGGAAACCCTGGTCGATGGTGTGTTCGCCATCGCCATGACCATCCTGGTGCTGGAGGTGAAGGTGCCCGAGCTGTCAGACCGGCACTCCGCCGAGGAACTGCTGCATGCGCTGATGCATCACGGCTACGTGATAGGCGCCTACTTCTTCAGCTTTGCCATGCTGGGCCTGTTCTGGGTCTGGCACCACCGCCTGGCCGAACAGGTGCGCGAGATCGACCTGCCGGTGCTGGTCTGCGCGCTGAGCTTCCTGGCCCTGGTCTGCTTCTTCCCCTTTGCCTCGGCCCTGCTGGGCCGCTACACGATCAATCTCACGGCCCTGCTGGTCTATGTACCCGTCATAGGCCTGATCGTGCTGCTGCAGACTCTCTTCTACTGGACCGCGATGCGGCGCGGCCTGGTGACGGTCGAGCCAGCCACCGCGCGGCGCACCCACCAGGCCAATCTGATCGGCCTGGCGGTCTTCTGCTTTGCCAGCACGCCCACGCTGATGCGGCTCAACGTCTACGCCTCGCTGATCGGCCTGGCCCTGGGCGGCCTGCTGATCTGGCGTGCCAAACGCCCTGTGGCCGCCGCCTGATGCAAGATCGCGCGATGAACGGCACCACCCATCCCTATCCGATTGGCAGCCCCGGTCTTCCCTGGGGAGCCGCCGAAAAATCTCTCTGGCTCGCGCAACAGCAGATCAAGCGCAGCTATGCCGACGAAGTGCTGGCACCGCTGAAATCGAACCTGCCGGCGCAGGCCGAACTGATCGAGTACGGCGCCATCGACTACAGCCGGCTGGGCCTGGGCCGCTATCCGCTGTACGCGGTGCGCAGCCGGACCTGGAATCCGGACCGGCCCACGGTGCTGGTCACCGGCGGCGTGCATGGCTACGAGACCAGCGGCGTTCAAGGCAGCCTGCAGTGGATAGCCCAGGAGTTCGCCCACCATGCGGACTCGGTCAATCTGCTGGTCCTGCCCTGCATCAGCCCCTGGGGCTACGAGAGCATCAACCGCTGGAACCCTGAGGCCCTGGACCCGAACCGGCACTTCATCGCCGACAGCCCGGTCTCCGAAGCAGCCCAGGCCATGGCCTGCATCAAGCTGCACGCCGGCAAGGTGGACCTGCATGTGGACCTGCACGAGACCACCGACACCGACAACAGCGAGTTCGGCCCGGCCAAGGCGGCGCGCGACGGCAAGGCCTTCGACTGGCATGCGATCCCGGACGGTTACTACGTCGTGGCCGATACCGCGCGGCCCGTGCCCGAGTTCCAGCGCGCCCTGATCGATGCCGTCGAGCGTGTGACCCAGATCACCGAGGCCGATGAGCACGGCTGCATCATCGGCACGCCTTTGCAGCAGCGTGGCGTCATCGAATACGACAAGCGCTTGCTGGGCCTGTGCGGCGGCGTCACCGATGCCCGCTTCGTGACCACCACCGAGGTCTACCCGGACAGTCCGTCCACCAGTCCGGCCGAATGCAACCGGGCACAGATGGCCACCATCACGGCCGCCATTGCCCATCTGCTGAGCCACTGAGCCTCGTTCGCCCGGGTCGTTTCTAGGCCATATGTAGTCCAAATTAGTGACAAAACCCGGCAGCGCGCCAGCTCCGGGTCGGCTGCCGCATTGCCAGTTTCTCCGGGCACCCCCTGAATAGGCGGTCTGGTTGCCGAGCATTGGCGAGCAATCCGCATTGCCAAATTGGTACCGTTAATGGTCTACTGAAATTGAAATTGGTCTACAACTTGTCCGGTTTCATTCAGAGCACCCACCACGGAGACATGTCGGTATGAAGAAGCTCCTATGCCTGGCCGCCGCGCTTTGCGCCCTGGCCACCAGCCATGCCCAGGTCACGCCCAAGCGCGAGCTGCGCGGCGTCTGGATCAGCACCCACCTGAGCCTGGACTGGCCCAACCGCACCCAGACGCCGGCACAGCAACGCACGGCCCTGACCACGCTGCTGGACCACAACAAGGCCACCGGCATCAACTCGGTGTTCCTGCAGGTGCGCAGCCAGTCCGACAGCCTCTATCCGGCCAGCAGCGAACCCTGGTCCTACTACCTGACCGGCACCCAGGGCGCCGCGCCCAACCCGGCCTGGGATCCGCTGCAGTTCGCCATCGACGAGAGCCGCAAGCGCGGCATGGAGATCCATGCCTGGGTGAATCCCTACCGTGCGGTCTCCGACACCTCGGCCGCCAACGACCCGCTGAAGTACGCCGCCAGCCATGTCTCCAAGCAGCATCCCGAATGGCTGTTGACCCTGGGCACGGTGCAGATCCTCAACCCCGGCCTGCCGGCGGTGCGCGACTACGTGCATGGCGTGGTGATGGACATCGTCAGCCGCTACGACATCGACGGCCTGCACTTCGACGACTACTTCTACCAGTCCGGCACCATCGTCGACGACGCGGCCTATGCCGCCGACCCGCGCGGCTTCGCCAACACCACGGCCGGCCGTGCCGACTGGCGGCGCGACAACGTCAGCCTCTTGATCTCGCGCATCGGCGCCAGCATCCGCGCGGCCAAGCCCTGGGTGAAGTTCGGTGTCTCGCCTTCGGGCATCTACCGCAGCGACCCGGGCTATCCGAACGGCGCGTCCAACCCGGCCATCGGTTCCTGGACCAGCACCGGCGCCTTCCAGCATTACTCCAACAGCTATGCCGACACCCGCTTGTGGCTGCAGTCGGGCTGGGTGGACTACCTGGCGCCGCAGCTGTACTGGTACATAGGCCAGACCGGCTCCGACTACCAGCTGCTGGTGCCGTGGTGGAGCCAGAACACCTTCGGCCGCCACATGTACATGGGCCTGGCCGACTACAAGGTCAACACCACGGGCTGGACCGATGCCAACCCGAACAACCAGATCGTCAAGCAGATTGCCCTGAACCGCGGCACGGCCGGCATCAGCGGCCAGATCCATTTCCGCCAAGGCTTCCTGGTGTCCAACCCGCTCAGCTACCGCACCGAGCTGATGAACACCACCTACAAGAAGCCGGCCCTGCTGCCGACCATGCCCTGGAAGACCGAGCTCACCCCGGGCACGCCGCTGGGCGTGAGCGCCACGCTCAATGCCAACAACTCGGTCAGCCTGGCCTGGTCGCAGCCGGCCGCGGTCAGCAGCGAGTTCGAGAAGGTGCGCCGCTACGCGATCTACCGTTCTGAACTGGCGCCCATCAACACCGAGGACCCGGCCAACCTGGTCGGCCTGACCAATGCCGGCGAGACCACGTTCACCGACACCACGGCCGCCGCCGGCAAGTACTACTTCTACGCGGTGACCAGCCTGAACCGGCTGCACAACGAGAGCGCGGCCTCGAGCCTCGTCAGCGACGACACGACCGCTCCCGTGGTCAAGACCCAGGCCATCTCGCGCAACCTGACCAACGGCAGCGTCGACATCCTGCCGGCCGACGTCAATGCCGGCAGCTCGGACAACTGGGGCATCGCCTCGCTGAGCCTGAGCCGCAGCCACTTCAGCTGCGCCGACATTGGCACGAGCTCGGTGACGCTGAGCGCCATCGACAAGGCTGGCAACAGCGCTTCGGCCGCGGCCCAACTCACGGTGGTCGGCGCCATCCCGCAGCCGGCGGTGACGATCACCAACACCAGTGCGGCCACCACCGGCTATCCGGTCAACACGGTGACGCTGGGCGTGGGCGCGCAAAGCCTGACCCTGACAGCCTCGGACCTGCAAGCCGGCGACATCAGCAGCTTCGCCTGGACACCGGCCACCGGCCTCACCGCCCTCAATGGCGCCACGGCCCAGTTCGCCCCCACGGCCGCCGGCACCTACAGCTACGGCTTCAAGGTCAGCAACCAGTACGGCTGCACGGCCAACGGCAGCGTGACCGTGGTCGCGGTCGACAAGCGCCGCGTCAAGTAAGCCGCCCCACCCCTGATCAAAAGGAACGCAACATGATGAAGCAACTCCAGGCCGCCAAGCGCCTGCTCGCCAGCGCCGCCCTGCTCTGCACCGCGGCCGCGGCCCAGGCCGGCCCCATCATCAACGGCGGCTTCGAGGCCACGCCCGATCCGACCCAGGGCTGGACCCTGAGCGGCAACCACAGCTACTCCTACTTCGACGGCTTCGCGCCGCATTCGGGTCTGGTCGGTGCCTCGTTCGGCGCCTCGCCGGCCGATCCGGCCCTGATTTCGCAGACCTTGTCCACCGTGGCCGGCGCCACCTACCGCCTGAGCTTCTGGCTGCAGAACGAGGCCGATGCCAGCCAGGACATGCCCAATTTCTTCTCCATGAACTGGGACGGTGGCGCCACTGAATTGCTGCTCACCAACGCCGGCGCCTTCGGCTACCAGGAGTTCGTCTACGAGTTCGTGGCCAGCTCGGCAGCTACCGAGCTCAGCTTCGGCTTCGGCAACTTCGCGTCCTACTGGGACTTCGACGACGTCTCGGTCGGCGCCGTGCCCGAGCCCGGTTCCCTAGCACTGGCGCTTGCCGGCATCGCAGGCTGCGCGGCCGCGCGCCGCCGCCGTGCTGTCGTCACTTGCCCGGCAGCTGCTTGACCGGTCCGACCTCGACCTCCACCTTGCCGCGTATCGCCTGATACGCGGCCTTCTCAACCAGCGAGCTGAGGTGGCTGACCAGGTCGGCCGGCGAGAGACCGTCCATCACGTCCATCGAGGTGGACTTGGGGTCGCTGTACTTGGTGTTGGCGTAATGCGGCTTGCGCGCCAGCACCGCCAAGGTCTTCGCATCCAGCGTCAGCCGGTCGAAGTAGATGTAGGGCGCGACGAAGGATGAGTCCTTGCCCTTGACGCCGGTCTTGGGATTCACCGTGTCGTAGTCGTCGGCCTTGTACTCGCCGGTGCGGTCCACGCCTTCCTCGTCGGTGATGTCCCATTGGCTGCCGAGCGGCTGGATGAAGATGCCAATGCCGCCGATTCGTCGCGGCATGCCGTCCTTCTCCACATAGGCATAGCTGGGCACGATGGCCTCGATGCGCTCCCACTCCGCCCGCTGCGGCATCTGCGCCAGCTGGCCGACCAGGGCAGCGAGCAGCAGCTCGTCGGCGTTCTTGATCGAGGCGTTCTTCAGCTGAGCCGTCAGCTCCTCGGACGGCCGCCAGCGCAGCATCACCCGGCGCGCCTCCGGCTCGGCCGCCGCCACCGCAGCATCCAGGCCGCGCAGCACCGAGTAGTTCAGCAACTGGCCATCCACCTGCAAGGCCTTGCGCGAATAGGGTTCGACATTGCTGATACGCGTCGGCCGCTTGCGGACTATGGTCAGCTGGTCGCCCAGCGTGGCGATCAGGGCCACGACCTTGGGCTGGGCCTGCGGCTCGGTTTGGGCCCGTGCCGCAGCCAGGCTCAGGCCGAGCGCAAGACACAAGGCGGATGGAAGGACGCGCAACTTCATGGGCAGTCTCCGGCGACGGATCCCTATGCTACGTCGCCCCTCCCGGACGCCGGGGCGAGCGCCGCACGCCCGCATGTCAGCGTGCGCCCAGTCCCGTCGCCCCGACCGGAGACAGGGTTCTCAGAAACGCCACCAGGTCCTGCTGCTCGGTGGTCGACAGCAGGATGGGCTCCCGTTCACCGTGGGCCCGCGGCTTGACCGGGGCCTTGTCATGCAGGTGGCTGAGTTCCGAATGGCCGACCCCGGCATGCGGAGCCGCCACGTAGTGCCGGACCACCTCCTCCAGCGAGGCGATCTGGCCGGCATGCATGTATGGCGGCCGCAGCGCCACGCCGCGCAGGCCCGGCGTCTTGAAGGCGGCTTCCAGGCTGGCGTCCTGCTCGACCAGGAAGCGCAGCTCCTCGCATTGCTCGGCGCGGGCATCGCTGAAGCGGCCCAGGCAGTTGAATTCATCGCCACGGACCTTGGCCAGGGCGGCCGCGCGGCCTCGATCCGGCTTGGCTGGGTCGCGCTGCGGTACGCCGGTGTTGTGGAAATGCTGGTCGGTGAACAGCGGCCCGTTGTGGCAACCGATGCACTGGCCCTTGCCTATGAAGAGTCGCAGGCCGCGGATCTCCTGGGCATCGAGCAGTCCGGTCTGGCGGGCCTCGCCCTGGACCAGCGCATCGAGATACCGGTCGAGCCGGGTCGGTTCCGGCTGCAGGCTCTTCTCGTAGGCGGCAATCGCCTTGCCCAGATTGGCAAAGACCCGCGAGACCTGCTCGCGCGAAGCTTCGTCCATGCCCTGCCAGGCCGCCTGCTCGGTGGCCGTGCCCAGCGGGCTTGCATCCTGCGGTAGCGCGCCGAAGTCGGGCAGCGTGCCGAACAGCTGTGCGTACTCCTTTCCGTAGTGCTGCTGCATCAGCCGCGCATAGCGCAGCCGATTGCCGCCATGCTCAAGCGCGTCTTCCAGCGGTCCCAGGGCCTGCGACCAGAGGCTGTCCTTGCGGCCGTCCCAGAACAGCCAGGGGCTGTGGCCCGCGCCGACCACGGGCATGGCGCGGCGGGTTCCCGTGCCCAGGCCGCGCGACACGGCCAGCCCGTCCTGGAACTGCCGGGCCGGGTCGTGGCAGCTGGCGCAGGACACGGCGCCGTTGCGGCTGAAGCGCGGGTCGGAGAACAGGCGCTGGCCCAGGGCTATGGCCGCGGTCGAAGCTTCGACGGCATTCGAGGGATCGCGCGGAGTCGCCGGCAGCGCCGCCAGCCGCAAGGAGGCCAGCTGGTCGAATTCCTCGGCGCTCCAGCGCACCGGCACGGAGCCCGACCCGGGCCACAGTCCGGCGGCCATGCAGTTCATCAGCACGACGGCGGCCGCGCCAGCCAGCGCCGTGCGGACGGCCAGGGGGGTGTTGAATCCGCGCATGGCCGGCTCAGCGCTTGTCCGAGGGATTCTTGATCACGGTGTTGAAGGTGACCCGGTCGGCGCCGGGCGCGCCCTGGATCGCCAGCTTGATCTCCCACCAGCCGGTCATGCTGAACTTCATGCCCTCCATCAGATAGAGGCCGGCCGCCAGCTCGCGGGTCACCTTGGGCTGGGTCGGCAGGCCATGGCCATGCTGCGGCATGCCGCCATCGACCGCGATGAGGGCGCCGCTGACCGGCGCTCCGTCGGGCGTGCTCAGCTTGATGTGCCAGCTGTGCATCTGGTTGATGGCCGGCGCCGCGGACGGCGGCTGCAGGGCGACCAGGTACTTCGCGTTCACGGTGGGACGGTTCAGCGACAGGTCCAGGTCGGGCGGCGCCGACATGCAGGCGGTCAGGCTGCCGAGAGCCAGGATGGAAAGGCGGGTGCGAAGGCTGCGAAACATGGGAACTCCTTGAGGTGGTGGACGGCGCGAGGCCGATTGCCGGCGCCGCAGCGGACTTTCGGCGGCGCGGTCCAGGGCCGACAGGCGATTGCGATCAAGCGTCGGCGCTTGTCCGGCAGCGGTTCTCCGCATCGACCGAACGGTGCTCACGCTGCCGGGGCGCAGGCAGGGCGGCAGCCGCGACCGTTCGGTCGATGCCGACGACCGCTGCGGCACAAGCCGCAACCCTTCGTCTCAAGTCGATGTCGAGGCCGGACGGCGCCGGTCAGAGTTCGCTGGCCGAGGACAAGTCGTCACCGGCTCAACCCAAGCAAGGACCCTCACCATGAACCAAGACCAGCAAACCCCCTGCCAATGCCAGACCTGCCCGGGCCCGAGCTGCGGCTGCGGTTGCCAGACCACCAGCCAACACGCTCCTCAGCAGCCCTCCTGCGCCTGCGGCCCGCAATGCCAATGCGGCCCGGACTGCAGCTGCGAAGCCAAGTAAGCAACCCGGGTTGTCCTCGGCGCCAGGGAGGAGAACCCGCCCTGGCGGCGCTTGGCTGCCGACCCGGCCGGCCCTAGAGTGGCACCGGCTTCCTGACTCTCCGACGACGCCCATCCCATGCCCAGTTCCGTTCCCGCCGTTCGATGGCCTGTTGCACTGCTGCGTAGCGTCCTGCCGGCATTGCTGGCCTCGGCGCTGTTCTGGGCGCTGGCCGCCACGCTGCTGTTCTTCCTCGCCCCCGGACTGGACACCTGGCCCCGGCTGCTGGTGTTCTCCGAATGCGTTGGCCTGACCCTGGTCGCAACGGCGCTGCTGCTGCAGCGGACCCGACAGTTCGAGCGCCTGCCGCTGGCGCGGCGCTGGGCCCTGACCGGCGTGGTCGCCATCCCGGTCGGCTACTTCCTCGGCCACCAGATCGCCTTCGTGCTGCTCGGCGAGCCGATGCACATGGTCGGCCACCAGCACATCAGCACCATACCCATCGTCTTCACCGTGCTGGTCGGCGGCCTGGGCCTGCACTACTACGCCACGCGCGAGCAACTGGCCAAGGAGGCAGCCGCGCGCTCCGAGGCGCAGCGCCTGGCGGTCGAAGCCCAGCTGCGCCTGCTGAGGGCGCAGCTGGAGCCGCACATGCTGTTCAACACCCTGGCCAATCTGCGCTCGCTGCTGCGCGAGGACGTGGACCGGGCCGAGACCATGATCGACCAGCTGATCGTCTACCTGCGCAGCGCCCTGGCCGCCTCGCAGACCGAATCGGTCCAGCTGCGCCTCGAGTTCGCCCAGCTGCGGGCCTACCTGGACATCATGGCCCTGCGCATGGGGACGCGCCTGAGCTACAGCCTGGACCTGCCGGCCGAGCTGGAGCAGACGGTGGTGCCGCCCATGCTGCTGCAGCCCCTGGTCGAGAACGCGATCAAGCATGGCCTGGAGCCCAAGGTCGGGCCCGGCCGCATCGAGATCACGGCCCGCAGCGTGGCCGGCGGCCTGGAGATCCGGGTCAGCGACAGCGGCCTGGGCCTGCCGGCCGACGAGGACAACAGCGCCGCGGCCCGGCCGGCCAACAGCAGCTATGGCCTGCAGCATGTACGCGACCGGCTGCGCGTGGTCTACGGACCGGGCGCCGAACTGCGCCTGGAGCGTCGCCAGCCCACCGGCGTCACTGCCGTCATCCATCTTCCCGCCTGAATCCCTAGACGAGGTCTGAATGAATCCGCTCGCCCCACCCACTGCCGTCATTGCCGAAGACGAGCCGCTGCTGGCCCGCACCCTCGCCCGATTGCTGGGCGAACTCTGGCCGGAGCTGCAGATCGTCGGCCTGGCCGAGGACGGCCTGCAGGCCGCCGAGCTGGCTCTGTCCAAGGCACCCGACGTCATGTTCCTGGACATCAAGATGCCGGGCCGCACCGGCCTCGAAGTGGCCGAGATCGTGGCCGACGAATGGCCGGACGATCGCCCGGAGCCGCTGTTCGTCTTCGTCACCGCCTACGACAGCTATGCCGTGCCGGCCTTCGAGCGCGCGGCGGTCGACTACCTGCTCAAGCCGGCCACGGCCGAGCGGCTTCAGCAGAGCGTGGAGCGGCTCAAGGCCCGGCTGGCCGAGCGCCGGGCCCAGCCCGGTGCCGGAGACCTGGCCACCCTGATGCAGCGCCTGCAGGGTCTGGCCGCGCCCGAGGCCGAGGTACCTGAGCGCATCAAGGTCATCCGCGCCGGCGTGGGCAACACGGTGCGCATGATTCCGGTCAGCGAGGTGATTTGCTTCGAGGCCACCGAGAAATACGTGAACGTGGTGACGCCCACCGCCGAAGCCCTGGTGCGCATCAGCCTGCGCGAGCTGATGGCGCGCATCGATTCAGAAGACTTCATCCAGGTTCATCGAAGCCTGATGGTCAACAGCCACTGCATCCTCAGCGCCACGCGCGACGAGAACGGCCACTACAGCCTGAGCGTGCGAGGCCTGCAGCGACCGCTCAAGGTCAGCCGCGCCTTCGGCCACTTGTTCAAGCCGATGTAGCCGTCCCGCGCCTCATTCGCCCAGCCCGGCCGACAGCCGGAACACATGGCCGTCCGGATGCATGATGCGGCACTCGCGCACGCCCCAGGGCTCGTCGGTCGGCGGCCACAGCACGGTGATGCCGTGAGCCAGGGCCAGGGCATGGGCCTCGTCCACCTCAGCTGGGCTGCCCAGCCAGAGGCTCATCCACATGGCGCCCGCGGCTTCATCGCCGAGGAAGCGCGCCGGAGCGCCGCCGCGCAGGCCCTGGCCGTCCTGGCAGAGAAACAGCTGGGCCTCGCCGGCGCAGAGTCCGGCAAAGCCGGCGTCGCCGTGCTCGTTGCGCAACTCGGCCCCGTCGATCATGCCGCCCTCGTTGTAGGTGAAGGAGCGTCTCCAGCCCAGGCGCTCGAACCAGAGCAGGCTGTCGACCACGCTGCTGACGTTGAGGATGGGGGTGAGGGAATGGATCTTCATGGCGATGCGGCTTTGGGCTGGCGACCGCCGCAGTAGACCCGCTAGCCCCTCGCCGGGCAAGCCGGTGTTTCTGTTCCGGCCGGCGCCTCAGGGCCTCAGCGAGTCAGCGCGACCACCACCACCGATTTGGCCGGCAGCTTGAGCAGCAGCTTGCCGTTGACCAGGCCGGCCTCGTAGGGCTGCGGCCGGACCTGCTCGGTCTCGCCGATGCGGTTCTCGGCATCCATGGCCGCGGCGGTGAGCACCCGGCCCTTGGCCGAGGTGACCGCGGCACCCGCGCCCGCCAGGTCCAGCAGCAACTCCTGCGGCTTGTTCGGGTCGCTGTTGACCAGGCCCAGCCAGAGCCGGCCGTCCTTGCCGCGCGCCGCCGTGGCGCTGAGGCTGGGCATGCTGACCGCACCCACGCTGTAGGCCGGGTTGTTCTCCAGCCGCAGGCCCAGCGAGGTGGCGTCCTGGAAGGGCGTGTACATCTCGAAGGCGTGGTAGGTCGGGGTCAGGGCCAGCTTGTCCTTGCTGGTGACGATCATGGCCTGCAGCACATTGACCATCTGGGCCACGTTGCTCATCCGCACCCGGTCGGCATGGGCGTGGAAGACGTTGAAGTGCAAGGCCGCGAGCAGCGCATCGCGCAGCGTGTTGCGCTGGACCAGGAAGCCCGGGTCGGTGCCGGGCTCGGGGTCGTACCAGCTGCCCCATTCATCGAAGAAGAAGCCGATCTGCTTCTTGGGGTCGTGCTGGTCCAGCACGGCCTTGTTCCTGGCGATGTAGTCGTCGATCTTCAGCGTATGGGCCAGGGTCGAGATCCACTGGTCCTCGCCGAAACCGACGGCGCTACCCTTCTTGTCCCACTTGCCGGTGGGCAGGGTGTAGCCATGGTGCGAGATTGCGCCGAAGGGCACGCCCTTGAGGCCCTTGGCCAGCGCCTCGGTCCAGTCGGTGCGCTCGTCATGGCCGCCGCTGGCGATGAAGACCGGCCGGCTGCCACGCGGCGCCTTGGCAAAGGTGGCGAACTGGCGGTACAGGTCCACGTAGTACTCCGGCCGCATATGGCCGCCGCAGCCCCAGGCCTCGTTGCCTATGGCGAAGTAGTGAACGCGGAAAGGCTTGTCGCGGCCGTTCTTGCGGCGCAGCTCGGCCAGCGTGGATTGGCCCTCGGCCGTCATGTACTCCAGCCATTCGGCCGTCTCCTGGGCGCTGCCGGTTCCCAGATTGCCATTCACATACGCCTCGGCGCCGACCTGCTCGACCAGGTCGAAGAACTCATGCGTGCCCACCGCATTGGTCTCGGCCACGCCGCCCCAGGTGGTGTTGACCTTGACCGGCCGTTGTTGGCGCGGGCCTATGCCTTCGCGCCAGTGGTACTCGTCGGCGAAGCAGCCGCCCGGCCATCGGACCAGGGGCACCTTGAGGTTCTTGAGCGCCTTGACCACGTCGATGCGCCAGCCGCGCAGATTGGGAACCCTGGATTCGGGGCCGACCCAAAGGCCTTCGTAGATGCCGGTGCCCAGGTGCTCGGCGAACTGGCCGTAGACATTGCGGTGGATCACGGCACCGGGCTGGTCGGCCAGCACCGTCAGCTTGACCTGGGCCTCGGCCGCGCTGCCCATCAGCAGGCTCGCGACCAGGGTCAGCAGAGACATGGCATGTGTTCTGTTCATGCAGCCATGCTAGGCGCCAGGTCTGCCGTGCAGCGATCAATCGTTTGAGCGAGTCGAGGGCCAGACTCAGCCCTAGGGGAAACCATAGGCACCCTGCATCGCACGGCCGCTGCGATCTCGCAAGCTGTTGAGCGATTGCTGAGAGCTTCTGCGTGCACACTGCGAGCCATCCTCAAGACAGCCCTGCTGCATTGCCTTCACCATGCCCGCTGCCCTGATTCGATTGCTGAGCCTGCTGGCGCTGCTGGCACCGCTGCTTGGCCTGGCGCAAGACCTGCCCGGACAGGTAGGCGCGGCCCAGGGCGCCGCAGCGCGCAAGCAGCTCGCCGTGCCCAAGGGCGAGAAGACCTTTCTGATGTCGGCCTTCATGGCCACTTCGCAGAACACCCTGAGCCTGTTCTCGTCGAACGACGGCATCACCTTCACTTCGCTCGGCTCGGAGGTCTACACGCCGGCCAAGGAGCTGCTGCGCGACCCGTCCATCCTGCGCGGCGCCGACGGCCTCTACTACGTGGCCTACACCACCAACTGGTCGGGCAGCACGCTGGGCATCGCCCGCTCCAGCGACCTGCGCCACTGGACGCACCTGATCGACCTGCCGGTCAAGCTGGCCGGTGTCACCAACGTCTGGGCGCCGGAATGGTTCCGCGACGAGGACGGCAGCCTCAGCCTCGTGGTCTCGCTGTCGAAGTCGGGTACGCAAGGCCCGTTCGGTGCCTATCTGCTCAAGGCCCTGGACGCCAGCCTCACGCGCTTCGCCGACCCGGTGCCGATGCAAGGCCTGCAGGGCAACTACATCGATACCTTCGTGATCCGGCATGAAGGCCGCTATGTCGCCTTCACCAAGAACGAGACCACCAAGCTGATCGAGCGCGCCACGGCCACCTCGCTGCAAGGCCCCTGGACGCTGGACCGCACCGGCGATTGGGCCGGCTGGGGCGGCCCCTCGGAAGGCCAGGCCCTGGTGAAGATTCCCGGCGGCTGGCGCATCTACTTCGACGACTACACGACCAAGCGCTACTGGTATTCCGACAGCTTCGACGGCTTGAACACCTGGACGGCCAGGAAGGAGCTGGGCGGCATCTCGGGCACGGTGCGCCACTTCACCGTCATCGCCGAGGACACGGCCGTGCTGGACAAGGTCATCGCGCCCAAGGGCAAGGCCAGGAGCATCGCCTGGGACCGCCATTCGCTGATCATCGACGGCCGCCGCGAGATGGTGTTCGCCGGCGAGTTCCATCCGTTCCGCCTGCCCTCGCCCAGCCTCTGGCGCGACGTGCTGCAGAAGATGAAGGCCTCGGGGCTGAACGCGGTCTCTATCTATTTCTCCTGGGGCTATCACTCGGCCAAGCCGGGCCACTACGACTTCAGCAACGTCCGCAACATCGAGCGGGTGCTGGAGATGGCCGAGCAGGAAGGCCTCTACGTGATCGCCCGCACCGGGCCCTATGTGAACGCCGAGCTGACGGCCGGCGGCTTCCCGGGCTGGCTGCTGCGCAACCGCGCCGAGGCCCGCACCGATGCGGCCGAGTACCAGGACGCGGCCGACGAATGGCTGACCCAGGTGAACGCCATCGTGGCCCGCCACCAGCTGACGAACAGCGGCGGCACGGTCATCGCCTATCAGCTGGAGAACGAGCTGTTCTCGGTCCAGCCCAAGAACATCCGCCACATGCAGCACCTGGCCGACAAGGCCCGGGCCGACGGCATCACCCTGCCGCTGTTCCACAACGCCGCCTCGCGGCTGCCGGACTGGACGCCGAAGAACTCCACCGCGCCCTTTGCCAACCCGGGGCCGACCGACCTCTATGCCTTCGACGGCTATCCCGGCGGCGTCTGCGGCGTCGATGCCAGGCCCGGCGCGCCGGCCCGCGCGCCCGACTGGGGCATCTACGGCACGAACGCTCCGAAGATAGGCTCGCTGGCCTCGCCCAACACGCCGGGCTTCGTGGCCGAGATCGGCGCCGGCTGGTTCGACTACTGGGGCTCGAACGGCACCTACGAATGCACGGCCCAGCGCCAGGGCCCGGGCTACCAGCGCGTGTTCTACGGCGCCAGCCTGATCAATGCCCTGACCATCCATTCCATCTACATGGCCTATGGCGGCACCAGCTGGGGCTGGCAGCCGGGGCCCATCGTCTACACCTCCTACGACTACGGCTCGCCAATCAACGAGGCCCGCGCGCTGCGCGACAAGGCCTATGTGCTGAAGCAGCTGGGAGGGCTCGTGCAGGCAGCCACGCCGGTGCTGGCCGAGATGGACAAGGGCGAGCCGATCGCGCCCTCCAATCCCAAGATCAAGCTGTATCACAACCTCAACAAGGCCCTGGGCAGCCATGTGCTGTTCGCCCAGCACAACCCTTCGTCCAACACCGGCAGCGAGGCCTTCTCGTTCGAGCTGAAGACGCGTGACGGCAGCTACCGCGTGCCGCAGGCCGGCAGGCTGCAGCTCTCGGGCCAGGATGCCAAGCTCTTGCTCGCGTCCTATGCGCTGGAGCGCCAGCAGCTCGTGTACTCGACCTCCGAGCTGCAGGCCCAGATGCGCCAGGGCGCGCGTGACCTCGCCCTGCTCTATGGCCGTGCCGGCGAAGACGGCGAGACCGTCTTGCGCTTCGAACGCAGGCCACAAATCAAGCTGCTGGCCGGCAAGGCCGATGTCGTCTTCGATGCCAAGACCGGCGACCTGCGGCTCAACTATGTGCACCAGGGCCTGATCGAGATCGCCCTCAGCGAAGGCGGCCGCGCGCCGCTGCGCCTGCTGATCGCCGACGAGAAGACCGCTTGGGCCTTTTGGCGCTTGCAGGCAGGAAGCGAAGCCGTGCTGGTGCACGGCCCCGGCCTGATGCGCACTGCCGCCATCGAAGGCGATCTGCTCGCGCTGCAAGGCGATACCCAGCAGGAAAGCCCCCTGCGGGTCTGGGTGCCGGACGGCATCAAGCAGCTGAGCTTCAACGGCGAGCGCCTGGCCGTTCGCAAGCAGGACGACAGCCTGACAGCCAGCCGCGCCCTGCCCGGCCCGCTTGCCATCAAGCTGCCCGACCTGATGCAGGAAGCCTGGACCCGCCGCTTCGATTCGCTGGAAGCCGCACCGGGCTTCGACGACAGCGCTTGGCGCAAGGCCGATGCCGGCGTCTCGGCTGCCAATGTCTACACCGCGCCAGACAAGGGCCAGCCGGTGCTGGCCATGAGCGACTACGGCTTCCACCACGGCGATGTCTGGTACCGCGGCCGCTTTACGGTCAGCGACAAGAGCAAGCCGCTGCAGCTGGAGCTGTTCTTCGGCGGCGGCGGCGCCGGCCTGATCCAGGTCTGGCTGGATGGCCGCTTCCTCGGCCAGCAGGAACACGACACCGGCCGGCCCTTCCCCGAGACCACCGACACCTTCAAGCGCCTGCTGCAAGACCTGGCCCCGGGCGAACACCAGCTCGCTGTGGTGGTGCGCAACAACTCGCACAACTGGGACCTGTTCGCCGACGACGCCCACAAGGAAGCCCGCGGCCTGATCGCCGCCTCGCTGGCTCCGCGCGGCGGCCAGCGCTTCGCCGTGCCCATCGCCTGGAAGATCCAGGGCAACAAGGGCGGCGAGGACATTGCCGACCTGGTGCGCGGCCCCATGAACAACGGCGGCCTGCACGGCGAGCGCATGGGCTGGTACCTGCCCTTCAACGGCAAGGCCGACCCGGCCTGGGAAGCCACCAAGCCCACGGCCGCGCCGCCCGCGCCCGGCAGCTACTGGCTGCGGACGAACTTCAAGCTCGACCTGCCGGCCGGACACGACGTGCAGCTGGGCCTGGCCTTCGGCGAAACCAGCCAGCCGCGTTCCGAGGTGGAGAACCGCGCGCTGATCTTCGTCAACGGCTGGCACATGGGCCAGTTCATTGCCCACATCGGGCCGCAGCGGGTCTTCGTGATACCGCCCGGCATCCTCAACCCCAACGGCGAGAACACGCTGACGCTGGCGGTCACCACCGACGGCCAAGCGGCCAATGCACTGGAAGCCTTCAAGCTGGTCCCCCTTCACATCGCGCGTGGCGGTGTCAAGCTTGAGCCCGTGCCGCAACCTCGCCAACTCCAGCGCTAACGATCATGACCCAGCAGCAAATCCTCCAGCCCGTCGATTCCTCCCGCATCCATCCGCTGCTGGCCCATCACACGGCCGGCCTGGGCGCGGACCGCGAGGACATCCTCGGCGCCATCCGCCGCCTGATCGACAACCTGGTCAACATCCGTGACGAGGACGGCAAGTTCCTGCTGCGCCTGGACGACGGCCGGGTGCTGGACACCAAGGGCTGGAACGGCTGGGAATGGACCCATGGCGTGGGCCTGTACGGCGTCTACAAGGTCTGGGAGATGACCGGCGACCCGCGCGCCTGGCAGATCATGACCAGCTGGTTCGAGGCCCGATTCAAGGAAGGCACGCCCTCGCGCAACATCAATACCGTGGCGCCCTTCCTGACCCTGGCCCACCTCTACGAGCGCAACGGCGACCGCACCTACCTGCCCTACCTGGACGTCTGGGGCCAGTGGGTGATGCAAGGCCTGCCGCGCACCGAGGAAGGCGGCTTCCAGCACATCGTCTACAACAGCGTGAACCACCAGCAGCTGTGGGACGACACCCTGATGATGTCGGTGCTGCCGCTGGCCAAGATCGGCCTGCTGCTGAACCGGCCGGAGTATGTGGAGGAGGCCAAGCGCCAGTTCCTGGTCCACATCAAGTACCTGGCCGACCGCAAGACCGGCCTGTGGTTCCACGGCTGGAGCTTCGAGGGCCGCCACAACTTCGCCAATGCGCTGTGGGCGCGCGGGAACAGCTGGGTCACCATCGTGATCCCCGAGTTCATCGAGCTGCTGGACCTGAAGCCCGGCGATGCGCTGCGCACCTACCTGATCGATACGCTGGAGGCGCAGGTCAAGGCGCTGGCGGCCTGCCAGGCCGAATCGGGCCTTTGGCGCACTCTGCTCGACGACCCGACTTCGTATGAAGAGGCCGCCGCCTCGGCCGGCTTTGCCTACGGCATCCTGAAGGCGGTGCGCAAGGGCTACCTCGCCAAGGACTACGAGGCCCTGGGCCTCAAGGCCGCGCTGGCCGTGCGCGCCAAGATCAATGCGGCCGGCGAGCTGACGCAAGTCAGCTTCGGCACGCCGGTGTTCAACAGCCTCCAGGAATACAAGGACATACCGCTGACCTCGATGCCCTTCGGCCAGGCCATGGCCCTGCTGACCATGGGCGAGCTGATGTACCGCTTCATCTGACGAAACGAGAAGAAGAAAAGCAATGAGCGGAGACAACAAGAAGACCAGCGCCAAGCGCGTGCGCATCCCCAGCTGGGTCAACTACTGGGGCTGGGGCTCGGGCGACATGCTGGGCGCCGGCGCTCAGGCAGTGATCACCGGCTGGCTGTTCTATTTCTTCACCACCTTCTGCGGCCTCAGCGCCGTAGAGTCGGGCCTGATCCTGGGCCTGCCGCGGCTGCTGGAAGCGATCACCTGCCCGCTGATCGGCTACGTGTCGGACAACCTGCGCCACACCTGGATAGGCCACAAGATAGGCCGGCGCAAGCTGTTCCTTTTGATCACCATCCCGCTGCTGCCCAGCTTCGCGCTGATCTTCCGCACCGGCCACGGCTTCTACTACTACCTGTTCTGCTTCATCTTCTTCGAGCTGCTCTACACCATGTTTCTCATCCCCTGGGAAACCTTGGCGGCCGAGATGAGCACCGACTACAAGGAGAAGGCCAAGTTCGCCGGCGCCCGCATGATCGTGGCCCAGAGCTCGGCCATCCTGGCCTCCTACCTGCCCACGCTGATCATCAACCAACTGGGCAGCAAGGACTCGCCCGAGACCTTCTTCGTGATGGCGGCCATCTTCGGCGGCCTGTTCTCGCTGGTGGTGCTGATCGTGGTGCTGACCAGCTGGGAGCGGCCTTATGGCCCGGCCGAGCTGTCGGCCAAGTCGCAGACCTATGGCGGCGTCAAGCTGCGGGTGCTGATGCAGATCCCGGGCAAGATGTTCCGCGACCTGTTCTCCACGCTGCGCATCCGCGCCTTCCGCCAGCACCTGAGCCTCTACCTCGGTGGCTATCTGTCGCAGGACATCTTCAACACCGCCTTCCCCATCTTCGTGGCCACGGTGCTGGCCGGCGCCACGCTGGTGATCTCGCAGCTGATGACGCTGATGTATGCGGCCCAGCTGATCTCGGTGATGGTGGCGATTCAAATCGTCATCCGCACCGGCCCGACCCTGGCCTACCGCATCGCGATCTCGCTGTTCGGCGCGGCCCTGGGGCTGTACCTGCTGTTCTTCCTCGTGCGGCCCGAGGGCTTTGCGGCCGGCATGCAGACCCTGGGCCCCAACATCTTTGCGGCCTTCGATCCGACGCGCGCAGGCTTCAGCGCTTCGCTGCTGTTCTGGCTGTTCGTGCCCATCATCCTGGCGGGCCTGGGCCGCGGCACGCTGAACTTCGTGCCCTGGTCGGTCTACAACTACCTGCCCGACATCGACGAGGCCGTGACCGGCCAGCGCCGCGAAGGCATCTTCGCCGGCGTGATGACCCTGGTGCGCAAGCTGGCCCAGTCCGGCGCCATCATCGCCAGCGGCTGGATCATCGAGCTGGGCGGCTATGTCTCGCCCAAGCTGCATCCGGGCCAGGTCATCCAGCAGACGCCCGAGGCGATACAGACCATCACGCTCTTGATGGTGCTGGGCCCGCTGGTCGTCATGGGCCTGGGCCTGCTGGCCGCCTGGTCGTTCCGGCTCAATGCCTCCACCCATGCGGTGCTGGTGCACGAGGTCGAGCGGCTGCGCAGCGGCGCGGTCGATGCCGAATCCGAGAACAACCGCCAGGTGGTCGAGGACCTGACCGGCTGGCGCTATTCCACGCTGTGGGGGCGCGGCCGCTGAAAGCTGGCTGCCCACGCCCTGCCTGCTACCTGTCTTAGCAAACCCCTGGGGATTGCCATGTCTGAATTGACCCGCCGCGGCTTCTTCATGAGCAGTGCCGCCGCCCTGCCGCTAGCGCCGCTGGCCGCTTCCTCAACGGCTTCCGAGGCGGCACCTGCCACCGGCGACCCTTCGAGCTTGCGCTGGCTGGACGCCGAACCGCCCGCTTTGCAGCTGGGCCAGACCCTGGGCCTGCCCTGGCCGCGCGGTCGGGTCAAGGACCGCAAGCAGGACTTCCTGCTGCGCGATGGGCAGGGCCAGGTCTTGCCCCTGCAGAGCTGGCCACTGGCCTACTGGCCGGACGGTTCGCTCAAGTGGACCGCCCACGCCATGCCGGCCGGCGTGCCGCTGGGCCAGGGCCTGAAGGTCGAGCCGGGAACGCCCGCCGCGCCCAAGCAGGCCGTGGTCGTCAAGGAAGAAGCCGACACGGTCAGCATAGACACCGGCCTGATACGCGCCGTGCTGCCGCGCAGCGGCGAGCAGCTGATCCGCAGCATCGAGCGCGGCGGCAAGCAGATCCTGCGGGCCTGTCATTTGATCGCCCAGACCGACGACCAGCCCGACAGCGAGTCCGGCGCCGTTCGCCAGACCCAGTTCAGGAGCGCGATCCGCAAGCTCACGGTCGAGCAGCGCGGGCCGGTGCGGGCCGTCGTCAAGATCGAAGGCGAGCACAAGTCCCAAGGCCGCGGCTGGCTGCCGTTCAGCGTGCGGCTGTACTTCTATGCCGGCGCCGAGTCGGTGCGGGTGATGCACACCTTCGTCTTCGATGGCGACGAGCACAAGGACTTCCTGCGCGGCATTGGCCTGCGCTTCGAGGTTCCCATGCGCGACGCCTTGCACGACCGCCATGTGCGCATTGCCGGCGAGAACGGAGGCTTGTGGGCCGAGGGCGTGCGCAACCTCACCGGCCTGCGCCGCGACCCCGGCGCCGCGGTGCGCGCCGCCCAGCTGGCCGGCCAGGCCTGCCCGCCGCTGGAGCAATGGGGCGCCCAGGTGCGCAAGCTGCACCACCGCATCCCGGCCTGGGGAGACTATTCCTTGGGCCAGCTGTCGGCCGACGGCTTCCAGATCAGGAAGCGCACCAAGGCCGGCCATGGCTGGATTCCGGCGGCCTGGGGCCATCGCGCGCCGGGCAGTGGCTACATAGGCGGCGCCAGCGGCGGCGTGGTCTTCGGCCTGCGCGACTTCTGGCAGCGCCATCCGACCCAGCTGGACATCCGCAACGCCGTCGGCGAGGCGGCCGAGGTCACGGTCTGGATGCATTCGCCCGAGGCGCCGGCCATGGACCTGCGCTTCTATCACGACGGCCTGGGCATGGAGACCCATGAGCAGGAGCTCGAAGGCCTCGAGGTGACCTACGAGGACTACGAGAAGGGCTTCGGCACGCCGCTGGGCATCGCCCGCTCCAGCGAGATCACGCTCTGGGCCGTCGAGGCCACCCCGACGCGCGAGCGGCAGGTCGAGATGGCCAAGGCCGTGCAGACCCCGCCGCAGCTGGTGGCCTCGCCCGAGCGGCTGCTGCAGGCCGGCGTGTTCGGCAGGCTCTGGAGCCTGCCCGACCGTTCGACGCCGGCCCGCGCCAGGATCGAGGACAAGCTGGATTTCCTGTTCGGCTTCTATGCCAAGGAGGTCGAGCAGCGCCACTGGTACGGCTTCTGGGACTACGGCGACATCCGCCACACCTACGACAGCGACCGCCATGAATGGCGCTACGACGTGGGTGGCTTTGCCTGGGACAACTCCGAGCTCTCGCCCGACCTCTGGCTCTGGTATGCCTTCCTGCGCAGCGGCCGCGCCGACATCTTCCGGTTCGCCGAGGCCATGGTGCGCCACACCAGCGAGGTGGACATCTACCATGCGGGCCGCTTCCAGGGCCTGGGCACGCGGCACAACGTGCAGCACTGGGGTTGCAGCGCCAAGCAGGTGCGCATCTCCACCTCGGCCTATCGGCGCTTCTACTACTACCTGACCGCCGACGAGCGGGTCGGCGACGTGATGCGCGAGCTGCTGGAGGTGGACCGCAAGCTCAACGAGGTGGACCCGATCCGCAAGATCACCGCCAAGCCGCCCAAGGGCGACTACCCCTCGCGCATAGGCTTCGGCACCGACTGGTGCTCGCTGGTGGCCAACTGGCTGACCGAGTGGGAGCGCACCGGCAGCAATCGCTGGCGCAGCAAGATCCTGCGCGGCATGGAAGGCATTGCCGGCATGCCCTACGGCTTCTTCAGCGCCAGCCCGGCCGGCTACGAGCCCGAAGGCGGTAACGAGGGCGCGCTGCACAACATCAATGGCAAGGCGGTCGCAGCCAGCCATCTGAACGCGGTGTTCGGCGCGGTCGAGATTCTGGCCGAGCTGGTCGAACTGATCGAGGTGCCCGCCTTCCAGCAGGCCTGGCTGCAGTACTGCGAGCTCTACAACGCCGGCAAGGAGGAGCAGGCCCGCGTGCTGGGCGCTGCCCATGGCGGCAGCCCGGTGCTGAGCGTGGGCCATTCGCGGCTCACCGCCTTTGCCGCTCGCAAGAAGGGCGACAAGACCTTGGCCGCGCGCGCCTGGCGCGAGTTCCTGGGCGACGATCGCTTTGGCGCCAAGCCGACCAAGACGCAGCGCATCGCCGGTCCGGCCGTCTTGAATCCTGTGGACGAGGCGGCCTGGGTCAGCACCAACGACACGGCGCAATGGGGCCTGGCGGCGATACAGAACCTGGCCCTGGTGGGCGAGCACCTGCCGGGCTGAGCATGAGAGCCGGTTTGCTGGGCTCGGCCCTTCTCGTTTGCGCTGCAGCTTCTTCGATGGCGGCTGAAGCGCCGCGCGCCTTCTGCTTCGCCACGCCCTGCGCGGCCGCTGATGTTCGGATCACGCCCGAGCTGGTCTACAGCAAGGAACGCGGCCATGGCTACGAAGCCAGTGCCCCGCGCAATGCGGCGGGCCAGCCTTTCTTCTTCTCGGTCGATCTGACTGAAGGCAATTACCGCGTCACGGCGACGCTGGGCGGCGAGCAGGCCAGCGACACCACGGTCAAGGCCGAGCTGCGCCGGCTGATGCTGGACGCTGTGCAGTTGCCGGCCGGCGGCCGCGGCGAGCGCAGCTTCATCGTCAACGTCCGCACGCCGCGGATTCCGGCGGTCAGCAGCGTCGCCGAGGGCGTGGTCGCGCTGAAGGCGCCGCGCGAGACGGTGGAGGAAGCCTGGGCCTGGGACGGCCGGCTGTCGCTGGAGATCAACGGCCCGGCCCCGGCCCTGCGCCGCCTCTTGATCGAAAAGGTCGAGCTGCCCACGGTCTTCCTGCTCGGCGACTCCACTGTGGCCGACCAGTCGCAGGAGCCCTATGCCAGCTGGGGTCAGATGCTGACCGCGCTGTTCAAGCCGACCGTGGCCGTGGCCAACCATGCGGAGTCCGGCGAGACCTACCGCGATTCGCTTGCGCGGCGCCGGCTGGACAAGATCCTGTCCGCTCTGAAGCCCGGCGACACCGTGCTCCTGCAGTTCGGCCACAACGACCAGAAGCAGCAGCGCGATGGCAGCGGCAATGCGTCCACCTATCAGGCCGAGTTGCGCCGCCATGTGCAGGCCGTGCGCGAGCGCGGCGGCGTGCCCGTGGTGATGTCGTCCATGGAGCGCCGTGGCTTCGATGAGCAGGGCCGCATCAAGCCCAGCCTGATCGAGTACGCCAATGCGGCGCGTGAAGTCGCCGTCGAGATGAAGGCCGCCTTCATCGACCTGAACGCGATGAGCAAGACCATGTACGAGAGCCTGGGCGTCGAGCGGACCCAGCTGGCCCATCCGATGAACAGCGGCAAGCTCGACAACACCCACCACAACAACTACGGCAGCTACCAGTTGGCCCGCCTGGTGGCCTTGGGTTTGAAGCAGGCCGGCGTGCCGGTGGCGGCCCAGTTGCGCGACGACCTGGGTTCCATAGACCCGGCCAAGCCGCCAGCGCCCGAGTCGTTCAGAATCGCGCCCAGCCCTGGATTCACAAATCTGCGCCCGCTGGGCGACTGACGATGAAGAACAAGCTTCTGCTCTCCGCCCTGTCGATTACCCTGCTGGCCCTGGGGCCAGGTCTTGCCACAGCGGAAGCGCCGAGCAAGAAGGCGCCTGCTTCCACGGTCAACGCCGCCGGCTTCTCGCCCGAGCGGCTCAAGCGCCTGGATGCCGCCATCGAGGAGCAGATCGCGCAGAAGCAGCTGGCCGGTGCCGTGATGTATGTGGCCCGCGACGGCAAGCCGGTGGTGTTCAAGGCCTTCGGCCAGCAGGACATCGAGAACGGCAAGGCCATGCGCACAGATGCGATCTTCCGCATCGCCTCGATGAGCAAGGCCCTGACCTCGGTGGCTGCCATGATGCTGTACGAGGAAGGCCGCTTCCTGCTCAAGGACCCGGTCGCCAAGTACATCCCGTCCTTTGCCAAGGTGCAGGTGGCCGTGCCGGCGCCGGCCGGGTCGGACCAGCCTTATCTGCTGGAGAAGCCCCGGCGGGCCTTGACCATCCGCGACCTGCTGCGCCACACGGCCGGCATGAGCTACGGCGGCGGCCCGGCCGCGGCGGCCTACAAGCAGGCCGGCATGACCGACTGGTACATCCTCGGCAAGGACGAGACGCTGGAGCAATGGACCGATCGCCTGGCCGCCCTGCCCCTGCAGTCCCATCCCGGCGAGCAGTGGATCTACGGCTATGCCACCGACGTGCTGGGTCGCCTGGTCGAGGTGGTGTCCGGCATGCCGCTGGACCGCTTCATCAAGCAACGCATCACCGATCCGCTGGCCATGGTCGACACGCATTTCTGGCTGCCGCCGGAGAAGGCGGCGCGGCTGGCCAATGTCTACGGCCTCGAGAACGGCCAGCTCAAGCTGATGGAGACCGCCGGCAAGAGCGACTTCATCCATGGCCCGCGCAAGCTGGTCTCGGGCGGCGCCGGCATGCTCTCGACCACGGCCGACTACACCCGCTTCCTGCAGATGCTCCTGAACAAGGGCGAGCTGGACGGCCAGCGTCTGCTGGCGCCCAAGACCGTGGAACTGATGACGGCCAACCATTCGGACGATCTCTACCGCAAGGCCGGCTCCATGGATGCCGACGGCTTCGGCGTGGGCTTCTGGGTCAACGGCAAGCCCGGCGCCTTCGGCGACCTGGGCAGCGAAGGCGCTTTCGGTTGGGGCAGCGCCTATTTCCCGCAGTACACGGTCGACCCCAAGGAGCGGCTGATCATCCTGATGATGACCCAGCTGAAACCGGCGGGCACCAGCACCCTGCACCTGCGAGTCAAGGCGCTGACGTATCAGGCGCTGATGCGCTGAACCAGCGATCCACCCCCAAGGCCAGGATCGCGCCCAGCAGTTCCGCCACGATGAAGGCCGGCGCGCTGGCCGGTGCAATGCCGGCGAAGCTGTCGCTGAACATCCGGCCGACCACCGCGGCCGGATTGGCGAACGAGGTCGAGGCGGTGAACCAGTAGGCCGCGCCAATGTAGGCCGCCACCATGGCCGCTGCACGGCCGGCCGGCGCGCGCAGGATCACCAGCAAGAGGCCGAAGGTGGCTACGCCCTCGGCGATCCATTGCCCCTGTCCTGCACGCAGCTTGGTCGAGAACTGCGCGAGCGGCAGCTCGAACATCGCATGGGCCAGCCAGGCCCCCAGCACCGCGCCGATCAGCTGCGCCAGCAGATAGGGCAGCAAGGCAGACCGCGACAACTCGCCACGCCAGGCCATGACGGCGCTGACCGCCGGATTGAAATGCGCGCCGCTGACCGGCCCGAAGACCTCGATCAGCACATAGAGCCCGCCCACGGTCGCCAAGGTGTTGGCCAACAAGGCCAGGGCGACATTGCCGCCGCTCAATCGCTCGGCCATCACGCCCGAGCCGATCACCACCGCCAACAGCAGGGCCGTGCCCAGCAGCTCGGCCGCCAGCCGGCGCTGCAGAGAAATCTTCGTCATCGCAGCGTCCCTCAGCTCTGCGCTATCTCGACCAGGGCCTGCCGCAGCTCGGCCGGCGTCAGACGCTCCAGCGGCAGCTCAAGCAACTGCAGCATCCGGTAGCCGATGGCCTGGCGGGTGAGCTCGAAGGCCCGCCGTTTGCCCTCGTCACCGCCCTCGGCATTCGAAGGATCTGGATAGCCCCAGTGGACCTTGACCGGCTGGCCCTGGCCGCCAAAGAACACCGGGCATTGCTCGGCCGCGGCGCTGTCGCAGACGGTGATGACCAGGGACAGCGGCGGCGCCTCGGCGCCGGTGAACTCGTCCCAGCTCTTGCTGCGGTAGCCGTCGATGTCCACGCCGGCTTTCGTCAACGCCTCCAGCGCGAACGGATTGAGCCGGCCGCTCGGCGCGCTGCCAGCGCTGAAGGCTCGCACCGCCTTGCCCGCTTTGCGCGCCAGGTGGTTGAGCATGCCTTCGGCCAGCACGCTGCGGGCGGAGTTGTGGGTGCAGAGGATCAGAACGTTGAATCTCATGGTCAGCAGCAGGCCTTGGTCGCCGATTGGGAAGCGGCCGCACAGCAGGCCGATCCGGCTTCAGCCTTCTCGACGCGGGATTCGCTGTAGACCGGCACGTCACTCAGCGTATGGAACTGCTCCCAGGCGATGCCCTGCGGGTCGGTCAGCCAGTACTTGTCGCTGCGGGCATAGCAGCAGGTGGTTTCGCCTTCGTCCTGCAGGGCCAGATCTGCCGCCCGGGCGCGGGCCTTCAGCTCGGCCAGCTCCTGCTCGTCGTCGGCCTGCAGTCCCAGGTGATCGACGCCCGGCTTGCCACCGCGCGTGGAGATTGCGAAGTTGATGCGCGGATCATCCAGCATCCACTTGGCGTAGTCGGCCTCGTGCCGCGTCGGCACTGCGCCGAACAGAGCGGAATAGAAGGCGATGCTGGCCTGCAGGTCTTCGACGTGGGCGTGGACATGGAAGCGTTTCATGGCGGTCTCCTTGGTGGGTTCAGCAGCACGACTTGCCGCCATCGGGTGCGGCCTCGCAGGCCTGGCCCTGGCAGCAGTTCTCGGTCAGGTAGGCGAGCAGGCCGTTCATCCGCTCATAGGCCGCCCGGTAGATCAGGTTGCGGCTGGCGCGTTCCTGGGTGACCAGGCCGGCGTTGACCAGCTCCTTCAGGTGGAAGGACAAGGTGGCGGCCGGAACGCCCAGGCCCTCCTGGATCGCCCCCGGCGTCAGACCCGCTTCGCCGACGACGACCAGGGCCCGAAACACCTGCAGGCGCAGTGGCTGGGCCAGCGCGGCCAGTGCTTTGACGGCTTCGATTTCATCCATGCTTCGACTTTATTGGAACTATCGATTTTATGCAAGCATCAAGGCTTTGCGCCGTCATCAGCACCTGCAGCCGCGGGGCCGCCGCCTGGCTATCGGTTTAGAGTCCCAGCCGGCTACGCAAGAAGGCACCGGCCGCGGCCGGCGTGGCCACCGGATCCAGGTCATGGCCGAGAGCGGGCTGGATCAGCACCTGCGCCGCCTCCGCAGCGCGACGGGACAGTGCGCGGCGCAGCGCTTCGCCATTGGCCACCGGCACCGAGGCATCGTCGCTGCCGTAGACCGCGAGCAGCGGCGGCAGGCGCTCGGCGAAGTACAGCGGCGAGCTCGCCAGCATGCGATGCCGCGCCTCCGGCAAGGACCAGCGCCCTTCGAGCACCGGAGCCAGGAAGCGTTCGATGAACTGGCCGCCCAATTGGCCGGGCTGCGAGCCCAGGTGCAGGCCCTCGCGCACGGCCGATTGCAGTGGCCAGCCCTCCTCGCCCATCAGGGCGAACCAATCGACCGGCCCGGCCTCGGCCGCCACGCAGCCCAGCCGCGCATCACGGATCGCCGCCAGCATCGCCACGGTGGCACCGCGGCTGTGGCCGAAGGCGCAGACGCGCTTGGCGTCGCCTGCCGGGTACAGGCTCAGCGCGGCACTGAGCAGGCCGCGGGCATCGTCGGCCGCACCGTCCCAGCCGTCGCGGCGGTCGCCTTCCGATGCATAGCTCTTGCCGCCGAACACCAGGCGTTCGCCCCGCAAGCCCGGAAAGAGGATCAGCGTACGGGCGGCGGCCGGCCCCAGCTCGCGCACCGAGCGTGGCCGCAGGCCGCTGAGGTCCAGCGGCGCGTAGTCCGGGCTGGTGCCCTTGATGTCGAGCAGCACGGCACAGCATCCAGGAGCGGCCTGATCGGGCAGCAGGACCAGGCCGTACTGCCGCTGGCCGGCCATCCGGTAGCTCAACAAGGCCAGACTGCTGCCTGGCATGAAGGCCGGTTGCCGAGCCAGCTCCTGGACGTCGGTGACCTCGATCTTGCGCGCCTTCCAGTCGGCCAGGACCTGGGCTTTCTCGATATCGGTCGGCGCAGCCAGCAGCGCCGTCAGCGGAAATGGCAAAGGCCAGCGGGCCTCGCCTGTTGCGTAGCCAGCGCCGCTCAAGCGCAAGCCTGCCGCCAGACCGGGCCGCCCGGGATCCAGCTTGGCCGCCGCCCAATAGGCCTGGTGGGCCGGCTCGACCCGGCCCTGCGAAGCGCGTGCCGCGCCCAGCGCCATCAGCAAGGACGGCGAGCCTTGGCCGCGTGGCGCCAGCTCTTCAAGAAACGCCAGGACCGCGGCGCGCTTCGACGGCAGGCGCGAAAGCACAGCCGTGGCCAGGGCAGCCGCCTCGTCCAGATCGGCTGCGACGAACTTGGCAGCAGCCTGGCTCGGCTGGCCGGCCAGCAGCCATTCAAGCGCTTCCGGCTCCGAATCGCTGCGCCGCTCCGACCAGGCACCGCTGCCCACCCGCTGCATCGCATCGATACGGCCTTCGCTTGTGCGGCGGAAGGCGATCTGGCGCTCGGGGCGTTCGGCGAAGCCGTACAGGTCGTCCTTCTGCCGAATCAGCAAGGCCGGGTTTGCCGAGAGCAGCGGCTGGGCTGCCCAGCCCTCGCCGCAGGGCCCGACGATCAGCATCTGCAGCCCGCTGCCATAGCGGCCCGCCGGACCTTCGCGCGCGGCCAGCGCGGCCTGGCGCAGGCTGTCTGAATCGCAAGGCGCCACCGGCGAGGCCTGCGCGCCAAACGCCGCCAGGGTACAGATCAGCAGGACAAGCAGGCAGCGGCGCATCGAGATCAGCGGAGTGGGTGGTGCTGCCGCACCTTAGCTCCGGCCCTAGTGCATGCCCAAGGTCATGGCCGGCCCCGCGGTCGCCCGGGCACGGGCTCGTGCATCGCGCCAGTGCAGCCCCGGCCGCTCGACACCGTAGTGCAGCAAGGCGCCGCCGGCCAGGACCGCCGCGCAATAGATCGCGAAGTTCGCCAGGCTGGGCAGCGGCGGCAGCAGGGGCAGCAGCCACTGCTGGGCCAGGGTCATGGCCATCTTGTGGCTCAGGTAGAGGCTGTAGGAGATGGTGGCTATCCAGCCGACACCCGGAACGGTCCAGCGGCCGAGCAGGCCTCGCGTATCGCTGGCCGACAGCACCAGGGCGCCGAAGCCCAGCGACAGCAGCGGCCAACCGACGGCATTGGCCGCCAGGCCGGTGCGCTCGCGGAACAGCAGCAGCGCCAGCGTGAGCAAGATCAGGCCAGCGACCAGTGCCAGGTTGGCCCGCGCTTGCAGCCGCGACCACAGGGCCGGCCTGAACACCCGCAGGCAGGCCAGCATCACGCCGACCAGCAGGCCGTCCAGCCGCGTCCAGCTGGGGTAATAAAGGTCTTCGATGAACCAGGGCCGCTGCGGTTGAGTCGCGGTGTCGTGCAGCCAGATGCCGGCGCGCAGAGCGATGCCCAGCAGCACCAGACCGACGAAAAGGGCCACGGTCTTGCGCGCCGAGGGCCTGCGCATCAGCCCCGCCGCCAGCAGCGGGAACAGCAGGTAGAAATGCTCCTCCACGCACAGCGACCAGGCATGGGAGAAGGCGGCGTTCAGGCCGTAGTCGATCGTCAGGTTCAGCGTGAACGTGGCGAACTTCCACCAAGGTTCGATATGGGGTTCCTCACGCAACTGCGGCACCTGGTAGAGCAGCAGCATGACGGCAAAGGCCGGCAGGATGCGCCAGGCCCGGCGCGCATAGAAGCCGGCAAAGCCCAGCGGCTCGCCACGCGCGAGCGGTTGCAAGAGCTGCGAACCGATCAGGAAGCCGCTGAGCACGAAGAAGATGTCCACCCCGGCCCAGCCGAAGCGCGACAGCCATTGCCAGTCGGCATCCAGGCCGCCGACCACGAAGGAATGGAACAGCATCACCCAAAGGATGGCGATGCTGCGGAGCAGGTCGAGGCCGGGGAGGCGCTGCGCCGGGTGCTGTGACGGGTGCTGGGACATGGGGCGGCATTCTCTCCGCAGCCTGCGCCCTAACTGTCCCGGCTTAGCGCTTCACCGTCAGCCGCTCGACCAGGCGTCGGGTCAGCGGCGCCACCAGCATCACGGCCGGGAAGGCGAACAGCCAGCCGCTGAGCCAGGCGGAGCTCCAATGGCCGGCGAAATTCGGCCCCAGGCCGAAGGCGCGCCAGGTCGAGATGCCCGACACCAGCAGCGACATCAGGCCGGACAGGATCAGGCTGAACAGCAAGGGAGCCAATCGGGCGGGCAGCATCGTTTCCTCCGTCAGGCCGGCTGGCCGACGCGCCGCAGCGTCTCGGCGAAATTCAGTCCGAACATGCGCGCGGTCTTGATGTCGCCCGGCGCAAACGAATCGGCCGGAGAAGCATGGCCGGCCTGGGCCATCAGGCCCGACCAGGAACCCAGGCGATTGGCCGCTTCCTCATAGGCCACGCCGCTGTGCTGCTCGGGCAGGATGGGGTTGCCGACCCACAGCATGCCGTGCTGCATGCAGAAGGTGAACATGGACTGAAGCGTGGACTGCTTGTCGCCGGCCGGCAGCGAAGACACGGTGAAGCCCGCCGCCAGCCGGCCTTTCAGCGCCTGCTGGCGCCACAGCCGGCCGGTGGCGTCCATGAAGCTCTTGAACACGCCCGACACGCCGCCGAGGTAGGTGGGCGAGCCGAGGATGAAGCCGTCGTAGGCCTGCAGATCGTCGGGCCGCGCGATCAGGCTCTCGGCCTTGATCAGCTCGACCCGGGCATCGCCGGCTTGCTGCGCGCCGAGCTGGACCTGGCGGGCGATGTGCTCGGTGTGGCCGTGGCCGCTGTGATAGATCACCGCGAGTTGCTTGGGATTCATGGTGGGACTCCTTTCAGGATTGGGGAAACAGGGGCGCGAGCTGCTGAAGGGCCAGCGCCGAGACGAAGAGGCCGAGGCCGAAGACCGCGTGGTTGGCCAGGCTCTTGAGCCGGTTCTTCCAGGGCGTGGGCGTCTTCGAGGCAGCGAAGCCGGCGCCCATGGCCGGCTGCATCAGGCAGAACGGCGCGAGCACCGTGGCAACACCAAGGGCAAAAGCCGGCAGCAGCGTGGGCGCGTTCATCCATTGCGGATCGACGGCCCCGGCCAGCAGGACTGCGAAGACCACGCCCACTGCGTAATGCGTCAGCCAGCCCAGCAGCGCTTCGCCCTGGATAGTCTCAGCCTTTGCAATCGCCGGGTGGTGCACACGGCCGCGCCACAAGTGGCCGACCCAGCGGCCTATCAGCGCGAACGGCTGGGTCGCCACGCCGAGCCGGTTCAGGAGCAACAGCCAGAGGTCCAGGACGGCCGTGGCGCCCAGTCCGATCAGGACGATGCGGATGCCGAAATCCAGGCTGAGTGAATGGGTCATCGCGATTCCTCGTTGCGGCCTTCCGGCCCATGAACGAGACTCTAGAAGTTGAAGTCAACTTCAAGTCAAGAGGTTTCGCGATGGATATTTCTGAAGTCGCCAAGCGGGCCGGCATCGCCGCCTCGGCCCTGCGCTACTACGAGAAGAAGGGCCTGATCGCCTCGCTGGGCCCCGAGGGCGCGCGCCGGCAGTTCGCTCCGGCCGTGCTCGACCAGTTGGCCCTGATCGCCCTGGGCCAGGCGGCCGGCCTCTCGCTGGACGAGATCCAGGCCATGCTCGCGCCCGGCGGCGCGCCCAATATCGACCGGCGCCTGCTGGCCAGCAAGGCCGAGGAGATCGAGCAGACCATCAGCCATCTGCAGGCCGTGGCCCGCGGCCTGCGCCATGCGGCCGCCTGCCCGGCGCCCAGCCATGCCGAATGTCCGACCTTTAGGCGGCTGCTCAAGGCGGCGGCCTCCGGAGCGCTGGACCGCCGGCGCGAAGGTCCTGCCGCGATGCCAGCCGCCCGGCCCAGGAAGCCAAACAGCCGGTCGCGCGCCTAGGCCGGCCGGGACGCCTCGGTCCAGGCCTGGACCGCCATCACCATGGCCAGGGTGTCCAGTTCGCAGTAGCGCAGCAAGGCACGCTGGATCGCATCACGCACCGGCTCTGGCATGGCCTCCTGCTGCAGCCGGGCGTAGGCGATCATGGCCGCGCCGCCCTCCTGCAGGTCGTTGTCCAGGCCGGCATCGAGGCCAGCCATTTCGCTCGCATCGAGATCGTCGAAGACCCGAGGCAGCAGGTCATAGGGATCCAGCGGTTTGCCATCTTCAGCGGCCACCCACCAGGCCATGGGCTGTTGCAGGTTCAGGCTGGGCATGGCCGGGCTGCCGTAGACCGGCAGGCCGTAGAAATTGCGCAGCCAGGGGCTGGAGCGCATCAGCGCCGGCAGCACCTTCTTCAGCGAGCTGCTGCCTCGCGTGCCGGGCGCGTAGAAAAACCGTTGGGCCAGCTCGCACAGGTCGACCATGTTGCGGGGCCCGGCCTCACGGCCATCGTCGTGGGTGATGCTCGCGATGAAGGCCATCAGCTCGTCATCGCCCGGCTGCTGCTCTTCCTCGAAGCGGCGGTACAGCGCGTTCAGCACATTGTTTTCGTGATGGCTCCAGCGCAGCACCGTGCCGGCATTGCCTTCCAGCGTCCGCTGCAAGGCCCGGACAAAGCCGCGGTTCGGATCCTGACCCGGCCGCGCATCGAGAAACTGCGCGGCATGGACCACCCGGCCTGATGCATCCATCTGGTGGTGGCTGAACTGGAAGGCGGTGACCTCGTAGGGCCGCCGGCCGGCCTGGTAGGGAATGGCCAGCATGGCCGTCTCGAAGTCGATGAAGTTGAGCGGATAGCGCCAGCTCGCCATCGCCTGGCGCAGCCCTTCGTGGTCGGTCCACTGGCCATGCTCGCTGCATTGCATCCATTGCCGCTGCGGCGTGCTCAGGCCGGTCAGTGCGGGCTCGGCCTCGGCATCGGCGCCCAGGTCCTCGGGATGCAATTGCTTGAGCTTGTACAGGCCCTGCTCCAGCCACTGGGCCTTGCGGCGGCCGTTCCAGAGGTCCAGCACCAAGGGATCGGCGAAGTCTGCATCGCTCCATCCCAGCGCGGCGCGCCAGCATTCGTGAAAGCCGCTGCGCGGCTGGCCAGCAGCTGGGGGCTCCGGCCTGCGGAACTCGCAAGTCCCGCAGGCCTGCGAGGGCCGCCCGGGAATCCGGATCTCGCCGCGGCCGGCGCGGCCCAGCCTCTGCACCGCTTCGGCGAACGGCAGCTCGGCGTCGCCCACCCGCAAAGTGCCGGCCTGCAGTTCGGCCACCTGGCTGGACACCGGCACCCGGATCAGCAAGGGCTCGCCCAGTCGCTCGGCGATGCCGGGCGCCAGCTCCACCTGCATCTGCCTGCCTTGGCGCCTCAGCTTGAAGGCCTGGCCCAGGCCATTCACCGTGGCCCGCGCTTCCTTGTTGGCCAGCATCAGCCAAGGCTGGATCTCGAACCCCGGCAGTGCCAGGCCCGCCACATGATGCTGGTAGGCAATGTCGAGCAGGTAGGGCAGCCAGGCCGCCTTGAATCCGGCGCGGGCCGCACGGAAGTCAGCATCGCCGCCCGGCGAATAGCTCTTGGCCTTGACCTCGATCAGGTCGATCGTCCGGCCCTGCTTGTGCATCAGGTCCACGCGCACCAGCTTGCCTTCATGCGCCAGCGTGGCCTCGTAGATCACGACCTCGTCCCGCTGCAGCAGCTCATGGGTCCTGGCCAGCTGCCCCTCGGCATCGCGCTCCTCGACCATCACGCCGCCCGGCAGCATCAGGCAGGCCAGCGCGCCGACCTGGAAGCCGCCTTCGGCCAGCGCGGCCAGAAAACTGTTGTCTTCACGGCTGTTGAAGTACTCGGGATCGCCGGTGTAGTGCAGCTTGGTGCCGCATTCGGTCGCCAGCTTGAAGCGGCTCTTGGTCAGGTAGCGGTGGACAGCCATGCAGTGAGCCTCCGTTCCGATGCAGGAATGAGCGGCATCCTAGGGCCTTCGCTGCCCGCGTCAGGCAAGTCCGACGACGAGACCCGGCTGCGACCCATCTCGTCGCAGGCCGGTCCAGCATGCCGTCCATGCACGCCCAAGGCCACTCCGACCTCGGTCCAGGATCGCTTCCACCGCTGAGCCTGGCCTCGGTCTCGGCCGAATCACTGCAGGACTGGTTGACGCGCCTGCCGACGAGCTGGCAGACCACCGCCCTCGAACTGCTGAGCCCGGCCTGGGCGCAGCCGGTCGCCCAGCTGTGCGGCGCCGGGCCGCTGCGAGCCTGGGCGCTGGCCGAAGCTCCTGGCGAGACGCCGCAAGTCCTGCCCACCGGCCCCTATCTCGATGCCTGCGGTGCGCTGCGCCTGCCGCGGACCCATGGCCGTCGCAACGACGACGTCGCCGATATCGCCGAGCTGTGCAGCTACCTGGTCGCCTGGGTGCAGCGGCGCTGCACCCAATGGTCGTGGCAGATGCAGGCGCGGCGGCTGCCGCAAAACCTGCGCACCGCACTGATGAACTTCATCGTGCCGGCCGAATGGCGGCTGCGCGACGCGATGGCGCTGCAAATCTGGCAGGGATCGCTGCAAGGCGAGCTGGTGGCCATGGGCGTCAACCAGGCGCCGCATCCGCTGCTGCCGCCGCTGCTGCGCTGGATCCTGGCGCCACGGCAACAGGCCGCCGCCCTCGCCCGCCGCGAATTGATGCGCAGAGCCGGGGGCGCCATAGCCCTGATGTTCGCCTGCCTCCCGGTCGCCGGACCACGGCGCCTGGCCCAGCTGCGCTGGCTCGCCCGGCTCGCCAGGCCCGAGGCCTCCTCCCCGCTGCCGATGCGGCGCCTGGTCCGCACCCTGGCCGAGGCCAGCCTGCTGCCGGCCTGGGCCGTGCGACGCATAGCCGGGCTCAGCTGCCAGGAGGTGACGAGGCGCCCCTACGAAGCCTATGCCGACCTCTACCGCCTATGCCGCCAACTGCCCGCCGCGGCCTGGCCCTGCGGAGGTGCGGCACTCGAAGCCGCCTTCCGTTGCCTGGCCCGGCTCGACATGCTGCTGTCCTTCGGCCAAGCCCCTTCGCAGCAATGCGATGACTCGCGCCTGCCGGTCGCTGTCCGGCGCTGGCTGCTGCGTGAGTTGCGTCTTCGCTACCGCGGCGACTGGGAGGCCCTGGCCTGCGCGCTGGAAGGCGGCGAGCCACGCTACCTGCTGCTGACGCGGGTGCTGCCACGCCTCAACGGCCATTGGCGACGCAGCCATGACGACGACATCTGGCCCGGCCATCCCATTCACGAGCCCTGGCGGGCGGCTTCCCCCGAATGGTGGATGGAGCGGCTGCAGCGCTGGCATGCCCTGCAACAGCAACCCCGACGCAGCGGACGGGCGGCCTGGGCCTTGCACTGGTCACCGCTGTTCGAAACCAGCCAGACCTTTGGCGAGCGCGAGCTGCGCTGCCTCTCCACGGCCGAGGAAGTTAGGGCGGCCCTGGCCTACTTCGGCAGGCATGACCTGACCCCACGCCTTGGCGACAGCCTGATCGGCCGGCTGCAGTGGCTGCTTCTGTATCCGCCCGGCCAGCGCGAACCCTGCTCGCTGGCCCTGCTCGAGGCCGACTATTTCAGCGGCAGGCTCTGGGTCGACGCCAGCTTGCACGGCCCCCTGCATGGCGGCCCGCCTTCCGAGGCCTGCCGCCAGGCCATCCAGGCGCTGATCGCCCACTGGTCCGACCGCCACTGGGGCGCCCTGGCACGCGTCGAGGCCGAGGCCGTGCTGGCCGAAGACGAGGAACTGCAGTGTGCGGTGGATTTGGCACGGGTGCGGAGTTGGATGCGGGTGGTGCGGGCTTAGGGCGCTAGGCTGTGCATCGCTGACCGAAGACCTGTACCGCAAGGCACGACATGACAGAAACAAGCAACAGCCTGTCCAAGATCTGCAAGCCCACCTTGGATGAGCTCGCCAGCTCGCCGACCTTTTCGATGTCGAGAGGTGCCAAGGAGCTTTTCCATACCAATTTCATTGCCTTCGTTCTCGAACTTCCGCCTGCGCAGCGGACCGCAGAACTACAAGCCGCAAGAACCCGCTTGCTGGCGCGGCTGTTCGGGCCGAACCCGCCCGACGAGGTTTGGGTCTGGCGTGAGCATTCGAATCTCGACCTGGTGATACTCGCCGCGCCCGGCGTGGACAAACCGGACGGCGCGGTCATGAAGCTGATGGACGGCACCCTGCTCACCGCCTACAAGACCAAAGGCGATCGACTCGCTAGCCAGGCCGGTCGCGCCCCGCTGGTGATCATCGAGGCCAAATTCAAGTCGCTGCCGACAGCGGAGCAGCTGCGCGGCTATGACAAGAAGCTGCGCAAGGGCATCGATCTTGAATTGGACGAAATCCGTGTCGACAGTGAGACCTACCCGGGTGACCTGCGGCTGACCAAGTTTCATGTCCAACTCAGTGGCGACCCGACGACCCACAGCAAGGATGCTCCCTACGCGCTCCTCCGGGCCTACGGCACGAAAGGCGATGACGCGGGTCAGCGGACGTTCGCAGCCGCCCACTGCAATATCAAGCGGATCCTGCTGGCTCCGAGCCATGGCGAGACGGCAGTCCCGGACACAGACTGGGATCTGCTCCCATGGAGCGAGTTGGTCGCTGCTCTGAAGATTCAGGAAGCGGTACTGCCAGGCCCTGGTGACCGCGGTCTGGTTCTGGCCAAGCGATTGACGCCCTGTCTGGTACAGGAGTACTGCCAATCGACCGAGCGGCTGCTGGCTTTGCGAGACAGGGTGGTCGATCGAATGAACCGCTTCTTCAGCCCAGATGGCGAATGCCTGTCTGCGCTGTGTGATGACCTCAGCCTCGGCTTCCATGCATACAGACTTCACGACCTGGTCGGCAAGCTGGGATTCAGCTTGCTCTCGCAGCGTCTGTTCGACGAAGCAAACCGTGAACTCAAACAGCAGATTGCCCATTTAAGAACAAATGGTTGGACACTCGTGCACCAGGCCTTCATGACTCGAGCGAAGCCCGGCCTCAACATCGAATTCATTTCCACGACCGATGAAGAAGCAGACCTGGACTCGCCCAAGACTCAGGTGTTGCGCGTCGGCGTTCAGGTTCAGGAGTGCGTCTACCGGCATTTCGTCAGTGTCCTCAAGCCGCTGAAGCATCCAGAACCTCTGGCAGCTGTCGTCGAGCTGCTCGGTAGACGCGAGGACGAAATGCCGTCCGAGTGGTGGCAAGTGCGCGCCCTAGACAAGCCGGCGGATGAGCAAGGCGAGGCCAGCCTTGAGCCTGCAAGGGCTGGCAAGTTCGACGATAAGGCCTTCCTGTACACGCACAGGGATGCACACGATCTCAGCTACGAGCGATTGCGTGCGGCGATCCTAGACAGCCTTATGCAAGCCATTGGACTGCTTCAACCGGAGACGAAGTTCCGCGAGCAAGCCATCGCCTTGCTCAACTAGCCTGATTCGACGCCCTGCTCAGACCCATGCCCTCCTCCCCCACCCCCAAGTCCCTGCGCCGCCTTCTCGACCTGCTGTCGGCCCTGCCGGTCAGCGCTCAGGCCACGGTGGCGGAGCTGCGCCAGGCCTTGGGTGAGCGGGGCAATGCGGTTGAGCCCCGCACCGTCCAGCGCGACCTTCGCTTGCTGCAGCGGCATTTCGAGATCGAATGCGACGAAGGCAGCAAGCCGCATGGCTGGCGCTGGCGCTCGATGGCGGCCCGGCAGGCCGTGGCCGGCATGTCCACGCCCGAGGCGCTGAGCCTGGTGCTGGTGGCCCGGCATCTGCGGGCTGCGCTGCCGGCCAGCTGGAGTCCGCGGCTGCAGGAGCTGTTCGCCCAGGCCCAGCAGGTGCTGGACCGGCAGGGGCCGCGAGCCGGCGCGAGGCGTTGGGCCGACAAGCTGCAGGTGGTGCCGCCCGGACTGGCCCTCAAGCCGCCGGCCCTGCCCACTGAAGACCTGCTGGCCGAAGTGGCCGAGGCCCTGATGCAGGACCGGCAGCTGGACCTGCGCTATCGCAAGGGCTCGGCGAGCCAGGCCGCCCACTACCGGCTCCATCCGCTGGGCTTGCTGCTGCGCGGCCATGCGCTTTACCTGGTCGCCCTGAGCGACTCCGCGCGGCACGAGGTGCCGCGCCTGTTTGCCCTGCACCGCGTGCAGGCTGCTTCCATGCGGCCCGAGCCGGTGGCGATTCCCGAGGGCCTGAGCCTGGCGCAAGCCATGGCGGACGGGCGCGGCCAGTTCGGCGCAATGGCTTCCAACCAGGCGCTGGACCTGAAGCTGGCCTGCAGCGCCTCGCTGGCGGCCGTGCTGGACGAGGCGCCGCTGGACGAATCCCAGCAACTGACGCCAATGGCCGATGGCCGGGTGCTGCTGCAGGTGCGCTTGAAACCCAGCTGGGAGTTGCGCTGGTGGCTGCTCGGTCATATCGACGAGATCGAGCTGCTCGCGCCGACCGAGCTCAGGGACGAGATCCGTCAGACGCTGGAGACCGCACTCCAGCGGCACGGCAAATCGGGCTGAGCCACGAGCGGCTGCTGCGACCCATTCGGTCGCAAGCGCCTCGATGCTGGGGCGATGAATCCCCTGCCCCAAGTCCGCTGGCCCGTCGTCGGCCCCCGCTTGTCCGCAGCCAGCCATGCGCCCCTGCTGTTCCTGGACTTCGATGGCGTGCTGCATCCCAACGGCGCGGCGCCCGCGGTCTGGTTCAAGCAAGCCGGCCCCCTGATGGCGCTGCTGCACCGCTGGCCGACCCTGGATGTCGTGATTTCATCGAGCTGGCGCTTCCACCACGAATGGAAGGACTTGCTGGACCTGCTGCCAACGGCGCTGGCCGAGCGAGCCCAGGGATGCACAGGCGCCGCCCACACCGGAGCGCTGGCCCGCCACACCGAGATCCTGAACTACTGGCAAGAGCATGGCGGCGGGCGCCCCTGGCTGGCCCTCGACGACTCGGTCTGGGAGTTCCCGGTGCATTGCGACCGGCTGATCGCCTGCGATGGCGCCCTGGGCTTGCGACCGGCACAGCTATTGCAGCTGGAGGCCTGGTTGGAGTCCCTCAGGCTGCTGCCGGCGCTATCGTTCGAACAGATCAGCGCCGCTGCCGACCATGTGCGATCCAGCCGAGACGCCTCGATCAGCTCGCTGCAACGCAAGCTGCGCGTTGGCTACCGCACCGCACAGGCCCTGCTGGCCGCGCTGGAGGGCGAGCTGGTGTCCGCCCCGGACCGCGAAGGCCTGCGGCGGATGCTCTGAACCGCTAGCTCGGCAGCCGGCGCCGCCAGCCCTGCGCATAGGCAGCCAGGCCCGGCAAGGCCAGCGGCGCCACCGGCTGCTGAAGTTGCTCGCCATCGGCCTTGGCGCCCCATTGCTGCAGCAGCCAGCCCCCGGCCGTCGTGCCGCTGGCGTCGTCGGACACGACGACGCGGCGGTCCGGCTTCAGGCCGGCCAGCAAAGGACCGAACCAGGGGTTGGCGGTGAACGCGCCCTCGACCACGATGGCGCCCTGCTCCACGCCCAGCGCGTCCAGGCACCAGTCGGTCATCAGGACGGCGTAGAGCGTGGCCAGGGCCGAACGCTCGGCCGCCGTCTTCGGTTTCGGGCCTTCGATGCTGCCGACCCGGCCCGCGAATGGGCCGCCAGTCTCGGCGAAGCAAGGCAGCGCATGGGTGCCGAGCGCGATCAGGCGCTCGATGTCGCCCAGGTCGAATTCAGCCGGCGGACTGCCGGCCAGCGCCGCGAATTCGCGGCCGCCCATGAATCGCATGCAGGGCACGGCCTCGCCGAGCACGTTGCAGTTGGCCAGCATGTCCTGGCTTTCGACCAGCGGCCGGGTCGCCGAGCCCAAGGCCGCCGCAATCACCCAGGTGCCGGTGGACAGCACAGTGCAGGGTTCGCCGCCATCGGCCTGCCGGGCCAGGATGTGGCGCAGCAGCGAGGCATTGCTGTCGTGGATGCCGCAGACCACCTCGCAGCCCTCGGGCAAGCCGGTCAGCGCGCGCACTTCCGGCGTCAGCACTCCCAGGCGCTCCCAGGCCATACGCAGCGGTGGCAGCTGGGTCTGCCAGCCCATGCTTTCAACCAGCGATGAATAGTCCTGCGACGCCGGATTCCACAAATCCGTGTGGCAGCCCAGCGAGGTGACCTCGCCGGCCAGCACGCCACAAAGCCGCCAGGCCCAGTACTGCGGATACATCAGGATGGCCTGGGCCCGGGCGAACTCAGCGGGATGCCGGTTCGCCAGCCAGTGCAATTGCCGGCCGAGGTTGAGGCCGGCTGACAGCTCAGGTGATTGGGTCTGGTCGAAGGCCGGGCGCACGGCGGCATAGGCTTCATCGACGAAGCCATGCTCGTAGTCCAGCACCGGCAGGACCAGGCCGCGCTCGTCCACCAGGGCGGCCGTGGCGCCATGGGTCACGGGCACGATGGCCTTGACCTCGGCCAGCGCCGCGAACTCGCGCATCTGGCCCAGCATCCAGTCCCACAGCCGCTCCACGTCGTGATGCGGATAGGGTCCGTCATGCCTCACCGCATTGGGCGTGCGGACCTCGGCCAGCAGGCCGCCGGCCGGGTCTATGAGGCTGAGCTTGCAGTTGGTCTTGCCTATGTCGAGGATGAGGCTGGCGCTGGGGCGACCCGGGTCACTCAGGCTCATCCGGCGGCTACCAGTCCGGCTTCGTGACTCCGAAACAGGGAGGCGATCTCGGGCGGCTCGCCCTCCACCGCGTAGGCCGGGTCGTTCAGGGCGCTGAAGGGCTCGGGCTCCACGGTCACGACCTTGACGCCGTACTGCTCCAGCAGCTGCACGGCGCTGTCCGAAGCATGGGTGTCGGTGATCACGGTCGAGACCCGGTTCAGGCCGCACAGGATCAGGCCGGCCTTGCGGCTGAACTTGGAGCTGTCGGCCAGCACCACCAGCTCTTCGGCCTGGCCTATCAGCCGCTTCTCGGCCTGGATCAGCAGCGGGTCGGCTTCCATCAGGCCCAGGATGGACAGGCCGTAGACGCTCATGAACATCTTGGCCGCGTAATGGTGCTGGGCGATGTCGTTCTCGAACGGACTCAGGATCACGTTCTGCTCGCGATAGACCTTGCCGCCCGGCAGGATGATTTCGTTGTCGCTCGAGACCAGCAGCCGCTCGGCCATCAGGAATGAGTTGGTGAGGATCTTGAGCTGCCGGTCGACCAGGAACTCGACCATCATGTAGGTGGTCGTGCCGCCATTGATGATGATGGTCTCGCCGTCCCGGCACATACCTGTGGCATACCTCGCGATGGCCCTTTTCTCGGCCGCGTTGGCGAGTATGTTGCTCTGGAATGTTTCGCTCGACAGATTGAATGAGCGTTTCTTCTGCTGGAGTTTCTGGGCACCACCCCGGGTGCGCGTCAGCTGGTTTTTGGCGGCCAGCCAGGCAATATCCCGGCGGACCGTCGCGGCCGAAGCCGCGAGCCAGTCCATCAATTGCGGAACCGAGGCCTGGTCATGCTCGTCGAGCAGCTTGAGCAGGCGCTTGTGACGTTTGTGATTGATCATCGCGGCCACCTTGGCGGTCGGCCGGACCCCGGATGCTTCCTGGGGGTTTCGGCCGGTGTTGTCTCCTCATGCGGGGCCCTGGCGGCCCTGGAACGCATGCACGGCTGGGTTCTTCTGGTTCTGGTGGCTGCTCCGGCTTCGCTCAACTTCGATCAGGAATCCGAGCGCTTGGACAGCCTGCGGGCAGGTTACGCCAGGGTACGGGGCGGGTCAATCAAGAAACGCTCAAGTCCGTGATTGCTTCGGACGAAGCCGGCCGAGCCTGGTCGGGGAATCAATCATCCTTTTGATTTACTGCGCCGCCCATGAAACAGCGGCCCGGCTTGGGATCACACTTCGCCCCGAAGCGGCCGGCAAAGGCCGTCCGCCGCGCCCTGAATACCGGCCCCGCTGGTCCAGAAGGCCCGCCAGAATCAACACAGGTGACATTGCGATGACCGACTCCGCTCAAGCCCAGTCCCGGGCACCCATCAACTCGCTGTGGGACGACGCCAAGGCCGCCACGCTGAGTGCTCCCGAATTGCTGCTGTACCGCTCGAATCTGCTTGGCTCGGATTTGCGGGTCACCAATTTCGGCGGTGGCAATACCTCCGCGAAAATCATCCAGCAGGATTATCTGAGCGGCCTCGATACCGAGGTGCTGTGGGTCAAGGGATCCGGCGGCGACCTCGGCTCGATCAAGCTCGACGGCTTCTCGACGCTCTACATGGACAAGCTGCGGGCGCTGAAAGAACGCTACCGCGGCCTGGCCCATGAAGACGAGATGGTGGACTACCTGCCCCACTGCACCTTCAACCTGAATCCGCGCGCCGCCAGCATTGATACGCCGCTGCATGCCTACATCCAGCGGGCCCATGTGGACCACATGCATCCGGACGCGATCATCGCCATCGCCGCCTGCAAGAACAGCCGCCAGCTGACCGAGACCATCTTCGGCGGCCAGCTGGGCTGGCTGGCCTGGCAGCGCCCGGGCTATGACCTGGGCCTCAAGCTGGAAGCGCTGTCCACCCAGCAACCCCAGCTCAAGGGCATCATCCTCGAGGGCCACGGCCTGTTCACCTGGGGCGATACCGCCAAGTCCTGCTACGAGACCACGCTGGAGATGATCCGCCTGGCCGAACAGTGGCTGGCCGAGAACGAGCGCCAGCCCTCTTTCGGCGGCGCCAAGCATGGCCAGCTCGATGCCGAGGCCCGCGCCGCCGTGGCCGCCAAGGTGATGCCGGCCCTGCGCGGCCGCATAGGCAAGGCCGAGCGCAAGCTGGGCCATTTCGACGACAGCGCGGCCGTGCTTCAATTCGTCTGCAGCCAGGACCTGCCGGCGCTGGCCGCCCTGGGCACCTCCTGCCCCGACCATTTCCTGCGCACCAAGATCCGCCCGCTGGTGCTGGACTTCGACCCGGCCCAGCCCGACGTCGATGCCCTGCTCGCCAGCCTGGACGCCAAGCTCGATGCCTACCGCGCCGACTACGCGGCCTACTACGAGCGCTGCAAGCGCCCGACCAGCCCGGCCATGCGCGATGCCAATCCGGTGATCTACCTGATCCCCGGCGTGGGCATGCTGTCCTTCGCCAAGGACAAGGCCACGGCCCGCATCGCCGCCGAGTTCTATGTCAACGCGATCAATGTGATGCGCGGCGCCAATGGCGTGGACCAGTACGTGGGCCTGCCCGAGCAGGAAGCCTTCGACATCGAATACTGGCTGCTCGAGGAAGCCAAGCTCCAGCGCATGCCCAAGCCCAAGAGCCTGGCCGGCCGTGTGGCCCTGGTCACCGGCGGTGCCGGCGGCATCGGCCAGGCCGTGGCCCGCCAGCTGCTGGCCGAGGGCGCCTGCGTGATGTTGACCGACATCGACGCCGAGGCGCTGGAGCAAGCCCGCCTGGCGTTGACCAAGGCAGCGGGCAAAGACAGCGTGGCCGCGGTGCGCGGCGACATCACGGCAGAAAGCCAAGTCGAGTCGCTGCTCAACGCCACGGCCCTGCGCTTCGGCGGCCTGGACATCCTCGTCTCCAACGCCGGCATCGCTTCGGCCGCGCCGCTGGAGGACACGACGCTGGAGATCTGGCAGCGCAACCAGAACATCCTGGTGACCGGCTACTTCCTGGTCGGCCGCGGCGCCTTCCGTCTGATGAAGCAGCAGGGCATAGGCGGCAGCATGGTCTTCGTCGCCAGCAAGAACGGCCTGGTCGCTTCGGCCGGTGCCTCGGCCTACTGCACGGCCAAGGCGGCCGAAATCCACCTGGCCCGCTGCATCGCACTGGAAGGCGCGGCCGTGGGCGTGCGGGTCAACGTGGTCAACCCCGACGCGGTGATACGCGGCTCGCGCATCTGGGACGGCAAGTGGAAGGAAGAGCGCGCCGCCTCGAACAAGATCGACTCGGACGACATCGAGGAGTTCTATCGCCAGCGCAGCATGCTCAAGCTCAGCGTGCTGCCCGAGGACATCGCCGAGGCCGTCTACTTCCTGGCCAGCGACAAGGCCGGCAAGAGCACCGGCAACGTGATCAATGTGGACGCCGGCAACGCGGCCGCCTTCACAAGATGAAGCCCCTCGTCCAAGGAGTACCTTGGCCGGTCCCCCGCGGGGACGGCGATGCTTGCGGTATTGAACCGCAAGCACATCGCCCAATGCGGGCCGGCTAGGGAGCGGCCCGGCGCTCGGCCCGCAAAATCGAAATCAGGAGACAGACATGGACCACCTCATCGACGCCGGCCGCGTGGCCGCGCACAACGCCAAGGCGCAAGCCAACCTGCAGGCCGACTACGACGCGCTGGGCGGCATGCTCTCGCGCCGCGGCGTGGACATAGAGAAGATCACGGCGCAGGCGCAGCAGTTCGCCGTGGCCATCCCCAGCTGGGGCGTGGGCACCGGCGGCACCCGCTTCGCCCGCTTCCCCGGCCAGGGCGAGCCGCGCGACGTGATGGAGAAGCTGGAGGACTGCGCCGTCATCCACCAGCTGACCCGCGCCACGCCCACGGTCTCCCTGCACTTCCCCTGGGACAAGCCAGGCGATCCGGCCGCGCTGATGCAGCAGGCCGCCCGCTTCGGCCTCACGTTCGACGCCGTCAACTCCAACACCTTCCAGGACCAGGCAGGCGCCGCCCAGACCTACAAGTACGGCAGCCTCACCGCCCAGAGCGCCGCGGTGCGCGAGCAGGCCATCGCCCACAACATCGAGTGCATTGAGCTGGGCAGGACGCTCGGCTCCAAGGGCCTCACGGTCTGGGTCGGCGACGGTGCCAACTTCCCGGGCCAGCACAATCTGCGCGGCTCGCTGGAGCGCTACCTCGACAGCATGCGCAGCATCTACAAGGCGCTGCCTTCGGACTGGCTGATGTACATAGAGCACAAGCTGTTCGAGCCGGCCTTCTACGCCACCACCATCGCCGACTGGGGCACCAGCTTCGCCTGCGCCCAGCTGCTGGGCGACAAGGCCAAGTGCCTGGTGGACCTGGGCCACCACGCGCCCAACACCAACATCGAGATGATCGTGGCCCGCCTGGCGCAGTTCGGCAAGCTGGGCGGCTTCCACTTCAACGACAGCAAGTACGGCGACGACGATCTGGACTCCGGCTCCATCGACCCGTTCCAGCTGTTCCTGGTCTTCAACGAGCTGGCCGATGCCGCGCTGCGCGATGGCGCGGCCTTCGCGCCGGCCTACATGCTGGACCAGTCGCACAACGTGACCGACCCGATCGAGAGCCTGATGAGCAGCGCCGCCGAAGTACAGCGCGCCTTCGTGCAGGCCGCCCTGGTGGACCGCAAGGCCCTGGCCTCGCACCAGGAAGCCAATGACGCCCTGCAGTCGGCGCAGACGCTGAAGCAGGCCTTCCGCACCGACGTGGCGCCCATCCTCGCCATGGCCCGCGTGCGCAGCGGTGGCGCGGCCGACCCGGTGGCCTGCTACCGCGAGAGCGGCTATCGCGAAAGCGCGGCCGTCAAGCGCCCGGCCAGGGCCGGAGCCAGCGGCAGCGGCATCGTCTGACGATGAAGACCACGAGGGCCTGCCTGGACGCGCAGGCCTTCGGCGCCCGCGGCGACGGCCGCACGCTCGAGACCCAGGCGCTGCAAGCCGCCATCGATGCGGCCTCCGCGCAAGGGGCCGTGCTGCGGCTCAGACCCGGCACCTATCTCACTGGCTCGCTCTTCCTCAAGAGCGGCTTGAAGCTGCAGATCGAGCGCGGCGCGAAGCTGCTGGGTTCGCAATCGCTGGCCGACTATCCGCTACTGCCCACGCGCGTGGCCGGCATCGAGATGCAATGGCCGGCTGCCCTGCTCAATGTCTATGAACAGAGCGAGGTCGAGATCCTCGGCGAAGGCTGCATAGACGGCGACGGCCAAAGCTTCTGGGCCAGCTACTGGAAGCTGCGCGCTGCCTACGAGCCGCGCGGCCTGCGCTGGGCCTCGGACTACGACGCGCAAAGGCCGCGCTTGATCCAGCTCTTCCGCGCCAGCCGCGTCCGCATCGGCGAAGGCCTGCTGCTGCGCCGCTCGGGCTTCTGGACCTTGCACCTCTGCTATTCGGAAGACGTGGAGGTCGACGGCCTGACGATCCGCAACAACGAAGGCGATGCCTCGCTGGCCAAGGGCCCTTCGACCGACGGCATAGACATCGACTCCTCGCGCCGCATCAAGGTCCGCCGAGCCGACATCGCGGTCAACGACGACGCCCTGGTGCTCAAGGCGGGCCGCGATGCCGATGGCCTGCGCGTGGCCAGGCCCTGCGAGGACGTGGAGATCACGGACTGCACGGTGCGCGAAGGTGCGGCCGGCCTGACCTTTGGCAGCGAAACCTCGGGCGGCATACGCCGCGTCCAGGCCAGCCGCATCCAGGTCCATGGCGGCGTGCCGGTGGGCCTGCTCTTCAAGTCGGCACCCAGCCGTGGCGGCTTCATCGAGGACCTGAACCTGCAGGACCTGAAGCTGATCGATGTGCCGGTGGCTGTGCGGGCGACCATGAACTGGAACCCGGGCTACAGCCGGACGCAGATTCCCGAGGCCGAACGGGTGAACGCACCGGCCCATTGGCACACACTCGCCACGCCGGTGCCGATTGAGCAAGGCCGCACCCGCGTGGCCGGTGTGCGCATAGACCGGCTCCGGGCCCGTGGCTGCCAGACCTTGTTCGAGGTCGATGCCTATGCCGAGGCGCCGCTCCGGCGCTTTGCGTTCGAACAGCTGGACGCGCAAGCCGCACGTGGCGGCCATGTGCAGGACGCCGAAGACTGGCGCTTCACCGACAGCCGGCTGAACCTGGGCGCGGCTATCTCGGTCGGCGCCGGCATCGCGCTGAACGGACTGGCCCCTGCGCATTGGCAAATCGACCTGGCCCTGCGCCGCCGCGACGTGTCCGGTCTCAGCCTGGCCGAACAAGACATTCAATAAGAGACGGAGACAACAGCATGACGACAAGCAGCGATTCGGAAATCCTCGCCTTCAAGATGCAGCTCAAGCCCGGCGTGGTGGACGAGTACAAACGCCGCCACGACGAGCTCTGGCCCGAGCTGGCGCAGGCACTGCGCGATGCCGGCATCCACGACTATTCGATCTTCCTGGACGAGCAGACCCTGTCACTGTTCGCGGTCTTGCGGCGCAAGCCGGGCTTCCCATTCGACGACCTGCCCAAACAGCCGGTGATGCGCCGCTGGTGGGACTACATGGCGCCGCTGATGGAAGTGGAGCCCGACAACAAGCCCAGGCAATGGGCCCTGCCCTCGGTCTTCCATTTCGACTGAGGCAAGGACCGCCCATGCTGCGTCTGTTTCTGCTCGCCCTGCTGTGGGCCGTGAACCCACCGGCCCTGGCCGCTGACCATCTGCGCCCCCAGCTTCTGCTGACCGCCAGCAGCAGCCGCGCGCAGAACCTCGACCTGTCGGGCCGCTGGACCTATTCCAAGGACCTCTACCGCACCGGCCTCACCGACATCAACGGCTGGGTCGCCAAGTCGCGCATGCAGCGGCACCGCGATGTCGATATCGCCGCGGCCGAGGCGCAGGCCGGCACGGCCTTCTTCGAGTTCGACCTGGACCGCGGCCCGACCATGCAGGTCCCCGGGGCCTGGAATTCGGCCGAGCCGGAGCTGCGCTACTACGACGGCCTGATCTGGTTCCAGCGCCGCTTCGATGCGCCCAAGGCAGCGACCGGCCAGCGCAGCTTTCTGCGCTTCGAGGCGGTCAACTACCGCGCGTTCGTCTACCTGAACGGCCAGGAGGTCGGCCGGCACGAAGGCGGCTTCACGCCCTTCGTCATCGAGGTCACCGGCACGCTGCGGGATCAGGGCAACCGCCTGGTCGTCGGCGTGGATTCGCGCCATGACGGCCAGAGCATTCCCGGCGAGATCACCGACTGGGATCTCTACGGCGGCATCACGCGGCCAGTGCGCTTGATACAGACGCCGGCCACCTTCATCGACGATGCGACGCTGCAGCTGACCAAAGAGCAGCGCCTGGTCGGCAGCATCCAGCTGAACGGCCCGCGCGCGGCCGGGCAAGCGGTGAAGCTAAGCATTGCCGCCCTGGGCCTGAAGCTCGAAGCCCGCACCGACGCCCAGGGCCTGGCCCGGTTCGAGACCATGGCACCGGCCGCGCTGAAGCGCTGGACACCGGAATCGCCAACGCTCTACGAGGTCGAGTTCGCGAGCGGCGACGACCGAGTCGTCGACCGCATTGGCCTGCGCACCATCGAGGTCCAGGGCAGCCAGATCCTGCTCAACGGCCAGCCGATATTCCTGCGCGGCGTCTCGCTGCACGAGGAAGAGCTAAGCGCCAATCCGGCACGGCGGCTGGACGATGCCGCGGCCCGTGCGTTGCTGCAGCAGGTCAAGCAGGGCCTGGGCGGCAACTATGTGAGGCTCTCGCACTATCCGCATGCCGAGACCCTGCTGCGCGCGGCCGACGAGCTGGGCCTGCTGGTCTGGAGCGAGATCCCGGTCTACTGGACGGTCGATTGGGACAACAAGGCGGTGCTGGACAAGGCCCGCAGCATGCAGGCCGAGACCATCTACCGCGACCGCAACCGTGCGGCCCTGGTGCTGTGGAGCGTGGGCAATGAGACGCCGGTGGCGGAGAACCGCACCCGCTTCCACGCGGCCCTTGCCGCGACCGTGCGCGCGCTCGACCCCAGTCGATTGATCAGCGCCGCCCTGCTGGTGGAGCGCAAGGGCCAGGTGCTGGAGATTGCCGACCCGCTGCTGCCACATCTGGACGTGGTGGCGGTCAACACCTACGCCGGCTGGTATGGCGACGACAAGCTCGAAGACCTGGCGAAGCTGCAGTGGAAGCTGCCGGCGGACAAGCCGCTGCTCGCCTCCGAGTTCGGCGCCGATGCGCTGGCCGGCGTGCACGACGCCAGCCCTAAGCCGCGCAAATGGTCGGAAGAATTCCAGGCCGCCTACTACCGCGCCACGCTGGCGATGCTGGACAAGCTGCCCACGCTGACCGGCCTCTCGCCCTGGGTGCTGAAGGACTTCCGCTCGCCGCGCCGCGAGCATCCGGTCTACCAGAACGGCTGGAACCGCAAGGGCCTGCTGTCCGAGACCGGCCAGAAGAAGCTGGCCTTCGAGGTGATGGCCGCGTACTACCGCCTGCAGGCACGGCGCTTCGACGTGGCGATCACGGTGGACGATTTGCCGGTCCATGGCGCGCTGCCGCCCGGCGTCAGCCGGCTGCAGGTGGCCGAGGCCCATCTGCAGGCCTTTCGCGAAGCCGGCGTGACCGAGGCCTGGGGCTTCGTCAATTCGCGGGGCGCCGAACAGGAAGGCGATGCCGCCCTGGCTGCCTGGCGCCGCGCCGGCCAGCCGCTGGGCAACCACAGCTACAGCCACATGAACCTGGGCCGCGCGGCCAGCCTGGAGGCCTGGCAAGAGGATGTAGTGGCCGGTGAGCCGCTGATCGCTCGATTGATGGCGGGCAGCGACTGGCGCTGGTTCCGCTACCCCTATCTCGCGGTCGGCGACGGCGAGCGGCGCGAGGCCGCAAGGACCTGGCTGCTGGAACGCGGCTACCGCATCGCCGACGTAAGCCTGTCTTTCTCTGACTGGGACTACAGCGACGCCTATGCCCGCTGCAAGGCCGTCGGCAATGAAGCGGCCGTGGCCGCAATGACGGCCCATTACCTGCGCGGCGTCGATGCCGGCATCGCCCAGGCCCTGACCGACTCCGAGGCCGTCTACGGCCGACGGCTGCCGCTGGTGCTGCTGACCCATATGGGCGCCTTCAGCGCGGTCACCCTGCCCGAGGTGCTTCGGCGGCTGCAAGCGGCCGGCGCGCGCTTCGTGCCGTTGGCGCAAGCCCAGGCCGATCCGGCCTACCAGCGCTTCGGCGGTGGCGGACTGATAGCCCGCGAGGCCAAGGCGCGTGGCCTTGCCCTGCCCTCGCAAAGCGCGGATCCCACGCCGCTGGAGCCGAAGTCCCTATGCCGCTGAACCGCCACGCCGCCTCGCCCCAGCGCCGCCGTTGGCTGCAGCGCAAGGAGAGCTCCGCTTGAACCCTTGTCCGCCTCGCGTGACCCGCCGCCGCGCGCTGGCCGCTGTCGCGACGCTGTTGCTCAGCCCCGCGTTGCTTGCGCAGACGACGGCGACGCCGGCCTGGCCCAATCCACTGCTGCCCCAGCGCGCCGACCCGCAGATCCTGCGTCACGAGGGCTGGTACTACCTGATGGCCACCGTGCCCGAGTACGACCGCCTGGAACTGCGCCGTGCACGCAGCATCGCCGGCCTGGCCACGGCCGAGCCGCGGGTGCTCTGGCGCAAGCATGAGCAGGGTCCGATGAGCCGCCACATCTGGGCCCCCGAGCTGCATCGCGTCGATGGCCGTTGGTTCATCTACTTCAGCGCCGGCGAGGCCAAGGACCCTTGGAAGATCCGCCTCTGGGTGCTGGAGAACGAGTCGGCCGACCCCATGCAGGGCGAGTGGTTGGAACGCGGCCAATTGAAGACCCAGTGGGAGAGTTTCACGCTGGATGCCACGCTGTTCGAGCACCGCGGCCAGCGCTACCTCGCCTGGGCCCAGAACGATCCGGCCAGCAAGAACCACAGCACCAACCTCTACCTGTCACGCATGGCCAGCCCCACACAGCTGGAGGGTCCACAGCTGTTGCTGAGCCGGCCCGAGTACGACTGGGAACAGGTGCGCCACCAGGTCAACGAGGCACCGGCCGTGCTGGTCCGTGGCGGCCGGGTCTTCATCAGCTACTCGGCGGCGGGCACAGGCGCCGAATACTGCCTCGGCCTGCTGTGGGCCGATGCATCGGCCGACCTGATGGATGCCAAGTCCTGGCGCAAGTCGCCGGTCCCGGTGTTCTCAAGCAGCGCGGAGAACGGCATCTACGGGCCCGGCCACAACAGCTTCCTGGTCGAGCCCGACGGCCAGGTGCTGAACGTCTTCCATGCGCGCAACTACCGCGACATCGCTGGCGACCCGCTCAAGGACACCGGCCGCGCAACCCGCATCCAGCCACTCAATTTCACCGCCGACGGCATGCCCGACTTCGGCCTGCCGCTGCCCGAATCCAAGACCCGACCCTGATGATGGAACTCGACCGCATCCTTGCACTCAGCGAAGGCCCGCCCAACCAGCTGCAGGGCGACTGGCCCGACCGGGTGCTCACCCAGGTCAAGCGCGCCGAACTGCACAGCTACCTGCCCGAGGGCAAGGCTCGCGCCCGCGCCATCGTCTATGCCGGCGGCGGCTATCTGCAGCTGATGCACGACAAGGAAGGCGTGGAGATTGCGCAATGGCTGAACAGCCTCGGGCTGGAAGCCCATGTGCTGCAGCATCGTTTGCCTGGCCAGAACGGCCAGCCCTTCGACATCGCACTGCAGGACGGACTGCGCGCGCTGGACCACCTTGCGACGCTCCCGCCGCTACCGCTGTTCCATGTCGGCCTGTCCTCAGGCGGCCATCTGGCCGGCGTGATGAGCTGCCAGGCTCATGCCTATCAAGCGCACGGCGCCGTGATCGCGTACGCCCCGCTCAACGCCAACCACCGCCTCTACAAGGCCCCCGCCGGCAAGCCCGACTACCCGCCGCCGGAGAAGCAGGCCTTCTACGACGCCTGGCCCATAGGCATTGCCGCCGAGCCGCATGGCATCCCGCGCTGTCCGGTGTTCCTGGCCTATGCGCTGATGGACACCATCGTGCCGGTGGAGCATGCGCTGAACCTCTTGCGTACGGCGCGGGATGTTGGGCTGGAGGTGGATGCCCATGTGTTTGCGAGGGCGCCGCATGGGTTTGGGTTGAGGGAGATGGAGGGGACGCAGGATCAATGGCCTGACTTGGCCGCGGCTTGGATGGAGGGAAGGATGGCTGCCACTCAGACCTTGGCGAGGAAGGCCGCCGCATCACCCGCTTCACACTTCCAATCGGCGAAGACCCCGACCAGGTTGCATTCCACGCAGCGGCAGGCGATGTAGTACCAGCGCACCTCGTGCGTACCTTCATGCACGGAGACACCGGACACCAGCTCGAACACCTCGTTCTCGCACACGCACTCGTGCGTCTCAGGCGCGGCTCCTTCAAGGTAGTCCGCGCTGTCGCCCATCAGGTGTTCCTGCCCGCAGTCGGTGCAGGTGCGGATGGCCACGCCGGCTTCTTCATCGGTCTGCAGCGCGAAGGTCCGGCATCCGCAATCACATTTGGACGCAGCAAATCGGACGGCCTCATGGCGGTTTGCAAGGCTGTAGCTGCGCAGCTCGGCCTGGGTGTCGCCTGACGTCGTTCCATACCAATACTCGCCCTTCTTCGTCAGTGCCATTGATGCTGCTCCATTTTCAAGGTGTGCGTCCCGGCAGGCCTAGCACCAGGCTCGCCCCGATCAAATGGATTTTGCCCTGGGGGTCCGTTAACTCGTCGTCAAGAGCCCGGGCCGGGAGTGGTTGCCGACCAGGGCAGCGGACATCCTTCAATACGGATCTTGGAGATTGCACCCACTCGGCCGCTCCGCTTCGAACGGCACCTACAACCTGAAGCTGACCTCTCGGCGGCGACAGGGGGCTGTGCAGAGGCTTCGGTGTTCCGACTTGCCGACCTCAAATCCACAAAGCAGCCGTTCAGCGCCACAGGCCTTTGGATCATGGGTTCTGCGAGCTGGCATGCCCCGCAACCTCCACGAGGGACCACTCCGCGTCGATCTGGTCCAGCATCTCTCCCGTTGTCAGCTGTCGACCCATGCGGCCACGCTTGACGAAAAGGTGCCTGAACGAGCGCGCGCCCTGGGCGAGCACGATCTGCCGGAACTCGTCGATGAAGTGCTGTTCGAACTTGCTGTTGAAGGTGTTGAACAACACGACATCCTTGCCGTCGAATCGGTTGCGCCTGGCGAACTCCCAGATGGGTGGCGAAGGGCTGTAAAGCCAGATGGGAGAGCCGAGATAGACCGTGTCGAAACCTCGCAGGTCCAGGGTGGTGGGTGCAATGACCGCCTCATGCGACCGCGCGTCGTGCAGTGCGTGGAGGATCCCGGGCAGTCCCACGTCGTAAGCGGGCGCTTTCAGGCGGAACAGGCCTGCGCCCATACGCCGGGCGATGTGCGCCGCTGCGACGGCGGTGTTGCCGGATCGCGAGAAGTAGACGACTGCGATGCGGCTCGCAGGGCCGGTCTGCGGGGCACTCGATGAGAGCCTTTGGGCGGACACCTTCGCTTGGTGCAGCTCTACGCGGGTGACCACGAAGAGCACGGCGAAGGCAGCGAACACGGCCAGCACCAGCACAGCGGCGCCCCACTTCCACCAGGGCCACCAACTGATCGTCAGCATGGAATGCCCTTCCAGGCATTGAAAGGTCTGAGCCGAAATGCCCGGTGAATGCCAAGGAATCGACAAGGACCCACGCCGTCCCGCCTTTCGCGACGACGCCAGGATTCAACGGTGAGGTCGGCAGACAGTTGCTGCATCACTGCGACGTCGCTTGCGCTCCAATGACGATGCCGGCCACGCTGCGCGCAACTGATGATGGCAAGCAACTGGGAGTCGACAGATAGGTTGATGCTGAGCACCGCCTGGATGTCGCGAGGTTCCAGGTAGCTCGCGCGTGTGCCGGAGATCCTGTCATCACGAAGAGCGTCCTGGCTGATGAACAGGCCCGTGGCCTGCGTTGCTGCAAAGTAGCCGGCGCATTGTTCCATGCTCAGCCGTAGCGGCGCTTGGACGCCGCTTGGGTCGGGTTCGGTGGCGGCCACTCGACGCGCCGCCAGTCCTCGGTCCTCAGACTCGACACACCAGTAGCTGACCTCGTCGGCAGCCAGCAGCTCGCGCACATGGCGGACGATGCGGCGGGCGTCCAGAGCTGCGGCACCCGAGCTGCGGTCGAATTCGTCCGAGCGTTGTTTGTTGTCTGAGCACACGATGCCCTCCAGAAGTGACCGACGATCCGCCACAGCTCACATGAAATACGGCTTGTCGCCGTCGCTGCCCGGCTTGTTGACGCCCAGGCTTTCTTGGACGTGCAGCCCCGGGTGGGTGACGACCTGCGCAATCAGATCGGCCACACTCCTTCGAGAAACCACCGTGCCCTTGAAGGGTTGACCCTTGGTCGTCAGCTCGTAGTCGACCTCGTCATCATCCGTGAGCCAAGCCGGGCGCACGATCGTGTAAGCCAGACCGGACGCCTCGATCGCAGCTGCCGCCCGGCTGAACGGCTTGAGGTCCTCGCCGATGGTGGCGCGGTTCCAGTCACCGAACCTGCCCGGCACCTCGTCGTAGATGCCCAGCGACAGCACGAAGACCAGGCGCTTGACGGCCTCTGCCTCCATGGCGGCGATGACCGCCCTGGCCTGCTTGTCCAGGTCATCGCCCGTGAGGTTGGCGTAGACGATGTCCTGGCCGCTCACAGCTTGCCGAAGCAGCTGCTTGTCCAGCACGCTGCCGATCACGACCTCGGCGTTCGCCGGCTCCTGACCGGTGAGCTTCCTGGGATCGCGCATCAGCAAGGTCTGCCGGATGCTTTGGTCAGCGGCCAGCGACCGGACCACCCATTGCGCGATCTGCCCGCTGGCGCCGAGGACGAGGACCTTCGTCACAGCCGATCCTTGAAGAAGGGAACCAGCTTCGCCATGGCCAAGGACACCGGCTCAGGCTTGTCGTACAGGTCGTAGTGCGACCAGCCCTCGACCACCACGATGTGCTTGTCCGTCGATGCCGCGCGGCCATAAATCTCCCAGCCATCTCGGTAGGCACCGAAGCCACCCGGCTTGTCGCCGACGACGATCATCAGCGGCTGGGTCAGCAGCACTTCGGCCTGCAGGAAGGCATCCCAGCCCATCGCGGCGCCGCTGAAGGACATCAGCTGGCTCGTTGCGCCGTTGGGTTGCTGGCCGCGCCCGGTCTTGTAGTAGTCAGTGGCTTCCAGCACGTCGATGTCGGTGATGCCAGCGGCCTTCGCCGCAGCCACGGAGTCGGGCAGGAGATTCGCGGCGTTGCGCTCGGCGCCCTGGGCTTGGGCCGTGCGCATCTGGGCGATGCCCTCCGCGAGTTCGCGCGGCTTGAACTGGGCAAAGCCTTCGCGGATGAGCCGGCCGTAGTTCACGCCGGTGATGGATACCAACGCCTTGATGCGGTGGTCGGTGATGCCGGCATGCACGGTGTAGGCGCCGCCGCCGCACACGCCAATCGCGCCGATGCGCTCGGCATCGACGTAGGGCAGCGACTGCAGGTAGTCCACGGCGAAGCGGATGTCCGAAACGCGGATGGCCGGGTCTTCGATGAAGCGTGGCGTGCCACCACTGGCGCCCTGGAAGCTCGCGTCATGCACCAGCACGACGAAACCCGCTTCGGCCAGACCCTTGGCGTAGATGTTGCCGGCGGTCTGCTCCTTGCAGCTGCCGATGGGATGGGTGCTGACGATGGAGGGGTACTTCTTCGTCTCGTCGAAGCCCGGCGGCAGGTGGATGTCGGCGGCGGTGTTCCAACCCAGGTTGGGGTAGCTGACGGTCTTGATGGTGCTCATGGTGGATCCCCTCACTTCAGCGTGCGTTGGAAGAACGGGGCGAGCTGGGCGACCGCCTCGTTCACGTAGCTCGGCACGTCGTACAGCGACATGTGGTTGGCCCCTTGGACGATGTGCAGCGTCTTGTCCCTGCTCGCGGCACGCGCCAGCAGGTCATCGCTCATCCACTTGCTGCCGGCTGCGCTGCCGGCGACGGCCAGGATGGGTTGGGTCAGGAAGGCCTCGGCCAGGTGGTAGGCGTCGTAGGTGATGATCTGGTTCAGGTTGCGGGCCAGCGCGTAACCCGGCGCACGCGGATGCTCGGCGCGGGGCGTGTGGTAGTACTCCCAGGCCTCGGCCAGCTCGGCGTTGGGCGCGTCTTCCTTCTTCAGCGGGGCCAGCGGGATGGTGACGAGCTCGGGCTTGCCGGCGTCTGAGGTGCGGGCGTTGGAGCCGAAGTCCAGGTAAGCCACGGCATCGGCATCCTTGACCTTGTTCTCCCAGCCGTTGCGGAACATCTGGCCGATGTTCACGGCACTCACCATGCCCAGCGCCTTGATGCGACGGTCGTTGATGGCCGCATTGGCGCTGTAGCCCGCGCCGGCGCAGATGCCCATGGCGCCGATCCTGGCCTGGTCGACGTAGGGCAGCGTGGTCAAGTAGTCGATGACGGCGCTGATGTCTTCGGTGCTGACGTACGGGTTCTCAAGCTGGCGCGGTTCGCCCGAGCTCGCGCCCTGGTAGGAGCGGTCGAATGCGATGGCGACCAGACCGTTCTCGGCCAGCTTGCTCGCGTACAGGCCGGCGGTCTGCTCCTTCACACCGCCGCCCGGATGGGAGACGACGACGGTCGCGTACTTCTTCGACTCGTCGAAGCCGGCAGGGAAATGGAGGGTGGCGGCCATCGTGATGCCCTGGCCGTTGAGGTTCTTGAAGCTGACGTTGGAAGACATGGATTCGCTCCGGTGGCGGTTGAAGACGTCGTCTGATTGCTGCGACGTGAGTGAATCCTAGGAACTGGATTGACTTTGATAAACGGCCTTTTCCGAACATGACTGCGTAGCTAAACTAACCAATATGCCTATCGAGCCGTCACTGCTGTCCTCGCTGACCTGGTTTGCGCACATCGCCCGCCACCGCAGCTTCACCAAGGCCGCTGCGGAGATGGAGGTGACGCGGGCCGCGCTTTCCCAGCACCTGAAGGGCTTGGAGGAGCGCCTGGGCGTGAGGTTGCTGAACCGCACGACGCGGGACATGTCTCTGACCGCTGAAGGCCAGCGCTTGCTGGATGTGCTGCAACCTGCGCTGAACGCCGTTGAAAGGGCTGTTTCCGAACTGGGCGAAGCGCACGAAGAGCCGTCCGGGCTCATCCGCATGAACTCCTCCCGCATTGCCGCTCGGCTGCTCATCGAGCCGTACCTGGGCGACTTGCTGGCGCGCCACCCCAAGCTGCGACTGGAACTCGTGCTGAACGATGGCTTCTCGAACATCGTGGCTGACGGCATGGACGCGGGTCTGCGACTGGGCGAGAGCCTGGACGAGCACGTGGTAGCCGTGCCGGTGACACCGCCGATTGAAATGGCGGTGGTGGGATCTCCGGCCTATTTCGAGTGGCATGGACTGCCGGAATCGCCGGCCGACCTGACGCGCCACAACTGCCTCGCCTACCGGTTCACCTCCAGCGGCACGATTGACCGGTGGTCGTTCACATCACCGGACGCAGAAGCACATACGGTGGCTTTTGAACCCAAGGGCAACGCCGTGTTCAACGACGACGAGAACATGCTCAACGCGGCGCTGCAGGGTGTGGGTTTGATCAAGTACCTGGACATCTGCGTCCGCCAGCACTTGAAAGACGGGCGGCTGGTGAGGGTGCTGGCTTCCTGGTGCCGGCCGTTCCCGGGCTTCTATCTCTACGTGCCGTCCCGCGCACAGATGCCGGCGAAGGTCAGAGCACTGATGGATTTCCTCGTCGTGCGGCGCGAGCAATTCGCGATGGAGAGGCATCGCCCCTAGTTTGGCCGCGGTACCGCGCGCAGCTTCATCGACGTTCTCCAAGCATGGGGGACCTAAACGCGGCCGCTGGCTGGCGCCAGCCTTCAGCCTGGAGCCCTGTCATGCCGACGTAGAGGCAGGGCTTGAGGATGTCGTGCTCGGGGTTGGCCCGGCGGAATGCGGGCTCGTTCCACACGCGCTCGGACAAGAGCACGACGTAGACATGGTGGTGATGGGCTGACTTTCTGCGCGGCATCGCCCCTGATTGTCGGCGCCACAGGGCGGGTGTCAGGGCAAAGACCTGACCCTCCCGATCAAGGGTTCGTACCAGCCCGGTCCTGACCGCACCGCCGCAGAATCGCCGCATTGTCGAGAGCGGGAGACCTTCCCATGCGCCTAAGTCAGACGACCCGACTGCTCACTGCCGGCCTGCTGGCCTTGCTGGGCACAGCTCCTCTCTCGCAGGCTGGCCCGCAAGTGCCGCCACCGCAATTCGAGAACGCGGCGCAGCGGGCCACTCAGTTGCGACAAGCCCTGGCGCAGATCCCGGCCATGGTGCAGGAGCTGGCGCAGCAGCGCGGTGGCCTGGCGGGCCTGGCCTACGGCGTGGTGATAGACGGAGAGCCGGTGCTGCTGGGCCAGCTGGGTCATCGCGATGTGGCCAGCAGCGCGCCGGTCACTGCCGACTCGGTCTTTCGCATTGCCTCGATGACCAAGAGCTTCACCAGCCTGGCAGTGCTGAAGCTGCGTGATGCGGGCCGGCTCAATCTGGACGACCCGGTCGCGCGCTTCGTGCCCGAGCTGGCTGGCTGGGCCAAGCCCACGGCCGATGCCGGGCCGCTCACCATCCGCCAGCTGCTGGCCCATGCGGGCGGGCTGGCCGAAGACAACCCCTATGGCGAACGCCTGATCGGCATTTCGGCCAAGGACTTGTCGGCCTGGATGAAGCAGGGCATCAGCTTCTCCACGGTTCCCGGCTCGGAGTTCGAATACTCCAATCTCGGCTTCGTCCTGCTGGGTCAGGTCGTGAGCCAGGCTTCGGGCCGCCCCTATCAGCGCTACATCACCGAGGAGATCCTGCGCCCCCTGGGCATGAACTCCAGCTATTGGAATTCGGCGGCCGTGCCCAAGGAGCACTTGGCACTGGGCCATCGCAAGGCTCCTCCAGGCCCGCAGAAGTTCGTGGCGGTGCCCATGGTCCAGGACGGCGAGGCGGGCGGCGCCATGGGCGGGCTCATGCTCAGCTCGAACGACCTGGCGCGCTACATCGCCTTCATGCTCGCCGCCTACCCGGCCCGCAATGACGCCGAGACCGGCCCGGTCTCGCGCCGCACGCTGCGCGAGATGCAGTCGGGCCTGGGCGCACCGGCCATCACGGTCTCGCGTCCTCCGGTGCCCGGTGCACCGCTCGGTGGCCAGGCCTCGAGCTATGGCTTCGGCCTCAATGTCGTCGACGACTGTCGCTCGGGGCGCATGGTGTCGCATGGCGGCGGCCTGCCCGGCTATGTCTCGCGCATGGTCTGGCTGCCCGATCGCGGCGTCGGCGTGTTCGCCCTGCTGAACCAGAGCAATGCCAGTGCCGGTGCCGTCACCCGTCTGCTCTTGCAGGTGCTGCAGGACAGCGGCGCGCTGAAGCCGCGCGTGCCCACGGCTTCGACTCAGCTGATGCAGATGGTGCGCGCCAGCAGCGAGCTGATAGCCGACTGGAGCGATGTGCGGGCCCAGGCCTTGGCCGCAGACGCCTTGTTCCTGGACACGCCGCTGGCCAGCCGGCGGACCGAGATCACGGCGCTGCGCGAAGGTCTGGGCGCCTGCAAGCCGGGCGCCGTCAAGGCAGAGACTGCCTTGCGTGGCAGCTATCGCCTGGAGTGCGAAAAGGGCTCGCTCGATGTCTCGCTGACGCTTTCGCCGACCGAGACGCCAAAGATCCAGAGCCTGGACCTCAGCAAGGACAAGCCCCCCCGTCCGGCCGATCCGGCCTGCAAGTTCGACTGAGGAGGCAGGGCCTCAGCGCCCTGCCCGCTTCTTCGCAAAGTCCGCCACGCCTTCGCTGGTCCGCTCCAGCTTGCGGATGCTGCCGTCCTCGTTGAACTGCAGATACTCCGCCGCCACATGCCTCTGCTTCTTGGCGCAAGCAGCCCCAGGCACATCCAGCCAGCGGTGATAGAACAGCAGCCACTGGTCCTGGTACTGGACGATGGAATGGTGGTTGTTGCCGTTCTCGGGCTCCATGAACACGCCGCGGTAGGTCCAGGGACCCTTGGGTGAACTGGCCGTGTAGTGGCTCAGCGCGCGGTTGTTCTCGGGCATGGTGAAGTAGTAGAGACCTTCACGCTTGAACACCCAGGGCCCTTCCATCTTGGGCTCGTGGCCGCCCATGTCCATCTTGACGAAGTCGCCCTGGATGCTGCGCAAATCGTCGGCCATCTCGACCACGCGGTAGTCGGCGCCGGCACCGTGGAAGTAGAGATAAGCCTTGCCGTCATCGTCGATGAAGAGCGAGGGGTCGTTCGCATAGGGCTTGCGCCACAAGGGGCCGCCAATCATGTCCTTGAAGGGGCCGGTGGGCGAATCGCTTTCCGCTATGCCTATGCCCATCCACTTGGTGCTGCGCTTGGGGTCCTCCCGGTCCTTGACGCCGGTGCCGGCCGGGAACACCAGGTAGTACTTGCCGTTCTTGTAGGCCGCATCGGGCGCCCAGGCGTAGTCGTCGGCCCACTTCAGATCCTTGATCGCCAGCACCGGGCCATGGGCGGTCCAGTTCACCAGGTCGGTGGACGAGAAGGCATGCCAGTCCTTCATGTGGAAGTCGGCCTGGCATTCCTCGTCATGCGAGGTGTAGAGGTAGAGACGGCCATCGCGCCAGACATGGGCCGAGGGGTCGGCCGTGCGCAGCTTTTCTCCCAGCTTCAGCGGGTTCTGGGCCTGCGCTGCTGGCAGGGCCAGGACCGCGGCCAGGGCGAGTGCATGGCTGATTCTTCTCATAGCCGGCTTCCAAACAAAGGGCCCAGATCGGGCGGCGGCGCATTGCGGTCCAGCCTCAACCAGCCGTTCTCATCCAGCTTCAGCTCGGCCACCTGGATCACCGTGCGCTGATGGTAGCGGTCGTCCCCCTTGGCTTCGTCCTCGTTGCCCTGGTGGACGAAGTAGAAGATGAAGGCCCGGCCGCCGACCAGCTGCACATCGGGATGCTGGCCCTTGGCCTTGTCGGTGGCGTGCACGCCCGGGTCGGCCAGCAGGCGCGTCGGCTGCTCCTGCCAATGCTCGGCGTCGTCGGAGCGCATCGCCAGCAGGCCCTTCCAGAGATCGGCCACCAGCCACCACTTGCCGCCGAAGCGGAACACCTTGGGGCCCTCGCCCGGCAGGGCCGAGACCGGCCCGCGCGGCGTCCACCGCTTCAGGTCGGCGCTGTCGGCGAACTTGAGCTTGCTTGAGCCCTCCTCGTCCTTGTACCAAAGCCGCCAGCGGCCTTCGCCCAGGCGAACCACGCTGGCATCGATCACCTTGTCCGAGCCCAGATCGACGCGCTCCTCACAGCGCCAGTCACGCAGGTCGCGGCTGGTCAGGTGCTGCAGGAAGCGCGTGCCGGTCCAGTTCTTGTGGACGCCGGGAACTATGGTCAGCCACAGGTGGTAAACGCCCTCGACTTCCAGGATCTCGGGCGCCCACAGCGTGGCGCCTGTGCATTCGGCCGGGAACTTGGCTTCGCCGGCCGCGCGCCAGTGGTTGCCGTCGTCGGTGGTGGCAATGCCTATCGGCGTGGCATGGACCCAGCTCACATCCTTGGGATCGTCCAGGCGCAGCGTGGCGCGCCGATTCGTATAGAACATCTCCCAGCGAACTGCGCCCTTGTTGAAGACCAGGGCCACGTCGGCGGCGCCATCCAGCACCGGGTCGCGGAACAGCGGCCGCGGTGCGCCGGCGCTCGGCGTGTAGATGGCCTCGCGCACCGGTTCCTTCATGCCCTCGCCCAGGTAGAAGCTGGTGTGCGGCGGCTGGTTGTAGCCGGCGTTCTGGCTTGCCACCTGCATGCGGTACTGCGGGTCGTGCATCAGCGTGGCCAGGCGGTGCCCGGTGGGCAGTGCGGTCGAGAAGATCAGCAGGGCCGTGCTGTCGGCATTGCGCCAGACCACCTCCTCGCGCCAGTCTCCGAACAGGTCGGCCGAGAGCACCGGGTTGGCCTTGGTGCCGTTGTTCGAGGCGGCATCAAAAGCCTTGCCGTTGAGGACGTTCTCGAAGCGGAACGCGGCCGGGTTCCATTTGTCTATGGCCGTGCCGTCCAGCGATTCGCGCAGCAGGTCGCCATCCCACCAGACGGCGAAATTCATCCGGTTCGGGTGCTGCTCGCTGATCAGCTGGCCGCCAGCTGTCATCAGGCCGCCGACCGAGCCCCAGCATTCGGCGCCGGGGTACTTGGGGTCGATGTCGAAGCAGACGCCGCGGCCCACGTCCTTGCCCTGGCCCGACATGCTCCACAGCACCTTGCCGGTGGCGGCATCGTGCATCTCAAGCCCATGGTCGCCGTAGCAGCGCGGGCTCTCGTGGACCATGAAGACCTGCTGGCCCGGTCGTGCCGGATCGAGCTGGCCTACATGCAGGGCGTCGCCGTGGCAGAGGCCGGTGCTGTAGAGCATGCGGCCGTCGCTACCAATGGTGGCGGCGCCGTAGATGATGTCCTGGCGGCCGTCGCCGTCGACATCGGCGACCGAGAACCAATGGGCACCCTGCCCGGCCACGGCCGCGCCACCGGCGGCCGCAGCGTCATTGCTGTCGAAGACCCAGCGCTGGGTCAGCTTGCCGTCGCGCCAGTCCCAGGCCGCGATCACGGCCCGTGTGTAGTAGCCGCGCGAGAACACGGCGCTGGGCCGCTGGCCATCGAGGAAGGCCACGCCGCCGAGGAAGCGATCGACCCGGTTGCCATAGGCATCGCCCCAGTCCTTGACCTCGCCGCGCGCCGGCACATAGGCGGTGCTGGCCAGGGCCGCGCCGCTGAGGCCGTCGAACACGGTCAGGAACTCCGGACCGGCCAGCACATAGCCGGCCTCGTTGCGGTAGTCGGCCTTGGCGTCGCCTATCACCCGGCCGCGGCCATCGACCGTACCGTCGGCGGTCTTCATCATCACTTCGGCCCGGCCGTCGCCGTCGAAGTCGTAGGCCAGATAGGTGGTGTAGTGGGCGCCGGCGCGGATGTTGGGGCCTAGGTCGATGCGCCACAGCCGTGTGCCGTCGAGCTTGTAGGCATCGAGGTAGGTGTGGCCGGTGTGGCCGCGCTGCGAGTTGTCCTTGGCATTGGTCGGCTGCCATTTGACGATCAGCTCGTAGCGGCCGTCCCCGTCCAGGTCGGCCGCCGAGCCGTCGTTGGCCTGGTAGCTGTAGGCCACACCGTCCGGGCTCACGCCATCGGCCGGCTTCTGGATCGGAACGCTCAGGAAAGGCTGGGCCCAGGGTGCCACCGCTGCCTCGGCCGGCAGCTCCTTGCCGTCCAGCACGGCACGCACCGTGTAGCGGCTGTCGGCCTTGCCCTGCGCGTCAAGAAAGTTGGTCAGCGTCTGCGGCTGCTCGTTGAGCCGGCGCTCGCCGCGGTAGACGTTGAAGCGCAGGCCGGCCGGCTCGGTGCCCAGTAGCCGCCAGCTCAGGAACACGCCCTGCGCCGCGGGCACGGCGACCAGGCCGCGGTCCAGCCTCTCCATCTGCTTGGCCGGCGGTGCGGCCTGGGCTGCGACCAGGCCGGCGAACAGCCACGAGAACAAGACAAGGCGCATCGTTAGGTCCTAAAAAAGCGGCTCCCGAAGGAGCCGCTGCAACAAGGCCGATTACGGCCGAGGAGACACTTCGTTGCCTTAGAGCTTGTAGCCCACGGTCAGGTAGTAGCGGCGGCCCGACCAGGCCAGCTCGTTGGGGCGCTGCAGGTCGCCGGCATAGGTCAGCTCCGCCTGGTTGGTCAGGTTCTTGGCTTCGAACGAGAAGGTGAAGTTCTTGTCGAAGCGGTACTGGATCTTGGCGTCCAGGTAGCCGCTGCCATCGCGGAAGTTCGGGTTGCCCGAGACGTCGTTGCCGCCGGTGTAGTACTTGTTGCGGTGGTGGTAGGCGATGCGGGCGTTGAACGCATCCTTGTCGTACCACAGGCCCAGGTTGTAGGCGCGGGTGGACAGGCCCGGGTAGGGCAGGATGGAGTTGTCCAGCGGGCTCAGCAGCTCGTTGCCGGCGGCGTAGCTGAAGCTCATGCGGGTGATGTTGGCATCGACGCCGAAGCCGCTCAGGAAGCCCGGCAGGAAGGACAGCGGCGTGCGGCCGGCCAGTTCCACGCCCTGGGTGCGCGCGCCCTGGCCGTTGATCGACTGGGTCACGTCGAACAATCGGCCGTCACCGAAGAAGTCGATGCCCGGCGTGCGGATGTTGGCGCGGACATAGGTGTCGATGTTGGTGCGGAACAAGGCCAGGCTGATCTGCGTGTCGCGGTTCGGGTAGTACTCGAAGCTCAGGTCCTTCTTGGTGGCGCGGTAGGGCTTGAGGTCGGGGTTGCCGGCCGTGCAGTCGTCCACGCCGTCGCCGCCGCGAGAAGCCAGGCCGCTGCCGGTGGTGCAGGTCACGTTGGGTGCCAGCAGGTTGAGCGCCGGACGCGCCATCACCTTGCCCCAGCCGGCACGCACGATCAGCTTTTCGGGGATCACCTGCAGCGCGGCGTTCAGGCTGGGCAGCACGTCGCTGTAGTTGTTCTCTATGCCGACGACCTTGTTGCTGTTGACCAGCACCGTGCAGGTGGTGAGCGCCGCCGGGTCGCATTGGCGGTCGGTGAACAGGCCGGTGGACTTGACGTCGGTGCGGGTGTAGCGGACGCCGACGTTGCCGTCCAGCGGCATGCCCAGCAGCTCCGTGCCCCAGTCCAGCTGCACATAGGCGGCCTTGATCTTCTCGGCGATGTCGAAGGCCGGCACCTGCGGATAGGTCTTGCCGTCGCTGCCCGGGGTCTCGTAGAGGTAGGCGTGGTTGAAGGCGCTGGTGTCGAAATAGCCCGAGGCCACGGAGGCGGCGTAGCTCGGTGCGGTCCAGCTGCTCGGCACGTTGCTGATGTCCTTGTAGCCGCCGAAGAAGGTGCCCGGCGAGCTGGTGCGCAGCGCGTTGATGATCTCCTGCATCTTGGCGCCGGTCACGTAGGACGTGCGGAAGCCGCTGTTGATGAAGGTCTGGGTGTCGTTCGGACGCTGGGCCGTGCCGGTGTACAGCGGGTCGAAGATGATGGTCTGGTTGATGTTGGCGGTGCGGGCATTGATGTCCACCGCTTCCGTCGTATTGGTCAGGCTGCCGTTGTTCTGCACCAGGTAGCCGCCGCCGTTGTACTGGTTGGAGCGCGACTCACGCGCCTGGCCACCGAAGTACAAGGTGTTGAAGAAGCTGTGGCCGATGTCGTAGGTGAAGTCCAGCTTGCCCTGGCGCTCCTTGTTGAGCGTGGCCGAGGGGCGGTACTGCAGCTGGGCCTGCACATAGGACGAGGCGCTGTCGGGGCTGTAGCCGCTGGGGAAGGTGAAGTTCGGCAGCCGGTCGGCGCCCAGCTTCACGACCAGGCCCGGCGCGTTCTGCGTCAGCACGATGGCATTGCTCTCGCTCTGGTAGTCGGACTTGGAGTCGCCGAGCAGGCCATCGATCTTCCACTTGTCGTTCTTGTACTTGAAGCCGGTGGTGGCATAGGTGGACTTGATGTCCAGCGCGAAGTCACGCGCCGAGGTCGAGAAGGCACCCTGCCCGCCCTGGCCGGCCACGGCCAGGCAGTTGCCCACCGTGTAGCTGGTGACGTGGTGGTTCTCTATGGTCATGCTGGCCGGCGTGGCCGTGGTGCTGATGGCCGTGCAGGTGCCGGCCGTCTGCACCGTGCCGTCGGCACGATAGACCGGGCTGTTGCCGGTGTTGGCCAGGCGGCTCACCGCGGTGAAGTCGGTGCCGAAGTTCATGTCATTGAGCTTCTGCGCCTGGTTGTTGACCTGGTAGCTCACCCAGGCATCGAACTCGTCGCTGAACTTGTACTGGGCCGTCACTTCGGCCGAGCTGCGCTTGTGGTTGCGCTCCCAGATGCCGTAGCGCGAGATGCGCGGCGCGTAGTCGAACCACTGGCTCTGGCACTGCGTGCGGTCGTTGGCATTGGTCAGCGCCGCGCAGCCCGCAAAGGTGGTGACCGCGGCTGCATTGGCATTCAGGCTGGTCAGGGTCTTCTCGGCCGAGTTGTCCCAGTCGCGCAGGAAGGTCCAGGAGGTGTTGCGCGAGAAATCGCCGCGGGTGTAGATCTTGTCGTAGACCAGGTTGGCCATCAGGCCCAGCTTGCCGTCGAAGAACTTGTCGGCCACCAGCACGGTGGCACGCGGCTGCACGCCACCGCGCAGGCTGCCCTGCTCGCCGGCCAGGCTGCCGGCCAGCGTGGGCTTGGTGAAGTCCAGCGGCTTGCGGGTGTTGATGATCACGGTGCCGCCGATGCCGCCTTCGGTCATGCGGGCCTGCGTGCCCTTGACCACGTCGATGGACTGGATCAGCTCCGAGGCCAGCTCGCGCAGCTCGGCGCCGCGGCCGGCACCGCCATTGGTGCCCAGCACCGACATGCCGTTGATCTCGACCCGGTTCAGGTCGGGTTCGACGCCGCGGATCGAGACCTGCGAGCCTTCGCCGAACTCCCGCGAGAGCTGCACGCCGGTGATGCGCGACAGCGCCTCGCCCACGTTCTTGTCCGGGAACTGGTCGATGTCCTCGGCCACGATGGAATCGCTGACCGTGCCGGCGTTCTTCTTGCGGTCGATGGCACTGCGGATCGAGCTGCGGATGCCGCTCACCATCACCGTCTCGAGCTGCTTGGTCTTGTCCTTGTCGGCCGCTTTTTCAGCGGGCTTCTCGGCGGGCTTGGCCTCGGCCGGCGGCGTGGTCTGCTGGGCCTGAGCCAGGCCACCGGACAGGGCGGCGGCCATGGCGATCACCAGGGGGCTGACACGCGGAAGCTGGCCGCGGCCGTAAGTCTTTTGATCCATCGGGTTTGTCTCCAACTGCTGGGAAGGAAATGCCTGGAACGGCGTTTTGTTTCTGCTTTGCGGCTAGTCTAGGACGCTGCTTTGCCGCTGTGCCACCCGGCAATCAAACGGTCATGGGGATGATTGCTTGGCCTCCGCAGAAACCCTCAAGTGCCCAGGCGATTCCTGGTTCGCGCAGCCACCGCGAGGGTTCCAATCAAATCGCTGCGAGTTTGCTGCGCGAATTGCTGCAGTGCGGCAGATGTTCTCCGCTGCGGCGCCGCTGCGCCGGGCGGTCCCCGGCCAATATGGCAGCGCCTCCTCAATGGGTATGAGCCGGCCTGCCATCAATATCTGGGACGGCCCCTGAAATTCATTCGTTTGATTTACAGGCTGGGCCTTTTGGGTATCTGCCCATACCTTGCCGCGCGAATATCTGGAAGCGCCCGGATTACGGCTTCCGCTTGAGCCAGGACTCCGGCACCGGCACCACGGCGATGTTCATCTCGCGGCCGTCGGCCGACAGCAGGGCCGACTGGATCTGGATCTTCCTGCCGTCCGGGCTGAAGGTGGGGTGCACATGGTCGCGTGCCGTGGTCTTGTGGCCGGCGCTCAGCACCATCATTTCGCGGGTCCGGCGGTCTATCAGGTAGAGCTGGCGATCGAAGTCGTCGCCGACGGCGAAACGGCCGTCCGGCGAACCATGCACATGCCAGAGGCCGCTGCCCGAGGGCGTCTGGCCGACGATCTGCATCTCGCGGGTCCGCAGATTGACGATGGCCAGGCCGGTTGGCTTTTCGCGCGTGCCACTGTCGCCCCAGGCCGCGTCCTGGCCCGGGTTGGCACCGCCCACGTCGGTGCCCGGCGGGCGGTTCGGATCGACCACGCCGGGAATGGCGCGGTGGCCCATGATGGCCAGGGCGACTTCGTCCTTGCCGATCACGGCTTCATGGGTGACCCACTCGTATGGCGCTTCAGGGTAGAGCTTGCGCAGGCCGCTGCCGTCGCCGTTGACGAACCAGGTGCGCTGCGGCGACTTGCCGCCGGTCTCCCAGCTGAACACCAGCTCGCCTGGCTTCCAGAGGTTGGCCTGGATATGGCCGATCTGGAACGGCACCGAGACCACATGGCGCAGCTCGCCGGTGGCGACGTTGAGCTTGGCGATGGCGGTCGGGCCGGCGCCCATATTGCGCGGGCCGAAGTTGGGCTCGGGCTTGACGCCGCTCGGCAGATGCTTGGCTGCCACCGTCTTGCTGTTGATGCGGAAGTAGAACCACTGGCCGTCGGCATCGAGGGCGCAGTCGCCGAAGGCCTCCAGCTCGGCCGGCAGCGTGGCGATCACGCGCTGGTAGCGGTCTGCCGCCTGCATGCGGCCGGCGGCGCTGTCGGCGAACACCGCCGCCAGGTCCACCTCCACCGCCTGCCGGACCTTGCTGCCCGGCGCCTTGCTGTCGGCACGCAGGAAGTAGAGCTTCATCGCCGTCTGCGACAGATTGAGCATGCCCTCGTAGCCGCCCTCGGTGACCTGCACCAGATCGCCCGTGGCCTCGTTGACCGCCAGGGCCTCGCCCCTGACCCGGTTGGAGCGGAACACCAGCCAGGCGCCGTCCGAAGTCCATTGCGGATGGCTGGGATAGATCTTGGAATCGCCGCCGGCCTGGCTGGTCAGAAAGACCAGGGGCACCCCGCTAACCGGGTCCGGCACCACCTTGCGCTCCGAGGGGAAGCGCCGGCCTATCTGGGCCGAGGCATCGAGGCTCAGCGCCAGCAGCAGACTCGCGACAAGGGACGTGAACAGCGAACGTTTCATGCAAGCACCCCGGCTGAAATTCGCTGCGACTCTAGCCCCGCAGGGCCGCTGGAATCGCTCATGTTCTTGCGTCTTTGGCAGGCTGCTTCGCCTGCGCGCAGGCTTTGCGCCTAGCATCCGCCGCAGGTCCAAAGCCTTGAACACCATGAAGCGCTTTCTTGCTCCGCTGCTCGCCCTCCTGCCCCTGCTGGGCGCTGTTGCCCAGCCCTTGCCGGCCGCGGTGAACACCGATCCTCGCACCGCCCAGGTCAACCTGCCCGAGCCGGCCCGCGCCGATCTGCCCACGCTGTTCTTCATCGGCGATTCGACGGTGCGCAACGGCAAGGACGACGGCCAGGGCCTGGGTCCAGTCGGCCAATGGGGCTGGGGCAATCCGATCGCGGCGCTGTTCGATGCCAACCGCATCAACGTGGTCAATCGCGCCATCGGCGGCCTGTCCAGCCGCACCTACATCACCGGCGGCCATTGGGAGCGCAGCAAGGCCTTCATCAAGCGGGGCGACACCGTGCTGATCCAGTTCGGCCACAACGACGCCACGGCGATCAACGACAACACCCGGGCCCGCGGCACGATCAAGGGCACGGGCGAAGAGAGCCAGGAAATCGACAATCTGATGACCGGCCAGAAGGAGGTGGTTTTCAGCTATGGCGCCTACCTGCGCCGCTACGTCGGCGAGATCCGCGCGCTGGGCGCCACGCCGGTGCTCTGCTCGCCGGTGCCGCGCAAGCGCTGGGACGAGCAAGGCCGCATCGCCCGCGCGGCCGACAGCTATGGCGGCTGGGCGGCCGAGGTGGCGCGCCAGCAGAAGGTCGGCTTCATCGACCTCAACGAGCTGGTGGCGCGCCGCTACGACGAGTTGGGCCGAGAAGCGGTGATGAAGCTGTTCCCGCAGGTCACGCCCGAAGAGCACACCCACACCAACTGGGCCGGCGCCCAGGCCACGGCCGAGATCGTGGCCCGCGAGCTGCGCAACCAGAAGCTGCTGGATCCACGCTTCTTCGTGGCCAAGGACGACGACCGGCCGGTCGTCGATGCCAGCAAGCTGGCCCGCGACGAGGTGCGCGACGCGCAGCTGCCCACCCTTTTCATCATCGGCGACTCCACGGTGCGCAGCGCCGGCCAGGGTGGCGCCTGGGGCTGGGGCGAGAAGATCGCCGCCTTCTTTGACGAGAAGAAGCTCAACGTGGTCAACCGCGCCATTGGCGGCCGCAGCAGCCGCACCTTCTTGACCGAGGGCCGCTGGGAGGCCGTGGCCGCCCAGCTCAAGGCCGGCGACCATGTGTTGATCCAGTTCGGCCACAACGACGGCGGCCGCATAGGCGACCCGGCGATGAAGGGCCGCGCCTCGGGCGCCGGCATCGGTCCCGAGGTGGTCGAGGACCTCAAGCCCGATGGCAGCCGCGAGCAGGTCCACACCTTCGGCTGGTACCTGGCGCGCTACATCGCGGACGCCAAGGCGCGCGGCGCCACGCCCATCGTGCTTTCGCCGATCCCACACAAGGACCGCTGGCAGGAAGGCCGCGACTTCGAGAACTTCGCCGCCTGGGGCGCCCAGGTCGCCAAGGAAGCCGGCGTGCCCTTCATAGACCTGACCATGCTGGTCACCGAGGGCTACCGCCGCCTGGGCGCCGACCAGGTGGCCGGTTTCTTCTCGGATGCGCGCACCCATACCAACGACGCGGGCGCGAGGTTCAATGCCGAGCGCGTGGTGGACGGGCTCCGGCAGCTGCCGGGCGCGCCGTTTGCAGGCTGGCTGAGACCCTGAACCACGCAAGCGGCCGGCCGGAACAACTTGGGCCGTCAGCGGGAATCCCTGGGTCGTCGACTACTTCGCTAGCAAGGTCGGGCTCTTGCCAAAGCCCCAATGAAGTTTTGCCAACAGCTGTTGCTGGGCCGCTGGCAGTCCCGTATCTCTGGCCACTCCCAAGGTGAAGTACACGTCCTCCTTGACGAAGGGCTTGTACTCCAGACCCAAGACGCCGCGTTTCCGATCAACGAAGGCAAAACCGGAGGCTCGACTCGAAGTGGTCGAGTACTCGAGAATTCCTGCCAGAACCGCATTCCCGACCCGAATATTCACGCCCTGCAGCCGCTGCTTCGCCTCGGCACTTGTGCCATTGCTTGCAGTCACCGGAACCTTGGTAGTGGCGCGGAAATGAGCCGTTAGCAAGAAGCCATTTCGGGTTTCCAATGGTGCCTCATCCTTGTAAGCAAAGTCTGCCCCGTAGGCCGCCGTCAGCCAGTACGACGACCTGTCCTTGGCGGCAGGCTTGCCAGCTTCGGGTGTGCTGGCAAAGGTACGACCCGCACCCGCCGCGACCATGGGCTGGTTCCACTTGGTCAGCTTCCCGTCGATCTTCTTCTGGCAGGCCTCTGCGGCCTTCTTCGTCTCTGCTGCTATGTCGACTGGCTTCGGTTTTCCAGTGGCCGGGTCGATCACAGGTGGAATTTCGGAAACCGACTTGCTGATATCCATGCAGGTCTTGGGAAAGCTGGCGAGGGCGTCGTCCATCGCCGGGGCCCAGAAGATCGACTGGACTCCCACAGATGTCTGAGGCCCTTCCTTGTCGGTACCGACCTTGGATGCGAACGAGACCATGGTTCGCGACCAAATCCGCTGGGCGGGACTGTTGACGATGTCGCTCCATGTCATTGTCCCCATGGCAAGCCCGGGGGCGACTTCGGCGGCAACTGCCGTTGCCAGCTTGCCCTTGTCGTCGTAGGCCCTGCTTACCTGCGTAGTGAAGTCCCTGAACGAGGTCAGTCGCGGAACGTTTTCGCCCGAGTTGCCCAGCAGGAAGCTGGCCGGCGACGTCGACATGGGCATGGGCACGGTGGCGCTCTTGATCAAATCCGCCAGCGACGACGACTGCGCGACGGCCAGAGTCGGAAGCAATGCGATGACGCCAACGGCATGACGGCAGTTCATTTGAGGTGTCAGCATGTGTGGCTCCTCACAGCGTTCTGAAGAATGTCTGCCCGTTGAGCGCAGCAGCCCTGGCGTTGGCGGCGGTCTTGGCCCCACCGAAGTTCTCAAGTACGGCTTGGGCGTGAGAGAAGATAAAGCCGCAAGTCACCGACTGGAAGCCTGGCATCAGCAGGTGCGCCTCACCCTGGAATCGGATGACGTAGTCGCATCCCCGCTGCACTGCCAGCTGGAAGGCTGCGCCAGCCGGCGTGTTGGGCAGGTTGTCAATGACAGCCGGATTTCCCACCTTCCCGAAGGGTGCCTGTGGGTTGGATGCTGGCGGCGTCTTCCGCGCAAAGACAACGATGCCGACCCCTGCGGCCACTGGTGGATTCGCAACGATGCGAAGCTCTACGACCTGAATCCCCTCGGCAACTTGCAACCAGTCGGACGAGAAGAACTCCAAAGTTGGTATGGCCATCCTGCAACTCCCACGGCTTTGCGCCTAGCAAAACGATAAGGGTCGCAAGTGTGTTGAGCACTCCGCGAACATGCATCCACAACGCAGACGATTTGCGTTGCTCGACGGCGACGCAGCTTGCAGGCCGGAGACTCGGATGGAGTTGGACTAGGCATTCAAGCCACACGCGTCATCCCATTCGATGAACCAGGGTGCAACGCGGACAGACCACCAAGGCCAAGCCACACGCCCCATGCCACGAGCTACGCTTGCTTTGCCGGCGCGCTGGCCTCCTGAGTGGCCCTAGCCCTTGCGCGCCACCCAGAAGCCGAACAGCGCGGCGGTGCAGAACATCAGCAGGCTGTAGATCGCCGCCGGTATGGCCATGCCGCCGTCGTTCAGCACGGCCAGGGCCAGGTAGATGGCCAGCGTGCCGTTGTGGATGCCGATCTCGAAGGCGATGGCGCGGCTCTGGCCTTCGCTCAGCCGCGCCAGCTGACCGGCGCCATAGCCCACCAGCAGGCTGGCCAGATTGAACACCAGGGCGGCCGAGCCGACCTGCTGGAAGTTGGCCACGACCAGGGCCCATTCGCGCTGCAGTATCAGCAGGATCATCAGCACCAGGACCAGGGCCGAGGCGATCTTGACCGGCTTGTCCATGCGCTGGGCGAAGGCCGGGAACCTGGCGTGCACCAACATACCGAGGCCCACCGGCAACAGGATCAGCAGCATCACCTCCAGCGTCTTCTGGAACTGCAGCGGAATCACCTGCTGGTTGCCCATGAAGTGCAGCAGGGAGAAATTGACGATCAGCGGAATGCTGACGATGGCCGTGACGCTGTTGATCGCGGTCAGCGAGATGTTCAGCGCCACGTCGCCCTTGAACAAATGCGAATACAGATTGGCCGTGATACCGCCCGGCGAGGCGGCCAGCAGCATCATGCCCACGGCCAGGCTGCCCGGCAGGCCCCAGAGCTTGCTGAGCCCAAGGCACAGGGCCGGCAGCAGCAAAGCCTGGCAGGCCAGGCCCACCAGCATGGCCTTGGGCTGTTTGAGGATGCGGCGAAAGTCGTCGAGCCGCAGATGCAGGCCCAGGCCCAGCATGATGATGGCCAGGGCCAGGGGCAGGCCGATGGTGGACAAGGCGCTTTGCTGCAAGTTGCGTCTCCTGGTCTTTCTGAGTTGCGGCGAGCGTAGCAGCGGCAGCGCTTCCAGCTCTGCGGGAGAGCCCTGATCCGGATGACGCCAAGCGGTCGCCGCAGAACCCTGATATGGCCGAGAACTATTTGATGGAATCCGATGGGAACCCGTCTGGGGCCGGCCTAGAATTCTTCCGACCAGACGTGCTCGGGCTGGGCGTTGGGCCAGGCCCCCGAAAGCACGCGACGCGAGTGGAATGGTTAGCCGTTCAGGTAGGCACTCAACTTGTGAAAGTTGGGATCGAATCCTTGCGCTCGGGCCAGTCCCGAGGAGCCGCCGGCAATGTCGCAGCAGCGCGCAGGTTTCGGACACGGAATGAACGGAATGGCCATGGCAGCACAGAAGAGCCGCAGATCCTCGGATCGTCAGATCCAGCAGGCCGTCGAGGACGACCGCTCCCCCGCCACGCGCAAGGCCAGCGATGCCCAGCGGCGGCGAGCCTTCAACATCGCCCTGGTGCTTGTATTGGCAACGCTGGCACTGGCGCCCTTCGCCGGCGTGCAGTTGCCGAAGTTCCAGGCCTTCTTCCCGTCCTACCAGACGGCCGTCATCCTTTCGTACCTGACGACGGGTTACTTGATGATGGGCCTTTACCAGGCCACGCGGACACGGTCGCTGCTGCATCTGAGCGCAGGCAGCTTCTTCACGGCAGGCGTGCTGGTCCTGCAGCTGATGGCCTTCCCTGGCGCCTTCGCCGAATCCGGGCCGCTGATCGGCGGGTCGCAGACCATGATCTGGCTGTGGTTCTTCTGGCATGCCGGACCGGCCCTGGGCATCCTGCTGTTTGCTTATGGAGAGCTGCGCAAGCCCGGCGCAGCGACGATCCGGCACGAGCTTGCCCTGCTCGGCAGCTTCGCAATCACGGCAACGGCCCTGTTTGCGACCGGGCTGCTGGTCACCAGCTTCCACGACCTGCTGCCGGTGATGGACATCAAGGGAGACTTCAGCGGCATCAACAGCTCCGGCCTGGCGCCGGGACTGCAGGTGCTGCTGCTGATCGCGCTGGGCGCCCTGTGGCTGGTCAGCGGATTCAAGAAGGTCCTGCACATCTGGCTGGGCCTGTCGCTGGTCGCCTTGCTGTGCGACAACGCGATCACCATGCTTGGCACGACCCGGCTGTCGGTCGGCTGGTACGCCGGGCGCCTGGGCGCGCTGATCTCGGCCTTCGTGGTTCCGCTGGTCTATCTGCAGGAGGTGAAGCGCTCCTACGTGCGTGCCGCCAGTGCCGTCGACAAGCTCACTGAAGAAAATGCCGACCTCGCGGTGCAGGTCGACCGAAGCCGCCACGATCCGCTGACCCAGCTCCCGGGAAGGTCCCTGTTCACGGAACGCGCCGAGACGCTGCTGGCTGCCTGCACCCGGGCGCCGTCGGGCTTTGCCACCTTGTTCATCGACCTCGACGGGTTCAAGGAGGTCAACGACCAGTACGGCCATGATCGGGGCAACGAGGTGCTGGTCCGCGTCGCGGAGATCTTGCGCGCGGAGTTGCGGGACACCGATGTTGCCGGCCGGCTGGGTGGCGATGAATTCGCCATCTGCCTGGACGTTCCCGCTGAGCTGTCGCTGGCTGTGGCCAACAAGATTGCCGGACGCATCGTCGACAAGATCGCCCAGATCGGTCTCGGTATCGGCGCCAGCGTCGGCATCAGCGCCTGTACCGAGAGCATTCGCCAGGCCCTGAGCGAGGCCGATGAAGCGATGTACGAATCCAAGAAGAGCGGCAAGAACCGCAGCACGATCTATTGCGCCAGGCCCAAGCTGGCCTTCTCGGCCTGAGCGCCTGGGCCCGGGCGTCCAGCTATCCAAAGACGAGATAGGAGAGCGCAAACAAGGCATATTTCCAGCCTAGGTCGGCGGCCTAAGCTGGCGGCGTCAACGCTGCGATGCCCATGAAGATCACCAAGCTCACCACCTACCGCCTGGCCCCGCGCTGGATGTTCCTGAAGATGGAGACCGACGCCGGCATCACCGGCTGGGGCGAGCCCGTGATCGAGGGCAAGGCCCGCACGGTCGAGGCCGCGGTGCATGAGTTCGAGCGCTATCTGATAGGCCAGGACCCGAGCCGCATCAACGACCTCTGGCAGGTCATGTACCGCGGCGGTTTCTACCGCGGCGGCGCCATCCTGATGAGCGCCATCGCCGGGATCGACCAGGCCCTGTGGGACATCAAGGGCAAGCTGCTGGGCGCGCCGGTCTACGAGCTGCTGGGCGGCTTGGTGCGCGATCGCATGAAGGTCTATTCCTGGGTCGGCGGCGACCGGCCGGCCGACGTGATCCGCGACATCCAGCGGCTACGCGAAGGCGGCTTCGACACCTTCAAGATGAATGGCAGCGAGGAGATGGGTCTGATCGACAGCGCGAAGAAGGTCGATGCGGCAGTCGAACGCATCGCCGAGATCCGCGCCGCCTTCGGCAACGAGATCGAGTTCGGCATCGACTTCCATGGCCGCATAGGCGCGCCCATGGCCAAGCCCCTGCTGCGCGCACTGGAGCCGTACCGGCCGCTATTCGTCGAGGAGCCGGTGCTGGCCGAGCAGGACGAGACCTATGCCCGCTTGGCCGAGCACACCAGCATTCCGCTGGCGGCCGGCGAGCGCATGTATTCGCGCTTCGAGTTCAAGCGGGTGTTCCAGGCCGGCGGCCTGGCCATCGTCCAGCCCGACCTCTCGCATGCCGGTGGCATCACCGAATGCCTGAAGATCGCCGGCATGGCCGAGGCCTATGACGTGGCCCTGGCCCCGCATTGCCCGCTGGGCCCCATCGCCCTGGCCGCCTGCCTGCAAGTGGACTTCGTCTCGCACAACGCCGTGCTGCAGGAGCAGAGCATGGGCATCCACTACAACCAGGGCGGCGAGCTGCTGGACTATGTGCTGAACAAGGAAGACTTCCGCATCACCGACGGCTACATCCAGCCCCTGCCCAAGCCGGGCCTGGGCGTGGTCGTCGATGAAGACAAGGTGATCGCTGCCAGCCAGAACGCGCCCGACTGGCGCAACCCCCTGTGGCGCCATGCCGATGGCAGCGTGGCGGAGTGGTGATGAGCGTCGAGGACAGCAGTTTCCCGCGCGAGACCGCGCTGATAGGCCTGGACTGGGGCAGCAGCAGCCTGCGGGCCATGCTGATCGATGGCCAGGGCCAGGTCTTGCGCCAACGCCAATCGGCGGCCGGCGCCTCCAGCTTGCACGGTGGCGCCGATGCCTTCGTCGCCTCGCTGGATGAGTTGATAGGCGATTGGCACGGCACCGGTGTGCCGGTCCTCGCTTGCGGCATGGTGGGCAGCGCCCATGGCTGGCGCGAGGTGCCCTATGCGGCCTGCCCGGCCGATGCGGCTCAACTGGCCGCTGGTGCATTGGCCGTTGACTGGCGCGGCCGGCCCGTGCGCCTGCTGCCCGGCCTGCGCTGCGATGCCGGCACGCCCGATGTGATGCGCGGCGAGGAAACCCAGGTGCTGGGCGCCGTCGCGCTGCGGCCCGAGTTGGCCGAGGGCGCCTGCATCGTCATGCCGGGCACCCATTCCAAATGGGCCCAGGTGCAAGGCGGCGCCGTCCAGGTCTTTGCCACGCAGATGACCGGCGAGTTGTTCGCCGTGCTGCGCAAGCATTCGGTGTTGGGCAGGCTGATGGCTGACGAGGCCACGGACGATCTGCCGGCCTTTGCCGAAGGCGTGCGCGCGGCGCGCGACCACGGTGAAGAGGGCCTAAGCCATCAACTGTTCTCGGTCCGCACGCTGGGCCTGACCGGCCGCTTGGCCGCGAGCGCCCTGCCGGACTATCTTTCGGGTCTGCTCATCGGCCACGAGCTGCGCGCCGGATTGCGCTGGCGCGAGCAGTCCTCTTTTCTTGCCCGCGCGCCGCTGCTGCTGATTGGCGAAGCCGCGCTTTGCCAGCGCTATGCCAAGGCGTTGGACCTGTTCGGCCTGGGCTCGGTCGAGCAGTTGCCCAATACCGCGGCGGCCGGCCTGGCCGCGCTGGCATTGCTGACCGAGGAAGTCTCGCCATGAGCGGCATCACCGATCGTTTCGATGCGGCCTTCGCCGCCCTGCCCCTGGTCGCCATCCTGCGCGGCGTCCGGCCCGATGAGGTCGAGGCCATCGCCACCGGCCTGTACGAGAGCGGCTTCCGCCTGATCGAGGTGCCGCTGAATTCGCCCCAGGCCTTGGACTCGATTGCGCGATTGGCCCGCCGCCTGCCGGCGGATGCGGTGATGGGCGCCGGCACCGTGCTGAGCATGACCGCGGCCGACCAGGTCCGCGATGCCGGCGGCCAGCTGGTCGTGATGCCGCATGCCGATGTTCGCGTGGTCCGCCACGTGAAGGCCCAGGGCCTGCTCTGCGTGCCCGGCGCGGCCACGCCCACCGAGGCCTTCGCCTGCGTGGAGGCCGGGGCCGATGCCGTCAAGCTGTTCCCGGCCGAGTTGCTGACGCCCCAGGTGGTCAAGGCCATGCGGGCCGTGCTGCCGCGTGATCTGCGGCTCTTGCCGGTCGGCGGCATCACGCCGGAAGGCATGGCGCCCTATCGCCAGGCCGGCGCTTCCGGCTTCGGCCTGGGTGGTGCTCTCTATGCGCCTGGCATGACGGCAACCCAGGTGGCCGAGCGGGCGCGGGCCTTCGTCAGCGCCTGGCGCGGCTGACAGGCCGTGATGATCAAAACCCTGCTGGCGCTAGCCTGCCTGACGGCCGCACTGTGCGCCCGGGCCGAGGAGCGCCTGCTGCTGATAGACGCCAGCGCGCCGGTCGCCGCACCGAGCACCGGCCATCTGAAGCTGGGCACGGCCGTGGCACCGAACGGTCAGCGGCTGGCAGTCAACAGCCGCTACCTGAGCCTTGACGACCAGCCCTGGCTGCCGGTGATGGGCGAGTTCCACTACAGCCGCAGCCCGGCCGCCAGCTGGGAAGCCGAGCTGCTGAAGATGAAGGCGGCAGGCGTGGACATCGTCGCCAGCTATGTGATCTGGAATCACCATGAGCTGAACCAGGGCCACTTCGATTGGCAGGGCAACCGCGACCTGCGTCGCTTTGTCCAACTGGCGGCCAAGGCCGGGCTCAAGGCCGTGGTGCGCATAGGCCCCTGGTCGCATGCCGAGGTGCGCTTCGGCGGTTTTCCGGACTGGCTGGTCAACAGCATGCCGACGCGCAGCAATGACGCCCAGTACCTCCTCCACGTCGAACGCTTCTATGCCCAGATCGGCCAGCAGCTGAAAGACCTGCTCTGGAAGGACGGCGGCCCGGTCATGGGCCTCCAGCTGGAGAACGAATACAACCTGAGCGGCCCCGGCCGCGGCGCCGAGCACATCGCCGCGCTCAAGCAGCTGGCGATCAAGGCCGGCATGGACGTTCCGCTCTATACGGTGACCGGCTGGGACGGCGCGGTCTATCCCAGCGGCGAGGTGACGCCGGTGTTCGGCGGCTATCCGGACGAGCCCTGGTCGAAGTCGGCGACCGAGCTGCCGGCGAAGGAGACCTACGCCTTCCGCTTTGACAGCCGTGTCTCCGGCGACCTGGGCGCGCAGACCGCCGCCAGCGCTCGCGGCACGGCCGAGACCGACATCGCCTTGACGCCTTTCCTCGGCGCCGAGTACGGGGTCGGCCTGCCGGCCATGTACCGCCGCCGCACCCTGGTCTCGGCTGACGACATCGCCGCCATGCTGCCGGTGCAGCTGGGCTCGGGCGTCAATCTGCTGGGCTACTACATGTTTCACGGCGGGCGCAATCCACGCGGCGACTTCTCGCTCGAGGAAAGCACGGCCAGCGGCGGCTACAACGACACGCCGCGCATCAACTACGACTTCCAGGCGCCGCTGGGTCCGGACGGCCAGCAGCGCGAGGTGCTCACCCGGCTGCGGCCTTTCCATCTGTTCCTGGCCTCCTACGGCGCGCAGCTCGCCACGATGACGGTGCGCAAGCCCGAGGCCGTGCCGCCTCATCCGACCGAGCTGACGACGCCGCGCCTGGCCCTTCGCTCCCACGGCGACAGCGGCTTCCTGTTCGTCAACAACCATGTGCGGCAGCACGCGATGCCGGAGTTCCGCGACCTGCGCTTCAGCCTCAAGCTGCCGGGCGGGACGCTGACATTGCCGCGCGAAGCGATCACGCTCAGGAACGGCGACTCCTTCATCTGGCCCATCAACCTGGACCTGGACGGCACGCGCCTGGTCTATGCCAGCGCCCAGGTCGTGACCCGCTTCGACGCAGGCCCGGCGGGCATCGTCCATGTGTTCATGGCCGCGGCCGATCAGCCTGTGGAGCTGGCCTTCTCGGCGGCCGACGCGACTCATGTGCAGGCGCCACAGACCCAACGCAGCGAGGACCAGGGTCAGGTCTTGTTCAAGGGCATACAGCCGGGCACTTCGCCGGCATTGACGATCAACAAGCCAGGCCAGCGCCCTGTGATCGTGCTGGTGCTGAGCGCGGCCCAGGGCCGCAGCCTGGTGCTGGGCGAGTTCGCCGGCCGCAAGCGTCTGCTGCTCAGCGAGCAGCAATTGTGGACCGGCAACGGGGGCCTTGAACTGCGCAGCACCGGTGAGCCGCGACTGCGCTTCGCCATCTACCCGGCCCTCGCTGCAAAGCCCAGGGCCAATCTCCCGCTGAAGGCCGTGGACCAGGACGGCCTGTTCCAGGTCTACGAAGCGACAGCACAGGCATTCGCCGGTCAGGTCTCGGCGCAGCAGACCCGCGAGGCCCGGCCCGCACCCAAGATCCAGCGCGGCGGCCATGCTGGTGCGGCCTTGCAGCCCATCCCTGAAGCCTTCGGCACCGCCGCGAGCTGGCAGCTAGAGCTGGGCCGCGATGCGCTGACGGGCCCGGCCCTGGACGAAGTGCTGCTGGAGCTGGACATCGTCGGAGACATGGGCCGACTCTACGGCGGCACCGAGATGCTGGACGACTGGTACTTCAACGGCCAGCGCTGGCAGATCGGGCTCAAGGCCTTGAGCAGGGATCAGTTGGCCAAGCCGCTGAGCCTGTCGATCCTGCCGCTGCGCGCCGATGCACCTATCTACCTGCCGCGCGAGCACAGGCCCGACTTCGCCGGCCAGCCGCAGATCGCTCAACTGCGCGGGCTGCGGCTGCTGCCGGTCTACCGGCTTTCAATGCGGCCCTGATCTATGCGATTCCTGGATAGATTCAGTCAAAACCTCGATTGGTTCGACATGCCCGGCCGGGGTAAGTTCCAGTCTGCACCCGCCCTCAGCCCATGACCCCAAGCTCACAGCCCCACCGCGCCGAACTGAGCCTGGCTTTTGCCCAGGCCGCCCAGCTGGGCGAAGGCATCCAATGGCATGCGGCCAGCGGCCGCTGGTGGTGGACCGACATCGAGGGCAGCCAGCTCCATGCCTGGACACCGGGCGCCGCCAACAGCCTGAACTGCAAGCTGCCCGACCGCCTGGGCTGCTTCGCCCACACCCGCTCGGGCCAGCTGATCCTGGGCCTGGCCAAGCGTCTCTGTATTGCCCAGTTGCCTGACCTGATGGCCGAAGGAACGGCCAGCCCGGCGCTGCAGCAGCTGGTGGCCGTGGACCCCAGCGAGACGCGCACCCGTGTCAACGATGGCCGCTGCGACCGGCGCGGCTTCTTCGTGTTCGGCACCATGAACGAGGCGCGCGAGAAAAGACCCATCGGCAGCTTCTACCAGTACTCGATCCAGCATGGACTGCGCCGCCTGGCGCTGCCGGCGGTGGCGATTGCCAACAGCGTCTGCTTCAGCCCCGATGGCAAGACCCTGTATTTCACGGACACGCTGACCCGGCGCATCCTGCAATGCGACTACGAGGCCGAGAGCGCCCAGGTCGGCAACATCCGCCTGTTCTGCGAGATGAGCGAGCCAGGAGCCTGGCCGGACGGCTCGGTGATCGATGCCGAGGGCTGCCTGTGGAACGCCCAGTGGGGCGGCGCCCAGGTCTGCCGCTACGACCCGCAAGGCCAGCGCATGGCGAGCTACGGCGTGCCGGTGCGCAATCCCAGTTGCCCGGCCCTGGGCGGACCGGACGGCGACTGGCTGATGACGACCACGGCCCGCCAGGACAACAGCCGCGAACAGCTGCAGGCCCTGCCGCTGTCCGGCAGCCTGTTCGGCCTGCGCCTGCCCGGTTCGCTGGCCCTGCCGGAATCCCTGTTCGATGACAGCGCCGCCTGAGCGCTGAACCAGAAGATTGAAGGAGACCCTGAGATGACGATTCAAAGACGCGCACTGTGCCTGGCACTGCTGATGGGCTTGAGTGGAATCAGCCTGGCCGCCGAGCCGGTCAAGATCGGCTTCTTGGTGAAGCAGGCCGAGGAGCCCTGGTTCCAGGATGAATGGCGTTTCGCCGAACAGGCCGCCAGGGAAAAGGGCTTCACCCTCGTCAAGATCGGCATTCCCAGCGGCGAGAAGATGATGGCCGCCATCGACAATCTGGCGGCCCAGAAGGTCCAGGGCTTCGTGATCTGCGCGCCCGACGTCAAGCTGGGCATGGCCGTGGCCCGCGCCGCCAAGCGCCACCAGCTCAAGGTCATGTCGGTGGACGACCAGCTGGTCGATGGCGCCGGCAAGCCCATCGCCGACATTCCCCACATGGGCATCTCGGCCTACGAGATCGGCAAGCAGGTGGGTCAGGGCCTGGCCGACGAGATCAAGGCCCGCGGCTGGAGCCTGGCCGAGGTCGGCGCGCTGCGCGTGGCCTACGACCAGCTGCCCACCGCGCGTGAACGCACCCAGGGCGCGCTGGACGCGCTCAAGGCCGCCGGTCTGCCGTTGGCCAATGTGGTGGAGGCGCCGCAGGCCAAGACCGACACCGAGAGCGCCTTCAACGCGGCCAACATCGCCTTTACCAAGAACGCCAAGTTCAAGCGCTGGGTCGCCTTCGGCATGAACGACGAGGCCGTGCTCGGCGCCGTGCGCGCCGGCGAAGGCCGTGGCTTCAAGCAGGACGCGATGCTGGGCGTGGGCATAGGCGGCAGTCAGACGGCGTTGAACGAGTTCTCCAAGCCCCAGGCCACGGCCTTCTTCGGCACCGTCTTGATCAGCCCCAGACGCCATGGCTACGAGACCGCCCTGAACGTCTACGAATGGGTCACGACGGGCAAGGCCCCGGCGGCGATGACGCTGACCAGCGGAACGCTGATGACGCGCAAGAACCAGGCCGAAGTCCGCAAGCAGATGGGCCTGTGATGTCTGCCACGCCGGTCCTGCAGTTCGAGAACGTCAGCAAGCTGTTCCCCGGCGTCAAGGCGCTGGATGGGGTCAGCTTCGAGGCGCGGGCCGGCCAGGTCCATGGTCTCCTGGGCGAGAACGGCGCGGGCAAGAGCACGCTCCTGAAGATCCTGGGCGGCCAGTACAAGACCGATGGCGGGCGCCTGCTGCTGAATGGCGACGAGCGCCGCTTCGGCTCGGCCGGCGACGCGATTGCCGCTGGCATCGCCGTGATCCACCAGGAGCTGCAGTACGTGGCCGAGCTGACCGTGGCCGAGAACGTGCTGCTGGGCCGCTTGCCAACGCGATTCGGCTTTGTGGACCACGCAGCCGCCCGTCGCCTGGTGGCCGACAAGCTGGCCGCCATCGGCGTGGACCTGGATCCGGCGGCGCGGCTGTCGGAGCTTTCCATCGCCCAGCGCCAGATGGTGGAGATCTGCAAGGCCGTGATGCAGGACGCCCAGGTCATCGCCTTCGACGAGCCGACCAGCAGCCTCTCGCACCGCGAGAGCGAGATCCTGTTCCGCCTGGTCAAGCAGCTGCGCGCCGAGGGCCGCACCCTGATCTACATCTCGCACCGGCTGGAGGAGCTCTACGCGCTCTGCGACGCCTGCACCATCTTCCGCGACGGACGCAAGGTGGCCACGCATCCCGTGATGGCCGAGGTCGCGCGCGAACGCCTGATCGCCGACATGGTGGGCCGCGAGCTGCAGGACATCTACGACTACCGCGAGCGGCCGGTCACGGCGCCGCGGCTGCAGGTCAAGGAGTTGCGCAGCGAAGCCCTGCCGCATCCGCTTTCCTTCGAGGTGCGCGGCGGCGAGGTGCTGGGCTTCTTCGGCCTGGTCGGCGCCGGCCGCAGCGAGCTGATGCGCCTGGTCTACGGCGCCGACAAGCGCAGCGGGGGCCAGGTCTTGCTCGACGGTCGCGAGGTGAGTGCCGCGGGGCCATCGGCAGCGATTGCCGCCGGCATCGTGCTGTGCCCCGAGGACCGCAAGGAGCAAGGCATCCTGGCCCAGAGCTCGGTGGCCGAGAACATCAACATCAGCTGCCGGCGCCACAGCCTGGCGGGCGGCCTGTTCCTGCGCCACCGCCGTGAGGCCGAGCTGGCCGATGCCTTCATACGCCGGCTGCGCATCAAGACACCGAACCGCGAGCAGGAGATCCGCCTGCTCTCGGGCGGCAACCAGCAGAAGGTCATCCTGGCCCGCTGGCTGGCCGAGCCGGGGCTGAAGGTACTGATCCTGGACGAACCGACCCGCGGCATCGACGTGGGGGCCAAGAACGAGATCTACGGCCTGATCCACGAGGTGGCCGCCAGCGGCTGCTGCGTGATCGTGATCTCCAGCGAGCTGCCCGAGGTGCTGGGCATCGCCGACCGGCTGATCGTGATGCGCGACGGCCGCATCAGCGGACAGCTGACGCGGACCGAGGCGAGCGAAACCGCCGCGCTCAGCCTGGCCCTGCCCGACGAAATCACCGCCTGACGATGAACACCGCCACGACCCCAACGACATCACCACCGGCCACTTCCGCCATGAAAACGAACCGCTCCCGGGCCTGGCTGAAGGAGCACAGCATGACGCTGGGCTACGGCCTGCTCTTCGTCCTGCTGTCGCTGACGGTGGAGAATTTTTTCTCCTCGGCCAACATCGTCGGCCTGATGCTGTCGGTGGCCCAGATCGGCATGGTGGCCTGCACCATGATGCTGTGCCTGGCCTCGCGCGACTTCGATCTCTCGGTCGGCTCCACCATCGCCTTTGCCGGCGTGCTGGGCGCCATCGTGCTGGAGCGCACGGGCTCGACCGGGCTGGCCGTTGCCGCCGGCCTGGGTGCCGGCGCCTTGATTGGCGCGGGCAACGGTGTGCTGATCGCCTACCTGCGGGTCAATGCCCTGATCGCCACGCTGGCCACCATGCTGATGGTGCGCGGCCTGGCCTTCATCGTCTCCAAGGGCCAGGCCGTGGGCATTGCCGACGAGGGCTTCATCAGCTTCGGCGACAGCCTGCTGTGGGGCCTGCCGCTGCCGGTCTGGGTCACGGCGGTCTGTTTCCTGGTGTTCGGCGTGCTGCTCAACCACACGGTCTTCGGCCGCAACACCCTGGCCATAGGCGGCAATCCCGAGGCGGCACGGCTGGCCGGCGTCAAGGTGGAGCAGCTGCGGGTCTGGATATTCCTGCTGCAGGGCCTGGTCACGGCTATGGCCGGACTGATACTGGCCTCGCGCATCACCAGCGGCCAGCCCAATGCCGCCACCGGCTTCGAGCTGGACGTGATCTCGGCCTGCGTGCTGGGCGGCGTCTCGCTGCAGGGCGGCAAGGCGCGCATCTTCGGCGTGGTCATAGGCGTGCTGATCATGGGCACGGTCGAGAACGTGATGAACCTGCTCAACGTGGACGCGTTCTACCAATACCTGATGCGCGGCCTGATCCTGCTGGCGGCCGTGCTGCTGGACCAACTGAAGACCCGTGGGGAGAGTCGTTCATGAGCCAACGTCTGCAAGACAAGGTCGCCCTGGTCACCGGATCGACGCTGGGCATTGGCAAGGCCATCGCGCGCCGCTTCCTGGCCGAAGGCGCGAAAGTCATCGTCAACAGCCACCGTGACGACGAGGCCGCTGCCGCGCTGCGCGAATTGCTGGGTGACGAGAACGCGCTGTTCGTGCAGGCCGATGTGGCCGACGCGGCAGCCGTGCAGGGCATGGTGGACCAAGGCATTGCGCGCTTCGGCCGCATCGACGTGCTGGTCAACAACGCCGGCATGGACGTGTTCTCGGATCCGCTGAAGATGACCAGCGAGCAATGGCAGCGCTGCCTCTCGGTGGATCTCGAAGGCGCCTGGAACTGTGCCCGCGCCGTCTTGCCGGGCATGCTGGAGCGCGGCGCCGGCAGCATAGTCAACATCGCCTCGGTCCATGGCCACAAGATCATCCCGGGCGCTTTTCCATATCCCGTTGCCAAGCATGCGCTGATAGGACTGACCCGCTCGCTGGGCATCGAATACGCGGCCCACGGCGTGCGGGTCAACTCGATCTCGCCGGGCCTGATACGCGCCGAGCGGGTCGAATCCTGGCTTGCCTCGCTGCCGCCGGAACAAGCCCGACGCCAGATCGACCTGCTGCCCTGCAAGCGCATAGGCGAGCCGGACGAGGTTGCCTACACTGCACTCTTCCTGGCCAGCGACGAGGCGCGTTTCATCAACGCGACCGACATCCTCATCGACGGGGGCCGTTCACAGGTCTATCACGACTAGATGTCCGATCCGCGCGCCAATCGTTTTGTCCGCTCGCACCTGAAGACCCGCCATCTGGTGCTGCTGGTCGAGCTGGGCCGGCACAGATCCATCCTGCATGCGGCCCAGGCGGCGAATCTGACGCAGCCGGCGGCCTCGAAGCTGCTGGGCGAGTTGGAGCATGCGCTGGGGGTGCCGCTGTTCGAGCGATTGCCACGGGGCGTGCAGCCCACGCGCTATGGCGAGGTGCTGATACGCCGGGCCGGCGCCGCCTTGGCCGAGATGGACGCGGCGCACCAGGAGGTGATGGAGCTGCTGTCGGGCCTCAGCGGCCGCGTGGCCCTAGGCAGCGTGACGACGCCTTCGATCAGCCTGCTGCCCGAGGCGATTCGCTTGCTCAAGGCCGAGCATCCCAAGGTCCAGGTCTCGGTCAGCGTGGACACCAGCAAGCCGCTGTTGCAGAAGCTGCGCTCCGGCGAGCTGGACATCGTCATAGGCCGCGTCCTCGACACCGAGATCGCCGACCAGCTGAACTTCGAGCCCCTGACCGACGAGCCGCACAGCCTGATCGCACGGGCCGATCATCCGTTGGCCGGCAAGACCAGGCTTCAACTGGCCGACCTGGTTTCGCAGGGCTGGATACTGCCGCCGGCCGGCAGCATCCTGCGCGACCGGCTGACCGCCTGCTTTCTGTCGCAGGGGCTGGACCTGCCCTCGGAAATCGTCGAGTCCGCTGCCATGCCGATGATCATCCAGCTGCTGCTGCGCACCGACATGATCAGCCCCCTGCCCTCGCCGCTGGTGCAGGCCCAGCTCGATGCCGGCCAGCTGGTGGAGCTGCCGATCAAGCTGGGCATCAAGATGGACGCCTACGGCCTGATCACCCGCAAGAATCACCAGCTTTCGCCGGGCGCCGAGCTGATGATGCGCATCCTGCGCGACATGCCGGCGCGGCCCTGAGGCGCACGCCGGCCCTCCTCCCTCATCTATCAAATTCAGATCGACGGCAGCTCGGCAGCGGCCAGGCGCACGACCTCGACCGGCCCCGACGACTGCGCCCTCAGCCCTTCGGCCTCGCCACTGTCGAAGGCACCGCCCAGCAGGCCGGACAGGGTCAGCAGGCCTATCAGGCTGACCCAGGCCTGCGGGTCACGCAACCGGGCCAGCGCGGCACGCAGCCGGGCCGCGACGGGCGAAGGACGGTAGAAGGACTGGACGGCGGCTGTGGTCTTCATGGCGGCTCCTGGAAACGGCAGGTCGATGGACGCGACTGTACGTTTTACCAGTACTGTATGCAACACCAGGTTTAGACCAGGGAGATTGGCGGGCCAGCGGCGGCGATACTCCGGCCCATCGCGCAACCACCGCCCTGGCACCGTGACACCGATAGAGAAATTCCTGCTCTTCGTGGCCGCACCCACCGTGCTGGGCCTTTCGCTGCTCGAGGGCCTGGTGCTGAGCTGGCACAAAGGCGGCTACGACTGGCGCGCCTGTGGCGTCTCGTTCTTCGACTATGCGCTGCGCATCGCGGTGACGATCTTCCTGCCGATCACCCTGGCCGAGCCGCTGCTGCGCTGGACCATAGAACACCGGCTGACCGACCTCCACGTCAATGACGTCGGCAGCTTCCTGCTGCTCTTTCTGGGCCTGGAGTTCTGCTACTACTGGCTGCACCGCATGGGCCACAGGGTGCGCTGGTTCTGGTGCAACCATGCGGTTCACCATTCGCCCAACCAGCTGTGCCTGATGGCCTCGCTGCGAATAGGCGCCTTCGGCAAGCTGATAGGCGGCGTGATCTTCCTGCTGCCGCTGATCTGGCTGGGCTTCGACACGCGCCTGGTGCTGACCGCCCTGACCCTGAACCTGCTCTACCAGTTCTGGATCCATGCGACCTGGATCCCCAAGCTGGGATGGCTGGAATACGTGCTGAACACGCCCTCGGCCCACCGGGTCCACCATGCGGCCAACCTCGAATACCTGGACGCCAACTATGGCGGCGTGCTGATCGTGTTCGACCGGCTGTTCGGCACCTATGTGGAAGAGCGCGAGGACCTGCCCTGCCGCTATGGCCTGATCCATCCGATCACCACGAACAATCCGTTCAAGGTCGAGTTCGGACAATGGATTCAGCTGGGCCGCGACCTGCTCAAGGCGCGCAGCCCGCAGGCCGTGCTGGGCCTGCTTTTCAAGCCGCCGGGTTGGAACCCGGAAGGCCCGGGCGAGACCACCGAAGAGATGCGCCAGCGCGCCGCCGACGCAGGGGTGACGGCTCAGCCGTCCTGATTGATCTTCGCGATCAGCTCGGCCATCACGGCCTCGGCCTTGTCATTGGCGATCTGGCAGGTGCCGGCGGCCTGGTGACCACCGCCGCCATACTCGAGCATCAGCGCACCCACATTGGTCTTGCTGCCGCGGTCCAGGATGGACTTGCCGGTGGCGAACACCGTGTTCTGCTTCTGCAAGCCCCACATCACGTGGATGGAGATATTGGTCTCCGGGTACATGGCGTAGATCATGAAGCGGTTGCAGGCGTAGATGGTCTCCTCGCCGCGCAGGTCCAGCACCGCCAGGTTCTTGTGGACCGTGGTGCAGCGCTCGATCTGCTCGCGCGCCTTGGCCGTGTGCTCGAAGTACAGGTCGACCCGCTCCACCACGTCTGGCAGGGCCAGGATGTCGTCGATCTCGTGGTCGGCGCAGTACTTGATCAGGTCCATCATCAGCGCGTAGTTGCTGATGCGGAACTCGCGGAAGCGGCCCAGGCCGGTGCGCGAATCCATCAGGTAGTTCAGCAGCACCCAGTCGCTGGGGTCGAGGATCTCTTCGCGGCTGAACTGGGCCGAGTCGGCCTTGTCCACGGCCGCCATCATGGCCTCGCTGACCTTGGGGAAACGGGCCTTGCCGCCGTAGTAGTCGTAGACCACGCGCGCCGCCGAGGGTGCCTTGGGGTCGATGATGTGGTTCTTGCGCTCGCCGGTGTTGCGCACCGTCTCCGACTCATGGTGGTCGAAGACCAGGTGGGCGCCGGGCACGTAGGGCAGATTGGTCGTGATGTCGCGCGCCGTGATGGCGACCTTGCCGTCCTGCATGTCCTTGGGGTGGACGAAGCTGATGTCGTCGATGATGCCCATCTCGTTCAGCAGCACGGCGCAGACCAGGCCGTCGAAATCGCTGCGGGTGACCAGGCGGTACTTCTGGGTGGCTTCGTCGCTCATCGGGGACTCCTTGGATCGGTCGGGCCATGCTACCGCGCCGGGGCAAAAGAGAAAGGGGCGCGGATGCGCCCCTTTGCACGGTTGCTTGACTGGCGTCAGTCGTCACCGGCCGGCATCACCGCCGCGCCCTGGGCGCCAGCCGGACGCCGACGGAACAGGCGGCCGATCCACTGGCCCATCTGGCCGAAGCGGCGCGGCACGTTCAGCACATAGCTGTAGATCACCGGCACCACGACCAGGGTCAGCAGGGTCGAGGTGATCACCCCGCCGATGATGGCCCGTCCCATGGGCGCCTGGATCTCGCCGCCCTCGTTGAAGGCGATGGCCATGGGCAGCATGCCGAAGATCATCGCCGCCGTGGTCATGATGATGGGGCGCATCCGGATGAGGCCGGCTTCGCGCAGCGCATCGGCCACCGTGGCTCCGGCCTTGCGGGCATGGTTGGCGAAGTCCACCAGCAGGATGGCGTTCTTGGTCACCAGGCCCATCAGCATCACCAGGCCGATCATCGAGAACACGTTCAGCGTGGACCCTGTCACCAGCAGGGCCAGCATCACACCCAGCAGGGCCAGGGGCAGCGAGGCCATGATGGCGATAGGCTGCAGGAAGCTGCCGAACTGGCTGGCCAGCACGATGTAGATGAAGATCACCGCCAGGCCCATGGCGCCGACCAGGCCCATGAAGGCTTCCTTCTGCTGCTTGCCGGCACCGTCCACCAGGAAGCTGACGCCCGGCGGCAGCTGGTGCTCCTTGACCAGCTTGGCCACGTCCTCGTTGACCTCGCCCGAGCTGCGGCCCTTGACGCCGGCATAGACGGCTTCGCGGCGCTGCAGGTTCTGGCGGCGTATCACCTCGGGATTGAACACCGGCTCGATGGTGGCGACCTGGTCGAGCGAGATCGGCGCACCGTCCTTGGAGAAGGCCACCGGCAGCTTGTACATCTGCTCGACGCGCTGGCGCTGCTCGACCGGCAGGCGCAGCAGCACCTCGACCTGGTTGCCGTCCGGCGTGGTCCAGTAGGTGGCGACCTCGCCGTTGACATAGGCGCGCAGCGAAGAAGCGATCTGCGGAGCGGTCAGGCCCAGTTCGCGGATGGCCGAGTCCTTGAGCTTGACCGCGAAGGCCGGCAGGCCGGCGCGCACCGTGGTGTCCACGTCCACTGCGCCCTTGACCTTGCGGATCTTGGCGGCCAGGTCGTTGGCGGCCAGGGTCAGCTGCTCGGCGTCATTGCCCAGCAGGGTGATCCAGACCGGGCGGTTGAAGCCCACGCTGACCTCGATGCCGGGGATGCTGGCGATGGCCTCGCGGATCGCATCCTCGACCTGCTTCTGGCTGCGCTTGCGCTCCTTGCGGTCGACCATGGAGATGTTCAGCTGGGCCTGGTTGCGGCCGGTCTGCATGCCCTCGCCCGAGGCGCCGACCACGGTCGATACCATCTTGATCTCGGGGAACTTGGCCAGCACTTCCTCGACCTGGCGCACCTTGGCATTGCCGCGGTCCAGGCTGGTGGCCGTGGGCATGCGCAGCTGCAGCTGGGTGAAGCCCTGGTCGGTCTCGGGCACGAACTCGCTGCCGACGAAGCCGGCCAGGAACAGGGCCAGCACGAAGCTGCCGAAGCCCGACCAGGCGACGATGCCGCGCGGCGTCAGGGTGGCGAAGCGCAGGCTGCGCTTGGCCGCGCGGTCACGGCTGCCGTCGGCCTTGAACGGGCGACCATAGGCCGGCACCGGCGGCACGAATACGCGGTAGCGGCGACCCGAGAAGATCCAGAGGATGGACTTCTCGTAGAAGCCGTGCAGCCAGTCCATGCCGCGGTCCACGCCACCGATCAGCTGCTTGAACACCGGCAGCTTCTTCAGCCGCTCGGCCGGCGGATCGGGCCAGACGCTGGACAGCATCGGGTCCAGCGTGAAGCTGACGAACAGGCTGACCATCACGGCTACGGCCACGGTGATGCCGAAGGGGTAGAAGAACTTGCCGATGATGCCGCCCATGAAGGCGACCGGCACGAACACGGCGCAGATCGCGAAGGTGGTGGCCATCACCGCCAGGCCGATCTCGTTGGTGCCGTCGAACGAGGCCTTGTGGTGGTCCTTGCCCATGGCTACGTGGCGGACGATGTTCTCCCGCACCACGATGGCGTCATCGATCAGCAAGCCAATGCACAGGCTCAGCGCCATCATGGTCATGAAGTTCAGCGTGAAGCCGAAGGCATGGACCGCGATGAAGCTGGAGATCACGGCGATCGGCAGGGTCAGGCCGGTGATGATGGTGGAGCGCCAGCTGTGCAGGAACAGGAAGACGATGCCCACGGTCAGCAGCGCGCCTTCGATCAGCGTGTGCCTCAGGCCGTCCAGCGAGCCCTTGACGAAGTCGCTGTTGACGTACATCAGCTCCAGCTGGATGTCGTCCGGCAGGGTCTTCTGGATCTGCTTGACCGCGTCCTTCACGGCCTCGCCGGTGGCGACGATGTTGGAGTCCTGCTGCTTGAAGACGTAGAAGCTGACGGCCGGCTGGCCGTTGATGCGGGCGATGGAATCGGGCTCGCGTTCGCGCTCGACCAGGGTGCCCAGGTCGGCCAGCGTCAGCGCCAGACTGCCGCGACGCGCCACGACCACGTTGGCGAACTGCTTGGGATCGCGGACCTTTCCCTCGACCCGCAGCATGGCGTCGGAACTGCCGTCGGAAAGCATGCCGATGGGCTGGTCCGAATTCGCCTGGTTCAGCGCCGTCGCGATCTCGGCCGGCGTGATGCCATAGGCGCGCAGCCGCTGCGGGTCCAGGTCGATGCGCACTTCGCGCGAGACCATGCCGCCAATGTCGACCTTGGCCACGCCATCCACCCGCGCCAGGCGCTTGGAGATGGTGTACTCGGCCAGCATCGAGAGCTCGCGCGCCGGGCGGGTCTTGCTCATCAGCGCCATCACGACGATGGGCTGGGCGTTGTCGCCCTGGTAGCGCATCACCATGGGCGGCTTGACGTCCTTCGGGAAGCCGGCCTGGGCCATGGCGACGCGGTCGCGCACGTCCTGCATGGTGCGGCTCATGTCGGCGTTCAGGCCGAACTCCACATTGACCTGGGTGCGGCCTTCAAAGGCGCGCGAGCTGATGCGCTCGATGCCGGCGATGGTGTTGAGGGCCTCTTCCAGCGGGCGCGAGACTTCGCGCTCCACCGCCTCGGGCGAGGCGCCCGGGTAGCGGACGTCGATGTAGACGCCGGGGAAGCTGATGTCGGGCATCTGCTCGACGCCCAGCTTGGCGTACGAGAACAGGCCCAGCACGCAGATGGCCACCATCACCATGGTCGCAAAGACCGGGTTCTGGATGGAAACGCGGGTGATCCACATGATGCTTGACCCCGCGAATCAGTTGCGGGCTGCGGTGGAAGCCGCAGCGCTTGCCACCTTGGCTCGGTTCTCGACCACCACCGCCTTGGCACCCTCCTTGAGGTTGTCGAAGCGGGCGGCCAGCACCTGGGCATCCGGCTTGACCCCGCCCAGCAGCTCGACCTTGGCCAGATTGCGGTCGCGCCGGCCGGTGGTGACGATGCGACGCACCAGGGACCCGTTCTCGATCATCCAGACATGGTCCTGGCCGGACGAGCTGCCGATGGCGGTGTCGGGCAGGGTCAGGCGCTCGGTGTCGTCCTGCAGCTCGACCTGCGCCACGGCGTACTGGCCGGCGCGGAAGGCTTCCTTGGGATTGCTCAGTTCCAGCGTCACGCCGATGGAGCGGGTGCCGGGCTCGGCCGCCGGAGCGATGCGGGCGATGCGGGCCTCGACCGGCTTGTCCACGCCCTCGATGCGCAGCATGGCCGTCATGCCAGGCTTCAGGCGGCTGACCTCATGGGTGCCGACCAGACCGGCCAGCTCCAGCTTGCTAAGGTCGACGATGGACAGCACCTGCTGCTCGTTCGACACCTTCTCGCCCGGCAGCGCATGGCGCTTGGACACCACGCCGCTGATAGGCGCCACCAGGGCGGCCTGCTTCAGCATGACCTGGGCTGTGTCCATCTGGGCCCGGCTCACACCCAGCTGGGCGCGGGCGGCTTCGAGCGAGGCCTTCGACGAATCCAGCGCAGTCTTGGAAATGAAGTTCTGTGCCGCCAGCCCCTCGTTGGCCTTGTGCTGGCGCTCGGCCTGATCTGCTTGAGCGCGTGCCGATTCGACGCTGGCATTGCGTTCGGCCACGCGGTAGCGCAGCTCCTCCAGGTCCAGCTGACCCAGGGCCTGGCCGGCATGGACCCGGCTGCCTTCGGCCACGTTCAGGCCGACCAGCACGCCCGAAGCCTTGCTGCGGACGATGACGGTGCCAGGCGCCACCAATGGACCCGAGAACTCGATGCGGCCCGGCATGCGGGCCAGCGCCGGCTTGACCACCTCGGAAGGGGTGAATTCGAGCGTCGGCGACGGCTTCTCGCCGTCCTTGCCCTTGGCTTGCTGCTGTGACGCATCCGCGCCCTTGCTGGCCCAGACCGCCACACCGGCTCCACTGGCCAGAACTGCGGCCGCGATGCCGCCAAAAAGCCATTGCTTGCGCATGGAAGTCCCCAAGGTCAATTTAGAAAGTGGCGGCAGTCTAAGAATTGGGTTGGACCGGCCGAATCGATCTGCGACGAAATGCAGATTGCCGGGCATGGAGCGCGCCGACCCCTGACCAACGCCGCGGGGCTGGCGACGAACTGCGGAACTCAGTTGTCGAGCTGCGCGCTGCGCCGGGCGCAAAGCGCGCCGGCCAGGGCGGCGCCGCTGGCCACCCAGAAGATGCTGGCCAGGCCCAGATGACTGACCAGCCAGCCGCCGCCTATGGCCCCGAGCACACCCGAGAAGCCATAGCCCAGCACCGAATACAGGGCCTGGCCACGGCCGCGCAAACGGCCCGGGAAATAGCGGGTCACCAGGGCGATGCAGACCGTGTGCTGGGCCGCGAAGGTCACGGCATGCAAGGTCTGCAGCAGCACCAGCAGCCACAGGTGGGCACCGAAGGCCGCCGTCAGCGCGAAGCGCACAGCCGCCACCAGGGAGCAGACGGTCAGCCAACGGTGCAGGCTGCTGCGCTCCAGCAGCCGCCCCTGCAGGCCGAACCAGGCGACCTCGGCAATGATGGACGCGCCCCACAACAGGCCCACCACCGACTTGCCATAACCCTGCTCGTCCACGTAGAGGCTGAAGAAGGAGTACAGCGAGGTGTGGGCCAGCACCGTCATGAAGACGCTGGCGAAGAACCAGCGCACCGCCGGCTTGCGCATCACCTCGCCCAGCGGCGGCGTGGCTTCGTGACCGTGGGTGGCGCCGCGGTGCACCGGCATCCAGAACGCGGCACCGACGATCAGCAGCAGGCCGACGATCAGCCCCGGCACGAAATAGCCCATGCCCAGCCGCTCCAGTCCCCAGCCGCAGCCGACCACGCTGACCAGGTAGCCGACCGAGCCCCAAAGCCGCACCCGGCCGTAGCGCCGGGCATCGACGCCGCCCTCGGGCGTCATCAGCCGCGCCGCCAGCACCGTCTCGTTCAAGGGTGTGATCGCGGCGTTGAAGCAGAACATCGAGAAGGTCGCCACCGCCAGCAGGCCCACCGTGGGTGGCAGCAGGAACAGCAGGCCGGCCAGCAGCGTCAGCACCGCAGCCAGACGCAGGAGCTGCACACGGCGACCCTTGGCATCGGCCAGCGAACCCCAGACGAAGGGTGCGAACAAGCGGGTCCAGCTGGACAGCGACAGCAGCCAGCCGATCTCGATCAGCGGAATGCCCAGCGACTTGTACCAAAGCGGCGCGTAGGTGCTGAACAGGCCAATGGCTGCGAAGTAGGCACAGGACAGGACCGCGCTGGCCGCAAGAATGCGGCGCGGACCTGGGGCGGGCTCGGACATCAAGCGGCGGTCAGCGCTGGGCGGCTATCGGAGGCAGTTCGTGACGCACGTCGCCGCATTGGGCGCGGTGCTGCAGCGCATGGTCCATCAGCACCAGGGCCAGCATGGCCTCGGCGATCGGCGTGGCGCGGATGCCGACGCAGGGGTCGTGGCGGCCGAAGGTCTCGACCGTGGCCGGCTGGCCAGCCCGGTCTATCGAGGCCTTGGGGCTGCGGATCGAGCTGGTGGGCTTGATCGCAATCGAGACGCGCAGATCCTGGCCGGTAGAGATGCCGCCCAGCACGCCGCCGGAATGATTGGAGGCAAAGCCGGCGGGCGTCAGCTCGTCGCCATGGTGGCTGCCGCGCTGGGCCACGACGCCGAATCCGTCACCAATCTCCACGCCCTTGACTGCGTTGATGCCCATCATGGCGTACGCGATGTCGGAATCCAGCTTGTCGAACAGCGGCGAGCCCAGGCCCACCGGCACGCCGCTGGCCTCGACCGCGATGCGCGCGCCGACCGAATCGCCGGCCTTGCGCAACTGGTCCATGTAGTCCTCCAGCTCGGCAATCTTGCTGGCGTTGGCGGCGAAGAAGGGGTTGTTGCCCACATGCTCCCAGCCCTCGAACGGGATCTCCAGCTCGCCCAGCTGGGTCATGTGGCCGCGGAACGTGGTGCCGTACTGCTCCTGCAGCCATTTGCGGGCCACCGCGCCGGCGCCGACCATGGGCGCGGTCAGGCGGGCCGAGCTGCGGCCACCGCCGCGCGGGTCGCGCAGGCCGTACTTGCGCCAGTAGGTGTAGTCGGCATGGCCGGGGCGGAAGGTGTCGAGGATGTTGCCGTAATCCTTGCTGCGCTGGTCGGTGTTCTTGATCAGCAGGCAGATCGGCGTGCCGGTGGTGCGGCCCTCATAGACGCCGGACAGGATCTCGACCGCGTCCGGCTCGTTGCGCTGGGTCACATGGCGCGAGGTGCCGGGGCGGCGGCGGTCCAGTTCGGGCTGGATGTCGGCCTCGCTGAGCAGCATCCCCGGCGGGCAGCCGTCGATCACGCAGCCTATGGCCGGTCCGTGGCTTTCGCCGAAGTTGGTGACACGGAACAACTCGCCAAAGGTGCTGCCAGACATGCGCGATCCAGGACGGGGATTGAGACCAGGGAGGAGGGGCGATCTTAGCCGCAGCCGTTGCCGACCCCTGGGACAAACCCGGAACTTCCTGGGTACGAATCGCCTGCCAGGCCTTGGCAATCTGAAATATCAGATAGACAATCGTGCCACTTCAGATTTGCAGCAGCCTCACCATGAGCGACTTCCTAGGCCCCGACTTCCTGCTCGACACCGCCACGGCCCGCCAGCTGTTCCACGAGGTGGCGGCCGGCCTGCCCATCATCGACTACCACTCGCACCTGCAGCAGGGCGAGATCGCGGCCCGCAAGCGCTTCTCCAGCATTGCCGAACTCTGGCTGGCCGGCGACCACTACAAGTGGCGCCTGATGCGCAGCGCCGGCATAGACGAGGCCCTGGTCACCGGCGCGGCGCCGGACGAGGACAAGTTCAAGGCCTTCTGCTCGGTGCTGCCGCTGGCCGCCGGCAACCCCATCCACCACTGGAGCCACCTGGAGCTGCGGCGGCTGTTCGGCATCGACCTGACGATCAACGCCGCCAATGCGCCGGCCATCTGGAAGGCCGCCAACGCGCGGCTGGCCGAGATGGATTGCTGGAGCCTGCTGGACCAGGCCAGGGTCGAGGTGGCCTGCACCACGGACGACCCGGCCGACGACCTGGCCCAGCATGCCGAGCTGGCCAACTCGGCGCTCAAGACCCGGGTGCTGCCGGCCTACCGCCCGGACCAGGCCATGCGCTGCAACAAGCCCGAGTTCATCGCCTACCTGCAGAAGCTGGGCGGCACGGCCGGTGTCCGCATCACGACCTTCGAGACCCTGGTCGAGGCGCTGGCGGCCCGGGTGCGCTTCTTCCACAGCCAGGGCGGCCGCATCTCCGACCATGCCATCGACGCGGCCCTCCCCGCCGGCCCGGTCGGACCGGCCCAATGCGAGGCCTTGTTCGCCAAGCGTTTCGCCGGCGGCCAGCTGACCGAGGCCGAGCTCGGGGCCTACCAGCGCGGCCTGCTGCATGCGCTGGGCCGTGTCTACGCCGAGCATGACTGGGCCATGTGCCTGCACATAGGTGCCCAGCGCAACAACAACCGCCGCCGCCTGGACCAGTTCGGCCCCGACACCGGCTACGACTCGATCGCCGACTTCAGCAGCAGCGCCGGCCTGGCCGCCCTGCTCGACGACCTCGACGCTGAGGACCGCCTGCCCAAGACCCTGCTGTTCAACCTGAACCCGGCCATGAGCGAGGTGCTGTCCACGCTGATAGGCGCCTTCCAGGACGGCGCCACCGCCGGCAAGCTGCAGTACGGCCCGGCCTGGTGGTTCAACGACCACAAGGACGGCAATCTGCGCCAGCTGCAGACCCTGGCCGCCCATGGCGTGCTGGGCACGTCGGTGGGCATGGTGACCGACTCGCGCAGCTTCGCTTCCTATCCACGGCATGAGTATTTCCGCCGCCTGCTGTGCCGACAGCTGGGCCAATGGGTGGAGGCCGGCGAATACCCGGACGACGGTGCCGGCCTGGCCCAGATCGTCCGCGGCGTCTGCTACGACAACGCCAAGCAGTACTTCGGACTCTGATTGATTGCCATGGCCGCCACCACCCTGCTCATCCATCCCGACGACGACATGCTGGTCGCCCTGGCCGATCTGGCCGAGGGCCAGACCGTCGACGACGCCGGCCAGGCGATCACGCTCTGCACGCCAGTCGCCGCCAAGCACAAGCTGGCTCGGCGCGACTTCGCGCCCGGCGAGGTGCTCAAGCTCTACGGCGTGCCGGTCGGCAAGGCCCTCCATGCGATCCGCCGCGGCGAAGCAGTCACGACCGAGAACCTGGTCCACCATGCTGCTGAACCCCGCCTCGACGGCAGTGCCATGAGCTGGCAGGCGCCCGATGTGAAGGCCTGGCAAGAGCAGACCTTTGAAGGCATCGTCCGCAAGGACGGCCGCGTGGCCACGGCCAACCATTGGCTGGTGTTCCCGCTGGTGTTCTGCGAGAACCGCAACATCGACCAGCTGCGCCAGGCGCTGGAGCGTCCCCTGGGCTATGCCGGCGACGAGCTGGCCGACTACACCCTGAGCCTGCTGGGCCACACGGCCAAGAGCAGCCGGCGCAACCGCCCCTTCCCCAATGTAGATGGCGTGCGCTTCATCACCCATGCCGGCGGCTGCGGTGGCACGCGGGCCGATGCCAAGCGGCTCTGCAAGCTGCTGGCGGCCTATGCCGACCATCCGAATGTGGCCGGTGTCACCGTGCTGAGCCTGGGTTGCCAGAACGCCCAGATCGCCATGTTCCGCGAGGCCCTGGCCGAGCAGAACCCGGCCTTCGACAAGCCCTGCCTGGTCTACGAGCAGCAGCAATGGGGCGACGAGCAAGCCATGATGAAGGCAGTGCTGCAGGACACCTTGAAAGCACTGACCGAAGCGAACGAGGTGCGACGCGAACCGGTGCCGCTGTCCAAGCTGAAGATAGGCGTCAAGTGCGGCGGCTCGGACGGCTTCTCGGGCATCACGGCCAATCCGGTCCTGGGCCTGGTCTCCGACCGCCTGGTGGCCCTGGGCGGCGCCTCGCTGCTGGCCGAGTTCCCCGAGCTCTGCGGCGTCGAGTCGGAGCTGATCTCGCGCTGCCAGAACCCGGCCGACCGCGAACGCTTCCTGGCCCTGATGAAGGACTTCGAGGCGCGGGCCCAGGCCGTGGGCGCCAGCCTGGCCGAGAACCCCAGCCCCGGCAATATCCGCGACGGCCTGATCACCGATGCAATGAAGTCGGCCGGCGCCGCGCGCAAGGGCGGTGGTTCGCCGGTGGTGGCCGTGCTGGACTACGGCGAGCAGGCCAGCAAGCCCGGCCTGTCCCTGCTCTGCACGCCGGGCAACGACGTCGAGTCGGTCACCGCCCTGGTCGCCTCGGGCGCGCAGCTGGTGCTTTTCACCACCGGCCTCGGCACGCCCACCGGCAATCCGATTGCGCCGGTGCTCAAGGTCTCGTCCAACACGCCGCTGGCTCGGCGCATGAGCGACCTGATCGACTTCGATTGCGGCCCGGTGCTGGAAGGCGTCTCGGCTGAGCAGACCGCCGAGCAATTGCTGGAGCTGGTGCGCCAGACCGCTGGCGGCGAATACGAATGCAAGGCCGAGCGGCTGCGCCAGTACGACTGGTTGTTCTGGAAGCAGGACATCTCGCTGTGAGCGGCCTGGCCATCAAGCTGCTGCAGTTCGGCCAGGGCGTGTTCCTGCGCGGCTTCGTCGAGGACTTTGTCCAGCAGCTCAACGAGCGCCAGGGCCTGGAGGCCGGCATCGTCATCGTGCGACCGACCAGCCGGTCCAAGGCACCGCTGATGGACGCGCCCTACCAGCTGCTGCTGCGCGGCCTGGACGACAAAGGCCAAGCAGTGAAAGTCTGGCGGCGGATTGACTGCGTGCAGCGCGAGCTGGACCTGGCACGGCATTGGCAGGACTTCGTCGACCTGGCCGGCGAGCCACTGCTGCGCTTCATCGTCTCCAACACCACCGAGGCCGGCATCACCGTCAACGACAGTGACCGCTTCGAGGACGCCCCGCCGGCCAGCTTTCCGGCCAAGCTGTGCCGCTGGCTGTTCGAGCGCTACTCGCGGGGCGGCGCCGGTCTTTATCTTCTGCCCTGCGAATTGATCGAGGCCAACGGGCCGGCCTTGAAGGGGGCGGTGCTGCATTTCGCCCGGCTCTGGTCGCTGGATCGGGGCTTCGAAAACTGGCTGGACCAGGACTGCCACTTTTGCTCGACGCTGGTTGATCGCATCGTCAGCGGCGCACCATCTGACGACGAGCGTGGACCACTTGAAGCGGAACTGGGCGGAGCCGACCCCTTCATGGTCTGCGCCGAGCCGTTCCACAGCTGGTTGATCGAAGGCGCGCCAGCCCTGGCCGAGGAGCTGAAGCTGACGGGCTCAGGCTTGAACATCGAGCTGGTCGCCGACCTGCGCCCCTACCGACATCGCAAGGTCGGCCTGCTCAACGGCGGCCACACCTTGCTGGTGCCGCTGGCCCTCTTGCTGGGCCACGAGACCGTCGGCGACGCAATGGACGACGCCGACCTGAGGGCCTTCGTCGAAGCCGCGCTGGCCGAAGAAATCATTCCCGCCCTGCCCTTGCCGGCCGACCGGCTGGCACCGTTTGCCGCCGCCACGCTGAGGCGTTTCCGCAACCCCTATGTGAAGCACAGGCTCGCCTCGATAGCGCTGAACAGCTGGTCCAAGTTCGCCACCCGCCTGCTGCCGCAGCTGCTGAGCACGCAGGCCAGGAACGGAACACCACCGCCACGCCTGGTGCTGGCCCTGGCCGCGACGATGCGGCTCTATCGCGATCCCATGATCGAATTGTCCGACGCGCCCGAGCACCTGGACTGGTTCCGCCAGCATCGCGAAGAGAGCTGGCAAGACCTGGCACGCGGCTGGCTCGCGAACCGGGGGTTGTGGGGCCAGGACCTGAACGAGTTGCCGGGCCTGGCAGAGTCTCTGACCCAAGGCTTGCTGCAGCTCGATGAGGTCGGCACTCGACAGGCGCTCACTATGATCGCGGCCCGACCATGAGCACCGCCGCCAAAGCCTCCGATCCCGTCTACCAGGCGCTGCGTCAGCGCATCCTGGCCCTGCAATTGGCGCCCGGCGAGCGCATCAACGAGAAAGAGCTGGCCGCCGAGTTCGGGCTCAGCCGCACGCCGGTGCACGAGGCGGTGCAGCGGCTGACCGAGGAAGGCCTGATCGAGATCCGGCCGCGCTCCGGCACCTTCGTCGCACGCATCCCGGTCCACGAGCTCGAGGAGGCCATGCTGGTACGCACGGCGCTGGAGCTGGCCATGATCGAACGCGCCGCCGCCCGGCTCACACCGCAGGCCCTGAAGCAGCTGGACGACTGGCTGGCCGAGCAGCGCCGCTGCGCCAAGCGCAGCGACCAGGCCGGCTTCCATCGCGCCGACGAGGGCTTCCATGCCTGCCTGGCCGAACTGGCCGGCTTCCCCGGGGTCTGGCGCACCATCGCCCAGGCCAAGACCCAGGTGGACCGGTTCCGCCGCCTGACCCTGCCCATCCAGGGCCGCATGCAGGAGGTGATTGCCGAGCACCAGGCCGTGGTCGAGGCCCTGCGCAGCGGCGCCCCGGACAAAGCAATGGCGGCCATGCGCCGCCATCTGGATCAGGTGCTGCCGGCGATTGCCTTGACGCGCTCGCTGCAGCCCGACTACTTCGTCAACCGGCCTACAGCTTAGGCTCCGGTGCCGGCTCTTCCTCGACCGGCCAGTCGCGGATGTAGGCCTTGAGCATGCGGTTCTCGAAGTCCTGGCTGTCCACCACGGCCTTGGCCACGTCGTAGAACGAGATCACGCCCATCAGCGTGCGGCCGTTCAGCACCGGCATGTAGCGCGCATGGCGGCCCAGCATCATGCGGCGCACTTCGTCGATCTCGGTCTCGGGCGTGCAGGTCAAAGGATGGTCGTCCATCACGCTGCGGACCTGGGTCGTGCCCACGCTGCCGCCGTTCTTGACCACGGCCGCGATCACCTCGCGGAAGGTCAGCATGCCCACCAGGTCGCCATGCTCCATCACGACCAGGGAGCCCACGTCCAGCTCGGCCATGGTCGTCACCGCCTGGGCCAGCGGCTGGTCGGGGGCGACGGTGAACAAGGTGCCGCCCTTGACGCGCAGGATGTCGACGACTTTCATGGAGCTCTCCTAAGGCTTCTTGTGCGCCAACATAGCACACAATCTTTGCTTCAAACATCTCGGAGACACCATGCCCGGCTTCGATACCCTGGCCCTGCACGCCGGCGCGGCCCCTGACCCTTCGACAGGTGCGCGCGCCACGCCGCTGCACCTGTCCACCTCCTTCGTTTTCGAGAGCTCCGAGCATGCGGCCGCGCTGTTCAACATGGAGCGTGCCGGCCATGTCTACTCTCGGCTGTCCAATCCGACGACCGCAGTCTTCGAGGAGCGCATGGCAGCGCTGGAAGGCGGCGTGGGCTCAATCGCCACGGCCAGCGGCCAGGCTGCGTTGCACCTGGCCATCGCCACGTTGGCCGGTGCCGGCTCGCACATCGTGTCCTCGGGCGCGCTGTACGGCGGCTCGCACAACCTCCTGCACTACACGCTGGCCCGCTTCGGCATCGAGACCACTTTCGTCAAGCCGGGCGACCTGGAAGCCTGGCGCGCCGCGATCCGCCCCAATACCAAGCTGCTGTTCGGCGAGACCCTGGGCAACCCCGGCCTCGATGTCTTGAACATCCCCGAGGTCGCGGCCATCGCCCATGAGGCCGGCCTGCCGCTGCTGGTCGATTCCACGCTGACCACGCCCTACCTGCAGCAGCCCTTCGAGCTGGGCGCCGATCTGGTCTACCACTCGGCCACCAAGTTCCTGTCCGGCCATGGCACGGTGGTGGGCGGCGTGCTGGTCGATGGTGGCCGCTTCGACTGGCAGGCAGCCTACGATCGCAGCGCTAGCGCACTGCGATCTGCCGGCTTTGACGCCGCAAGCGGCGCCAAACCTTCTGCTGCTCGCTTCGCAGAGCTTTGCGAGCCTTATGTCGGTTTTCACAACATGGTGTTCAGCGAGGAAAGCACGGTCGGTGCCTTCTTGCTGAGAGCCCGCCGCGAGGGCCTGCGCGACTTCGGTGCCTGCATGAGTCCGCACACGGCCTGGCTGATCCTGCAAGGCATCGAGACGCTGGGCCTGCGCATGGAGCGCCACGTCGCCAATGCGCAGAAGGTCGCCGAGTTCCTGGCGAACCATCCGCAGGTGGCGCGGGTCGGCTACCCCGGCCTCGCCAGCCATCCGGACCACGAGCTGGCCAGCAAGCTCCTGCCCCGCGGCTGTGGTTCGGTGTTCAGCTTCGACATTGCCGGCAGCCGCGAGCAGGGCCGCCGCTTCATCGAATCGCTGAAGCTGTTCTCCCACCTGGCCAACGTCGGTGATTGCCGCTCCCTGGTCATCCATCCGGCCAGCACCACGCACAGCCGCATGGACGACGCCGCCCTGCAACTGGCCGGCATCACGCCCGGCACCATCCGTTTGTCCATAGGCCTTGAAAGCGCCGAGGACCTGATCGACGATCTCAAGCGCGCCCTCAAGAGCGCCAGCAAGGCATGAAGCTACAAATCAACGGCCGGACGGCCTATGCCTACACCGGCGGCAAGCCATTCGACCCCAGCCTGCCCTGCGTGGTGCTGATTCACGGCGCGCTGAACGACCACAGCGTCTGGACCCTGCTGGCCCGCTCGCTTGCCCATCATGGCCACAGCGTGCTGGCCGTGGACCTGCCCGGCCATGGCCGCAGCGAAGGCTTGCCGGTGAGCAGCATCGGCGAGGCGGCCGACTGGATCTGGGCCTTGCTGGATGCCGCCGGCGCCAAGCAGGCGGCCCTGGCCGGCCACAGCATGGGCTCGCTGATCGCGCTGGAAGCCGCGGCCCGCCAGCCGGAACGCGCCACGCGCTTGCTGATGCTGGGCACGGCCTATCCGATGAAGGTCTCCGAGGCCTTGCTGAACACGGCGAAGGAACAGCCCCTGAAGGCCATAGACATGGTCAACGCCTTCTCCTTCGGCGGCATCGCCAGCAAGCCCTCCTACCCGGGCCCCGGGGCCTGGCTGCAAGGCGGCGAGATCCAGCTCAAGCGGCGCGTGCAGGCCCGCCAGAAGGCGCTCAACCTGTTCGAGCACGACTTCCGCCTGTGCGACAGCTACGCGGGCGGGCTGCAGGCGGCGGCGCAGGTCCGGTGCCCGACCACCTTCATCCTCGGCAGCCAGGACCAGATGACCTCGCCGCGCCAGGCCGCCGAGCTGGCCGGGGCGCTGAATGCCCGCATCGTCACCCTGAGCGCCGGGCATTCACTGATGGCCGAGGCACCGGATCCGGTTTGGAATGCGGTCCGTCAGGCCCTGAACTGACCGAGAGACCAGAGAGAGCAGCACCATGAGCAGCAGTACCAGCCCCGATGCCGTCAAGCAGATGGCCAGCTTCGCCGAGTTCTATCCCTTCTACCTCGGTGAGCACCAGAACCGCATTTGCCGGCGCCTGCATTTCGTCGGCTCCTCGCTGGGCCTGCTGTGCCTGGCCTATGCGCTGTACAGCGGCCAGCCCGGCTGGGTGCTGCTGGGCCTGCTGTGCGGCTATGCCTTCGCCTGGATAGGCCATTTCGGCTTCGAGAAGAACAAGCCGGCCTCGTTCAAGCGTCCGCTGTACAGCTTCATGGGCGACTGGGTCATGTACAAGGACATCTGGACCGGCAAGATTCCTTTCTGAAGCCGCCCTTCCACGACTGAGCTGCCGCGTGCGCCCTGCGCATGGCGGCTCGTACGCGCATGCCAAACTGTCGGCTTGCGCCCCAAAAGAACCCGAGAAAGTCCGATCTTGAACCGCATTCCCCTGTATTCCGCGCTGGGCAGCCTGCTGCTGTCCGCTCCCATGGCCCAGGCCGACGAAGGCCAGTGGCAGCCCTACCAGTTGCCCCAGCTCCAGAAGGAACTGCGCCAGCTCGGCATCGCGATTCCCGCCCAGCAGCTGGCCGACCTGGGCAAGCACCCGATGAGCGCCATCGTCTCGCTCGGCGGCTGTTCGGCCTCCTTCGTCTCCAACGCCGGTCTGGTGGTCACCAACCACCACTGCGCCTATGGCGCCGTGCAGCGCAATTCCAGCGCCAGCCGCAACCTGATAGCCGATGGCTTCCTGGCCAAGACCAAGGCCGAAGAACTGCCGGCCGGACCCAGTGACCGCATCTATGTAACCGACAAGGTCGAGAACGTCACCACCCAGGTCACAAGTGGGCTGGACGCCAAGCTCTCCGGCGCCGAGCGCCACAAGCAGATCCAGAACCGCATCAAGGCCCTGGTCGCCGACTGCGAGCAGGACAAGGCCTACCGCTGCGCCGTGCCCAGCTTCCACCGCGGCCTGGAGTACTACCGCATCCGCCAGCTCGCGATCCGCGACGTGCGCCTGGTCTACGCGCCCTCGGACCGCATCGGCAACTATGGCGGCGAAGTCGACAACTTCGAATGGCCGCGCCACACCGGCGACTTCGCCTTCCTGCGCGCCTACGTGGGCAAGGACGGCCGCCCGGCCGACCCGTCGCCCGACAACGTGCCCTACTCCTCCAAGGACTTCCTGGTGGTGTCGGCCTCCGGCCTGAAAAACGGCGATCCCATCCTGCTGGCCGGCTACCCGGGCCGCACCAGCCGCTACAAGCTGCCCGTCGAGATCCGCCAGGCCCGTGACGTGAGCTATCCGCGCCGGGTGCAGGAATCGCAGGCCGACCTGGCCGTGATCGCCCAGGCCACGGCCGGCAATGCCGAATGGGCCGTGCGCTATGCCGCCGTGGTCAAGAGCATCAACAACGGCATGAAGAAGAACCAGGGCCTGATCGACGGCTTTGCCCGCAAGGACATCGCCGCGATCAAGGATGGCCAGGACGCCGAGTTCCGCCGCTGGTTCGCCCAGCAGGGCCAGGCCGCCGATCCCACATTGCTGGCCGAGCTGGATGCGGTGATCGCCGAAGAGCTGGCGCTGACCGAGCAGGAGTTCGCGATGTCGGTAGCCCTGCAGGGCGAGCTGTACCGCAGCGCCCGCACGCTCTACCGCATGGCCCTGGAGCGCAAGAAGCCCGATGCCGAGCGCGAGCCCGGCTACCAGGACCGCGACCTGGCGCTGGTGAAGGCGCGCCTGGCCCGCCTGGAGCAGTCGCTGGTGCCGGCCGTCGACCAGGCCCGCTGGCAGGCGGCCCTGAAGCGCTATGGCCAGTTGCCTGCAGCCGTACATCCGCAAGGCCTGGATGCCAAGCTGCCCGCCGCCGATGCGCTGCCGGCGCTCTATGCCGCAACGCAGCTGGGCGTCACGGCCCAGCGGCTGGCTTGGCTGGACAAGGATGCGGCAGCCATCGAGCAGTCCAGCGATCCGCTGCTGCGCCTGGCCGTGGCCAACCAGGGCCTCGCCGATGCGATGGAGCTGAAGCGCAAGGAAGTCGATGGCACGCTGGAGCGTGTCATTCCGCGCTACATGCAGGCCTTCATCGCCTTCAAGAAGTCGCAGGGCAAGCCGGTCTACCCGGATGCCAACTCAACGCTGCGCGTGACCTTCGGTAGCGTCGCGCCCTATGCGCCGCGCGACGGCATCACCAAGGGCCCGTTCACCACGCTGGAAGGCATCCTGGAAAAGCACACCGGCCAGTCGCCCTTCAATGCGCCCAAGGCACTGCTCGAAGCGGCCCAGGCCAAGCGCTATGGCGCCTACCGCGACGCCGCTCTCGGCACCGTGCCGGTCAATTTCCTGACCAGTGCCGACACCACCGGCGGCAACTCAGGCTCGGCCGTGATGAACAAGCGCGGCGAGCTGGTGGGCCTGAATTTCGATTCCACCTACGAGTCGGTCACCAAGGACTGGTACTTCGACACCGCGATCACCCGCGCCATCCATGTAGACATCCGCTATGTGCTGTGGGTGATGCAGGAGGTCGATGGTGCCCACAACCTGCTGAAGGAAATGACCATCCGCGGCCTGCCCGCGACCCGCAAGCCCTGAGCCGGCTTCAGCAGATTCAGCGGCTGCGGTAGGCCAGACCGAAGGCGATCTGGCCGGCGCTGCGACGCTCGACCAGGGGGCTGTCGGCCGAGGGCCCGATCAGCCGTCCGACGCTGGCCGAGCTGAAGGCGATCCAGTGGTGGGTGATCGCATAGGTCCAGCCCAGGCCGACGAAGGCGTCGCGCAGACCGCTGCCGGGCTGGTAGGCCGAATACAGCGTGCGCGGTGCCACCTCCGGCGCCACGCCGAAATAGGCCTGCTGATAGCGCTGGCTGCCCCAGCCAATGCCGCCGCCGGTGGTCCATTCGGTCTTGCCGTCGCGGTAGAGGCGATAGCCCAGGCCCAGGCCCGCCACCGAGCCACCGCCGCGCCCCAGCAGGTCGCTGGACCAGGTCGCCCCGAGGCTGAGGTCGTCGCTCAAGCTGTAGCGGCTGGAGAGCTGGGCGCGCAGCGTCCGGCGCACATCGGGCAGGCCGGCCAGGCGCGGCGAATCATTGCTGTTGCGTCCACCGTCGAAGCGCAGCGAGAGGCTGAGCTTGATGCGGTCCAGGCTCAACAGGTCGGTGCTGGCGCCACTGCCCTGCACCTCACGGCCGAAGCCCATCACGGCGCTGGCGCCGCTGGAGGACAGGCGGAACTTGCCCCACTGCAGCGAGATGATGGGACGCGCCGAGCTCTTGTAGTCCCGCGCGCCCATGAACTCGGGCTGGTAGGCCGCCCGGAGGCCCAGCACATAGTTGAAGCCCTCGCTGCTCTTGCCGTTGCCCGCGTCTTCATGGCTCTGATCCTTTGCCGCTTGATCAGCCGCCTGTGCAGCATGAATGGCAAGCAGGGACAAGGCGGCAAGACACAGCGAACGAAGGAGCAGAGGCATAGGCGGTCAGCTTAACAGCCGACCGGCCGGCCTCGTTCAGGCGGCTTGCGCGAACTGCAGGCGCAGATGTTTCAGCATGTCGCCAACCATGGCCTCCAGGCCGAAGGCCGGCTTCCAGCCCCAGTCGCGGGCGGCGGCGCTGTCGTCTATCGACTGCGGCCAGCTGGCGGCAATCGCCTGACGGAAATCTGGCGCGTATTCGATCTCGAAGCCGGGCACCTGGCGGGCGATCTCGGCCGCGATCTCGGCCGGCGTGAAGCTGCAGCCGCTGAGGTTGTAGGAGCCGCGCTCCTTGATGGTATCGGCCGGCGCTTCCATCAGCTCGATGGTGGCGCGCAGCGCATCGGGCATGTACATCATCGGCAAGGCCTGACCCTCTTCCAGGAAGCAGCTGTAGCGGCCGTTCTTCAAGGCGCCATGGAAGATGTCGATGGCGTAGTCGGTCGTGCCGCCGCCGGGCGGGGTCTTGTAGCTGATCAGGCCCGGGTAGCGCAGGCTGCGCACGTCCACGCCATGCTTGGCGTGGTACCAGGCGCACCAGCGCTCACCAGCCAGCTTGGAGATGCCGTAGATCGTGGTCGGGTCCATCACCGTGGTCTGCGGCGTGTTGACCTGCGGCGTCGACGGGCCGAAGGCAGCGATGGAGCTGGGCCAGAAGATGCGCTCGAGCTTCTGCGTGCGCGCCAGTTCCAGCACATGCAGGAGGCCCTTCATGTTCAGGTCCCAGGCCCACATCGGATGCTTCTCGCCAGTGGCGGACAGCGCCGCGGCCAGCAGGTAGATCTGCGTGATCGCATGGCGCTTGACCACGGCAGCCAGCGCGGCCGCGTCGGTCACGTCCAGCATCTCGTGCGTCAGGTAGGGCACGCGGCCATCCGGCGCGAGGTCGCTGGTGATGACGTTGGCATTGCCATGGCGCTGGGCCAGCTCGACGGCCAGCTCGGTGCCGATCTGGCCGTTGGCGCCGATGATGAGGATCTTGGTCGTCATGGTTTCGCTCAGTTCTTGATCAGGCCGACGTCACGACCGGCTTGGGCGAACGCGGCAACGGCCTTCTCCAGCTGTTCACGCGAATGGCCGGCCGAGACCTGCACGCGGATGCGCGCCTGGCCCTTGGGCACGACGGGGAAGAAGAAGCCGACGGCATAGACACCCAGCTCCAGCAGGCGGGCGCTGAGCTTCTGCGCCGTCACCGCGTCGTAGACCATGATGGGCACGATGGGATGGGTGCCCGGCTTGATCTCGAAGCCGGCGGCCTGGATGGCTTCGCGGAAGTAGGCGGTGTTGGCTTCGAGCTTGTCGCGCAGCTCGGTCGAGGCTTCCAGCAGGTCCAGCACGGCGATGGAGGCACCGACGATGCTCGGTGCCACGGTGTTGGAGAACAGATAGGGGCGCGAACGCTGGCGCAGCAGCTCGATCACTTCCTTGCGGCCGGTGGTGAAGCCGCCCGAGGCGCCACCCAGGGCCTTGCCCAGCGTGCCGGTGATGATGTCGATCTTGCCGAAGACATTGCGGTACTCGTGCGTGCCGCGGCCGGTCTTGCCCAGGAAGCCCGAGGCATGGCATTCGTCGATGCCGAGCAGCGCGCCGTGGCGGTCGCAGATCTCGCGGATCTTGTCGAGCTGGGCGATGGTGCCGTCCATGGAGAACACGCCATCGGTGAACACCAGCATGAAGCGGGCGCCGGCGGCCTTGGCCTCCTGCAGACAGCGCTCCAGGTCGGCCAGGTCGTTGTGCTTGTAGCGGAAGCGCTTGGCCTTGCACAGGCGGATGCCGTCGATGATGGAGGCGTGGTTCAGCTCGTCGCTGATGATGGCGTCCTGCTCGCCCAAGAGCGGTTCGAACAGGCCGCCATTGGCGTCGAACGCGGCTGCGTAGAGGATGGTGTCCTCGGTGCCGAGGAACTTGGCCAGGCGCTGTTCCAGGGTCTTGTGCAGGTCTTGCGTGCCGCAGATGAAGCGCACCGACGACAGGCCGTAGCCATGCGTGCGCAGCGCCTCGTGCGCCGCTTCGATGACCTTGGGGTGGGACGACAGGCCGAGGTAGTTGTTGGCGCAGAGGTTGATCACATCGCGGCCATCGGCCGTGTGGACCAGGGAGCCCTGCGGCGTGGTGATGATGCGCTCGCCCTTGAACAGGCCGGCTTCGCGGATGGACTGCAGCTCCTGCTGCACATGGTCATAAAAAGCGCTGCTCATGCCGGTCTCCTGGTGCACAATTCACTAAACAGAACACAGTTCGGTATATCGAACTGGCGTGCAGTATCTCGAATTTGCATTCCAGGGTCAAGCCCATGTCCATTCCCGCATCAGACACTTTGGAACCGCCCCGTGTCGGGGCCACGCTGCAGGCCCTGCGCCAGGCCCAGGGATTGTCGCTTGACGAGCTGTCGCGCCGGGCCGGGGTCAGCAAGTCGATGCTGTCGCAGATCGAGCGCAACCAGGCCAACCCGACGGTGGCCGTGGTCTGGCGGCTGGCCAATGCGCTGCGGGTCGAGCTGTCGGAGCTGCTGGGCGGCGAGAAGCCGGCCACGCCGACCATAGAGACCGTGGCCTCACATGCCACGCCCAGCCTGAGCAGCCCGGACGGGCTCTGCCTGCTCCGCATCCTCGGCCCCATCGACCTGGCCGGCCAGTTCGAGTGGTACGAGCTGACGGTTCAGCCCGGCGGCGCCCTGGAATCGGCCGCCCACGAGCCGGGCTCGCGCGAGCACCTCAGCGTGCTCTCAGGCAGCCTGGAAGTGACGGCCGGCGGCAGCAGCCAGATCCTCAAGTCGGGCGAGACCGCCCGCTATGCCGTCGACGGCCCGCATTCGATCCGCAACCGCGGCAAGTCAGCGGCCAGCGCCCTGCTGGTCGTCCTGCATCCCTAGCAGCTCGGCCACGCTGCAGCGGCGCCAGTCCGAGCGCGCCCACAGCGGCGCCAGCGCCGCGCCGGGCTCGGCCAACACGGCCTTCAATAGCGGCTCGGCGCCCTGGTGAGCTGGGGCTATCAGCAGGCTCAGGCGCTGGGCGCCCTCCTCTTCGAGCCGACCCAGCCAGTCCAATTCCTGAAGCACATCCAGCACCGGCTCGAGCTGCAGCGGATCAACCTGCAGGCGGCGCGCCAAGGCAAGGCTGCTCAAGCCGCCTTCGCCATCCTTCTGCGCCTGCCATAGCGCGCGCAGCGCATCCAGGGCCAGGGCCAGTTGCCAGCCCGGTGTCTCGCGACGCGGCAAGATGCGCCCCGCCAGCGCCGGTGCGTTGGCTGCGAGCAAGGCGCCGGCCAGCACGATGACCCAGCCGAGGTACAGCCAGATCAGGAAGATGGGCACCGTGGCGAAGGCGCCGTACAGGGTCGAATAGGTCGGCACCTGCTTGACGTACCAGGCCAGCACGCTCTTGGCCGCATTGAAGCCCAGCGCCACGATGACGCCGCCGGCCATCGCATGGCGCCAGCGCACATGGGTATTGGGCACGTAGTGGAACAAGCCGGCCACGCCCAGGGTCAGCACGCCCAGCTCGATCATGTTGAGCAGCGACTCCAGGCCGCCCGGCATCTTGTTGACCACGCCTTTGCCGGCCGAGATCGCATAGCTGGTGAAGGCCAGGCTGCCCCCCAACAGCAAGGGGCCCAGCGTCAGGGCCGCCCAATAGACCAGGACCCGCTGGGCGATGGGACGTGGCCGCTTGACCCGCCAGATCACGTTCAGCGTGCGGTCTATGGTCAGCATCAGGGCCAGAGCCGTGGTACCAAGGAACAGCAGGCCCACCAGGCCTAGCCGGTTGGCCTTGGCGGCGAACTGGGTCAGCGCGGCCAGCACCGGCTTGGCGATGTTGTCGGGGATCAGGCTCTGCAGGAAGTACTTCTCAAGCGCCGACTGGAACGAGGAAAAGATCGGAAAGGCGGTGAACAGGGCCAGCATCACCGTCACCAGGGGCACCAGCGAGATCAGCGTGGTGAAGGTCAGGCTGCCGGCCGTAAGGCCCAGGCGGTCTTCGCGGAAGCGGGTCTGCAGCAGGCGCAGGCTCTCGCGCCAGGGCCAGGCGAGCAGCAGCGATGGCAGTTCGCGCAGCAGTTGCCAGGCCGTTGCGCGGCTGGTCTCCGCACCTCCCAAGGCCTCGGTCTTGTCGGAATTCGTCGTCGTCATGCTGGCTATGATGCCAGCCATGTCCAGCGCCCCCGCCATTGTTCCTACCGACCGCAGTACCGCCAGCCCCGAAGAAGTGCTTTCGCGCCGGCTCGCCCTGACCGGCACCATCGCCCTTTTCGTGCTCTGCCTGGCCTGGGAGCTGTGGCTGGCGCCGACCGGCCGGGGCACGCTGGCCATCAAGGCCTTGCCCCTGCTGCTGCCGATTGCCGGCCTGCTGCGCTACCGGCTCTATACCTTTCGCTGGCTCAGTCTGATGGTCTGGCTCTATTGTGGCGAAGGCCTGGTGCGGGCCACCAGCGAATCGGGCACCGGCGCCCTGCTGGCCTGGATCGAGGTGGGCCTGTCGGTGCTGGTCTTCGTGGCCTGCGCCCTGCATGTGCGACAGCGGCTGCGCGCCGCCAAAGCCGCCCAATGAACGAAACCGCGCTGCTGGCCGCGCTGCGCGAGGCCGTCGGCGCCGCGCAGGTTCTGCAGGGCGAGGATTGCGCTCCATTTGAACTAGATTGGCGCAAGCGCTTTGCTGGCAAGGCACTTGCGGTCGTCCGGCCGGGCACCACCGATGAGGTTGCCGCCGTGGTGCGAGCCTGCGCGGCCCATGGCGCCTCGCTTGTGCCTCAAGGCGGCAATACCGGATTGGTCGGCGGAGGCGTACCCGACGGCAACGGACGGCAGGTGCTGCTGAGCCTGCAGCGGCTGAACCGCATCCGCGCCATCGACGCTGCCAATCTGACGCTCACCGCCGAGGCAGGTTGCATCCTGCAGACGGTGCAGCAGGCCGCCGAGCAGCACGACCTGCTGTTCGCGCTGAGCCTCGCGGCCGAAGGCAGTTGCAGCATTGGCGGCAATCTCGCCACCAATGCCGGCGGCACCCAGGTGCTGCGCTATGGCAATGCCCGCGAGCTATGCCTGGGCCTGGAGGTGGTCACGGCCTGGGGCGAGGTCTGGCATGGCCTCTCAGGCCTGCGCAAGGACAACAGCGGCTACGACCTGCGCGACCTCTTCATTGGCAGCGAGGGCACGCTGGGCATCATCACGGCGGCCACGCTGAAGCTGCATCCGCAGCCCCGCGGCCAGCTCACGGCCCTGGCAACCTGCCCGAGCCTGGCCGCGACCGTCGAGTTGCTGACCCTGGCCCGCAAGGCCGCCGGCGCTTCGCTGACCGGCTTCGAGGCCATGAACCAATTCGCACTGGACCTGGTGCGACGTCACATGCCCGCCCTGCCCCAGCCCCTGCCGGCCGCGCCCTGGACAGTGCTGCTGGAGCTGTCCAGCAGCGAGAGCGAGACCCATGCCGCGGCCCTGCTGGAAAGCCTGCTGGGCGAAGCGATGGAGCAAGGCCTGGCCGACGATGCCAGCCTGGCCCAGACCCTGTCCCAGGCCCATGCGCTGTGGCAGTTGCGCGAGTCGGTCCCGCTCGCCCAGAGCCAGGAAGGGCTCAACATCAAGCACGACATCTCGCTGCCGATCTCGGCCATCCCGGCTTTCTGCGCGGCCACCGAAGCCGCGCTTGAGGCCGCGGTGCCAGCCGTCCGGCTGGTCAACTTCGGCCACCTGGGCGACGGTAATCTGCACTTCAATGTCCAGGCGCCGCAGGGGCAGGATCCGGCGGCCTTTCTGCGCGAGCGAGAGGCCGAGATCAACAAGCTCGTGTTCGATGCCGTGCAGGCCCATGGTGGCTCGATCTCGGCCGAGCACGGCATAGGCCAGCTCAAGCGAGACGAGCTGGCCGCTCGCAAGGACCCCGTGGCCCTGGCCCTGATGCGGCAAATAAAAAAGGCCCTGGATCCCCAGGGCCTGTTCAATCCGGACCGCGTCCTCTGATCAGTCAGCGCCCTGGGGCAGCTGGACCGGCGCGCGGCCGCGCAGCCGGTTCAAGCCCTTCATGACGATGCGATAGACGAAGCGGATCATCGTCAGGAACAGCAGCACTTCCACGACGGTCACCAGGAAGGCCCACAGACCACCGGCAGCGCCCCAGCGCGCGGCCCGTGCATGGAACTTGGCGGCCATGCTGTCGCGCTTGGTCTCGATGCTGTCGTAGAAGGTCGGCACCATCAGCAGCGTCAGGAAGGTCGAGGTGATCGTTCCGCCGATGATGGCCACGGCCATCGGACGGTAGAACTCCGCGCCCTCGCCTATGCCAATGGCCACCGGCATCATGCCGGCGATCAGCGCGAAGGTCGTCATCAGGATGGGACGGAAGCGCTTGCGGCCTGCGTGCATCAGCGCCTCTTCACGGTTTACACCGTTGGCCTCTTCCTGGCGGGCCGCATCGAGCAACAGGATGGCGTTCTTGGCCACCAGGCCCGCCAGCATGATGATGCCGATGAAGCTCATCAGGTTCAGCGTGCCCTTGGTCAGCAGCAGGGCCACCACCACGCCGATCAGCGACAGCGGCTGCGAAAGCATCACGCCGAGCGGTGCGGTGAATGAGTTGAACTGCATGACCAGGATCAGGTACATCAGGCCTATGCCCGCCCCCAGGGCGATGGTCATCGAGCTGAAGACTTCCTGCTGGTCCTTGGAGCCGCCGGCCAGCTTGATGCCGTAGCCGGGCGGGAAGTTCATCTTCTTGGCCAGAGCCATGGCGTCCTGCGTCACGTCGCCGGCGGCTCGGCCCTGCACATTGGCAGACACGCCGATCACGCGCTTGCCGTCCAGGTGCTGGATGGTGGCCGGGGCCTTGCCCATGGTGATGGTGGCGATCTGGTCCAGCGGCACCATCTGGCCGGTGCCGGCCACGCTGATGGGCAGGCGCTCGATGTTGCTGGCGTCCACCCGGTCGCTGGGCTGCAGGCGCACCGAGACGTCGCGGGTCACGCCCGTGGGGTCGACCCAGTCACCAACCTGGATGCCGGCAAAGGCCACGCGCAGCGCATTGGCTGCGTCACCCACCGAAATGCCCAGCTGGTTGGCCAGGCCGCGATGCAGCTCGACCTGCAGCTCGTTCTGTGCGTTCTGCTGCGACAGCGCCACGTCCACCGCGCCCGGGACCTTGCGCAGCTGGCGCATGAAGTCCTCGGTCAGCTCGAGCAGCTTGCGGGTATCGGAACCATAGAAACGGATCTGCACCGGCTTGGAACCGCCGCCACCGCTGAAGTCGTCGAGCACGGCGAACTCGGCGCCGGTCAGCTTGGTCAGGTGCTGACGCAGCTCGCTGCCGATTTCCTGCGCGGTGCGCTTGCGTTCGTAGCTCTTGCCGATGTTGATATAGAGCTTGCCGCCGGTCACGTTGACGAAGGCGTCAGTGCTCTTCTTCTCCTTGATCAGGCCGGCCAGTTCATCGACGGAAGCCAGCTTGCGGCGCGCGTACTCCAGGCTGGAGCTCGGCGGCGTGCGCACTTCGACGGCAATGGTCTCGGAGTCGCTGGAGGGCAGGAAGCTGGTGCCACCGAACTTGACCTGCAGGCCGATGGCCAGCACGAAGCTCAGGAAGGCGATCACACCCATCTTGATGCGGTGGTGCAGCGCCCAGGCGATCACATTGCCGTAGCGGTCGGCCTGGTGGTCGAACCACTCATTGAAGTGGTGCAGCAGCTTGGAGATGCCCTTCTTGGGTGCCAGATGGTGGTTCGGCGGGTCGCCCCAGAAGGCCGACAGCATCGGGTCCAGCGTGAATGAGATCAGCAGGCTGACCAGCACCGAGGCCACGACCGTCAGGCCGAAGGGACGGAACCATTCACCCGAGACGCCGGGCATGAAGGCCACGGGCACGAACACGGCCACGATGGAGAAGGTGGTGGCCGCCACGGCCATGCCGATCTCGGCCGTGCCCTTGAGCGCCGCCGTCATGCGATCCGCACCGCGCTCCATGTGGCGGACGATGTTCTCCCGCACCACGATGGCATCGTCGATCAGCACACCGATGGCCAGCGACAGGCCCAGCAGGCTCATGAAGTTCAGCGTGAAGCCGAAGATCCAGACCGCGATGAAGGCCGCGATCACCGAAGTCGGCAGCGACGTGGCGGTGATCAACGTGGAACGCCAGGAGTTCAGGAAGGCATAGACCACGAAGATGGTCAGGCCGGCGCCGAACACCAGGGCATGGATGACGTTGTTCAGGCTGTCCTGCGCGTTCTTGCCACCGTCCTGCGTGATCTCGAGCACCGTGCCGGCCGGCAGGGTCTTGTTGGCTTCCTCGACCAGCTTGCGGATCTCGTTGGCCACAGTGACCGTAGACGCCTCACGCGAGCGCGTGATGGACAGGCCCACATTGGGCCGGCCGTTGCGCACCGAGAGGGTCTGGCGTTCGGAGAAACCGTCCTTGACCGTGGCCACCTGGCCCAGACGCACCAGGTCCGTGGCGGTGCGCTTGATGACGATGCGCTCGAAGTCCACCGGTTGGCTGATGCGGCCGACCAGGCGGATGCTCTGGTCCTCGAATTCACCGCGCACCTTGCCCACCGGCGCCGAGATGTTCTGGCGCTGCAGCGCGCTGACGACCTCGCTGACCGAGACATTGAACTCGCGCAGCTTCTGACCCGACAGCAGCACCGAAAGCTCGCGATTCAGCGAGCCGAAGATGTCCACCGTACCCACGCCGGCCACGCCGCGGAACTTGTCCGCCAGCTGGTCTTCGGCAATGCGAGAAATCTCGGCATGGCTGAGCGTCTTGCTCTCCAGCGAGACCTGCATGATGGGCTGGGCCGACGGATCGGCGCGCCGGATGATGGGCTCGCGCATTTCCTGCGGCAGCTGGTAGCGCACCGAGGCGATGGCATTGCGCACGTCGTCGGCCGCTTCGATCATGTTCTTCTTGAAGTCGAACTTCAGGAAGAAGGTGGCCTGGCCTTCATTGGCCCCGGCCTGCACCTCGGTCACGCCCGGCACGGCCAGCAGCGGCTTCTCGATGCGGTTGACGATCTCCCGCTCCGAAGTCTCGGGCGAGGCGCCCGGATAGGGAATGGAGACGAAGAGGAAAGGCACCTCCACGTCCGGGTTCTGGTTGACGCGCAGCTTGGACAGCGCCATCAGCCCCAGCGCCATCAGGCTGATGATGCAGACGATGGTCGCTACCGGCTTCTTGATCGAAAAATCTGAGATCAGCATGGGAAGCTCCTCAGGAAGCGGTCGACGCGGCCGCTGCCGGCTTGGTGGCCGAGGCGGCGCCGGCGGCCGCGGCCGCCTTGATCGTCACGACTGCGCCTTCGACCAGCGTGCGGCTGGGATTGCGCAGCACGATGTCGCCGACCTTTAGGCCCGAGCTGACGACGTATTCGCCGCGGCGTTCGTCGCGGTCACCCAGCTTGATGGGTTGGCGGTGCAGCTTGCCGCCCTGGACGATCCAGGCATAGGCCTGGTCGCCGTCGCGCTGCATGTCGGCATCGTCCAGCATCAATGCGGCCGACTTGGTCGTACGCACAAAGCCCTCGCCATAAAGACCGGTCACGGACGCGGCGCGCTTGTCATTCAGATCCACAAGCACCGCGATCTGGCGGCTGACGGGGTTGGCCGACACGTCGATGCGGCGGATGCGGCCTTCGATGCGTTCCTGGTTGGCCCCGTGGATGCGCAGGTCCACGTCCTGCCCCAGCTTCAACTCGGCACGGCGGTCGGCCGAGACAAAACCTTCGAAGCGCATGGAGGCCGGGTCGATGACCTTGAGCAACTCCTTGCCGATCTGGGCGGTGTCGCCAGGCGAGACGCGGCGCTCGCTGACCACGCCATCGAACGGCGCACGGACCTCGGTACGGGCCATCTGCTGGCGAGCGGCCACCAGGCGAGCCTCGGCAGCGACCTTGTCGCTCTGGGTCGTGGTCCGGCGGTTGGCCGAATCTTCCAGTGCCTGCTGCGAAATCATGCCCTGGGCCTGCAGGGCCTTCTGGCGCTGGAACTGGCGCTCGGCCTGCTCGAAATTCTCGCGGGCGGCACGGGCGGCTTCCTCGGCCGAGCTCAGGCTGTCGCGGATCGAGGTCGTGTCCAGCTGCACCAGCAGGTCGCCGCGGCGCACCGTCTCGCCGTTCTCCTTCAGCACATGGAGCACCACGGCCGACAGTTCGGCACGCAGGTCGGCGCGCTTCTCAGGCTGCACGGCGCCGGTGATCAGGGGGCCGCTGCCATGCTCGGCCTCGCCCATGACCAGCCGGTCCTCGGGCGCCAGCTGCAGCGCCGGGGCGTCCTTGCTTGCATCCTTCTTCTCGGCATTGCCCTGTTGGCAGCCCGAAAGGCTCGTCAGAGCCGCTACCACTACAGCCAGGGCAACGGGAATGTGATGCTTCGTCATGCTCTCTCCAGAGGTGTAATTGGCGGGGCGGTCTTGCCCTCTTGCAAAGCGGCGCAAGCATAGCCATGCCGAAAGGCACTGCCATCAGTCATGTGACAAGCCGGCAGCTTTTGTCCGCCAGCCGCACCTATGTCGGATGAAATGCACAAGCCGGTGCCAGGAGGCGATTCTGCGCCCGGAGGCCTTGGCCAGGGAGGGCCTGTTGCGGCCAACCTTTGGACGTCGGCTCAGCCCGCGGCAATCCAGTTCAGCGGCCAGTCGCCGGCCTGCCAGCGCTGCAGCCACAGCAGGCCTATCAGGGTCTTGGCATCGGTGACCTGGCCGTCGCGCGACCAGGCGTCCAGCTCGGCCGGCGTATGGAAGCAGAGGTCCAGGAACTCGCCCTCGTCCAGCTGGCGCTCGCCGGCGACCAGGCCGCGGGCGAAGAAGATCTCTATGCCTTCGGTCGAATAGGCGATGGCGTTGTGCAGCACGCCGGCATGGGCCCATTCGCTGGCGCTGTAGCCGGTCTCCTCGCGCAGCTCGCGCTGGGCACAGGCCAGCGGGCTCTCGTTCGGATCGAGCTTGCCGGCCGGGAACTCCAGCATCACCCGGCGCATGGGATGGCGGAACTGGCGTTCCAGCAGCAGGCGGCCGTCGTCCATCAGCGGCACGACCATCACGGCGCCCGGGTGGACTATGTACTCGCGGCTGGCCTCGCGGCCATCAGGCAGGCGCACGCGGTCGCGGCGCACATCGAGGAAGTTGCCGCGCCAGGCTTGGGCGGATTCGATCAGCGTCTCGCTGATCCCAGCGTCCTTGTCTTCAGGGCGCATTGCGCTTGCGGCGCAGATAGCACCAGACAAAGCCAGGGAAGCCGAACACCAGGTAGACGCAGGTGGCCGCAGCGTAGAACTCCCAGCCCTGCGGCTGGCGCTGGCCCTGGCTGGATTCCAGCGCAAAGCCCAGGCCCAGGGTCAGGAGGCCCAGCAGCACAAGCTCCAGCAGGCGCCAGCCAGCGCTCTTGTAGGCCGGCTTGGGGCCGACCAACAGCACACGCTGGCTGAAGTAAGGCGCGTTGGCCGCCACCAGGGCGGCCAGCAGGACCAGCCAGATGGCGGCCGATTGGTTCATCGACGGTCGATCAGGAGGCCAGCGCGCGGACGATGGCCTGCTTGCACATGTCCATCAGGCCGCCCGGCAGCAGGCCGAAGACCAGCACGGCCAGCCCGTTCAGCGACATCACCAGGCGCACATCGGTAGGCGCGGTGAGCAGTGCCGTATCGGTGGCTTCGTCGAAGAACATCACCTTGATGACGCGCAGGTAGTAGAACGCGCCGATCAGCGACAGCACGACCGCCGCGATGGCCAAGCCGTAGTAGAACGTGACGCCGGTGGCGATCATGGACTGCAGCACGGCCAGCTTGGCGTAGAAGCCCGCGGTCAGCGGAATGCCGGCCAGCGACAGCATGAAGATCATCATCAGCAGCGCGTACCAGGGGCTGCGGCTGTAGAGACCGGCCAGGTCGGCGATCTCTTCCGACTCATGGCCCTGACGGGCCAGCAGCAGGATCATGCCGAAGCTGCCCAGCGTGGTCAGCACATAGGTGACCGCGTAGAACATGGCCGAGCTGTAGGCATTCGAGGCCGCCAGCGTGTTGCCGTTGACCACGCCGGAGGCCAGGCCCAGCAGCATGAAGCCCATCTGGGCAATGGTCGAGTAGGCCAGCATGCGCTTGAGGTTGCTCTGCGCGATGGCCGCGAAGTTGCCCACGACCAGCGAGATCAGGGCCATCACGATCAGCATCTGCTGCCAGTCCACGGCCAGGCCGATCATGCCCTCGACCAGCAGGCGCATGGTGATGGCAAAGGCGGCCAGCTTGGGCGCGGCACCGATCATCAGCGTCACGGCCGTCGGAGCGCCCTGATAGACGTCGGGCACCCACATGTGGAACGGCGCGGCGCCCAGCTTGAAGCCCAGGCCGGCAACGATGAAGACCACGCCGAAGATCAGCACGGACTTGTTCGGCACGCCGGTGCTGATGACCTCGAAGGCGCGCGGGATGGACAGCGAACCGGTGGCGCCGTACATCATCGACAGGCCGTACAGCAGGAAGCCGCTGGCCAGGGCGCCGAGCACGAAGTACTTCATCGCGGCCTCGGTCGAGACCGTGTGGTCGCGGCGCAGGGCGACCAGCGCATACAGCGACAGGCTCATCAGCTCCAGGCCCAGGTAGATGACCAGGAAGTTGTTGGCCGACAGCATCACGCTCACGCCCAGCAGCGACAGCAGCGACAGTGTGAACAGCTCGCCCTTGAGCATGTCGCGCGAGCCGGCGTACGGACGGGCATAGACCAGGGTCACCATCACGGCGATGCAGGCGAAGAAGGCCAGCAGGTGGCCCATGGGGTCGGAGACCACCATGCCCTGCATGCCGTACTGCGTGACGTCGCTGTTGAAGTAGCCGATGTGCATCACGCCCACGAGCGCCAGCGTCAGCTGGGTCAGCACATAGGTCGGCGTGCGGCGCGGGTCGGTGACGAACAGGTCGACCATGGCCACCAGGCAGGCCATGCCCAGCAGGACGATTTCGGGATAGACCGAGAGCCAATTCATAGTGTTCACCTCGGACGCCTCAATTGATCTTGGAGACGGCCACGTGCTTGAGCAACTCGGTCACTGAAGCGTGCATCACGTCGGTAAAGGGTTTGGGGTAGACGCCCATGTAGAGCGTGGCGGCGGCCAGCACGCCCAGCATCCAGAACTCGCGGCGGTTGACGTCCTTGAGCTCGCGCACCTCGTCGTTGGCGATGGCGCCGAAGTAGACGCGCTTGTACATCCACAGCGTATAGGCCGCGCCGAACACCAGGGCCGTGGCGGCAATGGCGCCCAGCCAGAAGTCGTACTTGACCGTGCCCAGGATCACCATCCACTCGCCGACGAAGCCGCCGGTGGCCGGCAGGCCGCAGTTGGCCATGGCGAAGAACAGGGCCAGGGCCGCGAACTTGGGCATGGTGTTGACCACGCCGCCGTAGGAGGCGATCTCACGCGAATGCACACGGTCGTACAGCACGCCGATGCACAGGAACATGGCGCCCGACACGAAGCCGTGCGAGATCATCTGCACCAGGCCGCCCGAGATGCCCAGCTCGTTGAAGATGAAGAAGCCCAGCGTGACGAAGCCCATGTGGGCGATCGACGAATAGGCCACCAGCTTCTTCATGTCGGTCTGCACCAGGGCCACCAGGCCGATGTAGACCACGGCGATCAGCGACATCGCGATGATCAGCCACGACCAGTGGTGGACCGCGTCGGGCGCGATGGGCAGCGAGAAGCGCAGGAAGCCGTAGGCACCCAGCTTCAGCATGATGGCAGCCAGCACCACCGAGCCGCCGGTGGGCGCCTCGACGTGGGCGTCGGGCAGCCAGGTGTGGACCGGCCACATCGGCACCTTGACCGAGAACGCCGCCAGGAAGGCGAAGAACAGCCAGCTCTGCACGTCCAGCGCCAGCGGCAGCTTGTGCCAGGTCTGGATGTCGAAGCTGCCGCCCGACTTGACGTACAGGTACAGCAGCGCGATCAGCATCAGGAGCGAACCGGCCAGCGTGTACAGGAAGAACTTGAAGGCCGCATAGACGCGCCGCGGGCCGCCCCAGACGCCGATGATGATGTACATCGGGATCAGCGTGGCCTCGAAGAACACGTAGAACAGCATGCCGTCCAGGGCCGAGAACACGCCGATCATCAGGCCCGACAGGATCAGGAAGGCGCCCATGTACTGATGGGCCCGCTCGGTGATCACCTCCCAGGCGGCAACCACGACGATCACCGTGATGAAGGCCGTCAGCGGCACGAACCACATCGAGATGCCGTCCACCCCGAGGTGGTAGCGGATATTGAAGCGCTCGATCCAGGGCAGGTTCTCGGCGAACTGCATCGCGGCCGTGGCCACGTTGAAGTCCTTGATCAGCGGCAGCGTGACCGCGAAGCTCGCGATGGCGGCCACCAGGGCCATCCAGCGTGCGGTGCCGGCCTGGTTCTCGCGGCCCAGGACCAGCAGCAGCACGCCGCAGACCACGGGCAACCAGATGGCAAGACTCAGATATCCCATTCTTCTTCTCCGCCCTTGATCAGAGACCCATCAGGATCTTGAATTGGGGCCACATGTAGGGCCACAGCTGCCAGCTCATCAGGCCGATCACACCCAGGATCATCACCAGGGCATACCAGTACAGATGGCCGGTCTGGACACGGCGCACCAGGCCGGCGACACCGCCCACCACGTTGGCCGAGCCGTTGATCAGCACACCGTCGATCAGGCCGGCATCGCCGCCCTTCCACAGACCGATGCCGAGGCCCCGGGCCAGCTTGGCCAGGATGTTCTCGTTGATCCAGTCCATGTAGTACTTGTTCTCCAGCAGCTTGATCACCGGTGCCAGCACGCGGGCAAAGGTGGCCGGGATGCTGGGAGCGACCAGGTAGAACACATAGGCGGTGACGACACCGGCCAGGGCCAGCCAGAACGGCAGCGCGGTCAGGCCATGCGTGGCCATGGCCACGGCGCCGTGGAACTCGTGCGCCAGCTCCTTCATCGCATGGTGCGTCTCGTGGTTGACGAAGATCGCATCCTTGAAGAAGTCGCCGAACAGAATGGGCTGTATCGTCATGAAGCCGATCACCACCGAGGGAATGGCCAACAGGATCAGCGGGGCCGTGACCACCCAGGGCGACTCGTGCGGCTCGTGGTGCTCGTCGCCATGGTCGTCGTGGTGGTCATGCTCGCCCGGGAAGGGCTTGTGGTGGAAGTTCTCCTTGCCGTGGAAGACCAGGAAGTACATCCGGAACGAATAGAAGGCGGTGACGAACACACCGATCACCACGGCCGCATAGGCGAACGAGGCGCCCGGCAGATGGCTGGCATGCACCGCCTCGATGATCGAGTCCTTGGAATAGAAACCCGAGAACAGTGGCGTGCCGATCAGCGCGAGCGAGCCCAGCAGCGAGGTGATCCAGGTGATGGGCATGTACTTGCGCAGGCCGCCCATGTTGCGGATGTCCTGGTCATGGTGCATGCCGATGATCACCGAGCCGGCACCCAGGAACAGCAGGGCCTTGAAGAAGGCGTGCGTCATCAGGTGGAACACGGCGACCGAATAGGCCGAGGCGCCCAATGCCACGGTCATGTAGCCCAGCTGCGAGAGCGTGGAGTACGCGACGACGCGCTTGATGTCGTTCTGGATGATGCCCAGGAAGCCCATGAACAGCGCGGTGATCGCGCCAATGACGAGCACGAAGTTCAGGGCCGTGTCCGACAGCTCGAACAGCGGGCTCATGCGCGAGACCATGAAGATGCCGGCCGTCACCATGGTGGCGGCGTGGATCAGGGCCGAGATCGGGGTCGGGCCTTCCATCGAGTCGGGCAGCCAGACATGCAGAGGGAACTGGGCCGACTTGCCCATGGCGCCAATGAACAGGCAGATGCAGGCCACGCTCAGCATCATCCAGTCCGAGCCCCACAGCGGCGCATTGAACTTGACTTGCGCCAGCTCGGCCGACTTGCCGAACAGCTCGGCGTAGTTCAGCGAACCGCCGTAGGCCACCAGCAGGCCTATGCCCAGGATGAAGCCGAAGTCGCCGACGCGGTTGACCAGGAAGGCCTTCATGTTGGCGAAGATCGCCGTCGGCTTGGTGTACCAGAAGCCGATCAGCAGGTACGAGACCAGGCCCACTGCCTCCCAGCCGAAGAACAGCTGCAGCATGTTGTTGCTCATCACGAGCATCAACATGGAGAAGGTGAACAGCGAGATGTACGAGAAGAAGCGCTGGTAGCCCGGATCTTCTTCCATGTAGCCGATGGTGTAGATGTGCACCATCAGCGACACGAAGGTCACCACGCACATCATCATGGCGGTGAGGCCATCGACCAGGAAGCCGACTTCCATCTTCAAGCCGCCCAGCACCATCCATTCGTAGACGGTCTCGTTGAAGCGGGCGCCGTCCACGGCCACCGACTTCAGCGTCATCGCCGAGATGATGAAGGCGACGAGCACGCCCAGGATGGTGATGCTGTGGGCGCCGCGGCGGCCGACCTGCTTGCCGAAGAAGCCGGCAATGGCAGCGCCGAGCAGCGGCGCCATCGGCACCGCCAGCAGCATGTTTTGCGAAAGTGTTGCAGACATCTTGATGCGTCCTGTTCCTTTAGCCCTTCAGCGCGTCGAGCTCTTCGACATTGATGCTGGCGCGGTTGCGGAACAGCACGACCAGGATCGCGAGGCCGATGGCCGATTCGGCGGCCGCCACGGTCAGGATGAAGAACACGAAGACCTGGCCCGCCATGTCGCCCAGGTAGTGCGAGAAGGCGACGAAGTTCAGGTTGACCGCCAGCAGCATCAGCTCGATGGCCATCAGCAGCACGATCAGGTTCTTGCGGTTCAGGAAGATGCCGATCACCGACAGCGCGAACAGGATCGCGCCCAGCGTCAGGAAATGGCCCAGAGTCAGTCCAGCAGCCATGGTCACGCGGCTCCCGTGTTGTTGTCGGCGGCCGGTTCGGCCGGGGTCTCCACCGTCGGCGCCATCTTGACGATGCGCAGGCGGTCGGCCTTCTTCACCTTGACCTGCTCGGAGGCATCCTGCGAGCGGCTGTCCTTGCGGCGGCGCAGCGTCAGCGCGATGGCGGCAATGATGGCCACCAGCAACAGCACCGAGGCGATCTCCAGCGGGTACAGGTAGCTGGTGTAGACCTCGACGCCCAGCGCCTTGGCATTGCCCAGCTGCTGCACCGCGGCGCTCATCTCGGCCGGCTGGTTCAGGCGGAAGCCCGGCATCAGGATGGCAGCCATCTCCAGCGCGATCAGCGCGCCCACCAGGGCGGCCAGCGGCAGGTGCTTGAGGAAGCCGTCCCGCACGCGGTCGCTGCCTATGTCCAGCATCATCACGACGAACAGGAACAGCACCATCACGGCGCCGATGTAGACCAGCACCAGGGTGATGGCCAGGAACTCGGCCTTCAGCAGCATCCAGACGCAGGAGGCGTTGAAGAAGGCCAGGATCAGGAACAGGGCCGAGTGCACCGTGGACTTCGCCGTGATCACACGGAACGAAGAGGCCAGCAGCACGGCCGAGAACAGGTAGAACAGAGCGGTAGTGATATCCATGGGATTTCAGCAAGCGCCTCGATGCGGAACGGGTTCCGGCATCAGCGGTACTTGGCGTCTGCCTCCTTTTGGGCTGCGATCTGCGATTCGTACTTGTCGCCGACGGCCAGCAGCATGTCCTTGGTGAAGTACAGGTCGCCGCGCTTTTCGCCGTGGTATTCGAAGATGCTGGTCTCGACGATGGAGTCCACCGGGCAGCTTTCCTCGCAGAAGCCGCAGAAGATGCACTTGGTCAGGTCGATGTCGTAGCGCGTTGTGCGGCGCGAGCCGTCGTCACGCACATCGGATTCGATGGTGATGGCCATCGCCGGGCACACGGCCTCGCAGAGCTTGCAGGCGATGCAGCGCTCTTCACCGTTCTCGTAGCGGCGCAGCGCATGCAGGCCGCGGAAGCGCGGGCTCAGCGGCGTCTTCTCTTCCGGGAACTGCACCGTGATGTTGCGCGACAGGAAATGCCGGCCGGTCAGGGCCATGCCCTTGAACAGCTCGGTGAGCATGAAGCTCTTGAAGAAATGGGCGACTGAACTCATTCCAATCACTTCCAGATATTGAAGGGAGACTGGATCCACAAGCCGACAACGACCAGCCAGACCAGCGTCACAGGAATGAAGATCTTCCAGCCCAGACGCATGATCTGGTCATAGCGGAAGCGGGGGAAGGTGGCGCGGACCCACAGGAAGCAGGTCACGACGAAGAAGGTCTTGCCGAACAGCCAGGCCCAGTTCCAGAACGCCATCGTGCTCTTGATGAAGGCCGGCGTCTCCATGCCCAGCAGGCTGAACGAGATCGGTGCCGACCAGCCGCCCAGGAACATCACCACCGCCAGGCAGGACACCAGGATCATGTTGGCGTACTCGGCCAGGAAGAACATCGCGAAGGACATGCCCGAGTACTCGATCATGTGACCGGCCACGATCTCCGACTCGCCTTCCACCACGTCGAACGGGTGGCGGTTGGTCTCGGCCAGGCCGGAGATGAAGTAGACGATGAAGATCGGGAACAGCGGCAGCCAGTTCCAGGACAGGAACGGCAGGCCCATGGCAGCGAAGCGACCGGTCTCCTGCGAGGTGACGATGGTCGTCATGTTCATGCTGCCGGTGACCATCAGCACGATCACCAGGGCAAAGCCCATGGCGATTTCGTAGGACACCATCTGGGCCGAGGCGCGCAGCGCGCCCAGGAAGGCGTACTTCGAGTTCGAGGCCCAGCCGGCAATGATCACGCCATAGACCTCAAGCGAGGTGATGGCCATCAGGAACAGCAGGCCGGCGTTGACGTCGGCCACGGCGGCCTGCGGGCCGAAGGGCACGACCGCCCAGGCTGCCAGCGCCGGCATGATGGTCATGATGGGGCCGAGGAAGAACAGGCCGCGGTTGGCCTTGGCCGGCAGGATGATCTCCTTGAAGATCAGCTTGACCGCATCGGCGATGGGGGTCAGCAGGCCATAGGGGCCGACGCGGTTCGGGCCCGGACGGATCTGCGACCAGCCGATGGCCTTGCGCTCCCACAGCGTCAGGTAGGCCACGCAGAGCATCAGCGGTGCGACCACCGCGACGATCTTGACGAGGCTCCAGACCACGGGCCAGAGCCAGCCCAGTTGGGTCGCGCCGAGAAGGTAGAGCTTTTCGATCATTGCTTTTCTCGCCTCACACCTTGGCCACGGTCAGCGACCCGAACATGGCGCCCAGGGCCTGCGTTTCGGCCAGGCCGGCCGGCACACGGATCACATTGGCCGGCAGGCCGGCGTCGAGCTTGGCCTTGAGCTGGGCCGAGCCCGCACCTTCCTGGCTGACCAGGATGGTGTTGGCGCCCTCGCCCAGACCCAGCTGCTGCCACAGCTGGGTCGACAGGGCGGCCACCGGTGCATTGCGGGCATCGGCGGTCAGTTGCAGCGAGGTGGCGTTGCGGACCAGGGCATCGGCGGCGTAGATGGGCACGTCGGCCAGGCGTTCGATGGCGCCGGCGGCGGCACCCGTCTGCACCGCGGCATTGCCGGCGTTGCTCAGGCGGCTCGTCAGGTCGGCATCGACGCCCAGGGCTTCGTTGCGGACTTGCTCGGAGCTCTCGTACTGGAAGCCCTGCAGGCCCAGCACATTGGCCAGCACGCGCAGGATCTTCCAACCCGGACGGGTCTCGCCCAGCGGCTTGACCACGCCGACGAAGCTCTGCAGCCGGCCCTCGGCATTGACAAAGCTGCCCGAGGTCTCGGTGAACGGAGCCGTCGGCAGCAGCACGTCGGCATAGTCCAAGCCGGTCTTGAACGGGCTCATCACCACGACCATCTCGGCAGCTTCCAGCGCCTTGGCGGCGGCGGCCGGGTTGGCGGCGTCGTGCAGCGGATCGGTGTTCAGCAGCAGCAGGGCCTTGGGAGCCTTGGCGCCGAGCATCTCGGCAGCGTTCAGGCCGCCCTGCCCCGGCTGGGCCTTGACCAGCTGGGCGCCCACCGTGTTGGCGGCGTCGCTCAGGTAGCCCACGGTGGCACCGGTCTTCTCGGCAATCCAGTTGGCCAGCGACAGCAGCTGCGCAGCCTGCGGATGCTGAGCAGCGGCATTGCCGAGCAGCACGGCCTTGCGGCTGCCACTCAGCAGCGAGGCGGCGATGCGCTTGGTGGCTTCAGAAGCGGTGGCGGCGACCGGAGCGGCGCTGCCGGAAGCTTCGGCGATGGCGGCGGCCACGCCAGCCAGCTCATCGACCCAGCGACTCGGCGCGGCGACCACGCGCTCGGCGACCGGCATCAACCAGTCGTCGGCAGCGCCGCCGAGGGCCGAGACCTTGGCACCGTGCCGAGCGGCCTGGCGCAGGCGCTGCGCGAACAGCGGGTGGTCCTTGCGCAGGAAGGAGCCGACGACGAAGGCGCGGTCCAGCGAACTCAGCGAGGCGATGCTCGTGCCCAGCCAACGGGCCTGGCCGGCTTCCGCCGCGTTGCCGAAATCGGCGTGACGCAGGCGGTAGTCGACGTTTTCGCTGCCCAGGCCACGGGTGATGGCGGCCAGCAGGTGCAGCTCCTCGACCGTGCTGTGGGCCGAGCCGAGCGCGCCGATGGCAGCGGCGCCATGGTCGTTCTTGATGCTCTTCAGGCCGTTGGCCACGTATTCCAGGGCCGTGGTCCAGTCGACGCTCTTCCAGGCGCCGCCCTGCTTGATCATCGGGGCGGTCAGGCGGGCATCGCTGTTCAAGGCCTCGTACGAGAAGCGGTCGCGGTCGGCGATCCAGCACTCGTTGACGTCCTCGTTCTCCAGCGGCACCACGCGCATCACCTGGTTGCCCTTGACCTGGACGACCAGGTTGGCGCCGGTGGAGTCATGCGGCGATACGCTCTTGCGGCGCGACAGCTCCCAGGTGCGGGCGCTGTAGCGGAAAGGCTTGCTGGTCAGCGCGCCGACCGGGCAGATGTCGATCATGTTGCCCGACAGCTCCGAATCGACCGTGCGGCCCACGAAGGTCTGGATCTCGCTGTGCTCGCCGCGATGGGCCATGCCCAGTTCCATCTGGCCGGCAATCTCCTGGCCGAAGCGCACGCAGCGGGTGCAGTGGATGCAGCGGCTCATCTCCTCCATGGAGACCAGCGGGCCGATGTTCTTGTGGAACACCACGCGCTTCTCTTCCGAGTAGCGCGACTTGCTGCCGCCGTAGCCCACGGCCAGGTCCTGCAGCTGGCACTCGCCGCCCTGGTCGCAGATCGGGCAATCCAGCGGATGGTTGATCAGCAGGAATTCCATGACGCCCTGCTGGGCCTTGAGCGCCTTGTCGCTCTTGGTGCGCACGATCATGCCCTGCGTCACCGGCGTGGCGCAGGCCGGCATCGGCTTGGGCGCCTTCTCCACGTCCACCAGGCACATGCGGCAGTTGGCGGCGATGGAGAGTTTCTTGTGATAGCAGAAATGCGGGATGTAGGTGCCGGCCTTCTCGGCCGCATGCATCACCATGCTGCCCTCAAGGACCTCTACCTTCTTGCCGTCGAGTTCGATTTCAACCATGTTCTGTCCTGGCTCGCTCAGGCCGCCTTGGCGGTCGACTGGGCCTGTTCGATCATCTGCACGAACTCGTGCTTGAAGTGCTTGAGCATCGCCCGCACCGGCATCGCCGCGGCATCGCCGAGCGCGCAGATGGTGCGGCCCTGGATGTTGTCGGCGACCGAGTTCAGCAAAGCGATGTCCTCGGGACGGCCCTTGCCGTGGGCGATGCGCTCGATCACGCGGTGCATCCAGCCCGTGCCTTCGCGGCAGGGCGTGCATTGGCCGCAGCTCTCGTGGGCGTAGAAGTAGGCCAGGCGCAGCAGGCTGTTGACCATGCAGCGCGAGTCGTCCATCACGATGACGGCGCCCGAGCCCAGCATGGAGCCGGCCTTGGCGATGGAGTCATAGTCCATCGTGCACTGCATCATCACCTCGGCCGGCAGCACCGGCGCCGACGAGCCACCCGGGATCACGGCCTTGAGCTTGCGTCCGGTGCGCACACCGCCGGCCAGCTCCAGCAGCTTCTCGAACGGCGTGCCCAGCGGCACCTCGTAGTTGCCGGGCTTGTTGACGTCGCCCGAGACCGAGAAGATCTTGGTGCCGCCGTTGTTGGGCTTGCCGATCTCCAGATAGGGCTGGCCACCGTTGCGGATGATCCAGGGCACCGCGGCAAAGGTCTCGGTGTTGTTGATCGTGGTCGGCTTGCCGTACAGGCCGAACGAAGCCGGGAACGGTGGCTTGAAGCGCGGCTGGCCTTTCTTGCCTTCCAGCGATTCGAGCAGGGCCGTCTCTTCGCCGCAGATGTAGGCGCCGAAACCATGGAAGGCATGCAGCTGGAAGCTGTAGTCCGAACCCATGATGTTGTCGCCGAGGAAGCCGGCGGCACGGGCTTCTTCCAGGGCCGCCTCGAAGCGCTCGTAGACCTCGAAGATCTCGCCGTGGATGTAGTTGTAGCCGACCTTGATGCCCATGGCGTAGGCCGCGATCGCCATGCCTTCGATGACGATGTGCGGGTTGTACATCAGGATGTCGCGGTCCTTGCATGTGCCAGGCTCGCCCTCGTCCGAGTTGCAGACCAGGTACTTCTGGCCCGGAAACTGGCGCGGCATGAAGCTCCACTTCAGGCCGGTGGGGAAGCCGGCGCCGCCACGGCCGCGCAGGCCCGAGGTCTTGACCTCGGCGATCACCTGGTCCTGCGTCAGGCCCTCACCGCCGTCCTTGCCCAGGATCTTGCGCAGCGCGGCATAGCCGCCGCGGGCTTCGTAGTCCTTGAGGCTCCAGTTCTTGCCGTTCAGGTCGGCGTAGATCTGGGGACCGAGATGGCGGTCATGGAAACAGGTTTCGGAACCGGTGGCTTGGAATTTGGAAAGGTCCAGCATGCTCGCTTGCCCTCAGTTCTTGGCCGCGTGGGCCTTCAGCGTGTCGACCAGTTGGTCGAGGCGCTCATGGCTCATGAAGCTGCACATCTGGCGGTCGTTGACCAGCAGCACCGGCGCATCGGCACAGGCACCCTGGCATTCGCTCTTCTGCACGGTGATCAGGCCGTCGGCCGTCGTGCCGCCCTCTTCCACGCCCAGCTTGCTGCACAGGTGCTCCAGCGCCTGCTGGCCGCCGCGCAGCTGGCAAGGCAGGTTGGTGCAGACGTTCAGCTTGAACTGACCCAGCTTCTGCTGGTTGTACATGTTGTAGAAGGTCGTGACCTCATACACCGCGATCGCGGGCATGCCCAGGTAGGCCGCAATCGCGTCCTCGCTGGAACGGGACACATAGCCCTGCTCCTGCTGGACGATGCTCAGGCAGGCCATCACGGCCGACTGCTTTTGCTCGGCCGGGTACTTCGCGACCTCGCGGGCGAAGCGCGCCGCCGTGGCTTCGCTCAAGACGTATTCAGTGCTCATCGGTCAATCTCACCGAAAACAATGTCCATGGTGCCGATCACGGCCACCGCGTCGGCAATCATGTGGCCGCGCGACATCTCGTCCAGCGCTGCCAGGTGCGAGAAGCCCGGCGCGCGGATCTTCAGGCGGTAAGGCTTGTTGGCGCCGTCGCTGACGATGTAGATGCCGAACTCGCCCTTCGGGTGCTCGACCGCGGCATAGGCCTCGCCCTCGGGGACGCGGAAGCCTTCGGTGAACAGCTTGAAATGGTGGATCAGCTCTTCCATGTTCGACTTCATGTCGACACGCGAAGGCGGCGCCACCTTGTGGTTGTCGGTGATGACCGGGCCGGGGTTCTTGCGCAGCCATTCCACGCATTGCTGGATGATGCGGTTGGACTGGCGCATTTCTTCGACACGCACGACATAGCGGTCATAGGTATCGCCTTCCACGCCGACCGGCACGTCGAAGTCCATCTTGTCGTAGACGTCGTAGGGCTGGGTCTTGCGCAGGTCCCAGGCGATGCCGGAGCCGCGCAGCATGGCGCCGGTGAGGCCCAGGTTCAGCGCGCGCTCGGGGGTGACCACGCCGATGCCGACGGTCCGCTGCTTCCAGATCCGGTTGTCGGTCAGCAGGGTTTCGTAGTCGTCGACGTTCTTGGGGAAGCGCTTGCAGAAGTCGTCGATGAAATCCAGCAGCGAGCCCTGGCGGTTCGCGTTCAGCTGGGCGATCGCCTTGGCGTTCTTGATCTTGGAGACCTGGTACTGCGGCATCACATCCGGCAGGTCGCGGTAGACGCCACCCGGACGGAAGTAGGCCGCGTGCATGCGCGCACCCGACACCGCCTCGTACATGTCGAACAGATCTTCCCGCTCGCGGAAGCAGTAGATCAGGATGTTCATCGCGCCGCAGTCCAGGCCATGGCAGCCCAGCCACAGCAGGTGGTTCAGCAGCCGGGTGATTTCGGCGAACATCACGCGGATGTACTGCGCGCGGATCGGCACCTCGATGCCCATCATCTTCTCGATGGCCAGGCAGTAGGCGTGCTCGTTGGCCATCATCGACACGTAGTCGAGACGGTCCATGTAGGGCAGCGACTGGATATAGGTCTTGCTCTCGGCCAGCTTCTCGGTGGCGCGGTGCAGCAGGCCGATGTGCGGGTCGGCGCGCTGGATGACTTCGCCGTCCAGCTCCAGCACCAGGCGCAGCACGCCGTGGGCGGCCGGATGCTGGGGACCGAAGTTCAGCGTGTAGTTCTTGATGTCGGCCATGTCTCAGATTCCGCCGTAGTTTTCTTCGCGGATCACGCGCGGCGTGATTTCACGCGGCTCGATGGTCACCGGCTGGTAGATCACACGCTTCTGCTCGGCGTCGTAGCGCATCTCGACATGGCCCGAGGTCGGGAAGTCCTTGCGCATCGGATGGCCGATGAAGCCGTAGTCGGTCAGGATGCGGCGCAGGTCTTCGTGGCCTTCGAAGAGGATGCCGAACAGGTCGAAGGCTTCGCGCTCGAACCAGTTGGCGGCATTCCACACCGGGGTGACGGCCGCCACGCAGGGGAAGTCGTCATCGGCGGCGAAGACCTTGAGGCGCAGGCGCCAGTTCTTGCTGACCGACAGCAGGTGCGAGGACACGGCAAAGCGCGGGCCTTCGTAGCCCCCATTGCCGTAGTCGCTGTAGTCGAGACCGCAGAGGTCGATCAGCTGCTCGAACTTCAGCTCTGGGTGGTCGCGCAGCAGAGTCGCGACCTCCAGGTAGTCGGCGGGGTTCACGCGCAGGGTCAATTCGCCCAGGGCGCTCTTCAGCTCGACGATGCGCTCGCCGAGCGCGGCACGCAGGGCCGCTTCCAGGGTGTCGAGTTTGGTGCTCATGCGCGGGCGATGGTGTTTTCGCGGCGGATCTTGGCCTGCAGCTGCAGGATGCCGTACAGCAGGGCTTCAGCCGTGGGCGGACAGCCCGGCACGTAGACGTCGACCGGCACGATGCGGTCGCAGCCCCGCACGACGGAATAGCTGTAGTGGTAGTAGCCGCCACCGTTGGCGCAGGAGCCCATGGAGAGCACCCAGCGCGGCTCGGCCATCTGGTCGTAGACCTTGCGCAGCGCCGGCGCCATCTTGTTGCACAGCGTGCCGGCCACGATCATCAGATCGGACTGGCGCGGGCTGGGACGAAACAGCATGCCGAAGCGGTCGATGTCGTAGCGCGCCGCACCGGCGTGCATCATCTCCACCGCGCAGCAGGCCAGACCGAAGGTCATCGGCCACAGCGAACCGGTCTTGGACCAGTTCATCAGCTTGTCGACCGAGGTGGTGACGAAGCCTTCCTTCAAAACGCCTTCAATGCCCATTGCAATGCCTTATTCCCAATCCAGGGCGCCCTTTTTCCACTCGTAGGCGAAGCCCACGACGAGGATGGCGAGGAAGATCATCATGGCCCAGAAACCTGTCGCGCCGATTTCACGCAGGGCCACGGCCCAGGGAAACAGGAAGGCGATTTCCAGGTCGAACAGAATGAAGAGGATGGCCACGAGGTAGTAGCGCACATCGAACTTCATGCGCGCGTCTTCAAAGGCCTCGAAGCCGCATTCGTAGGGGGAGTTTTTGGCCTGATCCGGCCGGTTGGGACCGACGAGGTAGCCCAGGACCTGGGGGATGATCCCCACCGCTGCGCCGACCAAGATGAAGAGGATGACGGGTAGGTACTGATCCAGGCTCACAGCAGACGCTCTCGGTTGAACCGCCTGGTGACCTCCGGGTCATTCGGCGGCAAAAGCAACGGGCGCGCCGCCAGCAGACTTGCATCTGCTCACGGACCGCGCCCGCCTTGTCCCCTGCAGCACTTACGCGCTGCGACAGGGCGCACGACCGGTAGCATAAGGGCTCCAGCCCTTTGCACCGACCGATTGAAGTTCTGGTGCCGTCGGCGAGACTCGAACTCGCACAGCTTTCGCCACTACCCCCTCAAGATAGCGTGTCTACCAATTTCACCACGACGGCCTGATTTCACACTGCTCGGATCGCGTGAGGATTGCTCCCCGAACAGCCGCGCATTCTATACCGATTCCAGGGGGTCTCCGAGGAGTTCGGACCACTTTCAACTGCCCTGCATCAAGAGTCGATGCAGAGCTGTGCGAGCGGCGTTTCAAGGCCGCTTGCGATCTCAGTTCGAAGCAGCTGAGGCAGCCGGCAGAGCGGTCGGTACAGCGCTGGGAACAGCCGGCGTCGAAGCGGCATCAGCACCCGGTGCGGCGCGATCCAGCACGGTCTTTGCCGAATCGTTGGAAGCGGCCGTCGGGCGATAGTTGGCCATATAGGCCAGGGCCAGCGTGCAGACGAAGAACAGCGTGGCGCAGACGGCCGTGCTGCGCGACAGGAAGTTGGCGCTGCCGGTGGCGCCGAACAGGCTGCCGGAGGCACCGCTGCCGAACGAAGCACCCATGTCAGCGCCCTTGCCTTGCTGGACCAGCACCAGGCCGATCATCACCAGCGCGCTCAGCAGTTGCACCAGCAGCACCAGGTTCATCATCATTTGCATTTCAATCACTCCAGGTTTTCATGAAGGACGCGCGACTGGCGCATCCGGAATTTTTTTGGCGCGGACTTTCAGGCCTGCGCCGCACGACAGATCGCGGCGAAGTCAGCCACCTTCAAGGCGGCTCCGCCTATCAGGCCGCCGTCGATGTCGGCTTGGGCGAACAGCTGGGCCGCGTTGTCGGCCTTGACGCTGCCACCGTAGAGGATGCGCATCGCGCCGGCCTTCTGCGTGGCCGCCTGCAGTTGTGCACGCAGCACATGGTGGACCGCCTGGGCCTGTTCCGGCGTGGCCGTGAGGCCGGTGCCAATGGCCCAGACCGGTTCGTAGGCCACGACGATCTCGCCGATGCAGTGTGTCAGCGTGTGAATCACGGCCGCCAGTTGACGCTTGACCACGACCTCGGTCTGACCCGCCTCGCGCTCCGCCAATGTCTCGCCGACGCAGACGATGGGCGTCACACCATGGGCAAGCGCCGCCTTGGCCTTGTCGGCCACCATCTGGTCGCTCTCCTGGTGATAGGCACGTCGCTCCGAGTGGCCCACGATCGCATAGCGGCAACCGATGTCGTGCAGCATCGCCGAGGAGACCTCGCCGGTGTAGGCGCCCTGCTCATGGGCCGAGCAGTCCTGCGAACCGAAGGCGATGTCCACGCCGGTCAGCGCGAGCGCGGTTTCGGTGATGTAGGGGAAAGGCACGCAGACCGCCACGTCGGCATTCCACGGACCCGCTTCCTTCAGACCGGCCAGCAACAGCGCATTGGCAGCACGGCTGCCATGCATCTTCCAGTTGCCGACGACCAGCTTTCTTCTTTGGCTCATCTCATTCCTCACCAAGTCAGCACGATCTTGCCGACATGCTCGCCCGACTCCATCAGCGCATGGGCTGCTGCCGCCTCGGCCGCCGGCAGTTCACGGTAGATCACCGGGACGATCTTGCGTTCCGCCAGCAGCGGCCAGACCTTCTCGCGCAACTCGCTCGCGATGCCGGCCTTGAAGGCCAGCGAACGCGGCCGTAGCGTGGAACCGCTGACCGTCAGCCGGCGACGCAACACCAGACCCGCATCGAACTTGGCTTCGACGCCGCCTTGCACCGCGATCACCACCAGGCGACCGTCCTCGGCCAGACACTGCACGCCGCGCTCGATGTAGGAACCGGCGACCATGTCCAGGATCACGTCGACCCCACGGCCACCGGTGGCGGCCTTGGCTTCGGTGACGAAGTCCTGTTCGCGGTAGTTGATCGCCACGTCGGCGCCCAGCTTCAGGCAGGCCTGCGCCTTGTCGCTACTGCCCACCGTCACCAGCACGCGCGCTCCAAAGGCCTTGGCCAATTGGATTGCCGTCACGCCAATGCCGCTGGAGCCACCGTGTATCAGCAGCGTCTCGCCAGCCTTCAGACCCGCCCGGCCGAACACGTTCGACCAGACGGTGAAGAAGGTCTCGGGCAGACTCGCCGCCTCGGCCATGGTCCAGCCGGCCGGAACCGGCAGGCACTGACCCACCGGTGCCACGCACAGCTCGGCATAGCCGCCACCTGCCACCAGGGCACAGACGGCATCGCCGAGTTTGAACCCGGCGGCCGACAGGGCGGCTGCGTCGCCGGCCACGACGCGGCCCGCCACTTCCAGGCCAGGCAGATCGCTCGCACCGGGCGGTGGCGGATAGACCCCCTTGCGCTGCAGCACGTCGGGGCGGTTGATGCCATAGGCCTCAACCGCGATCAAGCATTCGCCGACCCCAGCGATGGGGTCGGGACGCTCGACCACCTGCAGCACCTCGGGGCCGCCGGGGCGGCTGACGGCGATGGCTTTCATCGCACGAACGAGTCGTTGCGGCGGCTTACTGGGCCGCGCCTTCTTCGGCAGCCGGAGCGGCCGGGGCGGGCTGCTGATCGCGCTCGATCAGGGCCTTCATCGACAGCTTGATGCGACCCTTCTCGTCGGTCTCCAGCACCTTGACCTTGACGATCTGGCCTTCCGACAGGAAGTCGGTGACCTTCTCGACGCGTTGGTGGGCGATCTGGCTGATGTGCAGCAGGCCGTCCTTGCCGGGCAGCAGGTTGACCAGGGCACCGAAGTCCAGGATCTTGGTGATCGGGCCTTCGTAGATCTTGCCGACTTCGACTTCGGCCGTGATCTCTTCGATGCGCTTCTTGGCGTGGGCGGCCTTCTCGGCGTCGGTCGAGGCGATGGTGATGGTGCCGTCTTCGCCGATGTCGATCGTGGTGCCGGTTTCTTCGGTCAGCGCACGGATGGTGGCGCCGCCCTTGCCGATCACGTCACGGATCTTCTCGGGGTTGATCTTCATCGTGTACAGACGCGGAGCGAACTCCGACACGTCCGACGAGGCGCCGGCCACGGCCTGGACCATCTTGTCGAGGATGTGCAGGCGGGCTTCCTTGGCCTGGGCCAGGGCGACTTGCATGATTTCCTTGGTGATGCCCTGGATCTTGATATCCATCTGCAGGGCGGTGATGCCACCGGTCGTGCCGGCCACCTTGAAGTCCATGTCGCCGAGGTGATCTTCGTCACCCAGGATGTCGGTCAGCACGGCGAAGCGGTTGCCGTCCTTGATCAGGCCCATGGCGATGCCGGCCACGTGGGCCTTCAGGGGCACGCCGGCGTCCAGCAGCGACAGGCAGCCGCCGCAGACGGAGGCCATCGACGAGGAGCCGTTCGACTCGGTGATCTCGGAGACCACGCGGATCGAGTAAGGGAAGTCTTCCTTGTTCGGCAGCACGGCCACCAGGGCACGCTTGGCCAGACGGCCGTGGCCGATTTCGCGGCGCTTCGGCGAACCCACGCGACCGGTTTCGCCGGTGGCGAACGGAGGCATGTTGTAGTGCAGCATGAAGCGCTCGCTGAACTCGCCGGCCAGCGCGTCGATCAGCTGGGCGTCGCGGTCGGTGCCCAGCGTGGCGGCTACCAGGGCCTGGGTCTCGCCGCGGGTGAACAGCGAGGAACCGTGGGCGCGCGGCAGCACGCCGGCACGGATCTCGATGGGGCGAACGGTGCGGGTGTCGCGACCGTCGATGCGCGGCTCGCCGGCCAGGATCTGGCTGCGGACGATGCGGGCTTCGATCTCGAACAGCAGGCCGTCGACCTCGACGCCGTCGAATTCCGTGCCCTCGGCCTTCAGTGCTTCCTTGACGTTGGCATAGGCAGCGCGGCAGGCCTCGGTGCGGGCTTGCTTGGAACGGATCTGGTAGGCAGCGCGCAGGGCTTCTTCGGCCAGGCCGGTGACCTTGGCGATGAAGGGCTCGTCCTTGGCGGGAGCCTTCCAGTCCCAGACCGGCTTGCCGGCTTCGCGCACCAGCTCATGGATGGCGTTGATGGCGATCTGGCCCTGCTCGTGGCCGTAGACCACGGCGCCCAGCATCAGCTCTTCGCTCAGCTGGTCGGCTTCCGACTCGACCATCAGCACGGCGGCTTCGGTGCCGGCCACGACCAGGTCCATCTTGGAGTCCAACAGCTGGGTCTTGCCCGGGTTCAGCACGTACTCGCCGTTGACGTAGCCCACGCGGGCGGCGCCGATGGGGCCGTTGAACGGGATGCCCGAGATCGACAGGGCAGCCGAGGTGCCGATCATGGCGGCGATGTCGGCCTGGACCTCAGGGTTCAGCGACACGACGTGGATCACGACCTGGACTTCGTTGAAGAAGCCTTCGGGGAACAGCGGGCGGATCGGGCGGTCGATCAGGCGGCTGGTCAGGGTCTCCAGCTCGCTCGGACGGCCTTCACGCTTGAAGAAGCTGCCGGGGATCTTGCCGGCGGCATAGGTCTTCTCGATGTAGTCGACGGTCAGCGGGAAAAAGTCCTGGCCGGCCTTGGGGGCCGACTTGGCCACGACGGTAGCCAGAACCACGGTGCCTTCGATGTTGACGACGACGGCGCCGCTCGACTGGCGCGCGATCTCGCCGGTTTCCAGCGTGACGGTGTGTTGGCCCCACTGGAAGGTCTTGGTGACCTTGTTGAACATGCTCATTGTTTATCTCCTCTGATATCGAGCCGCTTGCGGTGCGGCGTCAAAACCGGGAGGGAAGCTGGGTTTGGCGGGATGCCATTCCATCGGATCTCGGACCGGCTCTTCACCAAGTCCCGATGGAATGACACATCGTCGCCACGTCAGCTCGCTCCAGCTGCGGTTCAGAAAGACAAAGAGCCTGTGCTGGCTTTGCAGTCCAGACAGGCTCCTTCTCTTCGTCGCCGGATTACTTGCGCAGGCCCAGCTTCTGGATCAGCGCGGTGTAGCGGTCAGCGTCCGTGCGCTTCAGGTAGGCCAGCAGGCTCTTGCGGGTGTTGACCATCTTGAGCAGACCGCGACGGCCGTGGTGGTCCTTGGCGTGCGTCTTGAAGTGGGGGGTCAGCTCGTTGATTCGAGCGGTCAGCAGGGCGACTTGGACTTCCGGGGATCCGGTGTCGTTGGCGCTGCGAGCGTTCGACTTGACGATTTCTGCCTTGTTGAGATCGGCGACTGCCATGATGCGTTCCTGAGAATTCGGAAGCCGCTGGGCAGCGCACGCAGGCGAGCTCACAGACGGTTTCCAGGTGGTTGACTTGCGGTCACAGGTGAAACCGACCCGTGCCGTGCTAGCTCTCTGCCGCCCCTGGGTTGAACCCCAGGTCCAGCAAAGCCGGCGGATTGTAGCCCAGTTTGCGAATCCGGCCGCCTGCACCCGGCCGACGCCAGGCCAAGCGGACGAATCTGGGGCCAGGGATCGCCATTCCAAGCCCGGGCAAGACCTTTGTTTGCGGGCCCTTGAAAGCCCTTGGCGGCAGGCCCAGCTTAGGTTCACGGGACGGGCAAGACGCCAGTCCTCCCACCCAGACAAAGCCCCAAGGAGCCTTCCATGTTCGTGATCCCCATGACCCGCCATCATTCCGCCGAGCTGTCGCAGCGCATCGAACGCCTGTTCAATGTGGACCCCGAAGCCCGCGCCTTGCGCAGCCCGGCCCTGGACGTGACCGAGACCGACCAGGCCTACCGCCTGCAGATGGACCTGCCCGGCATCGCCAAGGAAGCGGTCAAGATCCGCATCGAAGGCCGCCGCGTAAACATCGACGCCGAACAGGCCCAGCCGGCCGGCCTGGCCGAGGGCGAGCGAGTCCTGCATCGCGAACGCTCGGTGACCCGCTTCTCCCGCTCCATCGCCCTGCCCCAGGAACTGGACCAGGCCGCCTCGGTGGCCAAGCTGGAGAACGGCGTGCTCAGTCTGACCCTGGCGAAACGCGTTCCCGCCGGAGCCGGCCAGCTGAACGTCGAGTAAACGGGGAAGTCAGTTGACTGCGTCCAGCGCCCAGCGCGGACGCACCTCGAAACCGCTGCCCGCCGGCAGCGGTTTTCCCATGCCACGCTGCAGCCGCAGCGCAGCAGCCATGGCAATCATGGCGCCGTTGTCGGTGCACAGATTCAGTTCCGGATAGTGGACCCGCACACCGCGTTTGGCGCAGGCCGCATTCAATTGCTCGCGCAATGACTTGTTGGCGCCGACGCCACCGGCAACGACCAGCCGCTTGAGCCCGGTCTCCTTCAGCGCCAGCAGCGATTTCTTCAGCAGCGACTCGACGATGGCAGCCTGAGTGGACGCCGCCAGGTCGGCCTTCTGCTGCTCGGACGGCGCTTCGCCGAGCTTCTTCACCTGGGTCAGCACCGCCGTCTTGAGGCCGGCAAAGCTGAAGTCCGGCTTGCCGCTGTGCAGCAGGGGGCGTGGCAGTGCAAAGGCTTCCGGGTTGCCCTGCTCCGCCAGCTTGGCCAGGTGCGGGCCACCGGGGTAAGGCAGGCCCAGCAGCTTTGCACTCTTGTCGAAAGCCTCACCGGCGGCATCGTCGATCGTCTCGCCGAGCAGCTCGTAACTGCCTACTGCGTCGACCCGCATCAGCTGCGAATGTCCGCCCGAGACCAGCAGCGCCACGAAGGGAAATTCCGGCGGATCGGCCGACAAAAAGGGCGACAGCAGATGCCCTTCGAGGTGGTGGACCGCCAGCGATGGCCTGTCCAGCGCTGCTGCCAGAGAAGCCGCCACGCCGGCCCCGACCAGCAGCGCGCCCGCCAAGCCCGGGCCTTGCGTATAGGCGATCAGATCAATCTCGGTCAGGGGCCTGCCGGATTTGGCGAGGACCTCGCGCGTCAGCGGCAACACGCGGCGGATATGGTCGCGCGAGGCCAGCTCAGGCACCACGCCACCATAGGCCTGGTGCATGCTGATCTGGCTGTGCAGAGCATCGGCCAGCAGCCGCGGCGGTGTCGTCGAAGCAGCCTCGAACTCGACCAGGGCGACGCCGGTCTCATCGCAGCTGGACTCGATCCCCAAGACCAGCATCAGCCTTCCTTGGCGTGGTTGATCGAGTACTTGGGAATCTCGACCGTCACGTCCTTCTGGCCCAGGATGGCCTGGCAGCTCAGCCGCGAATTGGCCTCCAGGCCCCAGGCGCGGTCCAGCATGTCTTCCTCGCCCTCCTCCATCTCGGACAGCGAGGCAAAGCCCTCGCGCACGATCACATGGCAGGTGGTGCAGGCACAGACCTGGTCGCAGGCATGCTCGATCTCGATGTGGTTGTCGAGCAGGGCCTCGCAGATTGAGGTGCCGGCTGGCGCCTCGACCGACTTGCCCTCAGGGCAGTATTCGGCGTGCGGAAGAATCTTGATGACGGGCATGGTGGAGAGATCCCTTAGACCTGTTCGATGCTGCGGCCGGCCAGGGCCTGGTGGATGCCACGATTCATGCGGGCGGCGGCAAAGGCTTCCGTGCCCTTGGCCAGGGTTTCGACGGCAGCGTCTATGGCATGGGCGTCCTCGCTGCGTGCGGTCACGGCCAACTGCTCCAGCAAGGCCATGATCTCGGCACGCTCGCCTTCGGACAGCAAATCGCCATCGGCTTGCAGGGCCGAATGCGTGGCCAGCGTCATGCGCTCGGCTTCGACACGGGCCTCGCGCAGCGCACGCGCCTGCATGTCGGCCTCGGCGCTGTTGAAGCCGTCCTTCAGCATGTTCGCCACCTGGTCGTCCGACAGACCGTAGCTGGGCTTGACCTGGACCGCCGCCTCGACGCCAGAGGTGAGCTCCTTGGCCGACACGCTCAGCAGGCCGTCTGCATCCACCTGGAACGAGACCCGGATCCGCGCAGCGCCGGCCACCATCGGCGGGATGCCTCGCAGTTCGAAGCGTGCCAGCGAACGGCATTCGCTGACCAGCTCGCGCTCCCCTTGCAGCACATGGATGGCCATGGCGGTCTGGCCGTCCTTGAAAGTGGTGAAGTCCTGGGCCTTGGCGATGGGAATCGTCGCGTTGCGCTCGATCACCTTCTCGACCAGGCCGCCCATGGTCTCCAGCCCCAGCGACAGCGGGATCACGTCCAGCAGCAGCAGCTCGCCGTCGGCGTTGTTGCCGGCCAGTTGGTTGGCCTGGATCGCAGCCCCCAGGGCCACGACCTCGTCGGGATTCAGATTGGTCAGCACCTCTCTGCCGAACATCGCGCCGACGGCGCGCCGCACGCAAGGCATGCGGGTAGATCCGCCGACCATGACCGTGCCCTGCACTTCGTCGGCCTTGACCTTGGCGTCGCGCAGCACGCGTCGGACGGAAGCCAGGGTCTTCGCGACGAGCGGCTCCACCAAGGATTCGAACTCGGTGCGGTCAAGGCTGACACTGAAGACGCCAGCCTCAAGCTCACCGCTGCTGCGAACAAGGTGAGCCTCGGTCAAATCATGCTTGATCGCCCGGGCTTCTTGAAGCAACAAGCGCTTGTCCTTGGCGCTCAGCGATGCAAGCGTTGGCAAGTTGCTCCGCGACAGCATCCATTCAGCCAAACACAGGTCGAAATCATCGCCACCCAAAGCCGCATCGCCGCCGGTGGCGACCACCTCGAACACACCCTTGGTCAGTCGCAGCAAGGAGATATCGAAGGTACCGCCGCCGAGGTCATAGATCGCGTAGAGCCCTTCGCTGCTGTTGTCCAGGCCATAGGCAATGGCCGCTGCCGTCGGCTCATTGATCAAGCGCAGCACCTTGAGGCCGGCCAGCTGCGCCGCGTCCTTGGTCGCCTGGCGCTGGGCATCGTCAAAATAAGCCGGCACCGTGATCACGGCACCGAAGAGGTCATCGACGAAGCTGTCCTCGGCGCGATAGCGCAGCGTGGCCAGGATCTCGGCCGAGACCTCGACCGGCGACTTGATGCCTTCGCGGGTCGCCACCGACAGCATGCCGGGCGTGTCCTCGAAGCGGTACGGCAGCTTGTCGCGGTTCGCGATGTCGGCCAGGGCCCGACCCATGAAGCGCTTGACCGAGACGATGGTGTTCTCGGGATCCTCGGCCTGGGCCGCCAGGGCTTCGACGCCGATCTGCCGGCGCCCTTGACCCATGTAACGCACGGCCGAAGGCAGTATCACCCGTCCCTGTTCGTCGGGAAGGCACTCGGCGACGCCATGGCGTACCGCAGCGACCAGTGAATGCGTGGTGCCCAGGTCGATGCCGACGGCAATGCGCCGTTCATGCGGATTGGGCGACTGCCCGGGCTCGGAAATCTGTAGCAATGCCATGTTCTTATTGTCCCAAGGCGTCGAGGCGCTTATCGATATCAGCACGGAAGCGTGCGACGAACATCAGCGCCCTCACCTGATCTGCCGCCGCAGCTGCGTCGGCCTGCTCATCGAGCAGCCTGCCGGCTTCGGCCAACAGCAGCCGCTCACGCTGCTCGACTTCAGCATCCAGCGACTCGACGGCAGCCAGGTCCCGCGCATCATCAAGCGCCTCGCGCCATTCCATCTGCTGCATCAGGAAGGCTGCCGGCATGCGGGTGTTGTCATGTTCGTTCAGAGGCGCGCCGCGCAGCTCGCAAAGGTAGGCCGCACGCTTGAGAGGATCTCTCAGGCGCTGATGCGCCTCGTTGACACGCAAGGCCCATTGCATGGCCTGTCGCTGCGCCGCTGCGCCGTCGGCCGCAAATTTGTCCGGATGGACCTTCGCGGCGAGCGACTTCCACCGCGACTCGATCTCGGCCCTGTCCTGCGCAAAGCGCTGGGGCAGGCCGAACAGGCTGAAATCGTCGTCGTCGAGTCGCATGCGGAGAATGGACCTGCTGCAAGAAAAAGGCGCGGCCCTCAGAGCCGCGCCGCGAATATCAGACTCGGCCGGACCGTCAGACCCGGAACGATTCGCCGCAGCCGCAACGATCCTTCTCGCGCGGGTTGCGGAACTTGAAGCCTTCATTGAGGCCCTCGCGGACGAAGTCCAGCTCGGTGCCGTCCAGATAAGGCAGGCTTTTGGGATCGATGAGGATCTTGACGCCATGGCCCTCGAACACCAAGTCCTCGGGCGCCACCTCGTCGGCGTACTCCAGCTTGTAGGCCAGGCCCGAGCAGCCGGTGGTCTTGACACCCAGGCGCACGCCGACGCCGCGACCGCGCTTGGCGATGTAGCGGGTGACATGGCGGGCGGCCGCTTCGGTCAGCGTGACGGACATCGGCTCGGATCCCTTATTGAGTGTGCTTGGCGCGGTAGTCGTCCACCGCAGCCTTGATCGCGTCTTCGGCCAGGATGGAGCAGTGGATCTTGACCGGCGGCAGGGCCAGCTCTTCGGCGATCTGCGTGTTCTTGATAGCCAGCGCCTGGTCCAGGCTCTTGCCCTTGACCCATTCGGTCACTAGCGAGCTGGAGGCGATGGCCGAGCCGCAGCCATAGGTCTTGAACTTGGCGTCCTCGATCAGGCCGGTGGCCGGATTGACCTTGATCTGCAGCTTCATCACGTCGCCGCAGGCCGGTGCGCCGACCATGCCGGTGCCGACCGTCTCGTCGCCCTTCTCGAAGGCGCCGACGTTGCGGGGGTTTTCGTAGTGGTCGATGACCTTGTCGCTGTATGCCATTTGCTATCTCCTAGTTTCGCCCGCTGAACGGCCTGCATGCCGTTCAGTCGGCCCACCGCAGACACCAGTCCGCAATGGACTGCTGTCTGTCAGTGGGCCGCCCACTTGATCGTCGACAGGTCGATGCCGTCCTTGTACATGTCCCACAGCGGCGACAGTTCGCGCAGCTTGGCCACGCGGTCCTTCAAGGTCGTCACCGCATAGTCGATCTCTTCTTCGGTCGTGAAGCGACCGATGGTCATGCGCAGCGAGGAATGGGCCAGTTCATCGCTGCGCCCCAGGGCGCGCAGCACATAGCTGGGCTCCAGGCTGGCCGAGGTGCAAGCCGAGCCCGACGACACGGCGAGGCCCTTGACGCCCATGATCAGCGACTCGCCCTCGACATAGTTGAACGAGATGTTCAGGTTGTGCGGGACGCGACGCTCCAGGTCGCCGTTGATGAAGACCTGCTCGATCGAGGCCAGGCCGTCGATCAACTTCTTCTGCAGCATGCGGATGCGCTCGCTCTCGGCGCCCATTTCCTCGCCGGCGATGCGGAAGGCTTCGCCCATGCCGATGATCTGGTGCGTGGCTAGCGTTCCGGAGCGCATGCCGCGCTCATGGCCGCCACCGTGCATCTGGGCCTCCAGGCGCACACGCGGCTTGCGGCGAACATACAGGGCGCCGATGCCCTTGGGGCCGTAGCTCTTGTGCGAAGCCAGGCTCATCAGGTCAACCGGCAACGTGGCCAGGTCTATGGGCAGCTTGCCCGTGGCCTGCGCGGCATCGACGTGGAAGATGATGCCGCGCTCGCGGCAGAGGGCGCCAATCGCAGGAATGTCCTGGATCACGCCGATCTCGTTGTTCACGTACATGACCGAGACCAGGATGGTGTCGGCCCGCAGCGCGGCCTTGAAGGCCTCCAGGTCGATCAGGCCGTTTTCCTGCACCGACAGGTAAGTCACATCGAAGCCCTGGCGCTCCAGCTCGCGGCAGGTGTCCAGCACGGCCTTGTGCTCGGTCTTGACCGTGATGATGTGCTTGCCACGGGACTTGTAGAACTGGGCCGCGCCCTTGAGCGCCAGGTTGTTTGACTCGGTGGCACCGGAGGTCCAGACGATCTCGCGGGGATCGGCGCCAATCAGCGTCGCCACCTGCTCGCGGGCCTTCTCGACGGCCGCCTCGGCCTCCCAGCCCCAGGCGTGGCTGCGCGAAGACGGGTTGCCGAAATGCTCGCGCAGCCAGGGAATCATGGCGTCGACCACGCGCGGATCGACCGGCGTCGTCGCGCCGTAGTCCATGTAGATGGGGAAATGAGGCGTCATGTCCATGATGAGGAGCGAGGCTGTCTGTTCTTGTTGCTGGCCAATTACTTGGTGAATGCGTTGCCGAGGGCAAACACGGAATTCGGTGCGGTGATGCGGATGGGCTTGACCACCGGCGTGCTGGAGATGGCTCGCTTGATTGGCGCTTCCTCGATGGTCACGCCCTTGGCCAGTTGGTCATCGACCAGCTTCTTCAGAGAGACCGAGTCCAGGTACTCGATCATCTTGGCGTTCAGGCTGGTCCACAGTTCGTGCGTAATGCACTTGCCAGTGTCCTCACCCATGCAGTTTTCCTTGCCGCCACAGCCGGTGGCGTCGATGGGCTCGTCCACCGCCACGATGATGTCGGCCACCGTGATCTCGCTGGACTTGCGGCCCAGCGAATAGCCGCCGCCCGGACCGCGGGTGCTTTCCACCAACTCGTGGCGACGCAGCTTGCCGAACAGCTGCTCCAGGTAGGACAGCGAAATCTGCTGGCGCTGGCTGATCGCCGCCAGGGCAACCGGACCGCCATTTTCGCGCAGCGCCAGATCGATCATCGCGGTGACGGCAAAACGGCCTTTGGTGGTGAGACGCATATCAAGCTCCTGAGGTGCTGGTCGGCCCGAAGGGGTCGGCCTGATGGCAGCGGCCAGGAATCCAGGTACTGCCCTTTCCCCGAGTTTCAAGCGTCTTGATGACGGGTTAACCCGGGGATATGTCCGACAATTTTACTCAATTATCGGAGGGCTTGCTGGCAGCGGCCTGACGGCGACCAATGGACCGCCAGGCCAAAGGGTCTTCAGCCACGCAGCTTGGCCGCCAGCTCGTCGGCTAGGCGCGCGCAAGCTGGTTCAACCAGATCCAGGACCCGCTCAAAGCCCGCCGGGCCACCATAGAAAGGGTCCGGCACTTCATCGTCACCCAGCAGGAGGGCCAGCTTGGTCTGAAGTTCGACCGGACAGCGCTTGCCCAGACCGGCCAGGTGGCCCTTGTCCATGGCCAAGATCAGGTCGAAGCGCAGGTAGTCCGAAGCAGCGACCTTGCGGGCGCGTTGCCGGGACAGGTCGTAGCCCCGCTCGGCCGCATGTCTTTGCGAACGCTTGTCGGGCGCCTCGCCCACATGGAAGCTCTCCAGTCCCGCCGAGTCGACGGCCACCTGATCCGACAGACCCAGCTCCGACAAGCGCTTTTCCAGCACTGCCTGCGCCGTGGGCGATCGACAGATATTGCCCGAGCAGACCATCAGGACTTGCAGCCGCGCGCGGCGGCCCAGCATGCGGTCTATCAATGGCTTGGCGAACATTCAGCGGTTTCCCTTGGCGGCCTGGATGGGAACGATATTGTCGTGAACCGCCGCTCCGAAGGCCTGCTCGCGCAACTGCGCCAGCTGGTCGCGCACCCGGGCGGCCTGCTCGAATTCGAGATTGCGTGCATGTTCCAGCATCTTCTTCTCGAGCTGGGCGATGCGCTTGCCAAGATCCTTCTCGGACAGGTCCTCGACCGCCGCAGCGGCGAGAAGCTTTTGGTCGTCACGCCCGGCCTTGTCGGAATAGACGCCTTCGATCAGTTCCTTGATGCGCTTCTGCACCCCCCGCGGCGTGATGCCGTGCTCGGCGTTGAAGGCAATCTGCTTGTTGCGGCGGCGCTCGGTTTCGTCGATGGCCTTGCGCATGGAATCGGTAATCCGGTCCGCATAGAGGATGGCCTTGCCATTCAGGTTCCGAGCGGCACGGCCTATGGTCTGGATCAGGCTTCGCTCGGAGCGCAGAAAGCCCTCCTTGTCCGCATCCAGGATGGCCACCAGCGAAACCTCCGGGATGTCCAAACCCTCGCGCAGCAGGTTGATGCCGACCAGCACGTCGAAAGTGCCCAGGCGCAGGTCGCGCAGGATTTCGACCCGCTCCACCGTGTCCACGTCCGAGTGCAGGTAACGCACCTTGACGCCGTTGTCCGACAGGTAGTCGGTCAGCTGTTCGGCCATGCGCTTGGTCAGCGTGGTGATCAGCACCCGCTCGGCTGACTCCACCCGCAGGCGGATCTCCTGCAAGACGTCGTCCACCTGATGAGTCGCCGGGCGCACTTCGACCACCGGATCCACCAGTCCGGTTGGACGGACCACTTGCTCCACCACCTGGCCGGCGTTCTCCTTCTCGTAATTGGCCGGCGTGGCCGAGACGAAGACGGCCTGGCGCATCTTGCGCTCGAACTCCTCGAACTTCAGCGGCCGGTTGTCCAACGCCGAAGGCAGGCGGAAGCCATATTCGACCAGGGTCGTCTTGCGCGAGCGGTCGCCGTTGTACATGGCACCGAACTGGCCCAGGGTCACATGGCTTTCGTCGACGAACATCAGCGCATCGGGCGGCAGGTAGTCGACCAGGGTCGGGGGTGGATCACCGGGCTGGGCGCCCGACAGATGGCGCGTGTAGTTCTCGATGCCCTTGCAGTGGCCCACCTCCTGCAGCATCTCCAGGTCGAAGCGCGTGCGCTGCTCTATGCGCTGAGCCTCGACCAGCTTGCCGTCCTGCACAAACTGGCCCAGGCGCTGGCGCAGCTCTTCCTTGATGGTCTCTACGGCGGCCACCACCCGCTCGCGCGGCGTGACGTAGTGGCTGCTCGGGTAGACGGTGAAGCGCGGGATCTTCTGGCGGATCTGCCCGGTCAACGGATCGAACAGCGAAAGCCCTTCCACCTCGTCGTCGAACAGCTCGATGCGCAGCGCCAGTTCCGAATGTTCGGCCGGGAACACGTCGATGGTGTCGCCGCGAACACGGAAATGCCCGCGGCTGAACTCCATCTCGTTGCGCGTGTACTGCATTCGGATCAGTTGGGCTATTACGTCGCGCTGACCCATCTTGTCGCCGGTGCGCAGCGTCATCACCATCTGGTGATAGTCGCTGGGGTTGCCGATGCCGTAGATGGCCGAGACCGAGGCCACGATGATCACGTCACGGCGCTCGAGGAGACTCTTGGTGCAGGACAGCCGCAGCTGCTCGATCTGCTCGTTGATCGCGCTGTCCTTCTCTATGAACAGGTCTCGCTGCGGCACATAGGCTTCGGGCTGGTAGTAGTCGTAATAGGAAACGAAGTACTCGACCGCGTTCTTGGGGAAGAACTCCCGGAACTCGCTGTACAGCTGGGCCGCCAGCGTCTTGTTGTGGGCAAAGACTATGGCCGGTCGCCCCATGCGGGCGATCACGTTGGCCATGGTGTAGGTCTTGCCGGAACCGGTCACGCCCAGCAGCGTCTGGAAGCTCAGGCCGTCGTTGAGGCCTTCGACCAGCTGGGCAATGGCCGTGGGCTGGTCCCCGCCCGGCGGGAAAGGTTGGAAAAGCTGGAACGGAGAGCCTTCGAAGCTGACGAACTCGCCCTTCGGCGCGTCCTCGGCTCCCTCTGGGGCAGGCATGGCGGCAGTCGCTTCTTGCATCGGGAATTCCCTGAGCTGCCGTCCCGCCGCCACCTAGAATCGGCGGCGCTGGCGTCGGCAGCCAACAGCCCGACAGCGTAGCGCAGTCGCCAGGCTGCCGCCGCACCGCTCAGCAAGCCCTCATGCCACCGTCCTGTCAGGAAGAAAGAGCTCCATGTCCCTGTTCTCCGCCGTCGCCATGGCCCCGCGTGACCCGATCCTGGGTCTCAACGAGCAGTTCAACGCCGACACCAATCCGGCCAAGGTGAATCTGGGCGTCGGCGTCTACTACGACGAGAACGGCAAGCTGCCCCTGCTGCGCTGCGTGGCCGAGGCCGAAGCCGGCATGCAGGCCGCCCCCAAGGCGCGCGGCTACCTGCCGATCGACGGCATCGCCGCCTATGACAAGGCCGTGCAGGGCCTGGTTTTTGGCGCCGACAGCGAAATCCTCAAGGCCGGCCGCGTGGCCACGGTCCAGGCCATTGGCGGCACCGGCGGCCTCAAGATCGGTGCCGACTTCCTGCAGCGCCTGAATCCGGCAGCAAAAGTGCTGATCTCCGACCCGAGCTGGGAGAACCACCGCGCCCTGTTCACCAATGCCGGCTTCACGGTCGAGAGCTACCCCTACTACGACGCCGACCAGCGCGGCATCAATGTCGATGGCATGTTGGCCGCGCTGAATGCCGCGCCTGCCGGCACCGTGGTGGTGCTGCATGCCTGCTGCCACAACCCGACTGGCTACGACCTCACCTCGGTTCAATGGGAGCAGGTGGTGGCCGCCGTCAAGGCCCGGGGCCTGGTCGCCTTCCTCGACATGGCTTACCAGGGCTTTGGCGAAGGCATTGCCGAGGACGGCGCTGTCATCCAGCAGTTCCTGGCCGCTGGCCTGGACTTCTTCGTCTCCACCAGCTTCTCCAAGAGCTTCTCGCTGTACGGCGAGCGGGTCGGTGCACTGAGCGTGGTCTGTGCGTCGGCCGATGAGACGGCCAAGGTGCTGAGCCAGCTGAAGATCGTGATCCGCACCAACTATTCGAACCCGCCCACCCATGGTGCACAGGTCGTCGCCACCGTCCTTGGCACGCCCGCTCTGCGTGCCATGTGGGAAGAAGAGCTGGCCGGCATGCGCGTTCGCATCAAGGCCATGCGCGGCGCCCTGGTGGCTGCCCTGAAGGCCGCCGGCGTCCGCGCGGACCTGGAATTCGTCACCCGCCAGAAGGGCATGTTCAGCTACTCCGGCCTCAATGCCGCCCAGATGCAGCGCCTGCGCAGCGAGTTCGGCATCTATGGCGTGGATTCGGGACGCATCTGCGTCGCGGCGCTGAACGAGAAGAACCTGCCTGCCGTGGCCGCCGCCATGGCCGCCGTTCTCAAGGCCTGAGCCGGCTCGGCCGTACGGTCGCCGCACATTTGCACCAAATAGCGCCATTTTTTGGCGCCCGCGCATCCATCCGTGGCCTCATCCCCGGATTGATGCCGATGCTGCATTGCACAAACTCAGGCAATATGGAGGCCTCTTTGCCTCGCCCTACCCAGGTCTGCCGCCATGCTGTATCAGCTCTACGAAACCCAGCGCGCGTTGATGAGCCCCTTCTCGGAGTTCGCCAGCGCCTCGGCCAAGCTCTACAGCCATCCGCTGTCTCCCTTCACGCACACGCCGCTCGCCCAGCGGGTCTCAGCCGGTCTGGACCTGATGCACCGGCTGGCCAAGGACTACGAAAAGCCCGAATTCGACATCCGAAGCGTCGAGGTTGATGGCGTCGAGGTGGCGGTCCAGGAACTTGTGCCGCTGCAAAAGCCTTTCTGCCGGCTGCTGCGCTTCAAGCGCTACACCGACAACCTCAAGGTGCTGGCCAAGATGAAGGAGCAGCCGACCGTTCTGGTGGTCGCTCCGCTCTCGGGCCACCACTCGACCCTGCTGCGCGAGACGGTCCGCACCCTGCTCAAGGACCACAAGGTCTACATCACCGACTGGACCGACGCCCGCATGGTGCCGACCGAGGTGGGCCCCTTCCATCTGGACGATTACATCGCCTACGTGCAGGAATTCATCCGCCACGTCGGCCCCGACCTGCATGTGATGTCGGTCTGCCAGCCCACCGTGCCGGTGCTCGCGGCCATCTCGCTGATGGCCTCGAACGGCGAAACAACGCCGATCACGATGACCATGATGGGTGGCCCCATCGACGCCCGCAAGAGCCCCACGGCGGTCAACAACCTGGCGATGAACAAGAGCCACAGCTGGTTCGAGAACAATGTCATCTTCCGCGTGCCGACCAACTACCCGGGCGCGGGCCGTGCCGTCTATCCCGGCTTCCTGCAGCACACCGGCTTCGTGGCCATGAACCCGGACCGCCATCTGAGCTCGCACTACGACTACTTCCTCGACCTGGTGCGCGGCGACGACGACAGCGCCGAACAGCACCGCCAGTTCTACGACGAGTACAACGCCGTGCTGGACATGCCGGCCGAGTACTACCTGGACACGATCAAGACAGTGTTCCAGGACTTCGCTCTGGTCAACCGCACCTGGGAGGTCAAGGGCCAGCTCGTGAGGCCGCAGGACATCAAGACGACCGCCCTCTTGACCGTGGAAGGCGAACTGGACGACATCTCCGGCGCGGGCCAGACGCGCGCCGCGCATGATCTCTGCAACGGCATCCCCAAGGGCCACCAGTTCCACTACGACGCCCTTGGCGCCGGCCACTACGGCATCTTCTCGGGCCGCCGCTGGCGCGAGAAGGTCTATCCAGAGGTACGAGAGTTCATCGCCAAGTACCAGGGCCAGCCGCTGAAGCCGACCGCCGCCAAGGCGCCGGCCAAGAAGGCCGCCAGCCCGCGCAGCCGCAAGGCCGGATGAACCTGAACCAGCAAGGCCTGGCTGAACGCATAGACCGGGCCCTTCCGCAGACTCAGTGCACCCGTTGCGGCTATCCGGACTGCCGCCGATACGCGGAGGCTATTGCCGTCGGCGAAGCCCAGATCAATCAATGCCCGCCAGGCGGTGACGAAGGCGTCCGCCGATTGTCGACATTGACCGGTCGGCCGGTGCTGCCCTTGAACCCTGAGAACGGCATCGAGGCCACGCGCGCGCTGGCCGTGATCGACGAGGACTGGTGCATTGGCTGCACGCTTTGCATCAAGGCCTGCCCGGTGGACTGCATAGTCGGCGCGCCCAAGCAGATGCACCTGATCGTGGCCGAGCAGTGCACGGGCTGCGAGCTCTGCCTGCCGGCATGCCCGGTGGACTGCATCAGCATGGTGGAGATCGATGGGCAGAAGACCGGCTGGGCCGCCTGGGACCCGGCGCTCGCCGACGCGGCCAAGCAGCGCTACGACTTCCGACAGTTCCGGCAGCACCGCGCCGAGCTTGAGAACAACGAACGCCTGCAACGCAAGGCCGAAGCCAAGCTGGCCGATGTGGCCGCCGCATCCAAGCTCACCGACCCGGTGGAGCTGGACAACAAGCGGGCGGTGATCGAAGCAGCGCTGGCACGCGCGCGCGCTCGAGCAAAATCGGGGGCATGAAGCCCCAGCAGATCGGCGAGTTCTTCGCCATCCTCAAGCAAGCCAATCCCGCGCCGCAGACCGAACTGGAATACGCCAGCGTCTTCGAACTGCTGGCGGCCGTGCTGCTCTCGGCCCAGGCCACCGACGTAGGAGTCAACAAGGCCACGCGCAAACTGTTCCCGATCGCGAATACGCCGGCCCAGATCCTGGCACTCGGCGAGCAGCGCCTGGCCGACTACATCAAGACCATCGGCCTGTTCCGGACCAAGGCCAAGAACCTGATCGCCACCTGCCGCATCCTGCTGGAGCAGCACGGCGGTCAGGTGCCACGCAGCCGCGAGGCCCTGGAAGCCCTACCCGGCGTGGGGCGCAAGACGGCCAACGTCGTGCTGAACGTCGCCTTCGGTGAGCCGACGATGGCGGTGGACACGCATATCTTCCGCGTCTCCAACATCACGGGGCTGGCGCCCGGCAAGACCCCGCTGGCGGTCGAGCACGGCCTGCTGGCCCGCGTTCCGCCGCAGTACCTGGTCGACGCCCACCACTGGCTGATCCTGCACGGCCGCTATGTCTGCCAGGCCCGCCGGCCGCGCTGCGAGAGCTGTCTGGTGCGCGCCCAATGCGACCATGGCCGGCGCCTACAATGAGCCCCTTGCCGCCAACCCTCCAAGCCATGCCCAGCCTGACCGATCTCTTTGAACGGGTAGAACGCTTGCTGCTGCGCCATGAGGAACTCAAGCGCACCAACGTCCTGCTCCAGGAGCAAGTGCAGGCCCTCACGCAGGAGCGCGACAGCCTGCGCTCCCGGCTGGGTGCCGCGCGCTCGCGCATAGACGCGCTGCTTGAGCGCCTGCCTGTTGAAACCACCGACACCGGAAAGACGGACTGAGCACCATGGCAATGAAGCAGATGGAAGTCACCATCATGGGCCAAAGCTACCTGCTTGGCTGCCCCGACGGCGGTGCCGATACTCTGGGCCGCGCCGTGGCACAGGTTGATCGCGAGATGTGTGCGATTCGCGATGCCGGCAAGATCAAGGCGCGCGAGCGCATTGCCGTGCTGGCCGCACTGAATCTGGCTTACCAACTGGCGGAACAGGCCGGCAAATCGACGGTCAGCAAGGCCCCCGCCGCGGCCCCTGCCAGCGGCGAATCGACGGCCGGCGGCACGGAGTTTGAAACGCTGATGAAGCGGCTGGATGAAGCCCTGTCGGAAGACGGTCAACTGCTCTGAAAGCCCGGGTGACGGCGCGTAGAATCCGGCCGGTCCATCGCGTTCGCGCAAGTTTTATATTTCCTTGAACCGATGCTCTCTGAGCAAGGGCTTGGAACATTGCCCGGCTGGCGTGATCGTCTCGCGTCAGATGAACCCGATGTCGGGCTGACCTCGCCCACCTGAATCACCCTGGGTTCAGGAATGCGGCTTGCGGCTCGCGGTGGACACCCCCTCTTCTTCCCGTCCAACACCGACCCAGCGAGGCCCGCGGTGAACTATTGGCTGATGAAGTCCGAGCCGGACGAATGCTCGATCGATGACTTGGCTGCTGCGCCCAAGCAGACCGTGCCCTGGATAGGCGTACGGAACTACCAGGCCCGCAATTTCATGCGCGACGGCATGCAGGTCGGGGACGGCGTGCTGTTCTATCACTCGTCCTGCCCAGCCCCTGGTATTGCAGGACTGGCCGAGGTAGCCAGCACGGCCTATCCGGACGCCAGTCAGTTCGATCCCAAGAGCCCGTATTTCGATCCCAAGGCCAAGCTCGAGGAGCCGCGTTGGCTGCATGTGGACGTCAAGCTGCGCCGCAAGACCCGGCTGCTCGGCTTGTCCGAGATGCGAGCGGCTTCGAAGCTGGCCACCATGCGCACGCTGCAAGCAGGCAACCGGCTTTCGATCACTCCGGTATTGCCGAGCGAGTGGGCCGAGGTCTGCCGCCTGCTTGGCGTTTGATGGATCCCCTACTGTTCGTCGAGCTGCTGAGCCTGGGCCTGGTTGCCGGCTTTCTGGCCGGTCTGCTGGGCATAGGCGGCGGCATGCTGATGGTGCCGTTGCTGACCGCCCTGTTGTCGCAGCGTGGCGTGGGCGCCGACATGGCCGTCAAGATGGCGATTGCCACCTCGATGTCCACCATCTTGTTCACTTCAATTTCCAGCGTGCGTGCACACCACAAGCGCGGCGCGGTGCGGTGGGATGTGGTGCGCAGCCTGGCGCCCGGCATCCTGGTTGGAGGTTTGCTGGCCGGTGCCGGGATCTTTGCCTTGCTGAAAGGCGCCTGGCTGGCCTTGGTCTTTGCGCTGTTCGTCGGCTTTTCGGCGTTCCAGATGCTGCGCGACAAGAAGCCCGCGCCCAGTCGCCAATTGCCTGGCGCCAGCGGATTGTTCGGTGTAGGCACAGGAATAGGCCTGCTGTCTGGCCTTGTAGGTGCCGGCGGCGGCTTCATTTCAGTGCCCTTCATGGCATGGTGCAACGTCGCCATTCACAACGCCGTCGCCACCAGTGCAGCACTTGGCTTCCCGATCGCCCTGGCCAACACAGTCGGCTACCTGATAGGCGGCCGGCACTTGCAACCCGCCCTGCCAGGCGCCTTTGGCTACCTCTATCTGCCGGCGCTGGTGGTGATAGCCCTGGCCAGCGTTTCCATGGCTCCGCTTGGCGCCAAGGCCGCGCATGCCATGAACGTCAGCCAGCTCAAGCGCGCCTTCGCCGGCCTGCTGTTCCTGCTGGCGGCCTACATGCTCTACAAGGGATTGGCCGGCTGAATCAGGACAGCACGGCGAACGGGATCGAGGCCAGCACCACCTGGTTGCCGCCACGTCGCTGAGCCTCCAGCACCGCAGCCTCGCTGGCCGCAAGCAGATCTTCCTGCCGCGAGGCCGTATGCGGGAAACTGGCCACGCCCAATGACAGCGACAGGCCGAGGTCTTCACCGTTCAGGACCACGATCTGCGCCATGCATTGGCGGCGCAGTTGCTCCATACGTGCGTGGGCCGTAGCCAGCCCAACGCCAGACAAAAGTACCGCGAAGCGCTCTTCGCCGACTCGACAGGCCGCATCCATCGCACGGGTGTTGGCTCGCAACATCCGGCCCACACCTTCCAGCATGCGCTGTTGCGCCTCCGCCCCCAACTCGCCCATCTTGGTCGGCGATGCGTCGATGGCAATCATCACCAAGGCAAACTCGCGATGCTCGCGGGTCGAGAGATCAATCTCGCGCAACAGCTGGTCATCGAACTGAGCCCGCAAGTAAAGGCCAGAGACATCGTCGCGACCACTGCCTTTCTGCAGATCACGCCTGAGCTGTTCCAGCGCCTTCTGTTGCTGCTCGATCTGTTGCAATGCGCGTTGCAGATGGCTTTCGCGATGCCTTTCCTCGGTGCGTTCAGTCCACAGCGCCATCAAATATTCAGTGCCGATCGGGGCGCGGGTCACGGTGAACTCTCGGCGGCGCCCACCCAGCTCGAGCTTGTGCTCGCTGAGCACCATGCCGCGCTGAGCCAGTACCGACTGCTCGGCCCGGCGCATGGCGACCACTTCGTCGGCCCGCATCAAGTCGTTGTCGGTACTGCCGACAATCTGCGCCTCGCCCTTGTCAAACAGCATGTCCATGCCTGAGCTGGCATAGACATAGCGGCCATTTGCGAGTGACTTGACGCTGACCATGCTGCCCTGCGGCTCGATCAGGCTGAGCAGCCTCAACGCGGCCTCGTGCTCGCGCGAACCCAGGCCGCCGAGCCATTGACCGAACAGGCCAGCCGGAGGCGGTGTCACGCCAGAGTCAGAAGCAGTCGTGTCCATGAGCCCTCGAATGGCCGGCCTAGCGCACCGCGAAGCCGGCAGCAAATCCCGCTTGTACAAGCCGGTTTGGTCGAATGTAGGTGCCGCGGGAACGAGGCATCAAGTGCCAAGGGCGCTCCATGCAACACAGCTCCCTAGCTTGTCGGGCAGGGATGCTACCGATATTCGACCGTCCGGCGGCCTTGCGCCGGGCAATGTTCGCACCGAAACAGTGGTCTACAGCCTCGGAAAAGCACCCGTCTGAGGGGGCTGAACCGCGCTTGGCCGGCACCGCAGGCCGCTCGGCGACAATTGCGGCCCCATGCAAAGCTTCGATCTAACCATTGTCGGCGCCGGCGCTGCCGGGCTTTTTTGTGCCGGCATTGCCGGCCAGCGCGGCCTGCGCGTGCTGTTGATCGACCATGCGGCGAAGCTGGCGGAGAAGATCCGCATTTCCGGCGGCGGTCGCTGCAACTTCACCAATCGCGAAGCCGGGCCATCAAACTTTCTTTCGGACAACCCCGCTTTCTGTCGCAGCGCCCTGGCCCGCTACACCGCCAAGGACTTCATAGGCCTGGTTCAGAGACATGGCATCGCCTTCCACGAGAAGCACAAGGGCCAGCTGTTCTGCGACGACTCCGCCGAACAGATCATCCAGATGCTGCTGCTTGAATGTGAGGCTGGAGGCGTGGAGCGCTGGCAACCATGTACCGTTGCGGATGTTCGCCGAGTCGATGGCGGCTTCGAACTGGAGACGTCGCGGGGCCTGGTCTCAAGCCAGCGAGTCGTCGTCGCCACGGGCGGTCTGTCCATTCCGAAGATCGGTGCCAGCGACTGGGGGCTGCGCTTGGCCCAACGCTTCGGTCATCGCCTCGTCGAGCCCCGCCCCGCCTTGGTGCCGCTGACCTTTGCGCCCGAGGACTGGGCACCGTTTGCCGATCTGGCGGGCTTGTCGCTTCCGGTTGAACTGAGTTGCGGCCAAGGCAAGGCTCGCGGCCGATTTTTCGAGGATCTGCTGTTCACCCATCGAGGTCTCAGTGGCCCGGCCATTCTGCAGATCTCCAGCTTCTGGCATGAAGGCCAGGAGTTGCAGCTCGACTTGGCACCGGAACATGACTTGGCCGATGTACTCGGCGAGCTCAAGGCCGGCTCGCGCCGTCACCTCGCCAACGAAATTGCCGCCCTGCTTCCCCAGCGCCTCGCCCAGGCTTGGCTGCAGCGCCTGAAGCTGGACGCCACGCGCCCGATGCCCGAATGCAAGGACAAGGACCTACTTCAGCTGGCCGATTCGCTGAAGCGCTGGCGGCTGAAACCAAACGGCAGCGAAGGCTGGCGCAAGGCTGAAGTGATGCGTGGGGGAGTCGATACCCGCGAGCTGAGTTCGCAGACCATGGAAAGCCGCCTGGTGCCTGGCCTGCATTTCATTGGCGAAGTCGTCGACGTGACCGGCTGGCTGGGTGGCTACAACTTCCAGTGGGCCTGGTCCAGCGCCGCAGCCTGTGCACTCTCGGTCGATGCCATCCCCTCGGCTAACTTGGCCGGTAGTTTGGCAAATTGATTGTTTTCGGGCTACAATCCACGTCTTTGCTAGCAAAACCCTGCGTGTCGATTCGGAAGCGGATTTCCGGAAAGTCTGCTTGAGGGGCTGCATCCAAAGGCGATTCTTGATGAATGGCCGGCGAATCAGGCAACTCTCGAACACCGAGCGCATTAATAGGAATCACTGTTTCATGACCACCATTCGCGTCAAAGAGAACGAGCCTTTCGATGTGGCACTGCGCCGCTTCAAGCGCACCATTGAAAAGCTGGGCCTGCTGACTGATCTGCGCGCCCGCGAGTTCTACGAAAAGCCCACTGCTGAGCGCAAGCGCAAGAAGGCCGCCGCCGTCAAGCGCCACTACAAGCGCGTTCGCAGCATGCAGCTGCCCAAGAAGCTGTACTGATTCCTCCGGGAACCAAGCTTCGCGCGGGCCCGATCTGATCGACCCGCGAAACAAAGAAAGCCCGAGCAGGACGCTGCCACGGGCTTTTTTTATTGGCCGACGCCCGATCTCACCAAGCTAGAAAGTCCGACATGAGCCTCAAAGACCGCATCACCGAAGACATGAAGGCCGCCATGCGAGCCAAGGAAATGGAACGCCTGGGCACGATCCGCCTGCTGCTGGCCGCCGTCAAGCAGAAGGAAGTCGACGAGCGCGTCGTCGTCGATGACACCGCCCTGGTGGCCATCGTCGACAAGCTGATCAAGCAGCGCAAGGACTCGATCAGCCAATTCAGCGCCGCCGGTCGCCAGGACCTGGCCGACAAGGAAACGGCTGAACTCAAGGTGCTGGAAGCCTACCTGCCGGAGCGGCTGTCAGCCGACGAGATCACGGCCGCCGTGGTCGCCATCGTTGCTGAGCTGGGCGCCAAGGGTCCGGGCGACATGGGCAAGGTGATGGGCGCCGTCAAGGCCAAGCTGGCTGGCAAGGCCGACATGGGCCTGGTGTCGGCGGCGGTCAAGGCCGCCCTGGCCCCCTGAGGAGCCCGGCATGACGGAACTGCCGCTCCAACAGCTGGCCCCGGACTTCTGCACCGCCCCGCAGCTGACGCCCGAAGCCATGGCAGCCATTGCGGCGGCCGGCTTCAAGAGCGTGATCAACAACCGCCCGGACTTCGAGGGCGGCCCCGACCAGCCGACCAGCGAAGCCATGGCGTCGGCGGCCCGCGCCGTCGGCCTGGAATACCGGCATCTGCCGGTGTCCGGCGGCTATCAGTCGCCGGACGAGATCGCCGCCATGCGCGCACTGATCGACACCCTGCCCCGCCCAATCCTGGCCTTCTGCCGCTCGGGCGCCCGCTCCGGCAAGCTCTTCCGCTCGGCTGAAGCTCTCTGATAGGGCTTACCCTGAACGGACCCAAAACGCGGTCCGAGCACCATTCCGAATCGCTACAGTGCATCCAGGCCACAGCCCGTGGCAGTGATGTGCCGTAGCGATATTCGTGAGCGATGTTCCGGATGAGAGACGGCCCCGCCCCGCACTCTCACCTGGAACCCAAGGATGAATGCCCTGCTAGCCATTGCCAGGGGCATAGACAGTCTGAATGACCGCTTCGGCAAGCTTGCCGCCTGGGCCGTCATCCTGTCGTGCTTCATCAGCGCCGCCAATGCCGTCGTGCGCTACGGCTTCGACATCAGCTCGAATGCTTTCCTCGAAATCCAGTGGTACCTGTTCGCCGCCTGCGTGATGCTGGGTGCGGCCCAGGTGCTCCGCGTCAACGAGCATGTGCGCGTCGACCTGATCTACAGCCGCCTGAGCAGCCACGGGAAGGTCTATGTGGACCTGTTCGGCCTGCTGGTCTTCCTGCTGCCGGTGATGGCCTATGCGGGCTGGCTGTCCTGGTCCTTCTTCCTGGTCAAGCTGACCACGGGCATGCGTCCCGATGACAGCGTCAACAGCCTGGGCCTGATTGCCTACGTCTGGAAGCTGTTCAGCAGCGGCGAGGTGTCGAACAACGCCGGCGGCCTGATTCGCTGGCCCGCGGCGCTGATGCTGCCGCTGGGCTTCGCCCTGGTCTGGCTGCAGGGCCTGGCCGAGGTGATCAAGCGAGTCGGCTGGCTGACGCACAGGTTCGAGATGGATACGCACTACGAGAGGCCGCTGCAATGATGGCGATGGAGAATTTCCCCCCGCTGATGTTCGCGGGCCTGATTGCCATCATGCTGATCGGCTTTCCGGTGGCCTTCTCGCTGGCCGCGCTGGGCCTGGCCTGCGGCTTCTTCGCCGTCAGCCAGGGCTGGTTCCCGCCCGAGTTCATGGCGGCCCTGCCGCAGAACGTGTTCGGCATCCTGTCCAACGACCTGCTGCTGGCCATTCCCTTCTTCACGATGATGGGCTCGCTGCTGGAGAAATGCGGCCTGGCCGAGGACATGTTGGACTCCATGGGCCAGTTGTTCGGCCCGGTGCGCGGAGGCCTGGGCTACTCGGTCATCATCGTCGGCTTCATCCTGGGCGCCATTACCGGCACCGTGGCCGGGCAGGTGATCGCCATGGCGATGATCTCGCTGCCGGTCATGATGCGCTACGGCTACAACATGCGCTATGCCACCGGCGTGCTCGCGGCCTCGGGCACGATCACGCAATTGGTGCCACCGTCGCTGGTGCTGGTGGTGCTGGCCGACCAGCTCGGCCGCTCGGTCGGTGACATGTACAAGGGCGCCTGGGGCCCGTCCATCCTGCAGGTCGTGATCTTCGCGCTCTACACCTTCGTGCTGACGCGCCTCAAGCCGCACCACCTGCCGGGCGTGCCCAAGGAAGCGCGCACGCTGCAAGGCTGGGCGCTGTGGGCCAAGTGCCTGCGCGGCATCATCCCCTCGGCAATCCTGATCTTTGCCGTGCTGGGCAGCATGGGCGGCCTGCCGGGCATCAACACCGCCATCTGCACGCCGACCGAGGCCGGCGCCATGGGTGCCGTGGGCGCCTTCATCCTGGCGGCCATGCACAAGAGGCTGACCTGGCCACTGGTCAAGGAAGCCATGATTGGCACCATGCGCATCACCGCCATGGTGGTCTTCATCCTGATCGGCTCGCGCACCTTCTCGCTGGTCTTCCAGGGTGTGGAAGGCGGAGTCTGGATCGAGCACATGCTGTCCACTCTGCCTGGCGGCCAGACCGGCTTCCTGATCGCGGTCAACGTCTTCATCTTCTTCCTGGCCTTCTTCCTCGACTTCTTCGAGATCGCCTTCATCATCCTGCCCTTCCTGGGCCCGGTGGCCGACAAGATGGGCATAGACCTGGTCTGGTTCGGCGTGATGCTGTGCGTCAACATGCAGACCAGCTTCATGCACCCGCCCTTCGGCTTTGCGCTGTTCTACCTGCGCGGCATCGCGGACACGCTGTTCAAGAACGGCAGCCTGCCCAAGAAAGTCGAGTCCAGCGACATCTACATGGGCTCTATCCCCTGGGTGTTCATGCAGCTGATCTTGGTGGCCATCGTGATCTTCTTCCCGGTCACCGTGACGGCCTTCCTGGAGAAGGAGAAGGCGGTCGACATGAACAAGGCGGCCGAGATGCTGCAGAACATCGACGGCGGCCGCAGCGAGGACAAGCAGGACGACTTCAGTCAGATGTTCAAGGCCGACGGCGCGGCGTCGGCTGCATCGGCGCCGGCATCGGGCGCCTCGTCGGCCACCCAGGCCGAAGAGGATCCGGCCGAAGCCATCCGGCGTGCCCTGCAGCAGGAAGCCGGCAAGAAGTAGTCAAGCGGACGGGCCTGGTTGGCCCGCCCATGAAAAACGGGCGCCATGGCGCCCGTTTTCTTGCCAAGCACTAGGGCTCAGAACTTCTGCGACTGCATGAAGTCGTCGAAGCCGGCTTCGGCGATCTTGAACCACAGATTCTGGTCGCGGCGGAACACGGCCATGTCCTCGTAGACCTTCTTCCAGTTCGGATTCTTGGCCGACAGCTCGCTGTAGATCGCCATCGATTCCTTGAAGGCGGTTTCCATCACGTCGCGCGGGAACTTGAACAGCTTGGTACCCGAGCCGACCAGTTCCTTCAGCGCGCCGGGGTTCTTGGCGTCGTACTTGGCCTGCATGTCCACATGGGCCATGGCAGAAGCCGCCTCGACCACGGCCTTGTACTCGGCCGAGAGCGAGTCGAAAGCCTTGGTGTTGATGAAGAAGTCCAGCTGCGGGCCGCCTTCCCACCAGCCGGGGAAGTAGTAGTTCGGCGCGACCTTGTTGAAGCCCAGCTTCTTGTCGTCATAGGGGCCGACCCATTCGGCGGCGTCAATCGTGCCCTTCTCCAGCGCCGAGTAGATCTCGCCGCCAGGGATGTTCTGCGGCACGCCGCCCATGCGCTCCAGCACGCGGCCGGCGAAGCCGCCGATGCGCATCTTCAGGCCCTTGATGTCGGCGATGGACTTGATCTCCTTGCGGTACCAGCCACCCATCTGGGCGCCGGTGTTGCCGCCCAGGAAGTTGATGATGTTGTAGTTCCGGTAGAACTCGCGCATCAGCTTCAGGCCATTGCCTTCAACCATCCAGGCGGTCATCTGGCGGCTGTTCAGGCCAAACGGCACGGCACAGCCCAGGGCAAAGGTCTCGTCCTTGCCGAAGAAGTAGTACGGGGCCGTATGGGCCATCTCGACGGTGCCGTTCTGCACGCCGTCCACCACACCGAACGCGGGCATCAGCTCGCCGCCGGCATGGACCGAGATCTGGAACTTGCCGCCGGTCATCTCGCTGACCTTCTTGGCGAACACGTCGGCGGCACCAAAGATGGTGTCCAGCGACTTGGGGAAGCTCGAGGCCAGGCGCCACTTGATGTTGGCCTGGGCATGAACGATGGCCGGTGCAGCACCGGCGGCCAGCACGCCGGCAATACCGGCGCTGCGAACAAAGGAACGACGCTCCATCTCTCTTGTCTCCTGATGTGGGAATGCGGTCGAAAGCCGACCGATTCTAGGAGTCGGGCTTGACCCCGATTTCACCGGGGAAACCCGCGCGAGAAAGCGCCGCGAGCGTAAGCCGAGCGTCAGTCAGCTGCCGGCCAGCTTCATGCGCTCGATCAGCACCGAGCCAATCGTCTTGGTGCCCAGCGTGTACTGGTCGGTGCCAATGCCGACGATGCGCTGGAACATGTCCTTGAGATTGCCGGCGATGGTGACCTCGTGGACCGGGTAGGCGATCTCGCCGTTCTCGACCCAATAGCCGCTGGCGCCGCGCGAATAGTCGCCGGTCACGTAGTTGACGCCCTGCCCCATCAGCTCGGTCACGAACAGGCCACGGCCCATGCGGCGCAGCATGGTCTTGAGGTCGTCGCCAGGCGCCGTCATGCGGCTCTTCATCACCAGGTTGTGCGAGCCGCCGGCATGGCCGGTGGTGCGCAGGCCCAGCTTGCGGGCCGAATAGGTGGACAGGAAATAGCCCTGCAGCACACCGGCCTCGACCACGCTGCGGGCGCGGGTCACCACGCCTTCGTCGTCAAAGGGCGAGCTGCCCTTGCCCTTGAGCACATGCGGGTCTTCGTCCACGTCGATATGCGAGGCCAGCACCAGCGTGCCCAGGCTGTCGAGCAGGAAGCTCGCCTTGCGGTAGAGCGCGCCGCCACTGGTGGCCTGCACCAGGGCACCGAGCAGGCCGGCCGCCACCGTGCTTTCGAACAGGATGGGCACCTCGGCCGTCTTGACCTTGCGGGCCTTCAGCCGCGACAGCGCGCGCTCGGCGGCATAGCGGCCCACGGCCTCGGGCTTGGCCAGATCCAGCGCGTCGCGCATCGAGCTGTACCAGGCATCGCGCTGCATGCCGGCACCGCGTCCGGCTATTGGAGCGACCGAGATCGAATGCCGCGAGCTGGCATAGCCACCGCGGAAGCCGCGGCTGTTGCCGGTAATGAAATGCGATTGCTGGGCCGAGACGGCCGCGCCTTCGGAATTGGTGATGCGCGCATCGGTGGCGAAGGTCGCTGCCTCGCAGCGCAGGGCCAGGCCGGCGGCTTTCTCGGCCGTGATGTCCCAGGGATGGAACAGGTCCAGCTCGGGCCGGGCCGCCACGTCCAGCGACAGATCCTGCTCATCGGGCAGGCCGGCCACCGGGTCTTCGGCCGTGAAGCGGGCGATGTCGAAGGCCGCCCTCACCGTGTCCTTGATCGCCTGAGCCGAGAAGTCCGAGGTGCTGGCATTGCCACGGCGCTGACCCAGGTAGACCGAGATGCCCAGCGACTTGTCACGGTTGCGTTCCACGTTCTCCAGGTCGCCCTTGCGCACCGAGACCGACAGGCCGCAGCCCTCCGAGACTTCGGCCCCGGCGTCGCTGGCGCCCAGGCGCTTGGCCTCCCCCAGTGCATCCTCTACCAGCTGGCGGAACTGGTCCTGGCTGTAGGCGAAACCATGGGTGGCGGAGGACGTCTTGGAGGTGGACATGAAAAGCTGGGGCGAGGTGGGGCGCTTATCATACGGGCCCGTTGTTCCCCTGAGCCCCAGCGCGTTCTAGCTCCCCCACCATGCGACATCACGAAGCCGAACCGGCGTTCGAAGACGACGATTTCGATCGTCCCAGCAAGAGCCAGAAGAAGCGCGACATGCACGACCTGCAGTCGCTGGGCGAAGACCTGCTGACCCTGCCGGCCAGCCGGGTCGAGCCGCTGAACCTGCCCGAGATCCTGCTGGATGCGGTGCAGGCGGCCAAGAAGATCACCAATTTCGAAGGCCGGCGCCGCCAGATGCAATACATCGGCAAGCTGATGCGCCGCATCGACCCGGAGCCCATCCGCGAGGCCGTGGCCGCCTTCAAACTGGGCCATGCCCAGGACAGCCTGGCCCTGCACCAGGCCGAGCGCTGGCGCGAACGGCTGATCGAGAACGACGCGGCGCTGCAGGAATTCATCGCCGAGTTTCCCGGCATCGACGTGCAGCAGCTGCGCAACCTGGTCCGCGCCGCACGCAAGGATGCGGCCGGCGTTCCCGAAAAGCGCAATGGCCGCGCCTTCCGCGAGCTGTTCCAGCTGGTCAAGTCCACGCTGAAAGCAGCGCCTGACGAGACAGACGAGGCAGCCGACGATGAGTGAGGCGGGCCACGATGCGGTCCGCATCGGCATCGTCTCCATCAGCGACCGCGCCTCCACCGGCGTCTACGAAGACAAGGGTCTGCCTTCGCTGAAGGACTGGCTGACGGCCGCCCTGCTGAACCCCATCGAGTTCCAGCCACGCCTGATCCCCGACGAGCGCGAGCAGATCGCCGCCACATTGCGGGAACTGGTCGATGAGGCCCGCTGCGACCTGGTGCTGACCACCGGTGGCACTGGCCCTTCGCCGCGCGACGTGACGCCAGAAGCCACGCTGGACGTGGCCGAGCGCGAGATGCCGGGTTTCGGCGAGCAGATGCGCCAGATCTCACTGCACTTCGTGCCTACGGCCATCCTTTCGCGCCAGGTCGCCGTGATACGCGGCCGGACCCTGATCATCAATCTTCCGGGCCAGCCCAAGGCCATTGCCGAGACCCTCTCCGGCCACGAGAAGGCCAGCGGCATCTTCGCCGCTGTGCCCTATTGCCTGGACCTGATCGGCGGCCCCTACCTCGAAACCCGCGAGGAGGTCTGCAAGGCCTTCCGCCCCAAATCCGCATTGCGAGCCACGAAATGAAGATCACCAAAGACACCGTCGCCACCCTGCACCTGAAGGTGGCCGACGCCAAGGGAATGCTGATCGAGGCCTCCAAGGAGCCCATGGCCTGCCTGATCGGCGGCTACGGCAATACCTTGCCGGCCATTGAGGAAGCGCTGGAAGGCCAGGAGGCCGGTTTCCAGGCCACGCTGAACCTGAGCGTCGAGCAGGCCTTCGGCCCGCGTGACGAAAACCTGGTGCGACTGCTCGCCAAGAAGGACTTCCCGCCCGGCGTCAAGGTCGGCGGCCAGCTGGAGCTGCGCGAAAGCGCCAACGGCGAGTTCAAGCTCTACAACGTGGTCAAGGTCAAGGGCGACACCGTCCACCTGGACGGCAACCATCCGCTGGCCGGCATGGCCTTGAAGGTGATGCTCAAGGTCGCCTCGGTGCGCGCCGCCTCGGCCGAAGAAGTGGCCCATGGCCACGCGCACGGCGACCACGGGGTCCATCACTAAGTCAGGCTATTTGCTGACCAGCTGATTCAGCTTGTCGGCCTCGAAGCTCTCGGTCAGCGCGGCATCGGTAGGCACGCAGTCTTTGCGTGCCGCGCCGGCCGACAGGGTCTCGATGGCCTTCCACAGCATGGCGATCTGGTGCTCATGGCCGGCGGCGTTGTCGATCAGGCCCTTCATGGCCTGGGCGACCGGATCGTCACCCGCGGTGACGCCATAGGCCGAGAAGCCCATCTTGGCCGCCGCCTCCTCGCGGATCGCATCGGCCTGGGCCTCGATGATGCGAGCCGGGTTGCCCACGGCCGTCGCGCCTGCAGGCACAGGCCGCGTCACCACGGCCCCAGATCCCACACGGGCGCCGGCACCGACCGTGAAACCGCCCAGCACACAGGCGTTGGCACCGACGATCACACCGGCCTCCAGCGTCGGATGGCGCTTGGCACCCTTGACCAGGGCCGTACCTCCCAGGGTCACGCCCTGGTAGATAGTGCAGCCGTCGCCCACCTCGGCCATCTCGCCGATGACGATGCCCATGCCGTGGTCGATGAAGACCCGGCGGCCAATGGTGGCGCCCGGGTGGATCTCGATGCCGGTCAGGAAGCGGCCGAAGTTGGACAAGGCCCGGCCGGTCCACTTGAGGCCATGGGTCCAGCACCAGTGCGAGAGCCGGTGCAGATGCAGCGCATGCAGGCCCGGATAACAGGTCAGCACCTCCCAGGTCGACCGGGCAGCCGGATCGCGCTCGAGGATGCAGGCAATGTCTTCGCGGAGGCGCTGGAACATGGTGGTGGACCTGGGTCCTGACAGAGGGCTGGCCAGTGTAGCGACCGGTATCAACCCTTGCCGGAACCTGCCTTGCCTGCTTTCAGCATGCTCCGTGCCACGCCACGCAGGATGTGGACTTCCTCGGCCGTCAGCTCGGCCCGGTTGAACAGCTGGTTCAGCCGCGGCATCAGCTTCTTGGGCGCGGCCGGGTCCAGATAGCCTATGGCCTCCAGGCCCTGCTGAAGATGGTCGAGCAGGCCCTGGACTGCCTGGCCGTCGGCCAGTTGCGGATCTGAAGTCCGAGGTTCGACGGCGAAACCACCCAGCGCCTGGCGCAGGTCGTAGGCCAGCAGCTGCACGGCCTGGGCCAGGTTCAGCGAGCCGTAGTCGGGATGGGTGGGAATGGAGAGCACCGCGTGGCAGCGGTAGACGTCCTCGTTGCTCATGCCATAGCGCTCGGAGCCGAACACCAGGCCCAGCTTGTGGCTGCCGGCAGCCAGCTCAGTGAACAGCGAGCGCGGCTCTCGCGTCGGTGGTCCGAAGTCCCGCGGCGTCATCGCCGTGGCACAGGCAAAGCTGACGCCGTCCAGCGCCTCGGCCAGCGTGTCGACGATGCGGGCCCGGGCCAGGATGTCGGCCGCGCCGCTGGCCATGGCCACGGTTTCCTCCTGGCACAGCACATCGGCAAAACGCGGCTGTACCAGCACCAGCTCGGAGAAGCCCATCACCTTCATGGCCCGGGCGGCGGCGCCCACATTGCCCGGGTGGCTGGTCTGGATCAGGATGAATCGTGTGGAATCCACGGCGCGGGTCATGGGCTCTCGGCTAAAATGCCGCGATTATCCGTGGCCCCATGCCGCTCCTGCGGCGCCACGACGCTCTTTTCCTCCGCCAGTCCACCTCACCCTTTCTCACGATCCAGGGTCCCCAAGCATGTCGCAGCAAGCCACTCTCCATCCCATGCTCAATGTCGCCGTCAAGGCGGCGCGTGCAGCCGGTGCCATCATCAACCGCGCCTCGCTGGACCTGGACATCCTGAAGATCAACAGCAAGTCGCCCAACGACTTCGTCACCGAGGTGGACCACGCGGCCGAAGAGGCCATCATCGACACCCTGCTGCAGGCCTACCCTGACCACGGCATCCTGGCCGAAGAGTCCGGCCGCACGCGCGGCAACAAGCATTCCGAATTCGTCTGGATCATCGATCCGCTGGACGGCACGACCAACTTCATCCACGGCTTCCCGGTCTATGCCGTGTCCATCGCGCTGTCGCACCGCGGCGTGATCCAGCAGGCCGTGGTCTATGACCCGGCTCGCAACGACCTGTTCTATGCCACCAAGGGCCGCGGCGCCTTCCTGAACGACAAGCGCCTGCGCGTCTCCAAGCGCACCCGCATGGGCGACGCCCTGATCGGCACCGGCTTCCCGTTCCGCAAGGGCGACAACTTCAAGCGCTATGTGAAGATGTTCGAGGAGGTCATGCAGCAATGCGCCGGCCTGCGCCGCCCGGGCGCCGCCTCGCTGGACCTCTGCTACGTGGCCGCCGGCTACTACGACGCCTTCTTCGAAACCGGCCTGCAGCCCTGGGACCTGGCGGCCGGCTCGCTGATCATCACCGAGGCCGGTGGCCTGATCGGCAACTTCACCGGCGAGAGCGACTACCTGCATCAGCGTGAGGTCGTGGCCGGCAACCCCAAGATCTATGGCCAGATGGTCCAGATCCTGGCGCCCTACACCCGCGTGATCAAGGCTGAGGACGAAGCCGCTGCAACGCCCGCCGAAAAGCCGGCCAAGACGGCTGCCGATACGGTGGCCGACGCCGCAGCCCCCAAGAAGCGCGCGCCGGTGCGCATCAAGAAGACGGACGACGGCGCCCCGGTCTAATAAACTCCGCCGCCACGACTCCCAGCAAAGCCCTCGGTCGAGGGCTTTGTTCATTGCACGTCCGATTTCTGCCTCGATGAGCCCAGCCGCCGCCCCAGCCGACTTCAGCGCCCACACCCCGGTGATGGCCCAGTACCTGCGCCTGAAAGCGGCGCATCCGGACGACCTGGTGTTCTTCCGCATGGGCGACTTCTACGAGGTGTTCTACGACGACGCCCGCAAGGCCAACCAGCTGCTGGACATCACGCTGACCACGCGCGGCCAGAGTGCCGGCGAGCCGGTGGTGATGGCCGGCGTGCCAGTGCATGCGCTGGAGAGCTACCTGGCCAAGCTGATCAAGCTGGGGGTTGCCGTCGCAATTGCGGAGCAAGTCGGCGATGTGGCCACCAGCAAAGGCCCAGTCGAACGCAAGATCGTCCGCGTGGTCACGCCGGGCACGGTCACCGACTCCGAGCTATTGGCCGACAAGCAGGACTCCATCCTGCTGGCCGTGTCCAGCCACGGCAAGAGCTTCGGCCTGGCCTGGCTGTCGCTGACCCAGGGCCAGATCGGCCTTTCGGAATGCAAGGAAGCCGAGCTGGGCTCCTGGCTGGCGCGACTGTCGCCCGCCGAGGTGCTGGTGGACCGTGAACGTCAGCCGGGCGCCGTGCTCGCCGCACGACTCCCGATCACCAACCGGCCGTCCTGGCAGTTCGACACCCAGCTCGGCAGCCGCAAGCTGTGCGAGCAGTTGGGCGTGGCCAGCCTGGCCGGCTTCAATGCGCAGGAACTGACGGCCGCGCAAGCTGCAGCCGCCGCGCTGCTCAGCTTCGCCGAGCACACGCAGGGCCGCGCCCTTGCCCATGTGCGCAGCCTGCAGGTGCAGCGCTCGGGCGAGCTGCTGGACCTTCCGCCGGCCACCCAGCGCAACCTGGAGCTGACCCAGACCCTGCGCGGCGAAACCTCACCGACCCTGCTCTCGCTTTTGGACTCCTGCCGCACCGGCATGGGCAGCCGCGCTATGCGCCACTGGCTGCTGCACCCCAAGCGCGAACGCGCCGAGGCCATGGCTCGCCACGGCGCCATCGATGCATTCCTGCACAGCGGCTTCGAGCGGCTGCGCGAGTCCATGCGCCATGTCTCCGACGTGGAGCGCATTGCCGCCCGCACCGCTCTGCGCCAGGTCAGGCCGCGCGAGCTGACCGGCCTGCGGGCCACCCTGCAGACCCTGCCCCAGCTGATGTCCACCCTGCCCGCCGGCAGCCCACTCATCGATGAACTGTCTGCCGGCCTGGCCGCTTCGCCGCACATCGAGGAACTGCTGCGCCGCGCCATCGCCGAAGAGCCGGCCGTGCTGATGCGCGACGGCGGTGTCATCGCCACGGGCTTCGACACCGAGCTGGACGAGCTGCGCGGCATCCAGGAAAACTGCGACGCGTTCCTGCTGGACCTTGAGACCCGCGAGCGGGCCCGCACCGGCATCGCCAATCTGCGCGTCCAGTACAACAAGGTCCATGGCTTCTACATCGAGGTCACGCAAGGCCAGGTCGACAAGGTGCCGATGGACTACCAGCGCCGCCAGACCTTGAAGAACGCCGAGCGCTACATCACGCCCGAGCTCAAGGCCTTCGAGGACAAGGCCCTGTCGGCCAACGAACGTGCTCTGGCCCGCGAGAAATACCTCTACGAGCTGGTGATAGACCAGCTGAACGAAGAGCTGGCCACGCTGACCCGACTGGGCCGTTCGCTGGCCAGCCTGGATGCGCTGGCCGCGCTGGCGGAACGCTCGGCCAGTCTCGGCTGGTGCCGGCCCGAGTTCGTCAACCAGCCCTGCATAGACATCACGGCCGGCCGCCATCCGGTGGTCGAGATGCGGCTGCGCGAGACCGGCGCGGGCGAGTTCATGGCCAACGACTGCCGGCTCGATGCCCGCACTCGCATGCTGGTGATCACCGGCCCCAACATGGGCGGCAAGAGCACCTTCATGCGCCAGGTGGCACTGATCGCCCTGCTGGCCGCCATCGGCAGCCATGTGCCGGCCAAGGCCTGCCGCCTGGGCCCGGTCGATGCGATCCACACCCGGATCGGTGCGGCCGATGACTTGGCCAATGCCCAGTCCACCTTCATGCTGGAGATGACCGAGGCCGCCGCCATCCTGCATGGCGCCACCGATGCCTCGCTGGTGCTGATGGACGAGATCGGCCGCGGCACCTCGACCTTCGATGGCCTGGCCCTGGCCGGCGCCATCGCCAGCCATCTGCACGACAGGTGCAAGGCCTTCACCCTGTTCGCGACCCACTACTTCGAGCTGACCGAGTTCCCGACCAAGCACAGCCAAGCGGCCAATTGCCATGTGGGCGCGGTCGAGAGCGGCGACGACATCGTCTTCCTGCACGAGATACAGCCCGGCCCGGCCAGCCGCAGCTATGGCGTGCAAGTGGCACGCCTGGCCGGCATGCCGTCCAGCCTGGTGCGCCAGGCGCGCGCCACGCTGGAGGCCCTGGAAAGCAAGGCAGGCGAGGCCGAAGCGCAGATCGACCTGTTCGCCGCGCCGCCGCCGGAGAACCCGGTCGCTGTCGCGGCCGAGACCAGCGCGCTCTACGAAGCGGTGCAAGATCTGGACCCTGATTCACTGACGCCGCGCGAGGCCCTGGAGGCGCTGTACCGCCTCAAGAACCTCGCCAAGCAATGAACGCCACGAAGACCCTCGTCTTTACGCATGCCAACGGCTTTCCCGCGGGCTGCTACCGCGTGCTGTTCGAGACCTGGCGTGCGGCCGGCTGGCAGGTCCATGCCCTGCCCATGGTCGGCCATGACCCGGCCTATCCGGTCACCAGCAACTGGCCGCATCTGCGCGACCAGCTGATCCACTTCATCGAGAGGGACGTCAGGCCCGAGGGCCAGGTCATGCTGGCCGGCCATTCGCTGGGCGGTGCACTGAGCCTGCTGGTCGCCTGCAAGCGGCCCGACCTCGCGGCCGGGCTGCTGATGATCGATTCGCCGGTAGTCAGCGGCTGGCGCGCCCACAGCATCCAGGTGATGAAGGCGACCCGGCTGATGCCCAGGGTCTCGCCCGGCAAGGTCTCCAGCCAGCGCCGCCACCGCTGGCCGGACCGTGCGGCGGTGCTGGAGCATTTCCAGTCCAAGCACAAGTTCGCTCGCTGGGACCCGCGGGTGCTGGCCGACTACGTGGCCTCGGGCTTTGTCGAGCGGGAGGACGGCGAGGTGGAGCTGGGCTTCACTCGCGAGGTCGAGACCAAGATCTACGACACCCTGCCTCACAACCTCGACCGCATCCTGGCCCGCCATGCACCGCGCTGCCCGGTGGCCTTCATCGCCGGCACCCAGAGCGAGGAGTTGCGCGCGGCAGGTGCTGCCGCCTCCAAGGCATTGGCCCGCCGGCATTTCGTCTGGATGGAGGGCAGCCATCTGTTCCCGTTCGAGAAGCCGGATGACACGGCGGCCCTCGCTCTGCAATTGATGAGCTCACTGGAGGCCGACGCCCGGGCCGGGCTGCGCTGAACCGGATTCGGGGGCAGAGCGCGTCGCTATAATCGCAATTTCCCACCACAGCGTCCGCACGGCCGGGCGCTGCAAGACAATGACCAAGTACGTCTTCGTCACCGGCGGTGTGGTGTCCTCCCTCGGCAAGGGCATCGCATCGGCCTCTCTGGCTGCCATCCTCGAATCGCGCGGCCTCAAGGTCACCCTCATCAAGCTGGATCCGTACATCAACGTTGATCCAGGCACCATGTCCCCCTTCCAGCACGGCGAAGTCTTCGTCACCGACGACGGTGCCGAGACCGACCTGGACCTGGGCCACTACGAGCGCTTCATCACCACGCGGATGAAGAAGAGCAACAACTTCACCACCGGCCAGATCTACATGTCGGTGCTGGAGAAGGAGCGTCGTGGCGACTACCTGGGCAAGACCGTCCAGGTCATCCCCCACATCACGAACGAGATGCAGGAGTTCATCCGCCGCGGTGCCGGTCATGGCACGCCGGACGCGGTCGACGTGGCCATCGTCGAGATCGGCGGCACGGTCGGCGACATCGAGTCCCTGCCCTTCCTCGAGGCTGCTCGCCAGATGAGCCTGAAGGCCGGCCCGAACAATGTCGCCTTCGTCCACCTGACCTATGTGCCGTGGATTGCCGCAGCCGGCGAGCTGAAGACCAAGCCGACCCAGCACACGGTGCAGAAGCTGCGCGAAATCGGCATTCAGCCCGACGCGCTGCTGTGCCGCGCCGACCGCCGCATTCCGGACGACGAGCGCGAGAAGATCTCGCTGTTCACCAACGTCCCCGAGTACGGCGTGATCTCGATGTGGGACGTGAACACCATCTACAAGGTGCCGCGCGTGCTGCATGAGCAGGGCCTGGACCAGTTGATCTGCACCAAGCTGCAGCTGAACACCAAGTCGGCCGACCTGAGGCGCTGGGACACGCTGGTGCACGAGGTCGAGAACCCGGCCACCCAGGTCACCATCGCCATGTGCGGCAAGTACACCGATCTCTCGGACTCGTACAAGTCGCTGAACGAGGCGCTGCGCCATGCCGGCATCCACAACCATGCCGGCGTCAAGATCGAGTACGTCGATTCCGAACAGCTGAGCAAGGACAACATCGACCAGCTCAAGCAGTACGACGCCATCCTCGTGCCCGGCGGCTTCGGCAAGCGCGGCGTGGAAGGCAAGATCCTGGCGGCGCAGTACGCCCGCGAGCACAAGCTTCCTTACCTGGGTATCTGCCTGGGCATGCAGGTCGCGACCATCGAATACGCCCGCCACATGGCTGGCCTCGAAGGTGCGAACTCCACCGAGTTCGATCCCGAGACCAAGCATCCGGTCATCGCCCTGATCGACGAATGGCAGGACGCCGACGGCAGCATCCAGAAGCGCGACGAGAAAAGCGACCTGGGCGGCACCATGCGGCTGGGCGCGCAAAGCTCGGACGTCAAGGCCGGCACCCTGGCCTATGACATCTACGGCGCTGTCGTGACCGAGCGCCACCGCCACCGCTACGAGGCCAACGAGCATTACCTCGACCGCCTGCAAGAAGCCGGCCTCGTGATCTCGGCCATCACCCAGCGTGAAAAGCTGACCGAGATGGTGGAGCTGCCGCGCACGGTCCATCCCTGGTACGTCGGTGTGCAGTTCCACCCCGAGTTCAAGTCCACGCCCTGGGACGGCCATCCGCTATTCACCGCCTTCATCAAGGCGGCGCTGGACCACAAGAAGGGCTGAGCGCCCATCCGCTGCCTGCGCTGCTCAAATGCTCAGCATCTTGTTCAGCGCTGGTAACGGATCGCTGGCAGGATGCTGCCCGAGCAGATTTTTTGACTCTTGGAGACATTTGAATGAGCGCCATTGTTGACATCGTCGGCCGCGAGATCCTGGACAGCCGCGGCAACCCCACCGTCGAATGCGACGTGCTGCTGGAGTCGGGCGTGATGGGCCGCGCTGCCGTGCCCTCGGGCGCCTCGACCGGCTCGCGTGAAGCCATCGAGCTGCGCGACGGCGACAAGAGCCGCTACCTCGGCAAGGGCGTGCTGAAGGCCGTCGAGCACATCAACACCGAAATCTCGGAAGCCGTGCTGGGCCTCGATGCTGCTGAACAGGCCTTCCTGGACAAGACCCTGATCGACCTGGACGGCACCGAGAACAAGAGCCGCCTGGGCGCCAACGCCATGCTGGCCGTCTCCATGGCCGTGGCCCGCGCTGCGGCCGAGGAATCCGGCCTGCCGCTGTACCGCTACTTCGGCGGCATGGGCTCGATGCAGCTGCCGGTGCCGATGATGAACGTCATCAATGGCGGCGCCCATGCGAACAATTCGCTGGACCTGCAAGAGCTGATGATCATCCCCGTGGGCGCCCCTTCGTTCCGCGAAGCGCTGCGCTGGGGTGCCGAGGTCTTCCACGCGCTGAAGAAGATCCTGCACGACAAGCACATCTCCACCGCCGTGGGCGACGAAGGCGGTTTCGCCCCCAGCGTCGAGAGCCATGAGGCCGCGATCCAGATGATCCTGGACGCCATCGACAAGGCCGGCTACACCGCCGGCGAGCAGATCGCCATCGGCCTGGACTGCGCCGCCAGCGAGTTCTACAAGGACGGCAAGTACGTGCTGGAAGGCGAAGGCGGCATCAGCCTCAGCTCGCAAGAGTGGACCGACATGCTGGCCACCTGGTGCGACAAGTACCCGATCATCTCGATCGAAGACGGCATGGCCGAAGGCGACTGGGACGGCTGGAAGATCCTGACCGACCGCCTGGGCAAGAACGTGCAGATCGTCGGCGACGACCTGTTCGTCACCAACACCAAGATCCTGAAGGAAGGCATCGACAAGGGCATCGCCAACTCGATCCTGATCAAGATCAACCAGATCGGCACGCTGACCGAGACCTTCGCCGCCATCGAGATGGCCAAGCGCGCCGGCTACACGGCCGTGATCTCGCACCGCTCGGGCGAGACCGAGGACAACACGATCTCGGACATCGCCGTCGGCCTGAACGCCGGCCAGATCAAGACCGGCTCGCTGTCGCGCTCGGACCGCATGGCCAAGTACAACCAGCTGCTGCGCATCGAGGAAGACCTGGGCGACGTCGCAACGTATCCCGGCCGCGACGCTTTCTACAACCTGAAGTGATGCCCCTCGCTTGCGGGTACGCGAGCGGTCCCCCGCGGGGACCCCTGCCGTCGCGGGGGTTGCCCCGCGACGACAGCTTCAAGTCGTCCTTGGGGCGGCCCGGCGGACGACTCGATTCCGACGATACACTCCCGCCGTGCGCGTTCTCAGCATCATCCTTGCCGCCTTTCTCCTGCTGATCCAGGGCCAGCTCTGGTTCGGCAAGGGCGGCATAGGACGCGGCGCGCAATTGCGCGAGGAATTGCGCACGGCCGAGGCAGCCAATGCCAAGGCCCGTGCCCGCAATGCGCAGCTCGAAGCCGAGCTGCGCGACCTGCGCGAAGGCCTGGAGATGGTCGAGGAAAAGGCCCGCTTCGAGCTGGGCATGGTCAAGCCCGACGAGATCTTCGTCCAGGTCCTGCGCTGAAGCGCTGCGTTCGCCATGGACGCCCTGCTGCTCTCGCTGCAACCGCTGTTCGCGCCTGCCTTCATGCTGCTGGGCAGCCCCATCACCTGGGCCGAGGTGATCGCCTTCGTGCTGGCGGTCTGGATGGTGGTCTGCAATATGCGCGTCCATGCCCTCGCCTGGCCGCTGGCCTTCATCAGCTCCCTGCTCTACTTCCTGCTGTTCTGGAGCGGCAAGCTCTACGGCGAAGCCTCGCTGCAGCTGGTATTTGCCGCCTTTGCGATCTGGGGCTGGTGGCAGTGGTTGCGCGGCAAGGCCGAGGACGGCTCGGCCCTGCAGGTGCGCCGCATGGGCCCGCGCGGCCGCTGGTTCGCCCTCGTGGCTACCCTGCTGGCCTGGCCGCTACTGGGCCTGTTCCTGGCCCGCCAGACCGATTCCAACCTGCCCTACTGGGACGCCTTCCCCACCGTGGCCAGCCTGCTGGGCCAATGGCTGCTGGGCCGCAAGTACCAGGAGAACTGGAGCGTCTGGATACTCGTCAACGCAGTCAGCGTGGCCCTGTTCGCCTACAAGGGCTACTGGCTGACCGTCGTGCTGTACGCGGTCTTCATCCCGATGTCGCTGGCTGGCTGGCGCGCCTGGCAGCGACAGCTTGCCCATGCCTGATGCGGCGCTTATCGTCGCCATCGTCGGCGCCGAGAGCAGCGGCAAGTCGACGCTGGCGCAGGCGCTGCACAAGAGACTGTCGGCCGAAGGCCTGCGCTGCGCCTTGGTGAACGAATGGCTGCGTGAATGGTGTGATCGCGAAGGCCGCACGCCACGCCAGGACGAGCAGTCCGGCATCGCCGCCGAACAGACTCGCCGCATCGAAGCCGCCGCTGCTTCGCATGAGCTGGTGATCTGCGACACCACGCCGCTGATGACCGCGGTCTACAGCGATTTCATCTTCGGCGACCGTTCGCTCTACCCGTCAGCGCTTGGCTTTCACAAGCGTTGCTCTGCCACCTTGCTCACCGCGCTGGACCTACCCTGGCTGGCCGACGGCCACCAGCGCCAGGGCCCTGAGGTGCAGGCGCCGATCGATGCACTGATACGCCGCAGCCTGCTCGACGTCGGCCTGGCCTGGTCGATAGTCGCCGGGCAAGGTGAGGCGCGTGTCGAGGCTGCCCTGGACCTGCTGACTCTGCTGCTGGCCCGGCCTGATCGCGCAGCCGGCCTGTTCACTCGGCTGCAAGCGCAACAGGCGGCACAAAAACCCTGGCGCTGGAGCTGTGAGCAATGCGACCAGCCGGAATGCGAGCACCGCCTGCTCGGTGATCGCCCGGCCTGATTCGCCCGCCCCTGTATCGCCCGGCAATAAAAGGGCAAACGTTTGGTCCCTAGAATCCGGCCCAGTCCCGCCGTCCGGATTCCGTCCATGCTGCTCACGCCGTTCCTGCGCCGCCCCCTGGTACTTGTCACCGCCCTGCTGCTCGCCGGCTGTGCCGCCTGGCAGACGCCCACCGTGCCGGTCAGCGTGCGCATCCTGGCGATCAACGATTTCCACGGCAGCGTCAAGCCCAGTCGCGAAGGCATCAACGTGACCGACCCCAGCGATCAGGGCAAGAAGGTCCAGGTCGCTGCCGGCGGCTCCGAGCTGCTGGCCAGTGCCGTCAAGCAGCTGCGCGAAGGGCAGCGCCACAGCATCTTCGTGGCGGCCGGCGACCTGGTGGGCGCCAGCCCCCTGCTCTCGGCCCTGTTCCATGACGAGCCGACCATACGCTCGCTGAGCCTGATGGGACTGGAGCTGAGTGCGGTCGGCAACCACGAATTCGACAACGGCCTGGACGAGCTGCTGCGCAAGCAGAACGGCGGCTGCCATCCCAAGGACGGCTGCAAGGGTCCCGAGCCCTTCAAGGGCGCCGGCTACAAATACCTGGCGGCCAGCACCATCGACCTCAAGACCGGCAAGACGGTGCTGCCGCCCTATGAGATCCGCCACTTCGACGGCATTCCCGTGGCCTTCATAGGCATGGCCCTGCGCGGCACGCCCGAGCTGATCAGCCCGGCCGCCGCCGAAGGCCTGCGCTTCGAGGATGAGGTCGAAACGGTCCACAAGCTGCTGCCCGAGCTGCGCGCCCAGGGCGTGGAGGCCTTCGTGCTGCTGATCCACGAGGGCGGCTATCCGACCGGCGGGCCCAATGAATGCCCCAGCCTCTCGGGCGCCATCGTGGGCCTGGTCAAGAAGCTGGATCCGGCCGTGGGCCTGGTAGTCAGCGGGCATACCCACAGGTCGTATGTCTGCCGTTTCGATGGCCGCCTGGTGACGAGTGCCGAGCGTTATGGCGTGATCGTCTCGGCGATCGACCTGAAGCTGGATCGCAAGACGCGTCGCATCGTCTCGGCCGAGGCCCACAACGAGGTGACCGACCCGGCCAGGTACGCCAAGGCGCCGGAGCAAACCGCCCTCCTGGCCGCTTACGAAACCCAGTCTGCCGCGCTGATCAACCGCGTCGTGGCCCGCATCGCCGAGACCATCGAGCAGCCGGCCGACCGCACTGGCTCCAGCCCCATGGGCCAATTGATAGCCGATGCCTACCTGGACGCCACGGCCGCGCCCCAGAACGGCGGCGCCCAGCTGGCCCTGGTCAACCAGACCGGCGTTCGGCGCTCATTGACCTTCCGCGGAGACGGCTCCATCACCTTCGGCGACATCTATGCGGCCCAGCCCTTCAAGAACGAACTGGTGACGCTGAGCCTGACCGGCGAGGAGTTGCGCCTGGTGCTGGAACAGCAATGGCGACCGCCTTCACAGCGCAATTCACCGCTGCCGGTGTCCAAGGGCTTCAGCTACAGCTTCGACGGCACGCGGCCACTGGGCCAGCGGGTGCTGGTCGAGACCATGAGGCTGAACGGCAAGCCCATCGACCTCAAGGCGGTCTACCGGGTCACGACCAATGACTACCTGAGCACAGGGGGCGACGGCTACACCAGCTTCGCCGCCGGCAAGTCGGCGCAGATCGGCAAGTCCGACCTCGACGCCCTGGTCGAGTACCTGGAGAAGCTGGGCGCGCCGGTGCGCTCGCCGGCCATGGACCGGGTCAAGCGCATCGACTGAATGACCGATTACTGCACCGTGCTGGAGCCGCCGGCCTGGGCGGCCTTCTCGGTGAACAGCGCGCCCACGTCGACCGCGTCGTAGCGGTACTGCAGGCCGCAGAAATCGCAGCCCACCTCGACCTCGCCGCGCTCGGCCAGCACCTGGTCGATTTCTTCGCGGCCCAGGCCGCGCAGCATGCCGCCCACCCGCTCGCGCGAGCAGCTGCAGGCAAAGCGCGGCGTCTGCGGCGTGAAGCGCTGCAGCTGTTCCTGCCAGTAGAGGCGGCGCAGCAGGGTGTCGGCATCGAGGTTCAGCAACTCGTCAGCCTTCAGCGAGGAGGCCAGGGTCGCCATGCGGTTGAAGGCATCGGCGATGTCCTCTGCCGTGGCCTGGCTGCGGCCTTCCAGGTTGCCTTCGCCCTGGATGGGCAGGTGCTGGATCAGCAGGCCGGCGGCGACCTCGTCGTTGGCGGCCAGCACCAGCTTGGTGTCGAGCTGCTCGGACTGGAGCATGTAGTTGCCCAGGACGTCGGCCAGCGTCTGCAGCGGCTCATGCTCCTGACCGTGCAACGAGACCACGCCCTGGTAGGGCTGCTGGCCCGGCAGCTTGTCCAGCGGGTCCAGCGTAATGGCGCAGCGGCCCTGGCCGTGGACGTTCAGCAGCCGTTGCAGATCGGCGCCGGCGGGCACATGGCCGACGACCTTGGCCGTGGCGCGGAAGCTCAAGTCCTGGCGGGCCTCGGCCACGATCAGCTTGACCGGGCCGTCGCCCATCATCTGCATCACCAGGGAGCCGTTGAACTTGATGTTGGCCTGCATCAGCACGCTGCCGGCCGCCATCTCGCCCAGCAGCTGGCGCACCTCGGGCGGGAAGGCACCACTGGCCTCGCGGCGCTTGAGAACCTCGCGCCAGCTGTCATGCAGCCGGACCAGCAGGCCGCGCACCGGCAGGCCTTCGAAAAGAAACTTGTGCAGTTCGTCAGTCATTCGGAAATTTTCTTCAACTCGGCCGCGTAGCGTCGGCCATTGGCGATGTAGTGGCGGGCGCTGGCCTCCAGGCCGGCGCGCTGCTCGGGGCTCAGCTCGCGCACCGCCTTGGCGGGACTGCCGATGATCAGCGAGCCGTCGGGAAATTCCTTGCCCTCGGTCACCAGGGCGCCGGCACCGACCAGGCAATGCTTGCCTATGCGAGCGCCGTTCAGCACCACGGCACCGATGCCAATCAGCGAATGGTCGCCCACGGTGCAGCCATGCAGCATGACCTGGTGACCGACGGTGACGCCCTCACCCAGGCGCAGCGGAAAGCCGGCATCGGCATGCAGCACCGAGCCGTCCTGAATGTTGGAGCCACGGCCTATGTGCAGATGGTCGGAGTCGCCGCGCAGCACGGCGTTGAACCAGATGCTGACCTCGTCTTCCAGCGTGACACGACCTATCACCTGGGCACTCTCGGCGATCCAGGCCGAGTCGGCGACATCGGGCTGCCAATCGCCCAGCTGAAAAACGGCCATGCTGCGGTACTCCGGGTGGCGCAAGCGCCCTTGGGAAAGTGCGTGATTTTACGGAGGCTCTCAGGACTGCAGCGCCGCCAGCTCCGCGTCGTCGAAACCGGCCGCACGCCGAGCCTCGAGATTGAAAGGCGCGCGCAGTCGCGGCGCGTCGTACTGTTTCACCAGGGCGGCATAGGTCGAGATCGGATCCAGGCCGCGCTGCTCGCAGACCCAGCGGTACCAGCGGTTGCCGGCCGCCACATGGCCGATCTCGTCGCGCAGGATCACATCCAGGATCTCGCCGGCCCGGTGGTCGCCGGCGCCGACCAGCTTCTTGCGCACCGCCGGCGAGGCATCGAGGCCGCGCGCCTCCAGCGTGCGCGGCACCAGGGCAATGCGGGCCAGGATGTCGCCCTTGGTGCGCTCGGCCATGTCCCACAGCGCGTTGTGGGCGTTGAAGCTGCCGTAGTCCAAGCGCATGGACACCAGGTGATCGCGCAGCAGCGTGAAGTGCAGGGCCTCTTCCTTGGCGATGCGCACCCAGTCGCGATAGAAGGCCTCGGGCAGGCCGGGGAAGCGCCAGACGATGTCCAGCGCCAGGTCGATGGCATTGAGCTCGATATGGGCGATGGAATGCACCAGGGAGGCGCGCCCCTCGACCGTGGCCAGCGAGCCATGCTTGAGCTGCACATGGGGCACCAGGGCCGGCCGGGCCGGGCGGCCGGGGATGCCGGACGGTTCGTCCAGCCCAGCGTCCGCCTCCACGGGTTGCGCCACTTCGTCCAGAGCACGAGTGGCCGCGGCCTTGGCCACGGCATCGTCAATCAGCAAGGGCCCCAGGGCGGCCCGTCTCAGTTCCTGCATGGCGGAATTCTAGGCAGCCGGCAAGACCGGCCCGAGCTCGCTAGAATCCGCCCCGTGATCCGACGCCTCATTTCGCTGCTGATGCTGGCCCTGCTCCTGGTGAGCGGCACGGCCACGGCCATGAGCCTCGAGCCAGTGACCGAGTTCTCGGCCACGGTGGCGGTGGACAGCGATCCAATGGACGAGCCCGGCACCGAGCCCACGCCCAGCGTCGAGAGCTTCGAGCACGCCATGATCTCCCGTCTGCCCAGGCTGGCAGCGCGCCAGACCGACCGACCAGCCGAAGCCAGCAGCGCCATGCCGGCCGCTCCCTTCCTCGAAGGGCCACAGCGCCCTCCCCGCGCGCGCTGATCCAGCGCCGCCGGCCCGGCTGACCCAAGCCGCGCCGGACTCAAGTTCCCCCCAATCCGGCGCTCCGTCCATGCCTCCAGGCAGGCCGGCGCACAAGCATTCACCATGGAATTCCTGTTCGACCCCAATCTCTGGCTCGCCTTCGCGATGCTGACCGCCCTGGAAATCGTCCTGGGCATAGACAACATCATCTTCATCTCCATCCTGGTCGGCCGTCTGCCGGCCGAGCAGCGCGACCGCGCGCGGCGCCTGGGCCTGGGCTTTGCCATGGCCTCTCGCCTGGCCTTGCTGTTCTCGCTCAGCTGGGTGATGGGCCTGACCGCCGACCTGTTCACAGTGCTGGGCCAGGGCATCAGCGGGCGCGACCTGGTGCTGCTGCTGGGTGGCCTGTTCCTGCTCTACAAAGCCTCGCACGAAATCTTCGTCGAGGTCGAGGCCAGGGAAGAGGATGGCCCTCCCGCGGGTGACGCAGCCGCGCTGAAGGCCGCCGGCGCCAAGGCCTTCTGGATGGTGATAGGCCAGATCGCCATCATCGACATCGTGTTCTCGCTCGATTCGGTGATCACGGCCGTAGGCATGGTCGACCAGATCGGTGTGATGGTCGCCGCCGTCGTGGCCTCGGTCGGCGTAATGCTGGTCGCGGCCAAGCCGATCGGCGAGTTCGTCGACCGCCATCCTTCGGTCAAGGTCCTGGCCCTGGCCTTCCTGGTGATGGTGGGCATGGCGCTGACCGCCGAGGCCTTCGACCAGCATGTGCCCAAGGGCTATCTCTACGCCGCCATGTGCTTCTCGCTGGCTGTCGAGGCCCTCAACATCCGCGCCCGCGCCAAGCGCCGGGCGCAGGCATCCACCTGATTTCATTCCACTGCAAGGAGCAGACGACATGAACTACGACAACGTGCAAACCTTCCCGTCCGGCGGCATCGCCTCGGCGGCCGAGCGCAACCGCGTGCTGCGCAACACCTACTGGCTGCTGGCGCTGTCCATGGTGCCCACGGTGCTGGGCGCGTGGATCGGCGTCTCCACCGGCCTGGCCCGCGCCATGTCGCCCCTGGTCGGCCTGGTGGTCTTCATGGCCGGCGCCTTCGGCTTCATGTTCCTGATCGAGAAGAACAAGAACTCGGCCGCCGGCGTGCCGCTGCTGCTGGCCTTCACCTTCTTCATGGGCCTGATGCTGTCGCGCCTGCTGGACCGGGTGCTGGGCCTGGGCAACGGCGCCAGCCTGATCATGACCGCCTTCGCCGGCACCGGCGTGATCTTCCTGGGCATGGCCACGCTGTCCAGCGTGATCAAGCGCGACCTGAGCGGCATGGGCAAGTTCCTGTTCATCGGCGCCCTGCTGCTGATGGTGGCGGGCATCGCCAACATCTTCCTGCAGAGCAGCGCCCTGATGCTGACCCTGTCGGTGCTGGCCATCGCCATCTTCTCGGCCTTCATCCTGTACGACCTCAAGCGTGTTCAGGACGGCGAGGAGACCAACTACATCACCGCCACGCTGGGCGTCTACCTGAGCCTCTACAACGTGTTCCAGTCGCTGCTGTCCCTGCTGGGCATCTTCGGCGGCCGCGACGAGTGACCTAGCACTTCCTCTCTCCACGTGAAGTAGCCGAGCAAGATCCTCGGTTGGGGGTGGGCCTGATAATCCCACCCTCTTTTTTCGCCGGTACCTATTGCGCTGCCATGTCCCGCGTCCAGGCCAATCTGCTGCTTGTCTTCATCGCCCTGATCTGGGGCTCGGCCTTCGTGGCCCAGGCCCAGGGCATGGCCGATGTCGGTCCCATGCTGTTCACCGGCGTGCGCTTTCTGATCGGCGCCCTGGTCGTGGCCCCGCTGGCCTGGATGGACTGGCGCAAGCTGAAACGCGAAGACAAGCAACCGAGCCCGCGCGACTGGCGCCGGATAGTCGGTCTGGGCCTGCTGATGTTGCTGGGCGCCGCGCTGCAGCAGATCGGCATCGTCTCGACCACGGTGACCAACGCCGGTTTCCTGACCGCGCTCTACGTGCCCCTGGTGCCGGTGCTGTCCTGGCTGTGGCTGCGCCACCTGCCGCATTGGTCGGTCTGGCCGGGTGCGCTGGCCTGCCTGGTCGGCGCCTTCCTGCTCTCGGGCGCCCATGAGCTGAACATCGGCGCGGGCGACCTCTGGGTGATTGCCTCGGCCATCCCCTGGGCGGTCCATGTGCTGCTGGTCGGCCGCGTGGCGGACAAGCTGGCCGCGCCCTTCCTGGTTGCCTTCGGCCAGTTCGTCGTCTGCGGCCTGCTGGCCCTGGCCTGGGCCCTGATGATGGAGCCGGTGAGCCTGGCCGGCCTCAAGGTCGCGGCCGGCCCGATTGCCTACACCGGCGTGCTGTCGGTCGGCATCGCGTTCACCGCCCAGGTCGTGGCCCAGCGCTATGCCCATGCGGCCGACGCCGCCATCATCCTGTCCAGCGAAACCCTGTTCGCTGCCGTCTTCGGCTACCTCTTGATGGGCGACCGGCTGAGCTCCGCCGGCCTGCTGGGCTGCGGCCTGATCCTGGTCAGCATGCTGGCGATCCAGTTGCTGCCGCTGCTGCGCTTGACCCGACTGAAGTCAGCCTGAGCTACAACTCGTAGGCGGTGGTCTTCTTGACCGTCCGCAGCACCAGCATCGAGTTGGAGCGCGCCACTTCCGGCAGATGCATCAGCACCTGGCTGTGCATGCGCTCCAGGTCCTCGGAATCGCGGTAGGCAAAACGGATCAGGTAGTCGTTGCTGCCCGCCACATAGAAGCAGTCCAGGATGTCGGGGCTGTCGCGCACCGCCTGCTCGAAGGCGGCCAGCGCCGCCGGGCTGACACGCTCCAGGTTGATGATGGTGTAGCTGCTGCCCTGCTTGCCCACGGCCTTGGGGCTGACGAGGGCCACGTAGCGGTCTATCACCCCGCTGTCCTCCAGCTGCTTGACCCGCCGCAGGCAGGCCGAGGGGCTCAGATGGACGGCCTTGGCCAATTCCACGTTGGAGAGTCTTCCATCGCGCTGGAGCTCATTGAGAATGGCCCGATCAATCGCATCCAATGCTGCTTCTTTACTGCTCATTCGAATTTCCTGCCAGGGATCGATGATGCCATCGCATTGAATTGCGTGAAGCGGTAGAAGCCCCCAGGACATTGGCAAGCACATTGCGAGAGGATCTGCCTAGACTGGCGTGATCTCGAAACAGGAGCCGCACATGGCCAAGGACCTCGACGCCTACTGGATGCCTTTCACCGCCAACCGGCAGTTCAAGAAGGCGCCGCGCCTGCTGACCCGCGCCGACGGCATGTACTTCACGGACGACAAGGGCCGCCAGATCCTCGACGGCATCGCCGGCCTCTGGTGCGTCAACGCCGGCCACAACCGGCCGAGAATCGTCAAGGCGATCCAGGACCAGGCGGCCGAGCTGGACTTCGCGCCGCCATTCCAGATGGGCCATCCCAAGGCCTTCGAGCTGGCCGAGCGCCTGGCCAAACTGACCCCGGCCGGCCTGGACAAGGTGTTCTACACAAACTCGGGCTCGGAGTCGGTCGATACCGCCCTGAAGATGGCCCTGGCCTACCACCGCGTCCGCGGCGAGGCCTCGCGCACCCGGCTGATAGGCCGCGAGCGCGGCTACCACGGTGTCAATTTCGGCGGCATCTCGGTGGGCGGCATGGTCGCCAACCGCAAGATGTTCGGCACCATGCTGGGCGGAGTGGACCATATCCGCCACACCCATGACCCGGCCCGCAATGCCTTCACCGTGGGCCAGCCGGCCCATGGCGCCGAGTTCGCCGACGAGCTGGAGCGCCTGGTCGCCCTGCACGATGCCTCGACCATCGCGGCCGTCATCGTCGAGCCGGTGGCCGGCTCCACCGGCGTGCTGATCCCGCCGCAGGGCTATCTGCAGCGGCTGCGCGAGATCTGCGACAAGCACGGCATCCTCCTGATCTTCGACGAGGTCATCACCGGCTTCGGCCGCACCGGCCAGCCCTTTGCCGCCCAGACCTTCGGCGTCACGCCCGACCTGATGACGGTGGCCAAGGGCCTCACCAACGGCTGCGTGCCCATGGGCGCGGTGTTCGCCTCGAACAAGATCCACGATGCCTTCATGAACGGGCCCGAGCACCTGATCGAGTTCTTCCACGGCTACACCTACTCGGCCCATCCGCTGGCCTGCGCCGCCGCGCTCGGCACCCTGGACACCTATGCCGACGAAGGGCTCTTGACCCGGGCCTCCGAGATGCAGGGCTACTTCGCCGAATGCCTGCATTCGCTTAAGAGCGAGCCCAACGTGATCGACGTGCGCAACATCGGCCTGGTCGGCGGTGTCGAGCTGGCTCCGCTGCCCGGCGAGCCGGCCAAGCGGGCCTTCAACGTCTTCCTCGATTGCTGGGAAAAGGGCCTGCTGATTCGCACGACCGGCGACACCATCGCGCTGTCGCCGCCGTTGATCATCGAGCGTTCACATATCGACCAGATCATCGACACCTTGCGAGGTGCCTTGAAACGCGCGGCCTAGCCACTCAAACGGGAGCAGCAGCATGGAAGGCAGTGTCGGCAAACCGGTGGTCCTGGTGCCGGCCTGCAACCGGCCGGTGGGCGAGCATCCCTTCCATATCGCCGGCAAGAAATACGTGGACGCGGTGCGCCTGGCCGGCTGCCTGCCGCTGGTCGTGCCCAGCAGCAGCGAAGCCGAACTGGATGAACTGCTGCAGCTGGCCGATGGCGTGTTTCTCACCGGCTCGCCGTCCAACATCCACCCCAGCCACTTTGATGAAGCGGTCCACGACAGCACCTTGCCGCTGGACCCGGCCCGCGATGCCTGGACCCTGCCCCTGATTCCCAGGGCCCTGCGCCAGGGCCTGCCGCTGTTCGCCATCTGCCGCGGCTTCCAGGAGGCCAATGTGGCCCTGGGCGGCAGCCTGCACCAGGCAGTGCAGGAGCAGCCTGGATTGCGCGACCACCGCGCTCCCGCCGGCCAGCCGCCCGAGGTGGCCTATGGCCTGGCCCATGAGGTGGCCGTCCTGCCCGGCGGCCGGTTGGAGCAGTTGCTGCCGGGCCGCCGCCATGTCGAGGTGAACTCGGTCCATGGCCAGGGCGTCAAGGAACTGGCACCGGGCCTGCGTGTCGAGGCTGTAGCGCCCGATGGCCTGGTCGAGGCCTTCAGCGTCGAGGCCGCGCGCGGCTTCTCGCTGTGCGTCCAGTGGCATCCCGAATGGCAGGCGGCCGACAACCCGGTCTCCATGGCCCTGCTCGGTGCCTTCGGACAGGCCTGCCGCGACTACCGCGAACTCAAGCAGAAGCAGCGCCACCGCCAGGACAGCCTGCGCGACCCGGAGACCTAGCGCCGCCGACCACGACTCGAAATGGCAATCCCAAGCCTCCGGCAGACGCCAAGGGGCCAAGACCAACAAGACGAGGACATCATGGTCATCAACCGCAAGGAATTCAGCTTCGCCGAGCTGGAGCAATGGTTCCGCGAGCAGCGCATCACCGAGATCGAGTGCCTGGTGCCCGATCTCACCGGCGTGGCCCGCGGCAAGATCCTGCCGCGCGAGAAATTCACCGAGGATCGCGGCATGCGCCTGCCCGAGATCGTGGTGGCCATGGGGGTCACCGGCGAGTTCCCTTCGGAAGGCCCCTACTACGACGTGATCAGCCCGGTCGACATGGACATGGAGCTGCGCGCCGACCCGACCACCACGCGCATCGTGCCCTGGGCCACCGACCCGACGGCGCAGATCATCCACGACTGCTTCGACCGCCAGGGCAGGCTGATCCCGTTCGCACCGCGCTCGGTGCTGCGCCGGGTCTGCGACCTCTATGCGGCCGAGGGCTGGAAGCCGGTGGTCGCGCCGGAGCTGGAGTTCTACCTGGTCGGCCGCAACACCGACCCCGACATCCCGCTCAAGCCGCCGGTGGGCCGCAGCGGCCGTGCCGAGACCTCGCGCCAGGCCTATTCCATCGATGCGGTCAACGAGTTCGATCCGCTGTTCGAGGATGTCTACGCCTATTGCGAGCAGATGGAGCTGAACGTGGACACGCTGATCCACGAGATCGGCGCCGGCCAGATGGAGATCAATTTCTTCCATGCCGAGCCGCTGGGCCTGGCGGACGAGGTGTTCTTCTTCAAGCGCACGGTGCGCGAGGCGGCGCTGCGCCACGACATGTTCGCCACCTTCATGGCCAAGCCCATCGCCGGCGAGCCCGGCAGCGCCATGCATGTGCACCAGAACGTGCTGCGCAGCGAGGACGGCAGCAATCTGTTCAGCAATGCCGACGGCACGGCCAGCCGCGAGTTCTACTGGTTCATAGGCGGCCTGCAGAAATACATCCCGGCCGCGATGGCGCTGTTCGCTCCCTATGTGAACAGCTACCGACGCCTGGCCCGCTTCACCGCCGCACCGATCAACATCCAGTGGGGCACGGACAACCGCACGGTAGGCATACGCTCGCCGCTGGCACCGCCGCAGGCGCGCCGCATCGAGAATCGCGTGATTGGTGCCGACGCCAATCCCTATGTGGCCCTGGCCGCCACGCTGGCCTGCGGCTATCTGGGACTCAAGCACCGCATCGAGCCCTCGCCCGAATGTCGCGGCGACGCCTACCTCGGCGACTTCCAGCTGCCGCGCAGCCTGGGCGAGGCCCTGGGCCTGCTGCGCGAGGAGCGCGAGCTGGCCGGCGTGCTGGGCGAGGCCTTCGTGACCGTCTATGCCGAGATCAAGGAGATCGAGCATGCCGAGTTCATGAAGGTGATCTCGCCCTGGGAGCGCGAGCACCTGCTGCTGCATGTCTGAGGCAAGATCGACGCCCTGCACAAGGAAATCCCCATGAGCGACAGCAAGACCTGGCACGACAGGGCCGCCACAGCCGCCATCGACGGCCGCGCCTTCATCAACGGCGAGCGCGTTGCGCTGGGCGAGAGCTTCGAGAAGCGCTCGCCCATAGACAACCGGCTGCTCGGCCCCATTGCCCGCGGCAACCGCGCCGAGGTGGATGCGGCCGTAGCATCAGCTCGCACGGCCTTTGCCGATGGCCGCTGGGCCTCCAAGCCGCCGGCCGCGCGCAAGAAGACGCTGCAGCGCTTTGCCGAACTGATCCTGGCGCATAGGGACGAACTGGCCCTGCTGGAGACGCTGGACGTGGGCAAGCCCATCCAGTACTCGCTGTCGGTCGACGTGGCCTCGGCGGCCCACTGCATACGCTGGTACGCCGAGGCCATAGACAAGGTCTACGACGAGATTGCACCGACCGGCCCCAATGCCCTGGCCCTGATCCAGCGCGAGCCCATGGGCGTGATCGGCGTCATCGTGCCCTGGAACTATCCGATGCTGATGGCGGCCTGGAAGCTGGGCCCGGCCCTGGCCACCGGCAATTCCGTGGTGCTCAAACCCAGCGAGAAATCACCGCTGACGGCCCTGCGCCTGGCCGAGATCGCGCTCGAGGCCGGCCTGCCGCCGGGCGTCTTCAATGTGGTGCCCGGCTACGGCCACGAGGCCGGCGAGGCCCTGGCCCTGCACATGGACGTGGATGCCCTGGGCTTCACCGGCTCCACGCGAACCGGCCGGCGCATGCTGGAGTACGCCGGCCGCTCCAACCTGAAGCGGGTCTACAACGAGCTGGGCGGCAAGTCGGCCTTCGTGGTCTTCGAGGACTTCGGCGACATAGAGCGCGCCGCCAAGACCGTGGCCGCCAGCATGTTCTTCAACAGCGGCCAGAGCTGCAATGCGCCTTCACGGGTGCTGGTCCACGAAAGCGTCGCGGACCGGTTCGTCGAGATCGTCGCGGCCCAGGCGCCGCGCCACCAGCCGGCCGATCCGCTGGCACCCGAGACCCGCATGGGCAGCATCGTCGACGAGGTCCAGCTGAAGACGGTGATGGGCTACATCGAATCGGGCAAGGCCGAAGGCGCCCGGGCCATCGTCGGCGGCCGCCAGGTGCGCAGCGAGACCGGCGGTTTCTATGTCGAGCCCACGGTGTTCGACGGCGCCACGCCCGCCATGCGCATAGTCCGCGAGGAGATCTTCGGCCCGGTGATGAGCGTGCTGCGGTTCAAGACCGAGGCCGAAGCCATCGCCCTGGCCAACGACTCGCCCTATGGGCTGCAGGCCAGCGTCTGGAGCGACACGCTGTCTCGCGCCCATCGCGTCGCCAGAGCGCTGCGGGCCGGCACGGTCCATGTGAACCAGTACGACGAGGACGACATCACCGCGCCCTTCGGCGGCTACAAGCAGAGCGGCAACGGCCGCGACAAGTCGCTGCATGCGCTTGAGAAGTACACCGAGATCAAGACCACCTGGCTGCGAATAGACGGCAGCGGCGGCTGAGCGGCCGAGGCCTTGTCAGCCGCGCCAGATGACGGCGGCGCCCAGCACGATCATCCAGAGCGGCAGCAGGTAGTTGTTGATGTCGGCCAGCCACTGCACCCGGTCGGTGATGTTGCGCAGTGCGCCAATGAAGAACAGCAGGCCGAACAGGGCGCCGGCCAGGCCCAGCCAGCTGGGGTAGCGCGAATCCAGCCCCATGGCCACGCCGCTGAGGGCGAAGAAGAATGCCAGGCAGACCTCGCCCAGGAACTCGCCTATGTAGTTGCCGAGGTAGAGGTTGAGCCCGCGGAACAGCGCCGACAGCGTATGCCGGGACTCGGGGCCGGCGCTCTCGTAGGCACGGGCCAGCTCCCAATGCAGGCTGGGCCAGCGCATCAGGCCCAGGCACATGGCCAGGGCACCCACGGCCGCGAAGAGGCGGGCCAGCGCCATCAGGCCCGAGCTGGACGGCAGCGCCGCCGATACGCCGCCGGCGCCCAGGATCAGCAACAGGGGCAGCACGGCATAAAGAGCCCAGACCGCCCGCATCGTCGAGCCGCCACTCCGCAGCCGGGGCAGGACCTGCTCGGCCTCGCCGTCCAGCACCTGCGGATAGTCGAAGCGCGCAGCGAGATAGCTGAACACGGCCACGAAGGCCAGGGCGCCGATGATCAGCGCGAGGCCGCCGATCAGGGCCAGGGGTGAGGATGCATGCGGCATGGGCGGGGCTCCTTGGTCGCCCGACTTTGCGCGAAGCAGCGCCGGAGATGCATCGGAGCTTCCCCGATGCCGGACTCAGCCGCCCTGCTTCAGCCCCTTGCCCGCCCGCGCGCCCGAGTGCTTGCCCGCCTCGACCGTGAGCACGCCGTTCACCACCACGGCCTCGAAGCCTTCCGAGAACTGGTGCGGACTTTCGAAGGTCGCCCGGTCCTTCACCGTCTTGTCGTCGAAGACCACGATGTCGGCCGCATAGCCGGGCCTGAGCAGGCCGCGGTCCTTCAGCGAGAAGCGCTGGGCGGCCAGCGAGGTCATGCGGCGCACCGCTTCCTCCAGCCGCATCACCTGCTCCTCGCGCACGTACTTGCCCAGCACCCGGGCATTCGTGCCGTAGCCGCGCGGATGCGGATGGCCCTTGCCGTTTTGCACGCCGCTGTCGGCGCCGACCATGGCGAAGGGGTAGGCCATGATGCGCTTCACGTCTTCCTCGCTCATGCCGTGGAAGGTCATCTGGGCGCCGCCGGCCTGCACGATGTCGAGCAGGGTCTCGATCTCGGACTCCATGGTCGCCGGACGGCCGCGCTGCAGATTGATCTGGCTGATGTTGCGGCCGTTGAGGCTGGCATCGGCGCCGTGACGGGCCACGACGGCGTATGAGAAATCGGGCCGCTTGCCGCGCCTGGCGCTGGCCAGGATGTCGGCGGCAATGCGTTGGCGCGTGGGCGCGTCCTGCAGCCGCAGCCGGATCTGCTCCTGGCCGCCCTCCACCGCCCAGTCGGGCAGCATCACCGTGAGCTGGGTGCTCGAAGCCGTGTACGGGTACTGGTCTATGGTCACGTCCAGGCCGTCGGCGCGGGCCTTCTCGATCAGGGCCAGGGTCTCCTTCGATCGGCCCCAATTGGCCGGCGCACCGACCTTGAAATGCGAGATCTGCACCGGCAGGCCGGCCTGGCGGCCTATGTCCAGCGCCTCGTTGATCGCCTCGACCACCTTGGACGCCTCGTCGCGGATATGCGAGGCATAGACCCCGTGGTGGCGGGCCGCCGCCTTGGCCAGGCCCACGACCTCGGGCGTGTCGCTGTACAGGCCTGGCAGGTAGATCAGGCCGGTGGACAGGCCCACCGCCCCCTCGCGCATGGCTTGATCCACCAGCGCCTCCATGCGCTGCTGCTCCTCGGCCGTGGCGGCGCGTCGGGCCAGGCCCATGACCTGGCGGCGCACCGTGTTGTGGCCGACCAGGCTGGCCACGTTGATCGAGGTGCCGCCGACCTTGCCCATCTGCTCGAAGAAGGACTGGATGCCCTTGTCCTCCGAGCTTCCGCAGTTGCCGGTGACCACGGTGGTGACGCCATCCTGCACGAAGTTGTCGGCCGTGGGCCGCTCGAACAGGCCGCCCTCGATGTGGCCATGGGTGTCTATGAATCCGGGCGCCACGATGCGGTCGCGCGCCTCGATCACACGGCGCGCCTTGGCCCCGGCCAGCGGGCCTATGGCAGCGATGCGGCCATCCTTGACCGCCAGATCGGCACGGTACCAGGCGTTGCCGCTGCCATCGACGATGCGGCCGCCGCGTATCAAGAGGTCGAATTCCGGCGGCTGCAGCTGGGGCGGCGTGGCCGGACCGGCACAGGCGACCAGCAGGCCGGCAAGAAACAGGGGCGCGAGCAGACGGCGGTAGGCCGGAGACTTCATGGCGGCTATCCAGGGACGAGGTGGGCCATTATGGAAATCCGGCGGCGCCCGGCAACGTTTACGCTGCGCAGGCGGGCGCTGCACGCCCCGGCGGCCGGCAATTTCGCCCGGCCCGGCGCCTCGCTTGAACCTTTTGCGCCGCGGCTGGCATACAAGCGGTACTGAAACGGGATGGACATGCCGAACTGGCAGATCTTCAAGCGCGGTCGACAGGCCACGCCGGCCTCGCCGTCGGCCGCTGGCCGGAGCGACGCCGAGGCCCAGGAACTGCAGCTGCTGCGCGGCGTGCAGCGCGGCCGCATGTCCGATTTCGAAGCCCTCTACCGGCTCTACCATCCGCGGCTGCAGCGCTTCGTGCTGCACCTGACCCGGCAGGCCGATCTGGTCGACGAGATCCTGGACGACACCCTGCTGGTGGTCTGGCAGCGCGCCGACCGCTTCGACGGCAGCAGCAAGCTCTCGACCTGGATATTCGGCATCGCCTACCGCAAGTCGCTGAAGGCGCTGAGCCGGCTCGACCTGCCGCAGGAAGACCCGCAACAAGACGAGCAGGCCGACCCGTCCCCGGGACCCGAGCAGCAGCTCGGCCATGCGCAGCGCCTGGGGCGTCTGAAAGCAGCGCTCGGTGAACTGTCGGCCGATCACCGGGCGGTGATCGAGCTCTGCTATTTCCACGACATGAGCCATGCCGAGATCGCCCAGGTGGTGGGCTGCCCGCCCGAGACGGTCAAGACCCGCATGTTCTATGCCCGTCGCCGGCTGCGCAGCCTGGTGGCCGAGCTGTATGACGGCCCGGCCGTCGAATGAGTTGTCCATCATGAGTACCGTCATTCCCATCGACCGAGATCCCCATGCCGCCGTGCTGGCCCAACTGCCCTGGTATGCCCGCGGCCAGCTGGACGATGCCGAGATGCAGGAGCTGCAGCAGCACCTGCTGGCTTGTCCGGCCTGCCGCGCCGAGCTGGAAACCGAGCCGCCGCTGCGCTCGCTGCTGGCCACGATGCCGCTGGGCGAAGGCCGCCTGGGCAGCGCCGACGCCGGCCTGGCCCGGGTGATGCAGCGCATTCAGGGCAACGACAAGGCCCCGAACCCGGCCAGGCAGGGCCCGCGCTGGCTGGTCTGGACCGCCGGACTGCAAGGCGGGGCCATCGCGATGCTGCTCTTGATGCTGGTCTGGACCCGTATCGATCCGCCGGCCTACCGCGGCCTGTCCGGCCCGGCGCCGGCCACCCAGGCTCAGGCCCTGGTGATCTTCGGCCCCGAGGCCAGCGAAAGGCAGATGAGGGCCGCGCTGCAGAACGCCGGCATGACCCTGGTCGGCGGCCCCACCGAGAGCGGCGCCTATGTGCTGCGCCTGCCGGCCACCGACCAGAAGGCCGCGCTGGAGCGGCTGCGCCGGCAAGCCGGCGTGCAGCTCGCCGAGGCGCTGGATCCGGGGAGCCTGCGTTGAACGCGTGGCGGCGCCTGGCCGGTCTGCTGGTCGCAAGTCTGACCTTGGCCTGCAGCCTCTCCGCAGCCGCGGCGGACGAGCCAGAGCCGCCGATGGCCGAGGCAGCCGAGCGCCAGTTGCTGGTGATGCTGCCCTTGCCCAAGCCGCATTTCCGGCCCGGTGGCGGCTACGGTGGCAGTTACGGTGAAGGACTGAGCTCGCCGGCCCGCCGGCGCCTGGCGGCCGAGCTGGCCCGGCTGCACGGCCTGGAGCTGCAGCGCGACTGGCCCATGCAGCCCATAGGTGTGGATTGCTTCGTGATGCGCCTGCCCGCAGGCGACGACCGGCCGCCGCAGCAGGTGGCCGAGCAGCTGGCCAAAGACCCGCGCATCGCCTGGGCCCAGGCCATGCAGGTTTTCCGCACCCAGGCCGACACCCGGCACAAGCCGCTGTTCGCCGCCCAGCCGGCCGCTAGCCAGTGGCAGCTGGCCGAACTGCACCGGCTGGCCACCGGCCGCGGCGTCCAGGTGGCCGTGATCGACAGCGGCATCGCGGCCCAGCATCCCGAGCTGGTCGGCCAGGTGATCGCCAACGAAAACCTGGTCGACGAGCGCCCGACGCCGGCCGAGAGCCATGGCACGGCCGTGGCCGGCATCATCGCGGCGCGGGCCGACACGGCCCAGGGCGGCATTGGCATTGCGCCCCAGGCCCGGCTGCTCGGCCTGCGTGCCTGCGTGCAGCGCAGCGAGACCGAGACCCTCTGCACCAGCCTCAGCCTGGCCAAGGCCCTGCTCGCGGCCCTGCAGCGCGGCACGCCGGTGATCAATATGAGCCTGACCGGTCCGCCCGACCGCTTGCTGGCCACGCTGATCGACCAGGCCACGGCGCGCGGCCAGCAGGTCGTAGCAGCGCTGGACCGCGGCGCGGCCAGCTTCCCGGCTTCGCACCCCGGCGTGCTCGCCGTGGCCGATGCGCCGCCGCTGCCCAGCGGGGCGGTGCTGGCACCGGGACGCGATGTGCCCAGCACCCAGACCTCCGGCTGGGGCCTGGTGTCGGGCTCCTCGTTCTCGGCCGCCCATGTGTCTGGCCTGCTGGCCCTGATGCGAGAGCTGGGCGGCAGCCGCGAAGCCCTCAGTCGCGGCGCCCTGGTCACCGACGCCAACGGACGCATCGACGCCTGCGCCAGCCTGCTGGCGCGCAGCAGCAGCGGCACGGTCGTCCATTGCCATCGCCTGGTAAAAACGCCGGAGTGATGCTGACCACCGTCCTGCCGCCCCACCCCCAGCAAGCGCGCAGCGGCCGGCCCGGTCTGCGCGCTTTCGCTTGCTGGCTCGCGTTGTCGGCGCCGCTGGCGGCCCAGGCCGAACTGGGCGGCACGGTCTCGTTGCACTCCGACCTGCGCTACCGCGGCGTCTCGCTGAGTGCCGGCAAGCCGCAGGCCCAGCTGGACCTGGCCTATGACGGCACCGAGGGCTGGTATGGCGGCGCCCTGGTCAGCCATGTGGACTTCTATGCGCGCAGCGAGAGCAGCTTGCTGCTCGGCTACCTGGGCCGGGTGATGCCGCTGGCTCCAGGCCTGGACTGGGAGCTGGGCGCCAGCGCCAGCCACTACCCGGGCAAGGACTTCTACAACTACCAGGAGCTCTACCTGGGCCTGCTGGGCGAACGCTGGCAGGCCCGGCTCTACCACTCGCCGCGCTATTACGGCAGGCCGCTGTCCACGCTCTACGCCGAGCTGAGCCTGCGCTGGCCACTGGCAGCGCGCCTGGACGGCTTCGTAGGCCTGGGCTACCTGAGCACGCGCGACGACACCCGCAATCCTCATGGCCCCAGCCGGCTGGACACACGCAGCGGCCTGGCCCTGCGCCTGGGCCAGGTCGAGCTGCAACTGGCCCATGTGACGCTCAGCCGCGGCGGTCCCTACGCCGGGCCGTTCGAGACGGACCGGCGCCGCTGGACGCTGAGCAGCAGCCTGGCGTTCTGATCCCCGGCCCTTTGATCGATTGATTGATCGATTGATCGATGGATTGATTGAACCGGCGCGACCCGCCGCGGAATCCATGGGCAGCGCCATCGGCGAAGGCGCGAAGGACGGCCCATGAAATCAAGACTGACCCTTGCGTCCCTGCTGTTGGCCGCCCTGCTGGCCAGCTGTGGAGGCGGCAGCGGCGAGGGACTGGACAGCAACGGCAGGCCCCTGGGCGAAGGAACCGATCCGGGCGGACCGCTGATCGCCACCCACGCTTCCATCCAGGCTCATGTGTTCACGCCCAAGTGCACGGCCTGCCATGCCGGCGCCGCAGCGCCCCAGGGCCTGCGGCTGGATGCGGCCAACAGCTACGACATGCTGGTCGGCGTCAGCGCCGTCGAGGTGTCCTCGCTGCGCCGCGTACTCGCCGGCAACCCGGACCAGAGCTATCTGATCCAGAAGCTGGAAGGCCATGCCGCCGTGGGAGCCCGCATGCCCCTGGGTGGCCCCTACCTCGATGCCGACACGGTCGCCAAGATCCGCCAATGGATCAGCAACGGAGCCCCGCGATGAGCAAGACCCACTCTTTGCTGCGCCTGCTCCGAGGCCTGCTGATGCTGGGCCTGTTCGGCCTGCTGCTGCCGCTGCGGGCCGAGCCCTATCTGGCCGTGCAAGCCGGGCTCAAGTGCGTCGCCTGCCATGTCAACGCCACTGGCGGCGGCCTGCGCAATGCCCTGGGCAATGCGTTTGCTCAGCGCTCGCTGCCGGCCAATACGCTGCCCGAAGACTGGTACCGCTGGAATGGCGCCGTCACCGACTACCTGCGCCTGGGCGGCGACTACCGCGGCAGCCAGCAGCGCGCCAGCATGCCCGGCCAGGCCAGCCAGCGCGACAGCGGCACCGACCAGTTCCGCCTCTACGGCGAGCTGAAGCTGCTGTCCGAGCATGCGGCCCTGGTGCTGGACGAATCGGTCGCGCCGGGCAAGGCCCAGCGCCAGGAAGCCTATCTGCGGCTCGCCACCCAAGGCCAGGCCTGGTATCTCAAGGCCGGCCAGTTCTACCTGCCCTTCGGCTGGCGGCTGCAGGACAGCAGCAGCCTGGTGCGTTCGACCAGCGGCATCAACATGAGCGTGCCCGACAAGGGCGTGGAACTGGGCCTGGAACGCGATCAATGGTCAGCCCAACTGAGCTATACCCGAGGCCCCGGCAACAAGGGCATGGGCTCGGGCCACCAGCTCGGCGCCCAGCTGGTCCATCTGCAGGACTGGGGGCGGCTCGGCCTGGCCTGGGCCAGCACGGCGGCCCGGGCCGGCGACCGGCGTGCCATCGGCGTGTTTGCCGGCGCCAACCAGGGGCCGGTGAGCTACCTGGTCGAGCTGGACCTGGTCAGCGATGAAGGATTTCCCGAGGGTCGGCGGCGCATGCTCGCCAGCCTGGCCGAGGCGAACTGGCTGATCACCCAGGGCCACAACCTCAAGCTGACGCTGGAGAGCCTGGACCCGGACCGCCGCGTGGCCCATGACCGCAAGGTCCGGCACAGCCTGGTCTACGAGTACACGCCGATTCCCTATCTGCAGCTGCGGGCCGGCCTCCGGCGCCATGACGGCATCCCGCAGAACGCCTTCGACAACCGGCGCCAGAGCTTCCTGGAGCTGCATGGCTTCTTCTGACGTCCTCGCGTCGCAAGCGCGGCTGCGGGCCCTGCCCTTGGTCACGCTCTACCTGACCGAGCGCTGCAATTCGCGCTGCACCAGCTGCGACTACTGGCGCCACGGCCGCGACCAGCTGAGCCTGGCCTCTGTACAGGCACTGCTGCCGCAATTCCAGCGGCTGGGCACGCGGGCCGTGCTGGTCTCGGGGGGTGAACCGCTGCTGCATCCGCAATGGGCCGAGATCGCCACCCTGCTCAAGTCGGAAGGCCTGCAGCTGTGGCTGCTCACGGCGGGCCTGGCCCTGGCCAAGCATGCTGCGGCGGTGAGCTCACTGTTCGACAAGCTGACCGTGTCCATGGACGGTGCCGATGCCGAGACCTATGCCGCGATCCGCGGCGTCGATGCCTTCGACGTGGTCTGCCAGGGACTGCGCGCCGCCGCGCAATTCGGTCGGCCGGCCCTGCTGCGCTGCACGGTGCAGCAGCGCAATTTCAGGCAGCTGCCCGAGCTGGTGGCCCTGGCGCATGCATGCGGTGCCAGCGGCATTTCCTTTCTCGCCGCCGACCTGGGCAACCCCCAGGCCTTCGGCCGCATCGCCCTGACGCAGCAGCCCGCGGGCCTGGCCCTGCGGATCGAGGAAGTCGAGGCGCTGGAGCGGCTGATAGACCGGATGGAAACGGCGCTGGAGCACGACTTCCGCAGCGGCTTCATCGCCGAGAGTCCGGCCAAGCTGCGCCGCATCGCCGCTCACTACCGGGCGCTGCTGGGCCAGGGCGAATACCCGCCGGTGCGCTGCAATGCGCCGGAGTTCTCGGCCGTGCTCGAGGCCGGCGGCCGGCTGCGGCCCTGCTTCTTCATCGCCGGCCCGGCCGGCCAGACGGACGCGACGCTGGAGCAGTCGCTCAACAGCCCGGCCATGCGCGAGCTGCGCGAGTCCATTCGCTGCGGCCAGCGGCCCGAATGCAGGCGCTGTGTCTGCTCGATGTGGCGCGATCCGGCGGAGCTCGCGCGGCAGCTGGAGATGTCGGCATGAACGAGGCCTACGCGCTGGCCAATCTGCCGGCCTATGACCGCTGGGCCGAGAGCTATCCGCCGCTGGCCCACAACGCGCTGATGCAGGCCGAGCAGGCGGCGATGCTGGAACTGCTGCCCTCGCCGCGCGGTCTGATCGCGCTGGACCTGGCCTGTGGCACCGGCCGCTATGTGCGGCTGCTTCGGCAGCGCGGCGCGGCCTGGGTCGTGGGCAGCGACCTGTCCAGCGGCATGCTGGACCATGCCGGCGGCTTTGCACGGCTGCGCGCCGACATGATGAAGTTGCCGTTCCGCGCTGCCAGCTTCGAGCTGGTGACCGCCGGCCTGGCGGTCGGTCATGCGCCCGATCTCGGCGCCTGGCTCGCCGGCCTGGCCCGGGTGATGAAGCCCGGCGCCATCCTGGTCTATTCCGATTTCCATCCCGAAGCCGCCCAGGCCGGCATGACGCGCACCTTCGTCGACAGCGACCAGGTGCTGCACGTGCTGAAGCACCGCATCCACGAGCTGCACCAGCATCAAGCGGCTGCGGACAGCGTGGGCTTTGAAATGGAAGCGCTCGTCGAGGTCAGGCCCGGCGAGGGCCATGGCAGGGTCTTCGATGCCTGGCCGCAAGTCGCCGCGCGCTGGCCCGGTGTCGCCCTGGTGCTGGCCATCCGCCTGCGCAAACGGGGCCTGTCATGAGCCTGCTCTTCGTCAACGGCGGTGCGCCGGGACAGGCCCGGCTGCGCGTGCTCGGCGGGCTCATCGTCGATGCCGCCGGCCCTGGAGCCCACGGCGAGACCGTCATCGACCTGCAGGGTGACCGCCTGCTGCCCGGGCTGATCAATGCCCATGAGCATCTGCAGCTCAATGCCCTGCCCCGCCTCAGCTACCGGCAGCGGTACGAGCGGGTGGGCGACTGGATAGCCGACATCGATGCACGCCGCAGCCAGGATCCATTGCTGCGGGCCAACCAGGCGATCCCGCGCGCGCAGCGCCTGCTGATCGGCGGCCTCAAGAACCTGCTCAGCGGCGCCACCACGGTGGTCCATCACGATCCGCTCTACCCGTCGCTGCTGGAACCAGGCTTTCCGGTCGAGGTGCTGCGGTCCTATGGCTGGTCGCATTCGCTGGAACTGGACGGTGCCGAGCACGTGCGGCGCTCCTTCCAGGCCACGCCGCCCGAGCAGCCCTGGATCATCCACGCCGCCGAAGGCCTGGACAGCGGCGACGAGTTCGAGCAGCTCGACCGCCTGGGCTGCATCGCCGCCAACACCGTGCTGGTCCATGGCCTGGCCCTGAGCGCCGATCAGCAGCAGCGGCTGATGCAGCGCGGCGCCTGCCTGGTCTGGTGCCCGGGCTCCAACCTGCACTTGTTCCAGCGCACGCCGGAAGTCCGCCCGCTGCTGGAGCGAGGCTGCCTGCTGCTGGGCAGCGATTCACGCATCAGCGGCGGCCGCGACCTGCTGGCCGAACTGCCGCTGGCGCGCGAACTGGCCGGGCTGAGCGAGGCCGGACTCGAAGCACTCTTGACCTCGCAGGCGGCCGCACGTCTGCGCCTGAACGACCGCGGCCGGCTGCTGCCGGGCTTGCGCGCCGATCTGCTCGTGCTGCCCCGCGGCCTGAAGCTCAGTGAGGCGCAGCGTGCGGACCTGCGGCTGGTGATGGTCGGCGGCCGCATGCTTTGCGCTGACCCGGCCTTCGCGAGCGCAGGCGGACCCGGCCTGCTGCCGGTGCAAGTCGACGGCCGACCCAAATCGCTGGAGCGCTCGCTGGTCGAGGCACTGCAAGGCGCAGCCATCAGCGAACCCGGCCTGGTGCTGGAACCCAGGCCGGCGGAGGCCCTGGCATGAAGACCCGCAAGCCGCTGCTGCTGATCAATCCGCGCATCACTTCCAAGCCGCGCTTCCCGCTGGCGGTGATGCAGCTGGCCACGGCCCTGCGGGCGGACCGCCCGGTGCAGATCCTCGACGGCAACGTCCATGCCGATTTCGCGGAACGCGCGACGGCCCTGCTGGCCAGCGGCGACTTCGCGGCCGTGGGCCTCAGCGTCATGGGCGGGCCCCAGCTGGTCAGCGCCCTGGCCGCTTCGCGGGCGATCCGGCAAGCGCTGCCCGGCCTGCCCATCGTCTGGGGCGGCTACTTTCCGACGATCTGCCCGGACGCGGCATTGAATGGCGACAGCCCGGTCAGCCAGGTGGTCCGCGGCCCTGGCGAGGCCACGCTGGCGGAACTGCTGCGGGCGCTGGACGACGGCGCTGCGGCCGAGGCGCTGGCAGCCATCGATGGCCTGTCCTGGCGGCACGCGGGCCAGCTGGTGCACAACCGCGAGCGCGCGTTCTCGGCCCAGTCGCTGCAGCAGCCGCTGGACTACCACGGTGTTGACCAGCCCCAGCAGTACCTCAGGCCCACCTACCTCGGCCGGCGCACCACCGGCTACCAGGCGGCACTGGGCTGCCGCTACCGCTGCACTTTCTGCGGCGTGGCCGCCATGTTCCGGGGCAAGACCGCCCTGCCCGGCGCCGAGCGCCTGGACCGCGACCTCGGCTATCTGAAAGCCGAGTTCGGCGCCGACTCGGTGCAGTTCTACGACCACAACTTCTTCGACCGCGAAAGCGCGATGCTGCCCCTGCTCGAGGTGCTGGCCCACCATGCCCTGCCATGGTGGTGCTATGCCCGCGCCGATGCGCTGGCCCAGCTGTCCGAAGCGGCCTGGGCCCTGGTCCGGCGCAGCCGCTTGCGCATGGCCTACATAGGCGCCGAAACGCCCAATCCGCAGCTGCTGCGCGAGATGCGCAAGGGCACCCAGGTGGACCAGACACTGGCCGCCGTGGAGCAATGCCGCCGACACGGCGTCATCCCCGAGCTGTCCTTCATGCTGGCGCCTCCGCATGACCCCGAGGGCGAAACCGAGCGCTGCTTTGACTTCATTCGCCGCATCAAGCGACTGCATCCGGCCGCCGAAATCATGCTGCACATCAACACGCCGCTGCCGACGGCACCAGGCCCCGGCCGCGCGCCCTTGGCGGCGACGCCCTTACGCGACCTGCAGGGCCAGCCGGTGCGCTTTCCGGACCATGTCGAAGGCTGGGCCGAACCGGCCTGGGTGGCCTACTGGTGCCACCGCAATGCGCCCTGGGTCAGCGAACGGCTGCTGGAGCGGATCCGCGGTTTCACCACCGTGCTCGGCTGCCGCTTCCCCACGGTCACCGACATCCGCGCGCCCTCCTGGCAGCGCCGCACCCTCAGCGCCAGCGCGGCCTGGCGCTATCGCTTCGGACGCTACGAACGGCCCTGGGAACTGCAGCTGCTGCAGCGCATGGTCAGGCTGTGGGATCCGCAGCTGTCCAGCCTTTGATCCAGCCAGCGCAGGAGCCAGCCATGCTCAAGGTGGTGCAGATCAGCTTCCATGCCGACCCGGCCGAGCGGGCGGCCGAAGACTTGCTGAACGCCTGGCCCACCGTTGTCGAGCTGGCCGAATCGGCGGCCGCGGCCGGCGCTTCGGTCCAGGTGCTGCAAGCGAGTCGGCGGCCGGACCAGCTGCGACGCGGCGGCATCGACTACCGCTTCCTGCCCATGGCCAAGCGCCGCGACCGGCTGGCGCTCTTGCAGCTGCTGCAGGATGACCCGCCCGATCTGCTGCATCTGCAGGGCCTGGGTTTTCCGGCCCAGGCGAGCTGGCTGGCCACCGAGCTGCCTGGACGGCCGCTGCTGCTGCAGGACCGCGCCGACCAGCCGGCGCGGCGCTGGTGGCGGCATCTGCAGTCGCGGCGCGCCCTGGCGTCGGCTCGCGGCCTGCTGTTCTGCTCGCGCGAGCAGGCCGTGCCCTGGCAGCGCCAAGGCTTGCTGAAGCCGCCCACCCGCATCTACGAATTGCCCGGCTCCAGCAGCCGTTTCGGCGTGAGCGACCGGCTTCAGGCCCGCGGCGCCACCGGCCTGGTCGGTGATCCGGCTTTGCTGTGGGTCGCCCACCTGGACGCCAACAAGGACCCGCTGACCGTGCTCGACGGCCTGGCCCTTGCCAGCGAGCAACTGCCCGGCCTGAAGCTGTGGTGCTGCTTCGACCGCGCACCGCTGCTGGAGCAGGTGCAGGCCCGCATCGCCGGCGACAGCCGCTTGGCCGGCCGAGTGCAGCTGCTCGGCCGCCTGCCGCATGCCGAGATCGAGCGCTGGATGAACGCCGCCGACTTCCTGGTGCAAGGCAGCCAGCGCGAAAGCACCGGCTACAGCGTGATCGAGGCCCTGGCCTGCGGCCTGCCGCTGCTGGTGACCGACATCCCCGCCTTCCGCGCCCTGGCCGGCCCCGAGCCGGTTGGCCGCCTGTGGCGAGCCGGCGATCCCTATGCCTTGCATGCCGCCCTGCTGGCCCTGGCCGGCCGCCCGCCGTCGGCGCTTCGCCAGGCGGCGCGGCAGCGCTTCGAGAGCGAGCTGTCGCCCCAGGCCCTGGGGCGCCGCCTGGTCTCGATCTACGAGGACCTGCTCCTGCCATGAAGCCAACGACGCCCGAGGCCTGGCGCCAGGCCTTTCTGATCAACCTGGCCTCGAGCAGCCTGGCCCAGGTTTCGGCCTTCGTGCTGTCCCTGCTGCTGGCACGCCTGCTGACGCCGGCGGAACTTGGGGTCTACGCGCTCGCCGCTCTGCTGGCCGGCTTCGCTCATTTGCTGCGTGATTTCGGCATCTCCACCTACTTGCAGCGTCAGTCATCACTGGATCGCGAGCAGCTGGCCTCCTGCTTCGGTTTTCTGCTGGTAACCGGCTTCTCGTCGGCCGCCCTGCTGGCTCTGGCCGGCGATCCGCTGGCGCGCTACTACGCCATGCCCGAGTTGGCCGACACCTTGCAGGTGCTGGCACTGGGATTCCTGCTGCTGCCGTTCAGCACCCTGGTCGCGGCCCTGCAGCAGCGCGAGCTCGCCGCATCTCGCATCGCCCTGGTCGCCCGCCTCGGCGGCACAGCCCATGCGCTGACCGCCTTGGTGCTGGCCTGGCAGGGCTGGGGGCCGCTCAGCCTGGCCTGGGCTTCGGTGGCGGCCATCGTCGTGTGCAGCCTCGCCCATCTGCGGCTCAAGCCGGCCGACTTCGATTGGCGACCGTCAACCCGGCACTGGCAGCCCCTGCTGCATTTCGGCAGCGGCAGCATGCTGGGCAGTCTGGCCAATCAGCTGAACCAGGCCCTGCCCGGCCTGCTGCTGGGCCGCCTGGGCGGACCGACCCAGCTCGGCCTCTATGCCAGGGCCTCGACCCTGGCCCAGCTGTTCACCGCGCTGGCCGGTCCGGCAATGAGCTTCGGCGCCTTGCCCAAGCTGGCCGAGCAGCACCATACCCAACGTCCGCTGGCACCGCTGCTGCTGCAGGCCACGGCCTTGCTGACCGGCGTGGCCTGGCCGGTGCTGGCCTTGGCCGCGGTCTTCGGCGAGGACCTGCTGGGCCTGCTCTACGGCCCGGCCTGGCTGGGCGCGGCGCCGGCCATCCCCGCCCTGGCCCTGGCCGCCGCCCTGGCCCTGCCCTTCCACTACCTGGGCACGGCCCTGAGCGCCACCGGTCGCCCCGGCCTGGCGGTCTGGCCACCGGTTTTCAGCCTGCTGCTGCGCCTGGCGCTGCTGTACTGGCTCGTGGTCGCCGATGCGGCCTCGATGGCCTGGCTGCTGATGTTCGCCGGCCTGCTAGGCCTGCCGCTGCTGGCCTGGCTGCAGCAGCGCTGGCTGGGCATCTCATGGCGGTCGCTGGCCCGGGCGCTGCAGGCCAGCCTGCTGGTTCTGCTGAGCTGCCTGGCAACAGCCTGTTTGCTGCTGCAGGTCCTGTCCGGCCTGGCTTCGACGGTCCGGCTGATGCTGGCCCTGCCTGTCTTGCTGGCCGTCTGGCTGCTGAGCCTGCAGCTGAGCGGCCATCCGCTGGCCGCCCAGTTTCAGGGCGGGCCGCGGCGCTTCATCACGATCAGGAAATGATCGCCCATCGCTCGCAGCCCCGGCCAGCCGGCCAGGCGCCTGTCCAGGCGCCACAGCCATTCATGCCAGCGCGGATGACGCTGGCGCAGGCCGTCGAGGTAAGGCGGCGGCACGAACAAGCAGAGCCCGCGGCGGTGCACCAGCTCGAAATGCGGCGCGAAGGCACGGTAGAACTCGTCGGGCGTGTAGTAGCGGGTCCAGATGCGGTGCTTGTTCATGCCCACGGCCACGGTGTCGCGGGTGAAGCGCACGGCGATGCGCGACCAGCGCCGCTGCAGCGCGTAGTGGCCGATCTCCCAGGGGCAGTAGCGCCCGATCACGGTGAACGCCAGCTGGCCATCGGGCCTGAGCAGGCGGGCACATTGCCGGGCCAGCTCGTCGAGATCGGGCACGCAGTTCAGCGGTCCGAGGTTGGAATAGGCGCCGTCGAACTGGCCGTCGCCCTCCAGCCGCGCCAGCTCCTGCGCACCCAGCAGCAGGGCGCGCACTCGCTCAGCCAGACCTTGGTCCTGCGCCCGGCCGGCGGTGCGTTCGACCATGGCGGGCGACCAGTCCGTGGCCCAGACGCTGTGACCCTGCCCGGCCATGCGCACCGCATCCAGGCCGGTGCCGCAGCCTATGTCGATCAGGCGCGACGGGCCAGTGAAGCAGCGGTCCAGCCAGCGCCACATCTCGGTGCGCATGTCCTGGATCGCGCCGTTGTTGCCGCGCGGGCCGTCGTAGTCGGCGGCCACGCTGTCGAAGGCGGCGCGGGTATCGGCCAGTTGCCGGTCCAGTTCAGGAGTCAGGGCCTTGTCCATGGGGTCGAGGGCTTGAAGATGAAGAAGAAGGAGTGGCGGGCATGAAGATCGCGCTGGTGGTGCCGGGCGGGGTCGACAGCTCGGCCGAACGGCGGGTCGTGCCCGCCTTGCTGGCCTTGATACGCAGGCTGGCCCAGCGGCATGAGCTGCATGTGTTCGCGCTGCGCCAGCAAGCCACGCCAGCCGGCTGGCCGCTGCTGGGCGCCCAGGTTCACAACATTGGCACTGGCCGGCTGGCCCTGCTGCGCTGCCTGCTCGCGATCCGCGCTGAACACCGACGCGGCCGCTTTGACCTGGTCCATTCGATCTGGTCGGGCAGCTGCGGGCTGCGTGCGGTGCTGGCTGCTCGCTGGCTGGGCCTGCCGGCGCTGATCCATCTGGCCGGCGGCGAACTGACGGCCCTGCCCGACATCGCCTACGGTGGCGCGCTTCGCCCCCTCGGTCGCTGGCGGGAACGCCGGGTGCTGCGGGCCGCAGACGGCCTCAGCGCCGCCAGTGCGCCCATGCTTCAGCAGCTGAGTGCACTGGGGCTCACGGCGGAGCGAATTCCCTTGGGCGTTGACAGAGAGCACTGGCCTTCTCAGGCTCCGCGCCGCCGATCGCATGGCCAGCCGCTGCGCCTGATCCATGTCGCCAGCCTGAATCCGGTGAAGGACCAGACCCTGCTTCTGCAGTCGGTTGCGGAGCTGCAGGCCAGCGGCCTGGCGTTCCGGCTGGACATCGTCGGCGAGGACCGGCTCGAAGGTCGCATCCAGCAACTGGGGCGACAGCTCGGCCTGGCCGACCATCTTCATTTCCACGGCTTCATGACCCAGTCGCAATTGCATCCGCTGCTGGCCGCGGCCGACCTGCTGCTGGTCAGCTCGCGTCACGAGGCCGGCCCTCTGGTGTTGCTGGAGGCCGGCCTGGTCGGTGTGCCCGGCGTCGGCACGGCCGTGGGCCATCTGCGCGAATGGGCGCCCGGCGCCGCGCTGGCGGTCGAGGTCGGCGATGCTCGAGCCCTGGCCGCCGCCGTGCTGCGCCTTGCCGGTGACGAGGACCTGAGGCTGCGCCTGGCGAATGAAGCGCTGTGCCGGGCGCGCCGCGAGGATGCGGACTGGACGGCCGCGGCCTTCGAACGTCTCTACGGTCAGGTGCTGGAGGCTCATCGTTCATGAAGGCTCATAGGCCAGCGCGCAGCGCAGCGAGTACAGCGTGGGCACGCGCAAGGGCCGGCTCAGCGTCCAGCGCAGCAGCTTGCGCAGCTGCGAGCGGTCGGTCCAGCCGGCATTGGCCAGGGCCGGCTGCGTGGCCACCGAATGCCGCATCTGGGCGCGGGTCTCGCGGTCCGGCCGCAGCCGGGCCAGCATCAGGCCCAGGGCCTCGCCCGGCGTGCGCGACCAGGCCAGCCCGGGAAACGCAGCGATGCGGGGACAGGACAGCGAAGCCTCGAAGATGTCCAGCCGCTGAACGCTCAGCCGCAGCAGCGGCGGGCAATCGGCGGCCAGCATCTTCAGCAGATCGCGCGGCAGACGGCCCGGAAAATGACGCTCCAGCAAGCTGAGCGGCGGCATCGCCCACCAGGCGCCTGGCGCCTGCGGCCCGGTCACCAGGGCGGCCCAGTCGCCCGGCGACAGCCGCGGGGCCAGCAAGGCCAGGTCATGCAGCTGGACCAGGCGCAGCGAGCGGGTGCGGATATTGCCCGCCGCATGCAGCAGCAGGTGCCGCATCAGGGACAGCGGATCCGGATAGGGATTCAGGCCGGGCTCCAGCACCGGCGCCCGTATCAGCTCGCTGAGGTCGGTCTCCTGCATGGGCAGCCGCTCGGACACATGGTCATGAAGCTCGATCCGCAGCGGGTTGGCCTCATGCTCGCCAAAGCCCAGGCCGGCCGCCAGCGTGCCCGGCGCAAAGCTGCGATGGCGCGAACCATCGAAGTCATCGCGGTAGCCGAGCTCGCGCATCAGGGCCGAGGCGGCCTCCATGTCGGCGGCATTGAGCAGCAGGTCGATGTCTCCCATGGGCCGTTCGCCGGCGGCGTAGAGACCCAGTTCGAGCAGGGCGGCGCCCTTGAGGCGCTGCAGGCCAAGGCCTCGGGCTCGCGCCTCGTGGTCGATGCGAGCCAGCAAGTCCTCGATACGCACCTGGCGCAACTGCCCATGGTGGCGCTGCTCGGCCAGGAAGGCCGACCAGAGCGGCGGCCCCTGCCAGCGCAAGCGATTCGCCAGCAAGGCGCCTATGCCATGGATGGCCACCACGGCCAGGGCCACGCGCCATTCGAATCCATCCCAGTCCGGCGCCTCGTCCTGCGGTGCCGCCAGTTCGCTGGCCAGGCGCAAGGTGGTGCTGCGCAAGACCTGTTCGAGCTGCCTCACATCGGGCAGTTGCGTGTCATCGCTGCCCATGTCCGCTCCTTGAGCTGCCCGTCGCCAACCTAAGATGAAGACCATGCCCGAAAGCCCCTCGCCCTCGATGCTGGACCCCTTCGGCGAGCAGCGCGCCACGCCGCTGCGCCGCTGCCTGGACCTGCTGGGCTGCAGCATCGAATTCCTTGGCGACAGCCCCGAGCTGTTCGAGCTGGTCGATGCCGCCTATGCCGGCCTGCCGGCCCTGCAGCTGGACCAGGCTCCCGCCGACCTGAGCATCAGGCTGAGCCTGCGCGAAGGAGCGCCGCTGCCCCAGCTGCCGCCCGAGCCCACGATGCAGGGCGGGCCGGGCCTGCTGTGCGCCCTGGTCGATGCCGACAACCACACCCTCGTGGTGCCGGCCCAGCGCCAGGCCCTGGTGACTATTTCGCGTGGCATGCTTGCCCATGCGTACAACGCTCGCTACGAGCTGCTGGAATTCGCCGTCTTCACGCTGGCGGCCCGGGTGCGCGGCCTGGTGCCCCTGCATGCCGCTTGCGTCGGGACCGAGGGCCGCGGCTTGCTGCTGCTGGGGCGCAGCGGCGCCGGCAAGTCGATGCTCGCCCTGCACGCCATGCGGGAAGGCCTGGACTTCCTGACCGAGGACGCCAGCTTCATCACGCCGGGCGATCTGCGCCTGGTCGGCATCCCCAATTTCCTGCACCTGCGAGACGATGCCCTGGCCCTGATCGACGACGCCGAGCTGCTGGCCCAGGTTCGTGCCGCGCCGCGCATTAGCCGGCGCAGCGGCGTCGAGAAGCAGGAGCTGGACCTGCGCCGCACGTCCGGACCGCTGGCGACGAAGCCGCTGCGGCTTTGCGGCCTGGTCTTCGTCGATGGCAGCCCCTGCGACGAGGGCCCGGCCCTGCGCCCGCTCGCTGCGGGCTCCTGGTCGGAAGCGCTGGCCCAAAGCCAGCCCTATGCGCGGGGCCAGGCCGGCTGGTCCGAATTTCTGCAGCAGCTCAGCCATGTGCCGGCCTATGCGTTGAAGCGCCGCGGCCCTCCGCGTGAAAGCGCCAAGCGGCTGCGCGAACTGCTGGCACAGGCCTCTCCATCGCCCTAGGCCAGTGAGCCCGCCAGGTTGCGGTGCTCGGTCTCGGCCGCCAGCAAGGAGGACCAGCGCCGACCCAGGGCCTGCCGTGCCTCGCTGCTGGCAGCCTGAGCGCCGTCCAGGCCAACCTGCTCATGCAGCAGGTCGCGCACCTCGCGGTAGAACTCGGTGCTGTAGCGGCCGTGGAACATCATGGCCAGCTCGCCGCTGTCTTCCCAATGGGTCTTGGGTCCCAGCTGCCGACGCACCTGCTCGTGGAAGCGGGTGCCGGGCAGCGGATAGCTGACGCTGACGCCTATGTCGTCGGGCTGGGCCTCGACCACCAGGCGGCGCGTGGCCAGCAGGTCTTCCAGCTGCTCGCCCAGATAGCCCAGCTGGATGAAAAAGGCCACGCGGATGCCCTGCTCGCCCAGGCGGCGCCGGGCCTCGAGGATCTGCTCCACCGTCGTGCCCTTGTTCATCCGGTCCAGCACCTGCTGGCTGCCGCTTTCGGCACCGATCCAGACCTCGCTGCAGCCGGCGCGGGCCAGGGCCTCGGCCATGGCCGGCGTGATCAGGTCGGCCCGACTCTGGATCGTGAACGGCAGGCCACCGCCTCCGTCCTGCAGCGCCGCTGCAAAGTCCAGCACCCAGTCGGCCCTGAAGCCGAAGATGTCGTCGGCAAACCAGATGTGGTCGGGCGCGAAGCGGCGCTTGAGCTCCAGCATCTCGGCCGCCACGGCCTGCGGCTCGCGCTGCTGATAGCGGTTGCCCCAGATCGGCTTGGCGCACCAGGCACAGCGGAACGAGCAGCCCTTGGAGGCCGCCATGTTGAGGCTGAAGCGAGCATGGGCGGAGCTCCAGATGGCGCGGTAGCTCTCGATGTCGACCAGGTCCCAGGCCACGGCCATCTCGTCCTGGCGGCGCGGCGGATGCAGGGCCACGACCTTGGCCGAGGCAAGACCCGGCCCCGGCTCGCGCGGCCGGCCTTCGAACAGCGCATGCACGCCCTCCAGGCCGGCGACCAGGTCGGCAGCCTCCTGGTCCGGGTCCTGCTCCAGGCGCTCGATCAGCGCCTGCAGGGCGCCATGGCCTTCGCCCTGCAGGGCTGCATCGGCACCGGCCTGCAGGTACGGACCGGGCGCATCGCTGACATCGGAGCCGGCCACGATGACCCGGGAGCCGGCCTGGCGGGCCCGGGCGATCATCTCGGCCGCCGCGCGCCGCATGGCACCCAGGCACATCTTGCTGAGGTAGTTGTAGTTGTCCTCGTACAGCAGCACGAGCTGGGGCGAGCATTGGCGCAGCCTGGCCTCGAAGTCGTGCACGCCCTCGGCCAGCATGGCGTCGAACAGGCTCACGCCATGGCCCTGGGCACGCAGCAAGGCGGCGACCTGCAGCGTGGCCAGCGGCGGATAGGGCTTGGCACGCTCGTACTGCTTGCCGTCGAAGCGCAGAAAGTAGGAATGGGCGACCAGGATGGACAGCATGCAACAAGCTCCCTGCTTGGGCCGGGCTCGTCTCGACCACCGGCACCGCAGTGAATGCCGCCCACCGTCCGGCAGGTTCAAGGCGCATTCACGCAACAGCGCGCAACAGCGGCTTGCAGGCCGGACGGGCTTTCGATAGCGTCGCCGCAGCGCCCGCGCATGAACGACAAGACCAAGGAGAGCGATTCCATGGCCCGTCACCGCATCGTCCTCGCCCACGGCATCTTCGGCGGCCTGGCCTGGGCGCCGAACTGGGCGCTGGGCCAGCGCGGCGCCTACTTCCATGGCGTCAGGCCGCACCTGGAGTCGCTGGGCCATGAGGTGATAGAGCCCCAGGTGCCGCCGGCCGGCCGGGTGGTAGAACGCGCCGCGGCCCTGGGCCAGGCCATCCACGCCGCCTGGCCGCAGGGCGACCTGCACGTGATCGCGCACAGCCTCGGCGGGCTCGACACCCGCCATCTGCTGCGCGTGGACCCGCAGCTGCGCAAGCGCATCAAGACCCTGGTCGCCATTGGCACGCCCCACCTGGGCTCGCCGGTGGCCAGCAGCTGGATCAACCCGGTCGGGCATCTGCCAGGCGCGCTTTCCCTGCTGGCGCGCGCCCATGCCGGCGGGGTCGAGGACCTGGCCGTGCGGCCCAAGCCGGCCGAACCCGACCAGGCCGGCGTCCGCTACATCGATGTGTTCTGCGATGCCGGCCAGGCCGGCTACCAGGGCCTGGTGTTCCGCGAGCTGGGCAATCTGTTCAGCGTGGAGCTGCCGAACGACGGCGTGGTCAGCCTGCGCTCGGCCCATCTGGAAGGCCATGAGCTGATCACCTGGCCGGTCGACCATGGCGGCGCCGTCGGCTGGCCCAGCGGCCATCCGACCCTGTTCGAAGCCATGTTCGGCCACGTGGATCCGGCCCTGCTGAACCGCTATGCCGACCTGGCCGGCCTGCTCGGCTAGCCCTGCTCCGCTACACTGCCGCCCATGCTCCGCCGCGCCCTCGCCCTGCTGCTCACCGTCTGCCTCTGCTGGCAGTCGATGGCCTTTGCCGGGGTCGAGGTGCTGGTCCGCCAGGGCCAGGCCCAGCAGCATGCGCTGATGCATTTCAAGGGCGAGGCCCACCATCACCATGACGAGCATGGCGGCCTGCACAAGGATCAGTCCACGGCCTCGACCCAGCATGCGATGGACGATGCCTGCATGTTCTGCGTCGCCCTGCTGCCAGACCTGCTGGCCCTGAACCTGCCTATGCTGCGCCCCGCTGCGCCGCTGGAGCTGGCGGCCGTCGAGCCGCCCCTGCCCTGCCTGCCGGGGCTGGACCGACCTCCCAAGACGACCTGATTCCACGCTGGCCGCGGCTTGCTGTCGCGGTGCGTCTGCATGCCCTTCCGGGCTGCAGCGTGCCGCCGCGCCGCCTGACCCACCGTTCGAATGATGGTCATCGATGAAATCCCATTCCCCTGCAAATCCATGGCGCCCCCGGCCATGGTGCGCGGCCTGGCTGCTTGCCCTCGGGGCAACGGCGGGCAGCGCCAATGCTGGTTCGACCCTGGCCCAGGCCCTGGACGCGGCCTGGCAGCGCTCGCTGGAAGCGGCCGAGGCCCAGGGCCGCGAGCGACGCGTCCAGGCTGAACAGCAGCTGGCCTCGTCCTGGCTGGCCGCACCGCCCAGCGCCAGCCTCAGCCAGCTCGAAGGCCGCGGCGGCGCCAGCAGCCAGCGCGAAACCGAGATAGGCCTGGCCCTGCCCATCTGGCGTCCCGGCCAGCGTGAGGCCAATGGCCTGGCCGCCCAGGCCGAGCGCGACTTGGCCCGCGCAGCCGAACAAGCGGCCCGCTTGCGCCTGGCCGGCCAGCTGCGTGAACAGGCTGCGAAACTCAAGCTGCTCGAGAGCGACGCCCATCAAGCGCAACTGCAGCGCGAGCTGCTGGACCGCCTGGCCGCCGACGTGCAGCGCCGCGTCGCCGCCGGTGACCTGGCGCCGGCCGATGGCCTGGCCGCGCGGGCCGAGGCCTTGGCCGCCGCCGGTGCGCAGCGCGAAGCCGAGCTGCAGCTGGCCACGCAGCGCAGCCATTGGCAATTGCTGACCGGTCAGCTCCAGGCGCCGGACCCGGAAGATGCCGAACGCCCGGCCGCCGCGCCCCATCCCGAGCAGGCCCTGGCCGAGGCGGCCGTGGCTCGTGCTGGCCAGCGCCTGGCCCAGGTCCGCAGCCAGCGCATGGCCGCGCCGGAGCTGGGCGTGGGCTTGCGCCAGGAACGCCCGGGTGGTGGCCAGGCCGGGCAACACAGCGTCCAGCTGTCGCTGCGCATTCCCTTCGGCAGCGAGGCCCACAGCCAGCCGCAGCAGGCCGCCGCCCTGGCCGAACAAGACCTGGCCCTGGCCCAGCGCGAACGCCTGCGGCTGCAGCTGCAAGCCGACCAGTTGCTGGCCCGCGAAGCCTTGCGCACGGCCCAGGGCCAGGCCGCGCTGGAAGCCGAACGCGCCGGCCTGCTGCGCCAGCGCGCGCAGTGGCTGGACCAGTCCTTCAAGGCCGGCGAGACCGCCCTGCCCGAGCTGCTGCGCGCCCTCGCCGCCGCCGCCCAGGCCGAGGCCGCCGCCACCCGTCAACAAGCCGCCCTGGGCCTGGCCCGGGCGCGCCTTCTGCAATCGCTGGGAGTGCTCCCATGAAGACCAAGCTGATCATCCCGGCCCTGCTGCTTGCCTGCAGCGGCGCCTTCGCCCACGATGGCGACGACCATGGCGCGGCACCCGCCGCTGCCGCCGGCTCAGTCCCGCGCGTGGAAGCGCACTCCGAGCTGTTCGAGCTGGTCGCCCGGTTGCAGCCAAAGGAGCTCTCGCTGCTGATTGACCGCTACGCCAGCAACGAGCCGTTGCTCCAGGCCAGCGTCGAGGTGGAAAGCGGCGGCCGCAAGGCCAAGGCCGCCTTCCACGCCGAGCACGGCGACTACAGCATCGAGGACCCGGCCTTGCTCAAGCTGCTCGCCACGCCCGGCGAGCATGCGCTGGTGATCACCGTGATCGCCGGCTCGGAGTCCGACCTGCTGGACGGCGTGCTCAAGGTGGGCACGCCCGGCGCGGCTGGTGGTGTGCATGCCGAGCATGGCGATGCCGGCGGCCGGCGCTGGTGGTGGGCTTTGCTGGCCCTGCCGCTGTTGGGCGGCGTCTGGATCGCTCGCAAGCGCGGAGGTCGGGCATGAACAACAAGCTCCTGCAATCCCTGCTTCTGATCGCGGCCCTGCTGTCGCCACCGGCAGCGCAAGCCCATGGCGGCGACGACCATGGTGAAGGCAAAGCGAGCGCGGCCGGCGACGGCCTGATGCGCCTGCCGGACGGCAGCGTGCAGGTGCCCAAGCCGGCCCAGCGCCGCCTGGCCCTGCGCACCGTGGTGACGGCCACCGGCGAGGCTGCCGCCACCGTGCTGCTGCCGGGCCGCGTGAGCAGCGACCCCAGCGCCAGCGGCCAAGTGCAGTCGGCCCATGGCGGCCGCATCGAGGCCGGTCCGCGCGGCCTGCCGCTGCCGGGCCAGGCGGTGCGCGCCGGTGAGGTGCTGGCCTATGTGCGCCACCATGCCGAGCCCTATGCGCGCGCCGCCCAGCAGTCGCAACGCGACGAGCTGCAGGCGGCCCGCGAACTGGCGGAGAAGAAGCTGCGGCGGTTCGAATCGCTGGAAGGCACGGTGCCGCGCAAGGACATCGAAGCGGCCCGCATCGAGCTCGCTTCGCTGACCCAGCGCGAGCAGAGCTACGCCGCCAGCCTGGGCGCGCGTGAAGCCCTGGTCGCCCCGGTGGCCGGCATCGTGGCCCGCAGCGATCTGCGCATAGGCGCCATCGTCGAGACCCGCGAGGTCCTGGTCGAAATCGTCGATCCAGCACGCTGGATCGTCGAGGCTGGCAGCACCGATGCCGGACTTGCCGCTCGCATCGCCTCGGCCCGGCTGCAGGAAGGCGGCGCCGAGCTGCAGTTGCTGGGCGCGGCCCGCAGCCTGCGCGACGGCGTGCTGCCGCTCAGCTTCCGGCTGCGCGGCGATCAGTCGGCGCTGGCACTGAACCAGCCGGTCTCGGTCATCGTCCAGCTCAAGGACAGGCGGCCCGGCGTGCTGCTGCCGGCCGCGGCCGTGGTGCGCAGCCCGGCCAACGAGCCCATGGTCTGGGTCAAGACCTCGGCCGAACGCTTCCGCGCCCAGCCGGTGCAGGTGCAGGCGGTCGATGGCGCCAGCCTGCTGGTGACCCAGGGCCTGGCCGGTGGCGAGCGCGTGCTGGTCCAGGGCGCGGCCCTGGTCGCCCAGATTCGTTGAGGAACGAGCCATGCTTTTCAACTGGATCGTCAACAACAGCCTGCGCAACCGGCTCTTCGTGCTGGCCTTCGCCGCGCTGCTGATGGCCTATGGCCTGATCAGCGCCTGGCGCGCGCCCATCGACGTGTTCCCCGACCTGAACAAGCCCGTGGTCACCGTGCTGACCGAAGCCGGCGGCCTGGCGCCCGAGGAGGTGGAGCAGCTGGTCAGCTTCCCCATCGAGACCGCGCTCAACGGCATGCCCGGCGTCAGCCGGGTGCGCTCGACCTCGGGCGTTGGCCTGTCGGTGGTGTACGCCGAGTTCGACTGGGGCACCGACATCTACCGCAACCGCCAGCTGGTGGCCGAGCGTCTGGCCCAGTTGCGCGGCCAGTTGCCGGGCGATATCGCGCCGACCCTGGGCCCGGTCTCCTCCATCATGGGCGAAATCATGCTGATCGCGCTGCCGTTAGGCAGCGCTGCCGACCCTATGCAGGCTCGCGAGTATGCGGACTTCATCCTGCGGCCTCGGCTGCTGGGCATCCCCGGCATCGCCCAGGTCATTCCGATTGGCGGCGAAGTCAGGCAGCTGCGGGTCGAGCCCGACCTGCAGCGCCTCGCCCAGCTGGGCCTCAACCTGGGCCAGGTCGAGCAGGCGCTGAAGGGCTACGCAGGCAATGCCGGTGGCGGCTTCGTGGACCTGAACGGCCGCGAGTACCTGATACGCCATCTGGCGCGCAGCAAGAAGCTCGAGGACCTGCAGGCCCTGGCCGTGGCCTGGAAGGACGGCCGCGCGGTCCGGCTGGAGCAGGTGGCGAACGTGCGCTTTGCCGCCGCCGTCAAGCGTGGCGATGCTGGCTACCAGGGCCGACCCGCCGTCATCGTCAGCGTGCAGAAGCAGCCCAGCGCCGACACGGTGCGCCTGTCCCGCGACATCGAGGCCGCCCTGGCCGAGCTCAAGCAAGGCATGCCCAAAGGCCTGGCCGCGCCCACGGTGCTGTTCCGCCAGGCCGACTTCATCAAGGCCTCGATAGGCAATGTCGGCGAGGCCCTGCGCGACGGGGCCGTGATGGTGGCCCTGGTGCTGTTCGCCTTCCTGCTGTCGGCCCGCACCACCTTGATCTCGCTGCTGGCGATTCCGCTGTCGCTGGCGGTCACGGCCCTGGTGTTCCGGCTGCTGGACCAGTCGATCAATGTGATGACCCTGGGCGGCCTGGCGATTGCCATCGGCGAGCTGGTGGACGATGCCGTCGTCGATGTGGAGAACATCCTGCGCCGGCTCAAGGCCAACCGCACGGCGGCCGTTCCATTGCATCTGCTGGAGGTGATACGCCGGGCCAGCATCGAGGTGCGCTCGGGAATCGTCTACGCCACGGTGATCGTGGTCCTGGTCTTCGTACCGCTGTTCGCCCTGCCCGGCATCGAGGGCCGGCTGTTCGCGCCGCTGGGCATCGCCTACATCGTCTCCATCCTGGCCTCGATGTTGGTGTCGATGACGGTGACGCCGGTGCTCTGTTCCTTCCTGCTGCCCGGCTTGAAGGACAAGCTGGACCATGGCGACAGCCCGCTGGTGGCGCGGCTCAAGCGCTGGGACGAGCGGCTGCTGGCCTGGTCCTTCCCGCGCAGCAAGCGATTGATAGTCGCGGCCCTGCTGGCCGTGGGCCTGGCGGCGGCCAGCCTGCCGTTCTTCCCGCGCGCCTTCCTGCCGGCCTTCAACGAGGGCTCGCTGGTGCTGTCCCTGCTGTTCAATCCCGGCACCTCGCTGGCCGAGGCCAACCGGCTGGGCGCGCAGGCCGAGCAGCTGATTGCCGCGGTACCCGGCGTGAGCCAGGTCGGCCGGCGCACCGGCCGGGCCGAGCTGGACGAGCATGCCGAGGGTGTGCATTCGTCCGAGATCGACATCGACCTGAAGAAGGACAAGAAGGTCGACCGCGAGGCGGTGATGGCAGCGATCCGCACGCGGCTGGCCGAGCTGCCGGCCCAGGTCGCGATAGGCCAACCCATCTCGCACCGGCTGGACCATCTGCTGTCCGGCGTGCGGGCTCAGATCGCGATCAAGACCTTCGGCGACGACACCGATGCCCTGCGCGGCCTGGCCGAGCAGTTGCGCGGACAACTGAGCCAGCTGCCGGGCCTGGTGGACCTGACGGTGGAAAAGCAGGTGCTGATTCCCCAGCTGCTGGTGCGCCTGGATCCGCAGCAGCTCTCGCGCACCGGCCTCGCGCCCGGCGAGGCGCTGCGCCTGCTGCAGGCCCTGACCGACGGCAGCCACCTGGCCCAGGTGGTGGACGGCGCCCGGCGCTATGACCTGGTGCTGCGCCTGCCCGAGAGCAAGCGAACGCCGCAGGAGCTGGGCCAGCTGCTGGTCGATACGCCGGCCGGCAAGCTGCCGCTCTCGAGCTTCGCCAGCATCGAGGAGGCCGACGGGCCCAACCAGATAGGCCGCGAGAACGGCCGGCGCCGCATCGTGGTCTATGCCAACAGCGATGGCAGCGACATGGCCCACCTGATCGCCGACATCCGCCAGGTCATCGATCGCACCGAGCTGCCGGCCGGCAGCTTCATCAGCCTGGAGGGCCAGTTCCAGGCCCAGGAGCAGGCGACGCGGCTGATCGCCGGGCTTTCGCTGGTGTCGCTGGCGATGATCTTCCTGGTGCTCTACACCCGCTACCGCTCGGTCGTGCTGGCCGCCATCATCATGGCCAATATCCCGCTGGCCCTGATAGGCAGCGTGGCGGCCATGGGGCTGGCCGGGGTCAGCCTGTCGGTGGCCACCCTGGTGGGCTTCATCACGCTGGCCGGCATCGCCACCCGCAACGGCATCCTGAAGATCAGCCACTACGTCAACCTCTGTCGCTTCGAGGGCGAGACCTTCGGCCAGGCCATGATCGTGCGGGGTTCGCTGGAGCGGCTGACGCCGGTCCTGATGACCGCCCTGGTCGCGGCCTTTGCACTGACACCGCTGCTGCTGGCCGGCGATGCGCCGGGCAAGGAGATCCTGCATCCGGTGGCCGTGGTGATCTTCGGCGGCCTGGTCAGCTCCACCCTGCTGGACACTCTGCTCACGCCGCTGCTCTACGCGCGCTATGGACGCCGCGCCACCGAACGCCTGCTGGCCCGTGCCAGCAGCGAAGCCCTTTGAATCCCGATGAGGAAATGAGATGAACAAGACCCTGATTGCCCTGATCCTGGCCCTGAGCGCCGGCCTCTCTCACTCCCATGGCGATGCCAAGCCCCAGCATGGCGGCGTCGTACAGATGGCCGAGGACGTCGGCTTCGAACTGGTGAACGAGGCCGAGGGCCTGGCGATCTACCTGACCGACCATGGCAAGCCGGTTGCCACCACCGGCCTCACCGGGAAGCTGAGCCTGCTGCAGGGCGCCGCCAGGAGCGAGGCCGAGCTGAAGCCGGCGGGCGAAGGCAAGCTGCGCGCCGCCGGCCTCAAGGCCGAGGCCGGCGCCAAGCTGGTGGCGGTGTTGAACGGCATCCGCGGCAAGACGGTCACCGTCCGCTGGAGCCTGCAATGAAGCGCGGCCTGCTTCTGCTTGCCCTGATCGGCAGCACCGCTGCGGCCGTGCAGGACATCCGCTGGAACGAGGCCGGCGTCCACGCCCAGTCGCTCGAGCTGGCACCGGGCAAGTTCGCTGAGGTCTGCGGGCCCTTGAAGGCCGGGCAAAGCGTCGCCTGGTCCTTCGAGGCCGACGGGGCCTTGAACTTCAACATCCACTATCACGAAGGCGAGAAGGTCACGTACCCCGCGCGCGAGAACGGCATCAGCCAGCGCAAGGGCGAGCTCAAGGTCGAGCTCGACCAGGGCTATTGCTGGATGTGGAGCAACAAGGGTGCGCAGCCGGTCAAGCTGAAGCTGGAGCTGCAGCGCCGCTGACGACCCGGTATTCGCTCTGCACCGCGCCGCCGGGCAGGACCTTGGTGGAGACAAGCTCCAGCTTCTGGTCGAAGCCCAGCGGTCCGAACAGCGAGATGCCTTCGCCTATCAAGACCGGCACCTGGGTGCGCACGATGCGGTTGACGCGGTGCTCGCGCAGCGCCTGGTGGATGACGTTGCCGCCGTCCACGTAGACATGCTTGAAGCCGCGGGCCTGCAGCTGGTCCAGCGCCTCGCTGACCGTGCCGTGTATGGGCTCCACCCGAGCCTCGGCCGGTGCCGGCTTGAGACCATGGTGGCTGAGCACGAAGACCGGCTTGTCGCGGTAGAACCAGCCGCCCATGGCCAGCACCACCTCGTAGGTGTTGCGGCCCATCAGCAAGGCATCGACGGTGGCGAAGAAGTCTTCGAAGCCGCCATGGTTCTCGGCCTCGCCGCCGTCGGAGCGCAGGAAGTCGAAGCGGCCGTCGGGCCGGGCGATGAAGCCGTCGACGCTGGTGCCGACGAAGACCGTGGTTTGCATGGCAGGCTCCCGGGCCGTGTGTATCAGCGGGAGATCTTAGGCGGCCAGTTCCCGGCAGGCCTGCATGGCCAGCTCCGCAGCCGGGGACAAGGTGCGGCCGCGCAGCCAGATCAAATGCACGTCGGCAAACAGCGCTTGCTTGACGCCCTTGAGCTGCAACGGCAGCAGGTCGCCGCTGAGCACGGTGGGAAAGCTGTGCGGCAGCATGGCGAGCAGCTCGCCCTCGCGGGCCAGGCTGGACAGCGTGTGCAGGTCATCGCATTCCACCGCCAGCGGCAGCTCGGCTTCATTGCGGAAGCCCAGGGCCTGCGCTACCTGGCGGCGCAGGGCCGGCTTGGTCGAGACCATGCCTATGCCGTGGCGGCGCATGTCCTCGCCATCGGCCTGGCCGCGCTCCAGCAGCGGATGGCCGGGCCGCACATAGGCACCGCCGACGATGCGGGCCAGCGGCCGCAGCTCCAGCCTTGCGTCCGAGGCCAGGAGACGAGGATCGGCGATGAAGAAATCGATTTCCTCGTCCTCAAGCAGGGACAACAGCATGTCGACATTGCCGCTGCGGGCTCGCGTCACCAACTGAGGGGCCTGGCGGCGCAAGGTGCTGAGCAGGGGCGGCACCAGCACAGCCGCCGGCACCGGCCCTGCCCCGAAGGCCAGCTCGCCCAGCTGGCCTTCGCGCAGAAGCACGGCATCGCGCTCCAGGCAGCGGCTGTCGAACACCAGTTGCCGCGCGCGCTCGACCAGGGTGCGGCCGGCCGGCGTCAGCGCCGCGCCCAGCGGCCCGCGCTCGAACAGCCGCAGGCCGAAATGCTCCTCCAGCGTCTGGATGCTGCGGCTGAAGGCGGCCTGGCTCAGGTGCACCCGCTCGGCCGCGGCGACGAAGCGGCCTTCGTCGGCCAGGGCGATCAGGTGGTTCAACTGGCGCAGGTTCATGCGATATGCGCTCCACGCAATGAATGCGAGCAAATTATGCATTGGACGTCATGACCCTCAACCCCGATCCTTCAGGGCTCGCCGAGCCCGGCGCATGCAAGAACACCGCAGGAGACAAGCCCGTGATGAATCCGCTTTCGAAGGCCTGGCCGGTCCTGGCCATCGCCCTGTCCTTGAGCGCCTGCAGCCGCCAGACCGGCATAGGCGGCGCTGCCTCCGATGCCACGGCCACCACAGTGGCCGCCAATGCCCAGTTCGAGCAGAGCCTGCCACTGGGCGACCCGCAGGACTTCGACGACGCCAAGCGCGGCTTCATCGCCCGGCCCGAGGGCAAGATCCTGGCGGCCGACGGCAAGACCGTGCTGGTCGACTTCGACGCCTTCAAGTTCGTGGACGGCCCGGCGCCGGCCACGGTCAATCCCAGCCTCTGGCGCCATGCCCGGCTGAATGCCCAGATCGGCCTGTTCAAGGTCACCGACGGCCTCTACCAGCTGCGCGGCTTCGACATAGGCAACATGTCCCTGATCGAGGGCAAGACCGGCTGGATCGTGGTGGACGCGCTGACCGCCCGCGAAAGCGCCGCCGCCGCCCTGGCCTTTGCGCGCCAGCACCTGGGCAACAAGCCGGTCACGGCCCTGCTGTTCACCCACAGCCATGCCGACCATTTCGGCGGCGCCCTGGGCGTGATCACGCCCGAGGAAGTGGCGGCGCGCAAGGTGCCGGTGATCGCCTCCGCCGGCTTCATCGAGGAATCGACCAGCGAGAACATCCTGGTCGGCACGGCCATGGCGCGCCGCTCTATCTACCAGTTCGGCAAGGACCTGGAGCGTTCGGCCAAGGGCCTGGTGGACACCGGCCTGGGCAAGAACGTGGCCTATGGCGCCATCGGCATCCTGCAGCCCAACAAACTGATCACCCAGGCCACCGAGGAGCTGGAGCTGGACGGCGTGCGCTTCGTCTTCCACAACGTGCCGGGCGCCGAGGCGCCGGCCGAGATGAGCTTCTCGGTGCCTTCGCTCAAGGCCTATGGCGGCGCCGAGAACCTGGCCCAGACCATGCACAACCTGCTGCCGGTGCGCGGCGCCAAGGTGCGCGATGCGCTGCGTTGGAGCGACTACATGCAGCAGGCGCTGGACCAACTGGGTGAGGCCGACGTCTACTTCGGCCAGCACAACTGGCCGATCTGGGGCAACGCCCGCATCGCCGAGTTCATCACCAAGCACCGCGACGTCTACAAGTACACCCATGACCAGACGGTGCGCCTGATCAACGCCGGCCTGACGCCGCGCGAGATTGCCGACACGGTCAAGCTGCCGGCCTCGCTGCAGTCGCACTTCGGTGCTCGCGGCTACTACGGTGACCTGCGCCACAACGTCAAGGCGGTCTACCAGTTCTACCTGGGCGGCTACGACGGCAACCCGGCCAACCTGAACCCGCTGCCGCCGGTGGAGTCGGCCAAGCGCTATGTGCAGCTGGCCGGCGGTGCCGACAAGGCCCTGCAGGCCGCGCAGCAGGCCTTCGATGCCGGCGATTACCGCTGGACGGCCGAGCTGCTGAACCACCTCGTCTATGCCGACGGCAAGAACACGGCCGCCAAGGAGCTGCTGGCCAGGACCTATGACCAGATGGGCTATGCCGCCGAAGCCTCGACCTGGCGCAACAGCTACCTCACGGCCGCGGCCGAGCTGCGCAACGGCCCGCCCAAGAAGGGCATAGACCGCTCATTCCTGATCGACACCCTGATGCAGACGCCGCTGGAACGCTTCTTCGAGGCCATGGCCGCCGGCCTGGACGGCCCGGCCGCCGAGGGCAAGAACCTGAAGATCAACCTGGTGTTCAGCGACCGCAAGGAAAGCTACCAGCTCTGGATCGAAAACGCGGTGCTGCACCACCGCAAGGCCGAGCCGGCCGCCGATGCCAATGCCACGCTGACGCTGACCCATCCGATCTTCATCAAGATGATGGCCGGCACGGCCGGCGCCAAGGACACCCTGATGTCGGACGAGCTCAAGACCAGCGGCAGCCGCATCGACCTGGTGCGCTTCTTCAGCCTGATCGACAAGGCGCCGGGCACCTTCCAGATCGTGACTCGCTGACTTTGGTAACTAGGCCTGCTTGGGCCGCGTGTCCACCGAGAGGCACAGCAGCGCGGTCAGCAGCGCCAGCCCAATGTGGCAGGCGTACAGCGGCACGAAGCTGGTGTGGCTCAGCGTGCCATGGCCCAGCAGCAGCACGGTGACGGCCACGCCGAGCACCGAGCCTATCTGTCGCGTGGCCTGGTTGACCGCGCTGCCTACGGCGTACTGTGCCGGCGGCAGCTTGTGAGCGGCCGCGGCCGACAGCGATGGAAGCACCAGGCCAATGCCGATGCCGTTGAGGATCAGGCCCGGCAGCCAGCGGCCCAGGTAGTCGGGCGAGTCGCCCGGCATGCTCATGAACCAGAGGCCGGCCAGCGCATAGATCAGGGCGCCAGTCACCAGCACCGGCCGGTGGCCCAGCCTGGCGGCAAGGCGTCCGCCGACGATGGCCGAGGGAATCACGATCAGCGGCCCGGGAGTCACGGCCAGACCGGCCTCGGGCAGCGTGTAGTGCCAGATGCCGGTCATGTAGAAGAAGAAGCCGAAGAACATCATCGCGAAGGCGCTGCCGAAGGCCAGCGTCGCCAGGTTGACCATGGCGAACGTGCGGTGGCGAAACAGGCCCAGGTCCACCAGCGGCTGCGGTGTCTTGCGGGCCCAGGCGATGAAGCCGGCCAGCGACAGCACGCCGGTGATGGCGGCGACGAGCAGTTCGCTGCGCGTCCAGTGCGGAGACTCCGACTGCACGATGGACAGGGCGATGGCGCCCACCGCCAGGATCAGCAAGGCCATGCCGACCAGGTCGACCCGGCCATGGCCGTTGCCGCGTGCCTCGCTCAGCACGCCGGCACCGAACCACAGCGCTACGGCCCCCACCGGCAGGTTGATGTAGAAGGCCCAGGGCCAGCCGACGGAATCGACCACGATGGAACCCAGGCAGGGACCGACCGCCGCCGCCAGCGCACTGACCGCACCCCACAGGCTGATCGCCACCGCCCGCTTGCTGGCCGGAAAGGCGGCGAGCACCAGCGAGAGCGAAGCCGGCGTCAGGAGCGCCGCGCCCAGCGCCTGCACCACCCGCGCTGCGATCAGGGCCGGCACATTGCCCGCCAGGCCGCAAGCGGCCGAGGCCGCCAGAAACAGCGTCGCCCCCAGCATGAAGATGCGCTTGCGGCCGCGGCGGTCTGCCAGCGCCCCGGCCGGCACCAGCATGGCGGCGTAGATCACCGTGTAGGCATTCAGGACCCAGGACAAATCGGCCGCCGAGGCGCCGGCAAAGCTGGCGCGCAGCGCCGGGAAGGCGGCGTACAGCAGGGTCGTGTCCAGCGAGACCAGGAAGACGGCGCTGCTGGCGATCCAGAACACCGGCCAGGGGGAACTGGTCGGCGCCGCTGCGGCAGCGGGGGCTGTGGTGGTGCTCATCGCGTGCTCCTCAGGCGGCAGCAAGGTAGGCGGCCTTGGCCGTGCCCAGGCTGGCCTTGACCTGGCGGGTCATCTCGTCGGCCAGCACTTCCTCGGCGCCGGATTCCAGCGCGTCCAGAGCCGCATTGACTATGTCCTCGGGCTTGCTCTTGGGCGCGTCCACCGCCGTGGTCAGGTCGGTATCTACGAAGCCCATGTGCAGGCCCAGCACCTGGGTGTGCTGGCCGCGCAGCTCGTGGCGCAGGCCATTGGTCAGCGCCCAGGCAGCCGACTTGCTGGCGCCATAGACGCCCAGCAGCGGCCGGTTGATCCAGCTGGCAATGGACAGCACATTCAGCACCGCCCCACCGCCATTGGCCGCCAAGGTGGGCGCGAAGGCCTGGGCCAGCAGCAGCGGGCCGAAGAAGTTGACCTCCAGGTGCCGGCGCGCCGATTCGACGCTGCCTGGCGCGAGGAAGCCGCCGAAGTCGGCGATGCCGGCGTTGTTGATCAGCACCGTCACGTCCTTCAGCTCGGCGGCCAGTGCGGCCACTTCATCGGGCCGGGTGACGTCGAGCCGCACCGGCACGACGCCGGGCAGCGTGATCTTGGAAGGGTCGCGGGCCGCGGCGTAAACCTTGCGGGCACCGCGGGCCAGGGCCTCGCGGGCAAAGGCCAGGCCTATGCCGCGGTTGGCGCCGGTGATCAGGACGGTGGCGTTCAGCAGATTCATGGCATTGACTTTCACGGTTATATGATTCTCATCATATAAATGGATCAAGAAATGGCCACCGAAGTGGCCGACGAAATGGGCAGGCCTCAGCGAATGTGCTGGGCCTCCTGGGGTTCGTAGCGCGACAGCAGCTCCTGGCGGCTGCGCTTGAGCAGGGCCCGGCCCTCGGCGTTGTCGCCCAGGGCGCGGGCCAGTTGCAGGCTGCCGACCATCTGAGCCGTGACCACGCCCGCGGCGTCCGCGTCGCCCTCGGGCAGCGAGCGGCGAACCCGGTCGATCAGGCCATGGATGCGAGACAGGCCGGCCTCGTGCACCACGCCGCTCTGGCGTGGCAGCTCGGAGGCCAAGGCCGCCACCGGGCAACCCTGCTCCACCGCCGCCAGATGGCCGTCGCCCAGATAGCTTTCGACCAGGGCCCTGAAGCCGCTCTGGCCCTTGCCGACCTTGGCCTCGGCCCGGGCACCCAGCCTTTCGCTGCTGCTGTGGCCGGCATAGATCAGGGCCTCGGCGATCAGGGCCTCGCGCGAGGCGAAATGGGCATAGAAGCCGCCATGGGTCAGGCCGGCCTCGCGCATCACCTCGGCCACGCCGACGCCGGCCGGTCCTGCGCGACGCAGCGCAGCGGCGGCTGCTTCCAGGATGCGCTGGTGGCTGAGTTCCTTGCGGCTGGGGGTGGTGGACATGGCGGCAACGCAAATATGATGCTCGTCATATTAGTGATCGGATCGACCCGCGTCAAGCGGCTCGAACGAAGTCCTCGGGTCCAGGCATGATGCCCAGCTTTGCAGCGTCGCAAGCCCTGATGCCCCATCTCCGCAACCCCTGGCTGGCCTATGCCTGCCTGGCCCTGTCCACCAGCGTGGTCGGCAGCTACATAGGCCTGTCCAAGCTGCTGCTGAGCGCCTTCCCGGTCTTTCTGCTGGCCTGGCTGCGCTTCGGTTCTGCGGCGGTGCTGATGCTGCCCTGGCTGCGCAAGGAAGCCGGCGAGCTGCCGCTGGACCGGCGCACCCGCATCCTGCTGTTCCTCGAATCCTTCATAGGCAACTTCCTGTTCTCGATCTGCCTGCTGTTCGGCCTGCAGCACAGCTCGGCCCTGGTGGCCGGCGTCATCATGGCCGGCATCCCGGCGGCCGTGGCCTTGCTGAGCCGCATCTTCCTGCGCGAACGAATCCTGCCGCGGGTGCGAATAGCGATTGCCTGCGGCGTGGCCGGCATAGGCCTGCTGGCCTTTGCCCGCGATGGCGGCCAGGGCAGCACCGACCGCTTGGGCGCCCTGCTTCTGCTGGCCGCGATGCTCTGCGAGGCGGCCTATGTGGTGATAGGCAAGCAGCTGACAGCCAGCCTGTCGCCGCGCCGCATCAGCGCCCTGATCAATGGCTGGGGCCTGGTCCTGGTGACGCCGCTGGGCCTGTGGCAAGCCGCCAGCTTCGACTTCGGCACCCCATCGCTTGGCCATTGGCTCGGCCTGTTCGCCTATGCGGCGGCGGCCAGCATCCTGACCGTCTGGCTGTGGATGCAGGGCCTGCGCCAGGTGCCGGCAGCCCAGGCCGGCGTGTTCATGGTCTTCCTGCCGTTGGCCACCGGCCTGGTGGGCCTGCTGGTGCTGGGCGAGCAGGCCGGCAGCCTGCATCTCGCCGCCTATGGCCTGGCCTTGCTGGGCGTGCTGCTGGCAACAACAGCGCATGGCCCGGCCAACAAAAGCTATGGCCCCGCGCCGACCAAGCCGGGCGCCTTGCCCTAGGATGCCGGCCTGCCCTTCTTTCTATCCCGTCCCGCCATGAGCAGCACCGCGCCCCACCCCACCCATCTGCGTGTCCACCAGTTCGCCGGGCTCAAGACCGGCCCCCGCCTGCTGGTGACCGGCGCGGTCCACGGCAACGAGGTGGCCGGCACGCAAGGCATAGAGCGGGTACTGAAGGAGATCGACGAAGGCAAGCTGACCCTGCTGCGCGGCACGCTGACCATGATCCCCATCGTCAACCCGCTGGCCTACCGGCTGCAGCGCCGCGAGGGCGAGCGCAACCTGAACCGCAATCTGCGGCCGGCGCCCATTCCGCAGGACTTCGAGGACCGCATCGCCAACCAGCTCTGCCCCTGGATGGCGGCCAGCGACGTGCTGCTGGACCTGCACAGCTTCAACAACCCCGGCCCGGCCTTCGCGATGATGGGCCCGCGTGACAACGACGGCGAGCTGGAGCCTTTCCGCCACGAGCAGGCCGAGGCCGCGCTGGCCGCCTGCGTCGGCACCTCGCGCATCGTCGAAGGCTGGCTCTCGACCTATGCCCTCGGCCTGCAGCGTCGCGCCGGCCGCGTGAGCGACGGCTCGCGCCAGGCCAGCCTGGTGCAGGACCCGCATTACGGCGTGGGCACCACCGAATACATGCGCAGCCAGGGCGGCTACTGCATCACGCTGGAATGCGGCCAGCATGCCGACCCGCAGGGACCCGAGGTCGCCTACAAGGCCATCCTGCGCACCCTGACCCTGCTGGGCATGATCGCCCCGGGCGCCGTGGAGCTGGCCGACCCCCAGCGCCCCATCGAGCTCTTGCAGCTCTACGAGGTGATCGATCGCGAGCATGCCGACGACCGCTTCGCCCAGTCCTGGTCCAGCTTCGACGAGATCCAGCAAGGCCAGCTGATTGGCACGCGCCACGACGGCACCGAGGTCCGTGCTCCGGCCGGCGGCCGCATCATCTTCCCGAACAACAACGCCCAGGCCGGCCAGGAATGGTTCTACCTGGCCCGCTACAGCGACCGCAAGCTGCCGCAATGAACACCATGAAGCAGATCAAGATCGACTTCGTCTCCGATGTGTCCTGCCCCTGGTGCGCCATCGGCCTCAAGTCGCTGGAGCAGGCGCTGGCAGGCCTGCAGGGCGAGATCCAGGCCAGCGTGCATTTCCAGCCCTTCGAGCTTAACCCGCAGATGGTTCCCGAGGGCGAGGAGATCAACGAACACCTGCTGCGCAAGTACGGCGCCACGCTGGAGCAATTGCAGGGCACCCGCAACGCCATCCGCGAACGCGGCGCCGCACTGGGCTTCACGTTCAGCGTCGAGGCCCGCGACCGCATCTACAACAGCTTCGATGCCCACCGCTTGCTGCACTGGGCCGGCGAGCAAGGCGGCAGCTTGCAGCGCGACCTGAAGCTGGCCCTGTTCACCGCCTATTTCACCGAAGGACTGAACCCGGGCGACCACGAGGTGCTGGTGGCCCGCGCCGCCAGCGTCGGCCTGGATGCCGCTTCAGCCCGCGAGGTGCTGGAGAGCGGGCGCTACGCCGCCGAGGTGCGCCAGCGCGAGGCCTTCTACAACGGCCAGGGTATTCATTCCGTGCCCTCGGTGATCGTCAATGACCGCCACCTGATCCAGGGCGGCCAGCCCCCTGAGGTTTTCACCCAGGCCTTGCGCCAGATTGCGGCCCAGGGCTGAGCGACAATCCGACCCGAGTCACGAACCAGCGATGACGCGCCCCGCCCGGGGCGCGTTTGTTTTACAGCCCTGCAGCAGTCCCGAAGATCCCGTGTTCAAGAACCTGATGGTGTACCGCCTGGCCGCCGAGTGGCAGGCCGATGTGGCGAAGATCGAAGAGGCCCTGGAGGCCGGCCGTTTCATCCCCTGTGGCGCCACCCAGGCGCAATCGGTCGGCTGGGTGCCGCCGCGCGGCATTGAGCACGCGCCCCTGGTCGAGGCCGTGGACGGCCACCTGCTGCTCAAGCTGATGGTCGAGCAGCGCGTGCTGCCCGGTTCGGTGGTCAAGCGCCGGGTCGACGAGATGGCCGCCGCCGAGGAAGCCCAGAGCGGCCGCAAGCCCGGCCGCAAGGCGCTCAAGGAAATGAAGGAATTCGCGACGCAGGAGCTGCTGCCGCTGGCCTTCACCAAGCAGGGCAGCCTGCGCGTCTGGATCGCCCCCAAGCAGCAGTTGCTGATGATCGACGCCTCCAGCCCCTCGCGCGCCGAGGAGGTGGTGAGCCTGCTGGTCAAGGCGCTGGACGGTCTGTCCCTGCACCTGATCCAGACCGCGGAATCGCCGGCCGTCTGCATGGCCGCCTGGCTGATGGACAGCCAGCCGCCGCATGAGTTCACGATCGACCGCGACTGCGAGCTCAAGAGCGGCGACGAGCAGAAGTCCGCCGTGCGCTATGCCCGCCATGCGCTGGACATCGAGGAAGTGAAGTTGCACCTGCAAGCCGGCAAGCAGCCGACCCGCCTGGCCATGAGCTGGCGCGACCGGGTGTCCTTCGTGCTGACCGACACGCTGCAGCTGAAGAAGATCGCCTTCCTGGACCTGGTCTTCGAAGGCCAGGACAAGCCCGGCAAGGACGAGCAGTTCGACGCCGATGCAGCCCTGTCCACCGGCGAGCTGGGCGACCTGATCCCGGCCCTGATCGAGGCCCTGGGCGGCGAGCACGACTTCTTCGGCTCGGCACCGGCGCCGGCGACGCTGCCTGTGGTCGTTGAGAGCAAGGAACCGGCGCTGGAGGGTGCGGCGCCTTGGGATTGATTTGATTGGTGGGCAGATTGTGCCGGCCCAGACGAGGGCCGGGCAGCACCGCCATGGCGCACACCGAATTCTTCGCATGCCACCGTCGTGGTTGCAGGCCCGGCTGAGCCCGCTGCGGGGCGCATGTGGGCAGCCGAGAGCGCAGCAGCCCGGATCGGCGCGCGAATGCGCGCTTCGTTCATCTGACTCAGCGCGATTGTTTGAACGGAGCGCCCGAAGGAAGCGTAGTGAGTTTTGCGCTGCGATCCGGGCTGCGAGCACCGAGGGCAGTCGGCCCCTGGGGCCGACCTGCACGCCTGCGCCCCGCAGCGGGCTCTGCCGGGCCTGTGCTCCAGCCCTCAGTCTTTGACCGCAGCAGCGGCAGCCGCCTCCCGCAACTTGTCCTTCTTGCTCTTGCGCTTGCCCTTGACGCCCCCGTTCGGATCCGAGGCAGGCGCTTCTTCTGTCGCCTCGTAACCCGCAATCTGCTCGCGTTCCACACGCCGGCCCTGGCGCTTTTCGATCAGGCGGAAATGCGCCTCGCTGGCCGGCGGCACGAAGCTGACGGCATCGCCGGTCGCGCCGGCCCGGCCGGTGCGGCCTATGCGGTGCGTGTAGTCGGCCGGCGAGCGCGGCAGGTCGTAGTTGATGACAGCCGGCAGCTCGGGAATGTCGAGGCCGCGGGCCGCCAGATCGGTGGCCACCAGCACCGCGACTTCGCCGCTCTTGAGCGCCACCAGCACCTTGGCGCGGCCGCCCTGGCTCAGCTCGCCATGCAGGGCCGCGGCCTTGATGCCCTTGGCCCAGAGCTTGTCCGACACATGCTCGGTGGCGTACTTGGTGGCCACGAAGACCAGCGCGCGCTGCCAACCTTCGGTCTCAAGCAGATGGCGCAGCAGCGGCGTGCGCTTGTCGGTATCGACCACGATGCTGCGCTGGCGAATCGCCTCCAGCCGCGGCGCCTCGGCCGCCACCGTGATGCGCTGTGGCTCTCGCAGCTGGGCCGCGGCCAGCGCCTCGACCGACTTCGGGAACGTAGCCGAGAACAGCAGGTTCTGGCGTTGGGCCGGCAGCAGTCCCAGCACGCGCTGCAGCTCCTCGGCAAAGCCCAGGGCCAGCAGACGGTCGGCTTCGTCCAGCACCAGGTGCCGGACCGCATCCAGGCGCAGGCCGTTGTGGTCCACGATGTCAAGCAGCCGGCCCGGTGTCGCGACGACGATGTCGCAGCCGCCGCGCAGGCCCATCAGCTGCGGATTGATGGAGACGCCGCCGAAGACCACGGCCACACGCAGACGCTGCGGCAGATGGCGGCTCAGCTCACGCAGCGCATCGCCGACCTGCACGGCCAGTTCACGCGTCGGCAGCAGCAGCAAGGCGCGCGGATCGCGCTGTGGATTGCTTTGCAGCAGCTGCTGCAAGAGCGGCAAGGCATAGGCGGCCGTCTTGCCCGAGCCGGTGGGCGCCAGCGCCAGCAGGTCGCCACCGGCCAGCACGGCGGGAATCGCCGCTTGCTGCACCGGCGTTGGCGCGTGATAGCCCTGATCACGCAGGGCGCGCATGACGGCGGGGCCTAGGCCCAGGGTCTGGAAGGACATGAGGTTTGAGTTTTTCTGGTCAGTCGAACAAGGCGCCCTGCTCGGCCGCGGTCTGGCCGGTGGCGCGGGCCTCGATGCGCAAGAGCTTGAGCTTGGTCTGGATGCCGCCATGGGCCGAGAAGCCGGTGCCGGCACCATCGGCGCCCATCACACGGTGGCAAGGCACGATGGGGGCGAATGGATTGCTGCCCTCAGCCCGGCCGACCGCACGCGCGGCACCGGGCTGGCCCAGGGCCAGCGCCAGCTCGCCGTAGGTGCGGGTCTGGCCGACCGGGATCTGCCGGGTCAGCGCATGGACCTGGCGATTGAAGTCGGCGATCTCGCTTTCGTCGAGCTGCACTTCAAGCAATTGATGCACCTCGCCGCTCAGCAGGGCCCGTACGCCGGCCATCGCCTCGCTGACGAAGGCTGGCGGCTGCTCGCTCTCGCGTGCCGCCGGGAAGCGCACCCGCATGCGATCCCGCGTGGCCGTGGCGCTTTCTTCAGGCAGCTGGCAGCCGCAGATGCCGCGCTCCAGCGTCCAGGCAATGCCGCAGCAGCCCAGGGCGGTTTCATAGCAGTGGAAGAAGACCTGCGGCTTCATGCTGTCCGCCTGGCTGCGCATCAGGCCACCGTTTGCGGTGCGTGGCGGTTCGCCGTCTGGTGCGCCTCGGCATCGGAGGCGATGCCGATGCGGGCGGCATCGGCCAGGCGGGCCACCTCGGCGGCCGGCAGGCTCTTGAGCTTGTGGTCGCTCCAGATCTGGCGCCAGCGGCGAGCACCGGCCTCGCCGTTCCACAGGCCCAGCGCATGGCGCATGGCCTGGGGCCAGTGCTTGCGCGTGGCCTGGCTGCGGTGGTCCAGCCATTCGACCCAGGCCGCCTCGACCTGCTCGCGGCTTTCGGCCGGGCCGGTCGTGCCGAAGAAGCGCTGGTCCCAGGCCGCCATCTGCCAGGGCTCGTGATAGGCCTGGCGGCCGACCATCACGCCGTCCACATGGCGCAGCTGCTCTTCGATTTCGTCGTCGCTCTTGACCCCGCCGTTCAGCACGATGGTGAGCTGCGGGAACTCGCGCTTGAGCTGGTGCACCAGCTCGTAGCGCAGCGGCGGGATCTCGCGGTTTTCCTTGGGGCTCAGGCCCTGCAGCCAGGCGTTGCGGGCATGGACGATGAAGACTTCGCAGCCGGCCTCGGCAATCGTGCCGACGAAGTCGCGCACGAACTCGTAGCTTTCTTCGCGGTCTATGCCTATGCGGTGCTTGACCGTCACCGGGATGCCCACCGCATCGCGCATGGCTTTGACGCCGTCGGCCACCAGCTGCGGCTCGGCCATCAGGCAGGCACCGAAGGCGCCCTTCTGCACCCGCTCGCTGGGGCAGCCGCAATTCAGATTGACCTCGTCATAGCCCCATTGCTCGGCCAGCTTGGCAGCGGCGGCCAGGTCGGCCGGCTCGCTACCGCCGAGCTGCAGGGCGACCGGATGCTCGACGGCGTCGTAGTCCAGATGGCGCGGCACGTCACCATGCAAGAGCGCACCGGTGGTGACCATCTCGGTGTAGAGGCGGGTATGGCGGGTCAGCAAGCGGTGGAAGACGCGGCAGGGGCTGTCGGTCCAGTCCAGCATGGGCGCGACCGACAGTCGCCAGGGATTGGGCTTGGAATTCACCGCCGCATTATCCCAGCGACGCAGTTTTCTCAGGCCTGCTTGCGCTGGTTCAGGGCCAGACCCAGGGCCAGCAGACCCAGGCCGGCGGCCAGGAAGCTGGCGCTGCTCTGCAGCGTGGCCGAACCATTGAAGCCCAGCGGGTCCAGCCACTCGACCGCCGGCGTCTGCACCGACAGGTAGAGGCCGAACAGGAACAGCGAGAGCCAGGCGCGGCCGGAACCGGTCCAGCGACCCAACAGGCTGGCCATCGCGCCCAGGAAAACCAGGCCGCAGACCAGGGCCAAGGCGAGCATCGGCCGGTCCTGGCTCAGGCGCAGCAACACCGGCAGGCTCAAGAGCAGTCCCAGGCCTACGCTGGCCAGCCACTGGCGCAAATAGCGGTTGCGCGGACCACCGGGCACGGCCCCGCCCAGGCCCAGCAGGCCGGCCTGCTGGTCGCGCGAAGCGATGTCGGTGATGAGGATGCCCCAGAGCAGGCTGGTCGCCGCAAGCGCGGACCCCATCCGGTTGGCCGGGCTGAGCACGCCAGCGACGAGGGCCGCGAGTCCCAGCAGCACGCCTAGCGGGCTGGCACTCAAGGCCACGACCATCTCGGCCGCCACCTGACCGGCCAGACCGGGCAGACGAGCCACCAGCGGCAACAACCGGTTCACGCCACGGGCCAGCGGCCGCAGCAGATGTTGCAGCGCGGCCAACCAGCTCTGCTTGGCCGCATTGCTGGAAGCCTTGACCCGGTCCGGCGAGTAGCGATGGAAAAGCAGCACGGCCAGGCCCAGCGGCAGCAGGGCCAGCAGGGCCGAGCCCAGGCGCAGGGCAAGCAACTGCAGCGTCCAGAAGCTGCCGTGCAGCTGCACCGGCGCCAGCGAGGCGTCGAAGCCCGAGCCGCCCAGGCTGAAGCTGCGCACGTTCAAGAGCTCGGACATGCGGATCAGGTGGGCCGGCATGCCCGAGATGTCGAACACCAGCCAGGCGGTGATACGCGGATGCTCGGCGCTCATGGTCAGCGGCAGCGCCACGAACTGGGCGATCCAGAGGCTGAAGAACAGCAGGTCGCCGCGCTTGCCCATCAGCGGCGCCCAGGCATCACACAGCACGGCCATGCTGGCGCAAAGCATGAGCACCGGGCCGAGCACAAGCAGATAGGTCGAGACATAGGTCCAGGGCTCCAGCGGGCCGACGCCGCGCACCAGGTGCAGCACCCAGACCGTCAAGAGCAAGGCGCCCATCAACGAAGCCAGGTAGAGCAAGGCGCCGAGCCAGCGCGCCAGCAGCAGCGTGGCATTGCTGACCGGTGTGGAAGCCAGCACGCCGGCCATGCCGCTGGCCAGATCCAGCTGGGTGCGGCCACGGGCCAGGTAGAAGCCGGCCAGGCCCATCAACATGCCGGCGGTCAGCGCCGTGCCATAGGCCAGGGCCTGGCTCTGGTAGGCCAGGCGCTGCTTGCCCATCACCATCATGGCGCGGCCGCTCTCGGGGTCGGCCACCAGCAGCCAGCACAGCAGCACCACGGCTGCCACGCAGACCAGGCTGCCGATGCGGCGCGAGCGCAGCCGGAATTCGTCCAGCACCAGGGCCTTCAAGGCCAATGTCTGCAGGCCCGTTTTCATGCCGGCACCGCCTGCAGGGCATAGCGCTGCGCCATCAGCGCTTCTTCCAGGCTGGGCTCGCCCGGGCTGGCCTCGTGGCAGGGCTGCTCGCCATGGGCCATGCGCACCTGGATGCGTTCGCCCTGGCGCTGGGCATGCAGCACATGGACCTGGCCGCGCAGCGCTTCGTAATGGGCCGGTTCCAGCGAGGCGGTCCAGATGCGGCCGCGGGCGTCCAACAGCAGCTGCTCGGGCGTGTCGAAGGCCACCAGCCGGCCCTGGCGCAGGATGGCCAGCTGCCTGGCCATGTTCTCGATGTCGGACACGATGTGGGTCGAGACGATCACCAGCTTGGAGAAGCCGATCTCGGACAGCAGGTTGCGGAAGCGCAGCCGCTCCTCGGGGTCCAGGCCGGCCGTGGGCTCATCGACGATCAGCACGTCGGGGTCGTTCAGCAAGGCCTGGGCAATGCCGAGGCGCTGGCGCATGCCGCCCGAAAAGCCTATGGCCAGGCGGTTCGCTTGCTCATGCAGGTTGACCAGTTCCAGCAGGCGGCGGATGCGCGCCGCATCGCGAACGCCCTTGAGCGCGGCGAAGTACTGCAGGAATTCCAGCGCCGTCAGATGGGACGGCACGCTGAAGTCCTGCGGCAGATAGCCCAGACGGCGGCGCATGGCCTCGGGCCGGGCGACTATGCATTGGCCGTCCAGCAGGATGCGGCCGCTGGTGGGTTTGCTCAGCGTGGCCAGCAACTGCATCAGCGTGCTCTTGCCGGCGCCGTTGTGGCCCACCAGGCCCAGCACGCCGGGGCCCAGCTCCAGCGAAACATCGTCCAGCGCGCGCAGCTTGCCGCCGTGGACCTTGACCAAGTTCTGAATGCTCAGCATCGCTTTTCCTCTTGCTTGCCCGTTCTGGAATGGGCGGCAGATTAGCGATGCGAGACGCCACCGGCGCCACGCTTACGACGCATGGTCGGGCGGCGGGGTCAGGCCGCGAATGCGGCAGACAGCCGGTCGGTTCAGTTCGCGCTGGCGGCACTGGCCGCAGTTGCGGCTGCAGCCGGTGGCGGCGGCGGGCAGGCCTTGGCCGCGCCCATCCCCTTGAGGAAGGCGCGGCGCGAGCGGCCGGCCACCACGGCCGCAGCGACTTCCTTGGAATAGCGCTCGGCTCCCGTGAGCTTGCGCAGCCAGCCGCGGAAAGGCAGCAAGCCCTCGGCCGTGCGCTTGAGCGCGTCCAGCGCCGCGTCGCCGACCATCTCGCCGCCCTTCTCCATGGTTCCCTGCTCGGGCCGCGGCGGCGCATCGATGTCAGGGCCCAGGGCCTCGTCCAGCGGCGCCAGTGCGGCCAGCAGGCCGGCGCAGCTGACATCCGCCGGCAACTTGTAGGGGCCGGCCTGCGCCTCCTGCAGCACCTGTGGAATCTTGTCGCGCACCAGGTTCAGGTCGGACAGCGGCGCCGTGGCCGCATTGCCGATGCGCTCGCCGGTGTCGGGCCGGCTGGCGCAGCCGACGAGCAGCAGCAGGCCGCCGCACAGGCTGATCACGATCTTCGGACTGCTCATGCCGCTCCTAGAACAGGCCGCTGATGCGGCCCTCGTCGTCCACGTCGATACGCTCGGCCGCCGGTTCGCGCGGCAGGCCGGGCATGGTCATGATGTCACCGCAGATCGCGGTGACGAAGCCGGCGCCGGCATTGAGCCGCAGCTCGCGCACCCGCAAGCTGTGGCCGCTGGGCGCGGCCAGCAGCTTGGGATCGGTGCTGAACGAATACTGGGTCTTGGCGATGCAGACCGGCAGTTGGCTGAAGCCCAGGGCCTGCAGTTCGGCCAGCTGGAAGCGCGCCTTGGGCTCCAGCTCGATGTCGGCCGCGTGATAGATGCGCCGCGCCACGCTGACGATCTTCTGCTCCAGCGGCATCGCATCCTCGTAAAGGAACTGCAGGTCGGCCGCGCCGCTCTCGCAGGCCTTGACGACCTCGCGAGCCAGGGCCGCTGCGCCGGTGCCCCCCTCGGCCCAATGCGTGGCCAGCACGCAGGCCACGCCCAGGGCCGCGCATTCCTGCTGGATCAGGGCGATCTCCTCCGGCGTGTCGGCATCGAAGCGGTTGATCGAAACCACGGCCGGCAGTCCGTACTGCAGCCGCACGTTCTCCACATGGCGGCGCAGGTTGGCCAGGCCGGCCTGCAGGGCCGCCAGCCCCTCGAGCGCACCCCCATGGTGACGCAGAGCCCGCACCGTGGCGACGATCACAGCGCAGCCCGGTTTCAGGCCCGATTGCCGGCACTTGATGTCGATAAACTTTTCTGCCCCCAGGTCGGCGCCGAAGCCGGCCTCGGTGACCACGTAGTCGGCCAGCTTGAGCGCCGTGCGCGTGGCGATCAGGGAATTGCAGCCGTGGGCGATGTTGGCGAAGGGGCCGCCATGGACGAAGGCGAGGTTGCCCTCCAGCGTCTGGACGATGTTGGGCGCCAGCGCGTCCTTGAGCAGGGCCGCCATGGCGCCGTCGGCCTTCAGCTGCCTGGCCGTGATCGGCTTCTTGTCGGCCGTGTAGCCGATGACGATGCGGCCCAGCCGCTGCTTCAGGTCGGCCAGCGAAGTGGCCAGGCACAGGATGGCCATCACCTCGGAAGCCACGACGATGTCGAAGCCGTCCTCGCGCGGATAGCCGTTGGCCGGGCCGCCCAGGCCCACCGTGATCTGGCGCAGCGCCCGGTCGTTCATGTCGACCACGCGGCGCCAGACGATGCGGCGCAGGTCCAGCCCCAGCGCATTGCCGTGGTTGATGTGGTTGTCTATCAGCGCGGCCAGCAGGTTGTTGGCCAGTTGGATGGCGTGGAAATCGCCGGTGAAATGGAGGTTGATGTCCTCCATCGGCACGACCTGGGCCATTCCGCCGCCGGCCGCTCCCCCCTTCATGCCGAAGCAGGGACCCAGCGAAGGCTCGCGCAGGCAGATGATGGCCTGCTTGCCCAGGTGGTTGAGTCCGTCACCCAGACCGACCGTGGTCGTGGTCTTGCCTTCGCCCGGCGGCGTCGGCGTGATCGCGGTGACCAGCACCAGGTGGCCGTCGGGCCGGTCCTGCAGGCGGGCCACATGCTCGAGCGAGAGCTTGGCCTTGTAGCGGCCGTAGGGGCTGAGCGCCTCTTCCGGCAGGCCCAGCCGCTGCACGGCCAGCGGAACAATGGGCTGCAAGGTCGCCGCCTGGGCGATCTCTATGTCTGTGCGCATGGCTGTTCGCAATCCTTTGTGGGGACGGGACCGCGCCAGACAGCGCGCGGCAAGATCGATCGGTGCGGGCGATTATGGTCCCCGCAAACGAGCGCCCCTTTCGGGCGCATTTCGCACAACCCATCGAATTTACGGATGACGTTCGCGCCGCCACTGGCCGACATTGCAGGCAAGACGCCTCCGTCTGTCGCGCCCTTGTGCGTGGGAGAGTGCCCGCATGCTCGATGAGTCGATTGGGATTCGCAGTCCGCAGCCTGGCTGGCCTTCGGTCAAGCAGCTGCTGGATGGCTTCAACAGTGCCGAGGGGCCGCTGCCGCAGCCCTTCAACCGGCGCCGCCGACGCATGCTCGTGCTCGGCAGTCTGTTCATTCTTTTCACCGTCAGCTTCTGGGCCTGTTTCTTCGCGTTCAAGGGCCAGTTCTGGCTGACCGCGCTCGACCTGGCCCTGGCAGTCTCGGCCGGCGGCGTGCTGTGGATGGCGCGAAACAGCCAGCTTCGCCTGGCCGGTCTGGTGTTCCTCGCAATCTGCCTGTCCTTCCTGCTGGTCGTGGCCACGCTGGCCGACGTTCCGACCACCGTGGCCCCCCGCACCCTGCACCTCTACATGGTGCCGCTGACGGTCTACAGCGTGTTCCTGCTGCAGCACGAACGCTTCGCGGTCCGGGCCTTCGTGGTGACCGTGGTGCTGCTGTGCTTCGCGGTGCTGGCCATGGCGCCGGTGGACCTGGCCCATCAGCATTTCATGAGCGAGTCGCAACGCCGGGTCGGCGCCGTGCTCAACGTGATCAGCTCCACGGTGCTGCTGTTCCTGGTCATCGACATCATGCTGCGCGAGGCCAAGGAGACCTCGGCGCTGGAGCTGGACTTTGCCCGCGCCGTCGCCACCGGCGAGGTGCTGGCCTACCTGCAGCCGCAGTGCACGGCCGATGGCCGCATCGTCGGCGCCGAGGCCCTGATGCGCTGGCGGCATTCCAAGCGCGGCTATGTCTCGCCGGCCGAATTCATCCCCATGGCCGAGCGCTCGGGCCTGATCATCCCGGCCGGCGAGCAGATCGCGGCCATCATCTGCAAGGCCCTGCACCGCTGGGAGGACGACCCGGTGCTGCGCGAGCTGACCGTCTCGGTCAACGTCAGCTCGGCCCAGCTGTTCTCGGGCGCTTCGACCGCGCGGCTGCTGGGCACCGTGTCGGAGGCCGCGGCGCCGCGCGCCTCGCTGAAGTTCGAGCTGACCGAATCCATGTTCGTGCAGGACTTCCAGGCGGTGCGCGGCAAGATGGAAGAGATCCGCGGCCAGGGCATCCGCATGGCGCTGGACGACTTCGGCACCGGCTTCTCCTCGCTGTCCTACCTGAAGCAGTTGCCGCTGGACCAGATCAAGGTGGACCAGAGCTTCGTGCGTGATCTGCCCGGCGATGCCAGCGCGGCCAAGATCGCTGCCACCATCGTCCACCTGGGCGAGGACCTGGGCCTGGAGGTGGTGGCCGAAGGCGTGGAGAACCGCGAGCAGTTGACGGCGCTGGAGGCGATGGGCTGCCGCATCTTTCAGGGCTTCCTGTTCGCGCGGCCGCTGCCGCTAGAGGAATTCGAGGCCCTGGCGCGCAGCGGCAAGACCCTGCCCGTGGCCTGAACCGGCCGCGCCAACTCCCCCCGTCAGCAGGATTGCCTGGGCCGGCCCGCGGGCCGACGATAGCGGCTGCCGTGCCCAAGGAGTAACTCGCAGTCATGCAAGCGGCTTTGCCCCAACCGCCCGAGACCCTCCAGCGCCCGTCCGCCCTGCACCGGCGGCTGCATCGCTTCAATGCCGCCGAAGGCCGGCTCCCGGCCGGTTTCAATCGGCGGCGCCAGCGCCTGCTGAAGGTGGCCGCCGCCGCCATCGCCATGCTGGGTTGCGGCTGGGCGCTGTACTACCTGATCAACGCCGACTTCATGCTGGCCGCCGGCAACCTGGCCCTGGCCGCCGGCGCCGTGCTGATGCATGGCCTGCAACGCCGCGGCCTGGCACGCCTGGCCGGCTTCCTGTTCCTGCTGATAGGTCTGCTGGCCGTGATGGCCGTGTCCTACTTCGCCGACATCCCCACGGCCTCGGTGCCGCGCACCTTGCAGCTCTACCTCGCGCCGCTGACGGTCTACGGCATCTTCCTGCTGCAGCACGAGAAGGCCACGGTGCGCATAGGCCTGGCCATGCTGACCTTGCTCACCCTGGCCCTGCTGGCGCTGGCACCGGCCCAGCCGGAAGCGCTGCACATCATGGGTCCCGAGGTACTGCCGCGCAGGGTGGGCGCCCTGGTCAACGTGATCGGCGCCTCGGTGCTGCTCTACCTGGCGGTCGACATCATGCTGCGCGAGGCCCGCGAGTCGTCGGCGCTTGAACTGGACTTCGCCCGCGCCGTCGCCACCGGCGACCTGCAGGCCTATCTGCAGCCTCAGTGCAGCGCCGACGGCCGCATCACCGGCGCCGAGGCGCTGATGCGCTGGCGGCATTCGGAACGCGGCTGGATCTCGCCGGCCGAGTTCATCCCCATGGCCGAGCGCTCCGGCCTGATCATTCCGGCCGGCGAGCAGATCGCCACCAGCATCTGCCGCGCACTGAGGCGCTGGGAAACCGACCCGGTGCTGAGCCGGCTCAAGGTCTCGGTCAATGTGAGCCCGGCCCAGCTCTTGAGCGGCCAATCGGCCGAGCGGCTGCTGGCCATCGTCGAGACCACCGGGGCGCCGCGCTCGGCCCTGATGTTCGAGCTGACAGAGTCCATGTTCGCCCACGACTTCCAGGCCATGCTGGGCAAGATGAACGGCTTCCGCGCCCAGGGCATACGCATGGCGCTGGACGACTTCGGCACCGGCTTCTCCTCGCTGGCCTACCTGAAGCAGTTGCCGCTGGACCAGCTCAAGGTGGACCAGAGCTTTGTGCGCGACCTGCCAGCAGACGGCAGCTCGGCGCGCATCGCCTCCACCATCGTCAATCTTGGCCACGACCTGGGCCTAGAGCTGGTGGCCGAAGGCGTTGAAAAGCGCGAGCAGCTGCAGGCCCTGCAGGCCATGGGCTGCTCGGTCTTCCAGGGCTACCTGTTCGGCCGCCCCATGCCATTGGAGGAGTTCGAGGAGCTGGCCCGCAACGGGCGCTCCCTGCTGGCCTCGGTCTAGGCGGGGCTCAGGTCAGTCCGCGCAGCGGATGCTCGGCCGGAGCCCAGGGGCTGGCGAAGAACTCGGCCACCAGGGCCGGCGTCACGTCCTCGATGCGGGCCGGGTTCCAGCGCGGGCTGTGGTCCTTGTCGACCGCCAGAGCGCGTATGCCTTCCACTGTCTCAGAGGCCGCGCCGGGACGCAGCGTGAAGCAGCGGTGCACCAGGTCGCGCTCCATGCGCAGGTCTTCGGCCAGGCTCATGCCGCGGGCGCGGCGCACTTGCTCCAGCGTCACGGCCAGCATCAGTGGGGAGCGCTTGCGCAGCGTGGCCAGGGTCTCCAGCGACCAGGCATCGCCGGCCGCCTGCAGCGACTCGCAGATGGCCAGCACCGTGGGCTTGGAGAAATGCTGGTCTATGCGCTTGCGCAGTTCCAGGTCGTCGGCCGGCGCGGCCAGGTCGGCTCGCTCCATCACCGTGGCCACCACATGCTCGGCGCTGGATTGCTCGCCACGGCGGAAGGCCTCGATGATGGCCGGCAGCTCGGCCGCGCGGACAAAGACGTCGCCCAGGCCCAGGGCGATGGCATCGCCGGCGCCAATCGGCTGGCCGGTCAGGGCCAGCCATTCACCGCTGTGGCCGGGACACTGGCCCAGGAACCAGCCGCCGCCCACGTCCGGGAACAGGCCGATATTGGTCTCGGGCATGGCCAGCTTGCTGTGCTCGGTCAGTACGCGCAGCTTGGCGCCCTGGCTGATGCCCATGCCACCGCCCATGACCACGCCGTCCATCAGGGCGATGTAGGGCTTGGGATAGGCGTGGATCAGGTGATTGAGCGCGTATTCCTCGGTGAAGAAATCCTCCAGCGCGCTATCGCCCGCCAGGGCCGCGGCATGGAAGAAGCGGATGTCACCACCAGCACAGAACGCGGCCGGCTTGCCCTCGCGGCCGGCGCCGAGGATGACCACGGCCTCGATGGCGGGCTCGGCCGCCCAGGATTTCAGCAGCGCGGTCAGGTCGCGGATCATGGCCAGTGACAGCGCATTCAGCGCCTGCGCCCGGTTCAGCGTGATCAGGCCCAGGCAGCCGTTGACTTCGGCCAGCACCTGGCCATCGGATTGCAGGGTCGGGAGAGCGGATGCAGCGGCGGTCATGCCAGGGAACTCCAGGAAACTTCTAGGAACGGACGGAAAATCAGCGGCGCCTCAGGGCCAGCAGCTCATTGCCGGCCAGGGCGGCCAGCACGATAGCACCGCCAACAAGCACGGCACCAGACGGCGCTTCACCGGCGCCGACCCATGTCCAGAGGACACCGAAGATCACCTCCAGCTGCCCCAGCAGTGCGATCTCGGGCGCCGGCAGCACGCGGCTCAGGCGCACGACCAGCAGGCAGGGAATGGCCAGCTGCACCAGGCCGAGGAAGGCCAGCAGGCCCAGGTCATGCGCCGAAGCCTGCAGCGGCCAAGCCAGCGGCAAGGTGATCGCGGCCGACAGCAGCGCACCTATCAGCACGGCGGGCAGCATGTCCTGGCCGGCTGCCGGTTTCTCGGGATCGGCTGCGCCATGGGTCACGCGCTGCAACAGTGTCCAGTTGGTCGCCGCGGCCAGCGGCACCAGCAGGGCCACCAGCACGCCCTTCAGGCCACCGGCATCGGCTTCATGGCCGAACATCCAGGCGATGCCGAGCGTGGCCAGCGCGATGGCGGCCCAGGTGCGTCCAGGCAGCTTGTGATGCAGGAACAGCCGCGAGAACAGCGCCGTCAGCAGCGGCCCCAGGGCCATGGTGACCAGCACCGTTGCGACGCTGGCCAGGGTGATGGCCACCATGAAGGCGGTGAACATCGCCGCCCAGCACAGGCCCGACCACCACACCAGCCGCGGCGCCGCCAGCAACTGCGCCCAGAGCCCCGGCCCTCTCAGCCAGCGCAGCAGCGCGATCAGCGACAGCGCATTAAAGGCACTGCGCCAGAAGGTCACCTCGAAGCTGCGCGCCGCTTCCAGATGACGCGTCACGACCCCCGCCGTGCTCCACATCAGCGTCACCAAAATCATCAACAACACCGCTCGACGATGGCTCATGAAATTAGAGAGCCGCCAACGGCGGCTCGGGCGTCATTCTGACTAGAGCCCCCTCCTGGAGGGGGCTGGGGGAGCAACATTCACGCGCACGCGAGCGTGCATCGCGCGCTTACGCGCGCGATGCGCGCTTGCGCTCGTTCTCCGTCAGATGACGCTTGCGCAGGCGCACGCTCTTGGGCGTGATCTCGACCAGTTCGTCGTCCTCGATGAACTCCACGCCGTATTCCAGCGTCAGCTCGATAGGAGGCGTGATCTTGATCGCGTCTTCCTTGCCGCTGACGCGGAAGTTGGTCAGCTGCTTGGTACGGGTGGCGTTGACCACCAGGTCGTTCTCGCGGCTGTGGATGCCGACGATCATGCCTTCGTAGACCGGATCGTTGGGCTTGACGAACATGCGGCCGCGGTCGTCCAGCTTGCCCAGGGCGTAGGTGAAGATTTCACCGGCGTCCATGGAGATCAGCACGCCGTTCTTGCGGCTGGCGATCTCGCCCTTGTGCGGCTCGTAGCCGTCGAAGATGTTGGAGATCAGGCCCGAACCGCGGGTCAGGTTCAGGAATTCGTTGCTGAAACCGATCAGGCCGCGAGCCGGGATGCGGTACTCGAGGCGCACGCGGCCGCGGCCGTCCGACTCCATGTTCACCAGCTCGCCCTTGCGCTCGCCCAGGGCCTGCATCACGCCGCCCTGGTGGGTTTCTTCCACGTCGGCGGTCACCAGCTCGATAGGCTCATGCTTCTCGCCGTTGATCATCTGGAACACCACGCGCGGCTTGGAGACGGCCAGCTCGTAGCCTTCGCGGCGCATGTTTTCCAAGAGGATGGTCAGGTGCAGTTCGCCACGGCCCATCACCTCGAAGATGCCGTCTTCGCTGGTTTCCGAGACGCGCAGCGCGACGTTGCTCTGCAGTTCCTTCTGCAGACGGTCCCAGATCTGGCGGCTGGTGACGTACTTGCCTTCGCGGCCGGCCAGCGGGCTGGTGTTGACGCAGAAATTCATGGTCAGGGTCGGCTCGTCGACCTTGAGCATGGGCAGCGGTGCCGGCTCGGCGATGCTGGTCACGGTCACGCCGATGCCGATGTCCTCGATGCCGTTGATCAGCACGATGTCGCCGGGGCCGGCTTCGGGCGTCTGCATGCGGTCCAGACCCTGGAAGGTCAGCACCTGGTTGATGCGGCCCTTGGTGGTCTTGCCGTCCAGGCCTTCCATCACGGCCACATCCATATTGGGCTTGATCGTGCCCTGGGTGATGCGACCCACGCCGATGCGGCCGACGAAGGTCGAGTAGTCCAGCGCCGAGATCTGCAGCTGCAGCGGGGCGGTCGGGTCACCCTTTTGCGAGGGCACATGCTTCAGCACGGTGTTGAACAGGGCCGACATGTCCGGGCCCCATTGCGCGCCGGGCTCGCCCTCTTCCAGCGAGGTCCAGCCATTGATGCCGGAGGCGTAGACGACCGGGAAGTCCAGCTGCTCGTCGGTGGCGCCCAGCTTGTCGAACAGGTCGAAGGCGGCGTTGATCACGGCATCGGGCTTGGCGCCCGGCTTGTCCACCTTGTTGACCACGACGATGGGCTTCAGGCCCAGGGCCAGCGCCTTCTTGGTCACGAAGCGGGTCTGCGGCATCGGGCCTTCCTGGGCGTCGATCAGCAGCACCACGCCGTCCACCATGGACAGGGCGCGCTCCACCTCGCCGCCGAAGTCCGCGTGTCCCGGGGTGTCGACGATGTTGATGTGGGTGCCTTCCCAGGCCACGGCGCAGTTCTTGGCCAGGATGGTGATGCCACGCTCGCGTTCGATGGCATTGCTGTCCATCACGGTGTCGACGACCTTCTCGTGCTCGGCGAAGGTGCCGCTCTGGCGCAGCAGCTGGTCGACCATGGTGGTTTTGCCATGGTCGACGTGGGCGATGATGGCGATGTTGCGGATCTGCTTGCTCATATCAAACGACTTTCCTAGTAACTTGTTCTTCAGCGCTGCTGCTGGCTGCGAGCCCCGCCACTTCCTGGGGACTCAGCAGCCGGCTGGGTATCAGCTGGCCTTCGGCGATCGAGGCGCTGCCCAGCAGCACCGGTGGGCGGATTCCATAGACCCGCACCTGGGACTGGTCGCCGCTTCCCGGGGGGAGGCGGCGCCGCAAGCCGTTGAGGAAACGCGAGGCGTCCTCCTCTTCCAGGCTCACGGCCGGCCAGTCCTGCAACAGGCAGTCTGGCGGACGCAGCAGGCCCAGGCGTTCGTCTTCGCTCATCGCGGCCAGCGCGTCGAGCGTGATGGCGTCTTCGACCTGCACCGCGCCACTGGCCGTGCGGCGCAGCGCGGACAGCGAGGCGCCGCAGCCCAGCAGCGCACCGATGTCCTCGGCCAGCGTACGGATGTAGGTGCCCTTGGAGCAGCGGACGCGTATCACCAGCGCCTCATGCTGCCAGTCCAGGATGGCAATCGAATGAATCGTCACCTCGCGCGGCTCGCGCTCTACGGTGATGCCCTGGCGGGCGTAGTCGTACAGCGCCTTGCCCTCGTGCTTGAGTGCCGAGTGCATGGGCGGCAGCTGGGAGATCAGGCCGACATGGCGCGCGCAGGCCGCTTCGATCTGCCCGCGGCTGAGGCCTTCGACCGGCCTGGTCTCCAGCACCTCGCCCTCGGCATCGCCGGTGCTGGTGCGCACGCCCAGGCGCAAAGTTGCGATGTATTCCTTGTCGGCGTCCAGGCTGACCTGGCTGAACTTGGTGGCCGCGCCGAAGCACAGCGGCAAGAGGCCGGTGGCCAGCGGGTCCAGCGTGCCGGTGTGGCCGGCCTTCTCGGCGCGCAGCAGCCATTTGGCCTTCTGCAGCGCATCGTTGCTCGACAGGCCCAACGGCTTGTCGAGCAGCAGCACGCCGTGCAGGGCACGGCGGACCACTCGTTGGCGCTGGGGCTTGTCGGTCATTGCGGGTGGGCCGGTCAGTCGTTGGTCAGATCGTCATCCGCTGCGCGCGTGGCGTTGGCTCGGGCGATCAGGGCGCTCATCTCCGAAGCGCGCTCGGTCGTGCGGTCGAAGTGGAAGTGCAGGGTCGGCACCGTGTGGATCTGCAGGCGCTTGAACAGGCCATTGCGAAGGAAGCCGGCGGCCTCGTTCAGCGCCTCCTCGGTGGCTTGCGGGTCGCCGATCAGCACGGTGAAGAACACCTTGGCGTGGGCGTAGTCGGGCGTGACCTCGATGCCGCTGATCGTGGCCATTCCTATGCGCGGATCCTTGAGCTCACGGATCAGTTCCGAGAGGTCGCGCTGGATCTGGTCGGCCACGCGGAAACCGCGGTTGGGGATCGCTCGCTTGTGTCGCATGCATTTGCTCCTTCGCCGGCCTCACCAAGGACAAACCCCGCCTGCTTTTCGTAGGCGGGGTTTGGTGGGTGGGGCCAACTCCGCTGTTACAGCGTTCGTGCCACTTCCTTGATCTCGAAGAACTCCAGCACGTCACCTTCCTTGATGTCGTTGTAGTTCTTGAGCTTGATACCGCACTCGAAGCCTTCCTTGACTTCCTTGACGTCGTCCTTCTCGCGGCGAACCGATTCGACCTCGCCGGTGTAGATGACGATGTTCTCGCGCAGCAGGCGGAACTTGGCGTTGCGGCGGACCATGCCCGAAGTGATCATGGAACCGGCCACCGTGCCGATCTTCGAAGCCACGAACACGACGCGGATCTCGGCCGTGCCCAGCGCTTCTTCCTTCTGCTCCGGAGCCAGCATGCCGCCCATCGCCGCCTTCACCTCATCCACGGCGTCGTAGATGATGTTGTAGTAGCGCAGGTCGACGCCATTGCCCTCGGCCAGCTTGCGCGCGCCGGCATCGGCGCGGGTGTTGAAGCCGATGACGATGGCCTTGGAAGCGATCGCCAGGTTGACGTCGGACTCGCTGATGCCACCGACCGCCGCATGGACGATCTGCACCTTGACCTCGTCGGTCGAGAGCTTGAGCAGCGAGGCAGCCAGCGCTTCCTGCGAGCCCTGCACGTCGGCCTTGATGATCAGCGGCAGAGTCTGGACGTCGCCAGCCGTCATGTCGGAGAACATGTTCTCCAGCTTGGCGGCCTGCTGCTTGGCCAGCTTGACGTCGCGGTACTTGCCCGAACGGAAGGTCGCGACCTCGCGGGCACGGCGCTCGTCGGCCAACACCATGAATTCGTCGCCGGCCTGCGGCACTTCGGTCAGGCCCTGGATTTCCACCGGGATGGACGGACCGGCTTCAGTGGTCGGCTTGCCGTCTTCGTCCAGCATGGCGCGCACGCGGCCGAAGGTCGAGCCGGCCAGCACCACGTCGCCGCGCTTGAGCGTGCCGCTCTGCACCAGCACCGTGGCCACCGGGCCGCGGCCCTTGTCCAGCTTGGCTTCGATCACCAGGCCCTTGGCCATGGAGGCGGCCGGGGCCTTGAGCTCCAGCACTTCGGCCTGCAGCAGCACCTGCTCCAGCAGCTCGTCGATGCCCTGGCCGGTCTTGGACGACACGCCGATGAAGGGCGAATCGCCGCCGAATTCTTCCGGCACGACCTGCTCGGCCACCAGCTCGCTCTTGACGCGCTCGGCGTTGGAATCGGGCTTGTCGATCTTGGTCATGGCCACGACGATGGGCACGCCCGCCGCCCTGGCATGGTGGATGGCTTCCTTGGTCTGCGGCATCACGCCGTCGTCGGCAGCACAGACCAGGATGACGATGTCGGTGGCCTTGGCGCCGCGGGCACGCATGGCCGTGAAGGCTTCGTGACCCGGGGTATCCAGGAAGGTGACCGTGCCACGCGGCGTATCGACGTGATAGGCGCCGATGTGCTGCGTGATGCCACCGGCTTCGCCCGCGGCCACGCGGCTGCGGCGGATGTAGTCCAGCAGCGAGGTCTTGCCATGGTCGACGTGACCCATGACCGTAACCACCGGAGCACGCGGCAGCAGCTCGTGCTGCTGCTCGGCCGTGCCCTCTTCCTCGAGGAAGGCATCCGGATCGTCCAGCTTGGCGGCAAACGCCTTGTGGCCCATTTCCTCGACCAGGATCATGGCCGTCTCTTGGTCCAGCTGCTGGTTGATGGTGACCATCTGCCCCAGCTTCATCAGCTGCTTGATCAGTTCGGAGGCCTTGATCGACATCTTGTGCGCCAGGTCGGCCACCGAGATGGTCTCGGGCACATGGACTTCCTGGATCACCGGTTCGGTCGGCGCAACGAAGTTGGACGAGCCACCGTTGCGGTCGCCACGGTCGCCACGGCGACCGGCAGCGCCCTTGGGAGCACGCCAGCCAGGCGTGCCGCGGCCCGGGGCTGCGCCACCGGGACCACCCAGGGTCTTGAGGCCGCGCTTCTTGGCGGCGTCATCGGCCCAGCTCGAAGACAGCTTCTCGGACTTGACCGACTTCTTGTCGCCCGGCTTGGCAGCGGCTCCGGCAGCAGCAGGCGCCGCACCCGGCGTACCCGCCTTCTTGTGGATCGTGCCCTTGATGGCGGGGGCCTCGGCCGGCTTGGGTTCTTCCGGCTTCTTGGCCACCAGCACCTTCTTGGGCGCATTCATCATGGCGCGGATCGCCGCGGCCTCGGCCTCGGCGGCCTTGCGGCGACGCTCCAGGTCGGCGGCCTTCTGCTTGTCGTCAGCGGCAGGAGCCGCAGCCTTGACCACGCGCAGCGCGGGCTTGGGCGGTTCGACCGGGGCCGGCGGCGGCGCCACAACCTCGGCTGCCGGAGCCGGCGCCGGTGCGGCTGCGACCGGAGCGGCAGCGCCCTTTTTGGCGGCGGCAGCGGCTTCCTTGGCGGCAGCATCGGCGGCGGCCTTGGCGGCAGCAGCTTCCTCGGCGGCACGGGCTTCGGCGGCCAGGCGCTCCTGGCGGCGCTCTTCCTCGGCAGCACGGGCGGCTGCTTCGGCTTCCTCACGTTCACGCAGCTTGGCGGCCAGCTCTTCCTCTTGCTGACGCAGCGCCTCGGCCTGGGCCTGGGCTTCTTCCTCGCGGCGGGCCAGCTCGGCTTCCTCGGCGGCGGCGGCAGCGGCCTCGTCAACGCCGGCAACGTCGTCGCGCTTGACGAAGACGCGCTTCTTGCGCACCTCGACCTGGATGGTGCGGGCCTTGCCGCTGGCATCGGCCTGCTTGATCTCGCTGGTCGACTTGCGGGTCAGCGTGATCTTCTTGCGTTCAGCGCCGCTGGTGCCGTGCGCGGTGCGCAGGTAGTCCAGCAGCTTTTCCTTGTCGGCCTCGTTGAGGGCGTCCTCGGCAGACGCCTTCTTGACGCCCGCGGCTTGCAGCTGCTCCAGCAGCGTGCCTGCAGGCCGGTTCAGCTCTGCAGCGAACTGGGCGACGGTGGTCACAGCCATTGTTAAATCCTTGTGCTTAGCGAATCTGGGGTGGGCTTGGCGGTCTCGTTGCGGCTCAAGCCGTGAACCAGTGTTCGCGGGCCTTCATGATCAGGGTGCGTGCTGCACCCTCTTCCATGCCGGCCATTTCGACCAGTTCGTCGACGGCCAGGTCGGCCAGGTCGTCGCGGGTGTGGATGCCGCCGTCGGCGAGCTTGGCGATCAGGTCGGGCGTCACGCCCTCGAGGTCACGCAGGTCCTGCGAGACTTCCTCGACCTTCTCTTCCTTGGCGATCTCCAGGGTCAGCAGGGCATCCTTGGCGCGGGTGCGCAGCTCGTTGACCGTGTCCTCGTCGAAGGCCTCGATCTCCAGCATTTCCTGCATCGGCACGTAGGCGACTTCTTCAAGGCTGGTGAAACCTTCGGCGATCAGGATGTCGGCGACTTCCTCGTCCACGTCGAGCTTGTCGACGAAGAGCTTGCGCACCGATTCGGATTCCTGTTCCTGCTTGGCGGCCGATTCCTCGGCGGTCATGATGTTGATGCGCCAGCCGGTCAGCTCCGAGGCCAGACGCACGTTCTGGCCACCACGGCCGATGGCGATGGCGAGATTCTCCTCGTCGACCACCACATCCATGGCATGGCGCTCTTCGTCCACCACGATGGACTGCACATTGGCCGGGGCCAGGGCGCCGATGACGAACTGCGCCGGGTCTTCGGACCACAGCACGATGTCGACGCGCTCGCCGGCCAGCTCGTTGGTCACGCCGTTGACGCGTGAACCGCGGACGCCGACGCAGGTACCGATCGGGTCGACGCGCTTGTCGTGCGACAGCACGGCGATCTTGGCGCGGCTGCCGGAATCACGGGCGCAGCTCTTGATCTCCAGCAGGCCCTGCTCGATCTCGGGCACTTCCTGGGCGAACAGTTCCTTCATGAACTCGGGCGACGAACGCGACAGCATGATCTGCGGGCCACGCTGGGTCGGATCCACGCCCAGGATCACGGCACGCACGCGGTCACCGGTGCGCAGGTTCTCCTTGGAGATCATCTCGTTGCGGCGCAGGCGGCCTTCGACACGGCCCGATTCGCAGATCAGGTCGCCCTTATCCAGGCGCTTGACCGTGCCGACGAAGATCTTCTCGCCGCGCGACATGAAGTCGTTCAGCAGCTGCTCGCGCTCGGCGTCGCGGATCTTCTGCAGGATCACCTGCTTGGCAGCCTGAGCACCGATGCGGCCGATGGGCACCGACTCGATGGCTTCCTCGATGTGGTCGTCGATCTCGATGTCGGCGATCTGCTCCTGGGCTTCGAACAGCAGGATTTCGGCATCGGCGTTCTGCAGGCCGGCCTCGTTGGGCACGACATGCCAGCGGCGGAAGGTCTCGTACTCGCCGGAGTCGCGATCAATGGCAACGCGGATGTCGACTTCCGTGCCATAGAGCTTCTTGGTGGCCGAGGCCAGGGCCGCTTCCACGGCACCGAACACGACATCGCGCTCCACGCTCTTCTCGCGCGAGATCGCGTCCACCAGCATCAACAGTTCGCGGTTCATTGATCAGGACCTCCATCAACCTTTTCATCTTCGGCGTCAGTCGTGACCGACTGACGCGACTTTGCATTGCTGCGCTTCTTGGGTGCCTTGGCCTTCTTGGCCTCGGCCGACTTGCCGGCCTCCTGTGCACCCTGGGCATTGCGCCCCTTGAAGCTGATCTGCGGCACCAGGCGTGCCTCGCGGACTTCCTCGAACGAGAAGTCCAATGCCTGCTCGACCTTGCCATCGCTGAAAACCAGGCGCCAGGCCTCGCCTTGCGCCTCGAGCAGGCCCTTGTATTTCTTGCGGCCCTGGAAGGCAGCCCGCAGCGTGATCTGCACTTCCTGGCCAGCGAAGCGCTGGTAATGCGCCACCGTCTTCAGCGGGCGATCCATGCCGGGCGAGGAAACCTCAAGCCTTTCATACGGCACGTTCTCGACCTCCAGCAGATACTGCAGCTGGCGCGTCACTTTCTCGCAGTCGTCGACGGTGATGAATTCACCGGCAGCGGCGGCCTCGGCGGTCTTGTCGATATACACGCGCAGCAAGCCGGCGGCACTGCGTTCGCAGTCCACCAGGTCGTAACCGAGACCGGTCACGGTTTTTTCAACAGCTGCTTGCCAATTCATGCGTTCGTATCGCTTCTCGCCAACGTGAAATTCCTCGCAAAACCCAGGCCTCGAGAACCGGGTCGCAAACCGATCAAGCAAAAAAAATGGGCTGGATGAATCCGCCCACTCACTTGCGCGCCTCACCGGAAACCGCGATCAACTCGCTGCATCCGGGCCGCACATCGCTTTGCGTTCACTGACCATGCCTAGCCAGCGAAGCAGGGATTGTACTATGCAAGCACCATGCCGGCAAGGCTGCAGCTTGCAGTGAATGCCTGCCATGCCAAAATCCGGCCCCCGATACCAGACGACAGACAACAAAAGGAGCCACCATGGGTTTTCTCGCCGGCAAGCGACTGCTGATCACGGGCGTTCTTTCCAACCGTTCGATCGCCTACGGCATCGCCAAGGCCTGCCACCGTGAAGGCGCCGAGCTGGCCTTCAGCTATGTCGGCGAGCGCTTCAAGGACCGCATCACCGAGTTCGCTGCCGAGTTTGGCTCGAACCTGACCTTCGACTGCGACGTCTCTGACGATGCCCAGATCGAGCGCCTGTTCGCCCAGCTGGGCGAGGTCTGGCCCGAATTCGACGGCTTTGTCCATTCGATCGGGTTCGCGCCGCGCGACGCCATCGCCGGTGAATTCCTGGACGGCCTCACCCGCGAGAACTTCCGCATCGCCCATGACATCTCGGCCTACAGCTTCCCGGCCATGGCCAAGGCCGCCCTGCCCCGCCTGCGTGCCGGCAGCTCGCTGCTGACCCTGTCCTACCTGGGCGCCGAGCGTTTCGTTCCCAACTACAACACCATGGGCCTGGCCAAGGCCTCGCTGGAAGCCAGCGTGCGCTACCTGGCCTACAACCTGGGCGCCAAGGGCGTTCGGGTCAACGGCATCTCGGCCGGCCCGATCAAGACCCTGGCCGCCTCGGGCATCAAGGACTTCGGCAAGCTGCTGTCGGCCTTTGCCGCGACCACCCCGATCCGCCGCAACGTGACCATCGAGGACGTGGGCAATACCGCGGCCTTCCTGTTCTCGGACCTGTCCGGCGGCATCAGCTCGGAGATCATCTATGTGGACGGCGGCTTCAGCCACGTCGCGCTCGCTGGCGAGGCCTAAGCCGCCCGCCGGGCCGCTTCCAAGGGCGGCTCAAAGACAAAAGGCGCTGGTCAATCCAGCGCCTTTTTTCATCCCCTCGCGGGATCGACCAGGTAATCCCTGGGCGAGGGGTCAACAAGCTCAGGCTACGCAGTCCACGTAGTAGTGAGTGCGCCCGTCTTCGCCGGCCTCAGCCACCAGGCCATGCACATCGGTCGCGAAGCCCGGGAACTTTAGGTTGAACTCGCGGGTGAACTTCAGGTAGTCGACGATCTTCTTGTTGAAGCGCTCGCCCGGGATCAAGAGCGGAATGCCCGGCGGGTAAGGCGTCAGCAGCGAAGTCGTAACCCGGCCTTCCAGCTTGTCGATGGCCACACGCTCGGTCTTGCGCTGGGCAATATGGGCATAGGCATCGCTGGGCTTCATCGCCGGCTCCAGGTCCGACAGATAGACCTCGGTCGTCAGCCGCGCAATGTCGCCCTTGGCATAGGCCTCGTGGATGCTCTGGCAGAGGTCGCGCAGGCCCATGCGCTCGTACCGCGGCTGGGCGGCGCAGAACTCCGGCATGATGCGCCACAGCGGTGCGTTCTTGTCGTAGTCGTCCTTGAACTGCTGCAGCGCGGTCAGCAGCGTGTTCCAGCGGCCCTTGGTGATGCCGATGGTGAACATGATGAAGAACGAATACAGGCCGGTCTTCTCGACCACCACGCCATGCTCGGCCAGGAACTTGGTGACGATGGACGCCGGGATGCCGCTCTTGGCGAACTTGCCACTCATGTCCAGGCCGGGCGTGATGATGGTGGACTTGATCGGGTCCAGCATGTTGAAGCCGGCCTCGATGGGACCGAAGCCGTGCCACTTCTCGTTGGCCTTGAGCATCCAGTCGGTCGGCTTGCCAACGCCCTCGGCCGCCAGCTGCTTGTCCGGACCCCAGACCTTGAACCACCAGTCGGCCTTGCCATAGTCCTTCTCGACCTTGCGCATCGCGCGGCGGAAGTCCAGCGCCTCGGCCAGGCTCTCTTCGACGAGTGCCGTGCCGCCGGGCGGCTCCATCATCGCGGCCGCGACATCGCAGCTGGCGATGATCGAATACTGCGGGCTGGTCGAGGTGTGCATCAGGTAGGCCTCGTTGAACAGATGCTTGTCCAGCTTCACGTTCTGAGAGTCCTGAACCAGCACCTGCGAGGCCTGCGAAAGGCCGGCCAGCAGCTTGTGGGTCGACTGGGTCGCGTAGACCATGGCCGTCTTCGGACGCGGACGGTTCTTGCCCATCGCGTGGTACGAGCCGTAGAAATTGTGGAAGGCCGCGTGCGGCAGCCAGGCTTCGTCGAAATGCAGGGTGTCGATCCAGCCGTCCAGCTTGCCCTTGATGGTCTCGGTGTTGTAAAGCACGCCGTCGTAAGTCGACTGCGTCAGCGTCATGATGCGCGGCTTGACCTTCTTGGCGTCCACGCCCTTGAGCAGCGGATTCTTGGCGATCTTCTTGCGGATCGTCTCCGGCGAGAACTCGCTCTCGGGGATGGGACCGATGATGCCGTAGTGATTGCGCGTCGGCGTCATGAACACCGGCACGGCGCCGGTCATGATGATCGAGTGCAGGATGGACTTGTGGCAGTTGCGGTCGACGACGACCACGTCGCCCGGCGCCACCGTGTGGTGCCAGACCATCTTGTTCGAGGTGGAGGTGCCGTTGGTGACGAAGAAGCAGTGGTCGGCATTGAAGATGCGCGCGGCATTCTTCTCCGACGCGGCCACCGGGCCGGTGTGATCCAGCAATTGGCCCAGCTCTTCAACGGCATTGCAGACGTCGGCGCGCAGCATGTTCTCGCCGAAGAACTGGTGGAACATCTGGCCGACAGGGCTCTTCAGGAAGGCGACGCCGCCCGAGTGACCGGGGCAATGCCAGGAGTAGGAGCCGTCCTGCGCATAGTCCATCAGCGCCTTGAAGAACGGCGGTGCCAGGCCGTCCAGGTAGCTGCGAGCCTCGCGGATGATGTGGCGGGCCACGAACTCCGGCGTGTCCTCGAACATGTGGATGAAGCCATGCAGCTCGCGCAGCACATCGTTAGGCAAGTGCTGCGAGGTGCGCGTCTCGCCATAGACGTAGATGGGGATGTCCGCATTCTTGAAGCGGATCTCCTCGATGAACTTGCGCAGGTTCAGCACCGCCGGGTCGAGCTCGGGGCCGGGCGTGAACTCCTCGTCGTCGATCGACAGGATGAAGGCGCTGGCCCGACTCTGCTGCTGGGCGAACTGGCTCAGGTCGCCGTAGCTGGTGACGCCCAGGACCTCGAAGCCCTCCTTCTGGATCGCCTCGGCCAGGGCGCGAATGCCCAGGCCCGAGGTGTTCTCGGAACGGTAGTCCTCGTCGATGATGACGATGGGAAAGCGAAAACGCAGCATGGCTGGGCCTCCAGGGGCACGGGGACGGGACAAAAAACGAAGGCGCGAAGTGTAGGGCCAAGCAGGCGACGATCCGATGGCGCCTGTAGAGCCCAAGCCGCTTTGTCGCACAAACCGGACGCGCTGGGCAGCAGCACCCCGGCGCTAAACTGGCCCGCAACAAAAAGGAGGGCTCCATGGAGACGACTAGCAACCCCGCCATCGCCTGGTGGATCATCGCCGGCGTCCTGGTCGCCATCGAGTTGGCCACCGGCACTTTCTACCTCTTGATGATGGCCCTGGGTGCCGTGGCGGCGGCGCTCTGTGCGCACCTCGGCCTGGGCTTCAGCGCCCAGCTGGTGGCGGCAGCCGCGGTCGGCGGTGCTGCGGTGGCGGTCTGGCACAGCAAGCGTGCCCGCAGCCCGCGCGAGCCGGCCGAATCGAATCGCGACGTCAACCTCGACATAGGCCAGACGGTGGACGTCGGCCAGTGGCAGGCCGACGGCAGTGCCACGGTCAAGTACCGCGGCGCCGAATGGCAGGCCCGCTTCCAGGGCAGCGGCACGCCGCACAGTGGCCGCCATGTGATTCGCGCCGTGGATGGCAGCTGCCTGCTGCTCGACGCCGCCTGAAGCTCTTCGATATCCAGAGAGGAACCCACAGCATGGAAATGATCGCCCTGGTGCTGCTCGTCGTCGCAGCTCTTTTCATCGTCCGTTCGGTCAAGGTCGTGCCCCAGCAGCATGCCTGGGTGGTCGAGCGGCTGGGCCGCTACCACGGCACGCTCACGCCGGGCCTCAACTTCCTGGTGCCCTTCGTCGACCGGCTGGCCTACAAGCATTCGCTGAAGGAGATCCCGCTGGACGTGCCCAGCCAGGTCTGCATCACCAAGGACAACACCCAGCTGACGGTGGACGGCATCCTGTACTTCCAGATCACCGACCCGATGCGGGCCAGCTATGGCTCCAGCAACTACATCATTGCCATCACCCAGCTGGCCCAGACCACGCTGCGCAGTGTGATAGGCCGCATGGAACTGGACCGCACCTTCGAGGAACGCGAGGCGATCAACAGCGCCGTGGTCCAGGCGCTGGACGAGGCCGCGCTGAACTGGGGCGTCAAGGTGCTGCGTTACGAGATCAAGGACCTGACGCCGCCGCCCGCCATCCTGCACGCGATGCAGGCCCAGATCACGGCCGAGCGCGAGAAGCGCGCCCTGATCGCCGCGTCCGAAGGCCGCCGCCAGGAGCAGATCAACATCGCCACCGGCGAGCGCGAGGCCGCCATCGCCCGCTCTGAGGGCGAGAAGCAAGCCGAGATCAACAAGGCCCAGGGCGAGGCCGCCGCCATCACTGCGGTGGCCGAAGCCACGGCCGACGCCATCCGCAAGATCGCCTCGGCCATCGAGCAGCCCGGCGGCAGCCAGGCCGTGCAGCTCAAGGTCGCCGAGAAAGCGGTCGATGCCTATGCCCAGCTGGCCCAGAAGAACAACACCATGATCGTGCCCGGCAATATGAGCGAGGTCTCAGGCCTCATTGGCACGGCCATGGCGCTGATGAAGAACACGCCGTCCAAGGCTTGATGTGCCGGAAGCGCCAGGAAACTGCGCTATCATGGCGGGCTTCGGAGAGGTGGATGAGCGGTTTAAGTCGCACGCCTGGAAAGCGTGTGTGGGTTAATAGCCCACCGCGGGTTCGAATCCCGCCCTCTCCGCCAGGAACACAGAAAACACGGGCCCTTGTGGCCCGTTTTCTTTTGCCGAGCTCAACGGCGGCATTGCGCCAGCAGACGCGGCTCCAGCAGCCCGCGCTGCTCGACCAACTGGCTGAGTTCCGCCCCGCCTGCCGCAAACAGGTTGACCTCGATGGGCGTCGGCCCCTGGGCCGCCAGCGCCACGTCCCAATGCTGGAAACGCAAACCAGGCAGCAGTCGCGCTGCTTGCAAGGTCGTGTCGCAAACCGCGCCCCAGTCCGGAATCGTCAACCCCTCGACGCTCAGGCCGGAATCAGGATGGCGGTCCAGTTCACGCAGACCAAGGCCGAACCCCTGGATCACCCGTTTGACGCGCCCCGTGTCGAGATCGACCGCCGCCAGCAGATTGCCCAGGGTGCCGCTCTCGAAGTTGTCGACGATGTTGTGCGCCCGCGGCAGCTTCCAGATGGCGCGGAAAATCCTCGGCCCCTGGCCTTCATCGAGCGTCATCACCCTCAGGGTCGAGAGACGGCCGCTGAGCAAGGCCTCGAAGCAGCTCACGCCGGCCATGCATTCCTGGATCAGCAAGCCCTGCCCGGCCAAATTGAGCAGGCTGGCCACGAACTCACCGACCGAGACCCGCCTGCCGCCGTCCAGCAGCAGCTGATCAGCTTCCGGCACATAGCCCTCGATCAGCGCCGCACCGCGGCCAAAGCCGCCATGGACCGGTTTCAGGAACAGCGGAAAGCTGCGGTTCTGTCGCAACCAGTCAGCCAGTTCTGCCGCAGAGCCATGTCTGGGACAGCCATTGCCGGGATCCGTAGATGCGAGATAGGTGCAATGCAGGCGTGGCTGCGGCACGCCTGCCTGTGACAGCCGCTGGGTCAGAAGCAGCTTGTCGTCTGCATAGGCGCGCCAGGAGGCGGCATTCGCCCGATCAAGAGCGGGCTCGCCGCGCCAGCCGACGAAGCGCCGTCGGTCCTGCCACCGCAAGGAGGCATCGAACAGCCGGTAGTCGTAGTACTCGCTGAGTCCGAGCCGGGACGGTGGCAGCCGCAATAGCAGTGCCTCGACCAGTTGGCGGCCCAGTCCCCGGCCGGATTCGGCACGGGCAGCGGTCGCCGAGGCCAGCCATTGCTCAACACGCTTGCGCCAGGTTTCAGGCATGGCCGAGTCTAGTTAGCAGCAGCTGGCCTGCCGGCTGGTACTTGCACCAGCCCTCCCCGAGCTTGAGGGGCTGAAAGCAAAAAAGCCCGTCGGTGACGGGCTCTTCTTCAATCGCCGGCTCAGCGCCGCTTCAGCACATGGATGAACTCGTCCGACAGGCTGGCCTGCTCGACCAGCTCGTTGCCGGTCTGGCGGGCAAAGGCCTGGAAGTCGCGCATCGAGCCAGGGTCGGTGGCCACGACCCTGAGCAACTGGCCGCTCTCCATTTCCGCCAGGGCCTTCTTGGCCTTGAGGATGGGCAGCGGGCAGTTCAGGCCGCGGGTGTCGATTTCCTTGTCGATGTGCATGTGCAGGTGTCCCAATCGAGTTGCGGCGATTCTAGGGCTTGGGCAGGTCCAGCCACTGGGGCTCAATGCCCCGCGAACGCAGCCATTGAGCCATGGCCTGGCCGGTGCCTGCCGGCCAGCAGCGCACCTGAGCGGGCTCAAGCAGCTTGTACTCGGCCAGCTCGGGCGACAGGCTGATCTCGCCCAGCGCCGGCACATGGTAGGCAATGATGACCTGGTTCATGCGCTGGAAGTCGTAGACGCCGATCAGGCTGGGCCGCGCCGCCGCCTGCAGGCCGGTCTCCTCGGCCAGCTCGCGCACGATGCCGTCTTCAGGCGTCTCTCCCGCCTCCATGAAACCGGTGATCAGACCGAAGAAGCGCCCCGGCCAGGCCGCATTGCGCGCCAGCAAGACCTGGCCCTCCCGGTCCAGGCATTCCACCACTGCAGCCAGCACCGGCGTCGGGTTGTTCCAGTGCGTGAAGCCGCAGCTAGCGCAGCGCAGTCGCTCCTTGGGTCCGCCATCCTCATCCTGGACCAGCAGCGCCAGCTCGGTGGCGCAGCGCGGGCAGAACCGGAAGTCGGGTCCGCTCATGCGGGGAACACGCCGGTGGACAGATAGCGGTCGCCGCGGTCGCAGACCACGAAGACGATGGTCGCGTCGCTGACCGTGCGCGCCAGCTGCAGCGCCGCCCAGCAGGCACCGGCCGCCGAGATGCCGCCGAACAGGCCTTCCTCGCGGGCCAGGCGCCGGGCCATGTCCTCGGCGTCGGCCTGGCTGACCAGGATCAGCTCGTCCACCGCACTGGCGTCGTAGATCTTGGGCAGGTAGGCCTCGGGCCATTTGCGGATGCCGGGGATGCGCGAACCCTCGGCCGGCTGGGCCCCGATGATGCGCACCGCCGGGTTCTGTTCCTTCAGGAAGCGCGAGGTGCCGGTGATGGTGCCGGTCGTGCCCATGGCGCTGACGAAATGGGTGATGCGGCCGGCCGTGTCGCGCCAGATCTCGGGGCCGGTGGTCTCGTAGTGGATGCGCGGGTTGTCCGCATTGGCGAACTGGTCCAGCACCCGGCCCTTGCCGTCGCGCTGCATCTGCTCGGCCAGGTCGCGGGCGTATTCCATGCCGCCGGAACGCGGCGTCAGGATCAGCTCGGCCCCGAAGGCCTTCATGGTCTGGGCCCGTTCTATGGACAGGTCCTCCGGCATGATCAGCAGCATGCGGTAGCCGCGCACTGCGGCCGCCATCGCGAGGGCAATGCCGGTGTTGCCGGAGGTGGCTTCGATCAGCGTGTCGCCCGGCTTGATCTCGCCGCGCTCCTCGGCGCGCCGGATCATGCTGATGGCGGGCCGGTCCTTGACCGAACCCGCCGGGTTGTTGCCCTCCAGCTTGGCCAGGATCACGTTGCCACGCGCCTCCAGCTCGGCCGCCGCCAGGCGCTGCAGCCGGATCAGGGGCGTGTTGCCGATGACGTCTTCGAGGGTCGGGTAATGCGCGTGCTTGCTGTCCATGGCCGGCATTGTGGCAGGCCCCGGAAAGCCATGGTCCCCATGGCATAATCCGCGGCCTCAGCAGGATCTGCCTTTGCCTCGGTGGCGAAATCGGTAGACGCAGGGGACTCAAAATCCCCCGCCGCAAGGTGTGCCGGTTCGAGTCCGGCCCGAGGCACCAAAGATAGATCTGCTTCAACATGCGCAAAGCCCCGCGCGCATCACCACCCCAATGCAGCAACTGCCGCCCCTGACCAAAGCTCTGATCTTGGCCTGTGTGGGCAGCGCCTGCTTCTTCTCGCTGTTTCCCCAGTTCCAGCACTGGTTCGTGCTCTACCCGCCGCTGTCGGGTTGGTTCTATCCCTGGCAGCTGATCAGCTACGCCTTCCTGCACGGCAATTTCTCGCACCTGCTGCTGAACATGCTCGGCCTGTGGATGTTCGGCGGCGAGCTGGAACAGGTCTACGGTCGCAAACGGTATGTTGGCTTGCTGGTCGCGAGCACGCTCAGCGCGGCCCTGGTGCAGATGCTCTATTCACTCGTCGAACCCACGCAGACCGTCGGAGCCTCCGGCGCCCTGTTCGGCCTGATGCTGGCCTACGGCATGCTGTTCCCCAACCGCACCATCATGCCGCTGATACCGCCGATTCCGATGAAGGCCAAGTACTTCGTCGCCATGTTCGGCATCCTCGAGCTGCTGATGGGTACCCATATCCTGGAATTCGGGCCGACCAATGTGGCCCACTTCGCCCACCTGGGCGGCATGTTGGGTGCCTACTTGCTGATCCGCTACTGGCGCACCCGCGGCCCTCGCCGGCTGCGCTGAGTCCTCAGCCGGCCAACAAGCCCTCGCGCACCGTCGGATAGCGCAACCGCAGTCCCAGCTCGAGCTTGAGCCTGTCGTTGGCCAGGCGGCGCGACTCGCTCAGGAAAGACAGGCGGACCGGATTCATCTGCGCCACCGCTTCCGCGCGGCTGATGCGCGCCGGCCTGGGCAGGCCACAGAGGTCGGCCGCCAGGTCGAAGTAGTCCCCCATCAACAGCTTGGTGTCGTCACAGACATGGACCGTCCGCTGAGGCAGGCCCCGGAACAGCGCCGCCACGCAGGCTCGAGCCAGGTCATCGGCGTGGATATGGTTGGTGTAGACATCGTCCTCGCGCCGCAGCACCGGCGTGCCGGCCAGCAGGCGTTCGCGCGGATGCCCACCCTCACGATCAGCCCCATAGATGCCCGGCACTCGCAGCAGGCTGACGACGCTGCCAAAGCGCTGGCCAAAGGCGCGCAGCTGGCGTTCCGCATCCACGCGGCGCCTGGCGCGGTTGGTGGCCGGCGCCAGGGCCCGGGTTTCGTCGAAGCGCGCTCCCTGGCAATCGCCGTAGACGCCGGTGGTGCTCACATAGACCAGGCTTCGCGGCGCGTCCCGCCGGGCCAGGGCCTGCAGCAGATGACGGGTACGGCTGTCGGTATCACCGCTGCCCGGTGGCGGCGCCAGGTGCAGGACGCGGTCGGCCAGCCCGGCCAGCCGGCCCAGGGTCTCGGGGCGGTCAAGGTCTCCGAGCAAGGGCTTCGCACCCGCTGCCCGCAAAGCCGCGAGCCGGTCAGCGCTGCTGCTCAAGGCAAACACCTGCCAGCGCGGCCCCAGCAGACGCAACACCCGCAGCCCCACATCGCCGCAGCCCACGATCAGCAGACGCGGCCGGCGAAACATCGGAGTGCAGGACAGGGGCATGGGCGGCTCAGGCAAAATGGCGCCCGAGTTTACAAATCGAACGCCACGGCCCGCCGGAACCTGCGGGCCGTCCTTTTTCTCCTTGCCGCCCGCCATGAACTTCCAGGTCACCGTCCAGCCCAGCCAGCGCATCTACGAGGTCGAGTCCGACGAAACCCTGCTGGCCGCTGCCATCCGCGCCGGCGTGGGCCTGCCCTATGGCTGCCGCGATGGCGCCTGCGGCTCCTGCAAGTGCAAGCTGCTGGAAGGCAAGGTCGCACTGCGCGAGCACCAGTCCAAGGCCCTGAGCGCCGAGGAAGAAGCCGCCGGCTTCGTGCTGACCTGCTGCGCCAAGCCGCAGACCGACTGCGTGCTGGAAGCCCGCACCGTGCCGGGCGCCGGCGAGTTTGCCGTACTCAAACTGCCCAGCCGCGTGCTGAGCCTGGAAAAGCCGGCTGCCGACGTGGCCGTGGTCAAGCTGCAGCTGCCGGCCACGCAGAACTTCCAGTTCCACGCCGGCCAGTATGTCGAGTTCATCCTGCGCGACGGCGCCCGCCGCTCGTACAGCATGGCCAATGCCCCGCACAACCTGGGTACGCCGGCCGCCATCGAGCTGCACATCCGCCACATGGCCGGCGGCAAGTTCACCGACCATGTGTTCGGCGCGATGAAGGAGAAAGACATCCTGCGCATGGAAGGCCCGTTCGGCAGCTTCTTCCTGCGCGAGGACAGTGCCAAGCCCATCGTGCTGCTGGCCAGCGGCACCGGCTTCGCGCCCATCAAGGCCATCATCGAACGCATCCGCCACCTGGGCCTGACGCGTCCGGTCAAGCTCTACTGGGGCTGCCGCAGCAAGTCCGACCTCTACCTGCACGACTGGGCCCTGCAAGCCGCGGCCGAGATGGACATGCTGGACTACATCCCGGTGCTGTCCGAGCCCAAGCCCGAGGACGCCTGGACCGGCCGCACCGGCTTCGTCCACCAGGCCGTGATGGCCGACCAGGCCGACCTGTCCGGCCACCAGGTCTATGCCTGCGGCGCGCCCATCATGGTCGAGTCGGCCAAGCGCGATTTCGTGGCGAAGAGCGGGCTGCCGGAAGACGAGTTCTATGCGGACTCGTTCACCTCCGAGGCCGATAAACACGGGGGCTGAGGAGAGTCGCATGTTCACCCCGCCGTATGTCGATCCCGCGCAATGCGCTGATCAGCTCAAGCGGCTGGGACACGCAGTCCTCGCCCCGGCAAGCCTGGTCGAAACCCTGGGTTGCAGCTCGGCCGAACTCGCTGGACTCGCGGCGTTCTGGAAGAACCTCCCGACCGACCAATACCTGAAGGACGGTGGCCGCTACCGGTTCCGCCGGCACAGCAGCTTCGTCGTCGCGGGCGAGAGCGTCAGCCAATGCCCGCATCGGCCGCATTGGCAGCCGGTGGACTACAACGCCCTGCACGGCGGCATTGAGCGCATGTTCGAGCCCATGCAGGCCGAGGCGGTCGCCCTGCCCGCCTGGCGAAAGCTGCTGCGCGGCCTGGGCGGCATTGCCTCAAGCCTCAAGGGCGCCAAGCCCTGGTTCGTCGAAGCCCACCAGTTCCGCATCGACACCACCGACGGCATAGGCCGGCCGACGCCCGAGGGCGCCCACCGCGACGGCGTCGACCTGGTAGCGGTATTCCTGATCCAGCGCCACCAGATCAAGGGCGGCGAATCGCGGGTCTTCGAGGCGGCCGGCCCGCAGGGCCAGCGCTTCACCATGACCGAGCCCTGGACCCTGCTGCTGCTGGACGACGAGCGTGTGATCCACGAAACCACGCCCATCCAGCCGGACGGCGGCCACGGCCACCGCGACACCCTGGTCGTCACCCTGCGTTCGGGTGGCTTCCAGGACCCTTGAAACGCGCATTCCTGCACGGGCTGGAGCCGGCCATGCCGCCACGGCATGGCTCGATGCCGTTCTGGCGAAGGCTGACGAGGGCCCTCACCCCTAAACTGCCGGCGCTGCCACAAGCGGCACCTCGTCCGGCCCCCGGCCGGCTCCTCATCGCACCACGAATGCCAGGCTCCCGACCATGAACGCCGTCACCAACGACCTCGTCCGCGCGCTGCAATCCGCACCGACCGCCTCCCTGCCCACCTCGCTGTTCGGCCTGCCCGAGCAGAAGCCCCATGAGCGCGTGCTGCTGGCGGCCGATGAGCAAACCGGACTGAAGGCCATCCTGGCGGTGCACAGCACGGCCCGCGGCCCGGCCTTCGGCGGCTGCCGCTTCTGGAGCTACGACAACGAGCTGGCCGCGCTGAACGACGCGCTGCGCCTGTCGCAAGGCATGAGCCTGAAGAACGCCCTGGCCCAGCTGCCCTTCGGCGGCGGCAAGGCCGTGATCCTGAAGCCGGCCGAGATCAAGGACCGTGCCGCCCTGTTCGCCGCCTTCGGCCGCGCCGTGCAGTCGCTGGAAGGCGCCTACATCACCGCCGAGGACGTGGGCACGACCACGGCCGACATGCTGGGCATGCAGGCCTCCACCCAATTCGTCTCGGGCATCCCGCGTGCCGGCGCCTTCGGCGGCGACCCCAGCCCCAAGACCGCCTACGGCGTCTTCGTCTCCATCCAGCGCGGCGCCAAGCTGGTGCTGGGCCGTGAATCGCTGGAAGGCGTGCGGGTGGCCCTGCAAGGCCTGGGCGCCGTCGGCTGGCACCTGGCCGAATACCTGCACAAGGCCGGCGCCAAGCTGGTCGTGGCCGATGTGGACGCTGCCAAGGTACAGCGTGCCCAGGAGCAACTGGGCGCCACGGCCGTCGGCATCGGCGAGATCCTGGCGGCCGACGTGGACGTGCTGGCTCCCTGCGCCCTGGGTGCCTCGCTGAACGCCCAATCGATCCCCACGCTGAAGGCCAAGCTGATCGCCGGTGCTGCCAACAACCAGTTGGCCACTGTGACCGACGGCGACGCCCTGCAAGCCCGCGGCATCACCTACCTGCCCGACTACCTGGTCAATGCCGGCGGCATCATCAGTGTGGCGCGCGAGTACCGCAATGAAGGCGAAGAGAACGCCGTCATGGCCGAGGTCGCCCTGATCGCCGACCGCGTCAGCGAGCTGCTGGAGCGCGTCAAGGCCAGCGAAGGCTCGACGCCCGGCCGCGTGGCCGATGCCTGGGCCCGCTCGCTGCTGGTCAAGCCCGTCTGAGCGTCCGACTCAGAAACGACAAAGGCGGCCGAGGCCGCCTTTTTCTTTGGGCCCACAAGGCTCACTCGCCGAGATAGGCCGCCCTCACCTTGGGATCGTTCAGCAGGTCCTGGCCGGCGCCGGTCATGGTGATCTCACCGCTTTCCATCACATAGCCGCGGTTGGCCAGTTGCAGGGCCCGGCTGGCGTTCTGCTCGACCAGCAGCACGGTCACGCCCTGCTGGTGGATGTCGTTCACCACCTCGAAGATCTTGTCCACCATGATGGGCGACAGGCCCATCGAGGGTTCGTCCAGCAGCAGCAGCTTGGGGCGGGCCATCAGCGCCCGGCCCATGGCCAGCATCTGCTGCTCGCCGCCCGACATGGTGCCGGCCAGCTGCTTGCGGCGCTCCTTCAGGCGCGGGAACAGGGCGAACACCTTCTCGATGTCGGCCTCGATCTCCTTGGAGTCGCTGCGGATGTAGGCGCCCATCTGCAGGTTCTCGGTGATGGTCATGCGGGTGAAGGTGCCACGGCCCTCGGGCACCATGACCAGGCCCTGCTTGACCAGGTCCCAGGCGCCCTGGCCCTTGACCGGCTTGCCTTGGTAGCGCACTTCGCCGGCATTGCAGGGCTGCAGGCCGGTGATGGCCTTCAGCGTGGTGGACTTGCCGGCGCCGTTGGCGCCGATCAGGCTGACCAGCTCGCCCTGGCGCACCTCGAAATCCACGCCCTTGACCGCCTGGATGCCGCCATAGGCCACCTTGAGCCCGCTCACCGTGAGCAGGACCTGCTTGTTGTCTGTCTCGTTCGCCATCTTCTCGTTCTTCTCAATGCGCGGCATGGGCGCCCAAATAGGCCTCGATGACCTTCTCGTTGCGCTGCACTTCGGCCGGCGTGCCCTCGGCAATCTGCTTGCCGTAGTCCAGCACGGTGACCCGGTCGCACAGGCCCATCACCAGCTTCACGTCATGCTCGATCAGGAGGATGGTGCGGCCGTCCTTGCGGATGCGGTCGATCAGCTCGCGCAGCACCACCTTCTCGGTGGCGTTCATGCCGGCGGCCGGCTCGTCCAGCGCGATCAGCTGCGGGTCGGTGGCGAGGGCGCGGGCGATCTCGAGCCGGCGCTGGTCGCCGTAGCTCAGCGTGCGGGCCTTGAACTCGGCCAGGTGGCCGATGCCGACATAGTCCAGCAGCTCCTGGGCCCGCTTGGCGATGGCAGCTTCCTCAGCCTTGAAGCCCGGCGTGCGCAGGATGGCGCCGACGATGCCCGAATGGGTGCGCACATGGCGGCCCACCATCACGTTCTCCAGCGCCGTCATCTCGGCGAACAGGCGGATGTTCTGGAAGGTGCGGGCGATGCCGGCCTTGGCCACCTGATGCACGGCCTGCGGCTTGTAGGCCTTGCCGCCCAGCTCGAAAGTACCGGCATCCGGCGTGTAGAGGCCGGTCAGCACATTGAAGAAGGTGGTCTTGCCGGCGCCGTTGGGGCCGATCAGGCCGTAGACCTGGCCACGGGCGATCTTGAGGCCCACGTCGGACAAGGCCTGCAGGCCGCCGAAGCGCTTGGCGACGCCGCTCACGTTCAAAACGAAATCAGTCATGGCGCCCTCCTCAGTTCTTGGCCTTGGGGGCGGACTTGCCATGTTCCGGCGCCGGCCACAGGCCGCGCGGACGCAAGAGCATCACGCTGATCATGGCCAGCGCAATCAGCAGCTGGCGCAGGATGGCGGCGTCGAGACGGCCGTCGCTGAGCTCCTGCAGCGGACCGGCCGCATAGCGCAGCACCTCGGGCAGGGCCGCCAGCAGCAGCGCGCCCAGCACCACGCCGGGCAGGTGGCCGATGCCACCCAGCACCACCATGGCGACGATCATCACCGACTCCTGCAGGCTGAAGGACTCGGGCGAGACGAAGCCCTGGAAGGCCGCGAACATCGAGCCCGACACGCCGCCGAAGGTGGCGCCCATGCCGAAAGCCAGCAGCTTGAGGTTGCGGGTGTTGATGCCCATGGCCTTGGCAGCGATCTCGTCTTCGCGGATCGCCATCCAGGCGCGGCCGATGCGCGAGTTCTCCAGGCGATGGCAGATCACGACGCTGACCACCACCAGAGCCAGGAACAGGTAGTAGTACTGCGCTATCGGCGCCAGCGTGATGCCGAACACCTCCAGCGGCTTGCCCATGTCATAGCCGAAGAAGTGCATGCCGTCGATCTGGCCTATGCCGCGCGGACCATTGGTGATGTTCAGCGGGTAGTCCAGGTTGTTCATGAACACCCGGATGATTTCGCCGAAGCCCAGCGTCACGATGGCCAGGTAGTCACCGCGCAGCTTCAGCGTAGGCGCGCCCAGCATCACGCCGGCAAAGGCCGCCAGCGCCGCGCCGGCCGGTATCACCACCCACAGCGGCATGTGCAAGCCGTTCGGGAACGCCGCGGCGAAGGCCTCGAAGTTCTCGCTCAGGTGCGGACTGGCCATCAGGCCGAACATGTAGGCGCCGACGGCATAGAAGGCCACGTAACCCAGATCCAGCAGGCCGGCATAGCCGACCACGATGTTCAGACCCAGGGCCAGCAGCACGTAAAGCAGGGCCAGGTCGATGATGCGCATGGGGCCGTTGCCCCAGCCGATCATCTGATTCAGTGCCGGCACCAGCAGCAGGCCCAGCGCGGCCAGGCCGAAGACGAACAGCTTTTTCTTTTGTTCTTGCATGAAATGGTCCCTCCCGGTTCAGGCGCGATCGGCCACGCGCTCGCCCAAGAGGCCCGAGGGCCGCAGCGTGAGCACCAGGATCAGGGCGATGAAGGCGAAGATGTCCACGTAGTTGCTGCCCAGCACGTCGCCGGTCAGCTCGCCGAGGTAGCCGGCGCCGATGGCCTCCAGCAGGCCCAGCAGCACACCGCCCAGCATGGCGCCGGCCAGGTTGCCGATGCCGCCCAGCACGGCGGCCGTGAAGGCCTTGAGGCCGGGCAGGAAGCCCATGGTGTGGGTGACCGTGCCGTCCTTGGCCGCCCACATCAGGCCGGCCACGGCGGCCAGCGCGGCGCCGATGACGAAGGTGGACGAGATGATCACGTCGGGCCGCACGCCCATCAGCGAGGCCACGCGCGGGTTCTCGGCCGTGGCGCGCATTGCGCGGCCCAGCTTGGTACGGTGGACCAGCCACAGCAGCGCCGCCAGGATCATCACGGTCAGGCCCAGGATCACGCATTGGGTCAGCGTGATCACGGCGGTGGAGCCCAGCACCTCGTACTGCACATCCGGCAGCAACTGCGGGAAGGCCTTGGGATTGGGTTTCCAGATGATCATGGCCAGGGTCTGCAGCAGCAGCGACATGCCCATGGCGGTGATCAGCGGCGCCAGGCGCGGTGCATTGCGCAGCGGCCGGTAGGCGATCTTCTCGATCACGAAGTTCAGCACCGTGCAGGCCAGGATGGCACAGCACAGGGCCACGCCCATCAGGGCCCAGCCCGGCAGGCCGCTGTCCTGCAGCGCTCCCACCACCGACCAGCTCACCAGGGCCCCGACCATCAGGATCTCGCCATGGGCGAAATTGATCAGGTTGATGATGCCGTACACCATCGTGTAGCCCAGGGCCACCAGGGCATACATGCTGCCCAGCACCAGGCCGTTGACGACCTGCTGGATCAAGGTATCCATCGAACTCTCTCCCGCCGGAGCCGCCCTCGTAGGGCCGCTCCCAGATTCATACGCCGCCCGTAGGGCCTAAAACAAAGGCCCGCGTCGTCGATGTGGCGCGGGCCCAGCTGAAGCCTTCAGTCCTGCAGGCGAGCGGCATTGTAGGAGGCCTCCTCGGCCATCCCTTTGGTCAAATCCTGGTGATAACCCGGAGTCGAGCCCAGGAACGAAATCAGCTTTCGCGGGCGCTTTCGTTCAAGCGCCGCAATTCGGCCAGGCGTTCGCCAATCTTCAACTCCAGGCCACGCGGCACAGGCTCGTAGAAGCGCTGGTCTTCCAGGCCTTCGGGCAGGTACTGCTCGCCGGCCGCGAAGCCACCGGCCTCGTCGTGCGCATAGCGGTAGTCGCGGCCATAGCCCAGGCCCTTCATCAGGGCGGTTGGCGCATTGCGCAGCTGCAGCGGCACCGGGCGGCTGGCGTCCTGCTTCACCAGGGCCTTCACCGCGTTGTAGGCCTTGTAGACCGCGTTCGACTTGGGCGCGATGGCCAGGTAGACCACGGCCTGGGCCAGGGTCAGCTCGCCTTCCGGGCTGCCCAGGCGCTCGTAGGTCTCGGCCGCATCCAGGCACAGGCGCAGGGCGCGCGGGTCGGCAAGGCCTATGTCCTCGCTGGCCATGCGGATCAGCCGGCGGGCGATGTAGCGTGCATCGACGCCCCCATCGAGCATGCGGGCGAACCAGTAGAGCGCCGCGTCGGGGTCGGAGCCGCGCACCGACTTGTGCAAGGCCGAGATCACATCGTAGAACTGCTCGCCGCCCTTGTCGTAGCGGCGCAGCTGTTCGCCGAGCGCGCGCTGCAAGACGGCTTCGTCGATCTCGGTTGCCTTGGCTGGCACCACGTTGGCGACGGCCTCGACCGCATTGAGCAGGCGGCGTGCGTCACCGTCCGCATAGGCCGCCAGGCGCTTGGCTGCAGCGTCGCTGAACGGCGGGCACTGCAGCTCGGCCGTGCCGCGGGCGATCAGGGCCAGCAGCTGGGCCTCGTCCAGCGACTTCAGGACATGGACCGTGGCCCGCGACAGCAGGGCCGAGTTGACCTCGAAGGACGGGTTCTCGGTGGTCGCGCCAATGAAGGTGAACAGGCCCGACTCGACATGGGGCAGGAAGGCATCCTGCTGGCTCTTGTTGAAGCGGTGGACTTCGTCGACGAAGACCACGGTGCGCCGCCCCTGGCCGGCCGCGGCCTGGGCCCGTTCGACCGCCTCGCGGATTTCCTTGACGCCTCCGAGCACGGCCGAGATCTGGATGAACTGGGCATCGAAGGCCTGGGTCATCAGCTGGGCCAACGTGGTCTTGCCGACGCCGGGCGGGCCCCACAGGATCATCGAATGCAGACGGCCCGAATCGAAGGCCACGCGCAGCGGCATGCCGTCGCCCAGCAACTGGGCCTGGCCTATGACCTGATCCAGCGTGGCCGGCCTCAGACGCTCGGCCAGCGGCCGGTGCGGTGCCTTGGCGGCAGGCGCGGCCGTCGGTTCGGGATCGGGCCAGTCGGAGAACAGCGAGGCATTGGCGTCGGACATGCCGGCATTGTCGCAGCCGGCCCCTGCCCTCAATGCGTCGAGGGGCTGGTCCGCATGGCGGCGAGAGCCTTGGCTTCCAGCGACTCGGCGAGCGCCGATTCGGCCACCAGCACATCGCCTAGGCCCTCTGCACGCAGCAGCTCGGCCTCGTCCTCGTTCTCGGCGCGCAGCAGGACCCGGATGCCGGGGTTGAGCTGGCGGGCGGTCTCGCACATGCGGCGGGCCTGCAGGCTGTCGCCACCGGCAATCACCAGCAGCGCGGCACGGGCGATGTGGGCCTGGATCAGCACGCCCGGTTCGGCCGCATCGCCACACACGGCGGCCAGGCCTTCAGCTCGCAGCGCCTCGACGACCTCGCGCTGCTGCTCGGCGATCACCAGGGCCAGGCCCTGAGCGCGCAAAGCCTGTGCGACACGGCTGCCGACGCGGCCATGGCCGACCAGCACCACCTGCCCTGCCAGGTGCTCGGCGCTGGTACTCGTGGGCAGCTCGGCCAGCGGATCGTCGCGCTGGGCCAGGCGGCGGGCCAGCGGCGAGCGCCTGAGTATCCAGCTCTCGGCCGGCGTGACCACCGAGAACAGCAAGGTGTTCAAGGCGATCGAGATCAGGGCTCCTGCCAGCACCAGGCTCTGCGCCTGGGCGTCCACCAGGCCCAGCGAGCGGCCCAGGCCCATCAGGATGAAGCTGAACTCGCCGATCTGGGCCAGGCTGGCGCCCACGGTCAGCGCGGTGTTCAGCGGGTAGCGCAAGAGCAGCACCAGACCCATCGCTGCCAGCGTCTTGCCGACGACGATGACGGCCACGACCAGCAGCACCTTGAGCGGCTCGTCTATCAGCACCCGCGGCTCGAACAGCATGCCCACCGAGACGAAGAACAGCACGGCGAAGGCGTCGCGCAGCGGCAGCGACTCGTCGGCTGCGCGATGGCTGTACTGCGACTCGCGCAGCATCATGCCGGCGAAGAAGGCGCCCAGCGCGAACGAGACTTCGAACAGCTTGGCCGCCGCAAAGGCCACGCCCACGGCCGCCGAGATCACGCACAGCGTGAACAGCTCGCGCGAGCCGGTCGAGGCCACGGCCCACAGCAGCTTGGGCAGGGCCCGGCGGCCTATCACCAGCATCAGCGCAATGAAGGCGGCCACCTTGGCCAGCGTGATCAGCAAGGTGGTCGCCAGGCCGCTGCTCAGCTGACCACCATTGAGCAGACCGGCCAGCGGCGGCAGCAGCACCAGGACCAGGACCATCACCAGGTCTTCGACCACCAGCCAGCCGACGGCGATGCGGCCGTTGGCCGTGTCCAATTGCTGGCGGGATTCCAGCGCGCGCAGCAGCACCACGGTGCTGGCCACCGACAGCGCAAGCCCGAACACCAGGGCCGCACCGGCGCCCCAGCCCCAGGCCCAGGCAAGACCCGCCCCCATGGCCGTGGCCACGGCGATCTGCACGACAGCGCCCGGCACGGCGATGCGTTTGACCGAGAGCAGGTCGGCAAACGAGAAATGCAGGCCCACGCCGAACATCAGCAGCATCACGCCGATCTCGGACAGCTGCGAGGCCAAGGCCAGGTCGCCGACGAAGCCAGGCGTCGACGGGCCTATGGCGATGCCCGCCAGCAGATAACCGACCAGCGGGGGCAGACGCAGCTTGAGCGCCACAAAGCCGAGGATCAGGGCAAGGCCGAAACCGGCGGCGAGGATGGCAATCAGGCTGACGTCATGGGGCATCCTCGCGGGCTCCTGGGGATGGGGTTGTCTTGACTACTGCTCGATCAGGTCGGCGCCTGCAGGCAACTGGAAACGGAAGCGCTCGGCCGCGATGGCCGGGTTGGGCACGACGCCGGCGAATTCCAGCAGCGATTTCTGGCCGAAGGCATCGACGATTTCCAGCGCGGCCAGCTCGCCGGCCTTGAAGCCAATCTTGAGGCTCTGGATGCTGCCCTCGGCCTGGCGCGGCGTGGCGAGCACCCAGTCCAGGCCTTTGTCCGCGGGCAGGGCCTTGAGCACGAAGTCCTTGGCCACATTGCCGCCGGCCAGCAGGGCCGCGGGCGTGGCGCCCAGGGCCTGGTCGATTCTCCGGCTGCTGGCCTGGTTCAGGTCGGGGTCGTAGATCCAGACCTTCTGGCCGTCAGCCACGATGGTCTGCTCGAAAGGCTTCTGGTAGACGAAACGGAACTGGTTGGGCCGCTGGAACTCGAAGCTGCCCGAGGACTTCTTGGTCTTCTTGCCGTCCGGCGAGGTGACCGTCTGGCTGAAGCTGGCACGGCCGCTCTTCACGTCCTTCAGGAAGCCGTTCAGCGTGTCCACCGAGTCGGCCTTGGCAGACAGGGCCAGGACCGCGGCCAGGGAGACCAGGATTCGTTTCATCGTCATCGTCATTCGTCGCGCTTGGGCACGATCAGTTCGCGGCTGCCGTTGGTGGCCATGGCACCGACCACGCCCGACTTCTCCATCTGCTCCAGCAGGCGGGCCGCGCGGTTGTAGCCAATGCGCAGGTGGCGCTGCACCAGCGAGATCGAGGCCCGGCGGTGCTGCAGCACGATGCCCACGGCCTGGTCGTACATGGGATCGGCTTCGCCGTCGCCGCCACCGCCGCCGCCCAGGGCACCGGGCTCGCCGCCCTCGCCTTCCAGCACGCCGCCTTCGAGGATGCCCTCGATGTAGTTGGGCTCGCCGCCCTGCTCCTTCAGATATTCGACGACGCGGTGCACTTCCTCGTCGCTGACGAAGGCGCCATGCACCCGCACCGGCAGGCCGGTACCCGAGGCCATGTAGAGCATGTCGCCCATGCCCAGGAGCGCCTCGGCGCCCATCTGGTCGAGGATGGTGCGGCTGTCGATCTTGGAGCTGACCTGGAAGGACAGGCGGGTCGGGATATTGGCCTTGATCAGGCCGGTAATCACGTCCACGGACGGACGCTGCGTGGCCAGGATCAGGTGAATGCCGGCGGCGCGGGCCTTCTGGGCCAGGCGGGCGATCAGTTCCTCGATCTTCTTGCCGACCACCATCATCAGGTCGGCCAGCTCGTCGATCACCACCACGATGTGCGGCAGGCGCTCAAGCGGTTCCGGCTCCTCAGGCGTGAGGCTGAACGGGTTGCCTATCTTCTCGCCGCGCTCGGTGGCCTCGTCGATCTTCTTGTTGTAGCCGGCCAGGTTGCGGACGCCCATCTTGGACATCAGCTTGTAGCGCCGCTCCATCTCGCCCACGCACCAGTTGAGCGCGTTGGCCGCCTGCTTCATGTCGGTCACGACCGGCGCCAGCAGGTGCGGGATGCCCTCGTAGACGCTCATTTCCAGCATCTTGGGGTCGATCATGATCAGGCGCACGTCGCGCGCCTCTGCCTTGTAGAGCAGGCTCAGGATCATGGCGTTGATGCCCACCGACTTGCCCGAACCGGTGGTGCCGGCCACCAGGCAGTGCGGCATCTTGGCCAGGTCGGCCACCATGGGCGCGCCCACGATGTCCTTGCCAAGGGCCATGGTCAGCATGGAAGCCGCATCGGCATACACCTGGGAACCGAGGATCTCGGACAGGCGTATGGTCTGGCGCCGCGCATTGGGCAGCTCCAGCGCCATGAAGTTCTTGCCAGGGATGGTCTCGACCACGCGGATGCTCACGAGACTGAGGGAACGCGCCAGGTCCTTGGCCAGGTTGACGATCTGCGAGCCCTTGACGCCGGTGGCGGGTTCGATTTCGTAACGGGTGATTACCGGGCCGGGCGAGGCCGCCACCACGCGCACCTCGACGCCGAAGTCGCGCAGCTTCTTCTCGATCATGCGTGAGGTCATTTCCAGCGACTCGGGCGTCACCGTCTCCACGCGGGTCGGCGCGGCATCCAGCAGGTCGATCTGCGGCAGCTTGGCATCGCTGGGGTCGCTGAACAGGGTCTGCTGGCGCTCCTTGGCCACGCGCGTGGACTTGGGCACCTCGATCACCGGCGCCTCGATGACGATGGGCTTGTGCTCCTCGACGACGGCCCGCTCGACCTCGACCACCTGCTCGCGTTCCAGCGCAGCCTGCTCGCCGACCTTCTGGTCCTCGGCGATCTCGCGGCGCTCCTGGCGGCGTTCGCGCAGCGACTCCAGCCAGCTGCCCAGCTGCTCGGCAAGGTTCAGCCAGGAGAACTTCAGGGCCAGGGCCGCACCCAGCAGCAGCAAGGCAATCCAGACCACGCCGGAGCCGGCGAAGCCCAGGGCCTTCATGCTCCACGGCCCCAGCAGATAACCGATGACGCCGCCGGCATGGCCGGGCAGGCGCGGCTCCCAGCCGTAGAGGCGCGACCATTCCAGTGCGCAACTCGCGGCGACCAGCAGGACCAGGCCCAGCAACCACAGGCCGGCTCCCCGGGCAGGATGCGAAACCACATGCGTCGCCTCCTGAGCGCGCAGCACCCGCGCCAGCAGGCCCAACCACAGGCGCAGGGACACCAACATCAGCCACCAGGCTGAGTAGCCGAAGCAAAACAGCAGCAGGTCGGAGATCCAGGCGCCCAGCGCGCCCAGGCGGTTGGCATAGAGCTCGCGGCTGCCGGAGATCGAGAAGGCGGCGTCGGCCTTGTCGTGGCTGACCAGGGCCAGCAGCACCAGGAACCAGGCGAACGCGCCAAGAATCAGCCATAGCGGCGTGCGCATGGGATGGCTGGCCGGTACGGGCGGCGCCGCGGCCTTGCGGCCTTGGCGCTTGTAGACCTTGCCTTGGGCCGGGGCGGCATCACCACCGCCACCCAGCAAAGAACCGAGAGGAAAACTCATGGCGCGCATTGTGGCGCATGCGCCGATTGGCCCCTGCCATGAGTTTCGCTAAAACTCATGGCGCGCATTGTGGCGCATGCGCCGATTGGCCCCTGCCATGAGTTTCGCTAAAGCTCATGGCGCCATGGTGGCCATGACTCTGGGCCGCCCCTCCCGGGACGGCCCTCGAACGCTCAGTCGTGCTGCAGGCGTTCCTTGATGACGACCGAACCGTTCTCCAGCGTCTCGATCACGCCCTTGTCTTCCAGGTCCTTCATCACACGGCTGACCATCTCGCGCGAGGCGCCGACCACCTTGGCCATGTCTTGCCGCGAGACCTTGCCGCGGATGATCTTGATGCCCTTCTCTTCCTCGGCCATGTCGAGCAGGGTGCGGGCCACGCGGCCGTAGACGTCCAGCAGGGCCAGCGATTCGATCTGCCGGTCGGCATTGCGCAGCCTGGCCACCAGGCCGCGCAGGATGGCGTAGGCCAGGCTGCTGCTCTCGGGCAGGCAGCGGGCGAACTCCATGCGGCCCAGCACCAGCATGTCGGTCTGGACTTCGGCGCGCACCGTGGCCGAATGGTTTTCGTTGTCGATCAGGCTCATCTCGCCCACGTAGTCGCCGGGCTGAAGCACCGCCAGGATGACCTCGCGGCCGCGGCTGTCCGCCGTCAGCACACGGGCGCGACCGTTCAGCAGGATAAACAGCGCATTGGACTTCGTGCCTTGCTCGACGATGATCTCGCCCCGCTTGAAGCGGCGCTTCACCACGCTGTCGGCAATCGACTGAGCCTGATCGGTGGTCAGCAGAGAGAACAGGGGCACCCTGCGGATCAGGTCCAGGTTCGACAGCATCGCCATGTATAGCCTCCAGTTGGGAATGTTTTGCGATGACCTCACGCCAGCCAGGCGCAAGGGTCGCGTGCCTAAAATGGCCGCATTGTGCCAACTGCTTCACGCCCTCCAATAGGGTGTAGGCCGTATAAGCGCAGCCCCGCCGGCTTGTGTAGGCCGCACGCAACCCCAGATAGCCCCCATGACCCAAAGCACCCAACACCACAAGCTGCTGATCCTCGGCTCCGGCCCGGCCGGCTACACGGCCGCCATCTATGCCGCCCGCGCCAACCTGCAGCCGACCTTGATCACCGGCATCGCCCAGGGCGGCCAGCTGATGACCACGACCGAGGTGGACAACTGGCCGGCGGACGTGATGGGCGTCCAGGGCCCGGAGCTGATGCAGCGCTTCCAGCAGCATGCCGAGCGCTTCAACACCCAGATGGTGTTCGACCACATCAACGAGGTCGACCTGTCCAAGCGCCCGTTCACGCTCAAGGGCGACAGCGGCAGCTACGGCTGCGACGCCCTGATCATCGCCACCGGCGCCTCGGCCAAATACCTGGGCCTGCCTTCGGAAGAGAGCTTCATGGGCCGCGGTGTCAGCGGTTGTGCGACCTGCGACGGCTTCTTCTACCGCGGCCAGGAAGTCTGCGTGGTCGGCGGAGGCAACACCGCCGTCGAGGAGGCCCTGTACCTGAGCAATATCGCCACCAAGGTCCACGTGATCCACCGCCGCGACAAGTTCCGCGCCGAGCCCATCCTGGTGGACAAAATGATGGCCAAGGTCGCCGAGGGCAAGATGGTGCTGCACACCTTCCACACGCTGGACGAAGTGCTGGGCGACCAGAGCGGCGTCACCGGCGTCCGAATCAAGAGCACGCAGGACGGCTCGACCACCGATCTGAAGCTGCAGGGCTGCTTCATCGCCATCGGCCACCAGCCCAACACCGACATCTTCAAGGGCCAGCTGGAGATGAAGGACGGCTACATCGTCACCAAGAGCGGCCTGAACGGATTTGCCACCATGACCAGCGTGCCCGGCGTCTTTGCCGCCGGCGACGTGCAGGACCATGTCTACCGCCAAGCCATCACCTCGGCCGGCACCGGCTGCATGGCCGCGCTGGACGCCCAGCGGTTCCTGGAGCAGGAACAGGGCTGATCCCCGCGCCTACGACGGCAAGCCCGGCAGCGCCAGCTGGCCGGGCTTTTCTTTTGTGGCTATAATCGCCGGCTTGCCTGCTGGATAGACCGCACCGTTGTCGGGTTCCTTGCGAACCTGACCCGGCTTGGCAGGCATTGCGGTCGAAGGGGTGTCTTGGTTTTCGGATCCCGCACGGGATCTTCAAGCCACCTGGTGAAGCGATAGTAATCAAACCGGAGAAGCGTCATGGCACGCGTCTGTCAAGTCACGGGCAAGAAGCCCATGGTGGGAAACAATGTCTCCCACGCCAACAACAAGACCAAGCGTCGGTTCCTGCCCAATCTGCAGTACCGCCGTTTCTGGGTCGAGAGCGAGAACCGCTGGGTCCGCCTGCGCATCAGCAACGCCGCTCTGCGTTTGATCGACAAGGTCGGCATCGACCAAGTCGTCGCCGATCTGCGCGCCAAGGGCGAGCTCTGATCGCCAGTCCCCTTTAACTATCTAGGAGCATCAACATGGCTGCAAAAGGCGGACGCGAGAAGATCAAGCTGGAATCCACGGCTGGTACCGGTCACTTCTACACCACCAACAAGAACAAGAAGACGACGCCCGAAAAGCTCGAATTCATGAAGTTCGACCCCAAGGCTCGCAAGCACGTCCTGTACAAGGAAATCAAGCTGAAGTAATTCGGCGCCAGGCTTGCGCCTTCAACAAGAAACCCGCCTCGGCGGGTTTTTTGCTTTCTGGTCGAGCGAATGGCTCAGGGCTTTTTGCCGCCGCCGAACTCTTCCTTCAGCCACTCGTCGAGCATGCGCTTCTCGAAGCGCAGCTGATCACCCGTGGAATAGCGGTTGGAACGGTCCATGTAGTTCATGTCCACGACATGGGCCTTGCCTTCCTTGAGCACCCGACCGCCTTCGGTGAGCTTGTAGCTGAGGTCCATGGTCGGGATCGTAATTTGGCGCATCACGCGGATATGGTCCATGCGCCGCCCCCAGGGCTCCTCTTCACCGGCCAGGTTGACGTCGGAAACCTCGATCGCGAGGTCCTGGCTGCCACTCAGGTATTTGGCGGCCTGGGTCTGCAGATGCGACTGGATGCCCTTGAGCGTCTCGTCACGATCACCGGTGAACCAGCCCAGGTCAACGAACTTCTCAGGCTGGACGAAACGCACGGTCACCGCAGCCTGTGCACCAGCACTCACCAGCAGGGCTGCCATCAGCAGCGGCTTGAAGATCCTGTTCATGGGAGCCTCCTTCGTCATGAAAGACATGGAGAAGTATAGGCAGCACCCATGAAAAAGGCGCCGACTCGCGGCGCCTTTACCTCGCTTAACGCGCAGGCTTTCAGGCCCGGGCAGCTCGCAGACTCATGGAGAAAGCGCGCAGCTCAGCAATGCCGCTCTCTTCCGCCTTGCGGCACCAGGCTTGCAGGTCCGCCACCAATTGCTCGGCCGACACATTGGTGCGGGTCCAGAGCTGGCGCAGTTCCTCGCGCATGGACAGGAGCTTGTCGATTGCCGGGCTGGCGGCGCGGGCACCACTGATGCCAGCCTGTCCATCGGCCGGAATGAAGTCGTTGTCGCGGTGCAGCCAGCGCTTGGCCAGCTTGAACTGCGCCCACTTGGCGCTGTGCTGTTCGCCCTGGGCCTTCAGCTTGGCCAGTTCGGCAGCGCAGGCGGCCTTGAGGCTGCGGCCATAGGCAGCCATCACTTCGTAGCGGTTGGAGATCACCGCCTCCAGCGTGTCCTTGTCGGCCGGCTTGATCTCACCCAGCGTCAGCTTGGGCGCTGTCTTGCGGACCTTGGCCCAGCCGATCAACTCGAAGGCGCGGATATAGCCCCAGCCGATGTCGAATTCAAAGGGCTTGACCGAGAACTTGGCCGACACCGGATAGGTGTGGTGGTTGTTGTGCAGTTCTTCGCCGCCGATCAGGATGCCCCAAGGCACCACGTTGCGGGACGCATCAGGCGCTTCGAAGTTGCGATAGCCCCAGTAGTGACCGATGCCGTTGATCACGCCGGTCGCCCAGACCGGGATCCAGGCCATCTGGATCGCCCAGATGGTGGCGCCGATGGCACCAAACAGGGCCAGGTTGATGATCAGCATCAGGCCGACACCCTGCCAGGAGAAGCGCGTGTAGAGATTGCGCTCGATCCAGTCGTCCGGCGTGCCCGTGCCGTACTTGGCCATGGTCTCCATGTTCTTGGACTCGGCGCGGTAGAGCTCGACGCCGGTCAGCAGCAGGGCCTTGAGGCCGCGGGTCTGCGGGCTGTGCGGATCTTCCTCGGTCTCGCACTTGGCGTGGTGCTTGCGGTGGATGGCGACGAATTCCTTGGTCACCATGCCCGTGGTCAGCCACAGCCAGAAGCGGAAGAAATGCGAGGGGATGGGACCCAGTTCCAAAGCACGGTGCGATTGCGCACGGTGCAGGAAGATGGTCACGCTCAAGATGGTGAAGTGGGTCAGGACCAGGGTGTACAACACGATCTGCCAGGCGCTGGCGTCCAACAGGCCGTAGCCCAGCCATTGCACCAATGCATCGTGGATGCTCATCAAAACGTTCATTCAGTCCTTACCCTGCCCTTGTGGGGCGCCAAATTGGGGAAACACGAGGCCCGGATTGTAGGCGAGACGCTCTAAATCCGGCCCCCGCAAGCCCGGGTCGTTCTTGCGCTTGGGCAAGAACAGTGCAGTTTGAGACGCTAGCCCGGTATATCAACGGCGCTGCCAGACGGCAGCGAAGAAGCCATCGCTGCCGTGGCGGTGCGGCCAGAGCCTGAGGAATCCCTGGTCGACCAGCTCTTCGGCCCGCGCGACCTGGGCCTTGGCCAGCAAGGCACCGGCGTCCAGGAACTCGAAGTCGGGATGGGCCGCGCTGAACTCACGGGCGATTTCCTCGTTCTCCGCCTCCAGCAGGCTGCAGGTCGCATAGACCAGCCGGCCGCCCGGCTTGAGCATGCGCGCGGCGCTGGCCAGGATGGCGCGCTGCTTTTCTTGCAACTCGGTCACCGCCTGCGGCGACTGGCGCCACTTGAGGTCGGGATTGCGACGCAGCGTGCCCAGGCCCGAGCAAGGCGCGTCGACCAGCACACGGTCGATTTTTCCGGCCAGGCGCTTGACCCGGTCATCGCGCTCATGGGCGATCTGGGCCGGGTAGACGTTGGACAGGCCGCTGCGGGCCAGCCGGGGCTTGAGCGCATCCAGGCGATGGCCGGACACGTCAAAGGCATAGAGGCGGCCGGTATTGCGCATCGCCGCGCCCAGGGCCAGGGTCTTGCCGCCGGCACCGGCGCAGAAGTCCACGACCATCTCGCTGCGCTTGGCCTCGAGCAGCAGGGCCAGCAGCTGGCTGCCCTCGTCCTGCACCTCGACGCCGCCGCTGGTGAAGATGTCCAGCTTGTTCAGCGCCGGCTTGCCCTGGGCGCGCAGGCCCCAGGGCGAGTAAGGCGTGGCCTCGGTCGTCACACCTTGAGCGGCGAGTTGGGCCTGGGCTTCTTCGCGCTTGAGCTTGAGCAGATTGACCCGCAGGTCCAGCGGCGCCGCCTGGTTCATTGCATCGACCAGCGGCCAGAAATCGACCTCGCCCAGTCGCGCCAGCAGCGGCTCGGCCAGCCAGTCCGGCAGGTTGTGGCGCAGCTTGGGCGCCAATTGGCCCCTGTCGATGCTGGCCACCTGCTTCAGCCATTGCTGTTCGGTCTCGCTCAGCGCACCGCGCAGAAAAGTCTCGCTGCCCTGCCAGGCCAGCAGACACAGGCGGCGCTCCAGCGCGCCGCTGCCGGATTGAGCCAGATGCTGAAGCAGCTGGCGCTGGCGCAGCACGGTGTAGACGGTTTCGGCCAGCGTATGGCGTTCGCGCTGGCCCAGCGTCTTGTTCTTGCGGAAGAAGCTCGACACCACGGCGTCGGCCGGCGAATCGAGCTTGAGGACGCTGCGCAGCAGCTCGCAGCACATGTCGAGAAGGGCATTAGGATGCATGGCGCCGATTATCCCAGGCCCTTGCGCCGCCCCAGATGAGCTCAGACGACCTGCCCCCGCTCCCCGCCACTCCGCCCGGCCGCTACCGCCACTACAAGGGCGGCGAGTACGAGGTCATGGGCGTGGCGAGGCACAGTGAAACGCTGGAGCCGCTGGTGGTCTACCGGCCGCTCTACAACGCCACGGGCCTCTGGGTGCGGCCCCACGAGATGTTCTTCGGCAGCCTGGAGATCGATGGGGTCCTGGTCCGGCGCTTCGCGCCCGTGGAGGCATGAGCGGCCGCCTGCTTCGCCAGTTGCGGATGCGGCCGCGCCTGCTGACCGCCATCGGATTCGGCGCGGCCCTGGCGGTGGCCTGGCCCGGCCTGCCCCTGGTCACCCGCCTGCTGCTGGGCTGGACCAGCGGTGTCTGGCTCTACCTGCTGCTGATCCTGGTGCTGATGCGCGGCACCGATGCCCATCACCTGAAGCAGCGGGCCATCGCCCAGGCCGACAGCATGACGGCCGTGCTGCTGCTGGCCATGGTGGGCGCCCTGGCCAGCCTGGCCGCCATAGCGCTGGAGCTGAACCGCGTCCGGCATGGCGTCAACGTGATCGAGGGCTGGCCCTATCTGCTGCTGGCCGTGGGCACGGTGGCCGGCACCTGGCTGCTGCTGCCGGTGGAATTCGCCCTCGCCTATGCCAGCCTCTATCACCGGGGCGAGGGGCCGCATGGCCTGGAGTTTCCGGGCAACGGCGAAGTGCCCGACTACGGCGATTTCCTTTACTTCGCGGTCACGCTGGCCGCGACCTCGCAGACCTCGGACGTCACGGTCAGCGCGCGGCCGGTGCGGCGCCTGGTCCTGGTCCAGGCCGTGCTGTCCTTCGTCTTCAACACCGGGGTGCTGGCGCTGACGATCAACGTGCTGGCCGGCCTGGTCGGCTGAAGCTCAGCTGAAAGACTGCGATTCGCCGGCGAGCTGGACGACACGCTCGCCCTCGATCCGCAACTGGCCCTCGATGAACCAGCGCACGGCGCGCGGATACATGCGGTGCTCCTGAACCAGCACACGGGCGGCCAGCTTGGACGCATCGTCACCATCCAGCACCGGCACGACGGCCTGCGCCACGATGGCGCCATGGTCCAGCTCGGCGGTGACGAAGTGCACCGTCGCACCGGCGAAGCGGCAGCCAGCCTCGATGGCCCGCTCATGCGTGTGCAGGCCGGTGAAGGCCGGCAGCAGCGAGGGATGGATGTTCAGCATCCGGCCTTCGTAGTGGCGGGTGAAGCCCGGTGTCAGGATGCGCATGAAGCCGGCCAGCACCACCAGATCGGGCGCAAAGCCATCGATCACGCGCTGCAGCTCGGCATCAAAGGCCTCGCGGCTGGGATAGGCCTTGTGATCCACCACGGCCGTCGCCACACCATGCTCGGCGGCGAACTTCAGGCCGGCGGAATCGGGCCGGTTGCTGATCACGGCGGCGATCTCGGCCTGCCAGGCTTCCTGTGCATGGGCCTTGACGATGGCCTCCATGTTGGAGCCTCGGCCCGAGATCAGAATGACGATGCGTTTCATGCGGGCAGCAGTGTAGCTGCCTACAATTCGCGACCCTCAGCCGCCTCCCTTCATGACCGAGTCAGCCACCCCCAGCCAGTCCCGCGAGCGCGTGCTCTCGGGCATGCGTCCGACCGGAGCCCTGCACCTGGGCCATTACCACGGCGCCCTGAAGAACTGGCTGCGCCTGCAGCAGACCCATGACTGCTTCTTCTTCGTCGCCGACTGGCATGCGCTGACCACGCATTACCAGCAACGCGAGAACCTCGAACACCACGTCTACGACATGGTGGTGGACTGGCTGGCCGCCGGCATAGACGCCGAACAGGCCACGCTCTTCATCCAAAGCCGCATGCCCGAGCATGCCGAGCTGTTCACCCTGCTCGCCATGAGCACGCCCTCCTCCTGGCTGGAACGCATTCCCAGCTACAAGGACCAGGTCGACAAGAACCGCGAGCTCGCCACCTACGGCTTCCTCGGCTACCCGCTGCTGCAGGCCGCCGACATCCTGCTCTACAAGGCCTCGGGCGTGCCGGTCGGCGAGGACCAGACCGCCCACGTCGAGATCACCCGCGAGGTCGCGCGCCGCTTCAACCGCATCTATTGCGGCGAGCAGCCGGTACTGCCGGAACCCCAGGCCCTGCTGACCGAGACCTCGCGCCTGACCGGCCTGGACGGCCAGAAGATGAGCAAGAGCGCCGGCAATGCCATCGCCATGCGCGACGCGCCCGAGCTGGTCGAGTCCAAGATCAACACCATGCCCACCGACCCGCAGCGGGTGCGCCGCAGCGACGCAGGTGATCCGTCGCGCTGCCCGGTCTGGCCGCTGCACCAGGTCTATTCCAGCCTGGACACGAGGGTCGAGCTTGAGCAAGGCTGCCGCACCGCCTCGATAGGCTGCCTGGACTGCAAGCGCCCCCTGATCGAAGCAATCCAGAAGGAGCAGGCGCCCTGGCGCGAACGCGCCGAGGAGTTGCTGGCCGATCCGAAAAAGGTGCACTGGATCGTCGAGGTCGGCACCGAGCGCGCGCGTGCGGTCGCACGCAAGACGCTGCGCGAAGTCCGCGGCGCGATCGGCCTGAGCTACTGAAGATCGCCGTGGCCCGCCTGCACCTCATCGACATCGAGGCGGCCATCAACTGGTGGCGCGAGCGCCGCCCCAGCCTAGACGGCGTGCAAGCCTGCGCCGAGGTACTGGCCTTGGCCGAGGTCTATGGCCGCATGGCCTACGAACACAGCCGCTGCGTCGAAGAAGAAGCCATGCCGGCCGCGGCCATGCAGGCCTGGCTCGCCTGGTACGAGAGCACGCCCGACGCGCCCTGCATCGCCATCTGCTCCACCAGCCAGGGTGACGAAGTCTGCAAGGGCTGTGGGCGCAGCTTCGACGAGGTGCAGAACTGGCCGGTGCTGACGCCGGTGGAGAAGCGCGAGACCTGGCAGCGCATCACGCTGGAAGCCAGCGCCTGGCGCTTCAACCGCTATGCCGAGCGGGCGCTGGAGTCGCGGGGGGCGGACGCTTGAGCAGCCCGTTCCGGCACAGCCTTTCACGCATCCTGCCGCTGGCCTGGCCGGTCTTCATCGGCCAGTTGGCTGTGTTGGCCTTCTCGACCATAGACACCGTGCTGGTCGGCCGCTATTCGGCCACCGACCTGGCTTCGCTGGCGGTTGGCGCAGCGGTCTACATGACGGTCTTCGTAGGCCTGATGGGCGTGGTGCTGGCGGTGATGCCGCTGTCGGGCCAGCATTTCGGCGCCGGCCGGCTGCGCGAGGCCGGTGACGAATTGCACCAGGCGGTCTGGACAGCGCTGATGCTGTCCCTGCCCGGCCTGGCCGTCCTGTTGATGCCCGATCCTTTTCTGTGGATCGCGCGTACCAGCCCCGAGGTCGAGACCAAGATCCGGCACTATCTATTGGCCCTGGCGCCCGCCCTGCCTGCGGCCCTGGTGTTCACCGCCTACCGCGGCTTCAACACCGCCGTCTCGCGGCCCAAGATGGTGATGCTGCTGCAGCTGGCGGCTCTGCTGCTCAAGCTGCCGCTGACGGCCCTGCTGATCCACGGCCACGGCGACTGGCTACCAGCACTGGGCGTGGTTGGCTGCGGAATCGCCACCTCGGTGGTGATGTGGATTCAGGTGGCCGTCACACTGGGCATCACGCGCCGCGACCCGTTCTATGCCAAGTTCGGCCTGCACGAAGGCCGTGGCCTGCACCGACCACGCTGGGCGGCGATGTGCGAATTGCTGAAGCTGGGCGTGCCCATGGGCTGCTCGATCGTGATCGAGGTCAGCGGCTTCACCTTCATGGCCATCTTCATCGCACGCCTGGGCGCCACGGCCGTGGCCGGCCATCAGTTGGCGATGAACCTGGTGTCGCTGCTCTTCATGATGCCGCTGGCCCTGGCCAATGCCAGCTCCACCCTGGTGGCGCAACGCATAGGCGCTAGGGACCCGGCCGATGCCGCTCGGCTCGGCTGGCACGGCCTGATCACGGCCGTGCTCCTCGCCGCCGTCAATGGCGGCCTGCTGGCGCTGGGCCGCCAGAGCGTGCTCGGCCTCTATACGAACGACGCCGCCGTGGTGGCCGCGGCCATGCCGCTGCTGGTCTGGCTCTGGTTCTTTCACACGGCCGATGCGGCCCAGACCGTGGCAGCCTTCGTGCTGCGCTCGTACCGCATCGCCACCGCGCCCATGGTGGTCTATGCCCTGGCCATCTGGGGCGTGGGCATGGCGGGCGGCTATTGGCTGGCCTTCTCGCGGCCGGTCGAGGCGCTGGCCGGCGCCCAGGGTTTCTGGGCTGCGGCCACGGTCGGCCTGGTCGTCGCGGCCGCCGGCATGACGGCCGTGCTGGCCTGGGTGCACCGGCAGGAAGCCGCCGAGTCGGCTAGGGCCTGACCGCGGTCACCTCGATCTCGACCAGCCAACCCGGCAGGACCAGGCCGGCCACCTGCATCACCGAGCGCGAAGGCAGATTGGGCTGGGCCGCATGGCCGAAATGCTCGCGGTAGGCCGCCATGAAGCCTTCGAAATCCATGCGCCCTCCCTTGGCCGGATCGCCGACCAGGAAGACCTGCATCTTGATCACGTCGCCCATGGACAGGCCCAGACCCTTGAGCGTTCGCTCTATCGCGGCCAGCGTGCCTTGCGTCTGCAACTTGGTATCGCCATAGGCTGCCAAAGAGCCGGCCGGCGCCTTGTCGTCCACCACCGGCGGCACGGCACCGCTGAGGAAGACCAGGGTGCGCCCGGCCGGCACCTCGACCGCGCTGGCAATCGGGAAGTTGGAGCCGGGAATCTTGTGCCGCACGACGGGCGCCGTATCGGCCTTGATCGCCTGGCTCGCCAGCAGCAGGCCGGTCAGCAGGGCGGTGCGGATCATCATGGGTCTCTTCATGGCTTCTCCTTCTGTTCTGGATGTTGGGGGCGCAGCGCCTTGACCTCCTCAGGCCGAGTCGCCTCGTAGTCCGGCTTGCCGAAGCGCTGCCGGACCAGGCTGGATACGGCGGCAATCTGGGCGTCGTCCAGCTGCCAGCCAAAGGCCGGCATGGCACCGCGGCCGTTCAGCACGGTCAGCAAGACAAATTCCTTGCTGGCCAGCTTGCCATTGCCTGCCAAAGCCGGGTAGCTGGCGGCGCCGCTCGCTCCGCGCCCGTCCGGCATGTGGCAGCCAGCGCAGATCGAGGCATAGAGCTTGGGCCCGTCGCGCTGCTGGAAACGCCAGCCATTCGAGAACTGGGCGTCGTCCGCCTGGGCCAGCGGGGTGGACAGCAGCAACACGGCGCAAAGGCGAATCTTCATGGCTCACCCCCGGGCGCTGGCGCGCCTGTGCAATTCGGTGATCGCATGCCGAGCCGACAGCACCGCCCCCTCCTGCCAGCCCGGCAGCAGCGAGGCATGCTCACCGGCCAGCACGATGCGGCCGTCCATCTTCAAGAGCGCCGGGTAATGGACGCGCCGGGCCTCGTCGTCCCATTCGCCGAAGCAGCCCAGCGAGAACGGCGAGCGGTGCCAGCCCACCGAAATGCCGCACTCGAACTCCGCCGCAGCCTGCGGATGGACCTGGCCCACCATGGCCAGGGTTTCGCGCAGCCGCCGCTCGGGCGCCATCGCCGTGTACTCGAAGGCGTTCGGGCCGAAGGCATAGGCGCCCAGCAGCACGCCCTTGCGGCTGTGGATCTCGTGGCTGGGATAGCCGATCACGCGGTTGGGAAGTTCGGTGTAGCTGATGCCGCCATAGATGCCTTCGTCCTGCTCCCAGAAACGGCGCTTGAACTGCAGGCCGACCTTGGCCGCCGCCGCATAGGGACAGGCCGAGATCGCCGCCTTCAGCGCCGGGCCGACGGCGATCTCCAGCTGTGACAGCACCGACAGCGGAATCGCCACCACGCAGTAGTCGGCCTTGAGCGTACGCACCGGCGAGCCGGGCCGGGCCAGGTCCTCGCACTCGACACTGACGCCCTGCTCGTCCTGGCCGATACTGCGCACCCGGGTCCGGTACTGGATGCGCGGCCCCACCGCCTTGGCCAGGGCGCGGGCCACGGCGTCCATGCCCCCGACCGGCTGGAACAGCGGCATCTGGAAATCGAACTCGGCGTTGTGGGCCAGCGCGCCCCAGAGGCCGGCATCCAGCAGCTCATGCAGACCTACAGGCTGCTCGGCCGGCGGATCGGCCGAGACGTTCTGGCCCTCGTGCGGCTCGAAGCCGCGCCTGAGCGTGTAGTTGGGCCCGGGCCGGTAGCGGAATTCTCTGTCCAGGCCGCCGAACTCGCGCAGTGCCTCGCGCAGCTTCTCGCGATCCTCGACGCTCAGCTCCTGGTCCAGCTGGTGGCGTGCCACAACCTTGGCCAGCAGCTCGGACACATGGCCGTGTCCATCCGCCTGCATGCTGCGCAAACGTTGCGGCTTGCCCCCGAACAGGCGCGGGCTGTGCAGATAGGCGTTGTGGTTGACGTGAATGAAGGGCTGCAGCTCCACACCGAAGCGCCGGCAATAAGAGAGCAGGCCATGGTGGTGATGCGGAATGCGCCAGGGGCCCGGGTTCAGGTACTGGCCCTTGTCGAAACGGCAGACCTGAGTCGCACCGCCCAGCTCGGTGAACCGGTCGCCGCCGCGCAAGGTCCAGCAGCGGCCGCCGGCGCGCTGGTTGAACTCGATCAACTGGACCTGGTAGCCCGCCCTCTGCAGCTCATAGCCGGCCACCATGCCGGCCACGCCGGCACCGACGATCAACACCCGCTTGCCCTTGGGCGCCCCCTGCAGCGCAAACTCAGTGGCGGCAGGTGAAGCATGGGCCAGCCCCAGCCCGGCCATGGCCGCGTAGGCAGCGCCGCTGCCGGCATGGCGCCCCAGGGCCAGCAGCCACTGGCGCCGGGTCGGATTCGCGGAGCTAGGGGACATCGTCAGCCCTCCTCGCCCCGCAGCTTCCGGCCGATGGGCCGGTAACGGGGCACAGCCACAGACCATAGCGCCGTGACTGACCGCCCATCAGAGGGTATTCCGCAATCGCCGGCCGATCGAAAACCGCGCCGATCGCGCAGCCTGTACCGGCCTTTCTGCAGCCTGTCGTTTGACCTCCGGCGTCGCCCGGAACACAGCCCTAGGCTTCGCCCGTCCCAACCCAGGAGGTCCACATGGAGCCGCGTCACTTTGCCGTCATTACTTTCCTCACCCTTGCTGCCGCCACCGCTTCGGCGCAGTCCTCAGCAGGCCTGAAGCGCATCGAAGTTCAGGGCCGCGCCGTGCCGGTGCGCGTGGCCTGCCCCCAGCTGGAGCAGCAGATGCAGGACCGCCTCGCCTACCAGTGGCGACAGCTGCAGATGGGGGGTGAATTCCGGGTCGACTTCAACCTCACCAACGGCGAGGTGCAAGAGATCCTGGTGGAGGGCAAGCCCAAGGCCTATGCCAACGAAATCCGCCGCGTGCTGCGCAGCCTGGACTGCAGCGGCCAGCCCCATGCACAGAACTTCGCACTGCAATTGCGCGTGCTGGATGACGATGAAGTCCGCCGCGGCGGCCAGCAGGTCGCGCTGCTAAGCCGCTGATCCGCTACAGCCGGCTCAGGCCAGGGGCAGCGTCAGCACGAAGCAGCTGCCACCGCCCTCGCGCGACTCGCAGTGCACCGAGCCACGGTGGCGGGCCGCGATCTGCTTGACCAGGCTGAGCCCCAAGCCCACGCCACCGGCCTGCTCGGCATGGCCGGGCAGGCGAAAGAAGGGCTCGAAGATGCGTTCGCGCATGTCCGGCGGCACACCGGGGCCGCGGTCGCACACGCGCAGCTGCGCCTCGCGCAGCGAGCGGTGCAGCTGCAGCATGACCTCGCCGCCGCCGTAGCGGCGAGCGTTCTCCAGCAGGTTGCGCAGGGCGCGGCGCAGCAGGCGTTCCTCGCCCATGACGCGCAGGTCGGCCATGCCGTTCTCGACATCGAGCTGGGCGCCCAGATGGGCCGCCTCTTCCGCGGCCACGCCCAGCAGGTCGACCGGATCCTTGTGTGGTTCGCCGGCACCGCCCTCCAGGCGGCTGGCCAGCAACACCTCCTCGACCAGGGCGTCCAGCTCGCCGATATTGGTCTCGATCTCGCGGCGAAGTCTTTCACGCTGGGCCGGCGGCGCGTCCTCGATCATCGAGAACGCCATCTTCAGCCGCGCCAGCGGCGAGCGCAGCTCATGGCTGGCATTGGCCAACAGGCTCTGGTGCGAGCGCACCAGGGCCTCGATCTGGCCGGCGGCGCGGTTGAAGCTCTCGGCCAGACGCGCCACCTCATCCTTGCCGTCGTCATCGATGCGATGGCTGAGATTGCCTTCGCCGAAACGTTCGACACCGCGTTGCAGGCCTTCCAGCCGGCGCGTCAGGCGGCGCACCACCGGGTAGGCGCCGGCCGCGACGCCCAGGAACAGCAGGACCAGCAGCAGGGCCAGGCCTTCGCCACCCAGTCGCGGGCCGAACGGGTTGACATTGAGCGGCGTCTCGTCGCGCCGTTGCGGCGGCCGCTGGCCGCGCTCGCCGGCCGGCCCGCCACCTGCACCTACGGAACCGGGCGGACGGAACTGCCGGATGATGGTCAGGCTTCGGCCGTCCTCCAGGTCGATGTTGAGCCGGCGGGCGCCGGGCTCGTCCTCGCGCCTGAGGAATGCTTCGGAAGCGCCGATGCGGCGCCCCTGCTCATCCTCCAGCGCAATGGCCATGCGCAGGCGCTGGCCCCACTCGCGCAGCGAGGCGGCCTGGTCTTCCTTGGGGGCGCTGGCCGGTGGCAGGGCGCGGTGGATCAGCAGCGCCATCGCGGTCAGGCGCTCGCCGGCCGCCGCATCGGCATTGCCGCGCTCTTGCTCGATCTGGTGCTGAAACAACCAGGCCGAGCCGAAGGCAAAGGCCGCCAGCACCAGGACGACGGTCAGGTAGATACGGAGATAAAGAGCCTTCATGGACGCAGCGACCGATCACGCATCCGCGTCTTGCTTGCGGGCAAAGACATAGCCCGCGCCACGCACCGTCAGCACGCGCCGCGGTGCCTTGGGGTCGTCCTCGATGACGGCGCGGATGCGCGAGATGTGGACGTCGATCGAGCGGTCGAAGGCATCCAGCGGATGACCCTTGAGCGCATCCATGATCTGGTCGCGCGACAGCACGCGGCCGGGACTCTGGGCCAGCACGACCAGCAGGTCGAACTGGTGGCTGGTCAGGTCGCAGGGCTTGCCGTCCAGCCGCGCCATGCGCGAGGCCAGGTCGATCTCGAGGCGGCCGAAGCGCATCACCTCGTCATCGGCCGCGCCCGGCTCGGCGCGGCGCAGCAGGGCCTTGATGCGGGCCTGCAGCTCGCGCGGTTCGAAGGGCTTGGGCAGGTAGTCGTCGGCACCCAGCTCCAGGCCCAGGATGCGGTCCATCGGTTCACCACGGGCCGACAGCATCAGTACCGGCAGGCGCTTGAGCCGCGGATTGCCACGGAGCTCGCGGCAGAAATCCAGGCCGTCGCCATCGGGCAGCATCAGGTCCAGCACCAGCAGATCGGGCAGCGAATCGTGGATGGTCGCGCGGCCGGCGGCCAGCGAGCCGGCCACGGCCACCTCGAAACCCGCGTGGCTCAGGTAGTCGCCCACCATGGTGGTCAGGCGGGTGTCGTCGTCGATCAGCAGCAGCTTCGTGCTCATGCAGTCAGGCGTGGTGCCGGACCGGGAAGCCCCCGATCCGGCTCCCCGCAGGGGGCTGGTGGAATGGTGGCCGAGCATAGCCCGATCCCGAGAGGCTTACTGGCCCGCCTTGGCACCGGCGGCGCGGGCCTTCATGTGCTCGGCCATGCGGGCCTGGCGCTTCTTCATCTTCTCGGCGAACTTGGCGCGCTGCTCGGGCGTCAGCACGCGGGCCGCGTCGACCATGGCCTGCGTCATGCGCTTGCTCGCAACCTCGTGCTGGGCCTGCATCTGCTGGCGCAGCGACTCGAAGGCGGCGGCATCGATATTGGGCGCGGCGAACAGGGCGAGGCCCTGCTCGTGCAGCTTGCGGCCGGCCTCATGCTGGGCCTTCAGGTCCTGCATCGCAGCCTTCATGATGTTGTGGATCTGGGTGCGCTGGGCGTCGGTGGCGTCCACGCTTTCCAGCACCTGCTCCATGCGGCCGAAGGGCAGCAGGCCCGGGCCACCGGCGCCGGGGCCGCCATGGCGTCCCATCGGCTGGGCTTGCGAGGCCAGGGCGGCCAGGCCCAGCAGGCCGGCCAGGGCGAATTGCTTGATCAGGGTCTTGGTGCTCATCGAAGGCTCCTCGATACAGAGTGGGTGTGAGCGAATGTTCGACCGCCACCGTAACGCCGCCATGCCCTGGTGGTAAAGATCCGTAAACAAGAAAAAAGGCCGCCCGGGTGGGCGGCCTTCGAACAGCAGCGAGGCTTAGCGAATCGGCTTGAAACGCACGCGCTTCGGACGGGCGCCTTCTTCGCCAAGGCGCTTCTTCTTGTCGGCTTCGTACTCGTGGAAGTTGCCGTCGAAGAAGAACCACTGCGAGTCGCCCTCGCAGGCCAGGATGTGGGTGCAGATGCGGTCCAGGAACCAGCGGTCGTGGGAGATCACCATGGCCGAGCCGGCGAACTCCAAGAGCGCCTCTTCCAGCGCGCGCAGGGTTTCAACGTCCAGGTCGTTGGACGGCTCGTCCAGCATCAGCACGTTGCCGCCCTGGGCCAGGGTCTTGGCCAGGTGCAGACGGCCGCGTTCACCGCCGGACAGGCTGCCCACCAGCTTCTGCTGGTCGTTGCCCTTGAAGTTGAAGCGGCCCAGATAGGCGCGGCTGGGCATCACGAACTTGCCGACGGTGATGTTGTCCAGGCCGCCCGAGACGTCTTCCCACACGGTCTTCTCGGCCTCCAGGCTGGCGCGGCTCTGATCGACGAAGGCCATCTTGGCCGTCTTGCCGATCTTGACCGTGCCGCTGTCCGGCGTCTCCGTGCCCTGCAGCATGCGGAACAGCGTGGACTTGCCGGCGCCGTTGGGGCCGATGATGCCGACGATGGCGCCGGCCGGCACCTTGAACGACAGGTTGTCGATCAGCAGACGGTCGCCGAAGCTCTTGCTGACGCCTTCGAACTCGATCACCTCATTGCCCAGGCGCTCGGCCACGGGGATGAAGATTTCGTTGGTGACGTTGCGCTGCTGATATTCGACGTCGCTCAGTTCCTCGAAGCGGGCCAGACGCGCCTTGCTCTTGGCCTGGCGGCCCTTGGCGTTGGAACGAACCCACTTGAGTTCTTCCTTCATCGCCTTCATGCGGGCGTCTTCGCTCTTCTGCTCCTGCTCCAGGCGGCGTTCCTTCTGGTCCAGCCACTCGGAGTAGTTGCCCTTCCAGGGAATGCCATGGCCGCGGTCCAGTTCCAGGATCCATTCGGCAGCGTTGTCGAGGAAGTAGCGATCGTGGGTGATGGCCACGACGGTGCCGGGGAAGCGCTGCAGGAACAGCTCCAGCCACTCGACCGACTCGGCGTCCAGGTGGTTGGTCGGCTCGTCCAGCAGCAGCATGTCGGGCTTGGAAAGCAGCAGGCGGCACAGGGCGACGCGGCGCTTCTCGCCGCCGGACAGCACGCCGATGTTGGCGTCCCAGGGCGGCAGGTTCAGGGCGTCGGCGGCCAGTTCCAGCTGCAGGTCGGTGTTCTCGGAACCGGCGGCGGCGATGATGGCCTCCAGCTCGCCCTGCTCGGCCGCCAGCGCGTCGAAGTCGGCATCCGGCTCGGCATAGGCCGCATAGACCTCGTCCAGGCGCTTCTTGGCGGCCAGCACGCCGCCGATGCCTTCCTCGACCGCTTCACGCACGGTCTGGTCCGGGTTCAGGCGCGGCTCCTGTTCCAGGTAGCCGATCTTGATGCCCGGCATCGGGATGGCTTCGCCTTCGATCTCCTTGTCGACGCCGGCCATGATCTTGAGCAGGGTGGACTTGCCCGAGCCATTGACGCCCAGCACGCCGATCTTGGCGCCGGGGAAGAAGGACAGCGAGATGTCCTTGAGGATGTGGCGTTTCGGGGGAACCGTCTTGTTGACACGGTTCATCGAGAAGACGTATTGCGCCATGGGCTTCCTGGATGTTCGGGAGAGATTCTTGGGGGAGGCGGCAGGGCCGGCCTGGGGCAAACCGCGCCGGGGCGGATTGCGAAGCTGCGTATTGTCGCAGCATCGGCCGGGTTTGCCCGGACCTGGCGCCGCCGGCCCCTGCCTACACTGCCCCGCGAGCCCAGAACCGGAGCCCGCCATGCGCCTCGTAGCCTGCCTTACCCTGAGCCTGCTGCTCGCCGCCCAGGCCGCTGCCCAGACCCTGCGCTGGTCCAGCCAGGGCGACCTGCAGACCCTGGACCCGCATTCGCAGAACGAGATCCTGACCAATTCCCTGAATGGACAGATCTACGAAGGCCTGGCGCGTCGCCTGCCCGACCAGAGTGTGGTGCCCAACCTGGCCACCGAATGGACGCGGACCTCGCCCACCACCTGGCGCCTGAAACTGCGCGCCGGCGTCAAGTTCCACGACGGCACGCCGTTCACCGCCGACGACGTGGTGTTCTCCATGCAGCGGCTGCGCGACGCCTACTCGCCGTTCCGTGCCTATGCCTCGGCCGTCGGCATCCCGCGGGCCATCGACCCGCTGACCGTGGAGTTCGTGCAGGACAAGCCCACGCCCATCTTCGTCGAGCTGCTGCCCGGCCTGTTCATCATGAGCAAGCGCTGGGCCGAGGAGCACAAGATCACGCGGCCGCTGAACTACAAGGCCAAGGAAGAAAGCTACGCCAGCCTCAACGCCAATGGCACGGGCCCGTTCATGCTGGTCAAGCGCGAACCCGGCACGCGCACCAGCTACAAGCGCAACCCGGCCTGGTGGAACAAGTTCCAGGGCAATCTGCAGGAGTTCGTCTACCTGCCGATTGGCAATGACGCGACCCGCCTGGCCGCGCTGCTGTCGGGCGAGATCGACTTTCTGCTCGACCCCGCCCCGCGCGACGTGACGCGGCTGCGTCAGACGCCCGGTTTCAAGGTCATGGAAGGCCCGGAGAACCGGATGATCTTCATCGGCATGGACCAGGCCCGCGACAAGCTGCTCTACGGCAAGGTGCCGGGCGACACCAATCCGTTCAAGGACCTGCGCGTGCGCCGCGCCATGTACCAGGCGATCGACATCGAGGCAATCCGGGCCAAGCTGATGAACGGGCTGTCGCATCCCAGCGGCGGCTTCACGCCCTCTCCCATCGGCGCCTACCACGACGCCGCGCTGGAGACCCGCTTGCCCTTCGACCTCGCGGCGGCGAGAAAGCTGATGCAGGAGGCCGGCTATCCGGACGGCTTCGAGGTCACGCTGGATTGCCCGAACAACCGCTACGTCAATGACGAGGAGATCTGCATCGCCTTGGCCTCCATGTGGTCGCAGCTCAAGCTCAAGGTCAAGGTCAATGCCCAGCCCCGCGCGCTGGTGTTCCCCAAGCTGGAGAACCTGGACACCAGCCTCTACCTGTTTGGCTGGGGCGGCGGCGCCAACGATGCCGAGGTGATGTTCTCCCAGATCCTGCGCAAGCGCGGGGCCGACGGCATCGGCTACGCCAACTACGGCCAGTGGGGCTATGACAAGGCCGACCAGCTCGCAGTCGCTTCGGCGCTGGAGGTCAACCCCGACAAGCGCCAGCCCCTGGTCAAGGCCGCGCTGCAGGCCTACCGCGAGCTGCTGCCCATCCTGCCGTTGCACCGCCAGGTCACGCTGTGGGTGATGCGCCAGGGTGTCACGCCGGTCCATGCGGCCAACAACTGGCTGGCGCTGGACCTGGTGACGGTGAACCCTCGGCCATGAAAGGGTAAGGCCGCAAACCTACACTGCGGCCTCCCATGAAACTGCAGTCCCTACTCCTCAGCCTCGCCCTGCTCGTACCGCTGGCCGCGCCGGCCCAGACCCTGCGCTGGGCCGCCCAGGGCGATGTCCAGACCCTGGACCCGCATTCGCAGAACGAGATCCTGACCAATATGGTCAATGGCCAGATCTACGAGACCCTGGTCCGCCGCGACCGCCAGCTCCGGGCCGTGCCAGGTCTTGCCACCGAATGGAAGCAGGTCTCGCCGCTGCTGTGGCGGCTCAAGCTGCGCCAGGGCGTCAGGTTCCATGACGGCACGCCGCTGACCGCCGAGGACGTGGTGTTCTCTCTCCAGCGCGCCAATGATGCGAACTCGCTGCTGCGGGTCTATGCCGCGCCGGTGGGCAAGGTGAAGAAAATCGACGCCACCACGCTGGAGTTCCAGCTCGACAGGCCCAACCCGCTGTTCCTCGACCACCTGGTCCAGCTCTGGATCATGAGCAAGCCCTGGGCCGAGAAGCACAAGGTCGTGCGCCCCCTGAACTTCAAGGAGCGCGAAGAGAGTTACGCCGCCCTGCACGCCAACGGCACCGGCCCCTTCGTGCTGGCCGAGCGCCAGCCGGGCATCAAGACCGTGCTCAGGCGCAATCCTGCCTGGTGGGACCAGGCCGCCGGCAATGTGCAGGAAGCGCAGCTGATCCCTATCGCCAACGATGCGACCCGCAATGCCGCCCTGATCTCGGGTGAGGTCGACCTGGTGCTGGATCCGGCGCCGCGCGACCTGGCCCGGCTGCGCCAGACGCCCGGCATCAAGCTGGCCGAGGGCCTGGAGAACCGGCTGATCTACATAGGCATGGACCAGGCGCGCGACACGCTGCTGCACGGCAAGGCCCCGGGCGGCAAGAACCCTTTCAAGGACCAGCGCGTGCGGCGGGCGCTTTACCAGGCCATAGACATCGAGGCGATCAAGACCAAGCTGATGAACGGCCAGAGCGCGCCCACCGGCGGCCTGACGCCCTCGCCGCTGGGCAGCTTCAACGACCCGCAGCTGGAAGCCCGCCTGCCGCATGACTTGGCCGCCGCGCAGAAGCTGATGCTTGAAGCAGGCTATGCCGAGGGCTTCGAAGTCCTGCTTGACTGCCCCAACAACCGCTATGTCAATGACGAGGAAATCTGCATCGCCCTGGCCGCCATGTGGAAGAAGCTGAAGGTCGCGGTCAAGGTCAACGCCCAGCCGCGCGCCCTGCTCTTCCCCAAGCTGGAAAAGCAGGACACCAGCCTCTTTCTCTACGGCTGGGGTGGCGCGATCACCGATGCCGAGACCATGCTGACGCCGGTGCTGCGAGGCCGCGGCGAGCAGGGGGTGGGCTATGCCAATTTCGGTGGCTGGAAGCATGAGAAGGCCGATGCGCTGGCCGCCGCCTCCAGCATCGAGGCCGACCCCGCCAAGCGCGAGGGCCTGATCAGGGCCGCGCTGCGCGAATACCGCGAGGCCCTGCCCATCCTGCCGCTGCATCGGCAGACGGCTCCATGGGCGATGCGTGCAAAAGTCACGGCCCAGCACCGTGCCGACAACTGGCTGGAGCTGAACTGGGTCACCGTTTCGCCATGAAGCCTCGCCTATAATGCGGCCCGACGCTGCACATGACAGTCTTTGTGCAGCGTTTGTTTTTTGTTGATCCAACAAAGCACGATCCTGGCGTGGTCGAAGACTGGCGCAAGCCGCAAGTGCTGCGTGACCCGCCCACAGGGCAACGTGCCCACTCCCCTCAGTCAATGTCCTTTGAATCCCTGGGCCTTGCAGCACCGCTGCTGAAGGCCATCGCCGACGCCGGCTACAACTCCCCCACCCCGATCCAGGCGCAAGCCATCCCCGCCGTGCTGCAGGGTGGTGATCTGCTGGCCGGCGCCCAGACGGGCACCGGCAAGACCGCCGGTTTCACCCTGCCCATGCTGCATCGACTGGCCGCCGGCCAGCCGGTGAAGAACGCCCGCGGCCGCCCCATGGTGCGTGCCCTGGTGCTGACGCCCACCCGCGAACTGGCAGCCCAGGTCGAGGAATCGGTGCAGACCTACGGCAAGTACCTGCCGCTCAAGAGCATGGTGATGTTCGGCGGCGTCGGCATGCAGCCGCAAGTCAACAAGCTGCGCGATGGCGTCGACATCCTCGTCGCCACGCCGGGCCGCCTGCTGGACCACCACCAGCAAGGCACGCTGGACCTCTCCAAGGTCGAGATCCTGGTGCTGGACGAAGCCGACCGCATGCTGGACATGGGCTTCATCCACGACATCAAGAAGGTGCTGGCCGTGCTGCCGCAGAAGAAGCAGAGCCTGCTGTTCTCGGCCACCTTCAGCGACGACATCAAGGCGCTGGCCGACCGCCTGCTGAACCAGCCCGCCCTGATCGAGGTGGCCCGCCGCAACCAGACCAACGATGCGATCGCGCAAAAGGTTCACCCGGTCAGCCGCGACAAGAAGAAGGAACTGCTGGCCAAGCTGATCAAGGACGGCGACTGGCACCAGGTGCTGGTGTTCACGCGCATGAAGCATGGCGCCAATCGCCTCAGCGACTACCTGAACGACCAGGGCATCAGCGCCATGGCCATCCACGGCAACAAGAGCCAGGGTGCTCGCACCAAGGCGCTGTCCGAGTTCAAGGCCGGCACCCTGCAGGTGCTGGTGGCCACCGACATCGCGGCCCGCGGCATCGACATCGACCAACTGCCCCACGTCGTGAACTTCGAGCTGCCCAATGTGCCCGAGGACTATGTGCACCGCATCGGCCGCACCGGCCGCGCCGGCGCGCAGGGCGAGGCCGTGAGCCTGGTCTGCGTCGATGAGGACATCTTCCTGCGCGAGATACAGAAGCTGATCAAGCGCGAGATCCCGCGCGAGAGCATCGCCGGCTTCGAGCCGCGTGCCGACGAGAAACCCGAGCCCATCGTGCTGGGCCGCATGACCATAGGCGTCGGCGCCGGTCGCGGCGGCCGTCCGGGTGGCGGCGGCGGCGGTGGCCGTGGTGGCCGTCCCGGTGGTGGCGGTGGCCGTCCGCAAGGCCAGGGCCGTCCTCAAGGCGGCCATGCCGCCCATGGCGGCGGCCAGCCCCAGGGCCAGCAGCAGCGCCGTCCGGCGCCGCAGGGCCAGCAGCCGCGTCGCGAAGGTGGCGGCGGCGGCGGTGGCCGCCCGCAAGGCGCCAGGCTGACCTCGCCCAAGCGCTGATCACGCCCTCCCGCAAATGCACGAGGCCCCAAGCTTCCCCGCTTGGGGCTTTCTTCTTTTGGTCCTACAGTCGGCGCGCCGTCTCACCGGAGTACCGACATGCTGAGAGTCACCGCCTCGCAAGAAGACCTGGACCATGGACATGAGGCCCCACAGGGTCTGACGCGAAGGCACATGGTGTCGGCCGCCCTGGCCGGGCTGGCGATGACTGGCCCCGCCGAAGCCAGCGAAGGCCTGCGCTGGACGTCCGCCGATTTTCTGGGCCCCTTCTACCCGCTGGACATTCCCAATGTTGCCAACGGCGACCTGACCCGGCTGCCCGGCCGCAGCGAGGCCGCCAAGGGCCGCCTCCTCTATGTCAGCGGCCGCGTGCTGAATCCGCGCGGCGAGCCGATACCGCAGGCCCAGATCGAGATCTGGCAGGCCAATGCCGCGGGCCGCTATGCCCACCCGGGCGATACCAGCAAGGCGCCGCTGGACCCGAACTTCCGGGGCTTCGCCCGGCTGCAGAGCGGCGCCGATGGTAGCTATCAGTTCAAGACCATCCTGCCCGGCCTGTACGAGGGCCGGACCCGCCATATCCACTTCGACCTGCGCGGCAAGCAGAGCCGCCTGGTCACGCAGATGTATTTCGAGGGCGAGCCCCGCAACGAGACCGATCCCCTGCTCAAGCTGCAGGCGCCGGTGGACCGCAAGACCCTGATCGCGCGGCCCGGCTCACCGAGCGGCAGCCAGGAGCGCGACGCCATGGTGCTGACCTGGGACATCGTGCTGGCCTTCGGCTGAGCCGCCGCGGGCAGGCGCTAGGATGCTTGCCGCTTGCTGCCGCGGGTGGCGCATGGCCTTGCGTTCCAGCAACCGAGGCGCCTGGCCATCGTGCTGGAATCGCGGCTGAACCCACCTCTGTTCCTGCCCCATGAAACTCAGCTTCCTCGGCGCTGCCGACAGCGTTACCGGCTCGCGCCACCTGCTCGACACCGGCGAGCAGCGCCTGCTGCTCGACTGCGGCTTGTTCCAGGGCTACAAGGCCTTGCGGGAGCGCAACTGGGCGCCTCTGGGCGTGGCCCCGGTGACCGTCGATGCCGTGCTGCTTTCGCATGCCCATCTGGACCACAGCGGCTACCTGCCGGCCCTGGTCAAGCAAGGCTTCCACGGCCAGATCTTCTCCACCGGCGCGACGCGGGAACTCTGCGAGGTGTTGCTGACCGACTCGGCCCATCTTCAGGAGGAAGACGCGCGGCGCGCCAACCGCATCGGCAGCTCGCGCCACGAGAAGGCCTTGCCGCTGTACACGGTCAAGGACGCTCAGCGCGCCCTGGCGCATTTTGTCGGCCTGCCACGCGACGGCCGGCTGCGCCTGGGCAGGAGCGAGATCCGCTTCACACCGGTCGGCCACCTGCTGGGTGCCAGCGCGATCAGCGTGAAGCACGGCGGCAAGGCGGTGGTGTTCTCGGGCGACCTGGGCCGCAGCCGCGACCTGCTGATGCCACCGCCGCAGCCGCTTGAGCATGCCGATGTGCTGCTGATCGAGTCCACCTACGGCAACCGCCGCCATCCGGCCCAGGACGTGGAGCAGGCCCTGGCCCAGATCGTCCAGCGCACCCTGCAGCGCAACGGCAGCCTGCTGCTGCCCAGCTTCGCCATAGGCCGCGCCCAGGCCCTGCTGCTGGTGATACAGCGGCTGCGCGAGCGCGGCGTGATTCCGGCCGACCTGCCAATCTATCTGGACAGCCCCATGGCCCGCGAGGCCACCGAGATCACGCTCAAGCATGGCCGCCTGCTCAGGATCGGCGCGGCCGAACTGCGGCGACTGACCGACGGCGTCCACCTGGTCGCCAAGGCACCCGAATCGATGAAGATCGCCGCCCAGGTGGCGCGCCGCAGCGCCATCGTCATCTCGGCCAGCGGCATGGCCACCGGCGGCCGGGTCCTGAACTATCTGCAGACCCTGCTGCCTTCGAGCCGCCATCAGGTCTGCTTCCCCGGCTTCCAGGTCGGCGGAACACGCGGCGCCAAACTGATTGCCGGTGAGCGCGAGATCAAGATGCATGGCGAATACGTGCCGGTGAATGCAGAGATCAGCCATCTGGAAGGCTTTTCCGGCCACGCCGATTGCGACGAGCTGATGGACTGGCTGCGGGGTTTCCGCCAGCCGCCTTCGCAGGTCTTCGTGGTCCACGGGGAACCGGCTGCCAGCGACGCGCTGCGCAGCCGCATCCAGGACGAATTGGGCTGGCGGGTGCGCGTGCCCCAGCATGGCGAGACCGTGACGCTGTGAACCGCGAGTCCTTGCGCGCCGCGCTGGTCGTCAGCGGCGGCCTCGCCGTCGCCACACTGCTGCCCGCCGAGTCCCTGCCCTGGCTGGCCGGCTTCAGCCCGCGCAGCCTGCTGGCCCTCTTGATGCTGATCCTGGGCCTGCAGGCGCTCGGCCAGTTGGCGCTCGAGAAGCTGGGCCCGCAGCTGGGCCTGGCCCTGGCCGGCCTGGTGTCGGGCCTGGTGTCCAGCACGGCGACCATCGCCTCCATGGGCCGCTCGGCCCGCAAGAACGGCGAGCTCGAAAGCGCCTGCGCGGCCGGCGCCGTGATGTCCACCGCGGCCACCTGGTTGCAGGCCCTGCTGATGCTGGCCTTGCTCGCTCCCGATGCCGCAATCAGCTTTGCGCCGGCGGCCATGGCCGGTGCTGCAGTCGCCCTGGGGTTGGGCGCCTGGCTGACCCGCCGACAGGGCTTGCGCGGCCGGGCCAATCCGCGCGGCAAGCGAGCACCCTTGCAGTTGCGCGAGGCCCTGCTTGTGACCGGCCTGCTGGTGCTGGTGGCTGTGCTGGTCAGGTTGGCCCAGCAGCGCTTCGGCAGCCAGGGCCTGTACGGAGCCATCGCCCTGGCCGGCCTGGGTGATGCCCACGCCCCGGTCGCCTCGCTGGCCGCGCTGGAGGCTTCGGCGCAGATCACGCTCGACCAGGTCCGCCACGGCGTGATCCTGGCCATCGCCTGCAACAGCCTGACCCGCAGCCTGGTGGCCCTGAGTACCGGAGGCTGGCCCTTCGCTCGCTGGGTGATGGCCGCGCTGGCCGGCTCGGCCCTGCTGGCCGCTGCGGTGCTGCTGGCATGAAGAGCGGCCCCATCGTCCCGGCCCAGGTGGATTTCTCCGAACCCGGCGTCACCCGTGCGCCGGATTTCGACGACGTCTACCACAGCAAGTCCGGGGCCTTCGACCAGGCCCGCCATGTCTTTCTCGCCGGCAACGGACTGCCGCAGCGCTGGCAGGGCCGCGCCAGCTTCGTCATGCTGGAAACCGGCTTCGGCCTGGGCAACAACTTCCTGGCCGCCTGGCAGGCCTGGCGCGACGACCCGCAGCGCAGCGAGCGCCTGGTCTTCATCAGCATCGAAAAGCATCCGCTGCGCCGCGAAGACCTGGCCCGGGCGCACGCCCACTCGCCCGCTCCGGAACTGGCGGCAGCGCTGATCGAGCGCTGGCCGCCGCTGACCCACAACCTGCATGGGCTCGACTTCGACGGGGGCCGGGTCCGGCTGCTGCTGGCCCTGGGCGACGTAAGGCCCTGGCTGGGCGAACTGGTGGCCGAGGTCGACGCCTTTGTGCTCGACGGTTTCGCGCCGGCCCAGAACCCGGCCATGTGGGACGCCCACACGCTCAAGCGGCTGGCCCGCCTGGCTGCACCCGGCGCGACGGCCGCCAGCTGGTGCACGGCCGGCCCGGTGAAGCAGGCCCTCAGGACGGCCGGCTTCGAGGTCAAGCGGCGCCCCGGCCTGGCGCCCAAGTGGCATATGTGCAGCGCCCGCTTCGCACCCCGGCATGCCATGCACAAGCCGGCCGGTCGCGAGCCGCTGGCCCGCGAGGCCCGCGAGGTGTTGGTCGTCGGGGCCGGCCTTGCCGGTGCAGCCTGTGCCTGGGCACTGCGGCGCCAAGGCATGGCCTGCACCGTGCTGGAGGCGAACCCCGGCCCGGCCCAGGAGGCTTCGGGCAATCCGCTGGGCCTGTTCCACGGCACGCTCAATCCGGACGATGGCATCCATGCCCGCTTCAACCGCGCCGCGGCGCTGGCGATGGCGGCGGCACTGGAGCAGATGCCGGAACTGCCGGGCCGTCAGCACGGTCTGTTGCGGCTTGAATTGCAGCGCAGTGTCGAGGCCATGCGTCAGCAGGTCGGACGCCTGGGCTTGCCTCCGGACTATGTCCAGGCCTTGGCGGCAAGCGATGCCGCCCACCTGTCAGGCCTGCCGCTGCAGCAACCCGCCTGGTTCTATCCTGGCGGCGGCGCCTTGCCGCCGGCCTTGTTGGTCGAGCAATGGCTGCAAGGCGCACGCCTGATCAGCGGCCGGTCGGTGACTCGCGTCGAGCGCAACGAGGCCGGCCAATGGCTTGCCTTCGACGCGCAAGGCCAGCTGATGGCCACCGCCCCGGCCATCGTGCTGGCCGGCGGCCATGCGCAGCTGCCCCTGCTCCAACGACTGGCGCCCGAGCTGCCCTTGGTTCGCCAGCGCGGCCAGCTCACTCATCTGGCTCAGGCCTCGCCGCTGCCCAAGCTGCCGGTCGCTGGCCTGGGCTACGCGATAGCCGACGGCCATGGCGGCCTCTTCTGCGGCGCCACCACGCAGGATGGCGACGAAGAGCCGGCGCTGCGCGAAGCCGACCAGGCCTACAACCTGGATCAATGGGCCAGGCTCGCCGCCCTGGAGGCGCCGCCGCAAGGACCGCTGGCCGGCCGCGTGTCCTGGCGCCTGATGGCCCCCGACCGCCTGCCCCTGGTCGGCGGGCTGCCGATGGCGGGCTACGAGGGACGTGACGACCAGCCGCGCTTGCTGCCCCGCGTCCCGGGCCTGGTGCTTTGCACCGGCTTTGCCTCGCGCGGCATCAGCTGGGCCGCGCTGTGCGGCCAGGTCGCGGCGTCGCTGTTGAGCGGCGCGCCGCTGCCGCTGGAGGCCAGCCTGCTCGACGCCATCGACCCGGCCCGCTTCGCCGTGCGCCGGTCGCGCCGCCAAACGACATAGCCGCGCGGCTCGCACGCCGGCACGCGCAGCCGGCGGAATCGACTGGATCCGCCTGCCAGACCCAATGTCACGGCGCCTCAGCGCCGCTGCCGCGCCGGATGCCAGATGGTGCGCTGCACCCAGCCGCGCAGGCTGAGCGCCCGGTCGCTGCTGCGTTCGGCCAGGTAGCGCAGCACCAGGTCGTCCAGCACGTAGAGCTCACGGTCGATCTCGCGCAGGCCTTCGGCGTCGAGCCGGCGCAGCAGCATCTCGTTCGGCTTCTCGCCCAGGGCCCGGCCCAGGTCCTCCAACCGTATCCAGCGCTGACCCACGTCTTCCTCGACGCTGATGTAGACGCCCTTGAACTCGTAGTGCACGCCTTCCCGGTCGCGCCAGTACAGGGCGCGCAGCCGCCGCTTCAGACCGCTGGCTCCACCCAGGATCTCGGACGCCAGGAAGATGCCCCACAGCGGCGAGGAGATCACGACGACCATGGCCCAGTTGCCCATCAAGCGATGCATCAGCAGCATCGCCAGCACACAGGCGGCAAGCTTGATCCAGCGAGCTGGCCCCATGTGCCAGCGCTCATGGCGCTGGGCGTCGTAGACGGGCTCGCGACGGCGCATGTGGCGGCTCAGTAGGTCAGGGTCCTGACGCCGCTGGCCGTGCCCAGCAGGCAGACCGCCGCCTTGTTGCGGGCGAACACGCCGACGGTGACCACGCCGGGCCATTGGTTGACGTCGCGCTCGAAGGCTTGCGGATCGCGGATCTGCAGGCCGCGCACATCCAGGATGTGGCAGCCGTTGTCGGTGATGCAGCCAGCGCGCAGCTGGGCATCTCCACCCATGGCTGCGAAGCGGCGGGCGATCTGGGCGGCGGCCATGGGAATCACTTCCACCGGCAGCGGGAACCGGCCCAGCACCTCGACCAGCTTGGATTCGTCGGCGATGCAGACGAAGCGCTCGGCCAGGTCGGCGACGATCTTTTCGCGGGTCAGCGCGGCACCACCGCCCTTGACCATGTGGCCCTGGTGATCGATCTCGTCGGCGCCGTCGATGTAGACCGGCAGGCTCGTCACCTCGGAGGCTTCCAGCACCCGGATGCCCAGGGCCTTCATGCGCTCGGTCGAGCGCACCGAGCTCGATACCGCGCCGGCAATCGTCATGCCGCTCGCTGCCAGCGCATCGATGAACTTGTCGACCGTGGAGCCGGTGCCGACGCCGACGATGCTGCCGGGCGTCACGTAGTTCAGGGCGGCCTGGCCGACCAGGGTCTTGAGTTCGTCTTGGGTCATGATGGGGCGGGAGCCGGAGATGGGACTGGCCGGCATTATCCCGCCCCGCCCTCGTCAAACCTCGGCGACGAAGCGGCCGTGGAAGCCGTAGGGCACCCAGTAGGGCAGCCAGACCCGGGCCAGCGGTCCGGCCGTGATCGCCTCGGCATCGAAGACCGTGAGGAAGCTCTGCTTGCGCCTGAGGTCGTAGCCGCTGCCAACCAGCCAGGCCTCGCCTTCGCGGCGGCTGCCGGACTTGGGCACCAGCAATTGCTCCTCGACCACGCAGTCCGGCCCCAGGCTGAAGCGCTCGCGCTTGCCGCTATCCAGGTCCAGGCGCATCACGGCATCGAAGCCCCAGCGGTCCAGGCTGCTGCTGCAGGGGTAGTGGACCAGGCGGTGGCGCTGCATCACCACGCGTGGATCGACGGTCGGGAACTCCACCGACTCGTCGCGCGACTGCTGGTCCAACCGGCCGCTGGTCAGGTCAATGCGCAGCAGACGCGGGGTCGAGGGCCGGTCGTCGGCCGGCCGCTCGCCGCGGGCCAGGTCGCCGAATTCCTGGTTCAGCTTGTCCATGGGCGGCGCCTGCACATAGTCCAGGCGTATCACCTCGCCCTCGTCCCAGCCGTTGCCGAAGTGGAAGACCATGGCCGCCGGCAGCTCCAGGATGCGGCGCACGCTCAGGTCGCTCTTGCGGACCACCAGCACGCGCGTGGCTTCGGCGGCACGCCAGTCCATGGCCGCGGCCATCGAAGCACCATCTCGCAAGCGCTGAAGGTCCAGCGTCAACGGGGGCAGCAGGAAGACCAGGTAGCGCTCCGTGACGATGAAGTCATGCAGCATGGCCGGCATCGGCAGGTCCAGCACCTTGTGGCGCAGCAGCGCGCCTTGCGCCGAGATTTCATAGAGCACCAGCTTGCCCACCGGGCTGGAGCCGAAGTTCCAGACCCGGCCTTCGGCATCCTGCTTGGGATGGGCCGAGAACGGCATGGCCTCCAGGCCCGGCGCCCAGGTCTTGGGGCCCAGCGTCTGCAGCGTGTGCGGATCCAGCCGGTAGGCGCTGCCGCCTTCCCACAAGGCCAGCAATTCGTCGCCCACCCGCAGCACGCTGGTGTTGGCGGTGTTGAAGCTGTCCGGGCCGCGCACCGGGATCTGGGCCTTGATTGCCGTGCCCAGGCCCGGCAGCAGGAAGCGGCCGGCGGCCTGCTCGGCCTTGAACTTGTCGGTCTGCACGAAGCGGGCCGCATGGCTGGCCCGCTGGCGCTCGCCATCGATGCGCCAGGCCTGGACCAGGCCGTCGCCATCGAACCAATGCTGGTAGCGCTGGTCGCCGCGGGCCATCAGGCCGGGGCCGTTGCGGTACAGCGTGCCGCGCAGGTCCTTGGGCAATCGGCCTTCGATCTGCAAGGCATCGGCGGAACGGTCCTGGCCGCTCCAGCCGAGGATGGGCGCGAGCTCCGGGACGCGGGCAGCCGCGTACGCGCCGAACGGCGCCAGGGCGAGGCCCAGGCCGCCCGCCTGCATCAGGCGGCGGCGCTGAAGTGCGAAAGCTTGGTCCATGGCGACCTCCACGGTTCAGTTCAGGCGGATCTGCTGGCGCTGGCCAGGCTTGGGTTCGAAAACGGCCGCATCGAAGCGGGCCGGGCCGAAGTTGCCGACGGCATTGTTCGAATAGCCCAGCGGCTCGGTCGGCATGCCCATGGCATTGGTGTCGAGCTTGCCGTTGCCGTTGAGATCGTGAAAGACGGTCAGGGCCGCACGCGGCAGGCCGTCGAGCTCGGGCCAATCGATACTGAGCGTGCCGTCCTTGACGGCCGAGGCGTCGACCGTCTTGGCCAGCACCGGCTTGCGCAGCCAGCTGTCGCCGGAATCAAAGGCGGCCACCATCAGCCGGCCCTGGTTGGATTTCAGGCCTTCAATCTTCAGTTCGACGGCCTGAGCGCCGGTGGCCAGCAGGCTTGCGGCGATGGCGATGATGATTCGTTGCATGGGGCTTCCCTCTCGCTTTGGCGCACCGGGATTGGTGCGATGGGGCGGATTCTTGGGAAGCCCGGACTCGGCAGCGAGCCGCATGCGACGTCAGGCGCCGGTGCGGCGCGAGATGCAGCCGTCCGGCGCGAAATGCGGGGAATCTAGCCCCGGCGTGCCTTCACGGCCGCCGCCAGCTCACGCAGCAGCGGTTCGGTCTGGCCCCATCCCAGGCAGGCGTCGGTGATGGACACGCCGGGCTTGAGATCGGACTTGGTCTGGCCGGCCAGCAGGTCCTGGCGGCCCGGCTGCAGGTGGGACTCGATCATCACGCCGGTGATGCGCTGGTCGCCACCGGCGATCTGACCGGCCACATCGCGGCCCACGTCGATCTGGCGCTCGTACTTCTTGCTGGAGTTGGCATGCGAGAAGTCGATCATCACCTGCTCGCGCAGGCCCGAGCCGCGCAGGGCCTCGCAGGCGGCGGCCACCGAGGCCGCGTCGTAGTTCGGCGTCTTGCCGCCGCGCAGGATGATGTGGCAGTCGCTGTTGCCGCGGGTCTCGAAGATGGCGGCCGCGCCCATCTTGGTCATGCCCATGAAGGCATGGCTGGCCTGGGCGGCCAGCACCGCGTCGCTGGCGACCTTGATGCCGCCGTCGGTGCCGTTCTTGAAGCCCACCGGGCAGGAGAGGCCCGAGGCCAGCTGGCGGTGGCTCTGGCTTTCGGTGGTGCGGGCGCCGATGGCGCCCCAGGCGATCAGGTCGGCGATGTACTGGGGCGACAGCAGGTCCAGGAACTCGGTGCCGGCCGGCAGGCCCAGGGCGGTCACGTCCAGCAGCAGCTGGCGCGCCAGGCGCAGGCCTTCGTTCATGTGGAAGCTGCCGTCTATGCGCGGGTCGTTGATGTAGCCCTTCCAGCCCACCGTTGTGCGCGGCTTCTCGAAATAGACGCGCATCACCACCAGCAGCTCGCGGCTCAATTCATCGGCTGCGGTCTTGAGCAGGCGCGCATAGTCCATCGCCTGGCCGTGGTCGTGGATGGAGCAGGGACCGACCACCACCAGCAGCCGGTCGTCGCGGCCCTGCAGCACGTCGGAGATCTCGCGCCGGGCCCGTTCCACCAGGGCCTGCGAGCCTTCGGGCAGCGGCAGCTCGTCGAACAGCAGGGCCGGCGAGATCAGCGGGCGCACGGCGCCTATGCGGGTGTCGTCCGTGCGAGTGCTGTCGCGGGTGGCATCGCGGTCGGGGTGGGCATTGGGGTTCATGGCGGACTTCCGAGCTACTTCCAGAGGAGCCTGCGATTATGGGCCGCTCAATGCTGCGATGCGACAATCCGCGCCCATGTCGCTCGTTCCCTACGCCCTGACCCGCCCCTTCCTGTTCGGTCTCGATCCGGAACATGCCCATGAGCTGACCCTGGGCGCCATCGCGCGGCTGCAGAACACGCCGGCGCAATGCCTCTGGTCGCAGACCCGCGTCACCGACCCGGTCACGCTGGCAGGGCTGAAGTTCCCCAACCGCCTAGGCCTGGCCGCCGGCCTGGACAAGAACGGCCGCTGCATAGACGGCCTGGGCGCCATGGGCTTCGGCTTCATCGAGGTGGGCACGGTCACGCCCAAGGGCCAGCCCGGCAACGACAAGCCGCGCATGTTCCGCCTGCCGGAGGCGAATGCGCTGATCAATCGGCTGGGCTTCAACAACGAAGGCCTGGACGCCTTCCTGGCCAATGTGCAGCGGGCGCACAGCTTTCGCGCGGCCGGCGGCCTGGTCGGCCTGAACATCGGCAAGAACGCCGCCACGCCGATCGAAAACGCCGTCGACGACTACCTGATAGGCCTGGAAGGCGTGTTCCCCCACGCCGACTACATCACGGTCAACATCTCCAGCCCCAACACCAAGAACCTGCGCACTCTGCAGAGCGACGAGGCGCTGGACGCCCTGCTCTCGCGGCTGCAGGCCCGCAAGCAGCAGTTGGAAGCCGGCAGCGGCCGCCAGGTGCCGATGTTCGTCAAGATTGCGCCCGACCTGGAAGAAGACCAGGTGGCCGTGATCGCGCAGACCCTGCAGAAGAACGGCATAGACGGCGTGATCGCCACCAACACCACGATCTCGCGCGAGGCCGTGCAAGGCCTGCAGCATGCAGGCGAGGCCGGTGGCCTCTCGGGCCGGCCGGTGTTCGAGGCCAGCAACAGGGTCATCCGTCTGCTGCGCGCGGCGCTCGGCAAGGACTACCCCATCATCGGCGTCGGCGGCGTGTTGTCGGGCGAAGACGCCCGCGCCAAGATCCAGGCCGGCGCCGACCTGGTGCAGGTCTACACCGGCCTGATCTACCGGGGGCCGGCCCTGGTGCGCGAATGCGCGGCGGCGCTGGCCCGACCCTGACGGGTCTCGGGGCCATCCCCTAAGGGTTCCCCTCCCCCTTGCCTTGTGGCCCCCCGCGCCGGGGGGCGCCGGGCTTCGAAGCTCTCCCTAAGGTCGCGTCCGTGGCTGGCCGCCCCGGGCCGGACCGAAATGGAGATCCCGCAATGAGCTTCGAAGTCCTTGCCGCAGAACCCGACTGCGGCACCTCACCGCCCACCCGGCGGACCCTCCTGAAGTCGCTGGCCGGCGCAGCCGCCGCGATCGCGGGCGTCGGCCTGACCGGCCAGGCCCAGGCCACCCAGATCAAGCCGCACAACCTGACGCGCCTGATCAACGACGCCGACACCATCGTCGGCGGCAAGGTGATCCGCGTCACCGACGGCATGCAGGGCAAGCTGCCCTACACCGAGGTGACCATCAGCGTGGCCACCTCGGCCAAGAAGAAGCTGGTCACCCGCTCGGAATACACCTTCCGCCAGTTCGGCCTGCAGAAGGCCCGCAAGATGCCCGATGGCCGCTTCTTCCTGGGCCTGGCCCCCGAAGGCATGGCCAAGTGGAAGAAGGACGAACAGGTCCTGGCCTTCCTGTACAAGCCGGCCGCCCGCACCGGACTGCGAACCACCGTGGGCCTGGGCATGGGCAAGTTCCTGACCATGGGCGACCGCATGGCCAATGCCTTCAACAACCGCGGCCTGTTCCAGGACGTGCGCATCAATCCCGGTCTGCTCAATGCGGCCGAGCAGGACATGCTGGCCAAGAACGGCGGCGACGTCGATTCCAACGTGCTGATCGGCCTGGTCAACAAGGCCGTGGCCGGCCAATGGATTCAGAAGGGGTTGATGAAGTGAGCACCTTGAAGCAAACCCTCAGCCGCCTCGCCCGTCTCGGGCTGATGGCCGGCGTGGCCCTGGCCAGCCTGGCCCAGGCAGCCGGCCCGCTCTACACGACGGACAAGCCCGGCAACCCGCAACCGCTGCGCTGGAACACCAGCAAGCCGATTCCGGTCTACACCGACCTGGGCGTCTACGCCTACGACGTGGATGGCAAGACTCCCTTCATCACCAACCAGCGCGCCCGCGAGATGGTGGCTTTCGCGGTGAACGAATGGAGCAAGGTGCCGACCTCGACCTGGAAGGGCTACATCGCCGGCGACTTCAGCCAGGTGCCCTCGATCGGCGCCGACGTGACGGCCGCCAATGTTGAAAAGGTCTACGGCCAGTACAACGGTGGCGGCATGCACGTCATCTATGACACCGACGGCGGCATCCTGGAGAACTACTTCGGCCTGCCCAAGGACGCGGTGCTGGGCATCGCCTTCCCCGAGATCGCCGAGGACACCGACGGCGACGGCTACGAAGACACCATCGTCGAGGCCACGGCCCTGATGAACGGCTACGCCGTCGACATCAACGACAAGGACGGCAGCAAGTTCACCGGCATCATGACGCACGAGTTCGGCCATGCGCTGAACCTGTCGCATACCCAGGTCAACGGCCAGATGGCCTACTTCAGCATCCCGGGCTACTACGACCTCTATGCGGGCGTGCCGGGCTGCGGCAATGCCACGGCCTACCACCGCATAGGCTTTGGCGGCAACGACATGCCGGCGCAGTATGTCGAGACCATGTTCCCCTTCATCGATCCCAGTGCCGACATCGGCTACCAGATGAGCACGGTGAACATGCCCGACGACATCGCCGGCATCTCCAACCTGTACCCGACGGCCAACTACCGCTCCAGCACCGGCAGCATTGCCGGCACGCTGTACCTGAAGGATGGCCGCACGCCCTATGCCGGGGTCAACGTGATCGCACGCAACGTCAGCAATCCGCTGGCCGATGCGGTGTCGGCCATGACCGGCGACCAGACCCAGGGCAAGGTGGGACCGGACGGCCGCTATCAGATCAACAACCTGAAGGCCGGCCAGAAGTACGTGCTCTACATGGAAGAGATCGTGGCCGGCGGCTACCCGACCGAGCCGCGCGCCCTGGTCTCGGAAGCCGAATACTGGAACAGCGCCGAAGGCGCGAGCCCGGCCAATGACAAGGCCTGCGACGCCACGGCCATCACGGCCCAGGCCGGCAAGACGGCCAAGGCCGACCTGGTCTTCAATGGCTATGCCGACGGTGTCGACTACTACCCGCTGATCAATGCCAACCTGACCAAGCTGTCGCGCAACGGCAGCCGCGCTTCCGGCGTGTCCTGGTCCACCCAGTTCATCTGGGATGCCCGCACCGGCATCGAGGTGCTGCCGGCCAACATCTTCGCCAGCAACGGCGGCATGGACGCCAACGGCCTGAGCTTCCTGGTCAACGCGGACACGGACGGCAACGGCATCAGCTCGGCCGCGATCTATGCCTTCGGCAAGACCATCAACCTGGGGTCGCTGAACAAGGACAAGTGCGGTGGCGACAGCATCTTCGGTCCGGCCTCCAGCTATGGCTTTGCGCTGGACGACTGGGGCCTGACGGCCGTGGGCCTGGCCTACGTGGACAGCGACGGTGACGGCTTCTGCCAGAGCGGCTTCCTGCCCGAGATCCGGCCCTTCATCTGGAAGCCGATCGGCGGCATGCGCCAGCTCGACATTGCCGGCCACAACTACAACACCGAGGGCTGGCTGCGTGCGCAGAACGTGTCCGGCGACGGCACCGTGGTGCTGGGCGAAACCAACTACCAGAAGGCCATGGCCTGGGTGAACGAAGGCAAGCGCATCGACCTGTTCGCCAAGTACGGAGGCATCAATGCCTACGCGGTCAACAAGGACGGCACCCGCGTCGCCATGGACTCGGTCAAGAAGATCAAGCGCACGGCCGAAGACGGCACGGTCTATGACGACTACCTGTCCAACGGCGCCATCGTCTGGAACCCCAAGGCGAACAAGGAGAAGGACGCCCTCACCAAGCTGCCGCAGATGCGCTGGTGTACCGACCTGGCCCTGCCGGCCTACATCGACTGGTTCGGCCAGCTGGTGGACCCCTGCGCCAACGGTGCGGCCGCGGTGCAGGCCGACTATGGCTTTGTGCCCATGCAGATCAACGACATGAGCGACGACGGCCGCATCATGGTCGGCCGCGCCGGCTCCTTCATCACCAACACCTTCGAAGGCGTGATGTACGTCGAAGGCATCGGCTGGATCAAGATGGGCGAGTTCTTCCGCAAGCAGGGCGTGGCCGAGGCCTACCGCTACGGCATGCAGAACCCGGTGTCGCTCAACGCAGCCGGCAACGAGATGATCGGCGGCCTGCTGTTCGTCGAGGCGACCTGGTACGTGGACATGAAGGAGGTCTATGTCTGCGAGAACCGCCGCTCGCAGAAGACCAGCTTCCCGGACGGCTTCATCCAGAAGGTCCGCGGCGGCGCCAAGATGGGTCGATGCGAACACCAGTGATGCGGCACTAGGTGTGAGCTTTCAAGCCCGGTCGGAAGACCGGGCTTTTTTGTTTCTGCGGACGCGCCTGCATCAGCCCCAGCGCCACCAGCAGCCCCGGCAGGCTGGCCAGGCCGCAGACCAGCGTCCAGACCGCCGTCTCGCGCCAGCCCAGCTGCCGACGACGCGCCAGCAAGGCAGCGCCCAGCGCGCTGCCGGCCATCAGCAGCGCTGCCGCCAGTTGCACGCCCTGGCTGCGAGGCAATGGTGCCCCGGCCTGCTCGATCAAGCCTTGCCCTGGCTGGACGGCATCGTCGAGCCGGCTCAGCAGCTCATGCTGCAAGGGAGAGACCATCCAGTACCAGGCCGTGAAGCCCTCGCCGAAGCTGGGCTGCAAGGGCTGGGAGCGGACCTGCCGGACCTGGCCTTGAGCGTCGACGTGGTACTGGCTGAGCAGCGGCCGGCTCGGCTCCAGCACCAGGCCTTCCAGCACCGACACCAGCCAGCCATCGGGCAGCACGGCCAGGTCGACCGGACCCAGGTCGCGCAGGCCTTGTGGCCATTCGAGGCGCCAGCGCACCTGCTTCAGATGGCGGTCGGTCAGGATCAGCTCGCGCTTGGTGAGCCAGACCAGGTCCTGGGCCGGCCCCAGCGGCACCGGGGTCGAGACGAAACGATCATCCTCGCGCGGCAATTGCAGGGCCGTGAGCATCCGGCCGTTGGCCGGGTCCAGCCGCAACAGCCGCGAACCAAGGATGGCCCAAGGACCCACCGGCAACGGAGGCGCTTCGAATCGCTGGCTGGCATCGACCGCGCCGCCGCCCTCAATCAGGCCCTGTCGCCCGATGCGACCAACGAGGCGACGCTGCGCGTCAAAAGCCAGGTAAATCTGCTCGGCATGGCTGTATTCCAGGCGCCAGTCGCGCTCGGGCCAGGCCCAGGCCAGGCTCTTGAGCCGGCCCGGCTGGTAGTTGACCGGCAGGCGGCCAAACTCCACGACCGCATTTGCCGTCGGCAAGGCCTTCAGGGCCGCTTCATCCAGCGCCGGTCCGCCGCTGGCCGTCAGCGCGGCGGCCAGGCGCTTGCGGGCGCCGGCCTGGCGCCAGGCCACATAGCTGTCGGGTGGCGGCGCCTCGGCGAATTGCGGATGCGCGCCCAGCGCGCCAAGCGCGGCCTGGTAGCCGACCGAGCCGCCCATCTGCAGCAGGATGGTCAGCGCCAGCACAGCTGGCAACACCAGCAAGACCTGGCCCCAGGCACCGCGAGGCCCCCGTTCCAGATCGGGCTGGAACACGCGCTCCACCGCCAGCAGCAGCCAGGCCAGCAGGCCGGCCATGGGCAGCAGCAGCCAGGGCAGCGCCAGGAACTCCGGCAGCAGCAAGAAGGGCGTGAGCAGCAGCAAGAGCGCCCAGCGCCCCGGCGTCAGCAAGGCCAGCCACGCGCACAGCGAACCGCAGAAGGCCAGCATCCAGGCCTGCAGGGCCAGGCCCAGCTGCCAGGTCTCGACCGGGCGGCCGCCCAGCGCCACCACCGGCAGGGCCAGGGCCACCGGCAGGCCCACCATGGCCAACAGGACCAGGCCGTTCGCCAGGCCCAGGCAGGCGGCGATGCGCCGCGGTGCCACAGGCCGGTGCAGCAGAGTGAGCCAGACGGCGGGCCGCCGGTAGCCCCAGGCCTGCCAGCCGCCGACCAGGCCACCGACCACAACATAGACGCCGCCGATCACGACCAGCAGACCCTGGTTGGGCTGGGCCAGGTCGGTCATGCGGCTCAGGTAGGACAGGCCGATCAGATGGACCAGCCCCAGACCCAGGGCCCAGCCGCGCCAACGCAGCAGTTCCGATTTCAGGAGTTCAGGCATCGAGGGCCTCCTGCACCGCCGCGGCGGCCGTGCGCCGTGGCGCGGCATGGCGCTGGGCCAGCACCGCGTTGACGGCCCGATCCAGGCCGACCGCTGCACTGGCATGACGCCGCACGCCCAGCTGTTCCAGGCGTGGCAAGACGGCCTCATGGTCCTGGTCAAACAGCAGCAACTCGGTCAGGCCGTCCAGGGTCTGGCTTTCCAGATAGCCGGGCAGACCGCGCAGGTCCGGCGCCCGCACCGGGAACTCGAGTTGCCAGAGCCGCACGCGCTGGCAGAACTCGTCCGGCGTGGACTGGTGCCGCAGCTCGCCGCGCTCCAGCACGATCAGCTGGTCGGCCACGCGCTCGATCTCTTCCATCTGGTGCGAGCAATAGATGATGGTGGCGCCACGCTGCTGGCCGCAGAACAGCAGGGCTTCGAGGAAGGCCCGCTTGGAGACCACGTCCAAGCCCAGCGTGGGCTCGTCGAGTATCAGCAGCTCGGGCTGCTGGGCCAGCGCCAGCGCCAAGCTCAGGCCGGCCCGCTCGCCGCGCGACAGCTCCGACACCCGCTGCGAACGCTCGACATTGAAATAGCCCAGCACCTCTTCGAGCAGCTTCTCATCCCAGCGCTGCTGTGCCGCATAGAGCCGGCGTTGCATGGCGATCAGCTCCTGCACGCCCATCCAGGCCGGCAGGCTGTGCTCCTCGTTGACGAAGCCAATGCGCGCGCGCTCGGCCGGCCCCAGCGACTGGCAGTCCACACCCAGCACCGATGCGCTGCCGCTGCTGGGCGACAGAAAGCCGAGCAGGATGCGGAACAGCGTGGACTTGCCGGCGCCGTTGGCTCCGACGATGGCGTGGATGCCGCCGCGCGGCAGGCGCAGCGTCAGGCCGTTCAGCGCCTGCTTGCCCCGGCCGTAGCGTCGGCTGAGCGACTCGGTCTCGATGGCCCAGGTCGATCCAAGGTTCATGGTGTGGCTCCTCCTTTGAATTCGATGGCATCAGGCGCTGCGGCGCCCCGGCCGCGCGCGCTCCAGCTCGGCGCTCAGCCGCTCGACGACCTGCTCGTTGGGCAGATCCAGGGCGATGACCTCGTCGACGAAGCGCTCGCAGGCGGCACCGAGTCGGCGCTGCTGCTCGCTGCGCGAAAGCCGCTGACGTTGCTCCGCGACAAACAGCCCTAGGCCGGCGCGGGCATCGACCCAGCCTTCCGCCCCCAGCTCCTGATAGGCCCGGGCCACGGTGTTCGGATTGATCAGCAGCTGCTGCGCCAGGCCGCGCACGCTGGGCAGCGCGTCACCGGCCTGGAGTTCGCCAGCAGCAATCTGGCGGCGTATGGCATCGACGATCTGGCGCGCAATCGGCCGGGCGTCGCCCGGTCGTATGTCGATGATCAGCGGGGCACTGGCAGGCATGGTGGCTGTGTTCTCACTGTACTAGTTCAATGAGTACAGTTTAGACAAGCCCGGCCTCTGGGTCCGGTGTGAGAAGTCAGGGAACCTGGGTCAGCAGCCTGGCAAGCCTTGCATGCACGCCTTGCAATTCAGCCGTGAGCCGGCTCGATCCGTCGAGATAGCAGGCCATCACGACCGGCGCCCGGCCCGGCGGCCAGGCGACGGCCACGTCATTGACCGCGCCGCGGGCGCCGGTGCCGGTCTTGTCGCCGGCCTTCCAGCCCACCGGCAGGCCGGCGCGCAGGCGCTGCAGGCCGGTGCTCGATTCGCGCAGCCAGGTGGTCAAGCGATCTCGCGAGGCCTTGGAAAGCCGCTCGCCCAGCAAGAGCTTGCGCGTGCTCTCGGCCATGGCGGCCGGGCTGGTGGTGTCGCGCGGATCGCCGGGCAGGTTGCTGTTGAGCTCCAGCTCCCAGCGGTCCAGCCGCGTCACATCGTCACCCAGCTCGCGCAGGAAGCGGGTCAGGCCGGCCGGGCCCTGGATGCGTTCCAGCAGCAGATTGGCGGCCGGGTTGTCGCTGACATGGACTATGGCCGCGCAGAGCTGCGCCACCGTCAGCTCGACATGGGCCTTGTCGCCCAGGGCCGTGCCGGTGACAGGCGCATGCGAGCGCAGATCCTGCAGGCCGAAGGCAATGCGCTGATCGAGCTTCAGGCGACCGGCATCGACCTCGGCCAGCACGGCCGCGGCCAGCAGCAGCTTGAAGGTCGAGCACATCGCAAATGACTCGTCGGCGCGGTGGCTCAGCAGCACCTGGCCGGTCGAGCCATCGATGGCGCAGAAGCCGATGCGGCCGCCGACCTCGCGCTCAAGACGCGCCATCTCGTCGTCAGCCAATGCCGGCAGCGCGAAGGCCAGCGGCGCCAGGCTCAGCGAACGGCGCAGGCGGTCCATCAGGCCGCCAGCACGCGCAAGACCTTCTTGAAGCCTTCGACGGCCTTGCCCTTGCGGGCGCGCTTGCTGGCATAGCCGGCCAGCGTGGCGCCCTTGAGCGCTTCGTCCTTGAGCTTGTCGCCGCGGCCTAGGCCCAGCACCTGCAGGGCGTTGGCAAAGGCAGCCACGCTGATCAGGGCGTCCTTGGGCTCCAGGTCGATCAGGGTCAGGCCGCGGCCGCCCTTGGGCTGGTGCTTGAGCTCGTCGAGCGCATAGGTCAGCAGTCGGCCGTTCAGCGACAGGCAGGCGAGCTGCAGGCCCAGCACCTCGCCAGCGGGCACGGCGGCCGGCGGCAGGGGCTTCTCCTCGCCCTCCAGCGTCAGGAAGGTCTTGCCGGCCTTCTGGCGGCCGACCAGGTCGCCGACCTGGGCGATCAGGCCGAAGCCGCCGGTACCGGCCAGCACCAGGCGCTGCGTGGCGCCTGCAGCGTAGTAGTGGGCGATCTGGGTGCCGCTCTCCAGCTCGATCATGGTGGTGATGGGCGTGCCGTCGCCACGGCCGCCCGGCAGTACCGAGACCGGCACCGAGTAGACCCGGCCGTTGCTGCCGAACACGATCAGTGGATCGACGCTGCGGCAGGGGAAGGTGCCGTAGAGCTGGTCGCCGCTCTTGAAGCTCAGCGAGGCGGCATCGACCTCATGGCCCTTGAGCGCCCTCACCCAGCCCTTCATGGAGACGACCACCGTGACCGGCTCGTCGACGATCTTCACCTCGCTGCTGGCGCGCTTTTCTTCCTGGATCAGGGTGCGGCGCTCGTCGCCGAACTGCTTGGCATCCGCCTCGATCTCCTTGACGACGGTGCGCTTGAGCACGCCCGGGTTGCCGAGGATGTCTTGCAGCTTGGCTTGTTCATCACGCAGCTTTGCCAGCTCCTGCTCGATCTTGATCGCTTCCAGCCGGGCCAGCTGACGCAGGCGGATTTCGAGGATGTCCTCGGCCTGGCGGTCGCTCAGATTGAAGTGGGCGATCAGGGCCGGCTTGGGCTCGTCGCTCTCGCGGATGATGCGTATCACCTCGTCGATGTTCAGCAGCACCTGCTGCCGGCCTTCGAGGATGTGGATGCGGTCGTTGACCTTGCTGAGGCGGTATTCGGTGCGCCGCTGCACCGTGGCCAGGCGGTAGCCCAGCCATTCGCTGATGATCTGGCGCAGGTTCTTCTGCGTGGGCCGGCCATCGGCGCCGATCATGGTCAGGTTGACCGAGGCCGAGCTCTCCAGGCTGGTGTGGGCCAGCAGGGTGTTGATCAGGTCGGCCTGCTCGACGGTGCGGCTCTTGGGCTCGAACACCAGGCGCACCGGCGCATCCTTGCTCGATTCGTCGCGCACGCCGTCCAGCACCGCCAGCACGCTGGCCTTGAGCTGCAGCTGGTCCTGGGTCAGGGCCTTCTTGCCGGTCTTGACCTTGGGGTTGGACAGCTCCTCGATCTCTTCCAGCACCTTCTGCGAGCTGGTGCCGTGCGGAAGCTCATGGACGACCAACTGCCACTGGCCGCGGGCCAGGTCTTCGATCTTCCAGCGGGCGCGCAGCTTGAAGCTGCCGCGGCCCGAGGCATAGGCCGAGCGGATGTCGTCGCTGCTGCTGATCAATTGGCCGCCGCCGGGGAAGTCCGGGCCGGGCAGGAGCGTGTAGAGCTCGTCGTCCGACAGCTTCTCGTTCTTCAGCAACGCCACCGCCGCCGCCGCCACTTCGCGCAGGTTGTGGCTGGGCACCTCGGTGGCCAGGCCCACGGCAATGCCCGAGGCGCCGTTCAAGAGCACGAAGGGCAGGCGCGCCGGCAGCTGGCGCGGCTCTTCGGTCGAGCCGTCGTAGTTGGGCACCAGGTCGACCGTGCCTTCGTCTATCTCTTCCAGCAGCAGCTTGGCGATGGGTGCCAGGCGGGCTTCCGTGTATCGCATCGCCGCAGCGCCATCGCCATCGCGGCTGCCGAAGTTGCCGTGGCCGTCGATCAGCGGATAGCGCTGGCTGAAGTCCTGGGCCATGCGCACCAGGGCGTCATAGACCGACTGGTCGCCGTGCGGATGGAAGCGGCCGAGCACATCACCGACCACGCGGGCGCCCTTGACCGGCTTGGCGCCGGTATTGCCCGAGTAGCTCAGGCCCATGCGCTCCATCGAATACAGGATGCGGCGCTGCACCGGCTTCTGGCCGTCGCAGACATCGGGCAGGGCCCGGCCCTTGACCACCGACAGCGCATATTCCAGATAGGCCTGGCGCGCATAGTTGGCCAGGGTCAGCTGGCCGTCCTGGTCGTCGTCGCCACCGCCATTGCCGCCATCGCCACCACCGCCGGGAGGCAGGGGCGGCTCGGACGGTGGCTCTTGCGGAGGCTGCGGCGGCTCCTGCTGCGGCTGCTCGGCCTCGAAGTCGAAGGACAGGTTCTGGGGATCGTTCGGATTCATCACTCGGGACTGCTGTGTATGCGTAGGGCCTGGGCCGTGGAAGGGAGGCTGCGTTGCAGCAGCGCCCAGTACAGCTCCAGCACCAAATGGACATGGGCCTGGGTCTCGGCGATGTCGGGCATGCGGCCGCCGTTGCGGCGCACCGTGCCTTCGCCGGCGTTCCAGGCCGCCAGGGCCGCGTCGATGCGGCCGAATTTCTTGATCAGGCCGGCGAGCATCTGCGCGCCGGTGTCTATGTTGTGGCGGGGTTCGAGCAGGCGCCGGGCGCGGTCCTCGGGCGCCATGATCTGCATCAGGCCGACCGCGCCGCGCGGCGAGATGGCGTCGCGCTTGAAGCCGGATTCGACCGCGATCACGGCCTTGAGCAGCTCCATGTCCACACCATGGCGCCGCGCCGATTCGCGCAGCCAGGGCTGGACCGCCTTGACCTCGGGCGCGAACTCCAGCCAGGTCAGCAGGTCCTGGCTGCCGTCGGTCTTGCCCGGCACACGGCCCACGACGTCGTTGCGCGCACCCAGCACCAGGCTGTAGCGACCGTCCACCTGGTGGCGGGACACATGGGCCACGCCCTGTGCGTCCACATAACCCCAAAGCTGCGCATGCACCGACAGGGGCAGCAGCAGGGCCGCGGACAGAAGCAAGGACCGCATCAGCCGCCCTCCTCCTGGCCCAGGGCCACGCGGGCCTGGTACTCGCGATCCAGCATGGACATCACGATCAGGCTGTCGTAGCCATCGGCGCCGCCCGAGACCCGCACGCTCTCGCGCAGCCGGCCTTCCTCGACGAAGCCCTCGTTGCGGTACAGCTCCTGGGCCCGCAGATTGAGCGCCTTCACATCCAACCAGAAACGATGCGCCTGCAGCTGCGTGAAAGCCAGCTTCTTCAGCAGGCGGATGGAGATGCGGCCTATGCCCTGGCCCTTGGGCCCGAGCACGATGCGCTTGAGCTCGACCGAGCGATGCGGATTGCGGCAACCCTGCAGGATGACGAAGCCGGCGCGTTCCGAACCCTCTCCGACCTCGACGATGAAGTGGCGCGAATCCGGGAAGCGGATCGCGCCCTCATGCTGGGTGCGTTCCCAGGGCGTGATGAAGGGCAGGTTGGACGCGTCCTGCTCGACCGAGACCACATAGTCCAGGTCCGACAGCATGGTCGGTCGCAGGTGAACGCGGGGCATGGCTGAACTAGATGTCGATCTCGACCGAATCGCCGTGGACTTCCATCAGCTCGCGGCGGGCCGCGGCCTCGCCCTTGCCCATCAGCTGGTTCATCGCCGTCTCGGTCTGCGAGAGGTCGAAGGCACCGTAGCGGATCATGGCCAGGCGGCGGGTCTCGGGGTTCAAGGTCGTGTCCCAGAGCTGCTCGGCACTCATCTCTCCCAGGCCCTTGAAGCGGCTGATGCTCCAGGAGTTCTCGCGAGCGCCTTCCTTGCGCAGCTTGTCCAGCGTGGCGGTCAACTCGCCTTCGTCCAGCGCATAGAGCTTGGCGGCCGGCTTCTTGCCACGCGCCGGCGCATCGACGCGGTACAGCGGCGGACGAGCGACGAAGACATGGCCCAGCTCCACCAGCTTGGGGAAATGGCGGAAGAACAGCGTTAGCAGCAGCACCTGGATGTGCGAGCCATCCACGTCCGCGTCCGAGAGGATGCAGATCTTGCCGTAGCGCAGTCCGCTCACATCGGGCGAGTCGTTCTTGCCATGCGGGTCCACGCCTATGGCCACCGAGATGTCGTGGATCTCGTTGTTCTTGAACAAGAGGTCGCGCTCGACTTCCCAGGAATTCAGGACCTTGCCGCGCAGCGGCAGGATGGCCTGGGTTTCCTTGTCGCGGCCCATCTTGGCGCTGCCGCCGGCCGAGTCGCCCTCGACCAGGAAGAGCTCGTTCAGGTTCAGGTCGCGGCTTTCGCAATCGGTCAGCTTGCCGGGCAGCACGGCCACACCGGAGCCCTTGCGCTTCTCGACCTTCTGGCTGGCGCGCTGGCGCGTCTGCGCCTGCTTGATCACCAGCTCGGCCAGCTTCTTGCCATGCTCCACATGCTGGTTGAGCCAGAGCTCGAGCTGCGGCTTCACGAAGGCGGAAACGAGGCGCAAGGCATCGCGGGAGTTCAAACGCTCCTTGGTCTGACCCTGGAACTGCGGGTCCAGCACCTTGGCCGAAAGCACGAAGCTGGCGCGCGAGAACACGTCGTCCGGCATCAGCTTCACGCCCTTCGGGGTCAGGCTGTGCATCTCGATGAAGCCCTTGACTGCGCCAAAGAGGCCGTCCTTCAGGCCCGACTCATGCGTGCCGCCGGCCACCGTGGGAATCAGGTTCACATAACTCTCGCGGACCGGCGCGCCTTCTTCGGTGAAGGCCACGCACCAGGAGGCGCCCTCGCCCTCGGCGAAATTCTCGCTCTCGGCCGCGGTGGCGAACTGCTCGCCCTCGAACAGCGGGATCAGCGGGTCGTTGTTGAGCGTCTGCATCAGGTAGTCGCGCAGACCACCCTTGTAGAGCCAGGTCTGGACCTCGCCCGACTTTTCGTTCTTCAGCGTCACGGTGACGCCCGGCATCAGCACGGCCTTGCTGCGCAGCAGATGCACCAGCTCGTTCTTGGGCAGCTCCACCGCCTCGAAGTACTTGGCCTCGGGCCAGACGCGCACCGTCGTGCCCTGCTTGCGGTCGCCGCTGGCAGCGGCACGGCTCGTCACCGGCTCGACCACGTCGCCATGCTCAAACGCCAGGTTCGCCACCTGTTTCTCGCGCCAGACCTGCACCTCCAGCCGCTTGGCCAGTGCATTGGTGACCGAGACGCCGACGCCGTGCAGGCCGCCGGAGAAGCTGTAGGCGCCGCCCGAGCCCTTGTCGAACTTGCCGCCGGCATGCAGGCGCGTGAACACGATCTCGACGACCGGCACGCCTTCTTCCGGATGCAGGCCGAAGGGAATGCCGCGGCCGTCGTCGGCCACCGAGACCGAGCCGTCGGCATGCTGCGTCACGTCGATGCGCTTGCCGAAGCCGGCCAGCGCCTCGTCGGCCGCGTTGTCTATCACTTCCTGGATCACATGCAGCGGGTTGTCGGTCCGGGTGTACATGCCGGGACGCTGCTTGACCGGCTCGAGGCCCTTGAGGACGCGGATCGAGCCTTCGCCGTATTCGGCGTTGGGGGTACTGCCTTTGGATGTCGCCATGGGCGGCGATTGTAGGGAGCACCAATCACCCTTCCGGGCCGCCGGCAGGGCTTAGGATCCGCCCCCTGGCCCCTGAGTTCTCCATGCGCGTTTTCCCTGTATTTCTTGCCCTTCTGCTGACCGCCGGCCTGGCCCGGGCCCAGACCCCGGTCGAGCCTTTCAAGGCCAGCAGTGCCCTGAGCCTGGAGCTCAAGAGCGCCCGCTGGTTCGACGGCCAGGGATTCCAGAAGGCCACGCTCTACGTGGTGGACGGCAAGTTCACCCGCAAGAAGCCCAAGAAGGTCCACCGCAGCATGGACCTGAAAAGCCAGTTCCTGGTGCCGCCGCTGGCCGAGGCCCACAACCACAACCTGCAGAACGCCTGGGGCGTGGAGCAATATGCCCAGCGCTACCTGCAGGACGGTGTCTTCTATGCCGCCCTGCTCTGCGCCGACCCGGCCGGCGCCGAGGCGGCTCGCCACAAGCTGAACCAAGACGACAGCGTGGACGCAATCTTCGCCACCGCCTGCTTCACCTCGTCGGACGGCCTGCCGCTGGCCCAGCTGACCCCCGCAGCCCGCAAGGACGACAGCCAGGTCATCGTGGTGGACAGTGCGGCCGAGGCTGAGCGCAAGTGGGCCAAGGTGGCGGAGCGCAGGCCCGACCTGGTCAAGATCATGCTGGCCCATGCCGACCGGCCCGAGCTGCGCGGCCGCTCCGACCAGTTCGGGCGCCTCGGCCTGAATCCCGACACCGCTGCCACCCTGGTGCGGCTGGCGCACCGCGATGGACTGCGCGTGGTCGCCCATGTGGACAGCCCGGCAGATTTCGACCTGGCACTGCGGATCGGCGTGGACCTGATCGCCGACCTGCCGGGCTATTTCAATCCACCGGGCGAGGACCCCGAGAAGATGCTGCTCAAGCCAGAGTCGGCCCAGCAGGCGGCGCGGCTCAAGGTGCCGGTGATCACGACGACCGCGGCCACCAGCCAGTTCCCGCTATCGCCGGCCCTGCTCGAGAAGCTGCGCAGCGTGCAGCGCCGCAATCTGGAAAGGCTCAAGGCGGCCGGCGCCCCGGTGCTGGTCGGCTCCGACCTGTTCAACGGCACGGTGCAGGCCGAGCTGCGCCAGTTGCACGAGTTCGGCGTGTTCGGTACCGCCGAGCTCCTGAAGATCGCCACCATGGACACGCCGCAGGCCCTGTTCCCAAAGCGCCGCATAGGCTGCTTCGATGAAGGCTGCGAGGCCAGCTTCCTGCTGCTGGGCAAGGACCCCTTGCAGGACGCCACGGCCATTGCCATGCCGCTGCTGCGAGTGATGCAGGGCCGCATCCTGAGCCAGATGGACGGCGTGGCCGACGGCGATGCGCCCGCCGGCATCAGCACCGATGGCGGCGCCAAGAAAGGTAGCAAGCCGGCGGCCAAGAAGCAGCCGGCGCCGGCCAGGGCAAAACCTGCCCCCAAGGCTTCCACCCGCGCCCCGGCAAGGGTTTCCTGATCTGGCTACATTGGCCCGATGCAGAACGCCGCCCCCACCCCAGCCAAGCTGTCCATGAACCAGGTGCTGCTGTGCGGCGCCCTGATCGTGACCCTGTCCATGGGCATACGCCACGGCTTCGGCCTGTGGCTGCAGCCGATCACCATGGAACGGGGCTGGACCCGCGAGACCTTCGCCTTCGCCCTGGCCATCCAGAACATCGCCTGGGGCGCGGCCGGCCCGTTCGCCGGCATGCTGGCCGACCGGTTCGGCGCTTTCCGGGTGCTGCTGGTCGGCGCCCTGCTCTATGCGCTGGGCCTGGTGCTGATGGCCTTGTCCACCTCGGGCCTGGCCTTCACCGGCAGCGCCGGCCTGCTGATAGGCCTGGCCCAGTCGGGCACGACCTATGCCATCGTCTACGGCGTCATCGGCCGCAACGTGGCCGCCGAGAAGCGCAGCTGGGCCATGGGCGTGGCGGCCGCGGCCGGTTCCTTCGGCCAGTTCCTGATGGTGCCGGTGGAGAACTGGCTGATCGCCGGCACCGGCTGGCAGAACGCCCTCTTCTACCTGGCCCTGGCGGCCCTCTTGATACTGCCGCTGGCCTTCGGCCTGCGCGAGCCCAAGGGCCAGGCGGTTGCCGGCCATCAGCAGAGCATCGGCCAGGCGCTGCGCGAGGCCTTCGGCTACCGCAGCTTCCAGTTGCTGATGGCGGGCTACTTCGTCTGCGGCTTTCAGGTGGTCTTCATCGGCGTCCACATGCCCAGCTACCTGAAGGACCATGGGCTGAGCCCCCAGGTCGCCACCTATGCCCTGGCCCTGATCGGCCTGTTCAACGTGTTCGGCACCTATGCGGCCGGCACGCTGGGACAGCGCATCCCCAAGCGCTACCTGCTGTCGGGCATCTATGCCCTGCGCTCGGTGGCCATCGTGGCCTTCCTGCTGGCGCCGCTGACGCCGATGAGCGTCTACATCTTCTCGGCCGTGATGGGCGTGCTGTGGCTGTCCACCGTGCCGCCGACCAATGCGGTCGTGGCCCAGATCTTCGGCGTGCAGCACATGTCCATGCTGGGCGGCTTCGTGTTCTTCAGCCACCAGATCGGCAGCTTCCTGGGCGTCTGGCTGGGCGGCAAGCTCTACGACGCCTCGGGCAGCTACGACATCGTCTGGTACCTGGCCGTGGCCCTGGGCGTGGGCGCGGCCCTGATCAACCTGCCGGTGCGCGAAGGCGCCATCGCCCGGCCGCAGCTGGCCACGCCGTGAAGCTCAGGCAGGGCCTGCTGTACCTGGGCCTGGCGCTGGCGCTGGCCCTGGTCTTCATCGCCTATCTGCAGCCCTCGCTGATGCAGCAACTGGCCGACCAGGTCTGGTCCTGCTTCGGATGAGCGCGCCCTCGCCCTGGCTCCTGCGCTGGCCCGAGGCACTTCGCCCCGGTGCCACGGCGCTGGACCTCGCCTGCGGCTCAGGCCGGCATCTGCGCCACCTGGCCGCGGCCGGCATGCGGGTCACCGGCGTGGACCGCGACGCAGCCGCCGTCGAGCCGCTGCGCCCGCTGGGCGAAATTGTCGTGGCCGACATCGAGAACGGCCCCTGGCCGCTGCAAGGCCGGCGCTTCGACCTGGTGCTGGTCGCCAATTACCTGTGGCGGCCGCTGTTGCCCCGCATCGTCGAGGCCGTGGCCGAGGGCGGTTGGCTGGTCTACGAGACCTTTGCCGATGGGCAGCAGACGGTCGGCCGGCCGGCGCGGCCCGACTTCCTGCTGCAAGCCGGCGAGCTTTTGAAGGTCTGCCAAGGCCTGACGGTGGTCGGCTACGAACATGGTTGGGAGCCGCTGGAAGGCGATGCGGTCAACGGCCGCTACGTGCAGCGCGTTGCCGCCGTTCGGCCCGCGTCCGGCGGGCCGGACCACCCTCGCCACCGGCTCCCGGCCTGAACCGGGCCGACCGGCGGCGCTGAGTAGAATCCGCCATCCGCAAGAAAGCTTCTCCCCCATGGAACCCATTGTTGGCAGCATCGTCGCGCTCATCACGCCGATGCGCGAAGACGGCAGCATCGACGAACCGGCGCTGCGCGCCCTGATCGACTGGCACATCGCCGAAGGCACGAACTGCATCGGCGTGGTCGGCACCACCGGCGAATCGCCCACGGTCAGCATGGAGGAGAACCGCGAGATCATCCGCATCGCGGTCGAGCATGCCAAGGGCCGCGTGCCCATCCTGGCCGGCACCGGCGCCAACTCCACGGCCGAGGCCATCGAGCTGAGCCGCTACGCCAAGGCGGTCGGCGCCGACGCCACGCTGTCGGTCGTGCCCTACTACAACAAGCCTTCGCAGGAGGGCATCTACCAGCATTTCAAGGCCATCGCCGAGGCGGTGGACATCCCGATGATGCTGTACAACGTGCCCGGCCGTACCGTGGCCGATATGGCACCGGAGACCACGCTGCGCTGCGCCTCGCTGCCCGGCGTGTTCGGCGTCAAGGAGGCCACCGGCAACATCGAGCGCGCCGCCTGGCTGATCAAGAACGCCCCCCAGGGCTTCTCGATCTATTCCGGCGACGACGGCACGGCCGTCGCCCTGATGCTGCTGGGCGGCCACGGCAATGTGAGCGTCACCGCCAATGTGGCGCCGCGCGCCATGAGCGAGCTCTGCAAGGCCGCCCTGGCCGGCAATGTGCGCGAAGCCACCCGCATCCATTTCCAGCTGCTCTCCCTGCACAAGCAGCTGTTCTGCGAGCCCAGCCCGGCGCCGACCAAGTGGGCGCTGAACCGTCTGGGCCGCATCGGCAAGACGCTGCGCCTGCCCATCACCGACCTCACCGCTGCCGGCCAGGCCAGCGTCGAGGCGGCGATGCGCGAAGCCGGCCTGCTCTGACCCCGACCTGAGCTTCCCGGCGGCGCCTCCGTCTTCTGCTCTAATCGCTCCCTTATCGTGACCCGGCACTGCCGCGGAGATTCCTAGCGTGATCCGTAACCATCCCGTTTCCAAGCAGGCCGTGCTGCGTCTCTCGACGCTGGGCCTGGCCGTCGCCGCCTTGACCAGCCTGGGTGCCTGCAGCGCCTTTTCGGGCCTAGTCTCCGGCGACAAGGTCGACTACCGCACCGGCGCCCGCCAGACCGTGGGCCTGGACGTGCCGCCCGACCTGACCCAGCTGTCGCGCGACGCACGCGGCCAGATGATCCAGGGCGGCACCATCACCGCCTCGGCGCTGCAACAACAGCAGACCAGCACCGCTGCCGCCGTTCCGGCCGCAGACAAGGTGGCTCTGGACCGCATCGGCGAACTGCGCGTCGAGCGCAACGGCAACGACCGCTGGCTGTTCAGCCCGCAGACGCCCGAGCAGGTCTGGCCGACCGTGCGCGGCTTCTGGCTGGACCAGGGCTTCGAGATTTCCGTCGAGCAGCCCGAACTGGGCGTGATGGAAACCAGCTGGAACGAGAACCGCGCCAAGCTGCCGCAGGACTTCCTGCGCAAGAGCCTGGGCTGGCTGATCGACGGCATGTATTCCACCGGCGAGCGCGACAAGTACCGCGTCAGCCTGGAGCGCGGTGCCAAGGGCGGCACCGAGATCCGCGTGGTGCATCGCGGCATGCAGGAGGTCTACACCGGCAGCTCGGAATCCAAGAGCACGGGCTGGCAGGCCCGCCCGAACGACCCGTCGCTGGAATCCGAGATGATTTCGCGCCTGCTGCTGCGCCTGGGCGGCCGTCAGGAGCAAGCCAAGGCCGCCGCGCTGACCGTGGCCTCGGCCGCCTCGGCCGCGCCGACCGCTGCCGACGCCCTGTTGCCCGGTGCCTCGCGCCGTCCGCTGAGCGAAGTGCCCAACCAGCTGCAGGTCAACGAAGGCTTTGAGCGCGCCTGGCGCCGCGTCGGCCAGTCGCTGGACCGTCATGGCTTCACCATCGAAGACCGTGACCGCAGCCAGGGCCTGTTCTTCCTGCGCTACGCCGATCCCAACATGGTCGGCAAGGAAGAAGCCAACTTCTTCGCCAAGCTGTTCGGCGCCAAGGATTCGACCGCCTCGCGCTACCGCGTTTCGGTCAAGTCCGAGGGCGAGAAGAGCACGGTCATGGTGCTGGACGACAAGGGCCAGCAACAGACCAACGAGAATGCCAAGCGCATCCTCGGCCTGCTGATGGACGATCTGCGCTGATTCCGAACCTGTTTCGTTAGCAGCGGCTCGGCGGCCCGGTGATCAGCACCGCGCCGCCGTTTCTTTTTTGTCGGGGCATCGCCCCGGAGGGAGTCACACCATGAACAAGACGAACCCGGCCATCAAGAGCCGCGTCTGCGCCCTGGGCCTGAGCTTGCTGCTGAGCCTGCCAGCCTTCGCGCAGGTCCCCGCTCCACCATCCAACCCGGCTTCGGCACCGGCACCCAGCGCCGCCCTTGCGGCCATGGCCGCCATGGCCGCCGCGGCCGCCGGCCAACCCGGTGACCCGCGCCCCTACGAGCGCGTGATCACGTCCGAAGCCAACACCCAGCGGGGCCTGGTGACGGTCCACATGGTCAAGGGCAAGCTGTATTTCGAGATTCCCAAGGCCTTGCTGGGCCAGCCGCTGCTGATGGTGGCCACGGCCACCACGGTGCCGGCCGGCGTCGAGCACGTGGGCCGCAGCCTGAACCAGCAGCTGTTCAGCTTCCAGCTGAAGAACAACAAGATCCTGCTGCAAGGCGTCTCTCACGCCTTCGTCAGCCCGCCGGGCCAGGGCCTGGCCGGCGCGGTGCAGGACTCGCAGCGGGAGGCCATCCTGCTGTCGCTGCCCGTCGAGGCCTTCGCCAAGTCGGGCGCGCCGGTCATCGAGGTGACGCGCCTGTTCACCAGCGAATGGGGTGAATTCGCCACCCGCACCGCGCTGCGCGCCAGCGGCCTTGACAGCAGCCGCAGCCAGGTCGAGCAGTTCAAGTCCTTCGCCGAGAGCGTGCGCGTGGACGCGGTCCATACCTATTCCTTCGGTGGCGCGCCGGTGCTGCCCGGCCTGCCGGTGGTGGCGCCCGCCGCCCCGGCCCGCAGCGGCACGGTGGACGTGGCCTACAACCTTGTGCGTCTGCCTGCCGAGGCGATGAAGCCCCGTCTGGCCGATGACCGCATCGGCTACGGTGACGTGCGCCGCGTCGGCTTTGCCGGCAGCGTGCATGGCAGCAAGCCGCAGCGCCTGATCACCCGCTGGCGTCTGGAGAAGAAGGAACCGGCAGCCGAGCTCAGCGAGCCGGTCAAGCCCCTGGTCTGGTACATGGACAAGGCCACGCCGGAATGGCTCTTGCCCCATATCAAGCGCGGCGTCGAGGCCTGGAATGTCGCCTTCGAAGCGGCCGGTTTCAAGAACGCGGTGCAGGCCCGTCCGTTCCCGACCAAGGACGAGGACGCGCAGTTCGACGCCGAGGACCTGCGCTACAACATCATCCGCTGGGTGCCCTCGGCCACGGCCAATGCCTACAGCCAGCCGATCACCGACCCGCGCAGCGGCGAGATCCTGAACGCCAGCGTCGTGCTGTTCCACAACATCACGACCCTGCAGCGCAACTGGTACGTGGTGCAGGCCGGCGCGGTCGATCCGCGGGCCCAGAAGCTGCCGCTGCCGGACGACCTGATGGGCGAGCTGATCACCTATGTGGTCACCCATGAGATGGGCCATGCCCTGGGCTTCCCGCACAACATGAAGTCCAGCTCGCTGTACCCGACCGAGAAGCTGCGCGATCCGGCCTGGCTGAAGCAGATGGGCCATGTGGCGTCGATCATGGACTACAGCCGCTTCAACTACCTGGTCCAGCCCGAAGACAAGGTCGACCCGGCGCTGCTGATTCCGCGCGTCGGCCCCTATGACCTGTTCGCCACCAAGTGGGGCTACACCCCGCTGCCCGACGCCGCCACGCCCGAGGACGAGAAGGCCCAGCTCAATGCCTGGCTGCTGGAGCAGGACCGCAAGCCCTGGCTGCGCTTCACTTCGCCCGGCCGCGGTGGCGATGCCGGCGAGAGCATGGAGGCGGTCGGTGATGCCGATCCGGTCCTGGCCACGACGCTGGGCTTGAAGAACCTGCAGCGCATCGTCAAGCGCCTGCCCGCCATGGGCCTGCAGGCCGGCGAGGACGACCAGGTGCTGGCTGAGCTCTACGGCGCGGTCTGGAGCCAGTGGACGCTCGAACTGATCCACGTGATGAACCAGGTCGGGGGCTACGACACCCAGAACAAGCATGGCGACCAGCCGGGAGCGACCTTCCAGGCCTTGGATCGCCAGCGCCAGTCGCGTGCCGTGCGCTTCCTGGCCGAGCAGTTGTTCGCCACGCCGCAATGGCTGTTCGAGCCCGGTGTCACCGAACGGCTGCAGCCTGAAATGCCCTCGCAGCGCCTGCTGCTCAACCAGCGCGGCGCCCTCGCCGCCCTGCTGGATCGCAGCCGCCTGCAGCGCCTGCAGGACCAGGAGCTGAGCCTGGGCGACAAGGCCTACAAGCTGCCGCTGCTGTTGGCCGACCTGCGCCAGACCTTGCTCGCCGAGCTGAGCCCGGGCCAGCCGGTCCCCAGCCAGCTGCGCCGCCGCGTCCATCGCCTCTATGTCGAGCAACTGGGCAGCCTGCTCAGTGCCGACGAGGCCCGCACCGAGGTCCGCACCGAGATGAAGGCGCTGGAGCGGCAGTTCGGCGCCGCCGCGCTGCGCAGTGCCAAGGAACCGCTGCTGCAGGCGCATTGGGAGCAGCTGCAGGACCTGGTCCGCAAGGCGCTGGATCCGCAGCCGGGCAACAACATCTCGCCGCTGGCCGCCCTGCTGCAGCAAGCGGCCGGCCGCAGCTTCGCCCACGAGGATCATCAGGACGTCTGCTGGCCGACCGGTCAATGAGTATTGGGGAGTAGCGCGCGATGCGCTTTTGCAGCCTGGGCAGCGGCAGCGGCGGCAACGGCACCCTGGTCGAGGCCAGCCAGGGCATCACCAGCACGCAGCTGCTGATCGACTGCGGATTCAGCCAGCGCGAGCTGGTCCGCCGCCTGGAGCGGGCGGGCAGCTCGCCCGATCAGCTGGCCGGCATCTTCATCACCCATGAGCACGGCGACCACATAGGCTGCGCCCTGGGATTCGCGATGCGCTGGCGCATCCCGCTGTGGATGAGTCGCGGCACCTGGCGCCGCGTCGGCAGCGAAGACTTCGATGCCGCCCTGCTGCACCTCACCAAGGACGGCGATCAGCTGGCCCTGGGCGACCTGGAGTTGAGGCCCTTCTCGGTTCCGCACGACGCCGAGGAGCCCTTGCAGCTGCGGCTGGGCGATGGGCGGCATTCACTGGGCGTACTGACCGACGTCGGCTCGGTCACCCAGCATCTGCTGGACTCGCTGCAGGGCTGTGACGCATTGCTGCTGGAGTGCAATCACGATGAGGAGATGCTGAAAACCTCCAGCTATCCCTACCCGCTCAAGCGCCGCATCCTCGGGAGCCACGGTCATCTATCGAATGCGACAGCCGCCGAGATCCTGGCGCAATGCCAGCACGCCGGCCTGGGCCGCGTGGTGGCCGCCCACCTCAGTGCCCAGAACAACCGCCCCGAGCTGGCGCTGGCCGCGCTGGAGCCTGTCATGGCGCAGGCGCGCCTGGAGGTGGCCGACCAGCAGACCGGCACGCCCTGGTTCCCGCTCGGTTGAGCGGCAGGCCGCCAACAAAAAGAGCTGCTCACGCAGCCCAGAAAAGCAAAAGCCGCCTGGCTTGCACCAAGCGGCTTTGCAGTGATCGGAGAGCCGATTACTTGCTGGCAGCAGCCGAAGCGGCGTCAGCGGCGGGAGCCGAAGCTTCCATGGCCGGGGCCGAAGCGACTTCCGAAGCGGCGGGAGCCGGAGCAGCGGCGGGGGCCGGAGCCGGGGCAGCTTCTTCCTTCTTGCCGCAGGCGGCCAGAGCAACAGCAGCCACCAGGGAGGCCAACAGGATCGACTTTTTCATCACTTTTCCTCAGATCTGATTGACGAAGAACTAATTACCGGTAATTTTTGAAGTACCCCGCTATCGAGATATCGGGCCACTTCATAAAAAAAGGTATGGAAGCCTCGAGCGCCTCCAACACCTAGCCGGCGATTGTAGCGGCAGTTTGGAAGTCGACCTCAAAGTCCCAAGGTGCTGGCGCCGAAGGACTCGCTGGATCGTTGCTCAATTGCATCAAACCACTGCCGGCTGAGCAGCTCATCGCCTCGCACGCCTTCGGTCGGTGCGCTCAGCGCACCGCGCCAATGATCGGCATCGAACAAGCGCACGCAGGCAGCGCCCGGCGCCAGCATCAGGGCCTGGAGATCAGCGCCGCTGAGCAGGTCCGCATCGAAGGCCCCGGCCTTGATGAGGTGATCCCAGTTGCGGCGCCATTGGACAAAGCGGGGATGGCGCTGGCGCAGCGAGTCGAACTGGGGCGCGAGCAGATGCAGCCGACGATGGGGCCGTGCCCAGCGGGTCAGCAGGTCCAGCACTTCGACATCGGACAAGGGCCAATGGACGAAGTCCGCGTCCAGCCAGAACAGCTCGCGCGCCTCGCGTTCCAGCGCCAGCTCCAGCCCCTGGCGCACGGCGGCCACGAAGGCCTCGCGCCCAGCGAAGATGCCCTGCTCCATCGCGTTCTCCCCGTGTTCTCAGGCGGGCTGAACCCAGCCGTCTTCGCACCATTGGTCGAGCAGGTCGCGCGCGCCCTCCGACAGGGACGCCACCTCGCCGGCCTCCAGCTGGCGCGCATCGGCCAGCCGCTTCATCAGCCTGAAATCCTTGCCACCGGCCCGGTAGGACTCGCCGTTGATGAACACATGGTCGGCGTCGTAGAGCATGCGGCTGCGCCGGTCCAGCGCAATGCCGCGCCCGTCGGCCAGAGATTCGCCGGGCATGAAGAAGACGCGCGGCTTGGGCTCGGTCAGCGCCTCGCCCAGCGAGCGTTCCAGCGCGCGCGGTTCGCGCAGGGCTCGCTCAGCGGCGTCACGGGCAAAGTTTTGTAAAGCCATCGGGATCAAGCCCGGATTGACAGTCGCCTCCTGTTTGGGGTCGGCATACATGCGGTTGGCACGAGGCTCGTCCTCGTCGTCCATCAGGCGCTGCAGCAGCTCCTGGGCCAGCTCGGCACGCCAGGGCGAGCGGAAGCCGACCGAGCAGGTCATGCAGTCGCCGCCGACGGCCACGCCGTCATGGGCCCAACCCGGCGGCAGGTAGAGCATGTCGCCGGGCTCCAGCACGAAGTCCTGCTCAGGCTCGAAGTTGGCAATGATCTTCAGCGGCACGTCCTCGCGCATCACCGCATTCTTCTGCTCGGCGATGCGCCAACGGCGCCGGCCGGCGACCTGGATCAGGAACACGTCGTAAGAATCGAAATGCGGACCGACGCCGCCGCCGTCACTGGCGTAGGAGAGCATCAGATCATCCAGGCGCGCCTCGGGGCCGAAGCGGAAGCGATCCAGCAACTCCCGCGCCGCCTGGCAGTGCTGCTCCAGGCCCTGGACCAGCACGGTCCAGCCGGGCTTGGAGAACGGCGGCAGCGTGGCCACCGGCCCCTGCTTCAGCTGCCAGCGACCGCCGAAGGCCGTGACCAGGCGCGCTTCCACATCCTCGTCGGCCGCCAGCGCGACCAGCGTCTTGCGATCCACTGGTGGCGTGATGCCAGGCAAGGCCTGGCGCACCAGCAGCGGCTTCTTCTGCCAGTACTTGCGCATGAACTGGGCCGGTGAAAGGCCGCCCAGCAACTCGTTGCTTGCAGTGATGTCCATGGCCGGCATTCTGCCCGCGGCCCGTCCCGGAATTGAGACGAAGCCCGTCCCAGTATCAGAACAGGCGGACCGCTCGCGGACCTTGATGCCCGGCAAGCCGGCTGGATATTCGGCTGGCATGCGATGTGCTTTTCGAGGACATGGACATACCCAGAACTCCTCAGGACAAGCCGCTCTTGCGTCGCCGCTGGCTGCGCCTGGCACTGGCCGTACTGGCATTGCTGGCACTGCTGATGGCCGGCCTGCGTGCGCGGCCGTCCGAGCTGTCGGTCCGCTCGTCCAGCCTCGTCATCGCGGCCGTCGAACGCGGGCCGCTGACGCTCAACCTGCGGGGCAGCGGCAGCCTGCTGCCCAGCGAGGTGCGCTGGATCACCACTCAGGCCGAGGGTCGGGTGGACCGCGTTGAAGTGCAAGCCGGCAGTCGAGTCAAGGCCGGCGACATGCTGCTGCGTCTGCTCAATCCGCAGCTGCTGCAGAAGGTCGAGGAAAGCCGCTGGTCGCTGCAGCAGGCCGAAGCCGAGCTGCGGGCCTTGCAGTCCAGCCTGGACAGCAGCCTGCTGAACCAGCGCGCATCGTTGCAGCGCGCCGAGCTGGCCTTGCGCAGCGCCGAGCTGCAATGGGCGGCCGACCAGGAGCTGCTCAAGGACGGCATGGTCTCCAAGCTGGCCTATCAGCGCAGCCAGTTCAACGTGGAACAGGCCCGGCAGAACCTCGCCCTTGAACGCGAGTTGCTGGAGCGCGGCGTCGGCAACGGGCAGGCCCAGCGAGCGGCCAAGCAGGCGGCCGTGGCCCGCTTGGCCAAGGCCCTGCAGCGCGACCAGGAGCTGGCCGACGCCCTGACCCTGCGCTCGCCCATCGACGGCATCGTCCAGGAGCTGGCGCTGCAGCCCGGCCAGGCAGTGCTGCCTGGCGCCAGCCTGGCCAAGGTCGCCCGGGCCGATGCGCTCTACGCCGAAATCCAGGTCCAGGAAGCCCAGGCCCGAGATCTGGCACCGGGCCTGAACGCCTCGGTCGACCTGCGCAGCGGCGCCGCGGACGGTGTCATCGCCGGCGTGGTCAGCCGTGTGGCGCCCAAGGTCAGCAATGGCGTGGTCAAGGTCGACATCCAACTGCTGGGCGCCCTGCCTCGCGGGGCCCGGCCGGACCTCAGCGTGGACGGCACGATCGAGCTGGCGCGGCTGGACGACACGCTGCAGGTGCAGCGACCGGCCTTCAGCCAGGGCGATTCATCGGCCCAGGTGTTTCGCGTGGGGCCCGACGGCATGGCCGAACGGGTGCCCGTGCAGTTTGGCGCGGCGGCGGTCAGCCGCATCGTCGTCAAGCAGGGCTTGAAGCTGGGCGAGCGCATCGTCGTCTCGGACACCAGCAGCTGGCGCCTGCTCGAGCGGGTGAGCATTCAACAATGATGGACAAAGAGGAGAACCAGACCATGGACAAGAACCAGGAAACCGTGATTTCGCTGCAAGGCGTGGCCAAGAGCTTCATGACAGACGAGCTCGAGACGCGGGCGCTGGACGAGATCAACCTGCAGGTGCGCCGCGGCGAGTTCCTGGCGGTCAGCGGCCCCTCGGGCTGCGGCAAGTCCAGCCTGCTGGCCATCCTGGGCCTGCTGGACCTGCCCAGCAGCGGCCTCTACGAATTGGCCGGACAACGCGTCGACGGGCTGGACAACCGTGCCCGCGCCCGGCTGCGCAACCGCGAGATCGGCTTCGTGTTCCAGGCCTTCAACCTGATAGGCGACCTGAGCGTCGAAGACAACGTCGCCCTGCCGCTGAGCTATCGCACGGACCTGAGCCGGAGCCAGCGCCGCGAGCGCGTGGCCGAGGTGCTGGCCCAGGTGGACATGGGCCACCGCGCCCGCCACTACCCGGCCCAGCTGTCCGGCGGCCAGCAGCAGCGCGTGGCGATTGCGCGCGCCCTGGTGGGCAAGCCTAGCCTGATCCTGGCCGACGAACCGACCGGCAACCTGGACTCGCGCAATGCCGAGCTGGTGATGCAGCTGCTGGCCGATGTCCATGCCGGCGGTGCCACGCTGTGCATGGTCACGCACGACCCGCGCTATGCCGCCGCGGCCCAGCGCACGGTGTCGCTTTTCGACGGCCGCATCGTGGCCGACATGTCCACCCCGCAGCAGCCGCTGGTCGGCCACGCCCGCGTCGCCGAGGTGATCTGACATGCAGTCCCTCCTCGACGATCTGCGGCAGGCCTTCAAGTCGCTGGCCAAGGCGCCCGGCTTCAGCCTGCTGGCCCTGCTGACCCTGTCCTGCGGCCTCGGCTTCGCGGCCTACTGCCTCGCCATCTACCTGGGTGCCGGGCGTGGCGACATCCCCTACCCCGAGGCTCACCGGCTGCTGGCCCTTGAGGCCACGCGCGACAAGGAGCGCACCCAGTCCAACAGCATCCACTACCTGGACTACCAGGCCTATGCCGCAGGCACCACGGCCTTCGAAGGCCTGTTGCCGCTCAACGTTTCGACCGTGACGCTGGCGGATGCCCGGCATTTCCCGGAGAACTTCCGCGCCGCCCGGGTGCCGGCCGCCCTCTGGCCCTGGCTGGGCGAACGCCCGCAAACCGGCCGAATGCTGCAGGCCAGCGACGAACAGCCTGGTGCCGCACCGGTGGCCGTGATCGGCGCCCAGGTCTGGCAGAGCCTGCTCGGCAGCGATCCCAAGGTCGTGGGCAGCCGCATCAAGGTCAATGGCGTGGACACCGAGATCGTGGGCGTGATGCCGGCATCGCTGAGCTTCCCGCTCAACCAGCAGCTCTGGCTGCCGTTCACGCCGCCAACGGTCACGAACCGGCCCGGTGGCTACAGCATGGGCACCGCCTCGCACGTGATGGTGCTGGGCCGGCTCAAGCCGGACGCCAGCCAGCGGCAGGCAGAACGCGAACTGAAGCTGGTCGCCCAGCAGCTGGCGACCAGCTTTCCAGTGAGCAATCAGCGCGTCGGCGTGATGACGCTCAAGTACAGTCAATGGGGCATGCCGGATGCCGACTCCATCTACCTGGGTCTCTCGGTCGCGGCCAGCCTGCTGTTGGCCCTGGTCGGCATCAACACTGGCAACCTGCTGCTGGCCCGCGCCAACGAGCGCCGGCAGGAGGTGGCGGTACGGGCCGCGCTGGGCGCGCCGCGCGGCCGCCTGATCCAGCAAATGCTTTGCGAAGCCCTGCTGCTGTCCGGCGGTGGCGCCCTGCTGGGCCTGTTCTTCAGCGCCTGGGCGCTGGCCTTGACGCAGCGCCAGATCACCGAGACGGTGGGCGACCACCTGCCCTTCTGGCTGCACTTCGGCCTCAGTCCGACGGCCGCGTTCGGCGCCCTGGCCCTGAGCCTGCTCGTGGCGCTGACCGTCGGCGGCCTGCCGGCCCTGCGCGCTTCGCGCATCGACGTGGCCGCCGCGCTGCGCGACGGCCAGCGTGGCAGCTCGGGGCGCGCGGCCGGCTATTTCAGCAAGGTCCTGGTGATGATCCAGATCGTGCTGTGCAGCCTGCTGCTGCTGGTCTCGGGCGGCTCCAGCTACCAGGCCCAGCAGCAGCTGAACAGCGGCACCGGCGCGCGCATGGAGGGGGTGATGACGGCCCAGTTGGTACCGCGGATCCAGGCCTACCGGGGCCAGCCGGCCGCGCGCGATCAGCTGTGGGCCCGGCTGGAAACGGCGCTGCGCGAGCAGGCCGGCACCGCCGGCGTCGCGATGAGCACCGCCCTGCCCGGCGGTGGCATGTACTCGACCGAATCGGTCCAGCCCGAGGGCCTGGTGGTGCGGGACGAGCAGTTCCCGGATTCCGGCGTCTACAGCATCAACGCCGGCTACCTGAAGGCCCTGGAGGTGCCCATGCTGTCCGGCCGCGAGTTCGACGGACGCGACCGACTCGACAGCCTCAAGGTCGCCGTTGTCAATCGCAATTTCGCCGAGCAGCACTGGCCCGGCCAGGACCCGCTGGGCAAGCGCTTCGCCGTGGTCGCAGACCCCAAAGTCAACCAGCGCGACTGGATCACCATCGTCGGCGTGGTCGGGCCCCTGGTCCAGGGCCGTGCCGGTCCGGAAGGCCGCCGCAGTCCCAATGTCTACCTGCCCATCACCCAGTCCTCGCCAGACCGGCTGGACTTGGCCCTGGTCGGTGTGCCGGACAACGGCGCCAGCCGTGAGCTGCTGGCCCGCGCCGTGGCCAAGGCCGACCCGGCCCTGGCGCTCGAAAAGGTCTACAGCGCAGAACAGCGCGAACGGGTGGCCAGCTCGGGCAATGACGTGATCGCCGCCCTGTGTCTGGTGCTCGGCCTGATGAGCCTGTTGCTGGCGGTCACCGGCATCTACGGCGTGACCAGCCGCGCCGTCGCGCTTCGCACCCAGGAGATCGGCGTGCGCCGCGCCGTGGGCGCCAGCGACTCGGCCGTGCTGTGGCTGCTGCTGCGCCAGGGTCTGTGGCAGCTGGGCCTGGGCCTGCCGCTGGGCCTGTTCCTGGGCTGGGTGGCCTTGTCCCAGATGAGCGACATGGGCGGCGCCATGCTGACTGCCGCGGTCCTGGTCGGCCTGTTGATCGGCACCATCGTGATGCTGGCCACCTGGCTGCCGGCCCGCCGGGCGATTGCGCTGATCCCGAATGCGGCGCTGCGCTGCGAATGACGGCTTGAGGTCAGAATGCGCACAAATCGCCCGCCCTCTGCATGCCCGCCCAAGCCCCCTCCGCTCCGCTGATCCTGGTCGTTGACGACGACGCCGCCATTCGCGCCGCGCTGCGCATCTTCCTGAAGAGCGAGGGCTACGAGGTCGAACTGCTGGCCGCGCCCGAGCTGGTGCCCGAGGCGCTGGCCCGCAGCGAGCCGGCCGTGCTGCTGGTGGACCTGAACTACCGGCGCGACACGACCTCCGGCGACGAGGGCCTGGACCTGATCCGCGAGGTCAGCGCCCTGGACACCGGTCTGCCCATCGTCGCGATGACGGCCTGGGGCACGGTGGCCCTCGCCGTCGAGGCGATGCGGCTCGGCGCCAGCGACTTCATCGAGAAGCCCTGGGACAACAACCGCCTGGCCAGCATGCTGCGCACGCTGAGCGCGCTGCGCCGCAGCCGCCAGGACGGCCAGCGCCTGGCGGCCGAGAACGAGCTGCTGAAGCAACAGGCGCCGGCCCGGCCCTGGGTCTGCGAATCGCCGGCCATGCGCACCCTGATGCAGCAGGTCGAGGCCGTGTCCGGCGCCGACGTGAACCTGCTGATCACCGGCGAGAACGGCTGCGGCAAGACCCAGCTGGCCCAGGCCATCCACCAGGCCTCCGCGCGGGCGGCCGGGCCCTTCATCAGCGTCAACATGGGCGCGATTCCCGATGGCCTGTTCGAGAGCGAGATGTTCGGCCACGAGCGCGGTGCCTTCACCGATGCGCGCCAGGCCCGCATGGGCCGCTTCGAGCTGGCCGATGGCGGCACGCTGTTCCTCGACGAAGTCGGCAACATCCCGCTGGCCCAGCAGGCAAAGCTGCTGCAGGTGCTGGAGAGCGGCCAGTTCGAGCGCCTGGGCTCGGCCCGGCAACGCCGGGCCGACGTGCGACTGATCGCCGCCAGCAATGCCGACCTGCAGCAGATGGTCGAACAGGGCCTGTTCCGCCGCGACCTGCTGTACCGGCTCAACAGCCTGCAGCTGCACCTGCCGCCTTTGCGCGAGCGCGGCGAGGACATCCAGGCGCTGGCCGATCTCTACCTGTCGCGCTTTGCCCAGCGCTACCAACGGCCTTTGCGGCCCTTGTCGGCCGAGGCCCGCCGCTCGCTGGCCGCGCACCGCTGGCCAGGCAATGTGCGCGAACTGGCCCACTGCATGGAGCGGGTCAGCCTGCTGGCCAGCGGCGCCGAGGTCAGCGCTGCCGACCTGGGCCTGGCTCCGCCGGCCGGCCTGGCTTTCGATCCGGAATCCATGACGCTGGAGGAGGCCGAGAAGCTGCTGATCGCCACCGCCTTGCGGCGCAGCGGTGGCAATGCGCTGGCCGCGGCCCAGGCCCTGGGGCTCAGCCGTTCGGCCTTCTACCGCCGACTCGAGAAGCACCAGCTGTGAAGCCGCACGACAAGCGCTGGCGCCTGGGCTTCGAGAACCAGCTGTTCGCGCTGGCCCTGGCCGGCGGCGCGCCGGCCTGGATCGCCCTGGTCGTGCTGGTGTGGCCGCAGCCCTGGCTGATCTATCCCAAGCTCTTGCTGGTCGTGGGCACCGCCCTGCTCTGGCTGGGCGCGGCCTGGGCGCTGCGCTCGCGGGCCGCCTTCCAGCTGCAGACGATTGGCAATGTGGTCGAGGGCATGGTTGCGGGCGATTTCAGTCTGCGACTGCGCCGCTCCGGCGAGCAGGACCTGCTGGGCCGCCAGATCAACAGCCTGGCCGACACCCTGCACCGCCAGCGCCTGCGCTCGGAACAGGCGCTGCGCCTGGTGGACAGCGTGGTCGAAAGCATGGACGTGGCGGTCTGCGTGTTCGATCCGGCCCAGCAGTTGCTGCTGGCCAATCCCACGGCCCTGGCGCTCTTGCAGCAGCCGCGCGAAGCCGTGCTGGGCCGCAGCGCCGAGCTGCTGGGCCTGGCGCCGCTGCTGGAGGCCGACACCGAGTGCCTGCACGAGCATGTGTTTCCCGGCGCGGCCGGGCTATGGCGCTTGCGCCGCCAGTCCTACGAGGTGGACGGCCAGCCGCAGCTGCAACTGCTCTTCATCACCGACCTCAAGCAGGTACTGCGCAACGAGGAGCTGCAGGCCTGGCGGCGGCTGCTGCGGGTGCTGAGCCACGAGGTCAACAACTCGCTGGGGCCTATCGCCAGCCTCAGCGCCACCTTGCGCAAGCAGCTGCCCACCAGCGGCGCGGCCGGACTCCAGGACCTGCACGAAGGCCTGGCCATCATGCAGGAGCGCTCCGAGCACCTGGCCGAGTTCATACGCCGCTATGCGGCCCTGGCCCGGCTGCCCGAGCCGCGCAAGCGCGTCTTCGACCTGGCCGACCTGGTGCAGCGCCTGCCCGCCATGCTGCCGGAGGCGCAGCTGCAGCTGGAGTTCGCGCAGACCGGGCCCCTGAGCTTCTTCGGCGACCCGTTGCAGATCGAGCAGCTGCTGATCAATCTGCTGAAGAACGGCGTCGAAGCCGGCGGTGCGCCGCTGCGCCTGCTGTGCAGCGCCGAGTCGCCCCAGCTGACGGTGCTGGACCAGGGCACGGGCATTGCCAACCCGGCCAATCTGTTCGTGCCCTTCTACAGCACCAAGCCCGAGGGCATGGGCATAGGCTTAGTGCTATGCCGCCAGATCGCCGAGGCCCATGGCGGCGTGCTGAGCCTGGAGCCGCGGCAGGACGGCGCCGGCTGCAAGGCCCTGCTTCGCTTCGCCAACTTTCAGGTGTGAAACAATCCGCCGATGCAAATTTCCGCCCCCTGCGTCGTCTCCCTGAGCTGGAGACTTGAGGACGCGCAAGGCCAGCTGATCGACGAGCTGGCCGAGCCGCTGGAGTTCTTCTATGGCGGCGACGATCTGTTCGCCAAGGTCGAGGAAGCGATCAACGGCCAGGAGGCCGGCTTCGAGGCCGCCATCGCCCTGGAACCGGAAGACGCCTTCGGCGATTACGACTCCGGCCTGGTCTGCTTCGAGGCCAAGTCGCTGATGCCCGAGAACGTGGACGTCGGCATGCAGTTCGAGGGCCTGCCGGAAGGCGCGGCCACCGAGGGCATGCCGCCGGACAACGTCTACACGGTGACCGAGGTCTACCCCGAACACGTGGTGCTGGACGGCAACCATCCGCTGGCCGGCATAGGCCTGCGCATGTACCTGAAGGTGCGCGACGTGCGCGAGGCCACCGAGGAAGAGATCGAGGCCGGCTCGATAGGCGAGCCGGTGTTCAGCGTCGTCAACGGCGCGCCGCCCGGTGAAGCCCTCCACTGAATTGCGCCGCAGGCATTGAGTTGTTCGCCGGGCCGCCCCAAGGACAACTCAAGCTCGCCATGGGCGAGCGCCCCCTCGGGGGGCCGACCGTGTACCCACGGGCGAGGGGCTAACTTTTTCCAGTGGAGCCGAAGCCACCTTCTCCGCGGTGGCTGGCATCGAAGTCATCGACGCGCCGGAACGCGGCCTGCACCACGGGCACCAGCACCAGCTGGGCGATGCGCTCCATGGGCTGGATCACGAACGTGGTCTGGCCGCGGTTCCAGCAGCTGACCATCAGCTGGCCCTGGTAGTCCGAATCGATCAGCCCGACCAGATTGCCCAGCACGATGCCGTGCTTGTGGCCCAGTCCCGAGCGCGGCAGTATCAGCGCCGCCAGTCCCGGGTCCTCGATGTGGATCGCCAGGCCGGTCGGGATCAGCGTGGTCTGGCCGGGCTCCAGCGTGACGGCCTCATCCAGGCAGGCGCGCAGGTCGAGGCCGGCGCTGCCGGGCGTGGCGTAGGCAGGGAGCTGCTCGGCCATGCGGGCGTCGAGCACTTTCAGGTCGATGGTGGTCATGCGTTCTCTTGGAGGCGCGTGGCGATCTCGCGAACCAGTTCGCGGGCCAGGCTGAGCTTGTCGTTGCAGGGAATCTCGCGGTGGCCGCGCTCGTCCACCAGCAGCAGCGTGTTGTCGTCGCGGCCGAAGGTCGCGGGGCCCAGGTTGCCGACGATCAAGGGGATGTTCTTGCGCAGCCGCTTCTCGCTGGCGTGCTTCAGCAGGTCCTGGCTCTCGGCGGCAAAGCCGACGCAGTAGGGCCTGTCCGGCAGGGCCGCCACGGCGGCCAGGATGTCGCGGTTCTCGGCCATCGCGATGCTGGGCGCCTGGCCGGAGCCGTCCTTCTTGATCTTGTGCTCGGCCGAGGCGGCCGGCCGCCAGTCGGCCACGGCTGCAGTGGCGACGAAGACGTCGTTGACCGAGGCGCGAGGCAGCACAGCCTCATACATCTGCTGCGCGGTTTGCACGTCGATGCGGCGCACGCCGCGCGGGGTTGGCAAATTGACCGGGCCGGCCACCAAGCTCACCTCGGCGCCTGCATCTGCCGCCGCGCGGGCGATGGAGAAGCCCATCTTGCCGCTGGACAGGTTGGTGATGCCGCGCACCGGGTCTATGGGCTCGAAGGTAGGGCCGGCCGTGATCAGCAGCTTCCTGCCGGCCAGCAGCTTGGGTTGCAGGAAGGCCACGATCTCGTCGAACAGCTCGGCCGCCTCCAGCATGCGGCCATCGCCTATCTCGCCGCAGGCCTGGTCGCCCGCCGCCGGGCCCAGCACCGTGGCGCCATCGGCCTTGATCTGGGCCACATTGCGCTGCGTGGCCGGATGGGCCCACATCTCGCGGTTCATGGCCGGCGCCACCAGCAGGGGGCATCGCTCCATCGGGCGCGCCAGCGCCGTGAGGCTCAAGAGCTCGTCCGCCCTGCCCTGCGCCAGCTTGGCGATGAAGTCGGCGCTGGCCGGCGCTATCAGCATCAGGTCGGCCTCGCGGCTCAGGTTGATGTGGGCCATGTTGTTGGCCTCGCGGGCATCCCACTGGCTGGTCACGACCGGCCTGTTGGACAGGGCCTGCAGGGTCACCGCGGTGATGAATTGCTCGGCCGCCTCGGTCATCATGACCTGGACCGTGGCACCGGCCTTGGTGAGCAGGCGCACCAGCTCGGCCACCTTGTAGCCTGCGATGCCGCCGGACAGGCCGAGCAGCAGGTGTCGGCCCTGGAGTTGAAGCGCTTCGGACATGAAGCGGGACTCTATCAGCGCAAGAGGATGGGCGATCAGCGGCGGCGGAACACCAGGTCCCAGACCCCATGGCCCAGCTTGAGGCCGCGGTTCTCGAACTTGGTCAGCGGCCGGTAGGCCGGCTTCTCCGCATAGGCCTCGGCCGTGTTCTGCAACTGCGGCTCGGCGCCCAGCACTTCCAGCATCTGCTGGGCGTAGGGCTCCCAGTCGGTGGCACAGTGCAGGTAGCCGCCCGGCCTGATGTACTGGACCAGCTTGGCCACGAAAGGCGCCTGGATCAGGCGGCGCTTGTTGTGGCGGGTCTTGTGCCAGGGGTCGGGGAAGAAGATGTGGACGCCGGCCAGCGAGGCCGGCTCGATCATCTGCTCCAGCACTTCAACGGCGTCGTGCTGGAAGATGCGGAGGTTGGTCAGCTGCTGCTCGCCGATGAGCTTCAGCAGCGCACCGACGCCGGGCTCGTGCACCTCGCAGCCAATGAAGTCGTGGTCCGGCAGCGTGGTCGCGATCTGCGCCGTCGCGGCCCCCATGCCGAAGCCGATCTCGAGCACGACCGGTGCCTGGCGGCCGAAGACCGCCGACGGATCCAGCCGCTTGCCGGCCTCGTAGGGCAGGACAAAGCGCGGCCCCAGCTCGGCCAGGGCCTTGGCCTGGCCCGTGCCCATGCGGCCGGGGCGCACCACGAAGCTCTTGATCGGGCGGCGCTTGGACTCGTCGGGCTGGTCGGACATGGGAACTCGGGAACGGATATCGGCAGGGCCGGCAGTCTAGCCGACCGTGCCCATCACGATGGGCTGGGCGCTCCACGCGCCCTGGCTGATAGTGCAGGCCTGCTGGATCGCGGCGATGGCACGCGCGGCCGCATCCTCGCTGGCCGCATGCACGACGGCGATGGGCTCGCCGGCCGCCAGCTCGTCGCCCAGGTGGCGGAATTCGCTGAAGCCCACGCCCATGTCGATCTTGTCGGCCGCGACGCGACGGCCGCCGCCCAGCTCGACCACGGCCAGGCCGATGTCGCGGGTGTTCATCGCCGTCAGGCGACCGGCCTGCAAGGCGGGCACGGCACGCACCACCGGCGCTTGCGCCAGGTAGGCGTCCGGACGCTCCAGCAGATCGGCGGGGCCGCCCAGGGCCGCGACCATGGCCGAGAACTTCTCGGCCGCAGCGCCGCTGTCCAGCGAGGCTTGCAGCTTGACGCGTGCCGCTGCCGTGTCGGCAGCCAGGCCGCCCAGCACCAGCATCTCGGCGCACAGGGCCAGCGTGACCTCGTGCAGGCGCGGCTCGCGCTGCTCGCCCTTGAGGTAGCGGAGGGTCTCGCGGATCTCCAGCGCATTGCCGGCGTCGAAGCCCAGCACCTCGTTCATGTCGGTGATCAGGGCGCGGATCTTCAGGCCGGCGCCGCTGCCCACGGCCACGATGCTCTCGGCCAGGTCCTGGGCCATCTGGGGCGTGTCGCAGAAGGCACCGCTGCCGCACTTGATGTCCATGGCCAGGCCTTCGAGGCCGGCGGCCAACTTCTTGGACAGGATGCTGGCGGTGATCAGGGGCACGCTCTCGACCGTGGCGGTCACGTCGCGCGTCGCGTAGAAGCGCTTGTCGGCCGGAGCCAGGTCGCCGGTCTGGCCGATGATGGCGCAGCCCAGATTGCGGACGATGCGATCGAACAGCGCCGGATCCGGCGCCGTCGAATAGCCAGGAATCGCTTCCAGCTTGTCCACCGTGCCGCCGGTGTGGCCCAGGCCCCGGCCGGCGATCATGGGCACATAGCCGCCGCAAGCGGCCACCATGGGCGCCAGCATCAGGCTGACCTTGTCGCCGACGCCACCGCTGGAATGCTTGTCAAGCACCGGGCCCGGCATGTCGGGCCAGCGCATGACGCGGCCGGAATTCATCATCGCGCGGGTCAGCAGCACGGCCTCGTCGCGGCCCATGCCGCGCAGGAACACGGCCATGCCCAGCGCTGCCACCTGGCCTTCGCTCCAGCTGCCGTCCACCAGGCCGCGGACGAAGTTCTGGATCTGCGCCTCGTCGAGCGCGCGGCCGTCGCGCTTGGCGCGGATGATTTCTTGAGCCAGCATGGCGGTACTACCCTGTCCTTTGTTCTGCGATCAATAACTGCTGGAGGACGCAGCCGCGGCAGTACCGGACAGCTGGGCCTCGATGTCGTTCAGCAGGCCGCTGGCACCGAAGCGGAAGCGGCCAGGCTGCACAGCCTCGGCACCCAGCTTCTCGGCTGCCAGCGCCAGGTAGGCCGCCGCGTCGGCGACGGTGCGGATGCCACCACTGGCCTTGAAGCCGGCATTGGCCAGGCCGCTGGCCTTGATCTCCTGCAGCATCACCCGGGCCGCGTCCAGCGTGGCCGAGACCGCGCTCTTGCCGGTGCTGGTCTTGATGAAGTCGGCGCCGGCCGCCAGCGACAGGCGCGTGGCCTGGGCGATCAGCTCGGGCGTCTTCAGCTCTCCGCTCTCGATGATGACCTTGAGCGTCAGCGGTCGGCTGGCATGGCGCACCTCGGCCAGGAACTCGGCCACCTCGGTGACCTGGCCGGCGATCAGGGCCTTGTAGGGCAGGACCACGTCCACCTCGTCGCCACCGGCCTGGGCAATGGCCTCGACATCGGCCAGCGCGCGCGGTACATCCAGTGCGCCATCCGGGAAATCGGCCACGGCTGCAACCTTGATGGTCTTGGGCAGCAGCGAGCGCGCCTGGGCGACGAAGCGCGGCCAGACGCAGACCGCGGCCACCGGGCCATGGGCCGTCTGGGCGCGGCGGCACAGGGCCTCGATGTCGGCGGCGGTGTCGCCGTCGTTCAGGCTGGTCAGGTCCAGGCAGGCCAGGGCCTGCCGGGCCGCATGCAGCAGCTCGGCACTCATCGTCTTCAGGCTTGCAGCGAAGGCAGCGTGGCGAAGCTGGCCACCAGGGCCGCCAGGAAGCCCGCGGCGCGCTCACCGGAGACCTGGGCCTGCTGCAGCGTCAGCGCATGGGTCAAGGCTTCGTCGGAGAGGCCGGCTGCCATATTGGTCATCAGGGCCAGGCCCATCACGCGCAGGCCGGCATGGCGGGCCAGGATGGTCTCGGGCACGGTACTCATGCCCACGGCATCGGCGCCCCAGGCGGCGAACATGCGGATCTCGGCCGGGGTCTCGAACTGCGGGCCCACGGCCCAGCAGTAGACGCCCTCGCCCAGGATCTGGTTGCGCTCCTTGGCGAGCGCCTTGGCATGGCTGCGCAGCTCGAGGTCGTAGGCGGCGCTCATGTCGCAGAAGCGGCTGCTGCCCGGTTCGCCTATCAGCGGCGAGCGCTGCGGTGCGTTGATGTGGTCCGAGATCAGCATCAGGCTGCCCGGCGGCATGTGCGGGCGCAGCGAGCCCGAGGCATTGGTCTGCAGCACCAGCTTGACGCCCCAGCGGGCCAGGCTGCGCAGCGCGCCGGCCATGCCGGTGCAGTCACCGCTTTCGTAGGTGTGGGCACGGCCGCGCAGCATGACGACGCGCTGGCTGCCGATCTTGCCGACCACGATCTCGTTCACATGGCCTTCGACCTTGGGCTGCGGGAAGGCCGACAGCTCGGTATAGGGCAGATGCTGGGCCTCCTCGACATGGCTGACCGCGCCGGCCCAGCCCGAGCCGAGCACGACGGCCACTTCGGGGGCCGCGCCATAGAGCTGGTTCAGCTTGGCGACGGTGTCGACGATCTTGGGCTCGAGGGTCTTGTGGTCGATCATTTCTTGTTCTCCTGGTACTTCACTTCAAATGGTCCGGGCCGAAGCTGAACGGCAGCAGTTCGGCCAAGGTCCATTGCTGCTTGATGCCGCTGGCATCACCGGCGATCACCAGCAGGTCGTCGCCGGCGAATTCGCGCATCTTCTGGCGGCAGCCGCCGCAGGGCGTCAGGACGTCGGGGCCGGGGCCGCTGACCAGCACCGCGCGGGCGCGGCGGCCGCCAGCCATCACCATCGCACCCAGGGCCGTGGCTTCGGCACACCAGCCTTGAGGATAGGCGGCGTTCTCTATGTTCGCACCCAGGTGGATGCGGCCCTGCTCGTCCAGCACGGCCGCACCGACCGCGAACTTGGAATAGGGCGAATGGGACCGCTGGCGCGCAGCCAGGGACGCTGCCAGCAGTTGCTGCAGCAGTTCGTCGGACAGCTTGGTCATCAGCGTTCTTTCACATACGGCCGGCCCAGCGCCTTGGGCGCCAGGGCCTGGCCAATGAAGCCGGCCAGCAGGATCACGGTCAGCAGGTAGGGCAGCGCCTGGATCAGCTGCACCGGCACCTCGCCCACGCCTGGCAAGGCCACGCCCTGCAGGCGGATGGCCAGTGCGTCCAGAAAGCCGAACAGCAGGCAGGCGAACATGGTCGGCAGCGGCTTCCACTTGCCGAAGATCATCGCGGCCAGCGCGATGAAGCCGCGGCCCGCCGTCATGTTCGGCGAGAACGAAGCGTTCTGCGCCAGCACCAGGTAGGTGCCGGCCAGGCCGCACAGCAGGCCGTTGATCATCAGCGCGGCGTAACGAAGACGGGTCACCGACACGCCGGCCGCATCCACCATGGCCGGGTTCTCGCCGACGGCGCGCAGCCGCAGGCCCGGCTTGGTACGCATCAGGAAGAACCAGACGCCGGCCACGCCGGCAAAGGCCAGGTAGACCAGGATGTTGTGGCTCAGGAGGCCATGGCCGACGATGGCGCCCAGCCAGGATCCGAGCGCATCGGCGGCACCGGAAGGCTCACTCCAGGCCGGGATCAGGCCGGTCATGCGCACGTCGGCGTCGACCGGCGGCGTCTGGCCGCCCTGCTTGAACCAGGCGATGCCCAGCACCACGGTCAGGCCGGCGGCCACCATGTTCAGGGCCACGCCGGACACGACCTGGTCGCCACGGTGCGTGACGCAGGCAAAGCCATGGACCAGCGAGAAGGCACAGGCCACGGCAATGGCGGCGAGCAGGCCGAGCGCGGTCGAATGGGTGACGGAAGCCGTGGCCGCAGCGGCGAAGGCGGCCGCGAGCATCTTGCCTTCCAGGCCGATGTCGATCACGCCAGAGCGCTCCGACACCAGGCCGGCCAGCGCGCACAGCAGCAGCGGCGTCGTGACCCGCAAGGTCGAGCCCAGCATGGAGCCGATCAGCAACTCATCCACGGACGGCCTCCTTGTGGTTCTTGCTCTTCAGGGCCGCATACAGCTTGGCGAACATCGGCGCACTGACGGCCGCCATCGCGCCAGCGAACAGCACGATCAGGCCTTGGGCCGTGACCACCATCTCGCGGCTGAAGCCGGGCATCTCGAAGGCCACCTCGACACCGCCCTGGTAGAGCACGCCGAACAGCAGCGAGGCCAGCACGATGCCCACCGGATGGTTGCGGCCCATCAGGGCCACGGCGATGCCGGTGAAGCCGGCACCGGCGACGAAGTCCAGCGTCAGCTTGCCCTGCACGCCCGAGATCTCATTGACCCCGACCATGCCGGCCAGCGCGCCCGACAGGCCCATGGCGATCAACACCTGCATGCGCGGCTTGATGCCGGCGTAATGCGCGGCGCGCGGCGCGCTGCCGACTGCACGCAAGGCGTAGCCGGCACGGCTGCGCCACAGGAACCAGTAGACGAAGCAGCAGGCCAGGATGGCCAGCAGCAGGCTGAGATTCAGCGGCGAAGACGGCAGCTCCCAGCCGAACTTGGCGGCCAGTTCGTGCAGCGCCGGCATGCGCGCGGCATCGGCGAACTCCGAGCTCTCCACGGCCATGGAACCGGCGGGCCTGAGGTGGTTCACCAGCAGATACACGTTGAGGCTGCTGGCCAGGAAATTGAACATGATCGTCGTGATGACGATGTGGCTGCCGCGCCAGGCCTGCAGATAGGCCGGAATGGCCGCCCAGGCCATGCCGAACAGGGCCGCGCCCAGCACCAGCAAGGGCAGCAGCAGAGGCGCGGGCAACAGCGGGCCAAGAGCCAGCGCCAGCAGCGCCACGCCCAGGCCGCCGAAGGTGGCCTGCCCTTCCCCGCCGATGTTGAACAGGCCGCCGTAGAAGGCGACCGAGACCGCCAGGCCGGTGAAGATGAAGGTGGTGGCGTAGTACAGCGTGTAGCCTATGCCGCGAGCGCTGCCGAGCGAACCCTGGACCAGCAGGCTCAGGGCCTGGCTCGGGCTCTGGCCGATCAGCATCACCACAGCGCCGGTGACGGCCAGGGCCACCAGCAGGTTCCACAGCGGCAGCAGGCCGATGTCTATCCAGCGCGGCAGGACGTAGGCTTGTTGGCTGCTCATGCGGAAACGCTCTCGCTAGCCTGGGCTGCCATCAGCAGGCCCAGGGATTTCTCGTCGCACTGGGCGATGCCCAGCTCACCGGTGATGCGGCCGCCGTTCATGACGACGACGCGGTCGGCCAGGGCCAGGATCTCGTCCAGCTCCGAGCTGACCAGCAGCACCGCGCAGCCGGCATCGCGCAGCGCGCGCAGCTGGCCGTGGATGAATTCGATGGCGCCGATGTCGACGCCGCGGGTCGGCTGGCCGACCAGCAGCACCGTCGGCGCCTGGCCGATCTCGCGGGCCAGGATCAGCTTCTGCTGGTTGCCGCCGGAGAACTTGCTCGAACCGAGGTTCTCGTCGCGCGGACGCACGTCGAAGCGCTCCTGCATCTGGCGGGTCTGCTTGCGCATGAGGCCGTGGTCCATGCCCCAGCCCAGCGGCGCAGACGCGTACTGTTGCTGGTAGCCCAGCGCTGCCGTCTCCCAGGCCGGGAAGCTCATCACCATGCCGCAGACATGGCGGTCTTCCGGCACATGGGCCAGCTTGAGTTCGCGCGCCCGGCCCGGCTCCAGCCACTGCTCGGCCGTGAACTTCTGGCCGCCCAGTTCCAGGCTGCCGCTGTCGGGTACGTGCATGCCGGAGAGCACCTCCAGCAATTCGCTCTGGCCATTGCCGGAGACGCCGGCCACGCCGACTATCTCGCCGGCCTTGAGGCTCAGCTCGATGTTGGCCAGCAGGCTCACGCCCTGCTCGCTCTTGAGGTTCAGGCCGCGCACGGCCAGGCGCTGCTCAGCACCCTCGCTCGCGCCGCTGTCCGGGCGGCCCAGGTTGACCTTGCGGCCCACCATGGCTTCGGCCAGGTCCTCGGGATCGGTCTCGGCGATGGCGCAGGTCTTGATGACCTGGCCGGCGCGCATCACGGTCACGGCATCGCACAAGGCCATAACTTCCTTGAGCTTGTGCGTGATGATGATGATGGTCGTGCCGCGCTCCTTCAGCTTGCGCAGCGTCTCGAACAGCTGCAGCGTCTCTTGCGGCGTCAGCACCGCCGTAGGCTCGTCCAGGATCAGGATGCGGGCGCCGCGGTACAGGGCCTTGAGAATCTCCAGCCGCTGCAGCTCGCCCACCGGCAACTCGCCGGCCAGCGAATCCAGGCGCACTTGCAGGCCGGTTTCAAGCATCAGCTTCTGCAGCCCTGCGCGCACCGTCTTCTCGCCCGATTGCAGCCAGAAGCTGGGCTCGGCGCCGAGCATCACGTTGTCCAGGCAGGACAGCGTATCGACCAGCATGAAGTGCTGGTGGACCATGCCGATGCCCAGGGCGATGGCCTCGTGCGAGTTGGCGATGGCGACCTTGTCGCCGCGCACCTCGATATGCCCGCCGTCGGCCTGGTAGTAGCCGTACAGGATGGCCATCAGCGTGCTCTTGCCGGCGCCGTTCTCGCCGACGATGCCGTGCACCGTGCCCTCGGACACGGCCAGGCTCACACCGCGGTTGGCATGGACCGCGCCGAAGCGCTTGTCTATGCCGTGCAGGGCGACGGCCGGTGGCGCGAGATCCATGGAGGCCGCGCCGCTACTGCTCTGCGTCATGCCCGCGTCAATCAGTACTTGCAGGTCGAGGTCGCCATGTAGTCGACCACCTTGATCTTGCCGGCAATGATGTCGGCCTTGTAGGCATCGACCTTGGCCTTGAGCGCCGGGCTGACCAGCTTGGCGTTGTGCTGGTCCATGGCGTAGTCCACGCCGCCTTCCTTCAGGCCCAGTTCCTGCACGCCGCCGGTCCAGGCCTTGAGCACGTTGTAGACGGCCACGTCCACGCGCTTGACCATGGAAGTCAGCATGGTGCCGGGCTGCAGGTGGTTCTGGTTGGAGTCGACGCCTATGGCCAGCTTGCCGGCATCCTTGGCCGCCTGGTAGACGCCGTTGCCGGTGCCGCCGGCCGCGGCGAAGACCACGTCCGAGCCCTTGGCGAACTGCGCCTTGGCCAGTTCGCCACCACGGGTCGGGTCGTTCCAGGCCGACGAGGTCGTGCCGGTCATGTTGGTGAACACCTCGGCCTTGGGATTGGCCGCCTTGGCACCCTGCTCGTAGCCGCACTGGAACTTGCGGATCAGCGGGATGTCCATGCCGCCGACGAAGCCGACCTTGCCAGTCTTGCTCGTCAGGGCCGCCATCACGCCGACCAGGTAGCTGCCCTCGTGCTCCTTGAAAACCACGGACTGCACGTTCTTGCCTTCGACCCGCTCGTCAATGATCACGAACTGGGTCTTGGGAAAGTCCTTGGCCACCTGCTTCAGCGCCGAGCCCTGGGCGAAGCCGATCGAGATGATGGGATTGGCACCCCGCTCGGCCATGCGGCGGATCGCCTGCACGCGCTGGGTGTCGTTGCTGATCTCGAACTCGAGATAGTTCTTGCCGGTCTCCTGCTTCCAGCGCTCGACACCGCGGTAGGCCGCCTCGTTGAACGACTTGTCGAACTTGCCGCCCATATCAAAGATCACCGCCGGATCGGCCTGGGCCGGCAGACTGGCCAGGGTCGACAGGGCTGCCGCGATCACGCCAAGGCTGAGCGAGGAAGAAACAGGCTTCATGGAGAGTCCGTTGGGCTGTTGTTGAGGTCGACGCCGACCTGGCGTCTGCCGCTTTATATCGCGCCGTCGGACGGCACAAGCGGAGGAGCTGCCGGATTTTAGGAGGGCGCAGTGTACAGGCTGCATGAGGGAAACACTAAACGTTTGCGCGCCAGCATTGGCGCGTTTGCGCAAATTCCAGAGGCCACCATTCAAGCGGCGTTTTTGGGGCACGCGTCGAATGGGATTTGGCGTCACTCGGAACGACCCCCAGCGGCAGGTCAATGAGAATAAATCTCGTTTAATATCACCTCACCCAGCTCGCCTCCAGCCTATGCCCAGCTTGCCACCCCCCACCCTCGATCAAGCCGACATCGGCGCCCCGCTCAGGGTCAGCAAGGTGCAGGTGCCGGCCGAAGCGCCCGAATGGGGTCCCTGGCTGGAGCAGATCGGTTTTGTGCCTGGCGAACCGGTACGGCTGATGGCTCGCGCAGCCCTGGGCGGCGACCCGCTCGTGGTTCGCATCGGTCATTCGACGTTCGCCCTGCGTCGTGCCGAAGCGGCCTGCATTGAAGTGGCCACCGCGGCATGAGCGCGCGCAATACCAGCGCCATCCATGTCCATCCCGCCGGCCTGCTGCTGGCCTTGGTCGGCAACCCGAACTGCGGCAAGACCGCTTTGTTCAACCGCCTGACCGGCAGCCGCCAGAAGGTGGCCAATTACGCTGGCGTCACGGTCGAGCGCAAGGAAGGCCGTATCAAGACCTCGGCCGGCAAGTCACTGCGGCTGTTGGATCTTCCCGGCACGTACAGCCTCTACCCGCGCTCGCCGGACGAGCGCGTCACTTGCGACGTGCTCGCCGGCCGCGCCCAGGGTGAGCGTCGGCCCGATCTGGTGGTCTGCGTGCTGGACGCCACCAATCTGCGCCGCAACCTGCGCCTGCTGCTCGGCATACAGCGCCTGGGCCTACCCTGCGTAGTAGCCCTCAACATGGCCGACCTCGCGGAACGTCGCGGCATACGGATCGACGCCGAGGCGCTGTCCCGGCAACTGGGAGTACCCGTAGTCAAGACCGTGGCCACCCACGGGGAAGGCATCACCGAACTCACGAATTTGCTGGAGGCCAGGGAGGACTGGCGGCGGCTGCAATTGGCCAGCGCTCATGCGGACGAGCACAACGACCAGACGCGCGTGAACCAGGTGCTGGCTGAACTGGGCATCGCCGACCAAAGCCACGAACTGCCCAGCGACCGGCTGGACCGCTGGGTCTTGCATCCGGTTTTCGGACCGGTGCTGCTGGCCGCGCTGCTGTTCCTGCTCTTCCAGGCGGTGTTCGCCTGGGCCGAGCCCCCCAAGGACCTCATCGAAGCCGGCATCGCCTGGTTGAGCATTCAAGCCAGCCATTGGCTCCCCGACAACTGGCTGCGCAGCCTGCTGGTCGATGGCGTGCTGGCCGGCGCCGGCGCGGTGCTCGCCTTCCTTCCACAGATCCTGATCTTGTTCTTCTTCATCCTGGTGCTGGAAGAGTCGGGCTACCTGCCGCGGGCCGCCTTCCTGCTCGACCGGATGATGGGCTCGGTGGGCTTGTCCGGCCGCAGCTTCATCCCGCTGCTTTCAAGCTTTGCCTGCGCCATCCCCGGCATCATGGCCACCCGCTCCATCGCCAGCCCGCGTGACCGGCTCGTCACCATCCTGATCGCACCGATGATGACCTGCTCGGCCCGGCTGCCGGTCTATGCGCTGCTGATAGGCGCCTTCATCCCGCAACGCCGCCTGTGGGGTGGTGTGGAACTGCAGGGCCTGGTGCTGTTCGGGCTCTATGTGGCTGGCATCGTCGGCGCGATGGCCGTAGCCTGGGTGCTCAAGCGGTTCGCCAATTCAGCGGCCACGCGCCCGCTGATGATGGAACTACCCGCCTACCACTGGCCGCAACCGCGCAACATCCTCATTGGCCTTTGGCAGCGCGCCGAGATCTTCCTCCGGCGTGTCGGCGGCATCATCCTCGTGCTGACGGTGGCGCTATGGGCCTTGTCCAGCTTCCCGCTCCCACCGGCCGGCGCCGAGGGGCCGGCCATCCAGTACAGCATCGCCGGCTGGCTGGGCCGCGGCCTGGCGCAGATCTTCGAGCCCATAGGTTTCAACTGGCAGATCAGCCTGGCCCTGGTGCCAGGTCTTGCTGCCCGTGAAGTGGCGATCAGCGCGCTGGGCACGGTCTACGCACTGTCCGCCACGGCCGAGGATGCGAGCTCCACCCTGGCTCCCTTGATCGCCCAGACCTGGAGCCTGCCGACGGCGCTGTCGCTGCTCGCCTGGTACGTGTTCGCGCCGCAATGCCTGGCGACGCTGGCGGCCGTCAAGCGTGAGACCGGCGGCCTGCGCATCCCGCTGATCATGGCGGGCTACTTGTTCGGGCTGGCGTACTTGGCCTCATTCCTGACCTTCAGGATCAGCAGCTGGATGCTGGGGTAGCGCTTGATCCAGGCACAAATGAAAAGGCCTCGATGACGGATGTCATCGAGGCCTTCTTGTTTGGTGGGCCGGGGTCACTTGAACTTTCGCCGCCAAGGCCCATGAACTCTGAGTTCAGTCATCACTGGACGTTCGAGTTATCCGGATAGTTGTCCGGTCGGCTGCATACTTGCGCAGCCTATCAATCACTTGGACAGCAGTTCCGGTAGCTGGAGCAGGATCGTGCGCAGCTACAACAAACGTACCTTCTTCGATCCGCGTCAAGACACGAGACAACAGTCTTCGAAAGGCAGCCTCGGCCCGCTCGGTGTACCCGTGAATTGTCTGAAGTTGGTCGGCCGCGAACAGGCTCAGGTCGACATGGCCAACGTCGATTTCATTGCGTAGAACCATCGCCGGAAGGTAGTCGCTCTCGATCTCGTCTTCGGAAATTCCTATTCCCTTTAGGCCTGCTCGAGCAGCATTACGACTCATGCCATCCCCTCCAGGTGGGAACAGCACCTCCAAGACCTTTGACAGGTTCAGGAGAATCTCAGGCAAAAATTCTCCCGCGACCGACGCAACGCGGGCCAAGCGCGCCGCAGTGTGGAAGTAGTGCAATGCCGCGAACAGGCGGCGGCCTTGCGGGTCCGCGAGTAGCGACAGCCTTTCCCAGCTTTTCGCGAACAGTTGTTCCTGCTTGACCTGCGTTGTCGCCACCGCTCGAACCGCCCAGTCCTCCAACTCCCAGCGAAAGCCGACGCCTCCGAGGGTCCCGTCTACTCGCTCCACAAAAGGGGGATCCGCGAACTCGACGGCCAGCAGTGCCGGGATGGCGAAATAGAGTCCGTCAATGACCGCGGCCACCTGCTTAAGCGATTCGAACGACTGCGATACGGTTAGCCTGGCGCCTTCAAGACGTATGACTTGGTCCGGCGCGCTTAGAGTGACATCTAGCGGCTGCAGCGGGGTCTTCGACACGATGAAGTACTCCCCATTGTTGGCATTGAAAGTGACAGTTGAGCCACCTCCCATCACCGCAGTTCGCCCTCCGCCCGCTTCAACCCCGAATGGCTGCCGCGGCGCGAGGTGCAATCTGATCTCGCCGCTCAGCGGAAATTCAGGGAATTGACTATCGCCAGTGCGAAAAATCCTAGGGCGAACTTGGTAGGTCAACATAGCAATAGTGTTGACTAGTCAGGCCAGAACCCCCACACCCGCCACCCAAGACCAATGACGGAGCCGAAGCCGTTCACAGCCCAGACTGTTCAATCTGTACAGGTAGGTAAAGGAAAAACTCGCCGAAGCCGGAGGCAGAAGTTCTGAACGCCTTGGTTAGTCGGCTTCCTATAAACAACTCCTATTTGAGCCCTTTCGACAGCGAATCCATGGTCGGGTACAAAGCACCAGGATTTCCATTTACGACCCATCGCCGCCCTTCACGTGATTCAACGGCGAACAGCGCCCCGTCTCGGTAGAAGAACGTCCACGGCTGAAACCCAGTGAATGCTCCGTAGGAGTTTTTGGCGTTCACTTGGGCCGCCGACTCCCACACAGCAACAACCGCGGGGTCCGTGAATGAGGCCGAAATCACCACTCGCCGCAGGCCACCATGCCGAACGTCAGCAGAGTATGGATCCTTGAGCTGCGCAAGGATGTATTTGCGCTCCGCGTCCTGATGCCCCGCTGGGGGCTCCCGCCCCCAGGCGCTAGGTGGTTGGGTCCGGACAAACTCTTCTGCTGCCTGTCTGTGAGCAGTCCCGCAACCGACCAAGCTAGCACATAGAAACGCCAATGCCGCGACTGTTCTGATAAGCATCAATAGCTCCCCTACATCGCATCTCGTTGTTCGTACCTAGGACAGGCGATGCGCAAACCTGCGACAGGCGCCGCCATCATGTCACGATTAGTGGGTTCTCGATTGGTGGTCCCACTCGGAACATGCGCGGCCAATGAAGCCGTTGCGCATTCGATTCGGAGAACGTGTTCGCGAGCTGCGACTGGCCGCTGGCTACAAGCAGGACGAGTTCGCCGAAAAATGCGGCTTCGCGCGCTCCTACATGTCGCGAATCGAGACTGGCGGAGCGAATCCCTCGCTGGATGCGATTGAAACCCTCGCTACAGCCCTAGAAGTCAAAGTCCCAGAGCTGTTCCTGTAAACGAGGGTGAACGTAGGAAGCAGTCAGGTCGGCCCAGCATTGGGTTCCGGCAACGTCGACGTCAGGCGCAAGCGCTAGGCGGCAAGTCCCCCCAGAAGTCGAAATCAGGCGGGACAGGTTGACCAGCGGCGACGGCCGCTTCGAGCACCTCAGCTAGCTTCGCCGGGTCAACGCCGAATGGTGCCAGCGGTAGTAGGTCAAACGCCTTGAAATACGCACTCACTGCCGCCTCGACGCGCTGCTCCATGAAGGCGCTCATCACTTCCCTCCAATCCAGTTCACGACACAGACAGATGGCTTTTCTAGATGGTGCCCGGCTGGCGGGACAGACGGCCTAGAAAAATCCGGGCGAATTGGCCCGTGCGGCGGAACAGCGCTCCCATTTCCTGTTCCTGCGCACGGACCAGTTTGCATCCTTACTGTTCCGCCTAACGGACTAAGGCCCGCGTTTTGGTGTCAAGGCCGACCTTTCGTAGGCGCCCGTCGCGAAGGTAGCGGCCACGCCAGCGTCATAGTCGGAGTGAGGGTTCAAGCAATGCCAGGTGATGGCGTACCAACTCGCCTTGTTAGGACGATGCCCCTTCACTGTTTCGGCAATGAACTCAAACTCCAGCAACTCCTTCTTCGCCCGTTGGAGCACATCGGCCGACTTCCAGCCCCGTTTCGCCATGAAGGCGCGACTGGCCAGCAACTGGCCGTTATTGCGTCTGTTGTACTGTCGGGCTATTTCGATCAGCAACGCCTTTGCCGGATGCGACAGCTCGATGTAGGCCGGGCAACCTGTCACCGAATGTGGCAGCGCAAGAAATGGGCCCGGCACCCGTGACCGATCGACTCGAGAGCGCAGATTGCGACCGTTCGTCATGATCTAGCCTCGCAGCGCCGCACGCACCTTTGCCTTGTCTCGACCTGAGAGGCAGTAGATGCCATATCGAACGCGTCGACCATCTCGATCCATGCCTGAGTGCGAGTCGCAAGGAATTTCCAAAGCTAGTAGGCGTCGCAGACGTTGAACCAAAGCCGGCGAGTTGCTCGCGCCTGAGACTCGATCAAGCTGTTCGCGAGCCAACGGCATGGCAAGCAATGCCGTCAGCGCCCGCACATCCCGCGGTCCAAGCTGCGGGCATTGCTTCTGTGCGAAGCAATGCCGACAATTCACAGCGTCACGATTCGAAGTTCTAGAGAAACCCTCGGCCTTCACCCCGGGGGTTTCGCATTTCTGAGCCTCTACGTTGGTCGCATTTGGCTCGACCAGGCCCGGCGTGGTTGCGCCGCTGCGGTTTTTCGGCGGCATGCACTCATACCTCGACTTTCGTGATGCGTTTGCACCTCGCAGCAGCGCTTGCCTTGTTGGCAGTGGCAATCACAGTCGCTGCGCTGCCGGCGGCCGTCGCTGATTGCACCGCTCCGTCAGCGAGCCAGTTGCGAACGTCTGCAAGCCGCCATCGAGTGCACCGAGGTCGCCGAATTGCAGGTTGAGGGGCCTGCAGGTCTCGCACCAGTTGATGCCATGAACTGAGGGACAGGCCCGCAGCCGCGGCACAAGTCGGACCGTCAACAAACGCCACGTCGAGCAGCGCTTGAGGTACAGGGGGAAGTTGGTTCTTTGCAGCCATGTGCAGCCTTTCGCGGTAGGAAGGCTGCAATTTCTGCCGGCGAGCCGTTCACGGGCCTGAAAAAACCCGCTTCAATTTCGTAGGCATTCTTCCAGGCCCAGCGAGCTCCTTGCGTGCTTGGCGGATATAGGTATCAAGGTCTCCCGCACCCGAAACTCCCGCCTCTTCCAGCAAGAGCTTCAGGGTTCGCTCGGCCAATTTGTCCTTGTGGCTCTTGCTATCCACCCTTTGGAACGCTAGCGCGCTTCGGTCAAATGCCTCAGCGATGCGCTGCGCCAGGTAATGACCTTCCCAGCGGCCGCTCCGGCCCTTCTTGGGCGGAAATCGCTCGAGACTTACATGCATGTGCACGCTGAGGCCATACAGAGCAAGCGCCAACCGATTCGCGTCTATGCCGACCCACACATCGTCGCTGTAAAAATCGTCAAGCTCCGCCTTCAGCAGCGCCTCCGTCTCATCAAGCGTCCCACCCTCGTGAGCGTAAAGGCGAAAATCTTTATGCCACCGTTGGACAAGCTCCGAAAGACGCTGCGCAAGCGAGTGGATTTTCTTGGCCCTGCTACGCCGCATCGCCTCGGTCAACAAGGCTCCTTCGCCTGGTCGAAGCACCTCTCGCTGTCGAAACGAGAACGCCAAATCGCACAGGCTGACACGTTCACGCATTGGAATGCTGCTGTCCAAGGCCGCGGAGACCCTTGCAGTAAAGGCTTGCCGGGATTCAGCATGCATCGGCGACTTCACGCTACGCGCCCCGCCAAAGGAATGACAGAGGCGCCTTTGCGCAGCACATCCAAATAGTCCGCCCAGGCAACCATCAACTCACGCCGCTGAGCAAGGTACTGCGTTCGGTTGTAAGCCCTGCCAAGTGCATCTGGCACAGCGTGTCCGAGCTGGGCCTCAATGACCTCAGGCGCAATCCCCAAGCGCTCAGCAGCCATCGTGCGCGCGGTCGCCCTAAAGCCATGTGCGGTCATGTCGTCATTGCCATAGCCCATGCGACGCAAGGCGCTGCGGACCGTGTTCTCACTCATGCAGCGCTGTCTCGAAGTCAGCGCCGGGAACACAAAGCGACCTGAGCCCGACAGCGGCTTGATTTCTTCTAGAACAGCGACCGCCTGCGGCGCGAGCGGGACCACATGTGGAGGGCCATTTGCCTTGTCCGCTTTGCTGCGCTTCATCACCTCGGCGGGTACCGAAAGCACGGCAGCGTCGAAGTCGATCCAGACCCATTCCATGTGGCGAAGCTCGCCAGGACGCAACAACAGCATGGACGAGAGTGCCAAGGCCGCGCGCGTAACCGGGTGACCGTCATAAGAGGCCATGTCGCGCAACAGCGCTCCGACTTGCTTTGGATCAACGATGGCCGCGAGGTGCTTCGTTTGCACCGGTGGGAGGGCGTCACGTAGATCGGCAGCAGGGTTGCGCTCGCAATGCCCCGACGCTACTCCGTAGCGAAAAACTTGCCCGCAAGCGTCTTTGACGCGATGCGCAGTCTCGATGGCCCCTCGCCCTACGACACGGCGAAGAACAGTCAGGAGTTCCGGCGCATCGATTTCGCCCATCGGCCGCGCGCCAAGCCATGGGAACACGTCTTGTTCGAAACGGATCCGCGTGCGGGCTGCGTGACTCTCACTGACCTTGGCTTCGTGCACATGGGCCAACCATTCCAATGCCACCGCCTGAAACGATCCGGGAAGAGCCTCACCGCTAGCCAGGGCACGCTCCTTTGCAGCCCGCTCCGTCCGGACCCGCTTAGCAGCCTTACGCTCGTTGCTCGGGTCTATGCCTTCGGCCTTGAGCTTCACGGCATCGCGACGCTTTTCACGCGCTAGCGCTAGGCTGATCACCGGATAGGTCCCCAGGCTCAGCCTGTTTTCGCGGGAGTCGATCCAGTACCGCAGACGCCACCATCCGATGCCGCTGGGCTGCGCCTGCAAAGTCAGCCCGCCGCCGTCGCTGATGGTCTTGGCCTTGCCTTCGGCTTTGGCCGCCTTGAGCGCCGCCTGAATCGTCTTGTCTGTCAGGGTCTCGATCGCAGCCATACCGGACAACTTTCCCCTATCTACTGTCTCGTTCGGGCCAGTTATCCGCATTGTTGTCCGGCAGTTATCCAGATGCAAGCGACCTCATGCAGCGCTATGCGGCAAAGAAAAAGGCGCTAAGCCTTTGATTTGCTTAGCGCCTTAGTCAGTTGCGGCCCCGTACGGGCCTGTAAGTGGTGGAGCCGGGGGGAATTGAACCCCCGTCCGCAAGCCATCACCGAGCAGTTCTACATGCTTAGCCCTCTGATTTGATTCTCACGGCGTGAACGCGCAGGAGCACGCTTTCAACACCGCCAGCTGCGAGATCTCGTTGCCGGACGTGCAGCCCGCCTGGCAACCAGCCTATGTGAATGACTCCGCAGGTGTTGCCACCCCAGCCCATAGGCCAACTGTTGCGGAGCCTCGTGCTAGTTAAGCAGCGAGGGCAAACTTTTCGTCGTTTGCAGTTAGTTTGTTCCAGTGGATTTACGAGCGGACTGGTGCTCGGCATGCCCTACTTCGGATCCGCACCCACGTCGAAACCGGGTCGGCCCCTGAAGAGCGCAGATGATACCAGCCGCGCGGACTTCAAGTGCCGCATGAGCTAGCGGACCGCCAGCGTGTAGCCCGGCGCGGTCTTGGGCATTTCATAGGTGCCGTAGTCGCAGCTGTAGACGGTCCAGACGAGCGCGGGATCCGCCGCCAGCGTGCTCGACGTCCAGTAATACTCGCTGGTGATAAAGCGGCCGAAGACCGGGGCCTGCGATCCGACGCCGACGGTGTTGACGTAGTTGCTGTTGAAGAAATCCGAGTGGTTGTTCATGGCGCGGTCGGCCAGGCTTTGCAGCTCTTTGCGATTGGGCATGCGCCAGGCGCCGGCCTTGGATCCATCGCTGAGGCCGCACTGCCCGCTGGCGAGCACGTTGACTGCTGCAACGGCCTCGACCCAGGGCTTGTGGATGCAGTCTGCCATCTTGAGCCAGGTCAGGCCGGTCACCGTATCCAGCAGCGTGCCATCGCCCTTGTCTATCCAGCGCTGGTAGGTCAGCGGCACGCCGAGATGCAGGCCGCCGTCATCGCCCTTGGTGAATGAGACGTAGGCGCCACTGGCCTGGAGCTTGATCAGGCCGTTGCCGATTCCGTTCTTGACCGCCCATACGCCATTGAGCGAACTCGCCTTGAGGTTGCTGACGGAGTCGTTCACGTAGCGTCCATCGTCCAGCCGAACCGCCCAGGCATTTGGAGATCCGCCCTGGCCGCCGAAGTACGAGGTCGAGGTCCAGTACAGGCCGTTCGAAACCTGCACGAAAGGATGAGCATTCGGCAGGGCCGGGCTGTGCTGAGCCACGTCGATCAGGCTTTCGAGTTCGACCAGGTTGGGCACCCGCCATTGGCCGGCCGTGGAGTTGTCGCTGAGTCCGCAACTTCCATGGGCCAATTGACCCACCTGCTGAAGCGCCGACTCCCACAGCGAGGGCTTGAGGCAGCCGGCATTTTTCAGCCAGATTAGGCCGGTCAACTTGTCGTTGACCGTACCGTCGCCCAGATCGACGAAGCGCTGGGCCGGCGCGGCGATGCCGGATGCCCGGTCCCCATCGTCGCCTGCAGCGTAGCTGCGCTTTTGGCCGGTCGCCGACAAGCTGACCAGGCCACGGCTACCACCGTCATAGGCCGTGAAATTGGCGCCGGTGACCGACTTGTTCGCCAGCGAATCGAAGTTGACGACGGTCTTGTAGATGCCCGACCAGACGCCGCTGTACTGGCCCGTGTAGTCGGAACGAGTGACGCTGGCCACGTCGCTGCTGGCGCTCAGCTGGGCGCTGAAGCCGTAGCCGTCCTTGCTGGCCCAGAGCTGATAGTTCGGCGTGGCATTCCAGCCGGTCGGCAGGTCGACGATGCGGTAGTTGCCTGAGGCGTCCGTGGTCGTGACCTGGAACACCTTGTTGGTATTGGTGTTCCAAGCCGTGATGGTGACGCCGGACAGCGGCTGGCCGTTGAAGCTGACCGTACCGGTGATGGTATTGGTCGGCGGGCCGCTGTTGTTGCTATTGCCGCCAGCCTGAATCGAGGAAGCACCAGAGGCACCGCCACCGCCGCCCCCGCCGCCACAGGCCGAGAGCATCAACAGGGATGCCGACAGCGCGAGGCCGCCCAGCAGCAGTGCGGAAATGGGATGTGGGTGTCGCTGTTTCATGGGTACTGCCGGTCAAGCCAAGAGGACCATGAAAGCGTGGAGGCATAGAGCGCCGGTCTGGCGGTCCGGCTGCCATGGACGCCATGCGTCGTTAGGCCCGCGACTTTGCGCCCCCACCTTTCGATGGGTTTGCCCATGCCTGTTGTGACCCAGGCATCAGACGAAAGCCACTCTAGCGAAACCGTCGGCGCGGCGCAGCCCACCGCCCGACAAGCGGGCACGGCACACCGACGGCTGGCGCCAGCGTGCCCGGCCGCGTGATGAACATCACGCGAGACCGAGTGCCGCGAGCAGTTCAGCCGGGTTGTCGATCAGCAGGTCAGCCCCCCATTCACTCACCGACAGACCCTGGCCCAGATAGCCCCAGGACACGGCCACGGTGCGCATGCCGGCAGCACGCCCGGCTTGGATATCGCGCTCATCGTCGCCGACATAGATGCAATGCTCCGGCGCAACGCCGGCACGGTGCGCCGCTTCCAGCAAGGGCGCCGGGTGGGGCTTGGTATGGGGCGTTGTGTCGCCACCGATCACCGCCGCTGCACGTGCTGCCAGGCCCAACCCGGCAGTCAGCGGCAGGGCGAATCGCTCGGACTTGTTGGTGACGATGCCCCAGGCCAGGCCCGCGGCCGCCAGCACGTCAAGCATCTCCGGCACGCCGTCGAACGGCAGAGTCTCGGCCAGCAGGCGCTGCTCGTAGCGGTCAAAGAACTCCGCCTTCAAGGCCGGGAAACTTGCGTCCTGGGGCGTCACCTGAAAGGCCAGGCCCATCATGCCGCGCGCGCCAGCGCCAACCATGGGCCGCAGGTAGTCGACCGGCAGGGCTGGCAAGCCACGCGCGATCCGCATCTCGTTGGTCGCGCCAGCCAAGTCCGGTGCGCTATCGACCAGCGTGCCGTCCAGGTCGAACAAGACGGCGCGGACGCCCTCCAGCGCGGGCGGCTCGACCAGGCCGCCGCCACGCATCGCCTGCATCACAGCGCTCATGCCGGTTTGCGCAGCGCCAGCAGGTAGTTCACGTCGGTATCCGCACCCAGGCTGTAGCGCTGATTCAACGGGTTGTAGCTCAGGCCCTTGCTGCTGTGCAGTTCCAGGCCTGCGTTGCGGCAATACTGGGCCAGCTCGGAAGGCTTGATGAAACGGGCGTATTCGTGAGTACCGGCTGGCAGCATCTTTAGCACGTACTCGGCGCCAATGATGGCGAGCATGAAGGACTTGAAGTTGCGATTCAGCGTGGACATGTAGATCCAGCCGCCCGGCTTGACCAGGGTGGCGCAAGCCTGCACCACTGAGGCGGGGTCAGGCACATGCTCGAGCATTTCCATGCAGGTCACCACGTCGAAGCTGGCCGGCCTCTCGGCGGCCAGCGCTTCGACCGCCACTTCGCGGTAATCGATGTTCTCGGTGCCGGCTTCCATGGCATGCAGCTGGGCTACCTTGAGCGGCTTGGTCGAGAGGTCGATACCTAGCACCTGGGCGCCCTTGCGAGCCATGGAGTCGGCGAGGATGCCGCCGCCACAACCGACGTCCAGCACCTGCTTGCCGGCCAGCGGGCTGAGCCCCTCTATCCAGGCCAGGCGCAGCGGATTGATCTGGTGCAGCGGCTTGAATTCGCTCTCGGGATCCCACCAGCGGTGGGCCAGCTCGCCGAATTTGGCCAGCTCTTGGGGGTCGGCATTGATCGTCATGGCGGGCGCAATCGTAGCGGAAGGCGGAAAGTAAAAAGCCCCGCCGGAGCGGGGCTTCTGACTCGACGGATCGAGCGGTGGCTTAGCGGTTGCGCGTGCCGACCACTTCGATTTCGACGCGGCGGTTCTTGGCGCGACCTTCGGTGGTCTTGTTGTCGGCCACGGGCTGCTTCTCGCCCTTGCCTTCGGTGTAGACGCGGTTCTTCTCCACGCCCAGGCTGGTCAGGAAGGCCTTGACGGCTTCCGAACGGCGCACCGACAGCTTCTGGTTGTACTCGTCGCTACCGACGCTGTCGGTGTGGCCGACGGCGATGATCACTTCGAGGTTGATACCCTTGGTCTTGCTGACCAGGTCTTCCAGCTTGGCCTTGGCTTCGGGCTTCAGCACAGCCTTGTCGAAATCAAAGAAGGCGTCAGCAGCGAAAGTGACCTTTTCGCTGACAGGAGCTGCAGGAGCAGCCGGAGCGGGCTTGGGAGCCGGGGCAGGAGCAGGAGCCGGGGCGGGAGCAGGCTTAGGAGCGGGCGCCGGTGCGGCAACCGGAGCGGGCTTCGGAGCGCCGTCGCAATCCTTGGCGGCAGTGGCCGGGGTCCAGAAGTTGTCGCGCCAGCAGTATTCGTTGGTGCCGTTCTTCCAGACGGAGCCGTCGGTGGCGCGCCAGTTGTCGATCACTTGCGGTGCCGAGGCTGCTTGAGCGAAAGCACCCGAGCTGGCGACAAGTGCGACTGCGAACAGCGACGCCACGCGATTCAATTTCTTCATGATTCTCCTCTCAAGGAATGCCGCAGTTGCCCTGCGAGAGTGCCCATAAACCGGGTAGATAACCAAAGAAGAAAGCCGCTCATGCGGGTTTCTCCCAGGGACTCGACGATTGTGCCATAGGGCACCTGACCGCCTGCATTGTGGCGCCCCACCGCTGGGCGCTGTCGCACCGTTGTTGCGCAGGTACTACAGCGCGCCGCGAATAGAATCCACGGTTCCGATCCAACGTCTTTCGGCAGGCTCTTCAAGGAGTTTGCCGCGCCCTGCGCATGACCCAGTTTGCCAAGGAAACCCTGCCCATCAGTCTCGAGGAGGAGATGCGTCGCTCCTACCTCGATTACGCGATGAGCGTGATCGTCGGCCGCGCCCTGCCCGACGCCCGTGACGGCCTGAAGCCGGTGCACCGTCGCGTGCTGTACGCGATGCACGAGTTGAACAACGACTGGAACCGGCCGTACAAGAAATCGGCCCGTATCGTCGGTGACGTCATCGGTAAGTACCACCCTCACGGCGACAGTGCGGTCTACGACACCGTGGTCCGTATGGCCCAGGATTTCTCGCTGCGCCACATGCTGATTGATGGTCAGGGCAATTTCGGTTCGGTTGACGGCGATAACGCCGCGGCCATGCGATATACCGAAATCCGCCTGTCCAAGATCGCCCATGAATTGCTGGCCGATATCGACAAGGAAACCGTCGACTTCGGACCCAATTACGACGGCCAGGAAAAAGAGCCGCTGGTATTGCCGACGCGCCTGCCCAACCTGCTGGTCAACGGCTCGTCGGGCATTGCCGTGGGCATGGCCACCAACATCCCGCCGCACAACCTCAATGAGGTTGTCGACGCCTGCCTGCATTCGCTGAAGAACCCGGACTGCTCGATCGACGAGCTGATGGAAATCATGCCGGCGCCGGACTTCCCCACCGCCGGCATCATCTACGGCATCAACGGCGTGCGCGACGGCTACCGCACCGGCCGCGGCAAGGTCGTAATGCGCGCCAAGGTCCATTTCGAGGACATCGACCGCGGCTCGCGCCAGGCCATCATCGTTGACGAGATTCCGTATCAAGTTAACAAGAAGACGCTGCTGGAACGCATCGCCGAGCTGGTCCACGAGAAGAAGATCGAGGGCATCAGCCACATCCAGGACGAGTCGGACAAGTCCGGCATGCGCGTCGTCATCGAGCTCAAGCGCGGCGAAGTGCCCGAGGTGGTGCTGAACAACCTGTACAAGCAGACCCAGCTGCAGGACAGCTTCGGCATGAACATGGTGGCGCTGATCGACGGTCAGCCCAAGCTGTGCAATCTCAAGGACCTGATCACGGTCTTCCTTGAGCATCGCCGCGAGGTTGTGACCCGACGCACGGTGTTCGAGCTGCGCAAGGCCCGCGAGCGCGGTCATGTGCTGGAAGGCCTGGCCGTGGCCCTGGCCAACATCGACGAGTTCATCGAGACCATCAAAAACTCGCCGACGCCGCCAGTCGCCAAGGCCGCGCTGATGAGCAAGAGCTGGGACTCCTCGCTGGTTCGCGAGATGCTCACTCGCGCCGAAGGCGGCAGCGCCGCCTACCGCCCGGAGGGCCTGCCGGTCTCCTACGGCATGCAGGAAGACGGCCTCTACCGCCTGTCCGACGACCAGGCCAGCGAAATCCTGCAGATGCGTCTGCAGCGCCTGACCGGCCTGGAGCAGGACAAGATCGTCGCCGAGTACAAGGAAGTGATGGCGCAGATCGCCGATCTGCTGGACATCCTGGCCAAGCCGGCCCGCGTGACCACCATCATCAGCGAAGAGCTGATGCAAGTGAAACTGGAGTTCGGCCAGACCAAGCTGGGCGCCCGCCGCAGCGTGATCGAGCACAACGCCCAGGAGCTGGGCACCGAAGACCTGATCACGCCCACCGACATGGTGGTGACGCTCTCGCACACCGGCTACATCAAGAGCCAGGCGCTGAGCGAGTACCGCTCGCAGCGCCGCGGCGGCCGCGGCAAGCAGGCCACGGCGACCAAGGACGACGACTGGATCGACCAGCTCTTCATCGCCAACACGCACGACTGGATCCTGTGCTTCTCCAACCGCGGCCGCGTCTACTGGCTAAAGGTCTGGGAAGTGCCGCAGGGCTCGCGCAATTCGCGTGGCAAGCCCATCGTCAACATGTTCCCGCTGCAACAGGACGAGAAGATCACCGTGGTGCTGCCGCTGACCGGCGAATTCCGCGTCTTCCCGGAAGATCACTACATCTTCATGGCCACCGCCCTGGGCACGGTCAAGAAGACCTCGCTGAAGGACTTCAGCAACCCGCGCAAGGCCGGCATCATTGCGGTCGACCTCGATGAGGGCGACTACCTGATCGGCGCCGCCCTGACCGATGGCAAGCACGACGTGATGCTGTTCAGCGACGGTGGCAAGGCCGTGCGCTTCGACGAAGACGACGTGCGTCCCATGGGCCGCCAGGCCCGCGGCGTGCGCGGCATGATGCTCGAACCCGACCAGCGCCTGATCGCCATGCTGGTGGCCGAGGACGAGAACCAGAGCGTGCTCACCGCCACCGAGAACGGCTACGGCAAGCGCACCGCCATCGTCGAGTACACGCGCCACGGCCGTGGCACCAAGGGCATGATCGCCATCCAGCAGAGCGAGCGCAACGGCAAGGTCGTGGCCGCCACCCTGGTGCATTCCGACGACGAGATCATGCTGATCACCGACAAGGGCGTGCTGGTGCGCACCCGCGTCGCCGAGATCCGCGAGCTGGGCCGCGCCACGCAGGGCGTCACCCTGATCGCGCTGGACGACGGCGCCAAGCTGTCGGGCCTGCAACGCATCGTCGAGAACGATGCCAATGAACAAGGCGGCGAAGGCGACGCCGACACGCCCGCCGCCGACGACACCACCGACAAGGAATGATGCGCAAGATGAGCCCGAAGATCCTGGTGGCCGCACTGGCCATGGCAGTTTCGACGCTGGCCAGCGCCCAGAGCGCTGCCTCGACACCTGCGGCCTCACCGGCCAAGAAGGAACTGATCGCCAAGCTGCTGGCCATCCAGACGGCCAGTGCCGAGGTCATGGCGCGTGGCATGGTGTCGCAGCCCCTCGTGGCCATGGGCCAGGAGGTCCGCATTGCGATGGGCCAGGTACCCGAAAGCAAGCGAGAAGCGGTGAGCAAGGCCATCGAGGCCGAGGTCAAGAAGTACGCCGATGAATCGGTGCCCTTGATCCGCGACCGCATCGTCAAGCTGGCCCCGGAGACCGTGGGCAAGCAGCTGGACGAGCGCTTCACGGAGGACGAGCTGCGCCAGATCGTCGCCTGGCTCGAATCGCCGACGGCCAAGAAGTTCGACGCGATCAGCCCGGAGCTGGGCAAGAGCCTGCAGGACAAGGTGGTCGCCGAAGTCGGGCCCACGTTGAACAACCGGTTGCGCAGCCTGCAAGGCAGCATCATCAAGCACCTGGGCCTGCAGCCGCCGCCGGCCGCTGCCGGCAGCACACCGGCCAGCAAGCCCGCCGCCAAGAAGTAGCCTCCTACAAGCCGTCCCGCCTCTCCCGATGAGCCAACGCCCGTACAACTTCTCCGCCGGTCCCGCCACGCTTCCCGAGGAGGTGCTGAAGCAGGTGGCCGAGGAGATGCTGGACTGGCAGGGCTCGGGGATGAGCGTGATGGAGATGAGCCATCGCGGCCGCGAGTTCATCTCCATCTACGACGCGGCCGTCGCCGATCTGCGCGAGTTGATCGCCGTGCCGGCGAACTTCCGCATCCTGTTCATGCAGGGGGGCGGCCTGGGCGAGAACGCCATCGTGCCGCTGAACCTGGCGAAGCTGAAGCCGGCCGGCAAGGTCGATGCTGTGGTCACCGGCTCGTGGTCCAAGAAGAGCGCCGACGAAGCCCGGCGCTATGCCGACGTGCAGATCGCGGCCAGCAATGCCGATGGTGGCCATCGCGAGATCCCTTCGCCCGGCAGCTGGCAGCTGCGCAGCGACGCGAGCTACGTCCACGTCTGCACCAACGAGACCATTGACGGCCTGGAGTTCCACGAGCTGCCCGACCTGAAAGCCTTGGGCTCGGACGCGCCGTTGGTGATCGACTTCTCCTCCCACGTGCTGTCGCGCAGCGTCGACTGGTCGCGCGTGGGCCTGGCCTTCGGCGGTGCGCAGAAGAACATAGGCCCGGCCGGCCTGACCATCGTCGTGGTGCGCGAAGACCTGCTGGGCCATGCCCTGCCCATCTGCCCCTCGGCCTTTGACTACAAGACCGTGGCCAACGCTGATTCGATGTTCAACACGCCGCCCACCTTCGGCATCTACGTGGCCGGTCTGGTGTTCCAGTGGCTCAAGCGGTTCGGCCATGCCGGCAAGACCGGCCTGGCCGCCATCGAGCAGCGCAACATCGACAAGGCCGCCCTGCTCTACGCGACGCTGGACGGCTCGACCCTGTACGAGAACCGCGTGGCGGCGAACTGCCGCTCGCGGATGAACATCCCTTTCTATCTTCGCGACGAGCGACTGAACGAGGCCTTCCTCACCGGAGCGAAGGCCCATGGATTGCTGCAACTCAAAGGCCACAAGTCGGTGGGAGGCATGCGTGCATCGATTTACAACGCCATGCCGCTCGAGGGCGTGCAGGCGCTGTGCACCTACCTGAAAGACTTCGAGGCTCAACATGGCTGATGGCGCCCCCGCCACACCCGATCCGGCGCTGCTGGCGCTGCGCGAAAAAATCGACGCGGTCGACCGCGAACTGCTGGACCTCGTCAACAGGCGCGCCGCACTGGCGCAAGAAGTTGGCGAACTGAAGAAGAAGGAAGGCTCGGTGGTATTCCGCCCCGAGCGCGAGGCCCAGGTCATAGAAGGCCTGAAGCAGCTCAACGGCGGCCCGCTGAGGAGCGAATCCGTGGCGCCGATCTGGCGCGAGATCATGTCGGCCTGCCGCTCGCTGGAGACGCCCACGCGCGTGGCCTACCTGGGCCCCGCCGGCACGTTTTCCGAGCAGGCCGCCCTCGGCTATTTCGGCAGCTCCATTGTTCCCGTGCCTTGCACCAGCATCGACGAGGTGTTCCGCACCACGACCGCCGGCGCGGCCGATTTCGGCGTGGTGCCGGTCGAGAACTCGACCGAAGGCGTGGTCGCCCGTTCGCTGGACCTGTTCCTGACCACGCCGCTGTTCATCATCGGCGAGACCAGTCTGTTCGTGCGCCACAACCTGCTGCGCAAGGACAACTCGCTGGAAGACATCCAGGCCGTCTGCGCCCATCCGCAGGCCCTGGCCCAGTGCCATGGCTGGCTGTCCACTCACCTGCCGCATGCCGAACGCCGCCCGGTCTCCAGCAACGCCGAGGGCGCACGCCTGGCCGCGCTGGACACCCGCCTGGCGGCCGTGGCCAGCGAACGCGCCGGCAGCGAATACGGTCTGCACATCGTGGCACCGGCCATCCAGGACGACGCCCACAACCGCACGCGCTTCGCCATCGTCACCCACCCGGACCGCCACCCGGCGCCGCAGGCCTCGGGCCACGACTGCACCAGCCTGGTGGTCTCGGTGGTCAACAAGCCGGGCGCGGTGCACGACATGCTGGTGCCGCTGAAGGAGAACGGCGTCTCGATGTCGCGCTTCGAATCGCGGCCGGCGCGGTCGGGCCAGTGGGAGTACTACTTCTACATCGACCTGCAGGGCCACCCCCAGCAGCCCAATATGGCCAGTGCGCTGCGCGACTTGCGCGCCGTCTGTGCCTACTTCAAGCTGCTGGGCACGTATCCTCTAGACGTGCACTGAGTCAGGACAAGGCGGTATTTCCATGTTCAACCAGCTCGGCGTCATCGGTTGCGGCTTGATGGGCGGCTCGTTCGCGCTGGCGCTCAAGAAGGCCGGTCTGGTCAAGCGCGTCGTGGGTTACAGCAAGTCGCCCTCGACCACCGAGACTGCCAAGCGCATGGGCGTGATCGACGTGGCGGCCGAGTCGGCGCTGCTGGCTGTGTCCAGCTCCGACATCGTCTTGCTATCGGTACCAGTCTCGGCCACAGAGCCCACGCTCAAGGCGATCCGCCACCTGGTCACGCCGGGCACGCTGTTCATGGATGTGGGCTCGACCAAGACCGACGTGGTCGAGGCCGCACGCCGAGTCCTGGGCGAGAAGATCGCCTCCTTCGTGCCGGCCCATCCGATCGCCGGCAAGGAGTCGGCCGGCATCCAGCATGCCGACGCCAGCCTGTTCCAGGGCCGGCAGATCATCATCACGCCGCTGCCGGAGAACATCCCGGCTCAGGTCCAGCGCGCCACCGACGTCTGGTCGGCCCTGGGCACCCAGGTGCTGAAGATGACGCCGGAGAACCACGACGCCGCCTTTGCCGCCGTCAGCCACCTGCCCCATCTGCTGGCCTATGCCTTCTACCAGTCGGTGGCCAAGCAGCCGGTCGGCCGCGACTACCTCAGCCTGGCCGGCCCGGGCTTCCGGGACTTCACCCGTATCGCCGCCAGCGAACCCACCGTCTGGCGCGACATCCTCATGGCCAACCGGGCCGAGGTGCTGAAGCAGTCGCGCCTGTTCCGCAAGGCGCTGGACCGGCTGGAGACGCTGATCGTCAGCGGCAATGCCACGGCGCTGGAGGAGCAGATCCGCCAGGTGTCCGAGGACCGCAGCCAGTGGCAGATGGGCCAGCTCACCGTGCCGCGCTCGCAGCAGCGCTAGCCTCGCCGGCCTCCGGCCTTTCCGAATCCGTTTTCCGTCTTCCTCATGTTCAAGATTCTCTTCCTCGACCTGCCGCCGCTGCGCGCGGCCGCCGGCACCGTCCGACTGCCCGGCTCCAAGAGCATCTCCAACCGCGTGCTGCTGCTGGCCGGCCTGAGCGAAGGCCAGACCCTGGTCCATGACCTGCTCGACTCCGACGACACGGCCGTGATGCTGGCTGCTCTGAAGGAGCTGGGTTGCCAGATCGAACAAGTGCCAGGCGGCCCCCTCAAGGTGACCGGCATAGGCGGCAAGCTGCGGACCAAATCGGCCAAGCTCTTCCTGGGCAATGCCGGCACCGCCATGCGGCCGCTGACTGCGGCCCTCTCGCTGCTGGCTTCCACGCAAGGCGGTGAGTTCGAGCTGTCGGGCGTTCCGCGCATGCACGAGCGCCCCATCGGCGACCTGGTCGACGCCCTGCGCGGCCTGGGCTGCCAAGTCGACTGCCTCGCCAATGAAGGCTATCCGCCACTGCGGCTGTCTGGCCCGGTGCCGCTCAAGCTGGCCGAGCCGGTGCGGGTGCGCGGCGACGTGTCCAGCCAGTTCCTGACCGCTCTGCTGCTGGCCCTGCCCCTGGTGGCAGAACACGATGTCCACATCGACGTGGTCGGCGAACTGATCTCCAAACCCTACATCCACATCACGCTGGAGCTGCTCAAGCGCTTCGGCATCGAGGTGCGGCGCGAGGGCTGGCAGCGCTTCACCATCCCGGCCGGCAGCCGCTTTGTGTCGCCGGGCGAAGCTCATGTGGAGGGCGATGCCTCGTCGGCCTCGTACTTCGTCGCGCTGGGCGCGATTGCGGCCATTGAAGCGCCCGTGCGCATCGAAGGCGTGGGCAGCGAATCGCTGCAAGGCGACGTGCGCTTCATCGAAGCGGCCCAGGCCATGGGCGCCGAGGTGCGCGCCGAGGCCAATGCGGTGGAAGTCCGCCGCGGCGCCTGGCCGCTCAAGGCCCTGGACCTGGACTGCAACCACATCCCCGACGCCGCCATGACCCTGGCCGTGATGGCGCTCTATGCCGACGGCCCCAGCATCCTGCGCAATATCGCCAGCTGGCGCGTCAAGGAAACCGACCGCATTGCCGCCATGGCCACCGAGTTGCGCAAGCTGGGAGCCAAGGTCGAGGAAGGCCAGGACTGGCTACGCATCCATCCGCTGCGCGACTGGAAGCCGGCCGCCATCCACACCTACGACGACCATCGCGTCGCCATGTGCTTCTCGCTGGCGGCCTTCAACGGCCTGGTCACCGAGCAGGCCGTGCCGGTGCGCATCCTCGAGCCGCATTGCGTGGCCAAGACCTTCCCGGACTATTTCGAGACCCTGTTCGAGGTCGTGACCGCCCGCACCGAGGACATCCCGGTCCTCACCATCGACGGCCCCACGGCGTCGGGCAAGGGCACGTTGGCCGATGAGGTCGCCCATGAGTTGGGCTATGCCGTGCTCGACTCCGGCGCCCTCTACCGGGCCGCCGGTCTGGCCGCACGTCGGCAGGGCGTGAACCTGGACGATGGTCCGGCCGTCGCCAAGGTGGCCGCCGCCATGGACCTGCGCTTCCGCAAGGGCCGGGTCTACCTGGCCGATGAAGACATCAGCGACCTCCTGCGCGAGGAAGCTTCGGGCCTGGCCGCCTCCCAGGTCGCCTTCCATGCCGAAGTCCGCGCCGCATTGAACCAGCTGCAGCTGGACTTCCGCCAGGTGCCTGGCCTGGTGGCCGATGGCCGGGACATGGGCTCGATGGTGTTTGCCGACGCCCCGCTCAAGGTCTTCCTGACCGCCAGCGCCCAGACGCGCGCCGAAAGGCGTCATAAGCAATTGATTTCCAAGGGTATTTCGGCTAATATCGCCGGCTTGCGTGAAGATTTGGAGGCCCGGGACGCCCGCGACAAAGGTCGCAGCGCCTCGCCCCTCAAAGCTGCCGCAGACGCGCGGATGCTCGACAACTCCGCCCAGACCATCGAGGAATCTCGCGATCTGGTGCTGGCTTGGTGGGCTGAAGCCAGGCCGTTCTGACGCTCGGCGTTTGAGCATCAAAGCGGCATCGGGCCCGCCGCCCTTCCCTTCGGACGTCAGTCCATCGAGGGCGGCGATCTCTACAACCTAACCCGCAGGCCCGCCTGCAACACTGCCGAATTCGACTAACGCTGGTCGGCCGGCCCAGGAATCTCAAATGTCCAACACCCAAACCGCCCAAGCCTCTGGCATGGAATCGTTCGCCGCCCTCTTCGAGGAATCGCTGCAAAAGGCTGACATGCGTTCCGGCGAGGTCATCTCGGCCGAAGTCGTCCGTGTCGAGCACAACTTCGTGGTCGTCAACGCCGGCCTGAAGTCCGAAGCCTATGTGCCCATCGAAGAGTTCAAGAACGACCAGGGCGAGCTGGAAGTCCACGTCGGTGACTTCGTTGCCGTCGCGATCGACGCCATCGAAAACGGCTACGGCGACACCATCCTGTCGCGCGACAAGGCCAAGCGCCTGGCCTCGTGGCTGTCGCTGGAAACCGCTCTGGAGTCGGGTGACTTCGTGACCGGTACCGTCTCCGGCAAGGTCAAGGGCGGCCTGACCGTCCTGGTCAACGGCATCCGCGCCTTCCTGCCCGGTTCGCTGCTGGACACCCGCCCGGTGAAGGACATGAGCCCGTTCGAGGGCAAGACCATGGAATTCAAGGTCATCAAGCTGGACCGCAAGCGCAACAACGTTGTGCTGTCGCGTCGCGCGGTGGTCGAGGCTTCGATGGGTGAAGAGCGCGCCAAGCTGCTGGAAACGCTGTCGGAAGGCGCCATCGTCAACGGCGTGGTCAAGAACATCACCGAATACGGTGCGTTCGTGGACCTGGGCGGCATCGACGGCCTGCTGCACATCACCGACATGGCATGGCGCCGTGTCCGTCACCCGAGCGAAGTGGTGACCGTCGGCCAGGAGCTGACCGCCAAGGTCCTGAAGTTCGACGCCGAGAAGAACCGCGTCTCGCTGGGTCTGAAGCAGCTGGGCGACGACCCCTGGTTCGGCGTGGCCCGTCGCTACCCGACCGGCACCCGTCTGTTCGGCAAGGTCACGAACATCGCCGACTACGGCGCGTTCGTCGAGATCGAGCCGGGCATCGAAGGCCTGGTGCACGTCTCCGAAATGGACTGGACCAACAAGAACGTCGCTCCCTCGAAGATCGTTTCGCTGGGCGACGAGGTCGAAGTCATGGTCCTGGAGATCGACGAAGAGAAGCGTCGCATCTCGCTGGGCATGAAGCAGTGCAAGGCCAACCCGTGGGAAGAGTTCGCCGAGAACGTCAAGCGCGGCGACAAGGTCAAGGGTCCGGTCAAGTCGATCACCGACTTCGGCGTGTTCGTGGGCCTGGCCCAGGGCATCGACGGCCTGGTCCACCTGTCGGACCTGTCGTGGCAAGAGACTGGCGAAGCTGCCGTGCGCAACTTCAAGAAGGGCCAGGAAGTCGAAGCCATCGTGCTGGCCGTTGACGTCGAGCGCGAGCGCATCTCGCTGGGCATCAAGCAACTGGACGCCGACCCGTTCACCAGCTACACCTCGGTCAATGACCGCGGCATGACCGTGACCGGCAAGGTCAAGACGGTTGACGCCCGTGGCGCCGAGATCGAACTGGCTGACGACGTGCTGGGCTACCTGCGCGCTTCGGAAATCTCGCGCGACCGCGTCGAAGATGCCCGCAACGTGCTGAAGGAAGGCGACGAAGTGACGACCCTGATCGTCAACATCGACCGCAAGACCCGCAACATCCAGCTGTCGATCAAGGCCAAGGACAACGCCGACCAACAGGAAGCCATGCAGCGCCTGTCGGCCACGTCCGAGCGTGAGAACGCCGGCACCACCAGCCTGGGCGCCCTGCTGCGCGCCAAGCTGGACAACAACAACGGCTAAACTGCCAGCCAGGCGGTCCGGTGCCCAGCGCACCAGGCCGCCTCTGGTGATGCCGCAGGCTCGCCACTCCAACCGGGGGGCGAGCCTGATTTTTTTGCCACCGTCTCCAAGAACACCATGACCCGATCCGACCTCGCTGCCCTCCTGGCCGAACGCTTTCCCCAGCTGACGCAGCGCGACACCGAGTTCGCCGTCAAGACCATCCTGGACGCCATGTCCGACGCGCTGTCTCGCGGCCACCGCATCGAGATCCGCGGCTTCGGCAGCTTCCAGGTCAACCGCCGCCCGCCCCGCATGGGCCGCAATCCGCGCAGCGGCGAGCAGGTGCTGATCCCCGAAAAGCTGGTGCCCCACTTCAAGCCGGGCAAGGCCCTGCGCGAAGCCGTGGACGCCCAGCCACTCAAGAGCGAAGACTGAGGCTTGCACCCATCGCGCGCGCCTAGAATCGCCGCCTGATGTTGCGCCTCATCACCTGGCTCCTGCGGGCCTTCCTCTTCTTTGCCCTCTTCGCCTTCGCGCTGAACAACCAGCAGGAGGTGGCCGTGCATTGGTTCTTCGGCCACGAGTGGCGCGCGCCGCTGGTGATTGTCGTGCTGCTGGTCTTCGGCATTGGCTGCGCGCTGGGCGTGCTGTCCATGGTGCCGGCCTGGTGGCGCCATCGACGCCTGGCACGCCAGCGTCAAGACCTGCCCCCCGAGACCCTGCCGCCCGGCGACCCGCTGAACAACAACCCCCTGCCCCGCGATGGACTTTGACCTGCGCTGGCTGCTGATCGCCATGCCCGTGGCCTTTGCGCTGGGCTGGCTGGCCTCGCGCCTGGACATGCGCCAGCTGCGCCGCGAGCAGCGCGATGCGCCCAAGGCCTATTTCAAGGGCCTGAACCTGCTGCTGAACGAACAGCAGGACAAGGCCATCGACGCCTTCATAGAAGCAGTCCAGCTGGACCCCGACACCTCCGAACTGCACTTCGCCCTGGGCAACCTCTTCCGCCGCCGTGGCGAATACGAGCGGGCCGTGCGTGTGCACCAGCACCTGCTGCAGCGCGGCGATCTGCCGGCGCAGGAGCGCGCCAGAGCCCAACATGCGCTGGCCCAGGACTTCCTCAAGGCCGGCCTGTTCGACCGCGCTGAAGAAGCTTTCCGCGCCCTGGCCGGCACCCGCTTTGAGACCGAGGCCGAGCTGGCCCTGCTGTCGCTGTACGAGCGCTCGCGCGAGTGGCGTAAGGCTGCCGACGTGGCCCGTCACCTGGAGCAGATGGGCACAGGCTCGTTCGCCTCGCGCATTGCCCATTTCCTCTGCGAACTGGCGCTAGAAGCACAGGCCCGCCAGCAGGACGACGAGGCGCAGAAGCTGCTTGCCGAAGCACGCAAGCTGGCGCCCCAAGCCGCACGGGCCCATGTGCTGGCCGGGCAGATGCTGGTCCGCCGCGGCCAGGCCGAGCAAGCCATGGCGGCGTTCGCCGAGCTGCTCGCGTCCAATCCCGAGGCCTTCAACCTGGTCGCCAAGGACTATGCCGAGGCGGCCCGCGCCAGTGGCAGCGCGGAGTTGCAGGCCAAGGCCCTGGACCTGCTGCACGCCCGCTACCAACGCGCACCTGGCCTGCACCTGCTGCTGGCCATAGGCCTGCTGGACAGCGACCCGGCCCGCCAGCGCGAGCGCCTGCTGCACCATCTACGCGAACAGCCCATGCTGTCGGCGGCCAAGCTCTTGCTGGAGCGGGGCCCTCTGCAAGTCGAGACCGAGCAGCCCCTGGTCCGCACCGCGCTGGAACGCGCCAGCCGGCCGCTGCAGCGCTACCGCTGCGCTGCCTGCGGCTTCGAGGCCCAGCACTACTTCTGGCAATGCCCGGGTTGCCTGACCTGGGATTCCTACCCGCCTCGCCACGTCGAGGAACTCTGATGACGACGACAAGCACCCATCCGCAAGAAGCTCCGGCCGTCGTGATTCCGCCCCGCGTCATCCTTTGCATGAAGTGGGGCACGAAGTACGGCCCGGAATACGTCAACCGGCTCTATGCCATGGTGCGCCGCCACCTGCGCGGCGAATTCCGCTTCGTCTGCCTGACCGACCGCACCGAAGGCATTCGCGCCGAAGTCGAATGCCTGCCCATCCCCGACCTGGCCCTGCCCCCGGGGATCCCCGAGCGTGGCTGGACCAAGCTGACCACCTTCGAGAAGGACCTGCACGGCCTCAAGGGCACGGCCCTGTTCCTGGACCTGGACGTGGTCATCGTCGACGACATCACGCCCTTCTTCCATGCGCCCGGCGAGTTCCTGATCATTCACGACTGGAAGCGCCCCTGGCGCATCACCGGCAACTCCTCGGTCTACCGCTTCGAGCTCGGCGCCCATTCGGACATCCTGGCCAAGTTCCGCGCCCAGCATGAGCAGATCCGCCAGCAGTTCCGCAACGAGCAGGCCTACCTCTCGGACGAGGTGCACAAGCAGGGTCGTCTGCGCTACTGGGACCCGGCCTGGTGCGCCAGCTACAAGTACCACTGCATCCCGACCTTCCCGACCAACTTCTGGAAGCGGCCCCGCATTCCGGTCGGCGCCCGCATCCTGATCTTCCACGGCGTGGTGAACCCGCCCGATGCGCTGGTCGGCCGGCGCAACAACAACTGGCGCTTCGTGCGCCCGGCTCCCTGGATCGCCGAGCACTGGCACGAGTGATAAACGTGACCCCCAGTCTCCCTACGGTCGCCTCCCCCCGAGGGGGCGCTCAATGCCCTTCGGGCGGCCGGGCGGGCATTGAATGATGCCGCTGCTGTTCATCAATCTCGACCGCGATGCCGAACGGCGTGCGCGGCTCGAGGCCGAGCTAAAGCGCCTGGACATCGCCGGCGAGCGGTTCCCGGCCACGCTCTGGACCGCGCTGTCGGACAGCGAACAAGCGAGTTATTACTCATCAGCGCTGAACGAACGCGTCTTTCACAAGCCCCTCGTCAATGGCGAGAAAGGTTGCTACGCCAGCCATCTGCGCGCCTGGCAATGGCTGCTGGATTCAAGCCACCCGGCCCTGGTGGTGCTGGAAGACGATGTCCGACTCAAGCCCGAGTTCGCCCGCGTGGTCGAGGCCATCGCCACCCTGCCCGCCGGCTGGGACATGGTCAAGCTGCTGGGCCGGCCGGCCACGGGCAAGGCCGAGAAGCTGCGCGGCCAGCATCCGCTCACCGGCGGTTACGAACTGGTGGACTACGCCCGCATCCCCAGCCTCACCGCCGGCTACGTGATCAGCCGCAGCGGGGCCGAGAAGCTGCTGACGTCGCGACTGCCGTTCGGGCGTCCCATCGACGTGGATCTGCGTCATTTCTGGGAGAACGGGCTGCGCATCCAGGGCGTGGAGCCGGCCGCCATCGAGCTGGACGAGACCAGCTTTGAAAGCAGCATTGGCGACAAGCCCAAGGGTGGCCTGGCCGCACGCTGGCGCAAGTTCCGCCACAAGGCGGCCTATTCGGTCCTCAATCGCTGGAACACGAGATGAGCTGGGTCCGCACGCGTTCCCTGGTGCTGGTGTCCTGGGACGGCCAGAGCGAGCCCTGGTCCATGCTCCATCTGGATGCCGCGCCCGAGTTCGAATGGATACTGTTCGACTACTCCGGCCGGCAGGCACCCGGGCCGCGCGTCCTGCGCGGCCAGCAATGCCTGGTGCTGGCCGGCGCCACCGAATGCAAGGGCCAGATCTACCAGGCGCTGGCCGAGCACCTGGCCGCCAACAGCGAAGTGCCCGACTACGTTGCCCTGATCGACGACGACATCCTGAGCTCGGTCAGTGACATCAACCGCGTGCTTCACCTGGCCCGCTGCGAGAACCTCGACGTCTTTTCGCCCACACTGAGCCACGACAGTGTCTATTCCCACCGCTGGACCCTGCGCCAGCCCAGCCTGATGTTCCGCGAGGTGGACTGGGTCGAGGTGATGATGCCCTTCTACCGCGGCAGCCTCTTCATGGCCGGACGCGAGCAGTACCGCGGCAACGTCTCGTCCTGGGGCATAGACAAGTACCTGATGCCCACGCTGCAGCAGCTGACCGGGCTCAAGCGCTGCGCCATGGTGGATGCGGTGATGGCAAGCCACCGCCGTCCGGTCACCAGCGGCCAGAAGGTCTACCGCAACGGCCGTACCGCAGGTCAGGAAGCCGCGGCGATGAAAGAGGCCTGCATCGCCCTGATCCAGCAGCGCCAGCCCGACCTGCTCGGCAGCGAATGGTTCCAGCGCATCTTCGAGCGCCGCCATGCGCGCACCCGCTGGGAGCAGTTCAAGTACGGCCTGGGCCGCCCCTTGCGCCGGTGGCTGGAAGCATCGACCTGAGCGGAGCCCAGGGGGCTCAGACCGTCAGCAGCAGCATCTCGTAGCGCCGCATCATCAGCTCGTGGCCGTGGTGGCGCAGGGCATGGAGTCGCGCCTCCGAGGCCAGGCCGGCCGCATAGCCAGGCTCCAGCAGCAGCCGCTCCAGCGCATCGGCCAGCGCGTTCTCGTTGCGCTCGGGCACCAGCAGGCCGCTGCGTCCATGCTCAAACACACCTTCGACGCCAGGCACGTTGGAGGCCACGCAGGCACAGCCGGCCGCCATGCCCTCGACCAGTGCCAGGGGCATGCCTTCCCAATGGGTGGACAGCACGAAGAGCTGCTGGCTCATCAAGAGCTCGGGCAGGTTCGGGTGGTGTCCCAGGAACCAGACCTGGGAGCCCAGGCCGAGTTCGCGCACCAGCTCCTCGGCGCGCTTGCGCAGATTGGCCTTGCCGGCGCCGGCCAGGTAGAGCTTGGGCGCCAGACCGCGCTTGCGCAGCAGGGCCAGCGCATGGATCAGGGTCTCCTGGTCTTTCTGGCGGGCGAAGCGGGCCGACATCACGATGCCCGGCTCGCGCTGTTCGTAGGGCCGCGACTCAGCGGCCGCGAAGCGACCCAGGTCGATGCCGTTCGGGATCGCCATCGTCAGCGCCTCGGGCATGCCCAGCTCGACCAGGCTCTGACGCACGCCCTCGGACACGCCGACCAGCCGGGCACTGCGGCGGCTCAGCCAGCGCGCCTGCCAGAGCTTCCAGGCGCTGTAGCGCTCGCGGGAGTTGTGCTCGATCTGCACCAGGGCCGGCACACCGGCCAGCCAGCCGGCCCAGCGACCCAGGATGTGTTCCGGAAAACCATGGGCGACCAGCACGTCGGGCCGCCAGCGCTTGCACAGCCGGTACAAGGCCCAGATCGTGGCCAGGTGCGACCAGCCGGGCAGGACCTCGACTTCAAGCCCGCGCTCCCGCAGCGCGTCGACACGCGCCTGGTCGGTCGTGTCCTTGCGGCGAAGCACCAGCACACTCTGCAGGCGTTGGCTGTCGGCCGTGGCCAGGTCCACGGCGACCTGGGTCGCGCCGGAGAAGCCGCCGGTGACGAAGTGCATCACCCGTCGATGCGGGCTCCAGTCCTGTTCAGCCATGGCCGGCAGTTTAAGAGGCCGGGGCGAAGGCTCGGCGACAATCGCGCCCCATGACCGCCGCCGACAACGTCCCAGCAACACCCGACTTGCGCTCGACCGCCCGCCGCGTCCTGCGTTTCGTCAAGCCGCATCGCACGGGCCTGGTCTGGACCATCCTGGCCTACATCGCCGCGGCCTGCACCGAACCCCTGATCCCGCAGCTGATCAAGACGGCCTTCGGCGAAGGCTTCAGCTCCCAGGCCTTCGCGATCTGGTGGGTGCCGGTGGTGCTGATAGGCCTGTTCGCGCTGCGCGGCCTGTTCGGTTTCCTGGGCCAGTACATGCTGAACCAGACCCTGACCCGCTCGGTCATGGACATGCGCCGCGCTCTGCTCGACGCCCTGCTCAAGGCCGACGCCAGCGCCTACACCAGCCTTCAGCCGGGCACGGCCGTGACCAAGGTGGTCAACGACCCGCAGCAGATCCTGACCCTGCTCTCGGGCACCGTGGTCTCCATCCTGCGCGACGGCCTGCCGGCCGTCGCCATGCTGGGCTATCTGCTCTACCTGAACTGGCAGCTGACCCTGCTCTCGATGATCACCACGCCGCTGATGGCCTTCGTCGTCAAGAAGGTCAATCGCCGCGTCCAGCAGATCGGCGCCCGCAACTACGACGCCCAGCTGGAGCTGGTCAACAAGGTGGACGACATCACCCGCGCCTGGCGCGTGGTGCGCAGCTTCGACGCCGGCGACTACGAGCGCCAGCGCTTCGCCGAGATCGCGCTCAAGGTGCAGCGCAGCGCCCTCAAGGTCTCGGCCACCAATGCGCTGACCCAGCCGATGTCGCAGCTGATCGCCAGCATAGGCCTCTCGGTCATCGTCAGCCTGGCCCTGCTGCAGGCGCGCCAGACCCAGACCGGCGTCGGCGAATTCGCCGCCTTCGTCACCGCCCTGCTCCTGATGACCTCGCGGCTGCGCCACCTCAGCGACCTGGCCCAGCCGATCACCAATGCCCTGATCACGGCGCGCGGCTGCTTCACCCTGCTGGACACGCCGGCCGAGCCCGACCTGGGCACGCAAGACCTGGCCCTGGCCAGGGGCGAGCTGGAGCTGCAGGACGTGAAGCTGCAATACCCCGCGGCCGAAAAGCCGGCGCTGGACGGCCTCAGCCTGACCATCAGGGCCGGCCAGACCACGGCCCTGGTCGGTGCTTCGGGCGCCGGCAAGAGCTCGGTCATCCACCTGCTGCTGGGCTTCGGTCGGCCCGATGGCGGACGCATCCTGCTGGACGGCCTCGACATCCAGGACCTGAGGCATGCGGCCCTGCGCCGCCAGTTCGCCGTGGTCTCGCAGGACATCGTGCTGTTCGACGCTTCGGTGGCCGACAACGTGGCCTATGCCCAGCCGCGCGATGCGGCCCGGCTGGAACAGGCGCTGCGCGCCGCCCACCTGTGGGACTTCGTCCAGACACTTCCCCAGGGCATGGAGACGCCGATCGGTGCCAATGGCAGCAAGCTCAGCGGCGGCCAGCGCCAGCGCATCGCCATCGCCCGCGCGCTCTACAAGGAAGCGCCGATCTGGGTGTTCGACGAGGCCACCTCGGCCCTGGACACCGAGAGCGAGCGCGCGGTCCAGCAGGCGCTGGAGCAATGGCAGGGCAAGAAAACCCTGATCCTGATCGCCCACCGGCTGTCCACCGTGCGCGCGGCCGACTGCATCCATGTGCTATCGCAGGGCCGGCTGCTGGAGTCCGGTTCGCATGCCGAGCTGCTGACGCGCGACGGCGCCTATGCGGCCATGGTGCGGGCCCAGCACGACTGAGCAAGGCCATGCGACGCCGCCTTGCGCTCCTGGGCCTGCTGGCAGCGGTCGCGCGGGCCGAGCCCTCGCTGCTCGAAGTCAACCAGGCCAGCCAGGCCCAGCTCGAATCGCTGGAAGGCGTGGGGCCGGCCTTGGCCGAACGCATCCTCAGGCAGCGCCAGCGCAAGGCCTTTGAAAGCTGGGCCGACCTGCGCAAGCGTGTGGGTGGCCTGGGCGAGAAGCAGGCAGCGCGACTGTCGGCCCAGGGCCTGCGCGTGAGAGGCCAGGCCTTCCAGCCGAACTAGCGGCCGCTCTCGACTTCCGCCGCCCTTGCCTGGGCAAAGCCGGCCGTGCGCTTGCGCTGCTGGCGCGGATCGAAGGGCGGCGGTTCGCCGGTCCAGCCGAAGAAGGCCTGGACCTCGCTGCGCCGGGCCAGCGTGTCGGTGAAGCCCAGCGTGATCAGCTCCTCGGTGAAGCCCGGCTCGAACAGCAGATAGCTGGTCAGCGCCGAGCCATGGGCGGCCGTGCCCTCGCCCGATACGCCCACGCTGCGCAGCAGGGTCCGCATGGTCTGCGGCAGCTCGCCATGGTGCTTGCCGGCCAGATCGTCGATGCGGCGGCTGGGCGCGATCACCATCACCTCCACCGGCTTCAGCGCCGTGTTGGCGCGCGCCTCGGCCGGCAGCAGGGAGAGCGTGTTGTTGATCCGTTGCATGCGCTCGATGTCGACCGCCAGCGCATCCAGGAAGATGTTGGACAGCGCATGGCCGGCGATCTGGGCCATGCTGGGGTGGGCCTCGGCGACCTGCACGCGGCGGCCCGGCGGTTCATGCATGCGACCCGCACCTATCACCAGGATGCGCTCGGCGCCCAGGTGGATGGCCGGCGAGATCGGCGCGCTCTGGCGCATCGAGCCGTCGCCGAACCATTCGGGCTGGCCTTCCAGGTCCAGCTGCTGGGCCGGGAAGATGAAGGGGATGGCCGACGAGGCCAGCAGGTGCTCGATGCTCAGCCGGGTGCGCACCGCGATGCGTTGCGAACGCAGCCAGGGCGCGATTTCCTTGAGCGTCTGGAAGAAGGTGACATGCTGGCCCGAGCTGTAGCTGGAGCCGCTGATGGCCAGCGCGTTCATGTGGCCGGCTTCCAGCATCTCGTCCAGCCGCTCCAACCGCACCCAGCGCTTCAGCAGCTGGCCCAGCGGTTCGTTGTCCAGCAGGCTCTTGGGCCGGCTGCGCTTCCAGCGCGCCAGGGCCCAGCCCAGGCTCATCATCGTGATCCAGCGCGCGCCGGTGCGGATCACACCGAAGGAATCGGCCCGGTAGACCTGGTCGACATGGATGTTCTGCCAGATGTAGACCAGGCCGTCGACTGCCGCATCGAAATCGTCCGCCTGGCAGGCCAGCGTGGCCGCATTGATCGCCCCGGCCGAGGTGCCGGTGATGATGGGAAAGGGATTGCCGGCGATGACGCCCGAGTCGCGGCGCAGCTGGGCCAGGGCCTGCAGCACGCCAACCTGGTAGGCCGCCCGCGCGCCGCCACCGGTCAGCACCAGGCCGGTACAGGGGCGTTCGACGGTCGCTGGGCTGCTCTCAATCATGACGCGAACATCATCGCCCAGAACCTCGCCGGCCGGGAGCCGGGCAGGCCCGCTTGCGTCGTGCCTGCAACGCCTTACTCGTAGACGATTTGGGCTTCACCCAGCCGTGCCAGGGCTTCGTCGCAGGGCCAGAAGCGCGCAGCCTCGCCCAGGTCCAGCTCGGCCACGGCGCCGGGACGGCGAATGGGCAGGCGCAGCAGCAAGCCCTGCTGGCTGCGGCCCTGCTCGGTCTCCTGGCTGCGGGCCGGCCAGCTCTTGAGCACCTCGTCCAGCGGCGGCAGCTTGTCGCCGGCCGGCAGCCGCAGGAACTTGCCGAACTTCGCCCGTGCCGCGGCCAGGTCCCAGATCGCGGTGATGGTCAGGCGTAGGCCGCCGGAGAAGCGGTCGTTCTGCACCTTGCCCTGCACGATCAGGAGCTCGTCTTCGCTGAGCAGCTCCTTGTTGGCGTTGATCAGCTCCTCGTTGGCGACGGCCTCGATCGCATCGCTCTTGTCGTCCAGCTTGAAGATGGCCACCCGGCCGCGAGTGCCGTTGATGATGCGCAGGTCGCCGACGATGCCGGCCACCATCACCGGCTCGCGGCTGTCCTGCAGGTCCACGATCAGGCGCTTGACCATGCGGCGCACCTCGGTGCCGCTCTGGTCGAACAGATGGCCGCTCAGGTAGTAGCCGATGGCGGTCTTCTCCAGCGAGAGCCGCTCCTTGATGCTCCACGGCTTGGCCTCGACCAAGGGTGGTTCGGCCACCGAGGACCCATGGGTGTCGTCGAAATCGAACAGCCCGCCCTGGTCGGCATTGGCCGTCAGGTTCTCGGCATAGGTGTAGCCCAGGGCCACGCTGGCCAGCAGGCGCGAACGTTCGGGCTCGATGGCATCGAAGGCACCGGCCTTGATCAGCGCCTCGACCACGCGCTTGTTGACCGACTTGCGGTCCACGCGGGCGCAGAAGTCGAAGAAGCTCTTGAACGGCCCGCCTTCGGTCCGGGCTGCCACGATGGCCTCGATCGCGCCCTGGCCCGTGCCCTTGATCGCGCCGAGGCTGTAGTTGATCCGCTTGTCGCTCAGCGGTTCGAAGCGGCCCACGCCCAGGTTGACGTTGGGCGGCTCGAACTCGATGCCGAACAGCTTGGCATCGTTCACCAACACCTTGAGCTTGTCGGTGTTGTCCGATTCGATGGTCATGTTCGCGGCGAAGAACTCTGCCGAGAAATGCACCTTCAGCCAGCCCGTGTGATAGGCCAGCAGCGAATAGGCGGCGGCATGCGACTTGTTGAAGCCGTAGCCCGCGAACTTCTCCATCAGGTCGAAGACTTCGTCGGCCTTGGCTTCGTCGATGCCCTTCTCGGCCGCGCCCTTGCGGAACAGGTCGCGGTGCATGGCCATCTCTTCGGCCTTCTTCTTGCCCATGGCCCGGCGCAGCATGTCGGCGCCGCCCAGGCTGTAGCCGCCCAGCACCTGGGCGGTCTGCATCACCTGCTCCTGGTAGACCATGATGCCGTAGGTCTCGGCCAGCACCGGCTCGGTCAAGGGGTGCGGATACTCGACCACCTCCTTGCCATGCTTGCGCGCGACGAAGGTCGGGATCAGGTCCATGGGGCCCGGCCGGTACAGGGCGTTCAGCGCGATCAGGTCTTCCAGGCGCGAGGGCTTGGCATCCTTCAGCATCTTCTGCATGCCGCTGGATTCAAACTGGAACACCGACTCGGTCAGGCCGTCGGAGAACAGCTTGTAGGTCTTGCGGTCGTCCAGCGGAATCTTCTCGAAGGCGAAGTCCTTCTGCGCCGGATGGCGGGCGACGATGAATTCCTTGGCCAGCTCCAGGATGGTCAAGGTGGCCAGGCCCAGGAAGTCGAACTTCACCAGGCCGATGGCTTCGACGTCGTCCTTGTCGTACTGGCTCACGGCCGAGGTCGAGCCGGGCTGCTGGTACTGCGGGCAGAAGTCGGTGATCTTGCCCGGCGCGATCAGCACACCGCCGGCGTGCATGCCGATGGAGCGCACCGTGCCCTCCACGCGGGCCGCCATCTCGAGCAGGCCGGCCACTTCCTCGTCCTGCTGCTCGCGCTCTTCGATCTCGGGCGACTCATGCCGCGCATAGACCATCTTGGCCTTGGCCGGGTCGAAGTCCGGCGGCAGCTTGGCCAGCGTCACGGTCTTGCCCGGCGGCGCCGGCACCAGCTTGGCGATGGAATCCACATGGCCGAAGCCCATGCCCAGCACGCGACCGATGTCGCGCAGCGCGCCCTTGGCCGCCATGGTGCCGAAGGTGGCGATCTGGCTGACGGCCGGGCGGCCGTACTTGTCCTTGACGTACTCGATGACGCGGTCGCGGTTGCCCTGGCAGAAGTCGATGTCAAAGTCGGGCATGGACACCCGCTCCGGATTCAGGAAGCGCTCGAACAGCAGGTTGTACTGCAGCGGATCCAGGTCGGTGATCAAGAGCACATAGGCGACCAGCGAGCCGGCACCCGAGCCCCGGCCCGGGCCGACCGGGCAGCCGTTTTCCTTGGCCCACTTGATGAAGTCGCCCACGATCAGGAAGTAGCCCGGGAAGCCCATCTTGATGATGGTGGCCAGCTCGAACTCCAGGCGCTCCACGTAGCGCGGCCGCTCGGCCTCGCGCTTGGCTTCATCGGGGAACAGCTGCTGCAGGCGGAACTCCAGGCCCTCGAACGAGAGCTGGCGGAAGTACTCGTCCATGGGCATGCGAGAACCGTCGGCCAGGATGGGCGTCGGGAAGTCGGGCAGCTGCGGCTTGCCCAGCACCAGCGAAAGACTGCAGCGCCTGGCGATCTCCACCGTGTTGGCAATCGCCGAGGGGATGTCGGCGAACAGCTTTTCCATGTCCGCCTGCGAGCGGAAGAACTGGCCGGTGTTGAAGCGCTTGATGCGCTTGGGGTTGGCCAGGGTCTCGCCGTCGGCCACGCAGACGCGTGCCTCATGGGCCTCGAAGTCGTCTTCACCCAGGAACTGGATCGGATGGGTGGCCACCACGGGCAGGCCCAGCTCAGCCGCTAGCGGCACCGAGGCCGTGACCAGGCTTTCCTGGCCGCTCAGGCCGGCGCGCTGCAGCTCGATGTAGAAGCGGTTCGGGAAGATGCCGGCCAGGCGCTTCGCAATATCTCGGGCCTTGGCCTTGTCGCCCATGGCCAGGGCCTGGCCCAAGGCGCCATGCTGGGCGCCGGACAGGCAGATCAGGCCCTCGCCCAGCTCTTCCAGCCATTCCAGCTTCAGGCAGGCCTGGTTGCGGATCACGTTCTGGATCCAGGCGCGCGACAGCAGCTCGCTGAGGTTCAGATAGCCCTGCTTGTTCTGCACCAGCAGCAGCAGCCGGGTGGGAGCCTTGTCCGAGCCCTCGGGCTCCAGCCAGCAGTCGGCGCCCAGGATCGGCTTGACGCCCTTCTTGCGGCAGGCGTTGTAGAACTTGATGCCGCCGAACAGGTTGGCCAGGTCGCTGATGGCCAGCGCCACCTGCCCGTCCTTGGCGGCCGCCGCGGCGGCATCGTCGACTCTCAGCGTGCCGTCGACGACGGAAAACTCGGTATGGGTGCGTAAATGAACAAAGGGCATGCCGGATTGTAGGGAGCGGGTCAGTCTTGACAGGACCCAAGCCCTCCTCCATGCGACTAGGCATCTACCCGGATTCCGCGTCGCCGGAGGCCGCCGCCGCGCTATGCTGCCCGCCGACCCTGAACACCTGCCCGATTCACCGATCCTCGATGACCCACAAGCCCCTGCTCCCCCTGGCCGCGGCCCTGCTGCTGGCCCTGTCCCTGACCCAGCCGGCCCTGGCCGCAACCACCAAGAAGAAGACCGCCACCAAGCCGGCGGCCACCGCCAAGGCGCCGGCCAAGGCCGCCAAGCCAGCCGCCGCTGCAGCTTCGGCCGCCAAGCCCCCCATGCCCAGCAGCGCCGAAGTTCTGGCCGCGGCAACCGCCGGCGACTGGCGCGACCTGCCGCCCGAACACACGCTGCTGATGGAGGTGGCCAGCGGCCAGGTCGTGATCGAGCTGGCCAGCGACTTCGCCCCCCGGCATGCCGCCAACATCGAGGCGCTGACCCGGGCCGGCTATTTCGACGGCCTGGCCATCATCCGGGTCCAGGACAACTACGTGACCCAATGGGGCGATGCCGAGGAAGACGACAGCAAGGCCAAGCCCAAGCCGGCCGGCCTGACCAAGGCGCCGGTCGAGTTCGACCGCGCGCTCAAGGGCCTGAACTTCACCAGGCTGCCCGAGGAAGACGGCTGGGCCCCGCAGGCCGGCTTCGTCAACGGCTGGCCGGTGGGTGCCGACCCCAAGGCCGGCCGCGCCTGGCTGACCCACTGCTACAGCATGGTCGGCGCCGCCCGCGGCAACGAACCCGACTCCAGCGACGGCAGCGGCCTCTACACCGTGATCGGCCATGCGCCGCGGGCACTGGATCTGAACATCACCACGGTCGGCCGCGTGGTGTCCGGCATGGAGCGCCTCTCGGCCCTGCCGCGCGGCACCGGCCAGCTGGGCTTCTACGTCAAGGCCGAGGAGCGCTCGCCCATCAAGCAGGTGCGCCTGCTGGCCGACGTGCCCGAAGCCGAGCGGCCCAAGATCCAGGTGCTGCGCACCGAGACCGACACCTTCCGCCGCTGGCTGGATTCACGCCGCCATCGCAGCGGCTGGTTCGTACACAGCCCCGAACGTGTGGATTTGTGCAGCGCTTTGCCCCCCACACGACGACTGCCCTGAGCTAAGGTGGTCGCTGGCCCCGGATCCGCAAGTCAAGCAGTCAGGTAGGGATTCATGGACATGCTGGAACGTCACCTTCAAGCGCTGGAAGCCCGGATCCCGGAGCTGGGCCAGCAGTTGCTCGATGCCACGGAACAGCGCCTGAGGGAGACCTACCAGAAGCAGGCCGACGACGCGGCGCGCCAGGCGCTCAACAGCTGGCGCAGCAAGGCCGCGCTGATCGAAGGCCCGCTACAACGCGGCCTGCGTACCGCGGTGCGTCCCCTGCCGACGCCCACGCTGCAGCAGCGGCCGGTGCTGGAGGACATCGACCAGCTCACCCTGGTCGATGAAGACCAGGCCGACCAGGCCATAGAAATCTCGCGCGTCATCCAGCAGATCGACGCTCGCGCCGAATGGGAGCTGCGCGAACTGGGCGCGCTTTGCAGCAAGCTGCCGGGCGATGGCCGGCTCGACACGGCGGCCTTTGCCAAGGCGCTTTGCGAATCGGTTCAGGCGCTGGAGCTGGGCAAGCCGGCCCGCAGCCATTGCCTCAACGCCGCTGGCTCGGCCTTGGCCGAGGCGCTGCGGGATCTGGCCCACCAGGCCAGCCAGCGACTGCGCGGCTGGGGCCTGGAGCCCTCGGGCTTCGCGTCCATTGCGACCGACGAGCGCGTGATCGAGGCCCTGGACGTCAGCCGCGCCGGCGCCCTGCTCGACCTGCGCGAACGGGTCCATGCCAGCGCCCCAGAACCGGCCGCGCACAGCGACCAGGACCAGACCGCCGAGCTGCTAAGCCAGCTGTTCCAGCAGATCCAGGCCGACCCCGATCTCGACCCACCGTACAAGCAGGCGATCTGCAATCTGCAGACGAGCGTGTTGCAGCTGGCCGTCAGCGACCCGGCCGTGCTGGGGTCCGACCAGCATCCGACCTGGGCCCTGATCAACCAGATCGCTTCCCATGCCGGCGACCATCCGCTGGCCAGCGACCCGCGCGGCCTGGAGTTTCTGGCCTTCGTCGAAGCCCTGGTCGCGCGGCTGGGCGAGAACGCCAGCAGCACGGCCTTCGGCAGCGCCCTGGGCGAGGTGCGGGCCTTCATCCACCGCGAGCAGGAGGACGAACTCGAGGCCTCGGTGTTCGCGCGGCTGGCGCTGAGCAAGCAGGAAAGGCACGACGAACTGCTGCCGCTGATGCGCCAGCAGGTGCTGGAGCAGGCGCAGCTGTCACGCTACCTGGGGCCGGTGCTTTTCGAGTTCCTGCTGGGTGCCTGGAGCGAGGCCCTCACGCAGGCGATGCTCGACCAGGGCGCCGAAGGACCGCTGACCCAGCGTCTGATGGCAGGCGTCGAAGACCTGCTGTCCTCGCTGGAGCCGACCCGCGACGATGTGGCGCGGACCGCCCTGCGCCAGCGCCTGCCCGCACTGATCCAGTTGCTGCAGCAGGGCATGGACCTGGTCAGGCTGCCGGCCGCCGACCGCGATGCGGTGATGGACGAACTGATGGCCATCCACCGTGAACGCACCCGCCTGGCCGCGCCGGCCACGGCGCCAGCGCCCCCACCGGCGGCGCCCGCCAAGCCGGAGCCGCAGGCCCGCCCTGCCCCGCCCACGCCATCTCTCAAACCGGTCCACGAACTCAACGAAGACCAGCTCCAGCATGAGCTGCTGCCGCCCGAGACCGATGCCGACAACTGGGGCGCCGACACCAGCATTGCCGCTCTGCCCACGGTCCACATGGGGCTGGACGACGAGACCGGTCCGCTGGTCGTGGCCGATGCCTGGGTCGAGCGCCTGCAGCCCGGCGCGCGCTGCAAGCTGTTCCTGCAAGGCCACTGGACCAGCGCCCACCTGCTCTGGCGCAGCGACAACGGCAGCTTCTTCATGTTCAGCAGCCAGCTCAAGGGCGGCCGCCATTCGATGACCCGCCGTGCCCTGCAGCGGCTGCGCGCCGAGGGCCTGGCCACCGAGGTGGCCGAGACCAGCCTGATGCAGCGCGCCGTGACCGGCATGCTGCACAAGATGGCGCGCTGAAGCGGGGCCGGGTCGGCCCCTTTTTACAATGCCGGCATGCAAGAAGGTCCAGTTCTCAACATTTCCTCCTACAAGTTCGTCGAGCTGCCCGACACGGCACAGCTGCGCGAGCAGCTCTTCGAAAGGGCCCAGGCCCTGGGCCTCAAGGGCACGGTGCTGCTGGCCGAGGAAGGCATCAACCTGTTCCTGGCCGGCACGGCCGAGGCGGTGCGCGGCTGGGTGGCCCAGCTCAAGGGCGACCCGCGCTTCGCCGACCTCGATCCCAAGGAAAGCTGGAGCGAGGCCGTGCCCTTCAAAAAGCTGCTGGTCAAGGTCAAGGGAGAGATCATCCGCATGAACATGCCGCAGATTCGCCCCGACCGCGCACCCCGACCCGCCGCCGTCACGCCTGAGACCCTGTCGCGCTGGCTGGACCAGGGCCATGACGACCAGGGCCGGCCGATCGCGATGCTGGACACCCGAAATGCCTTCGAGGTGGACTACGGGACCTTCGACAACGCCATCGACTGGCGCATCCACAAGTTCACCGAATTCCCGGCCGCGCTGGCCGAGCACAAGAACGAGCTGATGGGCAAGACCGTGGTCAGCTTCTGCACCGGCGGCATCCGCTGCGAGAAGGCGGCCATGGTGCTGGAACAGCAGGGGCTGGACGGCCCGATCTACCAGCTCGAGGGCGGCATCCTGCGCTATTTCGAATACGCCCAGGGCAAGCACTACCACGGCAGTTGCTTCGTGTTCGACCAGCGCGAGGCCCTGGACGCCGGCCTGCACACGCCGGCCGATCTGCAGCGTCCGGCGAGCGAGGCGCACCGAGGATGAAGGCCATTCTGCTGCGCGCGCTGGGCTTGCTGCTGCTGGCCCTGTCCATCCTGGCCGCCGCCTTCTACGCGCCCGAGCGCTCGCTGCAAAGCCTGATCGCCAACTGGGCGCCACCGCCCTCGGACTTCATCGAGTTGCAACTGCCGTCCGGCGCCCAGCTGATCCACCTGCGCGACCAGGGTCCGCGCGACGACCCGCTGCCGCTGATCCTGCTGCACGGCACTTCGGCCAGCCTGCACACCTGGCAGGGCTGGGTGTCAGGTCTTGCCACGACGCGCCGCGTCATCAGCTACGACCTGCCCGGCTCGGGGCTGACCGGACCGACGCCGGACGGCGACTACCGCGACGAGCGGCACCGCCAGGCCCTGCTCGCCCTGATGGACCGCCTGGCGGTGAAGCGCGCCGTGCTGGTCGGCAATTCGCTCGGCGGCCAGATCGCCTGGCAGCTCGCTGCCCTGCGGCCGGAACGCGTGGCCGGCCTGGTCCTGGTCGATCCGGGCGGCCTGGCCTTCGCCGGCGAATCGATCCCGATGGCCTTCCGCCTGGCCGCCCTGCCCGGCTTCCGGCAGCTGTCCAGCAAGCTGCTTCCGCGCAGGCTGGTCGAGGACAGCGTGCGCGACGTGTACGGCGAGCCGTCCAGGGTGACGCCGGCGCTGGTCGACCGCTACTTCGAGCTGACCCTGCGCGAAGGCAATCGCGAGGCCGTGGCGCTGCGCATGGCCCAGCGCGAATCGGGCCGCTACGCCGATCTGCTCGAGCACATCAAGCAGCCCACGCTGATCCTCTGGGGCGGCCGTGACCGCCTGAGTCCGCCGGTCCTGGCCCGCGAATTCGAGCGCCGCATCGCCGGCAGCCGCCTGGTGATGTTCGACGCCCTGGGCCATGTGCCCCATGAGGAAGACCCGGTCGCCACCTTGAAACCGGTACGGGATTTCCTGGACGGCATGACGGCAGTCACCCCTCGCTAGGCCGGTTATATTGCGCCGCCGCTGCCTGCGCCTGACTGCAGGCGGCCGAGGGAGAGAACATTGAACAACGAGAACAAGAACGGCAAGGCGCGCGCCAAGCCGGGCCTGCTGCGGCGCTGGCGTGGCCGTCTGATCATTGCCGGCCTGCTGCTGGCCGGCCTGGGCTTCTGGGCCTGGAAGCGCAAGCCGGTCGAGCCCCCGCCGCCGCCCACCGGCGCCGTCGCGGTGGCCGACGTGATCCAGGTGGTGCAAGCCGCCGGCGTGCTGCAGGCCCAGACCAAGGTCGATGTCGGTGCCCAGGTCAGCGGCCAGGTCCGCAAGATCCATGTGCAGCTGGGCCAGAACGTCAAGAAGGGCGACCTGCTGGTCAGCATCGATCCCGAGCTGGCACGCAATGACGTGGCCCAGGCCGAAGCCCTGCTCAAGCAGCAGGAAGCCCAGCTCGAAAGCAACAAGATAGGCCTGGCCATGGCCCGCCGCGAGGCGGAACGACAGCACCGGCTGCTGGCCGGCAATGCGTCCACGCCGATCGAGGTCGAGCAGGCCGACAACAGCGTGGTCCGCATGGAAGCCGACCTGCGCGGCCAGGCCGCCAGCCTGACGCGGTTGCAGGCCGACCTGGAGAAGAAGAAGCTGTCGCTGGGCTACACCAGCATCACGGCCCCGATGGACGGCATGGTGGTCAACCTGCCGGTGCAGGAAGGCCAGACCGTGATCGCCATACAGACCACGCCGGTGATGCTGACCCTGGCCCAGCTGGACCAGATGACGGTACGCACCCGCGTGCCCGAGGCCGACATCCAGCTGGTCCAGCTCGGCCAGACCGCCCGCTTCACCACGCTGGCCGGCGAGGCCAAGCGCTACGAAGGCAAGGTGCGCGTGGTCCAGCCCATCCCCGAGCGGGTCGGCAACGCGGTGTTCTACAACGTGCTGTTCGAGGTGGACAACCAGGCCCGCAAGCTGTTCTCCGACATGACGGTACAGGTCGAGATCGTGACCGGCAGCGTCAGCAAGGTGCCCACGCTGCCCATTGCCGCGCTGGGCGAGCGTGATGCCGAAGGCCGCTACACGGTCCACGTGGTCGATGCGGCCGGCAAGAATCCGCAGCCCCGCAAGGTCAAGGTCGGCCTGCAGGACGGCAGCAAGGTCCAGGTGCTGGACGGCCTCAAGCTCGGCGAGAAGCTGCTGCTGGCGCCGCCGTCCGCGGCCTCGGGCGCGGCCGTCGTCCTCAACATCGATTGAAGCGGGTTCACGTGACCGTTCTGATCGAGCTGGACCAGGTCCAGCGTCACTACAGCATTGGTGACATCGACGTGCCTGCCCTGGACGGCTTGTCGCTGTCCATCCAGGCCGGCGAGTTCGTCGCCATCATCGGCGCCTCGGGCTCGGGCAAGAGCACGCTGATGAACCTGCTGGGCTGCCTGGACCAGCCCACCGGCGGCCATTTCAGGCTCGACGGCGTCGATGTCGGCGAATTGGAGCCGGATGAGCTGGCCCAGCTGCGCCGCGAGCATTTCGGCTTCGTGTTCCAGCGCTACCACCTGCTGCCGCATCTGGACGCGACCTCCAATGCCGCCCTGCCCGCCGTCTATGCCGGCGCGCCGCTGTCCAGCCGCCGCCAGCGGGCCGAGGCCCTGCTGCAGCGCCTGGGCCTGGGCGACCGTTTGCACCACCGGCCCAACGAGCTCTCGGGCGGCCAGCAGCAGCGGGTGTCCATCGCGCGCTCGCTGATGAACGGCGGCCAGATCATCCTGGCCGACGAGCCCACCGGCGCCCTCGACTCGCACAGCGGCGCCGAACTGCTTGGCCTGCTGGCCGAGCTGCACGGCCGCGGCCACACCATCATCCTGGTCACCCACGACCCCAAGGTCGCGGCCCATGCCAGGCGGGTGATCGAGCTGGAGGACGGCAAGCTGCTCAGGGACAGCGGCACGCCTGCGGAGCATCGGGCCGCGGCAAGACCCGACCCCGAAGGACCGAGCCTGGGCCGTGCCGGCTGGCTGCGCCAGCGTGTCGGCCAATGGCGCGAGGCGCTGATCACGGCCTGGCATTCGCTCAAGGGCAATCGCCTGCGCACTGCGCTGAGCATGCTGGGCATCTGCATAGGCATTGCCTCGGTCGTGACCATCGTGGCCCTGTCCAGTGCGGCGCGCGAAAAGGTCGAATCCGGCCTGCGCGGCTTCATGTCGGGGCGGATTCCGGTCTACGCCGGCAACCACAAGCTGCTGCCCGGCGTGCAGCCGCGGCCCTTTCGCCAGTCGGAACTCGACGTGCTGGCCACGCTGCCCGGCGTCAAGAGCATCGTCGTGAAGCGCGAGACCTCGGTCAGCCTTCGCCACGGGTCCAAGAACAGCGACGGCCGGGCCATCGCGGCCGAACCGGGCGACCTGGCCGACCGCAAGCTCAGGCTGGTGGAAGGCCGCCAGCTGAGCAGCCTCGAGCTGCAGACGATGGCGCCGGTGGTGCTGATCGATCAGAACACCCGCAAGGCCCTGTTCAAGCCCGGCCAGCCGGTGCTGGGCACGACCCTGCTGCTGGAAAGCATGGCCTCCGCAGGCATGGCGCGCGGCATGAGCGATCCGAACAAGCCGCTGTCCGTCGCTCCCATGCCCATGACGGTGGTGGGCGTCTTCGATCGCGCCGAGGACGCGGGCATGGATTTCGACGGCTACGGCAATCGAGTCCTGATGCCGCGCAGTACCTATCTGCGCAAGCTGGACAACAGCACCGACGTGCCCTCCTTCGACGTGCTGCTGGACAACAAGCTGCCGCCCGATGAAGTCACTCGCCAGGTGACGCACCGGCTGCGCGCCCTGCATGGTCAGGAAGACTTCCGCACCATGAACCTCGATGGCGAGTTCCGCAAGTTCCAGGAGGTCACTGGCGCGATCTCGCTGGTGTTCGCCGGCATCGGCGCCATCGCCCTGCTGGTCGGTGGCGTGGGGGTCATGAACATCATGCTGGTCTCGGTGTCCGAACGCACCCGCGAGATCGGCATCCGCATGGCGGTCGGCGCCCGCCAGGGCGACGTGCGCCTGCAGTTCCTGATCGAAGCCGTGCTGCTGTGCTGCCTTGGCGGCTTCGCCGGCCTGGGCCTGAGCTGGCTGGCAGCACAAGGCATCAATGCAGTACAGAAGGACGTGGTGGTGCAAGTGTCCTGGCAGGCGCTGTGCCTGGCGTTCGGCATCTCCAGCCTGGTGGGTCTGGTGTTCGGCACGCTGCCGGCGCGCCGTGCCGCCGCCCTCAGCCCCGTCGATGCGCTGGCCCGCGAATGATGAACATGAGCCCCTCTTCCCTCTTCAAGCCCCATCGACTGGCCCTGGCCGCCGCCCTCAGCCTGCTGGCCGGCTGCAGCGGCCTGCCGGTCAAGCCCGGCCAGGCACCGCAGGACAGCCAGGCCCTGCCGGCGCAATGGAGCATGGCGTTCACCAATGCCGCAGCCATGGCCAGCGTCGAGGACGCCGAGCTGGCCGCCTTGCAGGCCCGTGCCCTGCAGAGCAACCGCGACCTGCAATTGACGGCCATGCGCATGGCCGATGCGCTGGCCCAGGCCCGTGTCGATGGCCAGCGCCTGAGCGCCGACCTCAGCCTGAGCGCTTCACGCAGCGTGAGCCGGCAGCTCGGCGGCGATCGCGGCTACGACAGCACGACCAAAGGCCACGGCTTCAATGCCATGGCGGGCTACGAGGTCGATCTCTGGGGCCGGCTCGCGATGGGCGACCGGCTGCGCGAGCAGCAGAACGAGCTGCGCCAGGCCGACCTGCAGGCAGCCCGCGCGCTGCTGCTGGCCCAGGTCGCCTCCCGCCATTGGCAGCTCGGCAACCTGGTGGCGCAGAAGCCGCTGCTGGACGAGATCCTGGCCCAGGCCGAAGAGGCGCTGGCCATCACCCGACTGCGGGTCCGCGAGGGCAAGCTGCTGCCCATCGAGGTGGACCGCGCCGCCGCCGCCGTGCAATCGGCCCGGCTGCGCCGTTCGGACCTGGACTTGGACCTGGTCCAGCAGCGCCAGCAACTGGCCCTGCTGCTCGACGAGATGCCGGTCGGCGAAGACTCGACCCGTCGCGCCGGTCCACCCGCCGCGGCTCCTGCGCCGCTGACGCTGGGCGCCCCGGCCACCGTGCTGGAGCAGCGTCTGGACGTGCGCCGCGCGCGGCTCAGCGTCGATGCTGCCTTGGTCCAACTGAAGCTCAGCGAGACCGCCCGCTATCCCAGCCTGAACCTGGTCGGCAATGTCTCCAGCGGCAGCAGCGACTGGAAGGACTGGCTGGACCGTCCGCTGGCCACGCTGAGCGCCAGCCTGATCGTGCCCCTGGTGAGCTGGCCGCGGCTGGAGTTGCAGCGCGAGCTTTCGCGCAGCGGCCTGGACCAAGCGGCCCTGGGCCTGCGCGACACGCTGCACAAGGCCCTGGTCGAGATCGACGGCCGGCTGATCGAGACCCGCCGCCTGCAGCAGCAGGAAGACGCGCTGCGCCTGCGCCTGGACGAAGCCCGCCAGGCCGAGAAGATCGCGGCGCTGAAGCTGGAGCTGGGCCTGATCAACCGGCTGGACTGGCTGCAGGCCCGCAATGCACGCCTGTCCACCGACCATGAGCTGATGCAGCTGCGCCTGCGCCAGTGGCAGGCCCATGCCGAGCTGTGCGCCAGCCTCGGCATGGAACTCAGGGCTCGTTGAGCGTCTCTTCCTTCAACACCGCCAGCACGTCCGAACGGAATTCGCGCAGGTACAGGATGGTGATCACGCCGGCCGTGGCGGCCATGAAGGTCCAGGGCGAGAAGAACCAGGCCACGGCGGCGAAGGCAAAGTAGTAGGCGCGCAGTCCGTCGTTGAAGGTCTCGGCGGCCAGGCCCACGATGCGGCCGGCGCGATTGGCAAAGGCCTCGCGCGCGGCTTCGCCGGCCTTGGCGAAATGCTCATGGTCCGGCGCCGCCGCCACCAACAGTGCGCCGAAGGTGTACTGGCGCATGCTCCAGGTGAAGCGGAAGAAGGCATAGACGAAGATGCCGCACAGCAGCACCAGCTTGAGGTCGAACACCAGGGCCGAGGTGCGCGCCGCAAAGGGCAGCTCACGCACCAGCTCCGAGGCCTTGTCGCTGGCCCCCAGCAGGGCCAGCAGGCCGCCGATGATCAGGATGGTGGTCGAGGCGAAGAACGAGGGGCTGGTCGCCAGGCTCTGCACCACCACGCCGTCTATCACCCGCACCTCGCGGTAGGTGACCTGCAGCATCCAGCGCCGCCGCTCGCGGTTGGTCGCCATCAGCAGCGAGCCGTGCGACTCCGACAGTCGCTTGGCCTGGACGGCATAGCCTATCCAGCCGAAGAAAAACAGCAGGAGGGCCGCCCAGTCGGCGGCCGGCAAGGTGGTGAAGAGACTGAGCAGGCGATCCATCGCCCGCAGTCTATGCGCGACTTACGGCGCGAGATCAAAAACCAGCAGCTCCGCCTGCTTGGCATGCTCGATCCGCACCGAAGCTTGCTCGCTGAGCTGCAAGGCATCGCCGGCCTTGAGCGACTGGCCGTTCACCAGCGCTTCGCCGCGCACCAGGTGGACATACGCCAGGCGGCCGGCCGGAATCGGCAGCTCGGCCGTCTCCACGCCGTCGAACAAGCCGGCATAGAGCCGCGCGTCGGCATGGATGGCCACGGCGCCCTCGACTGCATCGCCCGAGGCGACCAGCACCAGGCGGCCGCGCTTGTCGGCCTCGCTGTAGTGGCGCTGCTCGTAGCTGGGCGCCACGCCGCGGCGGTTCGGCTGAATCCAGATCTGCAGGAAATGCGTGCTCTTGTCGCGGGCGTTGTTGAACTCGCTGTGCATCACGCCGGTGCCGGCGCTCATGCGCTGCACGTCGCCGGGCTTGATGACGCCGGCATGGGCGCCACCGGCCTGGCCATTGCCCATGGAGTCCTTGTGGGCCAGCTCGCCGTCCAGCACATAGCTGATGATTTCCATGTCGCGATGGCCATGGGTGCCGAAGCCGGTGCCCGGGGCGATGCGGTCTTCGTTGATCACGCGCAGCGGCCCGAAGCCCATGCGGCGCGGGTCGTAGTACTCGGCGAACGAGAAGCTGTGGAAGGACTTCAGCCAGCCATGGTCGGCATGGCCGCGGTCGCAGGACTTGATCAGTTCAATCATGGTGGGCTCTCCGTGTTGAACGAACTGTAGGACCGGGATCCGCCCGCATCGTAGGCCCGGTCCTGAAGCCAGCGTTCAAATAAGATGAAGCCCACCATGAAGACCACGGCCCAGACCGACAAACGCAATGTGCTGACGCCCGAGGCGCTGGCGATGATGGACTGCATCGCCCGCACCGGCAGCTTCGCCGCGGCGGCGCGCGAGATGGGCAAGGTGCCCTCGGCCCTGACCTACAGCGTGCGCCAGCTGGAAGACACGCTGGACGTGCTGCTGTTCGACCGCCGCTCGCGCCAGGCCCAGCTGACCGCCGCAGGCCAGGAGCTGCTCAACGAAGGCCGCCGCCTGCTGCAGGAAATCGACGCCGTGGCGAATCGGGTGCGCCGCGTCGCCACCGGCTGGGAGACCGAGCTGACCATCGCCATCGACGACGCCCTGGCCCGCCGGGCGCTGTTCGAGCTGTTCGACGACTTCTACAAGCTCGATGCCGGCGACGGCACGCAGGGCCCGCCGACCCGGCTCAAGCTGCGCACCGAGGTGCTGTCCGGCACCTGGGAGGCCCTGGTCTCGGGCCAGGCCGACCTGGCCATAGGCACGCCGCCACAGTTGCCCGGCAGCTCGGTGCTGTGCGAGACCCTGGGCGACCTGGAGCTGCTGTTCTGCGTGGCGCCCCACCATCCGCTGGCCGCGGCCGAGGAGCCGCTGACTGCCGCCATGCTGGTCGATCACCGAGTCGTCGCCGTGGCCGACACCGCCCGCCAGCTGACGCCCATCACCGCCGGCATCGTGCCCGGCCAGGACGTGCTGACCGTGCCCTCGATGGCGGTCAAGCTCGAATGCATCTTGCGCGGCCTGGGCTGCGGCGGCATTCCGGCCAGCATGGTGCAGCGCCATGTCGAAGCCGGCCGCCTGGTGGTCAAGAGCACCTTCCAGGGTCGTCGCCTGGCCGCCCTGCACTACGCCTGGCGCGACAGCGGCCAGGCCCCCGGTAAGGCCCTGGCCTGGTGGCTGGACAGGCTCAAGAGCCCCAAGACCCGCCAGGCCCTGCTGACCCAGCACGAGGGCCTGATCCTCTGATGGACTACCGGGGTCGATTCGCGCCCTCGCCCACCGGTCCCCTGCACGCCGGTTCGCTGGTGGCGGCGCTGGCGAGCTGGCTGGACGCGCGGGCCCATGAGGGCCGCTGGCTGGTCCGCATCGAGGATGTGGACGGTCCGCGCTGCCAGCCGGGCACCGACCGCCTGATCCTCGACCAGCTGGCCCGCTGCGGTCTCTTGCCGGACGAAGCACCGGTCTGGCAGTCGCAGCGCGATGCGCTCTACGAGAAGGCGCTGCAGCAACTGGTCGATGCCGGGCTGGCCTATGGCTGCGTCTGCACCCGTGCCGACATCCAACGCGCCGTCGAAGCCGCCGGCCGAGCGACCGAACGCCATGGCGAACTGGTCTATCCGGGCACCTGCCGGACAGGGCTGCATGGCCGCGCGGCACGTGCCTGGCGCTTGCTGACGGCCAGCAGCGGAAGCATCGAATGGCAGGACCGCCGCCTCGGCGCCCAGCAGCAAGACTTGGAAGCCGAGGTCGGCGACTTCGTGCTCAGGCGGGCCGATGGGCTCTGGGCCTACCAGCTGGCCGTGGTCATAGACGACGCCGAGCAGGGCATCACCGACATCGTGCGCGGCGAGGACCTGGCCGACAACACGCCGCGCCAGCTCTGGCTGCAGCGCCAGCTGGGGCTGAACCCGCCACGCTATCTGCACACGCCCCTGGTGCTGGGCCAGAACGGGGAGAAGCTGTCCAAGCAGAACGGCGCCCAGGCGCTGGACCTGGACGATCCCTTGGCCGCCCTGCGCTCCGCCGGTCTGGCGCTAGGTTTGCGGGTCGAAGCCGACAGCGTCGCCGACTGGCTGGCCGCGGCCGTGCAAGCCTGGCGTGGCATGATGCCGCCCTTGAATTTCGCAGTTTTCGACGAGGACAGAACACCATGAACACCACCGCCAGCGGCCTGCAGATCGAGGACACCGAGCTCGGCGGCGGCGCCGAGGCCAAGTCGGGCCACGACGTCACCGTCCACTACACCGGCTGGCTGTACGAGAACGGCCAGAAGGGTGCCAAGTTCGACTCCAGCCGCGACCGCAACGACCCCTTCCAGTTCGAGCTGGATGGCGGCATGGTCATCCGCGGCTGGGACGAAGGCGTGCAGGGCATGAAGATCGGCGGCAAGCGCACCCTGGTCATCCCGCCGCAGCTGGGCTACGGTGCCCGCGGCGCCGGCGGCGTGATCCCGCCCAATGCCACGCTGCTGTTCGAAGTGGAACTGCTGGCCCTGGCCGGCGGCGACGAAGCCATCGAGCTGGCGCTGACCACGCTGGACAGCGGCCTGCAGTACCAGGACACCGTGGTTGGTGAAGGCGCCGAGGCCAAGGCCGGCGCCCGCGTCACGGTGCACTACACCGGCTGGCTCTACAAGAACGGCGGCAAGGGCAAGAAGTTCGATTCGAGCAAGGACCGCCGTGACCCGTTCCGCTTCCGCCTGGCCGGCGGTGAAGTCATCCGCGGCTGGGACGAAGGCGTGCAGGGCATGAAGATTGGCGGCACCCGCATGCTGGTGATCCCGCCCGAGCTGGGCTACGGCGCCCGCGGCGCCGGCGGCGTGATTCCGCCGAATGCCACACTGCTGTTCGAGGTGGAACTGCTGGCCGTTTGATACGGACGCAACACGAGGGGCCACACTGGCCCTTGTTTGGGGGCCTTCGGGCCCCTTTTCCATGGCGCTGTCGCAAAAGCCGGGATTAGCATCGGCCCATGAACCTCCTCGACCTCGACCACCTGCTGCGCTACTGGAACGCCACGCAATGGGCGGCCAATGTGCTGATGCTGATGCATCTGCTGGGCGCGATGATTCTTGGCTTGATACTCGGCTACGAGCGGGCCTACCACGGCCGCGCCGCCGGCATGCGCACCTATGCGCTGGTCTGCATGGCCTCCTGCGCCACCATCATCCTGGTCGGCTATCCCGACCAATGGTTCGGTGGCCATGTGGCCGGTGGCAGCGTTCCGCAGTTCACCGATCCCACCCGTGTGATCCAGGGCGTGCTGACCGGCATTGGTTTTCTGTGCGCCGGCGTGATCATGCGCGAGGGCATGAACATCTCGGGTCTGACGACGGCCGCCTCGCTGTGGGCGGCCTCGGCGATAGGCATCGTGCTGGGCATGGGCTTCTATTTCGCCGCCATCTCGCTGACCCTGCTTTGCGCCAGCCTGATGATGTGGGGCGCCAAGCTGGAGAACCAACTGCCCTCGCATCCGGCGATCTCGGTGATGCTGCGCGGCGATGCGGGCCGCCGCTTCACCCAGGAAGAACTGGCCGCCTTCACCAACGGCCTGGGCTTTCGCTTCGCGCCGGGTTCGCTGAGCATAGAAAAGCACGGCGAACGCGAGGAATGGCGCTTCGTCTGCACCGCCAAGCGCAACTACAAGGGCCAGACCCTGTGCCGCTTCACTGGCCATATCCATGAGCTGCCGGGGGTGGCGGAGTACCGGGTGACGCACGCTAGAAATTGAGCTCGCTGTTGTCCGATTAGGCAAAGCCGTGCCGGCCCGGACGCGGGCCGGGCAGCCATGGCAGGCGCCGATTTCTTCGCATGCCACCCTCGTGGTTGCAGGCCCGGCAGAGCCCGCTGCGGGGCGCATGTGGGCAGCCGAGAGCGCAGTAGCCCGGGTCGGCGCGCGAATGCGCGCTTCGTTCAACTGACTCAGCGCAATTGTTTGAACGGAGCGCCCGAAGGAAGCGCAGTGAGTTTTGCGCTGCGACCCGGGCTGCGAGCACCGAGGGCAGTCGGCCCTTGGGGCCGACCTGCACGCCTGCGCCCCGCAGCGGGCTCTGCCGGGCCTGCCGCGCCAACAAAAAAGCGGAGCGGGCCGCCAGGCCACGCTCCGCTCCCGCTTTGGGCTTGCTTGCTTACTCGCCCGTCGGCCAGCAGCTCTGCTCGCTGTCGATGCCGACTCGCACCGTGGTGGTGATGCCGGTCGAGCTGTTGTCGGCCATCTTCGGGTCCAGCACCTTGCCGATGTAGTCGGCCATCGCGACCAGGTGGGCACGCTGGGTGCGGTCACCGGCGCCGCCGGCCTTGGCGGACAGCAGGCCGCGCAGGTCGATCAGCTCGGCACGCACCAGCGGCTTGCTGTCGTCGCCGGCCGACGAGCCGGCCTGGTTCAGACGCTCGCCCAGCAGCTCCAGATAGGCGCGCTGCAGGTTGCGGCGGGCCGGAGCGATCTTGGCACCGCTGTTCAGCTCGCCGAACACGCCGGAGCGCAGGTCGGCCAGCAGCTCGTCGGCACGGTAGGCCTTGTCGCCGGCGGCGGCTTCCTGCTGCTGCAGGCGGGCCATGCGCGAGCGGTCCAGCAGGCCACGCAGCACATTGCGCTGACTGTTCAGCAAGGCGTTGCCCGGGGCCGAGGGACGCAGGCGCTCGGTGATGGCCGGATCCAGGATCCAGGTCGGCGTGGCCAGCAGCTGTTCCGACAGGAACTTCACGGCGCGGGCCTGCTGGGCCTTGGGCGCGGCGCTGAAGATGGCGCCGGGCTGGTCGCCATGCTTGTTGTGGGTGCTGTAGCCGCCGACGATGGCGACCACATGGCCCAGCTCACGGTTCCACTGGCCCCAGGTGGCGGCGTACAGCTCTTCCAGCGCCTTGTCCTCGCGACCGTCGGTCAGGGTCATGCCCGGCAGCATCTTGACGATGCGCTTGAGGTTCTTGGTACCCAGGCCGGTGGCGGTCACCGCGTCGGCATCGCCGACGGCCTCGGTGTTCTCGCCGTAGTCACCCTCGCCCTTGGGCGTGCTGAAACGCAGCCAGGGCTTGCTGTCCTGTTCGCGGGCCAGCGCGTTCAGCACGGTCTTCTCGTCCTCCGGCGTCTTGGCGCTCGGGATCGGCATGTAGCCCCACTTGGTGGCGAAGATGTCGTAGGGGCCGATCTTGGGGATCAGGAGCGCCGGATCGACCTTGTCCTCGGGCTGGACCAGGTAGTTGAAGCGGCTGTAGTCCATCAGCGTGGCGACGTGGCTCATTTCCTTCAGCCACTTGGGGTCGCGCAGCTTCTCGACCGGGTAGAGCGAGCTGGACTTCATGTTGTGCGGGAAGCCCAGCGAATGGCCCACCTCGTGGGTCACCACATAGGCCACCAGGTCGCCCATCAAGTCGTCGGGCAGGGGCAGCTTCTGAGCGCGCGGATCGACGGCACCGGCCTGGGTCACGTACCAATCACGCTGCAGCTGCATGATGTTGTGATACATGACGATGTTGGCATTCAGGATCTCGCCGCTGCGCGGGTCGCTGAGGTGCGGACCATAGGCGTTAGCCACCGGCGAAGGCACCCAGCGGATGATGCTGTAGCGCACGTCTTCCGGATCGAACTCGGGATCCTCTTCCTTGGTCGGGAAGGTCCTGGCCTGCACCGCGTTCTTGAAGCCGGCGGCCTCGAAGGCCACGTTCCACTCCTCGACGCCGCGCTTGACGTAGGCCACCAGGTTGGCCGGCGTGGCCTTGTCGATGTACCAGACGATGGGCTTGACCGGCTCGCTCAAGGCGGCGTTCGGGTCCTTCTTCTCGAGGCGCCAGCGGGTGATCAGGCGCTCGCGCTTGCTCTCGTGCTCATGGCTGCCGTAGTCGACGCGCGAGATGTTGAAGAAGCCGATGCGGTCGTCCATCAGGCGCGGCATCATCGGCTGCTCGGGCAGCTTGACGATGCTGTAGGCCACGTTGACGCTGCCGCTCTTGGTCGGAGCCGGCGGCTGGGCCGGGAAGCCCGGCGGCAGCTGCAGCGGCGTGCTCATCAGCGAATAGGTCTGGACCGCATCCACGCGGACGCTGCCGGCGAAGGCCTTGGACTGCTCGACGAAGCTGCGGGCGCTGTCGAGGCCCGTGCCGCGCACCACCTGGCGGGCGGTGAAGTCGCCAACCTCGGTCGTGAACAGACGGCTGACCTCGATCACCGGCGCGCCGTCCTTGGCGAAGGCCTCGACGTTGAAGCTGGCCAGGATGGTGTCGCGCTGCGAGCCCTCGACGGCCGGGGCGATGGCGCGGCCCGGGTCGCTCACATAGGCATGGCTGACGGTCTGGAACAGGACCTTGTTGCCCTTCAGCACGAAGCGCACCACGTCCTCGTTGATCTCGCGGCCGATGTGGTCGGTGCCGGTGGGCACGGCCGTGGCCGTGGCCACCATCAGCAGCTGCTGGTCCAGCAGGGCCTTGGGAATCTCGAAGTACAGCTTGTTCTTGATCGAATGCAGCTTGAACAGGCCGGACTGGGTCTTGGCCTCCGAGGTGATGACCTTGTCGTAGGCCTTGGGTTCGTCAGCGGCCGGGGCGGCCGGCGGCGTCACGGCGGGCGCCGAAGCGGCCGGGGTGGCGGGCTTGGCGGCAGGCGTGTCCTGGGTCGGCTTCTTGGGGGCTTCGTCGGCGAATGCCTGGGCCGACAGCAGGGCCAGCGTCAACAGGCTGGCCAGCGGAGTCTTGCGGAACTGCATGGTGATCCCGATTCCTTCTCGTGGAGGGTGGATGGGTGAAAGGGCCGCGCCAGATCGAGGGCAGGCGGCACCCTGGCATCTTAGAGGTCGGAGGGCCGGGTGACCCTCGGTGATCGCCCCGGTCCGCGGGACTGACCAATGGCACTGGCAAGTGCCGCCGACAATGCCGGCATGAGCCCCAGCCTCCAGTTCCGCCCCGCCCTGCCGCACCACATCGCCGCCTGCATAGAGCTGCGCGGCCGCACCCGCCAGAACGCGGTTTCGACCACACGCCTGGCCGAGCTGGGCGTGACCGAGGCCTCTTGGTCGGCCGATGTGCGCGAGGACCGCCTGCCCGGCATGCTGGCCTTCGACGGCGAGCGCCTGGCCGGCTACTGCTTTGGCGACGCCACCAACGGAGAGATCGTGGTGCTGGCCCTGCTACCCGATTGCGAAGGCCAGGGCCTGGGCCGCGCCCTGCTGGACCGTGCTATGAGCCTGCTGCGCGAACGCGGCCACCAGCGCCTGTTCCTGGGCTGCTCCTCCGACCCGGCCACGCGCTCGCATGGCTTCTACCGCCATCTCGGCTGGCGCCCCACGGGCAAGCGCGACCGGCTCGGCGACGAGGAACTGGAATTCAGCTTCGCTACCGCAGAGCCCACGCCGACCGAGCGTCTGCTCGCCTATCTGCAGGCCTATGAAGCCAAGGACCTGGCCCGCATAGAAAAACAGTTTGCCGACGGCATCCGCCTGGCCGACTGGAACCTGGCGGTCCAAGGCAAGGCGGCCGCGTTGGAAGAGACCCGCAAGAACTTCGAATCCGCCGCGTCGCTGACGATCGAGGTGCTCGCCGTCTACGAGGGCGAGCGCCGCGCCGCCGCCGAGCTGGCGATCACGGTCAACGGCGAAATCCGGCTGCGGGTCGTCGATGCGCTGGGCTTCGACGAGGCCGGGCATATCGTCTCGATCACGGCCTACAAGGGGCTTTGAGCCACTTCAGTCGTAGACCGACTTCTCCGGCCTTCTCGCCAGCACCGCAATTGCCGGGGCCCAGCGGTCGCCGCGGGCCTTCTTCGAGGTGATCAAGGTGATCTCGCTGGGCTCGAAGACCTCGACGTTGTGCGTGATCGGCGTGGTCAGCAGGTACTGGGCCCGGGTCGAACGCAGGAAATGGCCGACCAGCTGGATGTTGCGCACGTCCAGGTGGGCGAACGGTTCATCGATGAAGACGAAGCCGCCCGGGGTCTCGTCGTCCTTCATCAGGCCCACCAGCAGGATCAGGCTCTTCAGCACCTGCTGGCCGCCCGAGGCTTCGCCGTCGTTCAGGCCGACCTCGCCCTTGCCGTCGAAGTTGAACCTGACCTGCAGGCCGGCCTGGGCCAGCACCGTGTCGTCGTTGTCCAGGTGCGGCAGCTCGGCCTGGGCGATCACGCCGGCCAGCTCGCCCAGCTCCTGCACGTTCTTCTTGTAGCGGCGCACGGTGGCACGCAGCACGTCGATGTAGCGCTCGCGGGCATTGAAGGCGGCGATCCGGGCCATCTCGTTGCTGGCGCGCCGGTCTTCCAGCTGGGTGGTCTGCTCCAGCACCGAGACGTTCATGCGGGCATGGCGCTCCTGGACCTGGGGGTCGGTTTCCCAAACGCCGGTGTCCAGCTCCTGCTGCACATGGCGCATGGCGATCTCGGCCTGCTTGCCATTCTCGAATTCGTCGCGCAACGAAGCGATGCGCGAGGGCTGGACCCAGCTCGCCGGGAACGCGGCCCGAGCTTCGCGTGAAGCCTTGGCCGATTGGCGCAGTTCGTCGCGGCGGCCTTCATGCTCGCGCTGCACGCGCAGCACATTGGCCTCGCTGGCCTTGAGGCCGCCCTGGGCCGCCTCGTAGTCGCGTTCGGTTCGGGTCGATTCCGTCAGCAGCCGGTCGTGCTGCTGCTCCAGGCTGGCCATGCGGGTCGAGGCCTCTACACGCGCCTGGCGCAGCGCCGGCATGCGGGCCCGCGCCTCGGCGAAGTCAGCCGCGCGCTCGCCCAACTCCTGAGCCGCCTTGTGCCCTTGGGCCGCGCGCTGCACGTCCTTCAGCTGGCGCTCGACCTCGGCCTGTTCCTTGGCGATGCGGGTCAGCTCGGTGTCGTAGCGGGTCAGTTCGCGCTCCAGCGCGCTGCGGCGCGAATCGAGCGCCGAGATGCCGAACTGGAATTCGCGCGGCTCCACCCACAGGCTGCGGCCGCCACGGCCGTCGCGGTAGTAGGCATCTTGCGTGATCCATTCGCCGCCGGCGTTCTTGCCGGCTTCGGTGTCCTTGACGCAGCGGATGCTGGCCAGCTGGCGCAGCAGCCAGCCCGGGACCTTGGCATTGATCTTCAGCGCGGACAGCAGCGAGTCCTTGGGCACCGAGGCCGGCACGTGCTCGCCGTCGGCGACCACGTAGTGGCGGTAGCGCTCCTTGGCGGCCAGCGAGAAGGCACGCGACTCGTCGCCGCTGCTCGCCAGCACCACGACCCAGCGCGAGGGCCGCAGAAAACCTTCGGCCGCGGCCCGCCAGGCTTCGTCCGCGATGTCTATGCAGTCCGCCAGCAGATGGTGGTTGATGCCGGCGTCGCCCAGGGCCTTGGAGAAGCGGCTCACATCGGTCGGCGGCGGTGGCAGGCGCTGGCCGCTGAGCTCGTCCATCGCGGCTTGCGCCTTCCTGCTCTGGTCGTTGGCCCGCGTGTAGGCCTCGCGCAGCTGATGCTGCTGGCCACTCAGCGTGGCCAGGCGCTCGCCCAGCTCCTGGGCATCGGTCTCGACCGCGGCCAGGGCCTTGAGTTCTTCCTCGCGCTTGGCCAGCAACTCGGCCGGCCGCTCGGCCTCGCGGGCCGCGTCGAAGTCGGCTCTAGCCTGCTTGCGCTGGGACTCCAGCTCGATCAGCTTCTGCTTGGCCGCCTCGTTCTTCTCGAACAGCGCATGCAGCTCGGCCCGCTTGCCGCTCATCTGGCGCTGGTCCTGCGAGGCGAACAGGCGCTGGCGATGCAGCTCGCGCAGCTGCTGGGCCACGCGCTGGCGGCCCTCGGCCCAGTGCAAGACCGGCAGCACCTCGGTGGCGAGGCGCTCGCGCTCCTTCAAGCGCAGCTGGTACTGCTGGTAGCTGTTGACCCGGTTCGCCAGATCGGACAGCTGGGCCTGGGTGTGGGACAGCTCATGGCTGGACTGCTCCACTTCCTTGAGCAGCTGCTGCTGGTGGTTGCGGGCCTGGTCGTAGCGGTCCAGCACTTCCTGGTCGCCGAAGACCTCGAACACCAGGCGCAGCAATTCCTTGGGCGAGAGTTCGCAGAGCCGGTCGGTCTGGCCCTGCTCCAGCGCCAGCACGCGGCCGATGGCGCGGGTCAGGCCGGCCGCTTCCAGCCGGCGCTTCCAGGCCTCGATGCCCAGCCATTCCTTCTCGGGCCGCTGCATCAGGGCCTCGATCTCATGGGCGCCGTCGGCCACGATGTACTTGCGCTGCCAGTCGCCGCCCTGGCGCTCGATGCGGCAGGCCAGGGTCACCTGGTCGGCATAGAGCAAGGAGCTGGCGAAGGGGCGGCTGGAGTTCTGGCGGCCGCGCGGCTTGTTGTCCACCAGGGCGCGCAGCCAGGCCGATTCGGCATTGGCATGGCGGGCATAGGTACGGAAGGTGCGGCCGCCCGAGCATTCCAGGCCCAGCAGGGTGCGCATCGCATCCAGCAGCGTGGTCTTGCCTGAGCCATTGGGGCCGGCGATGGTAATGATGGAACCGTCCAGCGGCATGGACACGCGCCGGCAGTAGTCCCAGTGCAGCAGTTCCAGCGATTGCAGGTGAAACATCAGGCCTGCTCCTCGTCGTCTTGTTGTTGTTCTTGTTCTTCAGGCTCGCGGCGCGCCTCGATGGCGGCCTTGGTCTCGGCACCGGCGACCGGGTCGGTCGAGCGGCCCAGCACCTCGGCCAGCGCGCCGTCGAGGATGCGCGGCGCCAACAGGTCGTAGTCCAGCATCAGGTCCAGGAGCGGGCCTTCGGCGATGTCCTCGCCGCGGCGCAGGATGAAGCCGTGGCGCTCCAGCAGCTTCAGGTTGGCATCGATGCGCAGCTTCTTGCCCAGCTGGTTGCCGAAGTCGGCCAGCAGGCTGCGGTAGGACACGGTTGGCGCCACGCTGGCGGCCAGCGGCAGCGGCTTGTCGGTTGCGAACATCTCGCCCTGGCCGGCCTCGACCGCATCGGCGCGAGCCACCTGGCGCTGGCGCTTGGGCAGCACGATCAGCGCCCACAGCACCACCAGCAGGGCCACGCCGTCGCGCGGCAGGTCCAGGTTGTTGTTGGCCGCCAGGCCGGTCTCGCCGAACACGGCACTCTCGGCCGAGCGCAGCATGGCCAGGCTGATGTGGTCGGCATAGAGGTTGTCGATCACGCGCAGGCCCACCGTGGCCAGGCGCTCGTTCAGATCGGCCCAGAGCTCGTTGTCTATCAGAGCGCGCTTGACCAGCGGATGGTTGCGCGGCAGCCAGCGGCGCGCCAGCAGTTGCGCCGCCAGAGAAGCGGCCTCGTCTTGCAGTTTGGCGTTCATGCGGAAGCGGGAAGATCGTCTTGTTCAGGGGCTGCCGGGGCGGCAGCAGCTTCGGTGGAACGCAGCAGGCCGTGGCTCATCCAGTCCACGTACTCGTCGTCGATTTCGCCTTGCTCGGGCGACCAGTGGACCCGCCAGGGCTGGCGCGCCATGTCGCCGGTGGCGCCGGCCAGATGCTGGGCCTGCGGGTCGCCCAGCAGCGGCAGCAATTGGGCCCGGTAGGCGGCGCGGGCATAGCTGCCGCCCAGCACGGCCGGGGCCAGGTTCTGCTCGATGTGGCCCTCGGCGCTCCAGCGCTGCAGCAGCTCCTGCATCAGGCCCATCTCGGGCGGCAGGCTCAGCACGGCCAGCTGGCCTTCGGGCGCCTGCTGGCCCTCCGGCAAGGCCTCGGGCAGCTTGCCGTCCTGCGGCCGGTCGCGCTCGAACTCGCCTTCGGCCATGTCCAGCAGCTCATGCTGGGAGACCAGCACCGGCTGCACCGGCCGCGAGAGCGCGCCCAGGGCCAGGTTCTCAAGGAAATGCACGCCCTGCAGCCAGCGGCGCACATCGGTGGTGGTGATGCCGGTCGAACCCAGGGTCACGCGCTGGCGGTCGGCCTGCTGCAGCGCCCGGTTGAACTGGCTGGCCATGGCCAGCAGCCGCGCCTGGGCCAGGCCCAGTTCGCGGGCCAGGCGCTCCAGGCGCGCGTTGCCGTCGGCCTGGGCCTGTTCGATGATGGCCCGCAGCGCATCGCCGGCCTTGTCCACCAGCTTGAGCGCCCGCTCGAAGCGCTGGCGCGCCCGGCGCAGGTGGAACTCGGAGCCGCTGGCAATAGCGTCGGCGAATTCGTCGTAAAGGCGGGAGAGCTGGGCCTGCAGGTGCTGCAGCTGGGCCGGATCCAGCGTGCCCAGCTGATGGGCACCGGCCACGCCGGCCAGCAGCGTGGCCAGGTCGCCGTCGGTCTCGGGCGCGCGGGCCAGCGGCGCCAGCAGGCCGACCACGGTCTGGGCAAGCGGCGTCACCGTGTAGTGGAGATTCGTGCCGTCCCAGGCCAGCAGCTCGGCTTCGCGCAGGCGCTTGAGCACCAGGTCCAGGGCCTCATCGCGCAGCAGGTGGAAATGCTGATTCAAGGTCTCGCGCGCCAGGCGCGATTCCGGCAGGGCCATCAGCTCCAGGAACACCCAGACGCGCAGGCGCACCAGGGCGGCCGGGCCATGGAACAGGGCCCGCAGCGCGTTGAGCTGGGCTTCGTTGCGCTCCAGCTGCCACCACAGCAGCGCCTCGGTCGGCGCGGAGCCTTCACGGAAATAGTCCTCGAAGCGCTGACCCTCGTCCTCGGGGGCCCCGTTCGAACTTACATCTTGCATGGGGACGGATTATCCCCGGCCGCGGCACCCGGCCCGGCCGGCCCGGCCCCGGGTAAATCCGGGGCAGATTCCGGTCACTCAGCGGCTGGCCCGACGGGCGCGCGCCAGGGCCAGGCATTCGCGCAGCCCGCCCAGCAGGGCGATGGTGATGAGCAGGGGCTGAAGCAGGCGCTGGGAGCTGGGCAGGTTCATGGCGGTGCGTGGCGAACAGGCGACGCGGTCATGCTCCCGTCATCAGGTGACAACTTGATGGCGGCAGCATGACGGCGTGTCCCAGTCCCTGCCCGAAATCGACCAGCTCTTGCGCCTGCAGGCCGAGGCCGGGCCGCTGCTTCAGATGCATGAGCTGGGCGCCGTGCCGCTGGGCGAGCGCCTGCTGCCGCTGCTGGCCTTCACGCTCGGACCCACCGATCCAGCGCTGCCGGCCGTGGGCTTCTTCGGCGGGGTCCATGGGCTGGAACGCATAGGCAGCGAGGTGGTGGTGGCCTTTCTGCGCAGCCTGGTCACGCGGCTTTCCTGGGACGAGGGCCTGCACCGCATGCTGGCCGGGCTGCGGCTCGCTTTCTTTCCGCTGGTCAACCCGGGCGGCCTGCTGCTGGGCACGCGGGCCAATCCGCGCGGCGTGGACCTGATGCGCAACAGCCCGGTCTCGGCCGACGAGCGGGCGCCGGCCCTGGTCGGCGGCCAGCGGATTTCCTCGCGCCTGCCCTGGTACCGCGGCGCCGCGGGCGAGGCCATGGAGCTGGAAAGCGCCGCCCTGTGCCGCTTCGTCGAGCAACAGCTGCTGCCGCACCGCTTCAGCCTGGCGGTCGACTGCCATTCCGGCTTCGGTTTCGTGGACCGGATCTGGTTCCCATTCGCCCACACGGCCCGCCCAATCGCCCATCTCGCCGACCTGCACCGCCTGGCCAGCATCCAGGACCGCACGCTGCTGCACCATCCCTACACGCTGGAACCGCAGAGCCGCCAGTACCTGACCCATGGCGACCTCTGGGACCACCTCTACCTGCAGAGCCAGGCCCGACCCGAGCCGGTCACCTTTCTGCCGCTGACGCTGGAGATGGGCTCCTGGTTATGGATCAAGAAGAACCCGCGCCAGCTCTTCTCGCGCCATGGCATCTTCAACCCGCTGATAGAGCACCGGCAGCAGCGGGTGCTGCGCCGCCACCTGGGCTGGCTGGACTTCATCGCCCGCGCCGCGCTGAGCCACGAGCGCTGGCGGCCACAGGGCGCCGAGCGGGTCCGTGAGCATGAAGCGGCGCTGGACCGCTGGTACCGGAGGGGCAGGCGATGAGCCGCGACTGGATTCTGCTGCGAGGCCTGAGCCGCGAGGCCGGCCATTGGGGTGGCTTCCCCGAGCGGCTGCTGGATCAACTGCCGGCAGGCAGCCGGGTTCATCGGCTGGACCTGCCGGGCAATGGCCGCTGGCATCAGCTCGAGAGCCCGACCCGCATCGCCAAGATCACCGAGCACGCGCGGACCCAGCTGGCGGAACTCGCCTTGCCGGCGCCGCCGCTGCTGGTCGGGCTGTCGCTGGGCGGCATGGTGGCCGTGGACTGGGCCGCGCGCCATCCGCGGGAGCTGGCCGGCGTAGCCCTGGTCAGCAGCAGCCTGGCCGGCCACAGCCCCTGGTGGCTGCGGCTGCGGCAGACCGCCCTGCCGCTGATGCTGGCAGCCCTGGCCTGGCCTTCGGTGCGCTGGCGCGAACGCTGCGTCTTCGAGCTGACCAGCAGCCAGCCCAGGCCGCCGCCCGGCTTGATCGAGGCCTGGTGCGAGCTGCGCCGCCGGCATCCGGTGACGGCCCTGAACTTCGCCCGACAGCTCCGGGCCGCCTCGGGCTACCGGGCGCCGCAGGCCTGCCCTGGTCTGCCGCTGATCCTGCTGGCCGGCGAGCAGGACCGGTTGGTCAGCCCCGAATGCTCGCGCCGCACGGCTGAGTGCTGGCAAATGCCGCTGCGCCTGCATCCTCAAGCCGGCCACGACCTGCCGCTGGATGCGCCCCTGTGGCTGGCGAAGGAGCTGGCCGCCTGGTCAAGCGCCCTGCCCTAGGCCACGGCCTCTTCGCTCTCCTCGACCGCTGCTTCGCTTCGCACCGATTCCAGCAGGCGCTGCAGCTGGCTGCGTGCGCTGTAGTCCAGGATTTCGAGACGGCCGTCGGCATGCTCGACCAGGGCGGTCAGGCTCTCGACCCAGTCGCCGTCGTTGCAATAGAGCACGCCCTCGATCTCGCGGATCTCGGCGTGGTGGATATGGCCGCAGACCACGCCCTGCACGCCGCGCTTGCGCGCCTCGCGGGCCACGGCCTGCTCGAAGTCGGAGACATAGCTGACCGCCCGCTTGACCTTGAGCTTCAGGTAGCGCGACAGGCTCCAGTACGGCAGGCCCAGCCGGGCCCGCAGGCTGTTCAGGTGGCGGTTCAGCTTGAGCGTGAACTCGTAGGCCGAGTCGCCCAGGTAGGCCAGCCACTTGGCGCACTGGATCACGCCGTCGAACAGGTCGCCATGGGTGACCCAGAGCTTGCGGCCGTCGGCGGTTTCGTGGATGCAGTCCTCCACCACGTCCACGCCGCCGAAGTTGTGGGCCACGTAGCGGCGCGCGAACTCATCGTGGTTGCCGGGTACGAAGATGACCTTGCATCCCTTGCGCGCCTTGCGCAGGATCTTCTGCACCACGTCGTTGTGGGCCTGTGGCCAATACCAGCTGCGGCGCAGCTGCCAGCCGTCGATGATGTCGCCGACCAGGTAGAGCGTCTCGCACTCGACCTCGCGCAGGAATCCCAGCAGGGCCTCGGCCTGGCAGCCGGGCGTGCCCAGATGCAGGTCCGAGATCCAGACGGTGCGGACGCGCAAGGCGCCGGCGTTCGGTTTGAAGGACTGGCTCATGGCGGCTCCCTGGAAGTACAGGCCGCCCGCCATGCTGACCGCCGGCTGTGACGCCGGCATGAAGCCGTGGCTCAGCGCAGACGGCGGTACTTCACCACCAGGATCTGCGAGCCCAGCGGCGAGATGAACTCGGTGGGCCGCTCGCCGCTGCCGAGCTGGTAGGCCATGGTCAGCTCGTCGCCGGCCAGCTCGAAGATGGCCTGGATCTGCCGGCCCTTGTTGGGGCCAAGCTCGCCGCGGATGTCCACCCGCGCCGGGCTGCCGCCGGCCAGCAGCTGGTAGCGGCCACGGTCGCCGGAGAATTCGTAGCTGTCAGCCCCCAGCACCAGGGTGGCGCCGCGGAAGCTGGCGATGGGGAAGTCCTGGCCGCTCAGCTGGGCCGCATGGGGCCGCCATTCGCCGGCCAGCGTGACCGGGGCCGGCGGCTGGGATGCGCAGGCCGTGAGGAGCAGGGAGAGCAGCAGGGTTCGACGTTGCATCTGAGGGCGTCCGCGATTCAGGCCCGGACTTTCCCGATAAGGGGACACAGCAGCCCGGCGCTCTGCGATGATGGTTGCGGCCGCCATTCTCGGCGATGCCGCAAGGGGCCCCATCCATGTCCGAGGACTTTGCCGACAAGCGTCAGTTTCCGCGCGTGAGCTTCTTCTCGCCATCCAACGAGCGTGGCCTGCTGCCCGATTGGGCCTTCCGCCGCGTGCCCTTTCAGAACGCGCCGGCCGGCCTGGTGATGAACCTCAGCGACGGCGGCCTGCAGGTCCTGATCAGCGCCGGCGAAACCCTCACGACCCAGCGCCACGACGTGGTGTTGCTCGTGGGCGAGGAAGACCAGGTGACCTGGTTCAACGGGATCGTGGAAACCGCCTGGGCACGGCCGCTGGGCGACTTCGGCCAGCTGCTGGGGCTCAGCTTCGTCAAGCGCAACTCGACGGCCGAAAAATTCCTGCTCAGCTACCCGGTCCAGCCCGGCACCAATGCCTGGGTGCGCTGCGTGCTGATGCCGGTGAAGGGCTGAAGCAAGCGCAGAACCGGAACTAGGGGCGGCTCGGCAGGCAGGCCCCCTGGGTGCAGCCATGCCGGGTGGCCGCGTCGTAGCGGCTGCCCTGGCGGCGGGCCTCGGCCACCATGGCCTGGCCTACGCGGTCGATCTCTTCCTTCAGCGCCTCGCAGCTGGCCTGCTGCGGAATTTCCTGCAGACCGGCATCCAGCTTCCGAACCACTTCGCGGACGATGTCGCGATGGCCTTCCTCATGCAGGGTCAGCGCCGGCAGGTACTTGTCGAACAGCGCCCGCGCCGCCTCGTCGGCCTCGACCAGTTCGGGCAGCGTGATCTTCACGCTCAGCCTTGTCTGAATCTGCGCCAATGCGCAACGGCCATCAGTCTGGCGCTGGTAGCGGTAGCGCCAGCCCATGTCCCAGGCTGTGTAGCCGTGGAACCGTTTGCCTTCAATCAGGATTGGCGTGGCGGCATTGACTGCCTCCAGCAGCGACTGCGAGCCGGACTGACGCACCGGGTAGGTTTCCCTCTCCTCGGATTCGCTCACCTCGGCGCGGGCCAGCGTGCAGGCCGCCAGCAGGCCGATGGCAAAGGCAAGGCGCGTCGGCACGCGGCGATCCCCGGCCATCAGCCCTTGTAGAAAGCCTCGACCTTGCCCTTGAGCTTGATCGTCAGCGGGCGGCCCTTGCGGTCCACCTTGCGGCCGACCGGCACCTTGATCCAGCCTTCGCTGATGCAGTATTCCTCGACGTCGAAGCGCTCGGCGTCGTTGAAGCGGATGCCGACGTCGTGCTCGAACACGGCTGCGTTGTGGTGCGGGCTGCGCGGATCGACCGAGAGGTGGTCGGGCAGTTCAGGCTTGGCGGTGTCGCTCATGGATCAGGACCGGTGAATTCGGAAAAGCCGCGATTGTCCGCGATCACAGGCACTCAGAAACGCAGCACCCAGGACGCGTTGATCGCCCGCAGCGTATTGCGCCGGGTGGTGCTGCCGGCCGAGAAGCCGTCCAGGTCCACCACGCGGCTGCTGGCCACGTTGTCGGCCGCCAGGATGTTGGACAGGCCGAGCCGGAACTGGGTCATGCGGTCCATGCGCCAGGAGACGAAGGCGTCCATGTTTCGCACCGCCGCGCGCTGCGCGATCTGACGGTCGGTCTGTATCGTGCGGTAGCCCGGCTGCATCACCAGGCTGGCGCCGACGGTCCAGGCCGCGTACTGCCTCGGCAGCCGGTAGTCGAAGCCCATATTGGCCAGCCAGGGCGGCTGCGATTCCAGGCGGTTGTCCGGCCCCTCGACCTGCTCGACCTTGGAGCGGTAGAGATTGAACGCAGCCCGCATCTGCAGGCCGCTGTCGCGGCCACGCTTGAAGAACCAGGGCAGCCAGTCCTCGCCGCGGCCCTTGACCTCCATCTCCAGGCCCATGGTCGTGGCCCGGCCCAGGTTGACCGGCCGCGAGACCCAGCGCGGTGCATCGACCACGCCCGGCGCCGGGTTCTGCTCCAGCGCAATGCGCTGGCGGGTCAGGCCGTCGATGCGGCGGAAGAACATGCCCACGCTGAACACGCCACCGGCCGCCGGGTAATGCTCGTAGGCCAGGTCCAGGCCGCCGGACAGCTCGGGCTTGAGCAGCGGATTGCCGGCCCGGTCGGCCGCAATCGGCGTGTTGGTCTCGTTGCGCTCGTAGTTGCCGTTGACCACGTAGCGGGCCACCAGGGCGTTCAGGTCGGGCAGCTTGAAGCTGCGCGTGACGCTGGCGCGGATCTGGTCGCGGCCCTTGGGGTCGAAGCGGTAGTTCAGGTGCAGCACCGGCGTGGTCACACGGGCCAGGTTGTTGATCGGTCCGCTGCCGTCGCTGGAGCGGGTGCGCACCTGTTCGACCCGCACGCCGGGCAGCACCGACCAGCGCTCGTCTATCGTCCATTCGTCCTGCATGAAGACCGCCGTGCGGGCAATGTCGGCGGCAAAGGGAATGCCGGTGGCGCTGTCCTGGCGCTCGATGCCGAAGTCCCAGACGCGCCGCAGCTCGTAGCGTTCGCGAGCCTCCATGTCGATGCCGGCGACCAGGGTATGGGTCTCGCCCAGCGGCTGGTTCCAGCGGCCGCCGACCAGGCTGCGCGACTCCTCGAACTCGGTGCGCGAGTCGCGCATCACGAGGCGGCTGCCGTCGGCGCGTTGCGACTCATAGTGGCCCAGCGTGGTGCGATCGGTGTCCTGCCAGGAGGCCTTGATCTCGAACTTGCCGCCTTCCTTGAACTTGTGCTGCCACTGGGCATTGGCGCGGCTGACATCGCTCTCGCCGAGGGTCTGCGAGCCGTCCAGCACCGTCAGCCAGGGTGTGCCCTGCAGCGTGGCGAAGTCGCGCTGGCTGTGGCTGCGCGACTTGTTGTGCTGGTAGAAGGCGCCGGCGGTCAGCGTGTCCAGGTCGTTCAGCTTCCACTGCAGCCGCGGCGCGATCTGGCCGTTGCTGCCGCGGCCCACGTCCTCGCCGTGGATCAGCTGTTCCTGGATCTCGCCGGCCGGCGTGCGCGAGATGCGGTCGCTGTCGTACTCCGTGCCCTGGGCCGAGCGCGAGACGCTGACCGGCACGACGAAGGAGAAGCCATCGATGCGGTCGCCCCACTGCAGGGCCTGGCTGCCACCGGGCTGCACCGCACGGTAGTTGATGCCGCCCCGCCATTCGCGGCTGCGCGAACGCGGCGGCTCACGCAGCACGATGTTGATCGTTCCGGCCACGCCGGGGAACTCGGCGGTCGCGCCCTTGACCACCTCGATGCGCTCCACGTCGCCGGGCGCCAGCGTGTCCAGCGAGAAACCGGGCGGCGCATCCTCGCCGTTGATCAGCACCTTGGTGTAGCCGCCGCCCAGGCCGCGCAGGCGCGGCGAGCCGCCATCCATGGACACGCCGGGCAGGCGCTTGAGCACATCGGTCACGTCGATGTCGCCCTGGCGGTCCAGTTCCTCGCGGCCATAGACCGACATCGCGGCCGACTGGCGGCGGCGGTTCGATTCATCGGTCTCGGCCGGACCGCTGACCTCGACCCGAGGCATGGTCTGCAGCGCCGCCGAGGCTGCTGCCGCTGCCGGCGCAGGGGCCGATGCGGCAGGTTTGGGAGGCTGGGCGGGCGGCGGATCCGCTGGGGTTTGGGCCTGTGCATTCAGGCCCAGGACCAGCGAAACAATCACGGCCTTGAGCGTCGACAGGATTGGGGCGAAGGAGGGTGCCGGCAGGCGGCGGCGGGCTTGCAGCTTGGTCACGATTCATTACATCACCCGCCTGTTGCCACTCTGTTTCGCGCCCGCGCGCGGGCCGCACAATGCGTCCCAAACACCCGCGTCAACGCTTCGATGAACTCGCCCGTTGCCGCGGCTATCCAAGAGGAGCTCCCTATGAAATTGCCTGCCCTGTTTCTGGCCCTGCTGGCCTTGACCGCCCTGCCCGCCCGCGCCCAGAGCGACTGGACCCCCTGCGCCGAAGAAGGCCAGACCTGCCGGGTCAAGGGCGAGGTGCTGGTGCGCTTCGGCGCCAACGGCAGCTATGCCTTCAAGGTGATGCGTGATGCCCAGGCCTGCACGGTCGACACCTTCGGCTCCGACCCGCTGCAAGGTGTTCGCAAGCGCTGCGAACTCTCTAGTGGCTGGCGCCAGCATTCCAGCTACAGGACCTGGTGGGGCGGCAATGCAGACCGCGACTGGGTGGTCTGCGCCAGCGAAGGTGACTACTGCCGCGTCTCGGGTTCGGTCAAGGTCCGCTATGGCGCGGACGGCCGCTATGCCGAACACCAAGCCGGCAACGGCGGCATCGCCTGCAACAACGGCGTGTTCGGCGACCCCAGCCCGGGCATCGCCAAGCAATGCGCCTATCGCCGCAATGACGGCCCTCAGGGCAACAGCAACGCCGGCAACAGCGGCCTGCCCTGGAGCCAATGCGCCCGCGAAGGCGGCTACTGCAGCTTCCGCGGACCGGGCATGCTGCGCTATGGCGCCGAGGGCCGCTATGTCTACCGCGAGGCCAACAACGGCATCGCGTGCAACAACGAGAGCTTTGGCACCGATCCGCGCCCGGGCGAGAGCAAGCGCTGCGAACTGCTGCAGGTCCGCTGAATGACCGCAGCCAAGCTGGCCGAAGCCTTGATTGGGGCCCATGCGCGGCGCCTGCCGCTGGACTGCGAAGGCTGGGCCTTGCCCGATGCACTGGAACAGTCCAAGGCGCAGCAAGCTGTGGTGCGTGCCATCGACCGCATGGAGACGGGGCCGGCCTGCTGGAAGTCCGGCGGACCGGCACGGGATGCGGCGCGGCTCGGCCATTCGCCCTTGCCCCGTCGCTGGCTGAGGCAGGGGCACAGCATTGACGTTAGCGAGTTTTGGTTGCCTTTTTGTGGCGTGGAAGCCGAGGTCGCTTTCCGGCTGAGCCGCCGTGTGACGGCCGAGATGGCGGCCACGCTCGACCAGGCCGCGGCCCTCGCCCTCTGCGACGGCATGGCCGTGGCCATCGAGCTGACCGCCTCGCGCTGGCAGCAAGGCGGTCAGGCGCCGGCCGAACTGCGCCAGGCCGATCTGCAGTCGCACGCAGCCCTCCTGGTAGGGCCCTGGCTGGCCGTGGACTCGAAGAGGGACTGGGCGAACCAGGCCTGCGAAATCAGCATCGGCTACCAGACTCCGGTCGCCGGCCGCCACGCGATGGACGACCCGTCCTGGCTGCTGCAGCACTGGCTGCGCCACGCCACTCGCGACGGTGCGTCACTGGCCGCCGGCACGGTGGTCACCACCGGCTCATGGACCGGAAATCTGCCGCTCAGGCCGGGCGAGCGGGTCGTGGTCCGGTTCCAGGGGCTGGGCGAGCTGGTTGCCCAGGCCTGAACCCGTTCAAGCCCAGAGCCGCTGCCAGGGACCGATACCGAGCGGTGTGAAGACCCAGGCGAAGGCCAGCAGGTTCAGCAGCACAGTCAGCCAGAACCAGCGGCGAAAGCTGGGCTTGACGCTCTTGTGCCTGAAGATGGATTGCGCCAGCAAGGCACCCGGCCAACCACAGGCCAGGGCCAGGCCATGCAGCGTCGCCTCCTTGACCCGCCAGCCGTTGAGCCGGGCGGCGCGCTTGTCGAGGCCGTAGACGATGAAGGTCGCCATGCTCATCGCCATGTAGAAGCCCCATAGCCCCTGAGGCAGCGGCCACAGCAGATGGCAGGCCAGCAGCAGCGCGGCGAAGCCGGGCACCAGGCCTATCGAGATATCGCCCTTGTCGTTGGAGCGTGCGCCTGGCGGCGGCGTGACCGGAGCCGGCCGCGGCTCCAGGCTCTTGACCTTGAGCGCTCTCGCCTTGCCCTGGCCGTCCTCGCCCGGCTCGAAGCTCAGGCGCTCGCCCACGAAGGGCCGACGCGGCCGCAGGCCGAAGGCCTTGATGTGGACGAAAAGCCTGCCGCCTCCGCCCTCGGGCGTGATGAAGCCATAGCCCTTGGCGTCGTCCCACTGGCTGAGGGTCCCGTTCTTGCGCATGGGGTGGGATTGGAAACGAAAAAGCCCACCGAAGTGGGCTCTTGATCAGCGGGCTGAGCGATCAGCGGCCGAAGCCGCCACGGCGCGGGGCGCCGCCCTGCGGTGCACCCGGACGCTTGCCCGGACCGCCAGGGCCGCGGCGCTCGCCACCAAAGGAAGGACGGTCGCCGCCTTCACGCTGGAACGAGGGCTTGCCGCCGAACGAGGGCTTGCCACCGAAGGCCGGCTTGTCGCCGCGCGGCGCGAAGCCACGGTCGTTGCCGCGGTCGAAGCTGCGCTGCTCATTGCCACGGTCGAAGCTGCGCTCGTTGCGGTCGAAGCCGCGCTGCTGCTCGTTGCGCTCGAACGGACGGCGGTCGTCGAAACGCGGCTCGGTCGCACGGAAGCCGTAGTCCTCGCGGCGGCCTTGCTGGCCGATCTCGCGACCGAAGGCCTTGCCGCCGCCTTGCGGCTGGCCATCGCGCTGCTCGAAGCGCGGGCGGCCGCCGTCGCGGTGGAAGGGCTTGCTGCCGAAACGCTTGTCACCCTTGAAGCCGAAGCCCGGGCGACGGTCTTCGAAGTGGCCACGCTCGCCGGCCGGACGCGGCGGGAAGATGCGCGGTTCTTGCGTCTTGGGCTCGAGGCCGGGCACCTGGGCGACCGGGATCTGCTGGGTGGTGAACTGCTGGATGCGGCGAATCATGGACACGTCGTCGCGGGTTGCCAGCGTCACGGCCAGGCCTTCGCGGCCGGCACGGCCGGTACGGCCGATGCGGTGCACATAGTCCTCGGCCTTCATCGGCAGGCCGTAGTTGATCACGTGGGTGATGGTGGGCACGTCGATGCCGCGGGCGGCCACGTCGGTGGCAACCAGCACGCGCAGCTCGCGGCGGCGCAGGGCCATCAGCACGCGGTTGCGCTTGCCTTGCGGCATGCCGCCGTGCAGCGGAGCCACGGCGTGGCCGATCTCGTGCAGGCGCTCGGCCAGCCAGTCGGCATCGCGCTGGGTGCTGGTGAAGACCACGGCCTGGTCCAGCTCGGGCGCGGCCAGCAGGGCTTCCAGCAGCTGGTCCTTGTGGTTGTTGTTGTCAGCCCAGTGCAGACGCTGGGTGATGCTTTCGTGGGTGTCGGTATGCGAAGCCACGTCGATGCGCAGCGGGTCGCGCAGCAGGTCGTGCGCCAGGCGGCCGACATGGCCAGCGAACGTGGCGCTGTACATCACGGTCTGACGGGTCGCGGGAATGTGCGAGACCACGGTCTGGATGTCGTCGATGAAGCCCATGTCCAGCATGCGGTCAGCTTCGTCCAGCACCAGCATCTCGACATTCTCGAGCACGCACTTGCCGCTGGCCAGGTGGTCCAGCAGGCGGCCCGGCGTGGCGATCAGGATGTCCAGGGGACCGGTCAACTGGCGGATCTGCAGCGGATAGGGCATGCCGCCCAGCACCGTGGCCACACGCAGGCCCTGCACATGGCGGCCGTAGGTCTGGGCGGCCTTGGAGACCTGCATGGCCAGCTCACGGGTGGGAGCCAGCACCAGGATCTTGGGGCCGTAGATCTTGCCCTTCTCGCGACGCTTGGTGTTGTCACCGCGCGATTCCAGCACCTTCTGCAGGGCCGGCAGGATGAAGGAGGCGGTCTTGCCCGAGCCGGTGCGCGAGCTGACCATCAGGTCCTTGCCGGCCAGGCCTTCGGGGATGGCCTGCGCCTGGACTTCAGTGGCGGTCTCGTAGCCGGAGTCCTTGGTAGCGCGCAGCAGGGCCTCATGCAGGCCCAGATTTTCGAACGACATGCGGAATTCTTTCTTCAACACAAAGCAGTGCCCGACCCCGCAAAAAGAATTGGGTCGAACTCAGTGAAGTCGCTGGGAGACAAGCTCGCGTCGATCGCCAAGGCAAGGCTTGGCGGTGGCGCCGGGGGAACAGTCAAAGCGACGGCATCGCCGCCGACCGAACCCGAAGGTGTCCAGTGCGACCGGCTGCTTCTCGTGAAGAGAAAGTACCTGCGGCCTGAACGAGGTCAGAGGAGACGTACGAAAGTTGCGATCCAAGAAATGACTTGTGCACCGCAACAGGGGCGCGACTATAACAGCTAGGGTTTTTACGGACAAGCCCCCGGCCCCTCGAGCCCGGGATGGCGTGACTTGCGACCGTTTCGGGGCCGCCCTGCCTATACTGCGCCCCGGTCGGCAGTTCACCCAGGCCTTGCCGCGCGGCCCCAGGCCGCGAGCTAAACCTGCCACACCCTGTTCCTGGAAACGGTCACGCGGAAGTCGCCGCGCCGCCCAGGCTGCAAGCCGGCAAGCCCAGCCGCTGTTGTGACGACAGCTCTCTGTGCGGCGCACGACGCTATGGAGTGCAACACCCATGCCCCGTGAACTGATCGCCTGCCCGGTGCAGGACCTTTCCTCGTTCGCCAAGTCGTTGCGCAAGCAACTGGCCGAACTCGCCCCGGCCGAAATGCCCAGCCACCTGAGCCTGATGAACATGCTGGCCCGGGCGGCCGGCCATCGCAATCTGCAGGCGCTCAAGGCCTTGGCCGCCACCGGCAGTCCCGGCCAGCGCTACATCCCGGAGCGCCAGCGGGCAGCCCCGCTGCGCGGCCCTCGCGACCCCGGCCTCAGCGAGACCGCCGACCGGGCACTGCGCCAGTTCGACGAGCGCGGACGCCTGGCCCGCTGGCCGACCAAGTACAGCGTGCAGCGCCAGGCGCTCTGGGCCCTGTGGATGGCCTTCGATGCCAAACGCCCCTACACCGAGCGCGAGGTCAACGAGATCCTCAACAGCCGCCACAACTTCGGCGACCACTGCACGCTACGGCGCGAGCTGGTCAACATGAAGCTGCTGGAGCGCACGCCGGACGGCGCCTGCTACCGCAAGCTGCCGGCCCGACCGGACGCCGAGGTGGCGGCGCTGCTGCGGGCGCTTCGCTCACGCGCCGCCTAGGACGCCCAGGGCCTTTTCGACGGCCGTCATCAGCGGCGCCAGCTCGGCAGCGGCAAGAAAGGGCCGTGCCGAGGCGTCATGGTCCAGGGTTGCCGACGGCAGGCCGGCCTGGCCTTGCTGGGCGGCCAACTGGGCCGCATCAAAGCCCTGCTCCACCAGCAGCTTGAAGACCGGCAAGGCACGGCCTTGCACACCATTGATACGGTCGGCACGCGCCGCCAGCAATGCCGGATTCCAGGGCAGATCGGCGTGGACCAGGGCCGCCTGCTCGTGGACCAGGTCCAGGCCCTGGCAGGCGGCATCGACCGCCACCAGCACCAGGCCCGCATCCCCATGCCATTGCGACAGCTGCTCGGCCCGCGCCTCGGCGGCATCAGCCTTCAAGAGGGTGGCAACCGCCAGCCCTTCGGCGCGCAGCGCTTCGGCCAAGGTGACGGCCGTAGCGTCTTGCTGGGCGAAGACGGCGACGCGCTGAGCGCTGGCCGGCACCAAGTTGGCAAGCAGGCTCAGCATTCGCTGCGCCTTGGCCGCCAGAGCCTCGGGAGCGCTGGAGGCCAGTCGCAGCTTCTGCAGGGCCTGCAGCAGCGCCGGCTGCTCGCCGGAGGCCAGGTATTGGGATCGTTGCCAGCGCAGCATGGCTTGGCGGAGTTGGGCCAGCGCCGTTTGATCCAGTTCGACCTCGGCATCAAGGCGCAATTCCTGCTCCATCGTGGCGGGCAAGCGCGGCTGCAAATCACGCTTTCGGCGGCTCAGCATGACGCTCTGCAACAACTCGCGTTGCAGGCGCTTGCCAGCCGTGGAGGTCTCGCGTTGCCAGGCGGCCTGCGGTCCGCGGCGATGCGGGTCCAGCCATTCAAGCAGCGAGCCCAGCAGCGGCTCGCCCAGCAGCTCGCGGTCGGCCAGCAGCAGGAGCTGCGGCGTCGGCAAGTCAGGGACGCTCTCAAGATGCTGGACACCATCGACGATGAGCAGCTCGGCATCCGCCAAGGGCGCCTGGTCCCGCTGCAACAACTGCACATCTTCGGGCCAGGTGCCGAGCAAGCCCGACATCTCATCGCGCCAGGCCTGATGGCGGTCCAACGGCGCCAGCACCACGACGGGCCCAAGGCCAAAGAGTTTGCGGCTCAGAGCGATGACTGCAATCGCGGTCGCACGGTGGCCGAGGGCCAGGTCGTCGGCGATCAGCGAGCGGCCCGCGCACAGGGCGAACAGCACGGCTTCCCACTGGTACTCCGGAAGCGGACGCGCCAGGCCGGCCAGCGTCTGCAGCTCGACCTGATCACGCAAGGCGGACTCCAAGCGCACCAGGCGCTCCCGCGCTTCCGCCCCATGGGCGAGCTGGGCCCAGACCTCGGCCTCCACCCGCAGCTCATGGCCCAGTTCGGCCGCCAGACCCAGCAAGGCGTCGAGCCCCTGCGATCGTTCGGGATCCAGGCGAGCTTCGGCATCGAACAGAGCCTCAGCAGCATCGATCAGGGCCTGCGGCGCCGAGCTGCCGGCCCGCCAGCACACCAGGCGCTGCAGGCCTTCGGCCAACCATAGTTCGCTGTACGCGGGCGCCTGAGCGTCGTTGAGAGCCTGCTCGCCGATCTGCTCAACCAGGAAGCGGCCGTGTTCGCAGCTACCGTCTTCGCTGGACATGAAAGACGCGCAATTGCATCGATAGCCACCAGGCCTGGCGGAGCGGACTCGCAGCGCCAAGACCGATGCCGTTTCAGAATCGCTGACGCGGTAGTCGCCAAGCAGGCCGACTTCTGGCCTGCCGACGATCACAAAACGAGGTGCCGCCTGCTTGCGGGCGCGCGGTGCAGCGGCCTTTTTCGGAGCGGTCTTCCTGGCCGCAGGCTTCTTGGCCACGGCTGGCTCGGTTGCCATCTCGGCAACCGGCTCGGCAGCCTTCTTGCGGGCGGGTGCCCGCTTGCGAGCAGGCTTGCTCAATTCTTGGGGAACGGCTTCGGTCGTTGGGGGGCATGTTGCCTCGTCGGCAACAGCAGGGGCTTCCGCCTTGCGGCGGCTCTTGGTCGTGGTGGCCATGGATGGGGTTCGGTGAAGCGCAGCGCGAATGCACTGGCGTGGGAATCGGGTGTCAGGAAGCTTTCGGAGTAGCAGGCAGCAGCTCGGCCGGGCACCAGCCCCGCAAGCTGTTGAAGAAGGCCAGGCGCTGGGCCCGGCTCAAGTCTGAAACGGTCAGCCGCGCCTCGGCGATGCGGCCCTGGGCCAGCAGCTCCTCGCGCAGCACGCCAGGCAGCAGGCCCGCCTCGCGCGCAGGGGTGAGCCAGCGGTTGTCGATAAGCAGCGCAATATTGCCTATCGTGCATTCGGTCAGTTCGCTGCGCTGGTTCCAGAGCAGCAGGTCGAAGACGCCAGCCGGCTTGGTCGTCGCCAGGGCCTCATAGAGTTCGCGACGCGTGGTCTTGTGCTGGATGAACTCGGCAGCCGCGCCTTCGGTCTCAATGGCGGCAGGCGCGAGTGCGAGTTGCAACGGCAGCGCGGTATCGCCCAAGGGCTGGGCCTCGATGTTCGGCTGCCCGTCGACACCAACGGTCAGCCTCACACGCCACACGCCCTCGGGATGCGAGACTGCAATGGCATTCAGCGCCTCGCGCACCCGCGAAGCCGACATGCGGATGCCGAAGTGCTGGGCGGTGCGCTGTAGCCGCGCCAGGTGTCCGCCCAAGCGCACGAACTGCCCGCCTTCCAGGCGCAGGGTCTCCAGTGCCGCAATCGGCGCCTCGGCCCTGCGCAGGAAGCGCATCTTGGCCCGCCATTCGGCGATCTCGGCCTCGGCCGACGAGTCCAGCGTGATCGCGCTGCCGATGCCACAGCGCAGGCCCGCCTCATCCTGCTCGACGGTGCGGATAGGCACATTGAAGGTGGCGATGCCGCCCGGCTGAATCAGCCCCAGGGCACCGCAATACCAGCCGCGCGCAGCCGGCTCCAGCTCCTCGATGATTTGCATCGCCCGGATCTTGGGCGCGCCCGTGACCGAGCCGCAGGGGAACAACGCTGCGAACACATCGGCCAACTGCGTGCCGGCCCGCGTGACGGCCGTCACCGTCGAGGTCATCTGCCAGACCGTTGGCAGCGCATGCAGCTCGAACAAGCGCGGCACGCGCACCGAGCCCAGGGCCGCGATGCGGCCCATGTCGTTGCGCAGCAGGTCGACGATCATCAGGTTCTCGGCCCGCTCCTTCTCGCTGGTGCGCAGATAGGCTTGGGCCGCCTCGTCCTCGACCACGTCGCGTCCGCGGGCGGCCGTGCCCTTCATGGGCTGGGCCGCCAGCAGCCAGGTGCGCGGACCTTCGGGCAAAGGGCGCCAGTCGAAGAACAGCTCGGGCGAGACACTGGCCACGCCGGCCTCGCGCAGGAACAGCGAGAAGCCGCCCGGCTGGCTGCCATGCAAGGCCAGGAAGGCCCGGCCCAGGTCTGGTGCCGCCTGGGCGGCCCGGACCCGCGTGGTCAGATTGACCTGGTAGCAGTCGCCGCTGCGGATGTACTCCCGCACGGTCTCGATCTGGCTGGCTTCGTCGGCGTCGAGCTGGGTGTCATGCCAGTCCAGCAGTCCTGTGCCTTTGGAGTCGGAATCGGGCCAGGCCTCGGGGGCTTGTTCGTAGACCGCGAACTCGACCAGCGCCTGCTTGGCCGGTTGGGTCCTCAGCGCTGCATCAAAGGCCGGCGCCGCTTCGTAGCGCAGCCCCCCCAGCACCCAGGCACCAGCGCGTGCGGCACTCTCCGCCTCCGCCAGCACAGCAAGCACCTGGCCGGCATTTGTGGCACGCAGCCAGCGCAACGGCGGCCCATAGAAGGCGCCGCGCACCCGTTCTCCGTCCTCGCGGGACAGCGGATGGCGTGGGAAGTCGAAGGCCGCCCAGAGCTCCTCGGGGCGGTGCGCTGCACTCATGGCGTCGCGATCTACAGGCTCAGGAAATGTTCGCGGTAGTAGGCCAACTCGTCGATGGATTCGTGGATGTCGGCCAGGGCCGTGTGGGCTTGCGCCTTCTTGAAGCCGTCCAGGATGCCGGGCTTCCAGCGCTTGGCCAGCTCCTTGAGCGTGGAAACGTCGAGGTTGCGGTAGTGGAAGAAGTCTTCCAGCTTGGGCATGTAGTTGGCCAGGAAGCGGCGGTCCTGGCAGATGCTGTTGCCGCACATGGGCGACTTGCCGGCCGGCACGTACTGCTTGAGGAAGGCGATGGTCTGGGCCACGGCCTCGTCCTCGGTGATGGTCGAGGCCTTGACCCGGTCGATCAAGCCGCTCTTGCCGTGCGTGCCCTTGTTCCAGTTGTCCATCGCATCAAGCGTGGCGTCGCTCTGGTGGATGGCGAACACCGGGCCTTCGACGCGCACGCTCAGCTGCGGATCGGTCACGACGACGGCGATCTCGATGATGCGGTCCTTGTCCGGGAACAGGCCGGTCATCTCCAGGTCGATCCAGATCAGGTTGCTGTCGCTGATGGCCAGCGTGGCGCTCGGGCTGTCCGGGCTGCTCATGGGAATCCTTGTTGCTTCACAGAATGGGGCCGCGCATTGTGATTGAAGCCAATGCCGGACTGAGGTCCGGCATTGTCGCAGCCCTACACTTGCCACCCATGCCCTCCAGCATTTTTCCCCTGCCCGCCCTGTCCGCCTCGCTGCTCAGCCTGCTGTTCGCCGTGGCCCTGATCCTCAGCCTGGCCCTGAAGTTCTGGCTGTCCAGCCGCCAGATGCGCCACGTGATGCAGCACCGCGACCGCGTCCCGGAGCCGTTCTCGAGCAAGGTGCCGCTGGACGCACACCAGAAGGCTGCCGACTACACCGTGGCGCGCGGCCGCTTCGGCCTGCTGGCCCTGGCCTGGGACAGCACCCTGCTGCTGGGATGGACCTTGCTCGGCGGCCTGGGCCTGCTGAACGCCTGGGTCTATGGCTGGGCGGCCGAACCGCTGGGCATGCTGGGCTACCAGTTGGCCCTGCTGGCGGTGTTCGCCTTGATAGGCATGGTGCTCGAACTGCCGTTCGAGCTCTGGAATACGTTCCGCATCGAACAGCAGTTCGGCTTCAACCGGATGACGCTGCGCCTGTTCTTCGCCGACATGGCCAAGAGCCTGCTGGTCGGCGCCCTGATCGGCCTGCCCATCGCCGCGCTGATCCTTTGGCTGATGCAGGCGGCCGGACCTTGGTGGTGGCTGTGGGCCTGGAGCGCCTGGATGGGTTTCAACCTCCTGATCCTGGTTCTGTACCCGACGGTGATCGCACCGCTGTTCAACAAGTTCCAGCCGCTGGCGGACGAAGCCCTGAAGGCCCGCGTCGAAGGCCTGATGGCGCGCTGCGGCTTTGCCTCCAAGGGCCTTTTCGTGATGGACGGAAGCCGCCGCTCTGGCCATGGCAATGCCTATTTCACCGGCCTGGGCGCGGCCAAGCGGGTGGTCTTCTTCGACACGCTGCTGGAGCGGCTGGCCCCGGGCGAGGTTGAGGCCGTGCTGGCCCATGAGCTCGGCCACTTCAAGCACAAGCATGTGCTCAAGCGCATGGTCTCGATGTTCGCCTTGAGCCTGGCCGGCTTTGCCCTGCTGGGCTGGCTGACCACGCAGATGGGCTTCTACCTGGGTCTGGGCGTGCAGCCGAATCTGGCGGCCCCCAACAATGCCATCGCCCTGCTGCTGTTCATGCTGGCGTTGCCGGTGTTCGGCTTCTTCTTCACGCCGCTGGGCAGCCGGCTGTCGCGCAAGCATGAGTTCGAGGCCGATGCCTATGCACGGGCCCAGAGCAGCGGCGCCGACCTGGCCTCGGCCCTGCTGAAGCTGCACGAGGACAATGCCGGCACGCTGACGCCCGACCCGGTGTTCGCCCGCTTCTACTACTCCCATCCGCCCGCCAGTGAACGCCTGGCGGCGCTGCAAGCACGATGAGCCCCATTCCCGACCTGCTGTTCGCCCGCTGCGAACCCCGGCGTGATGCGATCGCCGCCGCCCAGCTGGACACCTGGCTGGCGCAAGTGCCGGGCTGGATGCCCGACCCGGACCGCAAGCTGATTGCCCGCCGCTTCGGCTTCGAGAATTTCTACCAGGTGATGGCCTTCGTCGATGCCGTGGCCGAGATCGCCCATGCGCAGGACCACCATCCCGAGATGCTGGTCGGCTACTCCGCTTGCACGGTGAGCTACAGCACCCATTCGGCCGGCGGCCTGACCGCCAATGACTTCATCTGCGCGGCCCAGGTCAGCGCGCTGCCGGAGGCCACCGGCGAATGAGCGTCCGGCACTCGGACCTGGATCTGGGCCTGGTCGTGCGCGGCCATGGCCGCCACTACATCGTCGAAGACAGCGAAGGCCGGCGCCGTGTCTGCCACCCGCGCGGCAAGAAGAGCGACTGCGTGGTCGGCGACCAGGTGCGCTGGGCCGAGACCGGTGACGAAGGCGTGATCGAGGCGGTCGAGCCGCGCCGCAATCTGCTGTTCCGCCAGGACGAGTGGAAGACCAAGAGCTTTGCTGCCAACCTGGACCAGCTGCTGGTCCTGGTCGCGGTGGAGCCGGTGTTCAGTGAGAGCCAGCTGAGCCGAGCGCTGATCGCGGCCGAGAGCGCCGGCATCACCACCCGCATCGCGCTGAACAAGACCGACTTGCCCGGCGCCAACGCGGCGCGCGAACGGCTGGCGCCTTACCGCGCCATGGGCCTCGAGGTGATGGAAGTGGCGCTTCGAGCGGATCCGCAAGCCTCCAGCGCCCTGCTACTGCCCTGGCTGCAGGACAAGCGCACCTTCGTGCTCGGCCCCAGCGGCACGGGCAAGAGCACCCTGATCAATCTGCTGATCCCCGATGCCCAGGCCCAGGTCGGCGACATCTCCCAGGCCCTGAACTCCGGCCGCCATACGACCACCACGACGCAGTGGTACTGGGTGGACACCGAACGCCGGACAGCGCTGATCGATTCACCAGGCTTCCAGGAGTTCGGCCTGCGCCAGATCGATCCGCAGCAGCTACCGCTGCTGATGCCCGACCTGCGAGCTCATGCGAGCGACTGCCGTTTCTACAACTGCACGCACCAGCACGAGCCGGGCTGCGGTGTTCGAGCCGCGGTGGACAGCGGCGCGATCAGCAACTCGCGTTATCGCATCTACGGCGAGATCCTGGCCGAGCTGACCAGCAAGCGCTGGTAATCCGGACTACTCCAGCCGGGGCGCTCCAGAGCCCGGCACTTCCCGCGCCTCCACATCGACCACATCGCCGACGGGCTGGCGTGTACTGCCTCCCGGGCGGTACTGGGTAGCGCGACGGAAGCGGCCCATGTCGATAGTCGGACGGCGGCCGCGCACCAGGCTCCAGACCAGCAGCACGAACATGGTCACGAGGGCCACCAGCACCAGGCCGACCACGAAGACCAGGGTGAAGACCGTCAGCAGGATGCGCAACAGCAGGGAGAAGATTCCGGACATGGCTTTCTTTGAAATGGAGGAGAGCAGGCGTCAGCCGCGGCCGACGAAGGGCATGGCCGTGGCCATGACGGTCATGAACTGGACATTGGCCGAAAGCGGCATCGAGGCCATGCAGAGCAGCGCATCGGCCACCTGCTTCAAGTCCATGGTCGGCTCCACCGCCATCTGGCCATTGGCCTGCCGCACGCCCTGGGTCATGGGCCTGGCCATGTCGGTCAGCGCATTGCCGATGTCGAGCTGGCCGCAGGCAATGTCGAAGGCCCGGCCGTCCAGCGACAGCGATTTGGTCAGGCCGGTGATCGCGTGCTTGGTGGCGGTGTACGGAGCCGAATTGGGTCGGGGCGCATGGGCCGAGATCGACCCGTTGTTGATGATGCGACCGCCACGCGGCGACTGCTTCTTCATCAGCCGGAAGGCGGCTTGGGCGCAGAGGAAGCTGCCAGTCAGGTTCACGTCCACCGATGTCCGCCACTGCTCCACGGGCAGTTCGTCGATGGGCACCGAGGGCACAAAGAGTCCGGCGTTGTTGAACAGCAGGTCGAGCCGGCCGTAGTCGGCCTCCACACGCTCGAACAGCGCCCTGACTTCCTCCGGTCGGCTGACGTCGGCCGCCACCGGCAGGCAATTCGCCGGATGACTGGCCGCCGCCGCGGTCTTCTGCAGCGCTTCGAGCCGGCGACCGGCGAGCACCACTTGCCAGCCTGCCTCAGCGAGCGCCAGCGAACAGGCCCGGCCGATGCCACTGCCTGCACCGGTCACCAGGGCGATCCTGGCTTGCTTGTCGTCTTGGGTCATGCATCCGCCTGTTCCAGCCAGGCGCGATGATAGTCAGGCCCGCAGGCCCTTACTGCGCCGCGGTCGAACGGGCGGCGACGCGCTGGCCGTCCAGCGTACGCTGGCCGTCGATCACGACGCGCGGCAACTGTGCCACCGTCTGGTTCTCGCGAGCGCGGGCCACCTGGGTTTCGATGCTCTGGCCGGTGATCTCGACGCGCGGCAGCTGAGCCACTTGCGGGTCGGCGTGGACCGTCAGGGCGCTGGCACCAGCAGCCGTGATCATGATGGCGAACACCAGGGCCAGGCGCTTGACTTGGGCGTAGCGGTCGTAGCAGTAGATGCGGTTCATATTGGCCTCCTTGAGCCGTGCAGCGGGTCTTTGTTCTGCTGCGATGGACCGAATCATGCCCAGGGCAAACCCTAGGCTCCAGCACCATGCGATCAGAGGCTGGATCGGGCGATGAACTGCAGCTGGCAGTGACGAATGACTCGGACGCCAGCCCGTCAACCTAGGCAAACACCTAGATCATGGGCCGCAATGAGCAGCTCGTGACTTTCAGGGATCTGGCGCATGCGACCAGCCACGTCGATCAGCGGGACTGCACGGCACTGCCCCTCTTGCAAAGCAACCATATGACCAAATTCACCCGCCACCACCATGCGCGCGGCTTGGACACCAAATCGGGTGGCTAGAACCCGGTCGAATGCCGTGGGGTTGCCTCCGCGCTGCAGATGACCGAGCAAGGTATGGCGCACTTCCAGGTCTCCCCCGAGCCGGCGCTGAAGTCCTTCGGTCACCCGCTGACCCACGCCGCCGAGCCGCTCGACCGAGCCGGGACCGGATTGGAGGACCAGCTCGCCGCCAAGTTCGTGCGCACCCTCGGCTACACAAACCAATGCAAAGCCCTGCCGGCTACATCGATCAAAGCAATGGGCCGCCAGGACATCCGGATCAAAGGGCCGTTCTGGCAACAGCATTGCATCAGCGCCGCCAGCCAGCCCACCTTCCAGCGCAATCCAGCCTGCGTGCCGGCCCATGGTTTCTACAACCATCAGGCGACCGTGGCTGCGCGCCGTGGTTTCGAGACGGCCCAGCGCCTCGGCGACGACGGCAACAGCGCTGTCGAAGCCGAAACTTCGCTCGTTGTGCGCAACGTCGTTGTCGATGGTCTTGGGGACGCCAACGACGGGAACACCAAGCCTCGCAAATCGCTCCGCGATGGTCATCGTGCCATCACCTCCGATTGCGATCAGGGCATCGACGCCAGCACGATCCAAGGTTTCAATTGCACGCGCTGACACATCGCTGCCGCCTGCGCCGAAATAGTGAAAGGGATCCGCGCGATTGTGGGTGCCCAGCAGGGTGCCGCCTTCGTTGACGATGCCTCGCACCCCCGCCGCGTCCAGCTTGCGCACCCGGCCTTCGATCAGTCCGAGGAAGCCGCGTTCAATGCCGAGGATCTCCGCACCGTGCTGCTCGATCAATGCAAGGCTGACTGCCCTGATCACTGCATTGAGGCCTGGGCAGTCGCCCCCTCCCGTCAGAATGCCGACACGCATGGCAGTACGCTCTCCTGACCGGAATCCTGCCATCGGCCGAGTGGACGCTCAAGCGGCGCCTCCCGGCGCCGCTTGATCCAGCTCAGCAAGCGCGCTTACTTGGCGGCCGATGCAGCGACTGCAGCAGCCTTGGCCTTGGCTCGTTCAGCCGCGACAGCCTTCCAATCGGCTTCTTCGTATTCCTTGCCGACGCATTTGGCCTTGTGATCGGTCTTGTCGTCTTTCAGAGCTTCGATCCGCTCGTTCAAGGCAACCTTGGATTCATTGTGCGGCCCGACTCGGACGTCCAGCGCTGCCTTGTTCTTCAGCAAGGTCTCGCGGAGCTTGTTGTAGTCGTCGATGCGGGCTTGCACGGCGATCCGACGCTCATCGAAGTCCTTGATCTTCTTGAGCATCTCATCCTTCTTGGTCTTGCCTTCCTTCTGCTCCTGAAGGAGAAGTTCGTTGGCCTTGTTCAAGCCAACGACGTCGTCATTCAGCGTAGCGCCCATCTTGTTGAAATCGTCGGTGGCCTTGTTGCTGTCGTCCATGGCCTTCTTGAGCTCGTCCTGACGCTCGTCAAAGGCCTTGATCAGCGGCGGCAGCGCCAGTTCCTCGGACTCGATTCGCTCGTTGATTTCCTGGCATTCACGAATCTGGTAGCGCGACATCACGACGGCCACGGGCTTGGGCTTGTCCACGACCGGCTTGCTGACCTTGTTGTTCTTCGGGTCGACCTTGGCCTTGGGATTGACCGTGGTCTGGGCCTGAGCCAACGAGGCAACCAGGGCAGCGACGGCTACGGAGATCAGGAGGCGATGCTTCATATAAGGACGACTCAGTTGGCGCCCGGCAGCGGCCGGGCCGGAAATGAAGGGCTGAATCATGCCACGACCCGAGCCCCTTCCTGTATCAGAAGATAATGCCGGCCCCGACGAGTCCGCTCCCAAATCCATGGCACTCAAAGCCACCATCTACAAGGCCCAGCTGCAGATCTCCGACATGGACCGCCATGTCTATGGCGAACACAGCCTGGTCATCGCCCGCCATCCCAGCGAAACCGACGAGCGGATGATGATCCGCGTGCTGGCCTTTGCGCTGCACCTGCCGGCTGACGATCTGCGCGGCCGCCTGGAATTCACCAAGGGTCTGTCCGACGTTGACGATCCGGACCTCTGGCAGCTCGATCTGACCGGCGAGGTGGTGCACTGGATAGACCTGGGCCAGCCCGATGAGCGCCGCATCATGAAGGCACATGGCCGCTCCGAGAGGGTCACGGTGATCAGCTTCGCTTCCAGCACCCCGGTCTGGTGGGCCGGCCTCGAGAACAAGCTGACCCGCGCGCCCAAGCTGAGCGTCTGGCAGATCCCGGCCGATCAGTCGCAGGCCCTGGCCGCCCTGGCCGAGCGCAGCATGCAGCTGCAGATCAGCATCCAGGACGGCAGCATCTATGTCTCGACGGCCAACGCCTCGGTGGAAATCCACCCGCAGCCGCTGCGTCGCGCCGACGACTGATTGGCGGACTGCGCCGGTTCAACCGCCGTTCTTGGCGACCAGCTCCTTGACCCAGGCTGCCAACTCGCCATGCTCGGCGCGGCCGGCGGCTTCGTCGGCGGTCGGATCCTTGCCCAGCACACGGTAGCCGAGCAGGCGGCCCTTGGGGTCCAGCACGGCAAAACTGGGATAGGACTTCACGCCAATCGATTCGTTGAACGACTTGCCTTCGATGGCGATCGGCCAGTTCAGCTTGTACCGGTCCACATAGCGCTGGGCCGCCGACTTGTCGTCAATGGTCACGGCCAGCAGATTGAGCTCCGGATGCAGTTCGCGGAACTTGTTCAGTGCAGGCACTTCGGCAATGCAGGGCGTGCAGGCTTCGAAGAAGAAGCTGATCACACTGTAGCGGCCGGTCAGCGCTGATTTGTCAAAGCTCGCGCCATTGAGGCCTGTCAGCTTGAAGTCCGGCAGCAGCTGACCCGGCTTGACTTTGAATGAAGCGGCATGGCCCTCGAGTTCGCTCTTGACCATCTCGGCCGTCTGGTCGCTCATCCGGAACTCGAACGTGCGGCCACCGTCCTTCTTCATGATGGCAACCGACTTGCCGGCCTTCATGTGCGCCATCAACTGGGAATAGCTGGAGTCGTTCCCCTGAGCGTCCTTGTAACTGATCTTGGCATTCGACGAGATCGAAAAGCTCTTGAGCATTGCCAACTCTTCGGCAGACCGCTGCGTCTGAGCAGGCTCATCGGCCCGAGACACCGCCATCGACAACAGCAAGGCACTGGCCATCAGAAATGCACGGTTCATTCCGAATCCTCCATCCATGGGTCGTTGGGTGCGCCGGATGCTAGGGACGCACACCGCCCCTGTCAAAAGTCAGCAGCCAGGGTTTTCATCTCCTCCGTTCAGGTGATCGGGCACTCCACTGGCCAAGACATAGACTGCCGCCCATAGCCACCGACCTCTGGAATCCCAGTGCCCGCCAGCCTCTCTCGCCTCATCAAGCCCCTGGTACTGAGCAGTCTCGTCAGCATCACCTCCCTCGCCATGGCCGACATCAAACCGCAAGCGCCCACCGACCCGTTCGAATGGCTGGAAGACGTGCAGGGCGAGCGTGCCCTGGACTGGGTCCGCCAGCGCAATGCCGTCACCCTAAAAGAACTGCAGAGCCGTGCGGACTACGCGCCCATCCGCGGGCAGATGATGGAACTGCTCAAGGCCAAGGACCGCATCCCGCAGATCTACCGCATCGGTTCCTCGCTCTACAACCACTGGCAGGACGACAAGAACCCGCGCGGCCTGTGGCGCCGCACCAGCCTGGCCGAGTACCGCAAGGCCGAACCCCAATGGGAGACCGTGCTGGACCTGGACGAGCTGGGCCGGACCGAGAAGGAAAACTGGGTGTTCGGCGGCCTGACCTGCCTGGCGCCGGCCTACCGCCAATGCCTGCTGATGCTTTCGCGTGGCGGCGCGGACGCCGTCGTGGTGCGCGAGTTCGACCTGATCGACAAGCGCTTCATAGCACCAGAACAAGGAGGCTTCTACGTTGCCGAAGCCAAGACCGATGTCGGCTGGATTGACAAGGACACGCTGTTCATAGGCAGCGACTTCGGCCCCGGGTCGCAGACCGACTCCGGCTATCCGCGCCAGGTCCGGCGCTGGCAGCGCGGCCAGCCGCTGAAGGACGCTGCGCTGGTGTTCGAAGGCAAGACGCAAGACGTCTCGGTCTCGGCTAGCGTCGACCACACGCCAGGCTACGAGCGCGTCATCCTTCGCCGCGGCCTGGACTTCTACAACCAGGAGACCCATCTGCTGCAGGACGGCAAGCTGGTGCGGCTGGACCTGCCCACCGACGTCAGCCCGAGCTTCTGGAAGGATCGCCTGCTGCTCAGCCCGCGAAAGGCCTGGACCGTGGGCGGCAAGACTTACCCGGCCGGCAGCCTGCTGGCCATCGATGCCAAAGCCTTTCTGCGAGGCGACCGCAAGTTCCAGCAGCTGTTCGGCCCGACCAAGACCCGCTCGCTGGCCGGCTACACGACGACCAGCCAGCACCTGCTGCTCAATATCAGCGACAAGGTCGCCAGCCGGCTGGAAGAGTGGAACTTCGCCGGCGCCAAGCCTGTCCACCGCAAGGTCGAGGCGCCCTTCCCGGGCACGCTGAGCACCTCCAGCCTGTATGACAGCGAGCTGCCCGACGACGAGCTGGCCAACCGCTATCTGATCAGCTACAGCGATTTCCTGACGCCCAGCACGCTGTCGCTCGCCCAGGCGGGCAACGACCGCCGCGAGCTGCTCAAGTCTGGCAAGACCCGGTTCGATGCAACGGGCATGCGAGCCGAGCAGCTTGAAGCGCGCAGCAAGGACGGCACCCGCGTGCCCTACTTCGTGCTGTGGCCGGCCGGCGCCAAGGCCGATGGCAACAACCCCACCCTGCTCTACGGCTACGGCGGTTTCGAGATCCCGCTGCAACCGGGCTATTCCGGCGGCATGGGCCGGGCCTGGCTGGCCCGTGGCGGCGTCTACGTGATGGCCAATATCCGCGGCGGCGGCGAGTTCGGCCCGACCTGGCACCAGGCCGCTACCAAGGCCAACAAGCAGCGCAGCTACGACGACTTCATCGCCGTGGCCGAGGACCTGATCAAGCGCAGGATCAGCAGCCCGCGCCACCTGGGCATCATGGGCGGCAGCAACGGCGGCCTGCTGGTCGGCGCCACCTATGTGCAGCGGCCCGAGCTGTTCAATGCCGTGGTCTGCCAGGTGCCGCTGCTGGACATGCGCCGCTATCACAAGCTGCTGGCCGGCGCCTCCTGGATGGCCGAGTACGGCAACCCGGACGATCCGGCCGAATGGCGCTTCATTTCCAAGTACAGCCCCTACCAGAACCTGCAGGCCGGCAAGCACTACCCCAAGGTGCTGTTCACCACCTCGACCCGCGACGACCGAGTCCACCCCGGCCACGCCCGCAAGATGGCGGCGCTGATGCAGGCCCAGGGCCACAAGATGCTGTACTACGAGAACATCGAGGGCGGCCATGGCGGCGCCGCGGACATCGAGCAATCGGCTACCCTGCTGGCCCTGGAATACAGCTATCTGTGGCAGCAACTGGGGCGTTGATGGGCGACGAGCAGCAGCACGAACTGGACATCCGGCCGCGCACCGGCGGCTTCAGCGCCGAGGTGGACGGCCATGCGTTGGAACTGGACGTGATGCGCAGCGGCGACCAGCTGGTGTTCCACCACACCGAGACCGCGCCCGAGCTGCGCGGCCGCGGGCTGGCCGGCCGCATGGTCGAGCATGGCCTGCTCTGGGCGGCCGAGCAGGAGCGCCAGGTCATCGCCAGCTGCAGCTACGTGGCGCTCTGGCTGCGCAAGCATCCGGACTGGCAGCGCCTGACGGAGCCGGTTGAGGTGCAGCAGTTGCTGAACTTCTGGTTTGGCGCGCTGGGCAGTGCCGAGCATGGCCAGGTCCGCGGCGAATGGTTCCGCAAGAGCGCCGCCTTCGACGACCAGATCCGGCAGCGCTTTGGCGCCCAGCTCGAAGCCGCGCTGTCGAGCGGGCTGGAGCTGTGGGCCAAGACGCCCTGGGGCAGCGTCGCCCGCATCCTGCTGCTGGACCAGCTGACCCGCAACGCCTTCCGCGGCACGGCGCGTTCGTTTGCTGGCGACGCCCTGGCGCTGAAAACCAGCCTGGCCTTGCTGGACGGTGGTCAGTATGCCCAGCTGGGCACGCTGCAACGCTGGTTCGCGCTGATGCCACTGGAGCATGCCGAAGACCTCGCGCTGCAAGACCGCTCGGTGGCCGAGTTCCGCAAGCTCGCCGCCGAAGACCTGCGGCTGCAGGGCGCGTTCGACTATGCAATCAAGCACCGTGAGGTGATCCAGCGCTTCGGCCGCTTCCCGCACCGCAATGCCATCCTCGGCCGGACCAGCACCGTCGAGGAGCTGGATTACCTGGCTCAGCCGGGCGCCGGTTTCTAGCGCGGCTCGCGTTCCTGCAGCACCCGCCACAGCACCTTGCCGGCGCCGCTCTTGGGCAGGCTGTCCACGAACTCGACGATGCGCGGCACCTTGTAGGCCGCCATGTGCTCGCGTGACCAGGCCATGAGGTCCTCGGCCGTGGTCTTGCCCTTGGCCTCGGCCCGCAAGACGACCACGGCTTTGACCGTCTCGCCGCGGTACTCGTCCTTGGCCGAGATGATGCAGGCCTCCTGCACGGCCGGGTTCTTGTACAGCAGCAGCTCCACTTCGCTGGGCCAGACCTTGTAGCCGCTGGCATTGATCATCCGCTTGAGCCGGTCGGTGATGAAGAAGTAGCCCTCCTCGTCCATGCGGCCCAGGTCGCCGGTGCGGAAGAACTGCTTGCCCTCGATCTCGATGAAGGCCGCTTCGGTCGCGGCCGGCTGGCGCCAGTAGCCCTTGAACACCATGGGTCCGTGCGAGACGATTTCGCCCACCTCGCCCACGGGCATCTCTTCCAGCGTCACCGGATCGATGACCCGCGAGTCGACGCCGTAGATGCCAATGCCCAGGCATTGCAGCTTGACCCGCTCGGGCGGGTTGCCATGGGTGGGCGCAGCCGTCTCGGTCAGGCCATAGCCCTCGGCAAAACTCAGGCCGAACTCCTGCTGAAGCCGCTCGGCCACGGCCGCGGGCATGGCGGCGCCACCACCGCTGAGGTACTTGAGGCTGGACAGGTCAAAGCTCTTGTAGTTGGGGCTGGCGAACAGGTCGATGATCATGGTCGGAATGCAGGTCCAGTGCGTGACCTTGCGCAGCGAGATCAGCCGCCCGGCCAGTTCGCGGTCCCAGCGCGGCATCACGACCACGGTGGCGCCGAGGAAGATCGGCCCCAGCACGCCATAGAGCAGGCCGGTGATGTGAAACATGGGCACGACCGCCAGGCTGACCGATTCCGCCGAGGCATAGCCCCAAAGGCCGCCGCCCACGCAGTTGGACATCAGCGTGCGGTTGGTGTGCATGCAGCCCTTGGGCAGGCCGGTCGTGCCCGAGGTGTAGGGCAGCAAGGCCAGATCGTCGGGGCCATGCGTCTGCGCGCCCGGCCGCAAGCCGGCCGCCAGCGCATCCGTCCAACGCGCGGCGCCGTCTGGCAGCGGATGCTCAGCCTGCAGCCATTGCTTCATCGGTTCGGGCAGGCCCAGTTCGTCGGGGATGCCGCCTGGCGGCAGGCAGTCGGCATAGCGGGTCACCAGCAGGCGCGCCTGCTTTTCTGCCGGCAGCTTCGAATTGGCGGCGGCCACGATGCCGGCCAGGTCGGCACTGCAGATGACCAGGCGGGTCTCGGGGTCGCTCAGGTAGTGGCCGAACTCCTCGGCCCGGTTCATGGGGTTCACCGGCACCATCACGGCATCGGCCCGGTTGATCGCGTAGAAGGCGATCAGGAACTGAGGGCAGTTCTGCAGATAGAGCGCCACCCGGTCGCCCTCGGCCACGCCGTGGGCCTGCATCCAGCCGGCCAAGGCCAGGGCGGCATCGCGCAACTGCCCGTAGCTGATGCTTTGGCCGCAGTAGTAGATGGCCGGCTTGTGCGGATAGCGCGCTGCCGCCACCTCCAGGTTGAACCAGAGCGTGGTCTCGGGAATGGCCAGTTCGCGGGGCAGGCGCTTGGGCCAATGGCTGGTCTGCGCCAAGCGCTGGGGACTCGTGCTGCTCATTGCTTGTCTCCGTGCTGTCCGGGCTTTCGGTCATTCTTGCCGCCCCCGCCATCGTGCGCCTGTCGCTGACTGGACAGAAGCGACCCCAGGGTTACACCCGGTTTTTGACAGAAAATGCCGGATCTCTTCCCCCTAGCCCGCCATGTCCACCATTCTTCAGCACCTCCCCGTCGGCCAGAAGGTCGGCATCGCCTTCTCTGGCGGCCTCGACACCAGCGCCGCCCTGCACTGGATGCGCCTGAAGGGCGCTCTGCCCTACGCCTACACGGCCAACCTGGGCCAGCCCGACGAGCCGGACTATGACGAGATCCCGCGCAAGGCCATGCAGTACGGTGCCGAGAAAGCCGTGCTGGTGGACTGCCGCGCACAGCTGGCCCATGAAGGCATTGCCGCCCTGCAGGCCGGCGCCTTCCACATCAGCACCGGCGGCATCACCTACTTCAACACCACGCCGCTGGGCCGTGCCGTCACCGGCACCATGCTGGTCGCGGCCATGAGGGAAGACGACGTCAACATCTGGGGCGACGGTTCGACCTTCAAGGGCAACGACATCGAGCGCTTCTACCGCTACGGCCTGCTGACCAACCCGGCGCTCAAGATCTACAAGCCCTGGCTGGACCAACTCTTCATCGACGAGCTGGGCGGCCGCGCCGAGATGTCGGCCTTCATGAACAAGGCCGGCTTCGGCTACAAGATGTCGGCCGAGAAGGCCTACTCGACCGACTCCAACATGCTCGGCGCCACGCACGAGGCCAAGGACCTGGAGCACCTGAACTCGGGCATCAAGATCGTCAACCCCATCATGGGCGTGGCCTTCTGGAAGGACGACGTGGTCGTCAAGGCCGAAGAGGTCACCGTGCGCTTCGAGGAAGGCGTGCCGGTGGCGCTGAACGGCGTCGAGTACCGCGACCCCGTGGCCCTGATCCTGGAAGCCAACCGCATCGGCGGCCGCCATGGCCTCGGCATGAGCGACCAGATCGAGAACCGCATCATCGAAGCCAAGAGCCGCGGCATCTATGAAGCCCCGGGTCTGGCGCTCCTGCACATCGCCTACGAGCGCCTGGTCACCGGCATCCACAACGAAGACACGATCGAGCAGTACCGCATGAACGGCCTGAAGCTGGGCCGCCTGCTCTACCAGGGCCGCTGGTTCGACCCGCAGGCCATCATGCTGCGCGAAACCGCCCAGCGCTGGGTGGCGCGCGCCATCACAGGTGAAGTCGCGCTGGAACTGCGCCGCGGCAACGACTACTCGCTGCTCGACACCAGGAGCCCCAACCTGACCTACAAGCCCGAGCGGCTGTCGATGGAAAAGGTCGAGGATGCGCCCTTCTCGCCGCTGGACCGCATCGGCCAGCTGACCATGCGCAACCTGGACATCGTCGACACCCGCGACAAGCTGCGCACCTACACCCAGGCCGGCCTGCTGACCTCGGGCGGCGCCAACAGCCTGCCGCAACTCAAGGGCAAAGACTGATCCCACGCCGGTTCGCCGGCGGTCAGAATCGCCGTCGCCCGGCCACAAAGGCCGACGAGGGAGGGGCGATGAAGAAGATCCAGTTGTCCGCAGTCCTGCTGGCCAGCCTGTGGCTGGTCGGCGTCCAGGCCCAGGAAGCGGCCCGTCCCGCTGAGGCGACCGCCTCGGCGCCAGCGGAGCGAGCAAGACCAGCCAGCGCAGCTATGGAGCGCCAGGTGGCGGCGGAATCCGCCGTCCACTCGACGGGCCAAGTCACCATCAAGGGCAAGCCCGTGCCCTACAAGGTCACGGCCGGCACCCAGCCGGTCTGGGACAAGGACGGCAAGCTCGTTGCCTCTCTGTTCTACACCTACTACCAGCGCACCGACGTCACAAACAAGGACCTGCGGCCGCTGGTCATGTCCTTCAACGGCGGCCCGGGTTCGGCCTCGGTGTGGATGCACATCGCCTACACCGGCCCCAAGGTCCTGAACATCGACGCCGAGGGCTATCCGCTGCAGCCCTATGGGGTCAAAGACAACCCGCATTCCATCCTCGATGTGGCCGACATCCTCTACATCGACCCGGTCAACACCGGCTTCTCGCGCGTCCTTGACCCGAAGACCGACCGCAAGTTCTTCTTCGGCGTGAACGCCGACATCTCGTATCTCGCCGAATGGCTGGGTGCCTTCGTCTCGCGCCAGGGACGCTGGCAGTCGCCCAAGTATTTGATCGGCGAAAGCTACGGCACGAACCGGGTGTCAGGTCTTGCCAAGGAGCTGCAGAACAGCCACTGGATGTACCTGAACGGTGTCATCCTGGTCTCGCCCACGGGCCTCGGCATCAAGCGTGAAGGCCCCGTGCGCGACGCGCTCAGCCTGCCCTACTACGCGGCCACCGCCTGGCACCACAAGGTCCTGCCGGCCGACCTGCAACAGCGCGACCTGATGCCGGTGCTGGCCGAGGTCGAGGCCTTCACGCTGAACGAGTTCATCCCGGCACTCGCCAAGGGCGGCTTCATCGACCCAGAGCAGCGCAAAGCGATGGCCGCCAAGATCGCGCGCTATTCGGGCTTGTCGGAGACCACGGTGCTGCAGCACAACCTGGCCGTGCCGCCCTCCTATTTCTGGAAAGACCTGCTGCGCACCCGCGGCCAGACCGTGGGCCGGCTGGACTCGCGCTACCTCGGCATCGACCGCATCGAGGCCGGCAGCGGCCCCGACTACAACGCCGAGCTCACCTCCTGGCTGCACTCTTTCACGCCAGCGATCAACCACTACCTGCGTGAGACGCTGAAGTACAAGACCGACCTGAAGTACAACCTGTTCGGCCCAGTCCATCCCTGGGACAACAGCGACGACCAGACCGGCGAGAACCTGCGCCTGGCCATGGCGCAGAACCCGTACCTGCGCCTGCTGGTGCAGTCGGGCTACTACGACGGTGCCACCACCTATTTCGACGCCAAGTACACGATGTGGCAGCTGGATCCCAGCGGCCGCATGAAGGACCGCATGGACTTCAAGGGCTACCGCAGCGGCCACATGATGTATCTGCGCTCGGAGGACCTGGCCAGCTCGAACGAACACCTGCGTGAGTTCATCAGGAAAGCCACGCCGGCCCCTGGCCAAGCGGCGAAGTACTAGACGAACCGATCAAACAACGACGGGCTCCGGCTCCAGCCGGATGCCGAAGCGGCCGTACACGCTTTCCTGGATGGCCCGCGCCAGCGTCACCACCTCGGCGCCGCGGGCCTCGCCCTTGTTGACCAGGACCAGGGCCTGTTTCTCGTAGACCGCGGCGCCGCCCACGCTCTTGCCCTTCCAGCCGCAGGCGTCGATCAGCCAGCCGGCGGCCAATTTCACCGTGCCGTCGGGCATGGGGTAATGGACGATGTGCGGATCGCGGCCGATGATGTCGCGGCACTGGTCTTCGCTGACCACAGGGTTCTTGAAGAAACTGCCGGCGTTTCCGATCACGGCCGGATCGGGCAGCTTGGCACGGCGGATGGCGCAGACCCACTCGAAGATCTGCCTGGCATCCGGTGCGGAGATGCCGGTCTCCTGCATCTTGCGTTCCAGGTCCAGGTAGCCCAGCACCGGCACCCAGGGCTTGGGGCAGCGCAGCAGCACCTTGGTTATCACGCTCTTGCCGGCCAGGCCGCCGAAGCCGGTGTGCTTGAAGACCGAGTCGCGGTAGCCGAACTTGCAGACCTCGGCCGGCAGCACGGCCTTGCGGCCGGTCACGAGGTCGACGACCTCGACCGCTTCCAACCGGTCTTTCAGCTCGATGCCGTAGGCGCCTATGTTCTGCACCGGGGCCGCGCCGGTGGTGCCGGGAATCAGGGCCAGGTTCTCAAGGCCCGGGTAGCCCTGCTCGATGCTCCAGGCCACGGCCTCATGCCAAGGCACGCCGGCGCCGACCTCCAGGATCCAGGCATCCGGGCGCTCCTCGCGCAAACGGACGCCCTGGATTTCCATCTTCAGGACCACCGGCTCCATGTCGCGCGTCAGCACCAGATTGCTGCCGCCGCCCAGCACGAACTTGGGCGCCAGGCCCAGTTCCGGGTGGTCCACGACCCGCCGCACATCGGCCTCGCTGCGGATGCGCACCAGGCGCCGGGCGGTCGCCGGCAGGCCAAAAGTGTTGTAGGGCTTGAGGTTGACGTCGAATTCGACGGCAATTGCCTGCCCATTCGGGGGGTTCACAGCAGGGGTCGACATGGCAGAATTTTCAGGCAAATTCCCCCTCCTCCCGGAACAAAGACAGCAATGCCCAGTTTTGACACCGTCCTCGAGCCCGACATGGTCGAGATCCGCAATGGCGTGGACAACAGCGCCAAGGAACTCGCCACCCGTTTCGATTTCAAGGGCACCAGCGCCCGCATCGAACTCAAGGACAAGGAAATCTCGCTGCATGGCGACAGCGATTTCCAGCTGGAGCAGATCACGGCCGTGCTGATCGACAAGCTGACCAAGCGCAAGGTCGCCATCACCTACCTCGACATGGACGCCAAGATCGAGAAGATGGGCGGCGACAAGGTCAAGCAGGTCTTCAATGTCAAGGCCGGCATCGAATCCGACCTGGCCAAGAAGATCACCGGCGCGATCAAGAACAGCAAGCTCAAGGTCCAGGGTTCCATCCAGGGCGATGCCGTGCGCATCACCGGCAAGAACCGCGACGACCTGCAGGCCGCCATCGCCCTGCTGAAGAAAGAGTTCGCAGACACGCCGCTGAGCTACGACAACTTCCGCGACTGATAGCGACCCACCTGCCATGCGCACCAACGCCCTGCTTCGCCGGTCCGCCCTGATACTCGCCCTGCTGGCGAGCCAGGCCTGCCCGGCCCAGTCCGTGGCCTTCAATGGCAGCCTGGGCAGCAAGGCGGCGCTGCTGATGATCGACGGCGAAGCGCGTACGGTGCAAGTCGGGCAGACGGTCAACGGCGTCAAGCTGACCGCGCTGAACGAGGATCGGGCCACGGTCGAGGTCGATGGCCGCCGCCAGGTGCTGGTGCTGGGCGCAACGCCCGGCCGCATCGGCCGCCCGGCCTCCGCCGAGATCAACCGACAGATGATCGTGCTGGCCTCCGGGCCCGGCGGCCATTTCACGCCGGCAGGCACGATCAACGGCCATGTCACGCAGTTCCTGGTCGATACCGGCGCCACCTCGGTGTCCATCACTCAGGCCGAAGCCGACCGCATAGGCCTGCGCTACCGCGAAGGCCGCCGCATCCTGACCCAGACGGCCAACGGCACGGTGCCGGCCCACCTGACCCTGATCGACTCGCTGCGAATTGGCGATGTCGAGGTGCGCAATGTCGAAGCTATCGTCATTCCCGGCCAGATGAGCCATGTGTTGCTGGGCAACAGCTTCCTGACCCGCTTTCAGATGAAGCGCGAGAACGATGTGATGACCCTGGTGCTGCGATACTGACGCAGCCCGCCCGATCGGGCCCCTATCGCCACCACACAAGGCTGCCTCGATGCGACGAGAGTCTCCCCGCCGCTTTGCCACGCTGTACCACGCCATCCCCTTGATCGCGGCCCTGCTGGCAGCGCATCCGGCGCAGGCGGCAGACACCGCCAAAGCCTCCAAGTTCTACGAAGACGCGCTGCGCCGCTACGAGCGCAAGGACATGGCGGGCGCCGTGGTCCAACTCAAGAATGCCCTGCAGGTTGACCGGACCATCCTCCAGGTCCATGTCCTGCTAGGCAAGGCCTTGCTCGCTCAAGGCGATCTGGCAGCGGCCGAGGTCGAGCTGGTGGAATCGCTGCGACTCGGTGTCGATCGCGCCGAGATCGCTGTCAACCTGGCCACGACATTGAGCGCCCAAGGCAAACAATTGCAGATCTTCGGCGACCCGCGCCTGGCACCCGAAGGCCTGCCCGTCAATGTCCAGCTGCCTTTGCTGCTGGTCCGCGCGAGCGCCTATGCCGACGTGGGCGATACCCGCAACGCGCTGCGGTCCATTGAGCAAGCGCGGGCGATAGACCCGAGAGATGCGTCGAGCTGGATCACCGAGGTGCCGGTCCGTATCAAGGCTCGGCAGTTCACCGAGGCCATGGTCGCGGCAGACCGCGCCCTTCAGCTGGCTCCGACGAATGGCGATGCGCACTATCAGAAGGGAACGGTTTTCCACGTGATGGGTCAGGTCCGGCCGGCGCTGGCCAGCTATGACCAGGCTCTCAAGCTCGATGCCGGCCACATTGAGGCACGGCTCTCGCATGCCGGCGTGCTGATGGATCTGGGCCGCATCGCCGATGTCGAGGCCGACCTGAAAGAGCTTGACTCGCTGGCACCCGATGAGCCGCGCGCCAGCTACCTCAAGGCACTGATCGCAGAGCAGAAGGGTGACAAGGCAGCGGCCAAGACCTTTCTCAAGGCGATCACGGAGTTGCTGGACCCGGTGCCGATAGAGTTCCTGCGCTATCGCACCCAGGCCATGCTGCTCAACGGCATGGCCCACTACGGTCTCAACGAAGTCGAGAAGGCCAAGCCCTTCCTTGAATTCGCGGCCAAGCAGCAACCCAACAGCCCGCTGATCAAGCTGCTGGCCCAGATCGCCCTGCGCGAGCCCAACGTGCCACGGGCCGTCGAGCTGCTGGAAGGCTACCTGAAGATCAATTCCGGCGATGGCCAGGCCCTGCTGATGCTGGCTTCGGCACACCTGAACCAGGGACGTCATAGCCGGGCCACCGCCTTGATGCAGGAAGCGCTGAACGCCAAGGACGCGCCGCAGTTCCGCACCGCCCTGGGTCTTAGCCTGATGCAGGGAGGCCAGAGCCTCAATGCCATCACCGAGTTGGAAAAGGCATTCAAGACCGATCCGAACCAAGTGTTCGCTGGCTTGGCCCTGGTCAACCTCTACATGCGGAGCAACCAGGGTCCCAAGGCACTCAAGGTGGCAGACGCACTCGTCAAGGCCAAGCCGAACAACGCGAGCGCCCTGATCGTCCAGGGCATGGCCAGATTGGCCGCGCGCGACTTCAACGGCGCCAAGGCCTCCTATGAGCAGGCGGCCAAGCTCGATCCCAAGATGGTCGAGCCCCGGCTCGGCCTCGCGCGAGTCGATATCACCAGCAAGGCTTTCGATGCGGCCCACAAGAAGCTGACGGCCCTGCTGAAGGAGTATCCGCGTCTGGTCGACGCCCTGCTGGAGATGGCGGCCCTGGAAGACGCCCGGGGCAAGACCGATGAAGTTCCGAAATGGTTGAACAGCGCCGTCGACGCTGCCAGTCAGCGGGAGGTCCGACCGAACTTCGCCCTGGTCGCCTGGCATCTTCGATCCGGTGACGGCGCCAGCGCCCTGCAGGCCGCCAAGCAGCTGCTGGCCAAGCTGCCGGAAGACGTCGAGGCGCTGCAGGCCTATGCAGCGGCCCAATTGGCGACCAACGACCCGCTCGGCGCCCGTACGACGCTGACCACCGCCTCGCGCCGAGCCGGCTATGAGCCGGTGACCCTGGTCTCCATCGCCGATGCGCAATTGCGGGCCAATGACCTCCCCGGCGCCGCCTACAGCCTGGAAAAGGCCCTGGGTGCACAGCCCGACGACCTGCCCGCCATGAGCCTGATGACCGTGGTGGAGCTCCGCCAAGGAGACTCGACCAAGGCCGAGAAGCGGGCCCGTCAGATCATCGCTTCGCATCCAAAGCTTGCCATCGGCCATGCCTTGCTGGCCGACACCGCCGTGGTGCGAGGGCAGACGCAGGCCGCCGTCGAGGCGCTGCGCAGGGCTCACGAACTCGACAAGACGACCGCGTCGTTCTTGCGCCTGTTTGGCTTGCTGGTCACCCAGGACGACAGCAAGCCGGCGTTCGCATTGGCTGACGGATGGATCCGGGCTCACCCCAGCGACGTGGTCGCCATCAAGGCGGTTGCGGATTCGCAGGCCCGCGCCGGCAACTTCGCGGCGGCTCGGCGAGGCTATGAATCCGTGGTCAAGCAACGACCTGACGATGTCGAGGCCCTCAACAACCTGGCCAACGTGCTGATGCGCCAGGGCGACCCTGGTGCCCTGGCGCTGGCCGACCGGGCCCTGGCTTTGGCCCCAAGACAAACCAGCCTGATCGACACCGCCGGTTGGGCCAACCACCTGGCGGGCAAGCGTGACCGGGCGCTGCAGTTGCTGCGGGATGCACGGCTCCGCGACCCGAACAACCCGGAGATTCGCTACCACCTGGCAGCCGTGCTGGCCCAGGCCGGTCGCAAGGCCGAGGCCAAGGACGAGGTCGAGGCGGCCTTGAGACTCGCCAATGCCAGTCGCCAAAGCTTCGAAAGTGCCAACCAGGCCAAGGAATTGGCAGCCACCCTTAAATGAGGGTGGTCCGACTTGTCGGTATTGTTTACATTGCGTTCCATATTCACGGCATCATTCGGCTAGACCCTTGTTCCAACACGAGTTTTTGCCGGTGGCATAGAAGCTGCTAGATACCCGAAAACCATGCATTTCGCGGAGATCCTATGAAAACGAAGACGCTGCCCAAGCTTGCCGCCCTGGTTGCTGGCTCGTTCTGCCTGCTCTGTGCGACGCCCGCGAGTGCAGATTCGACCTGGAGCCTGTCCGGCAGCGGTTGCAGCAGCCCGACTGGCGTGCCGGCCAATAGCGGCTACACCAGCGGCAACATCGGCTGCACCAATGGCGGCATTACGGCCACCATCGGCGCCTGGGCCAATACAAACAGCTCCAAGTTCGCCCAGACCAAGCTCTACAACTGGGGGTCGAACGGTTTCGGCATCGTCAGCGGCACCGAAGTCTCGGGTGACACCGGCCCGCACGCTGCCGACAACTACGGCAACCTGGAAGGCTTCCTGATCCAGCTGTCCGGCTCGATGTCGCTGTCGCAGATCGTCATCGGCTGGGACGGCAATGACGATCCGGCCAACACCGGCGGCGTCAGCTACAACGATGCAGACATCTCGATCTATCGTTGGGATGGCGGCGTCGGCAACTCGCCGACTTTCGGCAACGAAACTGCCGCTTCGCTGAACACCAATTCCTGGAAGCTGGTCAACCACCTCCAGAATGGTGGCAACAATCCGGCCGGTCCGGGCACAGACACCATCAACCTGTCGGGCACCGGCTCGTCGACCTGGTGGTTTGTCAGCGCCTACAACTCGAATGCGAATTCGGTCAAGGCGGGCTACACCGGCGACACCAATGTCGACGCCTTCAAGCTGATTTCGATCGGCGGCAAGACTCCCGGCGTTCCGGAACCCGGCACCCTGGCCCTGGCTGGCCTGGCCCTGTTCGGCATCGCCCGCAGCCGCCGCGCCGCTCGCTGAGCCCGACATTGCCGGTCTGACCCCGGCACAACAACAAGACGGCCCCTCGGGGCCGTTTTTCATTGCAAGTCCAGCTCGCCGTAAATTCCCACCAGCGGCACTGCACCGACGCGAACCTGGCCGCGATACATGCCCTCCGTATTGAAGGGCAGGCTGACCTCGCCTTCGCGGCTGACCGCGATCAGGCCGCCGCTGCCTGCGACTTGTGCCAATTTCTCGAAGACGACCCGGCGGGCAGCTTCGTCCACGGACAGGCCGGCGTATTCCATCAGCGCTCCGACCTCGCGTGCCGCAGCGATTCGGATGAAGGCTTCGCCGGTGCCGGTGCAAGACACGGCACAGCTCGCATCGCTGGCGTAGCAGCCCGCACCTATCAACGGTGAATCGCCGACCCGACCCGGCAGCTTGTTGGTCATGCCCCCGGTCGAGGTGGCGGCCGCCAGGTGGCCGGCTGCATCCAGTGCCACGGCGCCTACCGTTCCGAATTTCTTTCCTTCGTCGATGGGCGCGGCCGAGGCTGCCTGGCCATCGTGGTCGAGCAACGCGCCCAGCGCATCGGCCTGGGCCTTGCGCAGCTGCGCCAACCTCTGCGGCGTACCGAACCAGTCCGGCTCGACCATCTCCAGCCCAAGATGGGCCACATAGCGCTCGGCCGCCTCGCCGATGAACAGCAGATGCTCGCCCTGGTCCATCACGGCCCGTGCCGCGAGCACCGGATTGCGGACCCGGCTGACACCAGCAACCGCGCCGGCGCGCAATGTGCTGCCCTCCATCACGCTGGCATCCAGCTCGTGGCGCTCATCGGCCGTGTAGACCGCGCCCTTGCCGGCGTTGAAGAGCGGGCATTCCTCCAGCCTGCGAACCGCCTCGCAGACCACGTCCAGCGCCGCAGCGCCACCAGCCAGCATGGCTTCGCCAGCCAGCAGGATGCTGCGCAGCTCGGCGCGGTACTGCAGTTCCAGCTCGGCCGACATCTTGCTGCGCAGCAGTGTGCCGGCGCCACCATGGATGGCTAGGACGGGAACGGGTCTTGTCATGGCGGGCTCGGTCGACGCAGGGGCCGCCGAGTGTAGGCAATGCCTGGCTTGTCCCGGCAGCGACAAGGAAAATGCGAACGGTCGTGCTAAAACCCGCGCAGGGCCTGCCGTCGAATGCGGGCCGAGCTTTTGGAGACGCCGTCATGGACCTGAATTTCACCGCCGAGGAACTGGCCTTTCGGGCCGAGATCCGGCAATGGGTGGCCGCCAATCTGCCGCAGGACATCAGCCACAAGGTGCACAACGCCCTGCGCCTGAGCAAGGACGATATGCAGCGCTGGGCCAAGATCCTGGGCGCCAAGGGCTTGCACGGCTGGGCCTGGCCCAGGCAGTTCGGCGGACCGGGCTGGAACGCCGTGCAGCGCCACCTGTTCGAAGAGGAATGCGCCCTGGCCGGCGCGCCGCGCATCGTGCCCTTCGGCCCGGTGATGGTGGCGCCGGTCATCATGGCCTTCGGCAGCCCCGAGCAGCAGCAGCGCCACCTGCCCGGCATCATGAGCGGCGAGGTCTGGTGGAGCCAGGGCTACAGCGAGCCGGGCTCGGGCTCGGACCTGGCCTCGGTGAAATGCCGCGCGGAACGCCAGGGCGACAAGTACCTGGTCAACGGCCAGAAGACCTGGACCACGCTCGGCCAATACGGCGACTGGATCTTCTGCCTGGTGCGCACCGACCCGACGGTCAAGCCGCAGGCCGGCATCAGCTTCCTGTTGATCGACATGAAGTCGCCGGGCGTCACCGTGCGGCCCATCATCATGCTGGACGGCGAGCACGAGGTGAACGAGGTGTTCTTCGACAACGTCGAGGTACCGGCCGAGAACCTGGTCGGCGAGGAGAACAAGGGCTGGACCTATGCCAAGTACTTGCTGGCCCACGAGCGCACCAACATCGCCGACGTGAACCGCGCCAAGCGCGAGCTGGAGCGGCTCAAGCGCCTGGCCAAGGCCGAGGGCGTCTACGAGGACAGCCGCTTCCGCGACCAGATCGCCCTGCTCGAGGTCGACATCGTGGCCCTGGAGATGATGGTCTTGCGCGTGCTGTCGGCCGAGAAGTCGGGCAAGCAGTCGCTGGACGTGGCCGGCCTGCTGAAGATCCGCGGCAGCGAGATCCAGCAGCGCTACACCGAGCTGCTGATGCTGGCCGGCGGCCCCTTCTCCACGCCCTACGTCCACGAGGCCATGGAAGCCGGCTGGCAGGGTGACTATGTGGGCGCCGCCCATTGCGCGCCGCTGGCCGCCCATTACTTCAACTACCGCAAGACCACGATCTACGGCGGCTCGAACGAAGTGCAACGAAACATCGTCGCCCAGACGGTGCTGGGCTGAGGAGACAGGAACATGGATTTCGATTTCACCGAAGACCAGGAATCGCTGCGCGACGCGGTGCGCCGCTGGGTCGACAAGGACTACGGCTTCGAGCACCGCCGCGGCATCGTCAAGGTCGGTGGCTTCTCGCGTGAAGCCTGGGACGGCCTGGTCGGTCTGGGCCTCACGGCCCTGGCCGTGCCCGAGGAGCATGGCGGCATGGGCTTTGGCCCGGTCGACGCCATGGTGGTGATGGAAGAGCTGGGCCGGGGCCTGGTGATGGAGCCCTATGCCCAGGCCTCGCTGATCGCGCCTGCCGTGCTCAGCCATGCCGGTGCCGACATCCGCGCCCAGTGGTTGCCGCGCATTGCGGGTGGCGAGGCCCTGGTCGTGCTGGCCCATCAGGAGCGAGGCAAGCGCTACCGCCTGGACAGTTGCTCAACCCGAGCCGAAGGCGGCGTCCTGAGCGGCAGCAAGAGCCTGGTGCCCTGCGGCGACCAGGCCGATGCCTTCATCGTGCCGGCCGAGACCGGCAAGGGCATCGCGATCTACCTCGTCCAGAAGGGCCAGCCAGGCGTGCTCACCCGCGGCTACAGCCTGCAGGACGGCTCGCGCGCCGCGGAGCTCAGCCTCGACAAGGCGACCGCCGTGGAGCTGGTCGGCCCCGGCCAGGGACTCGCCGTCCTGGAGCAGGCGGCGGACATCGGCATCGCTGCCCTTTGCGCAGAAGGCGTGGGCGCAATGGAGAAGCTGGTGGCCGTGACGGTGGAATACCTGAACACCCGCAAACAGTTCGGCGTGGCCATCGCCAGCTTCCAGGCCCTGCGCCATCGCATCGCCGACGTGAAGATGCAGCTGGAACTGGCCCGGTCCATGAGCTACTTCGCCACGCTCAAGTTGGGCGACGAGCCAGCCGCACGGCGCCGCGCGCTGTCGCAGGCCAAGCTTCAGTTGAGCCAGTCGGCCCGCTATGTCGGCCAGCAATGCGTGCAGCTGCACGGCGGCATTGGCGTGACCGACGAATACCTCGGCAGTCACTACTTCAAGCGACTGACGACCATGGAAATGCAGTTCGGCGACGGCCTGCACCACCTGGCCGAGGTCAGCAGCCGCATGCAGGACCAGGCCGGCGTCTTTGCCTGAGGCCGCGCGCCTCCTACACTCGTCGGGTCCCTTCTCGAGGAGCCAGCGATGGTGTCGAACAAGCAAGCGTTTCTCCTGGTGCTGCTGGGCTGTGCCGCCCTGTCCGTCCAGGCCCAGGGCATGAAGCCCGGCCTGTGGGAAATGAGCCAGAAGCCCCAGCTCGACCCGGCCCAGCAGGCCAAGATGGAACAGGCCCAGAAGGCCATGGCCAATATGCCGGCCGAGCAGCGCCAGATGATGGAAAAGATGATGGGCCAGCGCGGCATGCAGATGGGCATGGCCAATGGCGTCATCAGCATCAAGACCTGCATCAGCAAGGAGCAGGCCGAGAAGCACGAGATGCCGGTGCAGGACCAGGGCCGCTGCAAGCATGAGGTCAAGCGCGACGGCAAGACCGTGCGCACCCATTTCGTCTGCACCGACCCGGCCTCTGAAGGCGACGGTGAATTCACCTTCGACAGCCCCGAGCACTACACCAGCAAGCTGGCCATCAAGCGCGGCGACAAGGCCATGAGCATGAGCGGCGAGGCCCGATGGCTGGGGTCCGACTGCGGCGACATCAAGCCGGCCGCCACCCACAAGCACTGATGCCCGGTCACCTGGGTGACGTGGCCGGCCTGCGCGTCGGCCACTTCAGCGATGCGCGCCGACCCACCGGCTGTACCGTCGTCCTGTGTGAGCAGGGCGCGGTTGCCGGTGTCGATGTGCGCGGCGCCGCTCCCGGCACCCGCGAGACTGATCTGCTGCGCCCGGAGAACACGGTCCAGCAAGTTCATGCCGTGCTGCTGTCGGGCGGCAGCGCCTTCGGCCTGGATGCAGCCGGCGGCGTGATGCGCTGGCTGCGCGAACGCGGCCACGGGCTCAAGGTCGGTGCAGCCTGCGTGCCCATAGTCCCGGCCGCCGTGCTGTTCGACCTGGGACTGGGAGATCCGTCGATCTGCCCCGATGCGGCGGCCGGCTACGCCGCCTGCGAGGCTGCCGGTGCCGATGCCGTCATGGGCTCGGTCGGCGCAGGCAGTGGCGCCACGCTGGGCAAGCTGTTCGGTGCCCAGCATGCGATGAAGGGCGGCATAGGCACGGCCTCGCTGTGCTTGGACGGCATCACCGTTGCAGCGCTGGTGGCCGTCAATGCCCTGGGCGACGTGATCGATCCGTCCACCGGCCAGGTGCTGGCTGGCACGCGCGGCGCGGACGGCCATCCGGTCGGTGCGCTGCAGGACCTGCTGGCCGGCCGCAAACCGGCATCGCTGCTGGCTGCGGCGAATACGACGATTGGCGTTGTCGCCACTGACGCCCAGCTCGACAAGGCCCAGGCCTGCAAGCTGGCCCAGATGTCGCACGACGGCCTGGCCCGCAGCATCAACCCGGTCCACACCCCCAGCGACGGCGACGTGATGTTTGCGCTGGCCACCGGCGGTGCCGGCCGCACTGCCGAGCTCGGTTGGCTCGGCGCGCTGGCCGCCGAGGTCACGGCCCAGGCCGTGCTGCACGCAGTGCGCTGCGCCACCGGCCTGCCCGGCATTCCGGCCCTGTCGGAGCTTCGATAATCGCGCGATGCGTCTATCCCAGATTCTTTTCTCGCAAGGCTTCGGCACCCGCCGGCTCTGCAGCGGCCTGATCCAGCATGGCGAGGTCCAGGTCAACGGCGAGGTCATCGACGACCCGGACGCCGACTACGAGCCCCAGGGCCTGGTCTTCGAAGTCAGCGGCAAGACCTGGCCCTACTACGAGAAGGCCCTGATCCTCTTGAACAAGCCGGCCGGCTACGAGTGCTCGCAAAAGCCCAAGCACCACCCCAGCGTGATGAGCCTGCTGCCGGGGCCGCTGCGCGAGCGCGGCGTGCAGCCGGTCGGGCGTCTGGACGAAGACACAACCGGCCTGCTGCTGCTGACCGACGACGGCAGCCTGATCCACAAGCTGACCAACCCCAAGCACCATGTGCCCAAGGTCTACGTGGCCCGCTGCAAGCATCCGCTGAGCGATGAGCAGGTGAAGCGCCTGCTGCAAGGCGTGGAGCTGCGCGAGCCCGATGCGAAGCCGCATCACAAGCCCGAGCTGGCCCGTGCCGAGGGCGCCGAGAGGCTGGACGAACACCTGCTGCAGCTGACCCTGATCGAGGGCAAGTACCACCAGGTGAAGCGCATGGTAGCGGCCGTCGGCAATCGGGTAGAAACCCTGCACCGCCCCCGCTTCGGCGCCCTGACCATTCCCGACGACCTGCCCCCGGGCGGCTGGTGCTGGATAGCCAGTCCGGCACAAATCCACGCTTGAAGGGCCGTCGTCAGGCTTTCGGGGTTCGTCCTAGGGACGGAGGCCTGGACTCTGTGCCCCAATCCGGCCCCATGCCATTGGGAGCTTGAACGGGAACCACGACCGAGAACCCGCCGCAACAGACGGCGCGCCGGATCGAGGGACGAGAGAGAGATGCATGAAAGCCCCCAACAAGACGGGCCGAGGGACCCCTGACGAGGACAGGCTCGTCATCCGCGCGCAGGTTCGCGCGGAACGCATTGCCACGCTTTATGCGCTGACCGCGCCGCCGTTGGCGCTGGGCCTGCTGTTCAGCCTGGTCGTCACCGGCTTGCTCTGGTCCTACCTTCCGCACACCGTGCTCGGACCCTGGATGATTGCGCGCAGCCTGCTGGTTGCGCTGCGTGCCATGGACGCCTGGCGCTTCCGCCGCGCCGCCCCCGGTCCCGCCGAATCGGCCCGCTGGGAATGCCGCTACCTGACCTTGCTGGGCCTGGATGCGATCAGCTGGGGCGCCATGGGCTGGCTGTTCCACACGCCGAGCCTGCCCGAGCTGGACGGCATCGTGCTGGCCTCGGTGGTTGGCCTGGGCAGCGTGGGCCTGGTCTCGCTGGGCTGCCATTGGCGTGCCAATGTCTTGTTCACCAGCCTGGCCTTTGCGCCGCTGGCCGCCTACCAGCTGATGCAGGGCACGACGCTGGGCGCCTTTATCGCCGCCGGCCTGCTGCTGGTGCTGACCACGCTGGGATTCGAGGCCAGGCGCAGCCATGCCCGGCATTCCGAGTTGCTCCGGCTGCGCTTCGAGAGCGCCCGCACCGCCGAGCAGCGGCAGCAGCAGCTCGAATCGGCCGAACAGTCCAGCACCAGCAAGAGCCGCTTCGTCGCCATGCTGAGCCATGAGATCCGCACGCCCCTGAACGGCATCCTGGGCATGACCCAGCTGCTGTCGCGCGGCGAGCTGCAGCCGCAGCAGCGCGAACAGGTCGAGATCGTGCGGCGCTCCGGCCGCCATCTGCTGGCCCTGGTCAACGACATCCTGGACCTGGCCCGCATCGAGTCCGGCAAGCTGGCCGTCGATGCCGGCCCGGTCGATGTGGCCGAGATCGCCAACGACGTCTGCGCCCTGCTGGGCCACAGCGCCCGCGAGAAGGGACTTCGCTTCGAGTTGCAGATCGCACCGGGGCTGCCGGCCCAGGTGCTGGGCGATGCCTCGCGCATCAAGCAGGTGCTGCACAACCTGATAGGCAATGCGATCAAGTTCACCGAGCGCGGCCATGTCAGCGTACGCCTGAATTCGATGCTGGACATGCGCGCCGGCAACCAGATCCGCTTCGCCGTGCAGGACAGCGGCGAAGGCATCCCGGCCGACCAGATGGAGCGCATCTTCGCGCCCTTCGAACAGGCGGCTGCCGGCCTGCGTCGCCATGAGGGCGCCGGCCTGGGCCTGACCATCTCGCGCGAGCTGGCCCGCGCCATGGGCGGCGACCTCTGCTGCAGCTCGGCGCCGGGTCAGGGCTCGCGGTTCGAGTTCACCCTGCCGCTGCGCAGCGTCGCCAGCGCGGCCGAGGAGGCTGCGAACAGCGATGCCGATGCGGCGCCCCAGCTGCGCGGCCGCGTGCTGGTGGTGGACGACAGCGCCGTCAACCTGCTGGTCGCCTCGGCCATGCTGGAATCCGCCGGCCTGCAGGTCGAGCAGGCCGAGTCGGGACTGCAGGCGCTGAACAAGCTGCAGCACCAGGCCCTGGACCTCGTCTTGATGGACTGCCAGATGCAAGGCCTGGACGGCCTGGAGACCACGCGGCGCTGGCGCCAGCTGGAAGCCGAAATGGGCCGGCCGCGCCTGCCGGTGATCGCGCTGACCGCCAGCGCCGTCAACGGCGACCGCGACCGCTGCCTGGCGGCCGGCATGGACGACTACCTGCTCAAGCCCTTCGAGCAGGAGGCCCTGACCGCCCTGCTGGCGCGCCACCTCCGCGCCACCGAGAAGCTGGCGGCCTGAGCTGCAGGGCGCGGAGATAATCCGCGCCATGCATGTCTTCCGCGGTTTCCACCACCCCGGCATCGCGCCCGAGTGCGCGCTGACCATAGGCAATTTCGACGGGGTGCACCGCGGCCACCAGGCCATGCTGGCCCTGCTCCGCTCCGAGGCCCGCCATCGCGGCCTGCCCTCCTGCGTGCTCAGCTTCGAGCCGCATCCGCGCGACTTCTTCGCCCTGCGCCTGGGCAAGCCCGAGATGGCGCCGGCCCGCATCGCCCTGCTCCGCGACAAGCTGGGCGAGCTGGAACGCTGCGGCATAGACCAGGTCGTGGTGCTGCGCTTCGACGAGCGGCTGTGCAGCCTGAGCGCGCCGGACTTCATCGAGCAGGTGCTGGTGCAGGGCCTGGGCGCCCGCTATGTGCTGGTCGGCGACGACTTCCGCTTCGGCGCCAAGCGCCAGGGCGACTACGCCTCGCTGGATGCTGCCGGCAGGCTCAAGGGCTTCGACGTGGCGCGGATGATGAGCTACGAGGTCCACGGCCTCCGAGTCTCCAGCTCGGCCGTGCGCGAGGCCCTGGGCGCAGGTCGGATGGAAGAGGCGGCAGCCTTGCTCGGCCGGCCCTATTCGATCTCCGGGCACGTGGTCCACGGCGCCAAGCTGGGCCGCAGCCTGGCCGAAAGCCGGCCCGGCGCCGCCGACGGCTTCCGCACGCTGAACCTGCGCTTTGCCCATGACAAGCCGGCCGCCAGCGGCATCTTCGTGGTCCGGGTCCATGGCCTGGGCGCCGAGCCGCTGGAGGGCGTGGCCTCGCTGGGCGTCCGGCCCACGGTGGAAGACGCCGGCCGGGTGCTGCTGGAGGTCCATTGCCTGGACTGGCCGGCCACCCTGGGGGCCGATGGGGGCTACGGTAAACTCGTGCGCGTGGAACTGCTGCACAAACTGCGCGACGAGGCCCGCTTCGATGGCCTGCCGGCCCTGACCGAGGCAATCGCCCGGGATGTGGACCAGGCACGCGCCTACCTCGCCACCCACGCCGCCCTGCGTCGCCAGACCACGCGCGACCGAATTTGAAGCGCTGAGCCACCCCAGCCTCAGCCGGCGGGTCCGCGACCCGCACCCCGTCCTCCCGCGGCCTGCCCCTGCCGGCCGCTCACTGATCGCCCTGCCATGACCGACGCCGCCAAGCCCGACTACCGTTCGACCCTGAACCTGCCCGACACGCCTTTCCCCATGCGCGGCGACCTGCCCAAGCGCGAGCCGGGCTGGGTCAAGCAGTGGGAAGAGCAAGGCACCTACCAGCGCCTGCGCGATGCCCGCGTCGGTCGCCCGAAGTTCGTGCTGCACGATGGCCCGCCGTACGCGAATGGCCAGATCCACATCGGCCATGCCGCCAACAAGATCCTCAAGGACATGATCGTCAAGGCCCGCCAGCTGGAAGGCCTTGATGCGGCCTACATCCCGGGCTGGGACTGCCATGGCCTGCCGATCGAGAACCAGATCGAAAAGACCCACGGCCGCGGCCTGCCGCGCGACGAGGTGCAGGCCAAGAGCCGCGCCTATGCCGGCGAGCAGATCGACGCACAGCGTGAGGACTTCAAGCGCCTCGGGGTGCTGGGCGAATGGGCGAATCCCTATCGCACCATGGACTTCAAGAACGAGGCCGGCGAGATCCGCGTCCTGAAGCGCCTGTTCGAGCGCGGCTTCGTCTACCGCGGCCTGAAGCCGGTCTACTGGTGCTTCGACTGCGGCTCTTCGCTGGCCGAGTTCGAGATCGAGTACGCCGACAAGCAGTCGCCCGCCGTCGACGTGGCCTTCCTGAGCGCCGAGCCCGAGAAACTGGCTGCGGCCTTCGGCTTGAGCTCGCTGTCCAAGGAAGCCTTCACGGTCATCTGGACGACGACGCCCTGGACCATCCCGTCCAACCAGGCGCTGAACCTGAACCCCGAGCTGAGCTACGCGCTGGTGGACACGCCGCGCGGCATCTTCATGGTGGCCGAGGCCCTGGTCGAGAAATGCCTGGCACGCTGGAAGCTGGAGGGCACGGTGCTGGCCACCACCGTCGGCAAGAACCTGGCGATGCTGAAGTTCAAGCATCCGCTGGCCCATGTGGATGCCGGCTTTGACCGCGAAAGCCCGGTCTACCTGGCCGACTACGCCACGGCGGAAGACGGCACCGGCGTGGTCCACTCCGCGCCCGCCTATGGCCTGGACGACTTCCAGAGCTGCGTCTCGCATGGCATGGCCTTCGAGGACATCCTGAACCCGGTGCAGGGCAATGGCGCCTACGAGGCCGAGCTGCCGCTGTTCGGTGGTCAGCACATCTGGAAGGCCAATCCGGTGATCGCCGAGGCCCTGCAGAACGCCAACCGCCTGCTCTCCCACGTCAAGATCACGCACAGCTACCCGCATTGCTGGCGCCACAAGACGCCGGTGATCTACCGCGCCGCCGCGCAGTGGTTCGTCCGCATGGACGAAGGCGATGGCCTGTTCACCCAGGACAAGGCCGAGAAGAGCCTGCGCCAGACCGCGCTGGAAGCCATAGCCGCCACCGGCTTCTATCCCGAGAGCGGCCGAGCTAGGTTGCGCGACATGATCGCCGGCCGGCCCGACTGGTGCATCTCGCGCCAGCGCTCCTGGGGCGTGCCCCTGCCCATCTTCCTGCACAAGGACAGCGGCCTGCCGCATCCGCAGACGCTGGAGTTCATCGAACGCGCCGCGCAGCTGGTGGAAGCCGGCGGCGTGGAAGCCTGGGCCAAGCTGAACCCGGCCGACTGGCTGGGCGCTGAGGCCGAGCAGTACAGCAAGGGCTCGGACATCCTGGACGTGTGGTTCGACTCGGGCTCGACCTTCCAGCATGTGCTGAAGGGCAGCCATGCCGGCGCCGCGCATGCGGAAGGCCCGGAAGCGGATCTGTACCTGGAAGGCCATGACCAGCACCGCGGCTGGTTCCACTCCTCGCTCCTGATCGCCTGCGCCCTCTACGGCCGCGCGCCGTACAAGGGCCTGCTCACGCACGGCTTCGTCGTAGACGGCCAGGGCCGCAAGATGAGCAAGTCGGTCGGCAACGTCGTCGCACCGCAGGCGGTGAGCGACAAGATGGGCGCCGAGATCCTGCGCCTGTGGACCGCGGCGACCGACTACTCGGGCGACCTGGGCATAGACGACAAGATCCTGGCCCGCGTGGTGGACGGCTACCGCCGCATCCGCAACACCTTGCGCTTCCTGCTTGCCAATGTGGCGGACTTCGATGCCAAGCACGACGCCGTGCCGCTGGAGCAGATGCTGGAGGTGGACCGCTACGCCCTGGCCCGCGCCGCCGAGTTCCAGGCCGAGGTGCTCTCGCACTACGAGCGCTACGAGTTCCACCCGGTGGTGGCCAAGCTGCAGGTCTATTGCTCGGAAGACCTGGGTGCCTTCTACCTGGACGTCCTGAAGGACCGCCTCTACACGACGGCCCCCAAGAGCCTGGCTCGCCGCTCGGCCCAGACCGCGCTGTGGCAGATCACGCACGCCATGCTGCGCTGGATGGCGCCCTTCCTCAGCTTCACGGCCGAGGAAGCCTGGCAGGTGTTCGATGGCGACCACGCCGGCAAGAGCATCTTCACGGAGACCTACTGGCAGTTCGGCGGCGCAGCCGATGACACTGCGCAGATCGCCAAGTGGGCGCGCATCCGCGAGATCCGCGAGGCGGTCAACAAGGCCATCGAGGCCGTGCGCACGACAGGCGCCGTCGGCTCATCGCTGCAAGCCGAAGTGGCGCTTGGCCTGAACGCGCAAGACCTGGCCCTCTTGCAGAGCCTGGGCGACGACCTGCGCTTCGTGCTGATCACCTCGGCAGCATCGATTGCCGCAGCCGAGGAGCTGAGCGTGACGGTGACGCCCTCGGCCCAGCCGAAGTGCGAGCGCTGCTGGCACTACCGCGCCGACGTGGGCGCCAATGCCACCCACCCGACCCTCTGCGGCCGTTGCGACAGCAACTTGTACGGTGCCGGCGAAGGCCGCAGCATCGCCTGAGCTCGACCAGGCCAATGACAAGGGGCGCCTCGCGGCGCCCCTTCTTCATGGCCTCACGGGAAGGCCGGTACGTTGGGCTCCAGGCCCTCGAAATGCGCCTCCGGATGGGTGCGCTCCAGCAGCTCCTCGATCTCGGTGACGCGGGTGCGCGGCACGTCGACCATCAGCAGGTACTGGCCGTCGGCAATCGGCTTCTCGAAGCGCTTCAGGCGGCGGCTCGGGGTCGAGCTGCCAATCATGCTGGACGACCAGGTGCCCAGGATGGCGCCGAGGCCGGCCAGGGCGATCACCACGGCCTGCGGCGCAGCGCCGGTGCCGGTCAGCACATAGGCAGCGACCACACCGCCCGCGGCACCGAGGCCGGCGCCGACCAGCAGGCCGGTCTGCGCTGCCTCGACCAGGTCGGAGGTCTGCAGGATGTTGGCGGCATGCAGGCCTTCCATGTCGGCCCCGTCGGTGGCGACGAAGTGAATGTGTCGCTCCGAGATCCGGGCCAGCAGCAGCTCGTTCATCGTCTTGCGAGCTGCGTCCAGATCGGGCAGCAACCAGTAGATGCGTTTGCGCATGTATCGACTCCTCGCCCCGGTGGGTTGGGCAGCGGCGGCGCCGCGCGGCCGGGTGCGATCTTTTTACTCCTCGCCTCCCGGCCCGGCAAGACCGGGGGCGCGGGGGAAAACGCTAAAGTAGCGCCCTCTTTTGCCACTGTCCGACCCCTTGCCCATGGCCGCAAAACCGAGTAATAGCCCCGCCAGCAACTCACAGGCGCGCCTGATCCAGTGGCTGATGATCGCCCTGCTGGTCATCGTCATCGACCAGCTGACCAAGGTCCTGATCGTCTCCAGCTTCCAGTACGGCGACAGCCGTTTCGTCACCAGCTTCTTCAACCTGGTCCGCGCCCACAACACCGGCGCCGCCTTCAGCTTCCTGGCCCATGCGGCCGGCTGGCAGCGCTGGTTCTTCGTCGGCCTGGGCCTCGCCGCCACGGTCTTCATCGTCTGGCTGCTGCGCCGCCATGGCCACCAGACCCTGTTCGCCTGGGCGCTCTCGCTGATATTGGGCGGCGCCCTCGGCAATGTGATCGACCGGCTCTGGCACGGCTATGTGGTGGACTTCCTCCAGGTCCACGCCGGCGGCTGGTTCTTCCCCGCCTTCAACGCCGCCGACAGCGCGATCACGCTGGGCGCCATGCTGCTGATCCTGGACGAACTGCGCCGCGTCCGCCGCGGCTGAGACAAGGGTCAAGCCGCTGCTGGTTACTACGCTGGTGGTCACGATCGCCGGGACCTAGGCTGCCCTGATGGCGGACACAGGTGGACCCGATGACCGACGCAGCAGCGAGACCCCCTCGGTCTTCGACCTGCCACTCAGCCGGCTGAGCCTTGGCCAGCCCCTGCACTGGCTGGCGCTCGGCTGGCGGGACTTCCGGCGCGCGCCTTCCATTGGCTTGTTCTACGGCTTCTGCTTCATGGCCATGGGCTGGGCCCTGCTGGAAACCTACCAGCGCTCGCCGGCCTGGATCCTGTGGCTGTCGGCCGGCTTTCTGCTGCTCGGTCCCTTGCTGTGCATGGGCCTGTACCAGGTCAGCTTGCGCCTGGAGCGCGGCCAGCCCATCGACCTGGCCGACTCGCTGACCGCCTGGCGCACCCGCACCGGCCAGTTGGCCATCTTCGGCTTCGCCCTGCTGATCCTGGAGATGCTGTGGGGTCGCGCGGCCCTGGTGGTGTTCGCGGTCAGCTTCGACGGCATGCCCGACATCGGCGGCTCCCTGCTCAAGCTGCTGGACCCGGAGAACCTGGGCTTCATCCTCACCTACCTCAGCGTCGGCGCCGTGTTCGCCGGCCTCATCTTCTCGATCAGCGTGATCTCGATCCCGATGATCCTGGACGAGCAGGTCGATGCGATCACCGCCGCCCTGACCAGCCTGCGCCTGTGCCTCAGCCAGCCGGGCGTGATGCTGCTGTGGGGCGCCCTGATCAGCATCCTGATCCTGCTGGCCATGCTGCCGGGATTCGCCGGCCTGCTGGTGGTCGGGCCGGTGCTGGGTCATGCCAGCTGGCATGCCTACCGCGCCGCCCTGGCAAGAGATTGAGCGCCCTTTGAACTTGGAGGCCATAAATACGCGCCACAATGCGCGCTGCCGCCCCGACCACCCATGCTTGATTTCTCCAGCCTGACGCACTACGACTGGCTCGACACCCCGATGTGGGTGTTCGACCCCAAGGCCGAGCGCAATCTCTGGGCCAATGCGGCGGCGCTGAGCTTCTGGCAGCTGGAAAGCGCCGAGATGTTCCTCTCGCGCAGCTTCCAGGCGATCACCGAGCAGGTGCGCGAACGGCTGGCCGTGACGGCCGCCGACCATGCCCAGGGCAAGATCGTGCGCGAGCAGTGGACGCTCTATCCCAAGGGCCAGGCCATGACGGTGATGCTGGCCTCGCGCGGCATCCTCACGCCGGACCGCCGCCAGGTCATGCTGCTGGCCGCGCAAAGCCTGCCGCACGGCACGGACAAGAGCATGCTGCGCGGCGTCGAAGCCCTGCAGTACACGACAGCCCGCATCGCCATGTTCAGCCTGCGCGACGGCCAGGCCCTGTTCCTCAACCCGGCGGCGGCCCTGGCCTTCGGCGTGCAGGCCGAGCCCGGTGCGCTCGGCTTTGCCGATGTGTTCGCCAGCCCCGACCTGGCCTCGCTGGTGCGCCGCCATGTGCAGTCCGGACAGAGCTTCCAGGCCGAGCTGGAGCTGAACACCGTCGAGGGCATACGTTGGCACAGCATCGATGCGCGGCCCATGCGCGACCCGGTCAGCGGCGACCCGGTGCTGCAGTTCAACGCCCGCGACATCAACGACTTCCGCCTCGCCCAGCAGGCGCTGACCGTGGCGCGCGAGACCGCCGTGGCGGCGAGCCAGGCCAAGAGCAGCTTCCTGGCCAATATGAGCCACGAGATCCGCACGCCCATGAACGGTGTGCTGGGCCTGACCGAGCTGGTACTGCAGGGCGAGCTGGACGAGCGCCAGCGCAAGTTCGTGCAGATGGCCCACGACTCGGCCAAGTCGCTGATGGGCCTGATCAACGACCTGCTGGACGTGGCCAAGATCGAGGCCGGCAAGGTCGCCATCGAGCAGCAGCCCTTTGCTCTGCACGACTGCCTGAGAGACACCACCCAGCCCTTGCAATTGCAGGCCCATGAGAAGGGCCTGCGGCTCGCCGCGCGCATACAGCCCGGTGTGCCGCCCTACCTGATAGGCGACTCGCTGCGCCTGCGTCAGGTGCTGATGAACCTGGTGGGCAACGCGGTCAAGTTCACCGAGCGCGGCGAGGTGCGGATCGAGGTCAGCCGACTGGACGACGACAGGCCGGCGACCGGCAACGAGCCGGTGCACCTGAGCTTCTCGGTGACCGATACCGGCCTGGGCATGTCGCGCGAGCAGATAGGCCGCATCTTCGACCCGTTCAGCCAGGGCGACACCAGCATCGCCCGCCGCTTCGGCGGTACCGGCCTCGGCCTCACCATCGTGCAGCGACTGGTCGGCCTGATGGGCGGCCGGGTCCATGTGGAGAGTCAGCCCGGCACCGGCAGCTGCTTCAGCTTCGAGATCACGGTGTTGCGTGACGCCGGCCCGGCGCCGGCGCTGCCGGTCCAGGCCGCTGCGTCGGCCGCGGCCGATCCGTCGTCAGACCAGCAGGACGCCTGAGCCGGTCGTCGTCCGCGCTTCCAGCTCGCGGTGCGCCTGGGCCACCTCGGCCAGCCGATATCGCTGCGAGACGTGGATCTTGACCGCGCCGCTCTGCACCACCGAAAACAGGTCGTCGGCCATGGCCTGGCTGCTCTCGCGCGTCGCCAGGTGGGTGAACAGCGTGGGCCGGGTCAGGTAGAGCGAGCCCTTGGCCGCCAGCATGCCGGTGTTGAGCGGCGGCACCGGGCCCGAGGCATTGCCGAAGCAGACCATCAGGCCGAAGGGGCTGAGGCAATCGATGGAACCCTCAAAGGTGTCGGCGCCGACCGAGTCGTAGACCACCTTCACGCCGCGGCCGCTGGTGATCTCGCGCACCCGCTCGGAGAATTTTTCCTTGCGATAATTGATCGCATGGGCCGCTCCATTGGCCAGGGCCAGCGCGCATTTCTCATCCGAGCCCGCCGTGGCGATCAGCTGCAGGCCCAGGGCCTTGGCCCATTGGCAGGCGATCAGGCCCACGCCACCGGCCGCCGCATGGAACAGGATGGTGTCGCCCGCCTGCAAGCCGCCTTGCGGCAAGGTGCGGCGCAGCAGGTACTGAGCCGTCAGGCCCTTGAGCATCATGGCCGCGCCGGTCTCGAAGGAGATGGCCTCCGGCAACCGCACCACCGAACGCGCCGGCATCACGCGGGCCGTGCAGTAGGCGCCTATCGGCTGGCTCGCATAGGCGGCCCGGTCGCCGACGGCCAGGTGCGTGACACCCTCGCCCACCGCCTCGATCACACCGGCACCTTCCATGCCCAGGGTCTGCGGCAGCTGCAGCGGATAAGCGCCGCTGCGGTGGTAGATGTCGATGTAGTTGAGGCCGCAGGCCACATGGCGGATTCGCACCTCGCCCGGCCCCGGATCGCCCACCTCGACCTGCTCCAGCCTCAGTTGTTCAGGGCCACCCGCCTGGTGGATGCGCACCACGGTCTCTGTCGTCATCGCGTCACTCCGGTTTTGGATTTCCGCTATCGTGCCAGCCTTTCGCCAACGCTGCCGGCATGAAGCTGACTCCCCGACTGGCCCTGCTGCTGACCCTGCCGCCGCTGCTGTGGGCCGGCAATGCCGTGGTCGGCCGCCACATGGCCAGCCAGATTCCGCCGCTGCTGCTCAACGGCCTGCGCTGGGCGCTCGCGGCCCTGCTGCTGCTGCTGGTCTCGGCGAGTGCCCGATCCGTGATGAGCAAACCGGCGCCGCTGTGGCAGCGCTGGCGCCACCTGGCCTTGCTCGGCTTTCTCGGCATGGGTTGCTACAACGCCCTGCAGTACCAGGCACTGCGCAGCTCGACGGCGCTGAACGTCACCCTGATCGCGGCCAGCATGCCGCTGTGGATGCTCTCGGTCGGCGCCCTGTTCTACCGGGTGATGCCTACGCGCCGCCAGCTGGCGGGAGCCCTGCTCTCGCTGGTCGGCGTGGCCCTGGTGCTGGCGCGCGGCTCCTGGGCCGCGCTGCTGCAGGTGCACTTCGTGGCCGGCGACCTCTTGATGCTGCTGGCCGTGTTCAGCTGGTCGGTCTACAGCTGGCTGCTGGCCCGACCTCCCGAAAGCATGCGGGACGAGACCACCGGCCGCTGGGACTGGGCCGCCCTGTTGATGGCCCAGATGGCCTTCGGTGCGCCCATCGCCCTGGCCATGGCTGGCCTGGAACAAAGCTACAGCGAACAGGCCACCCACTTAGGGCCAGGTCTTGCCTGGGTGCTGCTCTACGTGGCAATAGGCCCTTCGCTGATCGCCTACCGCTGCTGGGGCCTGGGCGTGTCGCTGGCCGGTCCGGCCCTGGCGGCCTTCTTCGTCAACCTGACGCCCCTGTTCGCGGCCCTGATGTCGGCCACGCTGCTGGGCGAAGGGCCGGCCTGGTACCACGGCGCGGCCTTTGCGCTGATTGCCGGCGGGATTCTGGTCTCCGCCGGGCGCCGTCAGGCCTGAGCAATCAGGGTCCGACCAGGGTGCGCTGCACCCAGCCGCTGAAGTTGGATGCATCCACGCGGATAAAGCCGTTCTTGACCTCGCCTGTGGCCACCAGGTCGTCGTTCTTGCTCAGCGTGGCCACGACCTTGGAGTCGCGCGAAGGCTCGGCATAGGCCTTCACATTGGCGATCTTGGCGTGCACGACCTGGCCTGCCGGCTGCGGCGCCTCGGCCTTGGTGGAGCCGGCGGCATTGATGTCGCTGGAGGCGCTGCTGGCCTTGATCAGGCTGTCCTTGTCGCGGATCTCGACCACGATCTTGTTGTAGTTGTCCAGGAAGCTGGCCGCCACGACCTTGCCCTCGGGCGTGCTGGTGTAGCCGCCCATGCCGCCAACCACGCCGCCGCCATAGCCCCAGCTGCCGACCGAGAAATCGGTCTTGCTGGCCTTGCCCTCGGCCGCCGCCACCTGGATGCTGGAGCGCACGTCGGCAATCATCAGGCTCGTGGAGGCTTCCTTGAACTTGAGGCCGCCGGCGATGGCGCCCAGCACGCCCAGCTTGCCGCCGAGGAAGCCGCCTATGCCGCCGGTGGTCTTGGCGCCAACCTGCACATTGGGCGTCATCACGAAGTCGGCCGTCTGCATCTGGCCCTTGCCCACGTTGGATTCCTGGCGCAGCTCGCCGCCCGCCGCCAGGGCGCGCTCCTGCTGGATGTTGGCCATGGCCTGGCCGCGCTCGACCACGTCGAAGCAGCCCGACTTCTGGATCATCAGCCGCAACAGCGCCGAGGGCGAACCCAGGCCGTAGGAAGAGATGTGGTGCCAGCCCTGCTGCGGCTCGACCACGGCGATCGTGCCCAGCTTCTTGGGGCAGGTCTCGACCTTGGAATCCTCTTCGGCCCAGGCCGTTGCCACCAGGGCCTGGCTCAGCAGGCCGGCGATCAGGAGGGTGTTCTTGCTTGTAAGGCGGCTCATCATGAAGCTCCGTGGACGCCGGACAGTCGGCGAGGGCTTGATTCTTGCGCCGCTCCGGCCGCGGCGCCAATCCCCTCAAGAGGTCTCAGCCGCGGGGCTTGAGCAACAGGCGATGGCGGGTCTCGCCCGGCAGGAAGGACAGCGGCTGGCCCTGCAGCCAGGCCTCGTGGTCGGCCCGGTAGAAAGGCGACAACGGATGGCCCGACTGGCCGCCCGGCACCACCAGGATGCCGCTGGCCTCGCGGCCCGGCGACACCACCAGGCGCTCCGACTGGCCATGGTTGCCTATCTGGACCCGCGGCATGTGGCGGTCGCCCGCCATCGGCGTGGCCGGCATGTCCAGCCAGGAGGCCAGGAAGGGCAAGGCGCTGCTGAGCGGATGCTGGATCTGGGCCTTGTTGTGCTGGCCCCAGCCGGCCTGGTCCAGGCTGGGCGTCTTCTCCTGGACCTTGCCGCGGCTGGCCAGCACGGCCTGCTGCAGCAGCTGTTCCCAGCTATTGACGCCGGCCGGCAGCACGTCCTCGCGGCCGGCCTGAAGCAGGGCCCAGCCGGGGTTTTCGGGCACCCACTTGAGCTCGCGCATCCTCAGCTGCTTGGCTTCCAGCTGGGTGGCCAGCGGCGCGAACAGCCGCTCCAGCACCTGGTCGCGGAAGGCGCGCACCAGGGTGTAGCCCACCGCGCCCGGGGCGGCCTCGGCCGTTTGGGTCTCGACGAAGCGACGGTAGTCGGCCAGGCCTTCGCGGCTGACGAATTCGGGCGTCAGCACCTTGTCCAGCAGCAGGCCGCGCCAGCGCTGCAGGAACACGGCGCGGTGGTCCAGCTGGACGGCATACAGCGAAGCCTCGTCATGCTTGGGCTTGGCGCGCAGGTCGTCGCGGATCTGCTGGCCGCGGGCCCCGAGGTCGTAGCCTCCATTGCCCAGCAGGGCGAGCATCGAGCCGCCGACCACGCGGGCATTGGCGGTCCACAACAGGCCATCGGCCGGATCCAGCAGGCGCGGGTGCTGGTCGAAGGCGGCATAACCGGTCCAGCCGGTGCCGGCGGCGCTCCAGTCCTGCGGCTGGTCGAAGTCCTGCAGCTGGCGCAGCGGCACCGGGCCGGCAATGGTCCAGCCCACGCGGCCGGCGGCATCGGCCACCAGCATGTTCTGCGCCGGCAGCCCGGCGCCGACGGCGATCTGCATGGCCTCGTCCAGCGAGGCGGCACGGGCCATGTCGAGCAGGCGGAAGTTCAGCGCCTGCGGGTCATGGGCCACCCAGTGAAGCGCGTATTGCTGATGCGGCGCCGGCAGCAGCGGGCCCCATTCGCTGTCCTGGAACGCCACCTCGACCGCCGGGCCGCCAGCGACCTCGATGCGCTCCATGCGCTTGACCAGCGGCTTCTCGCCCTGCGGGCTCTGGTAATGCGTGCCGGCCGCGTTGAGCTTGACGGCCACCAGGTCGGCCCAGTCGGCCGTGGCATTGGTGAAGCCCCAGGCGACGCGGCCATTGCTGCCGGCCACGATGGCCGGCGTGCCGGGTAGGCTGACGCCGCTGACCTTGATGTTGCGGCCGTCCTGGAGCCATTCCAGGCTGGCCTTGAACCAGGTACCGGGCACGCGCAGGCCCAGGTGCATGTCGTCGGCCAGGATGGCGCCGCCATGGCTGCTGCGTGAACCGGCCACGGCGAAGTTGTTGCTGCCCAGGTCGCGGCTGTCGCGCAGGCCGCAGTCGCCGCAGGCGCTCTTGACGCCCTGCCAGGGCCAGGCGCTGGCTGGCACCGCCACGGGCTTCACATCGCTGCCGTCCAGCGGCGCCTGCCAGTCGGCGCTGTGCTGGGTCAGGAAGGCGTACCAGTCGGCCGGTACCGCGTTCTTGAGCCAGGAAGTCGCCAGCTCGTCACGGCCCTGCGAGCCCTGCAGGTCCAGGTACATGCCATAGACGACCAGCATGGAATCGGCCGGCACCCAGGGCTGGGGCGACTGGCGCAGCAGGCCGTATTCGAACGGCCTCGCGCCCAGCGCCTGCAGGCCTTCGTTGACGCCTTGCGCATAGGCCTCGAGCAGGCGGCGCTGCTCGGCCGGCAGCCCAGCCAGCACGCGCTCGGCGCGCTGGCGGAAGGCATGCAGCCGGCGCGACTGGTCGAGCGGCACGGCCTTGGCGCCGACCAGGGCCGACAGTTCGCCGGCCGCATTGCGGCGCATCAGGTCCATCTGGAAGAAGCGCTCCTGGCCATGGGCATAGCCCAGGCCGCGGGCCACGTCGGCCTCGTTCTGCGCCTTGACCGTCAGGTAGCCGCGTTCGTCTCTCAGCAACTCCACGGCGGCCGACACCGGCGCGGCGGTTTCGCCATCCAACCGGGCCAGGCTGGATTTAAGGAACAGGTAGAGAGCGACAGCCAACAGGACCAGCAGCAGGACCAGGCTCAGCAGAATTCGGCGAAACCAGCGCATCGGCAGCATCCAGCGATGAGTAAGGAAGAGCGGCGATTGTCAGCGTGCCGCCGGGCTTTCAGGCCCGGCGCTTCCCCAGCTTGTTGGATCAGCGCCAACGGGTCAGCAGCCAGACGCCGGCCATCACCAGCACGGTGCCGGCCGCCACCCAGGGGGTGAAGGGCTCGCCCAGGATCAGCACGCCCATCAGGATGGTGGACATGGGGCCGATCATGCCGGTCTGGGCCGCCAGCGGCGCGCCAATGCGTTCGATGGCCAGCATCACCATCAGCACCGGCGCGAAGGTGCAGGCTGTCGCATTGAGCAGGGACAGCCACAGCACCGGGGTGGCCACCTCGGCCAAGCCGGACAGCGGCCGCAGCAGCAGGTATTGCGCAATGCACAGCAGGCAGGCTATGGAAGTGGCCAGACCAGTCAGGCGCAAAGCGCCCAGCCGCCTCACCTCCTCGCCGCTGTACATCAGGTACAGCGCATAGCTCAGCGCACTGCCGAACACCAGGGCCGCGCCGAGCATCACATGGCTGCCCTGCAAGTGCAGCTCCTGGCCGAACACCAGCAGCACGCCGGCATAGCTGATCGCCAGCGCCGCCAGTTGCCGCGCGCCGACCTTCTTGCCCAGCAGGGCCCAGCTGAGGAACAGCACCAGGGTGGGGTTCAGGTAGAGGATCAGGCGTTCGAAGCTGGCACTGATGTAGGCCAGGCCGGCGAAGTCCAGGAAGCTGGCCAGGTAGTAGCCCGAGAAACCCAGGCCCAGCAAGGCGATCCAGTCGCGGCGGGTCAGCGGCGGCTTCCCTCGGCCAGCCCACCAGGCCAGCGCGAGAAACAACGGCAGCGCGAACAGCATGCGCAGCATGATCAGGGTCACGGCATCGACACCATGCCGATAGGCCAGCTTGACGATGATGGCCTTGCCCGAGAACGCGATCGAGCCCGCGCCGGCCAGCATCAGGCCGGGGGCCAGCGAAGCAGCGGGGTGGGCAGGTTGAGACGAGGCGCCGGACACCCGGCCGATTCTGTCAGAGGGCCTGGGCCACCTGTGCCGGGGTCAGCAGTCGCTCCATCAATTCGCGAACGCTGCGGATCTGCTTGCCGAAGGGCAGGCTGCCGGCACCGCGGAAGAACAAGCCCTTCCTGACGTCGCCGCGCAGCGCCGCCGCCAGCTGGTTGTCGATGCAGAACTGGCCCCAGTCCTTGAGGCCGTCACGCAGGCCGCATTGGGCGAGGCAGTCAAAGGCCTTGGTACAGCGGCTCTTGACCTGGGCCACGGCCTGCAGCTTGTGCTCGATTTTCAGGTAGGAGCGCAACCAGGGCGTGCCCACGGCCCGCGCCGGCAAGCCCGCCACGCTGGTGAACTCGACCAGGTCCTCGTCGCGCGCCTCGGCCAGCACGCGCTTGAACTCGGGGTGGGCATCGCCCTCCTCGGTGACGGCGAACGGCGTGCCCAGCTGCACGCCGGCCGCACCCAGGGCCTGCAGGCGCAGGATGTCCTCGAACGTGCGGATGCCGCCGGCGGCGATCAACGGAATGTCCAGGCCCTGCCTGGCGAAATGCTCGCGGCATTCGGGGATCACGCGCTCGAAGTCGAAGCGCTCGTCGTTCAGGTCGGCAATCCGCGCCGCGCCCAGGTGACCGCCGGCCAGGCGCGGATGCTCGATCACGATGGCATCGGGCAGGCGCTTCTTGCGCTCCCATTTGCGCAGGATCAGCTGCACGCCGCGGGCATCGCTGAGGATGGGGATCAGGGCCGTGTGCGGATGCTCCTGGGCCAGGTCGGGCAGGTCCAGCGGCAGGCCGGCACCGACCACCAGGGCATCAATGCCGCCCTCCAGCGCCTTCCTGGCCGAGGCCGCGTACTCGCTGACCGCGCGCATGATGTTCAGCGCCACCAGGCCGCGGCCCTGGCTGCGCTCGCGGGCGCCGGCGATCTCGCGGCCCAGCGCTTCCAGGTTGGCCTCGTTGATCACCCGCTTGGCCTCTTCGCCGTGGCAATGGCCTTCGGTGCGCTGCATCAGGTCCGGATGGTGGCGGCGCAGGTCCACCGAGCTCAGCGTGCCCATGCCGCCGGCCGCGGCCACCGCGCCCGCCAGCTTCTGCGCGCTGATGCCCACCCCCATCCCGCCCTGCACGATGGGCAGCAGGCGCCGGCCCTTGAGCGTCAAGGCCTTCAGGCCACTGCGCCGCAGCAGCGCATCGAAGTCGTCGGGAACGGTATTGAGGGCAGCAGCAGCGTGCATGGCGAGGCGCTTGATCAAAAGCCGCCATGCTGCAGGCGCGGTTGCCGACGCGCCTTGACTTGGGTCAGCAGTTGCTCAACGCCAAAATTTTCCGTCGGGGCCGATGATGGCGATGTCGGCAAAGTCCAGGCCGCTGTGCTTCTTGGCATTGAAGCTCAGCTCCAGGCCGCCGAGGTCGAAGCGCTGCATGCTCTCCAGCGACTTGACCAGGTTGGCCCGGCTCTGGTCCTTGCCGGAGCGGCGCAGGCCCTCGACCAGCACCTTGGCGGCGGCAAATCCCTCCAGATGGGCAGGGCTGAGCTCGCCGGTGCCGCGCGACTTGGCCAGGTCCTGGGCCTGGCGCACCAGCTCGGTCGAGGCCGAGCGCTCGTTGGGGAACAGCTGGGTCACGATGACACCGCGGCCCTGCTCCTTGAGCTTGCCGACGAAGGCCGGGCTGGCATTGTTGGACAGGGTCACGACCTGGGCCATGGAGCCGGCGCTGCGCAGCGCCGCGATGAAGCCGGCCGCGGCATCGGCCTCGCAGATCAGCAGCACGGCCTGCATGTCGGCCTTGGCCAGTTGCTGGGCCAGACCCTGGTAGGCCGCGGCTTGCGGAGCGAATTTCAGATGGGCACGCGGCCGCACGCCGGCGGTGCTCAGGCCGCGCAGGGCCGCCTGGGCGGCGTCGTTGCCGAACTTGTCCTCCGACTGCAGCACCGTCAGGCTCTGCACGCCCATGTTGCGCAGATGGGCCACGGCCCGCTCGGCCTCGCGGTGATAGCCGGCGCGAACATTGAACACGTAGGGGTTGACCGGATCGTGCAGCAGCAGTGCGCCGCTGACCGGTGCCACAAGGGCCAGCTTGTGCTGGGCCAGCAGCGGCAGGATGGCTTCGTTCTGGGCCGTGCCGCCGGTCATGAACAGGGCCAGCACGCCCTGGTCGATCAGGGTCTTGGCATTGGCGGCGCTGGCCTTGGGATCGAACTTGTCGTCCAGCGTCACCAACTCGATCTTCTGACCCGAGATGCCGCCCTGCGAATTGATCTGGTCGAAATAGAGCTTGGCGCCGTCGCGGTTCTGCTGGGCGATGACGCCGGCCGGGCCGCTGAAATCGGCGGTCTGGCCGATCTTGATCTGAGCCTGCGCGACCGAGCCGGTCAGCAAGGCGAGCCCCAGGACAGAAACCAGCGAACCCATCCTCATCATTCAGCCCCAACGCGTTGCCAGAAATGCGCGGATTTTGGGGGGCGCGATTCGCACGCCGATCCGGGGATTCCCGGGGCGGTGGCCACGATTCGTGAACTATTTGCCGTGCCAAAAGAAAGACCGCCGGCGGCGGGAGCTCCCGCGGCCGGCGGCATGCAGCGCCGGGGCCCGGGGCCCCGTCAGCTCATCCTCAGTGAATGCCGTGCATGTTGCGATGCATCCACTTGTTCAGCGCCATCATGACCAGGCCGGCGGCGATGGGAATGATGGTGAAGATCAGGAAGAAGGTGGACATCGAGTAGGCATGGGCGATGTGCTCGATGTAGGCGCCCGTCATGCCGGCCAGGAAATTGCCGATGAAGGTGTTCAGGAACCAGAAGCCGAACATCAGGCCCAGCAGGCGCGGCGGCGCCAGCTTGGAGATGTAGGACAGACCCACCGGCGACAGGCACAGCTCGCCCATGGTGTGCAGCAGGTAGGCCAGGGTCAGCCAGATCATGCTGACCTGGGCCGTCTTGGCACCATTGGGAATGCCGGCGGCGCCATAGGACAGGCACGCAAAGCCCAGGCCCAGCATCACCAGGCCGAGGCCGAACTTGACCGGGCCGCTCGGGTTCCAGTACTTGCCCCACAGGCGCGAGAACATCGGCGCCAGCACCACGAGGAACAGGCTGTTCAGGATGCCGAACCAGCTGGCCGGCACGCTGGAATCCTGGTTGACGAATTCGCGGTTCAGCATCCAGAGCGTCAGCACCCAGATGCCGCCAATGCAGCTGACCAGCAGCAGGTTGGACAGCAGATAGCGCTTGGCCGTGCCGAAGAACAGCTTGATCAGCAACCAGGTCAGGATCAGCAGCGGAATGACCGTGATCAGGCTGTTGACGATCTTGAAGGTCGTGCCCGAGGTGCCGGTCAGGCTGCGGTCGGTGAAGTCGCGGGCGAAGATGGTCATCGAACCACCGGCCTGCTCGAAGGCGAACCAGAAGAAGATGGTGAAGAACGAGAAGGTGAAGATGGCCTTCAGGCGATCACGGATGACATGCGGCTCGGCTTCCTCGACCACCGGAGCCTGCTCGACCTTGGATTGCGACAGGCTGAGGCCGATCTTGCCGAAGATGCCCTGGCCGAAATAGAACTGCAGCGCGCCCAGGATCATGAAGACCGCCGCCAGACCGAAGCCATAGGACCAGGAGATCTTCTCGCCGATGTAGCCGCACAGCAGGATGCCGAAGAAGGCGCCCGAGTTCACGCCCATGTAGAACAGCGTGTAGCCGCTGTCACGGCCGCCTTCGTTGTCCTTGCCGTAGAGCTGGCCGACGATGGCCGAGATGTTCGGCTTGAACAGGCCGGTGCCCAGCACGACCAGGGAGAGGCCCAGGTAGAAGCTGGGCTTGGTCTCCATGAACAGCGAGATGTGGCCGGCGGCGATCATCAGGCCACCGATCACGATGGCCTTGCGCAGGCCCAGCACCTTGTCGGCCAGGTAGCCGCCGAAGATCGGGGTCAGATAGACCAGGCCCGTATACCAGGCATAGAGCTTGCCGGCTTCCTTGACGTCCCAGCCCCAGCCGCCGTTCAGTGTGGTGGCCGTCAGGAACAGCACCAGCAGCGCGCGCATGCCGTAGTAGGAGAAGCGCTCCCACATCTCGGTGAAGAACAGGACGAACAGCGCGTCGGGATGGCCCAGGATGGTGTGCGGGGCGGCCGCGGCGCTGATCCCTGGCGCGCTGGCGCCCGGTTGCAGGGTGGTGGTGTTGGAACTCAAGGTCGACCTCGGGAATGGAGGGAGGTGAGAGCCAGGCCCTCCAGTGCGGGTGGCACCGGGTCCCGGCAGCGGGAAAAGGCGGCATTTTGCCTGCTGGGCGCCCCCCTTCCGCTCGGGGCATTCCCGGCACCCCCGCGGCCCCGGGGGCCGGGGTTCAGGCAGCCGCGGGCGGCTGCCAGAGCTCGATACGGTTGCCTTCCGGGTCCATCACCCAGCCAAACTTGCCATATTCGCTGTAATCCATCTTGTCGTCCACCTGGCAGCCCTCGGCCCGCAGCTGCTCCAGCAGCCGCGGCAGGTCGGCGACCCGCAGATTGATCATGAAGGGCGACTTGCTGGGCTCGAAATAGCTGCTGCTGCCCTCGAAGATGGTGAACAGCGTCATGCCTCCGTCGGGTTCGCTGCGGCCCTCCTGCTGCCACATGAAGCAGGCGCCACCCCAGGACTGGATGTCCATCCCCAGGTGGGTGCGGTACCAGGCGCGCAGCGCCTCGGCATCGCGGGCCTTGATGAAGATGCCGCCAATGCCGGTGACTCGTTCGTCCATGACTGTCTCCTGTTTGAGACTGTCATTGTGCGGCGCAGCGCACCAGCCGTGAACCACAGCACGGGTCGGGCCGGGACGTGCGCCAAACGCCCCACCTCGGCTTTTGTTTGCGAGATGCTGCGCCCCTGGAACGACAGACCTGGACCGCCAATGAGTCCGGGCAGGTCGTTGGGAGCGTGTTGTATGGAGAGAGAAAGCAATGAGGTACACCGATAGCATGGAGCGCAGTGCCGAGCATCTGCGCGCCGCCCTGGCCCAGATGACCCGCCAGCGGGCCGCCCTGCACCCGACCAGCTATGCGGTCTGGTACGAATACGTGAGTGGCCGCAACCCCGATCTGCGCCATGCGATGAACACGCTGCTGGCCGACGGCGGCACGCTGGATGAAAGCCAGACCTGGGAGCTCTACAGCCGCCACCTGGGCGAATGGGATTCGACCAGCGCCCGGCGCATCAGCGACGGCTTCCAGCGCGTGCTCAACGGCATCTCGGCGTCGGCCGCCCATGCGGGCGACCACACGGCCCGCTTCGGCGTGGAACTCAGCGAGCTGTCCCAGAAGCTCGAGGGCGACACGGCCCCGGCCGAGACCGTCCGCGAGATTCTCAGCGGCGTGCGCGAACTCAGCGGCGTGATGAACTCGCTGCAACAACGCCTCGATGCCAGCCGCAACGAGATTGCCGAGCTGCGCCGCGAGGTCGAACTGGCACGCAACGAAGCCCTGGTCGACGCCCTCACCGGCCTGGCCAACCGCCGTGCCTTCGACCAGGAGCTCGCCCAGGCGATCCGCAGCGGCGACCAGCTGCAGCCGCCCTGCCTGATGCTGGGCGACATCGACTTCTTCAAGCGCCTCAACGACACCTATGGCCATGCCTTCGGCGACCAGGTGCTTCGCGGTGTGGCCCAGACGCTCAAGGGCATGACCGCGGCACCGGCGCTGGCAGCTCGGGTGGGCGGCGAGGAATTCGCCGTGCTGATGCCCAGCTGCAGCCTCAACCAGGCCCACACGCTGGCCGAGCAGCTGCGCCACAACATCGCTGCCGGTCGCATCCGCCGTGGCGCCGCCACCCAGGACGACGAGCGTGTCACCTTGTCCTTCGGCGTCACCCAGCTGGCCGTCGGCGAAAGCGCCAACGACTTCTTCGACCGCGCGGACCGTGCCCTGTACGCCTCCAAGCGCAGCGGTCGCAATTGCGTCACGGTCCTGGCAGCCCGTGCTGCCTGAGGTGCGTTCGTACAACTGCGCGGCGCCATCTATCTGCTAATCTCCGCCGGCACAGCCGCGCCAGCGGCGACTTTGTAGGGAGATGAGCGCCTTGCTGCTGAAACAGTCGTCGTTGCGATACGCCGTGATGGCAGCCCTTGGTGTGGGGCTGCTGCTGCCGACGCTGGGCGCCCTGATCTTCGAGTTCAACCGGGCCGAAACCGAGGCCATGGCGGACCTGCAACGCGACCTGAGCCGCAGCACCGAGGTGCTGGCCCTGTCGCTGGCGGAGCCGGTCTGGCAGGTGTCGCCGGATCTGGCCGAGCCCATGATCAAGGCCCAGGTCAACGACCCGCGCTTCGTCTCGGTACTCGTCGTCGAGCCCTCCAATCCCAAGCCCTTCTACGAGACGCCGCAGCGTGCCGACGTCGACCCCAAGCTGACCCTGAGCGAAACCCGCCCGGTGCTGCGCGATGGACGCGAGATCGCCAAATTGACGGTGGTCATGAGTTCGGAGCCCTTCCTGGCCCGCAAACGCGCCGACCTCTGGAACCAGGTGCTGCGCAGCGTGATCGCCCTGCTGATCTGCGGCGTGTTCACCATGCTGGTGATGCGGCGCCGCGTGCTGGGCCCCATGAGCCAGCTCAGCGCCGCCGCCGAGGAACTGGCGGCCGGCCACCTGGAGCGACCGCTGGAAGTCAGCAAGGGCGATGACGAGATCGCCCGCGTCGGCGCCGCCATGGAGCGCATGCGCCAGGCCCTGCTCGCCGCCTTCGAATCGCTGCGCATGCACAACAACACGCTGGAAGACCAGGTCGCCCAGCGCACCAACGAACTGACCCGGGCCAACAACGAGCTGACCACCACGCTGCGCAATCTGCAGACGGCGCAGCGCGAGCTGGTCGAGGCCGAGAAGCTGGCCTCGCTGGGCCGCCTGGTGGCCGGCGTGGCCCATGAGCTGAATACGCCGCTGGGCAATGCGCTGACCGTGGTGTCGGCGCTGGATGACCGCTACCGCCAGCTCGATTCGATGATGAACTCGCAGACGCCGATACGCCGCAGCGTGCTCGAGGAGCTGGTCAAGGATACGCAGCGCGGCCAGGACATCCTGCAGCGCAACGTGCAGAAGGCGGCCGACCTGGTGCGCGACTTCAAGCAGGTGGCCATCAACCAGACCAATGACGCCCGCGGAGAGTTCGACCTGACCCGAGTGGTCGAGAGCCAGCTGGTGATGGTGGAGCCCAGCTTCAAGCGCACCCGTTACGAGATCAGCACCGAACTCGAAGCCGGCCTGATGCTGGACAGCTACCCGGGCGCCCTGGGCCAGGTGCTGACCAATCTGCTCATGAACGCGCTGCTGCACGCCTTCGACGGTCTGGAGCAGGGCCGGGTGCGCATCAGCAGCCGCAGGGTCGACGCGCACGAGATCGAGCTCTGCGTGGAAGACGACGGCCGCGGTATGGACGAATCGGTGCGCCGCCAGATCTTCGACCCCTTCTTCACCACCAAGCTGGGCACCGGCGGCTCGGGCCTGGGCATGCACATCGTGCACAACATCGTGACCAATGTGCTGGGCGGAACGATCGAAGTGATCAGCGCACCTGGCAAGGGCTGCCGCATGCAGATGCACCTGCCCACGGTCGCGCCTGAGCGGCACGAGGCCGAAGAGCACGCCGCCTGAGCGGGGGCCGGATCCACCCGGCCTGCATTCAGCGGGCCGTCGCCGGCACCAGCCGCTCCTGGAGCTCCAGCTCCGATTCCGGATCCAGCTCGATGGCCACCTGGGTACAGACCGCGCGGCACAGCGCGGCCACGCGTTCGCTCTGCAGCTTGTAGTAGATCTGGGTGCCCTCGCGCCGCTTGGACAGCACGCCGCTGCGGTACAGCGTGGAGAGGTGCTGCGACATGTTCGGCTGCGTGGTCTCGATCTCGGCCAGCAGCTCCGACACATTCTTTTCGCCATGGCAGACCGCGCTGATGATCTTCAGCCGGATCGGGGTCGACAGCAGCGAGAACAGCTCGGCCACCGACTCGAATACCTTGTCCTGGACGGGGTTGGCTTCCATGCAATTTGGCGGAACGAAAAAGCTGCGGCGATTCTATTCGTAGAGACGAATATTCAAGCCCCCCAGGGCCTCGGTCACTTGAACCGGTAGTAGTCCTTGTTCAGCACAGCCGCAATGGCGGTCACTTCCTCGGGAAACATGCCGAGGCTCAGCTCGGTATTGCAGGACTCGACCATGCCACGCAGCTGGCCGGCGGTCTTGATCTTCTCAAGCGGTCGGTAGACGTCCGAGCCATCGCCACCGAACTTCTTGGCATGGCATTCGGCGCAGCGCTGCTCCTTCAGCAGCTTGCGACCGAGCTGGAGGTCGGCGCCCTGGAAGATGCTGGCGTCGTCACCCGCGATGGCCAGCGTGGTCAGGCCGATGCCGGCCGCCAGGCCCAGCGCGATCAGCACCCTGGTCTTGTTCATCGCCGCTCCTTGAGGCTGCCCGGCGATGCTAGTGGAGCGTCGCCCCCAGGCCAAGCCGCAGGGCCATTGCCCTGCATCAAACACGGCGCTCCGCGCCAGCCTCAATATATGAGTGTTGACTGATATGGGGAAGCCACATGAGCAGAAAGAACTACCGCGCCATCACCTCCGAGGTCTCGTCGGCCCTGACCCGGCTGCGGGCCGGCATCCCGGAGACGAGCCGCAACTTCTCGGCACTGGCCCAGGCAAGCACCCGTGAGGGGGTGCTCGACCGCAAGACCAAGGAACTCGTGGCAATGGCCCTGTCGGTCTCGGCCCGCTGCGACCCCTGCCTGGGCTTCCATGCCGAGGCCCTGGTCCGCCTGGGCTGCACGCGTCAGGAACTCGAGGAGATGCTGGGCGTCTGTGTCTACATGGGCGGAGGGCCCTCGCTGATGTATGCCGCCTATGCGCTGGAAGCCTTCGAGCAATTCAGCAGCACGCCGGTCACGGAGCCAGCCTGAGCAGCTCCATCACGTCGGCCTCGAACATCTCGCCGGGAATCATGTCGCGCAGCCGGCCCGAGGCCTCGACGGTCACCGTGACCGGCACGCTGCGCCGCACCGTCAGCGCCGCGGCCAGGGGCTGAACGTCGAGGCTGACCGGGAAGCTCCAGCCGCGCGCCGCCATGTGCTTGCGCAGCGCTGCCGCATCGCCACCGCGGGCCGCACCCAGCAGTTGCAGTCGCCGGCCCTGCGCCGCCCGGTGCAGCTTCTCCACATGGGCGTTGTGCCGCTCGCAAAACGCGCAGTCCAGCGACCAGAACACGACGACCTGGGCATGGCCTTCCAGCGGCGTCCAGGCCTGGCCATCGAGCAGGCGCACCACCGGCCAGGCCACGCGCTCACCTCGCTGCGCCGGCGCCGCCAGCGCCGAGCCACTGAAAGGCATGGCCAGCAGCAACTCGCGCCGCCTCATCGCCCTTCCCTCTCCATCAGCAGATAGGTGTTGTAGGCATTGATGCGATTGGCCGCGCCGAACAGCGGCAGCTTCTCGAAGCGCGACCAGTCGGCGCGCTTGTAGGCTTCTTCGAAAGGCTCCATGTCGCGCGCCGCCTCGCCCATGGTCTTGCGCAGGTAGGCCAGGTAGTCGCGGGTCAGCTGCAGGTCGGCACGGGCGGTGGTGGACAAGGGCCCATGGCCGGGCACGATGACCTCGGCGCCGAAGCCCAGCAGCTGATCCAGCCCGGCGATCCAGCGACCGCTGTCGGCCTGGCCGACGAAGGGCACGCGGCCGCGGAACACCAGGTCGCCCGCCAGCAGCAGCTTGAGCTGAGGCACATAGACCACCAGATCCTCGGGCGTGTGGGCCGGACCGGCCGGCTGCAGCAGGAAGTCCAGGCCGCCCAGCTTCAGCGTGGTCGGCTGCGCGATCCAGCGGTCCGCAGCCACCAGCTGCGTCTGCTCGTCTATCCAGGGGAACAGATCCTGGCGGCTGGCCTTGAGCCGCAGATTGGCGGTCTCGGAGTGCAGGTAGGCCTGGCCCTCCGTCTGCGCGATCACCTGGGCGCCTGCGGCCTTGAGCACCTGCAGGCCGTAAATGTGGTCGGCGTGGTAGTGGGTGACGACGACATAGCGCAGCGGCTTGTCGGTGATGCGCCGTATCGCCGTCAGCAACTCCTCGGCCAGCGCCGGCGAGCCGAGCGCATCGACCACCAGCACGCCCTCATCGGTGACCACGAAGGCGGCATTGGAGATGAAGTTACGGTTGGCGCTTGAGCCCAGCGCCGACTCGCCCTGGACCATCCAGGCCCGCGGCGCGACCTGGACCGGTGTGAGGACCTGGGCTCCGGCCGACAGGGCCAGCAAGGCGGCCAGGCCGCCGGCAAGCAGACGCTTTATTAGCATCGGCGAATATTAAGGCCTGTCCCCGGTTTTCGTGCTCCCTCGCTGGCCGACTATGCATAGAGGCTCTGCGAGGCAGCAAGCTGTGTCAGGATGCAGGACCCACTCGAAGGGAGTTCGCGATGACACGAGTCCTTCTGCTCTGCGCTGCGCTGGGCTTCGCGGCTGGCGCCGTCCAGGCCCAGACCCAGTCCCAAGCCTCCGAAACCCTGCGTTCCCGCAGCCTGGCCGCCACCTGCGCCAACTGCCACAGCACGCAGGGCAATGCCAAGGGCAGCATGCCTTCGCTGGCGGGCCGCAAGGAGGACGAACTGCTGAAGCTGCTGAGCGACTTCCGCAGCGGCGCCAGGCCAGCCACCGTGATGCACCAGATCGCCAAGGGCTACACCGAGGACCAGCTCCGCCTGGTCGCCAAGCATTTCGCCGCCCTGCCGGCTGCCAAGCGCTGAGAAGCCAGGGAGACCGCGATGAACAGCAAGCAAGAAGCAAGCACGATTGCCCGCCGCCAGATCCTGATGGGCGGCCTGTCGCTCGGCAGCCTGGCCCTGGCCGGTTGCGCCGGCATGGGCCAGGGCCCATCGATAGGCCGCGTGGTCGTCATAGGCGGCGGCTTCGGCGGCGCCACGGCGGCCCGCTATCTGCGCCTGTGGGGCGGCAATGTGGACGTGACCCTGGTCGAGCGCAACGCCGGCTTCGTGTCCTGCCCGATCTCCAACCTGGTGCTGGGCGGCCACAAGCAGATGGCCGACATCAGCCTGGGCTACGAAGGCCTGCGCTCGCTGGGCGTGAAGCTGGTGCAGGGCGAGGTGGTGGCCATCGATGCCACGGCCAAGACCGTGCGCCTGGCCGACGGCAGCGCCCTGCCCTATGACCGCGTCGTGCTGTCGCCGGGCATCGACTTCATGCTCGATGGCATAGGCGGGCTCAGGGCCGCGCTGGACAGCGGCCAGGTGCTGCACAGCTGGAAGGCCGGCCCGCAGACGGCGGCCCTGCGCAAGCAGCTGCTCGACATGCCAGACGGCGGCGTGGTGGCCATCAGCATTCCCAAGGCGCCCTACCGCTGCCCGCCCGGCCCCTACGAGCGAGCCTGCATGATCGCCAGCTACCTGAAGGCCGCCAAGCCCAGGTCCAAGCTGCTTGTGCTGGACGCCAATCCCGAGATCACTTCCAAGAAGGGCCTGTTCGAGAAGGCCTTCAAGCAGCATTACGACGGGCTGCTGGAGTACCGCGCCAATGCCGAGCTCAAGGAAGTGGGTGGCAACGGCAAGCTGGCCAAGCTGGAATTCGAAGACGTCAAGGCCGATGTCCTGAACGTGATCCCGCCGCAGCGCGCCGCCGAGCTGGCGGTCAAGGCCGGTGTGGTCAACGTCAACCAGCGCTGGGCCGGCGTCCACTGGCTGACGATGGAATCCACCGCCGTGCCCGGCGTACATCTGCTGGGCGATGCCATCTTCCCGGGCCCCGGCATGCCCAAGAGCGGCCACATGGCCAACCAGCAGGCCAAGCTGGCGGCGGCAGCCATCATCCAGCTGCTCAAGGGCGAGGCGGTCAATCCGGCGCCGGTGCTGATGAACACCTGCTACAGCTTCGTCACCGCGGCCGAGGTGATCCACGTCGCCTCGGTCCACCAGTACGACGCTGCCGACAAGGGCTTCAAGCCGGTGCCGGGTTCGGGTGGCGTGTCGGCCGCGGCCAGCGAGCTGGAAGGCGCCTATGCCCTGTCCTGGGCCCAGAACATCTGGGATGACATGCTGGGCGGCGCCTGAGCGTCAACCAGCGTTCAGGACGTCAGCCCGGCGTTGCCCTGCACGCCGACCAGCCGCGGCGCATTGATGCGTCGCGGCTTCACATGGCCCTGGCTCTTGAGCCATTGCTCGACCAGGTCCCAGACCATGGTCTTGCCGGAGCGCGCCTCCTCGGACACCGGCGCCCAGCCGGCCACCTTGTAGGTCTTGCCGGCCTCTATCGGCTTGCCGTTCAGGCGCATGTCCTGGATGCGTGAGCCCATGGCCGCGCCCGGCTCGCAGGCATAGCTGAGGCCGCCCACGCGCACCATGTCACCACCCTGCTGGTAGTAAGGATCGGGGTTGAACAGGTTGTCGCAGACGTCCTCGAGCACGGTCTTGATGGTCGCGCCGGTCATCTCGGTGAGCGTGGCATAGGAGTAGGTCGTGGCCAGCTGGTCCATCATCAGCTCGCGGGTGATGGCCTCGCCGGGCAGCAGGCTGGTGCCCCAGCGGAAGCCGGGCGAGAAGGCGATCTCGGCGCCCTGCACTTCCAGCAGCGCATCGACGATCAGCTGGTCCCAGCTGCCGTTGAAATTGCCGCGGCGGTAGAGCAGGCCATCGGTGACGGCCAGCTTCTCGTTCAGCTTGCCCTCATAGGGCTGGCGCAGCTTGCTGATCAGGGCCTCCATCTCCGGGTCGGCCTTGAGCATGTTGGCGAACACCGGCAGCAGCCGGTAGCGGAAGTCCGTCACCTTGCCGTTCTTGACCTCGAAGTCCAGCACGCCGAGGAACTTGCCATTGCTGCCGGCATTGGTCACCAGGGTGGTTCCGCCGGCATTCTTCACCTGCACCGGCACCGGCACGCCGTCATGCGTATGGCCACCGAGGATGGCGTCTATGCCGCGCACTTTCGAGGCCAGCTTCAGGTCCACGTCCATGCCGTTGTGCGAGAGCAGGACCACGACCTGGGCACCCTTGGCGCGCGCCTCGTCGACCATGGCCTGCATGTTCTCGTCCTGGATGCCGAAGGCCCAGTCCGCCACCAGGTAGCGTGGGTTGGCGATGGGCGTGTACGGAAAGGCCTGGCCGATGATGGCGCAGGGCACGCCGTTGATCTCGCGTATCACATAGGGCGCGAACACCGGGTCGCCGAAGTCATTGGTCTTGACGTTCTGGGCGACGAAATCGACCTTGCCCTTGAAGTCCTTGTCCAGGATTTCCTTGACCCGCTCCATGCCATAGGTGAACTCCCAGTGGCCGGTCATCACGTCCACGCCCAGCAGCTTGCAGGCCTCGACCATGTCCTGGGCATTCGTCCACAGCGAGGTGGCCGAGCCCTGCCAGGTGTCGCCACCATCGAACAGCAGCGAACCGGGCCGGCTGGCTCGCAGCCGCTTCACCAGGCTGCTGAGATGGGCGAAGCCGCCGACCTTGCCGTAGCGCCGCGAGGCGCGCTCGAAGTCCAGGCCGCTGAAGGCGTGGGCGTCGGCAGAGCCCGGGCGCAGGCCGGCACTCTTCAGCAAGGCCTCGCCGACCAGGTGCGGCGAGCGTCCCTGCATGCTGCCCAGACCCAGGTTGACGCTGGGCTCGCGGAAGCGGATGGGCAGCAGCTGCGCATGGCAGTCCGTCATGTGCAGCAGCGACACCTGGCCGAAGCGCGGCACGTCGTAGAAGGCCTGCTCGGCCACGGCGGCATCCGCGTCGGCATGACGGCCCAGATTGAGGCCGGCCACCGAGGCCGCCGACAGCATCTGCAGGAACTCGCGCTTGCTCAGGTTCATGATAAGTAGCGGCTTATGTTCTGAAGCTGAAAAAGCCCGCCGCTCATCCTGAGCCGGCGGGCATGGGCCCGGGGCCTACTGGTTGACCGGCGAACGCGGGTCCAGCAGCAAGGCCATCAGGTGGCGGATCTGCTCTTCGTCCAGCAGCTTCATGTGGCCGAAGCGCGGCATGTTGGAGCAGGCCGAATAGGCCTTGGAGTTCCACAGCTTGCCCCAGGTGTACTGGACGATGGGCGCCGAGGCCGGATCGGCCACGTCCTTGACGCCGCGCAGCTTGCCGTAGTTGTAGAGGCTGGGACCAATGGTGCCGAACGAGACCTCGGCCGGGCCGATCTGGTGGCAGTTGTAGCAGCTGGCGCCATTGCCCTTGGGATCGGCCGACTTGTCGGTCCAGGTCATGCCGCGGCCGTTCTGGGCCAGCTTCTCGCCCTCTTTCCAGTCGCCCAGGTACTGGCCGCCGGTCGGCCACTTGACCGAGGCCAGCGATTCGGCCTCGATCTGCTTGCTGACGGCCTCGGACGGTGCCTCGGCGCCGGAGCAGGCTTTCTGGCCCAGGTCCTGGTCCAGGCGCTGCATCGTGGCAATGCCCTCTTCCCGGAACGAGGCCTTGAGCATGGCCTGGGCCTGGGCATCGAGTTCGGCCGAGCTGGGCAGGCTGGCACAGCCGACCACGGCGGCGGTGCCGACGACGATCAGGGCCAGAGACTTGAACTTGTTCTTGCTCATCATGGCTTGGCTCTCCTGCTCAGCGCTTGATCGCCGGGGCGATGGATTCGGCGCCCTTGGCATTGACGCCCATATAGACACCCAGGGCGACCGTCACATCCGAGGCATAGCCCGGGTACGGAAAGCGCTGCTGACGGAAACAGTCGTTGAGTCGCCGCTGCATGCTCCACAGCTCGCCGCTGGAGACGCGATAGGCCGGCCAGGCCGCGAAGCCGATACCGTCACCGGGGTTCTTGGTCAGGTTGGGCAGGTCCTGCAGGCGGATGCGCTGGCCTTCGGTGCCGTGGCAGGAGGCGCAGGAGAAGTCCATGGGGCCGCCGCGAAAGTAGAAGGCGCGCTTGCCCATCTCGTACATGCGGCGCTCCTCGGCATGGCCCTGCGGCAGGTTCATGCGGGCGCCACGAGACTCGGAGGCCACCCAGGCCGCCAGCGCTTCCATGTTGGACTGCTCGCCGCGGCCGAACGGCGTCTTGGCGATGGCGGCAGCGTCCAGGCCCTGCAGCGTGCTCATGCAGGTCAGCAGGCGCGACTCCAGGTCCTGCACCTTGCCGGTATCGGCGAAGAAGCGCGGCAGCTCGACGAAAGCGCCCTTGACCACGCCCGGGCCCTTGCCCAGGTCGCAGGCCTGCAGCGTGGCGTTCTTGGGTCCGCGCTTCTGTTTCCAAAGGTCCTCGCCCTTGGCCTCGAACAGCTCGGCGGGGTTGCCGTCCGCCAGCAGCTTGCGGTACTCGGCAATGCCGTCGGCCGCCGTCTTCTGTGCCAGGGCCGGTGCGGCGCTGCAAAGCGCCACGCACAGCGCCAGCCATCCTCTGCGCATGCTCATCATCATCGATGGGTCTCCTGCCTGTTGTTGTTCGACGGGCCGGGCTGGCCCGCGCGGGGGCGTGATCAGCTGACGACGGCTTCGTCGCTGCGCTTTTCGCCCTTGTTGTCGGTCCAGCTGATGCCGATCTTGTCGCCGGCCTTGGCGCCCTTGATCTGGAACTCCATGAAGGGGTTCTTGGACACCGAGGGGCCCCACTCGGCGGTCATCACGACCTTGCCGTTGAGCGAGGCGCTGACCTCGTTGATGTACCAGGCCGGGATGGTCTTGCCGGCGCTGTCCTTGCGCTGGCCGGTTTCCATCTCATGGGCCATCAGCACGCGCACGGTCACCTTGTCGCCGGTCACCTGCGCCCGGATGCGCATAGGGTCTGCCATTTGGGTATCTCCTTGGGATTCAGTTTCGAAGTCAGGGCTGAGGTCTTGGCAGCTTCAGCCGCCACAGCCCCCCAGCGTGACCTTCACTTCCTTCTGCGCGAACAGCACCTTGTTGTCGTTGGTCACGACCACGGCGAACACATTGGACGACTGGCCCATCTTGACCCGCGCCTTGAAGGCCGGCTCGATCTCGGGCGTGACGTTGAAAACCGCGGCCAGCACCGCCGGGTTCTTCTCGACCAGCAGCATCACCTGCTTGACACCGCCCAGCGTGGTGGCCACGCCCAGCGGCACGACGGCGCCGTTCTCGGCGATGTCGGGGGCACTGATGCTGACGTCCTTGCTCTCGGCCGGTGCGCCGAGGCCCAGCGACTTGAGCACGTCGGCCAGCGACTTGGCGTCGAACGCGCCCTTGCCGGCCACCGGGCCGGACGCATGGGCCAGGCCGCCGAACAGGCCGCTGGCCAGCATCAGCGACGCCACCTTGGCGCTGGTCGCGAGCATCTCGCGGCGGTTTGAGATCATCTGGGTCTCCTTGATCGGTCTCGATGAATACATGCTAGGAAAGGGAGGGGCCCGCCATCAACCGTGCCATCCCGTACAGAACCTGGGCCTCAGCGCAAGGCGCCGGCCTTGAGCCACTGGGCGATCGTCGCAGCTTCGGCTTCACCCAAGGACTGCGGGGGCATGGGAACACCGCCCCAGACGCCGGATCCACCGGAGCGTATCTTGCCCGCCAGATAGGCCTCGGCGTCGATGCGGCCGGCATATTTCTTCGCGATCTCCCTGAACGGCGGGCCGACCAGCTTGTTGTCGACCGCATGGCAGGCCGTGCAGCTGTATTTGTTCAGCAGGGCCATGGGCGCGGCCGGCTTGGCGGCAACGGGTGCGGCCGTGGCAACAGGCTTGGGCAACGAGCCGGCGCCGGCGGGCCGGGTCGTGTCCACACCATGCTGGGCGCCCACCGCGCGGTTCTGGTCGGCCAGGTTGCCGTGGGCATTGCGGGCATGCTCGGGCAGCATGGAAGCGACGGCCGCCTCGGTCGGGCAATGGCTCATGCAGGCCTGGGCCTGCACGTCGGGCTTGCTCGGCTTGCCCAGCGCCTTGCCCGGCCACAGCGCATGGTCCAGCGTCATGCCCTTTCGGTTGGGCATGCGCGCCTGGACCTCGGCGATGTTGCGGTCCGAAAGCACGAAGTCGTCGCCCACCACGCCGCCCAGGTTCAGCAGAAAGGCCGTGACCGCATAGACCTCCTCGGTGCTTAGGGTCTTGGGCGCGGTCCAGGGCATGGCGCGGTTGATGTAGTCCCACAGCGTGGAGACTGTGGCCACCTTCATCAGCGTGGTGCGGCCCGGGTAACCCTTGTCGTCCAGACGGGCGACGCGGCCGGTCTTGATGTCATCGGCGCTGGTGCCGCCGACCAGCGGATTGAACACCTCGCCGCTCTCGCCAAAGATGCCATGGCACTGGGCGCACTTGGCTTCCCAGACCTCCTGGCCCCTGGCCACGCTGCCCGAGCCCTTGGGCAGGCCCTTGAAGTCGGGCCGCACATCGATGTCCCAGGCGGCGACCTCCTTGGGCGTGGCTGCGCGGCCAATGCCAGGCAAGTCGCGGGGCTGGGCGGCGGCCGAAGCGGCCAGCAGGAGAGCGAGGACAGGCAGCAGCCAGCGCTTCATGCGCTCAGGACAACTGGACATTGCGCACCTCGCCATCCTCTTGCACCAGCCAGGTCTGGATGGCGTTGTTGTGATAGATCGAGCGGGTGCCGCGCACCTCGCGCAGCTGCCGGTAATTGGGCTGCACATAGCCGGTCTCGTCCATGGCCCGGCTCTGTATCAGGGCCGGCTTGCCATCCCAGACCCAGTCGATATTGAAACGGCTCAGGCACTTGGCCATCACCGGGCCTTCCAGCCGCGCGCTGCGCCAGTTGCGGCCGCCATCGACCGACACATCCACTCGCTTGACCTTGCCGCGCCCCGACCAGGCCAGGCCGGAGATGTTGTAGAAGCCCTTGTCCAGCAGCACCTGGCCGCCGGAAGGCGTGGTCACCACGCTCTTGCATTCCTGGGTGCTGCTGTACTGGCGGTGCAAGCCGCCTGGCATCAGGTCGATGTAGTGCACCGCCTCGTCCTTGCTGGCCCAGGGCTGGTCGCCCACCTCGATGCGGCGCAGGTACTTCACCCAGCTCACGCCCTGCACGCCGGGCACGACCAGGCGCAGCGGATAGCCCTGCTCGGGCCGCAGCATCTCGCCGTTCTGGCCGTAGGCGATCAGCACCTCGCCGCTCTCGACCAGTTCCATGGGAATCGTGCGGGTCATCGAGGAGCCATCGGCCCCTTCCGCCAGCACATAGCGGGCCTTCCTGTAGTCGACGCCAGCCAGGTCCAGCAGGATGCGCAGCGGTACTCCGGTGAACTCGCTGCAGCTGAGCATGCCGTGGCTGTATTGCACCGTGGGCACGGCCACGTTGCCCCACTCCATGCCCGAATTGGCGCCGCATTCGATGAAGTGGAAACGCGAGACCGGCGGCAGCCGCATGATCTCGTCCATGGTGAAGACCATGGCCTTCTTGAGCAGGCCCGGATCCGAACCGTTGATCATCAAGCGGTGCTTGCTGGGGTCTATGTCCCACCAGCCCTGATGATGACGCTCGAAATGCAGGCCGCTGGGCGTGACGATGCCGAACAGCGACTGCAGCGGCGCAAACGAGACCGAGGCCTGGGCCGTCTGAGTCAGGCCAGGGCTCTGGCGGCGCTGCACGTTGGCTTCGTACTTGGAGGGCTTGCCATAGCCGTCGGTCGCAACCGGCTGACCCAGGCCCTTGCCGTGCTCGGGCAGCTGCAGGATGTTGGGATCGCCCTCGCCGCCTGGCGGCGTTTGGGCGGCAACGAGTGGCACTGCCGCCGCGGCACCGGCGACCGCAAATGCATTGCGCAGAAAGCTGCGCCGCCCTGCCTTGGCCTCGGCAAAGACCTGGCGGATGCCGGCCGCATCGATGAAGTTCTCGGGCGCCTTGATCAGGCGCCCGGGCACTCCCGGCTTGTCTGCTTGGCCCACGGACCGTCTCCTTGCTTGCTCTTGTGCTCGGGATCCGACTTGGCTGGCCACGGTATCGCAGACCGGCTCGGTGATCCAGATCAATGAATATCACTATGCCCGAATATTTGGCTTCAGTGAACTAACAAGAACAAGGGAAAACGCGGAATACGGTTTGGCGAGCGCACAAAGCAAGACGCCCCGCCGGGGACCCGACGGGGCGTTTGTTCAAGGCTTGGTGGGCGGTGCAGGGTTCGAACCTGCGACCCCTGCCGTGTGAAGGCAGTGCTCTACCGCTGAGCTAACCGCCCGGTATCTGGCGGAGGCGACTTTCACGAATCCGTCGAGGCCGATCGAATGGCCGGACTCTTCAAGGATTCCTGGTGGGCGGTGCAGGGTTCGAACCTGCGACCCCTGCCGTGTGAAGGCAGTGCTCTACCGCTGAGCTAACCGCCCGGTCTGTCGCTGACAAAGCCCCTTTCGAGACTCTTGCCAACCGGGAAGCCCGCGATTATGCCATGGAAATTTTGGATTACCAGCGAGCGCGCCAACTCATTGCCAGATGCGCTTCCCGCCCGAGGCCTTGTCGAGATCGGCCAGCACGGCTTCGTGGGCCGCCAGCTCGTCGGCCGTGGCCGCGGTCACCGGCAATTCGAAGCGACTGAGGTCCACCGCAGCAAGCTTGAGCTCGCCGGCGACCGACGGGCCTTCGCCGGCCTCGTCCATCAGCAGCGCGTCCTGGCCGCGGGTCAGGCGGATATAGACCTCGGCCAGCAGTTCCGCATCCAGCAAGGCGCCGTGCAACTTGCGGTTGGAGTTGTCGACCTCCAGCCGCTTGCAAAGCGCATCCAGCGAATTGGCCTTGCCGGGGAACATGTCGCGCGCCATCAGCAGGGTATCGCGCACACCGCCGACGGTGTCGGTGATGGGCGGTTTGCCCAGGCGCTTCAGCTCGGCATTGATGAAGCCGATGTCGAACGGCGCGTTGTGGATCACCAGTTCCGCGCCGGCCAGGAAGGCCAGCAGCTCTTCGGCGATCTGGGCGAACCTGGGCTTGTCGGACAGGAATTCCTCGGTCAGGCCGTGGACCCGCAAGGCGTCCTCATGGCTGGCCCGCTCGGGGTTGATGTACAGGTGCAGGTTGTTGCCGGTGAGCTGGCGGTTGACCATCTCCACGCAGCCGACTTCGATGATGCGGTCGCCGCCCTCGGCCAGCAGGCCGGTGGTCTCGGTGTCGAAGAAGATCTGGCGCATGACTCAGACCGCCTTCCTGCGCGTCGCCCAGATCCAGATCGCCAGGCCGACCAGCACCATGGGCAAGGACAACCACTGCCCCTGACTCAGGCTCAGCGCACGCAGACCCAGGTAGGCGTCGGGCTCGCGGAAATACTCAGCGATGAATCGCATGGTTCCGTAGCCCATCATGAAAACCCCCGAGACCTGGCCGGTGCGGCGCGGCGAGCGCGCGTAAAGCCACAGGACGACGAACAGCAAGAGGCCTTCGCCCAGCGCCTGGTAGAGCTGAGAAGGATGGCGAGCGATGCCGTCATGCGCCTGCGGGAAGATCATGGCCCAAGGCAGATCGGCCGGCGCCTGGCGCCCCCACAGCTCGCCGTTGATGAAGTTGCCGAAGCGAACGGCTGCGATACCGGTCGGCACGCAGGGCGCGACCAGATCCGCCACCTGAAAGAAGCTGCGGCCACGGCCACGGCCGAACCAGGCCAGCGCCAGCAGCACGCCCAACAGGCCGCCGTGGAAGGACATGCCGCCCTCCCAGACCTTGAAGACGTCCAGCGGGTGTTCGGCGAAGAAGCCCGGCTTGTAGAACAGCACGAAGCCGAGGCGTCCACCCAGGATCACGCCCAGGACGCCATAGAACAACAGGTCGTCGATGTCGCGGCGCTGCCAGCCCGCAGCCACATGCCAGGGCCGTGCCGCCACGCGGTTGGCCAGCCAGAGGAACAGGCCGAAGGCGACCAGGTAGGTCAGGCCATACCAATGAATGGAGACGGGACCCAGGTGCAGGGCGACCGGGTCAAACTGCGGATGAACCAGAGGCATCGGCTAGGCAGGAATCAGGGCGAGGCGCGCATCATAGCCAGCCCTGCCCTGCGACCCCGCGGCTCTAGCCCAGCTCGGCCAGTCGCTTGCGCGCTTCCTCGACGTTGCGCGGATGGGCGTTCTTGTCGGCCACAAAGCGCTGCAGCGCGGCCTTGGCCTGGGGCTTGTCACCCTTGGCGATCCAGGCCAGGCCGACGCGGTAGTCGATAGGCAGGCTGGCGGCACCGTCCAGTGCGCGGGCCTGCTCCAGCAGAGTCAGTGCCTCGTCCGCCTTGTTCAGATCGGTCAGCGCACGGGCCAGGCCGTAGCTGCCCGCCGCATGCTCCGGAAAGTCGCGCCTGACCCGCTCGTAGACGGCACGCGCCTGCTCCGGCTGCTTGGCATTGAGATGGGCCAGGCCCATCTGCTGCCAGGCCCGGCGCAGGTTGGTGCGCAGGTCCTTGTCCTGACCGACCTGGACGGCGCCGAGTTCACGCTCGACGACCGCCCATTGCTTGTCCTGCACCGCCTGGCGCGCCCTCAGCATGCGGCCGTATTGCGGATTGAACTTGTCGGTGTCCGCCACCAGGGCCTGGGCCTTGTCGGCCCCGCCGCCGACGATGCCCGGCGCCATCAGGTAGTACTGCAGCAGCGACTCGCGGGCCTCGTACAGCTGCGGATCCAGCTCCACCGCCTTCTTCAGGTTGTCCCGCGACTTGCCGGCCAGGCCCGGCATCTTGAACACACTGGCATTCATGGCCTGCACGCCGGACAGTGTGCCCAGCATGTAGTGGCACAGCGCCACCGGCGGCTGCCGGCCGACGCACTGCTCCAATCGGCCGACGGCCTGCTCGATCTTCTTCTCGTCGCCCAGATCCATGGCGGCTCGACCCAGCGCAACGACGGCTTCGGCATCGTCAGCCTTGGCGGCCAGGCGGCTCTGTGCCAGCTTCTCCAATTCCAGCGGCCGGCCCATGTCGGCCGCCGCCTGCAGCTGGGGATCCTTGAACTGCGCCTGGGCGGTACCGAGCGCCAGGCTCAGGCTTGCCAACACATACAGGCTGCGCCCGTTCTTGACCATGTTTTCTCCTCCGGTTGGTTTGCAATCCCGGATCAACGCCCGGGCGCGCCGAAGGTTACCCGGGAATTCACCGAGGCCGCCGCCTGACCTTTGACACTTGGAGCTGGTCTCTGGCGTGGACCACGAAGCGCCGCACGGCCGGCGCAGCATCGGGCCGCCAGATCAGACTGGTTTCGCAGACCGGGGCGGCCCGCACCCGCTTGTAGACCACGCCGCTGCGCTGCAGTTCCATCAGCGCCTCGGGCACCCAGGCCACGCCGAGGCCGGCCGACACCAGGTTGACGATGGTCTGCATCTGGATCGCCTCCTGCACGATGTGGGGCACAGCCTGATGGTCGCGATAGAAGCCCAGCACGGCGTCAAAGAGAGAAGGTGCGATCTGCCGTGGAAAGATGACCAGGGGCAGGCCCAGCAAGTCATGGGCACCCAGGCGGCTGCGGCCGGCCAGCGGCTCTTCGCTGGACAGGGCCAGCACCAGGGGCTCGCTCGCCACCCTCAACGATTCGAAGCCCGCCGGCACGGCGCCGGGCGCATGGACGATGAAGCCGGCATCCAGGTCGCCCGACTCGAATTCGCGCAGCTGCACGTCGAGCGTGGCCTCGCGCAGGCTCAGCTCCACCTCGCCATGCTGCTCGCGGAAGGCCCTCACCCAGCGCGGCAGCTCGCCGTAGCCGACCGTGGACACGAAACCCAGGCGCACCCGCCCACGCTGCCCCAGCGCCGCCGCCTGCACCAGGCCCGACAGGCCCTGGGCCTCGGCCAGCAGGCGCTGGGCCGGCGCCAGCAGGGCCTGGCCGGCCGGCGTCAGCTGCACCGAGCGGCTGGTGCGCTCGAACAGCGCGGTGCCCAACTCCTGCTCCAGCTTGCGTATCGCCATCGTCAGCGGAGGCTGGGTCATGTGCAGGCGCGCGGCGGCGCGGCCGAAGTGCAGTTCCTCGGCCACGGCCACGAACTGGCGCAGGCTGCGCAGCTCGATCATCGATACACCTCACGAATCAATTAGACCACAAGAATATATTTGATCCGCAGGCTGCTGGCCGGGATACTGCCGCCTTCCCAGGCCCGATCCGCAGTCCGCCATGAGCTACAACCGCCGCTCCAAGAACATCACCGAGGGCGTCGCCCGCGCCCCGAACCGCTCCATGTACTACGGCATGGGCTATGAGGAAGGCGACTTCGGCAAGCCGATGATCGGCATCGCCAACGGCCACTCCACGATCACGCCCTGCAACTCCGGCCTGCAGAAGCTGGCCGACGCGGCCGTGATCGGCCTGAAGGCGGCGGGCGCCAATGCCCAGCTGTTCGGCACGCCGACGATCTCGGACGGCATGGCCATGGGCACCGAAGGCATGAAGTACAGCCTGGTCTCGCGCGAGGTGATCTCCGACTGCGTGGAAACCTGCGTCGGCGGCCAGTGGCTGGACGGCGTGATGGTCATCGGTGGCTGCGACAAGAACATGCCAGGCGGCATGATGGGTATGCTGCGCGCCAATGTGCCGGCCATCTACATCTACGGCGGCACGATCAAGCCCGGCCACTACAAGGGCCAGGACCTGAACATCGTCAGCGTCTTCGAGGCCGTGGGCCAGTTCAGCGCCGGCAAGATGAGCGAAGAGGACTTCTGCCAGATCGAGAAGCGCGCCATCCCGGGCAGCGGCTCCTGCGGCGGCATGTACACGGCCAATACGATGAGCTCGGCCTTCGAGGCCCTCGGCATGAGCCTGCCCTATTCCTCGTCCATGTCCAACGTTGAGGACGAGGTGGTCGAGAACACCAAGCGCGCGGCCGAGTACCTGGTCGAGGCGGTCAAGGCCGACCTGAAGCCGCGCGACATCGTCACCAAGAAAGCCATCGAGAACGCTGTCGCCGTCATCATGGCCACCGGCGGCTCGACCAACGCGGTGCTGCACTTCCTGGCCATCGCCCATGCGGCCGAGGTGGACTGGACCATCGACGACTTCGAGCGCATGCGCAAGAAGATCCCGGTGCTGTGCGACCTGAAGCCCAGTGGCCGCTTCCTGGCGGTGGACCTGCACAAGGCCGGCGGCGTGCCGGCCGTGATGAAGGAACTGCTGAAGCACGGTCTGCTGCATGGCGACTGCATCACCATCACCGGCAAGACCGTGGCCGAGAACCTGGCCAGCGTGCCCGAGCTGAGCGCCGCGCAGGAAGTCATCCGCCCGGTCGAGAAGGCCATCTATGCGCAGGGCCATCTGGCCATCCTGCGCGGCAATCTCTCGCCCGAGGGCTGCGTGGCCAAGATCACCGGCCTGAAGAGCCCGGTGATGACCGGGCCGGCCCGGGTGTTCGACGACGAGCAATCGGCCCTGGCCGCCATCATGGCCGGTCAGATCCAGGCCGGCGACGTGATGGTGCTGCGCTACCTGGGCCCCAAGGGCGGCCCCGGCATGCCCGAGATGCTGGCGCCCACCGGCGCCCTGATAGGTCAGGGCCTGGGCGAGAGCGTGGGCCTGATCACCGACGGTCGCTTCTCAGGCGGCACCTGGGGCATGGTGGTCGGCCATGTGGCGCCCGAGGCCTACGAGGGCGGCACCATTGCCGTGGTGCAGGAAGGCGACTCCATCACCATCGATGCCCACCAGCTGAAGCTGGAACTGAATGTGCCGGCCGAGGAGATCGCCCGTCGCAAGGCGGCCTGGATCAAGCCGGCGCCGCGCTACACCCGCGGCGTGCTGGCCAAGTTCGCCAAGAACGCTTCCAGCGCCAGCAGCGGCGCGGTGCTGGACCGCTTCGAGTGATCGCCTGGCGGCGCGCTCACCTGCGCCTGGATTTCGGATCCTGCTGACCCAGCGCCGCCATGGCTTTCTGGCGGCGCTCTTCCTTGCGCTGGTCCAGCTTGTCCATCTCCAGGCGCTGGGTGCGGCCGCTGGCATCCGACCAGGCCCACCAGACGACGGCCAGCGCGAACGGCGACAGCACCCAGATCCAGCTCAAGCCCTGGACCGGCGCCACGCCGATCAGCTTCAGCGCGATGGCCAGGACGCCGATTGCAATAAACCACATGTCTAGCCTCTCTTGCTGTACGTCAGGACTGCGCTGCATACAATCATTCGCAGCCTGAGTTCGACTCTTGCAGCGGACTGTAGTCCAGAACCATTCCCCTCCCCTCGAAAGGAAATCATGAAGCTGTCCTCCACGCTGATTGCCCTGGCTACCGTCGGCCTGCTGAGCGCCCCCGCGTTCGCGAACCAGGAGCTGGCGCAGAAGAAGAATTGCATGGCCTGCCACCAGGTCGACAAGAAGGTCGTGGGACCGTCCTACAAGGACGTGGCTGCCAAGTACGCCAAGGACAAGGACGCCGCCAAGAAGCTGGCCGAGAAGATCATCAAGGGCGGCTCGGGCGCCTGGGGCGCCGTGCCGATGCCGGCCAATGCCGTGACCCAGGCCGAGGCGGATCAGCTGGCCAAGTGGGTGCTGTCCATCAAGTAAGCCTTCGTAGCTCGAATGCAGAACGGCCCGCTTGTGCGGGCCGTTTCCGTTTGGGCGGTCGACCGTCAGTTGGTCTGGGCCAACTGTTCCAGGATCGCCGGATTCTCGAGGGTCGAGGTATCTTGCGTGATCGCCTCGCCCTTGGCGATGGAGCGCAGCAGGCGGCGCATGATCTTGCCGCTGCGGGTCTTGGGCAGGTTGTCGCCGAAGCGGATGTCCTTGGGCTTGGCAATGGGGCCGATTTCCTTGGCCACCCAGTTGCGCAGCTCGGCGGCAATCTTCTTGGCTTCCTCGCCGGTGGGGCGCGGGCGCTTGAGCACCACGAACGCGCAGATCGCCTCGCCGGTGGTCTCGTCCGGACGACCCACCACGGCCGCCTCGGCCACCAGCTCGGTGCAGGACACCAGGGCCGATTCGATCTCCATCGTGCCCATGCGATGGCCCGACACGTTCAGCACGTCGTCGATGCGGCCGGTGATGGTGAAGTAGCCGGTCTCGGCATCGCGGATCGCGCCGTCGCCCGCCAGGTAGTAGCCCTTGAGCTCGGGCGGGTAGTAGCTCTTCTTGAAGCGCTCCGGATCGCCGTAGATGGTGCGGATCATCGAGGGCCAGGGCTTCTTGACCACCAGGATGCCGCCCTGGCCGTTGGGCACGTCGTTGCCGGTCTCGTCGACGATGGCCGTCGTGATGCCCGGGAAGGGCAAGGTGCAGGAGCCGGGCACCAGGGTGGTGACGCCGGGCAGCGGCGTGATCATGTGGCCGCCGGTCTCGGTCTGCCAGAAGGTGTCGACGATGGGGCAGTTGCCGCCGCCAATGTGCCGGTGGTACCACTCCCAGGCGGCCGGATTGATGGGCTCGCCCACCGAGCCCAGCAGGCGCAGGCTGGTCAGGTCGTAGTTCTTGGGATGCACGGCCTCGTTGCCCTCGGCCGCCTTGATCAGCGAACGGATCGCCGTCGGTGCCGTGTAGAAGATCGTGACCTTGTGCTTCTGGATCATCTGCCAGAAGCGGCCGGCGTCCGGGAAGGTGGGCACGCCCTCGAACACGATCTCGGTGCCGCCCAGGGCCAGCGGGCCATAGGCGATGTAGGTGTGGCCGGTGACCCAGCCAATGTCGGCCGTGCACCAGAACACATCGTCCGGCTTCAGGTCGAAGGTCCATTTGGTGGTCAGCGCCGCATGCAGCAGGTAGCCACCGGTACTGTGCTGCACGCCCTTGGGCTTGCCGGTCGAGCCCGAGGTGTAGAGCAGGAACAGCGGATGCTCGGCCTCGACCCATTCCGGCTCGCATTGCGTGGAGACGCCTTCGGTCAGCTCATGCAGCCACAGGTCGCGGCCCGCCACCCAGTTGATGGCGCCGCCGGTGCGCTTGTAGACGATCACGTCCTTCAGCGTGGGGCAGCTGTTGTCGGCCAGGGCCTCGTCGACGATAGCCTTCAGCGGCAGTGCCTTGCCGCCGCGCTGCTGCTCGTCGGCGGTGATCACCATCACCGCGCCGGCATCCTGGACACGGTCGCGCAGGCTCTGGGCCGAGAAGCCGCCGAACACCACAGAATGCGTGGCGCCAATGCGCGCGCAGGCCTGCATGGCGGCCACGCCCTCGACCGACATCGGCATGTAGATGACGACCCGGTCGCCCTTCTTGACGCCGCGCGCCTTCAGCGCATTCGCGACCTGGCCCACCTTGGCCAGCAGCTGGCTGTAGCTGACGTTGGTGACCGTGCCGTCGTCGGCTTCGAAGATGATCGCCGTCTTGTCGCCGAGGCCGGCTTCGACATTGCGATCCAGGCAGTTGTAGGAGACGTTCAGCAGCCCGTCCTCGAACCACTTGAAGAACGGCGCATTGCTGTCGTCCAGGGTCTTGGTGAAGGGCTTCTTCCAGCTCAGCAGCTCTCTGGCCAGACGCGCCCAGTAGGCCTGGTGATCGGCCTCGGCCTCGGCCACCAGGGCGGCATAGGCCTCCGGCCCCTTCACATGGGCCTGGGCCGTGAAGGCGGCACTGGGCGGGTACTTCTTCAACTCGGTCATGTCTTGTCTCCTCGGGAACTTGCGGCGCTGCCATGCGGACTGCTGCGCACTTTGCGTGTCGTCTCTGACGAACCGCTTACTCTACCCGTGGGAAATGGCCGGTCAGGGGCAACACCTAGAATCCGCCCGATTTCGAAACCCACTGGTAACCGAAGCCCATGAGCACGCCCAGCCCCCAGCGCCCCCTGCCCCGCCTGATCTTCGCCAGCCGCTGGCTGCAGCTGCCGCTGTACCTGGGCCTGATCCTGGCCCAGGCGGTCTATGTGTTCCAGTTCTGGACCGAGCTGGTACACCTGATCGAGGCTGCATTCGGCAACCAGCAGGCGCTGCAGACGCTGGTGACCAGCATCGGCTACCAAGGCGCCGAGGTCATCAAACTCAACGAGACCATCCTGATGCTGGTGGTGCTGGGACTGATCGACGTGGTGATGATCTCCAACCTGCTGATCATGGTGATCGTGGGCGGCTATGAAACCTTCGTTTCGCGCATGGACCTCGAAGGCCACCCTGACCAGCCGGAATGGCTCAGCCACGTGAACGCCTCGGTGCTCAAGGTCAAGCTGGCCACCGCCATCATCGGCATCTCATCGATTCACCTGCTGAAGACCTTCATCAATGCCAACAACTACACCGAGAAAGTGCTGCTGTGGCAAACGGTGATCCACGTGGTTTTCCTGCTGTCGGCCATGGCCATTGCCTACACCGACCGCTTGCTGAGCGCCAGTCATGGCGCCCACGAAGAAAAGCACTGAGTCAGGCACCAGCAATACGGCTTGCCTAAACTTCCAGCATCGTTCTCAAGAGCCACCGCCATGACGACCACCACCATCAAGTACGCCGACCTCGTCGAGAGCGTCGCCGCCGCACTCCAGTACATCTCGTACTACCACCCCACCGACTACATCGCCCACCTGGCCCGCGCCTACGAGCGCGAGCAGAGCGCCGCGGCCAAGGATGCGATTGCCCAGATCCTGACCAACTCGCGCATGTGCGCCGAGGGCCGCCGCCCGATCTGCCAGGACACCGGCATCGTCAACGTGTTCCTCAAGATCGGCATGGACGTGCGCTGGGAAGGCTTCCCGGGCTCGATCCAGGACGCCGTCGACGAGGGCGTGCGCCGCGGCTACCTGAACCCCGACAACAAGCTGCGCGCCTCGGTGCTGGCCGACCCGATCTTCGAGCGCAAGAACACCAAGGACAACACGCCGGCCGTGGTCTTCATGGAGCTGGTGCCGGGCAATACGCTGGATGTGACCGTGGCCGCCAAGGGCGGTGGCTCGGAGAACAAGAGCAAGGTCTACATGCTCAACCCCAGCGACTCCATCGTCGACTGGGTGCTCAAGACCGTGCCCACCATGGGCGCCGGCTGGTGCCCGCCGGGCATGCTGGGCATAGGCGTGGGCGGCACGGCCGAGAAGGCGGCTCTGCTGGCCAAGGAATCGCTGATGGACGACATCGACATGTACGAGCTGCTGCAGCGCGGCCCCAGCAACAAGCTGGAAGAGCTGCGCATCGAGCTGTACGAAAAGGTCAACGCCCTGGGCATAGGCGCGCAGGGCCTGGGCGGCCTGACCACGGTGCTGGACGTCAAGATCAAGACCTATCCCACGCATGCCGCGTCCAAGCCCATTGCCATGATTCCCAACTGCGCCGCGACGCGCCACGCTCATTTCGTTCTCGATGGCAGCGGCCCCAGCTTCCTGGAAGCACCCAGCCTGGACCTGTGGCCCGACGTGCACTGGGCCCCGGACTACAACAAGAGCAAGCGCGTCGACCTGAACACCCTGACCCCCGCCGAGGTGGCCAGCTGGACGCCCGGCCAGACCCTGCTGCTGAACGGCAAGATGCTGACCGGCCGCGATGCCGCCCACAAGCGCATCCAGGACATGCTGGCCAAGGGCGAGCAACTGCCGGTGGACTTCACCAACCGCGTCATCTACTACGTGGGCCCGGTCGATCCGGTGCGCGATGAAGTCATGGGCCCGGCCGGCCCGACCACCGCCACCCGCATGGACAAGTTCACCGAGATGATGCTGTCGCAGACGGGCCTGATCGCCATGGTCGGCAAGGCCGAGCGCGGCCCGGTCGCCATCGAATCGATCAAGCAGCACAAGAGCGCCTACCTGATGGCCGTGGGCGGCGCCGCCTACCTGGTCTCCAAGGCGATCAAGGCCGCCAAGGTCGTGGGCTTCGCCGACCTGGGCATGGAGGCGATCTACGAATTCGACGTGGTCGACATGCCGGTCACCGTGGCCGTCGATGCCGGCGGCACCAGCGCCCACAACACCGGCCCGGCCGAATGGCAGCAGAAGATCGCCAGCGGCAAGCCGGTGGCGATCCCGGTCGTGCAGGCCTGAACCGGTCACCGCCCCGTCACAACGAAAGCCACCCCGCGGGGTGGCTTTTTTTCTTTACCAGTCCGCACACCGCAGAGCGGGGATGGTCGCAGGCCGCACAAATCCGCATCATCCCGCTCAGCGCCCGACGAGGCGCATCGCGTCCGACGAGGCGCATGGATACGAACGAGGGAACGAGGACATGTGGATCTCCGAATACTGGTACGAGAAGCTACCGGCGCTTTACTTCGCCTGGGCCCTGCTCACGCTGAGCCTGCTGGGCCGTGAAAGGCCCGCCCAGATGAGCGCCTTCCTGCTGGTCGCCGCCGCGCTGCTGGTGCGGTCCTGGCGGCGCAACCACCGCAGCTGGACAACGCAGGCATGAAAGCAATCGTGAATCCAAGCCTGATGCACTATGTCGGGGCGTCCGCGTTCGCCCTCTGCGCCCTGCAGCAGCGCGACTCGTCCACGGCCTTGATCTGGGGCAGCCTGGCTGCCGCCGACCTCGCGCTGGCGGTCCTGTTCAGCCGCCGGCAAAGCCGCGCCGAAGCCGCCGAGCAAGAGGCCGCAACCCGGGCCATGATCGCCGGCTGAATCCGGGCACCAGGCCAGGCCTGGGCCCGCTCGCCAGGCGGGCCCGGGCCTGCCTATACTCGCGCCGCCACGGCAACAGGAGTCCGCGATGAAGTCCTGGATCAAGCGCAGTCTGATGGCCCTGGCCGGCCTGGTTCTCGCCGTGGCAGCGGTGGCTGCCTACGGTTTCTGGAACAGCGAGCGGCTGATGAACCGCCGGATCGAGATCCCGCCCTACAAGCTGGCCGATTCGACCGACCTGGACCGCGGCCGCTACCTGTTCGAGACCCGCGGCTGTGCCGAGTGCCACGGCGCCAACGGCGGGGGCAAGGCCTTCGTCGACACCCCGGAGATGCGGGTCAAGGGCCCCGACATCAGTGCCGGCGGCGCGGTCAAGGCCTATGCCAACGAGGACTGGGACCGCATCCTGCGCCACGGTGTCAAGCCCGATGGCCGGCCGGCCTTCATCATGCCCAGCGAGGACTACAACCGGCTCACCGACGCCGACCTCGCCGCCCTGGTGGCCTACATCAAGTCGCTGCCCGCGGCCGGCGGCAGCGGCCTGGAGGCCAGGCTGCCGCCACCGGTGCGCATCTTCTACGGCCTGGGCCTGATCAAGGACGCCGCGGCCAAGATCGACCACGCCCTGCCACCGCAGAAGCCCGTGCCCGAAGGCCTGACGGTCGAGCATGGCGCCTACATCGCCGCCACCTGCATGGGCTGCCACGGCGAGCATTACTCGGGCGGCAAGGTGCCGGGCGGCCCGCCCGACTGGCCGGCCGCGGCCAATCTGACGCCGGGCGAAGGCAGCGCCATGGTGCGCTATCCCGATGCCGCCCGCTTCATCGCCATGATGCGCAGCGGCCAGCGGCCGGATGGGACCAAGATCCTCGTCATGCCCTTCGAGTCCTTCGGTAAGCTCAACGACCAGGACCTGGGCGCGCTGCGGCTCTACCTGGCTTCGTTGCCACCGCGGCCCGCCGGCCAGCGCTGACGCACAAGCGACTCGCCCGCCCGCACATGCCGGCCACAATGGCCGGCATCTTTGTTTTCAGACGCGAGCCAACGCCATGAGCCAAGCACCGATACGCGCCTGGGCCGCCTCGGCCAAGGACCAGCCGCTGCAGCGCTTCGACTATGAGCCTGGGCCGCTGGCCGACGAGGAGGTGGAGATCCGCGTCGAGCATTGCGGCATCTGCCATTCGGACCTGGCGATGATCGAGAGCGAATGGTTCCCGTCGAGCTATCCGGTCGTGCCCGGCCACGAGGTGGTGGGCGTGATCACCGCCGTCGGCCCGCATGCCAAGGGCCGGCAGATCGGCCAGCGCGTGGGCATAGGCTGGCACACCGGCAGCTGCAGCCACTGCAGCTTCTGCCTGGGCGGCGAGCAAAACCTCTGCGCCCAGCGCCAGCCGACCATAGTCGGCCGCCACGGCGGCTTTGCGGATCGGCTGCGCGCGCATTGGAGCTGGGCCGTGCCGATTCCCGAGTCGCTGGACCCGGCCGCGGCCGGCCCGCTGATGTGCGGCGGCGGCACGGTCTTCCTGCCCTTAGTGCTGAATTCCATCAAGCCGACCGACCGCGTCGGCGTGGTCGGCATTGGCGGCCTGGGCCACCTAGCGGTCAAGTTCGCGCGAGCCTGGGGCTGCGAGGTCACGGCCTTCACGTCCTCGCCATCCAAGCGCGACGAGGCGCTGCAATTGGGTGCGCACAAGACCGTGTCCAGTGTGGACAAGGCGGAGCTGAAGGCCGCGGCCGGCTCGCTGGACTTTCTGCTGGTCACTGTCGGCGCCAGCCTGGACTGGGATGCGCTGATCGCCACGCTGGCGCCCAAGGGCCGCATCCACCTGGTCGGCGTGGTGACCGACAAGCTGCAGCTGCGCAGCGGCGCCCTGCTCTCCTGGCAGCGCGGCCTGTCGGCCTCGCCCACGCCCTCACCGCGCATGCTGGCGACGATGCTGGAGTTCGCGGCCCGTCACCAGATCCTGCCCCAGGTCGAGCGCTTTCCCATGAGCCAGGTCAACCAGGCCCTGGACCATCTGCGTGCCGGCAAGGCGCGCTACCGCATCGTGCTCGACGCGGACTTCTAAGCCAATGCTCAGCGGAGCTTGAACACCCCGACCAGGCCGCCCAGGCGCGCGGCCTGCTCGTTCAGGCTCATGGCCGCGGCCGTGCTCTGCTCCACCAGGGCGGCGTTCTGCTGGGTCACCTCGTCGAGCTGACCGACCGCCTGGCTGACTTGCGAAAGCCCGCTGCTCTGCTCGCGCGTGGCGGCCGAGATCTCGCCTATCAGGCCGCTGACGCGCTGCACCTGCTGGACCAGCGCCTCCATGGTCTGGCCGGCCTGCTGCACCTGCTGGCTGCCGCCCTCGACCTTCTCGACGTTCTCGGCGATCAGGCTCTTGATCTCGCGCGCCGCCTGGGCGCTTCGCTGGGCCAGCGAGCGCACCTCGGAGGCCACGACCGCGAAGCCGCGGCCCTGCTCGCCGGCGCGCGCCGCTTCCACGGCCGCGTTCAGCGCCAGGATATTGGTCTGGAAGGCGATGGAGTCGATCACCGAGGTGATGTCCGATATCTTGCGACTCTGGGCGCAGATCGCGTCCATGGTCAGCACCACCTGCTGGACCACGGCGCCGCCCTCGGCCGCCACGCTGCTGGCCTGGTGGGCCAGCTTGCTGGCTTCGTCGGCCGAGTCGGCGTTGTGGCGCACGGTCGAGGCCAGTTGCTCCATCGAGGCGGCGGTCTCTTGCAGGCTGCTGGCCTGCTGCTCGGTGCGGTTGGACAGGTCCTGGTTGCCCGCGGCAATCTCGCCGGTGGCGGTGCTGATCGACTGGGCGCTCAGGTTCACGTCGCTGACCAGGGCCCGCAGCGAATCGCGGGTACGCGCCAGGGCCGACATCATGCTGTGGCTGTCGCCCTGGGCCACCGGCACCTCGGCCAGCAGGTCGCCCTCGGCGACCCGCTCGAGCACGTCGCGGGCCAGAGCCGGGTCGCCGCCCAGTTCGCTACGCAGGGCGACGCGCAGATTCAGTTGCAGGAAGACGCAGACCACCAGGCACAGGGCCACCAGGCCCAGGGTCCACCAGCGGGCCTTGGCCATGGCGGCGCCCGCTTCCACGCGGGCCGCTTCCTTGTCGGCCGCGCTGCTCTTCTTCAGCTCGATCAGCTCGCCGCGCAGTTCGCGCCAGGCCGGTGTCTCCTGCTTGGTGATCAGCTGGATCGCGGCCGCCGCATCCTGCGGTGCCAGCGTCACGACCTCCGCCTGCACCTGGGCCAGCTTGCGGCGCATCTCGGCCATGCTCGCGAGCTTCTTCTTGTGCTCGTCGCCGGCTGCGGCGGCCGCGCCCTGGGCCGCCTTGTCATAGGCCTTGGCGGCGTTCTCCAGGTTCTCGTAGCCCTTCTTGTTGGCCGGATCCAGCGCGATGTTGCGCAGCGCCTGGCCCATCTGCAGGCCCTGGGCATACATCTCGGCCACCTCGCTGGCCAGCGCATCCTGGCGGCTGAAGTAGTCGGCCAGGCGGCTCTCCAGGCCGGAGGTGCCCAGCGCCACGGCCGCCCCCAGCACCACGACCAGGGCGGCCGGCACCAGCTGCGACACCATCACTCTTTGCATGAAGCCCATCGTCGTCTCCCCTATGAAAGGCGCCGACATGCTAGTCAGCGGCCGCCGGCGGGTCACGGAACTTTTTTGCAGTCAGCGCCAGCCTGCGATGGCCTCGGGAACGAGGCGTTCGCCTAACGCCCCGCCGGGCGCTGGCCACCCAGGGTGCGCCAGAGCTTCTGCACCAGCTCCGGATGGGCGGACTGGAAGTCCTTGCTGACGATCAGGTAGAAGTTCAGCGTGTTGAATGGATTCTCCAGCGCCTCCAGCTGCTTGGCGTACTGCCGCGAAAGCAGCTGGCGCCCCTGCTCTTCCTGCATCACGGCCAGCGCGATGCGGCCACGCTCCAACTTGGCGAACAGCTGGTCGGCCGAGGTGGCCTTGTCGTCGATGATCACGCCGAGCTGGTCCAGCGGCACGCCATAGGCATAGCCGAACTGCACACCCACCGGCTCGTCGCCGACCTGCTGGAACCGGCGGCCGTCCCAGCCGGCCTTGCTGCCCTGGCGCCTGTAGACCAGGAAGCGCACCGAGCCCAGGCCGCGCTCGGCATCGGGCTGCTTGTCGCCCAGCATCGGATAAGCCATCCAGGCCAGGCGCTCGACGGCAAAGATGCCTATCAGCGCATCGGCATTGCCGGTCCGCGTGTCCTGCAGGCAGCGGGCGCGCGGCGCCACGCGGTTGTCTATGTCCAGCCCCAGCTCCTTGGCCGCCGCACGCACGGCCTGCTGGAACTGGCCATTGCCGTCCGGCATGGTGTAGGGGAAGAACGAGCTGTCCGAGGTGCACAGCCTCAGCGTTACGGCCTGGGCCGTCGTCCCCAGTCCTGCCATCAGCAAGGCGGCGAGCCAGTGCTTGACCATCGTGTCGAGCCTCCCTGCGGCGAGTCTATGGGGCGGTGGCAGTTCGTTGATGCAAGACCCGCTGCGGATAGGGGATCTCGACCCCCAATTCGGCCAGCGTCTTGAGCACCGTCAGGTTGACATCGGAACGCACGCCACCCTGGCCGTTCTGCGGATCCGAGATCCAGAAACTCACGGTCAGCTCCAGGCCGTCGGCCGCGAAGCTGCTGAGCTGCACGGCCGGTGCCGGGCTGGCCAGCACCCGCTCCACACCGCCCACGGCTTCGGCCAGCTTCGCCATCACCTGCTCCACGTCGCAGCCATAGGCCACCTGCACCAGCGTGGTCAGCAGCACCTGCGGGTCGGCCAGCGAGCTGTTCTCGACCCGCGTGGTGATCAGGGTCTCGTTGGGAATGATGGCCTCGCGGCCGTTGAGCGCGCGTATCACGGTGTAGCGGGTCTTGATGTCGCTGATGCGGCCTTCGAAGCCGTCGACCTTGACCATGTCGCCTATCCGCAGCGAGCGCTCGGCCAAGATGACGAAGCCGCTCACATAGTTGGCCGCCAGCTTCTGCAGGCCGAAGCCTATGCCCACGCCCAACGCACCGCCCAGCACGCCCAGGGCCGTGATGTCTATGCCGGCCGCGCTCAGCGCCAGCAGTAGGCCCACCAGCAGCAGCACGGCCCGGGTCAGGTTGACCGCGATCTTGCGCAGCGACAGGTCGGTGGTCACGTTGCGCAACAGCCTGGCCTCGATGATGGACGAGATCCACAGCGAGATCACCAGCACCACGGCCGCGGTCAGCCCGCCTTCCAGCATGCTGCGCAGGCTCAGGGCCTTGCCACCGACCTTCCAGCTGATGTCCTCCAGTTCCTGCATCAGCGCCGGCCACAGGCCGGTGATCCAGAGCACCGAACCCAGCCAGGCCACCCAGGACACGAAGCGCTCCACCAGCTTCACCCAGTTGGACTCGGGCAAGGCCACGGTCAGCACACGCACGGTGAAGCGGATCGCCAGCAGCGAGATCAGGACCGGCACGGCCAGCTTGAACAGCGCCAGCGGCAGGCCCCAGTGCATCACCAGCCGGCGGGCACCCAGGGCCAGCAGCAGGGCCAGCAAGGGGAACAGCACGCCGTCCACCACATGACGGCCGAACAGCACCGACAAGGGCCGCTGCTGGCTGTCCATGCGGGACTTGCCCAGCCGCCAGACCAGCAACCAGGCCAGGGCCAGGGCGCCGAGCAAGAGGCCCAGTTCGGTCAGGGCGGCGGGTTTGAGCAGGGCCGCACCCAGGGCCTGCAGCTCATCGAAGCTGAGCGGTCGGTTCATCGGGAATCGAAGGAATCAAAGAAGAGGGAAATGATTTCAGATGCCGGCCAGCGTGCGCAGATGCACGCCCACGCTGCGGGCCAGCGCATCCAGCGCATAGCCGCCTTCCAGGCAGGACACGATGCGGCCCTGGGCATGGCGCTCGGCCAGCTGCATGATCCGCTGGGTCATCCATTCGTAGTCGGCCTCGACCAAGCCCAGCTGGCCCAGCTCGTCCTCGCGGTGGGCATCGAAGCCGGCCGAGATGAAGATCATCTCGGGCTTGAAGGCCTCCAGCGCCGGCATCCACTGGGCCTCGATCATCTCGCGCACCTCGCCACCGCGGGTGTAGGGCGGGACGGGCAGGTTGATCATGTTCTCGCCCTTGGGCACGGCGCCGCAGTAGGGATACAGCGGGTGCTGGAAGATCGAGACCATCAGCACCCGCTCGTCGCCGGCCAGGATGTCCTCGGTGCCATTGCCGTGGTGCACGTCGAAGTCGACCACGGCCACGCGCCTGAGGCCGCGCACGTCCAGCGCATGGCGGATCGCCACGGCCACGTTGTTGAAGAAGCAGAAGCCCATGGTCTGGTCGCGGGTCGCATGGTGGCCCGGCGGACGCACCGCGCAGAAGGCGTTCTCGGCCTTGCCGTCTATCACCAGGTCGGTCGCATGGACGGCAGCGCCGGCCGCGCGCAGGGCCGCTGCCCAGGTCTGCGGGCAGGCCACGGTATCGGGGTCCATGGCGCGCGATTCGCCGGTGGCGGCCAGCGCCTGCAAAGTCTCGCTCAGCTCGGCCACGTAGCGATGGGTATGGGCCAGCTCCAGGTCGCTGCCGCGCGCCTCGGGGGCATCATGGCGCTCCAGAGCCTGGTCCAGGCCGCTGGCCAGCAGCCAGTCTTCTATCGCGTCTAGACGTTGCGGGCATTCCGGATGGCCCGGCCCCATGTCGTGGCGGCGGCAGGCGGGATGGCTGATGTACGCAGTCGGCATGCAGGGCTGGTTTCGGTTAAGGTCGCCGCATGACGCTCAAAGAATCCCAAGCCCAGGCGGCCCGTCAACTCGGCGACTTGCAGCGGCAGATTAGCACGATCATCAAGGGCAAACCGGCCCAGATCCGCGACTGCATCGCCTGCCTGATCGCCGGTGGCCACCTGCTGATCGAGGACCTTCCCGGCGTCGGCAAGACCACCCTGGCCCATGCGCTGGCCGTGTCCATGGGGCTCAAGTTCTCGCGCCTGCAATTCACCGCCGACCTGATGCCTTCGGACCTGCTCGGCGTCTCAGTCTATGAGCGCGAACGAGCCGGTTTCGTCTTCCATCCCGGGCCGGTGTTCGCCCAGGTGCTGCTGGCCGACGAGATCAACCGCGCCGGCCCCAAGACCCAGAGCGCCCTGCTCGAGGCCATGGAAGAAAACCAGGTCAGCATCGATGGCCAGAGCCATGCCCTGCCCCAGCCCTTCTTCGTCATCGCCACGCAGAACCCCAGCGAGCAGCTCGGCACCTACCCGCTGCCGGAATCGCAGCTGGACCGCTTCCTGATGTGCATCTCGCTGGGCTATCCAGACGCGGCCTCCGAGCGCGAGCTGCTGATGGGCCAGGACAGCCGCGAGGCGATCCGCGAGCTGCAGCCGCTGATGACGCCGCAGGAGCTGATCGCCGCCCAGGCCGCGGTCAAGGCCATCCACGCCTCGCCGGCCCTGCTCGACTATCTGCAGGCCCTGATCGCCGCGACCCGCTCCGGCCAGTGGTTCAGCGAAGGCCTGAGCCCGCGCGCCGGACTGGGCGTGCTGCGGGCCGCGCGGGCGCGCGCCCTGCTGGACCAGCGCGACTACGTGGCGCCGGACGATGTGCAGGCCATATTGCCGCAGACCATCGCCCACCGGCTGCGGCCCCGCGCCGGGGCCGGCCGCGGCCCGGCCGAGCAGGTGCGCGCCATGATCGAGGCCGTGCCGATTCCCTGATCCCATGCTGAAGTACGTGCGCTCGCGCATAGACGCCTGGTGGGCCGCCCGCCACCAGCGGCGCGACACCCATGCCATGGGGCAGAACAACATCTACATCCTGCCCAGCCGGCCGGGCCTGGCCTTCTGCTTCACGCTGGGCGTGCTGCTGCTGGCCTCGATCAACGACCAGCTGAGCCTGGGCTACATGCTGACCTTTCTGCTGGCCGGCGCCGGCTTTGCGTCCATGCATGCCACGCACGGCAATCTGCGCGGCCTGCAGATGGACCTGCGCGAGCCGGCCCCGGGCTTTGCCGGCGGCGACCTGCAGCTGGAGCTGAGAGTGCACAACAGCGGCCGCGCGCGCTACGGCGTAGGCATCCGGGTGCAGGACGAGAACGGTGGCAAGGGCGAGACCGCCTGGTGCGACGTGCCGGCCCAAGGCCATGCCCTGGTCCATGTGCGCTGCCCGGCCACGCGGCGCGGTCTGCTCGAATTGCCGACGCTGGTGATTGAAACCCGCTTCCCGCTGGGCCTGTTCCGCGCCTGGAGCATCTGGCGGCCGGCCACCCGGGCCTGGGTCTATCCGCGGGCCGAGCAGCCGGCGGCGCCGTTCGCGGTCACGGCCCATGCGGCCGAGGCCGGCGAGCTCAGCGGCGGCGCCCTGCTGCCGGGCCAGGACTTCGAAGGCGTGCGCGCCTACCGCCGCGGCGACACGCTGCGCCAGGTGATCTGGAAGAAGGCCGCACTGGCGCTGGAGCAAGGCGGCCCGCTGTGGGTGCGCGAGACCCGCGCGCCGGCCAGCCAGCGGCTCTGGCTGGACATCGCCGACACCGCCGGCCGCGAATGGGAAGCCCGGCTCTCGCGCCTGACCGCCTGGGTGCTGGCGGCCGAGTCCCAAGGCCATCCCTATGGCCTGCGCGTTCCGGGTCAGGAACTGGACCCGGCCCAGGGACCTGAGCACCGGCGGGCCTGCCTCGAACTGTTGGCACTGGCCGAACCGGGACGGACCGCATGAGCCTGATCAGCGAGCGCCTGGCCCGGCTGCCGCGCGAGACGCGCGACACCTTGTTCCTGCTGCTGACCATCACCGCCACCGTGGCGCCGCACGCCGACCATCTGCCACTGTGGTGCAGCGCCCTCACCGCACTGATGCTGCTCTGGCGCGCCCAGCTGGCCTGGCGCGGCGCTTCGCTGCCGGGGCGCTGGCCCCTGGTCGGCCTGCTGGTGATCACCGCCGGGCTGACCTGGCTCAGCTACCGCAGCCTGCTGGGCCGCGAGCCGGGCATCACGCTGCTGACCCTGCTGATGGCGCTCAAGACGCTGGAACTGCGCGCGCGGCGCGATGCCTTCGTCGTGTTCTTCCTCGGTTTCTTCCTGGTCCTGACCTCCTTCCTCTATTCGCAGTCGCTGCTGACCGCGGTCTGGATGCTGCTGTGCGTCTGGGCCCTGCTCAGCGCCCTGGTGCTGGCCCAGATGCCCATAGGCCAGCCCTCGCTCTTGCTGGCCGCCAGGCAGGCCGCGCGCACCACCTTGCTCGGCCTGCCGCTGATGCTGGCCCTGTTCTTCCTTTTCCCGCGCATCGCGCCGCTGTGGGGCATACCCGCCGATGCGGTGGGCAAGACCGGCCTGTCCAACCGCCTGGACTTCGGCGCCATGAGCGAGATCGCCAACGACGACAGCATCGCGATGCGGCTGCGCTTCGAAGGCCCCGCTCCGCCCTCGTCGGCCCTGTATTTCCGCGGGCCGGTGCTGTCCGATTTCGACGGGCGCAGCTGGCGGCCCAGCAACCGCGTGTTCCCGCTGCGCGAGGCGGCACCGCGGGTCAGCGGCCGGGCTACCAGCGTGGAAGTGACGCTGGAGCCGCTGCGCATTCCGGTGCTGCCGCTGCTTGAGCTCGGCAGCGAGGCACCCAATGCCATCTGGACTCTCGACCAGCTGACACTACGGCGCGGCGTCGACCTGCAGTGGCTGGCCGACCGGCCGGTGACCGAGCGCTTGCGCTTCACGCACCAGGTCTGGCTGCAGCACGAGCATGGCCCGCTGAAAACCAGCGGCGCACTGAGCGAGTACGTGGTGCTGCCCCTCAACCGCAATCCGCGCTCCCTGGCCTGGGCCAGGCAGCTCAAGGCCAGCCTGGGCCCCGAGGCCACGGCGCAGGCGCGGGTCGATGCGGTGCTGAGCCATATCCGCACGAACGACTTCAACTACACGCTGGAGCCAGGGCGCTACGGAGAACTGACACCGCATCTGATCGACGAATTCTGGTTCGACCGCCGGCTCGGTTTCTGCGAGCACTTCGCTGCTGCCTTCGTCGTGATGCTGAGGGCCATGGACGTGCCGGCCCGCATCGTCACCGGCTTCCAGGGAGTGGACCCGGTGCCGCAGGACGGCTACCTGGTCGTCCGCAACAGCAACGCCCATGCCTGGGCCGAATACTGGTCCGAGCGCCGCGGCTGGGTGCGCGTGGACCCGACCGCCGCCGTGGCGCCCGAGCGCATCAGCGCTGGCCGCTCGCTTCAACCGGCGCCCGGCGCCATCGCCGGCGTGCTGGGCAGCATGAATCCGGCGCTGTGGCGCGGCCTGCGCGACGGCTGGGAAACGCTGAACAACCGCTGGCAGCAGCTAGTCCTGAACTATTCGCGCGGCCAGCAGTTCGACCTGCTCAAGAGCCTGGGCTGGCAGCAACCCGACTGGACCGCCCTGGGCCAGCTGATCGCCGGCCTGATCCTCACGGCGACACTGGTGCTATGGGGCTGGATGCGCTGGCAGGCCAGGCCGCGCGATGCATGGACCAGGCAGCGGCAGAGACTGGTCCGCGAGCTGCGTCAGGCCGGCATAGAGGCCAGCGAAACTCAGGGCCCGCGGCGCTGGGCTGAACTTCTGAGTGATCGCCACGGCGCTGCGGCTGCAGGTCTGGTCGAGCTGCTGCTGGGCCTCGAAGCCTCGCGCTATGCCGCGTCGGCAGCGCCCGCCAGCTGGACGGAGCGCAGGCTGTGGTGGCAGCGATTTGCAGCGGCCAGTCGCGAACTCAGGGCCGGTGCCCGCTGAGCCCCGGCTCGGCGGCAGCGGCGCCCCTCGCGCCTGCCCTTATGCTGGCGACAAATCCAATGCCCTCCCGATGACGAAGCTGTTGCGACTGCTCCCCCTGCTTGCCCTCCTGGCCCTGCCACCGACCGCCGCAGCGGCGGCCGCCAGGAAGCCCGCCAAACACACCGCCAAGGCGCCTCGCGACGCCGCACCCCGCCCGCTCGGCGACCGCGCCGCGATGCGCGCCTTTGCCGCCGATCTCGCGGCCCGCGAGGGTTTCGACGAATCACAGCTGCGCCAGCAGCTGGCCGCCGCCAAGGTGGTGCCTGCGGTTCAGCGGCTGATCATGCCGGCGCCGGTGGGCGTGGCCAAGGACTGGGGCGCCTACCGCAGCCGCTTCATCGAGGCGCGCCGGCTGCAGGCCGGCCTGGCCTTCTGGGCCGTACACGAAGCGGCCCTGGCCCGCGCCGAAGAGCGCTTCGGCGTGCCGGCCCAGGTCATCCTGGGCATCCTCGGCGTCGAGACCTTCTACGGCCGCATCATGGGCGGCTTCTCGGCCCTGGACGCCCTGGTCACGCTGAGCTTCGACTTCCCCAAGGGCCGCAGCGACCGCAGCCCCTTCTTCCGGCAGGAGCTGGCCGAGCTGCTGATCTTGGCCCGGCGCGAGGGCGTGGACCCGGCCGGGCTCAAGGGATCCTATGCCGGCGCGCTGGGCTTCGGCCAGTTCATGCCGGGCAGCTGGAACCGCTACGCCCTTGACTTCGACGGCGACGGCCAGATCGACCTGATCGGCCATCCGGTCGATGCCATAGGCTCGATCGCCAACTTCCTGGCCCAGCATGGCTGGCAGCGCGGCATGGCCACCGACTACACGCTGACCCTGCCGACCGAAACCAGCACCCGCGCGCGGCTGCTGGTGCCCGATATCCGACCCACGTTCAGCGCCGCGCAGATGGACGAGGCCGGCGTGCTGCTGTCCGAGGCCGGCCGCCTGCATGAAGGCCCGCTGGCGGTGATCGAGCTGCAGATGGGCGGCAAGTCAGCGCCGGTCTATCGCGCCGGCACCCAGAACTTCTATGTGCTGACCCGCTACAACCAGTCGGCCTACTACGCAATGGCCGTGATCGAGCTGGGACGCGAACTGCTGGCGATGCGGATGATGGGCGCGCCGCCAGCGCCTCAGCCACCTGCCTCCGCCGCCTCGGGCCCGACGGCCTCGCCCTGAAGCGGTGCGAGCCGCACCGCGTCATGCCAGTAGCGCCGCGCCAGATCGCGCTGGCAGTGGGGTCTGACCTCTTCGCTGCGCCATAGAACAGCCCCGCAGGCCGGCGACGCCAGGGCCTCGGCACCCGCCGCCTGGTAGCGCGCCAGCACCTCCAGGGCCGGATGGCCGAAACGGTTGCGGTCGCCGGCCTGGATCAGCACGAAGCGCGGCTGCACCGCCGAGATGAAAGCGGTGGTGGACGAGCTCTTGCTGCCGTGGTGAGGGGCCAGCAGGACGGTGGTGGGCTGCAACTCGCCTGCAGCGAGCAAGGCCTGCTCCTGGGCCGCCTCGATATCGCCGGTCAGCAGCGCGCTGCGACCCGAGGCATCGACCACCCGCAGCACGCAGGAGAGCGCATTGCTTTTGGCGCCACCGCGATAGTCGGCAGCCTGCGGATGCAGGACCTCGAAGCTCACGCCATCCCACTGCCAGCGCTGGCCGGCCAGGCAGCGGATCGCCGCCTGGTCTTGCAACAGCGGATGGCCATCCTCCAGCGACGAGCGCAGGCGGCGCGCCGGCAGGCCGGCCAGCACCGAAGCGGCGCCACCCACATGGTCGGTATCCCTATGGCTCAGCAGCAGTTCGTCGAGGCGGGCTTCGCCCAGGCCGCGCAGCAGCGGCAGCAGCACGCGCTGGCCGGCGTCGCTGTCCGGCCCCCATTGCGGGCCGCTGTCGAACAGCAGGGCATGCCGCTCGGTGCGTATCAGCACGGCCATGCCCTGCCCCACATCGGGCGCCAGCAGCTCGAAGCTTCCACGCAGCGGGCGTGAGGCCGCCGGCCACAGCAGGGCCAGGGCCAGCGGCAATCCCAGCAGCCGCAGCCGCCAGGGCAAGGGCAGGACCAGCAAGCCACCGCCGACCAGCCCCAGGGCCTGCGCCCACAGCGGCGCCACCGGCAGCCACCAGACCGCCGCCGACCAGGCCTGCAGCCACTGCAGATAGGCGCGCAAACCCTGGCAGCACCAGGCCGCCAGCGGCCACAGGCCCGGCAGCAGGCTGCCCGCCAGGGCCAGCGGCGTGATCAACAGGCTGACCAGCGGAATCGCCAGCAGATTGGCCACCAGGCCCACGACCGAGAGCTGCTGGAAGAACAGCAGGCTCAGCGGCGCCAGACCGAGGGTCGCAATCCACTGGGCTCGGAGGCCCGCCCACAGATGCTGTCGCCAGCCCTGAGGCGAGGCCGAGCCGCCGGCCATCAAGAGTCCCACAGCAATGAAGGACAGCCAGAATCCGGCCTGCGCCACGGCCCAGGGGTCGACCACGGTTACCAACCAAGCCGCGGCGAGCAGCTGCAAGGGCCAGGGCCAGCGCAGGCCGGCGCTCTGCAAGGCCGCCAGCGAAGCCAGCATCCAGACCGTGCGCTGGGCCGGCACGCCCCAGCCGGCGAACAACGCATAGGCCAGCGCCACCGCCACGCCGGCCCAGCGTGCCGCCAGCGGCGCGGGCCAACGCAGGCAGGCCCGCGCACTGCGTCTCCACAGTCGCCCGACCAGGCCTTGCGCTGCCCAGGCCAGCATGGTGACGTGCATGCCCGAGATGGCGACCAGGTGCGCGACGCCGGTGTCGCGGTACAGGGCCCAGTCGCTGCGGCCAATGGCCTGCTGGTCACCCAAACTCAAGGCGCTGAGCAGCGCTGCATCGCCCGGCCCGCTGATGCGCTTCTGGATCGCCTCGCGCAGGTCTTGCCGCAGGCCATCGATCTGCGGCCAGGGCGAGGCCGCCAGCGGCTGCGGCGGTGCCGGCCGCAGCACGCCGGTGGCCCGAATGCCCTGCTCAAGCAGCCACAGCTCGTAGTCGCCGGCCAACGGGTTGATCAGCGCATGCGGACGCCGCAGTCGCACGAGCAGCTTCCAGCGCTGGCCGGCCCGCCAATTCGTCAGCGAGGCGCCGCCCTGCGCGTACTGGCTCAGCAGCAGCTCGCCGGGAATCACGTCAAGCAGACGGCCCGCTGCGTCCCAGGCCTGCTCAACGCCGAAGCGAAAGCGCCAGCCCGGCACGCCCGACTGCCCCTGCAGCGATTGCGGCAGCGACTTCACCTCTCCCTGCAGCCAGACGTCGCGCCCTTCCCAGGCCGGTGGCAGATGCTCGGCCAGCCGCTGCTCGGCCCGCCAACTTCCCCAGGCCATCGAGCCGACCAGTGCGAGCAGCAGCAGGCCCAGCCAATGCGGCCGGTGCCATTGCCGCCAGGCCAGCAGGCCGGTGGCGATGACCAGGCCGGCCAAGGCCGATTCGCCGGGCAGCCGGCCGCTGTGCTGCAGCAGGGCCAGGCCGGCCAGCCAGGCGAGCGCCGCCAGGCCCCAGGCCAGGGCCGATGTCCGCTGTCCCATGCCCCCATCCCCCTGTTTCCCCCGGTGTAGGATGCCGGCCAATTTCACGTGCCGGGGGCCGCCATGAGCAACACCAACAATGTCTACGCCAAGCTTGAAGAGCTGGGCATCACCCTGCCGCCGGTCGCCGTGCCGGTGGCCGCCTATGTGCCCTTCGTGCAGACCGGCAAGCTGGTCTTCCTCTCGGGCCACATCGCCAAGAAAGACGGCAAGCCCTGGGTCGGCCAGCTGGGTCGCGATACCGACACCGCCACCGGCCAGGCCGCGGCCCGCGCCATCGCCATCGACCTGATGGGCACGCTACATGCCGCCGTCGGCGATCTGAACAAGGTCAAGCGCATCGTCAAGCTGGTCAGCCTGGTCAACAGCAGCAGCGACTACACCGAGCACCACCTGGTGACCAATGGCGCCTCCGAGCTGATCGCCCAGGTCTTCGGTCCCCAGGTCGGCGCCCACGCGCGCGCCGCCTTCGGTGTGGCCCAGATCCCCATGGGCGCCTGCGTGGAGATCGAGATGGTGGCCGAGGTCGAGTAAGGCGATGCTGAACCTCAAGCCCGCCCGCGCCCTGGCGCTGATCTGCCTGCTCTCCTTTGCCGGTGTGGCCGCCGCCCTGGTGGCCCAGCATGGCTACAAGGTGCGCCCCTGCCCCTGGTGCGTGATGCAGCGGCTGATCTTCATCGTCATCGGCGTGGTGGCCGGCCTGGGCTGGATGGCGCAACGCTGGAAGCCCGCCCGCCTCGCCACGCTGGGCCTGGTCCTGGTGCTGGGCATCGCCGGCCTGGCCTCGGCCTGGTACCAGCATGACGTGGCCAGCCAGCTGGCGTCCTGCAACCTGACCTTGGCCGACCGCGTGATGACCGGCCTCGGCCTGAACGAGCTCTGGCCCAAGGTCTTCATGGTCACGGCCTCCTGCGCCGAGGCCGCGGCCTACCGGCTGCTGGGCCTGCCCTACGAGATCTGGAGCGGCGCCCTCTACCTGCTGCTGATGGCGCTGGCGGTTCTGGGCCTCAAGTCCGGCGACAAGCGCTGACCCGGATCAAGGCGCCGATCAGGCGGCCGCCCTAGTCTGGCGGCATGCCAGATACCCCCTCCGTCCTGATCATCGGCGCCGGCCCGGCCGGCCTTTCCATGGCCTGCGCTCTGGCCGACGCCGGCATTGCCAGCACCGTGCTGGACGGCGCTTCAGAAGCCGAGCTGGCGGATCCGGGAGAGGACGGCCGCGAGATCGCCCTGACCCACCGCGGCATCGCCATCCTGCAGGCGCTGCAGGCCTGGCCGGACCTGCCATCCGAAGCGATCTCGCCGCTGCGACAGGCCCGCGTCTTCAACGGCACGGCCCCGCAGTCGCTGCATTTCGGCAGTGGCAACGCCGACCGGCTCGGAGCCCTGGTGCCCAATCACTGGCTTCGCCGCATCGCCTGGCAGGGGGCGCAGCGGCGACCGCTGATCCAGCTGCGGCCCGGCACCCGTGTCGATGACCTGGGCCTGGGTCCCCAGGCCGCCCGCCTCTTGCTGCCCGGCGGCGAGACGCTGTGCACGCCGCTGCTGATCGCCGCCGACAGCCGCTTCTCGGCCAGCCGGCGCAGGGCCGGCATCGGCGCCGAGATGCGCGACTTCGGCCGCAGCGTGCTGCTTTGCCGTGTCGAGCATGAACGGCCGCACCAGGACCAGGCACTGGAATGCTTCCACCATGGCCACACCATGGCCTGGCTGCCGCTGGGCGGCTACTCGCCGACCCTGAGCTCCCTGGTGCTGACGCTGCCCACCGACCAGGCGCATGAGCAGCGGGCCTGGTCCGACCGGCATTGGCTGGGCTGGGTGCAGGAACACAGTCAGGACCGGTTCGGCCGCCTCAGGCTGGCGGGGCCTCGCCATCACTATCCGCTGGTCGCCACCTATGCCCACCGCTTCGTCGCCCGGCGCTTCGCCTTGATCGGTGATTCCGCCGTGGGCATGCATCCGGTCACGGCCCACGGCTACAACTTCGGCCTCTATGGCATCGAGACGCTGGCCGCGCTGTTGACCGGCAGCATCGACCCGGGCGATCCGGAGTTGCTGGCCCGCTATGCGGCCACGCATCGCCGTGCGACCTGGCCGATCTACCAGGGCACCAATGCCTTGGTGAAGCTGTTCACCGACGAGCGTCCGCCGGCCCGGCTGCTGCGCCAGGGCGTGATTGCCGTGGCTGACAGCTTGCCACCGCTGAAAGCCCTGATCACCGCCCAGCTGACCGGGCAGCTGCCGTCGCCTTTCAGCGCCCGCTGACTATGCCCTCGCGGCGCGGATCGGCGCCGCCCAGCAGCTTGTCGCCACGGCGCAGGATGGCCTGCAGGCCACTGGTCAGCTCGCTCTGTTGCACCTGGTGGCCACGCTCGCGCAGCAGCTGCTGCAGCTCGGCCGGCCAGCGCTCGCGCTCCAGGTAGAGCGGCCCGGTGTTCATGCTCAACACGTTCGGCAGATCTATCGCCTGCTGCGGCGTCAAGCCCCAGGCCAGCGTCGCCAACAGGGTCTTGGCGGTGAACGAGATGATGGCCGGGCCGCCGGGCGCGCCCAGGCTCATCAGCAGCTGGCCGCTCTTGGCGTCGAATACCAGGGTCGGGCTCATGCTGGAGCGCGGCCGCTTCAGCGGCGCGATGCGGTTGGCCACCGGCCGGCCTTCGCTGTCGGTGGGCCGCAGCGAAAAGTCGGTCATCTGGTTGTTCAGCAGAAAGCCGCCGGCCAGGCCCGTGCCGCCGTCGCTCAGGATGCGGGCGCCGAAGGCGGCCTCTATCGTGGTGGTCATGGCCACGCCGCGGCCCTCGGCATCGATGACGCTGATGTGGCTGGTGCCGTACTCGGGCTGATCGGCCTGCGGCGCGAGGGCCGTGACCGCCTCGCGCGGCGTGCCGGCCAGGGCCTGGCCCATGCTCTGCGGGCCGATCAGGGCGGCGCGGCGCTTCAGGTAGTCCTCGTCCAGCAGGCTGCTCCAGTCGCCGGCCGGCGCCGGCTGGAAGGCCGGGTCGGCGATGTAGAGCGCGCGGTCGGCGAAGGCCAGCTTGGAAGCCTCGACATAGCGGTGCAACCATTCGGCACTGGGCAGGCCGTTGGCCTGCAAGGGCTGGCGCGGCGCACTGGCGTAGTCCAGCAGCTTGAGCGTCTGGACCAGGGTCAGCTGGCCCGAGGATGGCGGCGGGAAGCCGCAGACCTTGTACTGCTCGCGCCAGCTGGCGCAGATCGCCTCGCGCTGCAGCGGCTGGTAGGCCTTGAGGTCGTTGGTCGTCAGCACGCCCTGGCGCGCCTGGACCCGCCGCACGATGTCCTCAGCGACGGTGCCCTCTTGCAGGACGGCTGCGCCGCGCTCGGCCACCTGGCGCAAGACGGCCGCCAGCGCCGGGTTCTTCAGCCGGTGGCCGACCGGCCAGGGCTTGCCTTGGTCATCGAAGAAATAACGCCTGGCCTGCTCGTCCTTGACCAGCAGCCGGTCCTGGGCCAGCAGTTTGTTCAGGCGCGGGCTGACCGCAAAACCCTGCTCGGCCAGCTCGATGGCCGGCTGCATCAACTTCGACCATGGCAAGCGGCCGCTCCTGGCATGGGCGGCCTGCAGCATGGCCAGCACGCCCGGCGTGGCCACCACGCGGCCCTCGCCGTCGGCCACGCCCATGGGCCGGCCGTCGGGCCGCAGCAGCATGTCGGGCCTGGCCGCGGCCGGCGCGGTCTCGCGGCCGTCCCAGGCCTGGACCTGCTTGCCGTCGAACAGCATCAGGAAGGCGCCACCGCCAATGCCGCTGCTCTGCGGCTCGACCAGGTTCAGCACCAGCTGCACCGCAATGGTCGCGTCGAGCGCATTGCCGCCCTCGCGCAGGATGCGTGCGCCGGCCTGGGCAGCCAGTGGATTGGCCGCGGCCACGGCCTCGCGCTGGTAGGTCCAGCCGGGCTTGGGCACCAGGCCGGTGTCGGCCTCGGGCAGGTTGGGGTCTTGTTGCTGGGCCCGCGCCAGGCCGACAAAGGCCAGGACGAGGCTGAGGATCAGGGCGCGGCGAAAGGCTGGATGCATGGCAGCCGCATCATAGGAACAGTCCGATGTCCTTCACGCTGTAGTTTGCGATCTGCGGCATCACCAGCGGCAGGTTGCTGGCGCTGACCCCCATCCAGCTGGCCAGCGTGGCGCCCAGCTGGTCCACCGAGGTGGTGGGCAGCAGGCGGCCCTGGCCCACGTCCTCCGGTCCGTTCAGCGCAATCGCCGGCAGCTGGCCAAAGAACTTGCCACCCTTGACCGCCCCGCCCATCACGAAATGGTGGCTGCCCCAGCCATGGTCGGAGCCGTCGCCGTTGCTGGTCATGGTGCGGCCGAAGTCGCTGGCGGTGAAGGCCGTGACCTGGTTGATCGCGCCGATCTCGACCATCGCATCGTGGAAGCTGCCCATGGCATTGGCGATGTTGGTCAGCAGGCCCGGATGCTGGTCGGGCAGGAAGTCGTGCAGGTCGAAGCCGCCCATGGACACGAAGAAGACTTGGCGCGAGGCGCCGAGGCTGGAGCGCGCCGCAATCAGCTTGGCCACCATCTGCAGCTGCAAGGCCAGGCTGTTGGCCGAGTCGAACGTGGTCTTCAGCGCCGGCAGTCCGGCCAGCGCCGTGCTGACTATGCTCTGCGCGTTGACCGAGCGGCTGACCACGCGGTTGAGCTCCTGCTCCATCCAGTGGCTGCGCTGGGCCGTGATCAGGCTGCGCAAGGCATCGGAGCAGGCCTGCGAGCCGAACAGGGTGCGCGTGATGCCGTTGATCGCCACCGCCCCGCTGGTCGAGAGCTGGTACTGCACCGCCTGCTGGCCGGCCATGAAGACCGCATTGCCCGAGACATTGATGCAGGTGAAGGTGGCATTGCCATTGCCGTTCAGGAACAGGTCGCCCAGGCGGCCGCCCCAGCCGGTGGTCGCTCCTTCCGGATTGGAGGCCTGCCAGACGCTTTGCTGGTCGTTGTGAGAGAACAGCTTGGGCGGCAGCGGCACGCTCTGCGCCTTGTATTGCGCCAGCGTGGTCGGCTGGACGAGGGTGCCCACGTTCAGCAGCACGCCCAGCTTGCCGGCGTCGAACAGGGTCTTGAGCGGACCCAGCTGCGGCGCCAGGGCCATCTGCCGGCTGTTGGGCAGGGCCACCGACGGGTTCAGCGCCAGCAGCTGGTCGCGCGGCGTGGCGATGGTCTGGCGGATGGTGGCGTAGCTGTTGTAGCTGGCCTGGTCGTAGGGAACGATGGTGTTGGCGTAGTCGTTGCCGCCATAGAAGAAGATGCAGACCAGGGCCTTGTAGTCATTCGGCGCGCCTTGCGCGGCGGCCTCGCCCAGGGCCGCCAGGTTCAGGGCCCAGGGCGCGGCCACGCCCGACAGGCCCAGGGCCGAGGCGCGCCGCAGGAATTCGCGGCGTTGCAGGGTCTTCAGCTTGGAGATGTTTGCCATGGCCGCCTCACTTCTGGATTTGATACTCGGGCGTGGCCATCACCATCAGGAGGGTGGCCAGCACGCGGTTGAGGCGACCGCTGTCGGTGGTCGCGGCGATGGTTCCCACGGCTGTCTTGATCGTGGTCAGCGTGGTGAGCGAGAGGCTGGAGGCGGCCAGCAGCAGTGCCCAGCGGTCCACCAGGGCCGAGGCATCGTTGGCCTGGGTCAGCTCGGCCGTGTAGCTGGGCTTGAGCTCGCCGACGCCGTTCTGTATCAGCGTCTGCATGTAGTTCAGGTAGCCGGCTACCGTGCTCTCGTTGCAGAGCTGGAACTCGGGCGCGGTCACGCCGTTCGTGCCCAGGGTCGAGTTGGGCGGCACATAGCCGGGCCGGAAGAAATTGAACACCGAGGGGCTGCGCAAGGGGCTCTGGCCCAGGCGCGAGGCCGGGTCCGAGAGATTGCCCACGTTCCACAGCTCGGTCGGCGAGCTCAGGCCCACGGTGCGCGCCCATTGCACGAAGCGCTGCACCGGCTCGCGCAGCTTGCCGCTGCCGTCGCCGGTGGGCGCGGTCCTGGCCTCGGTGTCCATCAGCACGGCCCTGAGCACGGCCTTGAGGTCGCCGCGCACGCCGCTGCCGTTGTTGTTGAACACCGTGGCCACGCGCTGCACATAGGCCGCACTGGGGTTGGAGCAGACGAAGCGCTGGATCAGCTGGCGACCGAAGAACGGGCCGACATTGGCATGGTTGAACAGCGTGTCCAGCGCGGTCTTCAGCGCCGTGGGGCCGTCGGCGGTGGACGGGATGTCCACGTCCAGCACCTTCTTGGCGCCGGTCGAGAAGCGGCTGGCGATATGGACCATGGGCCGCTTGGCATAGCCGGGGTCGTCGTTCAGCGGGTTGTCGAATTCCCAGCCGGTGAAGACGCGTGCCAGGTCGGTGATGTTGGTCTGGGTGTAGGTCTCCAGCGGCTTGCCGTTGCCGCCCAGCTTGGGCGTGCCGTCGATGTTCAGCTGCACCAGGCCAATGGTGAACAGCTGCATCACCTCGCGGGCGTAGTTCTCGTCCGGCACCCGGCCGCTGGCGGCGTCTTCCTTCTTGTTGCCGCGCATGTTCAGGTAGACGCCCATGGCCGGCGACAGCGTCACCGCGTCCAGCAGCTGGCGGAAGTTGCCGAAGGCATGCTGGTCCAGCCAGTCCACATAGGCTGCGGTGACGAAGCCGCGCCAGGACACCGGCAGGCCGTTCATCGAGACCACCATGATTTCCGACAGCGCCAGCACCATGCGCTGGCGCAGCTGGTCGGGCGAAGCGATCAGCTTGCGCCAGATGGTGTTGTCGGCACCGGCGAAGCTGCTGCGGTTGGCCTCGACCGCATAGCCCTTCTCCAGCATCCAGTCGTAGTGGCCCTGGGTGCGCGCCATCGCGAACTGGGCGTCGAGCCAGGCCGAATAGCCTTGGGCCTGCACCGTGGCGATGTCGGCCGTGCCGGCCGAGAAGCCGGCCTGGGCCAGGAAGCGCGAGGCCTCCGCGGCGGTCGGCTGGGCGGGGGGTGGCGGAGGAGGTGGTGGAGGCGGAGGGGGCGGGCTGGGCGTGGGGGTCGGACTGGGCGAGGGGCTGCTGCCCCCGCCTCCGCCACCACCGCAGGCGGTGAGCGCCGCGGCGCCCAGCAAGGCCGGCAACGGCGCGGGTGATAGCACCCGGGCCTGGGTTTCATCCACCGGCTCGTCGTTCAACAAGGACGGCACGGACTCGATCACGGGTGTCTCACTGCTGCTGCTCACGGGGCACCTCGGCTTTGACGACCTGAGGGCCAATGTAAAGCCGAGTTCGCTAAGCGATGCGGCCCGCCCGTAAAGAAATGCAAGAGCCCGTAAGGGATCGCAGCGGCATGAAAAAGGGCCGCGATTGCGGCCCTTCGAGACGGATGCGGCTGCCGATCAGATCAGCGGCACGCCCGTCTTGCTCTGGATGAAGTCGCGGCTCACGCCCTCGGCCAGCTCGACCAGCTTGAGGCCGGCCGGCGTCACATCCATCACGCCCAGGTCGGTGATGATGCGGTTGACCACGCCCTGTCCGGTCAGCGGCAGCGTGCATTGGGCCAGGATCTTCATGTCCTCGCTGCCGTCCTTCTTCTTGGCCACGTGCTCCATCAGCACGATCACGCGCTTGACGCCGGCCACCAGGTCCATGGCACCGCCCATGCCCTTGACCATCTTGCCGGGGATCATCCAGTTGGCCAGGTCACCCTGGGCCGTGACCTGCATGGCACCGAGGATGGACAGGTTGATCTTGCCGCCGCGGATCATGGCGAACGAATCATGGCTGCCGAAGATCGACGAGCCGGCGATGGTGGTCACGGTCTGCTTGCCGGCATTGATCAGGTCGGCATCGACCTCGTCCTCGGTCGGGAACGGGCCAATGCCCAGCATGCCGTTCTCGCTCTGCAGCCAGACTTCCTTGTCGGCCGGCACATGGTTGGCCACCAGGGTCGGGATGCCGATGCCGAGATTGACGTAGAAGCCGTCCTCGAGTTCCTGCGCGGCGCGGGCCGCCATCTGGTCTTGGGTCCATGCCATGGTCAGCTCCCCTTCTTCTCGGTGATGGTGCGCTTCTCGATGCGCTTCTCGGGATTCGGGTTGTGCACGATGCGGTGCACATAGATGCCCGGCAGGTGGATCGCGTCCGGGTCCAGCGTGCCGGTCTCGACGATCTGCTCCACCTCGACCACGGTGATCTTGCCGGCCATGGCGGCGGCCGGGTTGAAGTTGCGCGCGGTGCGGCGGAACACCAGGTTGCCGCTCTTGTCGGCGATGTGGGCCTTGACCAGCGAGACCTCGGGGTTCAGGGCCCGTTCCATCACATAGGTGGAGCCGTCGAACTCGCGCAGCTCCTTGCCCTCGGCCACGATGGTGCCGACGCCGGTGCGGGTGAAGAAGGCGGGGATGCCGGCGCCACCGGCGCGCAGCTTCTCGGCCAGCGTGCCCTGGGGCGTGAATTCCAGCTCCAGCTCGCCGGCCAGGTACTGGCGCTCGAACTCCTTGTTCTCGCCCACGTAGCTGGAGATCATCTTCTTGATCTGGCGGGTCTCCAGCAGCTGGCCGAGGCCGAAGCCGTCGACGCCGGCGTTGTTGGAGATCACGGTCAGGTTCTTGACGCCGCTGTCGCGCAACGCGGCGATCAGGGCTTCGGGGATGCCGCAGAGGCCGAAGCCGCCGACGGCCATCAGCTGGCCGTCGCTGACTATGCCTTCGAGGGCGGCCGCGGCGCTCGGATAGAGCTTGTTCATGGGCGGGGTCTCCAGGACTCGAGCGCAGGGGCTCGGGGGGATTGGCGAAACGGCGGCAAGCGTACTACGCAGGGCCGGCCGCGGTCGTTACGTAAATTCGCCTACGGCGGCTAAAGTCGGGCATCCCGGCCGCCCCTACGCTCTGCCAAATAGGCCCTGCCCAGATGCGCCTGTCGTCCGCCTGTGCCGTACTTTTCAGCCTGAGCCTGGCCTGCGGCGCCGCCGCCCGCGCCCAGGCCTTGCCGGAGGGCTTGCAGGTCGAGGGCTTCGCCACGCTGGGCGCCTACCGGGTCGACGACCGCGAGGCCGGCTTTCGGGCCGACCAGCGGGTGCCCGTCGCCGGCACCGGCGGACGCTGGCGCGGCGACGGCGACAGCCAGTTCGGCCTGCAGATGCAGGCGGCCCTGGGCGCGGAGACCCGCCTGGTCTGGCAGCTGCAAGCCAAGGACGACCCGGCCAGCCGCTGGCGGCCGCGCAGCGAATGGCTGTACCTGGGCTGGGACTTCGACGCCAGCAGCAGCTTCAAGCTGGGCCGGGTGCAGGCGCCGGTGTTCCTGCTGTCCGAGACCCGGCCGGTCGGCTTTGCCCAGCTCAATGCCCGGCCCTTCGACACCATCTACCAGCTCAACCCGACCACCCACCTGGACGGCGCCAGCCTGAGCTGGACCCGCGAGCTGGGCACCGACGACCGCCTGGAGCTGAGCCTGGCCGCGGGCCGCTCCTTCCTGCCGCTGGCCATAGGCTCGCTGGACATACGCCGGATCGCGGCCCTGTCCCTGGCCTGGCGCCGCGGCGACCTGCTGCTGCGCCTGGGGCATTCCGGCTACCGGGGCAGCCTCAACTACCCGAGCAACGAAGCCCTGCTGCAGCAGGTCATGAGCGGCAGCACGGCCTGCCTCAATTGCGCCACCGTGCTGGCCGAGCGCGCTCCCTTCAAGCAGCTGGACCTGAAGCTGAGCAGCCTTTCGATGCAATGGGAGCCGGCCAGCGGCCTGCGCTTGCAGGCCGAGCTGGCCTTGCGCCACGGCAACACGGTCCATGTACCCGACGTCCGCGGCTGGTACCTGCTGGCCGGCTGGCGCCGCGGCGTGCTGACCCCCTATGCCGGCCTGGGCGAGCTGCGCTTCCGCGAGCCGCCGCTGGGCCTGCAGACCGCCCCCGGTGCGCCGGCCGCCGCCGCCCTGTTCAACAGCACGCTGGACCTGTTCCTGCAGGCCCCGCATGACCGCCGGGCGCTGCAGGCCGGCCTGCGCTGGGATCTGGCCGACAAGCTGGCCCTCAAGCTGCAGTGGGAGCGCCAGCAGCACACGCGCAACCACGAGATAGGCAGCAACGGCGGTTCCATCCGCTACCCGCTGGCGCCGCCGCTGGGACCAGGCTCGCACTGGGACGGAAGGCTGCAGGTGCTGACCGTCAACCTGGACCTGGTGTTCTGAGGACGCAAGCCCATGCGCCCCGCCCTGCTCGCCCTGCTGTCCATGCTGCTCACGCTGCCGCTGCGCGAGGCCTGGGCGCAGGGCCGCGAGCCCATCCGCTACGCGGTCTCGACCGCCTGGTCCATGCCCTATGGCGAGCTGCGCGACGGCGTGCTGGTCCAGGGCATCAACCAGCGCCTGGGCTTGGCCCTGGCCGCCGCCACCCACCGGCCGCTGCAGCCGGTGATGCTGCCGCGGCCCCGGCTCGAAGCCGCGGCCCAGGCCGGTGAATACGACCTGCGCTGCCATGTGCAGCCCGAGTGGACCCGCACGCCGCAGAGCTACCAGTGGAGCGTGCCGCTGTTCGAGCTGACCGATGTGCTGGTCGGCCGGCCCGGTATCGCCGCGCCTGCGGGACTGGAAGACTTGCAGGCCGGCGCGACCGTGGCCACGGTCACCGGCTACCTGTATCCGCCCATGGAGGCCCGCTTCGCCGACGGCCGGCTCAGGCGCGACGACGGCTTCAGCGAGGACCGCAGCCTGCGCAAGCTGATGCTGGGCCGCAATGACTATGCCGTGGTCAATTCCCAGGACCTGGGCTGGTTCCTCAAGCAGACGCCGGAGGCCCGGCTCGCTCCCTGGCGGCTGCCGGTCCATCGCGGCAACTACCACTGCGCCGTGCCCCTGGGTGGCCGCATCCCGGCGGCCGAACTGCTCGAGGCCTTGCAGAAGCTGAGGTCCAGCGGCGAGATCGAGCGCATCCTGGCCCAGTACCGCCAGCCCCAGTGGGTGCTGGTGGTGGCGGCGACCAGCCCGATCCAGTCGCTGGATGGCGATCGGGCCCGCGAGCTGTTCACCGGCCAGACCCGCCAGACGGCCGATGGCCAGGCGGTCGCCCAGCTGCTGCTGCCCTCGGGCAGCGGCCGCGACGACTTCGTCCAGCGCTATCTGGGTCTGGACCTGGCGCAGTGGCAGCAGCAGTGGTCGCGCCTGGTGTTCAGCGGCCGCGCCAGGCCGCCGCTGGAGCTCTCGGACCTGGCCGCACTCAAGAACCGATTGCTGGCCCAGCCGCGTGCGCTGGGCGTGCTCGACCTGGCCGACGTGGACGAGCGGCTCAGGGTGCTGCACTGAAGAAGGCCGCTACAGTCGCGCCCATGATGTCGCCCGCCGAACTGCAGCAGAGCATCCCCGCGATCTTCGCGCCCTGGATCATCGCCATGGACTTCGAGGTGCTGGACACCGGCGAAGACTTCGTGCGCTTGCGCATGCCGGTGCGGCCGGACTATGTGCACGTGGGCGGCGTGATGTGCGGCCAGGCGGCCATGGCAGCGGCCGACACGGCCATGGTGCTGGCCCTGGCCAGCAAGCTGGGCGGCTTCAGGCCCATGACCACAGTGCAACTGCAGACCAGCTTTCTGCGCCCCATCGCCGGCACATCGTGCACTGTGCGCGCCACCGTGCTGCGCTCGGGCAAGAGCCTGGCCTTCGGTTCCATCGACATAGAGGACGAGCAAGGCCGGCTGGCCGTGCAGGCCACGACCACCTACGCCCTGCTCTGAGCTCAGGCTGATGGACTACCGCCTCGCCTTCGACCTCGCCCCCATAGGCCTGATCCTGTCGGAGCAGCGCATCATCCGCGACTGCAACCGCCATGTGCTTGCCATGTTCGGCGCCCAGCGCGAAGACTTGCTGGGCCGCAGCTTCGAACTGCTCTATCCCTCGTCGGCCGAGTTCCAGCGCACCGGCGAGCGCATAGTCGCCAGCCTTGATGCCCCCGGCTCGGGCGGCTACTACGCCGACGACCGCATCATGAAGCGCGCCAACGGCCAGCTGTTCTGGTGCCATGTGACCGGCCGTGCCCTGGACCCGCAGGACCCGCATGCCAACGGCATCTGGAGCTTCGAGGACCTGTCCAGCCACCGCCAGCTGACCGCGCCGCTGACCGCCCGCGAACGCGAGATCGCGGCCCTCTTGATCGACGGCCTGACCAGCAAGCTGATAGGCAAGAAGCTGGGCATCAGCCCGCGCACCGTCGATGTCTACCGGGCACGCTTGATGAAGAAGTACGAGGCGGCAACGACCCCTGAGCTGGTGCACAAGCTCCTATTGGCTTGAATTTTCGGGCCGAGCGCCGGGCCGCTCCCAAGCCGGCCCGCGTGGGCGATGGGCTTGCCGGTCAATCCGGCAAGCATCGCCGTCCCCTCGGGGGACCGGCCAAGGTACTCCTTGGACGAGGGGCTCCAGTTCAGCGTTCCATCTTCACTGCGCGCATTTCGCGGATGAAGAACACGCCGTCCCACTGCGTAGCCAGGCCATTGCCCTGGCCGCCCGGCAGGCCGTAGTTGAACTCCATGCTGCGGCCCGGCAGGCTGGCCGCGGCCGGCGCCTTGCGGGCATCGGCAAAGGCGAAGCCCGCACCGGACTCAGCCATCACGGCCTCGACGCTGCGCGGATAGGCCGGCGGTATCTGCTGGCGCTGGCCCGAGGCGAACTCGATGAACTCGCCCTGCAGTGCAGTCAGGTTGAGCACGTAGTAGTCGCGGCCCAGCTTCTCGGCCAGCACATTGCCTGCGAAGCGGTGGGTCGCGTCGAAGCTCACGTTGCGGCCGACATGGATGATGTGGGCCCAGACCACGGCCTTGCGGCCGGGGTGGCGCTGCAGATGCCACAGCACGTTGTCGGCGATCGCATGGTCGCGCTGGTAGTCGCCGCGCCACAGCGAATCGGCCTGGGCCTGCAGGCCGGCCAGGCTGCGGCACAGCAGTTCGTCATCGGGCTTGGCGCACAGGCTTTCGCGCAGCGAGCGGGCCACGGCGTCGAAGCGCTGCAGCTCGGCCGGCGCCGGCGCCTGGCGGTCCAGCTTCATCAGCCGCTGGGCATGACGTTCGAACAGCAGCCAGTCGGCATCGGCCTTGGCATGGGCCTTCAGCGCCGGCAGCAGCTCGCGGCCGCTGGTCCCGCCGGTGAGCTGGCTGTCGATGCCGGCGAGCTTCAGCGGCTTGGGGCTGCGCGTGGCTTCGTCCAGGTAGCGCAGCAGCCCGCGGCCGGCGTCGCTGTTGGCATACATGTAGAACACATTGCCCGGCGCCAGATCGTCCAGCCTGGCACCCCGCTCCATGGCCTCGACCAGGCGGGCGATGTCGAACACGCCGCTCTCCAGCAGCAGCAGGTCGAAGCCCTTGACCTCATGCAGGTAGCGCAGCAGCCGGGTCTTGAGCTCGAACTCTTCCCGCCCGCCATGCGTCTGCTCGCCCAGGGCCACCACGCGCGCCGCACCCACCGCATCGCCGAAGGCCTGCAGCTGGGCGTCGCTCAGCGCCGCCGGGCTGGCGGCCGGCATGGCCACCGTGGCCGTGCGAAGCGCCTGCGCCGCCGGATCGGCCATCGCCGGCCCTGCCAAGGCGGCGCCCAGCAGGGCCGCCGCCATCCATCTCTTGCTTGTCTTTTGCATCCACTCCTCCTTGGGAGCGGCGATGCTAGCGGTACGGCCTACCCCTACCGAAAGATCAGCCGGCCAGCCGCTCCCAGATCGGACCGCCGTCATCGATGCGCACATGCTGGCCCGGCGCGAAGCCGGCCGCATTCAGCAGCCGGGCAACGGCTTCCAGCGAAGCATCATGGCGACCCAGGGCCGCCTGGGCATCGGCTTCAAGAAAGGACACATAGAGCAGCTGGCGCGGCAGCAGCGCAGCCAGGTGGCTGAGCCAGGCCTCGCCCAGGCTGGCCCGCGCCTCGGCCGGATCGCGTGGGCAGAAATGCGCGCCCAGCGAGCGCCAGAACGGCGAGCTGCCCCGGGCATCGCGCTGCCCTTGCAGCTCGACGACGACGCGCGCTCCCGGGCTCAGCTGGCCCAGCGCATGGGCGAGCAGCGCCGGCAGCGCGGTCTCATCACCGGCCAGCGAGCAGATCTCGCTGCAGCCGGTCTGGTCATTGCCCAGCAGCAGCGTGGCCTGACGATGGAAGAGCTGCAGCTCGGCCGCCGCATGCACGGCCTGGCCCACGTGATAGCTGTAGCGTGGCAGGACCAGGCCCAGCCGCTCGCGCAAGCGCAGGCAGCCGCGCAGCCGGCCCTCGGCATCGACGGCCACCCACAGCTGCTCGCCTTCGCGCTGCAGCGTGGTGTCCACCGGCCAGCCGTCCTGCGCGGTCCAGCCCAGCAGCGTAGGCAGATCGGCTTCGCCGGCCGCGCGTATCAGGCAGTTGCTGCTCATGCTGAAGCCTCCCCCGCCAGATCCAGCGGTGTCACGCTGAGACGGTCGCCGCGTTGCAGACCGAGCCGCTGCACCAGCTCGTGGCTGGCCGCTATTGCAGTGCCTCGCACAGGCAATAGCGCCAGGCCGGCGCGGAAGCGCGAGCGCTCGCAATGCGCGACCAGATGCCAGTCCATAGTTCCCGCCTCGCCCGTTTTTGCTTCGACTTTCAGCTGGCGCTGGCGACGCACGCTGGCCAGCAAGGGCAAGCGCCCTTCCACGGTCGGGCCGCCGTCGAAGATGTCCACATAGCTGTCGGCATCGAAGCCCTCGGCCAGCAGCATGGAGAAAGGCAGCTCTCCGACCGGATGCAGCTGCCCCAGCGCGAACTGGGCCTCGGCCGGCAAAAGGGTCACATAGACCGCCGAGGTGGGCATCAGGTCGGCGATGAAGGCCTTGCTGCGCCCGCCGATCACGCGCTCGGCCTGCGGATAGTCCATGCGGAAGAAGCGCCGGCCCACGGCATCCCAGAACGGGCTCTGGCCCTGTGCATCGACCAGGCCGGGATGCTCGGAGGCGATGCGCTCACTGAAGCGCTCGGCCTGGGCGGCGATGAAAAGCAGCCGCGCCCGCGACAGCAACTCCGGCGCCGGGCCGTCCTCGTAGGCAGGCTCGATGTAGAACGAGGTCAGCAGGGTGCAGCCGCTCAGGTCGTGGCACAGGTGCAGGGTATGCAGCCGCTGGCTGATGCCCAGGGCCTTGGACGCATGGACCACGAACTCGTTGCGGTAGCTGTAGAAGCGGTCGTTGAAGCCGGCGCTGGCCGCTATGCCGCTGCAGCCGACCACGCGGCCGGCGTCTTCCAGCACGAACAGATAGCTCTCCTCGCCGCTGGCCGCGTCCTCGTTGGCGAAGGCATGCTCGGAGCGCGCGATGCGCTGGCGCAGCTGCTCACGGTCGCTCGGCAGCGAGCTGATGCCGTCCACCGAGGCGGCGGCCAGGCGCTCCAGCGCCGGCAGGTCGGCCGCGGCACAGGGCCGCAGCAGCAGTTGTTCGGATTGGTTCTTCATGTGGACTCCCCAGGCGCGCCCTGGCGCCAGGCCGCGGCGCGCTGGCCGCGTTCCTCGCGCGGCGTGCGGCCGAAAAAACTCTTGTAGGCATTCGAGAAATGCGGCCCCGAGGCGAAACCGCAGGACAGGCCGATCTGCAGGATGGACTGGCTGCTCTGCTGCAGCAGGCGCTGGGCCCGGCGCAGCCGCAGCTCCAGGTAATAGCGCGAGGGCAGCGAGTCCAGGTGCTGCTTGAACAGGCGTTCCAGCTGGCGGCGCGACAGGCCCACCAGGCGGGCGATGTCCTCGGTGGGCAGCGGCTCGCCGAGGTTGGCTTCCATCAGGGCCAGGGCCTCGCTGAGCCGTGCACTGCCACCGCCCATCAGCTCGGTGATGGGCGGACGCTGGCGCTCGCCCGCAGCGCGCGGCTGGGCCAGCGACAGCTGCAGGGCCAGCTGCTGCGAGACGCGCTCGCCATGCAGTCGCGCGGCCCAGGCCAGCATCAGGTCCAGCACGGCCACGCCGGCCGCGCTACTGAGCCGCCGGCCCTCCTGCGCCATCTCCCAGACCTGGCCGGACCAGACCACGGCGCCATGCTCCTGCTGGGCCAGGTCCTGCAGGCGCCAGTCGACCGTGGCCCGCTGGCCGTCGAGCAGTCCGGCAGCGGCCAGCAGCAAGGCGCCGCCATCGACGCCGGCCAGCACCAGCTCGCGACGCTCCTGCAAGGCCTGGCGCAAGGGCTCGCTCAAGACCTGACCCTCGCCGGCCACGACGAACAGCGCGAACAGCTCGCCGGCCTCGGCCAGGGCCTGGGTCTGGACCGCGGCGCCACCTGCGAGGCGCAGCAGGCCGCCCGCTTCGGCCAGCAGCGGCGCCTCGTACGCCGCCTCGTCCTGCAGCTCGTTCAGCCCCAGCAGCGCAGCCTGCACCGCGGCCGCCGCCAGCAGCGAAGCCTCGGCCGTCAACAGCACACCGCAGCAGCGCGGCTGGGACTGTCTTGCTGTCACTGCCAGGCGATCAGGTGGGGCACGGCCAGCAGCGCCAGCGCCGCGACCAGGTAGATCGCCTGCAGCTTCAGCATCCAGCGCGCCCAGGTCGCCCAGGGGATGCCGGCCAGGGCCAGCACGCCCACGGTGATGCCCGAAGTCGGGATCATGGGCGTGGTCAGCTCACCGAACTGGAAGGCCAGGATGGCGGTCTGGCGGCTGATGCCCACGAGGTCGGCCAGCGGACCCATGATGGGCATGGTCAGGGCCGCCTGGCCGGTGCCCGAATGGATGAAGAAGTTGATCACCGACTGGATCAGGAACATCTTCTGGGCCGAGAACACCGGGCTGCTGGACTGCACCAGCGGCGCCAGCGCATGCAGCATGGTGTCGACGATATGGGCGTCGCGCATCAGCACCACCGTGCCTTTGGCCAGCGCGATCACCAGGGCCGTGCTGACCAGGTCCCGTGCACCCTGCAGGAAGGCGGCCACCCAGTCGTCGGCCGACAGCCGAGCCACCAGGCCCACCAGGATGCCCAGCACCAGGAACAGCGCGGCAATCTCCTCGATGTACCAGCCGAACTGGACCACGCCGACGATCATCAGGCCCAGCGCGCCGGCGAACAGCAAGAGCACCGCCTTGTGCGTGCCGCTCATGCCGGCGAAGGCCTCGAACTCGGCCAGGTTGAGCTCGCGGCGGCGCTGCTCGTCCAGCGCATAGGTGGGGCTGAGCGTCGGGTCGCGCTTCACGCGGGCGGCGTACCAGAGCAGGAAGGCGATGGTCAGGGCCGTGAAGATCAGCCAGCAGACGAAGCGAAAGCCAATGCCCGAGAACAGCGGAACGCCGGCAATGCCCTGGGCCACGCCCACGTTGAAGGGGTTCAGGAAGGCGGTGGCGAAACCGACCTGGGATCCGACGAAGGGAATGGCGACGCCGACCACGCTGTCGTACTTCAGCGCCAACGCCAGCGGAATGAAGATCAGCACGAAGGGAATCGCCTCCTCGGCCATGCCGAAGGTGGCGCCGCCCAGCGAGAACAGGGTGACGAAGACCGGGATCACCGCGCGCCGCACCAGGGCCGAGCGGGTATGGGCCTTGGCCACCGACTTGATCAGCGCATCGATGGCCTGGGTCTTGTGCAGCACGTTGAACACGCCGCCGACCAGCAGCACGAAGCCGATGATCAGGCCGGCCTCGACGAAGCCCTTGATCGGCGCGATCAGCAGGGCCACCGGCCCCTGCGGCTTGGCGTCTATGTAGCGGAAGGAATTCGGATCGACCAGCTTCTTGCCGTTGACCAGGGTGGTCTCGTACTGCCCGCCCGGCACCAGCCAGGTGGCCAGCGCTATCAGCGCCAGCAGCGCGAACAGCAGCACGAAGGTATTGGGCATGCGCAATTTCATGGACGCCGCCCCTTCACATCGACAGCAGCTTGCCGCTGCGGAAGGCCACAGCCCCGGCGATCTTGGCCACCTTCATGCCACGCGCTGCATAGCGCCTGGCCACGCGGGCGAACAGCACGCCCGTGACCGTGGCCCGGAGCTCGCTGCGCTGGTCGGTGGCCGGGTCTATCACCTCGGCCACCAGCTCGCCGGCCGCGACCTGCTCGCCCGGGTTCTTGTGGAAGACGATGACGCCGGCATGCGGTGCCGCCAGCGGCTCCACGCCTTCCAGCGGTGTGGCTGCGCAGCGCGCTGCGGGCTGCGCAGGCGCTGCGCCGGCCACATGGCCCATGTCCTGCAGCCAGGCGACCAGGGCCTCGGCGTCCTGGCGGGCCAGTCCATGCTCGACCTGGTGCTCGCCGCGCAGCTCCACGGTGACCGAGATGCAGGCATTCGGAATCGGATGGGTGGGCAGCTGTTCAGCCAGTTCCCACCAATGGCGCGACAGCGTTTCGTCGAAGGGATCGTCGCCCGAGACCTTGGCGAGCAGCACCGCCTCGGCGCCCATGCGGCGGGCCAGCTGCATCACCGGTTCAGCCAGCGGCGTGCCGGTGTAGAGATGCAAGACGGCCTCGTTGTCGCAGTGCAGGTCCAGCACGACGTCGGCATCGGTGGCCAGGGTCTGCAAGAGTTTCTTCAAGGCCTCGGTCTCGCTTTGCGCCTCCCACTCGGCCAGCACCGCCAGGCCCTCCTTGCGGATGATCGCCACATTGGCCGCGGCATCGCTGCCGAGCTTGCCTTGCAGGCGCGGTAGCACCAGCGGCGTCAGGTGCTTGTAGAGGCGGTTGAAGTTGATGCCGGTCGCCAGGTCGAAGCGGCCGAACAACGTGCCTTGCAGCTCCTGGGCCAGGCCTATGGGATTGGCCATGGGCACCAGCACGATCTCGCCGGCGATGGCACCGGCATCGTCCAGCGCCTGCAGCTGCTCGCGCAGGTGCTGGGCCACCAGCAGGGCCGGAATCTCGTCGGCATGCAGCGAGGCCTGGATGTAGACCTTGCGGCCGTTCTCGGCGCGGCCGTAGTGCAGGCTACGTAGCGTGCGCTGAACGCCGGCGCTGGGGGATGGGAGTGCGTGCTGCACGAGTCGCATGGCTTGTCTCTCTCTGTCTTCTTTCGGATTCGTCTGTCGCTCAGCGCGAGGCGCTCAGCGGCGCATAGAACGGGCGCCTGATCTGCACCGGCTGCACATCGAGGCGCAGGCCGAGCAGCGTGTAGTCACCGGCACCGTCAGCGCCGGACCAGGCCAGGCTTTCGGCCGCCTTGTGCAAACGGAACTCGAAGCCCAGGTCGGGCTGCGGGTCCTGCGGGCCGGGCTTGCCCTTGAAGGCGATGCCGCGCAGCTCGGCATGGGGGCTGTCGATCAGCTGGGTCATCGCGCGGACGATGACGTTGTCGGCCAGCATGTCAATGAAGAAGGGTTCGGCCTGAAAGCGCGGCTCGAAGTCGGCGGCGCGCGGATCGACCTTGGATCCGGCCAGCTTCTGCTCGGAAGGCGTGCTGCGGCCGGTGGCCAGGTCGTGCCGGTCGCCGCGATCCAGGTAGCTGAGTTTGACGTTGCGGATGTTGAAGGCGCCCAGCTTGTCGTCGCTGCTGGCCTCGCCCAGATCCACCAGAAGCACACCGCGCGCGCCTATGACCTCGACCTGCGAGCCGCGCAGCACGGCGGCGCTGTCTTCCTCCACGCCCAGGCCCAGCTTCAGGCCGCGCGCCTGCATCAAGGGCAGGATGCGGCCAATGCGGCCGCGCTTGAGGAAATGCTGGTCGACGAAGAGCTCGCTCTCGACGAAGCCCAGGCCGCGGCCCCATTCGCGACCTTCGCGGATGCGGCCCTGCAGCACGGCGATGCCGTCCGCCGCGTCCCGGAACATGGTGCGGCTCATGATGGCCGCGCCGGCACTGGTGCCGGCCACCACGCCGCCGCGCCGGTAGACCGCCCAGATCGCCTTCAGCATTTCCGTGGGCTCGCCCTTGGGCTGCAAGGTGTTGACGATCAGCTCCTGCCCACCGCCGGAGAAGAACACGCCGCCGCTGCTGCGCACCTTCTCGATCAGGACCGGGTCGTTCAAGGCCGCGTGCAGGTCCACGCCGGTCAGACCGGGAGCGACCGGAATCACCTCGGGCCGCGCGCCATGGCGGGTCAGCGGCTCCACGATCTGGGCCGCTGCGCGCTGCGGATTGCCGGACGCCGTGGCGAACACGGCGATGCGAGCGCCCGGGCCACCGGCGGCATCGACCACGCGCTGCCAGATGGCGGCGTTGTCGGGCTTGAGCGCGCCACCGATGGCGATGACCGTGCCCTGCGGCGTCTCGGCATGTGCGCCCGCGGCCAAAGCCGACAGGGCCAGGACCGCGAAACAGCGGCGAGTGAGAAGCGATGACAGCATGACCGCCATCTTGGCAGCGCCCTGCCGTCGCCACCATCGGGAAAGGCCGGGCATGCCCGGCCACGGCGCGGCCGGCGCAATTGCATGTCGCATTGAAGCAAGGCCGGCGCTCAGGCCTTGGTCTTGGGCTGCAGCTCGCGCAGCGCTTCCTTGCCCAGGGCGCGCTGGGTCGCATCGCCGGAAGCTGCCAGCTTGGTGGCCAGGTCCACCGCCGCGGCGCGCAAGGCGGCGTTGCGCTTGCCGGTGGCCCGCAAGGCCATGCTGACCGACTTCATCACGAAATGGCGCTCGTCGGTGGAGGCCTTCTCGACACGCTTCAGCGCATCGAGGAAGAGCGCGTCCTTGGCCGTCTTGTCATGCACGCTCAGGCCCCAGATCAGCGCAAAGCCGGCGCGGCGCACATAGAGCTCTTCGCGCGGCGTCCAGGCCTTGACCAGGGCCCAGGCTTGGTTCGTGCGGTCGAACAGGGCGAAGCAAGCCGTGTCCACCACGGCCCAGTTGTCCATGCCCTCGACCCAGCGCTGCATCTGCTCGGCCGTCATCCGCTTCGGGTCGGCCACATAGCAGGCCAACAAGCGCGCCTCGTAGATGCCGGCATCCCAGAGCGCATCGGCCAGCACATGCGGCCGGCCCAGCTGCTTGGCCAGGGCCTGCACATCGCGCATGGCCACGCCCCAGGCACCCTCGCTCGGAATCGCATAGCGGGCATAGCCGGCCAGCACCTCGGGACTGGCCCGCTTCTTCAGCTCGGCCAGCGCCTGCTTGAGCGTAGGCGCGCTGGCGGCCATCACTCCACCGCCGCGCCGTTCTCGACCAGCAGGGCCCGCAGGATGGAGCGGTGGCAATGCGATTCCTGCTCGCAGTAGCAGCCCACGGCCAGGTGAGTGCGGTGCGACAGCGCGGCCAGCAGGGCCAGGTCATGCCCGGCCTCGGGCGTGCCCATCTCGGCGCGGTACTTGCGCTCAAAGGCCTTCCATTCGGCGGGCGTGCCGGCGGCCTGGCCCAGCTTCATGGTCTCGGCGCTGGGCGCCAGATTGGGGAACCAGAGGTCGTACCAGTTCTGCGAGGCGAACTCGCTCTTGGGCACGCCGCGCGGCGGCCGGCGCACCGTGCCCAGGCGCAGGCCCTCGCCCTCGACTCGATCTGAACCCAGGCGGACGACGCGAATGACCATGGCTACCTCTCGCTGCTTCGCTGCGGGCGATGCTAGCGCCTATCGGGGCACGCTCAGCACGAAGGCTGCACCGCAGCCGCCGGGTCGGGCCAGGCCGTCCTCGATCTCCAGGCGCCCGCCCAGGCGCCGCGCGGCCTGGCGTGCGATGGCCAGGCCCAGGCCCGAGCCGCGCACGCCGGCATGCTCGCCGCGCCAGAAGCGGTCGAAGGCACGCTCGCGTGCTTCAACGGCAATGCCCGGCCCATCGTCGGCAACGCTCAAGTGCCAGCCCGGCCCCTGCTCGGCGAGGCTCACGACGATGCGGCCGCCCTCGGGCACATAGCGCAGGGCGTTGTCCAGCAGGTTCTGCAGCACCGACTGGAAGGCCGGCAGGTCCAGCTCGCACAGCAGTCGCTCGGGTGCTTCCAGCGACAGCTCCAGGCCCCGGCTCGCGGCCTGCGGATGGGCCAGTGCCAGGGTCTGCTCGATCAGCTGCACCAGGTCGCTAGAGCGCGCACCGGGCGCAGTGCCATCGTCCAACGCGGCCAATTCCAGCAACTGCTGGTTCAGGTGGGCCGCGCGCTCCAGCATCTGGGCCAGGGCCGCCTCGGCCGCCTGGCGCTCGGCCTCGTCGCGACTGCGGGCCAGCACATGGCTCTGCGCCGCGATGGCCGCCATGGGCGTTCGCATCTCATGGGCGGCGTCCTGCACGAAGGCGCGTTCCAGCTGCACCTTGCGTCGCAGGCGCGCCAGCAACTGCTCGAAGGCCGCCACCAGCGGCCGCAACTCGGCGTGGGGCGTGGCCACGCCGAGCGGCGACAAGTCATCCGGCGCCCGCGCGGCCAGGGTCCGGGCCAGGTGCAGCAGGGGCGCGACGCCGCTGCGCACGGCCAGCCACAGCGGCAGCAGCACCAGCGGGAAGACCAGCAGCATCTTGTCGAGGATCTCCACGGCCAGCACTTCCAGGATGCGCCAGTCGCTGCTGCTGGGTTCGGCGATGGCCAGGCGCCAGGGGCCGGCGGCCACCTCGACGGTCCAGAAGGCCTTGCCGTCAATGCGTGTGTGGACGATCTGCCCCGGCGCCGATTCGAAAGCCAGACGCCGGCCCGCCGGTGCCTCCATGACCACGCTGCCATCGGCACGGCGCAGCTGGTGGATCACCTGCCCCTCGTTGCCCATGCTGGCGCGGCGCGTGTTGAAAAGCTCGGTGATAGCGGCCACGACCAGACCGGCCTGCCGTTCGTCGGACAGCTTGGCCAGAATGGGCGCCATGGACTCCGCCCGCAACTTGATCGCCAGGTCTTCCTCGAAGCGGCTCTTCAGGTCGCGGTAGTCGTTGGCCAGCAGCACCAGGGCGACGAGCAGGTAGGCCAGCAGCAGCGCGGCGAATATGCGTCGCATCAGGCTGGGCTGGCGCGCCCGGGCCCACAGGGCTGAGGCCCTCATGCCGCGTTCAGCGCATAGCCGACGCCGCGCACCGTGCGCACCCGCTCGGCGCCGATCTTGCGGCGCAGATTGAAGACGTGCATCTCGATGGCCGCATAGTTCAGCGCATCGCCCAGCGGCTCCAGCTTCTGCGCCAGCTGGCGCTTGGGAACCACCACGCCGGGCTCGCGCGCAAGCTCAACCAGCAGCTGGAACTCGCGCGGCGACAGCTCCAGCGGCTCGCCGGCCAGCCGGGCCTCGTGGAGGCGCGGCTCGATCTCCAGCTCGCCCAGCCGCCAGCGCTCGCTGGCCTGGCGGGCACTGCGGCGCACCACGGCGCGGATGCGCGAGAGCAGCTCCTCGGGCGCGAAGGGCTTGACCAGGAAATCGTCCGCGCCGCCATCAAGGCCGGCGAGCTTGTCGTCGAGTGAGGTGCGGGCCGTGATGACGATGATGGGCGTGCTGGCACCTTGGCGCCGCCAGCGGGCCAGCAGCTCGAAGCCGCTGTGGGTCGCGAGATTCAAATCCAGCAGCACACAGTCGAACAGGCCTGGGTCCAGCTGCAGCGGCGCGGCATCGGCGCGGCGCTGCCATTCCACGCTGAAGCCATGCAGGCGCAGCGCCGCCAGCAAGGCGCTGCCCAGGTCCAGGTCGTCTTCGATCAGCAGCAGGTGCATGGCAGGAGCAAAAAGCCAAAGGCGGCGGATTAGAACTTGAATTGCAGGCCGGTCGAGACGCCGTTGAGCGCATTGCCTGGCGCCTGCTGCTTGCCGAAATGTTCCAGCTCCACGGTGACGGCCGCATTGGGGCCGAGCTTGTACTTGAGGCCGGCGGCAACATAGAGCTCGGTCGAGCGGCGGCTGAAGGCCGGCTGCACCTGTGCACCGCTGCCGCTGACCTCCTGGCTCAGGCGGTCGGCCCCCAGCTTGACGAAGCCGCCCCAGGAGGGGTTGCCCAGGTCCCAGCTGGCGCGCAGCGCACCGTACCAGGCGTGGCCACCAACGGCGAGCCGGCCCGGCGCGCCCAGCGTCGTCAGGTAGTCGTAGCCAGGCTTGCCAAAACCCAGGTAGCCGGTCTCCAGGGCCCAGTGTTCGTTGAACTCGAAGCCGGCCAGCAGCTTGCCGCTCAGCACATGGCCCTTGGCCGAATCCTTGGTCGCCGTCGTGCCGGCTTGCTGCAGGTCGTAGTGCCTCAGCAGCAGGCCACCACCGACATAGGGGCCGTCGGAAGCATGGGCCAGGCCGGATGCCAGGGCAGGCAAGAGGACAAGGGTGGGAATCAGTTTGCGCATGGAAGTCTCAGGGCTAGGGTGATGGTGGGCCAAGGCATGGCCCCGGCCGGGCATTCAATGAATGCCGTTCCGCATCCTGCAACCTGGAATCTTTGGCGACGCCAAAGACGCGCGTCTTCAGCCGTCTATCAGCCGCCTCAGCCAGTCCGGCAGCGGCGCCGACTTCTGCGCCGGGAAGTCCATCCACACCGTGGTGGCACCGCCGGCCGCGCAGATCTCGCCGGGGCGGTCGGTGCGTTCCAGCGTGATCCAGCAGTCGAAGCTGCTGCGGCCGGGATTGCTGACGTAGTGCTTGGCCAGCACCTCGCCGGGGTACTCCAGCTGCTTGTAGAAATTGCAGAAGGTGTTGACGATGACCGGCCCCTCGCCGGCCGGATTGGGCGCGGCATTGACCGAGTTCAGCCAATCCACCCGCACGATCTCCAGGTAGCGGAAGTAGATGGTGTTGTTGACATGGCCCATGGCGTCCATGTCGCCCCAGCGCATGGGGAACACGGCCTGGTGGACCAGGCGCTTGTTGTCGGGAATCTCCAGCTTCATCTAGGCCTCGCCCATGCCCAGTTCGCTGCGGATTCTCTCGAGCTGCGCCTTGAGCTGCTCGATCTCGGCCGCCTGGCGCGCCTGCTCGGCGCGCAGCTGCAGGATTTCGTCATCCCTGTCGACACCTCCCGCGGCGGCGAGCGCGGGTTCGGCGGCTATCACTTCGCCGCACAGCAGATGGGCCCAGCGCGCCTCGCGCGCCCCCGATGCCTTGGCCAGCTTGAGGGCCAGCGGCGGCTGGCGTTCGGCCAGTTCTTCCAGGAAGCCCTCGACCGAGGAGATGTCGGCAAAGCGGTGCAAGCGCTCGCAGTTGGAGCGCAGCTCGGCCGCGGTCTGCGGGCCGCGCAACATCAGCGTGGTCAGCAGCGCCTCGGCCTGGCCGGGCACATTGGCGCCGCGGCGGAAGTTGTGCTCATAGCGTTCGACCCGGCTGCCGCTGACGCGGTTCACCAGGTCCATGCCGCGCAGTTCGTCAAGCGCGCGCAGCACCTCGTTCTCGCTGGCATTCATCACCGGGTCGCGGGCGGTCTTCTGGTTGCAGCCCAGGGTCAGGCTGTTCAGCGACATCGGATAGCTGTCGGGCACCGTGTGCTGCTTCTCGACCAGGACGGCCAGCACGCGGGCCTCCAGGGCGCTCAGGATTCTCAGACTCATACTCCAAAGCCGTCATCGGCTTGCAGCACCGCGCCATTGATGAAATGGCTCTCGTTGGCACACAGCATCAGGAGCGCCGTGTCCAGGTCCTGCGGCTGGCCCACGCGCTTGCGCGGCAGCAGCTCGACCAGCTTGCGGCCCTGCTCGGTGTCCCAGTGGTGGTGGTTGATCTCGGTGTCTATGTAGCCCGGGCAGATGGCATTCACATTGATGCCGTACTTGCCCCACTCGAGCGCCATGGCGCGGGTCATGTGGATGACCGCCGCCTTGCTCATCGAGTAGACGCCGATCTGGCTCAGCACGCGCAGGCCCGCCATCGAAGCGATGTTGACGATGCGGCCGCCGGTGAAGGTGCCGGGCGCCGCGCCGCGGGACCGGGCCAGCATGCGCTTGCCCACCTCCTGGGCCACGAAGAAGGCGCCGCGCACATTGGTGTCCATCACGAAGTCGTAGTCGTCGCCGCTGACGTCGGTCAGGCGCTGCGTGGTGCTGACGCCGGAGTTGTTGACCAGGATGTCTATGGTGCCCATCTCGGTCTCGGCGTGAGCCACGGCGGCCTTGATGCTGTCCAGGTCGGTCACGTCCAGCTGCACCACATGGGCATCGCCGCCGCCGCCTTCGATCTCGGCGCGCAGGGTCTTGAGCCGCTCGACGCGGCGGCCCGCCAGCACCACGCCGGCACCGGCCTTTGCCAGCGTACGCGCGAACTGCGCGCCCAGGCCGCTGGAGGCGCCGGTCACCAGGGCGACACGGCCTTCGAGGTCAATGGCATAGCTCATCGTCTGTCCTTGAAATCCTTGACGGAAACGATAGCACGCAGGGCCACTGCCAAAGTGGAACTACCGATGCCGCGGCCCGGGTTTCGCGCCTAGAGTGGCCCGATCCCGGCGACCGACCGGACCCCACAGGAGACACCCATGCAAGACCATCCCCTGCCCCGTCGTTCGCTGTTGATCGCTGCTGCCTGCGCCGGCCTGGCGCCGGGCGCCTTCGCCCAGCCGCAGAAATTCATCACCGTGCTGACCGGCGGCCAGAGCGGCGTCTACTACCCCATGGGAGTGGCGCTGTCGCAGCTCTATGGCAAGGCCCTGCCCGACGCCAAGATCAGCGTGCAGGCCACCAAGGCCTCGGCCGAGAACCTGAACCTGCTGCAGGCCGGCCGCGGCGAGCTCGGTTTCACGCTGGCCGATGCGCTGTCCGATGCCTGGAAGGGCGATGCCGAATCCGGTTTTGCGACACCGCTGAAGAAGCTGCGCGTGGTGGCCGGCATCTATGCCAACTACATCCAGATCGTGGCCAGCGGCGAGTCCGGCATCAAGACCCTGGCCGACCTGAAGGGCAAGCGCATCTCGGTCGGCGCGCCCAAGTCCGGCACCGAGCTGAATGCCCGCGCGGTGCTCAAGGCGGCGGGCCTGAGCTACTCGGATTTCGCCAAGGTCGAGTACCTGCCCTTCGGCGAGTCGGTGGAGCTGATGAAGAACCGCCAGCTGGACGTGACGCTGCAAAGCGCGGGCCTGGGCGTGGCCTCGATCCGCGACCTGGCCTCGGCGGTCAAGATCAATGTGGTGGCCATCCCGGCCGACGTCGTGGCCAAGGTGGGCGACGCGGCCTACCAGCCCGCCATGATCCCGGCCGGCACCTATGCCGGGCAGGCGGCCGACGTGCCGGCCATCGCGATCAAGAACTTCCTGGTCACGCATGAAGGCGTGTCGGCCGATGCGGTGCACGCCATGCTCAAGAGCATGTACGACAACCTCGATACCCTGGTCGCCGCCCACAGCGCGGCCAAGGGCATCAAGAAGGACATCGCGCTGGGCGGCACGCCGGTGCCCCTGCATCCGGGCGCCGAGAAGTACTTCCGCGAAGCCGGCCTGGTCAAGTGAGCACCGTCGCCCCGGACCTGCCGGCCGCCGAACCGCCGGCGCCGGCCTTTGTCGGCACGCTGTTCTGGATCGCGGTCGCCTTCTCGACCTTCCAGATCGTCACGGCCGCCTTCAGTCCGCTGTCCAGCAGCGTGGTGCGGGCGGTGCATGTGGGCTTTCTGCTGCTGCTGACCTTTACGCTGCATCCGCCGCTGAGGCAGCGCTGGTTCGGCTGGGCCGTGGGTGCCGCCGCGTTTGCGGCCGGGCTCTACCACTGGGTCTTCGAGGCCCAGCTGGTGCAACGGGCCGGCGAGCTGACGACGGCCGACATGGTCGTCGGCGTGCTCAGCATCGCCCTGGTGTTCGAGGCGGCGCGGCGCATCATGGGCCTGGCCCTGCCGCTGATCTGCGGCAGCTTCCTGGCCTACGCGCTGTTCGGCGAATACCTGCCGGGCGCGCTGGCGCATCGCGGCTATGGCTTTGACCAGGTCGTCGCCCAGCTGGGCTTCGGCACCGAGGGCATCTACGGCACGCCGACCTACGTCTCCTCCTCCTACATCTTCCTGTTCATCCTGTTCGGCTCCTTCCTGGAGCAGGCGGGGATGATCGCGCTGTTCACCGACTTCGCGCTGGGCCTGTTCGGCCATGCCAAGGGCGGGCCGGCCAAGGTGGCCGTGGTGTCCTCGGGCCTGATGGGCACGATCAACGGCTCGGGCGTGGCCAATGTGGTGACCACCGGCCAGTTCACGATCCCGCTGATGAAGCGCTTCGGCTACAAGCCGGCCTTCGCGGGCGGCGTCGAGGCCTGCGCCAGCATGGGCGGCCAGATCATGCCGCCGGTGATGGGGGCCGTGGCCTTCATCATGGCCGAGACCATCAACGTGCCCTATGTGGAGATCTGCAAGGCGGCGGCGATACCGGCCATCCTGTACTTCCTCACCGCCTTCGTGATGGTGCACCTGGAAGCGGGCCGGGCCGGCCTGGTGGGCCTGCCCAAGGAGCAGTGCCCCAACCCCTGGACGGCGCTGCGCCTTCGCTGGTACCTGATCCTGCCGCTGCTGGTGCTGGTGTGGCTGCTTTTTGCTGGCTACACACCGCTGTTCTCGGGCATGGTGGGCCTGGCGCTGACGGTCATCCTGATCTTCGGCGCCGCCTTGACGCCGCGCGTGGGGGCTCGCGGGCTGCAAATCCTGTTCTGGGTGCTGATCGGCCTGGCCGCGTCCAGCTTCTTCCGCTGGGGCATCCAGGCCGTCATCGCGCTGGCCGCGGTGCTGGGCCTGGCACTGTGGTTTGCCAAGGGCGGACGCGACACCCTGCGCCTGGCCCTGGGCGCATTGGCCGACGGCGCCAAGCATGCGTTGCCGGTGGGCGTGGCCTGCGCCCTGGTGGGCGTGATCATCGGCTCGCTGACGCTGACCGGCGCCGCCACCAGCTTTGCCGGCATGGTGATCCAGCTGGGCCAGAACAATCTGCTGCTGAGCCTGCTGCTGACCATGATCGTGTGCCTGATCCTGGGCATGGGCATCCCGACGATCCCGAACTACATCATCACCAGCTCGCTGGCCGCGCCGGCGCTCTTGCAGCTGGGCGTGCCGCTGATCGTCTCGCACATGTTCGTCTTCTACTTCGGCATCATGGCCGACCTGACCCCGCCGGTGGCGCTGGCGGCCTTTGCCGCCGCACCGATTGCGCGCGAGTCGGCCATGAAGATCGGCCTGCAGGCCATGCGCATCGCCATAGCGGGCTTCGTCGTGCCCTTCATGGCCGTCTATGCACCGGCCCTGATGCTGCAGGGCGGCACCTGGCTGGACACCGGCTACGTGGTATTCAAGGCGGTGCTCGCCATCATCCTGTGGGGCGGCACGGCGATCGGCTATTGGCTGGCGCCCTTGAACTGGCTGGAGCGGGCCTGGGCCTTTGCCGCAGCGGCCTTCCTGATCGCCGCCGTGCCGCTGACCGACGAGATCGGCCTGGCCATGACGGCAGTGCTGGCGCTGTGGCATGTGCTGCGGGTGCGCAAGGCCGCCGCGGCGGCGAGAGCCTGAGCCATGGTCGGCGCCGCGCTGCTGGCCCTGTGCCTCAGCGCCGGCGCGCTGGAGGTGAAGCTACCCATCCGCAGCTTCACCTTGCGCTGGCAGCATTCCATAGAGAAGACCGAATGGGCGGAAGACTATGAGATCGCCGGCCCCTGGCTGCTCTTGAGCCAGGCCCGCATCCGCGGCTCGGGCGCGGGCATGGAGCCACCCGCCGATGCGGTGCTGATCCAGGGTGTCTGGCACTACCGGCCGGCGGACCGCTGGCGGCGCGAACTGCTGCTGGCACGCTCCGGTTTCACGCCCGACCATGAACTCTGTTTTGCGGGCCGCTGCCGCCCGATCAGCCACTGGCTGCCGCAGGACGATGGCCGGCAGGGCGCTACGGTCTTGAGGGCCTGCCCCAAAGAATAGAACGACCGTTCTTTTTTGAAATCCCGCCAGTAGAATGCGCCGCGACGCTGAGACAGCAAGCACGAGCCAGCCAAAGGATTGATTGACATGACCTCTGCAGAACTCCTCGCCCAGTACGGCCCGCGCGACAGCATGGAATACGACGCCGTCATCGTGGGCGGCGGCCCGGCCGGCCTGGCCACGGCGATTCGTTTGAAGCAGCGCGCCGCCGCCGAAGGCAAGGAAATTTCGGTCGTGGTGCTTGAAAAGGGTTCCGAGCCCGGCGCCCACATTCTCTCGGGTGCGGTGATGGATCCGCGCGCGCTGAACGAGCTGATTCCCGACTGGAAGGAACAAGGCGCACCGCTGGGCCAGGCCGTAACCGGCGACGACATCCTGTTCCTGTCCGAGACCGGCAGCACCCGCACGCCCGACTGGCTGGTGCCGCGCAACTTCCACAACCACGGCTGCTACGTGATCTCGTTGTCCAACGTGGTCAAGTGGCTGGCGGCCCAGGCCGAGGCGCTGGGCGTGGAGATCTTCCCCGGCTTCACCGCCGCCGAGGTGCTCTACGACGAGCAGGGCCGCGTCAAGGGCGTGGCCACCGGCAATCTGGGCATAGGCAAGGACGGCGAGCCGCATGACGGCTTCCAGCTCGGCATGGAGCTGCTGGGCAAGTACACGGTCTTCGCCGAAGGCGCACGCGGCCATCTGGGCAAGCAGCTGATCGCCAAGTACGACCTGGCCGCCGGCAAGGACGCGCAGAGCTATGCCATCGGCATCAAGGAGCTGTGGGAGATTCCGGCCGACAAGGCCAAGCCGGGCCTGGTCGTGCACACGGCCGGCTGGCCGATGACGGACGACACCTTCGGCGGCGGCTTCCTCTACCACCTGGAGGACAAAAAGGTCACGCTCGGCTTCGTGATCGGCCTGGACTACCAGAACCCCTACATGAGCCCCTTCGAGGAAATGCAGCGCTGGAAGACGCATCCCGCGATCCGCGCCCACATCGAAGGCGGCAAGCGCATAGGCTACGGCGCCCGCGCCATCAACAACGGCACGCCGCAGGCCCTGCCCAAGACCGTGTTCCCGGGCGGCGCCCTGATCGGCTGCGATGCCGGCTACCTGAATGCCGCGCGCATCAAGGGCAGCCATGCGGCCATCAAGTCCGGCATGCTGTGCGCCGATGCGCTGGCCGATGCGGTCTTCGCCGGCCGCGCCCAGGACGAACTGTCCGCCTACCCGGCCGCCTTCGAAGGCAGCTGGCTGAACGAGGAGCTGCAGCAGACCCGCAACTTCAAGCTCTGGTTCAAGAAGGGCAAGCTGGCCGGCCAGCTGATGACCGGCATCGAGCAGTGGCTGCTGCCCAAGGTCGGCGTCACCAGCCCGCCCTGGACCCTGCACAACAGCAAGCCCGACCACTTGGCCCTGCGCCCCGCGGCCGAATGCCAGCCGATCGCCTATCCCAAGCCGGACGGCAAGCTGAGCTTCGATCGCCTGTCCTCGGTGTTCATCTCGAACACCAACCACGAAGAAAACCAGCCTGCCCACCTGACGCTCAAGGACGCCGGCGTGCCGGTGGCCACCAATCTGGCCAGGTACGCCGGTCCGGAGAGCCGCTACTGCCCGGCCGGGGTCTATGAATTCGTCAAGACGGACGAAGGCCAGGACCGGCTGCAGATCAATGCGCAGAACTGCGTGCACTGCAAGACCTGCGACATCAAGGACCCGACCCAGAACATCGTCTGGGTCACGCCCGAGGGCGGCGGCGGTCCGAACTACGCCGGCATGTAAGCCCGGCGCTGCTTCTGCTCGCACAAGCCCGCTTCGGCGGGTTTTTTCTTGCTTGCGCGGGCCACGGGCTTTGCGTCCAATGTCCGCTCCCTGAGCAACAGAGCAATGGACATGAGGCGGATCCGAGTCGGCATCGGCGGCTGGAACTTCGAGCCCTGGCGCAACCATTTCTACCCGGCCGGCTGGCCCCAGGCCCGCGAGCTGGAATACGCGAGCCGAAAGCTGACGGCGATCGAGATCAACTCGACCTACTACAGCTCGCAAAAGCCCTCGACCTTTGCCAAGTGGCGCGCTGAGACGCCCGACGACTTCCTGTTCTCGCTCAAGGCCTCACGCTTCGCCACCAACCGGCGAGTGCTGGCCGAGGCCGGCGAATCGGTGCAGCGCTTCATAGCAAGCGGCATCGCCGAGCTGGGGCCCAAGCTAGGGCCCATCGTCTGGCAGTTCGCGCCGACCAAGAAGTTCGATGCGGCCGACTTCGAGGCGTTTCTCAAGTTGCTGCCGGCCGAGCTCAAGGGGCAGAAGCTGCGCCACGCGATGGACGTGCGGCACGAGAGCTTCCGCAGTTCGGCCTACCTCGCGCTGGCGCGTCGCTACGGCGCGGCCACGGTGTTCACCGAGTCGGACGACTACCCGGCCATCGCCGACCTGACCGGCGACTTCGTCTATTGCCGCGTGATGCGTACCTCGTCCGAACTGCCCCAGGGCTGCACGGCCCGAGTGCTGGACGGCCTGGCTGCAAGCAGCCGCGTCTGGCAGCAAGGCGGCATGCCGACCGGGCTGCCGCTGGTCGAAGCCGCGCCCGCGAGCGGGCCCGAGCGCGACGTGTTCCTGTTCTTCATCAGCGGCGCCAAGGAGAAAGCACCGGCCGCCGCCATGAGCCTGATCGAACGACTGAAAACCTAAGCCAATGACCGTGCTGAACTCCCGACTCCGCCTTGCCCTGCTCTGTGCAGCCCTGCTGACCCCGGTTGCGCAGGCCGCCGACAAGCGCGACGTGACCATCGCCCGCGACCACTGGGGCATTGCCCACATCCACGGCAAGACCGATGCCGACGCGGTCTTCGGCATGATGTACGCCCAGGCCGAGGACGACTTCCCGCGCATCGAACAAAACTTCCTGCAGGCCCTGGGCCGGCTGGCCGAGGCGGACGGTGAATCGGCGCTGTACCGCGACCTGCGCCAGCGCCTCTTCATCGATCCGGTGCAGCTGAAGAAGCAGTACGCCAGCAGCCCGGCCTGGCTGCGCGCCCTGATGGACGCCTGGGCCGGCGGGCTCAACCTCTATCTGCAAAAGCACCCGGAAGTGAAGCCGCGGGTGCTGACCCGCTTCGAGCCCTGGATGGCCCTGGCCTTCAGCGAAGGCAGCATCGGCGGCGACATAGAGCGGGTCAGCGTTTCGCAGCTGCAGGCCTTCTATGACAAGACCCGACCCCAGCAGCTGGCCGAGGCCATGCCGGTGACCGTGGAGCCGACCGGCTCGAACGGCTTCGCCGTCGCGCCGCAGCGCAGCGCCTCGGGCCATGCCCTGCTGTGGATCAATCCGCACACCTCGTTCTTCTTCCGCTCCGAGCAGCAGGTGCGCAGCGACCAGGGCCTCAATGCCTATGGCGCGGCGACCTGGGGCCAGTTCTTCATCTACCAGGGCTTCAATGCGCGGCTGGGCTGGATGCACACCTCGAGCACCGTGGACAACATCGACGAATACCTGGAGACGGTGGAGCAGGCCAAGGACGGCCGCTGGCAGTACCGCCACGGCAAGGCCAGCAAGCCCTTCCAGGTCCGCGAAGTCGAGCTGGCCTACAGAACCGCCTCGGGCGAGCTGGCCCGGCGCAGCTTCACCACCTACCGCAGCCACCACGGCCCGGTGGTGCGCCAGGACGGCGAACGCTGGGTCAGCGCGGCCCTGATGGAGGCACCGCAGAAGGCCTTGATGCAGAGCTTTCTGCGCACCAAGGCGCGCAACCTGAAGGAGTTCCGCGCCACGCTGGACCTGCACACCAACTCGTCCAACAACACGGTCTATGCCGACGCCGACGGCAACATCGCCTACTTCCACGCCAACTTCATTCCGCGCCGCGACACCCGCTTCGACTGGACCCGGCCGGTCGACGGCAGCGATCCGGCCACCGACTGGGGTCCGCCGCTGAGCCTGGACCAGAGCCCCAACGCCATCAACCCGCGCAGCGGCTGGGTGCAGAACACCAACAATTGGCCCTATTCCGTCGCCGGCCCGGAGCACAGCCCGCGCCGCCAGGACTACGCCGCCTATGTGGATGCCGGCGAAGAGAACCCGCGCGGCGTCCATGCCGTGCGGCTGCTGGGCGAGCGCTCGGGCCTGAACCCGGAATCGCTGGCCGCCCTCGCCTTCGACCCCGACCAGCCGGCCTTCGACTGGCTGCTGCCCCAGGTGTTCAAGGCCTTCGATGCCGCAACACCTGAAGCACAGTCCGGCCTCGCCGAGCCGGTGGCCCTGCTGCGCCGCTGGGACCATCGCTGGGCCAATGAGTCGGTGGCCAACACGCTGGCCAACCTGTGGGCCGACGAGGTGTGGGCGCGCCTTTCGGAGCCGGCGCGCAAGCTGCGCATGCCGCTCTACGCCTACATGGAGACCCGCTCGCCGCCCGACGTGCTGCTCGCCGCCCTGGCCGCAGTGACCGCGCGCCTGCAGGCCGACTTCGGCGACTGGCGCCAGCCCTGGGGCGAGCTCAACCGCTTTCAGCGCGAGAGCAGTGCCATCAAGCAGGAATTCAGCGACGACAAGCCCAGCCTGGCCGTACCCTTCACCTCGGCGCGCTGGGGTTCGCTGGCTTCGTTCGGCGCGCGACGCTACCCAGGCACCAAGCGCTGGTACGGCGACAGTGGCAACAGCTTCCTGGCCGCCGTCGAATTCGGTCCGCGGCTGCGCGCCATCGCCATCAGCGCCGGCGGCCAGAGCGGCCATGCGGACTCGCCGCATTTCAAGGACCAGGCCCAGCGCTTCGTCGAAGGCCGGCTGCGCGAAGTGCTGTTCCACGACGACCAGCTGAAGGGTCATGTGCAGCGCCGCTACCGGCCCGGGGACTGATTCCAACACCGCGGCAGACCCTGGTGACGGCGCTGCCGCGCGGAGGTATCGTCGCCTGCATTCGTGGCGCCTAGGAGTCCCCTTTTGCTGTCGTCAATCCTGAGTTCGCCACCCTGGCCTCGCCGTGCGCTGCTGTCGCTGCTTTGCCTGGCCTGGACCGGCACCTGGGCCCAATCCGAGGAAGACCTGAGCCAGGTCTATGGCGATAGCGCGACCATCTCCATCGCCACCGGCCGGCGCCAGAGCCTGCGCCGCGCGCCGGCCGTGGCCTCGGTGTTCACGGCCGAGGACATACGCGCCCTGGGTCTCAACGACCTGCACGAACTCTTGAACCTGGTGCCGGGTCTGAACGTGGCCGTCTCACCGCTGGTCAACGAGCCCGAGGTGCAGTTCCGCGGCATCACCAGCACCTTCAACCAGCAGGTGCTGCTGCTGGTCAACGGCATGCGCTGGCAGTCGCCCTATTACGGGCGCCCAGAAGAGGTCTGGGCCCGGCTGCCGCTGGACAACGTGGAACGCGTCGAGGTGATACGCGGGCCGGGATCGGCTCTCTACGGCGCCGATGCCTTTGCCGGCGTCATCAACGTGATCACCCGCACCGACAGCGGCTTCCAGGGCCAGGAGCTGCGGCTGCGGGCCGGCCGCTTCGGCACCGCCGGCTTCGGCGCCCTGCTGGGCGGTCAGCGGGGCGAGCTGCGCTACAGCCTGCATGCCGGCGCCGAGACCAGCCGCGGCGCCCGCTCCCTGATTGACTTCGACGCCCAGAGCGGCGTCGATCAGTTGCTGGGCACTCATGCCTCGCTGGCGCCAGGACCTGTGAACCGGTCCTACACCGCCTTGGACCTGGCCCTGGGCGCCGAGTGGCGCGGCTGGCGTCTGCATCTGCAGGGCAAGTTCAGGCGCACCGGCACCAACCAGGGCCTGGCCCATGCGCTGGATCCCAAGGGCTGGGTCAGCAACCATGTGGGCTCGGCCCAGCTGTCCTACACCGAGACCGATTGGCTGCCGCAATGGGACCTGCAGGCCCAGCTCGCCTACACCCATCAGTCGGAAAAAGCCCTGGTCAATCTGTTTCCGGCCGGGGCCTTTGGCGGCCTGTTTCCAAACGGTGTCATTGGAGCTCCGGACCGGCAGGAAGGCGACGGCGAAGCCTCGGTCCAGCTGAGCTACCGGGGCTGGGCCGACCACCGGCTGCGGCTGGGCGCCGGCTGGCGCCGCTCGTTCATGAACCATGTCCGCGAGCGCAAGAACTTCAGCCAGCCCGACATCGTCACCCTGATCAACCTGGGGCGCCTGGAAGAGGCCGGCCCCGGCAACATCTACATCGTGCCGGCGCAGCGCAGCAGCGAGAACCTGCTGATCCAGGACGAATGGACACTCGCCCGCGACTGGACGCTGACCGCAGGCCTGCGGCATGACCGCGATTCGCAGTTCGGCGGCGTGACCATTCCGCGCCTGGCCCTGGTCTGGGACGCGGCCTACAACCTGAGCTTCAAGCTGCTGCACGGGCGGGCCTTCCGGGCGCCGGCCTTCGTCGAGCTCTACGTGGTCAACAACCCGGCCTACTTCGGCAACCCGCAGCTTGCGCCCGAGCGTATGGCGATGAGCGAGGCGGTGATGGACTGGCAGGTCTCGCGCAGCCTGCAGACGCGACTGAACCTGTTCCGCTACCAGATGGACGACATCCTGAGGTTCGTGCCCTCGGCCGATCCAGCCCTGGGCGCCAAGATGGGCAACCTCGGCAGGCAGACCGGCCATGGCTTCGAATGGGAATGGCGCTGGCTGCCGGCCGACGGCTGGCGGATTGGCGGCAACCTGTCGCATCAGCGCTCGTTCGACGAACTCACGCAACGCGATGCCGGCACCGTGCCTCACTGGATGCTGAAGATGGTGGCCGACTGGCAAATCATGCCGGACTGGTCGCTCAGCCTGCAGGGCCGCCGCGTGGCCGGCCGACAGCGCACGGCGGGCGACCCGCGTCTGCCGATTCCCGACTACAGCTGGTTCGACCTGGTGCTGCAATGGCGCGCCCAGCCTGCGCGCGGCTGGAGCCTGGACCTGCTGGTCCGCAACCTCTTCAATGCCGATGCCCGCGACCCCAGCCCCGCACCGGGTGCCGTGCCGCGCGACCTGCCGCTGTCCGGCCGCGCCTGGACCATGCAGGCGACCTATCGCTTCTAGCTGCGCCTGGAGATGAAGCGCCGTCAGCGCTGAGGGGACGAAGCGCCGGCACCCGAATCCAGCACACCGCAACCGATCCAGATGTCGCCGACCCGCTCGATGTAGGACAGCTTGGGTTCGACTCGCTTGGTCAGCCGATTCGGCCACATGTAGCGAATCCACCCCCGGCCGTCCGGACTGGCAGCCACCCGGTTGGCGTCGCGAATCAGGAAGCGCCCGTTCGCGTCCCGCATGTCCAGCAATTTCTTGCCCACCATCTTGGGATTCTGGCCATGCGCCAGCGCCACGCCGTCGCCGTTGGCGCCGTAGACAAAGAAGTACAGCTCGCCTTTGACGAATGGGCCCTTGGGGTCGTTGAAGGCGGCCAGGGCCTTGACCCGGCCATTCGCCTGGTAAAAGGCCACGCCCTGCCTAACCAGGGCCACCGCCTCCTCGGGCGTCGCTCGCGATTCGGCCAGGACGCCGCAAGGCATCAGGCACAAGCCCAAAAGCCAGGCGCGACGCCTGCCATTCACCGGTGAACGGCGGTCTTGAATTCCTTGATTGCTGCTTTGCATCCTTGCAGGCCCGGCAGGCGGATCGGCATCCACGACGAAGACGGGAAACCCCGCGATTCTCGCCGCGGTCAGCGCTTTGCATCCAGCGGCGCCAGCAAAGAAAAAGCCCGTCACAAGGACGGGCTTTTCAGTCTGGCGGAGTCGGAGGGATTCGAACCCTCGATGCAGGTTTTGCCCACATACTCCCTTAGCAGGGGAGCACCTTCGGCCACTCGGTCACGACTCCAGAAGAGCCTCGCAGTATAGCAGCGTTTTTTCGGCTCTCCGGCCTCGTCAGGCCGAAACTTCCTGGTCCAGTTCAAAGGCCTTGTGCAGGGCGCGCACGGCCAGTTCCATGTACTTCTCGTCGATCACCACCGAGGTCTTGATCTCGCTGGTGGAGATCATCTGGATGTTGATGCCCTCCTCGCTCAGCGAGCGGAACATCTTGGAAGCCACGCCCACATGCGAGCGCATGCCGATGCCGACGATGGAGACCTTGCAGATCTTGGCATCTCCCATGACCTTGGCGGCCTGCACGGCAGGGCCCACGGTCTTCTCGAGCAGCTCGATGGCGCGCTGGTAGTCGTTGCGGTGCACCGTGAACGAGAAGTCGGTCTTGCCGTCCTGCGAGACGTTCTGGATGATCACGTCCACATCGATGTTGGCCTCGGCCACCGGGCCCAGGATCTGGAACGCGATGCCGGGCTTGTCGGGCACGCCCAGCAGGGTCACCTTGGCTTCGTCACGGTTGAAGGCGATGCCGGACACGACGGCTTGTTCCATGTTTTCGTCCTCTTCAAAACTGATCAAGGTGCCGGACTTGGCTTCCTCGTTGATGTCGATGTCCCAGGGCGTGAAGCTGGACAGCACGCGCAGCGGCACGCGGTACTTGCCGGCGAACTCGACCGAGCGGATCTGCAGGATCTTGGAGCCCAGCGAAGCCATCTCCAGCATCTCTTCGAAGCTGATGGTGTGCAGGCGGCGCGCCTCGGGCACGATGCGCGGGTCGGTGGTGTAGACGCCGTCCACGTCGGTATAGATCAGGCATTCATCGGCCTTGACCGCAGCGGCGATGGCCACGGCCGAGGTGTCGGAGCCGCCACGACCCAGGGTCGTGATGTTCATGTCCTCGTCCACGCCCTGGAAGCCGGTGATCACCACCACCTTGCCCGCAGCCAGGTCGGCACGGATGCGCTTGTCGTCGATGCTCTCGATGCGGGCCTTGGTGTACGAGGAGTCGGTCGCCACCGGCACCTGCCAGCCGGTGTAGCTGACCGCCTCGACGCCTTCGGCCTGCAGCGCGATGGCCAGCAGCCCGACCGAGACCTGCTCGCCGGTGGAGGCAATCATGTCCAGCTCACGCGCCAGCGAGGCCGAATGCGTGGACGGCGACAACTCCTTGGCCAGGCCCAGCAGGCGGTTGGTCTCGCCACTCATGGCCGAGGGCACGACCACCATCTGATGGCCGGCTCGCGCCCATTTGGCGACGCGCTTGGCGACGTTGCGGATGCGGTCGGTGGAACCCATCGACGTGCCGCCGTACTTGTGAACTATCAGTGCCATGGGGATTCTTGCTGCGCGGTTTATTGGGGTTGCACCGCTTGCGCTGCGTCGCGAATGCAGCCGCCGATTCTATCTATCGCATTGCAGCAATTGGCCGCCGCCGGTTACGGCGCCACATCAGGAATCCAGTGCAGCTGCAGCCTTGGAGCCGTACCGCTGGCGAGGCTTCGGCCATCGATGCCGAGGCCGGGCACGAACAGTAGCTGCTCCCCTGAAAACAGCAGCGGCCCCTGGCGTCGCCAGGCCGGCACGCCCTCGGTCTGGAAGCATTTCTTGAGGCTGCGCGGCAGGCCCTTGGGGCCGCGCTGGAACTGCTCGCCGCCGCTGCGTTCGCGCATGTTCAAGCATCGCAAGACATCTTCCGAAGCCCCTTCGGTCGCGCTCGGGGCGACCTGCCAGCTACCTTGCCAGCCGGGCTGCGGATAGAGGCCGGGCCGGCTGAGGTCAAGCTGGATCACCGGCCGGGCCTCGGTCGGCGGCTCCGCCATGAGCTCGAAACTCAGGCGGCCGCGATAGAGGCGGAGCATGCCGTCACTGCAAGGCCAGGCGCCCTCTTCCCGCGCCTCGATCAGCAATCGCTTCACCAGACTGGCAGGCGCCGCTTCGCCCAGCTCGGCCTGCAGCCAGGCGCGCAGGGCATTGCTGGCGCGAGCCTCAGAAAGCTGACGCAGGCCGGCCCAGTCCAGGCCCGCATCATCAAGCAGGCCAGCCAGGTCCAGTGCGGCCATTTCTCGCTGCAGGTCCAGAGCCTGCTGCGCCCAGGCTGCCGACTGGGCCAGGGCTGCCTCGGCTTGTGGGAAAGCATTGCCTAGCGCCGGCCAGACCGCCAGCCGCAGCCGGTTGCGGGCATAGCGCTCATCGGCATTGCTGTCGTCTTCTATGAAGCTGAGACCCTGTTCGGCGAGATAGGCCTCGATGGCCTCGCGGGGCCGCTCGAGCCAGGGTCTGGCCCAGACCAAGCCATCGCGGGTCTGTTCCGCCGGCATTGCTGCCAGCCCGGCAGCGCCAACGCCGCGCAGGGCCTGCAGCATGAAGGTCTCGGCCTGGTCCCGCCGGTGCTGGGCCAGCAGCAGCAGCGTCGCCCCCTGCTCAGTCGCCAGGGTCTGCAGCGCCTCATAGCGCCCTTCGCGAGCCCAGGCTTCCACGCTCTGGCCTGGTGCGGGAGCACCGTTCAGCCGGTGGGCAAGAAAGGAGACCGGCAGACCATCCGCATGCCAGTGTTCGCACTGGGCGCGGCAATGCAGCAGCCAGTCGTCGGCATGGCGACTCAGTCCATGGTGGACATGCAAGGCAAGCACCCGCAGACCCAGTTCACGGGCGCTGCGGGCGGTCGCATGAAGAAGCGCAGTGGAATCGCGGCCGCCGCTGTAGGCAACGGCCACCGTTCCCGTCAGAGGCTCAGCGGTTCTTGGTGTCGCTGAAACGGCCATAGGCCTGCAGGCGCTCGTAGCGGCGCTCCAGCAGCTCGGCCGGCTTCAGGTCACTGACCTGGCGCAGCGCGTCGCCCAAGGCGCGCTTGAGGCTGGCGGCCGCCTGCTTGGGATCGCGGTGGGCGCCACCGACCGGCTCGTTGACGATCTTGTCGATCAGGCCCAGGGCCTTCAGGCGGTGGGCGGTGATGCCCAGGGCCTCGGCCGCTTCGGCCGCGCGGGCCGACGACTTCCAGAGGATGGAGGCACAACCTTCCGGCGAGATCACCGAATAGGCAGCGAACTGCAGCATCAGCACCTGGTCGGCCACGCCAATGGCCAGCGCGCCGCCGGAGCCGCCTTCGCCGATCACGGTGGCGATGATGGGCACTTCCAGCTGGGCCATCTCGAAGATGTTTTTGCCGATGGCTTCGGACTGGCCGCGCTCCTCGGCACCGATGCCGGGATAGGCACCCATGGTGTCGATGAAGGTGAACACCGGCAGGCCGAACTTCTCGGCCAGCTTCATCAGGCGCAGGGCCTTGCGATAGCCCTCAGGGCGCGGCATGCCGAAGTTGCGCAGCGTGCGCTCCTTGGCGTCGCTGCCGCGCTGGTGGCCGACCACCATGCAGGGCTGGCCGTTGAAGCGGGCCAGGCCGCCGACGATGGCGGCGTCATCGGCGAAATGGCGGTCGCCGTGCAGTTCCTGGAACTCGGTGAAGACCTCGTTGCAGTAGTCCAGCGTCTGCGGACGCTGCGGGTGGCGGGCCACCTGGTAGGTCTGCCAGGGCGCCACGCTGCCGTAGATGTCCTTGGTCAGCTGCTGGCTCTTCTTGCTCAGCCGGTCGATCTCTTCCGAGATGTCGACGGCGGATTCGCTCTGCACGTAGCGAAGTTCTTCGATCTTGCTTTCAAGTTCGGCGATCGGCTGCTCGAACTCGAGGAAATGTCGTTTGCTCATCCTGCTTGGGTCTCTCAGTGATGATGGGCCTGCGGGGCGGGCGGCATGCCGTCGGTAGACAGCGGTCGGGCGCCGGAAGTCTGCCTGGACGGGTCAGTAGTCAACAGGCAGGGGGTCGAGGCTGCGCCAAATGTACCATGTGGCGACCGAGCGGTAGGGTGCCCAGGCGTCCCCCACCTCGCGCGCTTCAGCCCGCGAAACCGGCTCGCCGGAGAAGTAGTTTTCGCTGATGCCCTTGAGCAGACCCAGGTCGTCCAGCGGCATCACATTGGGCCGCATCAGGTGGAAGATCAGGAACATCTCGGCCGTCCAGCGGCCTATGCCCCGGATCGCAACCAGCTCGTCAATGATGGCTTCGTCGTCCATCTGCTGCCATTGGCGCACATGAACCTTGCCGGCCTCGAAGCTCTGCGCCAGGTCGGTCAGGTATTCGACCTTGCGGGCCGACAGGCCGACGCCGCGCAACTGCTCGACCGACAGGCCCAGGACGCTGACCGGCTGGATCTTGGTCGAAGGGCCGCTGGTCAGGGCCGCAAAACGGTCCCAGACCGCCTGGGCGGCCTTGACCGAGATCTGCTGGCCGACCACCGAGCGGGCCAGCGTGGTGAACGCATCGCCCTTGCTCTGCAGCCGGGCCTCGCCGAACTGCGGAATCAGCTTCTTCATCACCCGGTCGCGCTTGACCAGGTGGCGGCAGGCCTCGTCCCAATAGTCCGGGGTCACCCCCGCCGATGCGCGCGCCATCGGCTCAGGCCTTCACCCAGGTCGTGCCTTGCGGCGTGTCCTTGAGCTCGATGCCCTGGGCGGCCAGTTCCTTGCGGATGCGGTCGGCCTCGGCAAAGTCCTTGGCGGCCTTGGCGGCGGCGCGGGCTTCGATCTGAGCCTGGATCGCCGCCTCGTCGAGGCCGGCGCCACCTTGCAGATAGGCCTTGGGCGCCTGCTGCAGGATGCCAAGCGTCGCGCCGAGAGCCTTCATCAGACGGGCGTCGCCCAGCGAGCGGCTGCGGTTCAGCTCGGTGGCCAGCTCGAACAGCTGGGCGATGGCGCCCGGCGTGTTGAAGTCGTCGTCCATGGCCGCCTTGAAAGCCGCCGCCTGCGGATGGCTCCAATCGACCTCGCCGGCCTCGACCTCGCCCACGCCGTCCAGCGCCGTGTAGAGGCGGCGCAGCGCGCTACGGGCATCGTCCAGGTGGGCGTCGCTGAAGTTGAACGGGCTGCGGTAGTGGGTGCGCAGCATGAAGTAGCGCAGCGTCTCGCCGTCGAACTTCTTCAGCACGTCCTGGATGGTGAAGAAGTTGCCCAGGCTCTTGGACATCTTCTCGTTGTCCACGTTCAGGAAGCCGTTGTGCATCCAGGTGTTGACGAACGGGTGGCCCAGGGCGCCCTCGCTCTGGGCGATCTCGTTCTCGTGGTGCGGGAACTGCAGGTCCATGCCGCCGCCATGGATGTCGAAGCGCTCGCCCAGCAGGGCGCAGCTCATGGCCGAGCATTCGATATGCCAGCCGGGACGGCCGGCACCGAAGTCGCTGGCGTACTTGGCGTCCTCGGGTTCGGTCGCCTTGGCCGCCTTCCAGAGCACGAAGTCCAGCGGGTCGAGCTTGCCTTCATCGACAGCAATGCGTTCACCGGCGCGCAGGTCGTCCAGCGACTTGCCGGACAGCTTGCCGTATCCCTCGAACTTGCGGACTGCGTAGTTCACGTCGCCGTTGCTGGCGCGGTAGGCCAGGCCCTTGCCTTCCAGCGTGCCGATCATGCTGAGCATCTGCGGCACGTACTCGGTGGCGCGCGGCTCATGCGTGGCCCGCTCGACGCCAAGGGCGCCGATGTCGCGGTGCATGGCGGCAATCATCTCGTCGGTCAGCGCGCGTATGGACATGCCTCGCTCGACGGCGCGCTTGATGATCTTGTCGTCGATGTCGGTGATGTTGCGCACATAGGTGACCTTGTAGCCCGAGGCCTTGAGCCAGCGCTGCACCACATCGAAGGCCATCATCATGCGGGCATGGCCCACGTGACAGAGGTCGTAGATGGTCATGCCGCAGACATACATGCGGGCATGGCCAGGCTCGATGGGGGCAAAGGGCTCGACCGCGCGGGTCAGGGTGTTGTAGATGCGCAGGGACATGGAACTTCGATGAACCGGCCGCCGGGCAAAGCAGCGCCTGGCAATCGGTGGACTCTAGGGGTGGATTCGGGCGCTACAGGCATGCCGCGGCAGGACCGGACAGACCAGGGACACGCGCCTTAGAATGCCGATCCAGTATACCGACAGGGTCCGGCGCACGTGCTGAGCACCGACCCTGACCCGGCGCGCAACACCGCCGCGCCGATCAGCGAAAAACCTACAAGATGTCCCAATCCTGGCGCCCTGCCCGGCTGATCGCCCTGCTTGCCCTGGCCCTGCCCCTGCTCGTGCAGGCGGTGGCCCCGCTCGATGAAGCCCAGGCGCTCTGGCATGCCGGCAAGCGCGACCAGGCCATCGCCGCCGTCGAGCGCCTGGTCAGCCAGTCGCCCAACGAAGCCAAGCCCCGCTTCGCGCTGGCCGTGATGCGCATGGAACTGGGCCAGATGGAGTTGGCGGCCAAGCTGTTCACCACCCTGACCCAGGACTTCCCCGACCTGGCCGACCCGTTCAACAACCTGGCCGTGATCCTGGCCGGCCGCGGCGACCTGGACGGCGCCCGCCAGGCCCTGGAGCAGGCGGTCCGCCTGCAGCCCGACCATGCGCTGGCGCAGGAGAACCTGGGTGACGTGCTGCTGCGCCTGGCGGCCCGCGCGTACGAGCAGGCCGCCAAGCTGACCAGCCCGAACCAGGCCCAGGCGGCGATGAAGCTGAACCGTTCCCGTGAGCTGATTGCCAGCAACGCGCGCAACGCAGCCCGCTAGGCCACAATCGCCTCTCCGGCCGGCCACCCGCCGCGCCACCCTTCTTTTCCTCGCCCACCCAAGCCGATGAACCTCTTCGCTGCCAAGAGCCTGAAGTCCCTCGCCGCCTTGTCCGCCGGTCTGCTGATCAGCAGCGCGGCCCTGGCCCAGACCATCGTCAAGCTGGCCACCACGGCCGGCGACATCCGCATCGAGCTGGATGCCGAGAAGGCGCCCAAGTCGGTGGCCAACTTCATCGCCTATGTGAAGGCCGGCCACTACAACGGCCTGATCTTTCATCGCGTGATCGAGAACTTCATGATCCAGACCGGCGGCTACAGCGCCGACCTGAAGCAGCGCCCGACCAAGGCGCCGATTCCGCTTGAGAGCCGCAACGGCCTGAACAATGTGCGCGGCACCATCGCCATGGCGCGTAGCAGCGACCCGAACTCGGCCACCTCGCAGTTCTTCATCAACACCGTCGACAACCCCTTCCTCGACGCCGAGAACGCCCGCGACGGCAACGGCTACGCCGTCTTCGGCCGCGTGATCGAGGGCATGGAAGTCGTCGACCAGATCCGCGCCACGCCGGTGGCGCCCAAGACCGAATCGTTCCCGCACATGCCGGTGACGACCATCCTGATCAACAAGGCCACCGTGGAGTCCAAGAAATGAGCGATACCAAGACCGTCGAACTGCAGACCAACAAGGGCGTGATCCGCCTGGAGCTGGACGCCGCCAAGGCCCCGATCAGCGTGGCCAACTTCCTGTCCTATGTGCAGAAGGGCCACTACGACGGCACGGTGTTCCACCGCGTCATCAAGGGCTTCATGATCCAGGGCGGCGGCATGGAAGCCGGCATGAAGCAGAAGGCCACCGATGCGCCTATCCAGAACGAGGCGAACAACGGCCTGACCAACGACCACTACACGGTCGCCATGGCCCGTACCAACGCCCCGCACTCGGCCTCCAGCCAGTTCTTCATCAACACCACCAACAACGGCTTCCTGAACTTCAAGTCCGAGTCGCCCTCGGGCTGGGGCTATGCCGTGTTCGGCAAGGTCATCGAAGGCAAGGACATCGTCGACGCCATTGAAAAGGTCAAGACCGGCCGCAGCGGCTTTCATGACGATGTGCCGCTGGAAGATGTGGTGATCGAGCGCGCGATTGAAATCGCCTGAGATCCCGACGCCGACGGCCCTGATCGCGCCGCCTGAATGGAGCGCGATCGACCTGCTGTCGGACCTGCACCTGTCGCCCGAGCTGCCGCACACCGTCGCGCGCTTGCGCCAGCATCTGGCCGAGACGCCGGCTTCGGCCGTGCTGCTGCTGGGCGACATCGTCGAAGTCTGGCTGGGCGACGATGCCCGGCACGAAGGCTTCGAGGCCGAAATCGCTGCCCTGCTGCGTGAAGCAGCGGCCCAGCGTCCGCTGTACTACATGATCGGCAACCGCGACTTCCTGGTCGGCACCGAGATGCTTGCCGACTGCGGCATGCAGGCCCTGCCCGATCCGACGCTGTTGCAGGCATTCGGACAGCGCGTGCTGCTGACCCATGGCGATGCCCTGTGCCTCGCCGACGCCGACTACCAGCGCTTCCGCGCCATGGTCCGCAACCCCGAGTGGCAGCGCCAGACCCTGGCCCGCCCGCTGGCCGAGCGCCAGGCGCTCGCGCGCCAATTGCGCGGCGCCAGCCAGCAAAAGCAGGCGATGCAGGAGACCTGGTCCGACCTGGATGCCGAGGCCTGCGTCGAGTGGCTGAACGCCGCCGATTGCAAGACCCTGATCAATGGCCACACCCACAGGCCCATGGTCCACGAGCTCGGCGAGGGCCGCCAGCGCTGGGTGCTGTCCGACTGGGACTTCGACGGCGAACAGCCGCGCGGCGACGTGCTGCGCCTGACGGCCGCCGGCCTGCAGCGCATCCAGCTCGCCGCTTGAGATGTTCGGCCGCCTGCTCCAGGCCTGGCGCGAGCGCCGCGAAGCCGAGCTGCTGCGCCGCCATGCCATCCCCGAACAGCTGTGGCAGCTGACGCTGCTGCGCTACCCCTTCCTCGCCGACCGCAGCGCCGATGACCTGGCGGAGCTGCGCCGGCTGAGCTCGCTCTTCCTCGCCAGCAAGGAGTTCCACGGCGCCGGCGGCTTCGAGGTCACCGACGAGGTGGCCCTGGCCATAGCCGCCCAGGCCTGCCTGCCGGTCTTGAAGCTGGGCCTGTCCTGGTACGGGGGCTTCGTGGGCATCGTCGTTCACCGCGAGGAGGTGCTGGCGCCTCGCGAGGTGATGGACGAAGACGGCGTGGTCCACCGCTACGAGGAAGTGCTGGCCGGCGAGGCCATGGAAGGCGGGCCCTTGATGCTGGCCTGGAGCGAGGCCGACGCGCCGAGCAGCGAGCCGGACGCGATCTACAACGTGGTGATCCACGAGTTCGCCCATGTGATCGACATGCGCGATGGCTGGGCCGACGGCGTGCCGCCGCTGGCCAGCCTGGCCGAGCGCGAGGCCTGGCTGGATGTCATCGAAGCCGAATGGGACGAGTTCTGCCAGCGCGTCGAAGGGGGCGAGATGACGCTGATCGACCCTTATGGAGTCGAGGCGCTGGAAGAATTCTTCGCCGTCGCCGTCGAGGCCTTCTTCGTAGCGCCACTGGAGATGAAAAAAGAGCAGCCGCGCTTGTACGGGCTGCTCTCGGGCTTCTTCAGGCAGGACTGAGGAAGCGGCCTTTCTAGTCGGTAGTCGCTGGCTCGGCCTTGGGCTTGTTGTCCTTGGGCTGCTTCAGCGGCTGGATGTCCAGCGCGGTATTGCCCTCGGCGTCCACGTCCACGCGCAGGCGGCCGCCGTCTACCAGCTTGCCGAACAGCAGTTCGTCCGCCAGCGCGCGGCGAATCGTGTCCTGGATCAGGCGCTGCATGGGCCGGGCGCCCATCAGCGGATCGAAGCCCTTCTTGGCCAGGTGCTTGCGCAGCTCGTCGCTGAAAGTGACCTCAACCTTCTTCTCGGCCAGCTGGCTTTCCAGCTGCAGCAGGAACTTGTCGACCACACGCAGGATGATCTCCTCGTCCAGCGCACGGAAGGACACGATGGCATCCAGGCGGTTGCGGAACTCGGGCGTGAACAGGCGCTTGATGTCGGCCATCTCGTCGCCCTGTTCGCGGGCGTTGGTGAAGCCTATGGTCGACTTGTTCATGGTCTCGGCGCCCGCATTCGTCGTCATGATGATGATGACGTTGCGGAAGTCGGCCTTGCGCCCGTTGTTGTCGGTCAGCGAGCCGTGGTCCATCACCTGCAAGAGCACGTTGAAGACGTCCGGATGTGCCTTTTCGATTTCGTCGAGCAGGAGCACCGCATGCGGCTTCTTGGTGATGGCTTCGGTGAGCAGGCCACCCTGGTCGAAGCCCACATAGCCCGGAGGCGCGCCAATCAGGCGGCTCACGGCATGGCGCTCCATGTACTCCGACATGTCGAAGCGGATCAGCTCTATACCCAGGATGTAGGCCAGTTGCTTGGCGACTTCCGTCTTGCCGACACCGGTGGGGCCGCTGAAAAGGAAGCTGCCGATGGGCTTGTCCGGCTTGCCAAGACCCGAGCGCGCCATCTTGATGGCAGCGGCCAGAGCGTCAATGGCCGGCTCCTGGCCGAAGACCACGCTCTTGAGGTCGCGGTCCAGGCTCTTGAGCTTGCCGCGGTCATCCGTCGACACCGAAGCCGGCGGGATGCGCGCGATCTTGGCGACGATGTCCTCGACCTCGGCGCGGGTGATGGTCTTCTTCTGCTTGCTCTTGGGCAGGATGCGCTGGGCGGCACCGGCCTCGTCGATCACGTCGATGGCCTTGTCCGGCAGGTGCCTGTCGTTGATGTACTTGGCCGACAGCTCCGCCGCAGCCTGCAAAGCGCCCAAGGCGTACTTGACGCTGTGGTGCTCTTCGAAGCGCGACTTCAGGCCCTTGAGGATCTCAATGGTCTGCTCGACCGAGGGTTCATTCACGTCCACCTTCTGGAAGCGACGTGACAGCGCGGCGTCCTTCTCGAAGATGCCGCGGTACTCGGTGAAGGTGGTCGCGCCAATGCACTTCATCGCGCCGGAGCTCAGGGCCGGCTTGAGCAGATTGCTCGCGTCCAGCGTGCCACCGGAGGCGGCGCCCGCGCCGATCAGCGTGTGGATCTCGTCGATGAAGAGGATGGCATGCGGCTGTTCCTTCAGCTGCTTGAGCACGGCCTTGAGGCGCTGCTCGAAGTCGCCGCGGTACTTGGTGCCCGCCAAGAGCGCGCCCATGTCCAGCGAATAGACCACGCTGTCGCCCAGCACGTCGGGCACATCGCCCTCGGTGATGCGCCAGGCCAGACCTTCGGCGATGGCGGTCTTGCCCACGCCGGCTTCGCCGACCAGCAGCGGGTTGTTCTTGCGGCGGCGGCACAGCACCTGCACCACCCGCTCGACCTCCAGCTCGCGGCCGATCAGCGGGTCGATCTTGCCGTCCTTGGCCAGCTGGTTCAGGTTCTGCGTGAACTGCTCCAGCGGCGAACCCTTGCCACCGCCCTGGCCTTCAGCTTCCTCGCGCTCGCCGCCCTCCTGTCCGGAGCCATTGGAATCCTGGTTCTTGGGCGGCTCGGGCGGTTCGCTCTTCTTGATGCCGTGGGCGATGTAGTTCACCACGTCCAGCCGGGTCACGCCCTGCTGGTGCAGGTAGTAGACCGCGTGCGAATCCTTCTCGCCGAAGATGGCCACCAGCACATTGGCGCCGGTCACTTCCTTCTTGCCGGAGCCGGTGGACTGCACATGCATGATGGCGCGCTGGATCACGCGCTGGAAGCCCAGCGTGGGCTGGGTGTCGACCTCTTCGGTGCCGCCCACGGTGGGCGTGTTTTCCTTGATGAACTGCGCCAGGCTCTTGCGCAGGTCTTCGATGTTGGCCGAACAGGCGCGCAGCACCTCGGCCGCCGATGGGTTGTCCAGCAGGGCCATCAGCAGATGTTCGACGGTGATGAACTCGTGGCGCTGCTGGCGCGCTTCGACAAACGCCATGTGCAGGCTGACTTCAAGCTCTTGCGCAATCATGCGGCCTCCATAATGCACTGCAGCGGATGGCCGGCGCGGCGCGCAGCGGCCAGCACCAGCTCAACCTTGGTCGCGGCCACGTCCTTGGTGTAGGTCCCGCAGACGCCCCGACCCTCGTGGTGGATTTTGAGCATGATCTGGGTCGCCGTATCCAGGTCGTGGCGAAAAAATTCCTGCAACACCATCACGACAAACTCCATGGGCGTGAAATCGTCATTCAGCAGCAGCACCTGGTAGAGCCGCGGAGGCTCAGTCTTCTGAGGCACGCGCTCCAGGATGACGGTGCCGTCCGCATCCTCGCGCCCCGGCTTCACGACAGGGGGCGCGGGCGGCTGGCGGGGGGTATCTGACATGGCCTCGATTCTATCGATTGGGCCATGCCCCTGCCGGGAGCCGACCCAAGCCCAGCTGATGGCCGAATGCCGGATTGCAAGTGCCAAAGCGCCCGGTCCCAGGCCCCCATCTAGGGGTCTGTACGGACCCTTGGTGGAATTGACATGAAGCTGACTCGCCTTTGAGAATCCGCCCCGGTGCATAGACACCGGGATGGAGAATTGGAGAGAGAGTATGCAAACAGGAACAGTCAAGTGGTTCAACGACGCCAAGGGTTTTGGCTTCATCGAGCCTGAATTGGGCGGCGAGGACGTGTTCGCCCATTTCTCGGCAATCAAGATGGAGGGATTCCGAACCCTGAGGCAAGGTGGCAAGGTGAGTTTCGAGCTGGTGCAAGGCCCCAAGGGCCAGCTGGCGCAGAACATCACCCCGATGGACGGCGAAACGCCTCCGCCATCGCTTGCCGAGCTCGGCATCAGCGCCGCGGCCTGATCGACAGATCGCCGCAGCCAAAACGAAGGCCCGCTAACGCGGGCCTTTTCGTTTCTGGGTCCAGCCGCAGTTGCGGACCGGGTTTGCTCGTTCACATATTGGCAATCATCACTTCGCCAAAGCCGGAGCACGACACCTGGGTCGCACCATCCAGCAGGCGGGCGAAGTCGTAGGTGACCTTCTTGCTCAGGACGGAAGCTTCCATCGACGAGATGATCAGGTCGGCCGCCTCGGTCCAGCCCATGTGGCGCAGCATCATCTCGGCCGAGAGGATTTCCGAGCCCGGATTGACGTAGTCCTTGCCGGCGTACTTCGGGGCCGTGCCATGCGTGGCCTCGAACATGGCGACCGAATCGCTCAGGTTGGCGCCCGGCGCGATGCCGATGCCACCGACCTGCGCCGCCAGGGCGTCCGAGATGTAGTCGCCGTTCAGGTTCAGCGTGGCGATCACCGAGTACTCGACCGGGCGCAGCAGGATCTGCTGCAGGAAGGCATCGGCAATCGAATCCTTGACGACGATGTCGCGGCCGGTCTTGGGATTCTTGAACTTGACCCAGGGGCCGCCGTCGATCAGCTCGGCGCCGAATTCCTTCTGCGCCAGCGCGTAGGCCCAGTCACGGAAGCCACCCTCGGTGTACTTCATGATGTTGCCCTTGTGGACGATGGTGACGCTGGGCTTGTCGTTGTCGATGGCGTACTGGATGGCCTTGCGAACCAGGCGCTCCGTGCCCTCACGCGAGACCGGCTTGACGCCAATGCCCGAGGTCTCGGGGAAGCGGATCTTCTTGACGCCGAACTCGTCCTGCAGGAACTTGATCAGCTTCTTCGCCTTGTCGCTCTCGGCCTCGAACTCGATGCCGGCATAGATGTCTTCCGAGTTCTCGCGGAAGATGACCATGTCGGTCTTCTCCGGTTCCTTGACCGGCGATGGCACGCCCTTGAAATAGCGCACCGGGCGCAGGCAGACGTAAAGGTCCAGCTCCTGGCGCAGGGCCACGTTCAGCGAACGGATACCGCCACCCACCGGCGTGGTCAGCGGGCCCTTGATCGAGACCAGGTACTCGCGCAGCACGTCCATGGTCTCGGCCGGCAGCCAGACGTCCGGGCCGTAGACCTTGGTCGCCTTCTCGCCGGCATAGACCTCCATCCAGTGGATCTTCTTCTTGCCGCCATAGGCCTTGGCCACGGCTGCATCGACCACCTTGAGCATCACCGGCGTGATGTCGAAGCCGGTGCCGTCGCCCTCGATGTACGGGACGATGGGTTCGTCCGGCACATTGAGCGACATGTCGGCGTTGACGGTGATCTTGCTGCCCTGCTCAGGCACCTTGATGTGCTGGTACATGAAAGAAGGTCTCCTGCTCAGATCGCGGCCAGCGCGGCGTTGAAGGTAGCGCTCGGGCGCATCACGGCTTCCAGCTTGGCCATGTCGGGCTTGTAGTAGCCACCGATGTCGGCCGGCTTGCCCTGCACGGCCGCCAGCTCGGCCACGATGGTGGCTTCGTTCTCGGAAAGCTGCTTGGCCAGCGGCGCGAACTTGGCGGCCAGCTCGGCGTCGTCGCCCTGCGCGGCCAGGGCCTGGGCCCAGTACAGCGACAGGTAGAACTGGCTGCCGCGGTTGTCCAGCTGGCCGGTCTTGGGGCTGGGGTTCTTGTTGTTGTCCAGCAGCTGGCCGGTGGCGGCATCCAGCGTCTTGGCCAGCAGCTTGGCGCGGGCGTTGTTGTTCTTCAGGCCCAGATCTTCCAGGCTAACGGCCAGGGCCAGGAATTCGCCCAGCGAGTCCCAGCGCAGATGGTTTTCTTCGACCAGCTGCTGCACATGCTTCGGTGCCGAGCCGCCCGCGCCGGTTTCGTACATGCCACCGCCGGCCATCAGCGGCACGATGGACAGCATCTTGGCCGAGGTGCCCAGCTCCATGATGGGGAACAGGTCGGTCAGGTAGTCGCGCAGGATGTTGCCGGTGGCGCTGATGGTGTCCAGGCCGCGGATCACGCGCTCCAGCGTGTAACGCATCGCACGCACCTGGCTCATGATCTGGATGTCCAGGCCCTGCGTGTTGTGCTCATGAAGGTACATCTTGACCTTCGTGATCAGCTGGGCCTCATGCGGGCGGTACTGGTCCAGCCAGAACACCACCGGCATGCCCGAGTTGCGGGCGCGGTTGACGGCCAGCTTGACCCAGTCGCGGATCGCGGCGTCCTTGACCTGGCACATGCGCCAGATGTCGCCCTCTTCCACTTCCTGGCTCATCAGCACTTCGCCGCTGTCCAGGTCGGTGATGTTGGCCGTGCCGGCCTCGGTGATCTCGAAGGTCTTGTCGTGCGAACCGTATTCCTCGGCCTGCTGGGCCATCAGGCCGACGTTGGGCACCGTGCCCATGGTCTTCGGGTCGAAGGCGCCGTGCCACTTGCAGAAGTTGATCATCTCCTGGTAGATGCGGGCGAAGGTCGATTCGGGCATCACGGCCTTGACGTCCTTCAGGCGGCCGTCGGCGCCCCACATCTTGCCGCCCTGACGGATCATGGCCGGCATCGACGCGTCGACGATGATGTCGTTGGGCGAATGGAAGTTGGTGATGCCCTTGGCCGAGTCGACCATGGCCAGCTCCGGGCGGTGCTCATGGCAGGCGTGCAGGTCGCGCTTGATCTCGTCCTGCTTGCTCTGCGGCAGCGTGGCGATCTTGTTGTACAGATCGACCATGCCGTTGTTGACGTTGATGCCCAGCTCCTGGAACAGGGCGCCGTGCTTCTCGAAGGCCTCGCGGTAGAAGATCTTGACGCAATGGCCGAACACGATGGGGTGCGAGACCTTCATCATCGTGGCCTTGACGTGCAGCGAGAACATCACGCCGGTCTGGCGCGCGTCCTCGATTTCCTTTTCATAGAAGTCGAGCAAGGCCTTCTTGCTCATGAACATGCTGTCGATCACCTCGCGGTCCAGCAGCGCCACCTTGGGCTTCAGAACGATGGTCTTGCCGCTCTTCGTGATCAGCTCCATCTTGACGTTACGCGGGCGGTCCAGCGTCATCGACTTTTCGCCGTGATAGAAGTCGCCGCCATGCATGTGCGAGACATGCGAGCGCGAGGCCTGGCTCCAGTCGGCCATGCTGTGCGGGTTCTTGCGGGCGTATTCCTTGACGGCCTTGGGTGCGCGGCGGTCGGAGTTGCCTTCGCGCAGCACCGGGTTCACCGCGCTGCCGACGCACTTGTTGTAGCGGGCGCGGATGTCCTTTTCTTCATCGGTCTTGGGCGATTCCGGGTAATCCGGGATCGCATAGCCCTGACCCTGCAGCTCCTTGATCGCGGCCTTCAGCTGGGCCACCGAGGCGCTGATGTTGGGCAGCTTGATGATGTTGGCCTCGGCCTTCAGCGTCAGCTTGCCCAGCTCGGACAGGCGGTCCGGCACGCGCTGGTCTTCACGCAGGCTCTCCGGGAACTGGCCCAGGATGCGGCCGGCCACGGAGATGTCACTGGTCTCGACATTCACACCCGCCGGCGCCGCGAAGGCGCGGACGATGGGCAGGAACGAGGCGGTCGCCAGCAGCGGCGCTTCGTCGGTCAGGGTGTAGATGATGGTCGGTTGCTGAGTAGTCATGGGGAATCCAGATCGGCCAACAAGCAGGCGCAGGGGGTGGGACAACTAGAGCGGCGATTCTAGGACAGCCGCGCCGGGCTGCGAGCCCCAGTCTTATATAAGTCTTGGCCGCCCGGCGACTCAGGTCGGGAGGCCGCAGATCAGGGCGATCTGCAGCCACAGCCCATGGCCCAGCGCCCAGCCGGAAGCGACGACAAGGCACAAGCCAGCCAGGCGCACCGCCCAGGCCATGCCTTCGCCGCCCAGCGAGCGCTTCAGTACCGCCGGCCCCAGGGCCAGGCCCAGGCCCGAGGCGCCCGCAAATGAGGCCATGACCCCTGCGCCGGCGGCCGGCCCGCTGGCCAGGCTGGCGGTCAGCAACGCCGATTGCAGCAACCCGCAAGGCCAGGCGACCCAGGCCAGGCCAAGCAGGCCGGAGCGGGCCGGCGCCGACAGGCCTACCCGCCCCGCCCCTGCCCCTGGCACGGCCACGCTGACTTCGGCGGTCTGCCGACCGAACTGGGCCAGCCACGCCGGCTGGCGCGCGAAGACCAGCAGGTAGAGCCCCAGCAACAGGGCCGCGCAATGGACGAGCAACCAGAGCGGCCGCAACCAGGCTGCGGCACTACCCAGCCAGGCAAGCGCACCGACACTCGCTGCGGCGAGTGCGCCTGCCACCGAGTAGCTGAGCAGCCGTCCGATCTGGAATGCACCCGCCGAAGCGTGGCCTCCCCGGCTGCAGGCGGCGGACGATGCGCCGCACATGACCAGGCAATGCGGCGTTCCCGCCAACCCCATCAGTAGGGCTGATCCGGCGAGCGCAAGGTCCAGCATGCCGTTGCCCGGGCGTTCAAATGATGCGCGAGAAGCGCGCCCGTTGCTGGTCGGCCTGCAGGTAGCGGTCGAACACCATGGCCACGGCCCGCACGAAGTACCAGCCCAGGGCGGTCACCTGGATGGCGGCCGGCTCGACGACGACCATGCCGGTCTCCTCCAGCCCATGCAGCTGAGCCAGCTCCGACGCAAAGTAGCGCTTGAAGTCGATCAGATGGGCCAGCTCTATCGACTCGAACTCGATCCGGCCCTGGCACATCAGGGCCATGATCACCGCGCGGCGCAGCAGTTCGTCGCGGTTGAGCGCCAGGCCACGGGCCACCGGCAGCTGATCCTGGGCCAGCGCGTCGTAGTACTCCGGCAAGGTCTTGACGCTTTGGCTGTAGGTGGCGCCCACCCGTCCGATGCTGGAGACGCCCAGGCCGATCAGGTCGCAGTCCGGCTGGGTGCTGTAGCCCTGGAAATTGCGGTGCAACCGACCCTGGCGCTTGGCCACGGCCAGGGAATCCTCGTGCAGCGCGAAATGGTCCATGCCGATGTAGCTGTAGCCGTTCGACAGGAAGCCGCCGATGGCCCCGGCCAGCATCTGGATCTTGTCGGCCGCCTGCGGCAGCTGAGCCGCATCGATGCGGCGCTGCGGCTTGAAGCGTTGCGGCAGATGGGCGTAGCCATACAGAGCAATGCGGTCCGGCCTCAGCGAGGCCACCTGCTGCACTGTTCGGGCAAAGCTGGCCGGCGTCTGCAGCGGCAGGCCGTAGATCAGGTCCACATTGATGGACTCGAAGCCCAGCGCCCTCGCCTCCTGCATCAGCGAGACCACGCTGTCATGGCTCTGGATGCGATGCACTGCCTTCTGCACGTCGGGGTCGAAGTCCTGCACGCCGAAGGAAAGCCGGTTGAAGCCGAGCCGGCGCAGATGGGCCAGCCGCCCGGCGTCGACCGTGCGTGGATCAACTTCGATGGACACCTCGGCCCCCGGCTGCAGCCGGAAGGCCTGGCGCAGGTCGGCCATCAGCGCTTCCAGTTCGGCGTCGCTCAGGAAGGTCGGCGAGCCACCACCGAAGTGAAGCTGCGAGACCAGCGGGGCTCGGTCCAGGTGGCGCAGCGTCAAGGCGATCTCTTTGCGCAGCGCCTGCAGGTACTCACCGGCACGCTCATGGTGCTTGGTGATCACCTTGTTGCAGGCGCAGTAGTAGCAGACCGATTCGCAGAAAGGAATATGGACATAGACCGACAGCGGCGCGCTGCCGCCGACCATGTCGCGGCGCTGTTCCAGCGCGCGGATGTACTCGGATTCACCAAAGGCCTCGACGAAACGGTCTGCCGTCGGGTAGGACGTATAGCGTGGTCCGGCCACGTCGAATCGGCGCAGCAGGTCGGCATCGATGCCGGGCGGTGGGGCGGAGAGCGTCTTGACCATGAACGCTACTTTGCCAAGGGCATCGCCAAACGAATTGATGCCGATCAATCTCCCTGCGCATGAGGCATCGAACAATGCGGCTCAGTTTGAGGAGCATCATGCAAGCCGCCACCGCCACCCCCACTGCCGTCAAGCCCGAGCACTTCAAGGTCGCCTGCTCCAGCTGCAATCTGCGCGAGCTTTGCTTGCCGGTGGGCCTGAGCCCTGACAACCTGGACCAGATCGACACCATGGTCGGCAGCCGCAAGTCGGTGCCGCGCGGCGACACCCTGTTCCGCACCGGCGACGAGTTCCAGGCGATCTATGCGGTGCGCACCGGCTTCTTCAAGACCTGCGTCTCGTCCGAGGACGGCCGCGACCAGGTGACCGGCTTCCAGATGGCCGGGGAGCTGCTCGGTCTGGACGGCATCAGCAACGACCGCCACAGCTGCGATGCCGTGGCGCTGGAGGACTCGCAGGTCTGCGTGATTCCGTTCAGCCAGCTGGAGGAGCTCTCGCGCGAGATCAACGACCTGCAGCGCCAGTTCCACAAGATCATGAGCCGCGAGATCGTGCGCGACCACGGCGTGATGCTGCTGCTGGGATCGATGCGCGCCGAGGAACGCCTCGCCGCCTTCCTGCTCAACCTGACTCAGCGCCTCAACGCCCGCGGCTTCTCCGCGTCAAGCCTGGTGCTGCGCATGACCCGCGAGGAAATCGGCAGCTACCTGGGCCTCAAGCTCGAGACCGTCAGCCGCACCTTTTCCAAGTTCCAGGACGAGGGCCTGCTCGAGGTCAAGCAGCGCCAGATCCGCATCCTGGACCAGGCCGGCCTGCAGCAGCTGCTCAACGGCCAAGCCTGCTGACGGGCGGCGGGCATACTGGGCCTTCGCCCACCCTGCCCGTCCCTGATGTTCTTCGCCGAGTTCGCCCCCCCGCCCCGGCTGGCCGCCTTCCTGCACTGCATCTGGGTGTTCGAGGCCGACCATGGCGCGGCGGCCGAGGCCCAGCGCATCGTGCCCGACGGACATCCGGAGCTGCTGCTGCACTACGGCGACCCGTTCCTGGAATACGACGGATCGGCCAGCGGCGCCGGCGAGCAATCGCGGCTGGTCTTTGCCGGCCAGATCACCGGCCCGCTGCTGCTGCAACCGGGGCGACGCGCGGGCGTGATCGGCGTGCGCTTCCGACCGGCTGGCGCACGCGCCCTGCTTGGCGAGCTGCCGCCGCTGCATGAATTGCTGGACGCCCGCCTGGACCTGGCCACGCCCTGGGGCCAGGCCGGCGAAAGCCTGCTGGACGAGATTCACGAAGCCGCTGAAGCGCGCGCGCGCGTTGCCATCGTCGAACGCTTCCTGCTGCGCCGCCTCGACCAGGTCCGGCACCAACCCGATGCCGCGGTGAGCGCAGGCGTGCGCGCCCTGCAAGCCAGCGAGGGCGAGCTGAGCATCGATGCCTTGGCGGCCAGCTGCGAGATGTCGGGCCGCCAGCTGGAGCGACGCTTCCGCGCCGAGGTCGGCGTGCCGCCGCGGCTGCTGGCCAGCATCCTGCGTTTCCGCCGGGTCTTCGATCGGCTCGAGTCGCCGCAGGCCGGCCGCTGGGTGGAGGCGGCGCTGGCCGCGGGCTATTTCGACCAGGCCCACATGGTCCGCGACTTCAGGCGTTTTGCCGGCCTGCCGCCGGCCGCCTTCCATCGTTCGCTGCAAGGCCTGTCGGCCGCCATGGTCGGCGCCGCTGATGTCGGATTCGTACAAGACCCGGGCTGAGCTCGTGCCTAGGCTGGAGGCCTCATCAACGGACAAGACGGAGTCCTCCACATGCATGCCTCAATTCGCTGCCTCGCCGCCCTGACCCTGCTGGGCAGCAGCCTGGCCAGCCAGGCCCAGTCGCTGGACAAGCTCGCCTGGATGGCCGGCAGCTGGACCCAGAGCAAGGACGGCGAGACCGTCCAGGAATCCTGGCTGGGCCCGCGCGGCCAGCTGATGGCCGCGGTCAACCTGACGACCTCGGCCAAGCGCGGCAGCAGCTTCGAGTTCCTGCGCATCGTCGAGACGGCCGCCGGCATCGCCTACCTGGCCAGCCCAGGCGGCAAGCCGGTGGTGGAATTCAAGCTCAAGGAGATGGGCGAGCGCCGTGTCGTGTTCGAGAACCTGGCCCATGACTTCCCCCAGCGGGTGATCTACTGGCAGGAGGCCGACGGCGCGCTGCGCGCCCGCATCGAAGGGCAGATGCAGGGCAGGCTGCGCGGCATGGAATGGCGCTTCGAGCCCTCGGCCAAGTGACGCGCTAGCGCGGCCAGTGCGGCGCGCTGCGCCGGCCGGGCTCATTGTCTTCGGGCATGCGGGCCAGCAGCACGCTGATGCCCGCGGCGATGCTGACCAGCAGCCACAGAAGCAGGAACACCAGGGTATAGCAGCCTTGCCTGGACAGGCCCAGCTGATCGCTGACCCACAAGTCGCCCGGATCGACCACGGCGAAGATCAGCGCCTCCAGCACGCCGGCCATCATGAACGAGGGCCACAGCACGACCATCGCCAGGCGCGACGGCGGCAGGCCCTTGTCGAGCTGCGAATCCATGCTGTTCAGCGGCCGCCAGTGGCGGCATGGTTGCGGGCCTTGACCGCAGGCTGCATCGCCGCCGCATCACCCTCGCTGTCGGCCGAGGGCCGGCTGGCCACCTCGATCACCGGGTCGGGATGGCGCATCGCCAGGGTCAGCGTGGCAAAGCTGGCGATCACGACCGCAGCCGGGCCGCCGACCACCAACCACATCAGGCGTTCGCGCCACCAGGGGGCGGGCTTGTCATTCTGGCTGGCTTGCATGAATGCTCTCCTTGTAGCTGCCGTTCAGCGCGGCACCACGAAACTGGATTTCTCGTGCGGGCCGGCCTGCGCCTCAGGGCCCTCACGGGTCAACAGGAACTCGATCTTGTGGACGCCCGATCCGGCTGCCTGCGCCGCCTCGGGAGCAAGTCGCAGGGCCAGCGTCACCCATTTGGCCTCGGCCGGCGCCAGTGTCACCACGGTGGCGTCTCGCAGGCGCAGGCCCGGCAGGCCCTGGACCGACAGGCTGACCCGCTGCTCCTGCTCGGTCGCATTCATCAGCTGCACCCGGTAGAGGTTCTCGACCATGCCGTCCTCGACGAGGCGAGCCAGACTGGCGCGGTCGCGCACCACGTCCATGCGCACCGGCTCGCGCATGGCCAGGCTCACGGCCATCGCAACACAGACCAGGAGCAGGATGCTGCCGTAGATCAGCACCCGCGGCCTGAACATGCGCCGCACCAGTTGCAGGCGACTGAGGTGCTGCGACAGTCCGTTCTCGGTGTCGTAGCGGATCAGACCGCGCGGGTAGCTCATCTTGTCCATCACGTCGTTGCAGACGTCGATGCAGGCCGCACAGCCTATGCACTCGTACTGCAGGCCCTGGCGGATGTCGATACCGGTCGGACAGACCTGGACGCACAGCGTGCAGTCGATGCAGGAACCCAGGCCCAGAGCCTTGGGATCGGCCTTCTTGCTGCGCGAGCCGCGCGGCTCGCCGCGTTCGGCGTCGTAGCTGATGATCAGCGTGTCCTTGTCGAACATGGCGCTCTGAAAGCGTGCATAGGGGCACATGTACTTGCAGACCTGCTCGCGCATGTAGCCGGCGTTGCCATAAGTGGCGAAGCCGTAGAACAGGATCCAGAAGGCCTCCCAGGGCCCGAGACCGAAGGCAAGCACCTCGCCAGCCAGCTGCCGTATCGGCGTGAAATAGCCGACGAAGGTGAAGCCGGTCCACAGGCCCGTCGCAATCCAGGCCGTCTGCTTGCCGGCCTTGCGCCAGAGCTTGTTGAAGCTCCAGGGCGCCTTGTCGAGCTTGATGCGGGCCTGGCGGTCGCCCTCGAAGAGCTTCTCCACCCACATGAAGATCTCGGTGTAGACCGTCTGCGGGCAGGCATAGCCGCACCAGAGCCGCCCCGCCACCGCGGTGAACAGGAACAGCGCATAGGCCGAGATCATCAGCAGCGCGGTCAGATAGATGAAGTCCTGCGGATAGAGGACCAGGCCGAAGATGTAGAAGCGACGCGCGCCCAGGTCGAAAAGCATGGCCTGGCGCGCGTTCCACTCCAGCCAGGGCAGGCCGTAGAACAGCAGCTGGGTGAACCAGACCAGGCCCCAGCGCCAAGCCGCGAACCAGCCGTGCACGGCCCGCGCGTGGATCTTGTCCTCGGCCCGGTAGAGCGAGATGACCTGGACGCTGGAATCTTCCGGAATGCTCATCAATGGCTCAGGGCTTCGCGGCTCCCGCCGACAGGGACCAGACATAGGCGCCCAGCACATGGACCTGCTCGGGGCTCAGCCGCGCCTCATGGGCCGGCATCTGGTTGGTCTTGCCTTCATTGATCATGCGGACCACGGCGTCCTCGCCCCAGCCGTGCAGCCAGATCTTGTCGGTCAGGTTGGGAGCACCCAGGGCCGGGTTGCCCTTGCCGTCCATGCCATGGCACGCAGCGCAGGCCGTGAACTTGGACTTGCCGAGCTGGGCCGCAATCGAGTTGTGGGCGCTACCGGACAGACTCAGCACATAGTTGGCTAGATTCTTGACGTCTTGCGGCGTACCGACCGCTGCCGCCATCGGCGGCATCTGGCCTGTACGACCCTTGGCGATGGTCTGCTCGATGGCCTCCTGCGTGCCACCGTGCAGCCAGTCGTTGTCGGTCAGGTTCGGAAAACCCTTGCTGCCCTTGGCATCGGCACCATGGCAGCCGGCGCAGTTGTTGGCAAACAGCCGCTCGCCTATGCCCATGGCCTGCGGATCATTGGCCAGTTGCTCCGCCGTCTTGCCCTGGTACTGGGCATAGACCTTGGCCATGGCCTCGCGGGCCTTGAGCATCTCGTTGGCATGCTGGCCCTCGCTGGTCCAGCCAAGGCTGCCGGCCATGGCACCCAGCCCAGGGTACAGGGCCAGATAGACGCCGGAGAACAGCACGGTCAGGACGAACAGGCCCATCCACCAGCGCGGCAGCGGGTTGTTCAGCTCGCGCAGGTCCTCGTCCCAGACATGGCCGGTGGTGTTGTCGCCGGCCATCACGCGGCGGCGCGCCGCGATCAGCAGCAGCACGATGCAGAGCACCAGGCCGAGCACGGTGGCGGCGGCGACGAAGGTCGACCAGCCGTCATTGATGAAGTCACTCATTCCTCACTCCTTGCCCCGACAGCGGGGCGGCGGATTCCTCGCCTTCTGCGAACGGCAGGGCGGCGGCGGCGCTGAAGTTGCGCGAGCGGCTGTAGGCCCAGACCACGATGGCGGCGAAGCAGGCCAGCGAGACCAGCGTCACCAGCACGCGCAAATGGTTGATATCCATGGCAGCGACTCCTTGATTTACTTGACCGCAGTGCCGAGCACCTGCAGGTAGGCGATCACCGCTTCCAGCTCGGTCTTGCCCTTGACCGCCTCGGCGGCGCCGGCGACCTCGGCATCGCTGTAGGGCGCGCCCAGCGTACGCAGCACGCTCAGCTTCTTGCCCATATCGCTGGCATCCACCGGCTGGCTGGCCAGCCAGGGGTAGGCCGGCATGTTGGACTCGGGCACCAGGTCGCGCGGGTTGATCAGGTGCAGGCGATGCCATTCATCGCTGTACTTGCCGCCCACGCGGTGCAGGTCCGGCCCGGTGCGCTTGCTGCCCCACTGGAACGGCCGGTCGTAGACGAACTCGCCGGCCACCGAGTAGTGGCCGTAGCGCAGCGTCTCGGCGCGGAAGGGCCGGATCATCTGCGAGTGGCAGTTGTAGCAACCCTCGCGCACATAGATGTCGCGGCCCGCGACCTGCAGCGCCGTGTAGGGCTTGAGGCCGGCAACGGGCTGCGTGGTGGAGCGCTGGAAGAACAGCGGAACGATCTCGACGATGCCGCCGACCACCACGGTCAGCAGCACCAGCACGATCATCAGGAAGTTGTTGGTCTCGATCTTCTCGTGACCGGCCACATGTTGGCTTGCCATCTTGCTTTCCTCCTTGGCTTCAGGCGTGGGCCGGCAAGAGCGGCACGGCCACCGGTTCGACCCTGCCGGCCTGCACGGTCTTGATCACGTTCCAGGCCATGATCAGCATGCCGCCGAGGTACAGCAGCCCGCCGCCCAGGCGCACCACATAGAACGGGAAGGTCGCCTTGACGCTCTCGACGAAGGTGTAGACCAGGGTGCCGTCCGGATTCACGGCGCGCCACATGAGGCCCTGCATCACGCCGGCGATCCACATCGCGGCGATATAGAGAACGATGCCCAGCGTCGCCACCCAGAAGTGCAGCTCGATGGCGCGCTTGCTGAACATCTCGGTGCGGCCGTACATGCGCGGGATCAGGTGGTAAAGGCAGCCCATGGAGATCAGTCCGACCCAGCCGAGGGCGCCGCTGTGCACATGGCCCACGGTCCAGTCCGTGTAGTGCGAGAGCGCGTTGACCGTCTTGATCGACATCATCGGCCCCTCGAAGGTCGACATGCCGTAGAAGGACAGCGAGACGATCAGGAACTTCAGGATGGGGTCGTCACGCAGCTTGTGCCAGGCGCCCGACAGCGTCATCACGCCGTTGATCATGCCGCCCCAGCTGGGCGCCAGCAGCACCAGCGAGAACAGCATGCCAATGCTCTGCGCCCAGTCAGGCAGCGCGGTGTAGTGCAGGTGGTGCGGACCCGCCCACATATAGGTGAAGATCAGCGCCCAGAAGTGGACGATGGACAGGCGGTAGCTGTAGACCGGCCGGCCAGCCTGCTTGGGGATGTAGTAGTACATCATCCCGAGGAAGCCGGCGGTCAGGAAGAAGCCCACGGCGTTATGGCCGTACCACCACTGCACCATCGCGTCCTGCACGCCGGCATAGGCCGAGTAGCTCTTGAACAGGCTCACCGGCAGCGCTGCGCTGTTGACCAGGTGCAGCAGAGCCACCGCGAGGATGAAGGCGCCGAAGAACCAGTTGGCCACGTAGATGTGGCGGATCTTGCGGGTACCCACGGTGCCGAAGAACACCACGGCGTAGCTGACCCAGACGACCGTGATCAAGAGGTCGATCGGCCATTCCAGCTCGGCGTATTCCTTGCCGCTGGTGATGCCCAGCGGCAGCGAGATCGCCGCCGCCAGGATCACGAGCTGCCAGCCCCAGAAGGTGAACCAGGCCAGGCCGGGCGCGAACAGACGCGTCTGGCCGGTGCGCTGGACCACGTGGTACGAGGTCGCGAACAGCGCGCAGCCGCCAAAGGCGAAGATCACGGCATTGGTATGCAGCGGACGCAGCCGCCCGTAGCTCAGCCAGGAGATGCCTCCCAGCAGATCGGGCCAGGCCAGCTGCGCGGCGATCACCACGCCGACCAGCATGCCGACCACGCCCCAAAGCACGGCCGCCAGGGCAAAGGCGCGTACCGGGCCGTCCTCGTAACTGGTCCTTCCACCAGGCGCTGTTTGAACCATCGCCTACTCCTTTTCAGTCATTGCGCTTGAATGAAAAGGATTGTTCGGCGCTGCCTCAGCCGGCTCCTTGATCGCCATCAACCGAAGGCAACTCGGGCTCCAGAATCCGCTCCCCCTCGCGCTCCAGATCCTCCAGCTGGCCGCTGTTGAGCGCCCAGCCGAACAGGCCGACCAGCATCAGCACCAGCAGCACCGACAGGGGGACGAGCAGATAAAGCGACTCCATCTCGGGCCTAGCGATTCAACCGCAGCGCGTTGGCCACGACCAGCAGCGAGCTGAGCGCCATGCCGAGGCCGGCGGCCCAGGGCGGCAGCAGGCCGGCCAACGCCAGCGGCACGCAGGCCAGGTTGTAGAGCGCGGCCCAGGCCAGGTTCTGCTTGACGATGCGGCGCATCGCCAGGGCCAAGGCGCGGGCGCGCGGCAATTCCGCCAGCCGATTGACCAGCAGCACGCCGTCGGCCTGCGCTCGCGCCAGCATGGCGCCCTCGGCCATCACGATGCTGGCATCGGCCCGCGCCAGCACCGGCGCATCGTTGATCCCGTCGCCGACCATCAGGACCTTGCGTCCGGCCGCCTGCAGCTCGGCCACGACGGCCAGCTTGCGTTCGGGACTGGCACCTGCGATGCAACGCTGCACGCCGGCGGCTGCGGCCACACGGTCGGCGCGCGCCGGCGAATCGCCGGACAACAGCAGGCTGTCCAGCCCGGCCTCATGCCAGGCCGCCAGCGCGGCAGCGGCGTCAGCTCGCATCCGTTCGTCGAACAGGAACCAGAGCAAGACCCGACCCTCGCAGCCGAAGGCCAGCTGGGCCAGGCCCTGCGACGGGTCCACGCCCTGCCCTACCCAGGCCTGTGAGCCGAGGCGCCAGCTGCGACCATCCGCGTCCATGGCTTCCAGGCCCTGGCCGGCTTGCTCGCGGACGTCGCGCCAATCGAACGTCGTCTCGGGGCAAGCCCGGCGCAGCGCCTGCGAAAGCGGATGGCGCGACTGGGCCGCCAGCGCCGCCGCCATCGCCGGCAGGCCGGGATTGGCACCGGGAGCCAGCCAGTGCCGACCCAGAACCAGCTGGCCCTCGGTCAGGGTGCCGGTCTTGTCGAGCACCAGAAGATCGACCTCGGCCAGCGTCTCCAGCAGCTCCGCGCGTCGCAGCAGCAGCCCTCGCCGTGCCAGGGCCGCGGTCGCCGCCACGCGGGCCGCCGGTGCCGCCAGCGACAGCGCACAGGGACAGGTCACGATCAGGACCGAGACCGCCACCCAGACCGCTCGCGATGGATCCCACCAAGACCACCAGGCCGCCGCACCTGCCGCAAGCAGCAGCACGGTCCACAGGAAGGGCCTGGCCATGCGCTCGGCGAACGCGAGGCTGCCGGGTCGCTGGACCAGGGCTTCACGCATCAGTCGGACTATGGCCTCGTAGCGGGTGTCGCCACCTACCCGCTCCACCCGCACCAGCAGCGGCGCATCGAGGTTGAGACTGCCTGCCACCACCTCGTCGCCCATCGCCTTGGCCACCGGCAACGACTCGCCACTCAGCAGGGCTTCGTTGACCGCACTGTGGCCGCTCTGCACGCGACCATCGGCCGCAAAGGCCTGGCCGGCAGCCACTCGCAGAAGGTCACCGACGCGCAGGCGGCTGGGGTGGACCTGCTCGCTGCGGCCTTGCTCGTCGATGCGCTCGGCCAACTCCGGCAGGGCCTGCACCGACTGCTCCAGCTGCTCGGCCGCCTTGTGCCGCCAGCGCAGCTCCAGGTAGCGGCCCGCCAGCAGGAAGCTGACGAACATGGTCAGGGAATCGAAATAGACCTCGTGGCCGAACAGGCCGCCGGGATCGAAGCTGGCGGCGCTGCTGGCGACAAAGGCGACGACCAGACCCAGCACCACGGGCACGTCCATGCCCAGTTGCCGACTGCGCAATTGCAGCCAGGCGGACTTGAAGAACGGCGAGGCCGAGAACATCAGCACCGGCAGGCTCAGAACCCACTGGCCCCATTGCAGCAGTCGCTGCTGGTCGGGCGCCATCTCGCCCGGCGCCGCCACGTAGACCGGCGTGGCCAGCATCATCACCTGCATCATCATGAAGCCGGCAACGAACAGCCGCCACAGCGCCTGGCGCTGTTCGCGCTGGCGCAGCCGGCGGGCCTCGGCGGCCACGTCGGGTACGGCACCGTAGCCGGCGTGTTCCACTGCGGCGACCAGGTCTGCCAGTCGCGCCTGCTCGGGCCGCCAGCGCAGCTTGAGCCTCGAGGCCGCGGCATGGACCGAGGCGCCGGTCACGCCCGGCTGGGCCAGCAAGGCTCGCTCGATGATGCCGGCACAGGCGGCGCAATGCAGGCCCGACAACTGCAGGGCTGATACGGCATCGCCGCCCTCCCAGCTGGTGAACGGGGCGAGCAGCGCCGGGTCGTCGACCGCGATGCTGGCTGGATTGGAAAGAGGCAGGGCGCTGGTGCTCATGGGTGCTGCAGCGACCTCGCGCTGCCGCCCCATAATCTATACACACTGCCTCAAGACGACATGACTCAAATCAAGTTCAAGGCGCTTGCCGCCCTGCTGCTGAGCCTGGCCGCCGGCCTGGGCGTAGCCCAGGACCATGCCCAGCAGCTGCCGAGCATCCAGCTCGGCGCCGGCATGCACCTGATCCAGGCCGAGGTAGCCCAGACCGACGAGCAGCGCGCTATCGGCCTGATGCACCGGCCCAGCATGCCCGCCAACAACGGCATGCTGTTCATCTTCGACCAGCCGCAGCCGCAATGCTTCTGGATGAAGAACACCTTGCTGCCGCTGTCCATCGCCTTCATCGCCGACGACGGCACGGTGGTCAACATCGAGGAAATGAAGCCGCAGACACTGGACTCCCATTGCTCGCTCAAGCCGGTGCGCTATGCGCTGGAGATGAACACCGGCTGGTTCGCCAAGAAGGGCATCAAGCCCGGCAGCAAGCTGCGCGGCAAACCTTGGTCGCAATAAATAAGCAAAAAGCCGGCACGAAGCCGGCTTTCTTTTTGGCGGGGCCAGATCAGGCGTAGTTGGCCTGAGCGAACTCCCAGTTCACCAGGTTCGAGAGGAAGGTCTCGACGAACTTCTGGCGCTGGTTGCGGTAGTCGATGTAGTAGGCGTGTTCCCAGACGTCGACGGTCAGCAGGGCCTTGTCAGCGGTGGTCAGCGGCGTGCCGGCGGCGCCGGTGTTGACGATGTCGACCGAGCCATCGGCCTTCTTGACCAGCCAGGTCCAGCCCGAACCGAAGTTGCCGACGGCGCTCTTCACAAAGGCTTCCTTGAAGGCATCGTAGCTGCCCCACTTGGCATTGATCGCGTCAGCCAGCGCGCCCGTCGGAGCGCCGCCGCCGGCCGGCTTCATGCAGTTCCAGAAGAAAGTGTGGTTCCAGATCTGGGCGGCGTTGTTGTAGATGCCGCCGCTGGAGGTCTTGACGATCTCTTCCAGCGTCTTGCTTTCGAACTCGGTGCCCTTCTGCAGGTTGTTCAGGTTCACCACATAGGCGTTGTGATGCTTGCCGTGGTGGAACTCCAGCGTCTCGGCGCTGTAGTGAGGGGCCAGGGCGTCCTTGGCATAAGGCAGTGCGGGCAGGGTGTGTTCCATGTCTGTTCCTTCTAATGGGAGGGTGAGGCGGCGACGATTGTAGGCAGCTTGCTCAAGACCCTACAGCAGGCTTGAGCCGTGTGGACAGCACCTGCAGCTCGGCCTCGCCATCGGCCAGCACCGCCCTGACCTGCTGGGCCGGCTGCAGTTGCTCGACCGAGGTCAATGCGCCGCCCGAGCCGTCGTCCAGCCAGGCGTAGCCGCGGGCCAGCACGCGGGCCGGATCGAGCGCCGAAAGCCGTGCGGCCAGCGCATCCAAGCGCAGCGCGCCGGCCTGGAACTGTGAAGGCAATGCGCGCTGGCGGCGTGCCTCCAGCATGTCCAGGCGCTGCGAGCGGATCTGCTGCTGGTTCGGCAAGACCTGGCCCCAGCGCTGGGCCAGCAGGTCAAGCCGGCGGCGCTGCTGGGCGAGGGCCTGGCCGGGGCGGGCGAGGCGCAGACCGGCACGGTCCAGGCGCTGGGCTGCGGCATCAACGCGCTGCTGCATGCGGCGCTGCAGCGAGCGCGCCAGGCCGGCCAGCTCGGCCAGGCAGGTGTCGCGCTCGGGCGCCGCCAGCTCGGCAGCGGCGGTCGGCGTGGGTGCACGAAGGTCGGCCGCCAGATCGCAGAGCGTGACGTCGGTCTCGTGGCCGACACCACAGACCATCGGCAGGACGGAGTGGGCCACGGCGCGCACCAGGCGTTCGTCGTTGAAGGCCCAGAGGTCTTCCATCGAACCGCCGCCGCGGCACAGGATCAGCGCATCGACCTCGGCGCGTTCATTGGCCGTGCGCAAAGCTTTGATCAGTGCGGCCGGCGCCTCTGCGCCCTGCACGGGGCTGGGATAGATCACGACCTCGACATGCGGCGCCCGCCGCGCCAGGGCCGTCAGCACGTCATGCAGGGCAGCCCCGGCGGTCGAGGTGATCACGCCCAAGCGCTTGGGAAAGCTCGGCAGGTCGCGCTTGCGACCCGCATCGAACAGGCCTTCGGCTTCCAGCTGGGCCTTGAGCCGCAGGAACTGCTCGAACAGGGCGCCCGCTCCGGCCTGCCGCATGGACTCGGCCACGAACTGAAGCTCGCCGCGAGGCTCATACAGCGCAAGGCGGCCCCGCAGCTCGACCAGTTGGCCGTCCCGGGGCGCAAAGCCCAGCATGCTGGCGGCCCGGCGGAACAGGGCGCAGCGGATCAGCGCATTGCCCTCGGCGTCCTTGAGGCTGAAGTAGCAGTGGCCGCTGGCCGCACGGGTGAAACCGGAGATCTCGCCCTGCAGCGTGACCACGGAGAAGCGGGCCTGGAGGCTGTCGGACACCGCCGCCAGCAGACCGGCCACGCTCCAGACAACGCGTGTTGGCGCGCCTTTGAAGGGCTCAATCATGCGCAAAGCCAGGATTGGCGCGGGTCCAGAACTCCACAGCCGCGCCAATGCTGGGCTGGCGGGCCATGACCATGGTCACGGGCCTGTCACAACGCGATAACTGCTTGAATCTCAAGACCTTTTTCCTGCTCAAGAATGAGGCATTCTGTTCCGGGCCGCATGGTTGCGCGTTGGGCGCGATCTGTGCCGGCAGTTGCCCACAAAGTTATCCACAGCCGCGGTGGATTGTTGCAAGTGGCGCCCCGCGAAGCCCCGACAACCCCGAGAAGAGCGGCCGCGGCTTGGGGCCATAATCGCGCGCTGTGCGCCGACACCCGTCTGGCGCCTCGCTTGCCAAGCCTCGGAGGGACGCCCTTGTTTTCGATCATACAAGCCGCCGGCTGGCCGATCTGGCCGCTTCTGCTCTGCTCGGTCGTCGCGCTGGCCCTGGTCATCGAAAGGATGTCCAGCCTGCGCCGCAAGCGCGTCGCACCGCCGCGGCTGCTCGACGAGGTGATGAGCGTCACCTCCCACAGCCTGCCCAGCGCCGACGTGGTCGAGAAGCTGGCCGACAACTCCCTGCTCGGCGAAGTGCTGGCCAGCGGACTGCGGGCCGTGATCGTTGAGCCGCGCATCACCGAACCCAAGCTGCGCCAGGTCTTCGAGCTGGCCGGCCGCAGCGCCATCCACCAGCTGGAGCGTTACCTGAACACGCTGGGCACCATCGCCACGGCCGCCCCACTGCTGGGCCTGCTGGGCACGGTGGTCGGCATGATCGAGATCTTCGGCAGTCAGAGCCCCACCGGCGGCAACCCGGCCCAGCTGGCCCATGGCATCTCGATCGCGCTCTACAACACCGCCTTCGGCCTGATCATCGCCATCCCCTCGCTGATGTTCTATCGCTACTTCCGCGGCCAAGTCGAGGAGCTGATCCTGGAGCTGGAGCAGTCCAGTGACCGCATGCTGGGCCACCTGATGCGCTTCTCGATCCAGCAGCCGCCGGCAGCGGCCAACGGCAACAGCAGCAAGGTCTGAGCCATGAAGTTCAGACATAGGCGCGCCGAGGAGCCGGAGATCAACCTGATCCCCTTCATCGACGTGCTGCTGGTGATCCTGATCTTCCTGATGCTGTCGACCACCTACAGCAAGTTCACCGAGCTGCAGGTCAATCTGCCGACGGCCAATGCCGAGAAGCTCAAGGACAGGCCGACCGAGATCATCGTGGCCGTGGCGGCTGACGGCCGCTATGCGATCAACAAGCAGTTGGTCGACGGCCGAACACCCGACCTGCTGGCCGCCGCACTGCGCGCTGCGGCCAATGGCAACAGCGAGGCGGTGGTGATCGTCTCGGCCGATGCTGCCGCCGCCCACCAGTCGGTGATCAACGTGATGGATGGCGCCCGCCGCGCCGGCCTCAACCGGCTGAGCTTCGCCACCCAGGGCAACAACCAGTGAGCCTGGAAGCGCGGCTGCAACGCGCCTGGCAAAAGGGCGGGCTGCTGTCGCTGCTGTTGCTGCCGGTGGCCTGGGTCTACAGCGCCTTGCTTGCCCTCCGCAAGCTGCTCTATCGCCTGGGCCTGAAGAAGGTCGAGGCACTGCCGGTGCCCGTCGTCGTCGTCGGCAACTGGATAGTCGGCGGAGCAGGCAAGACACCGACCACACTGGCGCTCTTGCAACTGCTGCAGCGGCAAGGCCTGCGTGCCGGCGTGATCTCGCGCGGCTATGGCCGCAGCGACGACTCACAGGTGTGCATCGTTCAATGCAACAGCCTGGCCAGCGAAGTCGGCGACGAACCGCTGCTGATCCATTTGCGCAGCGGCGTGCCGGTGGCCGTGGGCCGAGACCGGGTGGCCGCGGCGCGAGCGCTATTGCAAGCCCATCCCGAGATCCAGCTGCTGGTCAGCGACGACGGCCTGCAGCATTGGCGTTTGCCACGCGCGCTTTCCATCCTTGTCTTCGATGAGCGCGGCACAGGCAATGGCCGCCTGCTGCCCGCCGGCCCGCTGCGCCAGCCGGCCAGCCGCAAACTACCGCCCGACAGCCTGGTGCTCTACAACGCCCCGGCGCCGACCACCGCCCTGCCCGGCCACCTCGCCGCGCGAGCACTGGCCGGCGCGGTTAGCCTGCAGGACTGGTGGCAGGGTCGACCCGCCGAACACGCGGCACTGCAGGCGCTGCGGGGTACGCCTGTGCTGGCCCTGGCGGGCACGGCTCGCCCTCAGCGTTTCTTCGACATGCTGCAGACCCAGGGCTTGAGCCTCACCGGCACCCTATCCCTGCCCGACCATGCCGACTTCAGCCCCCTGCCCTGGCCGGCAGACACCGCCGACCTGGTGCTGACCGAGAAGGACGCGGTCAAGCTGCGGCCCGAGGCCGTGGGCAGCACGCGGGTCTGGGTGGTGGCGCTAGACTTCCGACCCGATCCTGCGTTCGAGCAAGCCCTGCTGGAACGCCTCAAGCCCCTGATTGCCTCCCATGGATAACCGACTGCTGGAACTGCTGGTCTGCCCGCTCTGCAAGGGCCCGCTGACCCTGCACCGCAAGGACGAGCAGCGCGAGCTCGTCTGCCACGCCGATCGACTCGCCTTCCCGGTGCGCGACGATATTCCCGTGATGCTGGAGAACGAGGCCCGCGCGGTCGATGCCGCCGAACTCGAAGGCATGAACGGCGGCGCGCCGCGATGAGCTTCACCGTCATCGTCCCGGCTCGACTGGCTTCCACCCGGCTGCCGAACAAGCCCCTGGTCGACATAGGCGGCCTGCCGATGATCGTGCGCGTGGCGCGGCGCGCTGGACTGTCGCAAGCCGCGCGAGTGGTCGTGGCCACCGATGCTCCATCCGTGCTGGAAGCCTGTGCGGCCCATGGCGTGCAGGCCATCGCCACGCGAGCCGACCATCCGTCGGGCAGTGATCGCCTCGCCGAAGCCTGCGAGATCCTCGGTCTCGACGGTCAGGATCTGGTGGTCAATGTGCAGGGCGACGAGCCGCTGATCGCGCCCGCCATGATCGACGCCTGCGCAGCGCAGCTGCAGAGCCGTCCCGACTGCGTGATGAGCACGGTCGCCCATGCGCTGGACGAGGCGGCCGAGTTCGCCAATCCGAATGTGGTCAAGCTGGTGACGGACGCCCGTGGCACGGCCCTGTACTTTTCGCGCGCCCCGATTCCCTGGTGGCGCGATGCTCCGCAGGCGCCAGGACCGTTGCCGGGCACGGCGCTGCGTCATGTCGGCCTGTACGCCTATCACGCGGGCTTTCTGCGCCGCTTCCCGACGCTGCAGGCCAGTCCGCTGGAACGCATCGAATCGCTGGAGCAGCTGCGGGTGCTCTGGCACGGCGAGAAGATCGCCGTCCACCTCAGCGACGAGCGTCCCGGACCGGGCGTCGACACGCCCGAAGACCTGGAACGAGTACGGGCGCTGATCGCCTCCGGCGCCTGAAACAACGCGGTTTCAGGCCCACGTCAATCGGGGTGCGCGTCAGCTTGGCGCAGGACAGCGCGTGCTATCCTCGCGCGCAGTTTGCCTGGGCGCGCGCGCCCTTCATGAGTATTTAGGAGACCCCGTGCGACTGATTCTTCTGGGCGCCCCCGGCGCCGGCAAAGGCACCCAGGCTGCCTTCATCTGCCAAAAGTTCGGAATTCCGCAGATTTCCACCGGCGACATGCTGCGCGCCGCGGTCAAGGCCGGCACACCGCTGGGCCTTCAGGCCGATGCCGTGATGAAGTCCGGCGGTCTGGTCAGCGACGATCTAATCATCAGCCTGGTCAAGGAACGTATCGCCCAGGCCGACTGCGCCAACGGCTTCCTGTTCGACGGCTTCCCCCGAACCATTCCGCAGGCCGATGCCATGAAGGCCGCTGGCGTGAAGCTGGACTTCGTGCTCGAGATCGACGTGCCCTTCGAGGCCATCATCGAGCGCATGAGCGGCCGCCGCTCGCACCCGGGCTCGGGCCGCACCTACCACGTCAAGTTCAATCCGCCCAAGGTCGAAGGCAAGGATGACCAGACCGGCGAAGACCTGGTCCAGCGCGACGACGACAAGGAAGAGACCGTTCGCAAGCGCCTGGATGTCTACTCGGCCCAGACCCGCCCGCTGGTCGACTACTACTCCGGCTGGGCCGCTTCGGGCGATGCCCAGGCCCCCAAGTACCGCCGCATCGAAGGCATTGGCACGGTGGACGAGATCACCGGCCGCGCGCTGGCTGCGCTGAGCTGAGCTCGAACACCCGGAATCACAGGCCGCCTTCCGGCGGCCTTTTGTTTGAACCACAATTGACGTTTACGTCAACGTAAGGAGACACCATGGACATCGCAGGCAAAGTATTCATCGTCACCGGCGGGGCCTCGGGCCTCGGCGAGGGCACGGCGCGCATGCTGGCGCGCGAAGGCGCAAAGGTTGTGATCGCCGACCTGCAGGCCGAGCGCGGCGAGGTCGTGGCCCAGGAAATCGGCGGCGCCTTCGTGCGCTGCGACGTGAGCCAGGAGGCCGACGGCCAGGCCGCGGTGGCCAAGGCCGTGTCCATGGGCAAGCTGATGGGCCTGGTCAACTGCGCCGGCATTGCCCCGGCCGTCAAGACGGTCGGCAAGGACGGCGCCCATCCGCTGGCCACCTTCAACAAGGTGATCACGGTCAACCTGATCGGCAGCTTCAACATGATCCGCCTGGCCGCCGAGGCGATGGCCAAGAACGAACCGGAAAGCACCGGCGAGCGCGGCGTGCTGATCTCGACCGCCTCGGTCGCCGCCTATGACGGCCAGATCGGCCAGGCCGCCTATGCGGCCTCCAAGGGTGGCGTGGTCGGCATGACGCTGCCCATCGCCCGCGATCTGGCCCGCAACGGCATCCGCAACATGACCATCGCCCCCGGCATCTTCGGTACGCCGATGCTGTTCGGCATGCCCAAGGAAGTGCAGGACGCCCTGGCCGCCAACGTGCCCTTCCCCTCGCGACTGGGTACGCCGGAAGACTATGCCAAGCTGGTCCACCAGATCGTCACCAACGACATGCTCAACGGCGAAGTGATCCGCCTGGACGGCGCGATCCGCCTGGCGCCGAAATGAGCAGATGCGGCGCTGACGGCAATTGAAGACGGGCCCCGCGGGGCCCGTTTTTCTGGTTGGCAGCTTGTGCCAAGGTACGAAGCTTACTTCGAGCTGCGGGCCTTGACCTGCCACAGACGAGCCAGTTCGCCAGCAGCGTTGTTGCCCTTGGCAGCATGGTTCCAGGCCGACTGGGCCTTGGCCGTATCGCCACCGTTGTAGTAGGCCAGGCCGAGGTACAGGTAGGCATCGTCGGTGCTCTTGACACCCTTTTCGATTGCCGCCTTGATCAGCTGTGTGCCCTTGAGCGTGTCGCCACGGAAGGCAGTGGCCAGGCCCAGCGAGACCAGGGGCGTGCCGTCCTTGGATTCGGCAGCCACCTTCTCGGCTTCGGCAGCGCCGGCCTTGGCGTCATTGATCTTCTTGACCAGCAGATCGGCCAGGCGCTTGTGGCGGGCGCCTTCGGTACCCTGGCCCAGCACGCCGGCAGCGATGCCCTTGTCGACGATCTTCTTGCCTTCATCCGGGTAGCCGGCCTGGGCGGCCAGCTGGGCCATTTCCATGTAGTCGTCAGCCTTGCGGATGTTGTCCGTGACCAGCTTGAGGCGGTAGACGTCCAACGTGTACTTGTCCGAGAAGTACTTCTTCTGCGTCAAGCCACCGAGAACCTGGGTCCAAAGGTCCGGGCTGGGATAGAAGTTGAGCAGCTTTTCAGTGATACGGGCTTCGGCATTGCCATCGCGCTGCTTCTGGGCTGCGTACAGGGCGTTGCCAAGCTTCTCCTTGGTGGGAGCACGACCCGCCTTTTCGTCCGCAGCGATGTCGGCCATCAGGTCCTTGAGCACCGCGGCCATGTCGCCGGACTTGAACTGGGCGGCCATCTGGATCTGCTTGGCCGAAGGCGAATTGCCACCAGCTGCGAAGAAGCGGTTGATCCACTCGAGGGCCTTGGCCGAGTTGTTGGCGCGCAGGTAGATGTTGGCGATCGCCTCCGTGTACTGGAGCTGCTGGGCTCCGGACAGTCGTGGCTTGATCACTTCAAAGGCATGCGCCATCGCTTCGCCCTCACCCGCCTGCTGAGCGGCCGAGAAGCGAGTGCCTTCGATTGCATTGTTTTCCGCCGCGGTGCGCGAGCCGATGGCGTCGGCCTCGCGCAGCTTGGCGAGGGCTTCCTTGGACTTGTTGGCCTTCAACAGGGCCTGTGCATCCTTCAGCACCTTGCCAACTTCGGGGCGCACGCTGTCAGCCTGCGCATGGGCCTGCACAAAGCCCAGACCGCCCTCGGGCGTAGCGCCGATCACGAAGGCGGCGGCACCGACGGCGGCGGCGGCCAGAGTCTTCAGTTTCATGTTTTCTCTCTCCTAAGAAAAAAACGCGCGGCCCTCGCGGACAGCGCGTTCATCATGGCTTGTCAGGCGATCACTTGGCGAACTGTTCGTTGCCAACCATGCCCATCTTGGTCAGGCCATGGCGCTGCACCGAGGCCATCACGGCAGCCACCACACCGTACTCCACCAGCTTGTTCGGCTTGATGTGGATTTCGGCCTGATCAGCCACCGACATCTGTGCCTGCTCGCCGAGGCGGGCATTGAGCTCAGCCATGCTGGCCACCGGCACGCCGTTCCAGCTGACGACGCCGTCGAAGTCGATGAACAACTCGACCACCGTCGGCTCCTTCGGAGGCTGCTGGTTGCTCGGCGGCGGCATGTCCAGGTTGACCGAGTGCAGCTGGATCGGGATGGTGATGATCAGCATCACCAGCAGCACCAGCATCACGTCAATCAGGGGCGTCGTGTTGACGTCCATCATGACTTCGGGCTCGTCGCTGCCCGAAGAGCTACCTACATTCATTCCCATGCTTGGCTCCTAGCTTCAGTTGCGAGCCGGAGGCTCGGTGACGAAGCTGATCTTCATGATGCCTGCGCGCTGGCAGGCATAGATGACCTTGCCAACCGACTCGTAACGCGACCGGTCGTCACCGCGGATGTGGACTTCGGGCTGAGGATTCAGCACCGACTTTTCCTTCAGGCGGGTGACCAGTGCTTCCATGTCGGGCACCAGGGCAGTGTTCCAGTAGACGTCGCCGTCCTTGGTCACTGCGATTTCAATGTTCTCCGGCTTGGTGACACGGACGATGTTCGTCTCTTTGGGCAGAGACAGGTTCACCGATTGCGTCACCACCGGGATGGTGATGAGGAAGATGATCAGGAGCACCAACATCACGTCCACGAGGGGCGTGGTGTTGATGGTCGAAACCACCTCATCATCGCCGGAAGAGGATCCGACGTTCATTCCCATGATGAGTTCTCCGGGAAGCGGGGATTAACGCTTGGCGCGGTTGCCCATCAGGACGCCGTGCAGGTCAGCGGCGAAGGCGCGCACTTGAGCCATCACAGCCTTGTTGCGGTTGACCAGCCAGTTGTAGCCCAGCACGGCCGGAACGGCGACGCCCAGACCGATGGCGGTCATGATCAGTGCTTCACCCACCGGGCCTGCGACCTTGTCGATCGAAGCTTGGCCGGCCACGCCGATGGCGGTCAGTGCTTGCAGAATGCCCCACACCGTACCGAACAGGCCGATGAACGGCGAGGTCGAACCGACGGTAGCCAGGAAGCCCAGGCCCGAACCGACGCGGCTGTTGACTTCACCCACGGCGCGCTCGACGTTCATCGTGACCCAGCTGCTGTGGTCGATGTTCTCGGTCAGGGCGCCTTCATGGTGCTCAGAAGCCTCGATGGCCGAAGCAGCGATGAAGCGGAAAGCGCCGGTGTCCTTCAGACCCTTGACGCCGTCAGCCAGGCTGGCCTTCTTGAAGAACGTGGCGCGCACTTCCTTGGCTTCGTTGGCCAGCTTTTGCGTGTCCCACAGCTTGGTGATCAGGATGTACCAGCTGCCCATCGACATGATGGCCAGCAGGAACAGCACGCCCTTGGACACGGCATCGCCGTGCGACAGCATGTGGCCCAGGCCGTAGGGGTTCTCTTCGCTCTTCGGAGCAGCGGCAGCGGCCGGAGCAGCTTCGGTGGTCGTCGGGGCAGCGGAGGCTGCGTCGGCAGCTTGAGCGAAGGAAGCTTGCGAAGACAGCGCCAGGGTCGCGGCCATTGCAACGGCGGCCAGGAAGCCGGAGATACGAGAGATCATGGAGTCAACTCCTAGGAAGAAATCGGATATCGATCGGATATCGGTTTTGAGGAACGAGGGGGCCGCTGCTGTTCAGTGGCCGCCCCCGTGCGAGCGATGGGTGACGAGCGTTACTCGATGCGGAACTGGAATTCCTGCTCGAACACGTGGTCGCCCGGGCATTCGTAGGTGTCCTGCAGCGTCTGCGTGACGGCGGCGCTCATGGCACGGAGGGCCTTGCGCTCCACGCCACCGCGCAGGCTCTGGATTTCCACCGAGACCACACGACCGGCCTTGACGGTAGCGACGGCCTTCAGCAGCGCCTCGCCGCTCCAGTTCACGCTCGGCGCTTCAGGCTTGCCCATCTTGGTGCAGACCATGGCAGCGGTTACCGGGCCCGTACGCGGTGCCGGTGCCGGAGCAGCCTTGGGAGCCGGTGCCGGAGTTGCCGCGATGGGCGCTGCCGGCGGGGGCACCGAGGTCGTCGGAGTGTTGATCACGGCCGGCGGTGCGGGTGCGGTGATCACGACTTCCGGCGGCGGCACGAACGGCGGCGGCGGTGTGTCCAGCTTGGGCGGCGGCGGCTCGACCTTCTTGATTTCCTCGGGCGGCTTGACCTTTTCTTCGATCACCTTGGTCTCGATCGGCTCGGACACTGCCTTGACGATCTTGCGAGCCAAACCGCTCGCCAGCGCCCAGATGATCAGGACGTGGATCACCACCACGATGCCGAAGCCGGTAACGCGCGATGTGCTCTTCTGTTCCTGCGCAAAGTTCATGCGCGCTCCTTCATAAGACTGCCAATCTTTTCCATCATCAGCGGCGGGGGGTTGTGACCCTGCATAGCGCCTGCGTCCAAAGCTTCACTTACGTCCCCAGCCGAAGCTGGGCCTGAAATCACTGCGTACCGCCGGCCATGCAGGTGGCCGGCATGTGGATGCGGGAGAGGCACTTTCGCACCACCCAGCCCCATCGACAAGAGGGGCGCCACGATTTCGCCGGCAACACGAAGATCAAATCTCAAAACACTGGATCGGATGGATAGCCACCACTCAACAAAAATGCCCGCTGGCCTAGGACCTGCGGGCGACTTCCGGGGGCTAGGCAATGAACGATGTAGTTCAACTACTCGCCAGCTACCCTCGAACGCCTCCCATCATAAATGAGAGACCCCCTGACCCAGGCCTGGGGAATTCCCCAGCTTCCACCGGCCAGGCCCTTGTCAAGCGGCCTTGTCGCCCCTACCCATGCGCGCTACGCACGAGGAGGAGCTGCTGGTATTTTATTGGTATCGCAGCGGCCTCCCGGGGTCTGCGGCCAAAGGGTTTTTACCTAGACTACGGTGCGATGTGCGGATTGCGCCTGCAACGATCACTCGCTTGAGCAGATCTCAATGCCCATGTCCGTGCTCATGCCCATGCTCGCGCAAAGGATCGTGATGGTGTTCGGCCGCCCAGCCCACGATGGCATTGCGCCCCTGGACGTAGAGCTCGGCCGTAGCGCCGATAGGCAAGCAGACCTTGGTGCGCACATGGCCAAACGGCAGGCCGGTGAGGATTGGCGTCTTGGTGCGCGAGCGCACGGCTTCGATGGCCGACTTCAGGGTATAGCCGCGATCCAGCGGCGACTTGCGCCAGCCACCGAAGTCACCCAGGAGGACCGCCTTCTGCGCCCCGAGCACGCCCGCTTGCTGCAGTTGCAACAACATGCGCTCCACCCGGTAGGGATGCTCATTGACGTCTTCCAGGAACAGGATGCCGCCCTTGATCTGCGGGAAATGCGGTGTGCCCAGCAGCGAAGTCAACACGCACAGGTTGCCGCCCCACAGGGTTCCGCGGGCCTCCAGCTCCTCGAAGCCAGCCTCGGTGCGAAAGCCGATGGCCTCCAGGGCGCCACTCATGGCCTCGACGAAGCAGTCGCGGGTGACCTCGTCGACACCGCCCTCCTCTTCGCTGCGGCCGAAATCGTCGCAGGCCAGCGGCCCGGCCCAGCTGACCGGCGAATGACCGCTCTTGGCATGGGCCAGCAGGCCCAGCTGCAAGGAGCTCAGATCGCTCTGGCCGACCCAGCGCGTGCCGCGCTCGACGCTCTTGAGCATCAGCTTCCAGTCGATGCCGTCCAGCAGCCGCGTCAGGCCGTAGCCGCCGCGCGAAGCCAGGGCCACGTCGGGCTTGGCCTTGGCGATGCGATGCAGGGCGGCCAGCCGGGTCTCGTCGTCGCCGCCGAAGCGCTGGTGCTTGGCCAGCGCAGCTTCGTCGATGCTCACTTCAAAGCCCAGCGCGCCCAGGCGCTTGGCGGCGCGCTTGAGGGGCTGGGCCTGGGCCAGCACGCCGGCCGGGGTGTAGAGGGTCAGGGAACTCATGGCTTGTAGTCGTCCAGGTGGATGGCTTCCCCGGTGGGGATTTGTTCAGGGGCGCCCGCCGCGGCGGCACGGGCCAGGTCGCGGCGGCGCCGCGCCAGCTCGCGTCGCTCGGCAAAGAAGTCGCGCAGCAGCTGGGCCGAGGCGTCGGCCAGCACACCGCCCTGCACTGCCGTGTGGTGGTTCAGCTGGGGCTGGCCGAATAGGTCCAGCACCGAGCCGGCCACGCCGGTCTTGGGATCATGGGCGGCGAACACCACGCGCTTGAGCCGTGCATGCATCATGGCCATGGCGCACATGGCGCAAGGCTCCAGCGTCACGAACAGCTCGCACTCCGGCAAGCGGTAGTTGCCAAGCAGCGTGGCAGCATGGCGCAGCGCCACGATCTCGGCATGGGCCGTCGGGTCGTGCGTGGTGATGGGGCGGTTGTAGCCGGTGGCGATGACCTGGCCCTGGCGCATCAGCACGGCGCCGACCGGCACCTCGCCGACTAGCAGCGCGTTCTGGGCCTGGTCGAGCGCCAGGCGCATCGCGTACTCGTCGGAAGGCAGGAGCGGGGCATCAAGCATGGCAGGCGGGCCAGTGTAGCAACCGGCCCGCGCCACTTGTGCCGATCGCGGCCGAATTCAGGGTTGGGCTGCTGAAGCCTTTGCGGCAGCCTGGTCGATGGCACCCTGCACCTGCGTGCCCACGGCTGCCGGGGCCGGCAGCCCGGTCGCGGAGACACTGCCCGCCATTGCCGCCTGCGAGGCCGCCGGTCGTGCCGGCACCAGTTGCTTGGCCTGGTTCTTCATCTGGAACATCACGATCGCAAACACGATCACCAGACCGAGGATGCTGAAAACAGCGCGCATGGCTTGCGTCTCCTTGATGGCAACAATTGACGGTTGTCGAGTTCAGTCGTGCAGCGGCCAGCGCCCCAGCACCACATGGCGCGTCTGACCCAGCAGGCTATCGACCAGCAGCAGCTCTCGCGCCGTCCAGCCCAGGGGCTCAATGGCCTGCAGGTCGACCAGGGCGTCATCGTAGAGCAGGGTCAGGTGCGGCTTGAAACGCCCTTGGTCGATCTCGACGCCTGCCGCCTGCAGACTGACGCTGAGGCTCTGCTGCAGCGCCCGCAGCGGCTCCAGCGGCTCGCCGGCCAGCAGCACGAAGGGGTTGTTGCGCCGGCTGCGGCGCGGAAAGCTCATCGCGGTATCCAGGCGCACATCGACGGCCGGCACGTGCAGGCTGTGCGCCGCAGCCGTCAGCTTGTGAACCAAGGCGGCCGGAAACGCCGGGAAGTCGCCCAGATGATGCAGGGTGATGTGCAGATGCTCGGCCTTGAGCGGCCGGCCCGGCAGGCCCAGTTGCTGAACCAGTTGCTCGCGCCGCCGCAGCACGGCCGCCAGCGCCGCCTCGGGCGGCCGCAAGGCGAAGAACAGACGGTCGGTGCGCACCGGCCGGAGATCGGCGGCGGGTTCCGTTTCAGCCATCGCGCGAGCCTAGCGCATGAGCTCCGGTGATGGCCAGCCGTGCATTGGCGATGACCGCCGAGGGTGGACCGGGAGCCGCCAGGCACCGCGCAAACGGAATAATCCCGGCTCCACTCCCCGCCGGCCCCGGCCCGCCCAAGCCTCATGGTGCTCAACTACATCTGGATCGCCTTCTTCCTGGCCGGCTTCGGCGTGGCCCTGCTGCGCCTGATGCAGGGCGACCTGCTGATCTTCAGCCAGGTGCTGAGCGGCATCTTCGACACGGCCAAGACCGGCTTCGACATCTCGCTGGGTCTGGTGGGCGTGATGAGCCTGTGGCTGGGCATCATGAAGATCGGCGAGAACGCCGGCGTGATCCAGCTCTTCGCCCGCGCCATCGCCCCCTTCTTCTCGCGCATCTTCCCGGACGTGCCCAAGGGCCACCCGGCCGGCGGGTCCATGGTGATGAACTTCTCGGCCAACATGCTCGGTCTGGACAACGCCGCCACGCCGCTCGGCCTCAAGGCCATGAAGGAGTTGCAGGAGATCAATCCGGAGAAGGACCAGGCCAGCAACGCGATGATCATGTTCCTGGTGCTGAACACCGCCGGCATCACCTTGATCCCGACCTCGGTGATCGCGATCCGCCAGACCATGGCCATCGACCAGCACCTGGTCGGCTTCAATGCCGCCGACATCTTCCTGCCGACACTGATTGGCACCTTCATCAGCTTCGTCGCCGGCCTGGTGGCCGTGGCCTGGGTGCAGAAGATCAAGCTCTACAGCGCGCCCATGCTGGCCTTCTTCGGCGGCTTCGCGGCGCTGATGGCGGCGCTGTGGGGCTGGCTGCACAACTACCCGGCCGAGCAGATGTCGCGCTACATAGGCCTGCTGGGCAGCCTGGTGATCATGACGATCATCGTGGCCTTCGTCGCGGTGGGCGCCTGGCGGCGCATCAATGTCTATGAGGCCTTCGTCGAAGGCGCCAAGGAAGGCTTCGGCGTGGCGGTGCAGATCGTGCCCTATCTGATCGCCATCCTGGTGGCGATCTCGGTGTTCCGCACCACCGGCGGCATGGACTATTTAGTCAGCGGCATCGCGTGGTGCGTGTCCGCCCTCGGCCTGCCGACCGACTTCGTACCCGCCCTGCCCGTGGGCCTGATGAAGACGCTCTCCGGCAGCGGCGCGCGCGGCCTGATGGTCGACGTGATGAAAACCTATGGCGTGGACTCGTTCCAGGGCAAGCTGGCCGCCATCATCCAGGGATCGACCGAGACCACCTTCTATGTACTGGCGGTCTACTTCGGCAGCGTCAACATCAAGAAGACCCGCTATGCCCTGACCTGCGGCCTGATCGCCGACGTGGTGGGGCTGGTGGGCGCCATCGTCGTCGGCTACTGGTTCTTCAAGTAAGGCGCCCTGCCCAGCCCGCGTAGACTGATCCCATGCAACTCAACATCGTCGTCTATTCCAAGTCCGCCTGCCCGCAGTGCGACATCGTCAAGAACCTGCTCAAGGCCAAGAACCTGGCCTACGAAGAGATCAGGATCGATGACGAGGAGCAGCGCATCGCCTTCTACGCGAAGTGCGGCCCCTCGGTGCGCTCGATGCCGCAGGTCTTCATCAACGACCAGCGCCTGGGCGGTGTCGCGGGTCTGCAGGCGGCGTTTGCGCAGCTGAAGCTGTAGCACGAAGGTCCGGCGGCCGGCTCATGCCGGCGCGCCGAGCTTCTCATTCCCACTCGATCGTCGCGGGCGGCTTGCTCGAGACGTCGTAGGTCACGCGGTTGATGCCGCGCACCTCGTTGATGATGCGGCCCGAGCAGCGCTTGAGCAGGCTGTAGGGCAGCTCGGCCCAGTCGGCGGTCATGAAGTCGCTGGTCTGAACGGCGCGCAAGGCCACGACATAGTCGTAGGTCCGGCCGTCGCCCATCACGCCGACGCTCTTGACCGGCAGGAACACGGCGAAAGCCTGGCTGGTCAGTTCGTACCAGGTCTTGCCCGAGGCGCTGTCACGGGTGTTGCGCAGCTCCTCGATGAAGATCGCGTCGGCACGGCGCAGCAGGTCGGCATAGTCCTTCTTGACCTCGCCCAGGATGCGCACGCCCAGGCCCGGACCCGGGAACGGGTGGCGGTAGACCATCTCGGGCGGCAGGCCCAGGGCCACGCCCAGCTCGCGCACCTCGTCCTTGAACAGCTCGCGCAGCGGCTCCAGCAGCTTCAGGCCCAGCGTCTCGGGCAGGCCGCCGACGTTGTGGTGGCTCTTGATCGTCGTGGCCTTCTTGGTCTTGGTGCCGCCACTCTCGACCACGTCGGGGTAGATCGTGCCCTGAGCCAACCACTTGGCGTTGGTCAGCTTTTTGGCCTCGGCCTGGAACACCTCGACGAACTCGCGGCCGATGATCTTGCGCTTCTGCTCGGGGTCGCTGACGCCCTTCAGATGGCCCAGGAACTGCTCCTCGGCCTGCACATGGACGACGCGGGCGTGCAGCTTGCCGGCAAACATGTCCATCACCATCTTGCCCTCGTTCAGGCGCAAGAGGCCGTGGTCGACGAAGACGCAGGTCAGCTGGTCGCCGATGGCACGGTGGATCAGGGCCGCGGCCACCGAGGAATCGACGCCGCCGGACAGGCCCAGAATGACCTCTTCGTCACCCACCTGCTCGCGGATCTTCTGGACGGCTTCCTCGATGTAGTCGCCCATGATCCAGTCGCCCTTGCAGCCGGCGATCTCGCGGACGAAGCGGTTCAGGAGCGCCTGGCCCTGCACCGTATGCGTCACCTCGGGATGGAACTGCACGGCGTAGTAGCCCTTCTCCTCGTTCGCCATGCCGGCGATGGGGCAGCTCGGGGTGCTGGCCATCAGCTTGAAGCCCGGCGGCAGGGCCGTGACCTTGTCGCCATGGCTCATCCAGACCTTGAGCATGCCGTGGCCCTCGGTGGTGCTGAAGTCCTCGATGGCGTTCAGCAGCTTGGTGTGGCCATGGGCGCGCACCTCTGCATAGCCGAACTCGCGATGGTCACTCCATTCGACCTTGCCGCCCAGTTGCACGGCCATGGTCTGCATGCCGTAGCAGATGCCCAGTACCGGCACGCCGCTGTCCCAAACCGCCTGGGGCGCGCGCAGCTCGTGATCCTCGTAGGTCGAGGCATGGCTGCCGGACAGGATGATGGCCTTGGGCGCGTAGCCGCGGATGAACTCGTCCGACACGTCGTTCGGATGGATCTCGCAATAGACATGGGCCTCGCGGACGCGGCGCGCGATCAGCTGGGTGACCTGGGAGCCGAAGTCGAGGATCAGGACTTTGTCGTGGTTCATGGTGTGCTCGGGGACTTGTGGAGACGGTTCGGTGGCTCAGGCGGCGGCCGGTTCGGCGGCCTGCTTGCGCGAGAAATGGCGCCAGGCGAAGAACAGGGCCGCGGCCTGCAGCGCGGTGCAGAAGTAGAACGGTGCGCCAATGCGCCAGTCGCCCTTGGGCAGGCCGGACACCAGGTGCAGCAGCCAGGCGCCGAGGATGGGAGCGACCACGGCCATCAGGCTGTTCAGCGAGGACACGGCGCCCATGGTCTCGCCCTGGGTCTTGGCATCGGCGGCGTTGGAGATCAGGCTCTGGATCGCGGCATTGGCGGCAAAGCCCAGCACATTGGCGAAGATGATGGCAATCATCATCCAGCCCTCGGTGGCCGCGCCCCAGACGAAATTGGTGACGGTGCTGGAGGCCAGGCCCAGCAGCACCAGGCGCTGCGGCCCGAAGCGCTTGAGCAGATGCGGCAGCAGAGCGCCCTGCACGACCACCGACATCACGCCCACGGCGAACAGCGACCAGCCGTTCTCCTTGGGGCCCCAGCCGAACTTGAAGCCGGTGTAGAGCACCCAGCTCGTGTGCAGCACGAATTGCGCGAGGCCGGCCAGGGCGATGACCCAGACCAGCGGACCCACGCCACGCAGGCCGGTGAGCTTGCGGAAGGCGCTGATCGGGTTGGCCTTGCGCCAGTCGATGGCGCGGCGGTTCTCCGGCTTCAGCGACTCGGGCAACACGAAGAAGCCATAGCACCAGTTGACCAGCGCCATGCAACCGGCCACGTAGAACGGCAGGTGCAGGTCGATGGAGCCCAGGATGCCGCCCATCACCGGGCCCAGGATGAAGCCCATGCCGAAGGCGGCGCCCAGCATGCCGAAGCGCTTGGCGCGGTCCTCGGGCGGCGTGATGTCGGCAACGTAGGCGTTGGCCACGGCGATGTTGGCCTGCATGGCGCCGCTGACCAGGCGGATCGCGATCAGCATCCACAGAGCCGTTGCCATCGCGGTGACGAAGAAGCTGAGCATCAGGCCGGAGAAGCCCAGCAGCAACACCGGGCGGCGGCCGTAGCGGTCCGACAGCGCACCCAAGACCGGCGAGGTCACGAAGTTGGCAAAGCCGAAGGCGAAGGCCACCGCGCCGTACCAGAAAGCATGGTCGGCCTGGCTGGCCGTGAAGGTGCCGACCAGCGGCGGCAGCACCGGGATGATCAGCCCGATCGAGATCATGTCGATCAGCACCGCGATCATGATGAAGGCCATGCCGGCCGACTTGCTGCGGTTACCGGGAACTGCGCTGTCGCTCACTGTTCTCAAGTCCTTAAGTGATGAACGGGGCACTAGGCCCCGTTCTTCAAGCCGCTGCCGCCTTATTCAGAACGGTAGTTCGGCGCTTCCTTGGTGATCTGCACGTCGTGCACGTGGCTTTCGCGGATGCCCGCCGAGGTGATCTCGACGAACTCCGCCCTGTCCTGCATGTCGGCGATGCTGGCGCAACCGCAGTAGCCCATGGAGGCGCGCAGGCCGCCGGCCATCTGGAACACGATGGCCACCAGCGAGCCCTTGTAGGGCACGCGACCCTCGATGCCCTCGGGCACCAGCTTGTCGGCGTTGGGGTTGCTGGTTTCGTCGTTTTCCTGGAAGTAGCGGTCGGCCGAGCCTGCCTTCATCGCACCAATGGAACCCATGCCGCGGTAGCTCTTGTACGAGCGACCCTGGAACAGCACGACCTCGCCCGGCGCTTCCTCGGTACCGGCGAACATGCCGCCCATCATCACGGCGCTGGCGCCGGCGGCGATGGCCTTGGAGATGTCACCCGAGTAGCGGATGCCGCCGTCGGCGATCAGCGGCACGCCTGTGCCCTTGAGTGCCGTGGCCACGTAGTCGATGGCGGTGATCTGGGGCACGCCCACGCCGGCCACGATGCGCGTGGTGCAGATCGAGCCGGGGCCGATGCCGACCTTGACGCCGTCGGCCCCCGCCTCGACCAGGGCCAGGGCCGCTGCGCCGGTGGCGATGTTGCCGCCGATCACGTCGATCTGCGGATAGTTCTGCTTGACCCAGCGCACGCGCTCGATCACGCCGGCGCTGTGGCCGTGGGCCGTGTCCACCACGATGGCGTCGACGCCGGCTCGCACCAGCAGCTCGACGCGCTCTTCCGTGCCCTCGCCCACGCCCACGGCGGCGCCGACGCGCAGCTTGCCTTGCGCATCACGGGCGGCGTTGGGGAAGTTGGTCTGCTTGGTGATGTCCTTGACGGTCATCAGGCCGCGCAGCTCGAAAGCGTCATTGACGACCAGCACGCGCTCCAGCTTGTGCTTGTGCATCAGGGCCTTGCCCTCGGCCAGCGAGGCGCCTTCCTTAACCGTGACCAGGCGCTCGGCCGGGGTCATGATCTCGGACACCGGCGCATCCATGCGGGTCTCGAAACGCAGGTCGCGGCCGGTGACGATGCCGACCACCTTGGGGCCCTGCAGGACCGGGAAGCCGGAAATGCCGTGCTGCTCGGACAATGCCTTGACCTGGCGCACCGTGGTTTCGGGGGTGATGGTGATCGGGTCGCGCAGCACGCCGGATTCGTAGCGCTTGACGCGGGCCACTTCGGCGGCCTGCTGCTGGGCGGTCAGGTTCTTGTGCACGATGCCCATGCCGCCTTCCTGGGCCATGGCGATGGCCAGGCGGGCTTCCGTCACCGTGTCCATGGCGGCAGACACCAGGGGCAGGTTCAGGCGGATATTGCGGGTCAGCTGGGTGGCGAGGCTGGTGTCGCGGGGCAACACCTGGGAGAAGGCTGGCACCAACAACACATCGTCGAAGGTGAGCGCTTTACCGAGAAGGCGCATGAGGGAGGCTCCAGACGCAAAGCGGCATTATACGGAAGCAGTTCACAGCCCCCGCTTGGTCAGGGACATAGTCGCCGCTAAACTCGACCGCACCCCAAGCAGTACGCCCTAGGGCGCCGCACCGATGCGACTGTCCACCCCGCTCTGCCTTCTGCTCCTGCTGGCCCTGGCCGGCGGCGTCCAAGCGCAATCCCAATGGAAATGGCGCGACAGCGGCGGCAACATCCAGTACAGCGACCGCCCTCCCCCGCCCGGAACGCCGGAAAAGGACATCCTGCAGAAGCCGCCGCAGCGGCCCCAGTTCGTGACCGTGCGGCCCATAGGCGCCAGCGCCCCGGCAGAAACCGCCAGTGCTCCGGCCGCCCCCGCCTCGCGACCCGATGCCCAGCAACAGCGCCAACGCCAGCAAGATCAGGAACAAGCCGCCGCCAAGCAGAAGGAAGCCGAACGCAAACAGGCCGAGGTGCGCGCCGAGAACTGCCGCAATGCCCGCGCCCAGCTGCAAGTGCTGGAGAGCGGCGCCCGCGTCAGGCAGGCCAACGAGCGCGGCGAGCAGGTCTACCTGGACGAACAGGGCCGCAACACCGAGATCCAGCGCACCCGCGCCGTCATCGCCGCCGAGTGCCGCTGATCTGTTGAGCGAAAGAGCCGCTCAGCCGCCCTTGCCCGCCAGCGGCCTGTGCCGCGACACGATGCGCTTGCCGCCATGGGCCTGGAAGCGCTGGCGCCGGGCCTCCTTGGGATCGACCTTCAGGGGCCTGTAGACCTCAATCCGGTCCCGATCCCGCAGCCCGTACGAGAGTGGCTGCTGCCGCCCCCAGATGCCGAGCTTGAACTGGCCCAGGTGTTCGAGCTGATCCGCAAAAGCCTCGCAGCTGCGCAGCCCCTGCTCCAGCGTGCTGCCCTCGGCCAGGTCCAGCCAGGCATGGCGGACATCGCCGGCCACCGGACTCCAGACCAGCTCGACGCGGATTCGCCCCGGCCTTTCAGCGGGGACCATAGACGCTCTCGGCCCGCTCGACGAAGCGGTCGACGAAGGTATTGGCCACGCGGTCGAACACCGGGCTGACCACCGCCTCCAGCGCCTTGCTGGAGAACGCGTAGCAAAGATCGAACTCGATCTTGCAGGCCTGCGGACCACCCCCACCCAATTCGCCGCCCGGCTTGCCCAGCGGCAGGAACAGCCAGGTGCCCTCCAGCTTGGAGAACGGGCCGTCGACCAGCTCCATGTCGACCTTGCGTTCGGCTTCGTGGCTGTTGCGCGTCGTGAAGGCATGGCGCACGCCGGCATAGGCCAGGCTCAGTCGGGCGGTCATGCCGCCTTCATGCTGCTCCAGCAACTCGGCCTTTTCGCACCAGGGCAGGAACTCCGGATAGCGGGCGATGTCGGTCACCAAGTCGTACATCTCGCGCGGCGAGTACCAGAGCAGGACGGACTTTTTGACGTGCTTCATACAATGCGCGCCATTCTATTTGCGGCATCCGCCCCAAGATTCGCTGTCATGGCCATTGCAGAAAACCGCCGCGCTCGTTTCGAGTACCACATCGAGGAACAGTTCGAGGCCGGCATGGTGCTCGAAGGCTGGGAGGTCAAGGCCGTGCGCGCCGGCCAGGTCCAGCTGACCGATGGCCACGTGATGATCAAGAACGGCGAGCTGTTCCTTATCGGCTGCCGCATCAATCCGCTGCGCACCGCGTCCACCCATGTCAGCCCACTGGCCGACCGGACCAAGAAGCTCTTGATGAAGAAGGACGAGATCCGTCGCCTGATCGGCAAGGTCGAGCAGAAGGGCTTCACCATGGTGCCCTTGAACCTGCACTACAAGGGCAGCCACATCAAGTGCGACATCGCCCTGGCCAAGGGCAAGGACAAGGCCGACAAGCGCGAGACCGAGAAGCAGCGGGACTGGGAGCGCGAGAAGGGGCGCCTGATGCGACACAAGGTCGCATCAAACCCCAAAGGCTGATTCCAGCGCCTTCTCAATGTCGGCCTGCAGGTCCGCGGCCGCCTCAAGCCCGATCGCGAACCGCACCAGATGCCCGGCCGCAAGCGGCATCGGCAGCGAGCGGCTCTGGCTCATGTTGTAGGGCACGGCCAGGCTCATGGGCCCGGCCCAGGAATAGCCGATGCCGAACAGTTCCAGGCCGTCGATGAAGGCGTCGACCTGCTTCTGCGTGTACTCGAGCTTGAACACCACCGAGAACAGGCAGCCGGCGCCGCCGCTGCTGCTCTCCAGCCAGTGCTTGTGCCCCGGCGACCCCGGCAAGGCCGGGTGCAACACCTGAGCCACCTCGGGCCGAGACTGCATCCAGCTGGCCAGCGCCCGCGTGGTCGCGTCCTGCGCCCGGTAGCGCAGCTCCAGCGTGGGCAGCGAGCGCAGCACCAGTTCCACGTCGTTCTGGCCCAGGCCGTAACCCAGGTGCTCGTGGCAGTTGTCGATGCGGTCGCGCAGCGCCTTGTCGCGGGTGTAGACCCCGCCCATCAGCACGTCGGCGCCGCCGGACTGGTACTTGGTCAGCGCCTGCATGGAGATGTCCACGCCCAGGCCCGGAGCGATCTCGAAGGCATTGAAGGCGACGCCCGCGCCCCAGGTGTTGTCCAGCGCGGTCAGCACGCCGGCTGCCTTGCATCGCTTGAGCAGGCCGACCAGGTCGGGGAACTCCAGCGTGATCGAGCCGGCAGCTTCCAGCCAGACCAGCTTGGTCTTGTCCGACAGCGGCAGCACGGCCGCATTCAGCGGGTCGTAGAACTTGTGCGTGACGCCAATACGCGGCAGGTAGTCCACCGCCAGCCAGCGGTTCTGGCCGTAGACGTTGTCCGGCAGCAGCACCTCGTCGCCGGGCTGCAGCAGGGCCAGGTTGACCACGGTGATGGCCGACAGGCCCGAGGGCGTCAGCAGGCAATGCTCGGCGCCCTCCAGCGTGGCCAGGCGCGCGGCCAGGGTGTAGCTGGTGGGCGTGCCGTGCAGACCGTAGCGGTAGCTCAGGCCGTCGCGCGGCCGCGGTTGGCGCAGGTCGGCCGTGTCCTTGAACAGCACGGTCGAGGCCTTGTAGACACCGACCGGATGCGCGGCCCAGCCCTCGGGCGGCTGGTAGGGATGGTGGATCTGTTCGGTGGAAATCGCGCGCTTCTTGTTCGTCAAGGCGCGCTCCCTCAGATCGGCATGCCGACCAGGTCGTGGCCTTCGGCCGCGACTATGCGCACGCGCGTGAATTCGCCGACCTTCAGGATGCGGCTGGCCTTCTCCGGCGGCAGGATGCGCACCGTGCCATCGATCTCCGGCGCATCGGCGTAGGTGCGACCCACGCCACCCTTGCGGCCCATGGCCGGGGCCGAATCGACCAGCACCTGCATGCTGGCACCGATGCGAGAACGCAGCTTGTCGGCCGAGACCTGCTCGGCAATCGCCATGAAACGCGCACGGCGCTCTTCACGCACCTCGTCCGGCAGCGCGCCGGCCAGCTCGTTGGCCGAGGCGCCCTCGACCGGCGAATAGGCAAAGCAGCCGGCGCGATCGATGCGCGCTTCGTTCATGAAATCGAGCAGGTACTGGAATTCGCTCTCGGTCTCGCCAGGGAAGCCGGCGATGAAGGTCGAGCGGATCACGATCTCGGGGCAGATCTCGCGCCAGCGCGCGATGCGCTCCATGTTCTTTTCGCCGTTGGCCGGGCGCTTCATGCGCTTCAGCACATCGGGATGGGCATGCTGGAAAGGCACGTCGAGGTACGGAAGGATCAGGCCTTCGGCCATCAGCGGCAGCACCTCGTCCACATGCGGGTACGGGTAGACGTAGTGCAGGCGCACCCAGGCGCCATGCTGCTTGGCCAGCTCACCCAGTTGGGCCACGAGGTCCAGCATCTTGGTCTTGACCGGCTTGCCGTCCCAGAAGCCGGTGCGGTACTTGACGTCCACGCCATAGGCGCTGGTGTCCTGGCTGACGATCAGCAGTTCCTTGACGCCGGATTCGAACAGCGCGCGGGCCTCGCTCAGCACATCGCCGATGGGCCGCGAGACCAGGTCGCCGCGCATGCTGGGGATGATGCAGAACGAGCAGCGGTGGTTGCAGCCCTCGCTGATCTTCAGGTAGGCGTAATGCTTGGGCGTGAGCTTGATGCCGGCGACGCCACGGGCCTCGGGCACCAGGTCGATGAAGGGGTCATGCGGCTTGGGCACGTGGATGTGGACTGCGTCCATCACCTCCTGCGTCGCATGCGGGCCGGTGACGGCCAGAACGCTCGGATGCATCTCACGGACCAGGTTGTCCGAGGCATGGCCGGCCTTGGCGCCCAGGCAACCGGTCACGATGACTTTTCCGTTCTCGGCCAGCGCCTCGCCGATGGTGTCCAGGCTCTCCTTGACCGCGTCGTCGATGAAGCCGCAGGTGTTGACGATCACCAGGTCGGCGCCGGCAAAGGTCTTGGAAGTTTCATAGCCCTCGGCACGCAGCTGCGTGAGGATCAGCTCGGAATCGGTCAGGGCCTTGGGGCAGCCCAGCGACACGAAGCCGATCTTGGGGGCGGGGTTCTGGACGGCGGAATCACTCATGGCGCGATTGTCCCTCATCCGGGTGCCGGCGCCCCGCCTGGAGCGGTTCCGTCGGCAGTAGCATCGGGCCGTTCCGCCATGCTGCGCCTACTGACCATCGCTGCTGCCCTAGGCCTGCTGACCGCCCTGGCGCCGGCCCGGGCGGCGCCGGCTTGCGAGCTGCCGCTGCGCATGGCGGTGGAGAAGCGCCCACCCTATGTCTACAAGGCGCCGGACGGCAGCCTGAAGGGCTCGGACATCGAGCTGGTGCAGCGCATCCTCGAGCAGGCCGGCTGCAAGCTGGAGCTGCGGCCCGAGCTGCCGCGCAAGCGGCGCTATGCCATGTTCGTGGCGGGCGAGATCGACCTCCTGCCCTCGGCCTCGATCAACGAGGAGCGGCGCCAGGTCGCCTGGTTCACCGCGCCCTATTACCGCGAGGCCGTCGCCCTGTTCGCCCTCCCGGCCAAGGCCGATTCGCTGCGCGGCATCACCGGCTTCGAGGACCTGCTCCAGCGCAAGATCAGCCTGGTCAGCCAGGGCTTCGGCTGGTTCGGCCAGGGCTTCGAGACGAACAAGAAGGCCCTGACCGAGGCCGGCCTGCTCTCGCATTACGACGAACTGGACAGTGCCCTGCGCATGCTCAAGGCCGGCCGTGGCGACCTGGTGATGGCCGACCGCGCCGCGATGCGCCTGCTGCTGCGACAGCAGAAGATCGAGCTGGTCGAGCTGCCCTTCCTGCCGGTGCACGACGCCGCCCACCTGATGCTGAGCAAGCGCTCGGTCGGCGAGGCGCAGTTCCGCGCCATCGACGAGGCGCTGCGCCGGCTGGAAGAAAACGGCACGCTGAAGGCCATCCGCAGCCGCCACGGGCTGCAGTAGCGGCGGAAGACCGACTACTTCTTGGCCGGGAAGCCCGGCATGCCCGGCATTCCCGGGAAAGCCTTCTGCATCTGCTCCAGCAGGCTCTTGCCCTGCTCCATGTAGCCGCCCATCAGCGTCTGCATCATCGGCGCCTGGGTGCCCATGAACTGGGTCCACTGCTCGGGGCTGAAGGCCAGGCCCTTGCTCTGCTCGGCGAAGCGCTGCTGCGCGTCCGAGAAGACCTGCATGTTGCGCTCCAGGTATTCGCCCATCACGCCCTGCATCGCATGGCCGTAGAAGCGGATGATCTGCTCCAGCGACTGGGTGGTGAACATGGGCATGCCGCCGGTTTCTTCCTCCAGGATGATCTGCAGCAGGATGGAGCGGGTCAGGTCCTCGCCGGTCTTGGCGTCGCGCACCTCGAAACTCTGGCCGTCGAGCACCATCTTCTTGACGTCGGCCAGCGTGATGTAGCTGCTGGTCTGGGTGTCGTAGAGACGCCGGTTGGGGTACTTCTTGAGGATGCGCAGCTCGGGGGCTGCCGCCTCGCCTGCCGCTGCCTTGTCCGCCGTCGTCTTGCCTCTGCGGGCCGTTGCCATCGATCGCTCCTTATTGCATTGCAGCAGATTCTAGGAGCGCCCCCCGATCTCTCCGGACGGGTTTACCCCGGGCGAACTGCCAGCGCGGCCGCCGCCCCGTGCGAACGGCGCGCCGCCAGCAGGAAGAACGGCAGGGCCAGCGCCGCCATTGCATCGCTAAGCAGCAGGATGCGGGTCAGCGGTTCGGCGGCGCCCTGCTCGCTCAACCGGTCCACGACCCAGCCCAGCGCCGCATTGCCGATGGCGATGGCGAACACATTGATCACCAGCATGCCGGCGCCGGTGACCGTGGCACGCAGCTGGGCCGGCGTGTGCTGCTGGACCAGCAAGTTGGCCGGCCCGTAGATCGCCAGCGGCAGGAAATAGCCGGCGCATTGGCCGACATAGAACAGCGCCGACCCGGCCGCGGCAAAGCGGCTGGCCACCAGCAGCGGCATGCAGATCAGCACCAGCAGGGCCGCAAAGCCGGCATGGCCGCCCGGCAGGCGCCTGGCGATGCGGTCGGCCAGCACGCCGCCCACCACCGAGCCTAGCGTGCCGAACAGGATCTGCAGCGCGCCAATCTTCTGGGCGATGCTGCCGGCATCGAAGCCGCGCTCTCGCACCATCCAGAGCTGGGTGAAGGACAGGCCGGCAAACACCAGATGGACGAGCACGAAACCGGCCATCACCTGCCAGACCAGGGGCTGGCTGCGCAGCAGCTGCAGCACGGCCCGAAGCTGCTGGCCGAACGGCTGGCCCTGGGCCGGCGTGCCGCCAGCCGGCGCCTCGCGCCGCTCACGCAGCAGGGCCAGCGGCACGGCCAGGACCATGCCCATCACGCCCAGCGTGGTAAAGGTGTCGCGCCATCCGTGGCTGGCGCCATAGCTGCCGGCCAGCAGAAAGGCAAAGCCAATGCCCAGCGGAATGCCCATGAAGAACAGGCCCACGGCCGCACCGCGCCGCTGCTCGGGGAACAGCTCCACAAGCAGGGCCACAGCCGCCGGCACCAGGGCCGCTTCGCCGGCCGCCACAAAGAAGCGCGCCGCAACCATCTGCTCGAAGTTCTGCGCCTGGCCCGAGGCTGCGGTGCAGGCGCTCCAGACCAGCAGGCCGACGGCGATGACGCGCGGCCGGCTGAAACGGTCCGCCAGCGCGCCCAGCACCAGGGCCATCACGCCGAAGCTCAAGACCCAGACCGCACCGACCAGAAAGCCGTACTGCGCGCCGCTGAGCTTCAGGTCGGCGATCAGCTGCGGCGAGAAGCCCAGCGGGATGTTGCGGTCAATATGGGCCAGCAGGTGGATCACCAGCAGCGCCGCCAGCACCGCCGCCGGGCTCTTCTTCCAGGCCATGCCGGACTCCATGCTCAGGCCGCCTGCGGAATGAGGCCACGCTGGCCGGGCTTGCGGTTGGGCGGATAGCCCAGCTTGGCCAGCGTGGCATCGGTGTTGCCGTAGTGCTCGTCCAGCTTGTAGATGCGGCGGGCGTCCTGGCCGGTGGCGATGTCGCGGTCCAGCTCGCGGGCGATGCGCACCACCTGCTCGATCTGCTCCACCGAGCTGATGCGCTCGCCGGGGCGGCGCCACAGGTTGTCCTCTATGCCCACGCGCACATGCAGGCCCATGGCGATGGCCAGCGTGTTCAGCGGCAGGCAGTTGCGCATCAGACCCTCCAGCGTCAGCACCGCGCCGTCCGGGCAGCGGTTGACGAATTCCATCATGTTGCGCGGGTTTGGACCATCGGCGCCGCCGCCAATCGCCACCCAGTTCAGGATCAGCGGACCGCAGTAGTGGCCGCGGCGTATCAGGCGCTCGACCGACTCCAGCTGGCCCACATCGCCCAGCATGAAATGCGGCTGGATGCCGGCCGTCTGCAGGCGGCGCAGATGCTCCTCGACGAAGGCCGGGCCCGAGGGGATGGTCATTTCCTTGTAGGCCTTGAACACCGCCGGGCGGCCGATGATGGTGCCCTCGCAGTCGGCCGGGCTGAGCAGCTCGGTCACGTTCATCTGGTTGGTGTTGATCGCAATCGTCACCTGGTCCGGCTTGGGATCGAGCTGGGCCAGCATGTGGCGCGTGTCGTCGTCCAGCCACTCGGCGGCCTCCCCTTCGCTCTCGGGCGCAAAGGAGATGGAGCCACCGACCTGCAGCACCATCTCGGGCACGGCCTCGCGCAGCCGCGCCAGCATCTCGTTGAACTTGGACAGGCGCTTGCTGCCCTTGCCGTCGTCCTCGCGCACATGGACATGCAGCACGGTGGCGCCGGCATTCCAGCAGTCCACCGCCTTCTGGATCTGCTGGTCCATGGTGACGGCGATGTCGCTCGAATCCTCCGGCAGGTATTGCGGGCCGAAGGGGGCGACCTGGATGACCAGCTTTTCCTGGTTCTCGGGCAGCAGGGAATCGTCGAGGAATTGCATGGCTCAGTCTCCTTGGGCTTGTTCGCGCTGCTCGAAGGCAGCCAGTTCTTCCAGCAGGATGGGCGCGCCCATGCTCATGCTGTGGATGCCCAGCACCGACACGCACTGCAGGACGGCGGTGATCTCCGCCTTGGTCGCACCCAGCTCCAGCGCTCGTCGCACATGGCGGCGCACGCCGGGGGCGTACATGTGGGTGCAGGAGGCATCGACCGCGATGGCGATGAACTCGATGGTCTTGGCATCGAGCACGCCCGACACCATGGGCGTGATGCCCATGGACAGGAACTTCTCGGTCCAGGCCGGGTCCAGGGCCGCGAACGGCTCCCAGTTCGGATTCCAGTTGCCGCCGGCGCGCAGGGCGTCGCAGGTGGGGGTGTCTGAGGGTTTGTTCATCGGAGCCTCGCTGCTGGGAATGGGGCGGATTGTTGGACTTGGGGTCCCTCCATACTTGACAATCCGGGACATGAACTTGACATCCCGGGACAGCCCCGGGTCCGCCCCAGGCGCCTCGGGCTGGCTGACCCGCGGCGCCGCCCTGACCCACTACCTGGAGGTCGCCCGCGCGGCCGGCCTGGATCCGGTAGCACTGCTCGCCGAAGCCGGGCTGCCTGCCGATGCGGCCCTGCATCCCGAAGCCATGATCAGCGGCGAGGCGGTCCGCCAGCTGCTGGAGCTGTCGGCCGAACGCAGCGGCTGGCCGGACTTCGGCCTGCGCATGGCCGAGGGCCGGCGCCTGTCCAACCTTGGGCCGCTGGGCCTCTTGATCCGCGACCAGCCGACGCTGCGCCAGGCCATGACCGAGGTGGTCCGCTACCTGCATACCCACAACCAGGCCCTGCTGCTCCGCCTCGAAGAGGTCGGGCCCATGGTCATCGTCCGCGAGGAGCTGATCGTCGGCCGCGGCGGCTCGGTGCGCCAGGCTACCGAGCTGACCCTGGGCGTGACCGCGCGCGTGATGCAGCTGCTGCTGGGCAGCGACTGGCGGCCACGGCGGGTCTGCTTCGCCCACCCGGCCCCGCGCGATGCCTCGGTGCACCGGCGGGTGTTCGGCGCACCGGTCGAGTTCGGCCACGACTTCAACGGCATCGTCTGTCTGGCCAGCGAGCTGGACCGGCCCAACCCCGCAGCCGACCCGGTGATGGCCCAGCAGGCCCGGCGCATGCTGGAAGCGGCACGCGCCGCCGACCGGGCCGGCCTGTCGGTCGAGGCACGTCAGCTCATGCTCCTGCTGCTGCCCGGCGGCGCCTGCACGGTCGAGGCGGTGGCGGCGCATCTGGGCGTGGACCGGCGCACCGTGCACCGACAGCTGAGCAAGGAAGGCCTCAGCTTCAGCAGCCTGCTCGAAGCGCTGCGACGCGAGCTCGCGGCCCGCATGGTTGAGGAGCGGCAGCGCCCGCTGGAACAGGTGGCCAGCCTGCTGGGCTTTGCATCGGCCAGCGCCTTCTCGCGCTGGCACCGTCAGGCGTTCGGCGAGTCGGCGCGGCAGCGGCGCAGCAGCGACAGCTAGCCGGCGTCCCCGCCCTCGACCACACGGTCGCGGCCCGAGGACTTGGCGGCATAGAGCGCTGCATCCGCCTCCCTGAGCAAGGCCTCGGGCGAGCCGTCCAGCGGCCGGCCGGTGGCAACGCCAATCGACAGGGTGACGATCTGGGCCGTCGGCGAATCCTCATGCCGCAGCGCCAGCGCCCGGACCGCGTCGAGCAGGCCCTCGGCCACCTTGCGCGCCCCTGCGGCATCGGTGTCAGGCAGCAGGCACAGGAACTCCTCGCCGCCATAACGGATCAGCGCATCGCCGGGCCGCTGCAGCGCCGTGCGCATGCACTCGGCCACCTGGCGCAGGCAGGCGTCGCCGGCCGCATGGCCATAGCGGTCGTTGAAGCGCTTGAAGTGGTCGATGTCTATGAACAGGGCCGAGAAGCACTGCTGGCCGCGGCCGCTGCGCCGCCATTCGATGGGCAGCATGCGGTCCAGGTAGCGGCGGTTGGGCAGGCCGGTGAGCGCATCGTGCAGGGAAGCCTGGATCGAGGAATCCAGCCGCCGCCACTGGCGCTGCGAATGCAGGAACAGACCCAGCAGCATCAGGTAGATGCTGAGCGCGATCAGCGCATAGGTGATGGTATTGGCTCGCCATTGCGCCAGCGTCCGGTCGCGGGTCTGCGAGACCAGGGCGACCAGCGGCAGGTAGTCGCTGCGCGTGAAGCCGGCCACCCGGGCCAGGCCGTCGTAGGCGCTGCGCTCGGTCTCGAAGCTGCCCTGCTTCAGCTGGATCACGTCCTGGTAGTGCCGCATGTCCTTGGGGCCCACCAGCACATGGTGGGGCTCCAGCGGATAGCGGAACAGCAGCTGGCCGTCCATGCGCAGCAGCAGCACCGTGCTGCCTTCTTCCAGGCGCAGCATGCGGTAGAGCTTGTCCAGGTACTTCACCCGCAGAGAGATGCCCAGGATGCCGGCGAAGCGCCCTTCTGCATCCTCCAGCCTGACGGTCTGGAAGATCACCTGGTTGCCCCCCAGCCGCTCCACCGTCAGCGGGCTGAGATAGCTGTCCGCGCCCTTCACGCTGCGGTGGTGGACGAAGTACTCGCGGTCGGCCACGTTGGCGCGGGCGCCCTTGTTCTCGTTCGTATGGGCCAGCACCTGGCCCTCGGCGTCGGCCATCCACATGGCATGGAACGGTGAGCCATCGACCGTCGGTACCGAGTCGAGGTGCCGACGGAACAGGCCGGCCAGCTGATCGGGGCTGAGCTTGGCGACACCTCCGGCCTGGCGCATCGCCAGCTCGACGCTGCGCAGCACATAGCCACCGCCCCGCAAGGCCACATCGGCGTTGCCGGCCAGCGCCACCGCCAGTGCTTCGAGCCGCCCGCGCTCGTCCTCGAGCGTGCGCTCGTAGTCGCGCCTGGCGTGCCAGCAGAAGAAGGCCAGCAGCAACAGTCCCATCGCGACGCCGAAGAAATACCGGACGCCGTTCCTGCGCCGCGAACCCGGTCCGCGGTCTTGTTCTCGTTCGTGCTTCATGAGGCCACCTGCTACCGACGCCCCTGGAGGCGCCAGCCACACAAGCACTGCTTGCTTACGAATCCATCATGAGCGGCCCCGCCAGGCGCTGCTGCGGTGTTTCCCCCTAGGGCGCAACGGCAGCGGCAAAGGCGGGTGCCGCGGCCCGCCGATTTGATGCGGAGTGCGCACGGAACGAAGCCTGTTCAGGCGTCAGGTTTCGGCTTGAACAAGACCTGACCCCAGGCATTCCTCTCTGCCCTCGGGCCGCTTGCCGGCGATGATCATGGCCAGCACCTCGTCTTCGGTGACATCGGCACAGGCATAGGTGCCGACGCGACGACCGTTCTTCATCACGCAAAGCCGGTCGGCCAGGGCGAACACCTCGTGAAGGTCGTGGCTGATCAGGAAGATGGCCACGCCCTCGGCCTTGAGACTGCGGATCAGGCGCGCCACCATGGCCGTCTCTTCGGGACCCAGGGCCGCGCAGGGCTCGTCCATGACCAGGATGCGGGCATTGAACAGCAGGGCCCGCGAGATCGCCACCACCTGGCGCTGGCCGCCGGACAAGCGGCGCACCGGCACATGGAAATTCCTGAACTGCGGATTGAGCCTGGCAAACACTTCGCGGGCCTTGGCATCCATGCGCAACTCGTCGAGCAGGCGCCACGGCGTCAGCCATTCGCGGCCGAGGAAGAGGTTGGCCACGGCGTCCAGGTTGTCGGCCAGGGCCAGCGTCTGGTGGATGGTCTCCAGCCCCAGGGCCTGGGCATCGGCCGGCGTGCGGATCTCGACCTTGCGGCCCTGGATGAACACCTCGCCGCTGTCGATGGCGTGAACACCGGCCAGCAGCTTCATCAGCGTGGACTTGCCGGCACCGTTGTGGCCCAGCACGGCGACCACCTCGCCGGGATGGAGGTCCAGGCTCACGTCCTCGACCGCATGCACGCCGCCGAAGGCCTTGTGGATGTTGCGCAGCGAGACGGCCGGGATCATTGGAGCCCCTCCCCCGCATAGCGCCGGTACAGCACGTCGAACACCACGGCCATGATCAGCACCTGGCCCATCAGCACCATGCGCAGGCCCACCGACACGTCTAGCAGCAGCAGGCCGCTGTCCAGCGTCTGCATGATCAGCGCGCCCAGCACCGAGCCGAGGATGCTGCCGCTGCCACCGGCCAGCGTGGTGCCGCCTATGACGGCGGCGGCGATCACATAGAGCTCCATGCCGGTGCCCAGCGAATTGGTGCCGGCATTGAGCCGCGCCACCGAGACCACGGCAGCCACGCAGACCAGCAGGCCCAGCAGCAGGTAGAGCTGCAGCGTGACTCGGCGCACCGGAATGCCGACCAGGGCCGCCGCCTCCGGATTGCCGCCCAGCGCGAACACATAGCGACCGAAGCGGGTGCGCCGCACGATGAAGGACAGCAGCAGGGCCACGGCGATCCAGATCAGCACCGGCACCGGCAGGCCCTGGCCGAGCTCTTTGTCGGGGATCTGGTAGGCGTTCATGGTGGCCACGAAGACGATGGCGAGTGCGCAAGGCAGCAGCGTCAGCAGCAGGTCCAACGTCAAGGGCCGCGGCGCGATACCGAACTTCCGCAGCCGCCGCCGGCGCAAGAAAAGGATGAGCAGCAAGGCCGTGCACAGCAGAGCGCACAGCAACCAGCTCCAGCGCGGCCCGATGGCGCCGCTGTAGCCGCCGCCCAGCATCAGAAAGGATTCGTCGCTGATCGGCTGGGTCTTGCCGTCGGCTACCAGGAAGGCCGCGCCGCGCAGGCTCATCAGCCCGCCGAGCGTGACCACGAACGAGGGCACGCCCAGCCAGGCGGTCAGCGCGCCCTGGTAAGCCGCGACGGCAATGGCCAGGCCCAACCCCGCGGCGGCCGCGGCCGGCCAGGACCATTGCTTGGTGTAGATCAGCCAGGCAATCAGCACGCCGACGAAACCCAGGGCCGAGCCGATGGACAGGTCGATGTGGCGGGCCACGATGACCAGCACGACCACGGTCGCGAGGATGCCCACGACCGCCGTCTGCTGGACCAGGTTGTAGAGGTTTTCGGGCGTGAGGAAGAGGCCGCCGGACAAGCCGTCGAAGGCCAGGGCCAGCAGCACCAGCACGCCGGCCATGCAGGCCATGCGCCAGTCCACCGACCGGGTCCAGCCGGGCGCCCTGCCCTTCATTTGCAGGCGGCCGGCGCGCCGGCTGCGGCCACGCCCTTGCATAGCTCGGCCTTGCCTATCCAGCCGGAGCCGACGACCAGGTCCAGGTTCTCGCGGGTCACCGGCACCGGCTTGAGGAAGAGAGCGTCCACCGACAGCTTCTTGTCACCGCCGGTCCACTTGACCATGCCCTCGACCGGCTTGCGCGCCGCGAGGCTGCTGGCCACGGCCGCCGCCTGCTGGCCGAGCTGGCGCGCATCCTTCCAGACCGACACCGTCTGCAGCCCCAGGGCCACGCGGTTCAGCGCCGCATGGTCGCCGTCTTGGCCGGACAGGGGCAGGCCCTTGATGCCACGCGCCGCCAGTGCCGCCACCACGCCACCGGCCGTGCCGTCGTTGGCGGCGATCACCGCATCGACCTTGCCGCCGGTGCGGGTGAGGATCTGCTCCATGTTCTTCTGCGCCACCTCGGGCCGCCAGCCCTCGGTGTATTCCTCGCCGACGATCTGGACCTCGCCCTTCTTGATCGCCGGCTCCAGCACCTCCTGCTGGCCGGCGCGAAGGAAATCCGAATTGGGATCGGATGCCGATCCCTTGATGATCACGAAGCGCCCCTTGGGCTTGGCCGCCAGCACGGCCCTGGCCTGCAGGCGGCCGACCTCCTTGTTGTCGAAGCTGATGTAGAACACCCCGGGCGCCTCGATCAGGCGGTCGTAGGCAATCACCGGGATCTTGCGCTGCGCTGCCTTGCGCAGGGCCGGCAGGATGGCGTCCTTGTCCATAGCCAGGATCACCAGCACCTGGGCGCCCTTGGCGATCAGGCCGTCGATGTCGGCCAGCTGCTTCTCGGGCGAGCCGGCGGCGTCGGCACTGAGATAGCTGTCGCCGGTCCTGGCCAGTTGTGCTTTCAGCGCGGCCTCGTCGGTCTTCCAGCGTTCCTCCTGGAAGTTGGACCAGCTCACACCCACCTTGGCCGCATGCGCTGCCGGGCAGGCCAGCGCGGCGGTGGCCAGGGCCAGGGCCAGGGTTCGAATCGCGGTCATGCCTGTCTCCGTTCTGATCGACGCGTGCGGCTGCGACGGCCCCGCATCGCGAGCCGCGGGCGCTTGGAAATGCAGAGCGATCTTGCCAGCCGCCCCCGGCCCCATCCCTCCGGATTAGCCGCAGGTATGCGGGGGAACCCCGCCCCCCCCCCCCCCGAATCCCGTGCGCATAGCGCCCTCAGGCAGGGAAAAGCCGAATCTCACTGGTTGGTAAGCATCCAAGAATCGGCCCGGTTTTCAACCCGCATTGGAGTCCTCAGCATGCTGCGAATTTCTTCGTCTGTTGCCGCTCTGCGGCCCACCCTGGCCCTCGCCCTGATGCTTCAAGTGCTCAGCGGCTGCGGGGGTGGCGATGACCGTGGCCTGACCGACTCGCAGGAGCCGGTCGCGAGGCTGGAAGCCGCGTACGGCGGTGCCGACGGATTGCGCCAATTCTTCGACACCCACAGCGCCGCCCAGATCAGCGCCGAGCTGAGCAAGTACGGCATCGGCTACGAGGTGCACGAGGTCGAGACCAAGTCGAAGATCCAGGAAGCCAAACCGCAGGCGATCACCGACTGCGTCAAGTACTTCCCCACGGCCGATCGCACCAAGTGGCACAACTTCAACGGCGAGTACTACTACATCGACAGCAACGGCCGGCCCAACAAGGCCTACGCCGACCTGCCGCCGATCAAGGCCGAGGCGCGACAGGACAGCTGCCAGACCAGCATCGGCCAATGGGGCGATGCCGAGAACCCGAGCAACGACTATGACGGCGGCCACCTGATCGGCTCGCAGCTGGGCGGCTGGGGCGGCCGCGCCAACATCGTGCCGCAGGACGCCAACTTCAATCGCGGCAACTGGGCCCAGCTCGAGAACAAGATGGCCACCTGCGGCGGCCTGGCCACCGGAGCCATGCGCTACAGCATCGACGTCGCCTATCCCAGTGCCTCGGCCCTGGTGCCGTCGAGCTTCACCATGACCATCACCAAGCAGAGCAACGGTGCCAAGGTCACGATGAAATTCACCAATGTGGACGGGGGCGGCCCGAATGGCACCGCCGACCGCATCCGCGGTACGGACTTCCTGGCGGCCAACGGCTGCAACTGAGGCACGGCGCGGTTCGGAAAGCAAAAAGCCCGACAGATCTGAGATCTACCGGGCTTTTGCGGGTTCCTCGTACGAAGACGAGGCCTACCGAATTTGGTAGGCGCGATTGGATTCGAACCAACGACCCCCACCATGTCAAGGTGGTGCTCTAACCAACTGAGCTACGCGCCTGAAGAGCTTCGCACTATAGCATGGTTTTTTGGGGCTCCAGAAAACACGCCCTGCACGGACCTCATTTGCGCCGCGCTGCCCGCACGCCGCTGATCTGCGCGACGCTGCGCAAGACCTGACCCAGCTTGGCGGAATCGGCCACCTCGACAGTGAAGCTCATCCAGGCCGTGTCGACGCCTGCCTTCACCGACTGCGTGTTCACGGCCGTGACGTTGAGCTTCTCCTTGGCGAACACCTCGAGCACGTCGCGCAGCAGGCCCGGACGGTCGCTGCCTTCGACCAGTACGTCGGTCGGGTAGACCCCGCCCTTGCCCTCGCCCCAGGTCACGGCGATCACGCGTTCGGGCGAGCGGCCGGCGATCTCGCGGAAGTTGCTGCAGTCCTGGCGATGGATGGCTACGCCCTTGCCGCGCGTGACGTAGCCGCCTATGGCATCGGGCGGCGCGGGCCGGCAGCAGCGGGCCAGATTGGTCAGCAGCGAATCGACGCCGACCACCAGCACGCCACCCTTGGGCGCGCCGCTGGAGCCTGGTCGCACGCGTCGTTGCGCCAGCCATTCATCCTCGTCGGGCTCGGGTTCAGGCGGACGCAGCAGCAGCTCGATGTTGCGCAGCGAGTATTCGTCCTTGCCGACCACCTCGAACAGCGCATCCGCATTCTTGAAGCCCAGGCGCGCGGCCAGTTCCTCGAGCCGCATCGCCGTCTTGCCCTCGCGCTGCAGCAGCTTCTCGACCAGCTCGCGGCCCTTGGCCACGGTCTCGGCCAGTTGCAGGGCATTGAACCAAGCCCGCACCTTGGCGCGCGAGCGCTGGCTCTGCAGGAAGCCCAGCTCGGCGTTGAGCCAGTCCAGCGAAGGACCGCCTTCCTTGGCCGCCGTGATCTCGACCGTCTGGCCACTCTTGAGCCGCGTGCTGAGCGGCACCATCACACCGTCGACCTTGGCGCCGCGGCAGCGATGGCCCAGGCTGGTGTGGACCGCGTAGGCGAAGTCGATGGGCGTCGCGCCCGCACTCAGCTCCACGATTGACGCCTGCGGCGTGAACACATAAAGCCTGTCGTCGAACAAGGCCGGCTCCTGCGCCGCCGTGTCGCGCTCCCAGGCCAAGAGCTGGTGCAGCACCGCGCGGCGCGCCTGGGCGACCTGCTCCTCGAAGTCACCGGCCGCACTGACACCTGCATAGCCTCGCGCCCCAGCCTCCTTGTAGGCCCAGTGAGCTGCCACGCCATGTTCGGCATGCTCATGCATGGCCCGCGTGCGGATCTGCACTTCCATGGCCTTGCCGCCCGGGCCCAGCACGACGGTGTGCAGCGACTGGTAGCCATTGGGCTTGGGCTTGGCGATGTAGTCGTCGAACTCGCCTTCTACCGGCCTGTAGAGCTCGTGCAGCCGGCTCAGGACCGTGTAGCACTCCTTCACGTCGGCGACGATCACCCGCAGCGCCCGCAGGTCGAAGACACGCTCGATGTCCAGGCCCTTGCCCTGCATCTTTTTCCAGATGCTGTAGAGATGCTTGGGCCGCCCCTGCACTTCCGCCGTGATGCCTTGCGACTGCAGATCGGCTTCCAGCAGACGACGGGCCTCCTCGATGCGCTGCTCGCGCTCCACCCGCTTCTCGTCCAGCGCACGGGCGATGCTTCGGTAGTCCTCGCCCTGCAGGAAGCGGAAGCTCAGGTCTTCCAGCTCCCACTTGATCTGCCAGATGCCCAGCCGGTTGGCCAGCGGCGCGAACACCTGCTGAGATTCGGCCGCCAGGTCCAGCGGGCAGGCGGTCTTGCTGGCAGCGAAGAAGCGCAGCGTCTGCAGCCGCGAGGCCAGGCGCAGCAGCACCACGCGCAGGTCATGCGAGAAGGCCAGCAGCATCTTGCGCACGCGCTCGGTCTGGGTGGCACGCTGCTCATCGCCGACCTTGGCAGCACGCGCCGCACGCTGGATCTGCACCAGCTTGCGCGTGTGCGTGACCAGGCTCGCATAGGACTCGCCGAAGGCCTTGGCGACGATGTCCTCGGGCTTGTTCAGGAAGTCACCTGCATAGACCAGGTAGGACGCCGCCTGCAGGGCCGGTGCCGCGCCAATGCCGGCCAGGATCTGGGCCACGCCGTCCGCATGGGCCAGCGCCTCCTCGCCGCTGTCCAGCAGCTGGCCGCCCAGCAGGGGCTCGGCGAATGCTCGCGCCCGCTGCACCTCGGCGGCATCGGCCGGCTGCGCGAAATCCAGGGTGACGATGGGCGCTGCGGGGCCGCCCTGTGCGGCGGTCTTCATGCGGAAAACAGAAAGGCCCTCACGGCAGCAATCTGGTCGGCGGCCTGCAGCGTGGGCGCATGGCCGACGCCGGCGAACTCGGCCAGCTGGGCGCAGGGCCCACGATGGCCCATGGCCTCGGCCGTGGCGCGCGACAGCAGGTCGGAATCAGCCCCGCGCAGCACCAGGGTCGGTGCTTCCACAGCATCCCAGGCGGCCCACAGCGCGGCCTCGCCGGCCGTGGCCATCTCCTGCGTGATGCCGGTCATGGGGATCGCGATGGACGGGTCGTAGTGCAGGCGCAGCCGTTCGCCCGCCTGGCGGAACATGGGCTTGGACAGCTCCAACCAGGCCTCCTTGCTGTGCGGCCCGAAGCCGACCGAGACCCGCTTCAGGTAGTCGGCGCCCTCTTCCAGCGTCGCAAAGGTCGGGCCCTTGCCGAGGTACTGGCCTATGCGCTGCAAGGATGCGAATTCGATGGTCGGCCCCACGTCGTTCAGCACCAGGCGGGTGATGGGGCTGCGCTTCTGCGCCGCCAGGCCCAGGCCTATCAGGCCGCCCATCGAGGTGCCCACCCAGTGGACCTGGTCCGTGCCCAACCGCGCGATCAGGGTGACCATGTCGGCCACATAGCTGGGGATCTGATACAGGGCCGGATTGGGCAGCCAGTCCGAATGGCCGCGCCCGACCACGTCGGGGCAGACCACGCGGTAGCGTTCGCACATCGCCCGCGCCAGCGCATCGAAGTCCCGCCCCTGGCGCGACAGGCCGTGCACGCAGACCAGCACCGGCGCGTCGGGCGAAGGGCCGGCCCACTCCCAATAGGCCATGTGGTGCAGGCCCACGGGGCTCAGGCACTGCACGCGCTTCAGGGTGGGGTCAGACATTGTTTGTATCCTTGCAGACTTCGCGACCATCCTAGCAAGCCAAGAAGGACTTCAGACCATGTTGTTGAAAGGCAAGACCGCCCTAGTCACCGGCTCCACCAGCGGCATCGGCCTCGGAATCGCGCTGACCCTGGCTAGGGAGGGTGCGAACATCGTGTTGAACGGCTTCGGCGACCATGAGGGCCCCAAGGCCGAGGTGGCGGCCCTGGGCGCCAAGGTCGGCTTCCATGGTGCCGACATGAGCAAGCCCGCCGACATCGAGGCCATGATGGCCTATGTGGACGCCGAGTTCGGCGGCTGCGACATCCTGGTCAACAACGCCGGCATCCAGCATGTGGCGCCGGTCGATGAGTTCCCGGTCGAGCGCTGGGACGCGATCATCGCCATCAACCTGAGCTCGGCCTTCCACACCACCCGCCTCGCCCTGCCGGGCATGAAGAAGCGCGGCTGGGGCCGGGTCTTGAACATCGCCTCGGTCCACGGCCTGGTGGCCTCGGCCAACAAGAGCGCCTATGTGGCCGCCAAGCACGGCATCGTCGGCTTTACCAAGGCAGCGGCACTTGAAACGGCGACCACCGGCGTGACCGTCAATGCGATCTGCCCCGGCTGGGTGCTGACCCCGCTGGTACAGAAGCAGGTAGACGCTCGCGCCGCGGCCGATGGCGTGGACAACGAGGAAGCCAAGCGCCGCCTGCTGGTCGAGAAGCAGCCCTCGCTGCAGTTCACCACGCCCGAGCAGTTGGGCGAGCTGGCCGTGTTCCTGTGCTCGGATGCCGCCGCCAACGTCCGGGGCCAGGCCTGGTCGCTGGATGGCGGTTGGACAGCGCAGTGATGGAGCCCCCGGTCCGAGCCAAATGCGCTCGGTCCGCCCCCCGAGGGGGCGCGAGTCGTCCTTGGGAGCGGCCCGGCGAACGACTCGCAGTCAGGCTTAGCTCAGCTCCGACTGCTTTTCGATGACGCGCGAGACGATGCCGTATTCAACGGCCTCGTCCGCGCTCATCCAGTAGTCGCGCTCCATGTCGGCCATCACCGTGTCCAGCGGCTTGCCGGTCTGGGTGGCGATCACCTGGGCGATGCGCTCGCGGGTCTTGATGATCTCGCGGGCCATGATGGCGATGTCGCTGGCCTGGCCGCCGGCGCCGCCGGCCGGCTGGTGGATCATGAAGCGAGTATTGGGCAGGCAGACCCGGCGTTCCTTGGGCGGCGCCAGGAAGATGTGAGCCCCGGCGCTGGCCACCCAGCCCGTGCCCAGCGTGGTCACCGGGGCCTTGATGAAGCGGATCATGTCGTGGATCGCGTCGCCCGATTCCACATGGCCGCCCGGCGAGGAGATCAAGAGCGTGATCGGCGCATCCGAATCGGCCGCCAGAGCCAGCAGGCGGCGGCAGGTGGCATGGGCCATCTTGTCGTCGATCTCGCCGAACACCATCACGAAGCGCGACTTGAAGCTCAGCTGCTCTTCGAGCTTGTCCACGGCCTCGGGCTTGGTCGCCTTGTCCTCGGCGGCATTTCTTTGCAGGTTCATTTCGGGTCCTTGAAACGGATGGCGCATTGTTGCGCAAGCCGGGGCCTCACTTGTTGACCAGGTTCATCAGCACCGAGCCGCTGACCGAGACGCTGACCGTGGCACGACCCGACTCTATGGGCAGGGATTCTTCGGCCATGGCCAGGGTCTTGGCGCGCATCATGGGCATGGCCTGCACTGCCTCGCTGGTGTTGACGCTGACCTCGCCTATCACGTAGCCGGCATAGCCGAACTGCTTGGCATAGTCGGCCGCCTGGGCCCGGAAACGCTGGATCGCCTCGCCCGAGACCTGGCGTTCGGCCTTCTCCCTCGCCTCGCGGGAGAGCAGGAAGCCGCTGCGCGCAATGCTCATGCTGGTGATGCGCCCGCTCAGCGCCGCGATGGCCGCCGTGTCCTTGCCTTCCACCAACAACTCGGCCTGGCCTTGCCAGCCGTTGATGCCACCCTTGATCGAGTAGCGCGGGAACAGCGAGAAATTGCCGGTCTGCACATCCACCTGGCCGGGTTTGGCGATCTTGCGCGCCTCGGTCAACGCGGCGTCGAGCGCGGCCTTGAGCTGCGCCTGGACCTGGTTGGGATCGCTGCCCTCGCGGGTGGTCGAGAACGCCAGGCTGATCACGTCGCGGGTGACCTCGGTGCTGGCGTTGACGCTGAACGACAGCAGGTCGCGCCGCGGCGGATCGATCGCCTGGGCCTGGCTGCCCAGGCTGGCCAGGACGCTGAGCAACAGGGCGGCACGTATCGTGTTCTTCATCACATCCTCCGTGAAAGAGAGAGCCGACGATACCCCGCCCCGCCGCCACGGAATTGTTACGGCGCTGTAACGCCGGCCGCCGCCCGCTTGCCGCCGCGCAAAAGCTCGCCACAATGCGCCTGTTACAAATTCGGGAGCGTCGACATGAACGCCGCCAACGCCAAGCCCAACAAGATCCTGGTCGTCGACGACGACGCCCGCATCCGCGACCTGCTGCGCCGCTATCTGACGCAGGAAGGCTTCGACGTGCTGCTGGCCGAGGACGCGCGTGCGCTGAACAAGCAGCTGACCCGCGAGAGCTTCGACCTGATCGTGCTGGACCTGATGCTGCCCGGCGAGGACGGCCTCTCCATCTGCCGCCGGCTGCGCGCCAACAACGACCTGACGCCCATCATCATGCTGACGGCCAAGGTCGAGGACGTGGACCGCATCGTGGGCCTGGAGGTTGGCGCCGATGACTACCTGGCCAAGCCCTTCAATCCGCGCGAGCTGCTGGCCCGCATCAATGCCGTGCTGCGCCGCCGCCCGGCCATGGAAGCGCCGGGCGCGCCGACCAAGGAACCGATGACGGTGCAGTTCGGCCCGTTCGAATTCGACCTGGCCCTGCGCAAGCTCAGCAAGAACGGCGAGCAACTGCCGCTGACCACGGGCGAGTTCTCCATGCTCAAGGCCCTGGTGCGGCATCCGCGCCAGCCGCTGTCGCGCGACAAGCTGGCCCAGCTGGCCCGCGGCCGCGAGTTCGAGCCCTTTGACCGCAGCCTGGACGTGCAGGTCTCGCGCCTGCGCAAGCTGCTGGAGGAAGACCCCTCGCAGCCGCGCTACATCCAGACCGTCTGGGGCATAGGCTATGTCTTCGTGCCGGACGGCGCAGCCTAAGGTCGACTGATCTGACATGACCCAGCCCCGGCTGGCCCTCAATCTTTTCTGGCGCACTTTTGCTCTGCTGGCCCTGCTGCTGATAGGCAGCGTGATGGCCTGGCAGCAGACCTTCAAGGCGCTGGAAGCGGAGCCCCGCGCGCTGGAATCGGCTCAGCAGCTGGCCGGCCTGGTCAACCTCAGCCGTGCTGCGCTGGCCGATGCCGACAGCATCAACCGCGTGGCCGTGGTCAAGTCGCTGCGCCGCAGCGAGGCGGTGCAGGTCGAGATCGCCGAACCGGGCGACCGCTTCCTGCCCTATGACGAAAACCCTTTCGCCAAGCAACTGGCCGCCGAGCTGCGCGGCCGCCTGGGGCCGGACACCATAGTCGCACGCAGCGTCAACAAGGTCGACGGCCTGTGGGTGCGCTTCAGTATCGAGGGCGATGCCTACTGGCTGCGCACCAGCCCGGCGCCGCTGTCCATCTCCTCGAGCGGCAACTGGTGGTGGGTGCTGATCGCCCTGGTGGCCACCATGCTCGGCTCGGCCGGCGTGGCCCGGCTGATCAACCAGCCGCTGCGCGAGCTGTCCATCGCCGCCGGCCGGATCCGCGAGGGCGAGTACGACTCGCGCCTGGACGAGAGCACGCTGACCAGCGAGATCCGCGAGGTCAACATGGGTTTCAACCGCATGGCCCGCGAGCTGGCCCGCATGGAAGAAGACCGTACCGTGATGCTGGCCGGCATTTCGCATGACCTGCGCACGCCGCTGGCCCGCTTGCGGCTCGAGGCCGAGATGAGCGTCGGCGACGAGCAGGCCCGGCAGTTCATGGCCCAGGACATCGACCAGCTCGACGCCATCATCAGCAAGTTCATGGACTATGCGCGGCCGAACGAAACCAAGCTGACCCCGGTCAACCTGGCCGAGCTGGTGGAGCGCGAGGCCATGGCCTTCCGCGACCCTACGCAGATCCGCATCCGCGCCGACGTGCCGCTCGACATGAAGGCCTGGGCCGACGAGACCGAGCTCGGTCGGGTGCTGCTCAACCTGTTCGAGAACGCGCGCCGCTATGGACGTCATGAAGGCGAGCCTGCCGAGATCGACGTGGACTGCTACGTGGTCGAGGGCGGCCAGCTGCTGCTCCGGGTGCGCGACCACGGCCCCGGCGTGCCGGCCGACAAGCTGCACTCGCTGACGACGCCCTTCTACCGCGGCGACAAGGCCCGCACCGCCGCCACCGGCGCCGGCCTGGGCCTGGCCATCGTCGACAAGTCCTTGCAGCGCATAGGCGCCCAGCTGGAGCTGGCCAACGCCGAGGGAGGCGGCCTGCTCGCCCTGATCAAACTGAGACAGGCGAGCTGAAGGCCGTCAGCAGGCAGACGGCTCGCGCCTCGATGGCGCGGCCCTCGCCGACCGGCCCCATCTTCTCGGCCGTCTTGGCCTTGACGTTGACCTGGCTCACCGACACGCCCAGCACCGCAGCCAGCCGCTCGCGCATGGCCGGGATATGCGGCGCCATCTTGGGTGCCTGGGCAATGATGGTGGCGTCGAGATTGCCCAGCATCCAGCCCTCGGCCTGCACACGGCGATAGGCCTCGGCCAGCAGGACCATGGAATCGGCACCCTTGAACTCGGCCGCCGTGTCGGGGAACAGCTTGCCGATGTCGCCCAGCGCCGCGGCGCCCAGCAGGGCGTCGGTGATCGCATGAGCCAGGGCATCGGCGTCGGAATGGCCCAGCAGGCCATGCGAATGCGGAATCGTCACGCCGCCCAGGATCAGCGGGCGGCCGGTGACCAGCTGGTGGGTGTCCCAGCCCTCGCCGATACGGATGTTCAGGGTCGTCATCTTCAGCGCGTCCTCAGCAGTCGCTCGGCCAGGGCGAAGTCGGCCGGCCAGGTGAGCTTGAAATTTTCCAGCGGAGCGGCCACCAGCAGCGGGCGGTGGCCCAGGGCCTCGATGGCGCTGGCTTCGTCGGTGACGGCAGCGCCTGCAGCCGCCAATGCCGGGCGCAGCAGGCCCAGGCGGAACATCTGCGGCGTCTGGGCCGCCCATTTGCCGCTGCGGTCCAGCGTGGCACGAACTCGGTTCTGGTCCGCATCCTTGAGCGTGTCGGCCAATGGCAGGGCCAGCAGTCCGCCGACCTCGTCGTCGGCACAGGCCGCTATCAGTTGCTCGACCCATTCCGGCCGCAAGAGGCAGCGCGCCGCGTCGTGGACCAGCACCCAGTCCTGCGGCTGGGCGCCGCGGGCCACAAGTTCCTGCAATCCATTGGCCACGGTCTCGGCTCGCGAGGCACCACCACAGCGGGCGATCCAGCGGCGCTCGCCCTCGCCATGCTGCGGCAGGGCTGCGGCGTATTGATCGTCGTCGGGAGAGAGCACAACCAGGGTCGCCACCAGGGCCTCGACCCGTTCCAGCGCGTCCAGCGTGTGGGCCATCATGGCCTGGCCGGCCAGCGGCACGTACTGCTTGGGCCTATCGGCCCCGGAGCGTGCGCCAACGCCGGCGGCCGGCACCAGCGCATAGCAGCGCGGCAACTGGCCGATGGTGTAGTGATTCATCGGCCGCATTGTAGGAACAGGCCATGGGCGAAAATGCCGGCTCCCTATGCAAATCGACCAGCTCCGCCAGCGCCTGCGCGCGCTGGGCGCCCTCCCCAAGCATGAACAGCGCGTGCTGCGCGACTGGGTCATGGCCCGGCCGCATGACAGCGGCCGGCGCCGGCCCGAGCATTTCCTGCCGCTGGCGGTGCGCGAAGCCCTGCCCCAGATCGACGCCGAGCTGTCGGCGCTGACCCGGCTGATCTCCGAACACGCGGGCGAGGACGGCGAATCGGTGCGCCTGCTGGTGGGCCTGCACGACGGCCAGACGGTCGAGAGCGTGCTGCTGCCACGCGGCGGCCTGTGCGTGTCCAGCCAGGTGGGCTGTGCGGTCGGCTGCCAGTTCTGCATGACCGGCCGCGACGGCCTGATACGACAGGTCACCAGCGCGGAGATCGTCGCCCAGCTGGTGCTGGCGCGGCAACGCCGGGCGGTCAACAAGGTCGTATTCATGGGCATGGGCGAACCGGCCCACAACCTGGAGCACGTGATGGAGGCCATCGAGCTGATGGGTACGTTGGGCAACATCGGCCACAAGAACCTGGTGTTCTCCACCGTGGGCGACCCGCGCGTCTTCGAGCGCCTGGCCGAGGCCGGCCCGGTGCGACCGGCCCTGGCCCTGTCGCTGCACACCACCAAGCCCGAGCTGCGCCAGCAACTGCTGCCGCGCGCCCCTCGGCTGACGCCGGCCCAGATCGTCGAGGCCGGCGAGCGCTATGCCCGCGACTGCGGCTATCCGATCCAGTACCAGTGGACCTTGCTCGACGGCATCAACGACGGTGACGACGAACTGGACGGCATAGTCGCCCTGCTCAAGGGCAAGTACGGCGTGCTCAACATGATTCCGTACAACACCAACCCGGACATGCCGTTCCGCCGTCCGAGCTGGGACAAGGCCCGCGACATTGCACGCCGGCTGCACCAGCGCGGCGTGCTCACCAAGCTGCGCGACTCGGCCGGTCAGGATGTGGATGGCGGCTGCGGGCAGTTGCGGGCACGCAGCCAGGCGGAGCCGCACCCGATACGGTTCAGTCGCCCTTGACCTGCACACGCAGCAGCTGGAAGTTCACGGCCTGACCGGCCTGGTTCAGCACCACGATGCGGGCGTTGTTGTTGTTGGCTCCGACCTTGAGCACGCGCTTGCCGGCGGTGCGGTCGGAATCCCTGCAGCTCAGCTGCTTGTCGTCGACCTTGCCATCGGCCCGCGTGGGAGCCGGTGGTGCCGTGGCGCAGTCCAGCGGCTTGCCGTGCTGGGCCATGGCCTTGAGGTAGAAACCGGCGATGGAGTCCAGGCTGTCGTTGCTGGCGAACTTGCGCAAATGCAGCTTGACGCCAAAGGCACCGGCCCACAGGCCCATGCTCAGCGCCGCCGAGTCCTGCTCCTTGTCCTGCTGGGGAACGGCCCCCGGGTAGTCCGGCAGGCCGATCTCGGCCAGGGTCGCGTCCTTGCGGAATTCGGCACCGAGCTTGAAACCCTTGTCTTCGGCCACGGCCGACAGGCACAGGCCGGCGGCCAGCAATGCGGTCAGGAATCGAGTCTTGTTCATCAGGTTCTCCTCAACGAAAGAAGGCATGAACAGACTCTAAGCAAGCCCGCCGAGACCACCCAACGGCTTGCGACAGTCCGCACGATGGGCGGCCTGGAATGCACAGCCTCAGCCGGCCTTTCCCTTCTGCTTGCCGACCCAGTCGCGCACCAGCTCGCCCAGCACGCTCATGGGCACCTGGCCCGAGGTCAGGATCAGGCGGTGGAAGGCCTTGATGTCGAAGCGGGCGCCCAGCGCAGCCTCGGCCTCGCGGCGCAGCTTGCTGATCTCGAACTGGCCGATCTTGTAGCCCAGGGCCTGGCCCGGCATCACGATGTAGCGCTCGACCTCGGCCACCACGTCGCTCTCGGCCATCGAGGAATTGGCCAGCATGTAGTCAATCGCCTTCTGGCGGCTCCAGCCCTTGTGGTGCAGGCCGGTGTCGACCACCAGGCGCATGGCGCGCAGCTGCTCGTCCGACAGGCGGCCGTACCACTGGTAGGGATCGGTGAACAGGCCCAGCTCCTTGCCCAGGCTCTCGGCATACAGGGCCCAGCCTTCCACATAGGCGGTGTACGAGGTGCCGAAGCGGCGGAACTTGGGCAGGTCCTTGTCCTCCTGAGCTATGGCCACCTGGAAGTGGTGGCCCGGCGAGGCCTCGTGCAGCGACAGCGTCTCCATGCCGAAGATGGGCTGGGCCTTCAGGTTGAAGGTGTTGACGTAGAACACGCCGGGCCGCGAACCATCGGCCGAGGGGCTTTGATAGGAGGCGCCGGCCGCGCTCTGGGCACGGAAGGCCTCGACCTCGCGCACCTCGTAGTCGGCCTTGGGCGCGATGTCGAACAGTTTGGGTATCAGGCCGTTGATGCGCTTCTGCAGCTCGCGGTAGCCGGCCAGCAGGTCTTCGGGCTTGGTGTAGTAGTAGCGCGGGTCGTCCTGCAGGTGGACGAAGAAGGCCTTGAGGTCGCCTTGGAACTTGACCTCGCGGCGCACCGCGTCCATCTCGCCCAGGATGCGGGCCACTTCCTTCAAGCCCATCTCGTGGATCTGGTCAGGCGTGAGATTGGTGGTCGTGTTGCCGGCCGCCCGATAGGCATACCAGGCCTTGCCGTCGGGCAGGTCGGACCAGGCGGTGCTGCTGCGGGTCTTGGCCAGGTATTCGTCGCGGACGAAGTCGTGCAGGCGCTTGTAGGCCGGCAAGACCTGGCCCTCCAGCAGGGCACGCATCTCGTTCGTCAGACGCTCGCGGTCCGCGGCCGGCACGCCCTCGGGGAAGTTCTTGATCGGGCCCCAGAACAGGCTGTCCTCGGCCTTGTCCTTGGCCAGCGCCGCCAGCTGCGGCACGACCTTCTCCATCACCGGGCGCGGCTGCACCACGCCCTTGGCCATGCCGGTGCGCATATTGGCGATCATGCCGTCGAACACCGGCGTGGCCTTGGCCAGGCGCTTGATCCAGTCCTCGTAGTCCTTGGTGGTCTTGAACGGCTGGATGGACCGGCCCGAGCCGAGCTGGGCGATGAAGCCCGGCGTCGAGCCGAACTGGTTCAGCGGCTGCATCCAGTCCGGGAAGCGATCACCGGCCAGCGACTGCTTCAGGTTGCGTTCGAGGATGGCGTAGGACAGCTTGTCCTTGTCGTCGAGCTTGGCTCGCTTGAAGCCCTGCAGCTGCTTCAGCTGGGCCTGGGTGTAGCGCTTGCTCTCGGCGCGCCAGGCGGCCGTGGTGGTGTCGGGCAGCTGGTCGTTGTAGCGCGGGTCACCCAGCGAGGTCGCGAGGATGGGCGAGCGCTTGAGCTGCTCTTCCCAGCTGCTGTCCAGCCATTTGTGGAAGCGTTCGCCTTCGGTCGGCGCGGCGGCAACGGCCGCAATCGCGGTCAGGGCAAAAGGAAGGGCGGCAATCAGAGGGCGCATCGCGAAGACTCCGTTCGTGGCGGATGAAGGACAAGCGGGCCGGATCATAAAGGTCGATCAAGGGCCGCCCTCCCTACAATGCGGCCAGGCCCCGTCTCGGGGCTGTTGTCATTTGTGCCTACGCCCCATGCAGCTGCCCCAGATCGCTCCCGGCAAGAAGTTCTCCCAGCCTCGCCCGACCGGATCGGCCGACGCCCTGCTGCTGGCCCGCTTCTGCCTGCAGCAGCGCGAGGCCGGCCGCCTGGCCGCCGTCATCACGGCCGAGCCGGGCGACACCCAAAGGCTCGAGGACGAGCTGAAGTTCTTCGCCCCCGAGCTGCGCGTCGCCGTGTTCCCGGACTGGGAAACCCTGCCCTACGACAGCTTCAGCCCCCACCAGGACCTGATCTCCGAGCGCCTGGCCACGCTGTGGCGCGTGCTGCAGGCCGAGGGCAAGGCGGCCGATCAACGGGATGTGGACGTGGTGCTGCTGCCCGCCACCACCGCCCTCACCCGGCTCGCCCCGCCTTCCTTCCTCGCCGCCACCACCTTCAACTTCAAGCAGAAGCAGCGCCTCGACGAAGCCTCGCTGAAGTCGCAGCTGACCCTGGGCGGCTACAGCCACGTCAGCCAGGTGGTCTCGCCCGGCGAATACGCGGTGCGCGGCGGCCTGATCGACCTGTTCCCCATGGGCTCCAGCGTGCCCTACCGCGTGGACCTGTTCGGCGACGAGGTCGATTCGATCCGCACCTTCGACCCCGACACCCAGCGCAGCCTCTACCCGGTGCCCGAGGTGCGGCTGCTGCCGGGCCGCGAGTTCCCGATGGACGAGGCCTCGCGCAAGGCCTTCCGCGCCCGCTGGCGCGAGAAGATGGACGGCGACCCGACCCGCTCGCGCATCTACAAGGACCTGGACACCGGCCTGGCCACGGCCGGCATCGAGTACTACCTGCCGATCTTTTTCGAGCAGTGCGCGTCTATCTTCGACTTCCTCGACGACGACTGCGGCCTGGCCCTGCATGGTGAGGTGGACGAGGCGATCCAGCGCTTCTGGCTTGATACCCGCGAGCGCCACCGCTTCCTGCAGCACGACCCGGAACGGCCCATCCTGCCGCCCGAGGAGATCTTCCTCAAGGTCGAGGAGTTCTTCTCGCTGACCCATGTCCATCCGGTGCTGACCGTGCGCGGCGCCGAGCCGGTGGACTATGCACGGCCCCTGCCCGATGTCTCGGTCGAGCGCGGCGCGCAGGAGCCTCTTTCCCGCCTCGCGACCCATCTCAAGTCCACGACCCACCGCGTGCTGCTGCTGGCCGAAAGCGAAGGCCGGCGCGAGAGCCTTCTGGAGCTGCTGCGCGACAACAAGATAGACCCGCCCTCGGTCAAGGACCTGACGGAGTTCGAGGCCTCGGGCGAGAAGTTCGCCATCATGGCGGCGCCACTCGCGGCCGGCTTCTTCTGGCGGGAGGAAGGCAGAGAGCTGCAGCTCTTCACCGAGACCGAGCTCTTTGCCACCACGCCGACCACACGCCGGCGCCGCAAGCAGGAGCAGGTCAGCGACGTCAATGCGCTGATCAAGGACCTCAGCGAACTCAAGGTCGGCGACCCGGTCGTGCACCTGAACCACGGCATTGGCCGCTACCAGGGCCTGATCAACATCGACCTGGGCGACGGGCCCAGCGAATTCCTGCACCTGGAATACGCCGACAAGGCCACGCTCTACGTGCCGGTGGCCCAGCTGCACCTGATCAGCCGCTACACCGGCGTCTCGCCCGACGAGGCGCCGCTGCACAAGCTGGGCTCGGGTCAATGGGAAAAGGCCAAGCGCAAGGCCGCGGAGCAGGTGCGCGACACGGCGGCCGAACTGCTCAACCTCTATGCCCGCCGGGCGGCCCGCGAAGGCCATGCCTTCCGCTATTCGCCGCATGACTACGAGGCCTTCGCCGCCTCGTTCGGCTTCGAGGAAACGCCCGACCAGCGCGCCGCCATCCATGCCGTGGTGCAGGACATGATCAGCCCCAAGCCCATGGACCGCCTGGTCTGCGGCGACGTGGGCTTCGGCAAGACCGAGGTGGCGCTGCGTGCCGCCTTCGTGGCGGTGATGGGCGGCAAGCAGGTGGCCCTGCTGGCGCCGACCACGCTGCTGGCCGAACAGCATTTCCAGAACATCTCCGACCGCTTCGGCCGCTGGCCGATCAAGGTGGCCGAGATGAGCCGCTTCCGCTCGGCCAAGGAGATCAAGGCCGCGATGGAAGGCCTGGCCGACGGCACCATAGACATCGTGATCGGCACGCACAAGCTGCTGTCCAGCGAGGTCAAGTTCGCGCGTCTGGGCCTCTTGGTGATCGACGAAGAACACCGCTTCGGCGTGCGCCACAAGGAGGCGATGAAAGCCATGCGCGCCGAGGTGGACGTGCTGACGCTGACCGCTACGCCGATACCGCGCACGCTCGGCATGGCGCTGGAAGGCCTGCGCGACCTCAGCGTCATCGCCACTGCGCCGCAGCGCCGTCTGGCGATCAAGACCTTCGTCCGCAGCGAGAACAGCGGCACCATCCGCGAGGCCGTGCTGCGCGAGCTCAAGCGCGGCGGCCAGGTCTACTTCCTGCACAACGAGGTCGAGACCATAGAGAACCGCAAGCTCAAGCTGGAGGAGCTGCTGCCCGAGGCGCGCATAGTCGTCGCCCACGGCCAGATGCCCGAACGCGAGCTGGAGCGGGTGATGCGCGAGTTCGTGACCGGCAAGCACAACGTGCTGCTGTGCTCCACCATCATCGAGACCGGCATCGACGTGCCCAGCGCCAACACCATCCTGATCAGCCGCGCCGACAAGTTCGGCCTGGCCCAGCTGCACCAGCTGCGCGGCCGGGTCGGCCGCTCGCACCACCAGGCCTATGCCTATCTGATGGTGCCCGACGTGGAAGGCCTGACCAAGCAGGCGGCCCAGCGACTGGAGGCGATCCAGAACATGGAAGAGCTGGGTTCGGGCTTCTACCTGGCCATGCACGACCTGGAGATCCGCGGTGCCGGCGAGGTGCTGGGCGAGAACCAGAGCGGCAACATGATGGAGGTCGGCTTCCAGCTCTACAACGACATGCTGGCCGAGGCGGTGCGCTCCTTGAAGGCCGGCCGCGAGCCGGACCTGCTGAGCCCGCTGTCGGCCACCACCGAGATCAACCTGCATGCGCCGGCGCTTCTGCCCGATGCCTATTGCGGCGACGTGCATGTGCGGCTCTCGCTCTACAAGCGCCTGGCCACGGCCGAGAAGCCGGAGCAGATCGACGCCATGCTGGAGGAGATCACCGACCGCTTCGGCAAGCTGCCGGCCCAGGGCCAGACCCTGTTCGACACCCACCGCTTGCGCGTGCTGGCCAAACCCTATGGCGTGCAGAAGATAGATGCCGCGCCCACGGTGATGAACATCAACTTCCGCCCCAACCCGCCTATCGACGCGATGCGCGTGATCGAGCTGGTGCAGAAGAACCGCAACATCAAGCTGGTCGGCAACGACAAGCTGCGCATAGACAAGGCGCTGAGCGATCCCAAGGACCGGGCGCAGGCCATTCGTGAAGTGCTGAGGCTGCTCGGCCAACCGGTGAAACAACAAGCATGACAACCCTGGTCACTCAAGGCTTCACGCCGCCGCTGCGCCTGGCGGATTTCCGCCTGGCGGCCTTCGACATGGACTCGACCCTGATCAACATCGAGTGCATCGATGAGATCGCGGCCGCGGCCGGCAAGAAGAAGGAAGTCGCGGCCATCACCGAGGCGGCGATGCGTGGCGAGATCACCGACTTCAAGGACAGCCTGCGCCGCCGCCTGACCCTGCTCAAGGGCGTGCCGGTTTCGGCGCTGGAACAGGTGCTCAAGGAACGGCTGCAATTCAACCCCGGTGCCCGCGAGCTCTGCGCGGCGCTGAAGGCGGCCGGGCTCAAGCTGGTCCTCGTCTCGGGCGGCTTCACCTTCTTCACCCGCTTCGTTGCGGCCGAGCTGGGCATGGACTACGTGCGCAGCAACGAGCTGGAGATCGTTGACGGCCAGCTCACGGGCGGCCTGGTGTTGCAGGCCTGGGGCGAGATCTGCGACGGCGAGGAAAAGCGCCGCATGCTCCTGCAATGCGCGGCCGAGATCGGCGCCCTGCCCTCGCAGTGCATCGCCGTCGGCGACGGTGCCAACGACCTGCCGATGATGGGTGCGGCCGGGCTCTCGGTGGCCTTCCATGCCAAGCCCAAGGTGCGCGAGCAGGCCATGGTGGCGATCAACGAGGGCGGCCTGGACCGGCTGTTCGAAGTGCTGCGCTGACGCAGCGCATGCCATTCATGTCGCCGGATCGGCCAGTCGCCGATTGACCGGCCTCCCGCCATGCCAGGGCGGGCACATTCGCGGCACTTCAAGCAAACCCCGAGGGGCCGCCGACATGAAAGTCTGGACCTACCGCTACCCCGTCACCGTTGCCGGTGTCCGCTACGAGTTGCGCCTCGAGGCCGGCATGTCCGAGTCGCGCCTGCTGCTGGAGCATCAGGGCCAACTGCTTGAGGACAGCCAGCGCCACCTGCACGATCCCTACCGGCTGCACCGCCTGAGCGTGGAGACCGATCAGGGCCGGCTGGAGTTCGAGCTGGGCCCGCGCACCGCCTGGAGCTACGGCGTCCAGGCCCGCCTGAACGGCGAACTGGTCTACAGCTCGCATCCCCAGCCCTTCGCGTACCTGCCCAAGATCCAGCAGATGCTCGCCAAGCGCGCGCCCAGTGCCCGCGCTGCCTTCGAGAACGGCGTGGACTTCGGTCGCCTCAAGCCGCAGCTGCCCGCGCTGGCGGTCGACATCGTGCTGGGCCTGCTGTTCTTCATCCTGGGCAAGCTGAGCGACCTGCGCACCGCCGCCCTGGTCACGGCCGGCGCCGGCCTGGCCATCGTGCCGCTGCAGTGGGCGATCAAGCGCTGGGCGGCTCGCAAGGTCGATCTGCTGGGCGGCCTGGCCTTGTTCGGCATCTTCATCCTCCTGCTGTCGGCCGGCTTCTCCTGGGTCTTCGATTCGGAGTTCGCGGTTCAGCTCAAGGCCACGGTCATAGGCGGCCTCGTGGCCGCCTGCTTCGGCGTCGATGCCCTGTTCGGCGGGCGGCGCCTGGGCGGCAAGATGCAGGCCTACCTGGTCTACCGCGATCTCAACACTCGCCGACTGTCGGCCGGCATGTGCGGCATGGGCGTGGTGATGGCCGGCGTCAACCTGGCCATTGCCTGCTGGTTGTCCAAGGACGCCTGGCTCTGGTACACGCTGTGGGGCGACGCGCTGCTGGCCTTCGTGTTGTCCAACCTGGCCATCCAGTGGTCGCGCCCGCGGCCCGCCAGTCGCCTGGTCAGCGCCTGATCGCTTGCGCAAAGTCAAGCGGGTCGGTCGGGCCCGCTGCAGAATGGCCTCCTTGGCGGCCGGCCCGGCTTGGGCACCGCCGACAGGGAGCCAGGATGACAGAAGACCCGCTGGACCGGGCGGCCTTGCTGGATCTGGAACAGGGCCGTGCCATCGCAGGACTGCAGCGCGACGTGCTGGAAGCCGTGGCGCTGGGCCGTCCGCTGAACCTAGTCATGGACCTGCTGTGCCGCCAGGTCGAGGCGCTGGCGCCCGAGGTGCTCTGCACGGTGCTGGCTGTCGACAGCGTCGGCCTGGTCCATCCGCTGGCCGCGCCCAGCCTGCCGGCCGGCTTCAGCCAGGCGATCGAGGGCGCGCCCATCGGCCCCAAGGCCGGCTCCTGCGGCACGGCCGCCTGGCGGCGCGAGCCCGTCGAGGTCAGCGACATCAACACCGATCCGCTGTGGGACGACTACCGCTCGCTCGCCCAGTCCTTCGGGCTTGCTGCCTGCTGGTCCTCGCCCATCCTGATGGACAACGGCCGCGTGGTCGCCACCTTCGCCCTCTACTACCGCGAGCCACGCAGCGCAGCGCCCTTCCACCGGCTGATGGTCGAGGCTTGCATTCATCTCTGCATGGTGGCCTTCAAGCATGAGGAGAACCAGCGCCGCATCGAGCGCCTGGCCTTCTACGATGGCGTCACCGGCCTGCCCAATCGCACGCTGCTGGCCGACCGCGCCGGCCAGGCCCTGCAGGTTTCGGCCCGGCTGGGCCTGCCCTGCTCGCTGCTGCTGCTGGACATAGACCGCTTCAAGACGATCAACGAGTCCATGGGCCATGCGGCCGGCGACCAGCTGCTGCAGGAAGTGGCGCGGCGGCTGCAGTCGGCCCTGCGCGAGACCGACACGCTGGCGCGCCTGGGCGGCGACGAGTTCGTGGCCCTGCTGCCAGGCAGCGATGCGGCGTCGGCCATGCAAAGGGCCGACCTGCTGCTGGCCGCCTTCACTCAGCCCTTCCAGACTCCCGGCCATGGCGCGCTCAGCCTGACGGCCAGCATTGGCGTCTGCACCGCACCGGCCGACGGCAAGAACCTGGAGCAACTGCTCAAGCATGCCGACATGGCCATGTACGAGGCCAAGGCCGCCGGCCGCAACTGCGCCCGCTTCTTCCTGAGCGCGATGAACCAGGCCTTGGAAGAGCGCCTGCGGCTGGAGACGGCACTGCGCCGGGCGCTGAGCACCGGCTCCCAGCTGTCACTGCACTACCAGCCCAAGCTGAGGCTGGCCGACCGGCACTTGGTCGGCGTCGAGGCACTGCTGCGCTGGAACGATCCCGAACTCGGCCGGGTCGCACCCGACCGCTTCATTCCGGTGGCCGAGGAGACCGGCCTGATCGCCGCACTGGACGCCTGGGTACTGGATGCCGCGCTGAACCAACTGGCCCGCTGGCGCGCGGAAGGCCGTGCCCTGCCCTCGGTCTCGGTCAATGTCTCGCCACTGCGCTTCTACCAGGACGACGTGGCCGGCCATGTGCGCCGCCTCTTGCAGCAACTGGGCCTGGCGGCCGAGGCGCTGACGCTGGAGGTGACCGAGCGCCTGATGCTGGACGATGATGCCGGCGCCCGCGCCCAGCTGGACGAGCTGCACCGCATGGGCGTGCGGCTGTCGGTCGATGATTTCGGCACCGGCTATTCCAGCCTCAGCTACCTGAAGCGGCTGCCGGTCAGCGAGCTCAAGCTGGACAAGAGCTTCGTCGCCGAGCTGGAGACCGATGCCGACGACCGGGCGCTGGCCAGTGCCGTCATCGGCATAGGCCGCGGCCTGGGCCTGTGCGTGGTGGCCGAAGGCGTGGAGACCGAGGGCCAGTGGAACATCCTGCGCGAGGCCGGCTGCGAGGTGGCCCAGGGCTGGCTGATAGGCCGCGCCCTGCCGGTGGATCAGCTGCAGCGCTGGCTGGACGACCAGGTTCAGCGCAGCGCGCCGCGCTGAGCCGCGCGGATCTCGGTCGCGGCCAGCTCGCGCTGCCGGCGCTGGTCGGCCCTCACCTGCTCCAGCTGCCGGCCCAGTTGTTCGGCCAAGACCGCCTTGCCGCGACGCAGGGCCAGGGCCCGCGCCGTCTTCAGCACCTGCTCACGCACCGGCGCGCTCGAGGAGCCACCGGTCTGCTGCAGCAGCCAGGGCATGCGGGCGTCGGCCTCGTCGAGCCGGTCAAGGCGCAGTTCCACCTCGGCCAGGGCATGGGTGACGGCAATCCGCAGCGCCGGGATGTCCAGCGTCAGCATCAGCTGGTCGGCCTGCTTCAACAGCTGGGCGGCCTCGTCCAGCCGGCCGCCGCACATCAGGCCGTGGGCCATGTTGAGCCTCAGCACGGCGCGCTGGCGAGGCGACATGAAGGACTCGTCCAGGTAGCGGCGCGCGTGATTGGCCAGCTGCAGCAGGCGCTGGGCCGCGGCCATGGCGCGGTCGAACTGGCCGCTGTCCAGCATGGACTGGTGGGCAAAGGCGCCGGCCATCAGCGCATTGGCATAGCTGCGGACCAGGATCTGGCGGTCGGCCGCCTCGCGGGCCCGCGACAGCGCCTGCAGGTGCAGCCGCTCGGCCTCGTCGTACTCGCCCAGGTAGGCCTGGACATGGGCCAGCGAGGCCAGGGCCGCAGCCATGGATTCGAACAGGTCATGCCGGTCCGCCAGCTCCACCGCCTGCACGGCGGGCGGCAGGCCTTCGTCCGGCAGGCCGGCCTCGCAGGCCGCCAGTGCGGCGAGCTCGAGGCAGCGGATGCTGTCGGGCCAGGCCTGCAACTCCTCGTGGCGCCGGCCGGCCTCCAGGGCCGTCGCAAAAGCGCTGGCAAAGTCACCGGCCCGCCAGACGACCTCGGCACGCAGATGCGTGGCCCGGGCGGCGAGACGGGGATCCCGGGCGGCCTGGCTCAGGGCCTCGGCTTCGGCCGACCACTGGGCCGCCTCCGCCAGGCGGTCGGCCACGATCGCCTCGCTCACGCGGGCAAGCAGGGCTTCGCAACGACTCTGGGGGTTCTGTGCGGGCTCGCTCGAAGACTGCATGGCGGCCATCCTGGTCCGGATGGCCCCCAGTATGCCTACGGTCGGGTCTGAAGCAATCCGTCTTTCATCACGAAATCGACCTTGAGCATCTGGCTGATGTCGCTCAGCGGATCGCCGGGCACGGCCACCAGGTCGGCCAGCTTGCCCGGGGCGATGGAGCCCAGCTGGTCGGCCTGGCGCAAGAGCTGGGCGGCATTGATGGTGGCCGAGCGGATTGCGTCCATGGGGCTCATGCCGGCCTCGACCATGTAGACGAATTCCTTGGCATTGCTGCCGTGCGGTGCCACGGCCGCATCGGTGCCGAAGGCGATCTTGATGCCGGCCTTGTAGGCCTTGGCAAAGGTGGACTGGATCTGCGGACCTATGGCGGCCGCCTTGGGCCGCACCAGCTCGCTGTAATAGCCATCGATTTTGGCCTTCTCGGCCACGAACTTGCCGGCCGAGATGGTGGGCACGTACCAGGTGCCGCGCGCCTTCATCTCGCGCATCACCTCGTCGTCCATGAAGGTGCCGTGCTCGATCGAATCGACACCGGCCTTCACGGCGCGGAGCATGCCCTCTTTGCCATGGGCATGGACGGCCACGGCAAAGCCGTAGTCGCGCGCGGTCTTGACGATGGCTTCGACCTCGTCTTCCATGAACTGCGGGTTCTGGCCGTTGCGGGCCTGGCTCAACACGCCGCCGGTGCCGGTGATCTTGATCAGGTCGGCGCCTTCCTTGTAGCGCTGGCGCACGGCCTTGCGGGATTCGTCGGCGCCGTTGATCACGCCGGCCTCGGGGCCCGGGTCGTGCATCAGCTCCTGGCTGAGCCCGTTGGTGGGGTCGGCATGACCGCCGGTCGTGCCTATGGCCTTGCCGGCCGCAAAGATGCGCGGGCCCTTGACCCAGCCCTTGCGCACCGCGTCGCGCAGGCTGATCGCCAGGCCGTTGCCCGAGCCCAGGTCGCGCACCGTGGTGAACCCGGCGAACAGCGTGCGGTTCAGGTACTGCGTAGCCCGCAGCGCATGGTCGGCCGGGTTCAGCGTGAACCGCTCGACCTGGCCGATCATGCCGCTGCTCTCGCCCGAGACATGCACATGCATGTCGATCAGGCCCGGCATCACGGTGCGTTCGCGCAGGTCGTGATAAGGCGCATAGCCCTTGGGATCGAGGTAGCCGGCCCGCACTTCGGCGATGCGGCCGTCCTTGATGACGATGGACATGCGCTCCAGCACCCGGCCCTGCTCCACGTCGATCAGGCGGCCGGCGTGGACCAGGGTGTCGGACCAGGCAGCCCCCGCCAGCAGCAGGCTGGCGGCGACGGCGACGGCGACGGAACGGAAGCTGATGCGCATGCGATTCCTCGGCAAGAAAAAAAGGCCGGCCGAGTGTAGCCACGGCCGGCCTTGGCTTGCGCCTGCTGATGGCCCTAGCGCTTGCGACGGCTGCGAAGCGCGCCCATCAGTCCCAGCGCCAGCAAGGCCGCGGTGCCGGGCTCCGGCACCGACTGCGCAGCGGCCGCGCCGGAAGCAAAGCGCAGCTCGTCGATGCTGATGCCGTAGTAGCTGTCGCGGTTGTACAGCGAGAAGCCGGCGATGTCGGCCACGCCGCCGTCGCGGGCGAAGGCGTAGTAGCCGTCCGCCACCGGACCCAGGGCCAGCGACTGGATCAGGCTGCCATCGGTGCGATAGAGGTTCAGCGTGGCCGCACCGCCATCGCCATCCCGCAGGTAGAAGCCCAGCGAGGACTGGCCGATGGCGAAACGGGCCGAGAGGGCGCCGAAGCCGAACGGGTCGGCACCGTCGGCCATGCTCGGTCCCACGCCGGCCAGGGCCTGGCCGCGCGAATCGCCGTAGTCGTAGACACCCAGGTTGTGGCCGCTGGCACCGGCGAGCAGGCTGAGGCCGGCCGTCGGCGCGCCGGTGCTCAGGTCGTCGAACCAGTCCTGGGCCACCTCACCCGGCCGCGGCGCCTTGGCCATGCTGAGCACCTGCCCGGCGAAGCGTTCGCCGAAGCTGACGCCGCCGCTCGTGAGCAGGCCGTTGATCAGGCCGTCCGCACCGGCCACGACGTTGTCGAAGTTCAGGGTGGTGCCGGCGATGCCGGCATAGCTGGTGCTCAGCACCGGACCGGCCTGGGCCAGGCCGGCGCTCAGCAGGGCGCTGGCCAGCAGGGTCTTGAGAATGCGCTTCATCGAAAGGTTTCCTTGTCTGATCGCATCAGCGGCCGCCGCCGACGATGCTCACGTTGTCGAAATCGGCCGTCACGGCCGTGCTGTTGCTGCCTGAAGAGAGCGCCAGTCCCACGTAGAGCGTGGTCGCCGTGACGCTGATATTGGTTTTCTCGACCCAGGTCACGCCGTCGTTCGAGGCGGCCGAATACAGCGCGTTGCCGCGCCGCTGGACCCGCACCCAGACCGGCACGCTGGAAGTGCCGAAGCCGCTCAGGCTGGACTTGTTGTTGCCCTGGATCGCCGGACGGATGTCGCCATTGCTGGAGTAGCGCGCGGTCCAGGCGTAGCTCGGAGCTCCCGTCAGCGCATCGAGCGCCGCCACGCCTGCCCGGCCTGCATCGCTGTTGCCTCCCTGGCTGACGATGCGGGCGGTGAACGTGAAGTCGCCGGTCAGGTTGGTGTACTTGAAATTGAAGTTGTAGGCAGAGCCGGTGTTGATCTGCCCGCCCCCGCTCATCGTGTAGGTGCCGGTCGCTGCGTTGTAGCCGGCCGCAGGCACGGTGGCGGTGACCGCCGAGCTCATCAGCTGCTCACCGCTGCCGGTGGCACAAGGCAGGGCCACGGTGCAGGCCGTGCCCGGAGCCGGTGCTGGGCTAGGAGCCGGTGACGGTGCGGGCGAAGGAGCCGGAGACGGCGCCGGACTGGGCGCTGGCGAGGGAGCGGGCGTCGGCGCGGGCGTGGGGGCCGGCACCGGCGTTCCAGGCGCCGGAGCCGGCGTCGGTCCGGGCTGGGCGAACAGGCCGAGCCGGCCGGCACCGGCGCTCAGCTTGATGCTGGCGCGCAGGCTGTCGGTCGGCAGCAGCGTGTAGGCGTAAGGCGGCACCCAGTTCTGTGCCACCGGCAGCGATTCGCAGCCCTGCAGTTCCACGTCGATGGGCTCGGCCATGGGCTTGCCCAGGTCGTCCTTGTCGCTGATGAAGCGGTGGCCCGAGCTGCGGAAGCTGATCGCCTGCTTGCCGCCGGCCAGCTTGCCGCAGACCTCCTTGGGCTTGAGGCCGCTGAACTCGTAGAAATTGCTTTCCGAGATCACGTCCGACTGGTAGCGCACGTCCAGGCCCGACATGAACTTCAGGTCCGGGTTGCTGGTCGTGGTGCTGCCGCTGACCAGGTTGTTGTACAGGTGCAGCTGGCCGAAGCGCACCAGGGGCAGGCGCGAGCCGGTCATGTCCCACCAGTTGCCGGTCAGCGTCACATGCAGGCGGCCGGCATCGCTCCAGGCCCGGCCCGAGTCGCCGTTGCCGACCAGGGTCAGCTTGTGGTGCTTGCTGAAGTAGCTGTTGGAGACGGTGACGTAGTCCGAACCGCGCACGATGTCGAGGCCGCCGTCATGGCGGGTGTCGGTGGCCAGCGAGTCGGGCGTGTCGCCGTCGCTGATCGAGACATGGTCGATCCAGATGTACTCGCCCCGCGTGATCGCGATGCCGTCCATGTAGGCGTTGTCGCTGTCCTCGGGGTTGACGTCCCAGGGCGTGTCGATCAACAGGTTGCGGACGATGATGTTGCGGGTCCAGGTCGGATAAAGCTCCGGGTCCTTGCCGTCGGCCACCCACTTCTTGAAGTCGGCCTCGGCACCCGAGGCGCTGATCGCGGCCTCCATGCCGATCAGGATCTGGGTGCCGGTGATGCGCGCCGGCCGGCCCTGTGCGTCGTTGATGCCCACCAGGGTGGTGTTGGACGGGATGGCGAACGAGCCGCCCTGCTTCTGGTCCTCGTAGCTGGTGTACTCCTCGAACACCGTGTTGCCGTCGCGCCAGCGGAAGTCGATGTGGCCGACGACGCGGATGATCTTGGGCTCGTTCCTGGCCTCGCGGATCGCGGCCAAGAGCTGTTCCTTGTTGAACACCGTGTAGACCCGGTTGGCCGCTGCGGCCGAGCCGCCGCTGACCAGCACCTTGCCGGCCCGCGACCAGCCATGCCAGCCGATCTCGGGCGCGACCTCGCGCTCGAACGTCAGCTGGCCGCCGCTCGGGTCGGTGGTGGCGAACTGCCAGGCCGGCAGCACCGGTGCCTTGCGGAAATTGGCGGGCGCATGCAGGCCGTTGACCTGCACCAGGGCCGAGTAGGTGCGATTGCCGACGTCGAGCAGCAGCGGCGCCGTGGTGTCGGTCAGGCTCATGGCATCGGTGACCGGAACCGGCGCTGGGGTTGGCGGCCGCGGGGTCCGCGTCGCCTGGGCCTGGCTCGTGGGCCCGGCATCGGGCTGGGCACTGGCGGCACCGGCCGTCGGAGCGGCGGATGTGCCCACCAGCGGGCCTTCGTTGTCATTGCTTCCGCCGCCGCAGGCCAGCAGCCCCAGCGAGATCGAAGTGGCCAGCAGCGTGCGACGCCGCGGCAGGGCCGCGGCGGGTTTTCTTGCGTTCATGCGCGTGTCTCCTGGGCATGGCCGCGGGTGGGCCCGTCGGTCCGATGCCGGTGGTTCTCGGTCTTGGCCAGGCATGGCGCGGCCCATCGCGGCGCGTGAGGCGCGTGCGGGTCGAGGACAGCCGTGGATGGGGGTCGGCAACAGGCCGAGGGGGCGGTTGCAAGCGTCTGGCGCAGGCAGACAGCTTGCGGCGCATCGACCCGCGGCAGGCAGGTCGATGGCTTGCTTGCGGGGAGCAAGCGGCGAGGCCGGCGCGGTCAGCGCGCTGGAGGACTCACTGTTGCGAAACAGTGTTCCGTTTTTGAGTGCTTGGGTCTATGCAGGCATTCCCTGCCCCGCGTTCTCGGGGGGATCAGGGGGTGGGCGATCAGGCGGCCTGAACGCGGATCTGCTGGCCTTGTGCCGTCACCCGCTGGCCGGCGCGGATCTTGGCGGTCTTGCGGCTTTCAGGCTGGCCGTCCACCTGGACCAGGCCCTCGGTGATCATCATGCGGGCCTGGCCGCCGCTGTCGGCAATGCCGACGGCCTTGAGCAGCTTGTCCAGCTCGATGTACTCGCCGCGCAGCTGGAAGTCGATCTCTTGATTCATGGCCGCAATTGTCGCTGCGCCAGCCGCACTAGGGCCGCACCGGGTTCAGGTAGCGCTCCTGCAGCTGGGTCCATTGCGGGCTCTTGCGCAGGGCCTCGAAGGCCTGGGTCCAGCGCTGCAGCTGGGCCTCGGGCAGGTCCTTGCTGAAGGCGATGTAGCCGGTGGTCGAGCCGGCCACGATGGCGGTACGACGGATCTCGACGGCCGGGATGCCGATCGCCTCGACGAGCTCGGCCATGCTGGCTTCCGACACCGGCATCAGGTCGACCCGGCCGGCCTTGAGCATGCGCAGGCAGGACTCGTAGGAATTGGCCCGCTCCAGCCGGCCATAGCCATCGGCCGTCAGCACCTGGTCGTAGGCCGAGCCGCGCAACACGCAGACCCGGCTCTCGCGCGCCTGCTCGGTGGTCCGCACCGGCCGCGCCTGGCTGGCGCTCTCGAAGAAGTAGTCGGTCTCGACCTGCAGCGGACCGACCCAGCGGAAGCTGTTCTCCCGCTCCGGCGTGCGCACCACGTTGAAAAAGGCCACGCCGCGCTCTTCCTGCAGCAGCTTGTAGCCGCGGGCATAGGGCACGGCCTGGATGGCTTGCGGATGCTTGAGCGAGCGCATCAGGGCCCGCACCACCTCGACCTGGAAAGCCCGGCGCCCACCACCCGGCCGGCCACGCAGGCTGTCGCCATCGGAAAGCACCTGCTCGCCGACGCTGTGGGTGTAGAAGCTGGTCGCCTGCTGGGCCGCGGCGGTGCCGGGCAGCAGCACCGCCAGCATCGTCGTCGTCAGCAGCAGCGCCAGCCTTGCGGCGCGCAGCTCAGGCATTGTTCTGGGATTGCAGCGCGGCTGCGCGGATCTTGCTCAAGGTCGTACGGCTGGTGGAAACATCGGCATCGAGGCGCAGGTGGAGCAGCGTGGGTCGCTCGGGGCTGGCCAGCGCCTCGCGCAGGGCCGGCTCGAAGTCCTCCGTGCGCTCGATGCGGGCCGCCCGCCAGCCGTAGGCCTGGGCCAGGGCTGCGAAATCCGGATTGAACAGATCGCTGCCCGAGACCCGGCCCGGATACTCGCGCTCCTGGTGCATGCGTATCGTGCCGTAGGTGCCATTGTCCACGACCACCGAGATCAGCCTTTTCGCGCCGTAGCCGGTAGCGGTGGCCAGCTCCTGGCCGGTCATCAGGAAATCGCCGTCGCCGGCGATGTTGACCACCCAGCGGTCGGGCTGGATCAGGGCCGCGGCCACCGCCGCCGGCACGCCATAGCCCATGGCACCCGAGGTCGGCGCCAGCTGGGTGCGGCCGAAGCGATGCAGGGCCGTGTAGCGGTGGAAGCGGTGCAGCCAGCCGCTGTAGTTGCCGGCACCATTGGTGAACACCGTGCCCTCGGGAAGCAGCGTCGACAGGCCCCTGACCACCTCGGCCATGTCCAGCGGCGAGGCCGGCTCAGCCACCTGGTTGGCCTGGTAGTCGGCCTGGGCCGCGGCGGTCCATTCCTTCCAGGGCACAGTGGTCGGCACTTCAAGCGCAGCCAAGGCCTGCGCAGCGCAGCTCATGCTGGCATTGATGGCCAGATCGGCCGCATAGACGCGGCCGAGTTCCTCGGCGCCGCCATGGATGTGGACCAGTTGCTGGGCCGGCCGCGGCGCCTGCAAGAGCGTGTAGCCGCCGGTCGTCATCTCGCCGAGGCGCGGGCCCACGGCGAGTATCAGGTCGGCCTCGCGCACCCGGGCCGCCAGCTTGGGACTGATGCCAATACCCACGTCGCCGGCATAGTTGGCATGGCTGTTGTCGAACAGGTCCTGGAAGCGGAAGGCGCAGCCCACCGGCAGATGCCAGGCTTCGGCAAAACGCTGCAGCGCCGCCGTGCTGTCGGCAGTCCAGCCGCCGCCACCGACGATGACCAGCGGCTTCTTCGCCGCCAGCAAGCGCTCGCGCAATTCGGCCAGCGCAGCCGGCGTGGGCGCGGCCTCGGCGGCGCGCACCAGCGGCAGCACCGGCGCCTGCGTCGCCTTCGTCAGCATGTCTTCGGGCAGCACCAGCACCACCGGGCCGGGACGGCCCTGCAGAGCGGTGTGGAAAGCCCGGGCCACGTATTCGGGCAGGCGGTCGGCGTCCTGCACCTCGCCCACCCACTTGGCCATGCCCAGGGTGCCGGGGCCGAACATCTGGCGGTAGTCCACCTCCTGGAAGGCCTCGCGATCGCGCTGGTCGCTGGCGACCTGGCCGATGAAGAGGATCATCGCCGTCGAGTCCTGGAAGGCTGTGTGCAGGCCTATCGAGGCATTGGTGGCGCCGGGCCCGCGGGTGACGAAGCAGATGCCCGGGCGACCGGTCAGCTTGCCCTGGGCCTCGGCCATGAAGGCCGCCCCGCCCTCCTGCCGGCAGGCGATGAAGCGGATGCTGTCGCGGTGCTCATGGAAACCGTCCAGCACGGCGAGATAGCTCTCGCCGGGGACTCCAAACACATCGGTCACGCCCTGCGCGATCAGCGCTTCGACGAGGGCATGGCCGGCCAGGCGGGCGCCCGCTGTAGCTTGTGTGCTGTTCATGGCCGCCGACTGTAGCCGCAGCCGCGAGCCGGCTCAGCCGCGGCGCGCTGCCTCGATGGTGGCGATGTCGATCTTGCCCATCTGCATCATGGCCTCGAAGGCGCGCTTGGCGGCGGCCGGGTCGGGGTCGGAGATGGCATCCATCAGCACGCGCGGCGTGATCTGCCAGGACAGGCCCCATTTGTCCTTGCACCAGCCGCAGGCGCTGGCCTGGCCGCCGTTGTCGATGATGGCGTTCCACAGCCGGTCGGTCTCGGCCTGGTCGTCGGTGGCAACCTGGAACGAGAAGGCCTCGTTGTGCTTGAACATGGGCCCGCCGTTCAGGCCCAGGCAGGGAATGCCCATGACGGTGAACTCCACGGTCAAGACCTGGCCCTGCGTGCCGTTGGGATAGTCGCCCGGCGCACCATGGACCGCCTTGACCGCGCTGTCCGGGAAGGTGCGGGCATAGAACTCGGCGGCCTCCAGGGCCGTGCCGTCATACCAGAGGCAGATGGTGTTCTTGGGGCTCACGGCACACTCCCGGAATGGCTGACGGATCGTCAGGCTGCCGACTGTAGCCGCCGCCGGGCCAGACCCAAACCGACCAGGCCGGCCGAGGCGATGCCCAGGCACAGGGCCAGGGCCGAACCGCCGAACACCGCCTGGGCATGGCCGCTGTCCAGCAGCGCGCCGAACACCGGCGCCGCCAGCGCAAAGCCCACGTCCAGGCCCGAATACACCGTGCCATAGACCCGGCCGGTGGCACCGGGCGGGGCGGCGCGCTTGATCAGCATGTCGCGCGAGGGCCCAGCCAGCCCCGTGCCAAAGCCGGCCAGCGCTGCGGTCGCCGCCGCGGCCAGCGGAGGCAGCCAGCCGGTGGCCGTCAGCGCCAGCAGCGTGGCAGCCAGGGCCATTGCGAAAGCGATGCTGCGCTCGAGTCGTTCGACCCGTGCCACCAGGAAGCCCCCGACCACCATGCCGGCCGCGCCGCTGAGCATGTAGCCGGTCACCACGTAGGCGGTCAGGCTGACCGGCAGGCCGTACATCTTCTGCAGGGCCGGGCTGGCGAAACTCTGGATCGCCGACAGCGCGGCCGTGGTCCAGAAGAAGAACGAGAAGCACAGCCAGACCGAGGGCAGGCGCAGGAAGGCCATCGGATGCTCCGGCGTGGCGCCCGGCTGGGCCTTGGCCGCATGCTCCCATTGGCCTTGCCGGTCGTCGATGGCCTCGCGCTGCCAGAACAGAAGGGCCAGGATGATGGCCGCCACCAGGCCGGTGCCGAGGTAGGCCAGGCGCCAGTTGCCGGTGGCCTGGGCGATGCCTATGGAGAACACCGGCGCCAGCGCCCAACCCAGGTTGCCGCTGATGCCGTGCACCGAGAAGGCATGGCCCAGGCGCGGCTGCGAGACCCGCTTGTTCAGGATGGTGAAGTCCACCGGATGGAAGGGCGAGTTGCCGACCCCGGCCAGCGCCGCCGCCAGCACCAGGCCGCCGAAGCCACCCGCCATGCCCGCCGCAATCGAGGCCAGCACGAAGCAGCTCATCGCCAGGAACAGCACCGGCCTGGCGCCTACCTTGTCCACCACGAAGCCGGCCATGGCCTGGCCGATACCCGAGATCACGAAGAAGACGGTGACCAGCAGGCCCAGCTGGGAATAGGTGAGTCCGAATTCGGCAATGAACTGCGGAAACAGCGGCGGCAGCAGCATGTGGAAGAAATGCGAGCAGCCATGGGCCAGGCCGATCAGGCTGATGGTGCCTATGTCGCGCCGGGCCTGGGCGCGGGGGTCGAGAGCAAGGGTGGCGGTGGAGTTCATGCGGCGACTTTAGGCAGCAGGGCTTCGGCCTGGTTGCGATAGTTCGACAAATGCTGTCGAATTCCGGCCATGAAGCCCGCCGCCACCCGCAAAGCCGTCCCGCCCGCCGACCCGCTGCGCTACGCGCCCAGCCCGGAGCGCCCGCTGCGCGGCAAGGCGCGGACCATGGAACAGCAGATGGACATCCTGCCGCACCGCCACGACTGGGGTCAGCTGGTGTTCTCGATCAGCGGCGCTGTCCGCGTGAGCACGGAGCAAAGCACCTTCATCGTGCCGCCTTCGCGGGCCGTGTGGATTCCGGTCGGCGTGGTCCATGCGGTCACCGCCATCGAGCAGGCCGACCTGCGCACCCTCTATGTGCTGCAAGGCCTGCTGACCGAGCCGGCCTGGTCGGGCTGCCGGGTGCTGGAGGTCTCGCCCCTGCTGCGCGAGCTGGTGCTGCAGGTGGTGGACGAAAGCTCAGCCGTCGAGGCGCGGCGCGAGGCCCTGGTCGGCGAACTGGTGGTCGATGAGCTGCGCCGCGCCCGGCCCTTGAGCCTGGGCGTGGCCTTGCCCAGCGATGCCCGCTTGCGCAAGCTCTGCGAGGCCATGCTGGCCGCGCCGGCGCGTCATCAAAGCCTGGAGGCCTGGGCCGCCGAGGTTGGGGCCAGTGCCCGCACCGTGACACGGCTGTTCCGCGAGCAACTGGGCACCAGCTTCAACCAGTGGCGCTCGCAAGTGCTGCTGGCTCACGCGCTGACGCTGGCCGCGCGGCGCCGGCCCATGAGCCACATCGCCAGCGAGCTGGGCTATGCCAATGCCAGCGCCTTCTCGGCCATGGTCCGGCGCACCGTGGGCATGCCGCCCAGCCGCTTCTTCGCGGCCGCCTGAGCTCCGCCGCTCAGTCGCGCCTCAGCACCACATGCTGGGCATGGGCCGAGCGCACATGCTCGCTGACCTTGAAGCCCTGGGCGACGAGATCGATGCCGGTCAGCAACGCCTCGCCGCGACCCAGCAGGGCCGGCGACATCACCAGGTGCATCACGTCTATCAGGCCGGCCTGCAGGTACTGGCGCACCGTGGCCACGCCGCCGCCAATGCGCACATCGCGCCCCTGCGCACCGGCCTTGGCCCGCTGCAAGGCCTCTTCGATGCCGCCGGTGACGAAGTGGAAAGTCGTGCCGCCGACCATCACCAGATCCGGCCGCTCGTGGTGGGTCAAGACGAAGACCGGCACGTGGTACGGCGGCTCGTCGCCCCACCAGCCCTTCCAGCTCTCGTCCGGCCAGGGGCCGCGCACCGGGCCGAACATATTGCGGCCCAGGATCCAGGCGCCGATGTTGTCGAAGCTGCGGCGGGCGAAGTCGTCGTCCAGGTCCTGATCGCCGGCCGCCCCGCCCTGCTGCACCACGCGCTCCTGGAAGGTGCGGGTGTGGAACATCCATTCGTGCAGCTGGTGGCCGCCCATGCCCAGCGGCGCCAGCAGGCTCTGCTCAGGCCCGGCACCGTAGCCGTCGATGGACACCGCAAAGGCCGACACCTTGACTCGGGACATGGGCACCTCCGTTCGGGGAGCCAAGCATAGCGGTGGACGCTCAGCGATAGCGCGCCAGGATGGCGGCCAGTTCGCCGCTCTCGACGACCTCGCGAATCGCCTTGTGGATGCGGGCCGATGGCAGGCCGGTCTTCTCGCCGAGCAGGCAATGGGTCTGGACCGAATCGACCGTCTTGACGATGCCGACCCGCTGCTCCGGCGGCCGCTGCTTGTTGAACCAGTCGGCGATGTAGCGGTTGGTCACGCCATAGGCGGTGCGGCCCAGCGCCAGCTTCTCCAGCACCTTCTCCTGCGAGTTGGCCTGCTCGCGATGCAGCTGGCCGCCTTCGAACCATTCCTCCAGCGTCGGATAGCGGTAGCCCAGCACCACGCCGATGCCGGCGTTCTTCAAGGTGGAGAAATCGGGCGGCCGGGTGCTGCGGCCGGGAGGCACCAGCAGCACGTCGTCGATGCGCAGCAGCGGCACGCTCCAGCGCTCGGGCGGTGGCACGGCCACATACCAGCGCGGGCTGAGCAGGCAGTGCAGGTCCACCGTGCCATCGGCCATGGCCGCATCGACCCGCTTCGATGGCAGCAGCACGTAACGGGGCTCGGCCTTGGCATGGACTGCGACGCGCTGCATGAATTCATACAGGATGCCGCCACGAAGCTTGCCTTCGTACAGGTCGGCAAAGGGCATGGCCCAGGTCTGGCCGACGGCGAATCGCAACTCGTCCGGCCCGGCCTGCACCGCTGTCGTCACTCCCATCGCGAGGCCGAACAACGCCGCGCCCCACGCCCTGCCCCAATACCACTGCATGGGCGGCAGTTTAGGGCCCTGCGCTAGGATGCCGGCCATGGATCAGGTTCTCTTCGACTACACCCGCCAGGACGCCGCCGGCCAGAGCTGCACCGCCCATGCCTGGGCCAAGGTGCCTGCCCCTCTGAATGCCGACCAGTGCCAGCAGGCCAAGACCCGCGCCGCCGCCTTGCTGAAGCAGCACAACGCCGTGCTCGTGGCCCATTACTACGTCGACGGCGACCTGCAGGACCTGGCCCTGGAAACCGGCGGCTGCGTCGCCGATTCGCTGGAAATGGCCCGCTTCGGCCGCGACCATTCGGCCCGGACCCTGGTCGTGGCCGGCGTGCGCTTCATGGGCGAATCGGCCAAGATCCTGAGCCCCGAAAAACGGGTGTTGATGCCCGACCTGGACGCCACCTGCTCGCTGGACCTGGGCTGCCCGGCCGACGAATTCGCCGCCTTCTGCGATGCCCATCCGGACCGCCAGGTCGTGGTCTACGCCAACACCAGCGCCGCCGTGAAGGCCCGGGCCGACTGGATGGTGACCAGCAGCTGCGCGCTGGACATCGTCTCCGAGCTGCATGCCAAGGGGCAGAAGATTCTCTGGGCGCCGGACCGCCACCTGGGCCGCTACATCCAGGAGCAGACCGGCGCCGACATGCTGATGTGGAACGGCGCCTGCATAGTCCACGATGAATTCAAGGGCCTGGAGCTGGACCTGCTGCGCGAGCAGCATCCGGACGCCATGATCCTGGTCCATCCCGAGTCGCCCAAGAGCGTGGTCGACAAGGCCCATGTGGTCGGCTCCACCTCGGCCCTGATCAAGGCCGTGGTCGAGGGCCAGGCCCGGGAATACATCGTCGCCACCGACAACGGCATCCTGCACCGCATGCGCCAACTGGCGCCGGGCAAGACCCTGATCGAGGCACCCACGGCCGGCAATGCCGCCACATGCAAGAGCTGCGCCCACTGCCCCTGGATGGCCATGAACGGCTTGATGGGTGTCATTGCCTGCCTGGAGCAGGGCCTGGGCGAGATCCAGGTCGAGGAGCCGATCCGCGGCCAGGCCGCCGGCTGCATAGAGCGCATGCTGGATTTCGTGGCCGCCCACAAGCTCAAGGCGGCCGGCATGAAGAGCGGCATAGGCGCGGCCTAGGCTGTTGCCTGGCTTGCCTAGGGGTCTGCCCGGCCGTTCCGGCCGGTCCAGTCAGGCTATAAAGTCGGCCTATCGCCAGCCTTGGGTAGCAAGACCATGCAGACCTCCGACTTCAGCTCGCTGTACAACCACCACGAACGCGAGGTCTTCGCCACGGTGCAGAAACTGGCGCCGCAGTTCCCCCAGATCGACAACAACGACCTGCTGGTCGACGTGGCCTGTGTCGCGCTGAACCGCCTGCCGCCACGCTACATCCGCCATGCGGTTGACTTCTCGTTCTACCTGACCGAGCCCGAGCGTCTGGAGATCGACTCCGCCATCAACGAATCGGTGCGCTACGCCTTCCACTTCGTCCAGGCCCGCCGGGCGTTGAACGCTGCAACCTGAAGCCTTAGTCGCCATCTACCCTCCAGAGAGAGGGCTGATAGCCGGTCTGGGAGGGCCATGAGCGCATTCTTCAATCGCTGCGGCGCTTTGGCCGCGGTGGTCTCCGTGGCGTCATCCTTGCTGGCGCCGGTGGCAAGGGCCGAAGAGCGTCCCCAAGTTCCACTCGAAACATTCTTCGCGCCTGCCACGCTGACAGAACCGTCGCTTTCGCCCAGCGGCGACAAGCTGGCCGTCCTGTTTCACAAGGCAGGGGCCAAGTCGGCACTGCTTGTGCTGGACCTGACCAAGGGCGGCAAGGCCAGCCGCATTGCGCAGTTCGCAGATGGCGACATCGTCAGCCTGCACTGGGTCAATGACCGGCGTCTGATCTTTGGTGTGTCCAATGTCGAAAGCGACTGGGTGCCGCAGCCGCGCCTACAGGGGATGCCAGGGCTGTATGCCGTCAATGCAGATGGCAGCGAACTGCTGCAGCTGGTGCGCCGCAATCGCTATCAACTGGCCGGCGAAAACGAGGCCGGCGAGAAGGGCATCGCGCCAATGATCTCGGGGGTCAGCGTGCGCCTCCTGAAAGTGCCAGCCGCTCGCGATGGCGAAGTCAATGAAGACGTCTTGTTGGCCGTCGTATCAAACAATGGTCAGCTGTCGCCGTTCTGGCTGAACACCCGCACGCGCACACACTCATTCGACAACTTCGGACTGACCACGCCCGCATCCCGTTTCTTTGTCGACAGCCAAGGTCAACCCCGACTGGCCGTGGTCGAAGACGCCGGCGGCGTGGGGAGGTTGATGCACCGCCCGTCTTCGGACACAACTTGGGGCCCGCTGCTGTCGGTCAGGGCAGAGGAAAGCCACGCTGAGATTACCGCCATAGACGGCAAAGGTGTCATCTATGCCAGGCGCTACGTCGGCGCGGACCGGCACGCGACGCTCGCCAAGCTGCAATTCCAGGGATCCCGCTACCAGCTCGCGACCGTGGTGGACGTTCCTGGCTTCGATTTCGTGGGGTCGGTCATCGCCAACACGGGAAGTGGCGACACCGAAGGTGTTCGCGTCATCCATGCGCGCGAGGCCACCATCTGGAAGAGCCAGCAAATGCGCGCCTTCCAGGCCGCCGTGGACCAGCAACTGCCAGGCCTGGTCAACCGCATCGACTGCCGCCGCTGCGGCGCACCGGACATGGTTGCGCTCGTGACTTCATTCAGCGACCACGACCCTGGACGGCTTCGCGTTCACCGCGCAGGCGCCGAGCGCCCCGAAGACCGATGGCTGGATCTCGGTCGTCTGCTGCCAGCGGTCGAGCCGGGGCGCATGGCCAGCGTCAGCTTCCATCGCATCCAGGCCAGGGATGGGCGCGACCTCCCTGTCTGGATCACTCGGCCCGACCAAGCCACCGGCCCTCTGCCCGCCGTGGTCCTGGTCCATGGCGGCCCATGGGTTCGGGGCGGCCACTGGCTTTGGAAACCTCTGCAGCAGTTCCTGGCTTCGCGCGGCTACCTGGTCATCGAGCCCGAGATGCGTGGCAGCCTCGGCTACGGCCTGGCGCACCACGAGGCCGGCTTCAAGCAATATGGGCAAGCGATGCAGGACGATGTCGCGGATGCCTTGCTCTGGGCCCAGCAGGCGGGCCTGGCCGATGACCGTGCTTGCATCGCCGGGTCTAGCTACGGTGGCTACAGCGCCCTGATGGGCACAGTCAGGCATCCCGGCCTGTACCGCTGTGTTGTGGCACGGGCCGCCGTAGCCGACCTCAGTCTCTATGTGGAAGGTAGCTTCTGGATCCGGGACGACATCTCCGAGGTCGCGCGCGAGCAAGACCTGGCGAAGATGGTTGGTGATCCCAGGACGGATGCCGCCATGATCGCCGCCAATTCGCCCGTCAAGCTGGCCGATCGCATCAAGGTGCCAGTGCTGCTGGCCTACGGCGAGGCCGACAAGCGTGTGCCGCTGGCCCATGGAAAGCGCATGCGTAGCGCTCTAAAGGATGCCGGCAACCCACCCGAATGGGTCAGCTATCCGGATGAAGTTCATGACAGCTGGACCCTTGCCAGCCAGCTTGACTTCGCCAGGCGCATGGAAGCCTTCCTGGCTCGGCACCTGGCACCGCGCTAGCGACGCAGCGCCTCGGCGCCGGCCGAAATCAGCGCCGCCGCTCGGCGATCAGCACGGTCGGGAAGCTGGCCGGCAAGGTGTCGGGATAGTCGCGGCTGAAATGCAGGCCGCGGCTTTCGTGCCGCAACAGCGCCGAGCGCACGATCAGTTCGGCACAGTCCACCAGGTTGCGCAGCTCCAGCAGGTCGCGATTGACCCGGAAGTTGGCGTAGTAGTCGTCGATCTCGCTGCGCAGCAGCTTGATGCGGTGCAGGGCCCGCTCCAGCCGCTTGGTGGTACGCACTATGCCCACATAGTTCCACATCAGCAGCCGCAGCTCGTCCCAGTTGTGGGCGATCACCACCTGCTCGTCGGCATCCTCGACCTGGCTCTCGTCCCAGGCCGGCAAGGCCGCGGCGATCGGCCTGGATTCGGCCAGGATGTCGTCGGCACAGGTCTGGCCCAGCACCACGCATTCCAGCAGTGAATTGCTGGCCAGCCGGTTGGCGCCGTGCAGGCCGGTGTAGCTGGTCTCGCCCACCGCGTAGAGGCCCGGCAGGTCGCAACGGCCGCGCAGGTCGGTCACCACGCCGCCGCAGGTGAAATGCACCGCTGGAACGACCGGAATCGGCTGCTGGGCGATGTCGATGCCGAGCTTCAGACAACGGGCGTGGATGGTGGGGAAATGCTCCTTGAGGAAGTCCTCGCCCAGGTGCGTGGCATCCAGCCACACATGGTCCAGGCCGTGCTTCTTCATCTCGAAGTCGATGGCGCGGGCGACGATGTCGCGCGGCGCCAGCTCCAGGCGTTCGTCGTGCGCGGCCATGAAGCGGGTGCCGTCCGGCAATTTCAGATGCGCGCCTTCGCCGCGCAGCGCCTCGGTAATAAGAAAGCTACGTTCCTGCGGGTGGTAGAGGCAGGTCGGGTGGAACTGGATGAACTCCATGTTCGCTACGCGGCAGCCGGCCCGCCAGGCCATGGCGATGCCGTCGCCGGTCGAGGTATCGGGGTTGGTGGTGTAGCGGTAGACCTTGCCGGCGCCGCCGGTGGCCAGCACCACGGCACTGGCCGCCAGGGCCTCGACCTTGCCGCTGTCGATGTCGAGCGCATAGGCGCCGTAGCAGCGCGGTTGCTCGTCACGTTGAAGATGCCGCGAGGTGATCAGGTCCAGCGCCATCCAGCGTTCGCGCAAGCTGATGTTGGGATGTCGCTTGGCGGCCGCCAGCAGCTGGTCGTGGATGGCCTTGCCGGTGGCGTCCGCTGCGTGGGCGATGCGGCGCACCGCATGGCCGCCTTCGCGGGTCAGGTGCAGGCCCAGCGGACCGTCGTCGTCGGGCGTGAAAGGCACGCCCTGGCGCACCAGCCACTCCACAGCCTGCGCGCTGCGCTCGGCGATGAAGCGGGCCGTGGCCTCATCCACCAGGCCAGCGCCGGCATCCTGGGTATCGCGCACATGGCTGTCTATGCTGTCGTCGCTGCCCAGCACGCCGACGATGCCGCCCTGGGCCCAGGCCGTGGCGCTCTCGGTCAACTCGCGCTTGGCCAGCACGACGACCGGCAGCCTGTCGGCCAGATGCAGGGCCACGGTCAGGCCGGCCAAGCCGGCTCCGATGATGACGACGGGAGAGGCGGCGGGCGCGGCGGCAGCGGCAACGGTCATTCGGTCACGCCCCGATTCATCGGGGCGTCATGCACAAGGTGGGCTGATTCTAAGGACGCGGGGCCGCCCTCTCCGCTCAGCCCCGTGATCAGTCAGTGCACCACCCGCCCGAACGAGAACTCGCCGCCCGCGACGCCGACCGGTATCAGGTCCTTGGGGCCGAAGCGGCCTTGCAGGATCAGCTTGGACAGCGGGTTCTCAATGCGCTGCTGGATCGCCCGCTTCAGCGGCCTTGCGCCGAACACCGGGTCGAAGCCGACCTTGGCCAGCTCGGCCAGCGCCTCGTCGCTGACGTCCAGCTTCATCTCCAGCTTCTCCAGGCGTGCATCGAGCTGGCGCAGCTGGATCCTGGCGATGGCGGCGATGTTCTTGGCATCCAGCGCATGGAAGATCACGGTCTCGTCGATGCGGTTCAGGAACTCGGGGCGGAAATGCTGCTTGACCTCGCTCCACACCGCCTCGCGGACCATCTCCTCGGGCTCGCCGGCCAGCTGCATGATGTGCTGCGAACCCAGGTTCGAGGTCATCACGATCACGGAGTTCTTGAAGTCCACGGTGCGGCCCTGGCCATCCGTCAGCCGGCCGTCGTCCAGCACCTGCAGTAGCACATTGAAAACGTCCGGATGGGCCTTCTCGACTTCATCGAGCAAGAGCACCGAATAAGGCTTGCGGCGCACCGCCTCGGTCAGGTAGCCGCCCTCGTCGTAGCCCACATAGCCCGGGGGCGCACCGATCAGACGCGAGACCGAGTGCTTCTCCATGAACTCGCTCATGTCGATGCGCACCATGTGCTCTTCGCTGTCGAACAGGAAGCCGGCCAGGGCCTTGCACAGCTCGGTCTTGCCGACGCCGGTGGGGCCCAGGAACAGGAAAGACCCCAGCGGCCGGTTCGGGTCCGACAGGCCGGCACGCGAGCGGCGGATCGCATCGGCCACGGCGGTGATCGCCTCGTCCTGGCCGACCACGCGCTCATGCAGCTTGGCTTCCATCTGCAGCAGCTTGTCGCGCTCGCCCTGCATCAGCTTGGAAACCGGGATGCCGGTCGAGCGCGAGACCACCTCGGCAATTTCCTCGGCACCGACCAGAGTGCGCAGCAGCTGGGGCGCGGAGCCCGCCTTGGCCTTGCCGGCCTTGTCGCTCTCCTTGGCCTGGGCCTCGTGCAGGCGCTTCTCCAGCTCGGGCAGCTTGCCGTACTGCAGCTCGGCCACCTTGTTGAAGTCGCCCTTGCGCTTGAGTTCCTCGATCTGGAACTTGATCTTGTCGATCTCTTCCTTTACATGGGCCGAGCCCTGGGCCTGCGCCTTCTCGGCCTTCCAGATCTCTTCCAGGTCGGCATACTCGCGCTGCAGCTTGGCAATCTCGTCCTCGATCAGCTCGAAGCGCTTCTGCGAGGCCTCGTCCTTTTCCTTGCGCACGGCCTCGCGCTCGATCTTGAGCTGGATGATGCGGCGGTCCAGCTTGTCCATCACCTCGGGCTTGGAGTCGATCTCGATCTTGATCTTGGCCGCAGCCTCGTCGATCAGGTCGATGGCCTTGTCGGGCAGGAAGCGGTCGGTGATGTAGCGGTGGCTCAGCTCGGCCGCGGCGACGATGGCCGGGTCGGTGATCTCCACGCCATGGTGGACCTCGTACTTCTCCTGCAGGCCGCGCAGGATGGCGATGGTGGCCTCGACCGTGGGCTCGTCGACCAGCACCTTCTGGAAACGGCGCTCCAGGGCCGCATCCTTCTCGACGTACTTGCGGTACTCGTCCAGCGTGGTCGCGCCGATGCAGTGCAGCTCGCCACGCGCCAGGGCGGGCTTGAGCATATTGCCGGCGTCGATGGCGCCCTCGGCCTTGCCGGCGCCGACCATGGTGTGGATCTCGTCGATGAAGAGAATGATGCGGCCCTCGTCGGCCGCCACTTCCTTCAGCACCGACTTCAGCCGCTCCTCGAATTCGCCGCGGAACTTGGCGCCGGCCAGCAGGCCCGCCATGTCCAGCACCAGCACGCGCTTGTCCTTCAGCGACTCCGGCACCTCGCCGTTGACGATCCGCTGGGCCAGGCCTTCGACGATGGCGGTCTTGCCCACGCCCGGCTCGCCTATCAGCACCGGGTTGTTCTTGCTGCGGCGCTGCAGGACCTGGATGGCACGGCGGATCTCGTCGTCGCGGCCAATGACCGGGTCCAGCTTGCCCAGCCGGGCCCGCTCGGTCAGGTCCAGCGTGTATTTCTTCAAGGCCTCGCGATTGCCCTCGGCCTCCTGCGAATCGACCTTCTGGCCACCACGCACCGCCTCGACCGCGGCCTCCAGCGCCTTGCGGGTCAGGCCGTGGCCCCGCACCACGCCGGCCAGGTCGGTCTTGGCATCGGCCAGGGCGATCAGGAACATCTCGCTGGCGATGAAGTGGTCGCCGCGCTTGGACGCCTCCTTCTCGGCCGCCTGCAGGAGGCTGACCAGGTCGCGGCCGGGCTGGACCTGCTGACCCTCGCCCTGCACCTTGGGCAGACCGTCGACCAGGGTCTCCAGCGCCGTTTTCAGCGCCGGCACCTTGACGCCGGCCCGCTCCAGCAAGGCGCGCGGACCGTCCTCCTGCTGCAGCATGGCCAGCAGCAGGTGAGAAGGCTCGATGTAGGGGTTGTCTCGCGTGACGGCCAGGCTGGATGCCTCGCCCAGGGCTTCTTGGAAACGGGTGGTGAGCTTGTCGACTCGCATGGGGTGATTCCTCCGGTTCGCGAGCAGGTGGGCGCAGGGTCCGCTATTTCAAGTCTCTACAGCTTGCCCAGCATCAATTGCATCAGCTTGAGGCCCAGGGCAGCCGCACCAAGACTTCCCAGCACATGGGTCAGCGCATGGGCCAGGGCCAGGGCGAACTGCCCGCGCTGCAAGAGCGACAGCGACTCGCCCGAGAAGGCCGAGAAGGTGGTCAGGCCGCCCAGAAAACCGGTCACCAGCAGCAGCTTGAGCAGCTCGTCGGGCTGGCGCCCGAACCATTCCAGCGCCATGCCGATCAGCAAGCCGCCGACCAGGTTGACCGCCAGCGTGCCCAGCGGGAAGCCCTGCCAGCTGGTGTTCCAGAGCAGGCCGGCTCGCCAGCGGGCCAGGGCTCCGACCGCCGCGCCCGCGGCCACGACACCGGCATGCAGGGCGCTCAAGCCGCGTTCTCCGCGGTGATGCCCCAGCGGGCCAGGGCCGCATCGTCCGCGACCCGGGCATCGACCCACTGGGCCGAGCCATCGGCGTCATGCTCCTTCTTCCAGAACGGTGCCTGGGTCTTCAGGTAGTCCATCAGGAACTCGCAGGCCTGGAAGGCCTGGCCGCGGTGGCGCGAGGCGACCAGCACGGCGACGATCTGCTCCCGCGCGGCCAGCGGGCCGACCCGGTGGATGACCTTGGCGGCACGGATCTCGAAGCGTTGGAAGGCCTGGTCGATCATGGCCTCGATGGCGGCCTCGGTCATGCCGGGGTAATGCTCCAGCTCCATCAGGCGGACTGGCCGGCCGTCGGCGGCGTCCCTGACCGTGCCGACGAAGGCCACGATGGCGCCAATGCCGCCGTCCGCCGAGCGCAGGCTGGCTGTCTCGGCGCCGAGATCGAAATCCTCTGTCTGGATGCTGACTCTGGCTTGCATGGCGCTATTTTGGCCCTTCATGCAGCCCTGTCCGCCATTCATGTGACGCCACGGTCCACCGGTCCCAAACGGTGTCCGCACAGGCCGCCCTGACGGATACTGCGCCTCGCGGCAGAGAGCCGCTTTGACGACGGGAGCACCGACATGGGCCTGATGGACTTCATCAAGAAACAGTTCATTGACATCATTCACTGGACCGAGGACGCCGACGGCACGCTCGCGTGGCGCTTCCCCATGGCCGACATGGAAATCCAGTACGGCGGCTCGCTGACCGTGCGCGAATCGCAGATGGCCGTCTTCGTCAACGAAGGCAAGGTGGCCGACGTGTTCGGCCCCGGCATGTACAAGCTGAACACCCAGACGCTGCCGGTCCTGACCTATCTGAAGAACTGGGACAAGCTGTTCGAATCTCCGTTCAAGAGCGACGTCTACTTCTTCAGCACCCGCCAGCAGATCGACCAGCGCTGGGGCACCCAGCAGCCGGTGACGATCCGCGACAAGGATTTCGGTGCGGTGCGCCTGCGCGCCTTCGGCAACTATGCCTATCGCATCGTCGACCCCAAGCTGTTCCACCAGCAGATCTCGGGCACCCGCGAGCGCTACACCACGGCCGAGCTCGATGGCCAGTTGCGTGGCCTGATGCTGCAGCACATCAGCGACGCGGTGGCGCAGAGCGGCATTCCCTTCCTGGACCTGGCGGCCAACCAGGTCGAGTTCGCCAAGGCCCTGCAGGAAGCCACGGCGCCCTCGTTCGAGGCCCTGGGCCTGAAGCTCGAGGGCGTGACGCTGCAGAACGTCTCGCTGCCCGAGGAGCTGCAGAAGATCCTCGACCAGAAGATTGGCATGGGCATGATCGGCCAGAACATGGGCCAGTTCATGCAGTATCAGACTGCCCAGTCCCTGCCCGAGATGGCCAAGGGCGTGGGCTCCGGTGGCGGCGTGGCCGGCGATGCCATGGGCCTGGGCGCCGGCGTGGCCATGGGCCAGGTGCTGGCCCAGCAGCTGCAGGCTGGCCTGGCTGGTTCGGCCCCGCATGCTGCTGCGGCACCGGCAGCACAGAGCGCCGACGAGGTCATGGCCCTGCTCGAGAAGCTGGGTGACCTCAAGGCCAAGGGCATCCTGACCGACGAGGAGTTCGCGGCGAAGAAGGCCGAGCTCCTCAAGAAGCTGGGATAAGCCGGCGTGACCGACCCAGTGCAGCGCCGCTGGACCGCGGCCTGCCCCAACTGCGGCGCCCAGGTCGAGTTCGCGTCGAGCGCCTCGGCCAGCGCCATCTGCAGCTTCTGCCGCAGCACCCTGCTTCGCGAGGGCGAGGCGCTGCGCCGCATAGGCCAGAGCGCCGAGCTGTTTGCCGACCACAGCCCGCTGCAACTAGGCGTGCGTGGCCGGCATGCCGGCGCCGAGTTCACCCTCGTTGGCCGGCTGCAGCTTCGCTACTCGGGCGGCGTCTGGAATGAATGGCATGCGCTGTTCGACGGCGGCAAGAGCGGCTGGCTGTCCGAGGACAACGGTGCCTACGTCTTTGCCTTCGATGCAGCACTGAGCGAATCGCCGCCGGCCTCGCACACCCTGGTGGTCGGTGCCCAGGCGCCGCTGGGCGGCCAGGCCTGGCGCGTGGCCTCGCTGACCCTGGTGACGCTGGGCGCGGCCGAAGGCGAGCTGCCGAAACCGCCGCGTCTGGATACCGGCGAATTCCTGCTGGCCGACCTGCGCAACAGCCAGGACGAAGTCGGCACGCTCGACTATGCCCACGAGCCGCCGCAATGGTCGGTGGGCCGTGCGGTGCGGCTGGCCGATCTGCAGCTCAGCGGCCTGCGCGAGGACGAGGGCGCGACCCTGGCTTCGCGTGCCCTGCCCTGCCCCAGCTGCGGCTCCTCGCTGGAGCCCAAGCTTTCGACCACCAAGTCCATCGTCTGCGGCCAATGCCATGCGGTGGTGGACATCTCCGGCGGTGCCGGTGCCGACCTGGAGCACTACGCCCAGGCCAATGGCATGGAGCCGCAGCTGCCGCTGGGCTCGACCTGCTATCTCGCCCTGAAGCCCAGCAGCAAGCTGCTGCCCTGGCAGGTGGTCGGCTACCAGGAGCGCTGCGACCTGCCGGCGCCGGGCGACGACGAAGAACAGACTTTCTGGCGCGAGTACCTGCTCTACAACCGGCTGGAGGGATTCGCCTTCCTGGTCGATACCGAGGAAGGTTGGAGCCTGGTGCGACCGCTCACCGGCGTGCCCAGCCGCACTGGCGTCGGCGATGTCGAATGGCAGGGCGACCGCTTCAAGCGCCGCTGGCAGTACCGGGCCAAGACCACCTACGTGCTGGGCGAGTTCTATTGGCGCGTGGCGCGCGAAGACATCGTGGAGGTCGGCGACTACGAGACGCCGATGCAGCTGCTGTCCAGCGAGCGCAGCGGCAACGAGATCACCTGGTCGCTGGGCCGCAAGCTCAATGCCGACGAAGTGGCCAAGGCCTTCAGACTGGCTCCCGAGAAGAGCGCAGCGCTGCGCCGTGACAGCAGCGCACTCAGCAATGGCGGCAGCCTGGTCCGCACCATCGTCATCGTGGCCGTCGTCATCATCTTGCTGATCCTGCTGCTCAAGGCCTGCAGCCGGGACGATTGCCAGCAGTACAAGAACGCCTATGGCGAGGCCAGCGCCGAGTACCAGCAGTGCAAGCGCAGCTACACCAGCGGCAGCGGGGTGCGGCCTGGCTTCACCGGCGGATCCTGGGGCGGCTCGGGCAGCAGTGGCGGTGGCCACAAATAGATCAGGCAAGACGACAAGGAGAACGCAATGACTGGATTCGAATGGCTCAAGCCCGGCATCGTGCTGGGCTCCATCCTTTACGCCGTGATCGGCGTGCTGGTGTTCTGGATCAGCTTCGTCATCATCGACAAGCTCACTCCCTACAAGCTGTGGGAAGAAATCGTCGAGCACAAGAACCTGGCGCTGGCCATCGTGGTCGGCTCGATGTGCATTTCGATAGGCCTGATCGTTGCCTCCGCCATCCACTGAGGTCACGGCCGACCCGCCCGCCGAGCGCGTCTCCCTGCCCGAACTGCTGCTGCTCGCCAGCGTCTTTGTCGTCGCCGCCTGTGGCCTGGTCTATGAACTGGCGGCGGGTGCGCTGGCGAGCTACCTGCTGGGCGACTCGGTGCTGCAGTTCTCCACCATCATCGGCAGCTATCTGTTCGCGATGGGTGTGGGCTCCTGGCTGTCGCGTTACGTCGAGCGTCAGCTGGTGGCGCAGTTCCTCAAGATCGAGCTGCTGGTCGGCCTGATTGGCGGCCTGATGCCGGCCGCGCTGTTCAGCGCCCACAGCCTGCTGCCGCCCAGCCACCTGGCCGAATTCCGCATCCTGCTCTATGCGCTGGTGTTGCTGGTCGGCACCCTGGTCGGGCTGGAGATTCCGCTGGTGATGCGCATTCTCAAGCGCCAGTTCAGCCATCGCTATGCGCTCAAGGACCTGGTCTCCCAGGTTCTGACCTTCGACTATCTCGGCGCCTTGCTGGTGGCCCTCGCTTTTCCGCTGCTGCTTGTGCCGCAGCTGGGACTGATACGCACCGGCATCGCCTTCGGTCTGCTCAACGCGGCGGTGGCGGTCTGGGCTCTCTTCCTGTTCCGCCCGCAGTTGCGCAACTGGGCCGCCCATGCCACCAGTTGCGCCCTGGTGCTGCTCACGTTGACGGCCGCGATGCTGGGCGCCGAGCAGCTGAACAGCTGGGCCGAGGAGCGCTTCTACGGCGACAACATCCTGCTGCGCGAAAGCAGCGACTACCAACGCGTGGTCGTCACCCAGGGCCGCAGCGGCGTGCGCCTGTTCCTCAACGGCAATCTGCAATTCCATTCGCGCGACGAATACCGCTACCACGAGGCCCTGGTCCATCCGGCCATGGCGGCGCAGGGCGCACCACGCAAGGTGCTGGTGCTCGGAGGTGGCGACGGCATGGCCGTGCGCGAGGCGCTCAAGTACCCCAGCGTGCACAGCGTGACCCTGGTCGAGCTGGACCCGCACATGACGCGGCTGTTTTCCACGCTGCCGCTGCTGCGCGAGCTGAACCGCGATGCGCTGCTGAACCCCAAGCTGAAGATCGTCAATGCCGATGCCTTCGGCTGGCTGGAGCAGCAGCCCCCCGACGAGCACTATGACGTGATCGTGATCGACTTCCCCGACCCGTCCAACTTTTCGCTCGGCAAGCTCTACACCACCAGCTTCTACCAGCTGATCGACCAGCGACTCAGCGCCTCGGGCTACGCGGTCATCCAGACCACCTCGCCGCTGGTGGCGCCGCGCAGCTTCTGGACCGTGGCAGCGACGGTCGAGGCGGTCGGACTGACGGCCACGCCCTACCACGCCCATGTGCCCTCGTTTGGCGAATGGGGCTTCATCCTGGCTTCGCGGCGACCCTTCGCCATGCCGCGGCAACTGCCTGGGGGCCTGCGCTTTCTGACGCTGCAGGGCCTGCCGGCGCTGTTCGACTTTCCGCTCGACATGGAACGCCCCGACAAGCTCGAACCCAATCGCTTGTCGAACCAGCAGCTGGTTCATGAATTCGAGGCCGAATGGGGCAAGGTCCATTGAGCCTCAGCCGACGCTCGCTGCTGCTGGCCAGCGCGGCCACCTTGGCAGGCTGCCAGCAAGCCGCGCCCGAGCTGCAAGGCGGCTGGGTCGGCGCCACGCCGGCCCGCGGCCACAGGCTGCGCCAACCCTTGCCGCCGGCCGGCGACGGCCCGGTGCGCCGCACGGAATTCCTGATCGTCGGCGGCGGCATCGCGGGCCTGGCCTGTGCCCGCGAGCTGCAACGTCGTGGCAAGGATTTCGCCCTGCTCGAGCTGGAGGACCAGGCAGGCGGCAATGCGCGTGGCCACATCATGGCCGGCTTGCCCTGCCCGCTCGGTGCGCATTACCTGCCGGTGCCGGGGCCGCAAGCGCCCGAAGTCCAGCAGTTGCTGATCGACTTCGGCCTGGCCCGCCTCGAATCGGGTCGCGTCGTCTACGACGAGCGTCATCAGTGTCACAGCCCGCAGGAAAGACTGTTCTTCGAGGGCCAATGGATGGAGGGCCTGCTGCCACCGCCCGATGGTCTGAGCGGACCCAAGCAGTACCGCCGCTTTGCGGCCGCCGTGGCTGCCGCACAGCGCGAGATCGGCTTTGCCATGCCCACGCATCGAGCGGGCTGGACGCCGGCCCATCAGCGGCTGGACTCGCAGACCTTCCAGCGCTGGCTGAACGAGCAAGGCCTGGACGACGCGCACCTGCGCTGGTACCTGGACTACAGCTGCCGCGACGACTACGGCGCCGGCATCGCCGAGGTCTCGGCCTGGGCCGGCCTGCACTATTTCGCCAGCCGCCACGGCTTCCATGTTCATGCCGACGCGGAATTCGAGCGCGAGCCGGTGCTGACCTGGCCCGAGGGCAACGGCTGGCTGAGCGAGCGCCTGGCAGCCGGCCTGGGCGAGCAGCTGCTGCCAGGTCGCACCGTGCTGCGAGTCGAACCCGGCAAGCATGAACTGCAGGTGCTGGCCTGGAACGAACAAGCCGACTCACCCGAGCGCTGGTCCGCCGCACAGCTGATCTTTGCCACACCACTGCCGGTCGCTCGCCGGTTGCTGGGTGACGAGGCGCCGGCCGCGCTGGTGCATGCCACAGCTGGCATGCACCAGTCACCCTGGCTGGTTGCAAACCTGCTGCTCGACGGCCCCTTGCTGGAGCGCCCTGGCGTGCCGCTGGCCTGGGACAACGTGGCGTACGGCAGTCGCGATGCCCTCGGCTATGTCCATGCCGGCCATCAGGGCCTGTCGCCGGTGGCCGGCCCGAGGGTGATCAGCAGCTATTGGGCCCTGCCAGGCACGGACCGCAGGCAGTTGCTGCAGGACGACTGGCGTCCCTGGGCCCATCGCGTGATGGCTGAACTCGGCCGCCTGCATCCCGACCTTGAAGACCGGCTACAGCGTATCGATCTGGCACGATGGGGCCACGCCATGAGCGTTCCCGTTCCCGGTCGGCGAGGCTCGGCGGCACTCGCAGCCCTGCATCAGGGCCAGGGACGCATGGCATTCATCCATAGCGACATCTCTGCGTATTCGGTGTTTGAAGAGGCCTACACGCTCGGCCACGCCTGGGGCCAGAGGGCCGAAAGTCATGCGCGACAAATTGTGAGATGAGGGTTTACCACCACAGTATTTTTTCTGTAGTGGAAACCCTTGTTACTATGCGCCCGCCTCTCACGGGGAGGGGTACATGAAAGTGAGACTCACAATGATCAAGAACGCAATCGTCCTGGCCGCCCTGGCCATCTCCGCCAGCCAAGCCATGGCCGCCGAGCCGACCTGGTACATCGGTGGCGACATCGGCCGCACCGAATTCAAGGCTGATGGCGAAAAGGACAGCAAGACCGGCTTCGGCTTCACGCTGGGCTACAAGCTGAACGAGAACCTTGCCTTCGAACTGCAAGGTCGCCGCCTGGGCTCGGCCACGCAATCCGACGTGGTCGGCAACATCACCTACAAGTCCACCCTGCGTGCCAACTCGCTGAGCGCCTCGGTGCTGGGCATCGCCCCGCTGAGCAAGGAGTTCTCCCTGTTCGGCCGCCTGGGCTATGCCCGCAACACGCTGGACTACAAGGTCACCTCGACCGCGCTCAACGCCTCGGCCGACGGCCACAAGAACAAGGCTCTGTTCGGTTTCGGTGGCGACTACCAGATCGACAAAAACCTGGGCCTGCGCCTGGAGTACGTCAACCTGGGCAAGAACACGGTCAAGATTTCCGGCGTGGAACTCGAGTCCAAGATCAGCCAGATCAACCTGGGCCTGAACTTCGCCTTCTGACCGCCGACGCCGGTTCTCGGACCGAGGTGATGCTAAGCCCCGCCTAGGCGGGGCTTTTTGTTGCCGGTCCGCGATGACAGCTCAGGCGTAGACAGAAGCCAGCAGGCGAACGGCCGCCGCCGACTCTTCACGATCGACCCGGACATCGCCATTGCCAAAGTCGTGAGGCCGTTGGACCTGCACCAGGAGGCCGTCACGACGCGGCACCATGGCGAGCCTATGGCCTCGATACAGCAGCAGGTAGTCCACCTCGGGCTGAGGAATCAGCCGGGCCGTCTGGCCGCGCACCGGCACCAGGCTGTCGTCGCCGAAAAGGGCGCGCGCGCCATAGCCGGTGCAGTTGACCAGGCAGCGCTCGCTCAGTCCTGCCAGTTCGCGTGGACTACCAAATTCACGCTGAACGATTTCGCCGCCCTCTCGAAAGAAGTCCTCCAGCAGCAGCCGCTGGTAGTGCCCGATGTTGAAGGTCAGCTGGGTGAATCGGCGCACATGGGGCACGCGGAACGGATGTTCACCCGGCGCCAGCGGCGCCCCGTGCGGATGCAGGTCGGCGATGCGCGACTGCAGATCCGGGTAATCGGGCTCACCGTCGTCGACGGGCGCCAGCGGCTGGTCGAACGGGACGTCGGACAGCACGAAGCCATCGCGCCATTCGAGCGGCGCCGCGGCCAGGCCCAGCAGGCTCTGGTGGATCTTGAACGAGTGCCGAGCCATCGCCTCCCAGCGCTCGACGAAGGCAGCGTCCGCATGGGCCTCGGTACAGATGCGCGACTCCGGCGACCACATGCCGGTGGCGCCCGACGATGCCACCTCGGGCGGCCGCGCCTTGGCATAGATGCGCACCTTCAGCCCGGCTTGCTGGGCCACACGGGCCGTGGTCAGCCCGATCACGCCGCAGCCAATGACCGCGATCCTGCGCTCGCGCGCCGCCAGGATCAGGGGCAGCACGGCGCGGGCCGATCCCCAGGACAGGGACCAGCCGCTGCCGCCGTGGCCGTAGTGGTGGACCAAATGCTTGCCGAAGCGACGCTCGACCTCGAGGCGCGGGCCCTGCGGGCGGAACGGCCGGGTACAGACCGAAAGGTCGATCAGGCGGTCGGGGGTCGCGCGCACCTTGGCAACACTCGCTGGCGGCTGCGCCGTCGCCAGCGAAGGGGCCAGCAGCGTCGGCACGACCGCAGCCGCACCGAGGAGTTGTCGACGCTGCATCAGCCGTGCTTGGCCAGCTGCTTTCGGATCGCTGCGGCATCACGCAGGCGCTGCGCTGAGCCGTCGGCATCCAGCAGCACCACGGTAACGTCCTTGCCGGCGCTCTTCATCCGCATCGCCAGGCAGCGCCCGGCTTCCTCGGTGTAGCCGGTCTTGGACAGGCGAATGTCCCAGCCCTTGGCGCCGACCAGGCGGTTGGTGTTGCGCACCTCGCGGGCCTTGCCATTGACCGGCACACGCGTCTTGTCGTCGGCCGTGATGCGGGCGATCTCGGGATAGCGTGCCGCGGCGGCCATGATCCTGGCCACCTCGCTGGCGGTCGAGACATTTGACGGCGACAGGCCGGTCGGCTCGACCAGGGTGGTGCGGGTCAGGCCCAGGCTGCGGGCCTTGGCCTGCATGGCCAGGACGAAGGCATTGCTGCCGCCCGGAAAGCTGCGCGCCAGGGCTGAGGCCGCGCGGTTCTCCGAGGCCATCAGGGCCAGGCTCAGGGCCGCCTGGCGCGTCATCTCGGCACCCACCGGCACGCGCGACAGGCTGTGCTTCAGCGTGTCCACGTCCTCTCGGACGATTCGCAGTTTCTCGTTCGGATCCTGCTTGGCATCGAGCACCACCATGGCCGTCATCAGTTTGGTCAGCGAGGCGATGGGCACGACGGCATCGGCGTCCTTGGCCATCAGCACCTTGCCGCTGTCGTCGTCGAGCACCAGGGCGTGGCGAGCATTGACCGGCAGGCGCATGACACCGGTCGGCGTTGCCGCATCGGCGGGCTTGGCCAAGGCGGCCGGATGAGCCGCGGCGGCCGGCGCGGGGCTGGCGACAGGCGCTGGCTGCACCTGGCCGGAGGCCTTCTGGTTCTGTGCCTGGACCAGCACGCTGGCGCAGGCCAGGGCCAGCGCGGGCAGGGCCAGCTTCCAGCCGGTGGCATGGGGTTGGGGTGTCATCAGTCTTTCTATCCTCTGGAGCAGCCGACCTCCCCGCGCCGAGAGGGCCAGGTTGGCTGTGGGGGGCAATGCCTCGTCAAGGCAGGACAGCTCGGCAAGCGCCTGCGCCACGCGGCGGGAGTCGCCCAGGGACTGGGCGGCGATTGCATCGGCCACCTGCTCGCGTTCATCCCGCATGCGGGACGACAGCCACCAGACGACCGGATGGAAGAACAGCAAGGCCTCGACCAGGCTCTGCAGCAGATTGAACAGATAGTCCCAGCGCCGCACATGGGCCAGCTCATGGGCCAGCAGGGCCTCCAGCATGGGCACGGGAAGGCGGCTCAGCAAGGCCGCCGGCAGCAGAACGACCGGGCGCCAGAAACCCACGGTCAGCGGGCTGCCGATGCCGTCGAACAAGCGAAGCGGAATGCTGCGCCGCAGGCCCAAGCGATGCGCCAGCGCATCGAGGCGCGCCTGCCAGACGACCGATGCCGGCGCAGCCTGATGGCGCAACCGGGCCACCCAGGCCAGGCCCAGGCCCAAGCGCACACCCATCAAACCTACGCCGCAGGCCCAGCCGTTGACCAGGGCCGGCAGCAGCTCCTGCATCTGCAGCAGCCAATCCGGCAGTTCAACCAGTTCAGTCAGTTCGCCAGGATCCTGAGTCAACAGCCACAGCAGATGCACTAGCGGCAACAGCAGGCAGGCCAGCAGCGCGAGGCCGCAGACCGCATAGCGCCAGCGCGGATCGGCACGGCGCAGGCTCCAGAGCAGCAGTACGGCGGCACCGCCGAGCAGCAGGCCCTGCCAGACGAAGTTCAGCAGCGCCCAGCCCAGGGCGGGAATCAGCGGCTCGATCACGACTGCCCTCCCCGGTCCAGCAGCTGCTGGATCTCGGCGCGCTCCTTGGCGCTGACATGGCCTTTCAGCGCGGCCAGCACCAGGGCCTTGCCCGAGCCGGCGAAGGCCTTGGCGATCAAGTCCTTGAGCAGCTTGGTCTGCAGCTTGTCCTGGGCTTGCGCCGGGGCGTAGAGATGGGGGCGCTGGCTCTCGTCACGGTTGACCAGGCCCTTGCTGTTCATCACCTGCAGCTGGCGCAGCACGGTGGCATAGCTGGCCTCGGGTCGCTCGGCCAGCAGGGCTTCATGCACCTGCTTGGCATCGGCCGCGCCTATGCGCCAGAGCACGCGTAGCAGGTCGAGCTCTGCGGCGGTGGGACGGGGAGTGGTGGCCTGAGGCATGGGCCGCAGAATAGATGTTCTAGAACTCGTTGTCTAGAACTTTTGTTCTGATTATTCAGGCAGGCCGCGCTGGAGAGCCTGGCGCCGGGCTTGCGCCGGCTCGAAGGCCGCGCACAGGCGCTGCATCAGCCGCTCGGCCTTGGCGCTGTTGTCCTGGCCCAGGTTGCAGACATAGACATCCAGCGTCACCCCGCCCCGCTCCGGCCAGGTGTGGATGGCCAGGTGGGATTCGGCCAGCAGCACCACGCCGGTGATGCCGCTCTGCGTCTCGCCGGGCGCCGGTTCGAAACGGTGGAACAGCTCAGCCACGGCACCGAGGCCGGCCTCGGCGACGGTGGCCACGCAGAGCTCGCGCAGTGCGGCGCAGTCGCTCATCAGGCGCTGGTGGGGATCGCAGCCGACGAGGTCGGCGGTCAGGTGCAGGCCGTTCACGAGCGGAGTATCAACCGCCGGTGACCGGTGGGAAGAAAGCCACCTCGGCGCCCTCGCCGATGAGCGCCGCTTCGTCGCACATCTGCTTGTCCAGCGCGCAGCGAACGGCGCGACCGCGGGCCAGGGCGCTGGCATGAGGTTCGCCCCGCGCGATCAGGCGGTCGCGCAGCTCGCCGAGGCTGAGGCCGGCTGCGTCGTCGAATTGCTCGCTGGAACCCAGGGCTTCGCGCAGCGAGGCGAAATAGCGGACGGTGACGGTCATGACAACAACTGGGAGAAAGGCAGGAAGCGCACGAAATCGCCGGCCGCGATGGTCCGGCCGGGCGGGTTGTCCACCAGGCCGTCACCCCAGACCGCCGAGCTGAGCACGCCCGAACTCTGGTTGGGGAACAGGTCCAGGCCACCTTCGTCGTTCAGCCGCACGCGCAGGAACTCGCGGCGCTTGTCGGCCTTGGGCCAATCGAATTCCGCTCGCAGCGGTAGGCTGCGCGGCGCCAGGCGGGCCGCCCCCTGCAGCCTGAGGATCAGCGGCCTCACCAGCAGCAGGAAGGTCACGAAGCTGGACACCGGGTTGCCCGGCAGGCCGACGAAATACGCGGCGCCGACCTGACCGAAGGCCAGCGGCTTGCCGGGCTTGATCGCGATCTGCCAGAGATCGAGCCGGCCTTCGGCCTGCACGGCCGGCCGCAGATGGTCTTCCTCGCCGACCGAGACGCCACCGGAAGTGATGATCAGGTCCGATTGCACAGTCGCTTCGCGCAAGGCGGCGCGGGTGGCGTCGAGCTGGTCTGGGACTATGCCCAGGTCTATCACCTCGCAGCCCAGCCCCTGCAGCAGGCCTCGGAGCGTGAAGCGGTTGCTGTTGTAGATCGCGCCGGGCTTGAGCGGTTCGCCCGGCATCACCAGCTCGTCGCCCGTGGAGAACAGCGCAACGCGAACACGTCGCGACACCTTGAGCTGTGCAGCGCCGACCGAAGCAGCCAATCCCAAGGCCGCCGCATCCAGGCGATGGCCGGCAGCCAGCACGCTGCTCCCCTGCTGCACGTCCTCGCCGCGGCGGCGTATCCATTGGCCGCTCTGCACTTCGGTGTTGACGCGGACACTGCCGAGGCCATCACCAGCGATGGCTTCGCATTGCTCCTGCATCACCACGGCGTCGGCGCCGACCGGGATTTGCGCGCCGGTGAAGATGCGGGCCGCCGTGCCCGGTTGATGCGCACCAGCGATCACACCTGCCGGCACCCGCTGCGACACAGGCAGCACCGCGCCGAGCTCGGCAACGTCGGCAGCGCGCAGCGCATAGCCGTCCATGGCCGTGTTGTCGGCGGGTGGCACATCCAGCTGCGAACGGACTTCCTCGGCCAGCACGCGGCCCAGCGCCTCGGCCGTCGACAGCGTCTCGACTCGACCCAGCGGCTGCACCTGGCCCAGCAACTGGGACAGCGCCTCGTCAAGGCTACGCAGCGCGGGCCGGACGGGTTCAGACATGGTCGCGGATGAACTGCTGGACCTGAGCGGCGTCGGCCTTCATCACGCTCACGCGCTTGGGCAGGGCTTCGATGTGCTCAAGGCCGGCCGGGCGCGGCGGCTCGATGTCCAGCGCCTCGCGAATGGTCGCGGCGAACTTGGCCGGCAGCGCCGTCTCCAGCACCAGCATAGGAACGCCGGGCTCGCGTTGCACCAGGGCGACCTTGAGGCCGTCGGCTGTGTGGGTGTCTATCAGCTGGCCATAGCGCTGGTGGCAGAGCTTGATGGTCGCAAGCCGGTCGGCATGGGAGGAGCGGCCCGAGACGAAGCCAAAGCGGGCCATGCCGGCCTTTTCTTCGCCGCGCAGCACGAAGCCCCCGGCGCCGAAAAGGGTCTTGATCCGGAAGCCGTCGCGGCCCAGCAGGTCGTAGACGAAACGCTCGAAATTGCTGGCCTTGGAGATGTCCATCGAGGGGCTTGAGGTCTCGTGCGTCTCGGCGCTGCCGCGCGGACGGTAGGCCCCGGTGCGGAAGAACTCGTCCAGCACATCGTTCTCGTTGGTGGCCACCACCAACTTGGCAATCGGCAGGCCCATCATGCGGGCTACGTGGCCGGCGCAGACGTTGCCGAAATTGCCGGAAGGCACGCAGAAGCTGACCTTCTCCGCATTCGTCTTCGTGGCCTGCAGATAGCCGGCGAAGTAGTAGACGACCTGGGCCAGCAAGCGCGCCCAGTTGATCGAATTGACCGTGCCAATCTTGTACTGGCGCTTGAACGCCAGGTCGTTGGACACGGCCTTGACGATGTCCTGGCAGTCGTCGAACACGCCTTCGATGGCGATGTTGTGGATGTTGGCGTCCTGCAGGCTGAACATTTGCGCCTGCTGGAAGGGGCTCATGCGGCCTTGCGGCGAGAGCATGAAGACATTGACGCCCTGTTTGCCCCGCATCGCGTACTCGGCTGCGCTGCCGGTGTCGCCCGAGGTGGCGCCCAGGATGTTGAGCGTCTCGCCGCGCCGGCCCAGCTCGTACTCGAAGAGCTGGCCCAGCAGCTGCATGGCCATGTCCTTGAAGGCCAGCGTCGGGCCATTGGACAGGGCCTGCAATGCGAGGCCAGGCTCCAACGTCTTCAGCGGCGTGATCTCTGGCGTGCCGAACACCTGCTCGGTGTAGGTGCGGCGCACGATGGCCCGCAGGTCGTCAGCCGGGATGTCGTCTATGTACAGGCTGAGGATCTCGAAGGCCAGGTCGGCGTACGAGAGGCTGCGCCACCGGTTCAGCGTGGCGCCGTCGACCTGCGGATAGCTGACCGGCATGTAGAGCCCGCCGTCCGGCGCCAGGCCTTCGAGCAGGATCTCGCAGAAGCGGCGTTCGGTCTTGTCTCCTCGCGTGCTGATGTACTTCACGCCAGCTCTTCCTTGCGCAGGCGGACGATGGGCGCCAGCACCGTGGGCAACGCCTGCATCTGGGCCAGCGCCTTGCTCATGCGGCCCTCCACGGTCTCGTGGGTCAGGATGATCAGGTCGGTCTGCTTCTCGCCTTCGGCAGACTCGCGCTGCAGCACGGCATCGATGGAGATGTCGTGCTCGGCCAGGATGGTGGTGATGCGCGAGAGCACGCCGGCCTCGTCGGCCACGCGCAGGCGCAGGTAGAAGCTGGTCAGCACCTGGTCCATCGGCAGGATGGGCGTGTCGCTCATCGCATCGGGGCGGAAGGCCAGATGCGGCACGCGGTGCTCGGGGTCGGCGGTATGCAGGCGGGTGATGTCCACCAGATCGGCAATCACGGCCGAGGCCGTGGGCTCGGAACCGGCGCCCTTGCCGTAATACAGCGTCGTGCCGACGGCATCACCCTGCACCACCACGGCGTTCATCGCGCCTTCGACATTGGCGATCAGGCGGTTGGCCGGAATCAGCGTCGGATGCACGCGCAGCTCGATGCCGTTTTCGCGACGACGCGTCAGGCCGAGCAGCTTGATGCGGTAGCCAAGCTGCTCGGCGTACTTGATGTCCGCCGCCTGCAATTGCGTGATGCCCTCGACATGGGCCTTGTCGAACTGCACCGGGATGCCGAAGGCGATGGCCGACATGATGGTGGCCTTGTGCGCCGCGTCGACGCCTTCGATGTCGAAAGTCGGATCGGCCTCGGCATAGCCCAGGCGCTGGGCTTCCTTCAGCACGCTGCCGAAGTCCAGGCCCTTGGAGCGCATCTCCGACAGGATGAAATTGGTCGTACCGTTGATGATGCCGGCGATCCATTCGATGCGGTTGGCCGTCAGGCCTTCGCGCAGCGCCTTGATGATGGGAATGCCACCGGCCACGGCCGCCTCGAAGGCCACGATCACGCCCTTGGCATGGGCCGCGGCAAAGATCTCGGTGCCATGCACGGCCAGCAGGGCCTTGTTGGCGGTGACCACATGCTTGCCGGCGGCGATCGCCTCCAGCACCAGGGTCTTGGCCACGCCGTAGCCGCCTATCAACTCGACGACGATGTCGATCTCGGGGTTGGCGATGACCTTGCGGGCATCGTCCACCACCTCGCAGGCATCGCCGACGATGCTCTTGGCGCGGGCCTTGTCCAGGTCGGCCACCATGGCGATCTCGATGCCGCGGCCAGCGCGGCCCCGAATCTCGTCCTGGTTGCGGCGCAGCACGTTGAAGGTGCCACTGCCCACGGTGCCAATGCCAAGCAGGCCAACCTTGATCGCTTTCATCTTGCTGTCTCTGTTCTCTTGAAGGGGTTCAACGTCCCGCACGCTTGCGGTAGTGAGAAAGGAATCGCTCGATCCGGCCCACGGCGTCCTTGAGGTCGTCGGAGTTGGGCAGGAAGACGAGGCGGAAGTGATCGGGGGCGGTCCAGTTGAAGCCCGTCCCCTGGACGATCAGCACCTTTTCCTCGGCCAGCAGCTCGTAGGCGAACTGCTGGTCGTCCTCGATCGGGTAGATCTTGGGGTCCAGGCGGGGGAACATGTAGAGCGCGGCCTTGGGCTTGACGACCGAAACGCCGGGGATCTGGCTCAGCAGCTCATAGGCCAGGTCGCGCTGGCGGCACAGGCGGCCGCCGGGAGCGACCAGGTCCTTGATGCTTTGATAGCCCCCCAGGGCGGTCTGGATGGCCAGCTGGCCCGGCGTGTTGGCGCACAAGCGCATCGAGGCCAGCATGTTCAGGCCGGTGATGTAGTCGGTGGCATGGCGCTTGTCGCCCGAGACGATCATCCAGCCGGCACGGTAGCCGCAAGACCGGTAATTCTTGGACAAGCCGTTGAAGGTCAGGCACAGCACGTCGTCGGCCAGCGAGGCGATGCTGGTGTGGACGTTGCCGTCGTACAGCGTCTTGTCGTAGATCTCGTCGGCCATGATGATCAGCTGGTGCTGACGGGCCAATTCGACGATCTCCAGCAGCAGGCTGTCGGGATAGAGCGCGCCGGTCGGGTTGTTGGGGTTGATAACGACGATGGCCTTGGTCCGCGGCGTGATCTTGGCCCTGATGTCGGCGATGTCGGGGAACCAGTCGCTGCTCTCGTCGCAGACGTAGTGCACCGGATTACCGCCCGAAAGGGCCACGGCAGCCGTGTACAGCGGATAGTCGGGTGCCGGCAGCAAGACCTCGTCGCCGTTGTCCAGCAGCGCATTGAGCGCCATCACGATCAGCTCAGAGGCGCCGTTGCCGAGGTAGACGTCGTCAATGGTGACGCCGCTGATGTTTTTTTCCTGGCAGTAGTGGACGACTGCCTTGCGCGGTGCGAACAGGCCCTTGGAATCGGTGTAGCCGGCCGCATCCGGGAGGTTGCGGATCATGTCCTGGACGATCTCGTCCGGCGGCATCAGGCCGAAGGCAGCAATGTTGCCTATGTTCAGCTTGATGATCTTCTGGCCTTCTTCCTCCATCTGCCGCGCCTTGTCGAGCACGGGTCCACGGATGTCGTAACAGACATTGGCCAGCTTGCTGGACTTGGCGACGGGCTTCATCACGGGACGCAGACTCCGGAGGCAAAAGTAGAATTTGACCACAGGGTAGCAGGGCTTTCCCCAGGGTCGCCCAGGCCGCTTTCGCAAACTACGCAGGCTCGCTTCGCCGCGGACCCCACTGATGAAATTCCAGCTCGACGAGCCGCAAGGCGGCAACAGCATCTCCAAGCACGATGGCCAATGTGTCTGGGTCAACAACCAGCCGAACCGCTCCAGCCTGCTGGTGCCCTGGCGGGGTGAAGTCCAGGCCTGGCCGCTGGCCCGGTTCGAAGACCTGAGCGAACAACATTTCGAACAGATTCTTGCGCTCAGACCCGAGCTTGTGGTGTTCGGCAGCGGCGGCCGGATCCGCTTCGCGCCGCCGCGGCTTTACCGCTCGCTGATCGAGGCGCGCATTGGCATCGAAACCATGGACCTGGCCGCTGCCTGCCGCACCTACAACGTGCTGGCCTCCGAGGGCCGGGCCGTGCTGGCAGCCCTGTTGATTGACGCCTGAAGCAGCGGCTGCGAGGGGGCTTGCCGTTCAACGTATAATCGCTGGCTATGCCCACCTGGGCACAACAGTCTACGAACGCCACATGACGCCAGCGCTCAACAAACCCCTTCCGGAAATTGAAGCTCTCGCCACCGGCGGCGTGAAATTCACGCCCCAGGCCTTCCATGGCCAGATTGTGGTGCTGTACTTCTATCCGAAGGACAACACCCCCGGCTGCACCACCGAGGCGATGCAGTTCCGTGATCGCCACAAGGACTTCGTCAAGGCCGGCGCGGTCGTGCTGGGCGTGTCGCGTGACAACATGGTTTCGCACGACAAGTTCAAGCAGAACCTGGAACTGCCCTTCGAGCTGATCGCTGACACGGAAGAGAAGCTCTGTCACATGTTCGGCGTGGTCAAGAACAAGATCATGTACGGCAAGAAGGTCAAGGGCATCGAGCGCTCGACCTTCCTGATCGACGCCAGCGGCGTGCTGCGGGCCGAGTGGCGCGGCATCAAGGTGGCCGGCCATGTGGATGAGGTGCTCAAGGCGGTCAAGGCGCTGAAGAAGGAAGCGGCCTGAGTTTTGTCGAGGGGAAGCCTCCAGGCTAAGCGCCCCGCCCCCACCAAGAGAGTCGGCATTTCCCCTGAGGAATGCCGACTTTTTTCATTCCCGTCGTTTTTTTCTCAGCAGCCCTTTCGGCGACGCAGGCAGGGCTGGGAGCGTCACCCGGCTTGTGCATAATCAGCCCATGCCCGAGGGTCGCCAAGACACAGCCCAAGCTCCAAGCCGCACAGCAGCCTGTGCGGCTTTTTGCTTTTCAGACCCCCGGCATCGGCCCCCGTGGCTTGTTTCGCCCCTGGCTTTCACCTGAGAGGGCGGCCGCCCCGCCCTGACCTACCGCCTCATGCCTCTGCCCAAAGCCCCCTCCAAGCGCGCCAGCCGACTCGACTCCACCGCCTTCGCCACCACGCTGACCGTCAGCAAGCCCCCCGCCGCCAAACCGGCAGCCCGACAGGCTCCCCCTGCAGCCAACGAGGCCCGAGCGGCCAATGTCGTGCCCATCGTGGCGCGCAGCCCAGAACCCGCCCCGGCAACCACCACGGCGCCGGCCGCACGTGGCAAACCGGCCGCAGCCTCCAAACGTGGCACTGCCAAGACCAAGGGCACCGGCGTCACCAAGCTCTTCGTGCTCGACACGAATGTGCTGATGCACGACCCGATGAGCCTGTTCCGCTTCGAGGAACATGACGTCTACCTGCCGATGATCACGCTCGAGGAGCTGGACGGCCACAAGAAGGGCATGACCGAGGTCGCCCGCAATGTGCGCCAGGTCAGCCGCGAGCTGGACCAACTGGCGGCTTCCATGAAGAGCAGCAATCTGGAGGAAATGGCCAAGGGCCTGCCGCTGGACCACACCGGCAAGCGCGAAGCCGGCGGCAAGCTGTTCTTCCAGACCCAGCTGATCGACGCCCCGCTGCCGCAGGGTCTGCCCCAGGGCAAGGCCGACAACCAGATCCTGGGCGTGGTCCAGGCGCTGAAGAAGGCCCAGCCGGAGCGCGAGGTCGTCCTGGTGTCCAAGGACATCAACATGCGGATCAAGGCCCGGGCCCTGGGCCTGCCGGCCGAGGACTACCGCAACGACAAGGCCCTGGAAGACGCCGACCTGCTCTACACCGGCGTGCAGCCGCTGCCGAGCGATTTCTGGGAGCGCCACGGCAAGACCATGGAGAGCTGGCAGCAAGGTGGCCTGACCTTCTACCGCATCAGCGGCCCGCTGGTCCCCACGCTGCTGGTCAACGAGTTCGTCTACCTGGAGGCGCCCGGCGCCGCCCCGCTGTACGCCAAGGTCACCGAGATCACCGGCAAGACCGCGGTGCTGCGCACGGTCAAGGACTTCGGCCACCAGAAGCATGCCGTCTGGGGCATTGCCTCGCGCAACCGCGAGCAGAACTTCGCCCTCAACCTGCTGATGGACCCCGAGGTCGACTTCATCACGCTGACCGGCACGGCCGGCACCGGCAAGACCCTGATGACACTGGCCGCCGGCCTGAGTCAGGTGCTGGATGAGCGCCGCTACAGCGAGATCATCGTCACCCGCGTGACCGTGCCTGTGGGCGAGGACATAGGCTTCCTGCCCGGCACCGAGGAAGAAAAGATGGGCCCCTGGATGGGCGCCCTGGACGACAACCTCGAGGTGCTGGCCCGCGGCGATTCCTCGGCCGGCGAATGGGGCCGTGCCGCCACCAACGACCTGGTGCGCAGCAAGATCAAGATCAAGAGCCTGAACTTCATGCGCGGCCGCACCTTCCTGAACAAGTTCGTCATCATCGACGAGGCACAGAACCTGACGCCCAAGCAGATGAAGACCTTGATCACCCGCGCCGGTCCCGGCACCAAGATCGTCTGCCTGGGCAACCTGGCGCAGATCGACACGCCCTACCTGACCGAGGGCAGCTCGGGCCTGACCTACGCGGTCGACCGCTTCAAGGGCTGGGCTCACAGCGGCCACGTGACGCTGGCCCGCGGCGAGCGTTCGCGCTTGGCGGACTTCGCGTCTGAAGTGCTGTGACGCTGTATGTCTCGGACCTAGACGGCACCCTGCTCGACTCGACCGGCCGGCTCGCGGATTCCACGCGGGCCGGCCTGGTCCGCCTGCTGGACGAAGGCCTGACCTTCACCGTCGCCAGTGCCCGCCACATCGTCTCGATCAAGCAGCTGCTGGGCGAGCTGCCCTTGCGCCTGCCGGTGATTTCGTCGAACGGCGCCTACCTGAGCGACTTCGCCAGCGGCCGCCACGAGATGGTCAATGCGATGGAGCCCTCGCTGGCACAGGAGGTATTCGCGCTGATACGCCGGCACGGCAAGATGCCCTTCGTGTCCACCCATGGGCCGCAGGGCGACCAGCTGTTCTGGCAGTCCATCCACAACGAGGCCCAGCAGCGCTTCGTCGATGAACGCCACCACAACCGCGACCCGCGCTTCCGTCGCGCCGAGCGGCTGCAGGACGTGCTGCACGACCCGGCGGTGACCATCGTCGTGGTGGATCGAGAGCCGGTGCTGAACGAGCTGATGGCCGAGGTCGAGGCACTCTCCGCCGGCCGGCTGGAGATCCACATCAACCAGGACATCTACCAGCCCGGCTGGCCCTGGCTGACCATCCACGACCGCCGCGCCACCAAGGACCAGGCGATCAAGACCCTGGCCGAGCGCTACGGCCTGCACGAGCGCGAACTGGTGGTCTTTGGCGACCATGTGAACGACGTGTCCATGCTGCGCGCGGCCGACCGCGGCATCGCCGTGGGCAACGCCATTGACGCGGTCAAGCAAGTGGCCCATGAGGTCATAGGCCCGCACCACGAAGACAGCGTCGTCCGCTTCATAGAGACCGACTGGCGCCGCTTGCGCTGAACCCCATGAAGAAACTGCTTGCCCTGCTGCTGAGCGCAGCACCCCTGATCCATGCGCTGGCCGCCACGCTGGACCCGCAGAGCTATGCCCGCTTCGACCAGGTCAGGGTCCAGTCCCTGCATCTGGACCTGAAGGCCGATTTCGGGCGCAAGACCCTGGCCGGCTACGCGGAGCTGAAGCTTCAATGGGCCGACCCGGCCGCCCGTGTGCTGGATCTGGACACCAGCGAGCTGAGCATCGCCAAGGTCCAGGCCCAGGATGCGAAAAAGTCCTGGATCGACCTGCCCTTCCAGCTCGACCCGCTGGAGACCGGCAAGGGCCGCGCCCTGCACATCGACCTCCAGGGCCTCGCTGCCCAGCCCACGGCCGTGCGCATCCACTACGCCACGGCGCCGACGGCCAGCGCCCTGCAGTGGCTGACGCCGGCCCAGACCGTGTCGGGCAAGCAGCCCTTCATGTTCAGCCAGTCACAGTCCATCCACGCCCGCTCCTGGGTGCCGCTGCAGGACACGCCGGCCGTGCGCTTCACCTACAGCGCCCGCATCGAGGCGCCCCAGGGCCTGCGCGTGGTGATGAGCGCCGACAACCGGCCCGACGTGAACGGCGAAGACGGCTGGACATTCCAGATGCCGCAGCCGATTCCGTCCTACCTGCTGGCCATCGCCATCGGCGAACTGCAGTTCCAGGCCCTGGGGCCGCGCAGCGGCGTCTATGCCGAGCCGCAAAGGCTCAAGGCCGCCGCCCACGAGTTCGCCGACACCGAGCAGATGATCACGGCCGCCGAGTCACTCTACGGCCCCTACCGCTGGGGCCGCTACGACATGCTGCTGCTACCGCCCTCCTTCCCCTATGGCGGCATGGAGAACCCGCGCCTGACCTTCCTCACGCCGACCATGATTGCCGGCGATCGCAGCCTCGTGGACCTGATCGCCCATGAGCTGGCCCACAGCTGGTCGGGCAACCTGGTCACCAATGCCAGCTTCAAGCATGGCTGGCTGAACGAGGGCTTCACCACCTACGTGACCACGCGCATCGTCGAGGCGCTTTACGGCCCGGAGTTCGCGGCCATGCATCTGCAGCTGGAAGAGGAAGAGGCGCTGGAATCGCTGAAGCGCATTGCGCTGCCCAAGCAGGCCTTGATCACCCGCGACCCCGACACCTCGGCCGCCTTCCACACCAACGGCGGCCTGGCCTACCCGAAGGGCGCCTGGTTCCTGCGCACCTTGGAGCAGAGGGCCGGCCGCGCGCTGTTCGATCCTTTCCTGCGCGGCTGGTTCGACAAGCATGCCTTCCAGAGCGTCACCACGCAGCAGTTCAAGGACTACCTGCAGGGTCAGCTGCTCGCCGCCCATCCTGAGGTGATGAGCCCGGCCGAACTGGAGGACTGGCTGCACGGCCCCGGCATCCCGGCCAGCGCGAGGCGCAGCCAGTCACCCCGGCTGTCGGCGTTGAACCGGCAGCGTGAAGCCTGGCTCGCCGGCAAGCTGGCCAGCAGTGATCTGAAGGCCGGCACCTGGCAGGCCAACGAATGGATGAAGTTCCTCAACGACATTGACGGCCAGGCCTCGGCTGACCAGCTGAAGGAACTGGACCAGGCCTACAAGCTGGCCGGCACCGGCAACCAGGAAATCGCCTTCCGCTTCTACCGCTCGGCGATCAAGGCCGGCTACGAGCTGCGCGAACCGATGCGTCAGTTCATGAGCAGCGTGGGCCGCATCCGCATGATCAGCCCGCTCTACGAGGCGGCGCTGTTCCGCAGCCCGGCCGACCGCGACTGGGCGCTGGCGGTCTACGCGCAGGCCAAGCCGCGCTACCACCCGCTGACCCAGCGCAGCATCGAGCGCTTGATCGCCCGCGCCCAGGAGCCGGCCACCGCTTCGGCGGCCAGCCGCTGAGCCCGAAAGTTCAGCGATCTGCCAGGTCGTTGAAGAAGGCCTTGGCGTTGGACTCGCGACCCAGGAAGTCCTTGACCAGGGCCGGCGCCGGCTTCTGGCTGCCCTGGCTCAAGACCATGGCGCGGTAGCGAGCACCAACCGTGGCATCGAGCTTGTCGGCCTTGAACGGCGTGCGCAGGTCCATGGCCACGACCAGGCTCCACAGATAGCCGTAGTAGCCGGCACCGTAGCCGCCGCTCAGGTGGGCAAAGCCCGCCGGAAACATCGTGCCCTTCTCGTAACCCAGCGGCGTCGCGCCTTCGAGCTTGGCCCACAGGGCCATGGGCTCGGGCGTGTCGGCGCCGTGCAGGGCCAGGTCATAGCTGGCGTACAGGTGCTGGCGGCCGAACTGCGAGGCCTTGGCGAACTTCCTGGCCTTGATCGCCTGGTCCACCATGGCATCGGGCACCGGCTTGCAGCTCGGGCAGACCTCCTGCATCAGCTTGAGCACCTTCTTGTCGTAGACCCAGTCCTCCAGCATCTGCGAAGGCGCCTCGACGAAGTCGTGCATGGTGCTGGTGCCGGCCTGCAGCACATTGCGGGTCTGCGAGAGATTGCCGTGCACCGAATGGCCCAGCTCATGCAGGAGCGTTTCCAGCTCGTCCAGCGTCAGGCCCTCGCGGTCGAAGTTGACGACCAGGGCCGTGGTCGACGTGCGATCGAGGCGGGTGCTGCTGGAACGCAGCGGCCAGACGGCCGCATGGTTGTACTTGCCCTCGCGCGGATAGAGGTCCACGTAGAGCTGGCCCAGGGCCTTGCCGCTGGCCGCATCGCTGACCACATAGGCCTGGGCCTGCGGATGCCAGAGCGTGGTCTTGACCGGCGTGTACTTCACGCCCATCAGCTTCTCGACCAGGCGCAGCGAGAACTGCAGGCTCTGCTGCGGCGGGAAATAGGGCTTGAAGGCGTTCTGGTCCACGCTGTAGCGCTCGCGGCGCACCAGCTCGCTGTAGAAGTTCCAGTCCCAGCGCTCGACCTTGGTCTGCTCGATGGGCGTGCCAAGGTGCTTGGCCTTGGCGCCCCGCACCACGGCCAGATCGCTGAGCTCGCCATCGGCCACGGCGGCCTTGACGTCGGCCAGGAACTTGGAGGCACTGGCGCCGTCGCGCGCCATCTTGCGGCGCAACGCGACGTCCACGTAGTTGCCGAAGCCCTGCAGGCCGGCGTACTCATGGCGCAGCTTGGCGATCTCGGCCAGCAGCTTGAGGTTGCCCTCCCCGCCCTCGTTCTGCTTGGCCCGCCACATGCGCTCGCGCGCGGCGCCGGACTCGGCCGACTGCAGCACCGGCACATAGCTCGGATAGTCAACACCCAGCTCGATGCGGCCATCGGCCGCGCGCTTGGCCTTCTTCCACACGCCCTCGGGCACGCCCTTGAGCTCGGCCTCGGTGAACAGCACCTTCACGCCGGCATCGCGGATGGTCTTGTTGAACTGCTGGTCCAGTTCGGTGAGCCGGTCGACGATCTGCTTGGCGCGCGCGCGGCGGTCCGGTGGCAGGGCCACGCCGCTGTCCTCGAAGCTGCCCTTGGCCACGCGCACCAGCTCCTGGTCGATGGCATCGGCGGCCGGAGCGGCCGACAGGGCCTTGTAGAGCTTCTCGTTCTGGTTGACGCCGGAGAGGAAGTCCGCCCAGCGCAGGGCGCAGGCCTGGGCCGCATCGCGCAGCGCCTTCTGCGGCGCCACGTATTGCAGGAAGTCGATCGGGTTCTGCGTGTCCTCGACGAAGGCATAGAAGTCGTCGTAGGCCGCGAGCCAGCCGGCATCGACCGCACGGGCCTCCAAGGTCTTGAGCTTGCCGGCGGCGCTCTTGAGGCCGCCATCGCAGGCCGCCTTCACGGCCGCGGCATTCTTGAACTGCGGAAAGGCCGGGCTGGGCAACTTGGTTTCGGACGCCTGGGCCAGCGAAGCCGCCACAGCGACAAGGGCCAGTGCGGCCCGCGACATGTTCTTCATCGAGGTCTCCTCCAACGCGAGAGACGCCGACCCTGCGTCGGCGCGCCGGCGATTGTGCGCCGCTCGCCCAGGGGTGCGGGAAGTCAGCGCCGGTTCGTGGGGGACCTCGGGGAAGGCCTAGTTGCCCAGCAAGGCCTTGATCTGCGCGAGCGCGCTCGGGTCCTCGATGGTGGACAGGTCGCCGGGATCACGACCCTCGCAGACCGCCTGCAGCGCGCGCCGCAAGAGCTTGCCGGAGCGCGTCTTGGGCAGCACGCTGACGAAGCGCACACGAGCCGGTCGTGCCACCGCGCCCAGCTGTTCATCGACCCGCTTGATGATCTCGGCCTCGTGGCGCAGCGCTTCCTCGGGCGTGGCCGCCTTGGCCGGGTCCTTGAGCACGGCAAAGGCCATGGCCACCTGGCCCTTGAGCTGATCAGCCACGCCGACCACGGCGACCTCGGCCACATTGGGATGGCTGGACAGGCTCTCCTCGATCTCGCGCGTGCCCAGGCGGTGGCCGGCCACGTTGATCACGTCGTCGCTGCGGCCGAGGATGAAGTAGTAGCCGTCGGCATCGCGCACGCCCCAGTCGAAGGTCGAGTACAGCTGGCGGCCGGGGATGCTGGACCAGTAGGTCTTGACGAATCGCTCGTCGTCGCCCCAGACCGTCTGCAGGCAGCCCGGCGGCAGCGGATGGGCGATGGCGAGCAGGCCCTTCTGGTCCGCGCTCAGGATGTCCTCGCCGGTGTTCTCATCCACCAGCTTGATGTCGAAGCCGTACATGGCCTTGCCCGGCGAGCCGAACTTGCTGGCCGTGGGCTCGACGCCGTTGGCCACGGTCAGGATGGGCCAGCCGGTCTCGGTCTGCCAGTAGTTGTCGATGATGGGCCGGCCTATGCCCTCGGCAATCCAGCGGGCCGTCGGTTCATCCAGCGGCTCGCCGGCCAGGTACAAGGCCCGCAGCGAGCTCAGGTCGTACTTGCTGAGAAACGCCGGATCGCTTTTCTTGAGCACGCGCACCGCCGTGGGCGCGCTGAACATCACCGTCACCTTGTAGCGCTCGACCAGCTCCCACCACACGCCGGCATCGGGCCGCGTGGGCAGGCCTTCGTACATCACGGTCGCCATGCCGGCGATCAGCGGGCCGTAGATGATGTAGCTGTGGCCCACCACCCAGCCTATGTCGCTGGTGGAGAAGTAGGTCTCGCCCGGCTGGCCGCAGAAGATGTGCTTCATGCTGGCCGCCAGCGCCACGGCATAGCCGCCGACGTCGCGCTGCACGCCCTTGGGCCGGCCGGTCGTGCCGCTGGTGTAGAGCGTGTAACTGACCTCGTTGGCTTCCAGCCAGGTGCAGGGCACGCGCGCCTCGAGATGCTTGCTGCGCTCGGCCGCGTAGTCCAGGTCGCGGCCTTCGACCCGGCTCATCTCGGCCAGGCCGCGGTTCACCATCAGCACCCGCGCCGGCTTGTGGGCGGCGAGCTGGATCGCCTCGTCCAGCAGATGCTTGTAGGGCACGACCTTGCCTGAGCGGCTGCCGGCATCGGCGCTGACGATCAGGGTCGGCCTCGCGTCGTCGATGCGCTGCGCCAGGCTCACGCTGGCGAAACCGCCGAACACCACGGAATGGATGGCGCCTATGCGCGCGCAGGCCAGCATGGCAAAGGCAGCCTCGGGAATCATGGGCATGTAGACCAGCACCCGGTCGCCGCGCTGCACGCCCTGCTCCAGCAGGATGGCGGCCATGCGCTCCACCTCGCGCTGCAGCTCGGCAAAGCTGTAGACCTCCTCGCGCTGGGTCTCGGTCGAGACCCAGATCAGCGCGCGGCGATCCCCATGGTCGCGGGCATGTCGATCCACCGCGTTGTGACACAGATTGGTGGTCCCGCCGACGAACCAGCGTGCAAATGGCGGCTGGCTGGCATCGCAGACCTGGGTGAAGGGCGAATGCCATTCGATGGCCTGGGCCTGCTCGGCCCAAAAGGCCTCGCGCTCGCTGATCGAGCGTCGGTAGAAATCGGCGTAGCGGACGGTACGGCTCATGGCGGCGGGTCTCCTTGGATTGCCGCCATTTCAGGCAGCCGGTCTGACGACAGGCTGACCGGACTGCGCACAAACGCACGCCACTTGCGTCCGGTCAAGCACTGAAGGCCGGCGGGCTTGCGAGCCGTGGTCCAATGGCGGGTTTTTTGCGGGTTTACCCCCGCTCAAGCCGCCTCTTACATTGGCTTGCTTGACACTGCTGCGACCGGCTCCTTAAGCTGCGCGGCCAAGTCTCCTCCCATGCCTGATTCCCGACGCGCAGCCGCGCGCCTCCTCCCCCGCCAGACAGCTTGCCTGCACCGGTTCGCCGGTGCGGCCCTGCTGTGCCTGGCCGCGGCAGCGGCGCAGGCCCAGCAGAGCGCCCCTGTGCCGCCGCCCGGCATGGTGACCGGCGCCTGGGGCCAGGGCGAGCAGATGATGGCGGCGCTGCCGGCCGGCGCCGCGAGCGTGCCGTTGGCCGGTCCCAGCGTGGTGGCCAACGACCCGGTCAGCCGCTTCCTGCAGCAACGCGGGCTGCTCACCAGCCCCGGCTCCAGCAAGCTGCTGAACCAGGTTCGGGACACGGCCTCCGAGCTGGTGCTCTCGGCCATGAATTTCCTGGGCGTGCCCTACAAGCGCGGCGGCAACTCCGAGGAGAACGGCTTCGACTGCAGCGGCTTCACCCGCTACATCTTCGAGATGTCGGTGGGCATGGTGCTGCCGCATCGCGCGGACGAACAGGCCCGACTGAGCAGCCTGCTGCCGATCCGCCGTGACGAGCTCAAGCCCGGCGACCTGGTGTTCTTCAACACCATGCGCCAGACCTTCTCCCACGTGGGCATCTACGTCGGCGAGGGCAAGTTCATCCATGCGCCGCGCACCGGCAGTGCGGTGCGTGTCGAGGACATGCGCGAGGCCTACTGGTCCAAGCGCTTCACCGGCGCTCGTCGCGCCGCCCTGCCCGGCGCCACGCCGGCTACCGCCGAAGCGGCCGGCACGGCGCTGACAGTCGCGCACTGAGCGTCGCCTAGGCCCCGGGGCCCCACAGTCCGGCACGAATCTTGCCGCAGGTGTCGGGAGGCGGTGATTTCCGTCAGATGTAAGGATCCCCGACATGCAGAGCCCCTCGGCAGCTCCCTTGCTCACCATCGTCGTCCCCACTTTCAACGAGACCCAGAACCTGGCCGAACTGGCGCGGCGCCTGGAGCAAGTGCTGGCCGGCGTGACCTGGGAGCTGATCTTCGTCGACGACGATTCACCCGATGGCACGGCCGCCGAGGCACGTCGCCTGGCGCAGCAGGACGGCCGGATCCGCTGCCTGCAAAGAATCGGGCGGCGCGGACTGTCTTCCGCCTGCATCGAAGGCCTGCTAGCCAGCAGTGCGCCCTTCCTGGCGGTCATGGACGCCGACCTGCAGCATGACGAAACCCTGCTGGCGCCCATGCTGATGGCCCTGCGCAGCGAGCCGCTGGACATCGTCGTTGGCAGTCGCTACATGGACGGCGGCAGCGTCGGCGACTGGGACGGCGGCCGCCAGCAGATCAGCCGCCTCGCCACGCGCATCAGCCGCCTGGTCGTGCCGGCGACGCTGACCGACCCGATGAGCGGCTTCTTCATGCTTCGAGCCGACACCTTCCATGCCCATGTGCGCCAGCTGTCGGCCCTGGGCTTCAAGATCCTGATCGACCTGTTTGCCTCCTCGCCGGTGCCGCTGCGCTTCAAGGAGCTGCCCTACACCTTCCGCAACCGAGTGGCCGGCGAGAGCAAGCTGGACCATCAGGTGGCCTGGGACTATGGCCTGCTGCTGCTCGACAAGCTGGTGGGCCATGTGGTGCCGGCCCGCTTCATCTCGTTTGCGCTGATAGGCGGCCTGGGCGTGTTCGTGCACCTGCTGGTGCTGAGCCTGCTGTTCCATGGCTTCCACCTGGAGTTCGGATTCAGTCAGGCGGCCGCGGCCGGCGTGGCCATGCTGGGCAATTTCAGCGTCAACAACCTGCTGACCTACCGCGACCGGCGCCTGCGTGGCGCCGAGTGGGTCAAGGGCCTGTTGTCGTTCGTCCTGGTCTGTGCCGTCGGCGCGGTCGCCAATGTGGGCATCGCGAGCTACATCTTCAGCAGCCAGGGCACCTGGCTGATCGCGGCCCTGGCCGGCATCCTGGTCGGTGCGGTCTGGAACTACGCGGTCAGCTCGGTCTATACCTGGGGCCGCAAGCCGAGACCGGTGAGCATCGCCTCCGCGCCCAGCGCATGAGCGGTGCAGCGGCCCGGGCCGCCACGGTCCTGCAGCGGCTCGCGCTGTTGCTGAGCCTGCTCGCGTTGGGCTATGGCATTCAGCTGGCCCTGGGCCCCTGGCGCGACCAGGCCCTGCAGGTCGACGAACTGCACTTCGCCAATTGCGCCGTTCAGGCCTGGTCGGCCGGCAGTTGGCCCAGCCTCGGCTGCCACGACAACAAGCCGCCGCTGGTCTACCTGGTCTACCAGGTCCTGGTCACCCTGGCGCAGGGCTACAGCCCGCCAGTCCTGAAGCTGGCGGCCTATGCGGTGCTGGCCGTTTTGACCGGGCTTTGCGCCGCGCTGGGCCAGCGCCTCGCGGGCCGTTCCGGTGCCCTGGTCAGTGCCAGCCTGGTGCTGTTGGCGCTGGCCCCCGACAGCAGCCTGCATGCGCTCAAGACCGAGACCCTGGGCATGTGCCTGGTGTTGTCCGCCGCCTTGCTGCTGGCACCACGCACCGATCAGCCCGGCCGACGGAGACTGGCAATGGCGGGCCTGCTGCTGGGCCTCGCGGTGCTGACCAAGCAGACCTATGCCTTGATCCCGCTGCTGCTACCGCTGTGGCTCTACCTGGCCGACCCGCAGCCCCGCACGGGCCTGCGGCTGCGCGGGGCCATCGTCGGCGGCCTCTGCTGCGGCGGGGTCGCGCTGCTGGTGCTTGCCGCCTTCTGGTTCTGGTGCTGGAGCCAGGGCCGCAGCGAGGACCTGCTGGCCTCGTTCTTCCTCTACCCCGCCGTCTACGGCCAGGGACCGCCGGCCGGCGCCCAGGCCTGGTCCTACCGCGTGGTCGACCTGCTGATCGGCGTCAGCGAGCAGCGCTACCTGCTGGCCCTGGGCCTGCTCGCCGCCATGCTCCAGGGCCTGCTTGATCGCAGCAGGCCGGCGACGGCACCCGACCGGCTGCGCCTGCTGCTGGTGCTGATCACGCTCGCGCTGTTGTTGCCGCTGCTGGTGGCGCCCAATCTCTTCACCTACCACCTGATCGTCATCTGGGCGATGGGCGCACCGCTGGCGGCCGGCGCACTCGGTGGCCTGACCCAAAGCCTGGCCAAGCGATGGCCTGCTGCACCAGCCTTGCCGAGCCTGCTGTTGCTCGCCACCGCGCTGACGACCCTGGTCCAAACCTGGCAGAACCAGGCCGGCCATGGCCAGAGCCTGCCGGCCGCAGCGCCGGTGCGGCTGCCCGAAGCCCCGGGACGCTACGGCTATCTGCTGGGTTTCCCCGATCCCACCTTCTACCTGGACAACGGGCTGCGGCCGTCCAGCGAACTGCTCTTCCCCTGGGCCCTGCCCGGCTTCCAGGCATCCTGGGCCTACACGCCACCCAGGCCGGGCAGCGCGCTGGCCGATCGGCTGGGTGCCGTCCAGCAGCGCAATCTGCAGCGCCTGTTCGCTGACTTCGGCCGCAATCCGCCCGCCTATATCGCCGTGGTGTCCGAGCCCGGCTGGCAGCTGCCGAGCGGGCGAGTGAGCCTGGTCGAAGGCGTTGATGCCTATCTGGCCAGCCATTGCGAGCAGCACGCCACGCGCGCCGCCAGCCGCGGCCGCCAGGTCGCGCTGTTTCGCTGTTTCTGAGGCGCCACGCCCGGCAGGCAAGACCCGGCATAGGATGGCGCCATGCCATTCCGCCTGCCTTGGCTGCTGCTGCCGCTGCTGTTCCTGCCGCTGCTCGTGCCCGGCGCGGCGCAGGCCCAGGACTGCCCGCGCCCCCTGGTGGTGGCCATGTCGTCGATGAATCCGAGGCCCGGCATGGCGCCTTCGGCGCTGGAACGCATGGCCGAGGACCTGATGGCCGAGCTGGCCAATCGCAGCGGCCTGCGCATAGAGCGGCGGGAGATGCCGCGTATCCGCGCCTTCAATGAATTCAAGACCGGCACGGTCGACCTGGTGCCGGTGGCCACTCGCACCGACGAGCGCGAAGGCTGGGGCCGCTTGCTGCCCATGGGCAGGGCCAAGGCCATGCTGCTGGTGCGCAAGGACCGTGCTGGCGCCCTGCACAAGCCCGAGGACCTGCTGTACCAGGCACTGACCGTGAGCCTGGTGCGCGGCCAGGCCTTCGGCCTGCGGTTCGACAGCTTCGTCGAAAAGCTGGAACGCGCCGGCCGGCTCAGCGTGGTCAGCGACCAGCTGGCCATCGTCCGAATGATCAAGGCCGGCCGCAGCGACGCCGCACTCGGGCTGCCGGCCGTGTTCGAACCGGCCTTGCAGGCCGAGGGCTGGGCCGACGAGATTCGTATCCTCGATCTGGACCTGGCCGATGCCGTGGACGAAGGCACCTACGTCTCGCGACTGACGCCGGCCGGCTGCGTGGAGCGGCTGGAGAAGGCCAGCGAGCAGCTGCGCGAGAGCGGCTGGTACCGCGGTCTGCAGGTCCGCCATCTGTCGCCTGCGATGCGGCAGGGCCTGCTGCCCTGATCCCGCTCGCCTCAACGAACGGCGGAACACATCCGAGCTGAGCACACCGTCATTCGACAGCTGCAGGCTCTTCGCTCTCCGTGTGCCGGTCAGGCTCGGTGGTGCTGAGGATCTCGCTCAGCACGGACGTGGCGTAGGTTCCTGCCGGCAAGGAGAACGCCAGCACCAGCTGATCGGCCTGCGGCCATTCCCATGACATCTCTGCCGGGCTGGCCACCAGGGCGCGGCGCTCCTGGTCCAGGCCGGCGTGCTCCATGCCGTCGCACAAGATGGCGTGACGATCTGCGACGCCGTTTTCCAGCGCCTGCGCCTGGTCGGTGGTGGTCACGCGGCCCCGGCCCCACAGCGGTCCGGTGGGCCGGCCCGCATCGTCCATCGCATCGCCAGGCAAGCTCTTGCCCCAGAGCCCCTGCTGGATGCGCAGCGCCAGCACTTCGTTGAAAACAAAGGAGCGCACCGCCGACAGGTAGATGCCCTTCTTCTTCGGGTTGCGCACGCGGATCTCGCGCGCCAGCATGGCCCTGCCCTGCTCGACGTTTCCGCCGTCATGGCCGAAGCGCTGGGCGCCGAAGTAGTTGGGCACGCCCTGTGACGCCACGGCCTTGAGATTGGCCTCGATGGCTTCGCGGTCGCCGCTCACCTCACGCAAGACGATGCGGAAGCGGTTGCCCTGCAGATCACCGGGGCGCAGCTTCTTGACGTGGCGGCTCTGGCTCAGCACCTTGAATTCCGGATGCTGAAGCTGGGTCAGGTCCGGCGTCTCGCCCTTGGGTAGATAGATGCTGAACCACTGACGCGTGATGGCGTAGCGGTCCTTGAGGCCGGCATAGCCCACGTCCCATTCCTGCACGCCGGCGGCCACGGCCAGCTGCTGGGCGACGAAGGCGGTGTTGGCACCGTTCTTCTCGACCTCCAGCCAGATGTGCTCGCCGCTACCTGAAGGCAGCTGCAGCGGCAGCTCGGTCACCACGAAATCCTCGTTGAGGAGCTTCAGCGTGGCGCTGGCGCCGCTGGCCGGATAGGCCTTGGGCCACGGCGGCAGGGTCGTGTATTGAGGAGCGTCGGTCATGAGCGGTCTGAGGCTCAGCCCCCCGCGATATCGCGCAGCAGACTCATCACCTTGGTGGTGATGATGTCCACCGCCGGGCCGTTGGCACCGTGCGGCAGGATCACGTCGGCATTGCGCTTGGTCGGCTCGATGAACTGCTTGTGCATGGGGCGCACGGTTTCCAGGTACTGGTTCACCACCGACTCGGTGCTGCGGCCGCGCTCCGAGATATCGCGCTGCAGCCGGCGGATGAAGCGCACGTCGGAGGCGGTGTCCACATAGACCTTCAGCGACATCATGTTGCGCAGCTTGGTGTCGTACAGGGCGAACAGGCCCTCGACCAGGATCACCGGTGCGGGCTTGACGGTGATGGTTTCGCTGGAGCGGTTGTCGGCCGCGAAGTCATACACCGGCATCTCTATCGCCTCGCCCTTGCGCAGCGCGGCCAGGTGCTGGGTCATCAGCGGCCAGTCAAAAGCATCGGGATGGTCGTAGTTCTGCTTGCGCCGGTCTTCCGGCGCCATGTGGCTCTGGTCGCGGTAGTAGTCGTCCTGCATCACCACCGCCACGTTCTCCGTCCCGATGGCGGCCAGCACCTGGCGCGTCACCGTCGATTTGCCGCTGCCGCTGCCCCCTGCGACACCGATGACGAAAGGTTTTTGAGAGGTCTTGGGCATGAACTGCGGGTACGGGGACGGGCTGGGGAGATGCCTGGGTATTTCCGGGCGGGGAGCGGATTTTAGGCGGGCTGCGAGGCCGCTTCCGCTGCGAGGCGGTCGGCCGCTCCCGCCAAGACTCACCCCACCCTCTTCGCCACCAAGGTCAAGATGTCATAGCTGGCCACCAGCTCCCCTCGCTGGTTCATCACCTGCACGTCCCAAGCCACCACGCCTTGGGGCGGCTGGTCGGGGCGGTTGCCGCGGTCGATGCGGCGCTTGCAGGTCAGGCGGGCCTGGATGGTGTCGCCGATGGCGACCGGGTTGACGAAGCGCAGGGTGTCGAGGCCGTAGTTGGCCAGCACCGGGCCGGGGGCCGGTGAGACGAAGAGGCCGGCAGCAGCACTCAAGACGAAGTAGCCATGCGCGATGCGCTGGCCGAACTGGGTGTCCTTGGCCGCGATCTCGTCGAAGTGCATGTAGAAGAAGTCGCCCGAGATGCCGCCGAAGTTGACGATGTCGGCCTCGCTGACGGTACGGCGGTGCGTGAGCAGCGAGTCGCCGACCTGGATCTCCTCGAAGTGCTTGCGGAACGGGTGGATCGGGTCCTCGTTCACCTTGGCGCCGCGCTGGTACTCGCCGGTGATGGCGGTCAGCATGGTCGGCGAGCCCTGCACGGCGCAGCGCTGCAGGTAGTGCTTGACGGCACGGATGCCGCCCAGCTCCTCGCCGCCGCCGGCGCGGCCCGGGCCGCCATGCTTGAGCTGCGGCATGGGCGAGCCATGGCCGGTCGATTCCTTGGCGGCCTCGCGGTCCAGCACATGGATGCGGCCGTGGAAGGCGCCTGCATGCAGCACCGCTTGCGCGGCCAGCGAAGGCGTCTTGGTGATCACCGAGCCGACCAGGCTGCCGCGGCCCTTGGCGGCCAGTTCCAGCGCGCCGTCGAAATCGTCGTAAGGCATCAGCGTCGAGACCGGGCCGAAGGCCTCGACCTCGTGCACCGTCTTGTTCGCAAAGGCATCGCGGCACAGCAGCAGCGTGGGCGCGAAGAAGGAACCATTGGCCACGCCCTCGCCCACCGGCGCGAAGCCATCGGCGGCGCCAAGGATGACCTCGTTGCCCTTGGCCAGCATGGCCACGCGCTCGGCCACGTCGGCCTGCTGGGCCTTGGAGGCCAGCGCGCCCATCTTGACGCCCTCGACCGCCGGGTCGCCGGCCTTGACCTTGAGCAGGCGCTCACGCAGCTTGGCGGCCACCGCATCGATGTGCTTGGCCGGCACGATGGCGCGGCGGATGGCCGTGCACTTCTGGCCGGTCTTGGCGCTCATCTCGCGGAAGACCTCGCGCACGAACAGGTCGAACTCGGGATCGTCCGGCGTCACGTCGGGTGCCAGGATGGCGCAGTTCAGGCTGTCGGCCTCGGCATTGAAGGGGATGCTGCGGGCGATCAGGTTCTTGTTCACGCGCAGCATCGAGGCCGTGTCGGCCGAGCCGGTGAAGGTGACGACGTCGGTCTCCTCCAACCGGTCCAGCAGGTCACCTGAGCTGCCGACCACCAACTGCAGCGCGCCGGCCGGCAGCAGGCCGCTCTGCTGGATCAGGCGCACGCAGGCTTCAGCCACATAGGAGGTCGCCGTCGCCGGCTTGACTATGCAGGGCATGCCAGCCACGAAGCTGGGCGCGAACTTCTCCAGCATCCCCCACATCGGGAAGTTGAAGGCATTGATGTGCACCGCCACGCCGCGCTTGGGCACCAGCACATGCGAGCCCATGAACTGGCCCTCGCGGCCCAGCGGCACGGCCGGACCCTCATGCACCACATTGCTCGACGGCAGCTCGCGGCGGCCGGTGCTCGCGTAGGCGAACAAGGTGCCGATGCCACCCTCGATGTCGATCCACGAATCGGCGCGAGTGGAGCCGGTGTGGGTCGAGATCGCGTAGAGCTCTTCCTTGCGCTCCATCAGGTAGCTGGCCAGCGCCTTCAGCGTGGCGGCCCGCTGCTGGAAGTCGAGCTTCAAGAGCGAGGGCAGCGCCATGCCGCGGGCAAAGGCCAGGCTCTCGCCGAAGTCGATCTCGTCCGCATGGGTCAGCGCGACCTCGCGGCCATTGATCGCACTGTGCAGCGCACGGCCGGCCGTGGCGCCGATCCAGCGGTCGGCGATGAAGCTCTGGAGGATGGGGGTGCTCAAGGTGCGTACTTCCAGGTTCCGTTTTCGATCTTGACCATCACGCGGGCGCGCTGGTCCAGGCCCAGGTGGTCGTTGGGCGACATGTTGAACACGCCATGGGCGACCGGCAGTTCCTTGACGCCTTCCAGCGCATCGCGCAGCGCGGCGCGGAAGGCCGGCGTGCCCGGCTGGGCCTTGGTCTTGAGCGCAGCGGGGATGGCCGCGGCCAGCAACTGGCCGGCGTCCCAGGCATGGCCGCCGAAGGTCGAGACCGTGCCCTTGCCGAAGGCGGCTTCGTACTTGGCCACATAGTCGCTGGCGCTCTTCTTGGCCGGATGGTCGGCCGGCAGCTGGGCCACGACCAGCACCGGGCCCGAGGGCAGGAAGGTGCCTTCCACGTCCTTGCCGCCTACGCGCAGGAAGTCGTTGTTGGCCACGCCATGGGTCTGGTAGATCTTGCCGGAGTAGCCGCGTTCCTTCAGCGTCTTCTGCGGCAGCGCGGCCGGCGTGCCCGAGCCGGCAATCAGGATGGCCTCGGGCTTGGCCGCCATCAGCTTGAGCACCTGGCCGGTCACCGAGGTGTCGGTGCGGGCATAGCGCTCGTTGGCCACGATGTTCAGGCCCTTGATGCCGGCGATCTTGTTGAACTCGCCGTACCAGCCCTCGCCGTAGGCATCGGCAAAGCCGATGAAACCCACCGACTTGACGCCCTGGGCCGCCATGTGGGTGGCGATGGCCAGGGCCATCATGATGTCGTTCTGAGGCGTCTTGAACACCCAGCGCTTCTTGGCATCGACCGGCTCGACGATGCGGGCCGAGGCGGCCATCGAGATCATCGGCGTCTGGCCCTCGGCCACCACGTCGATCATGGCCAGCGAGTTGGGCGTGACGGTGGAACCGATCACCACGTCGACCTTGTGCTCGGTCAGGAACTTGCGGGTGTTGGCCACGGCCTGCGTCGTGTCCGAGGCGTCGTCCAAGACGATGTAGTTGACCTTCTGGCCGGCGATGGTCGTCGGCAGCAGGGTGAAGGTGTTCTTTTCGGGAATGCCCAGCGAGGCGGCCGGGCCGGTGGCCGAGACGGTCACGCCCACGTTGATGTCGGCCAGCGCGCCAGCGGCCAGCAAGGAGGATGCGGCCAGGGCCAGCAGCGAACGGATCATCGGCTTCATCATCGTCGTCGTCTCCTGTTATCGGGCGGCGGTCGTCGCGACCGCGCCCAGTCCACCAAAGAAAAGGTCGGCCACGATGGGCGCCATGGCCTCGTAGCTCAGGTCTCCATCCGGCCTCAGCCAGGTGAAGGTCCAGTTGATCATGCCAAACAGCAGCATGGTCAGGGGCTTGTGCAACTTGGCCGCCTCCAGTTCGGGGCGCACAGCGGCCACGGCATCGGCAAAGGCGGCCACGACCTGGCGCTCGGTCACCAGCAGCCGCGCCCGGTCCTCGTCCTGCAGGAACTTGACGTCCTCGGTCAGCACCCGGTGCTGGTACTGGGCCTCACCGTACTCCTGCACGAAGCGGCGTATCAGCTCGCGCAAATGCGGCTCGGGCGCCAGGCCCTGCTCGCGCACGTCCTCCACCAGCGAGGCCAGGCTCTGCACATGGCTCTCGCAGATCTGCATCAGGAGCTCATGCTTGTCGCGCACATAGTGGTAGAGCGTGGGCTTGGAAACCTCGCAAGCCTCGGCCACCTCGTTCATCGAGGTGCCCGGATAGCCCTTGGCCGCGAACAGGCGCGCCGCCTGTTCGAGGATTTGTTCGCGGGTGGCGTCGAAGCCGGGGGCGCGTCCTCTTGGCATCGGCTTCTTATCGCTCGTCGAAGGAGATCACCACGCGCGGGGTCAGCGCATGGGCCTGGCAGCTGAGGATGAAGCCGGCCGCCAGCTCGTGCTTGTCCAGCGCGAAGTTCTTGTCCATGCGCACCTCGCCTTCCAGCAGCTTGCAGCGGCAGGTCGAGCAGACCCCGCTCTTGCAGGAGAAAGGTACGTCCATGCCGGCGCGGGCGGCGGCATCCAGGATGCTCGGGTCGGTCTTGCTGAACTCGATCTCGCGGCTGACGCCGTCGCGTATCACGGTGACGATGGCTGCATCCGCATCGCCCTCGCGCACCTCGTGGGGCACGGGCCGGCCGGTCTGCATCTCCACGGTGCCGAAGCGCTCCACGTGGATGTGCTCCTCGGCCACGCCGGAGGCCTTGAGCACGGCCTCGGCCGCCTCGTTCATCTCGAAGGGGCCGCAGACATAGGCCTCGTCGATGCCGGCCGCCGGCACCAGGCTGGCAAAGAAGGCCGCCAGCTTGCCCGCATCAATGCGTCCGGCCTGCAGCGGCGCATCGGTGGCTTCGCGCGAGAACACATGGTGCAGGGCCACGCGGGTGAGGTAGCGGTTCTTCAGGTCCTCGATCTCTTCCTTGAACATGGTCGTGGCCGGGCGGCGGTTGCCATAGATCAGGGTGAAGCGGCTGCCGGGCTCGCGCGCCAGCACGGTCTTCATGATGGAGAGGATGGGCGTGATGCCCGAGCCGGCGGCAATGCCGACATGATGGCGCCCGGCCACGCCCTCGCGCGACTGGCCGAAACGGCCCTGCGGCGGAAAGACCTGGACCTCATCGCCGGCCTTCAGCTGCTCGTTGATCCAGGTCGAGAAGCGGCCGCCATCGACCTTGCGCACGCCCACGCGCAGCTCGCCATCATCGACGCCGGCGCAGATCGAGTACGAGCGGCGCAGGTCCTGGCCATCCACATCGGCGCGCAGGGTCAGGTATTGCCCCTGCGTGAAGCGGAAGGTCTCGGCCAGCTCGGGCGGCACGGCGAACGAGACGATGACGGCCTCGTCGGTATCAGGCCGGACTTCGAGGACTTTGAGCGGATGGAAGTGCAGGCTCATGGTCAGATCGGTTTGAAATGTTCAAAGGGCTCGCGGCAGCTAAGGCAGCGGTACAGCGCCTTGCAGGCCGTGGAACCGAAGGCCGAGAGCTTCTCGGTGTGCTCCGAGCCGCAGCGCGGGCAGGCCAGCTGGGTCAGCGCGGCGCGATGCACGAGGCGGATAGGCTGCGGGCCGCTGGCCGGCCCGGGCGGCGCGATTCCGTAGTCCTTCAGCTTCTGCCGTCCTTCTTCGCTGATCCAGTCCGTGGTCCAGGCGGGCGCGCGCTGCATCACGATCTCGATCTCGCCGAAGGCGGCCAGCGCGGCGCGCACATCGTCCTGGATCAGCTCGGTGGCGGGGCAGCCGGAGTACGTGGGTGTCAGCACGACCTCCAGGCCGCCCGCCGTCTCGCGCAGGTCGCGGACTATGCCCAACTCGGCCAGCGTGATCACCGGCACCTCGGGGTCGGGAATCTGGCGCAGCACCTCCCAGGCGGCTTCCAGCCGTCCGCAGGTATTGGCCAGCGGCAGCGGGCTCATTACCACTTGCCTCCGGGGTAGCTGCGCTGCAGGTACTGCAAGGTGGTCAGCAGATGACCCATGTGCTCGCTGTGCATGCCGACCTTGCCTTCGCTGCGGAAGCCGCTGTCCTTCGGAACAGCCAGCTGTGCCTCTTGCAGGATCTCGGCAAACGCGGCACGCCAGTCGTCCTTCAGGTCGGACCAGGCCGGGCCGAGGCCTTGCGCGGCCGCAGCAGCATCCACCGCATCGGCATCGAAGAGCTCGTTGAAGTAAGGCCAGAGCGTGGCCAGTGCGGCCTGCATGCGCCGCAGCGATTCGTCCGTTCCATCGCCCAGGCGCACGACCCAGTCGGCCGCATGCTGCTGGTGGTAGGCCGCTTCCTTGACCGCCTTGCCGGCGATGGCCGCCACCTCGGCATCCGAGGAGGTCTCCAGCCGGCGCCACAGCAGCAGCAGCCAGGTGGCGACGCCGAAATTGCGCAGCTGCGTGAACGCGAAGTCGCCGCGCGGCAGTTCCATCAGCACCGGATTCAGGTACTGGCGCTCGTCGCGCAGAAAGGCGAGCTGGTCTTCGTCATGGCCCTGGCCGTCGAGCTTGGCGGCATGCGTGAGCAGACCGCGCGCCTGGCCGAGCAGGTCCAGCGCGATGTTGGACAGCGCGATGTCCTCTTCCAGGATGGGCGCATGGCCGCACCATTCGCTGATGCGCTGGGCAAGGACCAGGCAGCTGTCGCCAATGCGGAGCAGGTATTGGACGGCCGGCGTGTTGCCGACCTTGATGCTTTGCTGACTCATCGCGCGCTCACATGTGATTCAGAGCGTCGGGCAGCTCGTAGAAGGTCGGATGGCGGTAGACCTTGTCTTCCATCGGGTCGAAGAACATGCCCTTCTCGCCCGGGTCGCTGGCCACGATCTGGCTCGAGAGCACGACCCAGATGCTCGTGCCTTCCTGGCGGCGGGTGTAGACATCGCGGGCCATCTGCAAGGCCATCTTGGAGTCAGCCGCATGCAGGCTGCCGCAATGCTTGTGGTCCAGGCCCGCCTTGTTGCGGACAAAGACCTCCCACAGCGGCCATTCGTTCTGCGTGGTGTTGGTCGTGCTCATGCTGCTTGTTCCTTGGTAGCTTGCTTGCGGGCGTGGGCGAGTGCGGCCTCACGCACCCAGGCACCGTCTTCCCAGGCCTTGACCCGGGCGCCGAGGCGTTCGCGGTTCATCGGGCCGTCGCCATTGACCACACGCCAGAACTCGGCCCAGTCGATGGCGCCGAAGTCGTAGGAGTCGCGCTCGGCGTTCCACTTCAGGTCGGGGTCCGGCACGGTCACGCCGAGGATCTCGGCCTGCGGGATGGTGGCGTCGACGAACTTCTGGCGCAGGTCGTCATTGGAGATGCGCTTGATGCCCCAGCGCATGGACTGCTCGGAGTTCGGCGAGTCCTTGTCGGCCGGGCCGAACATCATCAGCGAGGGCCACCACCAGCGGTTCACGGCGTCCTGCACCATGGCCTTCTGCTCGGGCGTGCCTTCTTTCATGATCACCAGCAGCGACTCATAGCCCTGGCGCTGATGGAAGCTCTCTTCGCGGCAGACGCGGATCATGGCCCGCGCATAGGGCGCGTAGGAGCAGCGGCACAGCGGCACCTGGTTCATGATGGCCGCGCCATCCACCAGCCAGCCGATCACGCCTATGTCGGCCCAGGTCGTCGTCGGGTAGTTGAAGATCGAGCTGTACTTGGCCTTGCCGGTGTGCAGCGCGTCCAGCATCTGGTCACGGCTGGTGCCTAGCGTCTCGGCGGCCGAATAAAGATAAAGCCCGTGGCCGGCTTCGTCCTGCACCTTGGCCAGCAGAATGGCCTTGCGCTTCAGCGTCGGCGCGCGGGTGATCCAGTTGCCCTCGGGCAGCATGCCCACGCACTCGGAATGCGCATGCTGGCTGATCTGGCGCACGAGCGTCTTGCGGTAGTGCTCGGGCATCCAGTCCTTGGCCTCGATGAAATCGCCGGCCGCGATGCGGGCCTCGAAGGCTTCCTCGCGTTGCGCGTCTTCGGCGCTGCGGACCTTGCTCGCCTGGTCTTGTGGACCGACGCTCATGGCTTGGGTGTACATGTCCGTACTCCTTACTTGGGTCTCTTGTCGATCACACGCCGGGCCTTGCCGACGAGCGTCCGCTCGATCGAGTCTGGCGCACCGACCACCACCTTGGTGCTGACGCCGATCAAGGTCTTGATGCGGTGCTGCAGCGACTTGGCCACCGCGCCGACATCGGCACCCGCGGCGGCGGGCTGCAGCTCGCAGCGCACTTCCACTTCATCCAGATTGCCATCGCGGCTGACCACGATCTGGTACTGGCCCGACAGCTGCGATTCCGCCAGCACCAGCTCCTCGATCTGCGTCGGGAACAGGTTGACGCCGCGGATGATCAGCATGTCGTCGCTGCGGCCGACGATCTTGCCCATGCGGCGCATGCTGCGCGACGTGGGCGGCAGCAGGCGGGTCAGGTCGCGGGTGCGGTAGCGGATGATGGGCAGGGCCTGCTTGCTCAGCGAGGTGAAGACCAGCTCGCCTTCGGCCCCGTCGGGCAGCACGACGCCGGTCTCGGGGTCGATGATCTCGGGATAGAAATGGTCCTCCCAGATCACCGGTCCGTCCTTGGACTCTATGCACTCGTTGGCCACGCCCGGGCCCATCACTTCGGAGAGGCCGTAGATGTCCACCGCGTCGATGCCGGCCTTGGCCTCGATCTCGCGGCGCATGGCCTCGGTCCAGGGCTCGGCGCCGAAGATGCCGACCTTGACCGACATCTGGCGCGGGTCCAGGCCCTGGCGCTCGAACTCTTCGATGATCACCTGCATGTAGCTGGGCGTGACCATGATGATGTCGGGCCTGAAGTCCTGGATCAGCTGCACCTGCTTCTCGGTCTGGCCGCCCGACATGGGGATGACGGTGCAGCCAGCGCGCTCGGCGCCGTAATGCGCGCCCAGTCCGCCGGTGAACAGGCCGTAGCCATAGGCCACGTGGACGATGTCGCCGGGCCGGCCGCCCGAGGCGCGGATCGAGCGGGCCACCAGGTGGGCCCAGGTGTCGATGTCGGACTGGGTGTAGCCCACCACGGTGGGCTTGCCGGTCGTTCCAGAGCTGGCGTGGATGCGGGCCACCTTCTCGCGCGGCACGGCGAACATGCCGAACGGGTAGTTATCGCGCAGGTCCTTCTTGGTCGTGAAAGGAAACTTGGCCAGGTCCGCAAGCGACTTCAGGTCGGCCGGATGGACACCCTTGGCATCGAAGGCCGCCTGGTAGTGCGGCACGTTGTCGTAGGCATGCTGCAGCGTCCAGCGAAGGCGCTGCAGCTGCAGGGCCTGCAACTCGTCCTTGCTGGCCTTCTCGATCGGCTCCAGGTCGCCTGGCGCGGGGTGCTTCACGGGCATCGTTCTTACTCCTCGATGCGGACCACGGGTTTGCCCTTCAACCGGTAGGACCGGCCGCGGAACAGGGCTATCAATTCGTCGCGCTGGTTGCGCACGCGGATGTCGTAGACGCCGGTGCGGCCGGACAGCTGCACTTCCTCGGCCTTGGCGGTGAGCACGTCGCCCAGCCTGCCCGGCGCCACGATGCTGACGTCGAAGCCCGAGGCCACGGTCATCTCGTTGTAGGCATTGCAGGCGAAGGCAAAGGCCGAATCGGCCAGCGTGGTGATCAGGCCGCCGTGGCAGATGTCCAGGCCGTTGAGCATGTCCTCGCGCACCGTCATGGTCAGCGTGGCAGCACCCGGCGAGATGGCGACGATCTCCATGCCCAGGCCCTTGCTGGCCCGGTCGTTGGCGAACATGGCGTCGCGGACGCGCTCGGCGATTTGCTGTGCATCCATGTTCAACGGTCCTTGAATTCAGGAGCGCGCTTTTCCATGAAGGCGCGCACGCCCTCGCTGTAGTCGTGGGCAAAGCCCAGCTCGCCTTGCGTCAGGGCCTCGACCCGCAGCGCGTCCTCGAAGTCGAGGGTCATCGCCTGGTCGATCAGGCGGCGGGTCTCGGCCAGAGCACGGCTGGGCATGGCAGCCAGCTTCTGGGCCGTCGCCAGGGCCTCGCTCATCAGCTCGGCATCGGGCACGGCGCGGGCGATCAGGCCCAGGCTGACGGCCTCGGCGGCCTTGAGCTTGTCGCCCAGCAGGGCCAGCTGCAATGCCTTCGCGCGGCCGACCAGTCGCGGCAGCAGCCAGGTGCCGCCGCAGTCCGGGATCAGGCCGATCTTGGCGAAGGCCTGGATGAAGCTGGCGCCCTCGCCGGCCAGCACGATGTCGCAGCCCAGGGCCAGGTTGGCACCGGCCCCGGCGGCCACGCCATTGACCGCGGCGACCGTAGGAATCGGCATGGCGCGCAGCTGCAGGGCCAGCGGGATGTAGTACTCGTCGAGCTGGCGCGAGATGTCCCTGGGCTTGCCGGTGGGATCCGGTGCCACCATGGGATCGGCCAGGTCCTGGCCGGCCGAGAACGCCCGGCCCTCGCCGGTGATCAGCACGGCCTTCACGCCCGCGTCTTCGGCGGCATCGGCCAGGGCCTGGCGCAGTTCGGCCAGCATGGCGGCAGTGAAGGCATTCAGTGCCGCCGGCCGGTTCAGCGTGATCAGGCGCACGGCGCCCTCGTCACGGATCATCAAGGCGCTTGCCGAACCAGGTTCAGACATGGAGTCTCCGGAAGAAGTCTTGCGGCCGATCAACACTCTTGACCGACCGGTCGGTAGATCGTAAGGTCCGACTTGACCTGGCGCAAGTGCGAAGCGCGTCGCCACACCCCCGTAGAAACCCGAGGAATTCGCAATGCCCTGCTATGCCATCGACGGCGTGACGCCGGTCGTCCATCCCAGCAGCCACGTGCATCCGACCGCCGTGCTGATAGGCGACGTCATCGTCGGCCCCGGCGTCTACATAGGCCCCTGCGCCTCGCTGCGCGGCGACTTCGGCCGCATCGTCATCCACGAGGGCGGCAACGTACAGGACTGCTGCGTGATCCATGGCTTCCCCGAATCCGAGACCGTGGTCGAGACCAACGGCCACATAGGCCATGGCGCCGTGCTGCACGGCTGCGTGGTGCGGCACGATGCCCTGGTCGGCATGAATGCCGTGGTGATGGACGAGGCCGAGGTCGGCGCGTATTCAATCGTCGCCGCCAGCGCCTTCGTGCGGGCCGGACTCAAGCTGCCCGAGCGCTCGCTGATCGCGGGCGTGCCGGCCAAGCTGGTTCGCGAGCTGAGCGAGGAAGAGATCGGCTGGAAGCTGGCCGGCACCCAGACCTACCAGCAGCTGACCCGGCGCTGCCACGCCTCGCTGACCGAGGTCCAGCCGCTGGCCGAGCCCGAGGCCGACCGGCCGCGGCTGCAGATCGCCAAGGAGCTCAAGCCCCTGGTGGCCACCAAGCGTTGAAACCCGGCTTCAGGCCGGGTCCCAGCAGACTCGATTGCGCCCTTCGTGCTTGGCCCTGTAGAGCGCGGCATCGGCCCGCGCGAGCAGTTCGGCGGCCCCCTGGTCCTCGCCCTTGAAGACAGCCACGCCGAACGAGGCCGTGACCTGAAGCCGGCCCTTGCCTGGCCCCTGCAACACCAGCGCCTCCATGGCCACGCGCAGCGCTTCTGCCCGCTGCTGCGCAGCCGACAGGTCGGCCTCGGGCATCAGCAGGACGAACTCCTCGCCCCCATAGCGGCAGGCCAGGTCGGACGCGCGCGTCTGCCTGGCCATGCAGCGGCCGACGGCAGCCAGCACCTGGTCACCAAACTCGTGTCCGTGCTGATCGTTGAAGCTCTTGAAATGGTCGACGTCGATCAGGATCACGGCCAGCGCGCGCTTCAGGCGGCGGGCCCGGGCCAGCTCACGTTGCAGGCTCTCGTCGAGATAGCGTCGATTGAAGAGGCCGGTCAGCTTGTCTCTTACCGCCTGGTCGCGCAGGCGCTCTCGCATGCGCACATTGGCCAAGGTCAGCGCCAGTTGCTCGGCGGTGGCGCTCGCGAGGCCTTGTTCCGAGGGCAGCTCGACGCCGGCAGGTGCCTGCAAGCACAGCAAGCCCAGCAACTCGTTCATGGCCGTCAGAGGCAGGCAGGCGTACGGCGCGTCACAACCGACATGGCGGCAGCGCAGGCCTCCGGCCGCACTCCAGTACGGACGCGAACGGCGCAAGGCCCAGCAATCCTGCGCGGACACCTCGGTCGGCCCCGCAGCAGCGCCGCCCCACTGTCGTGCAAGACTCAGCTGGCCTGATTCAGCGTCCAGCAGGTAGAGCGATCCGCCCAGTCCCTCGAACAGTTCGGCACAGTCGGTGGAGGCCACCTGGGCCACCTCCTGCGCCGACTGGCACACCTGCAGCGTGTTGCTCATCCGCGCCAGCAGCTCCACATGCCGCTGCTGCAGCAGCAGGCGGTCCAGGTTGGCCTGCAGCTCGGCGTTGGCATGGGCGATGGCCAGGTTCTGTTCGGCCACGCGAGCCGCGTTGGCGCGCTGCTCGGTCAGGTCGTCTATGACCCAGATCGAGTCGCGAGAATCACCATTGCCCAGCATGCGCCCATGGATGGAGCAGCAGACCAGCGCTCCCGTCTTGGCCCTCAGGGCAAGTTCGAATTCCAGCGCCTGCTCGTTCTGGTGCCGCTCGCGCGCCTCGGCCATGAAGCGCTGCTGCGCAGCCGCCGACTCGAACAGCTGCTCCGACGGCCGGTCTGCCAGTTCGTGCGCCTTGTAGCCCAGGATGGCGGCGAATTTCTCATTGCATCGATGCAGCAGTCGGCCACGCACATGGACGATGCCGCTCAGCGCGTTGTCGAAGACGGCCTGCTGCTCCTGGGTCAAACGCCCAAGCCGCTTGGCGTTGTCGCGGGATGCCAGCCAGGCCGCGGCCAGCACAGCGGTCAGCATGGTGACCAGGGCTCCGCCGCCGCCGGCGACGACCACGGCAGTCATTTCTCCCTGGTAGGCCTTGGCGCGCGGAACGATGTAGACGAACCAGCTCCGCCCGCCGACGTCGACCACGCGCCGAATCATCCGCGGCTCCTCCAGCGCGCGAGCGGGGTTGCCGGCTGCCGGATCGCTGTCGTACATCAGATTGGCCGGCGCCGGCAGCCAGTCCATGCTGCGTTCGTCGTCCAGGCCGGCGTCGTGGACCACGATGCGAACCCGTTCGGTCACCGTGGCATCGAGCAGCCCTTCCACCAGGTCGCCGACCCTGTAGACGACGGCCACAAAGCCCTGCAAGGCTGCACGCCGTCCGGCCACGTCCGCCGGTACCGGACCGTGGCGATAGACCGGCAGGCGCATCACAAACGCCGGCGCGCCACTGGGATCCTGAACCAGCGCCACGCGCTCGGTTGCCAGCAGCCGAGCCTGGTCACGGGCGTGCTCCATGGTCGACCGGTGGCTGGGGCGCGAGCGCAGGTCCAGGCCCAAGGCCGCCTCATTGCCGGCAATGGGTTCGGTGTACTGGATTGCATAGGCCTCGTCATCGCCGGGCGGCCGGATGTCGAAGCGCGCCGCCAGCTCGGGCGGCAGGCTGCGGTCCGCCCGCTGCTCGGCGACAAAGGCCTGGCGCTCGCCGGCCCGGATCGCGCGCACGTACTGGATGGCCTGAAAGCCCGGCAGTCGCTGTCTGGGCTGCCAGCGCTCCACGTAGCGACGAAACGCCTCGCGATCGATGCTCAGTCCGGTATTGAACAGGCCCGCCAGCCCGTAGAGGACTTCGCCATGCGCATTGACACGGCGCTGAATGCCGCGCGCGATCTCGCCCGCATCCACCTGGGCGTCATTGGCCGCGCTCTCCTGCTCCAGGGAACGCAGATGCAGGGTCACCGACAGCGTCGCCAGGACACCAGCCAGCACCACGAAAGCCACCACCAGGCGCCGAAACCAGCGCTCGCTGATGCCAGGGGGTCGAACGAATCTCAACAGCACCTCCCGTGCCGCCTCTCTCGCGAGCGATGCTAGCAGCGACCCTGCGGCATGCGCCCTTGGGAAACTCCCTCGTGCGCTGCTGCGCCCATAATCCGCGACCTCGATCCAACCAGCAGTTGATGATGAAGGGACGGACTGTGCGATTTCTTCGACATTGGAGCCTCCTCGGCCTGACGGCACTGAGCCTAGCCGCCTCGGCCCAGACCTCCGCGCCATGGACGGTCAAGCAGCAATGGGTCAGCGCCCATGAGAACTTCCTGGCCTCGGACGCCCTGCAGGGCCGCAAGAGCGCCAGCCGCGACGAGACCATTGCCGCGGTCTACGTGGCCTCGCAGTTCGAGAGCTTCGGCATCAAGCCCGTGCCCGGCATGAAGGGCGGTTACCTGCAGACCGCCGTGATTCCGCAGCCGCGCCTGGAAGGCAATGCCAAGCTGACGTTCGCCGGCTCGACCGAGGCCCAGGGCCTGACCCTGATCACCTCCAACGGCCAGCCGGTGGCCGGCAAGCTGGTCGTCGCCGCTTCCGAGGATCCCAAGGCCCTCGGCAATGATGAAGTCGTGCTGGTCAAGGGCCCGGCCCCGACCATGGGCTGGTATTCGGCGGCCAGCCGCCAGGGCGTCAAGCTGCTGATCCTGCGCGAGAGCGACGAGGTCAAGCGGCTGTTCGCCCAGATGGGCGGCCAGCCGCGCCTGCTGCGAGACAGCGGCGGCCGGACTCGCACCACGGTGCTGGCCGTGCCCGGCCCGCTGTTCGAGCGCCTGGCCAGTTCCGCCGGCCAGAGCGTGCAGCTGGAGCCGCCACCGGTGGTCGAGGACAAGGTCGTCACCACCAATGCCATCGGCTTTCTGCAGGGCAGCGATCCCAAGGCCGGCGTGCTGCTGTTCTCGGCCCACCTGGACCACCTGGGCATGCGCCCCGACGGGACCATCATGTACGGCGCCAACGACAACGCCTCGGGCGTGACCGCCGTGCTGGAGCTGGCCCGCGCCTTCGCGGCCGGCACGCAGCCAAAGCGCTCCATCCTCTTCGTCTGCTACGGCGCCGAGGAAATCGGCCTCTACGGCGCGCGCTACTTCGCCGAGAACCCGCCGATCCCGCTCAAGGACATCGTGGCCAACCTGGAGTTCGAGATGATCGGCGCCCAGGACCCCAAGCTGCCGCCGCGCACGCTGATGATGACCGGCTTCGAGCGCTCGGACTTCGGCGAGACCCTCAAGGCCCGCGGCTTCCAGATCACGGCCGATCCCTACCCGGAGCAGAATTTCTTCCAGCGCTCCGACAACTACCAGCTGGCCCTGATGGGCATCGTGGCCCACACGGTCTCGGGCTGGGCCACCAACCCGACCTACCACCAGGCCAGCGACGACATCGCCCACCTGGACATTCCCTTCATGACCGCGGCCATCCAGTCGCTGATCGAACCGGCCCGCTGGCTGGCCAACAGCGACTACGTGCCGGCCTGGAAGCCGGGCGGCAAGCCGACCCGGTGACGAGGCTCAGCGCCCTTCAGTGCGCCGTGGCTCGACGCGCTTCAGCAGGGCCTTGATCTCGTCGATGACGAGCCAGGGATCCTGCTCGTCGAAGAGATGCGAGGCATGGCGCATTCGCACCTGCCGCATGTCGCTCGACTCCTGGGCCAGCCGTGCCTGGGCCACATCCCAGGTCGCGTTGTAGGCATCGACGTCGGCATAGCTCATCCGGGCCTGGCGGATCTGCGTGTGGGGCAAGCCACGGCTGAGCACGGTGACCGGCAAGGTCAGCGGCTTGCGGCGGGCCGTCAGCGACTGCACCGCCTCGACGAAGTCCTCATGGGAATGCTGATCCTTCTCCCAGCGGATGATGGATTCCATCGTGCGCCAACCGGTCGGACTCAGGGCCTGACGCAGGCCGTCGAGCCAGGACTCGTGGACCGCGTCGACGAAGACGATGCCACGCACCAGGCCGGGATGATCGAGCGCGACCGAGCGCGCCACCAGGCCGCCGAACGAGTGGGCGACCAGCACCAGCTGACCCCACTGCCGGTCCGCTGCCAGCGCGACCAGCTCGTCGCTCAAGGCCTTCAGCGGCCGGGCCTGCTGCAAGGGGCTGCTGCTGCCAACCCCGGCGCGGTCATACAGGCACACCTGCACGCCGTCGGCCTCGAAGTTGCGGAAGGTATTCCGGAAGGTCGCCCGCGCGTCCAGCCCCATGCCCTCGACCAGCAGCACGGTCGTGGCTCCGGTGCCTCGGCACTCCCAGGACAGCTCGTGTCCACCGATGCGGGCTCTTGGCCCGCCCTGCTGAACCTCGGCTGCAGCCGCCGGGCCGACGATCAGCACCAGGCAGGCCGCCAGCGGTCCGGTCCACCGTTTCCACCCCCTCATTGCCATCCCCTCGCCTTTCTTCAAAGTCCGCTCAGTATCGCGCTGCCGGAGTCAAGGCCTGGGACCGATGGCCCGGTTCGGATCGACGGGGCCGGCTCGAGGGCACAATCGGCACCATGTCCGAACGCGTCATCCCCCTGGTCGATCAGCGTCAGCCCGCCCTGCCCTTGCCGGCCCCGGTGGCCGCGGACAGCGGGCTGTTGCTGGATGCGCTCGGCCGGCCGCTGCGCGACCTGCGCATCTCGGTCACCGACCGCTGCAACTTTCGCTGCAGCTACTGCATGCCCAAGGAAGTGTTCGATGCCCAGCACCACTTCCTGCCGCATGCCGAGCTGCTGAGCTTCGAGGAGATCACGCGGCTGGCCCGCGTCTTCGTCGCCCAGGGCGTGCAGAAGATACGCCTGACCGGCGGCGAGCCGCTGCTGCGCAAGAACATCGAACGCCTGGTCGAGATGCTGGCCACCCTGCGCACGCCCGAGGGTCAGCTGCTCGACCTGACGCTGACCACCAATGGCTCGCTGCTGGCCCGCAAGGCCCGTGCGCTCAAGGATGCCGGCCTGCAGCGCATCACGGTCAGCCTGGACGCGCTGGATGACGCCATCTTCCAGCGCATGAACGACGTCGGGTTCCCGGTAGCCGAGGTGCTGAACGGCATCGAGGTGGCCAAGGCCGCGGGCCTGGCGCCCATCAAGGTCAACATGGTGGTCAAGCGCGGCCTCAACGACCACGAGGTCCTGCCCATGGCCCGGCATTTCCACGGCACCGGCATCGCGCTGCGTTTCATCGAATACATGGACGTGGGTGCCACCAATGGCTGGCGCATGGACGAGGTGCTGCCTTCTCGCGAGCTGCTGGCCCGGCTGCAGCACGAGTTCCAGCTGGAGCCGCTGGAACCCAGCGCGCCGGGCGAGACTGCCGAGCGTTGGGGCCATGCCGACGGCGGTGGCGAGATCGGGCTGATCTCCAGCGTCACCCAGGCCTTCTGCGGCGACTGCAACCGCGCCCGGCTGTCCACCGAGGGCCGGCTCTACCTCTGCCTGTTCGCCCATGCCGGCCATGACCTGCGCAGTCTCATGCGGGGCGGCGCCGACGATGGCCGGATCGCCGGCACGCTGGCAGCAATCTGGCGCGGCCGACACGACCGCTATTCGCAGCTGCGCGCCAGCGGCGTGGCCTTCGGTGGCGAAGCCCGCAAGGTCGAGATGCATTACATCGGAGGCTGATGAGCAAGCCCGCACCGGATCGCCTGTCCTGCCTGCTGCGCGTGATGCGCGAGGATGACCTGCGGCAATACAAGCAGCTGCGCGACAGCATGCTGGAGCGCTTCGAGGAGGCCTTCACCTCCGATGCCGAAAGCGAACGCTCGCGCAGCGCCGAGAGCTACCGGAGCCGCCTGGGCCTGGTGGCCGGCGGCCACAACCTGTTCACGCTGACCGCCTGGCTGGGCGAGCACATGGTGGGGGCCATCAGTGCCGAATTCGACCCCCGGGCCAAGGTGCGCCACATCGCCCATATCGTCGGCATGATGGTTTCGCCCGAGATGCAGGGCATGGGCCTGGGCCGCGCGCTGCTGGAGCAGGCGCTGCAGATGCTGGAGGCCGAACCGGCGCTCGAGATGGTCACGCTCAGCGTCAGCGCCAGCAACAGCTCGGCGGTCGCCCTTTACGAGCGCTGCGGATTCCGCCGCTACGGACGTCTGGAGCGGGCAATCAAGCTCGGCGACGGCCGCTACGTGACCAAGGACCAGATGAGCCGCGTCCTGCGGCAGCAGCCGTGAGCCTGCACGAGATCGCCCAGCAACTGGCCGGCTACGACCCCGAGGCCCTGCACCTGGACCAGGCGCGCGAGTTCATCGCGCGGCTGCTGCCGGCCGGACCTGGCGGCGAGCTTGAGACCCTGCCGCTGCAGCAATTGCTGGGCCGGGTGCTGGCCGAAGACCTCGTCTGTCCCTTCGACGTGCCGCCGCAGGACAACTCGGCGATGGATGGCTATGCGCTGCGCGGCAGCGAATTGGCCGAGGGCCGCGAGACGCGGCTTCGCATGGCCGGCACCAGCCTGGCCGGCTCAAAGGCGGCAGACGCCGTGCCGCCAGGCAGTTGCCAGCGCATCATGACCGGCGCCGCCATGCCGGCCGGGCTGGACACCGTCGTGCCGCAGGAAATGGTCCGCGTCGAAGATGGCCACGTCCATATCGCCCCCGGCCTGATCAGGCCCGGGGCCAACCGCCGCCGGGCCGGCGAGGATCTGGCCCGAGGCCAGGTCGCGCTGGCCGCCGGCCGGCTGCTGAGGCCACCCGACGTAGGCCTGCTTGCCTCGCTGGGCCAGGTCCAGGCTCGCGTGTTTCCGCGGCTCAAGGTGGCCCTGCTGTCCACCGGCAACGAGCTGGCAGCGCCGGGCCAGTTGCTGCAGCCCGGACAGATCTACGACAGCAACCGCTACACGCTGATCGCCCTGCTCCAGCGGCTGGGCTGTGTGGAGCCGATCGACCTGGGTCTGGTGCCCGACAGACCCGAGGCGCTGCGCGCGGCCATTCGCGCGGGCGCCGAACAGGCACAGGTGCTGATCAGCTCGGGCGGGGTCAGCGTCGGCGAAGCCGACCACACCAAGCAGGTGCTGGCCGAGCTGGGCGACATGACGTTCTGGAAGCTGGCCATGCGGCCCGGCCGGCCGGCCGCCGTGGGCCGCCTGCCGCGGCCGGACGGCAGCCAGGCCCTGCTGTTCGGCCTGCCGGGCAATCCGGTGGCGGTGATGGTGACCTTCTATGCCCTGGTCCGCGAAGCGCTCTTGCGCCTGGCCGGCGCCCAGGTCGAACCGCTGCCTCTGCTGCGCGCCACCAGCCTGCAGGCCCTTCGCAAGAAGCCCGGCCGCACCGAATACCAGCGCGGCATCGTCAGCCGCTCCGCGGACGGTGGCTGGCAGGTCCGGACCACGGGCGAACAGGGCTCGGGCATCCTTTCCAGCATGAGCCGCGCCAATGGCCTGATCCTGCTGGCCCACGAACAGGGCGACGTGGCGGCCGGCGAGCTGCTGGACGTGCTGCCCTTCGAGGCCCTGATGTGAGGATGAGGCGGCCGCTTCGCCTGCTGCTGCCCTTGCTGCTGGGCATCGCCCTGGGCGCGGCCCGCGGCGAGAACGCCATCCCCGAGCTGGTGCTGGGTGCCGAGGACGATGCCGCACCCTGGTCCTTCGCCGACGGCAGCGGCTACGTCAACGAGCTGGTCAGGACCATCTACGCCAGCCAGGGCTGGAAGCTGAAGCTGGAAGTCCTGCCCTATGCCCGCTGCAAGGTCATGGCCTTGCGCGGCGAGCTGGCGGGTTGCTTCACGACCAGCCAGGACGCCGAGCTGGCCGGCAAGCTGCTGTTCCCGCGCAACCCGGTGATCGCGCCCCGCCACCAGCTCTACGTGGAAGCCGGCGCGCCCAAGGCCAGCTGCGATCCGATCGAAAAGCCGATGCGGGTGGCCAGCACCCATGGCTATGAGTACACCGAGCAGATCAACCGCCTGCTCGCCACGGGACGGCTCAAACCCCAGGTCGTGATGTCTGAAGCCACCGGGCTGAGGATGCTGGCGGCCGGCCGGGTCGAGGGCGCCCTGCTGACCACGGACGAGGTCAAGCGCATCGACTACCTGCTGCACGAGGCCCGGGTGAAGACCCCGCTGCGGCTGCTCTGCGATTTCGGCAGCTATCCCGGCTATGTGGCCTTCAATCCCAGGCACAAGCAGACGCGGGCGGCCATGGAAGCCTTTGACCGCGGCTTCGAGCAGTTGCAGCAGAGCGGCGAGCTGGGCCGCCTGCAGCTCAAGTGGGAGAAGCGCGCGCTGAACGGGCCTTCGCCGGTGCCCGCCGGCCGCTGAGCAGCGCCCGCCTCAGGGTTTCCCGCGGCGCCCTTGTCGGTTTTTTGACAGCGAGGCATCAAGCTGCTGAACTAGCATCCGAACATTGCAGACAAGCAGTCCACAAAGCTTCGAAGGAGACTCCCATGGCCAGCCCCTTCCGCCCCGCCCTTGAGCTGATGACCCAATACGCGGCCTACCACCGCGACCGTCGCAACATCGCCACCCATTTCGTCGGCATCCCGCTGATCGTGTTCGCCATCGGCGTGCTGCTGGCCCGCCTCCAGTTCTCGATCGGCGGCATCGCGCTGAACGGCGCCTGGGCCCTGTGCGCTGTCAGCGCGCTCTGGTACCTGACCCGCGGAGAGTTCACGCTGGGCCTGGCCACGGTGGCCGTCAATGCCTTGCTGATGGCGCTGGCCACGCCACTGGCCGAGGGCTCGGTGGCGGCCTGGCTGGCCTGGGGCCTGGGCAGCTTCATCGTCGGCTGGGTGATCCAGTTCGTCGGCCACTACTACGAAGGCCGCAAGCCGGCCTTCGTGGACGACATGGTCGGCCTGCTGGTCGGCCCGATGTTCGTGGTCGGCGAATGGCTGTTCGCCCTGGGCTGGGGCCGCGAGCTGCTGGCCGAGATCGAGCGCCGCGTCGGCCCCACGCATCTGCGCGACCTGGCCCACCCGGCCACGTGAGCGCCCCCACCCCGGGGCCGGTGCTCGTGATGGGCGCCGGCTCGGTCGGCTGCTACCTGGGCGGCCTGCTGGCGGCCCAGGGCCTGGGCGTGGTCTTCGTGGGCCGCCCCCGCATCACCGCCGCGTTGCGCGAACAGGGCCTTAGGCTCAGCGATCTGAATGGCCGCGACCTGCGTGTGCCGGCGCGCGAACTGCAGATCCATGAGTCGATTCCGGCAGGCATCGAGCCGAGCCTGGTCCTGCTCTGCGTCAAGAGCGGCGCTACCGAAACCGCCGCCGCTGAACTGGCCGCCGCCCTGCCGGCGGGCACGCCCGTGGTCAGCATGCAGAACGGCATCGGCAATGCCGAGCGTGGAAGGGCCGCCGCCCCGGGCCTGCAATGGCTCGCAGGCATGGTGCCGTTCAACATCGCCGAGCTCGGCGCCGGACATTTCCATCGCGGCACGGCCGGCGCCCTGATGGCCGAACAGCATGCCGCCCTCGAACCGCTGCGGGCCGCCTTCTCGGCCCAGGGCGTGGGCTTCAAGCTGCTGCCCGATCTTCGCGGCGTGCAGTGGGGCAAGCTGCTCCTGAACCTGAACAACCCGGTCAATGCGCTGTCCGGCAAGCCGCTGCGCGAGCAGCTCCTGCAACGCGGCTACCGCCGCTGCCTGGCCGCGCTGCAGCAGGAGGCGCTGCAGGCCCTAAAGGCCGCCGGCATAGCGCCCGCCCAGCTGGCCGCTCTGCCGCCGCAGCGCGTACCCCTGCTGCTGCGCCTGCCGACCTGGCTGTTCCAGCGCCTGGCCAAGCGCATGCTGCAGATCGACGCCAAGGCCCGCTCCAGCATGGCCGACGACCTGCTGCTCGGGCGACCCACGGAGATCGACGCGCTCTGCGGCGAGGTGGTGCGCCTGGCCGAACGCCATGGCTGCGCGGCGCCGCTGAACACCCGCGTCTGCGAGCTGGTACGCCAGCAGCCGCAGCGGGGCCGGCCTTATGGTCCCGACGAGCTGGTCCAGGCCCTGGGGCTGAGGTGATACGCCCCATCGCAATGCTCCTGCTGGCCTGGCTGGGCATCCTGTCCTGCCAGGCGGCCGAGCCGCTGATCCTGCTGGTGGCCGAGACGCCCGGCGTCTTCATCAAGGACGCGAGCAGCGGCTTCAGCGGCCCCGGCATAGACCGCATGCGGCGCATGGCCCAGCTGGCCGGGTTGGACGAGCCCCGCTTCGAATGGACCATAGCGCCGCGCGCCCTGCTGGACACGGCCACTCGCCCCGGCACCTGCTTCGTCGGCCTGGGCCGCTCGCCCGAGCGCGAAGCGCAGTACCAATGGGCCGGACCGATCTCGCGGGCCGAGCTGGTGCTGGTCGCCCGGCCGGACGACAACCGCAAGCTGGCGAGCTTGGCCGAGGCCCGCGAGATGACCCTGGGCGTGATCCGCAACTCGGTCGCCGCGCGGCAGCTGCAGGCCTCGGGCATGCATCTGGAAGAAGTGGCCGACGACGCCACCAATGTGCGCAAGCTGATGGCCAGGCGCATCGACCTCTGGGCCGCCAACGGCTATGTGGTCGCCAAGGAATTGCAACACCTGCCCGAGCCGCATCCGCGCGTGGTCTTGCGCTTCGGCCTGATCGAGACCTACGTCGCCTGCCACCTGCAGCTCTCGCGCGACACCATGGCCGTGCTACGCCAGGCGCTGGCCACCATGATCCGCGAAGGTGCCTTCTCCACGGTCAAGCCCTGAGGCTCGTCGTGGCCGAGCCGATCTTCTTCCCCTCGCCCGCCGCCTGGCGCGACTGGCTGGCCGAGCATGCCGACCAGGCCACCGAGGTGACGGTGGGCTTCGTCAAGCGCGGCACTGGCCGCTCGGGGCTCAGCTGGCCGGAGTCGGTGGACGAGGCCTTGTGCGTGGGCTGGATAGACGGCGTGCGCCACCGCATAGACGAGGAGCACTACAAGATCCGCTTCACGCCGCGCAAGCCCGGTTCGATCTGGAGCGCGGTCAACATCGCTCGGGTCGAGGTGCTGCGCAACGAAGGCCGGATGAGGCTCGCCGGCGAAGCCGCCTTTGCCCGCCGCATCGAGCGACGCTCGCGCGTCTATGCGTTCGAACAGGAGGAGCATGGCGACTTCACGGCAGCCGAGCTCAGGCAGTTCAGGCGCGACAAGCCGGCCTGGGCCTTCTTCGAGAAACTGCCGCCCAGCCACCGCCAGCGCATGCTGTGGTGGCTGAGCAGCGCCAAGCAGGCCAAGACCCGCGAACGCCGCTTCGCCAAGCTGGTCGAAGCCTGTGCCCAGAGGCGTCGGCTCTGAGCCCTCCGCGAGCGTAGGATGGCCGCTCGCATCTGCAGGAGACCTGCATGGCCGAAGAGAGCTTCGAAGGCGGTTGTGACTGCCGCCGCGTCCGTTACCGGCTCCTCGTGGCGCCGTTGTTCGTCCACTGCTGCCATTGCCGCTGGTGCCAGCGCGAAAGCGGCTCGGCCTTTGCGCTGAACGCGATGATCGAGACCGAGCGGCTGCAGCTGCTGGGCGAGGCACCGGAGCTGGTGGACACGCCCTCGGCCAGCGGCGCCGGCCAGCAGATCGCCCGTTGCCCACACTGCCGGGTCGCGCTCTACAGCCACTATGGCGGCGCCGGCCCGCTGATGGCCTTTGTACGCGTGGGCACGCTGGACGAACCCGACCGCTGCCCACCCGACATCCACATCTTCACCAAGACCAAGCAGCCCTGGCTCAAGCTGTCCGACGCCAAGCCCCTGCTGGACGAGTTCTACAGGCGCGAGCATCATTGGCCGGCCGAGAGCCTGGCCCGCTACGCGACACTCAGACCTGCCATTGACGCCTGGCGCGCCAGCAAGACCGGCAACGTCGCTTGAAGGCAATGCTGCCTGCGAGTAAGAACTTCTACGGCAGCGCGACTACCGCCTGACGGCGCCCCTTCGGACGCCGCACCACGAGGAGTGATCCATGAGCGCTTTCAACATCGTTCGCTTCCGCGTCAAGCCGGGCCGGCAGCAGGCCTTCCTCGATGCCCATCGCAAGGCCGACCCGACCTTCAAGGGCTTCCGCCGCGGCAGCATGGTGCAGACCGGCGAGCGCGACTTCTGCCTGGTCGGTGAATGGGACGACTTCGCCAGCCTGGCCGCCGCCCGCAGCCAGATGATCAGCCTGCTGGACAGCTTCCGCGCTGAGCTGGAAGACCTGGGCAACGGCCTGGGCGTGACCGATCCGGTCTCGGGCGAGGTGGTGCTGGACCTGAAACCCTGACTCTTTGAAGCCACGGGTCCCCGACCGGGCCCGCAATCTTTTCGTATGGCCCGGCGGCGCGGCTAGCATGCCGGGCCATGTCACGCCCCCAAATCCTCTCCGCCGCCGCCTGCCTGCTCCTGCTCGCGGGCGCTGCCCGGGCCGAAGAAGCCGCCTGCGACCTGCACTACCGGGTCACGCCCCGCTACGACACCCAGCCCCGCCGGCTGGACGTGGAACTGAGCTTCGCGGCCGAAGGCCGGCGCGAGAGCTGGCTGCGGCTGTCGAACGGCTGGGCCGGCATCAAGGACTTTGGCGCCTCGCTGAGCCCGGCGGGCGACCAGGCCGCGGGTGTGAAGCTGCTGCCCGGCGAGGACATTCACCGCTGGAAGGTCGAGCATGGCCCCGAGGGCCAGGTCAGGGTCGGCTACCAGGTGCGCGCCGCCCTGGCCGACCCGGACGATGGCAAGACCCAGAACCAGGACCAGCTCTACCGCACCCAGATAGGCGCCGACTGGTTCCAGTTCTTCGGCTACGGCGTGCTGCCCAGCGTCGAGGCCTGGGACGACAAGCGCGCCGGCCGCATGTGCCTGAGCCTGGTCCAGCGCTCAAACCTGACGGGGCCGCTGCTGGGCAGCCATTTCGACGGCAAGGTCCAGGCTCAGGCAGAGGCCTCCCTGCAAGGCACGCATGCCCTGCTCCGCCATGCCTTCTATGCCGGCGGCCCCGGATGGCGCGTGGTCGAGCGGCAGCTCGCCAGCGGCCCGGTGGTCACCGCGAGCCGTGGCCCGCAGTCGCTGGGCGATGCGGCCTTCGCCGACCAGGTCGCCCGGCTGCTGGATGCGCACCGGCGCTTCTGGGGCGATGCCAGCTCGCCGCGCCAAAGCGTGGTGCGCACACCCAACAACAGCCGCGGCAACAACGGCGGCACCCTGGTCCACCAGGCGGCCGTGCTGCATGTCAGCAGCGACTTCGGGCCGAACAACGACAGCTTCGATTTCCTGATCGGCCACGAGAACCTGCACCAGTGGCTGCCCCACCGCCTGGGCGGCCACGACGGCAACACGCCGGAGGCGGCTGCTCGCCACTACTGGCTGTCCGAGGGGCTGACCGACTACTACACCCACCGATTGCTGCTGGCCGGCGGCCTGTGGACGCTGGACCGCTATGCCGAGCTGCTGACCCGCGCGCTGCGCGGCCACTGGCGCTCGCCGGCCCGCAATGCCACGGCCGAGAGCATTGCGCCGCGCTTCTTCAGCGACCGCGATGCCGGCCGCCAGATGTATTCGCGTGGCGAGATCCTGGCCATGGGCTGGGACCGCGAGCTGCGCGCCAAGGACCCGACCGGCCTGGATGCCTTGCTGCGCGGCCTGATGTTGCCGGAGCAGCAGGCTCGCGGTGCCGAGCCTGCCCATGAGCGCGTGCTGAAGGCGCTGACGGCGGCGCTGGGCCCGCGGCCGCGCGAACAGGTGCAGGCCCATGTGGTCGAGGGTCGCAGCTTCGAGCTGGACGAAGGCCTGGCCGGCCCCTGCTTCGCCCTGCGCTGGGACGAGGTGCCGCGCTGGGTGCCGGGCTTCGACATGGCCTCGCTGACTTCGGGCGCCTACAAGGTCCAGGGCGTGATCGTCGACGGCCCCGCCCACAAGGCCGGGCTGCGCGACGGCATGGAGCTCAAGGGCTGGTCCATCTTCGGCAACGAAGTCGCCAAGCCCATCGAGATCAAGGTCAAGACTGAGGCCGGTGACCGCGAGATCAAGTACCTGCCGGTGGACGGCAGCACCGACCGCCTGCCGACGCTGACGGTGCGGCCCGGCGCCGCCACCGACGCCGCCTGCCAGACCTGGCTACGCCGCTGAGACTCTGAGGCCCGCTCAGCCGGGCCAGATCTGCAGCGCCGTCTCGACCCCGCTCTTGCGCGAAGGCCCCGAGGGCCGGCGCGAAGGCGTTCCCAAGGCGATCCAGCCCAGCAGGATTTCGCCCGGCTCGCAGAATGCCGCCACGACGGCCGGATCGCGCACCTTGGCGCCGCTGAGCATCTTGCCTGCATAACCCAGCAAGTGTGCGGCGTTAAGGAAATTGGCGAGCGCCCCGCCAATTGCCGCCCATTGCTCATGCACCGGCACCTGGGGGTGGCCCATGTCCAGCCGCGCGACCACGGCCACGCTGACCGGCGGCCGCAACGCCCGCTCAGCGTCCAGTGCTGCGCCGGCCTCGTCCTTGCCGGCGGCGCGTGCGGCGGCGGCGAACAGCTCGGCCATGCGCTGGCGTGCTTCGCCACGCACGGCCTTGAAACGGTAGGGCAGCAGCTCGCCATGGTCCGGCGCGCGCAGCGCGGCTTCGACCATCAGGGCCAATTGCTGATCGCTGGGGCCGGGTTCGACCAGGTGCTTGGGGCCGACCGAATAGCGGCTCAACAGGGCGGACAGGGCGTCGTCGTTCGTCGTCATCTCAGAAAACCAGGCAGCGCCAAGCCGGATCGGCGAGGCGGTCCATGAACTGTACGGCGCCCCCATGGCCCGAGCATTCGGGGATCAGGCCTTCGCGCGACAGGCCTTGCGCGGCCAGCGCATCGCTGCAGGCCAGCAGCTTGGCGCCCTGGGCCACGGCCTCCTGCATGGCCTGCAGCACGGTCTTGTCATGCTGCTGCGAAGCCCGCAGCGATGCGGCCACGCCGGGCTTGAGCAACAGCACCGAACGGGCGCTGAAGAAGATCTCGACCTGCAGGTCCATGGCCGCGGCCGCGGCGGCATGGAAGAAGGGCGTGGTCAGGCGTGCCTGGTCATGCGGGTCGACCTGCCAGAGCAAGAGGGCCAGGCCGGTCACCGCAGCTGGTTCAGCCATGCGTAATGCTCCATCGCAGCCATTGACTCCGAGGCCTTGACCAGGGCCGCCTGGTCCTCGTCCCAGCGCGTGGGCTGGAGCTCCAGCAGCCAGCCCTCGCCATAGGGATCGCGGAACACCAGTTCGGGCTGTTCGGCCAGGCGCTCATTGATGCGCAGCACCCGGCCCGACAGCGGCGACTTGACCGAGACGATGGACTTGGCCAGCTCGACCACCGCCATGGACCGCCCCTGCTCCAGCTCCTGGCCCACCGGCTTGGGTCGGCACATGTAGAGCTCGCCCGAGGCCTTCAGGCCCAGGGCCGTGATGCCGACCCGCGCCGTGCCGTCGGGCCCCAGCTCGGCCCAGGTCTGGTGCTCGACCAGCACCCACAGATGCTCAGGCAGCGTGGCACCGGCGGTCAACATACCCGGCACCTCGATTGGCGGAAGAGAACAGGAGTCGAACCTGCCCGGCGACGCATGGCGCCACCCACCGGGTTTGAAGCCCGGCCGACACACCGGTGTCGTCTCTCCTCCATGGAACTCCTTGCAATACAGATCATCAGGCGGCCTGCTCCTCGGCCATGAACAGCCGCGAGTCCAGCCTCAGCTTGTGCAGATCACCGACCCGGCGCAACAGGCCCACCCGGTCGAAATATTCCAGGATCTGGATCGCCCGCTTGCGGCCCAGGCCCGTGCCGTCGCGAAAGCCGGCCGCCAGCACCTGGCCCTGCTCGGCCGCGGCAATGCCACGGGCAATGGCTGCCAGCTTATGCATCTGGACCGGCGCATAGAACAGGTCTTTCACCACCTGGTGCAGTTCGCCCTGCTGGGCCAGGCGCGCCAGCACGGTGCGCATCAGCGCCTCGCTCTCGCCGCAGTCACGGGCCAGGTCGCGGGCCCAGCAGCCTTCGAAGCCGGCCTCGGCCAGGCGCGGCGCAACCTTCTGCGCGATGCGCTGCTCGCTGCTGGAGAGCTGCACGCCATGCGCCGGCAAATGGACGAAGGCGCCGCGCAGCGCCAGGCGACCAGCCGACCGTTCGCGCGCCAGCAGCGCACGCCACAAGGGCTCGGCCAGGCGCGGCGCGACCAGGCGGCGCAGTCGGCCGGCATCCGGGCCCAGTTCCTCGGGCTGGCGCTGGTGGTAATCGGCCAGCAATTGCATCAGGCGCTGCACCAGAGCGTCTGCTGCCGGCCCGGCCCAGGCCCAACGCTGCTCACCCTCATGAGCCAGCAAGGCACCGCACGGCGCTCGCAGCTCGGCCACGCCCTCGGCCGCGGCGAAGCGACCGAGATCCAGGCCCAACGGCGCAGCATCCAGCAGGGCCGTCAGTCTCTGCTCTGGCGTCACCAGCTCCAGCGCCCGCAACTCGGCCAGGCGCTCGGTCGTGCGCCGGTAGCGGGTCGGTGCAAACGGATCCAGCACCACGCCCCCGGCCAACGTGCGGCTGGCACTGGCGTCGCGCAGCACCACGCGGTCACCGCGCCAGGCGCCGACAGGCTCATGCAAGAGCAACTGGACGAGGGCCTGGCCGCCCGGCTCCAGCTGCTCGGCATCGAGCACGGCCACCGTGCCGGTGACGGCCTTGGCGCCCAGGTGCACATGGACCGAGGCGCCCGACTTCAGCGCCCGGGCCTCGGCCGGCCAGAGCTGCAGCCGCGCATCGAGCCGGCTCGTGGACAAGGCCACCGAGGGCGCGACCAGCCACTGGCCGCGGGTCACCTCGTCCTTGGCCAGGCCGACCAGGGCGACCGCGCAGCGCTGGCCCGCGCCGGCCTGCTCGACCGCCGCATTCTGCGCATGCAGGCTGCGCACACGCAGCGGCTTGTGGACGCGCAGATTCGGCGTCAGCAGCAGTTCATCGCCGATGCGGACCGAGCCCGAGTGGATGGTCCCGGTCACGACCGTGCCGACGCCATTGAGGCTGAAGGCGCGGTCTATGGCCAGGCGAAAGGCCCGGCCATCGTCAGCTCGCTGGCCAGGCTGGGCCGCGGCATCGAACAGCAGCTGGCGAAGCTCCGCAATGCCCTGCCCTGCCGTCGCGGCGACCTCGATCACCGGGGCCGAGGCCAGCGGCGTGCCAGCCAGCAGCTCGGCAATCTCCAGCCGCAGCGTGGCGATGCGCGTGGCATCGGCCCGGTCGCATTTGGTGATCACGACGGCGCCGCGCGCCAGGCCCAGCAGGCTCAGCACCGCCAGGTGCTCGCGGGTCTGCGGCATCACGCCGTCGTCGGCAGCAACCAGCAGCAGTGCGTAGTCGATGCCGGTGGCGCCGGCCAGCATGGTGTGGACCAGGCGCTCATGGCCGGGCACGTCGATGAAGCCAATGCGCGAGCCATCCGGCGCAGCTAGAAAGGCATAGCCGAGCTCGATGCTGATGCCGCGCTTCTTCTCCTCGGGCAGGCGGTCGGTGTCCACGCCGGTGAGCGCCCTCACCAGCGTGGTCTTGCCGTGGTCGATATGACCTGCAGTTCCGACAATCATTGGCCGCCGATCATGGCTTCAAGCCTGGACTTCCTTTGCGGAAATCACGTACTTGAAGTTGTCCGGCGCCAGCTCGTCGAAGCGGCCGCTGCGGTTCTCGCCCTGCGGGTACATCAGGAAGGGCAGCGAGGCCTTGCCGGCGCTGCCGGGCAGCATCAGGTCATGGGCGCGGTTGTAGCCGACCCAGTTGCCCTCCCAGCTGCCGAACAAGGCCTTGTCCACCGGCGCGACCACCGGATGGCGGCGGTCCTTGATCCAGTCCGTGGTTTCCTGACGCGCGACCTTGAGTACGTCGGCCGGGTCCATGGCCACCCAGCCATGCTGCTTCAGGAAGACCTCGGCCCGGCAATGCTGGGCTCCCTTGAGCGCTGCCGAGTTGGCGCCCAGTTCCTTGTAGCCGAAGGCCGAAGGCGCCACGCGCAGGCCGTAGATGTCGCGGGCCGGCACGCCGACCGCACGGTTCAGGCCGACGAAGATCGCATTCAGGTCGGCGCATTTGCCGCCCAGGTTGCCGGTCTCCAGCATGGCCTTGATGTCGCCTACGCCGCAGCCGCGCACCTTGGGTTCGCGGTGGGCATTGCTCACCACCCAGTCGTAGATGGCGCGGGCCTTGTCGAGGTCCGACTTTGCGTGGCGCGTGATCTCCAGCGCGGTCTTGCGGACTATGCCGTCCAGCGGCAGCAACTCGGTGGCCGCCAGCGCCGCGCGCAGCACCTCGGGGTCCTCGCTGACGCTGCGGCGCTGGCCCCAGTCGACGAAGCGGTTGCGGGTCTGCAGCCGCGTCGTGACGCTGAGCGTGGGGTCTTTGACCAGCTCGGAGAACTCGGCGTAGAGCATGCGCGTGTCGCGGGCCGGGTCGGCCACGACCCGGGCCACGCCGGCATTGCCGGTCCAGCTGTGTCCCAGCGTGCGCTGGAAGTCGGTCTCCAGGTCGGGCAGCGGCAGCCAGAGCTTGCTCGTGCCCTGCGGGTCGGCCACGCTGACGGTCAGGGTCAGCTCGAAGGCCCGCCAACCCGGACTGGGCTGCGGGGCGAAGCGGCGCTCCTGGGCCCAGCTCATCTGCCACGGGGCCAGCAGCGCCGCGGCGCTGGCGCCCGCGATCAGGGTTCTGCGTTGCATAGACATGCTCACACTCCTTGTTCCACTCAAGCCTTGAGATAGCGCGCCAGCCAATGGCGCATTTCGGAACCGTTCCAGTCGCATTCGCCCACCATGCTGGCGCGGGCCCGGCCCTGGCGATCCACCAGCAGCGTGGTCGGAAACACCCGCACGCCGAAGGCCCGCGAAGCCAGGCCATCCACGTCGCGCAGCACCGGCAGGCCCACCGAGGTCTGGTCGAGGAAGCGTTTCAGCGCTGCATCGGTCTCGCGGTAGTTCACCGCCACCACCAGCAGGCCCTGCGGTCCCAGGGCCGTGTCCAGCAATTCCAGCGAGGGCAGCTCGGCCCGGCAGGGCTCGCACCAGCTGGCCCAGAAGTTCAGCAACACGGCCTTGCCGCGCTGCGCGGCCAGCGACCAGGGCTGGCCCTCGGGATGGGTCTTGAGCTGCAGCGGCGGCGTGGCCTGGCCCTTGGGCCAAGGGCGCTCGACGGCCTGGGCTTGAGCCCCTGCCGCACCGAGCAATCCCGGGCTCGCCAAAAGCAAATCGCGGCGCCTCATGCCAGAGCCTCCTGCAGCGCAGACAACTGGCCGATGAAGGCCGCCTGATGATCGGCACGGTCCAGGCAGCGCAGGTCCAGCCACAGCTGGTCTTCGGCAATGCGGGCGATGACCGGCAGCGGCAAGGCACGCAGCGCTTCGGCCAAGCGCTCCAGCGCCGTGCCTATGCCCTTGCTCGCCACCGGCGCGATCACCAGGCCGGCCGAAGGCAGGCGTGCCACCGGCAGCGAGCCCGAGCCGATCTGGCCCAGCATCTCGCGGACCAGCACCGTGTAGCGCGGCGCCAGGGCCGCGGCCAGCAGCGGCTGCAGCTGCTCGGCCTGGTTGCGTATGGCTTCCAGCGGCCGGGTCAGCAGGCGCAGCGTGGGCAGGTCTTCGGTAAGCCTTTCGGGCCGCAGATAGAGCCGCAGCGTGGCCTCCAGCGCGGCCAGCGGCAGCTTGCTCATGCGCAGCGCCCGCTTCATGGGGAACTTGCGGATGCGCTCTATGAACTCGCGCTTGCCGACGATCAGGCCGGCCTGCGGCCCGCCCAGCAACTTGTCGCCGCTGAACGTGACCACATCGCAGCCGGCGGCCAGCATGTCCTGCGGCAGCGGCTCGCGCGGCAGGCCCCATTGCGAGAGATCGACCAGGGCGCCGCTGCCCAGGTCGGTCACCAGCGGCAGGTCATGGGCGTGCGCGATCTTGGCCAGCTCGGCCTCCTCCACCGCGGCCGTGAAGCCCTGGACCTGGTAGTTGCTGGTGTGGACCTTCATCAGCATCGCCGTTTCGGGGCTGATGGCACCGGCGTAGTCGCGCGCATGGGTGCGGTTGGTCGTGCCGACCTCGACCAGGCGCGCGCCCGCGCTGGCCATCACGTCGGGCATGCGGAAGGCGCCACCTATCTCCACCAGCTCGCCGCGCGAGAGGATGACCTCCCGGCCCCGCGCCAAGGCCGCAATCGCCAGCAGCACGGCGGCGGCATTGTTGTTGACCACGGTGGCGGCCTCGGCACCGGTCAGTTCGCACAACAGGCCTTCGACCAGCGAGTCGCGGTCGCCACGGCCACCCGAGGCCAGGTCGAATTCGAGGTTGTTCGGCCCGGCCATCAGGCGCGGCAGGTCTTGCAAGGCCGCATCGGCCAGCAGCGAGCGGCCTAGGTTGGTGTGGATGACCGTGCCCGTCAGGTTGAGCACGGCCTGCATGCGCGGCTTCAGGCGCGCAGCGACCCGCTCGGCCAGCAGCGCCTGCAGGCGCTCGGGTTTGACGGCCTCCTGCGACAGCTCGCCGGCAACGGCGCGCACCCGCAGCCGGTCAAGCAGGGCACGTGCCTCGGCGGCCACCAGGCTGTGGCCATGCTCGGCGAGCAGCGGCTCGCTGAGGCGCAGAAGCTTGTCGGTCGAGGGCAGATCCTTGGGGGCCGCCTTCGAGCCGTGAACCACGGACTCTCGGGACTGGGACATCAGGATCTCCCTGAGGGTGGGCTGTCAGGAGGTGGTTCGGGCTCGCCGAACAGCAGCATCAGATTGAGGCCATGGCGGCGCAGCCCGGTCTCGGACAGCAGCAGGTCCAGCGTCAGGCTGGCCAGGTCGTCGGCCGCCGGCTCGACGAAGGGGTCGCGCTCGGTGTGGACGATCTTCAGGTAATGGCCGCAGTCGCCACAGGTCTCGGCCTGCACGGCCGAAGGCGAGGCCGGGCCGACCGTGCCTTCAATGGCCTCCAGCGATTCATAGGCCAGCTTCAGGCCCGAAAGGCAATGCGGGCACTGGATGCGGACCATGTGCCACTCGGCCGCGCACAGCGAGCAGTGCAGGTAGCGCTGGCCGGCCACGTCACCGATCTGGCGGGTGATGCTGGCCGTGGGCCGGCTGCCGCAGCAGGGGCAGAGCGTCTCGTCCTCGATGCGCGCAAAGGCCAGCTGGCCGGGTTGGTCAAAGCGCGAGGCGGTGGCTGTCACCAGCCGAGTCCAGTAGACCTGCAGGGCCGCGGCCACCAGCGGCGCGGCCGCCAGGTCAAGGCCCAGCATCACGCCGTTCAGCAGGCAGTCGGCCTGGGTCTCCAGCCAATCCGCATCGGCCTCGCGCAGGGCCTGCAGTGTGGCTTGTGTGGCGGCGGGCGCGCGCGGCGCGAGCTCGTCAACGATGTCCCGCAGCGCGGCCTGCCAGGCCGGGTCCCGCGGCCAATCGGCAGCCGGCAGCGGCGGCCGGCCGACGGCGCGGGCGGCGGCGATTTCGGAGGGCGTGGGCAGAGGCAGCTCGCCCAGCCTTTGCAGCACGGCATGCTGGGCCTGCGACAGGTCGGCGATGAAGATCAGGTAGTCCCGCATCGCATGGCCCGCTGCAAGCTGGCGCAGGCGCAGCGAACGCTCGGCGAACAGCGTGGCCACCTCGGGCAGGCGCAACTCCTGGACAGGCGCGCCACCGGCGCCCGCGGCGATCTCCTCGGGCGACATCAGCTTGATGGTCGCCTGCGTTCCCAGCGTCATCGCACTCCTTGCTGAACTTGCAACTGAAGCTACTTGCCGCCCTTGCCGGTCATCTCGGCATGCCAGAGCGGATGGTTCTTCTTGGCCCAGGCCTCGGTGACCGTGCCCCGGGTCATCGCCCGCAGCGTACCCCTGACCCAGATCGCCGCATAGACGTGGACGATGAGGGACAGGATCAGCACCGTGGCCGCCACAGCATGCAGCAGGGCCGCCGCGCGCACCAGGTCGATCGGCAGCAGGTGGGCGAACCATGGACGCCAGAACATGAAGCCGGTGACGATCAGCACCAGCAGGCTCCAGACCATGGCCCAGAACACCAGCTTCTGGCCGGCGTTGTAGCGGCCCACCGGCGGCATGCCTTCCTTGTTGCCGCGCAGCATCTCGCCCATCTTGGCGCGCCATTCGCGGTCGGCCTCGGTCATGCGGTTGTGTGCGCGCAGCTTGCGGAACATGGGCACGAAGCACAGCACCATGGCCAGCCCGATGAAGGGATGCAGGATGCGCGTCCAGGCGCCGCCGCCGAACAGGTTGGACAAGAAGAACAGGCCCGGGTGGAAGAAGGCCAGGCCCGACAGCCCGGCCAGCACGAACAGCAGGGCCACCAGCCAGTGGTTCATGCGGTCGCCGTCTTCGTAGCGCTTGAGGTACTTGCTCATGACGGCTCCTTCTCATCGGCTTCCGACTCGACCGGACCCACCTTCATGTAGTGGAAGAAGCCCGCCACCGCCGCGCCGACCATGGCGGCCACGGCCAACGGCTTGGCCACGCCCTTCCACAGCGACACCATGGGACTGATGCTGGGGTTGGCCGGCAGGCCTTCGAGGCCCGGCTGGTCGGCATGCTTGAGCACATACATCACATGCGTGCCGCCGACGCCGGCCGGGTTGTAGAGCCCGGCGTTCTGGAAGCCGCGCTCCTTCAGCTCGCCGGCGCGCTTGTCGCCGTAGGCCACCATGTCTTCCTTGGTGCCGAAGCTGATCGCCCCGGTGGGACAGGTCTTGACGCAGGCCGGTTCCAGGCCCACACCGACCCGGTCGGAGCACAGCGTGCACTTGTAGGCCTTGTTGTCCTTCTTGCTGATGCGCGGCACGTCGAAGGGGCAGCCCGAGACGCAGTAGCCGCAGCCTATGCAGTTCTCGGAGATGAAGTCGACGATGCCGTTGGCGTACTTGACGATGGCGCCCGGCGACGGGCAGGCCTTGAGGCAGCCCGGGTCCTCGCAGTGCATGCAGCCGTCCTTGCGGATCAGCCATTCGAGGCTGCCCTCCTTGGGCTCGACCTCGAAGAAGCGCATCACCGTCCAGGAACTCGGCGTGAGGTCCGAGGGGTTGTCGTAGACGCCGATGTTGTCGCCGACCTCGTCGCGCAGGTCGTTCCAGTTCATGCAAGCGACCTGGCAGGCCTTGCAGCCTATGCATTTGCTCTCGTCGATCAGCTTGGCCACCTGGGGCGTGGAGCGCACCGAGGGGCTGGGCGTCGTCGTGGCGGAGCGGGCCACGACGTCTTGGCTTTGAAGACTGCTCATGACCTACACCTTTTCGATGTTGACGAGGAAGGCCTTGAACTCCGGCGTCTGCGAGTTCGCGTCGCCCACGTAGGGGGTCAGCGCATTCGCCAGGTAGCCGTTGTTCGTCACGCCCTTGAAACCCCAGTGGATGGGGATGCCGACGTGATGGACCTTCTTGCCGTTGACCTCGAGCGCGCGCATGCGCTTGGTCACCACACAGGCCGCGATCACCTCGCCGCGGTTGCTGCGCACCTTGACCTTGTCGCCCTGCCTGATGCCCTTCTCCTTGGCCAGCTCCTCGCCGATCTCGACGAAGGGCGATGGCTGGACGATGGCATTGCTGCGGGCGTGCTTGGTCCAGAAATGCTGGTGCTCGGTCAGGCGGTAGGTGGTGGCCGCGTAAGGGAACTCCTCCTTCTTGCCGAAGGCCTCGAGGTCGCCCTTGAACACCCGGGCAGCCGGATTGGACACGGCCTTGGGGTTGGTCGGGCACATCAGGTTGACGCCCACCGGCGTCTCGAAGGGCTCGTAGTGCTCGGGGAAGGGACCTTCGCTCATGCCCACGGCATGCAGCCGTGCCACGCCCTCGGGGTTCATGATGAAGGCGCCCACGCCCTGCTCCGGCGCCGCATCGGGCCGCATGTCGGGGATGTCGGCCCCGCCGGCCCAGCTCGTGCCGTTCCAGGCCAGGTACTTGCGGCTGGGATCCCAGGGCTTGCCGTCCTTGTCCGCGCTGGCGCGGTTGTAGAGGATGCGGCGGTTGGCCGGCCAGGAGAAGCCCCAGTTCTGGAACACACCCAGTCCCGTGGGATCGGAGGTGTCGCGTCGCGCGGTCAGGTTGCCCGCCTGGCTCCAGCAGCCGGCGTAGATCCAGTTGCCGCAGCTGGTCGAGCCGTCGTCACGCAGCACCGCAAAGCCCGGGAGCTGCTCGCCGGCCTTGAGGATGGGCTGCGGCGGCGCCGCACCCGGCGCCGTTGCGGGCACCGGGATGGGCTTGCCCTTCGCGTCCAGTTGCGGCGCGGGCGGTGGTGGCATCAAGTCGGCCAGGGCCTTGCCGTTGATCTCGCGCAGCACCTCGGCCGGGTTGGGTACGTTGGCATTGATGTAGGGCCAGGCCAGGGCCGCGATCGGCTCGGGCAAGGCGCCACCGTCCTTGGCGTACATGGCGCGCAGCTTGACGAAGAGCCGGGCCATGATTTCCGAGTCGGTCTTGGCCTCGCCCGGCGGCTCGACCGCCCTCTCCTTCCAGCTGATCACGCGGCTGGAGTTGGTGAAGGAGCCGGTCTCCTCGGCGAAGCAGCTGGTCGGAAAGCGGAACACCTCGGTCGCGATCTTGGCCGGATCGACGTCGTTCAGCGGGCCGTAGTTCTTCCAGAACTCGCTGGTTTCGGTTTCCAGCGGATCCATGATGACCAGGTACTTCAGCTTGGCGAAGGCGGCCGACAGCTTCTTCTTGTTCGGCACCGCGGCCAGCGGGTTGAAGCCCTGGCAGAGGAAGCCGTTCATCTTGCCTTGGTGCATGCGCTCGAACAGGGCCAGCACGTCGTAGCCGGTGTCGCGCTTGGGCAGCCAGTCGTAGGCGAAGTCGTTGTCCTTGGTCGCGGCCGCGCCGTAGTAGGCCTTCATCAGGCTGGTGTGCCACTTCGGGAAGTTCTGCGTGAACGCCATCTGGTTGGGGCGCAGCGGCTTGCCGGTCCGGCTCTTCAGATAGGTCTCGCGGTCCACGTCCGCGTCAGTGGGTGCGCTCAAGTAGCCCGACAGCACCTCGGAGTAGGCGCACATGTCGGTGATGCCCTGCACGTTGGCATGGCCGCGCAGTGCATTGATGCCGCCGCCCGGCCGGCCCATATTGCCCAGCAGCAGCTGGATCATGGCCATGGTGCGGATGTTCTGCGAGCCGACCGAGTGCTGGGTCCAGCCCAGGGCATAGCAGATCGTCATCACCTTGTCCGGCGTGGCTGTGCCCGCAATCAGCTCGGCCACCTTGAGGAACTGGTCCTTGGGCGTGCCGGTGATCTTGCTGACCTGCTCGGGCGTGTAGCGGGCGTAGTGCTTCTTCATCTGCTGGAAGACGCACTGCGGGTCCTGCAGCGTGTCGTCCACCTTGACGTAGCCGTCCTCGCCCAGCTGATAGCCCCAGCTGGCCTTGTCATAGCTGCGCTTGTCGGCGTTGTAGCCGCTGAAGAAGCCGTCCTCGAACTTGTAGTCGGGCTTGGTGAGGAAGCTGGCGTCGGTGTTGAGCTTGACGTAGTCCAGGTGGACCTTGCCGTTGCTCAGCATGTAGTTGATGACGCCGCCCAGGAAGGCGATGTCGGTGCCCACGCGCAGCGGCGCGTAGTAGTCGGCCACGGCCGCCGAGCGCGTGAAGCGCGGGTCGACCACGACCAGCTTGGCCTTGCGCTGCTGCATCGCCTCCACCACCCACTTGAAGCCGCAGGGGTGGGCCTCGGCGGCATTGCCGCCCATGATCAGGACCAGATCAGCGTTCTTGATATCCGTCCACGAGTTGGTCATCGCTCCGCGACCGAAAGTCGGGCCCAGACTGGACACCGTCGGTGCGTGTCAGATGCGTGCTTGCGTGTCCAGGGAGACGATCCCCAGGCCGCGAGCGATCTTGACGCTCAGATAACCGGATTCGTTGGAGGAAGCGGAACTGATCAGGAAGCCCGTGGTGTTCCAGCGGTTGACCGTGACGCCCTTGTCGTTGGCCTTGACCAGGTTGGCGTCGCGATCAGCCTTCAGGTGCTTGGCCACGCGGGTCAGCGCCTCATCCCAGGAGATGCGCTTCCAGTCGGCCGAGCCGGCTTCGCGTACCTGCGGATACTTGACGCGGTTGGGGCTCTGGATCATGTCCAGCACGCCCGCGCCCTTGGGGCACAGCGTGCCGCGGTTGACCGGGTGGTCCGGGTCGCCCTCGACGTGGATGATGGTCGACTTGACGTTCTTCGCCTTGTCGCCCAGCGTGTACATGATCAGGCCGCAGCTGACCGAGCAATACGGACAGGTGCTGCGGGTTTCGGTGGTACGGGCGAGTTTGAAATTGCGCGTTTCGGCCAGGGCGGCCGTGGGCGAGAAGCCCAGCGCGGCGAGGCTGGATGCGGCCAGCCCGGCGCCACTCACCCGGAAGAACTGCCTCCGGTTCATGTCCATGGGGTTCGTCTCCTGCTTTGTGATCAGCCGGCCGTCACGCGACACTGCCGTCGATTCCGTCACAAAGCAGGACGCTTGTCCATAGCGCAAGCGCGCCCTGCCCGGCGATGCCGGGCGCAGGAAGCCCTGGTAACAACCCTTAGGTTGTCTTGGAGATGGAGATGCTGGGGAACTTGGACGAATAGTCCTTGGCCTGCTTGGCGATCTTGATCGCCACCTGGCGCGCCAGGGCCTTGTACAGGCCGGCCACCTCGCCCTCGGGCTCGGCCGCCACGCTGGGCTTGCCGGCATCGGCCTGCTCGCGGATGGACATGGCCAGCGGCAAGGCGCCGAGGTAGTCCACGCCATAGGCCTCGGCCATCTTCCTGCCGCCGTCGGCGCCGAAGATGTGCTCGGCATGGCCGCAGTTCGTGCAGACATGGACCGCCATGTTCTCGACGATGCCCAGGATGGGCACGCCCACCTTCTCGAACATCTTGAGGCCCTTCTTGGCGTCGATCAGGGCGATGTCCTGCGGCGTGGTCACGATCACGGCGCCGGTCACCGGCACGCGCTGCGATAGCGTCAATTGGATGTCGCCAGTGCCGGGCGGCATGTCGATGATCAGGTAGTCCAGGTCCTGCCAGCGGGTCTGGCGCAGCAGCTGGTCCAGCGCCTGCGTGGCCATGGGACCGCGCCAGATCATGGCCTGGTCCTCGGCCACCAGGAAGCCTATGGACATCAGCTGGATGCCGTGGCTGACCAGGGGCTCCATCATCTGGCCGTCCTGGCTCTCAGGCCGGCCGCTGATGCCCATCATCAGGGGCTGGCTGGGGCCGTAGATGTCGGCGTCCAGGATGCCGACACGGGCGCCTTCCGCCGCCAGGGCCAGCGCCAGATTGGCGGCCGTCGTGCTCTTGCCGACACCGCCCTTGCCCGAGGCCACGGCCACGATGTTTTTGACGCCGGCCAGCAACTGCACGCCGCGCTGCACCGCGTGGGCAATGATCTTGCTGTGCAGCTCCACGCTGACGTTGGCAACACCTGGCACGGTGCGGGCCGCGTCGACCAGGGCCTTGCGCAGCGCCGGGATCTGGCTGGCCGCCGGGTAGCCCAGCTCGACCTCGAAGGCCACCTGGTCACCCTCGATGCGCAGCTTCTTCAGCTGCCTGGTGGAGACGAAGTCCTGCCCGGTGTTGGGATCGACAACGGCTTGCAGGGCTTGGAGCAGGGAGGCTTCGGTCGGTGCGGTCATAGGGCGCGGAGTTTAGTTCCTGGACAAAGCCAGCAGGCCGCCGAAGGCCATGAAGGTCCCGCCACCGATGCGGTTCAGAGTGCGTCCACCGCGCGGCGACTTGAGCCAATGCCGCGCCCGTTGGGCGCACAGCGCATAGCCGCTGTGGATCAGGATGACCAGCACCGCGTAGCTCAGCACCAGCAGCGCAAACTGCGGCGTGTGCGGACGATCATGGTCTATGAACTGCGGCAGCACCGACAGGAAGAAGAAGATCGCCTTGGGATTGGTGAACTGCAGCGTCAGCGATTCGAGGAACAGCGCGCCGGCCGAGCGCGGCGGACGCAGGTCGGCCGCTTCGTCGAGCGCCAGGCCGGGTGAGCGCCACAGCTTGAGGCCCAGCCAGACCAGGTAGAGGGCGCCGAGGATCTTGATCAGCGTGAAGGCCAGAGCCGAGCTGGCCAGCAGCAGGCCCAGGCTGGTGGCCGAGATCGCGGCCACGATGGTGGCCCCGCTGGCAATGCCGAGGATGCCCGGCAGGCTTGCGCGCCAACCGCTGCGCAGCGCATTGCTCAGCGTCATCAAGACCCCGGGGCCGGGGCTCAGCACGGTGGCCGAGGCCATCAGCAGGAACAGCAGGTACAGCTTCATGGGTGCGATGCTAGCGCCAGCGCTGAAACGACAAGGGGACTCGTCTTGCGACGAGTCCCCTGGAATTCTGGTGGGCCCTGAAGGATTCGAACCTTCGACCAACGGATTAAGAGTCCGCTGCTCTACCAACTGAGCTAAGGACCCAGGCTGTGTGCCTGAGAGTTTCGTGGTGGGCCCTGAAGGATTCGAACCTTCGACCAACGGATTAAGAGTCCGCTGCTCTACCAACTGAGCTAAGGACCCACGAAACCACATGACTGGTGGGTTGTGCAGGATTCGAACCTGCGACCAACGGATTAAAAGTCCGCTGCTCTACCGACTGAGCTAACAACCCCCATCAGCAGAGCCTCACATTATAGGGCAGTTCAGACCCGACCCGCAAGAATTTTCTTGGCCTGGTCCTGGAGGTAGCACTCGATCAGTTCGGCAGCGGCGGCCATGCCGAAACTGGCGGTCACGGTGACCGAGGATCCGTAGCCGGCGCAATTGAGGCTGCCATCGACGGGGCAGGCCGAGCCGTCGTCGGACACGGGCCGGTGGACCGCCTCGCGCGAGAACACGCAGCGCACCCCGATCCTGCCCTGGCGCGCCGCGCCGTAGTGCTTGCGCATACGCTGGCGCAGCGAGGCCAGCAGGGGGTCATGTGTTGTCAGCGCCAGGTCCTCGATCTCGATCAGGTGCGGCGCCCGCTTGCCGCCGGCCGCGCCGACGGTGACGAAATCGACCTTTTCCCGCAGCGCCCAGTCCGCAAGGCAGGCCTTGGCCCGGATCTGGTCGCAGGCGTCGATCAGGCCATCGGGTGTTTCGCCAGCCAGCAGGCCAGGCCAGTTCGCTTCCTCGACGAACTCCTCAACCAGGCTGATCCGGCAGGCCGGATTGATGTCCAGGATGCGTCGCCGCAGGGCCTCGACCTTGGACATGCCCACGGTCTCGCCCAGCGCCTGGACCTGGCGGTTGATATTGGATTCGGCCACCTGGTCCAGGTCGATCAGGGTCAGCGCCGCCACGCCCGAACGGGCCAGCGCCTCCACCGCCCAGGAGCCGACGCCGCCCAGCCCGACCACGGCGAAATGCGCCTCACGCAACCATTGGTAGCGCTCGTCGCCATAGAGCCGGCGCAGGCCGCCGAAACGGCGCTCGGCGTCGTAGTCAGTCACGCTCATTCAGATCGAACGCTCGACGCGCCAGGTCTGGTAGCGCAGGGCCAGCACCGCACCGCCGATGATGGAGGCCAACGCGATGAAGCTGCCCAGGCTCAGGGTCGAGAGGCCGGACAGGCCCTGCCCCACCGTGCAACCCAGGGCTACCACGCCGCCAATGCCCATCAGCAGCGCGCCGACCAGATGGTTGGCCGTGTCCTCGACACCGCGGAAGCCCTCCCAACGGAAGCTGCGCGTGACCAGGGCCCAGGCGCCGGCACCGACGACCACGCCCAGTGTGTTGACGATGGCCAGGCCCAGGACCTTGCTCTTGTCGCTGAAGAACACCAGCCAGTCGATGCTGTAGGCCATGGGGGCGACGAAGCTCATGCCCTCCATGCGGTCGCGGTTGCTGCTGCCCACGAAGACTTCCTGCAGCGTGTTCGGATCCTCGGCCACATAGCCCAGGCGACCGCTGACCCACCAGATGCCGGCCACGGCCGCGCCGCAGCCCAGGCCGCCCAGCAGGTTGTCGAGGCTGCGGCCCTCGGGCTTCCAAAGCGCCCAGAGCAGCAGTCCACCGCCGAGCAGGCCGCCAATCCAGGCTGCCGCCTTGGGCTTGGCCAGGCCCAGCGGCGCGGCGAGCAGGCTGGGCAGATCCTGGCCGGTTGCCAAGGTCACGGACACCTTCTCGACCGTCTCGACCCGCAACACCGCCGTGATGCCCTTGAGCGTGGCAAAGGCCGCCACACCCATCACGAAGAAGACGAACAGCGACTTCAGATTGCCGGCGCCGATGCGGACCAGGGTCTTGCTGCCGCAGCCTGAGGCCAGGACCATGCCGAAGCCGAACATCAGTCCGCCGACGATGGACGACAGCCACAGCAACCGCGGCGCTGCATAGGCGGTCTTGGCCGCATCCACCCAGCCCAGGGCCACCATGGCATTGAAGCCCAGCATGACCACGCCCGCCGCCAAGGCCCACATGCGCATGCGGCTCCAGTCACCGATGTTGACGATGTCTGACACCGCGCCCATGGTGCAGAAATGGCTGCGCTGCGCGACGGCACCGAAAAGCACGGCCAGGGCGAACGAGGCCCAGAGCACCTGCTGCTGGATGGCATTGATATCGAGGTCCTGCATGGGCCGCGATTGTAGGGAGGGCAAAAGAAAACCCCGCGGGCCCAAGGCCGGCGGGGTCGGGGATGACAGCGAGGCTATCTACTTCAGCGAGGTCAGCCGCTCCTTGGCGGCCTTGGCCTGCTCGGTGCCCGGGTAGGTCTTGATCAGCTCTTCGAGGCTGCGCTTGGCCGCCTTGACGTCCTTCAGGTCGGCCTGGCAGTTGGCCAGGGTCAGCGCGGCGTCGGGCGCACGCGGATGGTCCTTGGCCGAGGCGATGAAGGCCTTGAAGCTGGTGATCGCGTCCTTGCAGTTGCGGTTGCCGTACTGGGCGATGCCCAGCGAGAAGCGCACCGAGTCGGCATAGCCGCTGGCCGAATAGCGGCGCAGGAAGGCCTGCAGCGCAGCATCGGCCTCGGCGAAGTCGCCGCGGCGCACCAGGCCGGTGGCGGCCTCGTACTGGCGACGCTCTTCCGGATCGACCTGGAAGTCCTTGCCGTCCAGCGAGACTTTCTGCGGCTCCAGCGGACGCAGGCGCGATTCCAGCGCCAGCACCTGGTCGGTCAGCTTGCGCTGGGCGTCGGTCAGGTCGCGGGCCAGCTGCTCGTTCTGGCCGCGCAGCTTGGCGACATCGGCGCGCAGCGCCTCGATCTGGCCGTTCAGGTCCAGGATGCTGCGACGCAGGGGCAGCAGCAGGTCATTCATCTGGCCCGCCAGCTGATCGACGCGGGCCTTGCTCGCCTCGTCGTTCTGCTTGACCTGGGTGCGCAGGTCGACAATCGCCTTGCGCGCCTCGTCGTCGTCAAAGACGCCCGCCTGGGCCGACGACAGGCTGCCGAACAGGCTTGCCATCGCGGCCAGAGCGACCGCCAGCATCGAGGCGCGCGCGTTCATCACTTCTTGTCCTGCAGTTCGACGCGGCGGTTCTTGGCCCAGGCCTCTTCGGTGCTGCCCTGGACGGCCGGACGTTCCTTGCCGAACGACACCGGCTCGTAGCGCTCAGCCGCCACGCCCAGCAGGCTCAGCGACTTGGCCACGGCCTCGGCGCGCTTCTGGCCCAGGGCCAGGTTGTACTCGCGGCCGCCGCGTTCGTCGGCATGGCCTTCCAGGTTCAGGCGCACGGCCTTGCTGATGCCCAGACGCTTGGCATGGGCCTCGACCACGCCACGGTACTCGTCCTTGACCACATAGCTGTCGAAGTCGAAGTAGACGACGCGCTTGTCCGACACGGCAGCGGTCTGCTCGGCGTCGATGTCGACGCGCTTCACGGCCGAGTCGGCCATGGGCTTGGGTTCGGGCTGGGCCGGCTTGCTCACCGGCGGAGGCGGCGTGCGGTCTTCCACCTTTGCGGGCTCGTCCAGCTTGACCGGCGAGCTGCAACCCACCAGGGCGGCGGCGGCGAGCAGGGAGAACAGGATTTGGCTTTGCTTCTTCATTGGTTTCGCTCCTTGATAGAAAAGCGTTCGTCGTTGAACTTGTTGGGACGGTGGGGACGGCGTTCCTTCAACGACCGAACGGCCCCCAGATGGGTTCGCGCATGTCTCGCTGACCGGCGGCGAGCTTGGCCTTGATTTTGCCGTCCAGCGTGGTGGTCATCAGCACTTCTCGTCCGTTGGCGCGGGTCGCATAGACGATCAGCCTGCCGTTGGGCGAGAAGCTGGGGCTTTCATCATCCAGCGTGTCGGTGATCTGGTTCACCGCGCCACTGGCCATGTCCATCACGGCCAGCTTGAAATTGCCATTGACCCGCGTCACGAATGCCATGGTGCGACCATCGGGGCTGAGCGCCGGGCTGATGTTGTACGAGCCAGTGAAGGTGACACGCTCGACCCCGCCGCCGCCGGTCGACATGCGGTAGATCTGGGGCGCGCCACCGCGGTCGCTGACGAAGTAGAGGCTCTTGCCGTCCGGCGAGAACACCGGTTCGGTGTCGATGGCCGAGCTGGTGGTCAGTCGGCGAACATTGCTGCCGTCGCGGTTCATGATGAACAGCTGCGAGCCGCCCTCGCGCGACAGCGTCATCGCGATCTGCTGGCCGTCCGGCGAATAGGTCGGCGCGCTGTTGGTGCCGCGGAAGTTGGCAACCTGGCGGCGGGCGCCGGTCTGCAGGCTCTGCGCCCAGATCGAGGCCTTGCGGCCTTCGAAGGACACGTAGATCACCTCGCGGCCATCGGGCGACCAGGCCGGGGACATGATGGATTCGCTGCTGTTGAGCGCGTCCCGTGCGCCCTCGCCGTCGGCGTCGGCGATCCACAGCGTGAACTTGTTGCCGACCTTGCTGACGTAGGCCATGCGGGTGGCGAACACGCCCTTCTCGCCGGTCAGCTTTTCGTAGATGGCGTCAGCGATGCGGTGCGCCGCAAGACGGGCATCCTCGACCACGATGGCCTGGCTCTCGCCGCCCAGGTCCGAGCCCTTGACCACGTCCCAGAGCTTGAAGCGCACATCGACCCGGCCATCGGCCAGGCGCGTCACCGAGCCGCCGGCCAGCGCGTCCACATTGCGCTGGCGCCATTCGCCGAAGGCCGGCTGGCTGGTCTCGCTCAGCGGCACATTGGCCTCGACCACGCGGAACTGGCCACTGCGCTCCAGGTCGGCGCGCACGATGGCCGCAATGGCCTGGCCGGCCAGGCCTTCATCGCGGAAGTTGGGAATGGAAATCGGCAGCTGCGCCGTGCCCACGCCGGCAATCTCGACCCGGAACTGCGCCTGGGCGATTAGCGGAACAGAGGCGGCCGCGGCGGCCAGCAGGTGGCGGCGATTCAGGCCGCGCATTTCAGGATTCAGGTCGGACATTCGCGGATTTGCAATGACAAGGGCGACAGGCCGGCGGCCTGCCGTCGATCAGACATCCGGGGCAGCATTCTGCCTCAGCCGCCGCACGGCCCTCAGCGCCATTGGAAACGCCTTGTAGCGCTTGCGAACAACAGCAGCGCCCAGCCACCCATGATTGCCAGCGGCCCGGTCTGGCTGGCCAGCGTGGCGCCGTCGTTGTAGACCGCTCGCATCGCGTCGAGCAAAGGCATCAGCGGCAGCCAGGACATGGCGGCCTGCAGCCAGCTCGGCGCGGCATCCAGCGAGAAGTAGACGCCCGACAGCAGCATCAGCGGCATGGAGACCAGATTCGCCAGCCCATTGGCCGACTCCACATTGCGGGCCAGGCTGGCGAGCACATAGCCCAGGCTGATGAAGCAGGTCGCACCCAGGGCCATCAGCAGGAACAGGGCCACCAGGCTGCCGCGGCTGCTCAGCCCGAAGGCCAGGTAGCCGGTCAGGAGCAGCAGGGCCGAGCCGACGAAGAGTACGACGATGCGCTCGACCACCTGGGCCCCCATGAACACCCAGCGCGGCAGCGGCGTGGCTGAGAGCCGCTTGTAGTGGCCCTTCTCGCGCAGGGCCACATCGGTCATGGTGGCGCCGAACACGCCCATCATCATCAGGTTCAGGCCCAGCAGGCCGGGCAGCAGGAAGGCCACGTAATTGCCCTCGCGCTGACCGCCCGGGCTGAGCAGGTCCACGGGCACGGGAGCCGGCGGCTCGACGCCGGTGCGCCTTGCCTGCACCGCCAGGGCCGCCTGCTGCAGCAAGGCCTCGACCTGCATGCCCTGGCCGCCGAAGTAGCTGTTGATGCGCAGCCGGGGCGCGCCGGCCTCGCCTTCCAGCAGGGCCACCAGCTTGCCCTGGCGCCAGCGGAGCTCGGCCGCTTCGACCTCCATGCGCTCCAGCTTGAGCCCGCGCTCGCTCAAGGCCTTCTCCAGCAGCAGCACATCGGGACCCTCGTCGGCCGCATGGGCCCAGACCAGCGGCTGCGGCTTGGCCGGCCCGCCGAACACCAGGCCCAGCACGATCAGCATCGCGATCGGAAAGCCGGCGAACCAGAACAGGGCCTGCGGCTCGCGCAGGTAAAGGCGCAGGCCCATCTGCAACTGGCGCCAGAACATCCTCGACAAGAAGCTCGCGTTCATCTCTCAGTCCCTCAGGCTGCGGCCGGTGTGATGGAGGAAGACGTCTTCCAGGCTGGACTTGCGCAGATGCAGGCGGCTCATGGGCAGACCCTCGGCCTCCAGGCCATCCAGCAGGGCCCGCAAGTCGCGCTGGGTAGAGCTCAGCGCCACCTCCCAATGGCCCGCCTTGGCCTCGATGGCCAGACCGGTGCGCGCCGCCAGCGCCTGCGGCCCGGCCTGCGAGCCGGCTGCGAATTCGATCTCGGCAAAGTCGCTGCGCTTCAGTGCGGCAATCAGTTCGCGCGGCGTGCCGACCTCGAGCAGGCGGCCGCGGTCCATGATGCCCACGCGGTCGCAAAGGGTCTCGGCTTCTTCCATGTAGTGCGTGGTCAGCAGCACGGTGCGGCCCTCGGCCTTGAGCTGGCGCACCATGTCCCACAGGCCTTGGCGGGCCTGTGGATCCAGGCCGGTGGTCGGCTCGTCCAGGAACACCAGCTCCGGGTTGTGGATCAGCGCCAAGGCCAGGGCCAGGCGCTGGCGCTGGCCACCACTGAGCTTGCTCTGGAAGGACTCGGCCTGCTCCTGCAGGCTGACCTGGGCCAGCATCTCGGCCACCGGACGCGGCCGGGCGTAGTAGCTGCTGAACAGCTCCAGCGCCTCGCGCACCTTGATGCGGTCGTCCAGTTCGGTGATCTGGAACTGCACGCCGATGCGCGGCCGTATCGCCGCACCGTCCTTGCGCCAGTCCAGCCCCAGCAGCTTCAGCTCGCCCTCGTCCGGCGTGCTGATGCCTTCGAGCATCTCCATGCTCGTGGTCTTGCCGGCACCATTGGGGCCCAGCAGGCCGAACACCTCGCCGCGCCGCACCTGCAAGTCCAGCCCGTCCACCGCCTGCACGCTGCCAAAGCGCTTGCGCAGTCCGCGCGTCTCGATCGCCAACTGCTCCATCGCCTCGCCTCCTCTCAGGGGAAGCGGCGGATTTTGTGCGGTGGCCGTCGCACCGCTATCGGTAATACCCCGGTCAGAGCAGGACGATGTCGTAGTGCTCGGTCTGGTTGGTCGGCTCGGCCGACAGCGAAATCGGCTTGCCGATGAAGTCCGACAGGCCGGCCAGATGCTGGCTCTCTTCGTCGAGCAGCATCTCCACGACGTTGGCCGCCGCCACCACGCGGAACTCCCGAGGCGAGAACTGGCGGGCCTCGCGCAGGATCTCCCGCATGATGTCGTAGCAGACCGAGCGCGCCGTCTTGACCTGGCCGCGGCCCTCGCAGGTCGGGCAGGGCTCGCAGAGCATGCGGGCCAGCGACTCGCGGGTGCGCTTGCGTGTCATCTCCACCAGGCCAAGCTGGGTGAAGCCACCCACCGTCACCTTGGTGCGGTCGCGGCTGAGCTGCTTGCGGAACTCGCTGAGCACCGCGTTCTTGTGCTCCTCGCGGGTCATGTCGATGAAGTCGACGATGATGATGCCGCCCAGGTTGCGCAGCCGCAGCTGGCGCGCGATGGCGCCGGCCGCCTCCAGGTTGGTCTTGAAGATGGTGTCGTCGAAATTGCGGGCACCGACGAAGCCACCGGTGTTGACGTCGATGGTCGTCATCGCCTCGGTCTGGTCGACGATCAGGTAGCCGCCCGACTTCAGGTCGACGCGCCGGGCCAGAGCCTTGTCCAGCTCGGTGTCGATGTTGCAGAGGTCGAAGATCGGCCGCTCGCCGCGGTAATGCTCCAGCTTCTCGGTGGCCGCCGGCATGAAGGTCTCGCCGAAGCCCTGCAGCACGTCGAACTGCATCTTCGAATCGATGCGGATGGAGCCCGTGCGCTCGGTGGTCAGGTCGCGCAGCACCCGCTCGACCAGACTCAGGTCCTGGTGCAGGAGCGTGCCCGGCGGCGAGCGGAACGAACGCTCGCGGATGGTGGCCCAGGTCTTGCGCAGGTAGGCAATGTCGGCGCCCAGTTCCTCGTCGCTGGCGTCCTCGGCATTGGTGCGCAGGATGAAGCCGCCACCTCCGCCCTCTTCCGGGCTGCCCACCAGGGCCTGCATGCGGGCGCGCAGCTGCTCGCGGGTCTCGGCCGAGCCGATCTTCTGCGAGATGCCGATGTGGTTGTCCTGCGGCAGGAAGACCAGCATGCGGCCGGCGATGCTGATCTGGCTGGACAGGCGCGCACCCTTGGTGCCTATCGGGTCCTTGATCACCTGCACCGTCAGCGCCTGGCCTTCGAACACCAGGCGCTCGATGGGCACGGCCGTGCCACTCTCGGCGTGGTGGGGCCGGCTGCCGTTGACGTGCAGGTCGGCCACATGCAGGAAGGCGGCACGCTCCAGGCCAATGTCTATGAAGGCCGATTGCATGCCGGGCAGCACCCGCGCGACCTTGCCCGAATAGATGTTGCCGACCAGGCCGCGTTCCAGCGTGCGCTCTATGTGCAGCTCCTGCACCGAGCCGTTCTCGACGATGGCCACCCGCGTTTCCTGCGGCGACCAGTTGATCAGGATGTCTTCCATGTCCGGTTCAGACCTCGAATCCCCATTGCTGCAACAGCACCGCCGTCTCGTGGAGCGGCAGGCCCATGATGCCCGAATAGCTACCGGCGATGTGCGTGATCCAGACCGCGGCATCGCTCTGTATCGCATAGGACCCGGCCTTGCCGAAGGGCTGGCCGCTGTCTACATAGCGCTGCAGGCGCTCGCGCGAAACCGGCGCGAACTCGACCTCTGAAACGCTCAGCCGCGTCAGGCGCCGCTCGCCCAGGCCCACGGCCACGGCCGTGATCACGCGATGGCGGCGGCCGGCCAGGCTCTCCAGCGTGGCCAGCGCATCGTCCGCATCGGCCGGCTTGCCGAGGATGCGGTCGCCCAGGGCCACGGTGGTGTCCGAGCAAAGCACCGGTGCCGGCTTCAAGTCACGGCGGCCCAGGCGGACCAGGGCCGCATCCAGCTTGGCCTGGGTCACCCGTTCCACATAGGCCTCAGGCTTTTCGCCTGCAATCACTTCTTCAAGCGCCTCGGCATCTTCTTCCGGCCCTGGCAGCAGCAACTCCAGCTTCATGCCAATCTGCTCCAGCAGCTGGCGGCGGCGCGGGCTCTGCGAGGCCAGGTAGATGAATTCGAAGGACGGCAAGGCGCTCATTCTCGGTGGTAGGGATGGTTGACCATCACGGTCCAGGCGCGATAAAGGCCTTCGGCCAGCAGCACGCGGGCGAAAGCGTGAGGCAGGGTCAGGTCCGAGATGCGCAGCGTCTCGTCGGCCGTGGCCTTGAAGTCGGGATGCAGGCCATCGGGCCCGCCTATCACCAGGGCGGCATCGCGGCCCTCGCCCATCCAGAGCTTGAGCCGCTCGGCCAATTGCATGGTCGTGCGGCGCTCGCCGCGCTCATCCAGGATGATGCGGCGCACGCCTTTGGGAAGCGCGGCCTCGATGCGGGCGGCCTCGGCCGCCATCATCTGCTCCACCGACTTGCCGGCGCCGCGCGGCTCCGCCTTGACCGCTTTCAGCTCCAGCCGGAGCTCGGGCGGAAAGCGCTTGGCGAAGTCCTCGTAGGCCGTGTCGGCCCAGGCCGGCTGGCGCTGGCCGACGGCAACAAGCCAGAGCCGCATGGCGAAGGCTTAGCGCGCCGTCTTCTTGGCGGGCGCGGCCTTCTTGGCAGCAGGCCTGGCAGCGGGCTTGGCGGCAGCCTTGCGAGCAACCGGCTTGGCGATCGCGGCCTTCTTGGCCGGTGCCGACTTCTTGGCCGCGCCGACCGTGATGGTCTTGACCGGCTTGGCGGCCTTGGTGCCAACGGTACGGGTGGCGGCCTTCTTGGCGGGCGCGGCCTTCTTGCCGGCAGGGCTTGGCTTCTTGGCAGCGGGCGCGGCCTTCTTGGCCGGGCTCTTGGCAGCCGGCGCCTTGGTGCCGGTCACCTTGCTGGCGGGCTTGGAGGGCGCAGCCTTCTTGGCTGGCGCCTTGACGGCCTTGCTGGCCTTCTTGCTCTTGGCCGGCGCCTCGTCCTCGTCGTCGTCCATGGGCTCCGAGGCCTTGACCAGCCTGACCTCGCCGTCGCCCAGCTTCAGCTTGACCGGCTTGCCGCCCCAGATTTCCTCGAGGTGGTAGTACTCGCGGATGGCCGGCTGCATCACATGGACCACGGCGGCGCCGCAGTCGACGATGATCCATTCGCCGTTGTCCTCGCCCTCGCAGCGCATGACCTGCATGCCCCGGCCCTTGACGGTTTCGCGCACGCTGGAAGCCAGCGCCTTGGTCTGACGGTTGCTGGTGCCCGAGGCGATGATGACCCGCTCGAACAGCGGCGACAGATGCTCGGTGTTGAAGACCTGGATGTTCTGGGCCTTCACGTCTTCCAGACCATCGACGATGGCGCGTTGCAGCTTGCGAATGTCCATTCAGTACTCACTCTTCTCGTAAAGCCGGTGCCGGGCAATATACCCCGCGACCGCGTTGCCCACTATGGGGCGGAGGTCCTCGTGGCGCGCCGCTCTGGCGCGCACTTCGGTCGATGAATGCTGCAGCGCCGGCAGGGCCAGCGGCAGCATCTTGTGGGCTGTCGCCTGCAGTTCGGGCGAGGCCAGGATGGCATCGCCCGAGCGCGCCGCCACAGCCAGGGTGGCGCGGTTCAGGATCTCGGGCCAGTCACGCCAGGTGTGCAGCCTCGCGTACTGGTCCTGGCCGATGATCAGGAACAGCTGCTCGCCCGGGTGGCTCACCGCCCGTTCGCGCAGCGTGTCCACCGTGTAGCTGGCGCCTGCGCGCCGCAGCTCGCTGTCGTCGATCTCGAAGCGCGGTTCGCCCTCGATCAACAGTTCCACCATGGCACGCCGGTGGGCGGCCGGCGCCAGCTGCCGGCCTGCCTTCTGCCAGGGCTGGCCGGCTGGCAGCCAGACCACGCGGTCCAGGCCCAGCTCTTCAAGCGCACAAAGGGCCAGGGCCCGGTGGGCCTCATGCGGCGGATCGAAGCTGCCGCCGAACAGGCCCACACGGGAGGCCTGGTCTACAGCCATAGATGGGTGGCCGGTTCGTCGGCCCAGTCGCGTGGCCGCAGGAAGTCGCTGTACAGCCGCGCCTCGGGCGTGCCCTCCTCCGGCTTCCAGTCATAGCGCCACTTCACCTGCGGTGGCATGGACATCAGGATGGATTCGGTGCGCCCGCCCGACTGCAGGCCGAACAGCGTGCCGCGGTCGAACACCAGATTGAACTCCACGTAGCGGCCGCGGCGGTAGGCCTGGAAGTCGCGCTCGCGCTCGCCATAGGCATAGCCCTGGCGGCGCTCGACGATGGGCAGATAGGCCGGCAGAAAGGCATCCCCCACCGAACGCAGGGTTGCGAAAGCAGCGTCGAAGCCGCCCTCCGCATAGTCGTCGAAGAAGATGCCGCCCACACCGCGCGGCTCGTTGCGGTGCTTCAGGAAGAAGTACTCGTCGCACCAGGCCTTGAAGCGCGGATAGAGCTCGGCGCCATGCGGCGCCAGCGCCTCGCGGCAGCTTCGGTGGAAATGCTGGGCATCGCGCTCGAAGCCGTAGTACGGCGTCAGATCCATGCCGCCGCCGAACCAGACCACCGGCTCGCGGTCAGCCGGCAGCGCGGCGAACATGCGCACGTTCATGTGCACCGTCGGCACGAAGGGGTTCTGCGGATGGATGACCAGGGAGACGCCCATGGCCTCGAAAGGCGAGCCCGCCAGCTCCGGCCGGTGCTGGGTGGCCGAAGGCGGCAAGACCCGGCCCCGTACATGGGAGAAATTGCAGCCGCCGCGCTCGAACACCGAGCCGCCCTCGATCAGGCGCGACAGGCCGTCGCCCTCCAGGCGGCCGCCCGGCTCGCGCTGCCAGCCGTCGCTGATGAATTCGCCGCCATCGGCCGCCTGCAGCGCATCGATGATGCGGCCCTGCAGGCCCAGCAGGTAGTCGCGTACTGCTTGCGTGTCCATGCTTGTTCTTGCTCAGGTCCGCAGCTTGACCGGGCCGGCCAGCTCGGGGCGCTTGCCCTTGTAGGGCGCCAGCAGCTGGGCGAACAGCGCGAAGTCACGCTCCGGCTCGCCACTCAGCTCGACGAAATGAGTCAGGCCCACGGTGCGCGTCGCGAAGTCGAAGTACGCCAGGCCCACCGGCGCGCCGGCCTGCACCGCCACATGGTAGGAGCCCGAGCGCCAGCCGGTGGTCAGCGAGCGCGTGCCCTCGGGTGCCACGGCCAGCCAGAACAGCTCGCCGCGCGTGCGCGCCGCCTTCATCTGGTCGGCGGTGTTGCCGACCAGGCCGCTGGCGTTCGCCCGGTCCACCGGAATGCCGCCAATGCGCCGGCACCAGGGGCCGAGCAGCGGCACCTTGAACAGGCTGTCCTTGCCCCACCAGCGCGCCTGGATGCCGAAGGCCCACTTGACCAGGATGCCCAGGATGAAGTCCCAGTTCGAGGTGTGCGGATACACCATGATCACGCCCTGCCCGCCGGACAAGCCGTCGTAGCGCAGCGTCCAGCCGGCCAGGCGCAGAAGGCCGCGCGCCAGGGCGCTGCCCGGCGCCTTGAATTCGGCACGGCCCGGGATCAGGCGGGGCAGCGATTCGGCGCTCAACGCTTGACCGCCCGGTGGCCTATGTCCTGGCGGTATTGCTTGCCGGCGAACTGGATGGAACCCAGAGCCTCGTAGGCACGGTGCTGGGCCACCTTGACCGATTCGCCCAGCGCCGTGACGCAGAGCACGCGGCCACCGCTGGTGACCAGCTGGCCGTCCTGCTCGGCCGTGCCGGCCTGGAACACCATCGCGTCCTCCGACTCGGCCGGCAGCCCGGTGACCGCATCGCCCTTGCGCGGCGTCAGCGGATAGCCCTCGGCCGCCAGCACCACGCCCAGCGCCACGCGGCGGTCCCACTGCAGTTCGACCTGGTCCAGCGTGCCGTCCGTTGCATGGAGCAATACCTCGAGCAGATCGCTCTTGAAGCGCATCATGATGGGCTGGGTCTCGGGGTCGCCCATGCGGGTGTTGAACTCGACCGTGCGCGGATTGCCCTCGGCATCGATCATCAGCCCGGCATAGAGGAAGCCGGTGAACGGGATGCCGTCGCGGGCCATGCCGGCCACGGTCGGATGGATGATCTCGTGCATCACCTTGGCGTGGACATTGGGCGTCACCACCGGGGCCGGCGAGTAGGCGCCCATGCCGCCGGTGTTCGGGCCCTGGTCGCCGTCCAGCAGGCGCTTGTGGTCCTGGCTGGTGGCCAGCGAGACCACATTCTTGCCGTCGCACAGCACGATGAAGCTGGCTTCCTCGCCTTCGAGGAACTGCTCGATCACGACGCGGGCACCGCCCTCGTTGTGGACAACGCCCAGCTTGTTGTCCGCCAGGATCCAGTCGATGGCCTCGTGGGCCTCGGCCAGCGTCATCGCCACGACCACGCCCTTGCCTGCCGCCAGGCCGTCGGCCTTGATGACGATGGGCGCCCCCTGCGCGTCCACATAGGCGTGGGCGGCGGCAGCATCGGTGAAGTTCTCGTAGGCCGCGGTCGGGATGCCGTGGCGCTTCATGAAGTCCTTGGCGAAGGCCTTGCTCGATTCGAGCTGGGCCGCCGCCTTGGTCGGGCCGAAGATGCGCAGGCCGCGGGCACGGAACTCGTCGACCACGCCTTGCGCCAGCCAGGCCTCGGGGCCGACCACGGTCAGCGCGATCTTCTTTTCCGCGGCGAAATCGGCCAGGGCCTTCACGTCGCTGATGGGCACATTGCGGAAGCGCTGGTCATGCGCCGTGCCGCCGTTGCCGGGCGCCACGAAGACCTGCGAGACACGCTGGCTCTGCGAGAGTTTCCAGGCCAGCGCATGCTCGCGCCCGCCGTTGCCAATGACTAGGACTTTCATGCGGGCAAGCTAGCGTTGTGATAGACGGCCTGGGTGTCGTCCAGGTCCTCGAAGACGTCGAGCAGCTTCTGCATGCGCTCGGCATCTTCGCCGGCCAGCTCGATGGTGTTCTCGGGCCGCATGATGACTTCGGCCAGCTCGGGCACGAGGCCGGCGGCCTCCAGCGCCTGCTTGACCTTCTCGAATTCGGCCGGCGGGGTCAGCACCTCGATGGCACCGTCCTCGTCGGTGACCACGTCCTCGGCGCCATGGTCCAGCGCGATCTCCATGATCTTGTCTTCCGAGGCGCCGGGTGCGAATACCAGCTGGCCGCAATGCTTGAACTGAAAGGCCACCGAGCCGTCCGTGCCCATGCTGCCGCCGTACTTGCTGAACGCGTGGCGGATCTCGGCCACGGTGCGCACGCGGTTGTCGGTCATGGTGTCGATCATGATGGCCGCACCGCCAATGCCGTAGCCCTCGTAGCGGATTTCCTCGTAGGTCAGGCCTTCCAGGTTGCCCGAGGCCTTGTCCACGTTGTACTTGATGCGGTCGGCCGGCATATTGGCCGCCTTGGCCTTGTCGATGGCCAGGCGCAATCTGGGATTGGCGCTGATGTCCGGGCCACCCTGGCGCGCCGCCACCGTGATTTCACGGATGACGCGAGTCCAGATCTTGCCGCGCTTCTCGTCCTGCCGGCCCTTGCGGTGCTGGATGTTCGCCCACTTCGAATGACCTGCCATCTTGGCTTGCTCCTGGCCCGGAATGTTGTTGGATAGACTGCGATTTTAATGCCGCCCGACCTGGAGCCCCGATGGCCGATCCCATCCTGCTCGCCCGCCATGGCGAGACCGAATGCCTGCTGCTGCCGCAGTTGGCCAACCGACATGGCCTGATCACCGGCGCCACTGGCACCGGCAAGACCATCAGCCTGCAGAAGCTGGCCGAGTCCTTCAGCCAGCTCGGCGTGCCGGTCTTCATGGCCGACGTCAAGGGCGACCTGACCGGCATCTCGCAGACCGGCGCACCGTCCGAGAAGCTGCTGGCCGTGCTCAAGGAGCGCGGCATCGACGCCCCCACCGCCCTGCGCTGCCCCACCACGCTGTGGGACGTGTTCGGCGAACAGGGCCATCCGGTGCGGGCCACCGTCTCTGACATGGGCCCGCTGCTGCTGGCGCGCATGCTGGCGCTGAACGAGACCCAGGCCGGCGTGCTGCAGCTGGTGTTCAAGATCGCCGACGACAACGGCCTCTTGCTGCTGGACCTCAAGGACCTGCGCGCCATGCTCCAGCATGTGGGCGACAACGCGTCCCAGTTCACCACCGAATACGGCAATGTCTCGGCCGCCAGCATTGGCGCCATCCAGCGCGGACTCCTGCAGATCGACGCCCAGGGCGGCGACAAGTTCTTCGGCGAGCCCATGCTCAACATCGCCGACCTGATGCAGACCGAGACCGGCCAGGGCGTGATCAACATCCTGGCGGCCGACAAGCTGCTGGCCTCGCCTCGGCTCTACGCCAGCTTCCTGCTGTGGATGCTGAGCGAGCTGTTCGAGACCCTGCCCGAGGTGGGCGACCAGGACAAGCCCAAGCTGGTGTTCTTCTTCGACGAGGCCCACCTGCTGTTCAAGGATGCGGCGCCGGCCCTGGTCGAGCGCATCGAGCTGGTGGTGCGCCTGGTGCGCTCCAAGGGCGTGGGCGTCTATTTCGTGACCCAGAACCCGCTGGACATTCCCGACTCGGTGCTGGGCCAGTTGGGCAACCGGGTCCAGCATGCGCTGCGCGCCTTCACGCCGCGCGACCAGAAGGCGGTCAAGGCCGCGGCCGAGACCATGCGGGCCAAGCCCGGCCTCGACATCGAAACCGCGATCACCGAGCTGGCCGTGGGCGAGGCCCTGGTCAGCCTGCTGGACGAAAAAGGCCGACCCAGCGTGACCGAGCGGGTCTTCGTGCTACCGCCGGGCAGCCAGATCGGGCCGATACAGCCGACCCAGCGCCAGGCCTTGATCCAGAACTCGCTGGTGGCCGGCATCTACGACAAGGCCCTGGACCGCGAATCGGCGTACGAGAAGCTCAAGGGCGTGGCCACGCCACCGGCGGCCGGCCAGCCGGCCGGACCGGCTCCCACGCCGATGCCGCAGCAGCAGGAGCCAGCACCTGCGCCGGCTCCGACCGATGAGGGTGGCGGCATGCTGGGCGGGCTCAAGGACGTGCTGTTTGGCAGCACCGGCCCGCGCGGCGGCCGCCACGAAGGCCTGGCCGAGACGGCCGCCAAGTCGGCCCTGCGCTCCATGGGCTCGGCCGTGGGCCGCGAGATCATCCGCGGCGTGCTGGGCAGCATGCTGGGCGGTGGCGGTGCCAAGCGGCGTCGTTGAAGCCCCGTCTTTTCGCGCCCTGGAGCTGCATTTCGCGCCGGCTCCGGGCGTACCGTCGCGGCGGCATGGCGACGCGGCGGACCGGCCTTCACAGTCCGGTCCATCGCAACCCCAAGTCCCGACCGCCATGCAAACACTGATCCAAATCCTGTTCCATGTCCCCGTCTGGGTCTGGGCACTGCTGGCCTTCCTGCTTTTCATGGGCTTGCGGCTCAGCCGCGAACAGCTGATGAGCCGCAACCGCCTGATGCTGCTGCCGGCTATCTGGCTGATCTACGGCGCCTGGGGCGTGCAGAACTCCTTTGGCCTGAACCCGGCCCCCTTGCTGTCCTGGGCCGCTGGCCTGGCAAGCAGCGTGGCCCTGCTTCGCTACAGCGGCTGGCCCGGTGCCGCCCGCTTTGAACGTGCGACCGGCCTGTTCCGCGTGCCCGGCAGCTGGCTGCCGCTGGCCCTGATGCTGACCATCTTCAGCGCCAAGTTCGCGCTGGGCATGAGTCTGGCCTTCCATCCGGACTACGCCGGCCAGACCGCCATCGCCAGCGGCTTCAGTGCCCTGTTCGGCCTGCTCAGCGGCGCCTTCCTGGGCCGTTCGCTCAACATCCTCGGCAGCGCCCGCCGCGCCGCCCCGGCCTACGCCTGATGAGCCCCGTCACCAGCCAGTCCTGGAAGCAGCGCAGCCGGCGCGACTGGCTGCGCTGGGCCCTGATCCAGCTGGCCATCATCCTGATCACCGGCGGCGCCGTCACCGTGGGCCTGGTCCTGGTGCTCCATCAGCCCATCGTCGCCACGCTGGTGTTCTGCCTGTCCATCGCCACCTGCTGCTCAATGTTCACCCAGCTGATCCGACGCTCCACCGAATGGCTGGTGAAGCAGGGACTGGGGCTCCAGGCTGAAGGCTGGTGGTACGAGGCCGGCACGCTGTTGTTCGGCACGGTGCTCGGCTTTGAAGTCGGTACCGCCCTGGCCCGCTGGATGACCGACATCAACGGTCCCGGCATGTTTCAGACCGATCCGCGCCGGGCACTTGCCATGCTGTTCATCGCGATAGTCCCGGGGGCAGCCATCACCACTTTCTTCATCGGTCGGGCCCGCCTGGAAGCGGCGCGAATGGAAGTGCAGCAGGCCGCGCGAATCGCGGCCGAAACCCGGCTGCGCCTGCTCGAATCGCAGCTGGAACCCCACATGCTGTTCAACACCCTGGCGAACCTGCGCGTGCTCATAGGCATGGACCCGGTGCGCGCCCAGGCCATGCTGGACCAGTTGATCGCCTTCCTGCGCGCCACGCTGCAGGCCTCGCGCAGCGGCAGCCATCCGCTGTCGGCCGAGTTCGCCCGACTCTCCGACTACCTGGCCCTGATGCAGGTGCGCATGGGCAGCCGTCTGCGCCCGCATTTCGAGCTGCCCGACGAACTCGCCGCCATCGACATTCCGCCGCTGCTCTTGCAGCCGCTGGTGGAAAACGCGATCAAGCATGGACTGGAACCGCATGTGGAAGGTGGCGACCTGGTGATCAGTGCACGCCGTGAGGGCCAGGTCTTGCTGCTGAGCGTGCGCGATGGCGGCGCCGGCCTGTCGACGCCAGCCGCCGCGCCGTCCGTCGAAGGCACGGGCTTCGGCCTGCAACAGGTCCGCGAGCGGCTCACAACCCGCTATGGAGAAGCCGCCACGCTGGCGATTGCACCGGCCGAGGGCGGCGGCACCCTGGTCACACTTTCGATTCCGATGCCATGAACCTACCCACCGCGCTGATCGCCGAAGACGAGGCCCTGCTGGCCGAGAACCTGCGCCAGGAGCTGGCCCGCCTCTGGCCCGAGCTGCAGATCGTGGCCCAGGCGGCTCATGGCCAGGCGGCAGTAGATGCCGCCCTGGCCCACAGGCCTCAGGTCTGCTTCCTGGATATCCGCATGCCCGGCATGAGCGGCCTCGAAGCCGCGGCGGCCATGGCCGAGGACTGGCCCGAAGGCACGCCCTTTCCCAAGCTGGTCTTCGTCACCGCCTACGACCAGTACGCGCTGCAGGCCTTCGAGCATGCCGCGGTGGACTATGTGCTCAAGCCGGTCCAGCCCGAGCGGCTGGCGCAAACGGTCGATCGGCTCAAGGCCTCGCTGGCGCCGCAGCCCGATGCGTTGCAGGCGGCGGTCCAGCAGCTGCGCGGTTTGCTTGGCAATGGCGGCCCGGTGGCCGCGGCCGCGGCCGCGCCGGCCGCTCCGCTGCGCCTGCTGCAGGTCGCCGTGGGCAACCAGATCCTGATGGTGCCGGTCGAGCAGGTGCTCTACTTCGAGGCGGCCGACAAGTACGTGCGCGTGGTGGTCGAAGGCGAGACCCGCGAGCACCTGGTGCGTGTCTCGTTGCGCGAACTGCTGCCACAGCTGGATCAGCAACGCTTCTGGCAGATCCACCGCAGCCTGGTCGTGCGCTCGGATGCCATCGAACGCGCGGTACGCGACGAGGCCGGCAAGCTGACCCTGCATTTGCGCGGCTCCAAGGACCGGCTGGGCGTCAGCCGCATGTACGCCCATCTGTTCAAGGGCCTCTAGCCACGGTCAGTCGCGGCCCGGCGCTCCGAGCGGAAACAGCGGGCGGTAGGGCCGGGCCTCATCGACGGCGCGCGCCACCGAAGGCCGCGCCAGCAACCGCGCCCGGTAGGCCCGCAGCACCGGATAGATCTCGCTGATGCGGTGGGTCCAGTCGGCATAGAACAGCGACGGCGCCGCCGCGCAATCGGCCAGGCTGAAGCCGCCACCGGAGGCCCATTCGCGGCCGGCCAGGTGCTGCTCCAGCCAGCCATAGGCCATCTCGAGCTTCTGGGCGGCAAAGGCACGCGCCTCGTCCCGCTGGATTTCGTTGCCAGACAGCGCGCCGCCCACCGCATGCTGTATCGGGCTCATCACATGCAGGTCGAAGCAGCGGTCCATGAAGCGGACCTCCAGCAACTCGTCGGCCGCCTCAGGTAGCAGGCGCACCGGCCCGGCGTGGGCCTGCTGCAGGTATTCGATGACGATGCTGGTCTCGACCACGCTGCGCTCGCCATCCAGCAGCAAGGGGAATTTGCCCAGCGGCCAGAGCCGCTGCCAGTCCGCCAGGTGCTGGGGATGGTCCGGGCTCAGGCAGCGGAACTCGAAAGGCGTGCCGTTCTCGTAAAGCGCGATCAGCACCTTTTGCGTGTAGGAAGAAAAAGGGTGGCCGTAGAGCGCCGGAGCCATGCCGAGATTCCTTGATGCCTACTGACCGGTCTGATAGGCCTGCTGCAAGGCCTTGGCAACGGCGGCGCTGCTGGGATCGGTCGGGGCCACCGCCATCTTTTCGGCCGCCGCCAGCAGCGCATTCTCCTGCTTCTTCAAAGCCGCCAGGCGGCCGTCCAGGCTGCTCATGGCCGAGCTGAGCCGGCCCGTGCCACTGAGGCCCGCATCGACCGCCTTGCCCACCGTGGCGCCCAGCTGTGACAGCACGCTGGCGCCGTCGGCCGAGGCCGAAGCCAGCGCCGACTTCAGCACCTTGGCATCCAGCTTCAGGCTGCCGTCCGCCTGTGTGGCCAGCCCCAGCGAGCGCAGGCTGGTCGAGCCCACGCGAGGCGTGGTGGCCAGCGCACGGCGCAGATCGCTCAGCAGGTTCGAGGTGCCGAGGTCGGCGCCCGCGCCGGCACCGGCCGATTGGCGGGCGCCGGCCATCGCGGCGTTGTAGTCCGCAACGAAGGTCTGCAGCGCGGATTGGATACTCGCCGCCGAGCTGGCCCCGCCCAGCTTGGCCAGCGCTCCGCTGCTCGTACCCAGTGCAGCCAGCGCCGCCTTGTAGCGGCCCAAGGTCGACAGCGAGGTGGCAGTGGATTGCTCCTGCGCCACCACGCGGTCGCGTGCCTTGGCCAGCGCCGGCGACAGCTTGGCCAGTTGGTCCGTTGTGGTCACCGCCTTCTTGCCCGAATCGGCTTGCGTCAGCGAGCTGTCGGATCGGGCGCTCAGGGAGAGCAGGCTTTGCAGGTCCATGGTGGTGAAGGCACGGAGAGGCGGGGCTCGAGGGTAAGCCCCGGGGCCGCCGCCGGCCGGCCGAAAAGACGGACCTTGCCGGGCCTGTTCGGGCGCAAACGCAAACCTGAAGCGTCAGCCACGACAATGGCCGCATGACCGAAACCGCCCCGCCGCCCGCCCAGCCCCGCAATCCGCTGCACGGCCTGACGCTGGAGGCCATCCTCACCGCCCTGGTCGAGGAATACGGCTGGGCCGGACTCGACGAGCGCATTCCGCTGCGCTGCTTCGCCTTCGAGCCCAGCATCAAGTCCAGCCTCAAGCTACTGCGCAAGACACCCTGGGCCCGCGAGAAGGTCGAAGGCCTTTATCTCTTCATGTTGAGGGAGCGGCAGCGGAACAGCCGCCGCCCCTGAGGCCCGGCCTGGACTCGCTCCCCTGGCTCCTAGGGCAAGGACACATAGGCCTCGGTCTTGATGCGCCAGCCATCGGCGGCGCGGACCCAGCCCGCCTGGTAGACACCGCTGCGCGTCATGCCTTGGCGGTTGAGGGCGCGCCAACGTCCCCGTTCCACCGCGACCTGCTGGTTGGGGCTGATCTCGATGGAGGCCGGCAGGCGCTCATAGCGGACGAAGTCGGGATTCTTGAACTCCTGGTCCGCATAGCCCTGGGCCATGTCCTTGACCCCGCGGGTGACGGTGCCGTTGCTGGTCACCTCCACCATGTCGGGTGCGAGCACGGCGGCGAAGCCTTCGATGCGCCGCTCCGCGATGGCATCGTTGTAGGCCAGGCGCTTGGCGCGGATCTGCTCGACGTCGCCCGGCGGCTCGGCGGCCAGAGACAGCGAGGCGAGCACCAGGGCAAAGGGCAGGAGCCAGCGCAGCATTTCGACCTCCATATGAACAGGCGGTCGGCCATCCTAGCGGCAAGTGCCCGATTCAAGGCGCCTATCGCTGGCGGTCCGAGGCCTTGTACAGCGCCGCGATCTGAGGAATGAAGCGCTCCGGATTGCCGCCCACCAGGTTGGTCAGCACCACGATGGCGAGGCGCTGGTCCGGGTAGACGATGAAGGCCGAGCGGTTGCCGCCAATGCCAGCCAGCTGCCGCTGCGGCGTGGTGGCCAGCACCGGCCAGCCGGCCGACCAGGGACCGCTGCTGCCGTCGTTCAGACGCTCCGGCTGCCACATGGCCTGGACACTGGCCGGCTTGATCAGCCGCCCGGTCGAGAGCGCCAACAGCCAGCGCGCCACGTCCTCGGCCGTGGTCTGCAGACCGCCGCCGGCATTCAGGCTGTAGGGGATGTCGTAGATCCAGCGCGACAGGCGGTTGCCATCGTCCTGCGCCAGCGTCCGGCGCGGGAAATAGCTGTAGATCGTGGCCGCATTGGGCAGCAGGTCGTAGCTGTCGCCAAAGCTTGCCTGCCGCATGCCGGCCACGGCGAACTGACGCTCGGCCATGAAGCGCTCGTAGGGCTTGCCACCCTGCTTGACGATGATCTGGGCCAGCAGGCCATAGTTGGTCTGGTTGTAGGCAAAACACTCGCCGGCCGGGGCAAGAACCGGACGCTGCTTCACCGCCTTCCACATGTCGGCCTCGGTCGCGCCGGTCACGGGGCCCGGCTCGTCGACGATGTCGGGCAGGCCCGAGGTGTGGGCCAGCAGCTGCCGCACGCGGACCTGCTGCCAGGCCGGCGGCAGATCATCCAGGTAGCGTGACAGCGGCGCCTGAAGGTCCACCTGCCCGGCCTCGGCCAGCTGCATCACGGCGACGCCGGTGAAGGACTTGGTGGCCGAATTGAGCGGGAAAAGCGTCTGCGTCGTGGCCGCCACCTTGTTCTCGACCTGCGACAGACCATAGGCCTCGGACAGCACCAGGCGGTCGTCCTGGACCACGGCGATCTGCAGGCCCGGGATGCGCCGCTCCTGCATGGTCTTGCGCAGCAGCTGGCGCGTCTGCTCGTTGGCTTCGTCGAGGCTGCCGGCCACAGCCGGGCCGACGAACAGCGCCAGCAGCGCGGCAAACATCAGGCCGAGCCGGGAGACTGGAGCGTGCATGAAGATGCTTCCTGGTGGAATTGACCGGCGGCTCCGGAGACCTCGATTCCTAACGAGCCAGCTTGGCGTTCAGGCCTGCGGTCGATCGATCGATCTCGCTCCGGGTCGACAGCAGTGCCCAGCCGAACAGCGCGGCCATCAAGAGGTCACCGACTCCGAACACCATGACCAGTGGCTTGCCGGCACCGGACAGGTACAGGCCCACACAGGCCAGGAAGTAGACCGCCTTGCCGATGCCGCCCGCGACCAGCACCGCCGGACGCGAAGGCCGCCAGAGCGCGGCCAGCAGATAGGCCAGGCCCCAGGCCAGCACGTTGATCCAGGTGCATTGATAGAAGTAATTCAGCAGCGCATCGTTGGCGGCCGGCGCCACCGAGTACATCTGCTCGAAGTGATTGGCCGGAGCCAGCAGCGAGCTGGCGCCGCCGGTGATGTTCCAGGCGGCCGCAACCAGCAGCAGGCGCTTGATCCAGGATTCGTTCATGTCGCGCTCCTTCTGGCCCGCAGCCAGCTTGTGGTGAAGATGGCGAGACTCTATAAATTCCGATCAGGAATCGATACTCGTCGATTGGAAATTGATAGCTTCCAGATCGGAATCAAAAGCCATGAAGCGTCCCAGCCTGCCCGCCCTGCAAGCCTTTCGCCGCGTCGTCGAGCTGCAATCCTTCGGTGCTGCGGCGCGCAGCCTGGAGACCACCGGCAGCAGCATCAGCAAGCTGGTGGCCCAGCTGGAGGCCGACCTGGGCGTGCGACTGCTGAACCGGACCACGCGCAAGGTCAGCATCAGCAGCGAGGGCGCGGCCTTCTATGCCGATGCGGTGCGCATCCTGGACGAACTGGACGTCGCTATCGAAGCGGTGCACAGCGGTGCCGGTGCGCCGGTCGGGCGGCTCAAGGTGTCGCTGCCGACCTCGTTCGCCATCGCCTGGCTGGCCGCACGGCTGCCGGCCTTCATGCGCCGCCATCCGGAGATCGAACTGGACCTGGTGCTGAACGACCGTTACGTCGACCTGGTCCAGGAGGGCTTTGATTGCGCGATCCGCATCGCCACGCAACTGCCCGATTCGAGCCTGGTGGCGCGGCGACTGGGCCAGGTGCAGCGCCTGCTGTTGGCCTCGCCGACCTATGTGGACGGTGGCCCGCCGCTGCGCCAGCCGCAGGACCTCGCCGACCACGCCTGCCTGGTCTATTCACAGGATGGCGGCCCGGTTGAATGGCCTTTCAGCGGTGGCGTTGCCCTGTCGGTGCGGGGCTTTTGCCGGGTCAACAACAGCGTGCTGCTGCGCGAGATGCTGCTGGCCGGCCTGGGCATCACGCTGGCGCCCGCCTTCGTGGTGGACGACCTGCTCGCCAGCGGCCAATTGGTGGAGCAGTTGCCGGCACACCGCCCCAGGCCCTTGAATGTCTTCGGCGTCATGGCGCACCAGCGCTTCGTGCCCAGAAAGGTCACGGCCTTTCTGGACTTTGTCGGCCGCGAACTGCAGGACGGCGCGACCGGGTGACAGCCATTCGGCAAGGTCGCGGCCAGCGCGCGGGCTTGGGTCGGCAGGTGCGCGCTGGCCACCGCCACCCGCGCCCTGCCCTCGCTTCTGGCGCCCTCGGCTGTCGATTCATCACAAGGCCGGGGTCGGCGAGGCGATCCGCCTGCAGAATCCGCTCCATTCCCAACAGGAGCAGCAAGCCATGAGCGACATGAACAATGCCGGCACCGGCGCCGACGACGAGATCCAGAAGCTGGCCAAGCGCCGCGTGGACCAGAAGATGGGCTTCTACACCCATGCCCTGGTCTATGTGGTCGTCAACCTGGGGCTCTATGCGCTCAACAACATGGGCGACTGGAGCAACGGCAGCTTCGGCCACCACCGCTGGCATTTCATCCCCATGATCCCCTGGGGCATCGGCCTCGCCATCCACGGCCTGGTGACCTTCATCTCGCTGCAGGGTGGCGACCTGCGCCAGCACCTGATGGACAAGGAAGTCGAGGCCATCAAGCGCCGTCAGCAGCGCTGATGCAAGGACCGACTGGCATACTGGCGCCCGCTTCCAGGCCCCGCGGCCTGCGCAGCGCCACCGTGATGACACATCCAGCTCGAGCCATGTTCTTCCAATCCTCCAGCGAGCCGTACCCTTTGGCCCCATGAGCCCGCGCCTGCGAATCGGGCTGGCCGCCTGCGCCAGCCTGCTGAGCCTGGCAGCTGCGGCTCAGCAGGGCTCGCCGCCCACCCAGGGCAAGCCGACCGAGACGCTGGGCAGCGTCAGCGTCCAGGGCGTTTCGACCGCCGAGCGCGAGCGCAAGACCCTGAGCCAGTTTGCCCAGGCCCTGGCCGACTTCGAGCGACTCAAGGCCAGCTGGGCGCCCAACGCGGAACTGCGCTTCAAGGTCATGCCCCGCCAGCGCGCCAGCGATGCCGAGCGGCTGCAGCTGGCCTTGCAGACGCCGCAGGGCCCACGCCCGATTGAAATCGACGAGCTGCAGCGCTTCGCCTGGGATCCGGCCTGGCTGGACCTGCCCGGCGACACCGAGGTCCGCAGCCTGCTGCGCGACGGCAAGGCGGCCTGGCGGCCCGATGTGCGAACGCCCGGCCTGCCGTCCAACGTGCGGCGCCTCGGCGACCTGAGGCTGCAATGCAAGCTGTCCTGGACATCCGGCCTGGCCCGAGGCCTGCCGCCGGTGCTGGCGGTGGCGACCGCTCCGGTGCGCTGGATGATGAGGGCGGTCACCGGACAGGTCGGCGGCGACACGGAATGCAGCGGCCAGCTCTCGGGCGCCTACAACAGCATCTTGCTCGACAAGCCGGTCTGGGCCGTCGCCCTGGTGGATGGCCCGCGCCGCTGGCCCCTGCCCTATGTGTTCCTGCACGGCAGCGGCGACGCCACCGGCAACCAGGCGATCGCCGGCTCGCTCGACTGGCCCAGCCATCTGCGCCAGCACATGATCCGTCTGCCCTTGCACGACATGAGCTGGTCCAACGAGACCCGGGTGGAGATCGAATACGACGACGAACAGGAGCAGGCCCGATGAGCCGCCGCTGGATTCCCGCCTGGTACGGCTGGCTGCTGCTCTGCTCGCTGCTGGCTGGCTGCAGCTTGATCCCGACCCGCGCCGATGCCGACGCGCCGGCCACGCCGGCCGCGCGACTGGCCGCCGCCCAGGATCTGCAGGCCATGGCCGAGCGCCTGGTGCCCGGCCAGACCCGCATCGAGCAGGCCCGCGCCTGGCTGCCCAAGGCCCGCATCATGAGCTTCGACGACGGCCAGCAGATCTGGCATCTGTTCGTGCCCGACCAGGCGCGCAGCCTGTCCTCGCAACTCTCGCCGCATGATTTCGTCAGCTACGAGCAGATCCGCGGCCTGGAATTGCAGCTGAAGTTCGATGCCGACGGCCTCCTGAAGAAGAAGCTGCTCAGGACCCAGCCGGGGCCCGGCCAGGCCGCCGCGCCCGGCCGCTGATCGGCACCGATAAAATCGCGCGTTCCGACTTTCCATGACACGGCCTCCAGCGCCGTGCTTCCATAGCCGATGTCCGCGCCCAACTCCCATCCCGACGCCAACGAGGCCCTCAAGTCCAACAATTTCCTGCGCGCCATCATCGAGCGCGATCTGGAAGCCGGCTTGACCCAGGGCCGCAAGTTCGCCGGCACGCCCGGCGACGCGGCGCACCACGAGGCCGGCCAGCTCGACCCGGCCAGGATCCGCACCCGCTTCCCGCCCGAGCCCAACGGCTACCTGCACATCGGCCATGCCAAGAGCATCTGCCTGAACTTCGGCCTGGCGCGTGACTACGGTGGTATTTGCCACCTGCGCTTCGACGACACCAATCCGGAGAAGGAAGAGCAGGAATACGTCGACGCGATCAAGGAAATGGTCGCCTGGCTGGGCTGGGATTGGGACACCGGCGGCACCTCGCACCTGTTCTTCGCCAGCAACTACTTCGACTTCATGTACCGCGCGGCCGAGTACCTGATCGAGCAGGGCCTGGCCTATGTGGACGAGCAGACGCCGGAAGAGATGCGCGCCAACCGCGGCGACTTCACCACGCCGGGCAAGGACAGCCCCTTCCGCGCCCGCATGCCGGCTGAGAACCTGGCCCGCTTCCGCGAGATGCGCGACGGCAAGCATGCCGACGGCGCCATGATCCTGCGCGCCAGGATCGACATGGCCTCGCCCAACATCAATATGCGTGACCCTGCCCTGTACCGCATCCGCCGCGCCACCCACCACAACACCGGCGACCAGTGGTGCATCTATCCGATGTACACCTTCGCGCATCCGATCGAGGACGCGCTGGAGCGCATCACGCACAGCCTGTGCACACTGGAGTTCGAAGACCAGCGCCCGTTCTACGACTGGCTCCTGAACGCGCTCGCCGATGGCGGCCTGCTGGCCCGCCCGCTGCCGCACCAATACGAGTTCGGCCGCTTCAACCTCAGCTACGTGGTCACCAGCAAGCGCAAGCTCAAGCAGCTGGTGGACGAGAAGCATGTGAATGGCTGGGACGACCCGCGCATGCCCACCCTGGTCGGCATGCGCCGCCGCGGCTACACGCCCGAGGCTGTGCGCGCCATGGTCGAGTCCACCGGCGTGACCAAGACCAATGCCTGGCTGGACTACTCGGTGCTGGACGGCTATCTGCGCGCCGACCTCGATGCCAAGGCGGCCCGCGCCTGCGCCGTGCTGGAGCCGCTCAAGCTCAAGCTGACGAACTACGCCGAGATCTTCGGCAGCCTCGACCACCTTGATGCCTGCAGCGCGCCGGTGCATCCGCACCAGCCCGAGCTGGGCGCCCGCGCCTTCAGCTTCGGCCCCGAGCTCTGGATTGAGCGCGAGGACTTCATGGAGGTGCCGGTCAAGGGCTACCAGCGTCTGTTCCCCGGCAACAAGACCCGCCTGAAGTACGGCCACGTGATCGAGTGCACCGGCTGCGAGAAGGACGAGGCGGGCAACATCACGGCCGTGCTGGCCAGCATCGTGCCCGACACCAAGAGCGGCACGCCGGGCGCCGATGCGATCAAGGTCAAGGGCGTGATCACCTGGGTCGGCGTGCATGAAGCCATCGCCGCCGAAGTACGCCTCTACGACCGCTTGTTCACCGAAGAGCAGCCCGATGCCGGCGGCCGCGATTTCCTCGAGGTCCTGAACCCGGGCAGCAAGAAGATAGTGACGGCCTATCTGGAACCTTCGCTGGCCTCGGTGGCTGCGGACACGAAGTTCCAGTTCGAGCGCCACGGCTACTTCGTGGCCGACCGCATCGATCACCAGGCCGGCAAGCCGGTGTTCAACAAGATCACCGGCCTGCGCGACAGCTTCGGCAAATAAGGCAGATCAGAGCGCGTTCGGCACGACCAGGATCTTGCCCTGGCGTTCGCCGGACGCAGCCGCCGCGACCGCTTCCTTGATCTGGGCCACGTCATAGGTGGCCTGCACCGGCGCACTCAGCTTGCCGGCGGCGATCAGGCCGGCCAGCTCGCCCAGCAGCGCTGCCTGCTGCGCCTGCGGCGTCACGCGGTACCAGCGCGCCAGCCAGAAGCCCTTCAGGGTCACGTCGCGGAACACCAGCTCGCGCGGCGAGACTATGCAGGGCTCGCCGCTCAGGGCGCCGTAGTTGACGACCACGGCGCTCTCCGCCAGCGTGGCGGCCAGCCGCATCGTGGCCTTGCCGCCGACGGCATCAATGCCCAGCTTGATGGGCGCACCGTTGGTGGCCGCCTTGACGCGATCGGCCAGATCGTCGCCATCCACCAGAACCACGTCCCCACCCTGGGCCTGCACACCGGCCACGGCCGAGTCGCGGCGCACGATGTTGACCGTCTTCAGGCCACGCAGCTTGGCCAGCTGCACCACATAGCTGCCCACGCCCGAATTGGCGCTGTTCTGAATCACCCAGTCGCCCGGCTGCAGCGTGGCGAAGTCGCTGAGCAGCAGCGAGGCGGTCGGCGGGTTGACGGTCAGCATGGCCAGCTGCTTGGGGTCCGCGCCATTGGGCAGCGGGATCAGGCGCGCGGCCGGGGCGACCAGGTGGGTGGTCCAGGTGCCGGAGCCGGCGGGCAGCAGCACGGTCTGGCCAATGGCCGGGCCTTGGGTGTCCGGGCCCAGCTCGACGACACGGCCCACGCCCTCGCTACCGCCCACCGCCGGCAGCGGCGGCAGCAGGCCGTACTGGCCGGTCAGGGTCAGCACGTCGCTGGGGTTGATGGGCGCGGCCAGCACGGCCACCAGGGCCTGGCCCGGGGCCAGCTGCGGGCGCTCGAAGGGCACGGCCTCGATCACGGCCTGCGGCACCGGGCCGCGTTCGCTGTACAGGGCTTTGAGCATGCTTGTCATGGGGCTTCCTTCGTGCCGGCTTCGGCGTTGTTGCTGCGATGACCGAATGCTAGGCAAACCCTTCTCGGAGCAGAATCCGTCGTATTCGGCAAATTCTTTTGCCTTTACGACAAAGATCACCCGACGAGAGACCCCGCATGGACAAGCTGCGCGCACTGCAATACCTGCTGGCCGTGGCCGACGGCCTGAGCTTCTCGCGCGCGGCCCGCGCCTTCGGCGTGCCGGCCTCCTCGATCTCGCGCCGCATCGCCGACCTGGAATCGGCCCTTGGCGTGCAGCTCCTGCACCGCACCACCCGGACCGTGCGGCTGACCGAGCTGGGCGCGCAATACCTGGAGCAGGTGCGGCCCGGCCTGGCCCAGCTGAAGGATGCGGACGAACTGGTCGGCCAGCGCAGCAGCAAGCCCGGCGGCACGCTGCGCATCAGCGCCATGCCCGGCTATGGCCAGGCCTTGCTGATGCCGGCCCTGCAGGACTTCGGCGAGCGCTATCCGGAAATCGTGCTGGACGTGCACCTCAGCGACGCCCTGGTGGACCTGGGCCGCGACCAGATCGACATCGCGATCCGCGGTGGCCGCCAGCCGCAGGACCGGGTCGTCGCCCGCAAGCTGGACCCGAACCGCTTCGTGCTGGCGGCCTCGCGCAAATACCTGAAACGCATGGGCACGCCGCGCACGCTGCAGGACCTGGAGAAGCACCGGGCGCTGATGTACCGCGGCCCCAGCGCCGTGATCAAGTGGCAGGGGCGCGATGAGGAGGACGGCTGGCACGAGATCGCCATTGCGCCGGCCTTCATCAGCAACGACGGCGCCAGCCTGATCGCCATGGCCTGCCGGCATCAGGGCCTGGTCCTGCTGTCGGAATGGGGCTTGAAGACCGCGCTGGAGCGCGGCGAGCTCGTGCGTGTGGCCCTGGACCAGCCGGTGTCGGTGGGACGCGGCGGCGACCTTGGCATCTACCTGCTCTACCTGCAGACCCGCTACCGCATCCCCAAGGTGCGGGCGGCCGTGGAGTTCCTGGTCGAGCGGCTGGGCGAGGCCTAACAAGAATGAAAAACGGCGCCCTCGGGCGCCGTTTCAATGATCAGCGAATGCCGATCAGGGCTTCAGGTGGCGGACGAAGAAGTCCGTCTGGTTGCGGGCCGCATGCAGGCGCGACTTGCGGCCGGCGATGCCATGGGCCTTGCCCGGGTAGATCGTGGTCTCGAAGATCTTGCCTTCGTTCTGCAGGGCCTCGATCAGCTTCAGCGAGTTCTCGAACAACACGTTGTCGTCGGCCGTGCCATGCACCAGCATCAGCGGCTTGCTGAGGAACTTGGCGCGCGGGATCAGGTTGGCCTCGGCATAGGCCGGGGCCTTGCCGCCCTGCGTGTCCACGCCCAGGTAGCGCTCGGTGTAGGCCGTGTCGTACAGCGTCCAGTCGGTCGGCGGCGCGCCGGCATAGGCGGCGGCGAACGGCGTGTCCTCGTCCATCATCGAACGCGCGGCCAGGAAGCCGCCGTAGGACCAGCCGGTGAAGCCTATGCGGGCCGGGTCCACGCTGGGCACCAGCTTGGGCAGCTGGCGCACGGCGGCGAACAGGTCGGCCACCTCGATCTTGCCGATGGCGCGGTAATGCGCATGTGTGAAGTCGCGGTCGCGATGGGCCATGCCGCGGGTGTCCACCGTCATCACGCCAAAGCCCAGGCGCTGCCAGTAGGCTTCCATCAGCATGCCGCCCGAAAAGCGCCAGCCGACCGAAGCGCCATGCGGGCCGCCATAGGCCTGCACGATCACCGGGTTCTTGCCCGTGGCGCTGGGCTTGAGCGGCGGCGAGTAGGTGGCGTTGAGCGGCGTCTTGCCGTCGGCCGAGATGATGTCCAGCACCTGCTGCTGCGGCACCAGGCGGGCCAGCATCGGATCCGGCACGCCGCCTTCGACGGCGATGGGCGCGGCCTTGCCGTCCAGCGAGACCACCCGGCTGGTGGCCGGGACGCCCCAGCTCGATTCGCTCATCAAGAGGCTCTTGCAGGCGCCGTCGCCCGAGGCCGAACGCCAGCGGCGCGGCTGGCCGGTCTCGATCATCCGGGTCTTGCCGTTCAGGTCGGTCTCGAACAGCTCCTGGCCGCGGCCACGCTCGGTGGCGCCTGCGAACACGATGCGCTGGCCGGCGGCGCAGACCACGTTGGTAACCGTCTCGGCCTGCTGGGTCAGCTGCTTGATAGCGCCGCTGACGCGGTCCAGCAGCCACAGCTGGCGGCGGCCGCTGCGCTCGCTGGACCACAGCAGGGCCGGTTGGCCCGAGAGCTTGTGGGCCGGCAGCTCGCGCAGGTCGTTGTGCAGCTCGACCCAGGCCGGATCGCGCTCGGACAGCACGGTGCGGGCGGCGTTGCCGTTGAACTCGACCAGGTCCAGGCGGGTCTGGTCGCGGGTCAGCCACTGCAGCCAGGGCTTGCCGTCGGCAAACCAGCCGGCGCGGGCGATGTACTCGGCCTCGCTGGGCAGCGGCAGCGGGGTGATGCGGCCGTCGGCCAGGTCGATGCGCAGGGCGCGGGTCTTGGCATTGGGCTGGCCGGCGCCGGGATAGCGCTGCTCGGTCATGGCCGTGCGGTCGGCAAAGATCTGGGCACGGACCTTGATGGGCACCGGGCTCTCGTCCACCTCGATGGCCAGCAGCGACTGGCCGTCGGGCGACCACCAGAAGCCCTTGTGGCGGTCCAGTTCTTCCTCGGCGATGAACTCCGCGAGGCCGGTGCTCACGGTCTTGCTGCCGGTCTGGGTCAGGCGCTTGGCAGCGCCCTCGGCCAGCGACTGCACATAGAGGTCGCCACCTTGCACGAAGGCGACCTGGCGGCCGGCCTTGTCGCACTGCGGCTCGCGGGCGGGCTCGCCGCCGCCTTCGGTCAGCTTGCGCGACTTGGGCGCGGCCTCGCCGCTCAGCTCCACGGCGTACAGCGCGCCGGACATGGGCACCAAGAGGCGCTTGTCGTCCTCGCCGCACCACTGGTACGAGAGGATGCCGCTGCCGCTGATGCGGCGGCGTTCCAGGGCCATCTTCTCGGCCTCGGTCAGTTGCGCCTTGGCCTGGCCAATCAGGTCCGACATGGCGAGCAGGCGGCGCGGCTTGCCGGCGGGCAGCGGCTGGCCCCACAGCTCCATGACCTCGCTGTCGCTCTCCGAAGGACGCAAGAAGGTCAGCCACTGGCCGGCCGGCGAAACGCTGGCGGCACGCGGCATGCGGCCTGTCAGCGGCGGATCGGCAAAGATGCGATCCAGGGTCAGTTCGGGTTCCGCGGGGGCTGCAGCAGCGGCGGAGGGGAGGCCGGCGGCGGCCAGCATGGCGGCCAGCAGCAGCGGTCGGAGGGTCGGGTGTTTGCGCATGCCGCATGCTAAGGGCAGACCCGCCCCGCGGCCATGCGGACCTCACCCGATGACTTCAGTCAGATTCAGTCAGCGCACGCCTGCACCACCGGCGAGGCGTATTCGTCGCCGACCACGGCACGGGCGAACAGATAGTTCTCCAACGCCCGCGGGCTGAGGTCGTCCAGCGGCACATGGCCTTGCTCGTCACAGGGAAAGGCCAGGGCCCGTCCCGCGTGATAGAGCGACTGGAAGCGCAGCTCGTAGTGGCCTGCGGCGTGAATCGAAAGTCCCTTGACCGACGTGCTTTCCATGATGGGCCCCTCTGGGCAATCAGTGCCTCTTGTGATCAAGCGTAGGAGGCATTCGCAAAAGCCAGCGTGCAATAAGACGCAGCTTTGTCCCCCTGCAACGATTCAACCCCGAGCCCGGGGGACCGAGCCCCCTTCAGTCGAGGGGTGCCAGATCGGCCAGCCGTCGCACCTTGACCTTGCGGCCCTTGAGCTTGCCGGCCGAAAGCCGACGCACGACTTCCGGCGCCAGCTCGCGCTTCACCGCCACATAGCTGTGGAAATCGGTGACGTGGATCTTGCCGATCTGCGCGCCTTCGAAGCCGGCCTCGCCGGTCAGCGCGCCCAGGATGTCGCCGCGGCGGATCTTGTCCTTCTTGCCGCCCAGGATCTGCAAGGTGTCCATGGCCGGCAGCAGCGGCTCCTTGGAGGCCGGCTGCAGCGAGGCGAGTGGCTGCCACTTCAGCTCCTGACCCAGCAGCTGCTCGATGCGGCCTATGCGGCCCATCTCGTCCACGCTGGCCAGGTTCAGGGCCAGGCCCTCGGCGCCGGCGCGGCCGGTGCGGCCAATGCGATGCACATGGCTCTCGGCATCAGCGGCGATGTCGACGTTGATCACGCATTCCAGCTCGGCGATGTCCAGGCCGCGCGCCGCCACGTCGGTGGCCACCAGCACCGAGCAGCTGCTGCCCTCGAACTGGATCAGCACCTGGTCTCGCTCGCGCTGCTCCAGCTCACCGTGCAAGGCCAGGGCCACGATGCCCTGGGCCTGCAGCACGGCCACCAGGTCACGGCATTGCTGGCGGGTGTTGCAGAAGGCAATCGTGCGCGACGGGCGGTAATGCAAGAGCACGCGCGAGACCGCATCCAGCCGCTCGATCTCGGCCACTTCGTAGTTGAGCTGGCGGATCTGGCGCGGCGCGGCGGCGGCCTCGGCCTTGACCGTCTGCGGATCGCGCAGGAAGCGGCCGGCCAGGCCGGCCACGCCCTCGGGCCAGGTGGCCGAGAACAGCAAGGTCTGGCGGTTCTTGGGGGCGGCCTTGGCCACGGCAGCGATGTCGTCGACGAAGCCCATGTCCAGCATGCGGTCGGCCTCGTCCAGCACCAGGGTATTGAGCGCCGCCAGGTCCAGCGTGCCGCGCTGCAGATGGTCGAGGATGCGCCCCGGCGTGCCGACCAGCACATGGGCACCGAACTGCAGGCTGGCGATCTGGTTGCGCATGGGCACGCCGCCGCACAGCGTCAGCACCTTGATGTTGTCGGCCGCGCGGGCCAGCTGGCGCAGCACCTCGGCCACCTGGTCGGCCAGCTCGCGCGTGGGGCACAACACCAGCGACTGCGGCCTGAGCACGGCGGCATCCAGCCTGTGCATCAGCGCCAGGCCGAAGGCCACGGTCTTGCCGCTGCCGGTCTGGGCCTGGGCGATCAGGTCGCGGCCCGCCAGCGCGGGCGGCAGGCTCAGGGCCTGGATCGCCGTCATCTCGGTGAAGCCCAGCTGGACCAGGTTGGCCTGCATCGCGGCAGACAGCGGCAGGGTGGAGAAAGCTTGCTTGGAATCCATGGCCTCGATTATCCCGGCCCCTGCTCGGCTCGCCTCAGCGGCTGGGCAGGCGGTACATCCAGACCGCCACGCACAGGCAGATCGCGGCCGGCAGCCAGGCCCAGGCCAGGGGCAAGCGCCAGGCGGCCATGGCGCAGCCCAGGGTCATCATCCCCCAGGCCAGCTGCTTGGCCCGCAAGGGAATCGCGCGGCGCTCGCGCCAGTTGTGCACCATGGGGCCGAAGCGCCGATGGTTGAGGATCCAGGCCTCGCAGCGCGTGCTGCCGCGGGCAAAGCAGAAGGCAGCCAGCAGCACGAAGGGCGTGGTCGGCAGCAGTGGCACGAAGATGCCCACGATGCCGGTCGCCAGCGCCGTGAAGCCGGCCAGCAGCCAGAGCAGACGGAATGCGAGCGGCGTGGAGCTGGGCATGGCGGGCCAGTGTAGAGTGCCGCGGCCATGCCCAAGCTGACCCTAGCGCCCATGCTGGCCTGCCTGCTGTTCGCAGCTCCGGCCCAGTCTGCACCCTGCCCCGCGCCGCCGGCCGCGCTGGGCGACATGCAGGGAAATGGCTACTACACCGACAAGAACTACTCGATCGTCGATCCGGTGCTGAAGGCCCGCAACGAAGCCGCGGCCAAGCCCTTCACCGATTTCGCCGACCAGGTCAGCCGCCGCGCCGACCTGGTCCTGGCCGGCGGGCCCGAAGCTGCGGCGGCCGGCGCCTGCGCCCTGCAGTGGTTGCAGGCCTGGGCCGAGGGCCGCGCCATGCTGGGCCAGATCGCCACCAGCCAGGCCCAGTACCTGCGCAAATGGACGCTGGCCTCGCTGAGCCTGGCATATCTGAAGCTGAGGCCGCAGGCCTCGGAAGCCCAGCACAATCAGATCGCGGCCTGGCTGCGCGAGGTGGCCAAGGCCGCGCTGGACCACATCGGCCACAGCAAGGCAGCACGCAACAACCATGTCTACTGGGTCGGCCTGGCGGTGATGGCCACGGCCGAAGTCAGCGAGGATGCCGCCCTGCGCGACCAGGCCCGCCGCCTGTTCGAGGAGGCCTTGTCCGACATCCGCGACGACGGCAGCCTGCCGCAGGAAATGGCCCGCGCCGGCAAGGCACTGGCGTATCACAACTACGCGCTGGCGCCCCTGGTGCTGATAGCCGAACTGGCCGCTCGTCGCGGCGAGGACTGGTATTCGCTGCAGGGCGCGCGACTGGACCGGCTGGTCGAACGCACGGCCGCCGGCATCGCCGACCCGGCCTGGTTTGTCACGCAAACAGGCGTCAGCCAGGAGCTGCCGCGCGGCGGCATCACCGGCTGGGCCCTGCTCTACGCGGACCGCGGCGAGGCCCGCCGCCAGAGGGTGGCACACCTGCTGGTGGCGGGCCCGCTGCGCAACGTGACGCTGGGGGGCGAGCTGCAGCTGATGCGCGCACAGCGCCTGTTTGCAACACGCTGACTTGCGCGACGGGCTGGCTGCCCCGAGGATGGCCCTGCCCTCTTCGTTCGTCAGGGAGTCGACATGCCGTCATTGAAGAACCTGAGCATCGCCCGCAAGCTGGGCGGTGCGTTCGCCGTGCTGGTAGGCCTGCTGATGCTGTTGGCCTTGTTTGCCTACAGCCGCCTGCATCTGGTGCAGGCCGACTCGCGCCAGATCAGCGGCAACTGGCTGCCGGCCGTGCGCCTGGCCGGCGTGATGGATGCCAGCGCCTCGGACTACCGCATCGGCCTGCTGCAGACCATGGCGGCCACGACGCCCGAGCAGGCCCGGACGGCCGAGGCCAACATGGCCAAGGCCCAGGACGAGATGCGGGTCGCCTCGACCGACTACAGGTCGCTGATCAACGAGGACGAAGAGAAACGCCTTTACGAGAGCTTCAACGGCCAATGGGCCCGCTACCAGGAGCTGGCCGGCAAGGCGGTGGCCGCAGTGCGCGCCGGCAATCTGGACGAAGGCCGGGCGATCCAGGGCGGCGAGGCACGCCAGGCCTATCTGCAGGCCAGCAAGACGCTGCAGGACCTGGTGGACTTCAACGCCAAGGGCGCCGATGCCTCCAGCCTGCATGCCGAGCAGGCCTTCGCCTCGGCCGTGACCTGGCTGGTCGTGGTCTCGGTCGGCGCCGTGGCCCTGGCCGTCGTCATGGCGCTGGCCCTGATACGCATGATCACCACGCCGCTGGCACAGGCGGTGCGTGTGGCCGACAGCGTGGCTGACGGCGACCTCAGCCAGCAGATCACTTTCGATGGCAGCGACGAGACCGCCCGGCTGCTGGCCGCGCTGCAGCGCATGCAGCAGGCCCTGGCGGCGACGGTAGGCACGGTGCGCGGCGGCGCCGAATCGGTGGCCTCGGCCAGCGCCCAGATCGCGCAGGGCACGGTGGACCTGTCGGCCCGCACCGAGGAGCAGGCCAGTTCGCTGGAGCAGACCTCGGCCACCATGGAGCAGCTCGGCGCTACCGTGCGCCAGAACGCCGACAGCGCCCAGCAGGCCAATCAGCTGGCCCAGAGCGCCAGCGAGGTGGCGCGCAGCGGCGGCCAGGTGGTGGGCGAGGTGGTCAGCACCATGCGCGGCATCGAGGACAGCTCGCGCCGCATCTCCGACATCATCGCCACCATCGACGGCATTGCCTTCCAGACCAATATCCTGGCACTGAATGCCGCGGTGGAGGCGGCCCGCGCCGGTGAGCAGGGCCGCGGCTTCGCGGTCGTGGCCGGCGAGGTGCGCACGCTGGCCCAGCGCAGTGCCGAGGCGGCCAAGGAGATCAAGTCGCTGATCAGCGACTCGGTCGAGCGGGTGCAGAACGGCACGCAGCTGGTCGATCGCGCCGGCAGGACCATGGTCGACATCGTGGCCTCGGTGCAGCGCGTGGCCGACATCGTCGGCGAGATCAGCAGCGCCAGCACCGAGCAGAGCTCGGGCATCGCCCAGGTCGGCGAGGCGGTCAGCCAGCTGGACAAGGCCACTCAGCAGAACGCCGCCCTGGTCGAGGAAAGCGCAGCCGCCAGCGAAAGCCTCAAGGCCCAGGCGGCCAGGCTGCTGGAGGCGGTGGCGATCTTCCGGCTCCAGGCCGGCACTTCGCACTCGCTGGCCAAGAGCAGCCCGGCTTCGCTGGCCAAGGCCGAACAGCGCTGGGCTGGTTCCTGAGCCGCCAGCTCAGGGCCGCGCCCGGATATGCAGGGCGTTGGCCACCTTGCGCAAGGCCGGCTCATTGAACGGCCGCTGCATCACCGAGCGACCGTCCATCAGCAGGGTGCTGGAGCCGCCGCCGTCCAGGTTGATCGCATCGACCGCGCCGAGCTGGGCCATCACGGCCGACATCTGCACCAGGCTGAGCCCCAGCACCGGCGGACGCCGGCCTTCGGCCAGCGCAATGATCAGGTAGCGGCCACTGGCGTCCAGGCCCACGGCGGTGCGCGGATGGGTGGACTTGCAGTGGCTGCCGCAGCGCTCGTCGTCCTCGGCCGTGCGCCGCCTGCCATGGTCCAGCAGCCAGGGCGTGCCGGCCACCACATTGCTCCATTCAGGCTTCATTTGGGCCGGCGGCTGCAGCACGACCTCGCAGCGCTGTGCCGCATCGCAGGCCAGCAGCGGGCTTCTGGCCACCTCGAACACCGGCGCCCAGGCCTCGCCATTGCTGACCGTCAGGCCGCGCACCTGGAATTCCTTGTTGAAGTAGGAGACGTTGATGCTCGCCAGCGCCCCGGCGCTGCTGGCCATCTGGTCCAGCGGCAGGCCTTTTTCAGCGGGCGGAGAGACGCTGACTTGAAGCGTTTGCAAATCCACCCTCAGCGCGTGGACCACGCTTTCGGGGAAAGGCGTGATGCGCGCATAGTCCAGGCCCTTGGCGTGGCCCTGGTAAGGCGCTGGAATGCTGGCGCAGCCGGCGAGCCACAGGACGAGCAGCAGGCCGGCCAGGCGCCGGCTCATGCCTGAGCCTTCATCAGATGGCCCCACAGCAGCCGATGCAGCTTTTCCTCGAAGCCGGGGAAGCTGGACTCGCGCGCCCGGTGCAGGTCCGGGTCGGCGCCGGTGCCCGAGATGGCATAGGCGATTCCGTTGCCGCGTCCGGCATCGAACATCAGGCCCGAGCGCAGGCCCCAGGCGAAGCCGCAATGACCCCAGGCCTCAAGCCCGGGATAGAGCCGGTCGCCGCGGCCGTCGAGGCTGCGGTCTAGGTAGTGCTGCAGTCCCACGCCCCAGGCCTGGTAGATGCCGTCCCAGGTGTTGCCGTTGGCTGTCTTGGCGTCGTAGCGCCACTGCTCGGTGCAAAGCGCGGCAATGCTGGCGGGCGACAGGAAGGCCTGGCCGCGATGCTGCCCGCCGGCCAGCAGCATCTGCAGGATGGCGCCCATGCCGCGCACGCTGATGCGCAGCCGGCCCTGCGGACCGAACAGCGTGCCATTGCTGCCCAGCTTGTAGTCAGCCAGGCCCTTGAGCGGCTTGGGCGGCTCGCGGCTGAAATCGTCGGTCTGCGGCACCCAGGGGCCTTCGGTCTTCCAGGGCTGGCCCTCGACCTGCTTGCGATAGAGCGTGGCCAGCTGGGCCAGTTGCTCGGGCGGCAGCGAGGCTGCATCGAAGCCCCCGGCCGCGCCCAGCGGGCCCAGCACCCATTGCTGGATCAGGCGGTCGAAGCGCTGCCCGGCCGCCTGCTCCATCACCGAGGCGATCACGCCGTAGTTCAGGTTGGTGTACTGGAAATGGCCGCCCGGCGCCCAGCTCGCCCAGGCCTTGGCGCCAATGCTTCCCTGCGGACCAAGGAGCGCCTCCAATGAGTTAGGCAACTCGAAGAAGATGCCGCCCTCGTCGGTCAGGCCGGCGCGGTGGCTGAGCAGCAGGCGCAGCGTGATCGGAATGTCGGGGAAGCGCGGATTCCGGAACCGGAAGCCCAGGCGCTCGGACACGTCCTCGTCCAGGCTGAGCCGGCCGGCCTCGACCAGGCGCATCACGCCCAGCGCGACGACCAGCTTGGTCACCGAGGCGATGCGGAACAGCGTATCCGGCGTCACCGGCAGGCCGGGCCGGCCCTCGGCAGCGACCACGCGCTCGCCGAACTGGGCCTCGAAGACCACCTCGCCGCGGCGCACGCACAGCACGGCCAGGCCGGGCAAGGGATTGGCCGGATCGGCCTGCAGCGCCTGCAGGGCCTGGCGCAGCTCGGCGGCCTCGTCCTTGCCATCGGCGGCGCCCGCCAGGCTGCCCGCGCCCCAAGCGCCGAGGGCCATCAGCAGCTGGCGGCGTTGCAGTTCGCTCATTGGTCCTCGTCCTCGTCATCGAGATCACCCAGCTCGGCGAGCAGCGGGCCGCTGATGGGGCGCATCACATTGATCTCGAAGCGATAGCGGTCGGCGCGATAAAGGCTCTTGGCGTACTCGACCACCTCGCCTGAACCGGCATGCGAAAGCCGCTCGATCAGCAGCGAAGGCGAGAACGGCGCCACGCCCAGCAGGTCGGCCTCCTCCTCGTTCAGCACCGTGGCCTGGATCTGCTGGCTCGCCGCCCGCAGCGGCAGGCCGAAGCGCTGCGACAGCAGCTCGTACAGCGAGCTGGTCGCCAGGCTGGCGGCATCGAAGCCGGGCACCTTGGCCTGGATCAGGTAGACGGTCTCCAGCGCCATCGGCTCGTCGCTGGCCAGGCGCAGCCGGCGCATCTCGACCACGGCCGTGCCGGGTATGACCTTGAGCTTGTGGGCCAGCTTGGCGCCGGCCGCGATGGTGCGGCAACCCAGCAACTCGCTGGTCGGCACCAGGCCGCGTTCGCGCATTTCTTCCGAGAACGAAAGCAGCTGCGGCTGCTTGACCACCGGCTGGCCGGACACGAAGGTGCCGGCGCCCTGGCGGCGCTGCAGCAGCCCGTCCAGCTCCAGTTCGCGCAGGCAGCGGCGCAGGGTTTCGCGCGCCACGTCGAAGCGTTCGCTCAGCTCGCGCTCCGGCGGCAGCCGGCCGCCCTCGCCGTTCTGTTCAATCAGCTCGAGCAGGCGGCGCTTGAGCTGCTCGCGCTTCTGGCCACGGTCCATGATCATGGCTGTCTCCCGGCGGAGCGGCAGGCTCCGCGCCGTTCATTGGTTTGGTTATGGCCCAGCTTGGGCCGGCGGTTGGCGGACCAATCCGCCAAGCTACCCAGCGCCACGAGTCTAGCCGCCGGCCAAGCCGCCAAGCCATGAATACCATTGCTAGACCAGAACCTGGGCTTATTGCCCCCCGCGAAGCGGGGACAGCGACCGCGGGATTTCCCGGCCGGACGCGGGCGCCGGCATTGCGAAACTGGGCCCATGCTGCATGAGCTGAGCCTGGGATCGATGAGCGCGACGGTGGGCGTCCGCGGCGCCGAGTTGCGCAGCCTGCGGCGCGCCGGCGAGGAATTCCTGCAGGCCGCCGAGCCCGGCCGCGCCATCCTGCAGTTCCCCAATGTGGGCCGGCTGCGCGAGGACGGCATACGCCACGGCGGTAGCTTCCATGCCTTGCCTCAGGACGGCTTTGCCGCGCATTGCGATTTCCGCCTGGTCGAGCACACACCTCACAGCCTGGTGCTGGCCTTGCGGGCCGATGCCCACACGCGCGAGTGCTATCCCTTCGAGTTCGAGCTGCGCGTGGCCTATGCGCTGCAGGCCCGGGGCCTGAAGGTGGACTACCGGGTCCACAACCGCGGCCTGGAACGACTGGCCTTTGGTCTGGGTTCGCAGCCGGTGTTCACCCTGCCTCTGGCCGAGGGCGAGTCGCTGCAGGACTGGTCGCTGGCCTTCGACGCAGCCGAAGCGCCCGAGGCCTACCGGCAGGACGGCCCGCTGTTGTCGGCCCTGCCTCAGCCTTTCGCCTTCAGCCCGCCGCAGAGCCTGCAGCTGGGCTCACCCCAGTTCGCCAGCGGCCGGCTGGCCTTCAAGCACATCAATTCGCAAAGGCTGGACCTGGTGCATGCGCGGCGCGGCCGGCGCCTTTCGCTGCTGACCGGTGGCGCGCCCCACCTGGGCCTGTGGAGCCGCCATGACGCGGTCTGCATAGCGCCCTGGTACGGCATTGAAGACGATGCGCAGGCCCCGCTGGAACTGCTGGCCAAGCCCTCGGCCATCCAGTTGCCGGCCGGCCGCGCCTTCGTGGCCGGCTACCGGATCGAACTGGCCTGAGGCCGCTGCAGCTCAGGGAATTGCCAGCTCGAACAAGGCGCCGCCGCCGGGCCGCGCCATCAGCCGGCTGCGGCCCTGACGGCCGCGGTTGCGATGGGCCAGGGCCACGGCCGCGCAGACCTGCAGACCCAGGCCACTGGCCGTGGGGCTGGCCGGCGCATCGAGGCCAGGGCCGTCGTCGGCCACACTGAAGCAGAGCATGCCGTCCTCGGCCAGGTCCAGGCCCAGGTCTATGTGCTGACGGGCGTAGTGCAAGGCGTTGTAGAGGGCCGAGTCCAGCGCCAGGCGCAGGAGCTGGCGGTCGCAGATCCAGACCTCGGGCAACTCGCGCGCCGGCTCGGCCAGGCGCAGCTCCAGGCGGCCAGCCGCCAGCAGCCTTCCGTCGTCGACCAGCTCCTGCATCAGCTCCTGCGGCGAGGCCTCTTCCAGATGCACCGGCAGGCGCTTGCCGCTGGCGCTGCGCTGAGCCACAAGCAGGCCGCTCATCTGGTGCGTCAGGTGCTGGGCCTGGCTGAGCGCCGAACGTGCGAGCGCCTGGGCCGCATGCTTGTCCAGCTGGTGCTCCATCCGCTGCAGCGAATCGCTCAGCAGGGTCAGCCGGTTCTTCAAATCGTGGACCACCGCCGCGCAGAGCGCCTCATTCATCATGGGGCACCCTGAGGCCTGCGGCCTGTCCCGCCAGGCGGGAGCGAGCCACTTCGGAACGGCCGTGCGTGGCTCATGTGCCGACACGCTCCCGGAAGAACTTGCGCGCCGCCGCCACGCGGTCGTGGTTGGGGTACTTGGCCGCCAGGTGGTCGAGCAGCTGGCGGGCCCGGGTCGCATGCTCCTGGGCCTTGCCCAGGCGGTTCATGGCGATCAGGTAGAGCGTGCACAGCTCGATCTGCACGCTGAAGTGATCCGGCGCCCGGGCCAGGGCCGCCTCGCCGGCCACGATGCCTTGCGCCAGGTCGCCGCGCTTGGCCTGCTGCAGCTGCTGAAGCGCTTCTTCCACGTGCCGGCCTTCGCGCTCGACCTCGTCGCGGCAGGCCGCCTCGACCGGCGTGCCCTTGGCCGACTGCAGGGCCGCGGCCACCATCATCGGCTGGTCGGAGTTGTTGCGGGCCACGGCCATGATCAACTCCTGTCCCAGCTCCAGGTTGCCGGTGGCCAGAGCCGAGCGGGCCATCAGCAGCTTGTGGGCATCGGGCAGCTGGGCCATGCCGGTGCCGAGCTGGGCCTGCTGCATCAGCTCGGCCGCCTTCTCGGCCTGGCCGGTGGCCTGCAGGCCCTGCGCCTGCAGCGCCTTGCCCAGGGCCTGGGCGGCAGGCTGGTCGCCGAACTGCTTGGCCTGCTCGGCCGCCACCGTGATCGCGCGGCGCGGATCGCCGCTGTCTATCAGTGCCTGGGCCAGCAGCATGCCCTCATGGTGGCTGCGCTGCAGCGCATGACGGTTCTTGCTGACGGCCGACTCCAGCGCCTTGACCGCCAGGCCGGCATCGCCATTGGCCTGGGCCAGCTCACCGAGCTTGATCTTGCGCTGGGCATTGGGCGCCACCTCGGCCAGCTTCTTGGCCAGCTCCAGAGCCCCGGGCGCATCGCCGCGTTCCTCGGCCATGTCCAGCAGCAGGTCGTAGGCGGCGGCGTAGTCGGGCTGGGCATAGACCAGCTGCTGCAGCACGGTCTCGGACTGCACGCCCTTGCCCAGCGCACGCAGGGCCTGGGCATGGCCGAGACGGGCCCAGGCGAGTTCGGAATTGAGCGCCAGCGCCTGCTCGTAGCAGACGCGTGCATCGTCGAAGCGGGCCAGCTTCATCAGGGCCTGGGCCTTCTGCTTGTAGCCCTCGCCCCGCGTACCGTCGGTGCGCTGGATGAAGTCGTCGGCCACGCCCAGCACCTTGTCCCACTCGCGCGCATCCACCGCCTTGAGCAGCGGCGCCAGCAGCTGCTTGCGCGCGGCCAGGGTCTCGATCTGGCGGGCCAGCAGCTGGTCGGTGAAGGGCTTGAGGATGTAGCCGTCGGGCAGGTAGTCGCCCGCGGCCAGCACGTCGCTGCGCAGCGAGTTGGCCGTGATGTAGATCCAGGGCGCCAGCGGGTTGATGAAACGCTTGCCGCGCGCCGTCTCCAGCAGCTGCTGGCCGTCGGCGCCCTCGCCGAGGTTGTAGTCGCACAGCACGAGGTCGTAGCTGCCGTCGCGCATCGCCTTGAGCGCTTCCTCGGCATTGGCGGTCATCACGACCTGGCGTATGCCCAGCCGGTACAGCGATTCGCGAATGATCTGCCGCATCTGCTGCTGGTCCTCGACCATCAACACACGGAATGCGGTGATTGCCTTGCCTGGAACCTGTGTCGCCACGCACGCCCCTTGATGGATCACAAGCGGGCCCCAGTATCGTGCATGGCGAAGCGCTTGGGCAGAGTCCGTTCCGGCGTCCGGCTGACAGCCGCCCAATGAAAAACGGCCCGCTGTCGCGGGCCGTTCCGGCTCAGGGGGAACGCTGGATTACAGCGCGCCCATTTCCTTCAGCAGGTGATCGGCCTTGTCGACCACCTTCATCTGCCACTGCATGTAGCGGGCGTCCAGCACGATGGAGCGGACCATCTTGGGGTTGAAGTCCACGTCGGCGATCACGGCGTCCAGCGTGCCGTCGAACAGCAGGCCGACCAGCTCGGCCTTGCTGTTCAGCACCGGCGAGCCGGAGTTGCCGCCGGTGGTGTCCAGCGTGGCCAGGAAGTTGACCGGCACATTGCCCAGTTCCTTGGCGGCGTACTTGTCGTACTGCTTGCCCTTGATGGCAGCCAACTGAGCGGCCGGTGCATTGAACTCGCCCGTGCCCGTGGCCTTGGCGCTGACGCCGGCCAGCGTGGTGAACGGCGTCCAGTTGCTGCCGTCGGCGCCCGGCGTGCGGCCGGTCACCTTGCCGAAACTCACGCGCAGCGTGCTGTTGGCATCGGGGTACAGCGGCTCCTTGCGGCTGGCCTTGTAGGCGATCAGGGCCTTCATGGTGCTGGAATAGGCCTGCTGCACGCGGCCGCCCAGTTCCTTGTCGCGGTTCTCGCGAGCTTCGTCGTCGGCATACAGGGCCACGGCGGCCTTGATGAAGGCGTCGTCGCTGGCCTTGAAGTCGGCCGGGGCCTTCTTCATCCAGCCCATGCGCTCCTTCACGTCAGCCAGCTTGGTGCCGGCGTACAGCACGTCCAGGCGAGCCTTGATGGCGGCTTCGTTCATGCCCGCCGAGAGGCCCAGGGCCGACAGGAAGGTAGCGTTCAGCGTGGAAGCCGGCTGGGCCAGGTACTTGGCCAGGAAGCTGGCGGCGACGGCCTTGTCGACCTTCTCGTCGTAGCGACGCTCCAGCGACTGCAGACCGGCCGCGATGCGGCTCAGGTCGCGTTCCTGGAAGCCGGCCTTGCGTTCCACGTTCGGCTTGGTCTGTTCCTCGGCCAGGCGCAGCAGCGTGCGGGCCGTGCCCAGCAGGGTCGGCTGGCCTTGCGTCATGAAGGTCTCCGCCTTGGCGATGACCTGGCGCTCGGCGATCAGCTTCTCGGCGGTGGCGAAGTCGGCACTCCATTCCTTGGCGCGCTTGGCATCGCCGTTGACCCAGGCCTTCAGCTGGGCATAGCCCTTCTGCTTGCGGTCCAGGATGTCGGAGCCGATGTAGCTCTCCTGCTGGCCCTGGAAGTTCTTCATCGTGTTGTTCAGGCCGGCGACCGTGCTGGCGTACTTCAGCTCGGCATCCTTGCGACCTTCGGTCTCGGCCTTGATGATGGCCAGGCGGTTCTCGAAGGCGCTGATCACCGTGGGCTGCTGCCAGCTGAAGGTGAAGTCCACTTCCGCGGGCAGGCGGTAGCGGTTGGTACGGCCGGGGTAGCCGGTGACCATCACGAAGTCGTTTTCCTTCAGCGGGCTGCTGGCCAGCTTCAGGTAGGACTTGCTCTGGTAGGGCTTGTTGTCCTTGTTGTAGTCGGCCGGCTTGCCGTCCGGGCCCACGTAGGCGCGGTAGAAGCTGTAGTCGCCGGTGTGGCGCGGCCACATCCAGTTGTCGGTGTCGCCACCGAACTTGCCGACGCCGTCGGCCGGTGCATGCACCAGGCGGACGTCGCGGATTTCCATCTGCTTGATCAGCTGGTACTGCACGCCGCCGTAGAAGCCGTAGACATTGCAGCGGTGGCCGGCGTCCTTCTCACACTCGGCGATCAGGGCCTTCTCGTTGGCTTCCATGGCATCGACACGGGCCTTGCCGGTCAGCGCGCTGGTCTTGGCGTCGAGCACGCGGTCGGTCACGTCCTTGACGTCGACCGTCACGAACACGCGGCTGCCCGGGGCGGCCGGCAGCTCGTCGGCCATGGTGGCGGCCAGGAAGCCGTTCTTGATCAGGTCACGCTCGGGACGCGAGTTGTACTGGATGCTGCCGTAGGCGCAGTGGTGGTTGGTCACCACCAGGCCTTGCGGCGAGACGAACGAGGCGGTGCAGCCACCCAGGCTGATCACGGCGTTCATCGGGAATTGGGTCAGTTCCTTCAGCTTGGCCGGGTCCAGGGCCAGGCCGGCGGCCTTCAGCGGCGCGGCGATCTGCGGCAGTTGCGAAGGCATCCACATGCCTTCGTCAGCGCGCGCGGCGCCAGTGGCAGCCAGGGCCAGGATGGCCAGGCTCAGCGAGGAGAGCTTCTTCATCGGATCAATCCAAATGGGGCGCCCGCTGGGGCGCGGAACTGCAGGCCTTGTGGGCCGCGGCAAAGTCGAGCAGCCTACCACCGCTCCTAGGGTTTCCCCACATGGCTTGCCCTCATGACGAAAGTCACCCCAGGCCGACCAGCCGACCAGTCGCTTACAAAATTTCCCGGTGCAGACGCGTCAGCCCCTGGCATTGCCCGGCCAATCGCGCGATAAAGAACCCTGACACGAAACTGACGGGGAGCGCCTCATGACGCTGCGCCAACTGAGCCTGATCAAGCGCTGGCTGCGCTTGCACCCCAGGGGTCACGAAGTCGAATTGCAGGCCTGGGACATGGTTCTCACCGGCTGGCTGATCGGCCTGCTGGGCGTGCCCGTGGCCCTGCTGCTGGAGGCCCCGCAATGGCTGCTGCCCTGCCTGCTCGCCTACCTCTTGCCCGAGATGTACTCGGCCGCGCGCCTGCGGCTGCATCGCCGCGGCCTGCTGCGCTGCGACTACCAGGAACTGCTGAAGTAGACCTTCAGTGGATCAGACCGATCCACTCGCCCGCACTCTGGTAGCTCTCGAACAGGGTCAGCGACAGCTCGCGCAGCTCGTCATGCCCGCTGGCATGGCCCTTGGCCAGGCGCTCGAAGGCATAGAGCCGGTCGTAGATCATCCGCGTGGGCTGCACCGAGATGCCTTGATCGGCCATCAGCTGCTGGAAATGTTCCAGTTCACCCATGGCGACCGGGCCGGCGATCAGGCTGCCCAGGTCCAGCGATTCGTCCTGCCACAGCGTGCCCGAGGCGGGAACCAGGTTGAGCGGGATGAACATGGGCGGACCTCGTAACGGCTGATGCTTGTAGCCGCGATCATGCGGCCCGCCGCCAAAACTTAAGTCCGAATAAGCGGGCTAAGACCCCGCTGTTTCCGCTCAAGCCCTCAGCCCTGCGGCCGGCCGTGCAGGGCCGGGCCGGTGACCTGGATGAAGTCGTCCAGCTTCTGGCACCACTGGCCGGCGGCCAGTTCCAGTGCGTCCAGGCTCAGCACCTCGATCCCGGCATCGACCAGCATCTTGTCCGAGGCGCCATTGCTGGCGACCTGGTGCGGCTTCTTCTCCAGGAACACCACCCGCTTGATGCCCACCTGGATGATGGACTGCACGCAGCGCGGGCAAGGGTATTGGGTGGTGTAGATGGTGCCGTCGGTCAGCGGCAGCACCACGCAGTTGAGGATGGCGTTGACCTCGGCATGGACGATGTAGCTGTGGCGCGAGCGCAGCGGGTTGTCGTCCTCGTCGGACCAGTAGGACTCGTCCTCGTCGTTGCAGCCGCGCGGCAGGCCGTTGTAGCCCACGCCCAGGATCTTGTTGTCGCTGCTGGCGATGCAGGCGCCGTTGCGCTTGCGGCCGTCCTTGGAACGGGCCGCGGCCAGCAGGGCCACGCCCATGAACATGGAATGCCAGTGGATCAGCGGAAGGTTGTTCTGCATGCGACGGCCGGCGGCGTAGAGAAGGAGGAAAAGACAGGGCGCGGCCAGTGTACCCAGGCCTTTCCCTCCCCCCTGGCAAGGCGGCTTGCCAGCCGCGGACGATTCGGAGACAGTCGCGGCCATTCCGAACCACGAGCCAGGATTCCCCTTGTCTGCCGTCCTCACTGGCGCCGCGCCCGCGGCCCCCTACATGCGCGACGACCGCGCCTTCCTCGGCCACCCGGCCGGCCTCGGCTGGCTGGCCTTCTGCGAGCTGTGGGAGCGCTTCTCCTACTACGGCATGCAGGCCCTGCTGGTGCTGTACCTCGGCAACTACCTGTTCATGCCGGAGAACATCGGCCAGGTGATGGGCATGGACTCGCTGCGCGCGGCCATCGAGCACTACACCGGCCCACGCTCCACCCAGCAGCTGGCCTCGGCGGTGTTCGGCCTCTACACCGGCTTCGTCTACCTGACCCCGCTGTTCGGCGGCCTGCTGGCCGACCGCCTGCTGGGCCGCACCAAGACGGTGGTCATAGGCGCCTTGCTGATGTCGCTGGGCCATTTCCTGATGGCCTTCGAGGTGTTCTTCCTGCTCGCCCTCGCCTGCCTGCTGCTGGGCGTAGGCTGCTTCAAGGGCAATATCGCGGCCCAGGTCGGTGCGCTCTACAAGCCGGGCGACCAGCGCCGCGCCAGCGCCTTCCAGATCTTCATGATCGCGGTGCAGGTCGCCGTCATCGCCGCGCCCCTGGTCTGCGGCACCCTGGGCGAGAAGGTGGCCTGGCACTGGGGCTTCGGCGCCGCCGGCGTGGGCATGCTGATAGGCCTGGTGGTCTACCTGGCCGGCCGCCGCTGGCTGCCGCCGGAAGAGCCTCGCGTCCGCAATGCCGCCAGCGCGGAGCCCAAGCCGCGCATGACCCGCAACGACTGGGCCAAGCTGCTGCTGCTGATCGCCCTGGTGCCGGTGCTGATGCTGTCCATCGTCGGCAACCAGCAATACAACAACGCCTTCCCGCTGTGGTCGCAGAAGCACATGGACCTGCTGCTGTTCGGCTGGCAGGTGCCGGTGACCTGGCTGCAGGCCATCGATGCGGTCTTCGCCACCGCCACCATGATCGGCTCGCTGGCGTTCTGGCACTGGTGGTCCAAGCGCCGCCGCGAGCCGGACGAGCTGACCAAGATGGCCCTGGGCTCGCTGATGGCGGCCTGCGCCCCGGCCCTGCTGGTGCTGGCCTCGGCCTCGATCGAGGGTGGCGGCGGCAAGGTCAGCCTGGCCTGGACCCTGGGCTACGCCCTGCTCAACGACCTGGGCTTCGCCAACGTGCTGCCGGTCGGCCTGGCCCTCTACTCCCGCGCCGCGCCGCTGCGCCTGGGCGGGCTGATGATTGGCATCTACTACCTGCACCTGTTCATAGGCAACACCTTCGTAGGCTGGCTGGCCGGCCTGCTGGAAGAGATGAGCGGCACGCAGTTCTGGGCCCTGCACGCAGGCCTGGTGGCCGCGGCCGGCGTGCTGCTGCTGCTGGTCAAGCTGCTGTTCGGCAAGGTGCTGACGCCCGAGCAATCCTTCCGCGCCTGACATGGATCTGCACGAGATGCTCGCCAAGTCGATCTGGGGTCGCAACCTGAGCCCGGTCGAACTGGCGCGCGTGCTCCGCGATGCACGCGAGCGCACGGTCGAGGCCGGCTCCGCCATAGTCCGCAGCGGCGAGCTGGCCGAGCATTGGTGCGGCCTGATCAGCGGCTTCGGCAAGATGAGCGTCAGCTCGGCCGACGGCCGCGAGACCAGCCTGACCAGCATCGCCACCGGCGGCTGGTTCGGCGAAGGCACCCTGATCAAGCGCGGCCGCTGGCAGTACGACGCCGTGGCCCTGCGCGACTGCCGTGTGGCCCTAGTGCCGCGCGACAGCTTCGAATGGCTGCGCGCCACCAGCCTGCCGTTCAACCACCATCTGCAGGTCCTGATGAGCGCTCGCATGGGCCAGTTCATCGCCCGCATGTGCGACGACCGGCTGCTCGACTCCACGGCCCGCGTCGCCCATTGCCTGGCCGGCTTCTTCAACCCCGAGCTCTATCCCGAGCCGGGCAGCTTCATCGACATCCGCCAGGCCGAGCTGGGCCAGATGGCCGGCGTCTCGCGCCAGCGCGCCAACAAGGCCTTGCAGCTGCTGGAGCAGCAGGCGCTGATCCAGGTCGAGCGCCGCGGCGTCCAGGTGCTGGACCTGAACGGCCTGCGCCACTACTGAAGCACTACTGAGCCGGCGGCGAGCCGGCCAGGAACTCCACCTCGGCGATCCAGTTGCGCTGGCGCCGGGCCAGGCGGTCGCCCAGGCCTTCGCCATCGAAGTCGGCCGAGCCGCGATTCAGCAACGCCGGGTCCAGACCTTCCAGCGCGTTGACGCTGACCACCGCAAGGCGCCGCCCCTCGATAAGGCTGCTGACCACGGGCACGACGCCGCATTGGGCGCAGACATGGAAGTCCGCTGTCTTGGTGCCGAAGGCATAGCGCCGGTGCAGGCTCTCGTCCCGCACCCAGACCCGCAGAGAGCCGCCGGGGCTGGAGGTCCAGACCCCGCCATGTTTGACGCAGAAGCTGCAGCCGCAGGCCCGCGCCGGAATCTGCGTCGGCGCCCCGCTGGCCCAGCGCAGTTCGAAACTGAGGTTGCCGCAGTGGCAGCGTCCGGTGAGTCGCATCGCAGTCGCGCAGGCCCGTGGAGGAGCCCCGTTTCTACCGCTTTCGGCCAAGGCTTGCAGGCGGCAGGTCGCCATGCCCACGCTCGTTCAGCTCGCGCCCAGCGCGTAGCCCTTCCACTGCTCGTTGGAGATCAGGGTCGAGCGCGAGACCTTGAGCTTGGCGCAGCCATCGATGGCGCGAATGGCCTGCACCACCGACTTGGACAGGGCCGAATGCATCCAGGGGCTGAGCGACACGCCGCGAATCGACGACAGCCGCACCGGCACGCCCAGTGCCGGCAGCTCCTGGTCTGCCGAGGTGTAGAGCACGCGGAACTCGTTCTCCGGCCGGTAGCCAATGCGCTTGATGAAGGGCAGCTCCTCGACCCTGAACTCGCGGCCGCGGGCCGCCGTCATGCTGAGGTAGTCCATGGGGCCGGTCTGAATGCCCGGATGGGCCTCAAGGTCAAGGAGCAGCTGGTCGCGGTCGAACAGGATGCAGACGCCGGCCGGTCCGTTGGAGAACACACGCCAGTGGTGGTAGGTCTCGGAGGCCTGCGAGAAGCACAGAGCCAGCACCGACTTGAGCGCCCGACGCTCCTTGTAGACCGACATGAAGAACGAGTCGTTCTTGTCGTCCCAGGTCTTGGGGTCCAGCAGGGTCAGCTGCTGGTTGCTCAGCAGATGCAGCAGGGCCGGCAGGTCGGTGTAGCGCCGCAGGTGTTTGGGCGCCCTGGTCTTTTGTTCTTCGTTCAAGTCCCGTCCCCCGTGCTGTCTGGCGCCGCGGCTCAGCGGCCGGCGCTGCTCACGCCACGGTTGGCCAGTTCATCGGCGCGCTCGTTGCCCGGGTCGCCGGCATGGCCCTTGACCCAGCGCCATTCGACCTCGTGCAGCTTGCACAGCGCGTCCAGGCGCTGCCACAGCTCCACGTTCTTGACCGGCTTGCCGTCGGCGGTCTTCCAGCCACGGCGCTGCCAGCCCGAGATCCATTCGGTCATGCCCTTGCGGACATATTCGCTGTCGGTATAGATGGTGATCTTGCAGCTGCGCTTGAGCGAGGCCAGCGCCTCGATAGGGGCGGTCAGCTCCATGCGGTTGTTGGTGGTACCGGCCTCGCCGCCCCACAACTCCTTTTCATGGCCGCCCGAGCTGAGCCAGGCGCCCCAGCCGCCGGGGCCGGGATTGCCCTTGCAGGCGCCGTCGGTGTAGATCGTGACCGCCGGCTTGGGCATGGCGGCGGGCTTGGGGGAAACAGTTTCGTTCATCGGTGCGTCGTCGTCTGTCGGTGTTGGGTGGCGACGGCCGGAGCCGTCTGCGGCGCAGCGGCCCGCTTGCTGCGCTTGGCAAGGCCCACGAGGCGCATGCCGTGGACCTTCTTGGTGGCCATGACGAAATAGACCGCGCCGAGCACCGGCCACCAGCGCGAGCCTATGCGTTCTATCCAGGACCAGCGTTCCAGCCAGCGCTCGCTCTTCAGCGGCGGACGGTAGGCGCCGAACTGGGCAGCCTCGACCTCGAAGCCGAGCAGGCGCAGCCAGTCGCGCAGCCGCCAGTAGCCTATGAACTCGCCGGTGCGCGGCATGAACAGCGGTCGGCGCGGGCCACCCGTCAGGCGGCCGAGATTCTGCCGCAAGCCCCAGAGGCTGGCGGGGTTGAAACCGTTGATCACCACGCGGCCTTCGGGCCTGAGCACTCGCTCGACCTCGCGCAGCGTCTGGTGCGGGTCGCGCGAAAGCTCCAGCGCATGCGGCAGCATGATCAGGTCCAGGCTGTTCGATTCGAAAGGCAGGGCGTCGAAGTCGCAGCGCAGCACGGTGGTGCCGGCGATCTGCTGCCCCAGCGCGTCCTGGGCCAGCCAGCGGTGCGGCATGCGGTTGGCGCGCAGCGCCTCAAGCTCCGGCAGGCCAAGCTGCAAGGCATGAAAGCCGAACAGGTCGACCACGGCCGCGTCCAGGCGCTGCTGCTCCCAGTCCAGCAGATAGCGGCCCGGCGGGGTTTGCAGCCAGTCGGCCAACTCTACAATCGCGGCGTCACGCGTCATACATGAAACTCGTCGCCCTCCCCGCCTTCTCCGACAACTACATCTGGATGCTCCACGACGGCTCTCGAGCCCTGGTGGTCGATCCGGGTGAAGCAGCGCCCGTGCAAGCGGCGCTGACCCGGGCGGGCCTCAAGCTCGCGGGCATTCTAGTGACCCATCACCATGCCGATCATGTCGGCGGCCTGGCCGACCTGCGCTCGCAGTTCGACGGCCCGGTGATAGGCCCGGCGGCCGAGCAGATCGCCGGCATCGACCTCGAGGTCGCCGAGGGCGACCAGGTCGAGATGCTGGACCAGCGCTTCGAGGTGCTGGACGTGCCCGGCCACACGGCCGGCCACATCGCCTTCCTGCTGCGCGAGCCCAGCGACGGCAGCGCGCCCATCCTGTTCTGCGGCGACACCTTGTTCTCGGGCGGCTGCGGCCGGCTGTTCGAAGGCACGCCGGCCCAGATGGTGCAGTCGCTGGACAGGCTGATCGCCCTGCCGGCCGAGACGCGGGTCTGCTGCGCCCATGAATACACGCTGTCGAACCTGCGCTTCGCCCAGGCGGTGGAGCCGGGCAATGCCGATCTGGCCGCCTATGTCGATTGGTGTCAGGCGCAGCGCGCCAAGTCGCTGCCCACGCTGCCGTCCAGCATAGGCACCGAGCGGCGCATCAATCCCTTCCTGCGCTGCACCGAGCCTGAGGTCCGAGCCAGTGCATTGCAACAGCAACCTCCCCTTGCCGACGACGCCGACCGCGTCGCGGTGTTCGCCACCCTGCGGCAATGGAAGAACGAGTTCCGATGAGCTGGATGAACAAGACCCTAAGCCATAGCAAGCCCGCCCTGCGCCCCCTCTGCCTCGCCCTGGCCGCCACGCTGCTCAGCGCTTGCGCCAGCACCCAAGCCCCGATCCCCATCTCCGTCCCGCCGCAAGCGGCCACGCCGGTGGTCAGCTTTGCCGCCGTTGAAGCCCCTGTCGTGCAGCCCACTGCGGCTCCCATGGTGGTCAAGCCGGCGCCCGACACCCAGCTGCTGGAAGACAGCCTCAACCCAGGACGCAAGATCGACCTCGACGCGCCCGCCGTTCATGCCGACATCTGGGCCCGGCTGCGCCAGGGCTTTGCGATGCCCGAGCTGGACAACGAGGGCGTGCGCCGCGCCGAGTTCTGGTACAGCGAGCGGCCCGATTACGTGGCCCGCATGACCGAGCGCGGCAGCCGCTACCTGTTCCACATCGTCGAGGAGCTGGAGAAGCGCGGCATGCCCACCGAGCTGGCCCTGCTGCCCTTCGTCGAAAGCGCCTTCGTCACCGACGCCAAGTCGCGCGCCAAGGCCGTGGGCATGTGGCAGTTCATGCCGGCCACCGGCCGCGACTTCGCGCTGAAGCAGAACATCTTCCGCGACGACCGCCGCGACGTGCTGGCCTCGACTCGCGCCGCGCTGGACTACCTGGAACGGCTGCACAGGAAATTCGGCGATTGGCATCTCGCGCTGGCCGCCTACAACTGGGGCCAGGGCAATGTGGCCAAGGCCATCGCCCGCAACGAGAAGGCCGGCCTGGCCACCGACTACGAGAGTCTCAAGATGCCCGACGAGACTCGCTACTACATCCCCAAGCTGCAGGCCGTGAAGAACATCGTCGGCGACCCGGCGCGCTACAGCCTGAGCCTGCCCAAGATTGCCAACCACCCCTACTTCCTCAGCGTCAAGATCGACCGCGACATCGACGTGGACTTGGCCGCTCGGCTGGCGGAGATGGAGCTCGACGAGTTCAAGGCCTTCAACCCGCAGATGAACAAGCCGGTGATCCTCAGCAACGGCACCTCGCAGCTGCTGCTGCCCTTCGACAATGCCGGCCGCTTCGTCACCAACCTGGCCGAGCACCGCGGCCAGTTGGCCAGCTGGACCGCCTGGGTCGTGCCCAAGACCATGAAGCCGGCCGATGCCGCCAAGCAGGTCGGCATGGCCGAGGCCCAGCTGCGCGACATCAACAAGATCCCGCCCAAGATGCTGGTCAAGAGCGGCTCCACCCTGCTGGTGCCGCGCACCGCCAAGCGCGACCAGGACGTGTCCGAGCACCTGGCCGACAACGCCGCCATCAACCTGGCGCCCGACGTGCCGCCGCTGAAGAAGCTGAGCTACAAGACCGGCAAGGGCGAGAGCGTGGCCACGGTGGCCGCCCGCTACAAGCTGCCGGCCAGCCAGGTGGCGCAGTGGAACAGGGTCTCGACCAAGGCCACGTTCAAGCCCGGCCAGCTGGTGACCGTCTACCTGGCCCAGTTGCCGCCGTCGCCGCAGCAACGCGTGGCGAGCAGCAAGAAGGCGCCGGTGCAAAGGCCGGCCAAGGTGGGCGCGGCCCGCAATCCGGTGGCGGCCAAGGCCGGCTGAAGCCGGCCTTGGCCAGCGCCGTTCAGGCGATCAGGAACAGGGCGATGCTGATCACCAGCCCCACCGCCCAGACCGCAGAGCGCAGCAGCGCCTTGTCGGTGACATAGAAGAAGATGTAGGCCAGCCGGGCCAGCACGAAGCCCACGGCCAGGCCGTCGATGCGGCCCTGGGCGGCACCCATCTGCTGGGCGGCGAGCACGCCGGCGATGAACAGGGGCAGCGCCTCGAAGCTGTTTGCCTGCGCCGCATTGGCGCGGGCAGGCCAGCCATCCAGCCTTGCCAGCCAGGCACGCGGATTGTGGTTGTCGAAGCCGCCGTCGCGGCGGCGCTTGCCGAAGCCCTTGGACTTGGCCAGCCAGGCGCAGAACAGCGGCAGCAGGCAGGCCACGATCAGGCAGCCATGGGCAAGGGTCATGCGCATCTCCTAACGTCTGTCCACCAGGGCATGGGCAATGGTGCCCAGGTCCACATATTCCAGCTCGCTGCCTATGGGCACACCGCGCGCCAGCCGCGTGGCGCGCATGCCGCGCGAGCGCAGGGCTTCGCCCAGCACATGGGCCGTGGCCTCGCCCTCGGCGGTGAAGCTGGTGGCGAGGATGACCTCCTCCACCTTGCCGTCCTGCGCGCGCTCCAGCAGCTGCTCGGCGCCGATCTGGCGGGCGCCAATGCCGTCCAGCGGGCTCACGCGGCCCAGCAGCACGAAGTAGTAGCCGCGGAAGGAACCGGTGCGCTCCAGCGCCGCCTGGTCGGCCGGTGTCTCGACCACGCACAGCAGCTTGCCGTCGCGCTGCTCATCGGCGCAGATGCCGCAGAGCTGCGTCTCGCTGAAGGTGTGGCAGCGCCCGCAATGACCGATATGCGCGGCCGCGCCTTGCAGGGCCTGGGCCAGCTGCTGCGCGCCTTCACGGTCGTGCTGCAGCAGGTGGTAGGCCATGCGCTGAGCCGATTTCTGGCCCACGCCGGGCAGGCGCCGCAGCGCCTCGATGAGAGCTTCGAGCGAGGTCAAAGTCCGGCCTTTCGCCGGGCCGCCCCAAGGAAGGCCGGCGCCCCCTCGGGGGGCAGCGAATGCAATTCGCGTGGGGGCTCCATCCTCAGAAGGGGAATTTCATGCCGGGGGGCATGGGCATGCCGGCGGTCAACTTGCCCATCTTGGCCGAGCTGACTTCCTCAGCGCGACGCAGGCCGTCGTTGAAGGCGGCGGCCACCATGTCCTCGAGCATGTCCTTGTCGTCGGCCAGCAGGCTGGGATCGATGGTGACGCGCTTGACCTCGTGCTTGCAGGTCATCACCACCTTGACCAGGCCGGAGCCGGACTGGCCCTCGACCTCGATCATGCCCAGTTCGTCCTGCGCCTTCTTCAGGTTGTCCTGCATGGCCTGGGCCTGCTTCATCAGCCCGGCGAGTTGGTTCTTCATCATGGTCGTAGCTCCTAGGAATTCAGCGGTTTGATCGACCCGGGCACGATGCGTGCCGTGCGGTACTGGCTCATCAGGCGCAGCACTTCCGGGTCCTGAAGAATGATTTGCTCGGCGGCTCGCTGGCGCGCCAGTGCGGCGGCCTGCTCGCGCAGTGCGGGCGAGTCGGTGGCGACGCCGGCTTCGGGCTCCACGCGCTGTGGCGAGCCCAGGGCCTGGCTCAGCGCGGCCTCGAGCTTGTCGACCAGGGCGGCCTGGCGCAGCGACTCGCGCTCGACGCGCAAGCGCCAGCTGCCGCCCTGCTCGCCCAGGCACTGGGCCTGCATGGCCAGCTCGCGGGCCAGGGCCGTCAGGCCCAGCGTCTTGACCAGCTCATGCCAGCGTTCGCCTTCGGGCGTGGGCTGCAGCTCGGGCTCATTGCCGGCGGTCGAGGCATAGGCCTGCGGAGCCGACGATGACGGGGCCGCGAGGGCCTGGCCTTCGTCGTCGGCCATGGGCGCATCCAGCCAGGGCGGCGGCTCACCGTCGTCGGCCTCGGGCTCAGGTTCTGCATGCACCACCGGACGCGGACGCAGGCGGGCGCTGGGGCTGTTGTCGTTTTCGACGGGCGCCGGGCGCGCGGCCGGCGGGGTTGCCGGCTTGGGCTCTTCGACCTTGAGTGCAACAACGGGCGCAGCAAGCGGCTGGACAGCGGGCGCCACGCGCGGTGGCTGAACAGCTGCTGGCGCAGCAGCCGGTGCTGCGATCGGCACGGCCGCCACGGCCGCCGTGCTGCGCAACAGCGGTGCGCTCGCGGGCTTGGCAGCCGGAGCCTCGCCGCGCGGCAACTGAGCGCCACCGGGACGGAAGGCCAGCATGCGCAGCAGCACCATCAGCAGGCCAGCATATTCGTCGGGCGCCAGGCCCAGCTCGGCACGGCCATGCAAGGCCATGCTGTACATCAGCTGCACTTCATCGGCCGGCAGAGCAGCGGCGAGGCGGCGGGCCTCGGCGCTATCCGGGTCGGCATCATCAAGCGCTGCCGGCGCGGCCTGGGCCACAGCGATCTGCTGCAAGGCACTGGCCAGGTCCTCCAGCGTGCCGGCCGCCGAAAGGCCGAGGTCGCGCAGTGCGTCGGCCTGCGCCACAACGTCGGGGCCGCTGGCGGCGACCAGGGCGTTCAGGATTGCGATCACATGGCCGCGGTCCACCGTGCCCAGCATCTGGCGCACGCCGGCTTCCTGCAACTGGCCGGCACCGAAGGCGATAGCCTGGTCGGTCAGCGACAGCGCATCGCGCATCGAACCGCGGGCCGCGCGGGCCAGCAGTCGCAAGGCGCCGGGCTCGGCCGGCACGCTCTCGGCCTGCAGCACCGAAGTGAGATGGGCCAGCACGGTCTGCGGCGCCATCGGACGCAGATTGAATTGCAGGCAGCGCGAGAGCACGGTGACCGGCACCTTCTGCGGGTCGGTCGTGGCCAGCACGAACTTCAGGTACTCGGGCGGCTCCTCCAGCGTCTTGAGCATCGCGTTGAACGCGGTGTTCGACAGCATGTGGACTTCGTCGATCATGTAGACCTTGAAGCGCCCGACAACCGGCTTGTAGACCGCCTGGTCAAGCAGCTGCGAGATCTCCTCGACGCCGCGGTTGGAGGCGGCATCCAGTTCCACGTAGTCGACGAAGCGGCCGGCATCGATGTCGCGGCAGGATTCGCAGACGCCACAGGGGTGGGCCGTGATGGTGCCCTGGCCATCGGCGCCGGTGCAATTCAGGCTCTTGGCCAGGATGCGCGACACCGTGGTCTTGCCGACGCCGCGGGTGCCGGTGAACAGATAGGCATGGTGCAGACGCTGCTGGGTCAGCGCGTTGGCCAAGGCTTGCACCACATGCTCTTGCCCCCGCAGTTCCTCGAAACTATGGGGACGGTACTTTCGCGCAAGGACCTGGTAGCTCATGGCGCGGCATTCTACGGGGCGTCACCGGGCGATAATCCCCGGCCATGAGCACCCATGCCCCCTCCTCGCCAGACACCCTCAGCTACGAGCAAGCCGGTGTCAATTACGACCTGATCGACCCGCTGAAGATCGCCGCCCAGCGTGCGGCCGCTGCCACCGGTGCCCACCTGGGCGGCCATGGCTTCTCGGAAGTGCCGGCCTCGCGCGGCGAGTCGGCCTATGTGGTGGACGTGGGCCCGTTCTACCTGGCCTCCATCGTCGAATGCCTGGGCACCAAGACCCTTGTGGCCGACGAGATGTCCAAGCTGACCGGCAAGAGCTTCTACGCCGGCATTGCCCAGGACACCATCGCCATGGCCATCAACGACCTGATCACGGTCGGCGCCACGCCGCTGGTGGTGCAGGCCTACTGGGCCGCCGGCGGCTCGGACTGGTTCGGTGACAAACTGCGCGCCCAGGCCCTGGTCGAAGGCTGGAAGAAGGCCTGCGACACCTGCCAGGTGGCCTGGGGGGGCGGCGAGACGCCGGCCCTAGCCGGCATCGTCGAAGAAGGCCGCATCGACCTGGCCGCCTCCTGCACCGGCCTGATCAATCCCAAGTCGCGCCTGTCGGTCGGCGACAAGCTGGGCCCCGGCGATGCCATCGTGCTGCTGGCCTCCAGCGGCATCCATGCCAACGGCCTTTCGCTGGCGCGCAAGCTGGTCGAGCGCCTGCCCAACGGCTACCTGACCGAAATTGAACCTGGCCTCACGTATGGCGAGGCGCTGCTGGCCCCGACCGTGCTGTATTCGCCGGTCACCGAGGCCTTGTTCAAGGCCGGCATCACCCCGCACTACTGCGCCAACATCACCGGCCATGGCTGGCGCAAGCTGCTGCGCCATCCGGGCCAGTTCACCTACCGCATCCACACGGTGCCGCCGGTGACGCCGGTGCTGAAGTTCATGCAGCAGCATGCCAAGCAGGACGACCGCGAGGCCTATTCCACGCTGAACATGGGCGCCGGCTTCGCGATCTTCGTGCCGGCCGACCAGGCCGAGAAGACGGTCGAAATCTCCAAGGCCTGCGGCATCGAGGCCTGGGTGGCCGGCTCGCTGGAAGCCGGCACCAAGCAGCTGCTGATCGAACCGCTGAACATCCGTTTCAGCGACGACGACCTGCAGCTGCGCTGAGCGGGAGCCCGTCCCCATGGACTGGTTCTATCCACAGATCCTGAAGATCCACGTCGTCATGGCCTGGGTCACGCTGGGCCTCTTCATCGTGCGTGGTCTGGCCTATCAGCTGGGCTACGGTGCGGCCAAGGACGGCGCAATGATGCTGATTGCCTTCGGCGCCAACACGCTGATGATCATCACCGGCCTGAGTCTTTGGGGGTCGCTCTACTACAGCATTCCGCGCGATGGCTGGCTGCTCGGCAAGCTGATTGCGTTGCTGGCCTATTTCGCAGCCTCGCACCTGGCGTTCAGCCTGAATCCCCAGCGGGCCCTGGGCTATGGCGCCGGCGTGCTGGCCCTGGCCTACGCAATGGCCGCGGCCTATACGCGGCAAGGCCTGCTGGTTGGCTGAGCTCGCCGGGAGGACCTCGAGTCCTCGCTTACAATGCGCGCTGACGGGCCTCCTCGCATGGAAGCGCGGCCAACCGGGTCAGGTGGGGAACCAAGCAGCCCTAGCCGTTGTGACCAGTGCCGGGGGTAAGGCTCGTCAACCTCCCCTCACTTTCAGCATCCGCGGATGTATCGCTTCGTAAGAGTCGATGCCGCGGGTCCTCGTCTGCGCGTCGCACCGCGTTGCCAGCTCATGTTCAACGCCCTGGAGGCCCTTGCATCATGAAGCCGCGCCGCACCCTGCTTGCCATCGTCGCCACCTTGCTGGCTGTCTCGCTCAGCGGCTGCATCATCCTGCCGGAGCGCCACCATCGCCACCACAATCACCACGACCGCTACGACCGCGGCCACTGAGCATGAAGCAACGGCAGGCCGGTCTCAACTGGCCTGTCGGAAGGCCATCACTGCCTGGTTGCGGAGCGTGCGCAAGAGCGAGAGCTCCTTCTCCCCCAGGTCGATGCTGCCGGGCTCGGGCTTGTCGGCATAGATCAACGCAAAGGGCGCGCCCTTGAGCGACATCGGCAGCAGCAGGAAACTGCCGGCCCGCAGATGTTCGCGGTGCCACGCCGGCAGTCGCTCGGCGATGCTGCCCTGCGAGGCGTCCGCGATCAGCGTGTCGGCCCCCTTCAGGGCCACGGCACTGAACAAATCGGGCAAGCTGCCGGCCGATAGCTTCAAGGCAACCTTGAACTGAGGGACGACGACCTCGACGCCCTCGCCCAGGCCGAAGCGGCCGGTCAATGTTTCGGTGCGCGCATCCCGCAGACAGAACACCACGCGGCGGAAGCCCAGGCCACGGTACATGGTCTCCAGCACCATGCGCAGGATCTCATTGAGCTTGACGCTCTCGACCATGGCATCCGTGATGTCCTGGATGCCGGCCGCCAGCACCTGGGCGATCTGCTCGCGCGATTGCGGCGGCTCGATCACCTGGGTCGATTCGAACGTGGCCTGCAGCTGGTGCGGCGACAGCGAGTCGCTGGGTGCCGGCGTCAGCGGCGCCAGCAGCCTCTGGGCCGGTGAATTCTTGGCCGGCAGGATGTCCATGGCCACGGCCAGCTGCGACAGTTTCTGGCGCGCTTGGTCAGCCGCCTGATCAAAGGCGTCGGCCGTAACGCCCAGGGCACGTGCATAGCGCTGGGCCATGGCCCGAACCTTGGCATGGGCCTCAGCCGGATCACTCTGCAAGATCAGGTCGGCCACATCGTTGGCGGCGCGAGCCAGCCAGCGATGGCGCTCGACCGGGCTGTCGAGCAGCTTGGTCGGTGGCTCGCCCTCCGGCCGGCGCATCGAACGCTGCAGCACCTCGGGCAGCCCCCATTGACGAGCCACCCCCAGACCCAGTTGCTCGTAGCTCAAGCCCAGCACCTGGATCGAGGCCGTCGTCTCGCTGACCGGTGGCGCGTTGTTCTGGCGCTCGGCGCGCACCAGGCGCCGCACCTGCTGCGCTTCCTCGGGGAAATAGAACTCGGTCAGCGATCGCCCCAGGGTCTGGAACATGGCACAGAGAAAGGCTTCCTCGCTCTCACGCGAGTTGGGCGCCAGTTCGCGCGCCAGCGAGGCTGCCATCAGCGAGCGAAGGAACTCCTCGCGCAACTGCTGGGCATGGGCCTTGTTCTCCATGCGCTCCAGCACGATCAGAGACAGTGCCAGGTTGCGAATGCCAGCAAAGCCTATCAACGCCGCGGCGCGTGAAACCGTGGAGATGCTGCCTCCCCCCGCATGGCTGAAATGCGCGGTGTTGACCATGCGAAGCAGCTTGTGGGTCAGGGCCACGTCCTTGAGGATCTCGTTGGACAGATTGGCAAGGCTTTCGTTCTCGGACGCGGTCAGCCGCTGGATGCGCGTGATCGAATCCGACATCGCCGGAAAGTCGCTCTTGTGCCGCATGCGGCGCAGCAGGAACTCCAGCGCCGCCATGTCGCCGCCATCGCTCGCCGCCTGTGCCGTGGGATGCAGCCATTCAACCAGGGCCTCGTGCATGGCCTTGGCCGTAGGCCAGCGCGACTTGCCGTCGCGGGCCAGGCCACGCTGCACGATGGCGCGCAGCGCGTCGTCCACGTCGGCCGCCAAGCCGGTCGGCAGCTGCAACTCTTGTTCCGTAACCCGCCGCACGGCCTTCCAGGGATCCGGGTCGCTGTTGAGCCGCAGGCCCGACAGCATCTCCGCCAGCATCACCGCCGCTGCGAACACATCCATGACCGGCGCCGGCGCCTCGCCGCGAGCCGCCTCGGGCGAGATGTAGCCCGGGGTGCCGACTATGCGCTGCGGCTTTCCGGCATCGCTGACGCGGGCCGCAATGCCGAAGTCCATCACCCGCGGCCGGCCCTTGGCATCGATCAGGATATTGCTGGGCTTGAGATCACGATGCACCACGCCGGCAGCATGCGCGGTCTGCAGCGCATCCAGCACGCCCAGCACCATCTCGACGGCATCGCGCGCGGTCATTCGGCCCTTGTCGCGCAGGCGCTCGCCGAGGGTCTCGCCGGCCACGTACTCGAACACGAGGTAGGGCTTGCCGTCCTGCACGTCGGCTTCGAACACCGGGACGATGTTGGAATGGTTCAAGCGGCTGACCGCGCGGGCCTCGTGCAGCCATTGATCGACGCTGCTCTGGTCGGTACCGGGTCGCAGCAGCTTGAGCGCGACGTCGCGGTCCAGCCGCGGATCATGAGCCAGCCAGACCGTGGCCTGCGCCCCCTCGCCCAGGCGGCGCAACAGGCGAAAGCGCCCGATCTCCGGAGGCAGCGTATCGGGGTTGAAGTCAACGCCGCCACCGCCACGCGTCGTGTTCATCGTCCACCACCCGAGAACGGCTCGGCCGCACGGCTGCGTAACGCCGACGCCTTGATCGCCGGCTCGGGCACCGCGACGCTGCGGGCCACCGGCTCGACGGTGCCACCCGCAGCTGCTGGCGGCTGCAGCGCCTGCATCACTTCACGCAGGCCGAGACTCAGCACGCGGGCGTATCGCCGGGTCGCGAGCTCGACGCCGGCCTTGCGCTTCTCCTCGGGACCGGACAGCGCATCGACCAGCTCATTGGCCAGGCTGCAGGTCAGGCGCAGCAGCTCGGCATCAGACTCGGCCGACCGGACCGGCGCGTCGGCCGGCTGGCGCCGGATCATATGCAGCAGTTCGTCGCCCAGCGACCAGTAGCGCGCCACCCCCGCGCCCAGGGTTTCGAGATCGGTGCCCAGCACCGCATAGGCCGCGGCCTGCTCGGTCATGCCGGCCGGGTTGAGATTGGTGTCGGTGGGCTCCGGGGGCTGCATCAGCTGCTTGATCTGCTGCGCATCGTCCGGGAAGTGGTACTGCAGCAGCAGCTTGCCCAGGTTCTGCAGCACGCAGATCAGGTAGACCACGTCGCCGTCGTAGCCGGCAGGCCGCAAGGCCTGAGAGATCTCGCCCGCACGGTGCACCTTCTGCATCAGGCTGCGCAAGCGCGCGGCGTTCTGTTCGTTCGCCACGCCCGGCCACTGCTTGACCGAACGGGCCGCCTGCTCGACGCCATTGAGGCCAAGCATGGCGATGGCCCGCTGCATGTTCAGCACGGTGCCCTCGCCGCTGCCCTGCATGCGCAAGGCATTGTTGACCCGGCGCAGCATCTCCAGCGACAGCGCCATGTCCTGCAGGATCATCGCCGCCACCGCGCTCGTGTGGGTGGCCTGCATGGAGCTGGACTGGGCCACGTGGACCAGCTTGCTGCTGGTGCTTGGCAGGTGGCCCAGGCGCTGAATACGGTCGATCATGGTGGCGACCGGCCCGCCTTGTTCCTGCGAGGCCGCTGCGCGCCAGCCGTCCAGTGCGCGCAGGAAAACCCTGGCGCTGTGATAGCGCTGGCGCTCCTGAGCCGCCGTTGCCCGGTTCGCGATGGCACGCAGCGGCGCAGGAATCGGATGCGGGGTCTCGAACGGCAGGCGCACCAGCTCCATGCCCTGGGGTTGCATGCGCTGCACGATCTCATGCAGGTCGGCCAGGTCCAGCACCTGACGCCCGCCCAGGCAGCGGTGCAGCAGCAGGCCCATGCAGACCACGTCTTCCTCTGCCGACTCGCGCACCGCGCGGCGGCTCACCGCATTGAAATCGACGTTGGCCGGGAAGACCTCCTGCGCCACCTCCAGGCCCAGCACCCGCACATGGCCAGCCGCGTCCATGACCACATGGGCCGCCTGAAGGTCCCGGTGGGCATGGCCAGCTTCATGGGCAAAGGCCAGGCCTTCCAGCGCTTGCCCCAGCCATTGCGCCACGTCGAGCGGCAACGGGTTGCACTGGCGGGTCAGGCGCTCGTCCAAGGTCTCGCCCAGGGCCCGGTCGTAGGCCAGATAGGGCCATTGGTCGACCTGGCCGACCTCGACCACATGTCCCAGGTTGGGATGCTGCACCCGCGAGCCGGCCTGGGCCATGCTCATCCAATGCTCCATGGCCGCCGGGCTGTTGGGCGCCTGGCGCGGCATGCAGAGCAGCATCTCCTGGTTGCTGCGGGAGTCGAACACCAGCCACAGCATGCTGCGCATGCTCTTGTTCAAGAGAGCGCGAAGCTCGAAGCGGCCGAAGCGACGCAAGGGGGCGGCTGCCTGGCCGTTGCCGGTGGGAGCGCTGGAGGTCTCGGACACGTGCGAAGTCTTGTTGGTAACTATTGGTTCGAGTGTGCTCTATTTGAACGAGGCCAGGCAGAGGGCAATCGAGAGAACTGGCTTCGATAGCGTGAGGAATTCAGCCCGCCAGCTGAGCCCACACCTTCTCGAGGCGCTTGACCGACACCGGCTGAGGCGTCCTCAGCTCCTGGGCGAACAGGCTGACCCGCAGCTCCTCCAGCTGCCAGCGGAAGTCGGCCAGGCGGGCGTCGTGCTGGCCCTTGAGCTCGGCCACCCGGCGCTGGTAGCGCTGCTCCAGCGGGCGCAGCTCCGACATCAGCTTGGCATCGCGGGCCGAGTCGGCGCGCAGCTTGTCCAGCCGTGCGGTGATCGCCTTCAGGTAGCGCGGCAAATGCTGGGCCTGGGTCCAGGGCGTGGCCGCGACGAAGTTCTTGGGAATCAGTCGCTGCAGCTGGGCCGTGATGTCGTCGGCCACGTCCTTGGGAGCCCGGGCGTCCTTGAGCTTGCGGACCGCGCCCTGGTAGTCCAGCAGGATCTGCAGGGCCAGGCGGGCCACCTCCTGAGCGATCAGGTTCAAGCGCGCGCGGCCCTCCTCTATGCAGCGCTTGAAGGCGAACTCGTCGGTCGGCAAGGGATCGGTCAGGAAAGCACGGTCCAGTGCCAGGCCGATGATCTGGTCGCGCAGCTCCTCGGCCGTGCCCAGGGCCATGTAGACCACGGCCATCTTCTGCAGATCCGGGATGTTCTTCTCAAGGTACTTCAGCGGCTCCTTCAGCTGCAGAGCCACGAGCCGGCGCAGGCCGACCCGGTGCTTGGCGGTCGCGACCTCGGGTTCGTCGAACACCTCGATCTCGACATGGGCGCCCTTGTCGATCAGGGCCGGAAAGCCGATCAGGGCCTGGGCGCCGCGCTTGACTTCCATCAGCTCGGGCAGCTCGCCGAAAGTCCAGGCCGTGTAGGCGGTGGCGGCGTCGCGGACCGGTGCCTTGGGCGCAATCACCTCGGCTCGAATGCCGCCCTTGGCAACCGGCGGCAGCGCAGGCGCAGCCGCCGGCAGCTTCAGCGCGGCCAGCGCCTGGAAGGCCGAACGGGCCTGGCTGCCCAGCTCGGCCTTCAAGGCCGCCAGGTTGCGGCCCTGGCCCAGCTGGCGGCCATGCTCGTCGACGATGCGGAAGTTCATGAACAGGTGCGGCTGCAGCTGCTCCAGCTTGAAGTCGTTCTTCTGGATGGCCAGCTGGGTGCGCTCGCGCACCGACTTCAGGAGCACCTCGACCAGGCTGCCCTGGCCAAACTCGCTCAGCTCCACGAACTCGGCCACATAGTCGGGCAACGGCACCAGGCGGGCCCGCGGCTTCTGGTGCAGGCTCTTGACCAGGGCCATGACCTTGGCCTCCAGCATGCCCGGTACCAGCCATTCGCAGCGCTCGTCGCTGACCTGATTAAGCGCATAGATGGGCACGGTCACCGTCAGGCCGTCGCGCGCGTCGCCCGGCTGGTGCAGGTACTCGGCCTTGCAATCCACCCCGCCCATGCGGACCGTCTTGGGGAAGGCATTGCTGGTGATGCCGGCCGCCTCGTGGCGCATCAGCTCCTCGCGGCTGAGCATCAGCAGCTTGGGGTTGGCCTTGCTGGCCTGCCGGTACCACTTCTCGAGCGAGGCGCCGGAGCAGACCTCGGCCGGCAGCTGCTGGTCGTAGAAGGCTTGGATCAGCTCCTCGTCGACCAGCACGTCCTGGCGCCGCGACTTGTGTTCCAGCTCCTCGACCTTGGCCACCTGCTTCTGGTTGTGGGCCAAGAAGGGCAGGCGGCGGAACATCTCATCCGGCCAGTCGCCGTTGACCAGGCATTCGCGGATGAAGATCTCGCGCGCCGCCACCGGGTCGATCCGGCCGAAGTTCACGCGGCGACCGCTGTAGATCACGATGCCGTACAGCGTGGCGCGCTCCAGTGCAATCACCTCGGCCGCCTTCTTCTCCCAGTGCGGCTCGGCCAACTGGGTCTTCAGCAGATGGCCGGCGATGCCGGGCAGCCATTGCGGCTCGATGGCGGCGATGCCGCGGCCGAACAGCCGCGTCGTATCGACCAGCTCGGCCGCGACTATCCATCGCCCTGGCTTCTTGCTCAGGTGAGCGCCCGGATGGCGCCAGAACTTGATGCCGCGCGCGCCCAGGTACCAGTCGTCGTCATCGGCCTTGAGGCCGATATTGCCCAGCAGGCCGGCCAGCATGGACAGATGAACCTGCTCGTAGGTCGCGGCCGCGCCGTTCATGCGCCAGCCCTGCTCGGCCACGACGGTGTGCAGCTGCGAGTAGATGTCGCGCCATTCGCGCACGCGGCGCGGCGAGACGAAGTTGTCGCGCAGCAGCTGCTCATGGCGGCGGTTGCTGAGCTTGTGCTCGCCCTCGCCGCCACGCGATTCGCCCAGCCATTTCCACAGCTTCAGATAGCCCATGAACTCCGACTTCTCGTCGTCGAACTTCTTGTGCTTCTCGTCGGCGGCCTGCTGCTGCTCCATCGGCCGGTCGCGCACGTCCTGGCCCGAGAGCGCGCTGGCGATGATCAGCACTTCGCTCAGCGCATCACGCTGGCGCGCTTCCAGGATCATGCGGCCCACGCGCGGGTCCAGCGGCAGCTTGGACAGCTCGCGGCCCATCTCGGTCAGTTCGTTGCGCTCGTCCACCGCGCCCAGTTCGGCCAGCAGCTGGTAGCCATCGGCCACGGCCTTGCGCGGTGGCGGCTCGATGAAGGGAAAGTCCTCGACCGTGCCCAGGTGCAGGGCCTTCATCCGCAGAATCACGCCGGCCAGCGAGCTGCGCAGGATCTCGGGGTCGGTGAAGCGCGGCCGCTCGTTGAATTCCTTTTCTTCGTAGAGCCGTATGCAGATGCCGTTGGCCACGCGGCCGCAGCGGCCGGCGCGCTGGTTGGCCGCCGCCTGACTGATGGGCTCGATCTGCAGCTGCTCGACCTTGTTGCGGTAGCTGTAGCGCTTGACACGCGCCAGGCCGGGGTCGACAACGTAGCGGATGCCCGGCACCGTCAGCGAGGTCTCGGCCACGTTGGTGGCCAGCACGATGCGCGGCCGGCCATGGGCCTCGAACACGCGGTCCTGCTCCTGCTGCGACAGCCGGGCGAACAGCGGCAGCACCTCGACGCCGGGCGGATGGTGCTTGCGCAGCGCCTCGGCCGCCTCGCGGATCTCGCGCTCGCCAGGCAGGAAGACCAGCACGTCGCCCGAGCCCGAGCGCCAGAGCTCGTCCACCGCGTCGCAGATCGCGTCATTGACGTCGCGCTCCCGGCTCTCCTCGAACGGCCGGTAGCGCTGCTCGACCGGGAAGGTCCGGCCCGAGACCATGATGACCGGCGCAGGCCCCTTGGCGCTGGCGAAGTGGTTGGCAAAGCGATCGGCATCGATGGTGGCCGAGGTGACGATCACCTTGAGATCGGGCCGGCGAGCCAGGATCTCGCGCAGGTAGCCGAGCAGGAAGTCGATGTTGAGGCTGCGCTCGTGGGCCTCGTCGATGATGATGGTGTCGTAGGCCTTGAGCAGCGGGTCGGTCTGCGTCTCGGCCAGCAGGATGCCGTCCGTCATCAGCTTGACCGAGGCGCCGCTCTGCAGCCGGTCCTGGAAGCGGACCTTGTAGCCGACCACCTCGCCCAGCGGGGTCTTCAGCTCCTCGGCGATGCGCTTGGCCACGCTGCTGGCGGCGATGCGCCGCGGCTGGGTGTGGCCGATCAGGCCGCCGCCATTGGCGCGACCCCGGCCCAGGGCCAGGGCGATCTTGGGCAGCTGCGTGGTCTTGCCCGAACCGGTCTCGCCGCAGACGATTACCACCTGGTGTTCGGCCACAGCCCGCATGATCTCCTCGCGCCGGCTCGATACCGGCAGCGATTCTGGGAACTCGATCGGGGGCAGCGGGTTGGCCGGGGCCGCAGTGCGGCCGGCCGGCCGGGGCTCGCGGCGAGGGCCCTGAGGCCTGGGTTCGCGCCGCGGCGGTGGGGAAGTCTGGTCTTTCACGGGACGCGGATTATCCGCGCCCCGCGAGCGGGCTCGCTCAGGCCTTCTGGCTCTCGTAGGTGATCACGCTGATGGTGGCTCCCTGCGGATCGCGGATGCAGGCCATGCGGCCGACCGTGGGCACGTCCATCGGCGGCATCAGCACCGCGCCGCCCAGGGCCGTGCACTTGGCGATGGTCTCGTCCACGTTATCCACGGTGACGTAGCAACCCCAGACCGTGGGCATGGGCGGCGCGCCCTCGCCGCAGGCCGTGCTGTCCATCATGCCGGCGATGGGCTGCTCGCCCAGCTTGGCCACGGTGTACTTGCCGCCCTGCATGTCCATGGTTTCCAGCTTCCAGCCGAACAGGCTGCCGTAGAACTCGGCGGCGGCGCCGGGGTTGGGTGTCATCAGTTCGGACCAGCTGAAAGCGCCGTGGGTCTTCATTGCATCCATGATGTCTCGCTCCTGGTGAGGGGTGGGGAGGCGCCGATCCTCGCGCTAGCCTGTGACGACCGCAAGTCCGGGAAGTCGCTGCGGCACAATTCGCGCATGAGCCTGGTCTTCCCCCATACCTTCGTCCCCTGGTTTCGCTCCGTCGCGCCCTATATCCATGCGTACCGAGGAGAGACCTTCGTCGTCGGCATGACCGGCGAGCTGGTCGAGGCGGGCAAGCTCAACGCCTTTGTCCAGGACCTGGCCATCCTGCATGCCATGGGCATCCACATCGTGCTGGTCCACGGCTTCCGACCCCAGGTCAACGAGCAGCTCCGCGCCAAGGGCCAGGAGCCGCGCTACAGCCACGGCATGCGCATCACCGATGCCATCGCCCTGGACTGCGCCCAGGAGGCGGCCGGCCAGTTGCGCTTCGAGATCGAGGCGGCGTTCTCGCAGGGCCTGCCCAACACGCCAATGGCGAACGCCACCGTGCGCGTGGTCTCGGGCAATTTCCTGACCGCCCGGCCGGTTGGCATCGTCGACGGCATCGACTTCCAGCACAGCGGCATAGTCCGCAAGGTGGACGCCTCGGCCATCCAGCGTGCCCTGGACACCGGCGCCATCGTGCTGCTTTCGCCGTTCGGCTTCTCGCCCACCGGCGAGGCCTTCAACCTGACCATGGAAGACGTGGCCACCAGCGCCGCCATTGCGTTGCAGGCCGACAAGCTGCTGTTCGTCTGCGAGGTGCCGGGCGTGCGCGAGAAGCCGGACGACCCGGAAAGCGCGATCGACACCGAGCTGGCCCTGGCCGATGCCAAGCGCATGCTGGCCGCCCTGCCCCGCCCGACCCAGCCCACCGACGTGGCCTTCTACCTGCAGCATTGCGCGCGGGCTTGCGAGGCCGGCGTCGAGCGCTCGCACATCCTGCCCTTGAACGTGGACGGCGCGCTGCTGCAGGAGGTCTACACCCACGATGGCATCGGCACCATGGTGGTGGACGAGAAGCTGGAGAGCCTGCGCGAGGCCACCAGCGACGACGTGGGCGGCGTGATCGCCCTGATCGAGCCCTTCGAGCGCGACGGCACCCTGGTCAAGCGCGACCGTACCGAGATCGAGCGCGACATCGAGCTCTACACGGTGATCGAGCACGACGGCGTGATCTTCGGCTGCGCGGCGCTCTACCCCTACGTCGAAGCCAAGACGGCCGAGATGGCGGCACTGACCGTCTCGCCGGCCGTCCAGGGCCAGGGCGACGGCGACCGCATCCTCAAGCGCGTCGAGCAGCGTGCCAAGGCCATGGGGCTTTCGAGCATCTTCGTGCTGACCACGCGCACCATGCACTGGTTCATCAAGCGCGGCTTCGCCCAGGTCGACCCCGACTGGCTGCCCGAAGAGCGCAAGCGCAAATACAACTGGGACCGGCGCTCGCAGGTGCTGGTCAAGAAGCTGGGCTGAGTCCCGGGCTTTCAAGGGCGCGCTACAGTGCGCGCCGTTCTCTCTCACTGAATTCGAGGTTTTGCCATGGCCCGCACCGTTCAATGCGTTTATCTGAAGAAGGAAGGCGAAGGCCTGGATTTCGCCCCCTACCCCGGCGAGCTGGGCAAGCGCATCTATGAAGGCGTCAGCAAGGAAGCCTGGGCTGCATGGATGAAGCACCAGACCATGCTGGTCAACGAAAACCGTCTGAACCTCGCTGATCAGCGCGCCCGCCAATATCTGGCCCGCCAGATGGAACAGTTCTTCTTCGGCGATGGCGCCGAGCAGCCGGCAGGCTATGTGCCGCCGTCGGCCTGAGCTCGATCAAATAAGAACGATTCTTGTTTAGGCTAGACTCCGGGCCATCCCCAACCGGCCCGGAGTTTCCATGTCCTTCGCCCGTCGCAGCCTGCTGGCTGCCGCCGCCCTCGCCCTGTCGGCCACCACGGCCTTTGCCCAGGACCAGGTGCTGAACCTCTACTCGGCTCGCCACTACCAGACCGACGAGGCCCTGTACGCCAACTTCACCAAGGCCACCGGCATCAAGATCAACCGGGTGGACACCGACGACGCCGGCCTGCTGGCCCGCCTGAAGAGCGAGGGCGCCTCCAGCCCGGCCGACGTGGTGCTGCTGGTCGATGCCGCCCGCCTCTGGCAGGCCGAGTCCGAAGGACTGTTCCTGGCTATCAAGTCGGCGGTCCTGGAAGAGCGCATCCCGGCCCAGCTGCGCTCCGCGCCCACGGCGGCCGGCACTGCCTGGTTTGGCCTGTCGACCCGTGCCCGTCTGGTCGTCTACAACAAGCTGGCGGTCAAGAAGGCCGACGTGCAGACCTACCAGGACCTGGCCGACCCGAAGAACCATGGCCGGCTCTGCACCCGCTCCGGCTCGCATCCCTACAACCTGTCGCTTTTCGGCTCGCTGTACGAGCACCTGGGTGCCGAGCGCACCGAAACCCTGCTGAAGGGCATGGTCGCCAATATGGCGCGCGCGCCCAAGGGCGGCGATACCGACCAGATCAAGGCCGTGGCCAGCGGCGAATGCCAGATCGCGCTGACCAACAGCTATTACCTGGCCCGCATGATGCGCTCGGGCAAGTCCGATGACCGCGAGGCCGTTGAAAAGATCGGCGTGGTGTTTCCCAACCAGCAAAGCTGGGGCACCCATGTGAATATCGCCGGCGGCGCCGTGGCGCGCCATGCCAAGAACCGCGAGGCGGCCGTCAAGTTCCTGGAATATCTCTCGAGCGCCGAGGCCCAGAACTATTTCGCGAATGGCAACAACGAATGGCCGGCGGTGCCGGGCCTGCGTCCGGCCAACCCGGCGCTGGAAGCGCTCGGCAGTTTCAAGAGCGAAACCATTCCGATTTCCGTGGTGGGCGCGAATTTCCCCAAAGTCCAGCAAATGCTGGACCGGGTCGGATTCAAGTAATACCGCACGTCCGGCACGCTCGTTGTATATTCGCCGCAGAATCCCGACCAGGCCCCTGCCTATAATCGGCAAAAACCAGAGGGCTGGTCCTTGATAACCTGCGAGGAAATGCAACCATGGCACTGCTGAAAGACCTGCTGGCGCAACGCGCCGCGCTTGACCAACAAATTGCCGAGACCAAGGATAAGGAGCGCAGCGATGCCATCGCCAAGGTCAAGGCGCTGATGTCCGAATATGGGCTGACGATGGCCGACCTGAACAGCCGTCCGGCCAAGACGGGCAAAAGCACCGGCAAGGTTGCGGCGAAATACCGCAACAAGGCCACCGGAGAAACCTGGAGTGGTCGTGGTCTGCAGCCCAAGTGGCTGAAAGCCGCCATCGCCGGGGGTGCCAAGCTGGACGACTTCCACGTCTGAAGCCCGCCCTGACCTCTGAAAGCCGCCGCTGGGCGGCTTTTTTATTGACACCTCGGGTTTGTGCTGCCACCCATCTGGAGGTCAGGCGCCCAGCCCCTGCGTGGCCCGGCAATACCCGCTGCTAGCATCGCCGCTTGCCCGAGCCCGCCTCCGTGGACGATTTGCTGCCTCCTCCTGTCGAAGCCGACCTTGCCGGCTTGCCGTTCTGGCGGCGCGCAGCCTCGCGTGCCGTCGGGTTACCCGCTGGCGCCGGCCTGGGCTATTTGCTGGTGGGCTCGCCGATATTGCTGCAAGCCAGCCCCAATTACTTTCTGGGCGGCACTGGATTGGCGCTGGCCGCGCTGACCTGGCTGGGTCTGCGCAGCCTGGCGCCACTGCTGCTTGCTGCTTTCGCGCTGGCCCTGTTGCAGGGATATGCGACGGAACATGCGCTGCTAATAGCGGTAGCCGAGCTGTTCGGGCCGACGGCGCTGGCCCTACTTTTTCGTCCGGGCGCTTCGACCAAACTGCGCGACTCAATTGCCTGGCTGCTGCTCGGCGGAGTATTGGCGGCACTGCTGACGCAAACGGCCCTGTTGATACTGCATGCCTCGCAAGGCGGTGACGGCCCAGCCCTGCTGCGCGCCGCCTGGCCCGACTTGGCCGGACGTGTGACCGCCACCATCGCCTTGCTGCTGCCACTGGCCTGGCTCGCCAGGCGGGCCCGTGCCGGCCGCTATGAAAGCAGCCAATGGCAAGAGCTGCTCGATCAGAGCGGCGGTGGCTGCTGCGAGTGGAACCTGAGCGGCACGCCCTCGGCCGTGGCTTCTACCAACTGGCAACGCTGGGTCGGCGAGGACCGCAGTTGGCAGGTCTGGTTGGACAAGATCCACCCGCTGGACCGCAGCTCGGTCCAGGGCCAGTTGCAGGACCTGCTGCACAAACCAGAGCTCCAGCGTGTCGAAGCCACGTTCAGATTGCGGGTCCTGCTGGGCGATTGGCAGGATTTCCGCCTCCAGGCCCAGGTGCTGCAACGCGATGGCCGCGGCCGCGCCCAGCGGCTGCTTTGCCTGCTGCACGACGTCGCCTGGCAGCGCAGCTCCGAAGAACGGCAACGGCTGAGCGCCCATCTGTTCCAGCAATTGCACGAGGGCCTGGCCGTGGTCGATCCGCAATGGCAGCTGGTCGACGCCAATCCAAGCTACTGCCACATCCTGCGGGTCGAGCGCGAGCAATTGCTGAAGCGCGTTGCCCTGCCGCTGACCAGCGCGGTGCTGCTCGATTCAGGCCACGATCCGGCCGCAGTGCGCGAATCCTTGCGCAGCCTGGGCCTCTGGCGGGGCCTGGTCCGATTGCGCCGTGGCGACGGCGATATCTGCGCGCTGCAACTGAGTCTGACAACCGTCGACGAGGCCAGCGGTCCGCCGCGCTATCACGTGCTGACCGTGTCCGACGGCCGCAGCCAGCGTCGCCCCGACGCGCAGGCCGGCCAGGACGAGCTGACCGGCCTTCCGAATCACCGCGAGCTGCTGCGTCTGCTGGACGAGGCGATGCAGACCAGCCAGCGCGAGGGCTTCATGCTCTGTGTCTGCTGTCTGGATCTAGATGGCTTCCGCCAGCTCAACGAACGGCATGGCCAGGCCGGCGGCGACCAGCTGATCCACCAGGTAGCCCAGCGCTTGCAAGGCGCGCTGCGCAGCGCGCCGCAATGGCGGGACCTGATGGCGCGACTCGACGGCGACGAGTTCGCGCTGATCCTGCGCTGCCGCAGCCAGGACGAGGCCCAGCGCGCGCTGGAGCGCCTGCTGAACGTGCTGCGCGCTCCGCATGTGCTTCCTGGCAGCAACGCGCCGTTGACCTTGACGGCCAGCATTGGTGCCACCTTGTACCCGCTGGATTCGAGCGACGGCGAGACCTTGGTGCGGCATGCCACGCAGGCCTTGCACCGGGTCAAGCGCCATGGTCGCGATGCCGCCGAGTTCTTCGACACCGAGAAGCGCGCCCGCAAAGAAGCCCAGGCCCTGGCCCTGCTGCGCATGCAGGAGGCCCTGGACGCCCAGGAGCTGCGGCTCTACTACCAACCCAAGGTCGACATGCGCCGCGCCAAGGTGCTCGGCATGGAAGCCCTGTTGCGCTGGCAGCACCCGGAGCGTGGCCTGCTGGCACCGGCGCATTTCCTTCCGGTGCTTGAGGGCACCGGCCTGGGCGTGCGCATCGGCGACTGGGTGATCGAACAGGCCCTCAAGCAATCGGCCCAATGGCTGGCTGCCGGCCTGCGTCTGGACGTCAGCGTCAACGTCTCGGCCCGCCATCTGCAGAGCCCCGATTTCGGCCAGCGTCTTCAGGAGCTGCTGGGCCGGCACGACCCGCTGGTCGCCCATCACCTGATGCTGGAGGTGCTGGAATCAGCTGCCCTGGCCGATGTCGACGCCACCCATGCCCTGCTTCAACGCTGCCGGCGTCTGGGTGTTCGCTTCGCGCTGGACGACTTCGGCACCGGCTATGCCAACCTCACCTACCTCAAACGCCTGCCGGTCGACGTGCTCAAGATCGATCGCTCCTTCGTGCAGAACATGCTGGCCGATGAGCAGGACCGCGCCATCGTCGAAGGCGTGGTCAAGCTGGCGCGCAGTTTCAGTTGCGGCGTGATTGCCGAGGGTGTGGAATCACCCGCCCATGCTCAGGCGCTGATGAAGCTGGGCTGCGACGAAGGCCAGGGCAGCGGCATCGCCTCGGCCATGCCGGCCGAGGAGGTCGCCGCCTGGGTTCAGGGCTTCGTCCGCGGCGGCTGGCCGGGGCCGGTGCGACAGCCCGTCACGGTAGACTGACCGGGTGATCCCACCCGGCTTTATCCAGGACCTGCTGGCCCGCACCGACATCGTCGATGTGGTGGGCCGCCACGTCGAACTGAAGAAGGGTGGCGCCAACCTGATGGGGCTGTGCCCCTTCCACGGCGAGAAGTCGCCGAGCTTCTCGGTCAGCCCGTCCAAGCAGTTCTATCACTGCTTCGGCTGCGGGGTGAACGGCAATGCCATCAGCTTTCTGATGGAGTACAGCGGCCTGGGCTTCGTCGAGGCCGTGCAGGAGCTGGCACAAGGCGCCGGCATGCAGGTCCCCACCGACGAACGCACGCCGCAGGAACGCGAACGTGCCGCCGAGCAAAAGAAACGCTTGGCGACGCTGACAGAAACCCTGGAACAAGCCGCCGGCCACTACCGCGCACAGCTGAAGAAAAGCCCGCGAGCCATCGATTACTTGAAGAGTCGCGGCCTGAGCGGACAGATCGCCGCCCGCTTCGGCCTGGGCTATTCACCCGAGGGCTGGCGCACGCTGGCCAGCGCCTTCCCTTCCTACGACGACCCGTTGCTGGTCGAGTCCGGCCTGGTGATCCTGCACGAGGCCGAGAAGACCGACAGCGGCGAAGCCAAGCGCTACGACCGCTTCCGCGATCGGGTGATGTTCCCCATTCGCAACGTGCAGGGCGAGACCATCGGCTTCGGCGGCCGGGTACTGGACAAGGGCGAGCCCAAGTACCTCAACTCGCCGGAGACCCCGGTGTTCCACAAGGGCCGCGAGCTTTACGGCCTGTTCGAGGGCCGGGCAGCTTTCCGCCAACGCGGCTATGCGCTGGTCGTCGAGGGCTACATGGACGTGGTCGCCCTGGCACAGCACGGCTTCGGCAACGCCGTGGCCACGCTGGGAACGGCCTGCACGCCGGACCATGTGCAGAAGCTGTTCCGCTTCACCGATTCCGTGGTTTTCAGCTTCGACGGCGACGCCGCCGGTCGGCGGGCGGCGGTGCGCGCGCTGGAGGCTTCGCTGCCACATTTGAACGAAACGCGCACCGTGCGCTTCCTGTTCCTGCCGACCGAGCATGACCCGGACTCCTATGTGCGTGAGCTCGGCGCCGAGGCCTTCGAACGCTGCATAGAGGCGGCCGTGCCTTTGTCCAAGCAACTGGTCGAGACCAGCGCCGAAGGCTGTGACCTGAGCAGCGCCGAAGGACGTGCCCGCATGCTGGCTCGCGCCAAGCCGCTCTGGCAGGCCTTGCCCGACGGCCTTCTCAAGCGCCAGCTGCTGGGTGAACTGGCCCGCCGCGCCCAGTTGCCCGACCAGGAGTTGATGTCGCTGTGGCAGTTGACCATGGCTGCAGCTCCAGCCCCGCAGTCCGGCCCTTACGAGCCCCCGCCGGACTACGACAGCCATCACTTCGAATCCACGGGCGACGAGCATCTGCCACCCCAAGCTTCGTCCGGGGCACGGCGCAAGCCCTCGCTGCCGCAGGCCGGCGCTCCGCGCAAGCCCTGGCGCAAGGACTGGAAGCGCGACCCTGACGACGACATGCCCCGCCTGCCGCGCCGTGCTCCGGCTTCACAGGCCGACATCGCCCTGCGCATGCTGCTGCTGCAAAGTGCCTGGTGGGAAGAGCTCAGTCACGAGTACCAGACCCTGCTGCACGAGCTGCCGGAGCCTCATGGTCCGCTGGTCGCCTGGCTGGAGCGCTTCCTGGTCAATCATGGGGCCGGGCCCTGGTCGGTCATTCAGGCCGCGCTGGAAGACGAAGGCCTGCTCGAGCAGGCCCAGGCGCTGGGTGGCTGGGATCATGCGGATGAGCCGCTGCTGGACGACTTCCGCCAAGTCATGGTCAAGCTTCAGATCGAGCAGTTGGAGGCCGAAGCCAAGCTGCTCGCCAGTGGACAGTCCGGCACACCAGACTTGGTGCGATACCGGCAATTGCTGGACCAGATCCGAGCCCTCAAGACGCCACAGGTCGCCGCTTGAAGCCTTAGTTTTTGACCTTGCCTACCGAATTGACGATAATTCAGGGTTTTCGCGCGCGTCGTCAAGAGTGACGGCAGTCGGTTTGCCGGACCCGGCCCCCCAGCGACACTGGGCATATTCAGAGGCCACCCTTATCCGCCACGGCTGCAATTCCAAACGTTCACGCCAGCTTGCACGCGCCCATGCCGTTACCGCCTAGCGGTCCGGCATGCTTGAAAGCCGCCTGGGGGCCCGCCTTCGTTGCCGCGCGAAGGTCAGGGACTCAGGTGGCTGCTGCATTTCCAGATCCGAATCCGACCCGCACCGAGGAACTTCTGCATGACCGCCAAGAAAACCGCTTCCAAGGCCGCCGCCGAGGCTGAACTCGTGACCAAGAAGCCCGCCGCCAAGGCGACGAAGGCCGCCGCCGCGGTCAAGGCCGAGAAGCCCGCTAAAGCCGTGAAGGCGGAAAAGCCGGCAGCCCCGGCCAAGAAGGCAGCCAAGGCAGCTCCAGCTACGACGGAAGACAAACCCAAGCGCGGCCGCAAGCCCAAGGCCGAAACCACCACCAAGAAGGCCGGCGCCAAGCCGGAAGCCGAAGAAGAAGACTTCTCGGACATTGATGCCGAACTGGAAGGTGAAAGCGAACCGGAAGCCGAGGTCGAAGCCGAAGAGTCCGGCGAGGACAAGCCCAAGGCCAAGCCGCTGCGAATGAAGGTCTCGCGCGCCAAGGAGCGCGCACTGATGCGCGAGTTCGGCCTGGAAGAAACCGCGCTGACCGAGGAAGAAGCCGCCAAGCGTCGCCACGAGCTGAAGACGCTGATCAAGATGGGCAAGACCCGTGGCTTCCTGACGCATCAGGAAATCAACGATCACCTGCCCGAGAAGCTGGTCAACGAGGAAATCCTCGAGGCCATCATTTCCATGCTCAACGACATGGGCATCGCGGTCTACGAACAGGCCCCCGACGCCGCCACGCTGCTGATCCAGGGCAACGCGACCACCACCTCGACCGAAGAGGAAGCCGAAGAAGCCGCTGAAGCCGCGCTGTCGACGGTGGACTCCGAGTTCGGCCGCACGACCGACCCGGTGCGCATGTACATGCGCGAAATGGGCACGGTGGAACTGCTGACCCGTGAAGGCGAAATCGAGATTGCCAAGCGCATCGAAGGCGGCCTGCAAGCCATGATGCTGGCCATCTCGGCCTCGCCGACGACCATCGCCGAGATTCTTTCGATGGCCGCCAAGATCCGCGCCGGCGAGCAGCAGATCTCCGAAGTGGTCGATGGCTTCGTCGCCGAAGACGAGGCCGACGACTACGTGGCCGAGGAAGACTTCGACGAGTTCGACGAGGAAGACGACGACGACGGCAACGGCGGCTCCAAGGCCCTGACCAAGAAGCTGGAAGAGCTGAAGAACGCTGCCCTGGTCAAGTTCGACGCGCTGGAATCCAACTTCGAGAAGATGCGCAAGGCCTTCGAGAAGGAAGGCTATCGCTCTGCCGCCTACGACAAGGCACAGCACGCGATCAGCAGCGAGCTGATGACGATCCGCTTCACGGTCAAGACCATCGAGAAGCTGTGCGACATCCTGCGCTCTCAGGTCGACGACGTGCGCCGTTACGAACGCGAGCTGCGCAAGATCGTGGTGGACAAGTGCGGCATGCCGCAGGAGCACTTCATCAAGACCTTCCCGCCCAATGCGCTGAACCTGAAGTGGGCTGAGAAGGAAGTCGCCGCCAACAAGGGCTATTCGACAGTGCTGAGCCGCAACCTGCCGCCGGTGCAGGAACTGCAGCAGAAGCTGATCGACATTCAGGCCAAGGCCGTCGTGCCACTGGAGGACCTGAAGGACATCAACAAGAAGATGAACGAGGGCGAGAAGGCCTCGCGTGACGCCAAGAAGGAGATGATCGAGGCCAATCTGCGCCTGGTGATCTCCATTGCCAAGAAGTACACCAACCGCGGCCTGCAGTTCCTGGACCTGATACAGGAAGGCAACATCGGCCTGATGAAGGCGGTGGACAAGTTCGAATACCGCCGCGGCTACAAGTTCTCGACCTACGCCACCTGGTGGATCCGTCAGGCCATCACGCGCTCGATCGCCGACCAGGCCCGCACGATCCGCATCCCGGTTCACATGATCGAGACGATCAACAAGATGAACCGCATCTCACGCCAGCATCTGCAGGAGTTCGGTTACGAGCCCGACGCCCCGACGCTGGCCGAGAAGATGGAGATCCCCGAGGACAAGATCCGCAAGATCATGAAGATCGCCAAGGAGCCGATCTCGATGGAAACCCCCATCGGCGACGACGACGACTCCCACCTGGGCGACTTCATCGAGGACACCAACAACACGGCGCCCATCGAGGCCGCCATGCAGGCCGGCCTGCGTGACGTGGTGAAGGACATCCTCGACTCGCTGACCCCGCGCGAAGCCAAGGTGCTGCGCATGCGCTTCGGCATCGAGATGAGCACGGACCACACGCTGGAAGAAGTCGGCAAGCAGTTCGACGTCACCCGCGAGCGCATCCGCCAGATCGAAGCCAAGGCGATCCGCAAGCTGAAGCACCCGAGCCGCTCGGACAAGCTCCGTACCTATTTGGACAACCTGTAATCAGGTTTCCAAATAGGTTGCCGCCGCCAGGCGGTGTGACCCGAGTACGGGTCACACGGAGTTTGCGCAGTGGCTTGCAACGCAAGACACTGCACAAGCTGCGCGCAGGGCGCAAGCCGCACCAGGGCCGGATTTCTCCGGCCCTTTTTTGTATCCGGCCGCCTTTACACTGCCAACAATTTCACGCCACCCTGCCCCGCCCGCCACCCATGACCCAGATCCGGGAACGCACCGTCCTGTTCGCTGACCTCCGAGGCAGCACGGGGCTGTTCGAATCGCTGGGCAATGCCGAGGCCACTTCGGTGGTGACCCATACGGTCGGCGTGATCGCCCAGGCCGTGGACGAGTGCAATGGCCAGCTGATCAAGACGCTGGGCGATGGCCTGATGGCGGTGTTCGAAGGCCCGGCCGAGGGCGTCAAGTCGGCGGTGCGCATGCATGAAATGCTCGAGCGCGTCGCGCGCGGCAAGCAGCGCGGCGCCTCGCCGGCACTGCGCGGCCTCAAGCTGCAGGTCGCGCTGGCCCGGGGCGAGGTGGTCGAGATGGGTGGCGATTGCTTCGGCGACGCAGTCAACGTGGCAGCCCGACTGATCGACCATGCCGGCGACAACGAGACCCTGATCACCGCCGAGGTGCTGGCCGGCCTGCCGACCGCCCGCAAGAACCGCTTCCGCAGCCTGGACCGCATTGCCGTGCGCGGCCGTGTCGAGCCGGTCCATGTCTATGTTCAGGACCAGCCCAACCAGCAGGGCGATGCGGCCGCCACCCAGTTCGGCGAGATCGTGCCGCACGCCGAGCCGGATGGCATCCGACTGGTCTGGCAGGACCTGGACAGGGTGTTCGACACCGCGATCATGCCTATCGTGCTGGGCCGCAGCGTCCAGGCCACCTACTGCATCACCGACGGTCGCGTCTCGCGCTCCCATGCCCGCATCGACTGGCATGGCGGCGTGTTCTCGCTGACCGACCTCAGCTACAACGGCACCTTCGTGCGCTTTGGCCCGCTGGGCGAAATCCTCAGCCTCAAGCGAGGCAACTGCACGCTGCACGGCAGCGGCGTCATCGGCCTGGGCGGCCCACCCAGCGACGACAACGCGCCCATAGTGCGCTTCGAAGTGCTGCACTTCGCCGACACCGAGCCGCTGTCGCTGACCGGCCCGCGCAGCCGCGGCTGACCCCTCCCCTGTTCCATGGCCTTCAGCAAAGAACCTGCCTACCGGCACGGCAGCGCCCCACGTACAGCGGTGCTGTTCTGCAACCTTGGCACACCGGACGAGCCGACCGTAGCCGCCACGCGGCGCTATCTGGCGGAATTCCTGTCCGACCCGCGCGTGGTCGAGATTCCGCGCCTGGTCTGGACCCTGATCCTGCACGGCATCATCCTGCGGCTGCGGCCGGCCAAGTCGGCCGCCAAGTACGCCAGCATCTGGATGAAGGAAGGCTCGCCGCTGCAGGTCTGGACCGAGCGCCAGGCCAAGTACCTGCAGGGCTTCCTGGGCGAGCGCGGTCATCAGTTGCTGGTGCGCCATGCAATGAGGTATGGCCGTCCCGCCATCGCTGATCAGCTCGATGCCCTCAAGCGTGACGGTGCGACCCGCGTACTGGTGCTGCCGGCCTACCCACAGTACTCGGGTGCCACCACGGCCAGCGTGATCGACGCCGTCGCCCACTGGGCGCTGCGCACCCGCAACGTACCGGAGCTGCGCTTCGTCAACCGCTACCACGACGAACCGCTCTACATCGCTGCGCTGGCCGAGAGCGTTCGTGCGCATTGGCAGCGCGAGGGCCGTGGCGAGATGCTGGTGATGAGTTTCCACGGTATGCCGGCGCGCACCCTGGCGCTCGGCGACCCCTACCATTGCGAATGCCTGAAGACCGGCCGCCTGCTGGCCGAGACGCTGGGCCTGTCACAGCAGCAATACCGCATCAGCTTCCAGAGCCGCTTCGGCAAGGCCAAGTGGCTGGAGCCCTACACCGAGCCCACGCTGATCGAACTGGCCGGCCAAGGCGTCAAGCAGGTCGACCTGATCTGCCCCGGCTTTGCGGCCGACTGCCTGGAGACGCTGGAAGAAATCGACCAGGAGGCCCGCGCGGCCTTCCTGGCGGCTGGCGGTCAGGCCTTCCGCTACATCCCCTGCCTCAACGACAGCCCGGCCGGCATGAAGGCCCTGGCCGCGCTGGCCGAACGGCATCTGCAGGGTTGGCCTACGACTGCCGTGGAAGATCCGGCCCAGTGCGAACGTGCGCTGGCCGCCGGAGCAGAATCGCGTCCATGAGTTCCCGGGAATCGCTGGACAGCCTGCGCCTCGACAAGTGGCTGTGGGCCGCCCGCTTCTACAAGACCCGCGCCCTGGCCGTCGAGGAGATCGCCAAGGGCCGGGTTCAGGTCAACGGCCAGACCGTCAAGCCGGCGCGCGATGTACGCCCGGGCGATCGCATCCGGCTGCGCCAGGGCCAGGTCGAGCGCGAGGTCGTCGTCCAGGCCCTCAGCTCGGTCCGTGGCCCTGCGCCAGTAGCCCAGACGCTCTACCAAGAGACGCCCGAAAGCATCACCGCCCGCGAGAAGGCGGCCGAGGCCCGGCGCCTGGCGCCCGAGCCGGCGGCCAGCATCCAGCAGGGCCGTCCGACCAAGCAGGACCGCCGCCGGCTGGCCGATTGGGACCGCTGGAGTGCCCAGATCGACTGATCTCTGAGCCAGGCCCCGGGTTTGTCCCAGCCTGGATGCGACAATCCCGCCTCTTGAAAGCGGCCGGCCGGCTCCCATATCGGCCCGGTTGTCCGCGGCACCCGCGGCGAAAAGCAGCCCTCCCAGAAGATGAGCACCGAGAACACCCCCCCGCAAGAATCCGTAGAAACGCCGGCCGCCGAGGCCGCCGCCACCGGTCTGGAAGCCCAGCTGGCCGAAGCGCAAGCCCGCCTGGCCGAGATGTCGGACGCCTATCTGCGCGCCAAGGCCGAGGTCGAGAACACCCGCCGCCGCGCCGACGAGGACATGGCCAAGGCCCGCAAGTTCGCCATCGAGTCCTTCGCCGAAGCCCTGCTGCCGGTAATGGACAGCATGGAAGCCGCCATTGCCATGCCCGACGCCAAGGTCGAGACCGTGCTCGAAGGCGTGCATGCCACGCGCCGCCAGCTGGCTGGCGCGCTGGAGCGCAACAAGGTGGTCGAGATCAATCCCGCCCAGGGCACGAAGTTCGATCCGCACCAGCACCAGGCCATATCCATGGTGCCGGCCGAGCAGGATGCCAACACGGTCGTGGCCGTGCTGCAGAAGGGCTTCCTGATCAACGACCGCGTGCTGCGCCCGGCCCTGATCACGGTGGCCGCGCCCAAATAAGCATTCACAGGTCGCCGCCTCTTGAAGCGCGGCGACTTATCCACAAATCCAGAAGCATTCAGGCATTCAGTTCAGGAGAACAACATGGGAAAGATCATCGGCATTGACCTGGGCACGACCAACTCGTGCGTTTCGGTCATGGAAGGCAACACCACCCGCGTGATCGAGAACGCCGAAGGCGCTCGCACGACGCCGTCCATCATTGCCTACCAGGAAGACGGTGAAGTCCTGGTCGGTGCCTCGGCCAAGCGCCAGGCCGTGACCAACCCCAAGAACACGCTGTACGCGGTGAAGCGCCTGATCGGCCGCAAGTTCACCGAGAAGGAAGTGCAGAAGGACATCGACCTGATGCCCTACACCATCGCCGCCGCCGACAACGGCGACGCCTGGGTGGAAGTGCGGGGCAAGAAGCTGGCACCCCCGCAGGTTTCGGCCGAAGTGCTGCGCAAGATGAAGAAGACGGCCGAGGACTACCTGGGCGAGGAAGTGACCGAGGCCGTGATCACGGTGCCGGCCTACTTCAACGACGCCCAGCGCCAGGCCACCAAGGACGCCGGCCGCATCGCCGGCCTGGACGTCAAGCGCATCATCAACGAGCCCACCGCCGCGGCCCTGGCCTTCGGCCTGGACAAGCATGGCAAGGGCGACCGCAAGATCGCCGTCTATGACCTGGGCGGCGGCACCTTCGACATCTCCATCATCGAGATCGCCGATGTGGACGGCGAGATGCAATTCGAAGTGCTGTCGACCAATGGCGACACCTTCCTGGGCGGCGAAGACTTCGACCAGCGCATCATCGACCACATCGTCACCGAGTTCAAAAAGGAACAGGGCGTCGACCTGACCAAGGACGTGCTGGCCCTGCAGCGCCTGAAGGAAGCCGCCGAGAAGGCCAAGATCGAGCTGTCGAACTCGGCCCAGACCGACGTCAACCTGCCCTACATCACGGCCGATGCCTCGGGCCCGAAGCATCTGAACATCAAGCTGACCCGCGCCAAGCTGGAATCGCTGGTGGAAGAGCTGATCGAGCGCACCATCGCTCCCTGCCGCACGGCCATCAAGGACGCCGGTGTCACCGCAGCCCAGATCGACGACGTGATCCTGGTCGGCGGCCAGACCCGCATGCCCAAGGTGCAGGAGAAGGTCAAGGAGTTCTTCGGCAAGGACCCGCGCAAGGACGTCAACCCTGACGAAGCGGTGGCCGTGGGCGCCGCCATTCAAGGCCAGGTGCTGGGCGGCGAGCGCAAGGACGTGCTGCTGCTGGACGTGACGCCGCTCTCCCTGGGCATCGAGACCCTGGGCGGCGTGATGACCAAGATGATCGCCAAGAACACGACCATCCCGACCAAGTTCAGCCAGACCTTCTCCACCGCCGACGACAACCAGCCGGCCGTGACCATCAAGGTGTTCCAGGGCGAGCGCGAACTGGCCACGCACAACAAGTCGCTGGGTGAGTTCAACCTGGAAGGCATCCCGCCGGCACCGCGCGGCACGCCGCAGATCGAGGTCTCGTTCGACATCGACGCCAACGGCATCCTGCACGTGGGCGCCAAGGACAAGGGCACGGGCAAGGAAAACAAGATCACCATCAAGGCGAACTCGGGCCTGAGCGAGGCCGAGATCGAGAAAATGGTCAAGGACGCCGAGGCCAACGCGGTCGAGGACAAGAAGAAGGTCGAGCTGGTCCAAGCCAAGAACCAGGCCGACGGCATGGTCCACAGCGTGCGCAAGTCGCTGGGCGAGCATGGCGACAAGATCGAGGCGGCCGAGAAGGAAAAGATCGAAGCCGCGATCAAGGACCTGGAAGAAGCCATCAAGGGCGACGACAAGGAAGCCATCGAGGCCAAGACCGAGGCGCTGATGACCGCCAGCCAGAAGCTGGGCGAGAAGGTCTATGCCGACGCGCAGGCCGCGCAGGCTGCGGCAGGTGCTGCCGCTGGGGCTGGCGCCGGTGCCGAGCAGGCGCAGGCCGCCCAGGCCGCGGCAGCCAAGCCGGCCGACGACAACGTGGTCGACGCCGAGTTCAAGGAAGTCAAGGACAGCAAGTAAGCAGGCCCAGACCGGCTGAAAGCCACCGCGCGGGAGCTGCTTCCACAGCCTCGCGCGGTTTCTCGTTTAGACCACCGGACCGCTAAGCATGGCAAAGCGTGACTACTACGAAGTCCTCGGCGTCGCCAAGACCGCCAACGAGGACGAGATCAAGAAGGCCTACCGCAAGCTGGCCATGAAATATCACCCCGACCGCAACCAGGGTGACGGGGCCAAGGCCGCGGAAGAGAAGTTCAAGGAGGCCAAGGAGGCCTACGAGATGCTCTCCGATGCGCAGAAGCGCGCGGCCTACGACCAGTACGGCCATGCGGGCGTGGACCCGAATGCCGGCGGCTTCCGCGGCGGCCCGGGCGCCGAGGGCTTCGGTGGATTCGCCGAGGCCTTTGGCGATATCTTCGGCGACATCTTTGGTGGCGGCGGTGGCGGTGGCCGTCGGGGCGGCGGTGGCCAGCAGGTCTATCGCGGCAACGACCTGTCCTACGCCATGGAAATCACGCTGGAAGAAGCGGCCAAGGGCAAGGAAACCCAGATCCGCATCCCCAGCTGGGAAGGCTGTGAAACCTGCAAAGGCAGCGGCGCAAAACCCGGCACCAGCGCCAAGAGCTGCGGCTCCTGCGGCGGTTCGGGTACGGTCCACATGCGCCAGGGCTTCTTCTCCATCCAGCAGACCTGCCCGCACTGCCATGGCAGCGGCAAGATCATTCCGGACCCCTGCACCGCCTGCAACGGCGCCGGCAAGATCAAGAAGAGCAAGACGCTGGAGGTCAAGATCCCGGCCGGCATCAATGAGGGCATGCGCATCCGCTCCGCCGGCAACGGCGAGCCGGGCGTCAATGGCGGCCCGCCGGGCGATCTCTACATCGAGATCCGCATCAAGCAGCACGAGCTGTTCGAGCGCGACGGCGACGACCTGCATTGCACGATGCCGGTGGCCATGACCACGGCGGCGCTCGGCGGGACGATCGAAGTGCCGTCGCTGGGCGGCAAGGCAGAGATCGAGTTGCCCGAGGGCACCCAGCATGGCAAGACCTTCCGCCTGCGCGGCAAGGGCATCAAGGGCGTGCGGTCCAGCTACCCGGGCGACCTGTACTGCCACATCAGCATCGAGACGCCGGTCAAGCTGACCGAGTACCAGCGCAAGCTGCTGAAAGAGCTGGACAAGAGCTTCAAGGAGGGCGGCGACCGCCATTCGCCGAACGCCAAGAGCTGGACCGACCGGGTCAAGGACCTGTTCAAGTAAACACGGGACTGACGAGCCAGGCCGCCGACCGCGAGGTCCGGCGGCCTTTTCATTTCCGGCCCTGGCGGCCATTTTTCACGGCCAGCCACGCGGGTCCCCGGGACAGCCCTTGATACTGAAAGTGCGAAGAACGCCTAGAGTGGCAGAACAAGACAACAGAGATTCGTTGGTGAACCTTCCCGCACGCCCCTCGGCGCCCTGCTGCCATGCGCATCCTTGACGACGGCATCCAGCAGGCCAGCGCCCTGATCATTGACGCCAATGCCAACTCGCGCAGCCTGTTGGCAGCGCAGCTGCGCGACCTGGGCGTGGGCAATGTGCGCCAGACCACGCGGCTGCGCGACGCCCGCGTGATGCTGGAGAACAAGGCCTACGACATCGTCCTGTGCGACTACCACTTCGAAGGCAGCGAGCAGTCGGGCCAGCATCTGCTGGACGAGCTGCGGCGCGAGCAGCTGCTGCCCTACTCCACCGTCTTCGTGATGGTGACCGGCGAAGCCACCTACGCGGTGGTCGCGGAAGCGGCCGAAGCAGCGCTGGACGCCTACCTGATCAAGCCCTACACCACGGCCTCGCTGGCCGAGCGCCTGGCCAATGCCCGCTACCGCAAGCGCGTGCTCAAGGACATCTTCGAGGCGATCGAGAGCGAGTCCTTCGACCTCGCAGCCGACCTGTGCATGAAGCGCTTCGAGGCGCGTGCGCCATTCTGGCTCTATGCGGCCCGCATCGGGGCGGAACTGCTGCTGCGCCTGGACCGGCACACCGACGCCCGCAAGCTCTACGACTCCATCATCGAGGCCAAGACCATGCCCTGGGCCCGCCTCGGCGTGGCCCGCACCGAGATAGCAGCCGGCAACCTTAACGCCGCCCGCCGCACGCTGGAGGTCCTGATAGGCGATATGCCGGACCATGCCGACTCCTACGACATGATGGGCCGGGTCCAGATGGAGCAGGGCGAGATCGAGGCCGCGCTCGGCACCTATCGCACGGCCGCCGGCCTGACGCCCGGCTGCATTCTGCGCACCCAGCGCTGTGCCACGCTAGCCTTCTACGCCGGAGAGCGTGAAGAGGCCATCAAGCTGTTCGAGCGCACCATGGCCAATGGCCTCAAGTCCAAGCTGTTCGACGCCCTGGGTCTGACGCTGCTGGGCCTGGCCCGCTTCGACCGCAAGGACGGCAAGGGCCTGGCCTATGTGCACGACTGCCTGCAGCAATTGATGGAACGCGACGACAGTGAGCGACTGCGCCGCTTCGAGCAGGTGTTCCGCATCCTCAAGGCCCTCTACGGCCGGCAACTGGCCGAGGCGCTGGCCCTGACCCGCGATCTCAGCCGTCAATCCGAGCAGCCCGAGTTCGACCTCGAGGCTGCCCATTTGCTGGTCGGCGTGCTGGTACGCCTGGCCTCGCAGGACATCCAGCTCGAGGAGATGGATGCCACCATCACTCGCCTGGGCCTGCGTTACTGCGTCTCGAAGTCCAGCACCGAACTGATGGTGGCCATGACCGAGGGCAACGACGCCGCGGCCGCCGAGTTGCGCAACTGCCATGCCCGCATCTTTGGCATCGCCGAGACCGCGATGCGCTATTCGATGCGCCACGAGCCGCGCATGGGCGTGACCCTGCTGATCGAGCAGGGCGAGCAGACCCGCAATGCCAAGCTGATCGACATGGCCAGCCTGGTGCTGCAGCGCCATGCCGACAAGGTCGAGGACGGCAACGAGCTGGCCCGCCAGATCGACGACCTGCAGGCCGAATGGGTGCGGCCACAGGGTACGGCCCTGTCGCGCAACCAGCGGGCCGTGGGCGGCCTGGCCCTGCGCACCCGCAAGGCGGCCTGAGCGCGTAGGTCGTTCGCTCCCGCGCCTGCGCGCTGGGCCACAATGCGCGCCAGCCCAACCGCTCCCCTGCCTGCATGCGTGCCCTGCTCCGCCTGATTGCCAAGCCCACCCTAAATTCGCCGCTGACCGTCGCCTGGCTCGGTGCACTGTGGATGGGGGTGTTCGGCAACTGGCCGCTCTGGCAGCGCATGCTGGCCTTGCCTGAGCTCTCCGATGCCGGCGGGCGTATCTTTGTGCTCGTGTTCGCCGGCATGGTCAGCGCCCTGCTCGGCGCCCTCCTGAGCCTGTTCGCATGGCCTCGCGTGATCAAACCGGCGCTGGTCGTGATGCTGCTGAGCACCGCCTCGCTGGCCCATTTCATGGGCAGCTACGGCACGGTGATCGACCCGACCATGGTGGTCAACGTCATACAGACCGATGTGCGCGAGGTGCGGGACCTGCTGAGCGTCGGACTGCTGCTCAGCCTGAGCCTGCTGGCCCTGCTGCCCATCGCCTGGCTGTGGCGGCGCAAGCTGCTCACCCATCCCTGGCCCGGTCGCCTGGGCCGCAACCTGCTGGCCTTCGCCGGCGGCCTGGTGCTGGCCGTGGGCCTGGCGCTGAGCTGCTTCGCCGACCTGGCCTCGACCATGCGCAACCACAAGTCGCTGCGCTACATGATCAGCCCAGTCAACCTCTACTACTCGCTCGGCTCGGTGGCCGCCGCCTCGCGCGCAACGCCCAAGGGTCCGCCTGAGGTGATTGGCGCCGACGCAAAGCTGGCGCCCCTAGAGGCGGGGGCCAAGCCGCGGCTGCTGCTGCTGGTGGTGGGCGAGACCGCTCGCTCGGCCAATTTCTCGCTCAATGGCTACGCCAAGCCGACCAACCCGGAACTGGCCAAGGCCCAGGTGCAGAGCTTCCGCAATGTCTCTTCCTGCGGCACCAGCACGGCGGCCTCGCTGCCCTGCATGTTCTCGCACCTCGGACGCGAGGTCTTCCTGGACCAGAAGCAGCCGCAGGAGAACCTGCTCGATGTGCTGCAGCGCGCCGGTCTGGCCGTACTGTGGTTGGACAACCAGTCCGGCTGCAAGGGCCTGTGCGACCGCATTCCCAATGCCTTTGCTGCGCAAGTTGCCAGCGGCGCAACCGCCCTGCCGGCCGGACTCTGCGATGGCCAGGAATGCCTGGACGCGGCCCTGCTCCACGGCCTGGATCAGCGCCTGGCTGCGCTCGACCCCGAGCGTGTGGCGCGCGGCGTGGTGCTGGTGATGCATCAGATGGGCAGCCATGGCCCGGCTTACTACAAGCGCTCACCGGCGGACCGCAAGCCCTTCCAGCCCGAGTGCAAGTCCAACGCCCTGCAGCAATGCGAGCGCGAGCAGGTCGTCAACGCCTACGACAACTCGATTGCTTATGCCGACTGGATACTGGCCAACAGCATCGAATGGTTGAAGACCCAGTCCGACCGCTTCGATACCGCGATGCTCTACATCTCGGACCACGGCGAATCGCTGGGTGAAAACAAGCTCTACCTGCACGGCCTGCCTTATGCGATGGCGCCGCGCGAGCAGAAGCATGTGCCCCTGATCCTGTGGCTGCCCGAGGCCAGCAGCCGGGCGCTGAAGCTGCGCAGCAACTGCCTGGCCGGGAAGCTGGACGAGCCGCTCTCGCACGACCAGCTGTTCCACTCGGTGCTGGGCTACAGCGGCGTGCAGACCCAGGTCTACCGGCGCGACTGGGACCTGTTCGCCGCCTGCCGCTGAACCGGCTCACCGGCTAGAACAACTCGCCCTGAGACGTGGCCGGCCGCGGCGGCCGAAAGCGACTCAGGTCCAGCGGCTCTCGGTCACGCATCAGGCCGAGCCGGCTGGCGGCCTTGTTGAGCCGCTGACGCAGCAGTTGGGCCCAGATGCCCTCGCCCGTCATGCGGCTGCCGAAGCTGGGGTCGTTGTCGCGGCCGCCGCGCATTTCTCGCAGGCGTGCCATCACCCGGTTTCCGCGGTCCGGATAGTGGCGCTGCAGCCAGTCCTGGAACAACGGGTCGACCTCCCAGGGCAGCCGCAAGGGAATGCTGAAGGCGCTGCGGGCGCCGGCCTCGGCCGCCGCCTCCAGCACGCGCTCGAGCTCAGGTTCGTTGATGAAGGGAATGATGGGCGAGACACTGACACCCACAGGCACGCCGGCCTCGGCCAGCGTCTTGATGGTGCGGATGCGGCGATGCGGTGCGGCGGCTCGCGGCTCCAGGATGCGGGCCAGCTGCGGGTCCAGCGTAGTGACCGAGACGTAGACCGCCACCATGTTCTTGGCCGCCATCGGCGCTATCAGGTCCAGGTCGCGCTCCACACCGGAGCTCTTGGTCACCAGCGAGAACGGATGCTCGCATTCGGCCAGCAGTTCAATGAGGCCGCGCGTAATGCGCAGCTCGCGCTCTACCGGTTGGTAGGCATCTGTGGCTGTGCCGAGGCACAGCAGCTTCGGCCTGTAGGCGGGCTTGGCCAGCGCCTCACGCAACTTCTCGGTCGCGTTGACCTTGGCCACGATGCGGGTCTCGAAGTCGATTCCCGGCGACATGTTCAGGTAGCTGTGTGTGGGCCTGGCGAAGCAGTAGATGCAGCCGATACTTATATGCCACAGGAATCTGCACTCCATAGAGAGGCATAGGCGCTAGAAGGAGGGGCCATATCAATGCAAACACCCGCGCCATGTGAGGCAAGGCACTTTTCAGCTGGGAAATAGATTGGCCTTGGAACGTGCCAAACAGCCCAAGTTGTGGGTGAGGCGACCGTCCAACTCGGTCAGGCCGGAGCGCCTACGAATCCCCTCCGCTCCCCTTGAGCGGCCGTCCCGGTCGCCGCGGCGGCAGTGCAGCAATAGCGGCGAATCGCTTCTCTTCGTCTTCCAGGTAAGTCAGCGCCTGTTTTGCGAGTTTGTCCGGAGTGGTCTGAAGCGCGACTGCAAGGTCGTAGAAGACTCTAAGTGTCGGACTCTTCTTCCCTCGTTCCACGTCGGCGAGGTAATTCCGGTGAATGCCGGCAACCTCAGCAAGCGACTCCTGAGTCAATTGCAATTTTCGTCGTCGAACAGCGACGGCAATACCGACCACCGCGTCCCAATCTGTCGAAGAAGCCATGCGCGCCAAACTGATGAAAGGCGGTCAGTTTTTCGAATACATCGCTCCGCTTAAATCCTCTATAGTGTGCATATTGCAAACTTGCCCTTGAAATGAGCTCGTGGCGAGGACAGCAGGGCCGAGTCACATCCCGCCAACGCGCGGATTCGCTTGCCTAGGAAATGCCCGCCGCGCTGTCATCGCGCGAAAGTCCATTGACCTCAAGAAAGGAACTTGGCAATCATGACCACACCGGCCCAACGCACCCTTGCAGTACTCAACGCTGAACTTTTTCTTTGCGCGCTGACAACCGAGTCGCCTGAGTCTTTGGATGTTCCACGGATTCTCATGCAGGCAGGAAAACTCCTTGCACATTTCCCCCGCCAAGGGGACCTGGCCTTGACCGCAAACGCGCTCCCGTCCGTTTGGGGGGAGCCACTCGAACTGGGTCCCGCAGTCGCGGAATCTTCGGAGTAAGACTTGGAGCTCTCGGAGGACCTTGTGCGCCTGAGCAAGCTTCTCGCTCGGGTCCTACGGCATCGTCCCGAGGCAGCCGGAGTCTCCCTTGATAGCCAGGGGTGGTGTCCCGTGGATGACTTGCTGGCGGGTATGGTCCAGTCAGGAATCTCGATTACTCGCCATCAGCTCTTTCAAGTCGTTGCTTGGAACGACAAGGGAAGATTCGTGCTATCGGACGACGGCACAAATATTCGGGCGTGCCAGGGGCATTCAGTGTCGAATGTCCGTCCGGTCCTTCGTCCCAAGAAGCCCCCCTCAGTCCTCTTTCACGGCACTTCAGCTACCGCCCTCCCAAACGTCCTGAAGCACGGGCTCCTGCCGATGCGCCGGCACCACGTACACCTCTCGCAAGACTGCGAATCAGCGAAAAAGGTTGGGATGCGTCATGGCCCCCCAGTGGTGCTAAGAGTTGCCTCGTTCGCCCTTGCCCAGACAGGAGTCGTCTTCCTCTTGAGCGACAACGACGTTTGGCTTGTAGACCATGTGCCGCCGCAGTATTTGAGTCTCGTTGATTGAGTCGAAATGCAATCGAATCGTGAGGCCGCGGAAGCGGTGGCGTTCTGGCCCCAAGAGTATTGGGGATGCTGCGACAATTTCTACTAGGCGCCACGGTCGGCGCACGAGCGGTTGCAATCGGGCCGACCTCCTGCAGAGCATCAAATTGCAAGACATCGTCAAAACCATCGAGGACTTGGACAGCGTCGCGGTTTCTCTACCCGACCTCCTGCGGGGCGCCAGGGGTCAGACCGTAACTTCAAATGCACGAGCGATTGCAGAGCTGTCCGAGCTTCTGAAATTGGAGGTCTTGCTGGACAAGCCGCGCGCTGAAGTTGTGGCTTCGGCGCTGCGACTTCTGACACTCATCAAGCAAACCAGCCTCCTCGTTTCGTCCAGCAGAGTCGGCCACGAAGAAAGAGTGGCAATGTCGCTTGCAGAGGCGCTTGCCAGCAAGCTGCACAAGCTCCTCAAAGACTGGGCAAAAGAGTCCCAGGCTCCCACCGCTTCTTGAGCACCATGCTCAGCGGCGGATGCTGCTTCAATGCGCGCTGGCAGCAGCAAAGTCGCGAGTCGAGCCGCACTTTCAATGCCCAATCAACCGGCTGACGAATTTCGAGACTGCGCCTAGGGCGGTCACGCTTTTGTCATCGAGGTCATGCTGGCCGAAGAACTTCCAAATCGCGATTGCTGAGCAAACCAGCAAGATGGCGATGCCAGCTCCCTGGCTGGGCGCTATGAAGCGGTGCCACATGACCTGGTCCAGCAAGTTCGCGAAGGCCGCGGCGGCAGGCCCCTTGAGGCTGGCTTTGCGTTCTGCGGTCCACGCCATCATGCAAGCCGGCAGCGCCGCATAGAAGACGACGAAGCCAATCGCGCCAGTCCAGAGGGCTCCAACCGAGCCGAACCTCACTGCGATGTGCGCAGCGTGGTCCACCGCCGAGGAAAGACTGCCTCGCCGGCGACGGCTGTAGCGGCGCCTGCTCATGTGACCTCTCCGGCGTGGCCGGGCGGCAGCTTCTGAGCTTGAATGAACGCCGGCAGCAGCCCTCGGCATGGGGTGGGCATCGCGCTGGTGCGATGGCGCAGGCTTTTCAGTTGCACGTCCAGGGCAGCATGGACTAGGCCGCCGTGGAGCGGGCGCATCACCTCGGCCAAGGCCAACACGGCCGCGAGCGCGCCAACGAACGGCGTAGCCACGGCGCGCGAGGCCAGCAGCGTCATGCCGCAGATGTCTTTGCGCTCGTCGGCCAGCTTCTTGTAGGTGTCGTTGAGCTCGGCGGCGGTTTGCGCGGTGGATTCTGCCGTCCAGATTTGGGACGGGCGGCGCGGACCTGGGAAGGTGTGCAGGCGGATGTTGCGGAAGTCGCGATACCCGCTGCCCAACCCGGTCTCGACGACCAGCGAGAACTCGGCCGTATCGAGGTCGCGGCGGGCGGCCACGTTGTCGACGCCGAAGAGCGCCGCGGTGGGCTCATCGACCATGACACGATGTCCAGCGCCGAACCGGCGCTCGACCAGCGCGGTGGTGAAGCCGGCGGCCTCGAGGCGGTTTGCCACTGCCCGGACCTTCGGCTTGAGCAGGTCGCCCGGCCACAGCAGCAAGCAGGTGCTGAGATTGGACTTGGCCGCCTTATCGAAGTCCTGGAGCACCAGGTGCGGGCGGCCGTCGACCGAGTAGGGCAGCATGCCCAGCGCCCACGCATAGGCCTGACCGAGGTGGCCCAGGCCGACCAGCCAGAGGGACTTTGGCAAGTAGGCGAGCTCGGGGCCCTTGTACGCGTCGTGGCGCCAGTCGGCGACGGCCATCGGGTTCCAGAGGGACATGCCGATGCTGCGATGGCCGGCCTCGGCCAGGTCGCCGCGGACGTGCATGAAGGCCTCGTTGACGCCCAGCGCCGCTGCGCCGATGCCCGCGAGCGGGTTGTCGTCAGCGCAGGTCAGCCCGCCGCTGGCGCCGACGGGCGCAATCTCGAAGCGCCAGTGGTCCCAGGCGAGCTGAACGCAGAAGCCCGGCCGCTCGCTCGCCGGGGCGACGCCGAGCACGAGCGTGGGCAGCTCGGTGGTGGCGGTGTTGACCACCGCGGCGCCGAGCTCCTCGGCGATGCCCAGGGCGCTGCGACCTTGGTACAGAGGGACGTCGAGCGTGACGTCCAGGTCGCCGTAGACCTCAACGCCGCCGAGGAAGGCGCGCACGGCCGTGTTCAGCGCGGTCAGGAAGCAGGCCTGACCGGCTAGCGTCTTGGCCCAACCGTGGCCGAGGTGGATGCGCAGCCGGTAGCGCGAGAACAGGGCCACGGCCTCCTCAGGCGAGGCGACCTCACCCGCGTCCAGGGCCATCTTGGCCAGCCGATGCATGGAATCAGCGGTGAACTCGGTCATTGAAAAACTCCAGCATCGGTAAGTCGCAGGAGGCGGCCGACATCGGAACCCGAATACGACGCCCACTGATGGTTGCCTTGGTAGACATAGAGCCCGAGGTCGCGCGGACGTGGGTTGCCCTTGGCGAACCTGGGCACGATGAGGGCGATGTGCCCCTTCAGCGCGACCATTGGGTTCGCTCGGTCCGAACGGCTCTGGCCGGGCCCAAAGGGGTGCGTGTGCACGTCGGCCACGACGGTCATGCCTGTGGCTCGGCAGACCTCCCAGAGCTTGGCGAAGCTGCCTGCCTTCAAGTAAACGTAGTCGTTGCTAAACGCGTCGGGCTGCAGCTGCTCGTAGGGCACAAAGCGCTGGACCACGCGGCCAGCGTCGGTCTTTCGCCCAAGGAGGAAGGCGCCGCTTTCGCGAACGCCGGCGCCTTGCGCACGCAGGTGGGCCATCAGCTCCGCCCAGAGCGCGGCCGGCAGCTCAAGCAGGGGCGCAGGCGTAGTCGCGGCTTTGAAGAAGTTCATGGACGACCTCCAGGTAGTGGCTGATGCCCTTGGCGGGCTTCCAGATGAGCTGCGGGTACTGTGCGAACCAGCAGTCGTGGCCGACGATGCTTTCGCGGTCGCAGGGGATGTAGAGCGCATCGCCGTTCTTCCAGCCGGGCTTGAAGGCCAGCTGCAGTCGCTCGCCGCCTTGGGGCCACTTGTCGAAGGTCAGCTTGCCGTTCGTGGACAGGTCCCAGAACGTGCCCGTGGGCGGCGTCGCCGGGAAACCGCTGCAGTCCAGGCGCAGCGTGTACTCGCGCCGGTCGCGGGCGATGACGCTGATGTAGGCGAATGGCCACTCCAGCTTCTTGAACTGCCAGCGGTTGCGGTCCTCGCCCGAGAGAAAGCGTGCCGACACGAGGTCGACACGGAGCGATTGCTCGTCCGGTGCCATACCTTTCCCTTAGCCGTTGATGCGATGCGCGGGCACCAGGTCGAAAGTCACCTCGCACTGAGGGCACTTCGTCAGCGTGCCGATGTGCACGTCGACGTCGGGCTGCTCGGTCGTGCCGGTAATCTGCAAGACGTGCTCGGCGATGTCGCCCGACGCCATGCCGAATTTCTCGCCGGCCCACAGGCGCACGCGGCCGACGGTGGTCGCCGGGCGGAACTTGTGGTGCACGACCTCGGCACCGAAGCGCACCTTCACCTCCACATGCTTACAGCGATGCAGGTGGACCCGCACGCCGTGCTCCTTCTTCAGGTGCTTGACGTGGGTGGCGTGGCCGTGGGCGTCGTCGTCATCGTCCTCGACCGACAGGGTCAGGTCAGACGCATCGGTGCCGGGCGGCAGCAGCGCCAGGACAGCGTGCTTCAGCTCAGCGACGGTGGCCTCGTCGTTGACTTCGACGAACTTGATGTCAGAGAAGAACTCCGACTGGATGTAAACGCGGGTGGGCATTGCTGCTTCCTTTTCCAGCTTGGTGAGCTGCGCGGGATACGCTGCTCATGCTGGGTAAGTCGCAGAAAGGCCTGGAAATCGGAAGTACGAGGACGAGGGCGGCTTACGCGGGGCAATGAAGGAAGTGCCTGCACTTCGGGCACTCCCAGGGATTGGGCTTTGCCTCAAAGTTGCCAGCCAGCAGACCCTCGGCCGCCGCCATGGCGAATTTATTGTCGAACCTGGGGCTGTCCGGCCACATGGTCTCCGCTTCCCCGGTGCTGAGCACGTGGATGCGCGCGGAGAATGAGAGGTTCGTGTTGGCTGCAGCCAGGTATTTCAGCATCCAGCGGATTGAAGACCTTTGCCGGCCGAGCTTGCCCGAGGGCTTGGTGCGGACGAAGTCAATCGTGTACGCATCTCCGGAACTCGAGATATTGTGCGCCGTCACGTTGATTAGCAACCCTGCGCACGTGACCTGAAATGGCTTGGCCATGACGGCGCGCTGTGCACGTATTAGTCTGCGTCCGGCGGACAGCAGACCATCAGCGTACGCACGCAGGTGAGGAAGCGAATCCTTGAAGGCGTGCCCCAGCGATGCCAGAGTCCTTTCAACATCATCGGCAGCGACCGAAGGGTCGGCACCGTAGGGAACGAAAAGCTCGCGCATCACCGCGCCCTCTATCAGGGCCGCAGGATGCAGACCCGATGCCGGCCTTAGGTTCTTGACGTAGTCGTAGTAGTAACGCCTTGGGCAGACCATGTAGGTCATGAAGCCGGGAAATTCGCAGCGCCCAGCCTGATGGCCGCCTGTGGCTTTGGCCATGGGGATGACCGCTTTGGGTGCAGTCGCGAACCCTTGAACAGGCTGGAGAAGGTGAGCGGCGTGCTCGATTGCGCTCACGCATTGCGCCTTGTAGGCGCCTTGGCTCTCATACAAGACGAGATGCTCGCGTGCACGGGAAAGTGCGACGTACAGCTTGTTCGATGCTTCAGTTTCTTCCTCGAAGTTCTCATGGTGTTGAAGTGATTGCAGCAAGGACTCGGGGACCAAGTCCGGGTCAGCGCCCATGCGGAAATGCTTGGCGTCAATATCGACAAGGTGGACCGCCTCGAACTCGAGCCCCTTGCTGCCGTGGATAGTCATGACGGCTACCGCGTCGAGACTATCGGCCTCCGGTGGCGGTACGCGTAGCTCGCGGTCATCGCCGATACGCAGGCGTCGGCGCAGGCGGGAGATGAAACTTCCGACGTTCTGGTACGCATGACCGCCATCGGGCACGCGCAGGAAATAGATGAGCTGCCACAGGGCGATGCGTCGGGTGATATCGAGTATTCCGGTGCCCCTCATGTGCGGCGCGAGGATGTTTGTTCGGTCGAGCAGCAGAGTGCAGATGACCTCCCAGGGCGAGTCTTTCGACGCAAGGCCTTGGAAGACGGCCTTCCACCGCAGAAGGGCCGCGGTGCCTATGGCCGAGAGACCGGGCAGCTGCGAATCCAGCCAGGACAGCGGTTCTGGTCGAGCGCTGTCAAGCCAGGTGAGGATGATGTCGAGGTCCTCAGCAGGCATCTCTAGCCCCGGTAAGCGAGAGATGCGCAGTAAGCCGCTGCCAGACCGGTCTATGAAGACCTGCAGCAATGCCAGAAGGTCCTTGGCCTCTGAGCGCTGGAAGATGTCACCAAGGTGGAGAGCAGGTATGCCGGCGGCGTTCAGGGCATCAGCCGTGTCGCCACAGATTTCGTGAGTGCTAGCCAGTACGACTTGGTCTCTGTACGCGACGTCGAGTCCGTGAATACGGGCAACGTTGGCCGCAACTTCACCGCGAACGATGTCCGTGGTGGCGCACTTGACGTGGCGAGGCTTCGCGCCGCTCGCACCCCGGGCGGGCTCTACATCGTCGAGCGGAAGAATGAGCTGCAGCGGGTGGGTCGCGCGCCCCGAGTGTTCGAAGACTCGAACGACCTCTTCGTAGCTGCGCCGGTTCTCGTTGAGCGGAAAGGATTGATAGTCGAGATAGTCGTCGCCGAAGTTGACGATGCTGCGCATTGAGGCGCCGCGGAATCGGTAGATGGCCTGACGGGCGTCACCAACCACCCAGAGCGTTTCCGCACGGGCTGCAAGAGCCTTCACGAGCTGGGCGCTGGCCCGGTTGACGTCCTGGTACTCGTCCACAAGGATGTGTTTGAACCGACCGACGCTGGCCTTGAAGCTGTCGTAGTTGTTTGTCAGCGCGAGCGCAGGCAGCATCACGAGGTCGCCCATGTCCACAAGACTGGAGTTGGCCTCGGCCTTCTCCTCGTAGCAGCTATAGAGCTTCGCGACATCTCGCCGCTTGGCAAGCAGGTCGGCCGGCGTATCGGCGGCGGATTCCTCCACGGCTGCAGCGTAAGCGGCAGCGTCAGCGAGCTCGTCCTTCGCTCGCTGGATTGCCTCCACGGCGGTCTTCAACCAGTCGAGTGGGTCACCCAAGGGGTTGAATGCTTGCAGACCCAGGCTGTAGATGTGCGGCTCCAGCACCGCAATCTCTGCCATCTTGTCGGCGACGCCGAATCGGGACTTAAGGCCGAACTGCTCGCAGTTCTTTCGCAGGAACTCCAGCCCGAACGCGTGGAAGGTGCCGACCCACATTTCGTGCGCGTTTTCGATGCCCAGCTGCTGCAGCCGGTCCACCAGCTCTCTTGCCGCTCGGTTCGAGAAGGTGAGCAGCAGCAACTCCTCTGGCTTCGCGCCTGTTTCCAGCAGGTGCTGGACCCGCATCAGCAGTGTGGCCGTCTTGCCGGTGCCCGGGCCGGCTTTCACCAGCGAAGTCTTGGCCTTGGACTGGGCTGCCGCTATCTGCTCTACCGTTGGGGTGATGACCTTGGGCGGCTCGGCCTGCTCTTCCATGGGCTCTGGAAGCAGCAGGCCATCGAGCAGTTGTTGTCGGACCAGCTCCAAGGGAAGGCCGAGTTCACTTGCGAGCTGTTCCGCCGTCTTGCCGGCAAGGAACAAGGTTCGGGCCACTTTCCTGGGCAGTAGCAGCTCGCGGGCGAAGATGTTGGCTTGCAGCTCGGAACGCTCCCGTGCGCCGTAGGCCTCGACCTTCTGGGCGCCGAACGTGTCGGCGTCCTCAGGCTTCAGCGTCGAGTCGACGACCTTGTGGCAGCCCTCTTGTCCATCGTTGTGGAGCTTCCAGTGTCCGAATTCATGGGCGACGAGGAAGGCACGCTCGCCCGTCGATACATCGTTTCGAACGACTATCTGACGGAACTTGACCTCCAGCACGGCATCAGCGCCACCAAGCGCCTTGTCCGACGGATTGGCGTCCGAAATCTGGAAATCCTCAGCATCCTCGCTGGCGGCCGCATCAATGATTGCCTTGGAAGCAATCCCAGTTTCGGCAGCCTCCCCAAAGAGGCCATGCCGAAACTGTCTCGCCGCCTCGCGAGCGAGATGAAAAGGTGTCACTAGGCCTCCTCCTCCGTCTGGAACCCGAGGAGGCGCTTCTTCTCGTCCTCGCTCTCTGGTAGAGAACGGACTGCACTTTCCCAGGTCTCCAAGCTAGGTGCATCCGGCTGACGGGCTGAGCTGTAGTTTCTTGCGCCTACGAACTGTGGTCCGATGCACTGACGCAGGTCTGCCGGCGCCACGTGCAGATGCTTCGCCAAATCCCGAATCACCCTGGGCGGGACATTGGTGATGGTCGTAAGCACCTTGGTCAAGAGCAGCGAGCTGGCGAATCCCGCAGCGGTCGCAGCCCGACCCAGCTTGCCGCCAGCCAAGGTCGAGACGGCGCGCTTCGTGGCCTCGACGTTAGAGGACGGTACCGAGTTCCCATCGAGTTCGTGAATTTGATTGAGAACGTAGCTTTGCAGGCGCGACACGGACTCCTCAGAGATGTCCGCGACGTCCGCAGCTGCGACTTCGGGCGAGGCCTCGTACGACGACCAAAGGGCCGCGAATTCGAGGATGTCCTCGCGATATTCAGGATGAGCTTCGCAGGCGCGAAGAACCATCGTGGGAGACGGCTTGTCAGCGGAGAAGAAGAACTCGTCCAGAACTTCCTCGAGTGACAGCCTGCGGGTGGGCGATGTCATTGCGTGAACTCCTTCCGCATCTCTTCGACCTTGTCGAGGGCGGCGTTCTTATATGTGTTGATGGTTCGAGGTGTGACTCCGAGCGCCACGGCGATGTCCTTGACCGGCATGTCCTCGACGTAGAGCATCGTGTAGACGAAAAACTCTTGCTTGGTCATGGCGGCCTGCATGCGGGCAACAACCTGGGCGTGCTCCTGTTTGATGGCCAGGGCGTCGGCAGGCGTGGCAGGCTGACGAAGCGCAGTGACCCTGCGAATGGTCTTATCGGGGTCGTCATCCTCGTCGGAGACGTCCATGGCATCCAGGCTTTCCTGGTGCTTGCGCTTCTTGGCCAACAAACGGCGCTGGAAGTCAGTTGCGCGGAGTTTGAAAAGCAGTCCGAACCGCTTCTCGGCATACGCGGCGTCACCAGGGCGCTTAACCAAGCAGTCCCAGACAAACTGAGAGAGCTCTTCCGCGGCTTGGTCGAGGTTTCCAATGATTCCTGGGTAAATAGCGCTGCGTACCGCGAAGCCCGTGGCGAGGCTTAGCAGACGCCGTGACAACACCCTGATGAGCATCCCCATCCGGTGTTCGTTTCCAGCCTCGCGAGCGCGGCGGAACATTCGGAACACCTGCTCATCTGGAATGAAAAGCGGGTCGTTCTGCCAGTCTGTCCGCGCCAGCCTAGCCAGCAGGGCTCGGACATCGAGGGCCTCTATGGCCGAGTCAGGCTCTTGTGTCTGCATCGTTGTTTTCCGTTGGTCATGCGAACGTCCCCGTCCATTTCGGTATCTAGGGGACGCCCCCCTGCATGACTAAGTCGCAAGAGAAGCCGGAAATCGGAAGCAGTGGCTGGTGCGGAGCCCCAGCATTGCCATCACTTACAAAATGTAACAGGCGCCGTACCTCGACGATGACTTGGCTATTGGCCGTACGAATTGCTTTTTCAGGTTCTATACGGCCATTTGGTTACACGGCATCTGCATGCAAACGGTCGCTAACCAAGCGCTGGACAACAATGGCGGATGCGTATACTGTACATACATACAGTAAATTGGTCCGATATGCCCCCCGAAACTCCTACCGAGACCAAGCCGAGCAAGGCACTCTCGGAAGTCATCAATTCAACTTGCCCGCCGGAACCTCGCGCGTTGCCGCCGGGGGTAGAGGCTGCGCTTTGGCGAGGCGACCAGTTGGGCCGTGGTGTTGAATTGGTGGCACCAACTGGCTTCGCAGAGCTGGATGCGGAACTGCCGGGCGGCGGCTGGGGCTGCCAAGGGCTGACCGAGGTCTTGACCGCTCAGTTCGCGCTTCTTGAGTGGCGCCTCACATCACCGGCCTTGCGTGCCATCAGCAATCGAGGACGAGACATCGTCGTTGTGGGGCCGCCTCGGCGACCGTTCCCGCCCAGTCTGCAACTGGATGGCATCGACCCTGAGCGCGTTCTCTGGGTCGATGTTGACAAACCAGGCGACCGCCTTTGGGCCACCGAACAAGCGGTGAAAAGCAACGCCTGCGGCGCGGTTCTGGCCTGGCTTCCGCAAATCCGGGCGGACCAAGTCCGCCGCCTGCAAGTCCTTGCGGCCGGATGTGATGCGCCGGTGTTCCTTTTCCGCACGGCCGGAGCAGCCGCTGAAGCCTCCGCCGCCCCTTTGAGGCTTCAAGCCCAACTTTCGGAAGATTGGGAGCTCCGTATTCGCATCTTGAAGCGCAGAGGCACGCCCTGCGAGCAAGAGCTTCGCCTTGAGTCCATCCCGTGTGGACTCAACGCCATCATGACCCCGCGACTTCGATACCCAAGTCGCATCACGTCGCGAGTGCCTGATGCTCTGGTGCGCACTTCGACTCCCGGCCCCCAGCAGCAAGCCGTCCCCCATTGATGACGACCTTCGAGCTTTGGCTATCTGGGCGCTGCAGTTCACGCCCAGGGTCACTGTCCTTGAAGAGTCAGTCGCGATGGAGGTTGACGCGAGTACGCGCCTCTTCAAAGGCCGTCGGGCACTGCGCGATAGGGTTGTTGCGGAATCCACGGAGCTTGGTGTCGTAAAGGTCGCGTGGGCCCCTAACAGCCTTGCCGCTCTCGCCTTTGCGCGCGCAGGCATAGAGAACGGCATGACGCGAGGGCTCGAGCCGATGCTCGACCCACTGCCCATGCAAGTACTGAGCGCGGTGTTACCGCATATGCCAGTGCTACTGCGGACTGGAGCTAGAACCCTCGGGGATGTTCGTAGGCTGCCGCGAGCGGGCATCACACGGCGGTTCGACAAATCGCTGCTGCGCGCCCTTGACCAAGCCTATGGCCTCCAGCCTGAAGCCCATCTATGGGTCGAGCTACCGGAATCCTTTCTAACAAAGCTTGAACTTCCTTTCCGCGTCGAGCACGCACCGGAGCTCTTGGTCGGTGCTCGCAAGATGCTGCTCCAAATGTGTGGCTGGCTAGCCGCACGACATGCCGGCATTACAGCCTTCACGCTGCATTGGTGGCACGACAGCATGCGCTCAAAGGATGCCGGCACCGGGGGCAGCTTGGTTGTTCGCACCGCGGTCGCAATGCGAGACATCGACCACCTGTTCCGACTGCTCTCAGAGCATTTGTCGAAGGTCACGCTGCTAGCGCCTGTTGGTGATTTGGAGCTAGCTGCCACCGAGGTCCACGCGCTTCATGAGGTCAGCGCCTCGCTTCTTCCAGACACCGTCCTTGAGCGCGAGACGGTTGGGATGCTGCAGGAGCGCCTGGCCGCGAGATTTGGGCCCGAGAAAGTCTGTCGCCCGATTGTTGGAGACGACAACCGACTGGAGTGGATTTGCACTTGGCGCTCCGCATCTGAGAAGCGCCCGCGCAAACCGGGGCCACCTTCCCGCTATCCCGCTCCTTCGTTCGTACTCGCTGAGCCATTGAGGCTCTCTGTCCGCGATGGGCGGCCCCAGTACCAAGGTCCGTTGAAGCTCCTAGCGGGTCCTCATGCGGTGGAGGACGGCTGGTGGCATCGCGACGAGGCCAAGCGCGAGTCGCATGTGGTTGTGCGCGACTATTGGATTGCCTGGAGCGACCACGCAGGGCCCCTTTGGATTTACCAGACTCGTCTCGAAAGCGATTCCGCCTGGTGGTTGCACGGCTCGTTCTCGTGAGCTCGACATGGAAGAGGTCCTACGCATCCCCTATGCCGAACTGCGTTGCATTAGCAACTTCAGCTTCTTGACAGGAGCCAGCAGACCAGACGAATTGGTCGAACGAGCAAAGAAGCTTGGCTACAAGGCCATCGCACTCACCGACTACTGCAGCCTAGCGGGCGTCGTTCGTGCGCACACGGCTGCCAAGGAAGTTGGACTCAAGCTCATCGTCGGCAGCCAGTTTCGTGTTGACGCTGCCGCCCCCTTCACGATGGTGGTGCTCGCTTGCAACCACAACGGGTACGGCAACCTATGCGAGTTCATAACCACCCTGCGGCGCGAGTCCCCCAAAGGCACTTATCGACTGCAGATAGATGCGATTCGACCAGAGCGTCTGGAGGACTGCCTCGTGATTGCCGTCCCCGCTCGAGAAAGCTCGCAGGACCAATGCAACGACCTCGCGCGGTGGCTTCTTTCCAACTTCATTGGGCGTAGCTGGCTCGGTGTTGAGCAGCTCAAGATTCTGGACGACGAGGTCGTCTTTGAGCGCCTTTCAAACGCAAGCGAACTGACCGCCATTCCGATGGTGGCCACAGGCGACGTCCAGATGCATGTGCGCTCGAGAAAGCCTCTGCTCGACGTGATGACTGCTATTCGCCTGTGCAAGCCATTGACCGAGTGCGGCACCAACCTAGTTGGCAATGCAGAGAGGCGCTTGAGGTCCCGGCTTAGCTTGGCCAACCGATACGCCGGTCAGCTCGCATTGCTTCACGAGACCCTGCTCATTGCCAGCCGATGCGATTTTTCGTTGGAGGAGCTTCGCTATCAGTACCCATCAGAAGTAGTTCCTGAGGGTGAGTCGGCCAGTTCATTCCTCCGACGCCTTTCCTACGAGGGAGCTGGGCGGCGATGGCCTGACGGCATTCCCGCCAAAGTCCAGGCTCAGATTGAACATGAGCTCGAGCTGATAAGCGACCTCAAGTACGAGCACTACTTCCTGACCGTCTACGACATCGTGGCGTTCGCGCGGAGCCAGCGCATCCTCTGCCAAGGGCGAGGTAGTGCTGCCAACAGCGCGGTCTGCTATTGCCTTGGTATCACCGAGGTCGACCCCGCACGCGCTGTTGTCCTGGTCGAAAGGTTCATCAGTCGCGAACGAAATGAGCCGCCGGACATCGACGTGGACTTCGAGCACGAACGGCGCGAAGAAGTCATTCAGTTCCTCTATCGCAAGTACGGCCGCAAGCGGGCTGCGCTCACAGCCGCCGTAGCGACCTACCGAACCCGCGGCGCCATCACGGACGTGGGCAAGGCACTTGGCTTCAGCTTGGAGCAAGTCAAGGCCATCTCGCAGACTCATCAGTGGTTCGATGGCCTTGGCATCAACAAGGACCGCTTGGCGGAAATTGGCGTCGATGCTGACTCGTTGGCTGTCCAGCAGCTCTTGGACCTCACCGGCCAGCTCATCGGTATGCCTCGGCACCTTAGCCAGCACACGGGGGGCTTTGTGCTGACCAAAGGTCCGTTGAGCCGCATCGTCCCAATCGAGAACGCGTCTATGCAGGACCGCACGGTCATCGAGTGGGACAAAGACGACATCGACGCGCTAGGACTCCTAAAGGTCGACGTCTTGGCATTGGGCATGCTCACTGCCATCCGCAAGACGCTTGACCATATTGGCGAGCGCCAAGGTTTCGAGATGGAGATGCAAGACATTCCGGCGGAGGACAAATCCACCTACGACATGATTTGCCAGGCGGACACCGTGGGCGTCTTTCAAATCGAGTCGCGCGCTCAGCGGCAGATGCTTCCTCGATTGCAGCCCCGCTGCTTCTACGACCTGGTGGTCGAGGTCGCATTGGTGCGACCTGGCCCTATCCAAGGCGGTGCTGTCCACCCGTACCTGGAGCGCCGCCAGGGCAAGGCACCGGTGACTTACCCCAGTGCTGCGCTCAAAGAGGCGCTCGGGCGAACTCTCGGCGTGCCGGTGTTCCAAGAGCAGTGCATGCAAATTGCCATCCTCGCGGCAGGTTTCACTCCCGATGAAGCGGACGGTCTTCGCCGCGCCATGGCGGCATGGAAGAGAAAGGGCGGGCTGGGCAAGTACGAGGAGCGGCTCATCGGTGGGTTGACCTCTAACGGCTACACGCTGGAGTTCGCTCAGGGCATTTTTGAGCAGGTCAAGGGCTTCAGTTCCTACGGCTTTCCAGAGTCACATGCGGCTTCATTCGCCCTACTGGTCTACGCCTCATGCTGGCTCAAGCGCCATCACCCCGCCGAGTTCCTGTGCGCAATGTTGAACTCACAGCCTCTTGGCTTCTATAGCCCCCGGCAACTAGTTCGGGACGCGATTGCACACAACGTCGAGGTCCGTCCCGTTGACGTCATGAACAGCCTCGGCGACAGCACCTTGGAAGCCTTCAATGGAAAGGCCATGCCGGCAGTCCGGCTCGGATTGCGACTGGTTGACGGGCTTAAGGCTGATGCTGTCGAGCGCCTTTTGGCGGCACGTGCACTTGCGCCTTTTGACGACGCCGAGGATTTGGCCCGGCGAGCGAGCCTTGCACCACTCGACATGCGGCAGCTGGCCGCGGCCGATGCACTGACTGCCTTGTCGGGTCACCGCCGGCAGCAGGTATGGGATGCCGCAGGTTGGACAGGCACGCCGGAACTACTCCGTGACGCACGCATCGAAGAAGAGTATCTGGAGCTCGACGCGGCTCCTGAAGCCGAGGAAGTTGCGTGGGACCACGCGGCCCTAGGCCTATCCCTGCGCAGCCACCCGCTTGCTCTGATTCGCGAAACGCTGTCCGAGATGAAGCTGAGCACGGCATCCGACTTGCACGACCTCCCCGACGGAAGACCTGTCCGCTACGCCGGAATGGTGACTGTGCGACAGCAACCAGAGACAGCGAGTGGCGTCACTTTCATCAGTCTTGAAGACGAGACGGGCGATGTGCAACTCGTGGTTTGGAGGGATGTACTAGAGAGGCAGCGGCGTGAAATCCTCGGAGCCAGGCTGCTTGCTGTCAAGGGCCGCTGGCAACGCGAGGGCGAGGTCCGGAACATCATCGTCGGGCACGCGAAAGACCTTTCGGAATTGCTGGGAACCTTGACCTTGCCGAGTCGTGATTTTCACTAGATGAACATCAAACCGTCACCCAACAAAGAATCAAGGTCATTTCCATCCAAAATCCCATAGAGCCAGACATTCACCGATACATCAATCAGCATGTCGAGGTAGCTGAACGGGTCGCACGAATTTCAACGATGCGATGGATTCTGTGGGCCTCGTCTTGCAAGTCAAAAGGAAGATGAGCGACCATGGGGGGAAAAAAGCTTCCAGATGACGAAGTCGCGACCACCGGCGGTGCTGCACCGCTTCTAGGATTCCTCTACCAAGTAAAGGTCTCCGTTTGGGTTGCTCTAGACATCCTCATCAAGACCGAAGCGGCCAACGCTGTCGAACTGGAACCGGCAAGCTATGAAGATATCGAAGCCGAAGTCGAAGGAACTCCACCGCTGGTCTCTTCGTCGATAGGACTCAGCAAGTACAAGCTGGTTGTTCAAGTCAAGCGCCAAAGTACCGGACCGTGGACCGTACCTTTGGTCAAGGCGCTGCTTACGAAGGGCAGCCCCAAGCGGATATCTCCATCCAAGCGCCTCGAAAACCAGGACGTTCGCTACTTGTTGATTTCGAGCGCCGCGGCAACCGCTGGAGCGGTCCAGTTGCAAGTCAACAGCATCGGGCAGTGGCCGACAAAATCTGACATGCCCAAGGTCCTTGTCGGCCATAAGGACCCAGAAGTTGCAAGACGAATCTCCATACTGGCCAACCATGACGAAGAGCGAGTAGATGAGAAGGTCAAACAACTACTCCAAGAGGTTTGCCATGTCCCGCACTCGAGGTGGCTGGATTGCTACCGGTCGCTTCACGATGAAGCAATCGCGCGCATGTCTGGTGCCGGTGCCAGGGTTTGGCGACGCAAGGACCTTGAGGAAACAATCACGCGCTTCGATGGATTCCTCGCGCCAACTTTTTTGCTGAGCAAGTACGTTCCTCCCACAAATTGGGACGAAATCCTGCGCTTGTTGAAGGAGCGAAAGGCGGTTGTTCTCAAAGGCTCATCCGGTACCGGAAAAACAATGACGGCGGAGGCATTGCAGGAAGCGATGCGCAAGGAGGTGCCCGGACTTGATGTCGTCCGCGTTCAGGGCCCAAGCGACATAAGGCTTCATCGCGCAGGAGGCCCTGCCATCTTCTACCTCGATGACCCGTGGGGACGGTATAGGTTTGAACCTGGCACCGAACACTGGCGCGAGCAACTTCCTAGCCACCTCCACGCGGCCACGGAGAGCCGAATGTTCATCGTCACCAGCAGAAGCGACGTGCTAGCCGACGCAAAGGCTTCGCAAGCGGTTGCGAGTTGGTCAATCAACATTGAAGCGAGTAGCTATGGCGCCAGACAGTATCGAATGCTTTTCGATAGAAGGTTGAAGACGCTACCTCGCTCGTTGCAAGAACTTGCCGTTGACCATCGCGCGATGGTTCTCAGTGCGCTCACTACCCCGCTCGAGATTCAACGATTCTTTGACGCATTGAGCGGTCAAATGGTGACCACAGACAACCAGAAGGGAGTCGACGCCGTCCGGCGCGCCATTGACGCAGCACACAGCGACGCTATTGAATCCACCTTGCAAACGCAAGTACGCGTCCGAAATGCTGAACGATGGGCAATCATTCTGTGGGGGCTGCTTACAGCCCACAAAGGTCTGACATGGCAAGCACTCCGTAGCGTTCACACCGAACTAGCAGAGCTCAGAGAGGTGTACGAGACTGGCTTTGAAGAGCTCGTGGCATTCCTAGTCGCTGGCCGTTCATTGCGCCAAGTTGATTCTGTAATTTCCTATGCCCACCCAAGAGTTGAAGCCGCTCTATCGTCACTGATGCTCGCGCCCGAAACAAGGGTCCTCATGAGGAAGTGCCTTGTCGACCTATTCCGGGCACTTCAAGGCACGGACTGCCACAGTCCAGGTGAGGACTGGGGCATCGAAGGCGTCGCACGAGTTCTTTCAGCCTTGCCGAAAGGACGTGGAATTGACCTCAAGCTCCCGCCTGTCCTGATTCAAGCTGTCGATGATTGGCTGCTCGACCATGTCAAGAGAAGCGGGGGCGCTGATTTTGAAGATGCGCTCAAGCTAATTGCGGCATCCGGCTCATCCAACTCGCTCATCGCCGACATTGCGCGATTCCTCACAAGCTGGTCGGTCATACCAATGTTTGGCGATGTCGAGCACACTTATCGGCCCGAAGCCACTTGGCTTTCTAAAGCCAGAGGTGACGAAGACGCTCGGCTCGTTGTCTCGAAATTTATCGTTGACGTCCTACCGTTCTCGCCAGAAAGCTACTACAGAGAGTTTGTTGCCGACCTTTGGGCAGTCAACGACGACTTGGCGGACGCCTTTGCAACGAGCGCGCAAACACTCATAAGAAGCGGCTCCTATCTATCTTCATCACGCTTGATTTTCCCGGAAGCACTAAAGGACTCGACTCGCGCAAGTGGGCTTGTTGAGGAAGCGCTTGTTCTATGGAGAAAAGAAAAGGAAAGTAGCCTTCTAGAAGACAGCCTGGCCGTCGAGAACGGACACTACAGCGACGAGTATGCAAATGAGCTTTCGATGATGGACGCCGAGTCCTGGGTCGCGCTTGATGATTGGCTATCGGGCTACGTAAATTCCATCCGAGACAGCGAAGGCTGGCGCGCCCTCGACAAGAGTGAAAAAGCAAATCAAATCTTGCGATGGTGGCTCTATGCGGCGAGGCATCGACCAAGCCAAGTCACCCCTGACGAGCTAGCCTGCCTAGCTACTCGCACAACAGACGGTGATGACGAAGACTTGTTCTGGGAAGTTGCGGAAAGCGCTTGGAACACTTGCATTGAGCATGCTCTGGTGCGAAGGCTCGTTGTAGGAAGCGCGAGCGCCACCACGCGGCGCAAAGCCGCGAAATGCATATTTCTTGCAGGACCCAAGTCCTTTGATGCGGTAGTGCAAGTGCTCCTGGCAGTCGCTAACAATCGTCGCCTTCTTGAACTGTTCGACGACTTGGCACGCGCCGCTTTGGCAAACGATGAACAAGCACTTGAGCGTCAGACACTCTTGCGGTCATGGCATTCGCACCTTCCAATGCCCTTTGCCGAGATTTATCTGGCCCGATTGCATCCAGCATGGCCGACGCACGACTCTCTAAGCAATGACGCGCTACTGATAGTCGCTAGCATTGCACCGTCGAGCGAAGAAGCACTGCTTGCGAAGATTCAGCACGTACGTCAAAGCGCTGGCAGCTGCAAGGATGAGCTCCGGGAGCTCTCAAGAGTGGCAAGCAGCGGTGAGATGGCCCAAGCAGCGGTTGCAATTGCAATTGAAGTTGGTTATTGGGATTTGGTAGAGGAGTTCCTTAGCCATAGGTACTCAAAGGCCGTCGCAGCTGCACTAGGTGGCTTGGCAAACAGGACGCCACCCGCATTGCCGTCTGAGCTTGATGCTTTTGCCAAGGACCGCAGTCGGTACACGAAAGATGCGCTGCTAGACGCCATAGAGAGCCGACCAGTGGATGAATTCCTAGCTCCTCTAGTCCTGCTCGCAGCAGACACATGGATGGCAGACAGCTTTCGGTATGAGCAAGGACATGGCTATCCCATTGCTCGACGGGCAGTAAAGCTACTGAGTGTCTCGACACGGCTTTCCAAAGCCCAAATCAACTCTTTGCTCGCGGTTGCGCAGACAACTGACGACCCAGCCCTGCGACCAATGGTCTTTGACGTTGTAGCCTCCAAGGGTTCGAAGGAAACTAGGCGCGCGCTATTGAAGATATGCGTAAGTGCTGGAAACATCAGCACACGGAGAGATGCTGCCGAAGCGTTGTTGAATGCGGCGGAATCACTTGAACCGGAACTACTCGCAGTCATCAATCACGAACAGGTTCTGCGAGTGGCCCCATCTATTGCTTGCATCCTAGTCATCCTTGTCGGCGCAATTGGTGATGAGGAATCAGTGAAGTCACTTGCCTTCGAAATCTCACTCAGCGAAGAACGGCGTGTACTGCTGCTGCCGCTCGCGGCCTCAACTGAAGGGCGCAAGTCCTGTCAAGATGCGGTCCGGCGACTGATTCCGGACTCTCACCCTGGACAAGCTGTGTTCTCGCCTCCATCCGGCTCCATCAATAGGCGAGCAGTCGACGACCTCGGTTCTGTCGAGCAAGTGCGAGCAGTAATCGAGCACATGGACCCCTGGTTCATACCCATTACAAAGCCTAAGAGAAATCCACTCCTTCTAGGCGCGCTCAAAGCTAGACAAGGCCCGAAGGAGCCGGTCGCTACTGCCCCTGGGACAGCTCAACTGAGATGAGCCCCGCCAATTCGGGACCGTTTGTCGGCATCCTCCGGCGGCGCATTCGGGGCGCGTCCACCGCTTGGGTCCTCAGACAAATTTCATGTGTCGACCAAGCAGCCTGAGCAAGATTGATGGTGCACTAGACTGACCCGGAAAATCCAGGGACGAGGCCTTGATAGCTACTCACAACCCTTCCACCATCCCCGCTTCGCTGATGACGGAGCTGCAAACCGCAGGTCCGAACGCCGCGTTCTCCCTCCGCGGCGTACTTGTTAAGGACGCCGTCCAGCAGCGATGGGCAGTTATGGGAGTAGTTGTACGGCCAATGCAGGGAGAAAAGGCGGCCGAGCAAGTCTGTCGCTATCGAAGCTCCGTCTTGTTCTCTCAGCAGCTCACTACCGAACAACTTCACAACTTTCTATTGCGCGCTGCTGACGGCAGCGTGGACATTGCCGGTGAGACGGTCGCGGTGTCCAGCCCTCCAGGTTGTTGCGTGACCGAGGCCACTGTAGAAAACTACTGGATGGAACAGGCCGGGCGTGTGTACGACATCCAAGTTCACGCACACGTAAACGTGCCGCAGCAAGAGCGGCTTGTTGCGGTGGGCGAGCCGTACTACCCTGACCCCTTTGAGGCTGCGCGGCATTGGCTTGGCTTAAGGCAATATCACGGCCCATCGGATAGCTCCACTGGGCATATCGTCGTGCTTATGCCCGAGACGCGTGCCTACTTCGGCAACGCCGAATGGTCTGAAGGCAGCCTTGTGGTCAGCATCGCAGGGAGCCTCGCGGGCTCGCAGGGATTGTCAGTGGCTGGGTGTTGCTGGGCTGGAGGGCACTTCCAACATCTCGCAGGGACGGTAACCTCAGGTCGAGCGGCGCTTGACGTACCTGCCGACGCCCAACGGCTAGAACTCCTGGTAGTCGACAACGAAGGTACCGTCTACGACTTCCACAAAGAAGACACTCGGTACCCTGTCAGTGGAAGGTCCATGCTAGCCCAGCGGAAGGCAGTCACCGCGGAGCCAGGGATGCTCCAACAAATCTACAACGGCGAGGGTCTCCGAACGGAATTCAAAGAGTTTCTGGACCTGCCTCGCGGCACAACGCCGCCCGGGGATAAAGACAAGCTCCAGCAGGTGTTGAAGACGGTTGTAGCGTTCGCGAATACTGAGGGCGGCACGATTTACTTTGGGGTGTCCGACTCGTGCGAGATTCGCGGCACCGCTGATGCTGTCGCCAAATGGGCCGGCGGTGAAGCAAACGAGACCGTCATTGAGGAATACATGGGGGCGCTACGAGCCAAAGTGCGCGACTTCGTCTATCCGACAGTTGCGCTTCAAACCCGAGCGGTTCATCACAATAACCGGCTCGTAGTCATGCTGGAGGTCGAGCGAGCCGGCTGCCCTACCAGTCTTACGCACGACTCTCGGATGTACGTGCGGCGGGGCGCAAATAACATGGCAGGTCAGCCTGCGGACTGGCAAGCGCCTGAAAGCACGCAACTTTAGGCAGTCGCTGGGACAAACTTCGACTACAGCGTCATCAAGTCCGGGATGGTCCTTCAAGAGGTCGTCTCGCCAACGCACACGAAACCGGACAGGGTCACGACGCAAAACAGTACATGTGCCATCAAAGCATGAAGCATCGCACTGTTCGAGTTGTTGGAAGTTCGATTCAACGGCAACTTAGCCCGGCTTGCCTGCGCTGTCGGCAGGCCTTTGGAGACATGGGGGCCGGCTCAGCCCACAGTCCTCGTTTCGCCCTTTGAGCCTCCGCTTGCAGATGGCGATACCGCTCGCGGTCAACCACGACGTCTTCATCGGCGTAGTCCTCCAGGTACCAGGCCAGCCCTTCCGACAGCATCAGGTTCGCTGCGTCTCGGCCGTCAATTGTTCTAAGCCGACAGACACGTCGCTCGAACCGGTCAACCTTGTAGCATTCGACGGAACTGCCAGGTGCGGCAAGCTCACGCAGGCGGGTCCGTGACACACGCCAGTACGGCTGTCCCGCCTCAGGAGCGTCGATACTCGCAACGCGAACAACGAAGGGGGCGCCGTAGCTCCCATCTGGACTGCAAGTGAACGTATCGCCGTCGTGGTGCGCCGAAGTGGCCTTGCAGGTAATCGCCTGACCAATCGACGGGACAGCCTGGCGCTGCGAGACCTTTGTGGAACACCCCTGAAACAGCATTGCAAGCAGCGTCGCAACGACGAGCCACCAAGGCCGTGCCTCAGATACCAACATAGCGCACTTGCCCCGCACGGATGAGGTGTCTTTGGCAACCGGAAATGCAGACAGAAGCATGCTGCGCTTGCTCGCCGACAGTTAGTCGAACAAGGCTTCGTCGTCCCCACGCTCCACTTCAGAACTGGCGCACTCAGGACACCGAACTCGGGCGCGCTTGTGCCCTTCGGGGTACAGATTTCCACCGCAGCCGCAATGAGAAAACAACAGTTGCAGCAACTCCTGCTCCGCGGTCGTGAATAGCCGTCCTTGCGCTGACCACTCCTGCCCTCCGCTCTTTACATACTCACGGAGCTCACCTTTTGACATAGGAGCCGGCTTGCGGTCTGGAGCGTATCGGGGCCACGCCGTTGTCGACCCGCATGTACCACACACCATTTGAACAAATACCATGCCACCACCTTCAGCGTGGAGCCAGCAATGCCGGCAGACCCGGCACGTTGCCTCAAACGAAACACCCATAGACCCTATCCCTTTCTACCGGCAGACCATCTCGCGTCAGACCTAGGACCCTCAGGTTTCTACGTCGTTGCCATTGATGAGGTTCCTGAGCCGCCAATTGCAATAGGCACAGTAAGCGAACGAGAGCCCCAAGGCGCCAAGAACAACATAGGCCAGAGTCGGGCGCAGCCTCTCCAATGTCCCCGGATTCCGGAGCACGTCGCTGAACGTGCTAAAAAGCTGCCAGCCAAAAGCGCAGCACCCAGAACCGCGAAAAGCAGGGCTGTGCCCCAGATGCACGCTCGCTGAAGCTCCTTGTGACGCGCAGTGAATTCTTCATCACTCCGACGAGCCTTGACTCGGTCGAAGCAGTTCACAACGTCCAAGAGCGTTCCCAAGGCTGCTCCAAAGAATCTGCTCACTTCTGTTCGCCCCTACTTTGTGGCAGGCGCACTCAGTCTTTAAACGAGCACGCCAACCGGCAGTTGCAACCAACGTGAAACGGCGGGCGCTTCGCAGGCAAGCGGTCGTACTTCTTGCAGACGGCTGCAGCACACGCAGGCAGAGGGTCCTCCCAGTTCGAAATCTCCCACGCGTCGTAGATGCCCGAGTCCCGCTTGCGTTCCTCGATAGCTTCAAGGGTCTGAACAGCCGTGAAATAGGTTTGCTGCACCACAGTGGCCACCGAACTGGCGTATGCAAACGACCCTACAAGGCCCGCGACATCAAGGTCAGCCGGAGGCAGCGCCTGGAACATCTCGCGAAAAGCGATGCGCTGCGACAGCCGGTCGTGGAGGTCCGGTAGGGCCACAGCAACCTCCACCGCCTTTGCCTTACGGCCAAGGGGCTTGCCGACTACATCGGCGAGGATGTCGTTCAGCTCCTTGAGCTTCAGCCCCTCCAACAGGAGCTGCAAAGGGATGTCTTTCCCTCGCTGAGCCATCCCCTTTTCAACCAGTTGCTCCCAGGACTTCCGGCCGTAGTCCTCAGCCTTCACGGTTACGACGGGATTCGCGCGGCCGAGCTGCGACAAGTAGAACGAGTACAGCGTCGCGTCACCATTGAACAGCTTGAGTAGCTCGTCGTCGTCTGCAAACGCGGCGGGTTGCCCGTGAAGCAAAAGGCCCAGGTCAGCCCGGCCAACGAAGATGCCCAGCGCCTCCTCTGCCGCATCTTCAAACTCACTGCGGAGGTCCGCGCGGTCCTTCGCCGAAGCGGCTGCCCATTCAGAAGAGCTGGCAATCCTCTGCTCCACGTCTGCGTCAAAGCGGCGCTTGTGTTGAGCAACGAATGCATCCAACTCTTTGAATTGAAGGTTGTGCTGGGCGATAAGCAGCGCCACCTCAGGCACCTTCTGTGTCCAGTACTCGGCTCGTCCAAGAAGGTCCTTCAGGCGGGCGGCGGTCACTCGGTCTGCTCCAACGACCGTAAGAGGCAAGGGAGATTTGGGATTCAACAACCAGGCACCCTCGCCTGTGCTGCTCAGTTCGCCCATGTCCATGGGTACCTCAGAACTTCGAGAGCCGCTTCTAGTAGTCGTGGCAGTGAACGTGACACGAATTTCCGGCGCTGCCACCTCTGCGGCGGCTGTCCGCTGCGGCGATGACGCCGGCTTAGCCCGACCTTTGACCCAGTACCAGGCACCCGCGACCAGCAAGATGATGACAATCCACTCCACTGACTTCTCCCGCTTTTTGCGTTGTTGGACAAATCTCGTCTAGGTAGTTGCGACTTCGGCGGACCACTCTGCAAACAACATCCGCTCGACCTCCAGCATGGTCACGGTGTGCGCACTGAGCAGCTCTGCCAAATGCGTCTGGTCGACCAGTTCAACACTGTTGAGTGCCGCGTTTTCATGGGCCTGGCGGTTGAAGAACTGATTGGTGATGCAGACCTTTTCGAATGCAACGCCAGGGTGTCGGCGCCGGTAGAACGCCTCTCCGGTCACAACGTCTTTGACCGCCTCCCAGCCGAGCGTCGCTCCGTCCGTCCCGCTGGTCTTGGCCTGAATCAGCTGACCTTGGGCACCGAGAAGCGCTACGACATCAACTCCGTTGTCATTGGTCCCAGGCGTTCGGTAGCAGTCGTAGCCCCTCTGACGCCACAACGCACCAGTAAGGCATTCAAAGTGCTGCCAGTTCATTCGCAGCGCCATGTCCAGCGTGACTCGCTCGTCAATGTTGGCGGCGTCGGCCTCAGGCACGACGTCGGCGATGTTGAAGTCGCCAGGCGCGACGTCTCCGGACCCGTTCAGCATGTCTTCCGCCAGCCCCCGCTTGTACGTGAGCAGGTGGTCAAGCTTGACGTCGAAGGTTACGAAGTCGTCTGCGTGAACCACCGGGTAATAGACGTAGACCGACTTCTTCTGGCCGATACGGTATGCGCGGTCAGTAGCCTGGTCCTCCTTGGCTGGGTTCCAGGTTCGGGTGTAGTGCACGACGTGGTTGGCAGCCTGGATGTTCACGCCGAAGCCCACTGCCACAGGCGACAGGATGAGCACGCCGAATCCTGATGCGGTCTGGAAAGCCTTGATGCGCTTTTGCCGGCTAGCCGTGTGACTCGAGGACGCGCTGGTGTCACCGTTGATGATGTCCGGCCGAATGCCAAACTCGGCCTCGATGTAGTGCTGAAGCAGCCGCTGAATTTCGCGGAACTCGCAGAACACGATGACCTTCTCGTTCTTGCCCTCGATGACCTTCAGCTGATTCAGCAGCCAATCGAGCTTGGGCGCCTTCTCGCGGTATTGTTTGGTTGGCTCCGGCTTGAACACGCTGAGACCGTGCTGGCGTGGGTCCGTGCAGACCAGTCTCAGGTAGTGCAGCAGGCCAAGATGATTCTTGAACGGCGAAGCGGCCGTGGGGTCGTTCCGCTTCTTGAAGCTCTCAATCGCCTTCGCATAGAGATTCCGTTGAGCTGTCGACAGCGGGAGCTTGCGGCAGTCCTCAACGATGACCTTAGGCGGGAGGTCAGTCGCCACCTCCGCCTTGAGACGACGAAGAATCTGAGGCTCAATCTTTGCCCGCAGCTCTTCGACTCGCGCCTTCTCCTCATCGGTCTTCGCCTCAATGGGCTTGCGGTAGCGCTGACCGAAGTCGTTCAGCGCTCCGAGCAACCCAGGTTGCACGTAATCGAAGAGACACCACATATCGGCCAGGGTGTTCTCGACAGGCGTGCCCGTACACGCAATCTTGAAGGCAACGTTTTGCTTCTTCGCCGCCCGGGTCACCATGGCCGCCGGGTTCTTGATGCGCTGGGCCTCGTCGCAGACCATCAAAGACCACTTCTGCGCTGCGAACGAGAACTCAAGGTCGCGCAACGTCTCATAGGTGGTCAGGACGACCTTTGCGTCACCCACCCAGTTCGGCCGCAGGAACTTGACCAGCCCGTCTTCGGCAAGCAAGCGTTGGTCAATCTGCGAGCGAGGAACGCGCAGTTCCGTGAGACCAGCCCCGTAGGCAGTTAGGAGCGGCAACGCACCCGGCACAAAGAACTTCTCGGCTTCCTCTGCCCAGTTCTCCAACAGCGAGACAGGCGCCACCACGAGCATGGGCGGCATATCCGGGTCGCGTTCCAGCAGCCATGCCATCAAGGCAAGCAGTTGGAACGTTTTGCCCAGGCCCATGTCGTCGGCAAGGACCGCACCGCGGACCTGATAGTCCATCTGCAGGCCGAACAGATGCTGCATCCAAGCCAGCCCCGCTCGCTGATGGGGGAGCAGCGAATATTCCGGGCGAATGCTTTTTGGCAGCTTCGGCTCCGCTGGCACGGCCTGCAGGGCTTCCCTACGCATCTCCTCGTATTCGAGCGCCTGGATATTGGCCCGCAACACTAGCTGCTTCTTCGGCCCTAGCGCTTCCTTAGCGGGCCGCCGGATTTTGCTCGGGTCGAGGGGCTTGCCGGCTTCAATGTTGGTGAACAGCTCTTCGAAGGTGTCAATCACCAACTGCGCATCGCCAACCGACATCGGGTCCGGCACCCATGACACGTTCAGCTCAGACTTCCCTGCAGCTTGTGCTGCTTGCAGGTCCTTCTTGAGCTTCTCGATGACGGGCTTGCTGGTTGGAACGGCGACAGGCTCTCCGCCGTGCTTCGGCGTGAAAACGACTACCGGCAAGACGTTTTCTGGAAACCAGCCGTCCTCTTCCTTTTTCTTGGCGATGTAAGGCGAGTAGTACGGCTTCTCAACGCCAATGCCTTCGATGCGTGCCGAATAGCCGCTTAGGTCATGAACCTGGGTATACGACACCAAAGTCGGCGGGGCCTGCCGACGCTCAAGCGCCTCCTTCAGGTCCTTGAGATGCTGCTCGGCGCTCCCGTCCACGACCAAGTCGTAGCCGTCCCAGGCCACCAGCTGGAAGTCGAGGGTCACAGCTCGAAAGAGCGCCTTCGTGAAATCCGAGAGCTGTTCGTCCGTGAGCCACTGTGTCTCAGACGAGGTTGGCCCGCTGGAATCTGCTGTTTCGATGAGCAAGCCCACGTGCATTGGGTAGCCGGCAGCATCGCGCTCGAAGACGGGAGTGAAGCGCTCGTAGTCAAGGCCGGCGGCCTCACGAGCCTGCTCAAACTGCGTTTCTTCGATGACATCGACAGCGTCAACGCCAAGCGTCGCATAGGGATTCAGCAGAAAGGCCTGCGCTCGGGTGCCAGCGACACGCCGACCAGGCAGCCGCTTGACCTCTTGAAGGACCGTCCGCACCTTTGGCGTGACCAACACCTGGACGATGCCCTCAGGCGTGACCACGTCGTATCGGTCCTTGACAGCCTGTGCGCGGTCAAACGCTTCAAGCCAACCTGCTGGAGCGCCATCGAAGCCGGGTTCGATTTCGATGACCCGGTCATCCGTCACTGCGTCGGAGCTACGCAGACCGATTTGAAGCTTCTCTGGCGTCAGAACGACTGACCGATAGAGGAAGTCATCGAGGCGCGCATCCGCTGCCAAGGCAAGCTTCCGGATGCGCCCCCATGCCTGTCGATGGACGAGGTCATCCCGCTCAGTCTCCGGCCGGCGCGCGAATGTCACGACCTCCTTGAACAGCGCCCATTGCTGCGGATGCATCAGCGACTGCCGAGCCCCGTCATCAAGCAGCGGCCCAGTCAGTTCACCGCCCAACTCGGCGCCATCGTCCAGGCTCCAACCTGCTATCGCGATGGAGAAGTCCCGGTCCGTCAGAGAGTTGCTGCTACGCAAGGCCGGGCGAGCCTGCATGAACGTCGGAAGTTGGAGCAGTTCATGGAGTGCGGCGTAGCTCGGCTGGCCCAGCGCCGAGTACAACGAATCCCATCCAAGCAGGAAGCCCTCTTCTGTCTCGACAGCCAAGCCATCGTCGGCCAGCTGCGTCATGAACCCAGTCAGCATCGGGCTGTCGATGTTGGCACCACTAACCTTCGACGAACCGCGTGCCACCAGCACGCCCGCGGGTGACCATTGACGCCGCCACGCCGTGGCGTCATCCGACCCTGCCTTCCCCTGCTTGAACACCTTGAACATCTTGTCTCCCTATTTCCACCAGCCCTTGCCAGGCTTGTTGCGGAACCCCCAGCGGGTCAGCACTGCATTGATGTGTTCGTTGCTCGCATCGGTTCGAACCCAGAGGCTCCCACCAACCGACGTCTTGTCGTCGATTTCGAGCCCATGGTCCCTGGTGAACTTCTGCAGCGCCGAGCGCGAATACTGCTGAGGGTCACCAGTGGGCTGCGGCGCGGGAGGCGTCACCTCAGGTCGGGTGGGCGCAGCGCGGACCGCCCGCGGGGCTGGAGCGGAGGGTTCAATGGAGAACTCCGACCGCAGGGTCGCTGCGAACATGTCCTCCCACTTGTCCCAGTTGTGGATGCCGTCCTTATGGCTCATCCGCAGGATGCTCTTGCTATCCCTGTGCTTAAGCGAGTTCGAGCCGTTCACTTCGAGCCGAAGCAGCTTCGTCGTGTCGAAGGGGATAGATTGGCGTGCGTCGTACCCGTAGAACGCGTTCCCCAATCCACTGAACTCGACGGCCACCAAAGGACCCATCCACATGATGAACGCGTTGTTGGTGCCGTTGGCGTCCAGAGCGCGCAGGAGTCCCTTCATCTTCCCGCGAAGGACGGTCATGTCGCGCTCCCTCGAGTTGCGCGCTGTCGAGCCCAATGCGAACTCGATGTGGTCAATCGACTTGACGTACCGCTTCCAGAAGTTCATGCGACGCGGGTCGCCCAGACCGTCTTCCGCGAGCTTGGTGAAGAACGTCTCGATGAACTCCAGCTTCAGCCAGTCGGCAACCATCGTGCGGGCAGCTTGTGTAACGCCGCCCCATTCCGTGTCGTGGGACGGCAGCCAAGGATTGCCCCACCAAGCCACCGCCTTGTCGCGCAGGCCTTGATGCAGCGCGGTTCCTGGAACGTTTGCGTAGCGGTCCAGCACCATGACCATGCCGCGGTCGCGTAAGACGTCGTTTGCTGCGAGGAGGTCCAACAGGCGAGGCAGAAGCGCCTGGAATTGCCCGTTCCCCAGGCTAGTAGCGCCCTTGACTTGGGCCAACACCAGTTCTCGAAGGAACCAAGAGGCCTTATTGATGCCAAGTTGCTCGCACAGGTGGTCTATGGCGCCGCTGTCCCCGCGCAGCAGAGCATCCACGTAAGGTTCACAGGGCTGGTCACCGAACAGCAGGCGATTGCCCACGGCGGTGTCGACCCACTCAGGGTTGAGGCTCTTGTCTCGAATGAGGCCGTTTCGCTCCTGCAGGTAGTCGCGCAGCAGGCGCCAGTTGTTACGCCCCGCCCTGGGTGTGGATTCGGCCAGCGCGTCGTATGTGAAGTAGCTCTTGACCAGGCCCTGGTAGCAGCGCCGATACGCACTGGGCTTCACGCGCCATTCGTCGACTCCGTCCAAGACCTTCTGCAAGCGCGGCCGGTCCTCCAAGACGCAGGGGCCTAGCGGTTGGTGAGGAAGGCATAGCCCCCAGGACAGCATGTAAGCATCCCGGAATGACTGGATTTCCTGGCTCTGCCAGAAGCGCTTTACGGCGTCGAGCAGGTGGTCATCGACGACATGGCCTCCCCTGCGCGATTTCGACTTCGCTTCCATCTCAGCGATAACGGCGTCAATGGCAGTGCTCGGCGGCATATCTCGAGCCCCGGCCTGTACCGCCGGGCTCAACAGCGCCGCGAGATGGGCAAGTGCGTTCATCGCAGCGCACACTCCCCGAAGTTGGCAGCCTGCGTAGGGGACGCCGGCCTCGTCTCGTCGAGGCCCAGAAATTCAATCCGCATTTCGACGCGACGACTTTCTTCGTCGGTGTCCTTTGCAGCGTTGAAGGAATACCCCCCAACGAGGAAAAGCCTGCGCACGTTTTCCTTTTGACCTTCTGACAGCAGGCTGGGTCCCGTAGATGCGAACATGGTGCAGAGCACCCGCTGGCTTCGCTGCAAGCTGAGGTTCAGGTTACTCAGGTACGTGCCGGTCTTGTCCGTGTAGCCCTCGACCACGACCCGCTTCAGTACACGCTTACCCAGGTCGTCATTCGCCAGCGTTAGGATTTCCGGCACGAACTGTCGAAGAACCTCCTCCTGCTCAGGCGCGAGATTGAATTTCGCCAGAGCGAAGCGCGCACGGTCGCCGAAGTCGATGACGCTGCGGCTGCGGTCCACCTTGATGCCTTCATGGCGCTTCGCGGCCTCCTCGAAGCGGTCGAGGATGCGTTCGATGTCTTGGCGGTGCTGCTCTTCCTTCTTCTCGCGCTCGGTAACGTTTTTAGTGACTGCGAGCAAGGCGACGCCCATGACGACCAGAAAAAGCACCATCAACGCCGTCATCAGGTCCGCGAACGAAATCCAGAACGGCTTCTCCGCCTCGTCACGATTACCGCGCTTCAGCACGACCTTGGCTCCGACCATGGCTTACCTCCGCGCGGGGGTGAGATTGCCCATGGAGGCCAGCGTGATTTCAAGCTCACCGACAGCCGCATGCAGCATCCCTACAGCTTGGGTGAGCTTGGTGTGGAACTCCGTGTTCGCCTTGTCCAAGGTCCGCTTGACCTCGGTCGCGAACGAGTTATGTGCCTCGCCAAGAACTTTGCTGACACCTTCCAGGTACTCGTCCGCCATCCTCTGTGCGGTGCCCAGTCGCGTGGCCGAGCCCTCGATACGGGCAAGCACATCTGCGGTCAGGGTCGCCTCCCTCCGTGCAGCGTCCACCGCTCCGCGGAGTTCCGTGACCAGCTGCGCAACAGCATCGCGTTGCAGGCGATAGTCTTTCAGCAGCTCTTGCATGGCGGTCGAGCCACTGGTGAGGGCCCCCGACGTCTCTGAGAGCTTCGCGGAGACGTTCGCGGCTTGACCCATCACATTGGACACACGCTCTCCCGCAGAGGCGAAGTTTCGAGAAGCGGTGTTCAACAGCTCGGCGCCGGCGTTCATCTTGTCGACGGAAGACGTCGTCGCCTGGCCCAGCGTTGCCACGCTCTGCGCCATTTGTGTGGTCGCCGCGCCGAGTTCCTTGACCACGGCTTCCACCGAATCCGACATCGTCGTCACGGCGCTGCGCGCACGGTCGGTCATTGACTGCTCGCGGGCACGGTTGCTCTCGAAGACCTGAGCCTGAGACTCGTTGAGCGTCGTGAGCATGGTCGACACCTGTGTGCCAATGGACTCCAACGTGGTTTGCAGCTTCTGGTTGGTCTCCGATTGCGAACTGGCCACCAATTGGCGAATCTGTTCTATGAAGGCCGCAGACTGGGAGTTCATTGCCTCCTGGCGCGCCTCCATCTTCTCGACCGCCTGGGCCATGCGCTCGGCCATCGCGTCTGCAGAGCGTTGGCTGGAGGCCTCCATGTTGGCCACCAGCGTCTGCAGCGTGCCGACCGCTTCTTGGATGCTCCGCGCCGTTTGTTGATTGAGTTCGCTCAGGCCAGAAATCTGACCGCCGAACAGGTCGTTCAGCCTCTGACTGAAGCTGGTCATGACGTCCTGCAGCATGCGCGCTGCAGTGGCGCTCTGGTCTCCGCTCGCGGTCTTGACGGTGCTGGCGATGTCCTCGAGCGGGCCCTTGAGGCTTTGTTGAATGCTGTCGGAAATGGTCTTGCCGAGTGCCTGGTTGTCTAGCCGCGTCGCCTCGACCTGCTCACGTGCCGACTGGGCACTGGCGTTAATCTGTGCGGTCGTCAACTCGCGCAGCAGGTCGCCAAGCTCCTTGACGAGGGCATCTTTGAGAATCTTGGACTGGCTGGCTGACTCCTCCGAGGCCTTGACGAGGCGGGAGAGGTACTCCTCACCGGCTCCAGCCTCGAAGCGGGCGTCGATTGCGTGTGCAATCTCGTCAGTCCTCCGGTAAAGCGCCGCCAACAGGAGCTTTTCCAGGAACGTGACCACCATTGCCGCCGTGATTGCCGCCGCAGAGACGAGGAAGGCCTCCCCCACCGAGTGCATCAATGACTCAAGGCTGGTTCGAACTGTCGCCGCATTCTCACTAACCTTGAAGGCACGCAGGCCGTCGATGAGGCCGCTGAACGTGCCGATGATGCCGATGCCAGTGAAGAGGCCCGGTAGGTGCTTGAAGAACTCAGTTCGCAGCCGACTGTCGACGACGACCTGGCCATTGAAATGCATCTCCGCGGGAACGGTCGCTCGCACCGCTCGCACGACCATCTGCCCGTCGCGCTCCTCGCGCTGGATGTGCAGCGACTCCTGATATTCCTTCCACAGGTGGGCGAGCCGCTTGTCTTGGCTGAATAGCTTCTTCAGCTCGGCTACTGACGTCTTTGCGTCCAACTTCGCAAGTTGGCTCTGAACCCTCCGCAACCGGAACCAGTGCAGCACGCCCGGGATGAAGAAGACCAACACGAAGAAGGAAAGCAGGAGTACCAGCATCCCGCCCGTCGCGATGACTGAGGTCGGGGTGCTGCTCAGCAGCGCTTGGAAGTTCATTTTTGGGCCCCTCCCTTTGAGGTCCGGCTAGGTCTTGCTTCTTGTTGGTCAAGAGCCGCAATGCCTTGTTGCTCGCAGTAGTCAAACAGCAGTGTCTCCAGCATGTTTGTTTGCGAGCGCCGTTCGCGTGCCGCTGCTGCCTCCAGCAGGTGCTTGAAGCGCGGTGAAACGCGGAAGCTAACGGCAATGCTTTTCTCGGCTGGCATGGATGTGTGCCCTGTATAGCGCTCCACAATACATGCAACAAAGTGTTTCGATGCAAGGGTATGCCTGAGGACATGCATCCCTCCAATGGGGGATGCGCACGGGAGGCTGTTCCTCCGGAGCTTGCGTCGAGTCTTCACTGCCGGCCTTTGGTGGCGACCGACTGCAAGGCACGTTTTCAACGGCCGACACACGACTCGTAGCGCAATATCGACGCAAGATGAGTTCTTGGGCGAGGCGCGAAGCAAGCAAGTCGACCTTTCGCCGAGGGAATCACAATCCACATATCCCGATTAGGTCAGGAGCTTCGAATGTGCTACTCCGCGCAAGTCTGGGCCGACTACCGCACCTACGTACGCGACTTCGGCGCAGAGATTGACATCAAGGAGTTCTACGAGACCTTTTTTCGAAGGGCTCAGGGAGACGCCGTCACGATGCCGCGCGCGATGGAGAGCGCATTCGATAACCCGCAGACTGACGTCGAGCGCACGGTCAAACAGCTCATCGACGAATTCCGACAAGTGGAGCACAAGCGCCTACAGGAAGAAGTCTTTGCACAGCGCACTCGGCTTGCAGACGCGGAACGCAAGCTTTCGGCCAAGGAAACCAAAGCTGCACTTGAAAGCAAACGCATCGCGACCACCAAGGTCGACCGCGCGCTGGCTAAGCTAAAAAATCTCGACCGGACGGACCTGCGGGAATCCGACTTCCGGATGTTCCCCAAGCATTACGTGCCAGTGATGGTCTTCGAGGAGGGCCGCCTGGTGGTGCGCCCGATGCGCTATCAATGCCGTCCTGTAGGCAAGCCCGAGTTCTATGACACCAAGTACCCGGGCACGTTCAACGCACGCCGGGACAATCTAGAAGGCTTTTGGAAAGGGCAGTTCGGCCGCACCCATGGCGTGGCACTCGTGAGTGCGTTCTATGAAAACGTACCGCGGCACAAGGCGGAACACCGAGAGCTTCGCGAAGGAGAAGCTGAGGAAAACGTGATTCTTGAGTTCAGGCCGCGGCCGGCTCACGACATGGTCGTCGCCTGCCTTTATTCGCACTGGACTGCCCCTGGCCAGCCAGGCATGTGGAGCTTCGCGTTCATCACGGACGAGCCTCCGGCGGAGGTCGCCGATGCAGGTCACGACAGATGCATCGTTCCGCTGAAGCCTGAAAACATGCTGCCATGGCTGCAGCCGGACGCGAAGGACCTCAAATCGCTTTATGCCCTGCTAGATGACCGCGACACCCCGTACTACGAGCATCAACTGGCCGCATAAGCTTAGGCAGGTCCCAGCAGCATGGCCGACAACAAAGGTACCCGTTCAAAGTCTGGCGACCCGTTCTGTGATGAATTTCATCGCCTTCTGGGTCGGCTGGTTCACGCGCTCGCGTCCTTTGATTTCAACATCGGACTGCAACTGAACTGGATGGGGCCATACAGCGGCCGCGATGTCTCTGACCTACTGAAACCTCGGCAGGCTCGGTTGGGTGACCGACTCGACATGCTCGAACAGATGGTCGTGGAGCTGTACTCACCCGCTGGAACATCGGCATTGAAAGACTTCCGCGACTGGTTCGCGTCAGCCCACAAAGTTCGAGCGATTCGAAATGACTACGCTCATGGCCGCTGGGGCGTCCCAGGCAAGCTCCAAGAGTCGCCAAGTGGCCCAGCACTCCCGAGGGTTCCTTTGCTTGCGTTTGTCCCGCTCGAATTCGATATGACTCCGGACCAGCCTGACAAGTCCGTCTACTTGACTATCGAAGAGTTCAAACAGCAGGTTGAACAAGCCGAAGCATTGTTTGCAAAGTACTGGGACCTCGCTGAACGACACAAGGCTTCTGTGCTACCCAGCAAGGGACCACATGCGTAGCCACGTCACAAAACGACGAACAGCGCGATGCGGTCGACGGGAAAGTGCTTCCCTACGCCGAAGCGTGCCGCGGCTGCCGTTATGGAAAATTATTGCGAAAACAATAATTGTACTTTCGGCACATAACGCGCCTAAGTCCTTGTTTTACAAGACATTCCTTCGACCACGCACAATTTTCGCAAAGTCGCTGGAAAGCAGCTAAGTCCTTATCACAAAACACTTTCCATCAAGTACGCGCAATCTTGTGCAAAGTTGATGGAAGGCAGAGCGCCAAGCGTGCCGCCCCTGAGCCTTGCAGTGCTCGTCCGCCCCTAAGTAGCCCACGATTGCGACGGCTGCGCAGGACCGCGCAACTTACGGACGTGTTCAGAACTTCGATGCCGGCCCTCTCTCGCGAGACGCCTCATAGTCCCTTGCAATACTTGATTAGCGGATGGAGGCCTTGCCGTTCAAGGTCGGCACCCCGGGCCTTCCAGACTTGGGTCCGCGGCCAGAAGTCGATAACAGTTCCGCGCGATGCAACGACGAGATGCTCACCGTCGTCTTGAGCTTCAAATCGAAGTCCAGCCCTCGCCAGCCAATCCGGTGCAATCGCGACTCGCCGGTCTTCGGGCGACTCATTAACGCTTGGGGCCAAGTCTGGCTGAATGGCCGCAGCTTCTTTTCCCGCCAGTGTCGGCGCGTCATGTATCAATGCTTCTATAGCATCGACCAGCGCCCAACATTGGTCGGCCTCAAGCAACGCAAAGCGTGCCGAGTCGGGATGAATACCCAACACCGCAGCCATCCAACCGTAAGCCTGTGTGCGCGTCTTCCGTCCCTCGAGCCACAGCCTCTCAAAAAGGTCGTGGGCGCGAACGCGTGCTGAGCGAAGCGGTGCATTCGCAAGGCGCCCTAAGGGTATTGTTCCGTCGCTGTCGACCAGAACATCCTCACCGACGTTGACCCGCGCGCCCGCTCTATGGCACCCAACCTGAGCATCACAAGGCACGCAGCGCCAGAGCAAGAGCTCGTGCAGGTCTGTTCGGTGCGGATAGACGGTTCGACCTGGGACCAGCTCAGCAGGTTTCCCGCAATAGTTGCAGGTAACAGAACGCATGGGGCGATGCTACTGGTGCACGAAGCGTCACGAAACGAGGCACTTCAATCTGGGTGGAAGGAATCACAACGATACTGTATATTCATACAGTCATCAAGCAATCGGGGCATAGGCGACTCTACCGTTGTCGGAGCACCATGGACGAAGAACTCATCCCCGAAGTGCCCGTCACCTTCCACAAAGGGAGAGGTGCAGGCAGCAATGCGAGGTCGCGATTCGAGCGTTGGACGCGAGAGGTCGACAACTCGCATCGACCTGAGGGAAATGACGAATCTGAAGATGTGCCTCTTCCAATCAGAACGGAAGTTTTCCATAGCCGCGCGAAGAAAATCATCAGCAGGAACAACTCGCCGGACATTCCATTCGAGCAGTCCATCAACCCATTTCAGGGGTGCGAACACGGATGCGTCTACTGCTACGCCCGACCGACTCACGCCTATGTTGGACTCTCCCCAGGCATTGACTTTGAGACCAAGGTCTTCGCCAAGATGAACGCCGCCGAGCTACTCGAGAAGGAACTCGATAGCTCGACCTATGAACCGGCGTTGATTGCGCTCGGCGCGAACACAGACCCTTATCAGCCCATCGAGCGCAAGTTGGAAATCACGCGCGCGATAGTTGAAGTTCTGACGCGGCGCCGTGTTCCTTTCAGTGTCACGACGAAGAATGCCCTTGTCACGCGAGACATCGACTTTCTCGCACCTGCCGCTGAAAGAGGTCTCTGCAGAGTCAATGTTTCTCTTGCCACTCTACAGCCGAGCCTTGCACGCATCATGGACCCAAGGGCAAGCAGTCCAGAGAGTCGTTTGAGAGCAATAGAGAAGATGTCGAGGGCAGGCATCCCGGTGTCTGTGTTTGTTTCACCGATGATTCCAACAATCAACGACGTAGAGCTGGAACGCATCCTAAAAGCCTCTGCAGAGGCTGGGGCGACCTACGCAAGCATGATTCTGCTGCGATTGCCGAGGGAGGTACTAGACCTCTTTGTAGAGTGGCTAGAGGGCCACTTCCCGCTCCGCGCCAAGCACGTCATGAGCCTGATTTCACAGGCTCGAGGTGGAAAAGACTACGACTCCAACTTCTTCGCGCGCATGAAGGGGTCGGGACCTTACGCCCAACTGCTATCGCAAAGATTTTCGCGCGCGTGCTCGAAATACGGTCTGAAGCGCTCCGCTACAGCGCCTGTTGATACGAGCCAGTTCGTAAGGCCTCCGCGACTCGAAGACTCGCAGTGGTCGTTGTTCTAACGCTTCTCTGAGGCTGGCTGCTGCACCAAAGAGTTCATTCGTATTGCGACCGGCCGCTCCCTTCACTTTCTTGGCACAAAGGGATTGCCGTAGGGCGCAACGCAAGGTTGATTCCACGGACATGCAAATCGACCATGGCTGGCAGCAACAACAAATCCAATGGCACTATTTCAGTAACGAATACTCCACTAGCTGTAAAGATTTCTAAAAGCAATTCCGGGCCCCTCGCTCTTTTAATAAAAGCAGCGGCGTGCCCCATCATCAAAATCTAAGCTCCATGAGCGCAAAGCTTAAAAGCGAAAATTTATCTACTCACGTTGCTTGCCCGCGACAGAAATGACGCCCATGGGCAAAATATCAGCACCAGACATCATTTGTTCTGGTGTCGCGGAGCCCTTCTTGGGCATCGCCTTCGCGGAAATCGCTGAGCCAACAACGCCCCCTAGCTTCAAGACGAGACCAGCGGTTTCCGATACGTGGTAGTCAACCAGCCGTTGCAACCGACTGTTCTCCGACGTTAAATACGAGCATCGGATTTCAAGATTATGGTCGGCAAGGACCTTCCACACGGAGACTATCAACGTCCGGGCACCTGGAAGTTCGCACTTCTCGCTGTTAATTAGATTCCTCGACAACTCGGCCTTCCGCGCGACCTCCGCAATCGTAATTTTCGGACCTTCGACAACCTTCGCGCTCTCGGTGTAACTCATCGCATCAATAAGCTTTCGAAGTTCGGCAGCCACACGCTCCTCCCGCTCGTCACTAGGCGTAAACAGCTGAATGAGAGACTTCGCGTCATCCAAAGGGTTGCTCATATTCTTTCAATGGCCTTGACAATAATCTTGCTGGTTTCGAATCGGATAACCGCCACTCGATTTGTGGGGTCTTGCGCCGCAGCCTCATAGCTTGCCATTCGATTTCGCCAATAGGGCAAATGAGCACTGTCAGCCGCGAAGCAACCGCAACCGGTGCACATCGAGACGTTTTGACTAATGTAGTCAGGAGCCTGGAACCACCAAGACGCACCTCCCGATGCTTCCCGACATCTCGATTCCGTCGGCCGGACTGAAATCAAGCAATTGCCATGAGCTCCGAAGAAAATACGAATGCCGTGCGAAACCACAATATCCTTGACTTTGCCACGAAGCGTTTCAAGGTCCCTAATGCCGGTCAGCCCATGTTCGTTATAGAACGCTTGTACCGCACTGGCAACGTTACCGAAGTAGGAACGACCATTCGCGCCAGCGACAAAATAGTTGATGGTTGCCTGAAGCCGCATATTCTCAACATCAGACTTTTGACGCTGCAATGGTTCAAAGTAGCCACGAAAGAGAATTACCTTATTAAGATGCCCATAATGACTCGTCAGGGCCTCTGCGGCGGACTCCCGGGCTTGCAATATATATTCTGCAAATGTTTTTCTTCCTTGATGCCCACGAATGCACTGACCGCGTGTAGAGCGATATTGGCGGAGGTCGTTGCCATGCACATCAAAATCGGGGAGACTTGAAAGGTCTACCCAACACCGAACAAAACGCCGAATACCTCGCTGCAAAGTCGTTCCCTTTGCGGCCACAACGCCATCCGCGTCTCTAGGCATGCTATGAGGGTTTGAGAAATGCATGAACAGCGGGTTCTCTTTCTCATCCTCGTAAAGCCGAGACCAAATGGTATGCAGGTGAGTAATTGCCTGCGCACAAACAGGCAACTTTTTTGAGCCTCGAGGCACGGCACCTATTACCCAGTCCCGCGGGAACGGGATTCGGTTGTCCTTATATATTTGCCCTTTGAAGAAATATAGGTCGAACAGCCCATCTGGGGTCTCCCGTTTATGGATGCACGATGGCAGCCCCTTATTCTTCAGGCGTTCTGTTTTAGCGGAGCACACCTCTGAAATTCGCAGTCCAACCAGATATTGCAGGGCGAGGACGCATGCATCACGGAACATCAGTGCAGAAAGCCTGACCCGGTGCGCGTCAGGGACGTCCTGCCATTGGACATCGCCGCGTTCCCCCCAAGGTACTTTGCTCAGGCTCCGGTCGTCAAAGCCCGCCGCGCAGATTTCATTGATTGCTTTGCGTTTCAGTCGCATGTCTCCATGCGCGCACGCCGCGTGATAGCTCTGGTGGGCAGCTGCAAGTATGGGCCCCTTGTTCTCAATCCAATCAACAACGGTATTCAACAGTGGGATTGCCACGAGCTCTGGGAGCGCTGGAATGCGGCGAATAACGTGAGGAACAACCTTCGCCGTAACTTCGCCGTAGGTTTTGTCGCCAAACGGTCGACGATGAAAGGCCCTAATCCGTCGGCTTTCCAATAGGGACCGCTGAGCATGCAGGAAGTACAGTGTGCGGACGCGATTGCTCAGCTGACCGTAGGTGTAACCATCGTCTTCTGCAGCCTCTTCGGACAGGTCGGAACTTTGGCCCGGCTCTGCCAAATCATTGTCTTCTGCGCTTAAGGACTCATCGTCCTCGGATTCTTCTGGTGTTATTGAATCTGTCGTTTGCTCCTCGGTATTAAAGCCCAAGCCGTAGCCCTCTGCTTCGTACCCTGGATAGAAAGACTGTCTGTTGGCAAGAATATCCTGCAAAGCGGAAATATAGTCATCCTGAACAGAGGGCGTCAATTCAGAAAAACACGACCGGCCTGTCCAGACCATCCAACGAAACAGCTCTCGATTGCCCACCATGATTGGGCCCAAGGAATGAACATGCAGCGATTTTCCGAATAGTTCATTAGTAATCATCCCCCAAGTCATGGTCTTGAAGCCCTCTAGCAGTGAAATATGCTGGGCGTCGGTGGAAAAACTTCCATCTGGGAGAGAAAAGCACCAATCGAGAATGATGTCTCTACTAGCGGGATTTGGAGAACGGAATCGCCAGCGCTTGTTGCGCCAGAAGGAATACGTCCGGTCTGCCAAGTCAATAGGATTTGACTCGTCGAAATACTCGGGGGCGAAAGCCTCTACAGCAATTGCTTTCAGTTGCATATTCACTCCAGCACTCCAATAGGCGGAAGATGCATCTTCTCGGCCTCAATCCAAATATCATCACCATATAAGAGAAGCCATTTATTTACCACGGCCTCGACATGGACATAAACCCCGTGCCAACGCTCAATTGACAAATACATCTTCGCCTTCCGCAACTCGTCGCGAAGCTGAAGCATCCTTGCTAGGGAATAAGGTGAACGCAGATTTGGTGACCCATGAGGGCATCCTGGGCAGCGACCAAACGCCGCACATAGTTCGTCCTTACGCTGGCCTGGAATTGGAGAGTCCATTGGGTCAACACAAGTGCATCCAGGAGTCGCCGACCCTCGGTCCTCGTCCTTCGGCGCACGCCTATGAGTGGACTTTCCACCAGTGCGCACCTCGCGAACCCTCCCGCTCTGCAGTAGCCCAATCGTGTACTGCCCACGCACCTTCATGAGGTCGCTCTGATAGTGGAGGCGTGCAACCGCCTCTGACTTTCCGCCCTTCAGCGCAAGCATCTCTCGAATATCGTCGTCGGAGATTTGCCAGCCAAAGTCGATAGAAGTTTGGCGTAGCTCCGAAACTGTGAACAGAGGTAATCCATTGCGCAACGAGAATTCTTTCAGGTGGTGACTCCACGTCGAGTCAGAGGAATTTCCAACGTCCTCCGCCGTATTAAACGGTCGAATTTCTCCATCTTTAGTCGGAAAAATGAACAGATGGTCCTTGAACGGCCCCGCTTGCTTTCTAATCTTTGACGTCCATGCGGACATCAGTTCAACAATTGAACTGGGCGACGCCGGGTCCGTGGCGTCAATGGCGAAGCTCCTGCTATATGGCCCAGCGCGATTTTTGTCAAAACGAAGTGCCATCCTCGCGGTCTTGAGCAAGTCAAAATTTTCAATGTTCTTGATTTTGAGCGCCCTCAATGGCTCAGTGTTTGCGTGCGCATATATGTAGAGCAACAGCAATGGCGGAATCAATGATTCCGCCGTAGGCTGGAAGTACAACGAAACAGTGCGCCATCCTCCGTGCTTTCTGGTAATTGCATCGGACAGGGTTCTGTCGAATTCCCGGACCTCAGTAAAGAGCGGCAAACCACTCTTTCCAAACTTCAGATGTAAGGCCCAAATTACGGCCCCCAAAGTCGACCACTTCTTGCTCCCTTTTGCTCCGTCCAGAGGAAGCATTGCGGCTCCAGACAAGAGTTCGTCCGCATATGCACGCTTGCGGCTGACTTCAATGAATTCAGACCTGGCCGCGATTAGCACCTTCAAAAGGAAGGATAGCCCAAGCGCTTGCGTCGTTTTTGTAGCCTTTTCTGCACCAGAGTATGCATTGGGGAATGAATCAAAATCAGGCAACGTGCTCTTTTGCACTGCGCCGTTTGAAATAGCTGCAAACAAGCTAGGGACGATGTGATAGTACTTTCTAGCTGTATTCGGGTGATATGGCGAATCTCCCACATTTGGGGCGGTATCGAGCCAATATCGAAATTGCGCACCCAAATCAACCGGCCACTTGTCAAAGGGAAGCTTTTCCAGTCCCTTTGTCACCGCGAATTTGATAATCCCACCAGCCAGCTTTGTATAGACCGCACCGAACGCACGTTTGGAGTGACATGAGTTGCACAAGCTGACGAATCCATCCGAGAGTGCATCCTTGGCAACAAATCCGTTCACAAGGCTCTCAAAATTTCCGAACGCCTTAAGAAAGTATTCTTTTAAATGTTGCTTTCCGCGAAACGCACGAAAGCGGGCGTCCAAAATCACGTTTGCACGAGGGCTAGCAATTTGCTTTCGCTCAACGTCCGTCAGTTGCGCGTAGCGCGACGCCTTCGGATTCCGAGAAGCCCGGCCGGACCTGTCTCCAGTCAATGAATTCGAGCCTCCGCGCTGCCAACCCTTGCCATTGCATTCAGGCTCGAGACGAACTTGTCGCTTACGTAAGATTCAAACGTCCTGCAACACTGCAGATACGTCTTGATGGTTGTCAGTACATCTTCATGACCAAGCTGGTCGGCAATCCCCTTCCATGGCTCTTCGATTCCAGCGCTACGCATCGCGTAATATGCCCAAACTGCAAATGTGTGCCGAAGGTCGTGAAAGCTAAATCGGGCCATTTCTGTAATTTCCACGCGGCAGTTCGTCCAATCACCATTTGTTGGATGGGTTTTTCGAACAGTGATAACCAATCCGGCGTCCATACAAGCTTTGGTGAATCTCCTTTGGATGTTTCTCCGACTAACTGGCCTACCCGCGCTAGTTGCCCCACTCTGGTTAACGAGTAGGTATCCATGTTCGAACTGCCCGTTCATCACCGATTCCCGTTCCTTTTGCACGTACGCAAGAATCTTCGATACCAGTACTCCATGAAAATGCAGAAGCTTTGTTCTACCGCCCTTTCGCTTCACATGCATTGGGTACATTTCCAGAGGATGAATCGTCGTGCCAATGAATTTCTGAAACTGTGCCACCTTGAGACCCACCACCTCGAATAGTCGCAAACCGGACTGATGCGATATATATGTCGCCAAGCGAAATACAGATGTTTCGGTACGCTTATCGCAATCGAACACTTCAGAATCCGTACCGAGTCGCGCATACAGGGAATCCATTTCCGCCCGTTGCAAAACCCTCGGAATGCGGACATTTTCAGCCGCATCACCTCTCACCTCCACCGGTTTGCTTTCACGCCTCCGCTTCTGATTCTCCGAATACACCTTTTCAATAACCCTGGGCAGGAAAAGACTCCCTGGGGATAGCACTTCCATCTCTAGGGAAAGATTTCGTGAGGCCCATTTGTACAACCCCAAAATTGGCACCAACCTACGAGTGACAGTTCCCTCACGGTATGGTTCCCTTCTTACAGGAGAAACATTACCTTCCATAATCCCCACGTAGTCGTCTAGATTCTCCCAAGTCGCAGCCAACCAATCGAGATTAACTTCCCGACAAAATCGCACGTAGTCGAGGATGTCATCACAATATGAACCAACCGTATTAACAACATACCTTCCACCCTTCGACAAATAGCAATCAGCCAGAAACAACAGCGCCGGCTGAAATACCTTTCCGGACAACCTATCGTAAATAATTGGAAAGTCTTCAGGAATGAATCCATAAGTTGTTTTTGTCGCCTTTCCCTTAATCCATTCCGGAAATTCGACAGACCCTTGCTCAAGCTCACTAATTTTCGTGTCACTCATCTTGCGAACTTTTATACATCTCAACATGTGATGGATGCAACAGCGCGAACAACCTATGCTTCCTTTTAGGTCTGCATCAGTATTTGTTTGATTACAGGCTGTAAAAAAAAAGAGACCGCGTGGGTCTCTTTTAGTACAGCTCGGCGCATGCCAGTTCTAGGTCTTGTGGTTGCAGGAGCCAGTGGCACCATTAGCTCCGTCGAATGCAGATATCTCCGTCACATAACGTGTTCGCAGCCCCGGTAGGGGTTGATGGACAGGTCGAAGTCGATGTCCGGCGACTGGTTGCTGGACAGGATGGACTTGACCCGCTCCTCGATGATCTGGGTAGCCGGTGGCAGATGCTCCTGCGCCGCTTCCTGGTCCAGCGAGCCCCAGCCGTCGTCGAACTGCTCGCGCTCGTCTTTGCTGAAGCGGTGCGCGATTTCCCAGCCGCTGCCGCGGCCTTTGACGGACTCGGGCTTCAGGTAGATGGGCTGGGCCTGCCCGCGGCGCTTGTTGGTACTGGGATCGAACGGCATGCTGTATTTTTATACAGTATGCCGCCGTTTTTCCAGTGCCGATCCCTCAGTATTCGTCGCCGCCGCTGGCGTAGCCCGGTGCCAGGTTCTCGAACTTGGTGTGCATGCGCTGGAAGCCCAGCTTCACCGTGCCGACCGGACCATTACGCTGCTTGGCAATGATGATTTCAGCAATGCCGGGTTCCTTGGTCGGGTTCGGACCGTCGGGCTTGTTGTAGTACTCGTCCCGGTAGATGAACATGATGATGTCGGCATCCTGCTCGATGGCACCCGATTCGCGCAGGTCGGACATCATGGGCCGCTTGTCGGGCCGCTGCTCCACCGAGCGGTTCAGCTGCGACAGCGCGATCACCGGGCATTTCAGCTCCTTGGCCAGTGCCTTGAGGCCCCGCGAGATCTCGCCCAGCACGGTGGCGCGGTTCTCTTCGCTGCCGGTGCCATTGCCGCTCATCAGCTGCAGGTAGTCGATCACGATCAGGCCCAGCTGGCCGCAGATGCGGGCCTGGCGGCGCGCACGGGCTCGCACTTCGCTGGGCGAAAGGCCCGGGCTTTCGTCGATGAAGATGCTGGACTTGCCGAGCTTGTCCACCGCTTCCGACAAGCGCCCCCATTCGTCGTCGGCCAGGCGGCCGGTGCGCAGATGGCTCTGGTCGATGCGGCCGATGGAGCCGACCATACGCAAGGCCAGCTGGGCGGCGCCCATTTCCATCGAGTAGATGACGACCGGCAGGCCCTCGTTGATCGCCACGTTCTCGGCGATGTTGACCGCGAAGGCAGTCTTGCCCATCGACGGACGGGCGGCCAGCACGATCAGGTCGCCCGGTTGCAGGCCGGCGGTCTGGCGGTCCAGGTCGTAGAAGCCGGTGCGCACGCCGGTCACATCTTCGGCGCCGTTCTCGGCCAGCTCGTTGACCCGGTCGATCAGCTGCACAACCAACTGGTCCATGCTCTGGAAACCCTGGCGGCTGCGCGAGCCTTCTTCGCCAATGCGGAAGATCTTGCCCTCGGCCTCGTCCAGGATCTGGGTGACGGCCCGGCCCTGCGGGTTGAGCGCCGCGGTGGCGATTTCGTCGCTGGTCGAGACCAGCTTGCGCAAGATGGCGCGCTCGCGAACGATCTCCGCATAGCGGCGCAGATTGGCAGCGCTGGGCACGCTCTGGGCGAGTGCATTCAGGTAAGGCAGGCCACCGCATTCCTCGGCCTTGGCCAGCGAGGTCAGCTCCTCGAACACGGTCACCACGTCGGCAGGCTTGCCCGCGTTGATCAGCTTGCCTATGGCCGTGTAGATCTGCTTGTGCTCGTAGCGGTAGAAGTCGGTGTCGGTCAGCAAGTCGCCGGCACGGTCCCAGGCGCTGTTGTCTATCAGCAGGCCGCCCAGCACGCTCTGCTCGGCCTCGACCGAATGCGGCGGCACCCTCAGGCGCGACACCTCGTCATCATTCGAGCCGGAGGACGACGGAGAGAAGATCGCAGACATTTGTGGACAACTCTGTGCAAAGGCTGTGGGGGTCCGGTGGAAACCGCGCCGCCCTGAAAGGCAAAAAGCCGACGACCTCGCGGCCATCGGCTTTCATCGATGTTGCAGCCCCTGAGGGCTGCTGGCATCGGTATTTACTCGGCTTCGGCGACGACCTGGACCGAGACTTCCACCACCACGTCGGTGTGCGGAGCGACCTGGACCGGGAACTCGCCCACGGCCTTCAGCGGGCCATTCGGCATGCGAACCTGAGCCTTGGCGATGGCGAAGCCCAGCTTGCCCAGCGCTTCGGCGATGTCGGCATTGGTGACCGAGCCGAACAGACGGCCGTCCACGCCAGCCTTCTGGCTGATGCGCACGGTCTTGCCGGTCAGGCTTTCGCCCAGGGCTTGAGCAGCGGCCAGCTTTTCGGCGGCGGCCTTTTCAAGTTCGGCGCGCTTGTCTTCGAATTCCTTGATCGCGGCATCGGTAGCACGGCGGGCGCGCTTGGTCGGGATCAGGAAGTTGCGAGCGTAGCCGTCCTTGACCTTGACGACGTCACCCAGGTTGCCCAGGTTGGCAACCTTGTCGAGCAGGATGATTTGCATGTTGTGTGGCTCCTCAGACCTTGTGCTGGTCGCTGTACGGCAGCAGAGCCAGGAAGCGGGCGCGCTTGATGCACACCGTCAGCTGGCGCTGGAAGAAGGCGCGCGTGCCGGTCAGGCGAGCGGGCGTGATCTTGCCGTTTTCAGCGATGAAGTCGCGCAGGGTGTCGACGTCCTTGTAGTCGATCTGCTCGACACCGGCGACGGTGAAGCGGCAGAAACGCTTGCGACGGAACAGCAGCGACTGTTGGTTGCGCTTGGGCTTCTTGTCCTTGGAGAAGCGACCTTTACCACGTGCGGGAGGCATAGTGATGTCCTTTGAATTCAATCCGGTTTCAAAACGACGGGCGGGCTGATCAGGTGTCCAGTTCAGTCACGTGGAAGATGGTTCCACGTCCTGTGCGCCTGGCGGTGAGGAATCCCTTGAACAGGGCGCTTCCACCAACGCCGAGCGCCTGGATGCTCCGGCAGATCTCTCCTATGGCCACCGCTTGCATCTCCATCGAGACCTTGCGGGGCCTGCCTGCTTCAATCACCTGGGATTCATGCTTGAGCGTGAGATCCAGGGCGGTCAAGCCGGCCGGTGTGTATCTGACGAGGCCCAACTCCTGCAGTTGCGCTTGCAGAACCAGCTGGTTCATTGCGGCGCGAAGGCGGGGAGATGGTCCAGTGCCGACCCAATCAGCTTAGGCTTCTTGCGGGGCCTTGCGGGCCTCTTCGCGCTCAACGGCCTTCATCATCACCGACGGCGTGGTCTCGGCCTTGTCCTTGGCCACGGTCAGGTGACGCAGCACGGCGTCGTTGAAACGGAAGCCCGTCTCGAGCTCAGCCAGGACTTCCTTGCTGCACTCGATGTTCAGGCACAGGTAATGGGCCTTGGCAAGCTTCTGGATCAGGTAAGCCAGTTGACGGCGACCCCAGTCCTCGACGCGATGCACGGCACCACCGCCAGCGGTGATCAGGCCCTTGTAGCGTTCCAGCATGGCCGGAACCTGTTCGCTTTGATCCGGATGGATCAGCAGAACGATCTCGTAGTGACGCATAAACACTCCTTGTGGATTCCAGACTCTGGATTGAGCCCGTGGAAGCCGCCCCACAGCGTCAAAGTCGTGGGTACGGCAAGGGAAGCCCGCGAGTATACCCTGAGTTCTCGAGCAGGCGAAACGACCGGGGCGGTCGTGGTCCCTCCGACAGGAATCGAACCTGTATTTGCCGCTTAGGAGGCGGCCGTTCTATCCATTGAACTACGGAGAGAGGGCGCCGGATTGTAGGGGCTGGACGCGGCGCCTTCAGCGACGCATCGCCCGCGACAACATGAGCACCGGCACCAGGCCGACCACGACCATGGCCACCGAGGGCAGCGCCGCTTCGCCCAGCCTCTCGTCTCGCGCCAACTGGTAGGCGACAACGGCCAGCGTGTCGCTATTGAACGGCCGGAGCACCAGCGTCGCCGGCAGCTCCTTCATCACGTCGACGAAGACCAGCAGAGCCGCCGCAAGCGTTGAACGAGCCAGTAAAGGCGCATGCAGTTCCAGGAACAAACGCAGCCGCGACGCGCCCAGCATGCGGGCGGTCTCGTCGACATGCGGCGTGATGCGCGCGTAGCCCGCCTCGACGGACTGCAGCGCCACCCCCGAAAAGCGGACCAGGTAGGCGTACATCAGTCCGGCGATGCTGCCGGTCATGACCGCCGGCAGACTCAGCTGCGGCCAACGTGTCTGCAGCCAGCCCAGCGGCAGCAGGATGCCGACCGCTATCACGGCGCCGGGCACGGCGTAGCCCAGGCCGACGATGCGGATCACCAGCGCCAGCACCGGTTGGCGGCGGCCGGCGCCCTGCTGCTGCCGCGCCGCATTAGCCAGCACCAAGGCCAAGGCAACGGTCAGCGCCGCGGCCAAGCCTGCCAGCTTCAAACTGGTCAGGCTCCATTCAATGAAGCGTTCCAACGGCAGCCCCAGCTCGGCATGCAGAGCCTCCTCCCGCAGCAGCCCCAGCAATACCAGGACCGGCACGACGAAGCCGAGCAGCACCGGCACAGTGCACAGCAGAAAGGCGCCGACCGCAGCCAAGCCGCGGAGCGGGAGTCGGCGCGCCTCGCTGGCATGCATAGCACCGCTGCGGCTGCTGGAGAAACGCAGCCGAGCCTGGGCTCGGCGCTCCAGCCAGAGCAGCACCAGCACGACGACCAGCAGCACCGAAGCCAGCTGGGCAGCGGCCAATTGGTCGTTCATTACCAGCCAGGCCTTGTAGACACCGGTGGTCAACGTGGTCAAGCCGAAATAGGAGCCAACGCCATAATCGGCCAGCGTCTCCATCAGCGCCAGTGCAACGCCAGCCGCCAAGGCCGGGCGCGCCAGCGGCAACGCTACCTCACGCACGCGGCGCCAGGTCCCAGCGCCCAGCGAACGGGCCGCTTCCATCAAGGCCACGCCGCGCTCGGTCAGCGCCGTGCGCGTCAGCAGGTAGACGTAAGGGTAAAGGCAGAGTACGAACAGGACGACCGCACCCGGCAAGCTGCGGACGTCGGGCCACAGTGCGCCCTGCAAGCCGAAAGCCTTGCGCAAGGCCGATTGCACCGGCCCGCTGTACTGCAGCAGATCGGTATAGGCATAGGCCGCCACATAGGCAGGCATGGCCATGGGCAGCAACAAAGCCCATTCGAAGAACCTGCGCAGAGGGAACTCGAACAGCGCCACCGCCGCGGCCGTCGCCCCGCCCAGCAACGCAACGCCGACGGCCACGCTGAGCGACAGCAAAAGTGAGCTGCGGGCATAGTCTGGCAGCACGGTGCCCAGCTGGTGCTGAAGCACGGCTATCGCACTGGCGTCCCAGGCCAGCCAGGCACCCAGCACGCCCAGCACCGGGACTGCCAGCAGCAGGCACAAGAGCGACAACAGAAAGGGGGGACGTGGCATCGACTACGAACAGGACGCGGGGAACATGGCATCGCGGACGGCCGACCTCCGCCCCTGGGGCCGAGCCGACATTTCCAAATGCGAACGAATCGCATTCTAGAGGCCGGCGATAATCGCTCCCCATGTTCCTTGCACTCGACCAGGTCAGCCTGCGCTATCCGGGCGCCCCCTCGAACCGCCATGCCGTAGACGGCGTCAGCCTGGCGTTGGCACGGGGCCAGATCGGCGTGCTGATCGGCCCCTCAGGCTGTGGCAAGACCTCGCTGCTGCGGGCCATCGCCGGCCTGGAGAAGCTGCACGAGGGCCGCATCAGCATCGATGGCGAGACCCTGGCCGACGCCGACGGTGGCCTGCATCAAGCGCCCGAGAAGCGGCGCGTCGGCATGGTCTTCCAGGACTATGCACTGTTCCCGCATCTGAACGTGGCCGACAACATCGGTTTCGGCCTGCGCCACTTGCCGCGCGCCGAGGCCAAGCAGCGAACGGCCCAAGTCCTCGACCTGGTCGGCCTGGGGCATGCCGCGAAGCGGGCCCCGCACCAGCTGTCCGGCGGCCAGCAGCAGCGGGTGGCCCTGGCTCGCGCACTGGCGCCCTCGCCTCGCCTGCTGCTGCTCGACGAGCCTTTCTCCAGCCTGGACGTGGACCTGCGTGAGAAGCTTTCACAGGAGCTGCGCGCCATCCTGCACCAGAGCGGCACGACCGCCCTCTTCGTCACCCATGACCAGGCCGAGGCCTTCGCCGTGGGCGACGTGGTCGGCGTGATGCACCAGGGTCGCCTGGAGCAATGGGACGAGGCCTACACGGTCTACCACCGACCGACCACCCGCTTCGTCGCCGACTTCATCGGCCATGGCGTATTCACGCCGGCGCGCATCGTCCAGGGTAGCGACGGCCCGCGTGTGCAGACAGCGCTGGGCGAACTCGGCGAGCTGGTCGATGCCGGCGAATGCCCCTTGCCCTGTGCCTATCCGCAGGGCGAATGCGAGCTGCTGCTGCGCGCCGACGACATCGTCCATGACGACGATGCGCCGGTAAAGGCGCGCATAGAACGCAAGGTCTTCCGCGGCGCCGAGTTCCTCTACACCTTGCGCCTCGCGAGCGGCGAACAGGTGCTGGCCCATGTGCCTTCGCACCACGACCACCAGATCGGCGAGTGGATCGGCATTCGCGCCAATGTCGATCACGTGGTCACCTTCCCTCGCCTGGCCAGCGCGGCCGACTGAGGCCGCACACAGGTCGCTGACCGGCAGCCCGGCCTCAATACCAGGGAACAGGTAGAGCCAAAAGTCACTTGCGCCCCGCTTGCCTTGGGTGTCTGCTTTGTCACTGGAATGCCCGAAATGAGGGGTTGTCCGGGCGTTTAGCAGCTCTGGGGAAAAGGCCCAGAGCCTATACTCGGGACAAGCCCGGCGGTCGCCCGCCAGGCCGCATCAATACTGGATTTCTTCGATAGGAAACACTCGCATCATGGGTGCCAAACTGAAAGTCGCAGGCTGGGTGGCGCTGGGCGCCGTGGCCGGGGCGCTGACCACGATGCAGCTGCAGGCCAACGCACGCAGCGGCTCCGGCCTGTCGCCACTGCCGCTGGAAGAGCTGCAGCAGCTGGCCGCCGTGTTCGGCATGGTCAAGTCCGACTACGTGGAGCCAGTGGACGAGAAGAAGCTGATCAACGATGCCATCTCCGGCATGGTCTCGGGCCTCGATCCGCATTCGCAGTTCTTCGACAAGAAGAACTTCAAGGAATTCCGTGAAGGCACGACCGGCAAGTTCGTCGGTGTGGGCATCGAGATCGGCATGGAAGACGGTCTGGTCAAGATCGTTTCGCCCATCGAAGGCTCGCCGGCCTTCCGCGCCGGCCTCAAGAGCGGCGACCTGATCAGCAAGATCGACGACTCACCGGTCAAGGGCATGACGCTCGATCAGGCCATGAAGCGCATGCGTGGCGACCCGGCCACCAAGGTGGTGTTGACCATCTTCCGCAAGAGCGAGAGCCGCAGCTTCCCGGTCAACATCATCCGTGAGGAGATCCGCGTCCAGAGCGTGCGTGCCAAGGTGGTCGAACCCGGCTACGCCTGGTTGCGCGTGAGCCAGTTCCAGGACCGGACGGTCGATGACTTCGTTCGCAAGCTGGAAGAGATCTACAAGGACGAGCCACAGCTGAAGGGCCTGGTTCTGGACCTGCGCAATGACCCGGGCGGCCTGCTTGAGGGCGCAGTGGCCCTGTCTGCAGCCTTCCTGCCCAAGGATGTTGACGTGGTTTCGACCAATGGCCAGTTGGCGGAGTCCAAGGCCACTTTCCGGGCCAGCCCCGAGTACTACGTGCGCCGCGGCAACAACGACCCGCTGCGCAAGCTGCCGGCTGCGCTGAAGAACGTGCCCCTGGTGGTGCTGGTGAACGAAGGCTCGGCCTCGGCCAGCGAAATCGTGGCCGGCGCCCTGCAGGACCACAAGCGCGCCATCATCATGGGCGCCCAGACCTTCGGCAAAGGTTCGGTCCAGACCGTGCGCCAGCTCAGCCCCGAAACCGCGCTCAAGATCACCACGGCTCGCTACTACACGCCCAACGGCCGCTCCATCCAGGCCAAGGGCATCGTGCCTGACGTGATGCTGGACGAGACCGCCGAGGGCAATGTGTTCGCCGCGCTGCGCATGCGCGAAGCCGATCTCGAGAAGCACCTGGCCAACGGCCCCGAGGCCAAGGACGAGGCCCGTGAGAAGGCCCGCGAGGAAGCCCGCGCCAAGCTCGAAGCCGCCCGCAAGGCCGACGAGTTCAAGCCCCTGCCCGAGTTCGGCAGCACCGAGGACTTCCCGCTGCTGCAGGCGCTGAACCGGCTCAAGGGCCAGCCGGTGCTGGTCTCCAAGACCGCCACCGAACGCAAGGCCGAGCTCAAGACCGAGTGAGTGCTTCGGTTCGCCGATGAACACAGCCCGCCTCGGCGGGCTGTTTTGCTTTTATGCTGACCGTCCCATGAACGACGAACAGCTGCTGCGCTACTCGCGCCATATCCTGCTGGATGAAATCGGCATCGAAGGCCAGCAAGGCCTGCTCGATGCCCGCGCCCTGGTCATAGGCGCCGGCGGCCTCGGATCGCCGGTGGCGCTCTACCTTGGCACGGCCGGTGTCGGGCACATCACGCTCGTCGATCACGACACGGTGGACCTGACCAACCTGCAGCGCCAGATCGCCCATCGGCAAGACCGCATCGGCCAGCCCAAGGTTGAATCCGCCGCGCAGAGTCTCCGCGACATCAATCCGGGCATCGTCGTCCAGACCCTGGCCCAGCGCGCTGATGCCGCGCTGCTGGACCAGCTCGTCGCTCAGGCCTCGCTGGTGTTCGACTGCAGCGACAACTTCGCCACCCGCCATGCGGTCAATCAGGCCTGCGTGAAGCACCGCAAGCCGCTGGTCGCGGCGGCGGCCACCGGCTTCGACGGCCAGATCAGCGTCTACGACAGCCGGCAGGCCGACTGCCCCTGCTACGCCTGCCTGTTTCCACCCGACAGCCGCTTTGAAGAGCAGCGCTGCGCCACCATGGGCGTGTTCGCGCCGCTGGTCGGCATCATCGGCAGCCTGCAGGCGGCCGAGGGACTGAAGTTGTTGGCGGGGCTTGAGACCGGGCTGCGCGGCCGGCTGCTGATGCTGGACGCACGGACTATGGAATGGAACGAGATCCGGGTCCGGCGCGATCCGGCATGCCCTGTTTGCGCCGCATGATTGCGGGCGCCGGGGCAGAAATACGAAAGAATATCCAGCCGGCACTGTCATAAGCTGCCGCCCGGCGCCCTGACGCCCCAGACGGCCCGCCTTTGTTGAGCGGGAAACACCATGAAGAAGCGCAACCCGCTCACCGCCCGCAACTTCCCCAGCGCCAAGGAAGAGGCCAAGAAGCCAGCCGCGCCGCCACCCTTCGATGGCGACATCAGTGCCTATCGCCTGGCCTTCGTCGACGACGACTTCCTGCTGCGTGAGGAGCTTCGGCCGGTCCGCATGCAACTCGAGTTGCTCAAGCCCGAACTGATCCAGCAGGAACAACAGATCAAGTCCACCCTGGTCATCTTCGGCAGCGCCCGCATCCTGCCGCGGGACACGGCCGAGGCCGCCGTCGCGGCCGCCGAGGCCGGCGGCGACACGGCCGCCCAGTCGCGCGCCCGCACCCAGCTGGCCATGAGCCGCTACTACGAGGAAGCACGCCGCTTTGCCGACATCGTGACGCGCGCCACCAAGGACAAGCCCCATCCGATCTATGTGGTCACCGGCGGAGGCCCCGGCATCATGGAAGCGGGCAACCGAGGTGCCTTCGAGGCCGGCGGCCGCAGCATCGGCCTCAACATCGTGCTGCCGCATGAGCAGGCGCCCAACCCCTACATCACGCCGGAGCTGTGCTTCCGCTTCCATTACTTCGCGCTGCGCAAGATGCATTTCTTGATGCGTTCGGTGGCGCTGGTGGCCTTCCCCGGCGGCTACGGCACGATGGACGAGCTGTTCGAGGCCCTGACCCTGATCCAGACCGGCAAGTGCCGGCGCCGCCCGGTGCTGATGTTCGGCCGCGAGTTCTGGACCCGGCTGATCAATTTCGAAGTGCTGGTCGAGACCGGCATGATCAGTCCCGGCGACGAACAGCTGTTTCACTTCGTCGAGACCGCCGAGGAAGCCTGGGCCCTGCTTGAAAACGAATACGACCTGAGCGGCGACAACGCCGACGCCCATTGAAGGAAGCAAGCGAATGACCACCCTCCGAAACGTGTCCCTGATTGGCGCACCCACCGACATCGGCGCCGGCGCGCGCGGCGCCAGCATGGGCCCCGAGGCGCTGCGGGTGGCCGGCATTGGCCCGACCCTGCAGGACCATGGCGTGGACGTGGTCGACCGCGGCAACCTGACCGGCCCCTACAACCCCTGGCTGCCGCCGGTGGACGGCTACCGGCACCTGCCCGAGGTGACCGCCTGGAACAAGGCGGTGCACGAGGCCGTCTATGCCGAGTTGCAGTTGGGCCGCATGCCCATCCTGCTGGGCGGCGATCACTGCCTGGGGCTGGGTTCGATCAGCGCCGTAGCCCGCCACTGCCGCGAGGCCGGCAAGAAGCTGCGCGTGCTGTGGCTGGATGCCCATGCCGACTTCAACACCAGCCAGCTGACGCCCAGCGGCAATATCCACGGCATGCCGGTGGCCTGCCTGTGCGGTTTCGGCCCGCAGGAGCTGATCGAGATTGGCGGCAAGGTGCCGGCCATCAGCCCCAAATGGGTGCGCCAGATCGGCATTCGAAGCGTCGATGCCGGCGAGAAGCGCTTCGTCCACGAGCAGGAGCTCGAGGTATTCGACATGCGCTACATCGACGAGATGGGCATGCGCCACACCATGGAGCTGGCCCTGGCCACGCTGGACGCCAACACCCACCTGCACGTCAGCTTCGACGTGGACTTCCTGGACCCCGACATCGCCCCCGGCGTCGGCACCACGGTTCCCGGCGGCCCGACCTACCGCGAAGCCCAGCTGTGCATGGAGATGATTGCCGACACCGGCCGCATGGGCTCGCTGGACGTGATGGAGCTCAATCCGGCCCTGGACGTACGCAACAAGACCGCCGAGCTGGCGGTGGACCTGATCGAATCCCTCTTCGGCAAGTCCACCCTGATGAGAAAGTAAGCTTGCGCTGCCTGCGGCAGACGGCAAGAGCACCCTGATGCGCAAGTAAACCCCGGTAGCGGCAGGCGCGCCCGATCAGGTACATTGGTCTGCGACTTCGCACCTGGGTTCACATGCACAAGCAATGGTTCTTTGAGGCCATCACTGCCGATGGTTCCCGGCTCACCTACGTGGTGAGCGTGCTGCCGTTTCGCATCGGGCGTGAATCGGACAACGACCTGGTGGTCAATTCCACCAGCCTGAGCCGCCGCCACGCCGAGATCGACGTCGATGTCTCCGGCAAGCTGCGCCTGACCGACCTGGACAGCACCAATGGCAGCTTCGTCAACCGCGAGCGCATCAACGGCTCACGGCTGCTGAACGAGAACGACATCGTCCACTTCGGCAACGCCGAGTTCCGGCTCAAATCCATCGTGCTGAGCAGCGCCGCGGCGGCGCTGGCGGCGGACGACGATGGGCGTACCGTGGTGGTGCAGCCTGGTGCGACGCTGAGTGAACACTTCTCGCCCAAGGAAGTGCCCTTCCGGGCGCTGCTGCAGGGCCAGGGCATGTCGGGCGCCGCCCAGCCCATCGTCCATGCCAATGGCAGCGGGCTGTTCGCCTACGAGTTGCTGGGTCGCAGCCAGCATCCCGATCTGCCGGCCTCGCCCATGCACTTGTTCAGCCTGGCGGCCCAGTTGAACCTGGAGGCCGAGCTCAGCGCGGCCTTCCGCGTGCACGGCATCCGTCAGCTGGCGCCCAAGCTCGGTGAGGTCGCGCTGTTCGTCAACACCCATCCCAACGAGACCTTCGAGTCCGGCTTCCGCGCCAGCATCGAAGAGACGCTGAAGCAATGGCCCGGCCTGCAGCTCGTGGTCGAGATCCACGAAACCGCGGTGATGGAGACCGATCGCATGCGCGAGCTGGGCGCCTGGCTCAAGGGCATTGGCGCCCGTTTCGCCTATGACGACTTCGGCGCTGGCCAGGCCCGGCTGAACGAGATCGGTGAAGTGCCGGCCGACTTCGTCAAGTTCGACATGGCCTTGATTCGGGGCATCCACAAGGCCAGCGACCGCAAGCTGCGCGTGGTGCGCGACCTGGTCAAGCTGGTCGTCGATCTGGGCTCGGTCACGCTGGCCGAAGGCGTCGAGGAAGAGGCCGAGGCGCAAGTCTGCCGCGAGCTGGGCTTCCAGCTGATCCAGGGCTACCTGACCGGCCGACCCCAGCCCTTCGACCAGGTCTAGGCCGTCACCGTCACGCGCTGGTGATCCAGCCCTCCAAGGGATCGAGGTTCTCGGGCAGGCCCAAGCGCGGCTGCGTCGAAGCCCAGGCTGCCTGCATCAGGCACAGCACCGCATCCAGCTTGTCGCCCGAGCCATCAGCCACCAGATCGTCCCGCTGGGCATGGCTGAGCTTGAGCCTCAGGCCCAGCCGGCTGCGGCCTTGTTCGAGCGCCTCGACCAGGTCCTTGCGGGCGATCAGGCGTTCCGGCGTCTGCTTGGCCTTGGTGTCGCTCTTGTAGCTGCGCCGGCCGAGGAACTCGCGGGCCAGCAGGCCGGGATAGCCCTCCAGCGCACGCCGCCTGGCATCGCCCTGCTCGTGCAGACCGGGCAGGCAGACGCCTGCCTCCAGCAGCAGCGGCACGCCCGCGTGCAGCATGTAGGCCACTGGCGGGTTGACCCATTTCATGCTGGGCGAGGAACCGGCCGGCCCGTCACAGACCCGGTGCGCGAACTTGGAGCCCACCGGCCGCACCGCGCAGAATGCGGCAAAACGATCGCGGATCTCGGCCCGGCTCAGGCCGGCATACAGGCGCATCAGCGGCAGCCAGTCGGTGGGCCAGTCCAGGGCCTCGACCAGTTCGCGCGGCAGGCCGAAAGGCAGATCGAACACGCCCAGCCATTCACGCGGCTCGGCCAGCCAGGCGACGAAGGCTTCCAGGGTTTCGAAGGGCTGCAGCGACTGCAGCCGCAGGACGGCACCCTGGCGCTCGCCCAGGGCCAGCCAGATCGGCTTGCGCTGGCTGGGGCTGCTGGAAAAGTCGACGCCCAGCAAAGTGCCGGGCGTCTGAAGGGATGAGGACATGCCGGCACTGTAGCCGGCTGCCGCCACCGGCGATCAGGCCAGCTTGAACACCGAAACCGAGCGCGCCAGGTCCTCGGCCTGCTGCTGCAGGCTTTGAGCCGCGGCGGCGGATTCTTCGACCAGGGCGGCGTTCTGCTGCGTCATCTGGTCCAGATTGGCAATCGCCTGGCCGATCTGGTTGATGCCTGAGCTCTGCTCGGCCGTGGCATTGCTGATCTCGGCCACGATGCCCCCTACGCGCTCGATCGAGGCGACGATCTCCTGCATGGTCTGGCCGGCCCGCTCCACCAGGGCGGCGCCGCTCTCGACGTTCTCTGAGCTGGCCATGATCAGGGCCTTGATCTCCTTGGCCGCCTCGGCGCTGCGCTGGGCCAGTGTGCGGACCTCGCCAGCCACCACGGCAAAGCCGCGGCCTTGCTCGCCGGCCCGGGCCGCTTCCACCGCTGCGTTCAGCGCCAGGATATTGGTCTGGAAGGCAATGCCGTCGATCACCGAGATGATGTCGCTGATCTTGTTGCTGCTGGCGCTGATGCGGCCCATGGTGCCTACCACCTCGCCCACCACCTGGCCGCCGCGGTGCGCCACCTGGGCAGCCTCCTTGGCCAGCTGGTTGGCCTGGCGGGCGGAATCGGCGTTGTGGGTCACGCTGGCCGTCAGCTGCTCCATGGCCGAGGCGGTTTCCTCCAGGTTGGAGGCGGCCTGCTCGGTACGGTGGCTGAGGTCGTTGCTGCCCACCGCCACCTCGCGAGAGGCCGTGCTGATCTGGTCCGTGGCCTCGCGCACCCCGCTGACCACACCCTTGAGTGAATCCTGCATCGCACGCACCCCGCGCATCATCGCGGCCGTCTCGTCGGCCCCCTGCGCATGCACGTCGCCGCTCAGGTCGTGCTGGGCGATGCGCTCGGCATTGCCCACGGCCTCGCTGAGCGGTTCAAGGATGGAGCGGATATTGAAGAAGGTGTAGGTGCCGACGCAGAGCACGCCGGCCGCGATCACCAACATCAGCGAACGGCGTACCGACTTTTCGTGCTCGCCCAGCTTGGCGGTCTCTTCCTCGCCATGCTTGTCGATCAGCTCGGTCATGTCCCCCAGCTGCTTCTCCATCTCGCGGATCGAGCCCTTGAGCGGCTCCAGCGCCTTGTTGGCTGCCATGGTGTCGGCGAACTCGCCCTTTTCCACCCGGTCGATGATGCCGATGAAGCCGCTGCGATAGCTCTCCAGCTGCTGCAGAGCCTTGGGCGGCATGTCCTTGATGGCCGGTGCCACATCGAGCTTGGCAATGCGCTCCAGACCGGCCTTGGTCTTCGAATGGGCCTCGCCCCATTCCTTGCGGTACTTGGTCACCGCCTTGGCATCGTGGGCGTTGATCAGCAGGTCCTTCTCGTAGCGCCGCAGGTTGCCGGCCTCGGCCCGCACGCCCGCCATCTCGGTCAACGACTGCACGTCGTTGTTGTTGTAGTGGGTGAATTTCTCGCGGGCCTCGCTGAGGCTGTAGAGGCCCTGGCCGCCGATCAGCACCATGGTGAGGATTGCCAGCGCCGCAAGCGCGAACAGGCGGGTTCGGATCGTGTAGTTGCGCAGTGAAAGCATGGCATGCATCTCCTGAAACGCTGACTCTCCCTGGCGGGAGGCTAGCGCGCGCATGCTCCGACTACAAGGGCTATTCGCCTGAACCACCCCACAGTGTCTGCATGACCACATCAAAGTCCGCGGAAACCCTGGCCTGAGCCGCGTGCCGGCCCTGCTCCAGCCGGCAGTGCCCGGCCACGAAGACCTGTCGCAAGACCTGACCCTGGCCGCCGAAGATCAGGGCGTCCAGCCGGTGCGTGACAGGCACACCCAGCTGGCCCGAGGCCTGGGGATCGAGCACCAGGAAGTCGGCGCGGGCGCCGACCCGCAGCCCCCAGGCCGAAAAGCCCGCCGGCGCGGCGCTGCCGGCCAGGGCGGCCTCGAACAGCCGCTCCGCGCTGGACGGCCGCGCGCCCGGCGCCGAGGCCACGTTGCGGCGCTGCAGGCCCAGGCGCTGGCCGTATTCCAGCCAGCGCAGCTCTTCCACCCAGTCGCGCGTGACATGGCTGTCCGAGCCCAGGCTGATGGGCACGCCGGCCTTGAGCCAGCCGGGCAGATCGCAGAGGCCGTCGCCCAGGTTGGCCTCGGTGCCGGGACAGATCACGATGCCGGCCCCGCTGGCCGCTACCTGCTCGATTTCGGCCGGCGTGCTGTGGGTCGCATGGACCAGTTGCCAGCGCGCATCCGGCCGCAGCTCGTTGCACAGCCACTGCATGGGCCGCTGGCCGGTCGCGGCCAGGCAGTCGCGCACCTCCTGCTGCTGCTCGCTGATGTGGATGTGGATGGGCAGGTCGGTGTCGCCGACCAGGGCCTGCAGCCTGCGGATGTCGTCGCCATGGGCGGCGCGCAGCGAATGCAGGGCCACGCCGGCATTGAGCAGCGGCCGGCCGGCGGCGTTGAGGCGGCTTCTGGCATTCCAGATCCAGTCGGCATCGGTGGCGAAGCGGCGCTGGTCGGGCCGCAGCGCGGGCTGCTGGAAGCCGGCATGGGCGTAGAGCACCGGCAGCAGGGTGAGGCCCATGCCGACCTGCTCGGCCGCTTCGGCCAGGGCCCAGGCCATGGCCAGCTCGTCCTCGTAGGCCGTGCCGTCCTCGCGGTGCTGCAGGTAGTGGAACTCGCAGACCTGGGTGTAGCCGCCGCGCAGCAGTTCCAGGTAGAGCTGGGCGCCAATCGACTTGAGCTGCTCGGGCGTGATTCTGAGCGCCACGCCGTACATGCGGTCGCGCCAGGACCAGAAATCGTCCGACTCGCTGTCGCGCCGCTCGGCCAGGCCAGCAAAAGCGCGCTGGAAGGCATGGCTGTGGGCATCGACCAGGCTGGGCAGGACCGGGCCTTCCAGCTGGACCGCGCCTTCGGGCAGCGGCACGCCGGCGGTGATGCGCGACCAATGGCCGTCGGCACCGACCTCCAGCAGGACCTCGCGCTGCCAGCGGCCGTCCAGCCAGGCCTCGGCCGCCCAGTAGCGTGCGCCGCTCATGGCTTCCAGGCCAGCAGGCTCTGGAACATCTGCTTCAGCAAGGGCTGGACCCGGCTCGCCAGGTCTTCCCGATAGGCGAAAGGCGGCGTCTCGTCCATGTAGCAGCACTGGCACATCTCCAGTTGCACCGCATGCTGGCCCTGGGCCGGCTGGCCATAGTGCCGCGTGATGAAGCCGCCCTTGAAGCGGCCGTTGACCACCTGGGTGTAGTCCGCCTGGCTGGCCAGCAGATCACCCAGCCGCGCCGTGATCGAAGCGTCGCAGGACTTGCCGTCGGCCGTGCCCAGGTTGAGGTCGGGCAAGCGGCCTTCGAACAGCCACGGCAGCTCCGAGCGGATGCTGTGGGCGTCGAAAAGCACCGCATGGCCGTGCAAGTTCTTGAGCCTCTGCAGCTCGGCATTGAGGGCGCGGTGGTAGGGCAGCCAGTAGTCCTGGCGGCGGCGCTGCTTCTCGAGCTCGTCGGGCGCCTGGCCCTCCTTGTAGAGCGACTCGCCGGTGAAGAAGCGGGTCGGGCACAGCTCGGTGTTGGAGGCGCCGGGATACATGGGCGTGTCCTCGGGCGGCCGGTTCAGGTCGATCAGGTAGCGCGAGTAATGCGGCTTGATCAGGCTGGCGCCCAGTTCTTCGGCCAGCTCGCCGTAGAGCCGGTCCAGGTACCAGTCCGTGTCCTCGCTCTGCAGCGCCTGCGGCATGTAGCGATGCTGCTGGTCCTCGGGAATGGCCGTGCCTATGTGGGGCATGCTGATGAGGAGCGGCGTGCGGCCCTGCTTCAGCGTGAAGACGGAGTTGTTCATGGTGATTCGATGCCGCCGCGCACTCGCCGTAGCAGCGGGTTGCGGCCGAAGTAGTAGGACAGTTCGTTCGGATGGTCGACGGCCCAGACGCAGAAATCGGCCCGCAGGCCCGCGCGCAGCTGGCCGCGGTCCGCCAGGCCCAAGGCCTTGGCCGCGTTGACGGTGACGCCTCGCAGCGCCTCCTCGGGCGTCAAGCGGAACAACGTGCAGGCCATGTTCAGCATCAGCAGCAGCGACAGCGTGGGCGACGTGCCGGGGTTGTGATCGGTGGACACGGCCATGGGCACGCCAGCCTCGCGAAGCGCAGCCACCGGCGGCAGCATGGTGTCGCGCAGGAAGTAGTAGGCGCCGGGCAGCAGCACAGCCACCGTGCCGCTGGCCTTCATTGCCGCGATGCCGGCCGGGCTCAGGTGCTCCAGGTGGTCGCAAGACAGGGCCGCGAACTCGCAGGCCAGCTGCGTCCCGCCCTGGTCGCTGAGCTGCTCGGCATGCAGCTTGACGTTCAAGCCCAGGCCGCGCGCCGTCTCGAAAACACGCCGCGTCTCGGCCGGCGTGAAGCCAATGCCTTCGCAGAACGCATCGACGGCATCGACCAGGCCCTGGCGCTTCAGCTCGGGCATCCAGGCGCAGACGGCCTCCACATAGTCGCCCTGCCGGCCCTGGAACTCCGGCGGCACCGCATGCGCGCCGAGGTAGGTCTTGAGCACCGAGACATCGGCCTCCTCGCCCAGCCGCCGAGCCACGCGCAGGCACTTGGCCTCGTCTTCCAACGACAGGCCGTAACCCGACTTGATCTCGAGCGTGGTCACGCCCTCGGCCTTGAGGCTCTCAGCACGAAGCAGAGCCATGGCGAACAAATGCTCCTCGCTGGCCGCACGCGTGCTGCTGACCGATGACCGGATGCCGCCGCCACTGCGGGCAATCTCCTCGTAGCTGGCGCCATGCAGGCGCAGCTCGAACTCGCGGGCCCGCTGGCCGCCGTAGACCAGGTGGGTGTGGCAGTCGATCAGGCCCGGCGTGACGACGGCGCCCTGCAGGTCATGCTCGGCCTCGACCTCAAGGCCGGCCGGCAATTGCGAAGCCTCGCCGACCCAGACGATGTGCTCGCCTTCGGTCACCAACGCGCCCTGCTCCACCCAGCCCCAGGGCTGGTCGCCGGCCAGCGTGGCCAGCCGGGCGTTGTTCCAGACTTGCTTGCTCGTCATGCCTCGTTCCAGACCATCCACCAGGCCGCCCCCTGGCCCTTGAATGCCAGGGCCTGAGCGGCCGGCTTCTCGCACCAGGCGAGGCTCAGCGGCGCCAGTTTGGTCACGCGCCCGCCATGGTCCAGCTCGCCGCCTTCGACGGTGAACAGGCCCACCCAGTCGCCGCCGGCGATGGTGCGGCTTGCCGCCGCTTCGACCGTCAGCTTGCCCAGCGCACGGCGGTGCATCAGATTGAAATCGCGGGTCGGTCCCTTGAGCAGCTCGCAGTCGGGTGCCAGCGCACCGTCGAAGCTGAACAGCTCCTCGCTGGGGCCGAGCTGGTAGTCCCACAGCCGCACGCCGGCCCCGCTGAGCACGCCGAACCAGCGCTGCACGCCGGGGAAGGACGAGAACAGCCCGTCGCGCTCGATGTCGGCCACGCTGATGCGCAGCGTCCAGTCCGCGGCATTGGGCCAGGCCAGCAGCTCGCGGGTCCAGCCGCCGTCGTTCTTCCAGCGCTGCGGCGTCACATCGCCCGCTGCAATCACACTCCAACTCATGCCTGAAAACTCCCCTCTAACAGGTACCGCGAGCCCGGATGCGTCAGCCTCACCGTCGTGACGGTCTGCCCGCGGCTGAAGGTGGTGCGCCGCACAACCAGGCAGGGCTCGCGCCGGGCAATGCCCAGCAGCCTGGCCTCCAGCTCGTCGGGCAGCGTGGCCTCGATGGTGTAGCGCGCTTCGGAGAGCGGCGCAACCTCGAGCAGGTGCTGGGTGGGTGTGATCTGGGCAAAGTCCAGGCCCAGGTAGTCGGGCGCGCAGGCCGGGTTGACCAGGCGGTCCTCGCACTGGATGGCGACGCCGTTCTCCAGGTGCACGATGACGCTGTGGAACAGGGCCGCCCCGGCCTTCAGGCCGAACTCCGCGGCCTGCTCGGCATTGGCCTTGATGCGCGCCAGCGAATGGACCCGGGCCTCATGCTGGTGACCACGCTCGGCGATCTCCTCGTGCACGTCGCGCACGGTCAGCGTGGACGAGATCCGGTGCAGCTGGGCCACGAAGGTACCCACGCCCTGGACCCGCTCGATCAGGCCCTCCTGATGCAACTCGCGCAGCGCCCGGTTGACCGTCATGCGGCTGACCTCGAACTGGGCCACCAGTTGGCCCTCCGAGGGCAGCAGATCGCCGGCCACCCAGCGGCCGGCGGCAATGCCCTCGCGCAGATGGTTCTTGACCTTCAGGTACTGCGGTTCAGGCCCGCCCGGTAGCTTTCTCGCCATGGCCGGCATCGTACTTGACTGTACTTGTATAGACAACTAGAGTTCGCCCATCCTGAATTCGGCCCAGAACCCGAGGAGAGCATCCATGTCCGCAGCCCCCCGTCCCGTCCGCGCGCCCACCGGCACCACGCTCTCTTGCAAGAGCTGGCTGACCGAGGCCGCCTACCGCATGATCCAGAACAACCTGGACCCGGTCGTGGCCGAGAACCCCGACGCCCTGGTGGTCTACGGCGGCATTGGCAAGGCCGCCCGCAACTGGGACTGCTTCGAGCAGATCCTCGAATCGCTGAAGCAGCTGGAAGACGACCAGACCCTTTTGATCCAGTCGGGCAAGCCGGTCGGCGTGTTCCCCACCCACCCGGACGCGCCGCGCGTGCTGCTGGCCAACTCCAACCTGGTGCCGGCCTGGGGCAACTGGGAGCACTTCAACGAACTGGACCGCAAGGGCCTGATGATGTACGGCCAGATGACGGCCGGCTCGTGGATCTACATCGGCACGCAAGGCATCGTGCAGGGCACCTACGAGACCTTCGCCGAAGCCGGCCGCCAGCATTACGGCGGCTCCATGGTCGGCAAATGGATCCTCACCGCCGGCCTGGGCGGCATGGGCGGCGCCCAGCCGCTGGCCGCCACGTTCTCGGGCGCCTGCTCGCTGAACATCGAATGCCAGCAGTCGCGCATCGATTTCCGCCTCAAGACCCGCTACGTGGACGAGCAGGCGGCCGACCTCGACGACGCCCTGGCCCGCATCGCCAAGTACACGGCCGAAGGCAAGGCCATCTCCATCGCCCTCTTGGGCAATGCGGCCGAGATCCTGCCGGAGCTGGTCAAGCGCGCCAAGGCCGGCACGGCCATCAAGCCCGACCTGGTGACCGACCAGACCTCGGCCCATGACCTGATCAACGGCTACCTGCCGGCCGGCTGGACGGTCGAGCAGTGGCGCGCCGCCGCGGCCGATGCCAGCCAGCATGCCGACCTCAAGGCCGCTGCCGCCCGCGGCTGCGCCGTCCATGTGCAGGCCATGCTGGACTTCCAGGCCATGGGCATCCCGACGGTCGACTACGGCAACAACATCCGCCAGGTCGCGCTGGACCAGGGCGTCAAGAACGCCTTCGACTTCCCCGGCTTCGTGCCCGCCTATGTGCGCCCGCAGTTCTGCGAAGGCCGCGGCCCGTTCCGCTGGGTGGCCCTGTCCGGCGATCCGGAAGACATCCGCAAGACCGACGCCAAGATCAAGGAACTGTTCCCCGAGGAAGCCCGTGTCCATCGTTGGCTGGACATGGCCGGCGAACGCATCGCCTTCCAGGGCCTGCCGGCCCGCATCTGCTGGCTGGGCCTGGGCCAGCGCCACCTGGCCGGCCTGGCCTTCAACGAGATGGTCCGCAGCGGCGAACTGAAGGCGCCCATCGTGATCGGCCGCGACCACCTGGACAGCGGCTCGGTCGCCAGCCCGAACCGCGAGACGGAAAGCATGAAGGATGGTTCGGACGCCGTGTCCGACTGGCCGCTTCTCAACGCCATGCTGAACACCGCCGGCGGCGCCACCTGGGTCTCGCTGCACCATGGCGGCGGCGTGGGCATGGGCTATTCGCAGCACAGCGGCGTGGTCATCGTCTGCGACGGCACCGAGGCGGCCGACAGGCGCATCAAGCGCGTGCTCTGGAACGACCCGGCGACCGGCGTGATGCGCCATGCCGACGCGGGCTATGACATCGCCGTCGAATGCGCCAAGGCCAAGGGCCTGGATCTCCCGATGGTGACCAAGTAATCACAGAGACAAGAACAATGACGATGCTCGAAATCACCCCCGGCCAGCTGAACCTGGACCAGCTGCGCCAGATCCGCAACGGCGGCGTCAAGCTGAAGCTGCATGCCAGCGCGGCAGAAGCCATACGCCGCAGCGCCGCCGTCGTGCAGGCCGCTGCGGCCGGCGATGCGCCGGTCTATGGCGTCAACACCGGCTTCGGAAAGCTGGCCTCGACCCGCATAGGCAAGGAAGACCTGGCCGCCCTGCAGCGCAACCTGATCCGTTCGCATTGCGTCGGCGTGGGCGCCCCGCTGGCACCGGAAGTCGTTCGACTGATGCTGGCCACCAAGGCCGCCTCGCTGGCCCGCGGCTACTCCGGCGTGCGCGAAGTGGTGGTGCAGGCCATCCTCGACGCCTTCAATGCCGGTCTCGTTCCCTTTGTGCCCTGCCAAGGTTCGGTGGGCGCCTCGGGCGACCTGGCGCCGCTGTCGCACATGAGCCTGGCGCTGATGGGCGAAGGCGAGATGCTGGTCGATGGTCAGCGCCGCCCGGCCCTGGAAGTGCTGAAAGCCGCCGGCCTGAAACCGCTGGAGCTGCAGGCCAAGGAAGGCCTGGCCCTGATCAATGGCACGCAGACCTCGACCGCCCTCGCACTGGAAGGCCTGATCCGCTTTGAAGTCGTCTACGCCACGGCCATCGTCTCCGGCGCGCTGACCCTGGACGCCGCGCGCGGCAGCGACGGCCCCTTCGATCCGGGCATCCATGCGGTGCGCGGCCAGCCCGGCCAGATCGAATCGGCAGCAGCCTACCGCTCGCTGCTGGCCGGCAGTGCGATCCGCCAGAGCCACAAGGAAGGCGACGACCGCGTGCAGGACCCCTACTGCCTGCGCTGCCAGCCCCAGGTCATGGGCGCCTGCCTGGACCAGGCCCGCTACGTGCGCGATGTGCTGCTGCGCGAAGCCAATGCGGTCACTGACAACCCGCTGGTGTTCGCCGAGCCGGGCGCCGATCCCTACATGGTCAGCGGCGGCAACTTCCACGCCGAGCCCGTGGCCCTGGCAGCCGATGCGCTGGCCTGCGCCATCGCCGAAGTAGGTGCGATTGCCGAGCGTCGCATCGCCATGCTGATCGACACCGGCGTCTCGCGCCTGCCGCCCTTCCTGACCGCCAACGCCGGCCTGAACTCGGGCTTCATGATCGCCCACGTCACGGCCGCGGCCCTGGCCAGCGAGAACAAGAGCCTGGCCCATCCGGCCAGCGTCGATTCGCTGCCGACCTCGGCCAACCAGGAAGACCATGTGAGCATGGCCACCTTCGCCGCGCGGCGCCTGGGCTCGATGCTTGACAACACCGGCCACATCATTGCCATCGAGCTGCTGGCCGCCGCCCAGGGCTTCGAGTTCCTGCGGCCGCTGCAGAGCTCGGCCGTGCTGGAACAGGCCCATGCCCTGGTGCGTCGCTCCTGCCCGCCCATGCCGGACGACCATTACCTGGCGCCCGACATCGAGCATGCCGCCGCCCTGGTCCAGTCGGGCGAAGTGGCCGCCCTGCTCCGCCAACAAACGGGTATGGTCGTGCTTCCCTGACTGAGACCAGCCCGGCCGGGCTGCCTGCACGATGTTGTTGTCCAAGCTGCTGCGCATCCTTGCCTCCTTCGCCTGTATCGCCGCCCTGAGCCTGCCCGGCCTCGCCTGGGCCGGCCATAGGGTCGATTTCGAGATCGATCTGCGCGCCGAGATCGCTGCCGGCCGCTTCGACCCGGCGCGCGACCAGGTCGGCTTGCGAGGCAGCGTCGCCCCGCTGTCCTGGGGGCGCACCTTGCCTGCCAAGCCCGCGGCGCAGGGCCTCTACAAGCTCGGCGTCGTGTTCGAGCAGATCCCCTTCGGCGGCCAGCCGCTGCAATACAAGTTCAAGATCGACCGCCCGGGCGCGACACCCGACAACGGCTGGGAAGACGGCCGCAACCATTCGCTCGGCTTCCCCAGCGAGCAGCAGCAGGTGGCTCGCGCCTTCAATGCCGAGCCGGCCAAGCTGCCGGCGCAGCGCACCGGCCAGATCGACCGCCTGCCTCCCATCGCCTCATCGCATGTCAGCCCACGCGGCCTGCAGGTCTGGCTGCCGCCCGGCTACGAGCGCGAACCGCAGCGCCGCTATCCGGTGCTCTACCTGCATGACGGCCAGAACGTGTTCGATGCCGACGCGGCCGGCGCCGAATGGCAGGTCGACGAGACCGCCCAGCGCCTGGTGCTGGCTGGTGCCATCGAGCCGGTCATCATCGTTGCGGTCGACAGCAACAGCCGCGACCGCTTCCTCGACTACACGCCCACCGAGATGCTGATCCCCGCGGCCCGCAGCGGACGCGACAAGGACGAGCGCCAGGGCGGCGGCGGCCCGCGCTATGCCCGCTACCTGGTCGAGGACCTCAAACCCTTCATAGACCAGCGCTACCGCACCCGGCCCGAGCCCGCCAGCACGGCCGTCGGCGGCTCCTCGCTGGGCGGCCTGATCTCGATGTGGCTGCTGCTGCACCATGGCGACACTTTCGGCGCCGGCCTGGTGGTCTCGCCCTCGGTCTGGTGGGACGACATGTTCCTGCTGCGCGACGTCAGGACCACCGCCCCGGTCGGCACGGCACGGCCCCGGGCATGGCTGGACATGGGCGACCACGAAGGCCCGGGTGCCCTGGTGGCGGCACGCCAGCTGCGCGACGCCCTGCTGGCCCGCGGCTGGCAGTCCGGCGGCACGCTCGGCTACATGGAGCAGGCCGGCGCCGGCCATGACGAGGCCGCCTGGGCCTCACGGGTCGAGCCCATGTTGCGCTACTTGTACGGCAGCAAGGACGTCAGACGCTAGCGCGCACCATGCGCGCACACCGCGCACCAAGTCGTATCAGCCGCGCCCCAGGCTGAAGCCCGCAACGACCTGACGCAGTGCCTGGGCCTGCAGGTCCAGGCTGGCGGTGGCGGCCTGCGTCTGCTCGACCAGGGCTGCATTCTGCTGTGTCATCTCGTCGAGCTGGCCGACCGCAATATTGATCTGGTCCATGCCCTGGTGCTGCTCGCCGCTGGCCCGGTTGATCTCCTGGATCAGGCCCGAGAGCCGCTGCACCTGGCCGACCAGCTCGCTCATGCTTGCGCCGGCCTGGCCGACCAGGCTGCTGCCCTGGGCCACGCCTTCGCCGTTGTCGCGGATCAGCGCAGAAATCTCCTTGGCCGCCAGGGCACTGCGCTGGGCCAGGCTGCGCACCTCGCCGGCCACGACCGCAAAGCCGCGGCCCTGTTCGCCGGCGCGCGCCGCCTCGACCGCGGCATTGAGCGCCAGGATATTGGTCTGGAAGGCGATGCCGTCGATCACGCCGATGATGTCGGCCATCTTCAGCGAGCGCTGGCTGATGCCGGCCATGGTGTCCACGACCTGCCCTACCACCGCGCCGCCGGCCGAGGCCGCGGCACTGGCGGCGCGAGCCAGCTCATCGGCCTGGCTCGCATGCTGGGCGTTCGAGGCAATGGCCGAACCCATCTGCTCCAGCGACGCCGCGGTCTGCTGCAGGTTGGCAGCCTGCTGCTCGATGCGGCCCGACAGATCGGCATTGCCCTGCGCAATCTCGCTGGAGGCCAGGGCCACGGCTTCGCTGGATCGCTGCACCTCGCGCACCTGGCCGGCCAGCTGCCCCATGGCGTCGCCCAGCGCGCCGGCCATGCGCCCCAGTTCGTCGCGCGACTGCACCTGCACCCCGCTGCCCAGCTCACCGCGGGCCAGCGCCTCGGCCGCCTGCAGGGCCGCGGCCACGCTGGTACCCAGGCTGCGGCTGATCAGCAGCATCAGCCACAGCCCGAGTGCCACGGCTCCGACCAAGAGGCCGGCCAGGCCGGCGATCTGCCGGCGCTCGGCCGCAACCCGCTGCTGCAGACGCTTGTCCACCTCGACCAGCGTGGCGAACACCAGCTCGAACTGCGCGTCGATGGCGACCGTCGCCTGTTTGTAGAAGTCGGCCGCCGCCAGCGTCGGAGTCTCGGCGGTGATCAGCTGCTCGCGGGCCAGGCCCAGCACGCCACCCGCAAGGGTGCCCGCGTCGTTGGCTGCCAGCCGGTCCAGGCCCTTGTCCAGGACGGCGGCCCGCTGCAGCTGGCGCGAGGCCTGGCCACCGGCCGACTGCGCCTGTTCGGCCACGGCGCCGAGCAGGGCCTTGTCCTCCGGCCTGACCTCGCCTTGCTTGAGCAGCAGCGTGCCGCGCCCGCGCAGCCGGCCCAGCATTTCGGCCGCCCGCGGCAGGGGCACGGCGGCCGCGGCCACCAGGTGGTAGCTGGCCGCTTCGGCGTCGCGCTGCAAGCCGCTGCCGTCGATCAGCAGTTCCTGCAGCTGCAGCAGATCCTCGACCAGGCCGGTGTGGCGGGCGAAACTCTGCGGCGGCTTGATCGCCGCGCCCTCGACATCCCGGCGCAGGGCGTTCCATTGCTCGCGCAGCTTGCCGACCTGGGCCTTGGCTTCGGCCTGGGCCGTCGCCGCGTCCTGCAGATGCTGCCAGCCGCTCTCGACGGCTTCCGACGTCGCGCGCCGCGCGTCCGCAACGCTGCCGTCGCCGCCCAGCTGCAGATTGGCCTGGGCCCGGTGGCGCTGCACCTGTTGCAGCAGCTTGAGCAATTCGGTGATGGGCGCCAGGGCCTGCGCCTGGACCTGGGCCCGCTCCAGGCCGTTCCAGCTGCCGCGCAGCAGGACCAGCGCCGGTGGCAGCGCCATCAAGAGGGCCAGCAGGCCGATCAGGGCCAGCTTCTGCCAGATCTGCAGGTTGGCGATCCAGGACTTCATGTCTTTCTCCCTGAGTGGCATGGACTGTCACGCCGGTGAACGCAACTCGCATGCCAGACGTGCAGAATCGATCCATCGTTCCCCGGAGGCAAGACCCATGCGTGTCCGCACGCTATTGCTGCTGTACCTGATCGCATGGACAGGCGAAGCGCTGTCGCAGACCGTCGCCTTCATCAACCCCGGCCGCTCTGACGAACCTTTCTGGCTCGGCGCCAGCCAGGCCATGCAGGCGGCGGCGCACAGCCTGGCGGTCCCGCTGGAGGTGCTCTACGCGGAGCGTGAACCGGAACGGGCACTGCAGCTGGCCCGCGACATCGCGGCCCGCCCGGCGGGCCAGCGGCCGGACTACGTGATCCTGGTCAACGAGAAGAACACCCTGGTCGAGAACGCCCGGGTGCTGGGCGCGGCCGGCATCAAGAGCTTTGCGGCCTTCAGCGGCCTGCTGCCCCGCGAGCGCGAGCGCTGGGCACCCCGCCAGGGCCTGCCCCAGCTGCAGGGCAGCCTGGAGCCGCAGGCCGAGGACGCCGGCTATCTGACCGCCCGCGCCCTGATCCGCCAGGCCCTGGCCGACCGCGGCACGCCGCGCGGCCAGAAGCTGCAGATGTTGGCCATCAGCGGCGACCGCACGACGCCGGTCTCCATCCAGCGCAACGAAGGCCTGCGCCGCGCGGTGGCCGAATCCCCGGAGGTCGAGCTGGTCCAGCAGTCCTTTGCCGATTGGCGGCGCGACCTGGCGGCCGAGGCCATGAGCGGCCTGCTTGCCCGCCATCCGCAGGCCCGGCTACTCTGGACCGGCAGCGACCTGATGGCCTTCGGCGCCATGGACGCCATCGAAGCCGCCGGCCAGCAGGTCGTCCGCGACTGGCGCATCTCCAGCATCAACACCAGCAACGAAGCCATGAAGGCCGTGCTCGACGGTCGGCTGAAGGCCCTGGCCGGCGGCCATTTCCTGGCCGGTGCCTGGGCCCTGGTGATGGTCTACGACCAGGCCCATGGCCACGACTTCGCGGCCGACGAGGGCACGGACCTGGTCAGGCCCATGTTCATGCTGTTCGGCAAGGCCGAAGCCCAGCGCTTCCTGAACCGCTTCGGCCCGGGCATGCCGCAGCTGGATTTCAGGCCCTACAGCAAGGCGCTCAATCCCAAGCTCAAGCAGTACAGGTTCGAGATTGGGGAGTTGCTGCGCTGACGAGCCTTAGTAGCGCCCCGACAGCGCGCTCTAGTAGCGCCCCGACAGCGCGCTTTAGTAGCGCCCCGACAGCGCGCTTTAGTAGCGCCCTGTCGCTCCAGCCACCCTCAGGTAGACATAGGCCATCCAGGCCACCAGGCCGCGGCGCAGCATGCCGCGCAGGCCGGCCTCGCCCTCGGCCGGATGGCCGACCCGGCGCGACTCGCCGATGGCGGTCTCGAACTCGGCCGCCAGCGCCGCGGTGAAACCGGCATCGCGGACGATGACGTTGGACTCCAGGTTCAGGAGCAGGGACAGCGGATCGATGTTGGAGCTGCCCACCGTGGCCCAGCCGCCGTCGACCACGGCCACCTTGGCATGCAGATAGGCCGGCAGGTATTCGTAGATCTGCACCCCATGGCCCAGCAGCTCGGCATAGAGCGCATGGGCGGCCATGGCGGCAATGCGGTAGTCCACCTTGCCCTGCAGCAGCAGGCGCACTTGCACGCCGCGCCGCGCCGCGTCGCGCAGCGCGCGCCGGAAGGCATTGCCGGGATAGAAGTACGGCGTGATCAGGTCGACCCGTTCGCGCGAGGCGCGGATCGCGTCTATGTAGGCCCGCTCGATCATGCGGCGCTGGCGCAGGTTGTCGCGCAGCACGAAGGCGGCGCAGACCGGGGGCAGGTCTTGCCAGGCACCATCGCGGCGCTTGCCGCGCGGCATGCGCAGGCGGCGCAGCAGGCCGCGCAGCCGCGACATCGGCTCAGGGCTGCGCACCAGGGCCTGCAGTTCCTCGCCGAAGTCGCGCCCCAGCCAGGCGCGGGTCCAGACCGCCCGAGCTGCCTGCTCAATGGGCTCGACCACCGGCCCTCGCAGCGCCACGGCGAAATCCAGGCGCGGCGTGTCGGTAGGGCCGTGGTTCAGGTCGACCCGGTCGTCGATGATGTTGATGCCGCCTACGAAGGCGGTCACACCATCGACCACGCAAAGCTTCTGGTGCAGCCGCCGCAGCTGGCCCGGCTGCAGCCAGCGCCACCAGCGGTCTATGGGCCGGAACACGGCCAGCACCACCGCGCTGCCGGCCAGTTGCTCGCGCAGCCAGTCCAGGCTGGCCTTGGAGCCAAAGCCATCGACCACCACCCTCACCCGCACACCGCGCGCGGCCGCCGCGCGCAAGGCCGCAACGGTGCGCGTGCCGGCCGCGTCATGGTGAAAGATGTAGGTGGCCAACCAGACTTCGTGGCGCGCCGCCGCGATGGCCTGCTCCTGGGCCGGGAACAGCTCGTCGCCGCCGCGCAGCAGGTGCACCTCGTTGCGGCCGAGGAACTCGGGCAGGCGGGCGGCATGCCGGTGGATCAGCGGCTCGGCATCCGGCGTCAGTCCCAACCAATCTCTCACGGCTCGCCGAGCTCCAGCTCGGCCACCAGGGGCAGGTGGTCGGACATGCGCCGCCAGGCCTGGCCGCGCGGCACCTGCATGGACACGCAGTGCAGGCCGCGCATGTAGATGCGGTCCAGCGTGAACACCGGCACTATCGACGGGAAGGTGGCCGGCGGTTTGCGGCCGTCGGGCGGCACGGCCCGGTGCAGGCCGGCCGCGCGCATCGGTACGTCAAGCTTTTCGCCCCAGTCATTGAAGTCCCCGGCCACCACAAGGGGCAGCTGCGGCGGCACCTCGGTGGCGATGTAGGCAGCCAGGCGCTCGACCTGGCGCATGCGGCTGGCGTGGATCAGGCCCAGGTGGGCCACGATGGCGTGGACCTCGATGCCGTTCCAGACCAGGGGCACATGCAGCAGGCCACGCTGCTCGAAGCGATGGTCCGACACATCATGGTGGCCGACCTCGCCCAGCGGCCAGCGCGACAGCAGGGCATTGCCGTGCTCGCCATGCTTGGTCACGGCGTTCGTGCGGTAGGCCACCTCGTAGCCCTCGGGTGCCAGGAAGTCGGCCTGGCCCTGGTCGGGCCAGCCGAACCAGGTGCGCTGGAACTGTCGGGCCTCGGCATGGTGGAAATGCCTCACCTCCTGCAGGAACACCAGGTCGGCGTCCAGCGCCTCGACGCCCAGGCCCAGGTTGTGGATCTCCAGCCGCTTGGCCCGGCCGAAGCCGCGCACGCCCTTGTGGATGTTGTACGTGGCGACGCGCAGATGCGGGCTCAGGATGCTGGTGGGCGCACTCAGCTGAGACGGGCGGAAATGCGGTCGCCTCATCGCTAGTCTCCGGTGGCTGCGAAGCGGGGCAGTTGCAGCACGGCCTCGGCATTGGACGGCGAGAAGCACAGGTCGGCTGCCTCGCGCCAGGGCAGCCAGCGGTACTGCAGATGCTCGCGCGGCGCCAGCTGCACCGCCTGCACCGAGGGCACGCGCAGGCCGAACACATGCTCGGTGTTCTGGGTCACGCCCGGCGCATAGCGGTGGCGCCAGACCGGGTAGATCTCGTAGATATTGGACAGTTGCCAGTCCAGCAGCTCGCCGCCAGCTATGCCGGTCTCCTCGAAGACCTCGCGCCGGGCCGTGGCCTCCAGCGGTTCGTCGGGCGCGTCCAGCGAGCCGGTGACGCTCTGCCAGTAGCCGGGCCGGTCGGCCCGTTCGAGCATCAGCACCTGCAGGTCCGGCGTGTGGATCACGACCAGGACCGACTCGGGAATCTTGTAGTTCGGACGCTCAGCTACCGTCATGCCGGGAAGCATAGCGGTATCTGTAGTCAAGACGCCATCTGCTGAAGGCCTTGCTGGAGCAGGTGCTCGACCCGCGAGGCGGTGCGCAGCAGCTCGGCCTGGGTGGAGGCATGGACCTCGCTGCTGGGCAGGCCGCGCACATGGCGGGTCAGTCCGTCGAGCTCGCCCAGCGCGCGGCGCAGCAGGCCGGCCAGTTCCCCGGCCGGGACCGGCGTGCCGGGTGGCAGTTCCTCGTCGAAGCGGATCAGCGCCTCCAGCAGACCCGGCAGCTCGGTCTGGCTCAAGGTGCCTTCCAGCTGCTGGCGCTGCTGGGCGTGGTACCAGCTGGGGCCGAACTCGCCTTGCGCCTGCATCAGCTCGGCCAGGCGGCCATGGGCCTGGGCCTGCAGCGAGCGCGATTGCAAGGCCTCGGCCAGGCTCAGCACCGAGCCGGCCGCCGCCAGGGCCGCATCGCCGCTTTGCAACTCGGCCTGCAGCATCAGCGTCTGCGCCTGCAGCCAGCGGTAGCCGCAGCGCTGGGCCAGGGCCTGACCTTGCTGGGCCAGCTGCAAGGCCTCGGCCGCCTCGCCGCTGTCGCGGGCGCAGCGGGCGCGGTGCCAGGTCGCCTCGGCCTCGTAGTCCCTATGACCGACAGCCCGGGCCGCAGCCAGGGCTTCATCCAGCAGCGGCAAGGCCGCCTGCGGGCCCTGTGTGGCGCGCAGCGAGACCGCGCGGTTCAGGGCGACCTTGGCATGCAGGTAGGCGTCGGTGGCCAGGCGCGGGTAATGGCGCTCGGCCAGATCCAGCACGCGGCCGCCGCGGGCCCAGTCGCCCAGCGCGTAGCAGAGGTGGGTGAGGCCTATGCGGGCCAGGCAGGCGGCGCGGCTGTCGTCGGCCCCCCAGTCCAGGCTCTGGCTCCAGGCCTGGCAGGCCTGCACATAGTCGCCGCGCTGGTAATGCAGCCGGCCCAGGGCCTCGCTCAGATCGGCCGCCTCGGGCAATGCGCGCTGGGAGCGTGCATCCTGCAGCGCCTGTTGAAGCTCGGCCTGCAGCTCGGCCGCGCGCCCCCAGCGTTCCAGCACGAAGAACACGCCCTGCAGGGCGGCCCGGCCCAGCTGCGGGTCGGCGGCATGGATCTGCGGGCGCAGCCGCTGCAAGGCCCAGCCCGGATGGCGCATCAGCACGCGCTCCCAGCGTGTGCTGTCCCGTTTGCTGCGCGCCCTTGTACTGCTGTTCATGCCCTCGGTCCTGCCTGTCTGGGGAAGATGAATGGCCGCAAGCATAGCGAAGGCGGCACCATCAACGACAAGGGCGCCCGCAGGCGCCCTTGTTCCGGTCGTCAGCCCGGCTGCTTACTGGGCAGCGGCCGCACCGGGGTTGCGCAGGCGGATGTGCAGCTCGCGCAGCTGCTTCTCGTCCACATTGCTCGGAGCGCCGGTCAGCAGGCACTGGGCGCGCTGGGTCTTGGGGAAGGCGATCACGTCGCGGATGGACTCGGCCTTGGTCATCATGGTGACGATGCGGTCCAGGCCGAAGGCCAGGCCGCCGTGCGGGGGCGCGCCGTACTGCAGGGCGTCCAGCAGGAAGCCGAACTTGATGCGCTGCTCTTCGGGGCTGATGTTCAGGGCCTCGAAGACCTTGGCCTGCACCTCGGCGCGGTGGATACGCACCGAACCGCCGCCCAGTTCCCAGCCGTTCAGCACCATGTCGTAGGCCTTGGCAATGCACTTGCCCGGGTCGCTGGTCATCAGGTCCTCGTGGCCGTCCTTCGGTGCCGTGAACGGATGGTGAACGGCCGCCCAGCGGTTGTTCTCCTCGTCATGCTCGAACATCGGGAAGTCCACCACCCACAGCGGCGCCCAGACGTCGTTGAACAGGCCCGAGGTCTTGCCGAACTCGCTGTGGCCGACCTTCAGGCGCAGGCCGCCGATGGCGTCGTTGACCACCTTGGCCTTGTCGGCGCCGAAGAACAGCAGGTCGCCGTCCTGGGCACCGGTGCGCTTCAGGATCTCGTTGACGGCGGCGTCATGCAGGTTCTTGACGATGGGCGACTGCAGGCCTTCGCGGCCCTTGGCCAGCTCGTTGACCTTGATCCAGGCCAGGCCCTTGGCGCCGTAGATCTTGACGAACTCGGTGTAGGAGTCGATCTCGCCACGGCTCATGCCGGCGCCGCCGGGCACGCGCAGGGCGACCACGCGGCCACCAGGCGTCGTGGCCGGGCCCGAGAAGACCTTGAAGTCCACGTCGGCCATCACGTCGGTCAGCTCGGTGAACTCCAGCTTGACGCGCAGGTCGGGCTTGTCGGAGCCGAAGCGGTGCATGGCTTCCGAGTATTTCATCACCGGGTACTCGCCCAGATCCACGTTCAGGGCCTTCTGGAAGACGTGGCGGATCATGCCTTCGAACATCGAGCGGATTTCCTCTTCCGTCAGGAACGAGGTCTCGATATCGATCTGGGTGAACTCGGGCTGGCGGTCGGCGCGCAGGTCCTCGTCGCGGAAGCACTTGGTGATCTGGTAGTAGCGGTCGAAGCCGGCCACCATCAAGAGCTGCTTGAACAGCTGGGGCGACTGCGGCAGCGCGAAGAACATGCCATCGTGCACGCGGCTCGGCACCAGGTAGTCGCGCGCGCCTTCCGGCGTGCTCTTGGTCAGCATCGGGGTCTCGATGTCGACGAAGCCCTGCTCGTCCAGGAACTTGCGCACTTCCATGGCCACGCGGTAGCGCAGCATCAGGTTGTTCTGCATGTAGGGACGGCGCAGGTCCAGCACGCGGTGCGTCAGGCGCGTCGTCTCCGACAGGTTCTCGTCGTCCAGCTGGAACGGCGGCGTGACCGAGGGGTTCAGCACCTCGATCTCATGGCACAGCACCTCGATCTTGCCGCTGACCAGGTTGCTGTTCTCGGTGCCGGCCGGACGGGCGCGGACCTTGCCGACGATCTTCAGGCAGAACTCGTTGCGCACGCCCTCGGCCACCTTGAACATCTCGGCGCGGTCCGGGTCGCAGACGATTTGCACCAGGCCTTCGCGGTCGCGCAGGTCGATGAAGATCACGCCGCCATGGTCGCGGCGGCGATGGGCCCAGCCCATCAGGGTCACGGTCTGGTCGAGCAGCTTCTCGCTGACTTGGCCGGCATAGCAGGTACGCATGATTGATTCACTCCAGATTCGGGAAAGGACCACGGCAGTCGGGTCCACAAGACTTGTCGTTCGGGGCGCGGCGGGCTGCTTTGAAAGCCCTCAGGACTGAGCGTTTGCGGGATTCGTTGCTTCGGTTCGCTCAGCCCCGCGGATTCGATGGGGCGGGCTGATTGGGCTCGCCCGGATGCGGATGTTGCTGGGTCTCGCTGGCCGGGGCCACCACACCCATGGAGATGATGTGCTTGAGCGCCTCGTCCACGCTCATGCCGAGCGGCCGCATCGCGGCCTTGGGCATCATCAGGAAGAAGCCCGAGGTCGGGTTGGGCGTGGTCGGCACGTAGACGCTGACATGCTCTTCCTCGAAATGCTCCGCCGCGGCCTTGGACGGCGCGCCGGTGACAAAGCCTATGGTCCAGGAGCCGGCATGCGGGTACTGCACCAGCACGGCTTCGCGGAAGGCATTGCCGCTGCTCGAGAACAGGGTGTCCGACACCTGCTTCACCGAGCTGTAGATCGACTTGACGATGGGAATCTTGTAGAGCAGCTTGTCCCACTGCCCCAGCAGCCATTGACCGAAGATGTTGGCCACCAGCACGCCGGTCAGCGTGACCAGCAGCAGGAGAATCAGCGGGCCCAGACCGGGGATGTTGGCCAGCTCGTCCACATGGGGAGCGACGGCCTGGGGCAGGACGGCCTTGGAGGCCTTGAGCATCAGGCCGAACACGCCATTGACGATGCTGAGCGCCGACAGCAGCACCCAGATGGTCACGCCCAACGGCAGCCAGGCCAGCAGTCCGGTGATCAGGTATTTGCGCACGGCGGCCTTGTCGGTTCTTGAATCAGTGGCAGGCGCAGGAGCCGCCGCAGGCCGCAGGAGCCGCAGCCGGAGCCGCTGCTTCGGCCGGTGCAGCCGCCGGGGCCGCGGAGGCCGTGCCGCTGGACGAGCCGCCCTTGAAGTCGGTGGCATACCAGCCCGAGCCCTTGAGCTGGAAGCCGGCGGCGGTGATCTGCTTGGAGAAGGACTCGGCTCCGCAGGCCGGGCAGGTGCTCAGCGGTGCGTCGGACATTTTCTGCAGCACGTCCTTGGCATGGCCACAGGCATCGCAGCGGTAGGCGTAGATCGGCATGGAGCTTCTAAGGCCTTGAAACAAAAGGCGAAATTATAGGGGAGGCCTCCGGGCCGAGCGCCGGGCCGCTCCCAAGCCGGCCCGTCGTGACAATGCAGGACGGTCCGGCCGGCCTGCATTGTCGTCCCCTCGGGGGACCGGCCAAGGTACACCTTGGCCGAGGGGTCTCAATCCGGAAGCCCTGCGACGTGCCGCTTGTGCTCATGGCGGTTCTTCAGCCACTGCGGGCCCAGCGAGCCAAGCAGCATCGCCACGATGGCCGCCAGCAGGCCGGCCAGCTGGCCCGGGAACAGCTCGCCCCAGGTGCTGACCTGGGGCAGGAAGGCGATCCAGACACCGATGCCAGCGGCCAGCGAGAAGATCGCGCCCTGGGTGGTCGCACGGCTCCAGTAGAGACCGAACACCAGGGGCACGAAGGCGCCGACCAGGGTGATCTGGTAGGCCGAGGAGACCAGCTCGTAGATCGAGGTGCCCTTCATCGCGATGGCATAGGCCAGCACCAGGCCGGCGAAGATCACGATGGTCACGCGCATGGCCAGCAGCTGCTGCTTGTCGCCCATGCGGGGCCGCAGGTTCTTCAGGATGTTCTCGACGAAGCTGGTCGACGGTGCCAGCAGCGTGGCCGACGAGGTGCTCTTGATGGCCGACAGCAGCGCGCCGAAGAACAGGATCTGCATCACCAGCGGCATCTTGGTCAGCACGAAGGTCGGCAGCAGCTTCTGGTAGTCGTCCTTGGCGATGTCCAGCGCCTGCTGGCCCATCACCACTACGGCACTGGCCACGATGAACATGGGCACGGCGGCGAACAGGATGTAGCTGAGGCCGCCGATCATGGCGCCGTTGCGGGCGGTCTTCTCGTCCTTGGCCGACATCACGCGCTGGAACACGTCCTGCTGCGGGATGGAGCCCAGCATCATGGTCACGGCCGCGCCGATGAACATGGCCATGTCGGTGAACTTGGGTTCGGGCAGGAACTTGAACAGCTCCTTGCTCTGGGCCAGCTCGACCACCTTGCCGGCGCCACCGGCCAGGTCGGCCGAGAACCAGGCGATGACCGACAGGCCGATGACCAGGACGATCATCTGGATGAAGTCGGTCCAGGCCACGGCCAGGAAGCCGCCGATGACCACATAGATCAGCACGGCCAGCGTGCCGACGATCATGCCCATCTCCTCGGACATGGCGCCTTGCGTCAGCACCGAGAACACCAGGCCCAGGGCGGTGATCTGGGCAGCCACCCAACCCAGATAACTCAGGATGATGGCCGACGAGCAGAACACCTCGATGCCCTTGCCGTAGCGCTGACGGTAGAAGTCGCCGATGGTCAGCAGGTTCTGGCGGTACAGCTTGGTGGCGAAGAAGGCGCCGACCAGGATCAGGCAGGTGCCGGCGCCGAACGGGTCTTCCACGATGGCATTCAGGCCGCCCTGCACGAACTTGGCCGGTATACCCATCACCGTCTCGGCCCCGAACCAGGTGGCGAAGGTGGTGGTGATCACCATGATCAGCGGCAGGCTGCGGCCGGCGATGGCGAAGTCGCTGGTGTTCTTGATGCGGGTACCGGCCCAGACACCCAGGGCCAGGGTGCCCAGCAGGTAGAGCACGACGAAGACGATCAGCGTGATGTTCATTGTCTGGTGCCCAGGGAAGCGGGCCGGAGGCGGGGTGACGACGGCGCGCATTATCGTTGAGCGCTGCGGCCCGGCTGCCCTCGGGAAATCCCCGCGGCCCAGGCTCTGGGTGCCCTAGGGCGCCACGCGCGGCAGCAGGATCTCGAACACCGCGCCCTGCCCCGGCTCGCTGCTCACCGTGAACTGGCCGCCCAGCAGCGAGCTGACGATGGTGTAGCTCAGGTGCAGGCCCAGGCCATTGCTGCCCGAGCCCATGCGGGTGGTGAAGAAGGGGTCGAACACCCGCCCCAGGTGGGCCGGCGCAATGCCCGAGCCGTCGTCGCTGAAGCGCAGCCGGATGCGGTCGGCGCCCAGCGCCTCGGCCTGCAGCCGCATGCGGCCGCCCTGACGGCCGTCGAAGCCGTGGATCAGCGAGTTCAGCACCAGATTGCTCAGCACCTGGCCCAGCGGACCGGGGAAGCTGTCCAGCTCCAGATGCTCCGGCACGTCGAGCAGCAGCTCGTGCCCCCCCTTGTGCATGCGGTTGGCCAGGCTGAGCTTGACCTCCACGCAGACGCCCGCCAGCTCGAACTGGCGGCGCTGCTCGGCCGCCTGGTCCACGGCCAGCTGCTTGAAGCTGCTGATCAGGCCGGCCGCCGCATGCAGGCTGCGCAGCAGCAGCTCGGTGCCGAACGCGGCCTGCTCGCAAAATGTCTGCAGGTCCGAGCGCCGCAGCTGGCCGCTGCTGGCGCTCTCGGCCAGGCGCCGTGCATCGTCGCGCAAGGTGCTGGCAGCCAGCAGGCTGTTGCCAATGGGTGTGTTCATCTCATGGGCCACGCCGGCCACCAGGGAGCCCAGCGAGGCCAGCTTTTCCTGGGCCGCGAGGCGCTGCTGGGCCTGCTTGAGCTGGCGGTAGGCCTCGGCGTTGTCCAGGGCCACAGCGGCATAGGCGCCCAGGGTCTGCAGCATGTCCAGGTGGGTCTGGTCGTAGGCATCCGGCTGGTCGCTGAGCACGCTGAGGATGCCTATCACCTCGCCCTTGACCTTGAGTGGCACGTACAGGGCCGAACGGGCCTGCGTGGGCTCGCTGCCGTCGGACAGCAGCAGCCGCTCGCCCTCGCTGCCCCGCACCCCCTCATCGAGCAGGCGGTTGTCATGCGCGAACTCCCGCACCAGCATCGCCTCGCCGCTGGCCACGCAGCGGGCCGCCGGCTGCTCCACCACGTCCAGGCTGCGCTGATAGGGCCGGTAGGCCAGGCCGCGCTCGATCATGAAGTCGAAATCGACCACGCGCCGCTCGCGGTCCACCAGGCCGATGCCGAACACCGTCGCCGGCATCAGCGTTTCCACATGCTCCAGCAGGGCGCGCTGGATGCGCTCCAGGTCCAGCGAGGCGGTCAGGTCGCGGCCGATCTCGCTCAGCGTGGCGATCTGCTGGCGCTGGGCCTGCACCTCGGCCGTGCGGCGGCCGACCTCGCTCTCCAGCTCCCGCTTGGCCATTTGCAGGCGCCGCAGCCGCAGCTGCCAGACCAGGGCTGGCGTCAGCAGCAGCAGAACCACCAGCAGGCCGCGGAACCCGTAGGAGCGCCACCAGGGCGGCAGCACCTCCACCTCGACCAGCTGGCGCGCCTCGCCCCAGGCGCCGTCCGGGTTGGCCGCCTTGGCCATCAGCCGGTAGCGGCCCGGGTCCAGATTGGTGTAGGTGGCCAGGCCCTCGCCCGGCGGGCCGAGTATCCAGTCGGCATCGAAGCCTTCCAGCCGCCAGGCGTACTGGATCAGGCGCGGGCTGTAGAAATGCTGGGCCCGCAGGTCGAAGCTGACCATGGTCTCGTGATGGCTGAGCCGCACCGCGCCGGCCTGGGCCAGCGGCCCCTGGATGCCCAGTGCCTCCAGGCTGCTGGCCGCCTCCGAGCGCACCGGCAGGTCGGTCGGCTTGTCGGCCAGCGAGCGGTTGAAGATGCGGATGTCGGCCAGCACCACCGACGGAGGATGCGGGTTGTCCTGCAGCTGCGAAGGATTGAAGCGCAGCAGGCCGGCCCCGGAAAACAGCAGGCTGCCGTCGTCCAGGGCCTGGCTGCCGCCCTGGGCGAATTCACCGGCGAAATAGCCGCGCCGCGCCGCATAGTGGCGCAGGCTGCGGCGCTCAGGGTCCAGCCGGCTCAGTCCGTCGGCGCTGGCGAACCACAGGGCGCCGTCGGGCGCGTTCTCCAGGCTGTGTATCCAGCCGCGCGGCATGCCGGCCAGGCCGCGCCAGGAGCGCAGCTGCCAGCGGTTCTGCGGCGCCGGCTCCAGCTCGTACAGGCCCACGGCCGAACCGATCCAGAGGCGGCCGGCCAGGTCCTGGCGCAGCATCAGCACCGGCAGCTCGCCGGGCTTGATGACATCGCTGCTGGCCTGCACCGGCTGCACGAAGGCATCGAGGTCGGGGTCGTAGAGCTGCAGGCCGGCCTTGCTGCCGGCCCAGAGTCGGCCCTCGCGGTCCTCCAGCAGGTGGTCGATCACCTCGTTGCTCAGGCTGCCGTTCTTGCCTGCCCGGTAGCGCTTGACCTGGCCCTCGGCCTCGATGCGGTAGATGCCGCCGGCACTGGCAACCCAGATCCGGCCCTGGCGGTCGGCCAGCAGCGAGGCGATGGACGTGCCGGGCCCGGCGGTCTCGTGCAGGTCGATGCGGCGGATCTGGCGGCCCGGCAGCTCCATCAGGTAAAGGCCACCATCGCCGCCTATCCAGAGTCGGTCCCGCTGCAGCAGCAGGGCCTTCAGATAGCGCATGGGCAGCTGGCTGGCCGGCACATGCTCGGCCGTGCCGTCCACCAGGTTGAGCCGGTCCAGGCCCTGGCCATAGCTGGCGACCCAGGCGTGGCTGGCGCCCTCCTGCTGAACCGCCATCAGGCCGTCGCTGGCCAGGCTGTCAGGATCGCCGACCACCGAGCGATAGCTGCGGAAGCCGCCACTGCGCGGATCGACCACCGACACGCCGGCGCCCCAGTGGCCGGCCCAGATCACGCCACTGCGGTCCTCGAACAGCAGAGACACCGAGTTCTGCGCCAGGCTGTCGCGCAGCGCCGGATGGTGGCGATGGGCCTGCATCTTGGCCTCGCCGGCCGGCCAGCGCCAGAGCCCCGCGTCGCCGAAACCCAGCCACAGCGTGCCCTTGCTGTCGAGCAGCGAGGCGTGCAGGGGCGCCCGGGGCAGGCCCAGTTGATCGGGCAGCGGCAGCACTTCGCCGCTGCGCGTGTCCATCACCCGCACGCCGAGGTTGCTGCCGACCCAGGCCCGCCCGGCCGCATCGACCACCAGGCTGCGAACGCCCTCCTGCCCGCCAAAGTATCCCAGCGGCCAGCGCTGCACGAGTTCGCGCTCGGCATCCACGTGGAGCAGTTCGCGCCCACCCACCAGCCACACGCCGCCCTGCCCGTCGGCCAGCACGCTGGACAGCGTCGGGCTCTCGCCCGCGCGCAGCGGCTGCAGTCCGCGCAAGACCACCGGGTCGAGCCGGCGGCTCTCGGTGTCGTACAGCATCAGGTCGCTGCTGCGCTGTACCCAGACCTTGCCGGCCCGGCCCGCCTGCATGCGCAGCACCCGGGCGCCGCGGCCGCTCCGCGGCTCGGGCATCTCGATGTGGCGGGCCACCTCGGTCCTGAGGTCGAACTCGTCGACACCCAGGTCGGTGCCCACCAGCAAGCGTTCGCCGGGCAGCAGCACCAGGGTTCGGGCATAGGCATTGCGCAGCGTCTTGGGATCGGCAGGCTCTGGTGCAAACAGCTTTCCTGCGCGTCCGTCGTAGCGCAGCAGCCCGTCCGTCGTACCCAGCCAGACCAGGCCGCGCGCGTCTTGCTGCGCCGCCACCACCGAGGTCTGGACGCCCAGCTGATCCGGACCCAGCCGTTCGAAGCGCAGGCTCTGCAGACCTGACCCCGCCTGGGCTGCCTGCAGGACGCAGAAGCAGAGCAGGAAGGACAGCTGGCGGAACCACGGCATGCCCGCAGCCTAGCGAGAAAGCAGCATCTGCTCCAGTGGCGAATCCGGCACAGCCCCTCAATCGCGGCGGGGTGCCTCGCGCGGCATCTGGATCTCGAACACCGACCCCTGTCCAGGTTCGCTGCTCACGCTGATCTGGCCACCCAGCATGGAATGCACCAGGGTATAGGCCAGGTGCAGGCCCAGGCCGTTGCTGCCGCGGCCGAAGCGGGTGGTGAAGAAGGGATCGAAGACCCGCCCTATGACATCGGGGGCCATGCCCTGGCCGTCGTCCGAAAAGCGCAGGCGGATTCGCTCGGCCCCCAGCGGCTCGGCACTCAGGCGAAGATGGCCGCCGCGCCGGCCGGCAAGACCATGTTCGACGGCGTTGTCCAGCAGCTGTTCCAGCACCTGGCGCAGCCCTCCAGGGAAGCTGTCCAGCACCAGTCCCGGCGGTACGACCAGCTCCAAGGAATGACCAAATTCGGACAGTCCGCTGACACGGGCCTGCTTGAATTCCTCGGCCAGACCGGCCAGATCGAAGCGTCGGCGCTGCTCGCTGGCCTGGTCCACCGCCAGCTGCTTGAAGCTCGCCACCAGGCGGCTGGCCGTCTCCAGGCTGCGCAACAGCAACTCGCCGCCCAGGGCCAGCGATTCACGGAAGCCCTCCAGCTCCGAGCGGCGCAACTGGCCCTGGGCCAGGCCATCGACCAGGCGGTTGGCGTCCTCGCACAGCGTGGTCGCCGCCAGCAGGCCGTTGCCCAGGGGTGTGTTCAGCTCATGGGCGACGCCGGCCACCAGGTGGCCCAGCGAGGCCAGCTTTCGCTGCTCGACCAACTGGCTCTGCGCCGCCTGCAACGCCCGGTAGGCATCGGCGTTGTCCAGCGCCACGGCCGTGTAGGCGCCCAGGGTCTGCAGCATGTCCAGATGCGTCTGCGTGTAGGCGTCCGGCTGCTCGCTGAGCACGCTCAGGATGCCAATCACCTCGCCCTTGATCTTCAACGGCACATAGAGCGCTGAACGCGATTGGGCGGGCTCGCTGCCGTCCACCAGCTGCAGCCGCTGGCCTTCATGGGCGCGCACGCCAGCATCGACATCGCGGTTGTCATGCCCGAACTCGCGCAATATGAAGGCCTCGCCCGTGGCCACGCAGCGAGCCGCCGGCTGCTCGGGCGCGTCCAGGCTGCGCCGGTAGGGCTTGAAGGCCTTGCCCCGCTCGACCATGAAGTCGAACTCCACCACCCGCTCTTCCCGGTTCACCAGGCCCACACCGAACACCGTGGCCGGCATCAACGACTCCACATGCTCGAACAGTGCCCGCCGGATGGCCGCCAGGTCCAGTGAGGCGGTCAGCTCGCGGCCGATCTCGCTCAGCGTGGCGATCTGCCGGGTGCGGTTGGCCACCTCGGCCTCCAGCTCGCGCTGGATGCGCTTGAGCCGGCGCAGCCGCAGCTGCCAGGCCAGCGCGACCGAGGCGACCAGCGATACCGCCAGCAAGGCGCGGAACCAGGGGGCGCGCCACCAAGGAGGTAGCACCTCGACGGCGATCAGCTCCCTCGGCTCGCTCCAGACGCCATCGGGATTGGCCGCCTTGGCCAGCAAGCGGTAGTGGCCGGCATCCAGGTTGGTGTAGGTCGCCAGGCCCTGGCCCGGCCGGCCCTCGATCCAGCGCTTGTCGAAGCCGTCCAGCTTCCAGGCATAGCGCAGCTGGGCGTTGCCGTAGAAATGCTGGGCCCGCAGGTCGAAGCTGACCATGGCTTCGCGATGGCTGAGCCGTAGCTTGGTGGCCCGCTCCAGCACGCCTTGCACGCCCACGTCGGCCAGCACCCGGGCCGAAGGGTCGGCCTCGTCCGGCGCGGCACCCGGGTCCGCTTCGCGCAGCGAGCGGTTGTAGACCTGCAGGTCGGAGAGCAGGACCGACGGCGCCGCGCTGTTGCGTCGGAACGCCGGCAGGTCGATCTCCAGCACGCCCGGCTGGCCGAAGTAGATGCGCCCATCGGCCCCGAGCGCTGAGGCGCGGCCGGAATGGCCCGGCAGGAAGCGCAGGGCCGTGCCGCCGAAACGCTGCACCTCGCGCCGCTCGGGGTCCATGCGGACGATGCCGCCCGTGCTCACGAACCACAAAGCATCGTCATGGCCCAGCTGCATGTAGCTGACGCGGCCGGGCGGCTGGCCCGGCAGGTCGCTCCATGGCCGCAGCTTCCAGCGCTCCCCGGCCGGCTCCAGCGAGAACAGGCCGGCACTGCTGGCCATCCACAGCCGGCCCCCACGGTCCTGCTTCAGCGAGGTGACGACCAGGGTTTCCAGGTCCAGGCCGCCCTCGTCGCGCAGCAGCGGCTGGATGAAGCGCTCGCCCTGCAGGAGCCGCAGGCCGCGATTGGTGCCGACCCACAGCCGGCCCTGGGCATCGACCAGCATGGACATCAGCTCGGATTCGCTCAGCGTGGCCTTGGCACCCTCGACCTGGCTGGGCAGCACGCGGACCTGGCCGTCGCGCTCCCGCACATGGATGCCGTGGCTGGCCCCTATCCAGAGCCGGCCGGCCGGATCCAGCACCAGGCTCACGATGGGCTTGAGCTTGCTGGTCGCCTCGCCCAGCGCCGCGGGCCGGATCTTGCGCGTGCCTTCGGGCAGCCAGTACAGCCCGGTGTCGGCGCCAATCCAGAGTCCGCGCCCCGGCTCGTTCTTCAGCGTCTGCACATAGCCGACCTGCAGGTCGCCGGCATCCGGTTGCTCGGCGGTGCCCGTTTCCAGGTCGAGCCGCACCACCCCCTTGCCATAGGTCCCCAGCCAGAGGTGGCGGTCATCGTCGAGGTCCATGCCGAACACGAAGTTGCTGGGCAAGGTGTCGGCCTCGCTGAACACGCGGGCATAGTGGCGCATGCCGCCCTGACGCAGGTCGACCAGCGAGATCTGGGAGACCCAGGTGCCTATCCACAGCACACCGCTGCGGTCCTGGAAGAAGGCCGAGACCGTGTCGTTGTTCAGGCTGGTGGCGATGGCCGGGTGGTTGCGAAACGCCTCGGCACTCTCGCCACCCGGCTTCACCCGCCAGGCGCCGGCACCACCCGTGCCTATCCAGATCGAGCCCTCGTCGTCCAGCCCCAACGCATGGATGGTCCGCTGCGGCAGGCCCAGACGCTGCGGCAGGTCGAGCTCGCGGCCGTCACCCAGGTCGAGCACGCGCAGCCAGCCGGGGCCGCCCAGCCAGGCCCGCCCCCGTTTGTCGAGGACCATGCTGGACACCCAGGCTTGGCCGGTGGGCGGCGCCGCCAGGGGCCAGCGCTGCAGCACTCGCCCCGTGGCGTCGAGATGGGTGAGGTCGGCGCCCGCCACCAGCCACACGCCGCCCTTGCCGTCGGACTGCATGGCCTCAAGCCTCGGCTTGCCCACCCTGGGCCAGGCATTGAGGCCTTCCAGCGGCACGGCTGTGAAGCGGCGTGTCGCCATCTCGTACTGCAGCAGTTGCCAGGGCGTCTGCACCCAGACCCGACCCGGCCCGGCCGGCTGCAGCTGCCTGACCGAGCGCTCGGGCAGACGGCGCTCCTCAGGCCAGGCCAGGCGCTCGTTGGTTTCGGAGCGCGGGTCGAACAGATTGAGCCCATCCACCGTGGCGACCAGCAGGCGGCCATCGTCCTGCCAGAGCAGGCTCTGCACCCAGGAGTGGCTCAGCGAGCCGGGATCCCGCGGATTGTGGGGAAAGCGCCAGCCGCGGCGCCCGTCGTAGCGGACCAGGCCCCCGGTCGTGCCCAGCCACATCTGGCCCAGGTCGTCCTGCAGCGCGCAGATCAGCACGCCGGCCGAATCCAGCCTCTCGTTGCCGAGGAGCTCGAAGCGCAGGCTTTGCATGCCAGGTCCGGCCTGTGCCTGCAAGCCAAGAAATAGCCAGCAAAGCAATAGGAAGCGCAAGGGCCGCATGGGTCCAGACCAAGAAACCGACGCTCCCCGTCAAGGTTATTTGTCTTGTATCAATCGCGTCGTGGCGCGACCAGGGGCAAGAGTATCTCGAAGACCGCCCCTTGTCCCGGCTCGCTGGTGACCGTGACCTGTCCGCCCAACAAAGAGTTGACCAGGGTGTAGACCAGGTGCAGGCCCAGGCCGTTGCTGCCGCGGCCGAAGCGGGTGGTGAAGAAGGGATCGAACACCCGACCTATGACCTCGGGCGCAATGCCGGCGCCATCGTCCTCAAGCCGCAGCCGCAGCCGCTCGGCGCCCAGCGGCTCGGCCACCAGGCGCAACAGGCCGTCACGGCGGTCGCCAAACCCATGCTCGATCGCGTTGTCCAGCCACTGCTTCAGCACCTGGTGCAGGGCGGACGGATAGCTGTCCAGCATCAGTCCGTCTGGCACCTCCAGCTGTAGTCGATGCCCCCTCTCGGCCAGCACGCCCAGGTGCAGGCTTTTCAGCTCCTCGGCCAGACTCGCCAGCTCGAAGCGACTGCGCTGCTGGTCGACCGGGTCGACCGCCAGCTGCTTGAAGCTGCTCACCAGGTCGCTGGCCTTGTGCAGGCTGCGCAGCAGCAGCTCTTCGCCGGCATCGAGCGAGCGCTCGAAGTGCTGCAGGTCGGCACGGCGCAGCTGGCCCTCGTTGAGCACCCGCGTCAGCTTGCGGGCATCCTCGAACAAGGTGCTGGCCGCCAGCAGACCATTGCCCAGCGGCGTGTTGAGCTCATGCGCCACGCCCGCCACCAGATGCCCCATGGCCGCCAGCTTGCGCTGCTCCACCAGCTGGTGCTGCGCCTCCTGCAGCGCGTGGTACGCATCGGCGTTGTCCAGCGCCACGGCCGTGTAGGCGCCCAGGGTCTGCAGCATGTCCAGATGGGTCTTGTCGAAGGCATGCGCCTGATCGCTCAGCACGACCAGCACGCCCATGGTCTCGCCCTTGATCTGCAAGGGCACATAGATCGCCGAGCGCGCAACGCTGGGCACGCTGCTGCCGTCGGCCAGCTCGACCTGCTGGCCCGGACGCTCGCGCACCGCGGCATCCAGCAGCCGGATGTCCTGTTCGAACTCGCCAATCAGCAGGGGCCGGCCTTCTCGCACGCAACGGGCCGCCGGCTGCTCGGCCGCGTCAAGGCTGCGGCGGTAGGGCTTGATCGCCTGGCCGCGATGGATCATGAAGTCGAACTCCACCACGCCCTCCTCCCGATTGACCAGGCCCACGCCGAAGGTGGTGGCCGGCATCAGCGATGCCACATGCTTGAACAGCGCGTTCTGGATCGCCGCCATGTCCAGCGACGCGGTCAGCTCGCGGCCGATCTCGCTGAGCGTGGCGATTTGCTGGCGCTGGGCCTGCACCTCCGCCGTGCGCCGCGCCACTTCGGATTCCAGCCGCAGCTGCTCCCGCTTCAGCCCGCGCAGCCGCAGCTGCCAGGCGCTGACCAGGCCGGCCAGCAGCAGCAAGCCCACCAGGCCACGGAACCAGGCCGACTTCCACCACGGCGGCAGCACCTCGACCTCCAGCAGCTGGCGCGGCTCGCCCCAGACTCCGTCCGGGTTGGCCGCCTTGGCCATCAGCCGGAAATTGCCGGCATCCAGGTTGGTGTAAGTGGCCAGGCCCTGGCCGGGCCGGCCTTCTATCCAGCGCTGGTCGAAGCCTTCCAGCTTCCAGGCGTAGCGGACCTGGCCGGGGCTGTAGAAATGCTGGGCCCGCAGGTCGAAGCTCACCATGCCCTCGCGATGGCTGAGCCGTACGGCCTGAGCCCGCTCCAGCACGCCCTGCACGCCCACATCGGCCAGGCTCTGGGCCGAGGGGTCGCTGCTGTCGGGCTTGTCCTCGGGCCTCGCATCGCGCAGCGAGCGGTTGTAGACCTGCAGGTCGGACAGCAGCACCTGCGGCGGCACCGCATTGCTGCTGTAGGCCGCCGGGTTGAACTGGATCACGCCGGACTGTCCGAAGAACAGCCGGCCCTGGGACCCCAGCGCCGCTGCACGCACCTGAATGCCACCCAGCAGGCGCCGTGCCAGGCCGTCGTAATGCCGGGCCTGCCGGCGCTCGGCATCCAGCCGCACCAGGCCGGCCGCGCTGGCGAACCACAGGCCGTCGTCCTGGTCGACCAGCAGGTTGCTGACCCCGCCAGCCGGCAAGCCCAGCACCTCGGTGACGGCCCGCGCCCGCCAGCGCCCGCCAGCGGCCGCGACCAGCTCGAACAAGCCGAACTCGGTCCCCATCCAGAGCCGGCCCCGTCGGTCCTGGGCCAAGGCCAGCACCTTCAACAGGTCGAGGTCCAGGCCGGGTATGTCGGCCAGCAAGGGCTGGACGAAGTGCTCGCCCGCCAGCAGGCGCAAGCCCCGGTCGGTGCCCACCCACAGGCGGCCCTCGCGATCGGGCAGCAAGGCGGTCACGGCGGATTCGCTCAACGTCGCCTTGCCGCCTTCGACCTGCACCGGCAAAGCCTGCACCTCGCCATTGGCCGCCACCTTGAGGACGCCATGGCGGCCGCCCAGCCACAGCTGGCCCGCGCCGTCCAGCTTCACCCGACGCACGGCCTTCAGCTTGCCGGTCCATTCGCCCAGCGGCGCCAGGCGCACCCGGGTTTCACCCACGGGTAGCAAGTACGCGCCGGTGTCGGCACCAATCCACAAGCCCCGGCCCGGCTGCCAGCTCAGCGCCTGCGCATAGCCCAGCGGCAGGTCACCGCTGTCCAGCGCCTGGGCCTGGCCGGTGTCCAGGGTCAGGCGCAGCACGCCGCCGCCATAGGTAGCGACCCAGACATGGTTGTCATCCTCGACCTCGATGGCATGCACGCTGAAGTCGGGCAGGGTGTCGGGCTCGCTGAACACCTGGGAGTAGCTGCGCCAGCCCTTCTGGCGCAGATCCGCCAGCGAAACCTGGCCGCTCCAGCTGCCAACCCAGAGCACGCCGCTGCGATCCTGGAAAAGGCCCGAGACCGAATCGGCGACCAGGCTCCGGGGCTGCGCCGGATGGTTGCGGAACTGCTCCGCCTTCGCACTGCCGCGAGGCACGCGCCACAGACCTTGGCTGCCGGTGCCTATCCAGACCGTGTCCTCGTCGTCGGCCATCACGGCATGGACCGACTTGCCGGCCAGGTCCAGGTTCTCAGGCAGCGGCAATTGCCGGCCGTCACGCAGGTCGATCAATTGCAGCCAGCCCCCGCCACCAACCCAGGCCCGGCCTTGCTTGTCCACACTCATGACCTCCACGTCGGTCCTGCCCTTGGGCGGCCTGGCCAGCGGCCAGCGCTGGCTGATCCGGCCCTGATGATCGACATGAATCAGCTCGATGCCGGCCACCAGCCAGACGCCGCCCTGGCCATCGGACTCCAGGCCGACCAGGTATGCACCGGCTTCGCCGCCAAACTTCTGCAAGCCTTCCAGCGGCACCGGCGTGAACTGCCGCTGCCTGGGCTCGTACAGCAGCAGCTCGAAGTAGGTCCGGGTCCAGATCTTGCCTTCCGTGGCCGGCTGCAAGCCGCGCAGGCCGCGATGGGCCACGCGCCGCTGACCCGGCAGCGCCACGCGCTCGTTGGCCTCGGTGTAGGTGTCGAAGACATTGAGGCCATCGGCCGTGGCCACCAGCAGCACGCGCTCGTCCTGCCACATCAGCGCCTGGACCCAGGAATGGCTCAGCGAGCTGGCATTGCGCGCGTCATTGCGAAACAGCTTGCCGCGCCGGCCGTCGTAGCGGACCAGGCCGGAGCTGGTGCCCAGCCACATCTGGCCCAGCCGGTCCTGCACCGCGCATTGCATAGGGCCGCCCGCGCCCAGTTGCTCGGGCTGCAGGTGCTCGAAGCGCAGGGTCTGCAGGCCCGGACCTGCCCACGCGCCAAGGACCAGGCCTAGCCACAGGATCAGCATGCGGAGGGCAGGCATGGCGCCAGCCTAGCGGCAAAGCGCGCGGCCCTCCAGTGGCGGGCAGCCCTCGAATCAGAGGGTGCTGAAGACCCGCATCGCCACCAGGCCCAGCACGAAACCCAGGCCGACGAGGACCAGGGTCTGCAGCAGCCGGTTGGTGCGGCGCTGCTCCAGCAAGAGCGCCCGCAGCAGTTCGCCGTCCTGTGGCCCGGCCTGGCGCTTCAGCGATTCGTGCAGCAGCCGCGGCAGCTCGGGCAGGAACTGGGCAAAGCGCGGCGCTTCCTTCTTCAGCTGGCTGACCAGGGCGCGCCAGCCGATCTGCTCGTCCATCCAGCGCTCCAGGAAGGGCTTGGCCGTGGCCCAGAGGTCCAGCTCGGGGTCGAGCTGGCGGCCCAGGCCCTCGATGTTCAGCAGCGTCTTCTGCAGCAGCACCAGCTGGGGCTGGATCTCGACGTTGAAGCGGCGCGAGGCCTGGAACAGGCGCATCAGCACCTGGCCCAGCGAGATGTCCTTCAGCGGCCGGTCGAAGTGCGGCTCGCAGACGGCGCGCACCGCGCTTTCCAGCTCGTCGACCCGGGTGTCGGCCGGCACCCAGCCCGACTCGATGTGCAGCTCGGCCACGCGCTTGTAGTCGCGCTGGAAGAAGGCCACGAAGTTCTGCGCCAGGTAGTCCTTGTCGTTCTCGCTGAGCGTGCCGATGATGCCGAAGTCCAGCGCGATGTAGCGGCCGAAGGTCTCCGGCGCCAGGCTGACCTGGATGTTGCCCGGGTGCATGTCGGCATGGAAGAAGCCGTCACGGAACACCTGGGTGAAGAAGATGGTGACGCCATCGCGGGCCAGCTTCTTGATGTCGATGCCGGCCTCCCTGAGGCGCTGCATCTGCGAGATCGGCACGCCGACCATGCGCTCCATCACGATGACGTCCTGGGTGCAGAGCTCCCAGATCATCTCGGGCACCATGACCAGCTGCAGGTCGTCCATGTTGCGGCGCAGCTGGGCGGCATTGGCGGCCTCGCGCACCAGGTCCAGCTCGTCGTGCAGGTAGGTGTCGAACTCGGCCACGACCTCGCGCGGCTTCAGGCGACGGCCGTCGGCCGAGAGCCGCTCGACCCAGCCGGCCAGCGTCCGCATCAGCGCCAGGTCGTCCTCGATCACGTCCAGCATGCCGGGCCGCAGCACCTTGACCGCCACCTCGCGGCCGTCCTTGAGCACCGCGAAATGCACCTGGGCGATGGAAGCGCTGGCCACCGGCTGGTCCTCGAAGCTGGCGAACAGCTCCTCGATGCGGCGGCCGAAGGCCTGTTCGATCAGGGCCCGCGAACGGGCGGCGTCGAAGGGCGGCACGCTGTCCTGCAGCTTGGCCAGCTCGCCGGCGATGTCGGCCGGCAGCAGGTCGCGCCGGGTCGACAGCACCTGGCCGAACTTGACGAAGATAGGCCCCAGCCGCTCCAGCGCCAGGCGCAGGCGCACGCCGCGCGGCTCGTTCCAGCGGCGGCCGAAGGACACGATGCGGTGCAGCCAGCGCATGCGCCGGCCGCTGAAGGCCGCCAGGGCCAGCTCGTCCAGGCCGAAGCGCCGGAGGGTCCAGGCGATGACCAGCAGCCGGGCCAGGTACCTCATGGGTTCTTGCGGGCCCCGAAGCCGGCAGCGCCTTGTGCCACGCCGGCCAGCTGGCTCAGTGCCGCAGTAGCGGCCTGGCCGAAGCGCGCCAGTTGCTGGGCCGCCAGCGGACCGACCAGGCTGGCCAGGTCGTCGGCGATATCCCAGCGCAGATTGGCCATCAGCCAGTTGACCTCGCCGGCCAGGGCCGCGTCACCCTGAACGGTGACACGCGGCTTGACGCCGCTGAACGCGCCCAGGGCCATGGCGGCCGGATTGCTGGCGTCCAGCTCGACCCGCAGGTCGGGCTGGGCCGGCACCGCATCCAGCCGCTCGAAAAGGCCGGCCGGCGTGACCTGCAGGGCCAGGTCGGGCGCCGCGGGCAGCAGCGACGGCCAGCCGCCGAGGCTGATCACCAGGCTGCGGCCCGACTGCGGCTTGAGGCGCTCGGTGGCCACGCTTTCGCGCGACAGCACATGGTTGATGAGCAGAACCAGGCGCTCCTGCACGGCAGGGGCCAGGGCTTGGGACCATTGATCAAAAGGCATCGGGGCATTGTAGGCAGCCCGCCGGGACGGGGATTTGCCACAGATAGGCCCCGGCGAGGCAGCGCCGCTGAGAGAGAATCCGCGCGCAAGCCTCCCGGGGCACCCCGGGCGCCAACGAGCATCATCCCCATGAGCAGCAACCCCAAGATCCTCCTGACTGGCGCCACCGGCTACATCGGCTCCCACACCTGGCTGGCCCTGCTGGCTGCGGGCTTCGACGTGGTCGGCGTGGACGACTTCTCCAACAGCTCGCCGGCCGTGCTGCCGCGCATCGCCCAGTTGTCCGACCAACAGCCGCAGTTCGAATGCGCGGACGTCGGCGATGCCGAGGCCATGCAGGCGCTGTTCGCCAAGCATGCCTTCGAGGCCGTGGTCCATTTCGCCGCCTACAAGGCCGTGGGCGAATCGACCGAGAAGCCGCTGGACTACTACCGCAACAACCTCGGCGGCCTGCTGACCATCTGCGAGACCATGGCCTCGCATGGCTGCCGCCGCATCGTCTTCAGCTCCAGCGCCACGGTCTACGGCACGCCGGAGCAGTTGCCGCTGCGCGAGGACGCGCCGGTGTCGGCGGTCAACCCCTACGGCCAGACCAAGCTGATAGGCGAGACCATCCTGCGCGACATTGGCGCCGCCGACCCGCGCTGGCAGACCGCCTGCCTGCGCTACTTCAACCCGGTCGGTGCCCACGAGAGCGGCGAGATCGGCGAGGACCCGCGTGGCATCCCGAACAACCTGATGCCCTACGTGGCCCAGGTCGCCGTGGGCCGCCGGGACGTGCTGAAGGTCTTCGGCAACGACTACGACACGCCCGACGGCACCGGCGTGCGCGACTACATCCACGTGGTCGACCTGGCCGAGGGCCATGTGGCGGCGCTGCGCTTCCTGCTCGGCGGCCATGAGTCGATCACGGTCAACCTGGGCACCGGCCAGGGCTACAGCGTGCTGGACGTGGTGCGCGCCTACGAGGCGGCCAGCGGCAAGCCCGTGCCCTTCGAATTTGCGCCGCGCCGCGCCGGCGACGTGGCCGCCTGCTGGGCCGACCCGCAGCTGGCCGCCGACAAGCTGGGCTGGCGCGCCAGCCGCGACCTCCAGACCATGTGCAGCGACAGCTGGCGCTGGCAGAGCCAGAACCCGGAGGGGTTCTGAAGAGGGCTTTTGACGGCAGGTGCCGGCAAAGCTTTTCCGGCGATTGAACGCCCTACGCCTGCCCACAATAGGACGAGCATGAGCAGCGACAAGAACGTCAAAACGATCCAGGTCCAGCCGGTCATCATGGCCGGCGGCAGCGGCACGCGGCTGTGGCCGCTGTCGCGCGCCGGCTATCCCAAGCAGTTCCTGGTGCTGTCGGGCAACGAGAGCCTGTTCCAGCAGGCCGCCCGCCGCCTGGCCGACCTGGGCGCTGCCGACATCGCCACCACGGCGCCACTGATCGTCGGCAATGAGGAGCACCGCTTCCTGCTGCTGGACCAGCTGCGCGAGACCGGCATCGAGCCCGGCGCCGCCCTCTTGGAGCCCTGCGGCCGCAACACCGCACCGGCCGTGACCCTGGCCGCGCTGGCCGCCGTCGAAGGCGGTGACGATCCGGTGCTGGTGGTGACGCCGGCCGACCAGACCCTGACCGACCCGGCCGCCTTCAAGGCCGCGATGCAGCAGGCGGTGCGCGAAGCCGCCGGCGGTGCCATCGTCATCTTGGGCATCAAGCCCGAGCGGCCCGAGACCGGCTACGGCTACATCCGCGCCGAGGCCGACGGCAGCGGACTCAAGGTTGCCGCCTTCGTCGAGAAGCCTGATGCCGCCACCGCCCAGAAGTACCTGGACAGCGGCGACTACAGCTGGAACGCCGGCATGTTCGTGCTGCGCGCCAGCACCTGGCTGGCGGCCCTGGGCCAGTTCCGTCCGGACATCCTCGAAGCCACCCGCGCCGCCTGGACCGCCCGCAGCACCGACGCCAAGTTCATCCGCCCCGGCAAGGCCCAGTTCGCCGCCGTGCCCAGCGAGTCCATCGACTACGCCGTGATGGAGCGCTGCCCCGGCAGCGCCTTCCTGCTCCGCATGGTGAGCCTGTCGGCCGGCTGGAACGACCTGGGCGCCTGGGAGGCGGTCTGGCTGGTGGCCGACAAGGACGCCGAGGGCAATGCCTCGGTGGGCGACGCCATCGTCAAGCAGAGCCGCAACACCTTCGTCCATGCGACCAGCCGCCTGGTCAGCGTGGTCGGTCTGGAAGACGTGGTCGTGGTCGAGACGCCGGATGCGGTGCTGGTCACCGACCGCTCGCGCAGCCAGGAGGTCAAGGCCATCGTCGGCCAGCTGCATGCACAGAACCGCGGCGAGCTGGACTTGCCACGCAAGGTCCACCGCCCCTGGGGTTGGTACGACAGCATCGACCACGGTGAACGCTTCCAGGTCAAGCGCATCATGGTCAAGCCCGGTGCCTCGCTGAGCCTGCAGATGCACCACCACCGCGCCGAGCACTGGATCGTGGTCTCGGGCACGGCCGAGGTCACCAACGGCGACCAGATCTTGCTGATCAGCGAGAACCAGAGCACCTACATCCCGCTGGGCCAGAAGCACCGGCTGCGCAACCCCGGCAAGGTGCCGCTGGAAATCATCGAGGTGCAGTCCGGCACCTACCTCGGCGAAGACGACATCGTCCGCTTCGACGACACCTATGGCCGCAGCTGAGAAGTCACCATGAGCATCCTCGTCACCGGCGGCGCCGGCTTCATCGGCAGCAACTTCGTCCTGGACTGGCTGGCCCAGAGCGACGAACCCGTCGTCAACCTGGACGTGCTGACCTATGCCGGCAACCCCGAGAACCTGCAGGCGCTGCAGGGCGATGCCCGCCATGTCTTCGTGCAAGGCGACATTTGCGACCGCGCCCTGGTCGACAAGCTGCTGGCCGAGCACCAGCCCCGCGCCATCGTCCACTTCGCGGCCGAGAGCCATGTGGACCGGTCCATCCACGGCCCCGGCGCCTTCGTCAAGACCAATGTGGAAGGCACGTTCACGCTGCTGGAAGCGGCCCGCGCCTACTGGAACGGCCTGGACCAAGCCGGCCAGCAGGGCTTCCGCTTCCACCATGTCTCGACCGACGAGGTCTACGGCTCCTTGAAGAAGGACGACCCGCCGTTCGCCGAGACCAACGCCTACGAGCCCAACAGTCCCTACTCGGCCAGCAAGGCCGCCAGCGACCACCTGGTGCGCGCCTGGCACCACACCTACGGCCTGCCGGTGCTGACCACCAACTGCTCGAACAACTACGGGCCTTATCACTTCCCCGAGAAGCTGATCCCGCTGATGATCGTCAACGCCCTCGCGGGCAAGCCACTGCCGGTCTACGGCGACGGCCAGCAGATCCGCGACTGGCTCTACGTCAAGGACCATGCGGCCGCGATCCGCGCCGTGCTGGCCGGTGGCCGGGTCGGCGAGGTCTACAACGTGGGCGGCTGGAACGAGATGGCCAACATAGCCATCGTCAAGACGGTGTGCCGCCTGCTGGACGAACTGCGCCCTTCGAGCGAAGGCCCCTACGAGCGCCTGATCACCTACGTCAAGGACAGGCCCGGCCACGACCGCCGCTACGCCATCGACGCCCGCAAGATCGAGCGCGAACTGGGCTGGCGCCCGGCCGAGACTTTCGAGACCGGCATCCGCAAGACGGTGCAGTGGTACCTGGACAACCCGGACTGGGTGGCCCATGTGCAGAGCGGCTCCTACCGCGAGTGGCTCAGCAAGCAATACGGCTGATCGATGAAGATTCTGCTGCTCGGCAAGAACGGCCAGCTCGGTTGGGAGCTGCAGCGCGCGCTGGCGCCGCTGGGCAACCTGGTGGCGCTGGACCGGCGCGACCAGGGCGGCGACCTGGCCGATGCCGAGTCGCTGCATGCGCGCGTCCTGCGCGAGGCGCCGCAAGTCATCGTCAATGCCGCGGCCTATACCGCGGTGGACAAGGCCGAGTCCGAGCCGGCCATCGCCCAGCAGATCAATGCCGCCTCGGTCGGCGTGATCGCCTCGGCGGCCCAGCAGCTGGGCGCCCTGCTGGTCCATTACAGCAGCGACTACGTGTTCGACGGCAGCGGCAGCGCGCCGCGCGACGAGTATTCGGCCATTGGTCCCCTGAGCGTCTACGGCGCCGGCAAGGCCGCCGGCGAGGCCGGCATCCGGGCCAGCCGCTGCCGCCACCTGATCCTGCGCACCAGCTGGGTCTATGCGGCCCGCGGCGGCAACTTCGCCAAGACCATGCTGCGCCTGGCCACTGAGCGCGAGCAGCTGAAGGTGATCGCCGACCAGATCGGCGCACCCACCGGCGCCGATCTGCTGGCCGACCTGAGCGCCCACATGATCCGTGCCACGCTGGACCAGCCCGAGCTGGCCGGCACCTACCACGCGGTGGCCGGCGGCGAGACCAGCTGGCATGCGTACGCCTGCTTCGTCATCGAATGGGCCCGCGCCCGCGGCCTGCCTATCAAGGTGGCGGCCGACCAGGTGCTGGCCATCCCCACCAGCGAGTACCCGACGCCGGCCCGCCGCCCGCTCAACTCGCGGCTCTCGACCGACCGACTGCAGGCCGCCTTCGGCCTCAAGCTGCCGTACTGGCAGCTGGGGGTCGAGCGCATGCTCAACGAAATCCACCCCTGAAGGACCCAGGCCATGACTAGCAAGGCACGCAAGGGCATCATCCTGGCCGGCGGCTCCGGCACCCGGCTGCATCCGGCCACGCTGGCCATGAGCAAGCAGCTGCTGCCGGTGTACGACAAGCCCATGGTCTATTACCCGCTCAGCACCCTGATGCTGGCCGGCATCCGCGACATCCTCCTGATCAGCACGCCGCAGGACACGCCGCGCTTCGAGGCCCTGCTGGGCGACGGCTCGCGCTGGGGTTTGAACATCAGCTATTGCGTGCAGCCCAGCCCGGACGGCCTGGCCCAGGCCTTCATCCTCGGCAAGGATTTCATTGGTGGTGCGCCCTCGGCCCTGGTGCTGGGCGACAACATCTTCTATGGCCATGATTTCCAGGGCCTGCTGGGCCATGCCGCCGCCACGACCACCGGCGCGACGGTGTTCGCCTACCACGTCACCGATCCGGAACGTTATGGCGTGGTCGAGTTCGATGCCCGGCAGCAGGCCCTGTCCATCGAAGAAAAGCCCAAGCAGCCCAAGAGCAATTACGCGGTGACCGGCCTCTACTTCTATGACGAGCAGGTCTGCGACATCGCCGCCTCGATCAAGCCCAGCGCCCGCGGCGAGCTGGAGATCACCGACGTCAACGCCCGCTACCTGAGCCAGGACCAGTTGCAGGTCGAGATCATGGGTCGCGGCTATGCCTGGCTGGACACGGGCACGCACGACAGCCTGCTGGAGGCCAGCCAGTTCATCGCCACGCTGGAAAAGCGCCAGGGCCTCAAGGTCGCCTGTCCCGAGGAGGTGGCCTTCCGCTCGGGCTGGATAGACGCAAGCCAGCTGGAAGCACTGGCACGCCCGCTGGCCAAGAACGGCTACGGCCAGTACCTGCTGCGCCTGCTGGACGAGAAGCGCGCGTTCTGAACGAGTCCCGAGAGCACCATGAGCCTCAAAGCCACACCGACTGCCCTGCCCGAGGTCTTTCTCATCGAGCCGCGCGTGTTCGGCGATGCCCGCGGCTTCTTCACCGAAAGCTGGAACGAGCAGGCCTTCAATGCCGCCACAGGCAACTCCCTGCCCTTTGTGCAGGACAACCATTCGCGCTCCAGCCGCGGCGTGCTGCGCGGCCTGCACTTCCAGCTGCCGCCCCATGCGCAGGGCAAGCTGGTTCGCGTGGTCAGCGGCGCGGTGTTCGACGTGGCCGTGGACCTGCGCCGCTCCAGCCCGCGCTTCGGCCAATGGGTGGGCTTCGAGCTCAGCGCCGACAACCACCGGCAGATGTGGATACCGCCGGGCTTTGCCCATGGCTTCCTGGTGCTGAGCGAATCGGCCGACTTCCTCTACAAGACCACCGACTTCTACTCGCCGCAAAGCGAGGGGGCGGTGCGCTGGGATGATCCGGCGATCGGCATCCAGTGGCCGGATGTCGGTGTGGCTCCGCTGCTGGCGGACAAGGACCGGGTGGCGCCAGTTCTGGGTGAGTCGAAGGCTTTTGAATAGCCGCCGGCAGCAAGCACGAGACTAGAACCGTGGCGGTTCCAGCGTAAGGGCGAGGACTTCAGCGCAAGCAAGACGCGTTGGGACGAACACGCTCGGCTGGGCGCTGCGAGGCCATGCAGTTAAGTCAGCACGGCTCGCGCGACGGCGATGCGGTTCGGATTGAGAAGCCCACGGCGCAGCCGGCGGCACTGGCGGCTAAGCGGAGGAAGGGGCTGGTCCTTGCGGACGCACCTGTCCCGGCGTTGCCGTCAGGGCCGGCACTATGGCAGGGTCAGACCACCTCTAGCGAAGGCTTGTTGATAGGCCGCACCATCAACTGGTGCGGCGGTGCCGGTTGTGACCTGCCCGGATTCTTCGAGACACTGATTCCAAGAGTAGATGGCTCCATCCGACGAGGAGCCCATGAAGAAGTGTCGATTCACGGAAGAGCAGATGGTCGCGATCCTGCGCGAAGCGGACCGCACCACGGTGGCCGAGGCCGCCAAGAAGCACAAGGTCAGCGAGCCCACGATCTACGCCTGGCGCAAGCACTTCGGCCAGCTTGAAGTCGCGGACGTCAAGCAGCTCAAGGCGCTCGAGTTGGAGAACAGCTGGCTCAAGAAGCTGCTGGCCGAGGCCACGCTGGACAACGCGATCCTGAAGGAAATCAACGCAAAAAAATGGTGAGCCCGCTTGCTCGACGTGCTCAGGTCGCCTTCGCTCGCGAGCGAGGCCTGAGTCTGCGCCGGGCTTGCGGGCTGATCGGCATGCCGCGCTCCACACCGAGCTACGAGCCGCGCCTGCCGGCCAAGGATGCGCCGGTGATCGAGGCCATGAAGGAACTCTCTGCGCTGTATCCGCGCTACGGCTACCGGCGCATCCGCGTGTTCCTGCGCCGCAAGGGCTTCGAGTTGAGTTGGTCGCGCACGCATCGCCTGTGGCGACAGGCGGGCCTGCTGGTGCCCAGGAAACGGCCTCGCAAGCGCATTGCCTCCGTGCGGCCGCGCATGCACACGCCCTTCAAGGCCAACATGGTCTGGGCCTATGACTACGTCTTCGACACGACCGCCAGCGGCCGCAGGCTGCGTCGGGTGTGTCGTTCTCCAATGCCTTTTGCGAGACCCGCCAGGTCGTGGCGAGCAAGGCCTGCGGCAGAGAAGCCGCAGCGCTGGGACGGGTGAGGTGGTGCAAGTGGTTCAAGTTCGATTCCTTCGGTTGTTGGGTTGTTCGGTGCCGCAGCGAGAAGCGCGCATGCGGCGGCCAAGGCGCCTTTGGAGGGGCAGCGCCGAATGGGCCTCAAGGGGCCGGCCGTGGTCTGGTTGAGAGGCAGGAGCTGCGGCGCGCGAACGCACGAACCCCGAGGGGTTCGCGGACCACGGCAGAGCCCGTGTCAGCGCGAGGGCTGAAGTGCGCGCAAGGCGCGTTGGGACGAACGCGCTCGGCCGGGCGCGGCGAGGCCATGCAGGTCAGCACGGCTCGCGCGACGGCGAAGCGGTTCGGATTGAGAAGCCCACGGCGCAGCCGGCGGCTCTGGCGGCTAAGCGACGAAGCAGGCTGGTCCTTGCGGACACACCTGTCCCGGCGTTGCCGTCAGGCCCGGAGCATCGTCCGGGTCAGACCGCCTCTGGCGAGGGCTTGTTGAGAGGCCGCACCATCAACTGGTGCGGCGGTGCCGGTTGACCACGAAGGTCGCTCGGCATTTGGTCAGAGTCACCAGTGCCGCAATGGGCCCCAGTGGTCCGTAGGGGTGTGCTGAGTTAAACGTCAGCTCGTTGTCTTTGCGAGGCGGAGTTTGCCTGAAGCCCGCTCAACCACGCAAGGGGTCGAGCGGGCTTGCAACGCATTGCGGGGCAGCTTTACTCAAGAGGCTGACCACGGGCGTGGTCAGTTACTCCTTAAAGAAGGTAAAGCCCTTCGCATTGGCATCGACGTCCTGGGGCGCGACAGTCTCAATGCCATCCACCTTGAGCACAAGGCCGTCCCTCGAACCACCACTATTCGCCAATGCCTCTGCCAAGTCATTCTTGATGGAAGTCCGAACCAGCTCAATCGCAGTATCAGCATCTTCGGCCTCTACATACCGAGTGGCATAGAACCCAGCAATAGAGATCGTCTTCTTAACCTTGATCAGCCCCCAGAGCACCGGCAGTTCGCCGGGCATCTCCGTTTTCAGACCTTCCCCCTCCATGCGAATCATGAACCAAGTCATATCCAGCCACTACTTTTGATCTTCAGGCTTTGGCTTCTTTTCTTCATCTGGCTTGCGCTTCTCTTCCTTCTCTTTCATGGCCTTGTCGTACTCCTGCTGATTCTTGTATGGGGTACCAGGGCCATAGAGTGTCCCGGGAGCCAAGGAAGTAGGCGTGGCAAGGATCGGAATAAGCAACGCTTCCAACAGCTCAGGCAATACAGCACCCGACTGACTGCCCCAGAACGTGTGCCCCTCCACTCCTTCCGTCTGGAAATGAGGATCCCCGGTCGAGCCATCCTTGAGTTCGTGCCCCTTGTGCTGCATGACCCCTCCTTTGTCCCCATTCCGGGCCGCGATTTCAATTTGCTTGGCGTCAGACTTGGTCGCAGCCTGCACATTTTGACCGGACCTTCTGGCCGCTACAGCTTCGGCCTTATCGACCTTCTTAAGAAAGATCTTTCCGCCGTTATCAAGCAACTTGACCAAGAACCCGACTGCATCACGCCCATCGTCATCGACATACCGATACGGATTGTTATTCGCGTAGTGATATCGCCCGAAGCTCTTCCCAGAGTTCGCGTTGGTCACGACCGGATCAACACTGAGGAACCGTCCGGCAATCGGATCGTAGTACCGCTGCTGCATGTACACGAGATCCGTCTCCGCATCCTGAACATGCCCTGTGAATCCGATGACGCTGGTAGCAGGACTTGGTTTGGTCCCTGCGGCGACGTAGCCAAAGGGCTCGAACCGGAGACGGTTGAGCACGGTGCGGGCGGCATTGGTGCGAGCAACTGGGCTGCCTAGAGCATCGGCGTGTACGTACTGAGTGCCGGCCACGCTGTTCACTTCGGCAATCTGTTTGCCAGCAAGGTAGATATACGCTGTCGTGCTCGTCGGCCGGCCACCGCCGGTGCTGGTGGCCCACAGCAATTGGCCCTGCTGGCTGTACATCTGCAAGCGAGTTGATCCATCGCTGCTCACCACCTTGATTCGACGGCCATGACCGTCGTAGACGTAGCTGCCTCCCAGACTGGAACTGGTCAGCCGGTTGCCCAGATCAAAACCAAAACTCTGCCCGCCCTTGCTGAGCAGATTGCCGCGCGCGTCGAAGCCGTAGCTCGTCGTCGCGCCATTGGTCGTGACGCTGGCCAGTTGATTGCTTGAAGTGAAGTTGAAGGTGCTGGCCCGCGCCCCTACGACAGCAGACCTGAGGTTGTCCACCGTGTCGTAGGCGTAGGTCGCCGTGCCCCACACACCGGGAGCGCTGGTACCGCTAAGCCGGTCCAGGTCGTCATAGCTCATGCTTCGACTGAAGCTGCCGTCGAACTGGTCTGTGATGCCGGTGACATTGCCATTGGCGTCGTAGGTGTACTGATCCTGCACCACTCCCGAATGCTTGTTGACGAGCGGCAGGCCGCGAGCGTTCAGCGAAAGGCTGTGCACCACGCCATTGGCGAGGGTGTATCCAGCCACGGCGCCATTCGGGTGGTAGCTGATGCCGCTCGCGTGGCCGGAGACAGCCTGCGCCTCACCCAAGGCGTTGGGGCTGTAGGCGACCGTGCTGCCATTGGGATAGCTGAGCGAACTCAGATTGCCTTGTGTGTCGTAGCTCCACGCAAAGGCGTAGGTCTGCCCTCCATAGCTCAGGCTCTCGGAGCTGAGCTTGCGCAGCGCGTTGTATCCGTAGGTCCATGCGCTGCCGTTGCTGGCGATGCTCTGCAGCAACCCGTCTGCGGTGTAGCTGCGGGTGACACCGGGGCTGCCGTCCCCGTAGCTGACGCTGGTGAGGCGATTCAGGTTGTCATAGCCATAGCTAATCTTGGCGGCCGCAGCGACTGACGTGTCGTCGCAATTAGCAGTACCAGGCAAGCTCTGTCCCGGAGCTTTCCAGGCAAGGTTCCCAGCGGCGTCATAGGTCTGCACCGTGGATCCAACTTCGGGCTCAATGGTCTTGCAAAGGCGCTGCCCGGAGTCGTAGACATAGCGTCGCGTCACATTGCTGCTGTAGCCGGCGTAGGTGCCAGAACGAGCAATCGCCGTAGGCTTGCCGAAACTGTCTCGGGTGATGCTGATGGTCACGCCCGCCGGCGCAGAGATACTGGCCAACTTCGCACCTGAGGGATCGTCCAGCACCCAGAAGCCCTGAGTGGAGAGCTTGCCTCGTGGATTGGTCTGCTGGGTCTGGAATCCCGACAGGTAGCTGGTGCTCGTGACCAGCGCTCCCAGTTCGCTCGAAGCCGTCGTGCTTGTCGTCCTCCCCAATCCGTCGTAGCTGGTCTGCACCCCATTGACCAAGCTGTCATAGGTGGAAATGTCAGTCGCCGGATAGCTCTGAAAGCGGATACGACCGTCGGCGTCGTACTGCTTGGTGGCAACCTTGCGGCTGGCCGACTCATTGCTCGCGTCGTAGCTCCTGGTCATCACCGGGCGCCAGAGCGCATCGAAATAGGTCTTGGTGACGGCATGGCCTTGGGTGACGGTCTGGCGCCAATGTCCGGCCGCCAGGCCGTACTCCGCATCTGCCACCGCGCTGAAGCTCAATGCCGTTGTGTTGAAACTGCCGGGTGGCACAACGCTGGTCAGACGCCCCAGCGCGTCGTAGCCATAGCTGGTCGTGTAGTTGGCGGCGTCGGTAACACTGGTGATCCAGCCATGCTCATTGACCGTTGCGCTTTCGGCAGCTCCGGTCGGGTAGGTGATTGACCTAGGCAAGCCGCGATACCAGTTGGAGAACGTTGTGCTGCGCCCGGCCCCGTCGGTTCGACTGGCCAGGGTACCGTCGGAGTTCCAGGCGTAGCTGGCTTGCGTGACGCCGAAGCTCTTGGTGCTGAGCAGATTGGCCGTGCTGGCTTCGTAGGTATTGAGCACCGGCACCAGGCTGCCTACGCTGGTGCTCTCCAGCTGCCCCATCACCCACAGGGCGGGTCTATCGGCATAGCCGGTGATTTCGGTGCGGCTGTACCCCAGCGAACTGGCGCGCGTGACGCTGGTTGGCCGTGCGTAGCTGTCGAACGCATTGACCGTGCGAGTGAAAGTAACCCCGTCCTGAGTAGTCACCGTTTGCTTGCTTGGAGTCCAGCGACCTCGAGTCAAAGGATTGACACGCGTTTGTTTGTCATCGCCGACCCACAGCGGCCAGGGGAATGGATTCGGCGCACCTGCAGCAACCGTGGCATAGCCATGGTCGATGGAGCGAAGCAACTGCCCGGTGTCCGAATAGATCTCTTCGCGCAGGAGCTTGTTTTCTGTCTCGTCGAACTTGTTGCTGAAGGTGGACCGGTGGCGATGCCCCTGTGGGTTCGTGACCTCTGTCCAGACGGTGCTCGCGCAACTGCTCGGCGTCGAGCAATCCTGGTACCAACTCGACACAGGCGGCGCGTAGGCATAGGTCCAGCTCATCGAGCTCAGCCCGGACCCTGTGATGGTGCGCTTGTCCAGCGCCCAGGCATACCACTCGCGTGGATACAAGGCGTAGCCGGTCTCGGGCCGACCGGGCACTCCACCCCAGCATTGCTTGTGCACAAACGAGCGGGCGAAGCGTTTGCGATTGAAGCGCAGCGTCATCGTGGCTCCCGCTGGAGAAACAATGCTGCCTTCGGTGAACTGGTCGTAGTCGTAGGCCGATAAAGTGCAGCTGCTGGTCGGATCTGACTGAACGTTCAGCGAGGAAGCCGTCAGGATCGGAATTTGGTACCACCAACTCGATCCATCTGGCCGACTGACCGTCAGCGCCGCAGTTCCCTGGGTGGTACCGGCATAGCTGTATGCCCAGGTTCGTGCCGAGTTGCCTGTTCCCGCCGTTACCGCGCTGATGCGACCCGATCCATCGAACACAAAGCCCACGTGACGGCCGTCGCTGGCGTCGATACTCGTCACGCGTCCTTGCGAGTAGCTATAGCTCACCCAGTTCCCGAATCGATCTTCGATTCGCGTTACCAACATGGCTGCGTATCGGCGATCAAGAAAATCAAGGTCGCCGACAAGATGCGGCGTTACTGGCGGCGCGCCGACACCCGACGCCACGTCGGCCGTCGACGAACTCAAGCCCGGAGAGACGCTCCATAGTGGCTTTTGCAGCGTGTCAGCTTGGGCATAGACAAGATAGTTGAACCAATACTTGGTGCCATCCGGCGCAACGGCAAAGAAGGCTTCGCCGGGTTGCCCATTGGCGGTTGAACTCAAGCAGCTCACCAGCCAGTTGCCCATCGTCATCAGCTTGTAGCTCGGATTGACGGTCGAATCCGTCCGGCTCATCAGGGCCTGTGAACCACCGCTGTCATCGACCAGCTGGTAGCCATTCCACCAATCCGCAGCATTCCAGGAGCGCGCCGCATCATTGAAGAAGGTGACACGCCCCGGTGCAGCAAAGTTGCTGCAGCGCTGGTTCTTGTACGCATCGTTCGGACCTGTCACCTGCCATCCATAAGGACTGGATGGCGTGGCACCGGGCATGTCGGCGGTGATGGTCTTGATCCGCGGAATCTCAAGTTCCCACCGGCCAAAGGCATTGCCCGAGGACTCATTGAAAAACTCGCTCATGCCCCCAGGCTGGAAGCTGCGCGTGATCCGAATCACCGGCCCCTTGCCCCTGAGTTCGATATCAGTCGCCCGCAACGAAAGGGCGCCGTCACGCAGGTTGACCGAATCGCCGAACTCAGACATCGGACTCACCGTCCGCGCGGTCGCAACAAACTTCCCGTACTCCTTGTCGGGCGTAAGCGCATCCTGGGCCATTCCAGGGCCGACGGCCAGAAGCCACAACAGGCAGCCGATAAACCGCCTAGGTCGACAAGAGATCATTCGCGCACCGGGCGGAAAAGTCTGAGATGCCGCCCGCAACATCAGCGACGACACGGCCGAAAACCCAGGCATCGCTACAAAACGATTCACCCAGGACCAGGCAAAGCAATGACCTGCATCCATTGGACCCTCCCGTTCCATCTTTCACGGGATATCAACCAACTCATTATGTGAGCGTCCAAACCAGACATAGAGCTGATTGAACGCACAAGGCTGGCCGTATTCCCGGAAGGACTGGCTGTTGTTGAGCCCAAAGAATGGGCGGTATTCGCCCTATTTCAGTAGGTAGAAACCAGAGGAATCAACAAGCCTATGGAAGGATGAACCACAGCTGTCGAACAGGGCGCAGCCTCAGTTCGTGTCCAGCTCAGGCAACTGCTTGACCAGGTCGTCCACCGCCTTGACCTGGGCCAGGAAGGGTTCCAGCCTGGCCAGCGGCAGTGCGCTGGGGCCGTCGCACTTGGCATGGGCCGGATCGGGATGGGCTTCCAGGAACAGGCCGCCTATGCCTATGGCCATGCCGGCGCGGGCCAGTTCGGTGACCTGGCCACGGCGGCCGCCCGAGGCGGCGGCGCCGGACTCGCGCTGCTGCAGCGCATGGGTCACGTCGAATATCACCGGCTTGCCCAGGCGCTTCATCACGCCGAAGCCCAGCAGGTCGACGATCAGGTTGTCATAGCCATGCTGGGTGCCGCGGTCGCACAGCATCAGGTTCGGATTACCGCTTTCCTCAAACTTCTCGACGATGTTCTTCATCTGCGGCGGGCTGACGAACTGCGGCTTCTTGATATTGATGGCACGGCCGGTCTTGGCCAGGGCCACGACCAGGTCCGTCTGCCGCGCCAGGAAGGCCGGCAGTTGCAGCACATCGCAGACGGCACCGACCTCGGAGGCCTGCCAGGGCTCGTGCACATCGGTCAGCACGGCCACACCATGGACCTTCTTGACCGCCTCGAAGATCTTCAGCCCCTGCTCCAGGCCGGGACCGCGGTAGGAATGGATGGACGAGCGGTTGGCCTTGTCGAACGAGGCCTTGAACACATAGGGAATGCCGAGCTTCCGGGTGACCCGCAGGTACTCGCCGCAGACGTCCACCGCGAACTGCTCGGATTCCAGGACGTTGACGCCGCCGAACAGGACGAAGGGCTTGTCGTTGTCGACGACGATGTCGTTGATCTTGACCATGGGATTCAAACCTTGAAGTAGTCGCGGTACCAGGCGACGAAGCGCCGGACCCCCTCCGGCACCGGCATGGTGGGCTTGAAGCCGGTCCAGTCGGCCAGTTCCTGGACGTCGGCGTGGGTGGCAGGCACATCGCCGTCCTGCAGCGGCAGGAAGTTCTTGACCGCCTCCTTGCCGACCGCCTGCTCGATGGCCTCGATGAAGTCCATCAGCTTGATCGGATCATGGTTGCCGATGTTGAAGACGCGGTACGGCACGTTGGAGCGGGCCGGGTCGGCCTCGACCGGGTCGTAGCCGGCATCGGCAGTGGCGTTGCGGTCCAGCACGCGGACCACGCCTTCGGCGATGTCGTCAACATAGGTGAAGTCGCGAATCATCTGGCCGTGGTTAAACACCTTGATCGGCTCGCCCGCGACGATGGCCTTGGTGAACAGGAACAGGGCCATGTCCGGCCGGCCCCAGGGACCGTAGACCGTGAAGAAGCGCAGGCCGGTCGTCGGCAGGCCGTACAGATGGCTGTAGGTATGGGCCATCAGCTCGTTGGCCTTCTTGGTCGCCGCGTACAGGCTGACCGGATGGTCCACGCCGTGGTGCTCCGAGAACGGCATCTGGGTGTTGCCGCCGTAGACGCTGGAGCTGGAGGCATAGACCAGGTGCTGGACCTGGTGGTGGCGGCAGCCCTCCAGCACGTTCATGAAGCCCTGGATGTTGGACTCGATGTAGGCATGCGGATTGATCAGCGAATAGCGCACGCCGGCCTGGGCGGCCAGGTGGATGACCTTGTCGAACTTCTGCTCGGCGAACAGGGCCTCCATGCCGGCCCGGTCGGCCACGTCCAGCTTGACGAAACTGAAGGCAGGATGCGGGGTGAGCCGGGCCAGGCGGTCATGCTTGAGCTTCGGATCGTAGTAGTCGTTCAGGTTGTCCAGCCCCACGACCTGGTCGCCTCGCGCCAGCAGCAGTTGGCTGACGTGCATGCCGATGAAGCCGGCCGCGCCTGTGATGAGTACTTTCAAGGTCTCTCCCGTGGCCGCGGCTTACTTGGCGGTCGGTTCGCTGGCCACCGGGGCCAGCAGCGACGAGGCGGCATCCGCCGGAGCACTGGCTGCAGCGCCGGCCGGCTTGTCGGCGAACTTGCCTATGTATTCGATCTTGGCCGCGTCGCGCAGGGCCTTCATCTCCTTGCTGGCAGCCTCGCTCTTGCGCTGGGCCAGCAGCAGCTGCTCGATCAGCGGCTTGGCGCGGGCTTCGTCGATCGGCTGGCTGCGCACCGCATTGACATAGACCAGCTGCATGCCCGCGGGCGCATTGATCAGCAGCGACTGGCCTTCCTTCAACTTGGCCAGGTCGTCGGCCACGGCGGCCGGCAGCTGCTCGGCCGCGCGGACGGCCTGGTTGACGTTGAAGCGCCGGCCGTCGGCCTGCAGGCCCTTGACGAACTCGCCAATGTTGTTGGCCTTGCTGAGCTTGCTGCGCAGCAGGCCGAACTGCTCGGCATTGGCCTCGATCAGAAATTCCTGCAGGTTGTAGACGCGGCGGTCCTTGAACAGATTGGGCTTGCTGGCGTAATAGGCGGCCACCTCGGCCTCGGTGGGCTTGGCCACCGCATCTCCGATGCGCTCGGCATAGGCCCGGGCCAGCACCTCGCGGCGGGCCGCTTCCAGCATCTGCTGGACCTTGCCATCCTTGTCCAGCTTCTGCTCCATCGCCTTCTGGACGAGCAGCTCCTGGTCGATCAGGCGCTCCAGCACCTGGCGGCCCGCCGCCTCGGTCTGCTCGGCCTTGAGGCCGTTCTGGCGGCTGAGCACCTGGTTGATCTGATCGATGGTGACCGCTTCCTGGTTGACCTTCGCCGCCGGCTGGCTCGATGTGGTCTTGCTGTTGCCACCGCCACAGGCGACCAGCAGGGCCGCCAACCCGGCAGCGGCCGCAATGGCCAGAACGCGAGAGCTGCGCGGGTCAGCAACAAGGAAACGCTTTTGCATGGTGAGAACACTCCGTCGTGGGGGCCGGCGTCGCGCCGTTCAAACCGGCGCCAAGGCGGGGACAGAGTGTAGCTTTGCGCCGCTACGCCCAGCGCACGCCTTCCTGGGGCGGAATGCTCACGCCAAGGGGCTTTGTCTCAGCACTTGATGCCGGCATGCAGGGCCACGATGCCGGCGCTGAGGTTGTGCACGTCCACATGGCCGAAGCCGGCCGTCTTCATCATGGCCTTGAGCGTCTGCTGATCCGGATGCATGCGGATGGACTCGGCCAGGTAGCGGTAGCTCTCGGCGTCGCCGGCAATCATCTGGCCCAGGCGCGGCAGGATCTTGAACGAGTACCAGTCGTAGGGCTTGGCCAGAGGCGCGGCGACCTTGGAGAACTCCAGCACCAGCAGCCGGCCGCCCGGCTTGAGCACCCGGCACATCTCCGCCAGGGCGAGGTCCTTGTGGGTCATGTTGCGCAGGCCGAAGGCCACGCTGACCAGGTCGAAGCTGGCGTCCTTGTAGGGCAGCTTCTCGGCGTCACAGAGATTGGTCGGCAACACCAGGCCTTCGTCCAGCAGGCGGTTGCGGCCCTGGCGCAACATGGCCTCGTTGATGTCGGTGTGCACCACCATGCCGGTCTCGCCGACCTGGCGGGCAAAGGCACGCGACAGGTCGCCGGTGCCGCCGGCGATGTCCAGCGCCCGCTCGCCGGCCTTGAGGTTGGCCACGGCCAGCGTGTACTTCTTCCAGGCCCGGTGCAGACCCATGGACATCAGGTCGTTCATCACGTCGTAGCGCGAGGCGACCGAGTCGAACACGCCGCGTACGCGCGAGGCCTTCTCGGTCTCGTCGACGGTCTGGAAGCCGAAATGGGTGCTGCTCATATCAGGACGATGAAATTCAGTGGGAATGACCGCAGGACGAGGCGGCCTTGCCGGGCATGGGCGCATCGCGGTCCACGCCGGCAGCCATGAGCCGGGCCTCGTAGTCACTCCACAGCCGGGCCTGTTCGGCACCCAGCTGGTAGAGATAGGCCCAGGAGAAGATGCCGCTCTCGTGGCCGTCGCTGAACTGCGGACGCACCGCATAGTGGCCGACCGACTCCAGCGCCAGGATGCCGACCTCGCGCTTGCCATGCTGCAAGGTCTCCTGACCCGGCCCATGGCCCTGGACCTCGGCCGAGGGGCTGTAGACCCGCATCAGCTCGAAGGGGATGCGGAAACGCGCACCGTCTGCGAAGCCAATCTCGAGCACCCGCGACTGCTGGTGCACCGTGAGATCGGTGGGCTGGGGGGTGGTCTTTTCTAGGCCGGCCATGGGCGAGCAGTGTAGCGGCGACGCCATGCCCATCGTCGGTGCCCGGTCGCTTGGGCTAGGCTTGCGGCCTTGTTCCAGCAGTCACTACAAGCCATGCGCCGCATCACCGCCCTCGCCCTAGCCGCCTCCCTCGCCTGCACCGGCGCCGTCCAGGCCCTGGACCTCAAGGGCCTGTCGACCGAGGTCTCGCCCTGCCAGGACTTCTACGAGTTCGTCAACGGCCCCTGGGTCTCACAGGCCGTGGTGCCGGCCAGCCAGTCGCGCATCGGTAGCTTCGAGCAGCTGCGCCTGGCCAACGAGGCCGTGCTGCAGAACGCGCTGAACGAGCTGGTGGCCAAGCCGGCCCTGCAGACCACGCCCGGCCTCAAGCTGGCCGCCACCTACTACGCCAGCGGCATGGACCAGGCGGCCATCGAGGCCAAGGGCCTGAGCGCCCTCAAGCCGGCCCTGCAGCGCATCGATGCCTTGCAGCAGCGCGAGAAATTGCCGGCCCTGCTGGTCGAACTCGGCCGCCTGCAGGTCGGGCCGATCGGCCTCGGCGTACGCGCAGATTCCAAGGACGTGCGCCGCAACGCCCTCTACCTCGGCAACGGCGGACTGGGCCTGCCGGACCGCGATGACTATTTCAAGACCGACGCCACCTCGGCCAAGCTGCTGGCCGCCTACAAGCACTATGTCCACCGCCTGCTGGAAGCCGCCGGCGCGCCGGCCGGCGACGAGGTCGTGGCCGCCCTGTTGGCTTTCGAGACCCGCCTGGCCGAAGCGACCAAGCCGCGGGCCGAGCTGCGCGATCCCAACGCCCTCTACAACCCGTTCAGCCCCGAGGAACTGGCCAAGGCCGCTCCCGGCTTCGACTGGACCAGCTACCTGAAGGACGCCACCATGACCAGCCAGCGCAAGGGCGGCGTGGACCGCGTCATCGTCGGCCAGCCGGCCTTCGCGAAGCGCTTCGCCGAACTGGCGGCCTCGACGCCGCTGGAGGTCTGGCGCAGCTACCTGAAACTGCGCCTGCTGGACGCCACGGCCGACCGCCTGCCCAAGGCCTTCGCCAGCGCCCATTTCGATTACCGCGAGGCCACGATCAAGGGCTTGCAGGCCGCGCCGCCGCGGGCCGAGGCCGTCATCCTGGCCATCGCCGGCCGCACCGGCAGCCTGCCGCTGGGCCTGAGCATGGGTGAGGTCTTCGTCAGCAAGGCCTTCTCGCCCGAGGCCCAGAAGCGCGCCTCGCAGCTGGTGGCTGACGTCAAGGAAGCGATGCGCGCCCATATCAAGGCCCTGCCCTGGATGAGCGAGCCGACCAAGCTGCGCGCCCAGCAGAAGCTGGATGCGATGACGCCCAAGATCGGCGCTCCGGAAAAATGGCCCGACTACAGCGGCCTGCAGCTCGCCGCCGACGACTACGCAGGCAACCTGCTGCGCACCGCGGCCTGGTCGCAGCAGCGCCAGATGAACGAGCTGGACAAGCCGGTGGACCGCGGCCGCTGGGGCATGTCGCCCCATGTGGTCAATGCCTCGGCCGGCGGCTTCAACGAGATCACCTTCCCGGCGGGCATCCTGCAGCCGCCCTTCTTCGACGCCAAGGCCGACGACGCGGTCAACTACGGCGGCATTGGCATGGTCATCGGCCACGAGATCACCCACCACTTCGACGACCGCGGCCGGCAGTTCGACAGCGTGGGCAACCTGGCCGATTGGTGGACGCCGGCTGATGCCGAGGCCTACAAGGAGCGCGCCGACCGCGTGGTGAAGCTCTACGGCGGCTTCGAGCCGGTGCCGGGCGAGAAGATCAACGGCCGCCTGACGCTGGGCGAGAACATCTCGGACGTGGCCGGCATGCCGATCGCCTTCGACGCCCTGCAGATGGCCCTCAGGCGCCCCGGCGCCAAGGCCGACAAGATCGACGGCTACACGCCCGAGCAGCGCTTCTTCCTGTCCAACGCGATGATCTGGCGCGCCAAGTACCGTACCGAGGCCCTGGTCAACCAGCTGCGGACGGACTCGCATTCGCCGGGCAAGTACCGGGTGATCGCGCCGATGGCCCAGATGACGGCCTTCGGCAAGGCCTTTGCGTGCCCGGCCGGATCACCCATGGTTGCGACCGACCCGATCTCGGTCTGGTAATCGATCAGCCCTGACAATCGGCCCATGCCGATCCGGCTACGCCTCGTCCTTCCGCTGCTTGCACTGTGTCTCTGGCCGACCGGCGCTGCGCTGGCCGGCCAGCAGCCCTGCGTGCTCAGCCAGCGCTGGAACGAGGACCCGCCCTACAGCATGCGGCTGGCCAACGGCGAGATCCGCGGCATCAACATCGAACTGGTGGCCGAAGCCCTGTCCCGCATGGGCTGCACGGTCAAGCTGGTGGAAATGCCCTTTGCGCGTGCGCTGACCGAGCTGGCTGCTGGCCGGCTGGACATCCTGCCCGGCGCCCTGCGTCGCCCCGAGCGCGAGCTCTTCGCTCATTTCGCGCAGGAGCGCTGGCATTCGCGCAACCGCCTGTTCGCCCATGTGCAGTCGCGCTCACTCTGGCCACAGAGCAAGCTGGCAGAGATCCCGGCCAGCGGCTTCCGGCTCGGTGTGCAACTGGGCGTGAGCTACGGTCCCGAATATGCCGAACTCAGCCGCGACCCGGCCTTCGTGCAGACGCTGCAGAAGAGCGGCTCCCGCCGCAACCTGTGGCAGATGCTCAAGCTGCGCCGCATCGACGGCCTGATCGCCGACGAGCTCACCGCCCGCTATGAGATTGCCGAGCTGGGATTGCAGAATCTGGTGGGCATGACCGAGGTGGTCGCGTCCACCGAATCGTCCGGTTTTGCCTTCAGCAAGGCGACTGTGAACGAGGCCTTTGTCGAACGCTTCAACGCGGCCACCGAGGCCATGGTGAAGGACGGCAGCTACCAGGCCATCGTCCAGAAATACATCAGCGCCGCCCCGGGTCCGCAGCACTGATCCGCATCATGACTTGAGGCATCCATGCCACAAGAAATGGTGTCGTGAATCAGGGTTTGCGACGAATGCAATTCATCGCCGATTGAGGCAAATCGTCGCGTCCAAACTGGACTTGGTCACCTGGCTGTTGGGCCGACCGCGGGCCACATCTAACCTGCAGTCAGACCGGATCGCCACAGGACAGCAACAAGGGCGAAACGGCAGTCCCAAGCTCAAACCAGGAGTCTGTCATGCAAGCCAAGTCCATCGTTCAAGCCCTGCTCATCGCAGCCCCGCTGACCTTCGCCGGCGCCGCTGCCCTGGCCAATCCGCAAGACGAGCTCAAGCGCGTCGAAGTCAGCGGCCGCCAGACCACCGAGATGCGCACCGATGTGAAGGCCAGCTGCCCCAGCATCAGCGCCGTGCTGCAGAAGCAGCTGAGCCCGATCTGGGGCCTGCACCAGGAAACCGGCATGTTCCGCGTCGAGTTCACGGTCGACCAGGACGGCGTGCACGACATCCGCTCGCGTGGCGCCAACACCTATCGCGACGGCATCCGCAAGGCCATGCGCGAACTGACCTGCAACAGCGGTTCCAGCCAGCCGCAGGCCTATGCCTTCAATGTGCATATCGTTTCGCCCGACAAGACCCATCCGACCGGCCAGGTGGCCCTGAAGATCGACTGATCGCCGGCTTAGCTCAGGGACGCAGCAGGGCCGCCGCGACGCGGCGGTCCAGCTCGACCAGAGGCAGGGCCAGCCGCGCTTCGGCACCGCCCTCGACCTCGCGCCGGGCCGCGCCCCAGACCGGATTGGGAAAGTGGCTGTCCCAGTCGAAACGCGCAATCACGTGCCAGTGCAGATGCGGCACGACATTGCCGAAGGTGGCCAGGTTGATCTTGGTGGCTTGCAGGGCCTCGCGCAGCACGCGCTCGATGGCCGTCACGGCCTCCATGCATTCGGAGCGCTCGGCGGCATCCAGGTCGCTGAACTCGGCCACATGCGCGTTCCAGATGAGCCGGTAGAAGGCCGGGAAGTTCCCATCGTCGCTGGAGCGTATGACGCGCCATTTCGGCGTTTTCACCAGCAGCAGTCCGCCGGCATCGCGGCAGAGCGGACAATTCGAAACGGCAGTGCCGGTTGTTGAATCAGGCATGCAGCGATTGTGCCGCGGCCTCGCCGGCCACCCAGCCGCTGGCCATGCTGGCGGTCAGCAGATAGCCGCCCGTGGGCGCTTCCCAGTCCAGCATCTCGCCGGCGCAGAAAACGCCCGGCAGCGCCTTCAGCTGCAAACCCTCGTCCATGGCCTCCAGCTTCACGCCGCCGGCGGTGCTGATCGCCTCGGCCACCGGCCTCGCGCGCACCAGGCGCAGCGGCGCAGCCTTCAGCGTGCGGGCGACGACGGCCGGGTCGTGGTACTCGTCCTTGCTCAGCAGCTCATGCAGCAGGCCGGCCTTGAGGCCTTCGATGCCGAGCCGGCTCTTGAGGTGAGTGGACATGGAGCGCGTGCCCCGTCCCCGCGCACATTCGGCTGCGACAAAGTCGGCCGTGCGGCCAGGCAGCAGGTCCAGGCTGATGCGAGCCTCGCCGAACTCGGCGATCTCCTCGCGCATCAGGCTGGAGGCGGCATAGATCAGCGAGCCCTCGATGCCGCTGACGGTGATGACGAACTCGCCCTGGCGCTGGAAGCGCCGGCCCGAGCGGCCTTCGAAATGCAGGGCCACCGGCTTGACGGGTTGGCCGGCAAAGCGCTCGGCAAAGAAAGGCGTCCAGCCCGGTTTCACATCGAAACCGCAGTTGGCAGCCCGCAACAGCGCGATCTCCACGCCACGCGCCTGCAGCAGCGGAACCCAGGCGGCGTCGGAACCCAGCTGCGGCCAGGAGGCGCCCCCCAGGGCCAGCACGACGACGCCTGCGGCGGCCTGTTCGACATCACCGTCCTCGCCTTCGAACTGCAAGGCGCTGCCATCCTCGGTCCAGCCCAGCCAGCGCCTGCGCATGTGGAAGCGCACACCGCTGGCCCGCAGCCTTTGCAGCCAGGCGCGCAGCAGCGGCGCGGCCTTCATTTCCTTGGGGAACACGCGGCCGGAGCTGCCGACGAAAGTCTCCACCCCCAGGTCCGCCGCCCAGGCGCGAAGGCCGGGACCGTCGAGCCGGTCCAGCCAGCGGCCGACCTCGGCGCTGCGCTCGGCGAAGCGGCTGCGGAACGGCGCGGCCTCTTCCGAATGCGTCAGGTTGAGCCCACCCTTGCCGGCCAGCAGGAACTTGCGGCCGACCGAGGGCTTGGCGTCGTAAACGTCCACCGCCACGCCGGCCGCGCGCAGCCGCTCGGCGGCCATCAGGCCGGCGGGGCCGCCGCCTATGACTAGGGCGGAGCGAGGGGGCGACTGGGACATCGGCGGACCTTGGAACAGCGAGGGCCGCGAGTGTAAACGTCAGCCCCCGCGCAGCGCCGCCTTCAGCTGCTGGCCGATCTCGGGCTTGTCGTGGAAGGGATCGGTCGGGTTGCGCAGCTGCATCACGTCTTCCAGCCGGGTCTGCACGCCGGCCAGGCTCTTGGGATGGCTGAAGATGTAGAACTGCTCGCGGTCCAGCGCCGCGAACACCATGGCCGCCACCTCGGCCGCGGTGATCTTGCCGGAGTTGACCGCCTTGTCGGTCATGGCCTGGCCTATCAGCTGGCTGCGGCTGGGCTTGGCGCCGGCCAGCTCGGCCGGCCGGTTGCGATGGCTCTGCGAGATCCCGGTGGCGACAAAGAAGGGGCACAGCACCGAGCAGCGGACCTGGTCCGTCACCAGGGCCAGGTCCTGGTACAGCGTCTCGCTCAGGGAGACCACCGCGTGCTTGGACACGTTGTAGACGCCCATGTTCGGTGGGTTGAGCATGCCGGCCATCGAGGCCGTGTTGACGATGTGCCCCTGCCAGGCCGGGTCGGCCGCGGCTGCCTCCAGCATCATCGGGGTGAACAGGCGCACGCCGTGGACCACGCCCATCAAATTGACGCCCAGCACCCAGTCCCAGTCGGCCAGGCTGTTTTCCCAGATCAGGCCACCCGAGCCCACGCCGGCGTTGTTGAACACGAAGCTCGGGGCGCCGAAGCGTTTCTTCACGGTGGCGGCCAACGCCTCCATCTGGTCGGCCTTGGCCACGTCGACCCGGCGGGCCAGCACCGGCACCTTGCCCTCGAATTCGGCCGCGGCCTTGGCCAGCGCGTCTTCCTGCACGTCGCAAAGCACCAGGTTCATGCCGCGCTCGGCGGCCAGGCGCGCCACCTCGAGGCCGAAGCCCGAACCGGCCCCGGTCAGCACCGCGGTCTTGCCTGCGTAGTCCTTCATCACGAGCTCCTGTCTTGGGAAGCGGCCGGACGCCGCATGTCGATATGGGGAATGCCGTCCTCGTCATAGACCCCAGAGGTCGGCTCAAAACCGAGGCTGGCGTAGAAGCGCTGCAAATGGGCCTGGGCGCTGAGCTCCACCGCGGAACCCGGCCATAGCCGCTCGCAGTGGCTCAGGGCCTGTCCCATCAAGGCCCTGCCCTGGCCGCTGCCACGCGCCGCGGGCGAGGTCAGCACGCGGCCAATGCGCGGGCCAGACAGCAGGCGGGCATAGGCCGCCAGCGCACCATCGTCGGCACGCCCGAGCAGGTGCCAGGCCTCCAGGTCGGCACCATCCGGGTCCAGATACATGCAGCGCTGCTCGACGACGAAGACCTCGGCGCGCAGCTTCAGCACCTCGTAGAGCTCACGGGCCGGCAACTCGTCCAGCCGGACGCAGGTCCAGCGCATGGCTCAGACCAGCTTGACCAGCTGCTTGCCGAAGTTCCTGCCCTTGAGCAGGCCCAGGAAGGCCTCAGGCGCGGCGGCAATGCCTTGGGCCACGGTCTCGCGGTACTTGAGCTTGCCGGTGGCCACCAGGGTTCCCAGTTCCTTCAGCGCCTCGGGCCAGATTTCCATGTGCTCGGAGACGATGAAGCCCTCGATGCTCATGCGGTTGCTCAACAGCAGCTGCGGGAACTGCAGCGGGATAGGCTCGCCGTTGTAGCCCGAGATCATTCCGCACAGGGCCACGCGGCTGAAGGCATTGGCGCGCATCAGCACCGCGTCCAGGATCATGCCGCCCACGTTCTCGAAGTGGCCGTCGATGCCGTCCGGACAGGCCTGCTTGAGCGCGGCCGACAGCGACTTCAGGTCCTTGTGTTCCTTGTAGTCGATGCAGGCGTCGAAGCCCAGTTCCTCGACAACATAACGACACTTGTCAGCACCACCGGCAATACCCACGGCCCGTGCGCCGCGCGCCTTTGCCAACTGGCCAACGGCACTGCCGACGGCGCCGCTGGCGGCGCTGACCACCACGGTCTGGCCGGCCTTGGCCTGGATGATCTTGACCAAGCCGTACCAGGCGGTGACGCCCGGCATGCCCACGGCGCCCAGGTAGGCCGACAGCGGGATGTGGGTCGTGTCCACCTTCTGCAGCACGCCGCGCTGGCTGGCATCGACCAGCTGGTACTCCTGCCAGCCGCCCATGCCGACGACCCGGTCGCCGGCCTTGAAATTGGCATTGCGCGACTCCACCACCTCGCCGGCCGTGCCGCCGATCATCACGGCGTCCAGTGGCTGCGGCGCGGCATAGCTCTTGCCGTCGTTCATGCGGCCGCGCATGTAGGGATCGAGGCTCAGATAATGGTTGCGCACCAGCACCTGGCCCTCGGCCAGCGCGGGCACGGGCGTCTCGACCAGGCGGAAGTTGTCGACCGTCGGCTCGCCTTGGGGACGCGAGGCCAGCAGGATCTGGCGATTGATGGCAGAGGAGTTCATGACGGCAGTCTTTCGATCAGCGATGCAATGCCAGCGATTGAAGCATGTCAGCCCTAGCCCTGGCGTCCCGTCGGCGACAGAAAAGCACGGTCGTTCTTTTTTGCAATGCCTGGCCGCCGCATGGCTGGTCCTGAGCGGTGCGGCGGCAGCGGCCGACCTGCCGATCTTCGTGCCGGCGCAGGAGAAGGCGCCGCACAAGTTCATCCTCGGCCAGGGCGCGCCGCGCGGCATCTGCCCCGACCTGCTGCTGGCCATGCAGAAGCTGGAGCCGGGCCTGCGCTTCGAGGGCTTCGACCAGGAGCTGTCGCTCAGCCTGATCGAGCAAGGCCTGCGCAACGGCAATGTGGGCGCCGCCTGCGCGCTGCTGGATCTGCCCAGCCGCCAGGCCTATGCCCACAAGCTGGCCACGCCGCTTTACCGGGTGCGCCATATGGTGGTGCTGAGGGCCGACGACGCCGCTCGGCCCACCACGCTGCAGGACCTACGCAAGCTGAGCGGCGAGCAGCCGATGCTCACCACCCGCGGCGCCTCGCATGGCCAGTTCCTGCTGCGTCAGGGTTTCCGCATCGATGAGTCGACCGGCGACTACCAGGCCAATCTGCGCAAGCTGCTGGCCCAGCGTTCACGCTTTTTCTACGGCGGCGAATTCGCGCTGCTGCGCGCCATCCAGGCCTCGGGCCTGGAGCAGCAGGTCAAGCTGCTGCCCTCGGTCTTTCACGAGGAGATGATTTATTTCTGGACCAGCCGCAAGCTGCCTCTTGCCCAGCATGAGCGGCTGGAGCGCGCGCTGAGCCGGCTGCAGGCCAGCGGCGAGTTGGCGCGCATAGTGCGCAGCTACCACGAGCAGCCCTAGCCGCAGCACTCAGGTTCGCTGCAGCGCCTTGACGCTGCGGCCACGGCCCGGCAGTGCCTTGAGGTACTTGAAGGTGCCGGTGGCATGGGCGCAGAGCCTGCCGTCCTCGCCAAGCACCGAGCCTTCGCAGAAGGCCATGGTGGTCGAGCGGTGCAAGAGCTTGCCAACGGCACGCAGTTCGCCCTCGCCGGGCCGCATGAAGCTGGTCTTCATCTCTATCGTGACCACGCCGGGCCCGAAGTCCGGCTGGTCGCGGTGGATGCTGCGGGCCGCATGGGCCATGGCCACGTCCAGCAGCGTCATCAAGACGCCGCCATGGGCCACCTCCCAGGAATTCAGGTGCGCTTCCTTCAGGTCCACGCGCAGTTCGGCCACGCCGTCGCCTAGGCTGTGCAGTTCGAAGCCCAGTTGCTCGACGAAGGGAATGTGGACCGGGAACTTCAACGGAGCGCTGCTCACGACCTCAGCCTCCGACCAGGCAGCTGACGCCGCCGTCCACCGCCAGGATCTGGCCGGTGATGTGCTTGCCGGCCTGGCTGGCGAACAGCAGCACGGCGCCCTTCAGATCCTCGTCATCGCCCAGGCGGCGCAACGGCGCATGGGCGGCCAGGTTCTCGGCACCCACGGCTGCCAGCAGGCCCTTGGTCATCTTGCTCGGGAAGAAGCCCGGTGCCAGCGCATTGACGTTGATGCCGTACTCGCCCCATTCGGCCGCCAGCGCGCGGGTGAAGTTCACCGCCGCGCCCTTGCTGGTGTTGTAGGCAATGGTCTTCATCATCGAGGGATTGCCGCCCAGGCCGGCGATGGAAGCGATGTTGATGATGCGGCCGCTGCGGCGCGGAATCATGCAGGTCCGCGCCACCTCCTGGGCGAACACGAACAGGCTGCGGATGTTCAGGTCCATGACCTTGTCCCAGGCCTCGATCGGATGGTCCTCGGCCGGCGTGCCCCAGCTGGCGCCGGCGTTGTTGACCAGGATGTCGATGGGGCCCAGTCGCTCCACCGTCTGGGCCACGACGGCGCGGGCCTGGGCCTCGTCGGCCGCATCGGCCGCTATCCACTGCGCCTCGATCCCGCGGGCCGCCAGATGGGCCACCGCCTCCTCCAGGTCGGCCGCCTTGCGCGAACTCAGCATGATTCGCGCGCCGGCCTCGCCCAGGGCCTCGGCCATCTGCAGGCCCAGGCCGCGCGAGCCGCCGGTCACCAGGGCCACCTGGCCCTTGAGGTCGAACAGGTTCAGCACCGATTGATTGCTCATCGTCTCGTCTCTCAGCTTGGATTCAGGACCAGTAGGAGCGCAGCCAGATCATCAGCACGCCGCCCCCTATCGCCATGCCGCCCTTGGCCAGCAGCAGCGACCCCATCAGCGTGCCGTCCGGCCCGCCGCGCAACAGAAAGATCCCCAGCGACACGGCCAGGCCGCCGCCGAAGATCAGGATCCACGCCAGGCGCTCCATCCACAGCAGCGCCTTCGCGGAACGATCAGAACCAGGCATCCTTCATCTCCCGACAGAGCCCCTCGCGCCGCTCGACCACCTCGAGCCAGGCCGCGATCCTGGGCAGTTCGAAAGCATAGAAGTATCGGGCGGCCGACTGCTTGCCGCGGGCAAAGTCGCTCTCGCCCGGCGCGGCCAGTGCCAGCTCCAGCCAGATCCAGGCCAGCACCGTATGGCCGAAGGCCTGCAGATAGGGCGTGGCATTGGCCAGGGCCTCTTCCGGATGGCCGGTGGCCCAGGCCTTCTTGGTGGCGCCGCCGACCCGCGCCAGCGCTGCCGCCAGCTGGTTGCCCAGTTCGGCCAGTTCGGGCCGCTGCACCGCCTGCTGCACCGTGGTGTTGATGCGGCCGGCCAGCGCCATCAGTGCGGCGCCGCCATCCATCACCACCTTGCGACCCAACAGGTCCAGGCCCTGGATGCCATGCGTGCCCTCGTGGATCATGTTGAGCCGGTTGTCGCGCCAGTACTGCTCGACCGGAAAGTCGCGCGTGTAACCATAGCCACCCAGCACCTGGATCGCCAGCGAATTGGCCTCCAGGCACCATTCGCTGGGCCAGCTCTTGGCAATGGGAGTCAGCACCTCCAGCAGGCGCTTGGCCTCGGCCACCGCGTCCGGCGTGCCCGTGTGCTCCTCGTCGACCAGGCGGGCGCAGTACAGCGACAACGCCAGGCCGCCCTCCACATAGCTCTTCTGCGCCAGCAACATGCGCTTGACGTCGGCGTGTTCGATGATGGGGCGCTGCGGCTGGGCCGAGTCCTTGCCAGCCGGACCTACTGGACGGCCTTGCGGACGCTGGCGCGCGTACTCCAGGCTGGCCTCGTAGCCGGCATAGCCCAGCATCACGGCACCCAGGCCGACACCGATGCGGGCCTCGTTCATCATGTGGAACATGCAGCGCAGGCCTTCGCCCGGCTGGCCCACCAGGTAGCCGATGGCCCCGGCCTTGCCGCCCGGCTTGAAGCGGCCCTCGCCGAAGTTCAGCAAGCAGTTGGTCGTGCCGCGGTAGCCCAGCTTGTGGTTCAGGCCGGCCAGCGAGACGTCGTTACGCTCGCCGGTCAGCTCGGCGCGGGCGTTGACCAGGTGCTTTGGCACGACGAAGAGCGAGATGCCCTTGGTGCCCGGCAGGGGCTTGCCGTCCGGCCCCGGGATCTTGGCCAGCACCAGGTGGATGATGTTTTCCGACAGCTCATGCTCGCCGCCCGAGATCCACATCTTGTTGCCCTTGAGGCGGTAGCGCGGGCCCAGCTCATCGTCGCCATCGGGCTCGGCCCGCGTGGCGATGTCCGACAGCGAGGACCCGGCCTGCGGCTCGGACAGGCACATGGTGCCGAACCAGCGGCCCGAGAACTCGTGGGCCGCGAAGACCTCGCGCTGTTTGTCCGTGCCATGGGCCATCAAGAGATTGGCATTGCCCTTGGTCAGCATCGGATAACCCGACAGCGCCACGCTGGCCTTGCTGAAGAAGCACTTGGCCGCCATCTCGATCACGCAGGGCAGCTGCATGCCGCCCAGCTCGTAGTCCTGCGCCGCGGCGAGCAGGCCGCTCTCGACGAAGGCCGCCATCGCCTCATGCGTGGCCTGCGGCAGGTGGACCTTGTCGCCGTCGAAATGCGGCTCCTCGGTATCGCACAAGCGGTTGAACGGCGCGAACTTCTCGCGCGCGATCCGCTCGCTGGTGTCCAGCACGGCGGCAAAGGTCTCGCTCGAATGGTCGGCGAAGCGCTCGCGCTGGTTCAGGGTCTCGACCTTGAGCCAGTCGTTGAGCAGGAATTCCAGGGTCTGGCGCATGTCGCCTCGCTCGCTAGCTAAGCCTTGGTGATGGCCATCGTCGCCGAGGCCTTGGCGACCAGCGTGCGCTGGCCGTCGTTGATCGCATAGACCTCGGCCTCGCAGAACGAGACCTGGCGGCCGGGCTTGAGCACCCAGGCCTCGCAGACCAGGCGCTCGCCGGCCGCGCCGCGCAGCAGGCTGGTCTTGAACTCCGCGGTCAGCACCCAATGGCCTTCAGGCGCCAGGGTTTGCGCCGCCGCGCCCATGGTGTGGTCGGCCAGCGAGGCCACCACGCCGGCATGGCCCACGCCTGTGTGCTGCTTGTGGCGGGTCTCCAGCTTCAGCTGGGTCACGACCTTGCCGGGCTCCACCGCCACCGGCTCCACGCCCAGCTCCACCATGAAGGGGGCGCTGGCGAAGAAGCGGCGCAGGGTTTCGAGGTCGATCTGCATGCGCCGCTCCTCGGCCGTCAGAGGACTTCGAAGACGCCGGCCGCGCCCATGCCACCGCCAATGCACATCGTGACGCAGACGCGCTTGGCGCCGCGACGCTTGCCTTCGATCAGCGCATGGCCGGTCAGCCGCTGGCCCGACACGCCATAGGGGTGGCCCACGGCAATCGCGCCGCCGTTGACGTTGAGGCGGTCCATGGGAATGCCCAGCGTGTCGGCGCAGTACAGCACCTGCACGGCGAAGGCCTCGTTCAGCTCCCACAGGTCGATGTCGGCCACGGTGAGGCCCAGCTTCTTCAAGACCTTGGGCACGGCGAACACCGGGCCGATGCCCATTTCATCGGGCTCGCAGCCGGCCACGGCGAAGCCGAGGAAGCGGCCCAGGGGCTTGAGGTTGTGCCGCTGCGCATAGGCCTCGTCGACCACCACGCAGGCACCGGCGCCGTCGCTGAACTGACTGGCATTGCCGGCCGAGATCACGCCGCCGGGCAGCGCGCTGCGCAGGTCCTTGATGCCTTCGAAGGTCGTGCCCTCGCGCAGGCCTTCGTCGGCCGACACGGTCACTTCCTTGGTCGTCATGCCGCGGATCTTGTCGACCACGCCCATGGTCACCGTGATAGGCGCGATCTCGTCGGCGAACTTGCCGGCAGCTTGTGCCGCACAGGCCTTCTGCTGGCTGCCGGCGCCATAGTGGTCCATGCGCTCACGCGAGATGCCATAGCGCTTGGCCACCTGTTCGGCGGTCTGCAGCATGCTCCAGTAGATCTCCGGCTTGCTCTTCAACAGGGCCGGGTCGGTGTACATGTGGCGGTTGGCCTCGTTCTGCACGCAGGAGATGCTCTCCACGCCGCCGGCCACGTAGACATCGCCCTCGCCAGCGATCACTCGCTGCGCAGCCATGGCGATGGTCTGCAGGCCCGAGGAGCAGAAGCGGTTGATGGTGACGCCGCTGACCGTGATCGGCAGGCCGGCGCGCAGTGCGATCTGGCGGGCGATGTTGCCGCCGGTCGCGCCTTCGGGCGTGGCGCAGCCCATCAGCACGTCTTCGATATGCGCTGCCTCAATGCCGGCGCGCTGCACCGCGGCCTGCACGGCATGGCCGCCCAGGGTGGCGCCATGGGTCATGTTGAAGGAACCCTTCCAGCTCTTGGTCAGCGGGGTGCGGGCGGTGGAAACAATCAGTGCCTTGCTCATGGTTCTTTGCTCCTGGCTGCTTATTCAGTGAAGCTCTTGCCCTGCTCGACCAGTCGAGCCAGGAGCGGAGCGGGTTGCCAGAAGTTGGCGTCGTCATGCGGGTTGCGGGCAAAGCGCTTCATGGTCTGCACCACGTTGTAGAGGCCATAGGTGTCGGCGTAGCACATGGGGCCGCCGCGCCACAGCGGGAAGCCGTAGCCGGTGAGGTAGACCATGTCCACGTCGGAGGCGCGCTGGGCGATGCCCTCTTCCAGCAGATGGGCGGCCTCGTTGACCAGGGCGAAGACCAGGCGGTGGACGATTTCCTCGTCCGTGATCTGGCGCGGCGTGATGCCCAGCGCCGCGCGGTGCATCTCCAGCATCTGCTCCACGGCCTTGGACGGGATGGCGTCGCGCTTGCCTTCGCGGTAGTCGTACCAGCCGCCCTGGGTCTTCTGGCCGAAGCGGCCCATCTCGCACAAGAGGTCGGCGCTCTTGGAGTAGCGCAGATTGGGCTTCTCCTGGTAGCGGCGCTTGCGGATCGCCCAGCCTATGTCGTTGCCGGCCAGGTCGCCCATGCGGAACGGGCCCATGGCGAAGCCGAACTTCTCGGCCGCCTTGTCCACCTGTTGCGGCGAGCAGCCTTCGTCCAGCAGGAAGCCGGCCTGGCGGCTGTACTGCTCGATCATGCGGTTGCCTATGAAGCCGTCGCAGACGCCCGAGACCACGGCCGTCTTGCGGATCTTCTTGGCCATCTGCATCACGGTGGCCAGCACGTCCTTGGCGGTCTTGGCGCCGCGCACCACCTCCAGCAGCTTCATCACGTTGGCCGGGCTGAAGAAGTGCAGGCCCAGCACGTCCTGCGGACGCTCGGTGAAGGCGGCGATCTTGTCCACGTCCAGCGTCGAGGTGTTGGAGGCCAGGATGGCGCCGGGCTTCATCACCTTGTCCAGCTGCTTGAACACCTTTTCCTTGACGCCCAGTTCCTCGAACACCGCCTCGATCACCAGGTCGGCATCGCCGATTTCCTCGTAGCTCAACGTGGTGCTCAGGAGCGCCATGCGCTCGTCGTACTTCTCCTGCTTGAGCTTGCCCTTCTTGACCTGGGCCTCGTAGTTCTTGCGGATGGTGGCGACGCCACGGTCCAGCGCCTCCTGCTTCATCTCCAGCACCTGCACCGGGATGCCGGCATTCAGGAAGTTCATGGTGATGCCGCCGCCCATGGTGCCGGCACCGATCACGGCCACCTTGGCGATCTTGCGCACCGGCGTGTCGTCCGGCACGTCGCCGATCTTGCTGGTGGCGCGCTCGGCGAAGAAGGCATGGCGCAGGGCCTTGGACTCGGGCGTCATCATCAGAGCCACGAAGCCTTCGCGCTCGGCCTTGAGGCCTTCGTCGAACTTCATGTTGACCGACGCGGCCACGGCCTCCAGGCAGCGCAGCGGTGCCGGGAAGTTCTTGCTCATGCCGCCGACCATGTTGCGGGCGAACTGGAAGAAGGCCTCGCCATTGGCGACGCGGGCCTTGAGGTCGCGCACCTTGGGCAGCGGGCGGGCATCGGCCATCTCGCTGGCATAGGCCACGGCGCCGTCTATCAGGTCGCCTTCGATCATGCGGTTGAACAGGATCTGGCCCGGCACCATGGCCAGCAGCTCGCTGTTGACCGGCTCGCCGCTGACAATCATGTTCAGCGCCGGCTCCACGCCCAGCGCACGCGGCAGGCGCTGCGTACCGCCGGCACCGGGCAAGAGGCCCAGCTTCACTTCCGGCAGCGCGATCTTGGCGCCCGGCGCGGCCACGCGGTAGTGGCAGCCCAGGGCCAGCTCCAGGCCACCGCCCATGCAGACGGTGTGGATCGCGGCCACGATGGGCTTGCTGCAGTTCTCGGCCACGCTGATCAGGCTGTGCAGATTGGGTTCGGCCAGCGCCTTGGGCGTGCCGAATTCCTTGATGTCGGCGCCGCCCGAGAAGGCCTTGCCGGCGCCGGTGATGACGATGGCCCTGATCCTGTCGTCGGCCTCGGCCTGCTGGATGCCCTCGGCCGCGGCCTTGCGGGTGGCATGGCCCAGGCCGTTGACCGGCGGGTTGGACAGGGTGATCAGCGCGACGGCGCCGCGGACTTCATAGGTGGCTGTCATGGGGCATGCCCTTCCTTGCAAGCGATTCGAGAAGCGGGGCGAGCGCGGCGCCGGCGGGGGCGGCGGCTCGAATAGAACGGTCGTTCGATTCTAGGCAGCTAGGCGGCGGCGGCGTTGTCGCTGCCGAGACAATGGATCGGCGGGAATCCACCGAGGCCGCGCCGCCCGGGGCCGCCCTCAACGGCAGACACAATCCTGCCCGATGACGAACCGCTCTTCCATGCGCTGGCTGCAACAAGGCGTGACCGCCGCCCTGCTGGCGTTCTGTGCCGCGGCCCAGGCGAATCCGCAGGCCAAGGCCCTGCTGGCCGAGGCCGAGGCGATACGCGACAAGAACACGCTCGCCGCATGGGCCCTGGTCCAGCGAGCCCTGCCCCTGCTGCAGTCACCGTCGGATGCCAAGCTGCGCGGCGATGCCCTGGTCCTGCGCTGCTGGATGGCCCAGACCTCCGAGCCCCGGCAGGCCCTGCCCTCGATGGCCGAAGACCTGGCCTGGCTGGGTCGCCAGGCCGGACTGGCGGCGCTGCGCGTCGAGCTGCGCCTGTGCGAAGGCTACGGCCATGAGCGGGCCCAGCGACCCCACGAAGCCATGGCCGCCTATGAAGAAGCGGTCGCCGAAAGCCAGCGCCTGGGCGACAAGGCCCTGCTGGCAGATGCCCTGGTCCTGCGTGGCGAATGGCGTTACGGCGAGGGCGAATACGTGCTGGCCCTGGCCGACCTCAAGCGCTCCTACGACCTGAACCGGGAGCTCAAGCGGGCCGACAAGCTGAGCTACGCACTCAATGCCATCGCCAATCTCTATGCCGATGCCAATGTGGGCGAATACGCCAAGGCACTGGACTACTACCTGCAATTGCAGAAGGAGCACCAGCTCAACGGCCGGCCGCAGGAACTCTCGACCAACCACTTCAACATCGCCAGCACCTACGAGCGGCTGCGCGACTGGAATGCAGCGCTGGAGCATTTCCGGCTGTCCGCCGAGATGGACCGCAAGCGCCAGCAACCGCTGGAGGCCGCCTATGCGCAGCGCTCCATAGGCATCGTGCTCGGCAAGCAGGGTCGGGCGGCTGAAGCGCTGAAGGTGCTGCAGCAGGCGCTGGCCGAATTCGAGGCGGCCAGCGACGCGGACCGGGCAGCGCAGACGCGGCTGTCGCGCGCCGTCGTGCTGCGCCAGCTCGGCCGCGCCCGCGAGGCCCTGGCGGACCTGAACAGCGTGCGCGGCCATTTCGAGCAGGAGGGCAACGAGCGCTTCCTGGAGAAGATCGCCGACGAACGCGCCCAGGCCCTGGCCAGTGTCGGCGACCTGCAAGCCGCGCTGCAGGCCCGCGAGCAGCAGCTGGCGCTGGTGCGCAGCCTGACCGACAAGGCCAAGGCCCTGCAGACCTCGCGGCTGCGGGTGCAGTTCGACACCGAACGCAAGGAACAGGAGAACCGCGAGCTCAGCGCCGAAAACGCCGCACGCGCCCAGGCCCTGCTGGATGCCGACCAGATCCTGCGCTGGCAGGCGGCCGCGATCGCGCTGGGTGCCACGGCCTTGCTGGCCCTGATGCTGCTCGGCTGGCGGCAGCGCCGGCATGCGCGGCGGATGCGCGACCTGGCGATGACCGATGAACTGACCCGGCTGCCCAACCGTCGCCACCTGCTGATGCTGGCCGAGGCGCAGATCGCCGCCGCCCGCGCCGGGGCCGGCGAGCTGAGCCTGCTGACGCTGGACATCGACCACTTCAAGCGCGTCAACGACAGCTTCGGCCACGAGGCCGGCGACCGGGTGCTGCAACGGGTGTCGGCCGCCTGCCAGGCAGTCCTGCGCCGCAGCGATTCGCTGGGCCGCACCGGCGGCGAGGAGTTTGTCGCCCTGCTGCCGGGCATCGGCGTCAGTGCCGCACTGGAGATCGCTGAGCGGATGCGCGAGGCCGCCGCGCGCACGCCGCTGGATGACATCGCCCCGGGCCTTCAGGCCACGGTCAGCGTCGGCCTCAGCCAGCTGCGGCCGCAAGAGCGCGAGATCGGCGCCCTGCTCAGGCGGGCCGATGCGGCGCTCTACCGCGCCAAGGCAGCGGGTCGCAACCGGGTGGAGACGTTTGCCGAAGAGACGGACTTGGGCTGATCAGCCCTTGTGGGGCCTCAGAACCAGGGTGTCGGCGAAGCCATCGGACCCGGCCGGCGGTGGCGCCGCGCCCTGGGCGAGCGGCAGAAAAGGATCGAATGCCGCCGGCTCGGTCGGCGCAGCGGCGGGGGCATGGGCCGGCTTCAGCGCGGCCTTTGACGCATGCTTGAGCTCGCCCAGTTCCTTCTGCAAGGCCTCGACCTGCTTGCGGGCCTGGGTGACCTGCTGGCCGGCGAACTGGCGCGCCTTCTCGACCTTGTCGACCCGCGCCGCCGCCGCCTTGAGCTGCCGGCCGCACCACCAGAACAGGCCACCGCCGACGAGGACGCCCCCCGCCAGGAAGCCCAGCACGGCGATCAACCACTGATTGGCGTCCATGTACTACCCCAGCTGTTGCAGCTACGAGCAAATGTAGCGCCGCAGCCCGCCGCTGCCATCCATCGGAATGGCAAGGAAGTCACGCCTGGTGGGGAGCTGCTGTCCGGGGGATGGGGGACAGATGAGGCCTAGCCAGCCTGCGCGAGACGCAGTTCTGGCCTTCGGTAGGCGTCGGACCTGCCGCAGGGCAGGTCCTCGGTCCGATCTCAGACCTCCAGCCATTCCTTGCGGATATAGGCATTGCCGCGCAGATCCGCCGGCGTGCCTTCGAACACGATGCGGCCATGGCCCATCACATAGCAGCGCTCGGAAATCTCCAGCGCGATGGCCAGCTTCTGCTCGACCAGCAGCACGGCGATGCCACGCCGCTTGAGCTCCTTCAGGTACTCGGCCACCAGCTCGACGATCTTGGGCGCCAGGCCCTCGGTGGGCTCGTCGATCATGATCAGGTCCGGGTCGCCCATCAGCGTGCGGCACAGGGTCAGCATCTGTTGCTCGCCGCCGGAGAGCACGCCGGCCTCGGTGTGCTGGCGCTCCTTGAGCCGCGGGAACATGCTGTACATGTCGTCGAAGCCCCAGCGCGGGTTCCTGGCCCCGCTCTTCTGCCCCAGCAACAGGTTCTGGTGCACCGTCAGCTTGGGGAAGATGTCGCGGTTCTCGGGCACATAGCCGATGCCGGCATGGGCCACGCGGTAGCCCTTCTCGCCCAGCAGCTCGCGCTCGCCGAACTTGATCGAGCCATGGCCATCGACCTGGCCCATGATGGTCTTGACCGTGGTCGAGCGGCCCGAGCCATTGCGGCCCAGCAGGGCCACGATCTCGCCGGCCTTGACCTCCATGCTCACGCCATGCAGCACATGGCTCTTGCCGTAGAAGGCGTGGACGTTGTCCAGCTTGAGGTTGCGTGAGTCGCTCATGCGTGGGCTCCGGCCGCCTGTTGTTCTGCAAGGACCGAGCCCAGATAGGCCTCCTGCACCCTCGCATTGGCCCGCACCGCTTCCGGCGTGTCGAAGGCGATCACCTCGCCGTAGACCAGCACCGCAATCTTGTCCGCCAGGCCGAAGACCACGCCCATGTCGTGCTCCACGGTCAGCAGGGTCTTGCCCTCGGTGACCTCGCGGATCAGCTGGATGAAGCGCTTGGTCTCGCTCTTGCTCATGCCGGCCGTGGGTTCGTCGAGCAGGATCACGTTGGAGCCGCCGGCGATGGTGATGCCGATCTCCAGCGCCCGCGCCTCGGCATAGGTGAGGTTCATGGCCAGCACGTCGCGGCGCTTGTCGAGCTTGATCATCTCCAACACCTGGTCGGCGCGGTCATTGGCATCGTCCAGGTCGGCCAGGAATTTCCAGAACGCGTAGCGGTAGCCCATGCTCCAGAGCACGGCGCAGCGGATGTTCTCGAACACCGACAGCCGGGTGAACAGGTTGGAGACCTGGAAGCTGCGCGACAGGCCGCGGCGGTTGATCTCGTAGGGCTTGCGGCCGTCAATGCGCTCGCCGTTCAGGCGGATCTCGCCGCTGGAGACGCCGAAGCGGCCGCTGATCAGGTTGAACAGCGTGCTCTTGCCGGCGCCGTTGGGGCCGATGATGGCGACGCGCTCGCCGGGCAACACCCGCAGCTGGGCGCCGCGGATGATCTCGCTCTTGCCGAAGCTCTTGCGGACGTCGAGCAGTTCCAAGGCAAATTCACTGGCGGCCATCACAGGCTCTCCCGACGCTTGATTTCTTTTTCGATCTCTTCCTGGGTCTCGTCCCATTCGCGCTTGTACTGGCGCCGCGCCAGCTCGAACAGCACGATGCCCACCACCAGCACGAAAGCCGAGCCGAACCAGGCATCCAGCCGTGAGGAATCGAGCGTGGCCCCCATGAAGCGCAGCTCCGGACCCATGGCCTCGTTGAGCTGGCGGTGGTAGAGCATCTCGACCATGGCGCCGCCGCCGACCAGCATGGTCAGGGCCGTGCCGGCCAGGGCCAGGTAGGAGGTCCAGAGCTTGGACAGCTTGCCGAAGGCCGCGACCCGCAGGTTCATCATGATCAGGCTCGCCACGCCGCCCGGCGCGTACATCACCATGAACAGGAATACGAGGCCCAGGTAGAGCAGCCAGGCCTTGGTCAGCTCGGACAGCAGCACCAGGGCCACGACCATCAGCACCGCGCCAATGACCGGGCCGAAGAAGAAGGTCGCGCCACCGAGGAAGGTGAACAGCAGGAAGGCGCCCGAGCGCGCCGCACCGACCACCTCGGCCGTGACGATCTCGGTGTTGATCGCGCCCAGGCCACCGGCCACGCCGGCGAAGAAGCCCGAGATCATGAAAACCAGGTAGCGCACCCACTGGGTGTCGTAGCCGACGAACTCGACCCGCTCCGGGTTGTCGCGCACCGCATTGAGCATGCGGCCCAGCGGCGTGCGGGTCAGGGCGAACATCGCGGCCGTGCAGAAGAAGCAGTAGATGGCGACCAGGTAGTAGACCTGGATCTGAGGACCGAACGAGATGCCCATCACCGGCTTGCCGATCACGCGGTTGCTGGAGACGCCGCCCTCGCCGCCGAAGAACTCCGGCAGCATCAGGAACATCGAGGCGATCAGCTCACCCAGGCCCAGCGTGATCATCGCGAACGGCGTGCCGGCCTTCTTGGTCGACACATAGCCGAGCAGGCAGGCCAGCACCAGGCCCGACAGGCCGCCGACCAGGGGCACCAGGCTGACCGGGATGGGCAGCGCGCCGCGGGTGATGGCGTTCAGCGCATGGATGGCCAGGAAGGCGCCGAAGCCACTGTAGATCGCATGGCCGAAGCTCAGCATGCCGCCCTGGCCCAGCAGCATGTTGTAGGCCAGGCAGGCAATGATGCCTATGCCCATCTGGGTCAGCATGGTCTGGGCCAGGCCGCTGGTCCAGAGCAGCGGCGCGACCGTCAGCACGACGGCGAACAGGCCCCAGACGATCCAGCGGCCGACGTTGTAGGGCTTGAAGTGGAAGTTGGCGGAAGAGGCGCGGGTATGGTTCATCTCAATCTTCCCGCGTTCCGAGCAGACCCTTGGGCCTGAAGATCAGGATCAGCACCATCAGCAGATAGGGCAGCGTGGGCGCCACCTCGGGCAGGCGCAGCCGCAGGAGCGGGTAGATGGGGTTCTCGGGACCGACCTTGAAGCCCCAGCCATTCAGCAGCGAGGCCATGGACACGTCCACGGTCAGAGGCAGTGTCTGCAGCAGGCCTATCAGCAGCGAGCCGACGAAGGCACCGGCCAGCGAGCCGATGCCGCCGACCACGATGACTACGAAGATGATCGGCCCGACCACCATGGCCATCGAGGGCTCGGTGACGAAGGTGAAGCCGCCGATCACACCGGCCAGGCCGGCCAGCGCGCAGCCGCCGCCGAACACCATCATCAGCACCCGCGGTACGTTGTGCCCCAGGGCCTCGGCCATCTCGGGATGGGTCAGCGAGGCCTGGATCACCAGGCCGATGCGGGTACGGGTCAGCACCAGCCACAGCGACACCAGCATCAGCACCGCCACCAACATCATGAAGACCCGCGTCATCGGGAAGTTGGAGCAGGAGGCCGTGGCGCAGAGCTCGGCCGGCGCGCCGCCCAGGGCTATGGACAGGCCGCTGCCCGCCTGCTGCACGATGGTGAAGGCCGGCCCCTGCAGTGCCGGCGGTGGCGTGAAGGGCACGGCCGTGCGGCCGAAGATCAGCTGCACCAGCTCCAGCAGCACATAGGTCAGGCCGAAGGTGATCAGCAGCTCGGGCACATGGCCAAACTTGTGGACCCGGCGCAGCGCCATGCGCTCGAAGCCGGCGCCCAGCAGGCCCACGACCAGCGGCGACAGGATCAGCGAAGGCCAGAAGCCCAGCACGCCCACCAGGGCATAGGCCGCATAGGCGCCCAGCATGTAGAAGCTGGCATGGGCGAAATTGAGCACGCCCATCATGCTGAAGATCAGCGTCAGGCCGGAGCTCAGCATGAACAGCAGCAGTCCGGAGGACAGGCCGTTCAGCAGGTTGATCAGGATTTGGTCCACGACGACTCACTCAAGGAGGCCGGCGCGCGATGCGCCGGCCTCTGGTGCTACAGATCAAGTGGCACCCGTGGAACTGGCTTTGCCAGGCCACCGGGTGCGCCCCCTTGAGGGGGAGCCGCGTCAGCGGCAACGGGGGTGGTCCTTATCCCGGCCGCTTCATCTGGCACGAGGTCGGCGTGCTCGAGACGTAGGACTCGTAGGTCTTGACCGGGGCCAGCGTGAAGCCGGTGTTCTCCGGGCTGTACGAGTACTTGGCGCTGGTCTTCTCCCACACCGTCATGTACAGCGGCTGCTGCAGCTGATGGTCGGTCTTGCGCATGGTCACTTCGCCGTTGAAGCTGTTGACCGTCAGGCCTTCCAGCGCCGCCGCCACCTTGACCGGGTCGGTCGACTTGGCCTTGGCCATGGAGGCGCTCAGGTAGTTCAGGATGTGGTTGATGCTGTTGGTGTACAGGTCATCCTTGAACTTGGCCTTGTACTCCTCGGCCCAGGCCTGGGTCTGGCCACCCATGTTGTAGTGGCTGTAGGACACCTGGTAGATGCGGCCGGCACCGGCCGCGCCAATGGCCGTGGGCGTGCCCGTGGTGCTGGTGTAGTAGGTGATGAACTTGCCGTTGTAGCCGGCCTCGTTGGCCGCCTTGATCAAGAGGGCCAGGTCGGAACCCCAGTTGCCGGTGATCACCGTGTCGGCGCCGCTGGCCTTGATCTTGGCCACATAGGGGGCGAAGTCGCGCACCTGGGCAATCGGGTGCAGTTCCTCGCCGACCACCTGGATGTCCGGACGCTTGCGGCCCATCAGTTCCTTGGCGTACTTGGCGACCTGGTGGCCGTGGGCGTAGTTCTGGTTCAGCAGGAAGACCTTCTTGATCTCCGGCAGGTCCTTCATGTAGGTGGTGATCGCCTCCATCTTCATCGAGGTGTCGGCGTCGAAGCGGAAGTGCCAGTAATTGCACTTGCTGTTGGTGAGGTCGGGGTCCACGGCCGAGTGGTTCAGATAGACCACTTCCTTGCCCGGATTGCGCTCGTTGTGCTTGATCACGGCGTCCAGCAGCGCGGCGGCCACGCCCGAGCTGTCACCCTGGGTCACGTAGCGGATGCCCTGGTCGGTGGCGGCCTTGAAGGCGGTCAGCGTGTCAGCCGGGCTCAGCTTGTTGTCAAAGGGCACCAGCTCGAACTTCACGCCGGCCGGGTTGCTCTTGTTGTACTTCTCGATCAGGAACTGGAAGGTCTTGACCTGGTTCTGGCCGACCGGACCGAGCAGACCCGAGAGCGGGTCGATGAAGGCAATCTTGACCGTCTCGCCCTTCTGGGCCTGGGCCGACACGGCGGTCAAGGCGAGGGCCACCGCCGCGGCGGTCATCGTCAGGGAGCGCTTGCTGCTGTACATCGTTGTCTCCTTTGGTTTGCAAGGTCTAAAGACAGTGAACTAGGCCTGCGCGGGCACAGTAGCGGCTTGCGGGCCGCTGAGGCCCTGGGGACTACCCCGAAAACAGGCGAATCTCAGGCCCCGGGCAACCGGTGGTCCTTGAACTGCTCTCTCAGCTTGAGCTTCTGGATCTTGCCGGTGGCCGTGTGCGGGATCTCCGCCACGAAGACCACGTCGTCCGGGATCTGCCACTTGGCGATGCGGCCCTCGTAGAAAGCCAGCATCTCCTCGCGGGTCAGTTCGGCATCGGGCTTCCTGACCACGACCAGCAGCGGCCGCTCGTCCCACTTGGGATGCCGCGACGCGATGGCCGCCGCCTCGTGCACGGCCGGATGGGCCATGGCGATGTTCTCGAGGTCGATGGAGCTGATCCACTCGCCGCCGCTCTTGATCACGTCCTTGCTGCGGTCGGTGATCTGCATGAAGCCGTCGGCGTCGATGGTGGCCACGTCGCCGGTGGGGAACCAGGAACCCGCGCCCTGCACATCGACCAGCGGCGAGACCCTGCCGCCGAAATACTGGTCTATCACCCAGTGGCCGCGCACCACCAGGTTGCCGGACGAGGCGCCGTCCCAGGGCTGGGGCGCGCCCTCGTCGTCGATCACCGCCATGTCGATGCCGTAAATCACCTTGCCCTGCTTCTCAAGGATCCGGCGCTGCTGCTCCTGCGGCAGGGCCAGCTGCTTGCTGGTCAGCTTGGAAAGCGTGCCCAGCGGCGACAGCTCGGTCATGCCCCAGGCATGGATCACCTCGATGCCGAAGTCGTCCATCAGCGTGGCCAGCATGGCCGGCGGGCAGGCCGAGCCACCGATCACGGTGCGCTTGAAGGTCGAGAACTTCAGGCCGTTGCCCTTGACGTAGTTGATCAGTCCCAGCCAGACCGTGGGCACGCCGGCACTGAACGTGACCTTCTCGCCCTCGAACAGCTCGTACAGCGACTTGCCGTCCAGGTGCGGCCCGGGGAACACCAGCTTGGCGCCGACGATGGCCGAGCTGTACGGAATGCCCCAGGCATTGACGTGGAACATGGGCACGACCGGCAGGATCACGTCCTTGGCCGAGCAGTCCATCGCATCGGGCATGGCCGAGGCATAGGCATGCAGGATGGTCGAGCGGTGGCTGTAGACCGCGCCCTTGGGATTGCCCGTGGTGCCCGAGGTGTAGCAGATGCAGGAGGCGGTGTTCTCGTCGAACACCGGCCAGGCGTAGTTGCCGTCCTCGGCCTCGACCAGCTCCTCGTAGCAAAGCAGGTTCGGGATCGAGCTTTGCGCCGGCATGTGCGAACGGCCGCACATCAGGACGTAGTGCTTGATCGTCGGCAGCAGCGGCGCCAGCTTTTCGATCAAGGGCAGGAAGTTCAGGTCGAAGCACAGCACCGAGTCCTGCGCATCGTTGGCGATCCAGGTGATCTGCTCGGGGAACAGGCGCGGATTGATCGTGTGGCACACCAGCTGCGAGCCCGAGCTGCCGTAGTAGATCTCCAGGTGGCGGTAGCCGTTCCAGGCCAGCGTGGCGATCCGGTCACCGGCGCGGCAGCCCAGGCGCGCAAAGGCCTGGGCCAGCTTGCGCGAGCGCAGCTCGGCGTCCTTCCAGGTGTAGCGATGCAGGTCGCCCTCGACCCGCTTGCTGACGATCTCGGTCTCGCCCGAATGCCGCGCGGCATGCTGAATCAGCGACGAGATCATCAGCGGCATGGACATCATCTGGCCCATCAGCGCCATGGCAGTCTCCTGGTGTTCTTGTGTGTTGACCCAGCGCCTGCAGGCGGCCGGTTTCGGGCCATGTTAACCCTGCGAAAAACCGCACAAAGTCACCCTCGTTACACTGAGGCCATGCACGTTTTCCCTGGGCTGACGCTGTCCCGCAGCCCCCTCGGCTTCAGCCGTCTGGGCCCCGAATTCCTCACCGAGTTGCCGCCCGAACCGGCACCTGCACCGCATTGGGTCGCGCACAGCGAAGCCTGCGCGCAACGGCTGGGCCTGGGCTCTGACTGGCGCACGCCCCAGGCCCTGGAACTGCTCAGTGGCAACGGCGGCGAGAGCGGCTGGGCCAGCGTCTACAGTGGCCACCAGTTCGGCGTCTGGGCCGGCCAGCTCGGCGACGGCCGGGCCCTGCATGTGGGCGAGATCGAGCACCAGGGCCAGCGCTACGAACTGCAGCTCAAGGGCGCGGGCCGCACGCCCTACTCCCGCATGGGCGACGGCCGCGCCGTGCTGCGCAGCTCGATCCGCGAATTCCTCTGCTCCGAGGCCATGGCCGCACTCGCCATTCCCACCACCCGTGCGCTGTGCATCACAGGCAGCCCCTTGAGGGTGCGTCGGGAGGAGATCGAGACCGCCGCCATCGTCACCCGCGTAGCGCCCAGCTTCCTGCGCTTCGGCCACTTCGAGCATTTCGCCCACCATGACCTGCTGCCGCAGCTGGCGCAGCTGTTCGAGCATGTGCTGGACCGCCATGCGCCGGAATGCCGCGAGGCCGAGGTGCCCGCTGCCGCTCTGCTGGAAAAAGTAAGCCGCCAGACCGCCTCGTTGATGGCCGACTGGCAGGCCGTCGGCTTCATGCATGGGGTGATGAATACCGACAACATGTCGCTCCTGGGCCTGACGCTGGACTACGGTCCCTTCGGCTTCATGGACGGCTTCGACCCCGGCCACATCTGCAACCACAGCGACCACCAGGGCCGCTATGCCTATGCCCGTCAGCCCAATGTGGCGTTCTGGAACCTGCATGCGCTGGCGCAAGCCCTGATCCCGCTGGTGCCGGGCGAGCCGGAGAAAGCCTCCGAGCCTCTGCTGGCCGCACTGGAGAGCTACCGCGAGGCCTTCCCCCGCGAGATGCTGGGCCGCCTGCGCGCCAAGCTGGGCCTGCTGGCCGAGCTGCCGCAGGACCGCGAGCTGGCCGACGACTGGCTCAAGCTGCTGGCCGCGGGCCGCACCGACTTCACGATTGCCTGGCGCCACCTGGCCCGGTTCGACAGCCAGGTCGAGGCCGAGAACGCCGCGATCCGCGACCTGTTCCTGGACCGTGAGGCCTTCGACGCCTGGGCCCGACGCTACCGCGAGCGGCTGCTGGCCGAAGCCAGCCTGGATGCAGAACGGGGTGCGAGGATGAACCGGGTCAATCCGGCCGTGGTGCTGCGCAACCACTTGGCCGAGGGCGCGATCCGCAGCGCCAGCGAAGGGGATTTCGGCGAGATCGAGCGGCTGCTGAAAGTTCTTGAGCGGCCCTACGACGAACCGGTGCTGGCGTCCGACGCCGCACTTCCGCCCGACTGGGCTGCCCAACTCGAGGTGTCCTGTTCATCATGAGCTCTCCCAAGACCTACCCCGTCCAGAAGACCGATGCCGAGTGGCGCGAGCAACTCGACGCCATGCAATACCAGGTGGCCCGCCATGCCGCCACCGAGCGTGCCTTCACCGGCAAGTACTGGGACCACTGGCAGGCCGGCCAGTACAACTGCGTGGGCTGCGGCATCAAGCTGTTCGAGGCCGACACCAAGTTCGACGCCGGCTGCGGCTGGCCCAGCTACTTCGCGCCGGTCAATGCCGAGGTGATCGAGCGCGTGGTCGACCGCAGCCACGGCATGGTGCGAGTTGAAGTTCGCTGCAACCAGTGCGGCTCGCACCTGGGCCATGTGTTCCCCGACGGCCCGGCGCCGACCGGCGAGCGCTTCTGCATCAATTCGGCCGCGATAGACTTCGCGCCGCCCGCCCCCGACCCCAAGCCCTGAGTCCCTGTTGATGAAGCTGTTGCTCGACTTCCTGCCGCTGATCCTCTTCTTCACGACCTTCAAGATCGCCGAGGGGCACAAGGCGGCGGCCGCAGCCTTTGCGACCCAGCATTTCGCCTTCCTGGTCTCGGGCGGCCAGGTCGGCCCCGAGGAAGCCCCGGTGCTGCTGGCCACGCTGGTGGTGATCACGGCCACGCTGGCCCAGGCCCTGATCACCCGGCTGCTGGGCCGCAAGATCGACCTGATGCTGTGGATCAGCATGGCCCTGGTGACGGTGCTGGGCGGCCTGACCGTCTGGTTCCACAACGAGACCTTCATCAAGTGGAAGCCCACCGGCGTCTACTGGGCCATGGCCCTCACCTTCTGGGGCAGCCAGGCCTTGTTCGGCAAGAACCTGATCAAGGTCTCGCTCAAGGAGACCATCCACCTGCCCGAGCAGAACTGGCTGCGGCTGAACTGGGCCTGGGCCGGCTTCTTCGCCTTCATGGGTGTGCTGAACCTCTGGGTGGCCTTCAACTTCTCCACCTCGACCTGGGCCAGCTTCAAGGCCTTCGGCACGATTGGTCTGATGATCGTCTTCGTACTGGGACAGGGCTTCTATCTGGCCCGCCACCTGCCCGACGAAGAGCCGGCCGCCGAGGAGCCAAAGCCATGAGCGACACGACGCCCAAGGCCGGCCTCGCCGAGATCGAACGCCGACTGCGCGAAGCGCTCTCGCCCACCGAACTTCGGCTGCAGGACGACAGCGCCCAGCATGCCGGCCATGCCGGTGCGCGCGAAGGTGGCCACTACAGCGTGGACATCGTCAGCCCCAGCTTTACGGGCCTTAACAAAGTGGCTCGGCACCGCCTCGTATATCATTCCCTCGGCGATTTGATGCAGCAGGGCATCCATGCGCTGGCCATCCAGGCCAGAGCCCCGGGAGAACCCTGAGATTCGCGTCGAATCGGCCATCCCAAGCGAAGCGCCGTATCTTGCGGCGCCTTTTTTTATCCTAGAGATCCAGATCCCCATGAAGAAGTTTGTGCATGCCGCCGCCGTTGCGGCTCTGACCGCTGCGCTCGTGCCCGTGTCGGCCAGCGCGCAAAACATCGCCACCGTCAACGGCAAGCCCGTGCCCAAGACCAATGCCGATCTGCTGATCCGCCAAGTCACGGCCAACGGCCAGCCGGTCACGCCGGAGCTGGAAGCCCAGGTGAAGGACGAAGTGGTGCTGCGCGCCATCTTCATCCAGGAAGCCGAGAAGCGCGCCATCCCGGCCACCGCCCAGTACAAGGACCAGATGGAACTGGCCCGCCAGTCCATCCTGATCCGCGCCCTGTTCGAGGACTTCAAGAAGAAGAACCCGGTGACCGACGCCGAGGCGCAAGCCGAGTACGACAAGTACAAGGCCGCCAACGCCGGCCTCGAGTACCGCGCCCGCCACATCCTGGTCGAGAAGGAAGAAGACGCCAAGGCCCTGATCTCGCAGATCAAGGGCGGCGCCAAGTTCGAAGACCTGGCCACCAAGAACAGCAAGGACCCCGGCTCGGCGGCCAACGGCGGCGACCTGGACTTCGCCAACCCGAACGGCTACGTGCCCGAGTTCGCTCAGGCCATCAAGCTGCTGAAGAAGGGCGAGATGACCGACACCCCGGTCAAGACCCAGTTCGGTTTCCACGTGATCCGCCTGGAAGACACCCGCGAAGCCACCTTCCCGGCCTTCGACGACGTCAAGGCCCAGGTCAAGCAGCGTCTGGAGCAGGCCAAGACGGCCGCCTTCCAGAACGAGCTGAAGACCAAGGCCAAGACCGACTACAAGTTCAGCAAGTAAACGGACCACCCCCGGAGGCGCTGTGCGCCTCCCCCTCAAGGGGGCAAGTCCGTAGGACCGGCAAAGCCGGATCCTCGGACTCCGCCACAAGAAGACCCAGCCTAGCGGCGGGTCTTTTTTCGTTTATGCAGGAGCATGGGCCAGTGGCGACTGCACCAGCCGGCCCGCCTCGATGCGCAACTGGCGCTCGCAGCGCTCGGCGATCTGGCGGTCGTGGGTGACCAGGACCAGGGTAGTGCCGGCCTCGCGGTTCATCTCGAACATCAGGTCCATCACGGCGGCGCCGGTGGCGTAGTCGAGGCTGCCGGTGGGTTCGTCGGCCAGCAGCAGGGCCGGCTTCTGCACGAAGGCGCGGGCCAGGGCCACCCGCTGCTGCTCGCCGCCCGAAAGTACGCGCGGATAGTGGCCCAGGCGCTGGCCCAGACCGACCCGCTCCAACATGGCCTGGGCCTGGGCGCGCGCGTCGCGGAGGCCGCGCAATTCCAGCGGCAGCATCACGTTCTCCAGCGCATTCAGATTGGCCAGCAGCTGGAAGCTCTGGAACACGAAGCCCAGCTCCTGCGCACGCAGCGCGGCGCGATCGTCTTCGCTGAGCACGAACATGTCCTGGCCGCGCAGCTTGACCGTGCCGCTGGTGGGCTTGTCCAGGCCCGCCAGGATGGCCAGCAGGGTGCTCTTGCCCGAGCCCGAAGCGCCGACGATGGCGACCGACTCGCGCGGCTCCAGGCGGAAGCTGATGTCATGCAGAATCGTCAGCTCGCCGGTGGCGTCGACCACCGATTTGCGGACATGGTCGACCTCGATGATGAATTCGGACATGGATGAGGGAGCGCAGGCAATGCGACGAAGAATGGGACGGCGGGAATGGCTCGCGCACTTTAGCCTGATGGCGGCCCTGCTGCCTCAAGCCATGGCGGCCGAACCGGCGCGCCGCATCGTGGTGCTGGGCGACAGCCTCTCGGCCGAATACGGCCTGGCCCGCGGCAGCGGCTGGGTGGCCCTGCTGGAACGGCGCCTGGCTCAACAGAAGATCTCCGCGCAGGTGACCAACGCGAGCATCAGCGGCGACACCACCTCGGGCGGCCGCTCGCGCCTGCCGGCCCTGCTGAAGCAGCACAAGCCGACCCTGCTGGTGATCGAGCTGGGTGGCAACGACGCGTTGCGCGGCCTGCCGCTAAGCATGAGCCGGGACAATCTGCGCGCCATGAGCCAGGCGGCCAAGGCGGCCGGCGCCAAGGTCCTGCTGGTGGGCATGCAGATGCCTCCCAACTATGGCGCGGCCTATGCCAGGGACTTCGCCGAGCTGTTCGCCCAGGTGGCCAAGGACGAGAAGGCCGGCCTCGCGCCCTTCCTGCTAAAGGGCGTGGCGGACCGGCCCGATGCCGAGGCCTGGTTCCAGGCCGATCGCATCCATCCGCTGGCCAAGGCCCATCCGCTGATGCTGGACAACGTCTGGCCAGCCTTGAAGCCCTTGCTCTGAGCTAGCGCTCTGTCTTGTCGCCCTGACCGGGCTTGCCACGCGGAGGATTGCGACCCTCGTCCTCGCGCTTGCGGGGTTGCGGCGTGGCTTCCGGCTGCGGACGCGGCATGGGCTGGACCTGCGGCATGGGCACGGGGGCCATGGGCTTGACCTCGGGCATGGCAGGCCGCTGGCCACCGTCGCGCCGATCATCCCGGCGGTCTTCGCGGCGCTCATCCCTGCGCTGCTCTTCGCGGCGCTCCTCGCGCCGGTCATCGCGGCGCCAGCCGCCGAAGGGCGGCGGCGTCACGGTCGGCACCGGCTGCACCTGGGGTTGCTGAACCTGGGGCTGAGGCTGGACCTGCGGAGTCGGCACCGGATTGACCTGGGGCGTGGGGACGTCCCGGCGGTCGTCTGCGCCACCACGGCGCCAGCCGCGGCGCTGGTCGTCATTGCCCGGCTCCTGCGGACGGTTGCCGCGCTCGCCACCGTTCCAGCGCGGCGGGTCGTCGCGCGGGGTGGTCGGTTGAGTCTGCACAGGCTGGACCGACTGGACCGGCTGCCCCGGCTGAACCTGAGGCATGGTCACCGCCGGGGTCGGCTGACCCTGGCGATTGCCTCGGTCGCGCCAGCCGTCGCGGTCGGCATCGCGTTCGTTGCGGCGCGATTCACGGTTGCCGGGCTGGTTCACCCATTGCGGCACCTCGACACGATTGCCTCGCCCCGGGCCGCCATCGCCGCGCACCGGCGCTTGCACCACAGTCAGCGCCGCGCCGCCATCGGGCTTGAAGGGCTGCGGACGGCCACGCCACGGCTGCTCATTCGGCAGCACGCTGACGGCTCCCACCACTTCGCGATTGCGATAGCGGGGCGACCCGCCGCCGCCGCCGCGCACGTCGATGTCCACGTTCACGCGGGTCACATAGGTCGGGCTGTGGCGGTAGCTGGGCACATAGGCCTCGCGCGGTGCCAGCGGGAACCAGCCGAAGCGCGGCGGCGGGCTGTGGCGGCCACCGCCGATCTGCACACCGACCGAGACATTGCCACCGCCCACCCAGGCCACCAGGGCCGGCGCGAACACTGGGCGGTGGACGAAGCGGCCCGGCGCCCAGCACCAGCGGCCTCGCACCTGGACCCAGCGGCCATAGTGGAACGGTGCAAAGCCCCAGCGGGCGTCGTCTATCCAGGTCCAGCCCCAGGGATTGACCCAGGCCCAGCGACCATGGCGGTAAGGCGCCCAGTCGACCGCCAGTACCAGCGGGAACCAGATCGCGCCGTATTCGTCGTGCTGCTCCCAGCGGCCATGGCGCTCAAGGTCCTCGGCGCCGGTCATCTCGGCCGACACATAGCGGGCCGGCGGGCCGTCGCCCTCGGCATCGCTCTGGGCCACGGCCCAGTCGCCGAAGTAGTCGCGATCAATGCGCTGGCGCTCCACCCGCGGACCATTGCCCCACCAGAACTCGGCCTGCTCGCCGCCACTGATCCAGGTCGAAGCGCCCTCACCCTTGGGTTCAAAGCGCAATTGGCCCAGCCAGGCGTAGCCACGGCTGCCGCGGTCCAGCTGGTCGACCCGGTACAGGCCTTCGCGCTCGAACGCGAAGCGGCCCTCGCGGGTGATCACACGGGTCTCGGCCACGTTCTCGCGCGAGCGAAGGCGCAGGGCCAACTGGCCGCGGGCCAGCAGCAGCTCCACGGCCTCGTCATCCAGCCGGCTGAATTCCAGGTCGGCCCGTTCGTCCAGCCAGATGCTGGTCGAGCCAATGCGCAGGCTGATGCGGGCGCCGTTGTCGGTGCGCAGACGGTCGCCCTCGGTGATCGGCTGGTTGCGCTCGACCTTCTGCCATTCCTTGTCCTCGGCATCGAACAGCCAGGCCTCGCCGACCACCTCCGCCACGCGGCCCACGCGGCCCGGCGGGTCGGCCCAGGCAGGCTTGAAGGCCAGCAGCAGGACCGTCAGGGCCAGCAGCAGGAAACGGATCAGGGGGGGATTGCTGTTCTTGTAGGCGTCCATGGGCGCTCCTCGGTCAGTTCGGCCTCAACGCGGTCGGCCGGAGATCGGCTGACCGGGTTACCGCTGATTACTTTCGGCTCAGTCGTCGGCGTTCGGATCCAGGTCCGGGAACAGCACCGAGGTATAGCCGAAGCGGCTGAAATCGCGCACCCGCATCGGATAGAGCACACCCTGGAGATGGTCGCATTCATGCTGGACCACGCGGGCATGGAACCCCTCCGCCTCGCGCTCGATCGCCTGGCCCTCCAGGTCCAAGCCGGTGTAGCGGATGCGGTTCGGTCGGGCCACGACACCTCGCAGCCCCGGCACCGAGAGGCAGCCCTCCCAGCCCTCTTCCAGCTCCTCGCCCAGCGGCGTGATCACCGGGTTGAGCAGGATGGTCTGCGGCACCGGCTGCGCATCCGGATAACGCTCGTTGCGCTGAAAGCCAAAGATCACTAACTGCAGGTCCACGCCGATCTGCGGCGCCGCCAGGCCCACGCCCCTGGCGGCGGCCATGGTGTCGAACAGGTCGGCCACCAGCTCGCGCAGCAGCGGCGTGCCAAACTCTTTCACCGGCTGAGCCACGCGCAGGAGGCGCGGGTCGCCCATCTTCAGGATTTCTCGAACGGCCATGGCGCCGGATTCTAAGAAAGCAATCTCACCATGCAGCAGCAGGACTTCGTCCAGGACCTGGGCCAGGGCATCTACGCGATAGACACGGCCTTCCAGCGCGAGCATTTCGACGCGGCTTATCTGGTGGTCGACCAGGGTCGTGCCGCCTTCATAGACACCGGCACCAACCACGCCGTGCCGCGCCTCCTGGCGGCCCTGGAAGGACTGGGTCTGCTGCCGGAAGCGGTGGACTGGGTGATCCCCACCCATGTGCACCTGGACCATGCCGGTGGCGTGGGCTTGTTGATGCAGTCGCTGCCCAAGGCGCGCTTGCTGGTGCACCCACGCGGTGCGCGCCACATGATCGACCCGAAGGCGCTCTATCTCGGTGCGCTGGCGGTCTATGGCGAAGCCGAGATGCAGCGCAGCTACGGCACTTTGCGCTCGGTGCCGGCCGAGCGCGTGGACAGCAGCTCGGACGGCCAGCGCATCCGCCTGGGCTGTCGCGAGCTGCTGCTGATAGACACGCCCGGCCATGCCAAGCACCACCACTGCATCTGGGACGATCGCAGCCGCGGCTGGTTCACCGGCGACACCTTCGGCCTGTCCTACCGCGAGTTCGATACGGCCAAGGGCCCCTGGGTGCTGCCGACCAGCACGCCGGTGCAGTTCGAGCCCGAGGCGCTGAAGGCCTCGATTGCACGCATGCTGAGCTATGGCCCGACGCAGATGTACCTGACCCACTACAGCCGCGTAGCCGAGGTGGAACGGCTGGCCGCCTCGCTGGTGGCACAGATCGACGTGATGGTGGCGCTGGCCTTGGCACTGAAGGCGGACCCGCAGCGCCATGAACGGCTCAAGGCCGGCCTGTCAGCCCATTACCTGAGCGAGCTGAAATCCCATGGCTGCGCGCTGACGCCGGAGCGCCAGCTGGAACTGCTGGCCACCGACATCGAGCTGAACGCCCAGGGCCTGGGCGTTTGGCTGGACAAGCTGGACAAGCCGGGCGGCTAGACGTCCAGGTCCAGCTCCTGGATCTTGCGGGTGATGGTGTTGCGGCCAATGCCCAGCTTCTGGGCCGCCTCGATGCGACGGCCGCGGGTGATGTCCAGGGCCGTCAGGATCAGGCTGGCCTCGAAGCGCCGGGTCAGCTGGTCCCAGACGTCCGTCTCGCCGGCCAGCAGCAGGCGGCGAGCCTCGCGAGCCATCTCGGTGATCCAGACATCCGGCCCGCCGGCGACCCCGCCGGCAATCGTCTGAGGCTGAGCCATCGCGGGCATTGCGCCCTCGACCGGCGAAGGCAAGGCGCTGTTGCCGGCCGGGCCGTGACCCAGCAGTTCCTGCGGCAGGTCCTTGGCCTCGACCATCTGGCTGGGCGCCATCACGCTCAGCCAGTGGCAGATGTTTTCCAGCTGGCGCACATTGCCCGGGAAGTCGAAGTTCTCCAGCCGGGAGAGCGCCGCGTCGGACAGACGCTTGGTCTCCACGCCCAGCTCGGTGGCACTGCGCTGCAGGAAGTAGCGGGCCAGCACCGGGATGTCCTCGCGCCGTTCGCGCAGGGCCGGCAGACGCAGGCGTATCACGTTCAGCCGGTGGAACAGGTCTTCGCGGAACGCGCCCTGGCGCACCCGCTCCTCCAGGTTCTGGTGGGTGGCGGCGATCACGCGCACATTGCTGCGCAGCGGGCTGTGACCGCCGACGCGATAGAACTGGCCGTCGGACAGGACGCGCAACAAGCGGGTTTGCAGGTCCAGCGGCATGTCGCCGATCTCATCCAGGAACAGCGTGCCGCCGTCGGCCTGCTCGAAGCGGCCGCGCCGCGTGGCCTGGGCGCCGGTGAAGGCGCCGCGCTCATGGCCGAACAGCTCGCTCTCCAGCAGGTCCTTCGGAATCGCGGCCGTGTTGATCGCGACGAACGGGCCTTCTGAGCGCGGGCTGTGCTTGTGCAACGCACGGGCGACCAGCTCCTTGCCCGAGCCCGATTCGCCGGTGATCAGCACGGTCACATGGCTTTGCGACAGGCGGCCGATGGCGCGGAACACGTCCTGCATGGCCGGCGCCTGGCCCAGCATCTCAGGCAGCTGCGCGGCCTGCTCGTCGGCCACGGCCTCGCGCAGGCTTTCTTCCTGGGCCCGGCGTATCAGCTCGATGGCGCGCGGCAGGTCGAAGGGCTTGGGCAGGTATTCGAAGGCGCCGCCCTGGAAGGCGGAGACCGCGCTGTCCAGGTCCGAGTAGGCGGTCATGATGATGACCGGCAGCTTGGGATGCGTCTCGCGCACTTTGCTCAGCAGCTCGAGGCCGGAGCCGCCTGGCATGCGGATGTCGGAGACCAGCACCTGCGGGCTGTCGGTCTCCAGCGCCGCCAGCATCTCGCGGGTGTTGCTGAAACTGCGCACCGGCAGACCCTCGCGGCTCAGTGCCTTCTCCAGCACGAAGCGGATCGAGTGGTCGTCGTCAACAACCCAGATGGATTTCATAGGAATCAGGCCTTCCAGGTTCTCAAGGCAAGGGCAAGGTCATTCTGAAGTCGGTCCGGCCCGGCTCGCTCTCGCAGTCGATCATGCCCTGGTGCTGTTGGGCGATGGTCTGCGCCAGCGTGAGGCCCAGACCCGAACCGCCATCCCGGCCCGACACCAGCGGGAAGAAGATGCGATCGCGGATCTCGGCCGGGATGCCGGGACCGTTGTCTTCCACATGCAATTCCAATGCCAAGCGCCAGCGCTGCTTGCCTATGGTGACCTGGCGAGCGACCCGCGTACGCAAGGTGATACGGGCGTCGCCGGCCATGATGCGCGGCTGCAGCGCCTGGGCCGCGTTCTGCACGATGTTCAGGAGGGCCTGGATCAGCTGCTCGCGGTCGCCACGGAAGTCGGGCAGCGAGGTGTCGTAGTCGCGCACGATGGCGAGGCCGCGCGGGAACTCGGCCAGCACCAGGGCCCGCACCCGCTCGCAGACCTCGTGGATGTTGACGTCCACCACTACCTGGGCGCGCCGGTGCGGCGCCAGCAGGCGGTCCACCAGGCTTTGCAGCCGGTCGGCCTCGTGCACGATGACCTGGGTGTATTCGGCCAGCTCGTCCCACAGCTCGGTGCCCTGCAGCTCCATGGCCAGCAACTGGGCCGCGCCGCGGATGCCGCCCAGCGGGTTCTTGATCTCGTGGGCCAGGTTGCGCACCAGCTCCTTGGTGGCCTGGACCTGGTCCAGCGTTCGCTCCTCGCGGTCCTGGCGGGCCTGCTGCTCGTTCTCCAGCAGCTCGACCATGACCTGGGGCTGGCCCTCGACCTGGCTGACGATCACGTGGACCGGCAGCGGCTCCTCATTGCGCTGCTGGTGCAGCGGATTGCGGCGCAGCAGCGCATCGAAGCGGCTGCTCGAATAGTTGTTGCGCGAGACGCTCAGCACGGTTTCGCGCAGCCGGGTCGCATCGACCAGCCAGTCGTAGAGATTGCCCTGCATGACCGCCCGGCGCGACAGCCGCATCACGTTCTCGAACGCGGCATTGGCGAACAGGCATTGGCCGTCGGGCTGCACCACCACGACCATGGTGGCCAGGATGTCCAGGCCGGCGTACTGCTGCGGCAAGCTGCTCCGCCCCTCGTCACTCATCATGGCGCGCTCCCGGCTGGTGGCGCCGGCCGGCGATCAGGGCAGCTTGCCGATCTCGCGCCTGAGCGCCTCGATGTCGTTCTCCTGGCGCGTGATGCTGGCCTTGAGTTCGGCCACGCGGTCCAGGTACTTCTGGTAGTTGCGCTCGTCGCCGCGCCGCTCGGGCGTGCCGTTGTTGTACTCGGCCTTGGTGGCCGACAGGCGGGACTCGGCTTCGCGCAGTTCGGTCTGCAGCACGGCGCGGCGCTCGTTGTCGCGGTTGCGCTGTTGCGGTGCCTCGACGCGGCCTTCGGGCGGCCGGGCACCCGGCGGTGTGGTCGGCTGGGCGCCGCTGGCCGCAGGCGTCGGCCGGCGTGCCGGCGTCAGCACGGTGATGGGCGTGCCTTCGATGGTCCGGCAGCCCTTCTCCTGCGCCTCCTTGGCGGTCAGCGCGTCGGTGTAGAGCACCGGCGGACCGGGGCAGCGGTAGACCACGCCCTGAGCGGACGCCGACCCGGCCAGGGTCAGCAGCAGAGCCGGCAGCAGGTGCCGGGCAGCTTGCGGGTAGAAGCTCATGGGCGGGATTGTGGGGCATGAATGTAAAAGGGACGGTCAAGACCGTCCCCTCTTCTGTATCAGCCAGTGATCACAGGCTGTAGTACATGTCGAACTCGACCGGGTGCGTGGCCATGCGGAAGCGGGTCACTTCCTGCATCTTCAGGTCGATGTAGGCATCGATGAAGCTGTCGGTGAACACGCCGCCCTTGGTCAGGAACGAGCGGCCCTTGTCCAGGTAGTCCAGCGCCTGGTCCAGGCTGTGGCAGACGGTCGGGATCTTCGCGTCTTCTTCCGGCGGCAGGTGGTACAGGTCCTTGGTGGCGGCTTCGCCCGGGTGGATCTTGTTCTCGACGCCGTCCAGGCCGGCCATCATTAGGGCGGCGAAGCACAGATACGGGTTGGCCGAGGGATCCGGGAAGCGCGCCTCGATGCGGCGGCCCTTGGGGTTGGCCACGTACGGGATGCGGATCGAGGCCGAGCGGTTCTTGGCCGAGTAGGCCAGCTTGACCGGGGCTTCGAAACCAGGAACCAGGCGCTTGTACGAGTTCGTGCCGGGGTTGGTGATCGCGTTCAGCGCGCGGGCATGCTTGATGATGCCGCCGATGTAGTACAGCGCGAATTCGCTCAGGCCGGCATAGCCGTCACCGGCGAACAGGTTCTTGCCGTCCTTCCAGATCGACTGGTGCACGTGCATGCCGCTGCCGTTGTCGCCGACGATGGGCTTGGGCATGAAGGTCGCGGTCTTGCCATAGGCGTGGGCGACGTTCTGAATGATGTACTTCTGCAGCTGCAGCCAGTCGGCGCGCTGGACCAGCGAGCTGAACTTGGTGCCGATTTCCATCTGGCCGGCGTTGGCGACCTCGTGGTGGTGCACCTCGACCGGGATGCCCATCTGTTCCAGGATCAGGCACATCTCCGAGCGCATGTCCTGGCCGCTGTCGACCGGGGGCACCGGGAAGTAGCCGCCCTTGACGGTGGGACGGTAGCCGCTGTTGCCGTGCTCGTAGTCCTTGCCGGTGTTCCAGGCCGCCTCTTCCGAGTCGATCTTGAAGAACGAGCCGGACATGTCGTTGCCCCAGCGCACCGAGTCAAAGATGAAGAATTCGGGTTCCGGACCGAAGTAGGCGGTGTCGCCCAGGCCCGAGGACTTCAGGTAGGCCTCGGCGCGCTTGGCCAGCGAACGCGGGTCGCGCTCATAGGCCTTGCCGTCGGTCGGGTCGATCACGTCGCAGGTCAGGATCAGCGTCGGCTCTTCGAAGAAGGGGTCGACGTTGGCGGTGTTCGGATCCGGCATCAGCAGCATGTCCGAAGCCTCGATGCCCTTCCAGCCGGCAATCGACGAACCGTCGAAGGCGTGGCCCGACGTGAACTTGTCTTCGTCGAAATGGGAAACGGGCACGGACACGTGCTGTTCCTTGCCACGGGTATCGGTGAAGCGGAAGTCGACGAACTTGACTTCGTTCTCCTTCACCAGCTTCATCACGTCGGCGACGGTCTTGGCCATCAATAGCTCCTAGCGCTGTGGGTTCGGTGGGTATTCGGCGAAGCGCGCCTGCGGGCGCGCTACCTCGGGAAACTAAGCAGATTGCGTGCCAGTAGCGTGACAGGGGCCGCTTCGGGGCGCCTTGCCCGCCTTTCTCTGGTGCACAAAGGACTTGGCGGCGGATTATGCGCCCGACCGACCCGCCAACCGGGATAGGCGCACCGCCATGGTGCCCATTGCCGGGGATCAGCGCACCATTTCGGCGCTTACCGTGGCACCAAACTGGGCCAGACCCTGTTTCAGCGCGGCATAGGCCGCCTCCAGGCTGCCGGCCTCGCCCTTGACGCCCAGCTCGATATGGCGGCCCCATTGCGGATGGTCGACGCTGGGCAGGCTGAACACCTTGATGCCGGGGAAGCCTGCCTCGATGCTTTCCATCAGCGGCGTCAGCGCTGCCTCCATAGCGCCCTGGACGATCAGCGACAGCTCCCGCGTCGCAACCGCCTGGTGCAGGGCTGCGTAGCGGCCGTCCAGCAGCGCCTCGATCATCGGATGGGCCATCACCGGAAAGCCCGGCACGAAATGCACCTCGCCGACCGAGAAGCCCGGAATGCGGTTGAAGGGGTTCTCGATGATTTCGCAGCCCTGCGGGAACTCGCCCATCCTGAAGCGGCGCAGGGTGTCGGGATGCTCCGGGTCGGGCGTCTCGCCCTTCTCCGCCGCCATCTCCACGCTGCGCTGCCAGATGCGCTGGCGCGCCTCGGGATGCAGCACCAGCTCGCGGCCGAGGGCCAGGGCCGCGGCCTGGCGCGTGTGGTCGTCGGGCGTGGCACCAATGCCGCCGCAGCTGAAGACGATGTCGCCACCGGCAAAGGCCTCGCGCAGGGCGGCCGCGATCTGCTCGCGCTCGTCGCCCAGGTAGCGAGCCCAGGAGAGCTGCAGGCCACGCGCCGACAGCAGCTCGATGACCTTGGCCAGGTGCTTGTCCTGGCGCTTGCCGGACAGGATCTCGTCGCCGATGACGATCAGGCCGATCCGTTTCATGCCAGCGGCACCAGCGGCTGCAATTCAACGGGTGATGGCGGCGGCATGGCCGCTGCCCGCGAGGCCTGCAGGGCGGCCAAGGCATAGTGGGCAAACCAGGCGGTCGAGAAGGCGAACACCAGCATGTAGAGCCAGACCGTGGCGACGATCAGCAGCGGCGCCAGCACCACGGCCATCATGCCGGCGGCCCAGATCAGGGCCGGCGCAGCGCCCAGGTAGCCGGTGATCACTCCTATCGCCAGCAGCGGCATCTTGTGCTCGCGCAGCAGCGTGCGGCGCTCGTCTACCGAGGCATGCTCGGCCAGCACGTCGAAGCTGAACACCTTGTAGCTGAGCCAGCCCCAGATCAGCGGCGGCAGGATCAGGGCCAGCGGCGGTATCAGCCAGAACGGCAGGCTGAACAGCAGGGCCCCGAGGGCCAGCAGCGTCGCGCCGGCGGTGATGGCCAGCCCCTGCCAGAGCTTGCCACCCTGCTTGCGCTCCAGTTGCGGAAAGCGGCGCTCGGCGACCAGCTTGACGATGGCCTGGGTCATGCACACCGCCACCATCACCAGGCTAAGCACCACGATGACCGGCAGCACCAGGGCCAGCACCAGCAGCGGCGCCAGCGCGCTGCGGAAGCCGTTGGCGCCCAGCGCATCCAGCCAGCGCAGCAGGGTCTCGACCAGGGCCCAGTGCTCTATGGTCGAGCGCATGCCGTCCACCGAGGCTTCCCAGAAGAAGTACATGAAGCCGCCGCTGAACAGCACGACCAGCAGCAGCGGCAGCAGCGACAGGCCTATCACCTTGGGATGCAGGCAGTAGGCCACCGCCCGCCAGAACGAGTCGCCCAGACGGCTCATGTGTTCCAAGTTGCTCTCTCCTCGTCCTCAGCCCCGGCCCGCCATGCGCTTCAGGCCCAGCCATTGCTGGCGCCAGAAGCCGCGGCCATAGTCGCGTCCGCCCTCCTCGGGCAGCTGGTCGCGCACGCCGGTGGCATCGTATTGCAGCGTGAAGTCGTCGGTGCCGAACAGGATGTCCCAGAGCGGGAACAGCACGGCGAAATTGTGGCCGCCCAGCGTGCCCTTGCCGGCCGACTCATGGCCTATGCCAATCGAATGATGGCGGCGATGGAAGCGCGGGCTCACCAGCAGCTGCTCCAGCACCGGTCCGAACCACAGCCGCAGGTTGGCATGCTGCAGGCTTTCCATCAGCTGCGAGACCGCGACCAGGGCCACGAACTGGCCCGGCCCCACGCCTATCAGCCTGGCGACCAGGACGAAGGCCGCGTCGATCAGGATCGAATCCAGCAGGTGGTTGCGGTTGTCGCTCCACAGCGTCATCTGGCGCTGGCTGTGGTGCAAGGAATGCAGGGCCCACCACCAGTTGAAGCTGTGCTGGGCGCGGTGCAGCCAGTACATGAGGAAGTCGAACACCACCAGGTACAGCAGGAAGCTCGCCAGCGGCTGGTCGGTCACGCCGGGCCAGAGGCCGTCCAGTTGCCAGGTCGGCACGCCGGCCAGGCGCATCTCGCCGGCCAGGCCGTCGAACAGCGGGTCCAGGCTGAAAAACATCACCAGGCGGAACAGGCCCAGGCGGTGAATCAGCGTGTAGACCACGTCCTCGCGGATCGCCGCCTTGTCGCTGACCGGCTCGACCGGCCGCCAATGCTCCAGCGCCTTGAACAGGGTCAGCATCACCAGGATCTGCACCAGGCCGACCAGCAGCCAGCCGGTGGCGTCGTAGGCGTCTTCCAGCCGGGCGCCCAGGCCCATTCCGAAGACCAGCGGCTGCACCGCGGTCTCGAACAGCCATTGCTGGGCCTGGCCGAAAGCATCGCTGAAGCGCTCGATCATGGCTGGCGCCCCTGCATCTGCTGCTGCATCAGCGGTGCGTAGCGCGGGTGTTCGCGCAGCGGCGCGAAGCACATGCCCTTGGCGGTCAGACCCTTCATCAATGGCTCCAGCACCGCGGGGGCCCAGGCGTCCTGGCGCTGCCAGATCCCGAGGTGGGCCATCAGGATATCGCCGGGCCGGATGTCGCGCAGCGCCCGCTCCAGCAGCAGGGCATTCGGATAGCGCTCGCTGTTCAGCTCGTCGCCGAGGAAGCCGGCCGGGCTCCAAAGCACGGCCGTGAAGCCGCAGGCCTGGGCCGCGGCCAGCAGAGCCGGCGAACTCTTGCCGGCCGGCGGCCGGAAGATGGGAGGCATGGTCTTGCCGGTCATGGCCAGGAAGCGCTGGGCCGGCTTGCGCAGGCCTTCGCAGTACTGCTCGGCGCTGAGTTCGCGGACCTGCGGCTTCTCTATGCCGGCCGCGGTGCGGACCCGGAAGCGGCCGTCCGGCAGGTCGGCCAGCCAGGTGTCGTGCTCCCAGGTGTGGGAGCCGAAGTCATGGCCCTCGGCGGCGCGCGCCTTCCACCAGGGTGCCCATTCCTCGTCCAGCGTCTTGCCACCGCTCTGCGTGGGCTCGTTGGCCAGGAAGAAGGTGGCCTTGGCGTCGTAGCGCTTCAGCAACTCGGCCACCAGCGGGGCCACGCCCATGTGGCCGGTATCGAAGGTCAGATAGACAGGCTTGTCGCAGGAGGCCGCGAAAGCCCCGCAATGCGCCAGCGCCAGCACGGCCGCGAGGCAGCGGCGCATCAACGAGCCAGCCATCACCAGCGCGGCACGTGGTCCAGGGTCCAGACCCCGTGCGGTGACTTGCCCACCTTGACCTGCTTGACCACCTTGCGGGTCTGCATGTCGATCATGGTCAGCTTGCGCGCCCAGCGCGAGGTCACGAGCAGGGTCTTGCCGTCGGGCAGGATCTCCATGTCGTCCGGGCCGCCCGGGCCGGGCAAGGTGTCGACCACGGTGAAGCTCTGCAGGTCGATCTTGCTGATGCTGTTCGCCGCGCGGTTGCTGACCAGCACATGGCGCTTGTCACCCAGCGATCGGAAGCTGTGCGCGCCGTCGCCGGTGACGATGCGCTTGGCCAGCTTGGGCGTCGCACCCGAAACGTCATAGACCTCGACCTGCTTGTCGCCGGTCAGGGCCACCATCAGATGCCTGTCGTCCGGTGTCAGGTAGATGTCGGCCGGCATCTTGCCGACCGGGATCTTCCAGCGCACCGCCTGGGTGTTCAGGTCGATCGCGGTCAGCTCGTCGCTGTCCTGCAGACTGGCATAGACCACCGTGCTCTTGCTGTCTATGAACAGATGGCTGGGCGTCTTGGGCGCCGGGATGCGCTTGATCAGGGTCAGCGGCTGCTCAGGGTTCTGCGGCTGCCATCGGTACAGGGCCACATGGTCCAGGCGGTTGCCGGCGGTGACGAACCACTTCATGTCCGGCGAGAAGCGCAGGTGATAGGGATCGGTGATGCCGCGCACCACCCGCTGCACCTCGGCCGTGCGAGGGTCGATGAAGGTCAGCGAATCACCCAGCGCATTGGCCACCACCATGGACTTGTCGTCCGGCGTCAGGTACAGGTGGTGCGGCTCCTTGCCGGTGGGAATGCGCTTGACCTGCTTGAAGCTGACCGGGTCGACCACGCTGATGTCGGCGTCCAGCGAGTTCAGCACGAAGATCGGGTGAGGCGCGGCCGCCAGGGCCGGCAACGCAAGGGCAAGCGCGGCAGCGGCGCTGACGCAGAGGCGGGAGAACATCGATGGATCCTTGGCACGGGGCGGCCTGCTGGCCGCGTCCGCAGTGTAGAGCGCCCGCCGCTGCGGTCGCTTGCGCTGGCTCAGTCTAGAGACCTGGCCTTACTCGTTGTCACCGCCCAGCAGGCCGCCGAGCAGGCCGCCCGCGGCAAAGCCTCCGAGCACCGAGCCTTCCTCGCGGCCGCCACCGCCGGTCTGCGGCGCAGCGGCAAAGATGCGCGAGGCCAGGCGCGAGAACGGCAGGCTCTGCAGCCAGACCTCGCCCGGACCGGTCAGCTTGGCCAGGAACAGGCCCTCGCCGCCGAACAGCGCGGTCTTGATCTTGCCGACGTACTGGATCTCGAAGTCCATGCTGGGCGTGTAGGCCACGACGCAGCCGGTGTCCACCATCAGGGTCTGGCCCGGCTGCAGCGTGCGGCGCACCACCGTGCCTCCGGCATGGACGAAGGCCAGGCCGTCGCCCTCGAGCTTCTGCATGATGAAGCCCTCGCCGCCGAAGAAGCCCACGCCCAGCTTGCGCTGGAAGGCGATGCCCAGCGAGACGCCGCGGGCCGCGCACAGGAAGGCATCCTTCTGGCAGATCAGCATGCCGCCGAGCTGCTTCAGGTCCATGGGCAGGATCTTGCCGGGATAGGGAGCCGCGAAGGCCACGCGCTGCTTGCCCGTTCCCTGGTTGGTATAGACCGTGGTGAACAGCGATTCACCGGTGATCAGGCGCTTGCCGGCGCCCAGCAGCTTGCCCAGGAAGCCGCCCTGGCCGGCCGAGCCGTCGCCGAAGATGGTGTCCATGGCGATGCCACCGTCCATGAACATCATGCTGCCGGCCTCGCCGATCGCGGCCTCGCCGGGATCGAGTTCCACCTCGACGAACTGCATCTCGGCGCCCTTGATTTCGTAGTCGACCACGTCCATTGCCATGTCAATTTCCTCCAGCGGGATTTGTGCGATGGCCGGCATCGTAGCGAAATCGTGGCGTCACTTCGCCGTCCATATACTGCGCGCCATGAAAGTGCAGGAGCCCCCGTCCTCCGAGCTGCCGGACCGCAAGCCGGGCGACGGCTATGTGCAGTCCTTCGCGCGCGGCCTGGCCGTGATCCGTACCTTCGACGCCAACGCGCCGCGCCAGACCCTGACCGATGTGGCCAAGCGCTGCGGACTCAGCCGCGCCGGCGCACGCCGCATCCTGCTGACGCTGGAAACCCTGGGCTATGTAAAGCTGGACGGCCGGCTGTTCTCGCTGACGCCCAAGACCCTGGACCTGGGCTTTGCCTACCTCAGCTCGCAACCGCTGTGGCACCTGGCCGAACCGACCATGCAGCAGCTGACCGCCGAGCTGCAGGAATCCTGCTCGGCCGCCGTGCTGGACGGCGACGACATCGTCTACGTGCTGCGCGTGCCGGCCCGCAAGATCATGAGCATCAACCTGGGCCTGGGCAGCCGGCTGCCGGCCTGGTGCACCTCGATGGGCCGCGTGCTGCTGGGCGCACTGCCGCGGGCCGAGCTGGATGCGCGGCTGGAGCACCTGGTGATCACGCGCAACACCGCCCATACCGTGGTCGATGTCGACCAGCTGCGCGACCGCATCCTGCAAACCCGCCAGCAGGGCTGGTGCCTGGTCAACCAGGAGCTCGAGGAAGGCCTGGTCTCGCTGGCCGCACCGCTGCGCGACCGCAGCGGACAGGTGATTGCCGCGCTCAACCTCGGCGCCCAGGTCAACCGCCTGCCGCCCGAGGCGCTGCTGAGCCAGGGCCTGCCCAAGCTGCTCGCGGCCGCGGCCAGCATTTCCAACCTGCTCGCGCTGAAGACTGGATGAGCGCCGCCCCGCCCGACGAGGTCCGTTACGCCGGCTTCTGGCTGCGCCTCGGTGCCAGCATCATCGACTCGGCCCTGCTGTGGCTGGTGCTGGGCCCCATCCTGCTGCTGTTCGGGCGCCAGGCCGACTACGAATTCATCGGCACGCTGGCCAGCCTCAAGGACCAGGCCATCGACCTGCTGGTCGGCGCGGCCCTGGCCCTGCTCTGCTGGCTGCGCTTCCAGGGCACACCGGGCAAGCTGCTGCTGGGCCTGCGCGTGGTCGACGCCCAGAGCCGCCAGACCCTGAAGCTCCGCCAGGCGATCCTGCGCTACCTGGGCTACCTGCTCGCCATGCTGCCGCTGTGCCTGGGCTTTGTCTGGATCGCCTTCGACAAGCGCAAGCAGGGCTGGCAGGACAAGCTGGCCGGCAGCGTGGTGATCCATGCGCCCATGGAAAAACGGCGGAGCCGTGGGCGCCGCCGTTCGAGTGGAAGTTCAGGATCCGGAATTCGGCCCTGAGGTCGATCTCTGCCCCAGCCTCACCCCATATGCAAGCCGCCGTTGCAGCTGAAGTCGGCGCCGGTGGTGAAGCCCGATTCCTCGCCTGCCAGCCAGGCCACCACCGAGGCGATTTCCTCGGGCGTGCCCAGGCGCTTGATCGGGATCGAGGCGACGATCTTTTCCAGCACGTCGGGGCGCACGGCCTTGACCATGTCGGTGCCGATATAGCCCGGGCTCACGGTATTCACCGTCACGCCCTTGCTGGCCACTTCCTGGGCCAGGGCCATGGTGAAGCCGTGCATGCCGGCCTTGGCGGCCGAGTAGTTGGTCTGGCCGAACTGGCCCTTCTCGCCGTTGACCGAGGAGATGTTGATGATGCGGCCCCAGCCCTTGTCCAGCATGTCCTCAATCACCTGCTTGGTGACGTTGAACATCGAGTTCAGGTTGGTGTCGATCACCGCATCCCAGTCGGCGCGGGTCATCTTGCGGAACATGCCGTCACGGGTGATGCCGGCGTTGTTGACCAGCACGTCCACCGTGCCGTGCTCGGCCTTGACCTTGGCGAAGGCCGCCACCGTCGATTCCCAATCGGCCACGTTGCCGACCGAGGCGTAGAAGGTGTAGCCCAGCGCGGCCTGCTCGCTCAGCCACTTGTCGTAGTCGCGGCTGGGGCCGCAGCCGGCGATCACCTTGAAGCCGTCCTTGTGCAGACGCTGGCACATCGAGGTGCCGATGCCGCCCATGCCGCCGGTCACGTAGGCCACTTTCTTGCTCATCATTTGTCTCCTGTCAGAAATCGCCCGGAGGGCTTGTGCGTGAATGCCGCTCTCGTGCCTGGCAGGCTCCCGCATGCCAGCAACGCGGTCAACAGGGTCCGCCCCTATTCAGGGCGCGGACCGTTTTCTCGTTCAATGTTCAGCGCTCGACGGTGAGCGCCACACCCATGCCGCCGCCGATGCAGAGCGAGGCAATGCCCTTCTTGGCGCCGCGGCGCTGCATCTCGTGCAGCAGGGTGACCAGGACACGGCAGCCCGAGGCGCCGATCGGGTGGCCCAGCGCGATGGCGCCGCCGTTGACGTTGACCTTGCTCAGGTCCCAGCCCATCTGCTGGTGCACGGCGCAGGCCTGTGCGGCAAAGGCTTCGTTGATCTCCAGCAGGTCCAGGTCCTGGGCCGACCAGCCGGCACGGGCCAGCGCCTTGCGCGCCGCCGGCACCGGGCCCATGCCCATGGTGGCCGGGTCCAGGCCGGCGCTGGCATAGCTGGCAATGCGGGCCAGCGGCGTCAGGCCCAGGCTGGCGGCCTTGGCGGCGCTCATCAGCACCACGCCGGCCGCGCCGTCGTTCAGGCCCGAGGCATTGCCGGCGGTCACGCTGCCGGCCTTGTCGAAGGCCGGACGCAGGCCGGCCAGCACCTCGGCCGTGCTCTTGCGGTTGATGAACTCGTCGGCCTCGAAGCTGAGCGGATCGCCCTTCTTCTGCGGGATCACCACCGGCACGATCTCGTCCTTGAAGCGGCCGGCTTCCTGGGCCGCGGCGGCCTTGAGCTGCGAACCCAGGGCGAGCTCGTCCTGCTGCGCGCGGCTGATGCCGAATTCCTTGGCCACGTTCTCGGCCGTGATACCCATGTGGTACTGGTTGTAGACGTCCCACAGGCCGTCCACGATCATCGAATCGACCATCTTCCAGTCGCCCATGCGCTGGCCGTCGCGCGAGCCCTGCAGCACATGGGGCGAGAGGCTCATGTTCTCCTGGCCGCCGGCGATGATGATCTCGCTGTCGCCGTCGCGGATCGCCTGGGCGCCCAGCATCACGGCCTTGAGGCCGGAGCCGCAGACCTTGTTGATGGTCATGGCCGGCACTTCCTTGGGCAGGCCGGCCTTGATGACAGCTTGGCGGGCCGGGTTCTGTCCCGAGCCGGCGGTCAGCACCTGGCCGAGGATGACCTCGCCGATCTGGCCGCCTTCGAGCCTGGCGCGACGCAGCAGCTCCTGGATCACGGTGGCGCCCAGTTCGGGCGCAGGGGTCTTGGCGAGGGTGCCGCCGAACTTGCCGATGGCGGTGCGTGCCGCGGCGACGATGACGATGTCGGTGCTGCTCATGCGAGAGTCTCCTGAATCAGGCTTTCTGTTTGACGTAACGACCGGGCGCGGGCTCGATGGCCTTGTGCGTCCGGTTGCCCGGCGTCTTGGGCGCGGCCTTCTTGGGGCCGGCGTGAGAGGCCAGCCAGGCGGCCCAGTCGGTCCACCAGCTGCCGGGATGCTCGACGGCCGCGTCCAGCCAGTCCTGGGCTTTCTTGGGAAAGCTAGCCCCCTTGCCCACCCAGTGGCTGCGCTTGCCCTTGGCCGGCGGATTGATCACGCCGGCGATATGGCCCGAAGCACCCAGCATGAAGCGCTTCTTGCCCTTGAACACCTGGGTCGAGCGGTAGGCCGCGTCCCAGGGCACGATGTGGTCCTCGCGCGAGCCGTAGATGTAGACCGGCGCCTCGATCTTGCCCAGGTCCACCTTCTCGCCGCAAACGGTCAGCTTGCCGGGCAGCTTCAACTCGTTCTGCAGATAGGTGTGGCGCAGGTACCAGCAGTACATGGGCCCCGGCAGATTGGTCGAGTCGCCGTTCCAGTACAGCAGGTCGAACGGCGGCGGTGCCTCGCCCTTGAGGTAGTTGCCGACCACGTAGTTCCAGACCAGGTCGTTGGGCCTGAGGAAGCTGAAGGTCGCCGCCAGGTCCTTGCCCATCAGCAGACCCGGGCCGGTGGGCGCCGCGGCGCCTATGGTCTGCTCGCGCAGCTCGACCATGGCCTCGTCGATGAAGATGTCGAGGATGCCGTTGCTCTCGAAGTCGATCAGCGTGGTCAGCAGCGTCAGACTGGCGGCCGGCTGCTCGCCGCGCGCCGCCAGCACGCCCAGGGCCGTGGCCAGGATGGTGCCGCCGACACAGAAACCCAGCGTATTGATCTGCTCGCTGCCGCCGATCTCCTGCACCACGCGGATCGCCTGGATCGCGGCCTTCTCTATGTAGTCGTCCCAGGTCCAGGCCTTGCAGCCGGCATCGGGGTTGCGCCAGCTGACCACGAAGACGCGATGGCCCTGGCTCACCGCATAGCGGATCAGCGAGTTCTCCGGCTGCAGGTCCAGGATGTAGAACTTGTTGATGCAGGGCGGCACCAGCAGGAAGGGCCGCGCATGGACCTGGGGCGTCAGCGGCTTGTATTCGATCAGCTGGAACAGCTCGTTCTCGAACACCACGTTGCCCTCGGTCGTGGCCACGTTGCGGCCGACCTCGAAGGCGCTCTCGTCGGTCTGCGAGACATGGCCTCGCTGGATGTCGCCCAGCAGCTGCTGCACGCCCTTGGCGATGCTCTCGCCCTTGCTCTTGAGCGCCAGCGCCTGGGCTTCGGGGTTGAGCGCCAGGTAGTTGCTGGGCGCCGCGGCATCCACCCATTGCTGGACCGCGAAGCGGATGCGGGCGCGGGTCTTCTCGTCGCCTTGCACCTGCTCGGCCAGCTCCATCAAGGTGCGGGCGTTCAGCAGATACAGCTGCGCGGTGAATGCACCGACCGGGCTGGAACTCCAGGCCGTGTCGGCAAAGCGGCGGTCGCCAAGCGGCTTGGCCTCGGACAGCTGCAGGCTGCGGTTCCACAGGTCGGTCGCCTGCTGCAGGTAGGCCTGCTGGGCCTGCTGAAGCGCCTCGAACGGAATCTGCAGTCCGGCCAGCGACTTCAGCGTCTCGCCCATGGCGGCCATGGGATCGTTCACAGTCTCCGCGGCGGCGCCGTTCGCGGCCTCCGCCTTGTTCTTCTTGCTGCTCATAAGTCTCCTGGTGGTCGACGGTGGACAGGCAAGAAGCTTGCCACAGTCGCCAAGGTGACGTTGTACGCTTCGTTGCTTACCTTCCAATGACACCGCATGTACATCGTCGCCATCGCCTGGGCCTTCGTCGTTCTTTTGATGACGCTGGCCGAGGCCACCAGCACCCAGGGCACGCTGCTGGGCGCCTTCTTCACCTTGATGCTCTACGGCGTGCTGCCGCTGTCCATCGTGCTCTACCTGATGGGCACGCCGGCCCGCCGCGCGGCGCGGCGCCGGGCCGAGCAGCAGGCGCAGCAGCAGGAAGATTCAGACCAAGGTGATGGCGCCGACCATGCGGCCGGCGAGCGGCTCGTGACGGAACGAAAAGAACCTTGAGGGCTCGCTCAGCGTGCACCAGCGGCCGCCGCTGATGTGGCTCAGGCCGGCCTCTTGCAGACGTTGGCGGGCCAGCGCCGGCAGGTTGGCCAGCCAGCGGTCTTCGCCGCGCTCATTGGTGCGATAGGTGAAGAACGCGGGATCGGGCGACGCCGGATCGGCACCACAGGCGACCAGCACCTCGGCCCCGACCTCGAATCGCTGCGGCCCTATGCAGGGCCCGAGCCAGGCACGCAGCTCGCTCGCTTCGCAGCCCGCCGCCCGGCTGATCTCGTGCACCGTGTTCTCCAGCACGCCTGCGGCCAGGCCGCGCCAGCCGGCATGCGCACCGCCGACCACGCCCGGCGCGACGAACAGCACGGGCAGGCAATCGGCCACCTGGATGGCGCAGCCCAGCCCCCGGATGGTGCTGAAGCTGGCATCGGCCTTGGGGCGTTCCCCTTGCAGGTGCATGGGCGCCAGCTCAAGCACATCGGCGCCGTGGATCTGGTGCAGGAAAACCGCCGGCGCACCCAGCACTTCATCCACATGTGCCCGGTTGGCGGCCACGGCCGCCGGATCGTCCTCGACCGCGCGGCCCACATTCATGCTGGCATGGCGGCCCTGGCTGACGCCGCCAGCGCGAGTCGTCATGAAGGCGCGGACCTGCGGCCAGCTCGCCGGCAGCTCCCAGTCCGGGACCAGCCAATCGGGATGGATGGCCGCGCTCACTCCGCGTCCGGACAAGCCGAAGGCTGGGTCTTGCTGAAGGCCTCGAGCGCCATGCAGGCCTCGAACACCTTCATCACCGCCGGCACATGGTCGAGCCGGCAATCAAATCGCTGCGCGTTGAAGATCTGCGGCACCAGCACACAGTCGGCCAGGCCCGGCGTGTCGCCATGGCAGAAGCGGCCGGCGATCCCGTCGCGCTGCAGGCGCTGCTCCACCACCTCCAGGCCGCTCTCCACCCAATGCTTGTACCAGCGGGTCTTGGCGTCCTCGCTCAGGCCCATTTCCTTGACCAGGTAGCGCAGCACGCGCAGGTTGTTGAGCGGATGGATCTCGCAGGCGATGTCCTGGGCCAGGGCTCGCACCCGCGCCCGGGCGGCGGCATCGCGCGGCAGCAGCGGCGGCTCGGGATGGGTTTCGTCCAGGTACTCGATGATGGCCATGGACTGGGTGATCACCTGCTCGCCGTCCTTCAGCAGCGGCACCAGGCGCGAGCTGGCCACGGCCGCGTAACTCTCGTGGAACTGCTCGTTCCTGGCGAGATGGACGGCCTTGTAGTCGTAGTCCAGGCCCTTGAGCGCCAGCGCGATGCGCACGCGGTAGGAGGCCGAGGAGCGGAAATAGTTGAAGAGTTCCATGGCGGAGCAGGATCAGGGGACGATGGCGGGATGATGCCACCGCGCTGGCTACACTGGCCGCCATGTTCCATGCGCGTCGCTACAAGCACTGCCCGAGCTGCGGCGGCCCGGTCGAATACCGGGTGCCGGCCGACGACAACCGCGAGCGCGCCACCTGCCTGAACTGCGGCAGCATCCACTACGAGAACCCGATCAACGTGGTCGGCACCCTGCCGGTCTGGGGCGAGGGCGAGGCGACCCAGGTGCTGCTTTGCAAGCGCGCCATCGAGCCGCGCTACGGCCTCTGGACCCTGCCGGCCGGCTTCCTGGAACTGGGCGAGACCGCCGCCCAGGGCGCGCAGCGCGAGACCGACGAAGAGGCCGGCGCGCGCATCGAGCTGGGCCCGCTGTACTGCCTGCTCAACGTGGTCCAGGTCGGCCAGATCCATCTGTTCTATTCGGCCCGGCTGCTGTCCACCGAATTCAATCCGGGCCCGGAGACGCTGGAGGCGCGGCTGTTCCACGAGCATGAGCTGCCCTGGGATCAGCTCGCCTTCCGCACCGTGCGCCGGACGCTGCAGCATTTCTTCGAAGACCGCCGGCTTGGCCGGCCGCCTGCGCTGCACAGCGGCGACATAGGCTGATCCGCAGTCCCCGATTCGCAACCGCAGTACCGACCGGAGATCGTCGCCATGAGAAGTCTCGTTCTTGCGCTTTGCTGTTCCCTGTTCCTGGCGGCCTGCTCGCCCTCGACCTCGACGGCACCGCCTCCGCCCGCACCGGTGGCACCGGAACCGCCCAGCCCGCCGTCGGCCTATTTCGACACCGCCGGCCGCGACGACGTGCTGGCCGGCGGCGTCCGCCAGATCAGCATCGACACGCCCAAGGGCAAGTTCAAGGTCTGGACCAAGCGTGTCGGCAACAACCCCAAGATCAAGGTGCTGCTGCTGCACGGCGGCCCCGGTGCCACGCACGAATACTTCGAGGCCTTCGACAGCTTTTTCCCGAAGGAAGGCATCGAGTACTACTACTACGACCAGCTGGGCTCGGCCTTCAGCGACCAGCCCAAGGACGGCAGCCTGTGGGACTTGCCGCGCTTCGTCGAGGAGGTGGAGCAGGTGCGCCAGGCCCTGAAGCTGGACAACAGCAACTTCTACCTGCTCGGCCATTCCTGGGGCGGCCTGCTGGCCATCGAATACGCGCTCAAGTACCAGCAGAACCTCAAGGGCCTGGTGATCTCCAACATGATGGCCAGCATCCCGGCCTACGTCAGCTATGCCGAGAAGGTGCTGATGCCGGCCATGGACCAGAAGGTGCTGGCGGAGATCCTGGCGCTTGAGAAGAAGAAGGCCTTCGACAGCCCGCGCTACATGGAGCTGCTGGTGCCGCACTACTACGTGCACCACATCCTGCGCATGCCGGCCGAGCAGTGGCCCGATCCGGTCAACCGCGCCTTCGCCCGGCTGAACAAGGACGTCTACATCCCCATGCAGGGGCCCAGCGAGATGAGCGCCAGCGGCAAGCTGGAGAAATGGGACCGCGTGGCCGACCTCGGCAAGATCACGGTGCCCACGCTGACCATAGGCGGCCAGCACGACACCATGGACCCCAAGCACATGGAGATGATGGCGGGCAAGCTGGCCAAGGGCCGTTACCTCTTCTGCGCCCAGGGCTCGCACATGTCCATGTACGACGACCAGCAGACCTACTTCAAGGGCCTGGTCAAGTTCCTCCGCGAGGTGGATGCGGGCAAGGTCTGAAGACGAAGCCGGCTCAGGGCGACTCGCGGGATTCGCGGGCCTGGGCCGTGGCCCAGGGGCCGGTCACGCCGTCCAGCTCGCAGTCCCAAAGGGCCTGTACGTCCATGGCCTGCTGCAGGCCCTCGCCGTAGACCTTTAGCACCAGGCTGCGCAGCATGATGACCATGCCGCGCACGAAGGCGGCGCGGGCCGCGTCGTCCGAGACGCCGGCCAGCACCGAGATGTCCAGCTTTACGAAATCCAGGCCGGCCTGGTAAAGCCGCTCGACCTGGGTGAGGCCGGCGCCGCAATGCTCCAGGCCCAGCTTGACGCCCAGCGGCCGCAGCTGGCGACCCAGTTCCTGCAAGAGTTCGAACTGCTGGACAGCCGCGCTCTCGCCCAGCTCCACGCCCAGCTTGCGCGCCGCCGAAGGCGCCTGCAGCACCAGCTCGCGCAGGCGGGCGATGAAGCTGCCGTCCTGCAGGGAAGCCGGTGCCAGGTTGACGCAGCGGAGCATTCCGTCGCGGGCAATCGCTTCCAACGCCAGGCTCACGGCCAGCAGGTCCACATCGGCCGTCAGGCGGCTGCGGGTGGCCAGCGGCAGCCAGCGGGCTGCGGGCTCGAAGCCCGCCGTCGGATCCAGCTGCAGCTGCAGCGGGCATTCCAGATGCAGCAGGGCGCCGTGGCGGTCCAGCACCGGGAATTCCTGCAAGCGCGCGCGGCGGCCCTGCAGCGCATCGGCAATCTGCTGGCGCCAGGCCCGCTCGCCCTGCAGCATCGATTCGGGCAGGTGCTCGGTCGAGCTTTCGACCGCAAAGCCGCTTTGGGCCTCGGCCCGCGCCAGCGCCGCATCGGCGGCGGCGAACCAGGCGCTGGAGCCGCGCGCACGCGGCAGCTCGGCCGCGCCCAGCGCAACCTGGATACCGTTGCCGAAAGCCGGCAGGCTGGCCTTGAGGCCTTCGGCCAGCGCCTGGGCGCAGTCCTGCGCCACGCCGGCCGCCGGCAGCCAGAGCGCGAAGTCCGAGCCGTTGAGCCGGCCGACCAGGCAACCCGGCACCCGCTCCGGGTACGCGCCGATCGCATGGGCGATGGCCAGCAGGGCCTGGTCCACCGGCTTGTGGCCCAGCCGCTCGTTGAGCTGGCCCAGCTCGCGCACCCGCAGCAGCACCAGGCCGGCCGCCACCGGGCCTTCGTCGCGGGCCAGGGCCGATTCCAGCTCGGCCATGAAATGCGAACGGTGCGACAGGCCCGTCAGCGAGTCGCAATGGGCCTGGCGGCGCAGCACATCGAGCTGCTCGGCCTGGCCTTCGAACAGCGACTTGACCCGCAGCACCATGGCATTCATGGCCTGGGCCAGGCGCCTGAGTTCGGGCACGCTGGGTTCGGCCACGGTGGCGAACTGGCCATCGACCACCGACTGCGCCTGGGCCACGGCCAGGTCCAGCGGCCGGCGAATGCGGCGCAGCACGGCCAGCGCCAGCACCACGGCCACGGCGGCCAGCGCGGCCAGCAGCAGGGCGGTGCGCAGGCTGCTGCGCCACAGCTCGTCATGGACGTAGGAGGAATGGCTCAGCACCTCGACCGTGCCGATGGCGTTCCAGCCATTGCTGACCTGAGCCACGCCGGCCGCGGCCGTGATCGGCGCCAGGGCCACGAACCAGGCCGGCGCCTGGCTGGCCTTGCCGGGCGCGCTGCGCTCCAGTTGCACCGAACCATCGGGCTTGCGCAACAGCACGCGCTGGTAATGGCCGGTGTCGAACTGGGCCGAGATCGCCAGTTCCATCAGGGCCGGGTCGCCCTGCTGCTGCGAAAGCGCGAGCGCCAGCGATTGCGCGTTGTCGCTGTTCTTCAATTGCAGCTGAGTCTGCAGCAGCTCGCGCAGCGAGGCGGTGGACAGCGCCACGCTGCCCAGCAAGGCCACCAGCAGCACGGCCACCAGCAGCATCCACATCTGGCGTATCAGCGACATCTCGATGTTCCCGTTGTTGTCTTGCTTGTTGTCTTGATGCTCATCATCAGAATCCCTCGGCCCGGACCTTGGCCAGCAGGTCACGCCACAGCGAGAGCCGGGCCAGCGGGTCGCCGGCGCTGCGCTGGCCCACGCCCTGCCACAGGCCCTCGGCATTGAAGCTGAACACCGGCGCCAGGTCGGGCCGCTGCGAAGCCGGCTTCACCTCGCCCTGCAGATTGTCCAGAATCAGCGGCACCGCCTCCGGCTGCGCATAGTAGGCCAACACCATGTGAGCCTCGGGCCGGCCGCCCAGCATGGCCCGCACATAGACCATGCGCAGTCTGCTCTCGGCCACGCCGGCCGACACCAGGCTGAAGTACTTGGCGATCGCGTAGTCCTCGCAATCGCCCTTGCCCTTGATCAAGCTTTCCAGCGGACTGGCCCAGTAGTCGGCCTGGCCCCAGGCTTCCTGATCGCTGTAGAAGGCGATGCGCCGGTTGATGTAGCGGTTGATCTGGACCAGGCGCTGCTCATCGTCGAGCGGCCTGGCCTTGTCTATGGTCATCAGCAGCGCCTGGGCCTCGGCCGGGCCTCCCGGACCCAGGCGTGCCGCCGCTTCCATCAGCTTGGCTGCGTCAAGCGCCCAGGCCGGCGCCACGGCCAGCCAGAGCAGGCCGTGGAGCAGCAGGGAACGCAGCCATAAAAATCCACGCGCAGCGAGCAAAAATCCTCCGACTGAACAGGCGGGCCATCAAGGTGACGCCGGCCTGGCTGGAGATAATTCGCGGACTCTACAGGCAAGCCCGCGGCCCCTCGCCGTGCCGGCACAGCCAGCCGGCAATCGCGCATGAAAACCCAAGCCATCCGAGAAGAAATCGACACCGCACGCAGTGGCGGTGCCCTGCGGCAGATCGTCATCCCGCCCTGCCCCGAGCTGCTGGCCCGCCTGCAGCAGGCCATGGCCCAGGCCGAGCCCGACCTGAACGAGGTCGCCCGCATCGCCACCGCCGACGTGGCCATGTCGGCCACGCTTTTGCGCACTGCCAACAGCCCGCTCTACAAGGCCGAGGGCCAGCCCTGCTCCACCGTGGGCCAGGCGATGAACCGGCTGGGTCTGCGCGAGACCGCCGCCATCCTGACCGGCTTCCTGGTCCGCAATGCCATCCCGGTGAACAGCCCGCAGCTGGCGCGCTTCTGGGAGCGCTCGACCAAGCGCGCCATCGCCATGGACTTCATCGCCCGCCAGTTGCCGGGCCTGTCGCCCGAGCTGGCCTACACCTTCGGACTGTTCTGCCATGTGGGCATGCCGGTGCTGCTGCAGAGCGTGCGGGGCTATGGCTCGACCATGGTCGAGGCCGGCGCCCGCATCGACCGGCCCTACATCGCGACCGAGAACGCCAACCACCGCACCGACCATGCCGTGGTCGGTGCCCTGGTCGTGCGGGCCTGGAACATGGCGCCCGAGCTGATGGCCGCGATCCGGCTGCACCACGACTTCGTCTCGCTCGGCGACGGCAGCATCGAGGCCGAGATCCACACCCTGGTGGCCGCCGGCCTGGTGGCCGAGCAGCTGATGCGCGCCCACGAAGGCCTGGTGCCCGATGCCGACTGGGCCCTGCACAGCGCCAGGGCGCTGGACTGGCTGCAGGTCGGCGCCGAGGAGCTGGAGCTCTGGGACGAGCAGCTCAGGCCGATGCTGGACGAAGCCTGAGCGCAACATTGCAGGAAAGGGGCCGCCATGCCATCCACCTTCCATCGCATCTTGCTCCTGTTGACCTTGCCGTTGACAGCGCTGGCCGAACCGCTGCCGCGCAGCGATGAAGCCGATGCCCATCGGCTGATGGACCAGGCCCAGGCCTACTTCAAGCAGCATGGCATGGCGCGTTCGATCGCCGAGTTCAACCGGCTGGACAGTCCGTTCAACGTCAAGAGCGACATCAATCCCAAGGGCGACCTCTACCTGTACAGCCTGACCCGCAGCGGCTACCAGTCAGTGCATGGCAAGAACCCCAAGATCCGCGGCAAGGTCATGCTGGACATGCGTGACGCCGATGGCATCTTCCTGATCAGAGAGCTGGTCAAGGCCTGCTTCGAATCGCGCGAGGGCCGGGGTTGGGTGTCCTACAAATGGCCGCATCCGCTGACCAAGACGGTGGAGGCCAAGCGCGGCTATGTGCAGCGCGTGCCGGGTGAACCCGATTTCTGCCTGGGCACCGGCATCTACGTCTCACGCTAGCCACCCGCGATGCTTCAGCGTCTGATCGCCGTCCTTCTGGAGAACGCTCGCGGCGTCCGCGCCCTGGTGGTGCTGCTGATACTGACCGTGGTGTCCATGGGCCTGGCCCAGACCTGGTACGCGGTGCGCCAGGACCGGCTGCAGACCCTGGCCACCGAGCGCGAGCATGGCTTCACCGCCATCCACCTGCTGGCCGAGCATGCGCGGCAGATCCTGGACGACGCCGAAGGCAACCTGGCCTCGCTGGCCCGCAAGATCGACCAGGAGCGCGGCAGCCGGCCGTCCGACGACGCGCTGATACGCCGCGTGCTGACCCAGGCCCAGTCCTTCAAGCGCACCATCACCTCGTTCCAGTTCGTCAACACTCGCGGCGTCGCCTCGGTCAGCTCGATCGACTACCCGGCCTACCAGACCGACGCCGACGACCGCACCTATGTCGCCCAGCTGCTGGCCCATCCGGACAACGAGGGCTCGAAGGTCGGCCGGCCCTTCGCCCGCTTCTACGACGGCGAGGCCATCCTGCCGCTGGCCCGCAACTTCCGCACCGGCGACGGCCGCTACCAGGGCGTCCTGAGCACCGACATCCGGCTGTCCTACTTCACCGACTTCTATGCCCACATCGCGCAGGACAGCCATGCGCTGGTGGGCCTGGTCAGCGACGACGGCTTCCTCATCGTCCGCGCGCCGGCCGTGCCGGGCGAGGTGGGTGCCGAGGTCAGCCAGCATCCCGGTTTCGCCGAACTGAAGTCGGCCCGCGACCAGGGCCGCTTCGAATCCGGCGGCTTCCTGGGCGACCCGGCCGAGCAGCGCCGCCTGGTGTTCCACCAACGCATCGCCGACACGGCGGTCACCGTGATCTATGCGCGCGACATGGACGAGGTGCTGGCCGGCTGGCGGCTGCGCAGCCGCGACCGCGCCCTCTTCACCGCCGCGGTGACCGCCTTCCTCGTACTGCTGGGCGCGCTGCTGTACCGGCAGATCGGCCGGCTGCACAACTCGCGCAACTCGCTGGCCCAGAGCCGGGCCCGGTTGGCCAGCATCTTCCACAACTCGCCGGTGCCGCTGGCCCTGCTGCGCATGGCGGACGACCGGGTGACCGACGCGAACCCGGCCTTCCTTGCCCTGTTCGGCTACCGCGACCGCGACCTCATCGGCCGCACGCCGCAGGAGCTGGGCATCTGGGCCGACTATGCCGAGCGCCAGCCCTACCTGGAACAGCTGCGGGCCGACCAGCAGCTCCATGGCTACGAAGCCCGGCTGGTCGACCGCAACGGCGCCGTGTTGCAATGCCAGATTTCGGCCAAGGTCTTCGAGGCCGACGACGGCGCCCTGGTCATCTTCTCACCGGTCGACATCACGGCGCAGCGGGCCGCCGAGGGCAAGCTGCACCAGCTGGAACTGCAGCTGCGCGAGACCCAGAAGATGGAGGCCATAGGCACGCTGGCCGGTGGCATCGCCCATGACTTCAACAACATCCTGGCCGCCATCCTCGGCAATGTGGGCATGGCCCGCCAGGATCTGGAGGCTCGCCATCCGGTGCGCGCCTTCCTGGACGAGATCAACCGCGCCGCGCTGCGTGCCCGCAACCTGGTGCAGCAGATCCTGACCTTCAGCCGGCGTCAGCCGCACCAGCTCGAGGTCCAGGCGCTGCAACCGCTGATCGAGGAATCGATCAGCCTGCTGCGCGCCACCCTGCCCGCGCGCGTCACGCTGGAGCGCCAGGTGCCCGCCGAGCCGCTCTACGTCAATGCCAACGCGACTCAGCTGCAGCAGGTGCTGCTGAACCTCGGCACCAATGCCTGGCATGCACTGGGCGGCAGCACCGGCCGCATAGGCCTGGGCTGCGAGGCCACCCGGCTGGAGCCCGGCTCCGATCCGCGCCTGCAGGCCCTGCCACGCGGCGACTATGTGCACCTGTGGGTGTCCGATACCGGCATGGGCATGGCGCCCGAGCTGCTGGAGCGCATCTTCGAACCCTTCTTCACCACCAAGCCGGTCGGCGAAGGCACGGGCCTGGGCCTGGCCGTGGTGCACGGCATCGTGGCCAGCCACGGTGGCGCCATCCTGGTGGACAGCCAGGTCGGCCACGGGACCCGCTTCCATCTGTACCTGCCGCGCCAGCAGGCGCCGGCGCAAACCTCGGACCCTGCCGTTGCCAACCCCCACCACGTTGGTGGCCAGGAGCATGTGATCTACCTGGACGACGACGAGGTGATGCTGCTGATGGTGGAGCGGCTGCTGCAGCGCCTGGGCTACCGGGTCAGTACCTTCCAGCGGGCCGAGGTCGCGCTGGCGGCCTTGGCCGAACCCGGCCAGCCGGTGGACGCGCTGATCACCGACTTCAACATGCCCGACCTCTCGGGCCTGGAGGTCGTCGAACAGGCGGCGCGGCTGCGGCCTGGCCTGGTCCTGATGATGAGCTCGGGCTTCATCACCGACGAGCTGCGTGCCGGGGCCCAGCGCGCCGGCGTCTGTGCCTTGCTGGAGAAGCAGGACACGCTGGACGCCCTGCCCCGGCTGCTGCGCGCCTGCCTGGACCAGCGAGGCCAGGCGCCGGCCTGAAGCCGCAGCACTCACATGCTGATGAACATCACCAGCAAGATGTAGAGCAGCGAGCACAGCAGGGCCACGAACAGCAGGGCCACGGTTCGCCAGGTTGCGGCCAGCCAGCCGAGGCGGTAGGTGCCCTTGAGCTGGGCGTACATATGCACTGGCGGCGCGAAGATCACCAGCAGCGCGGCCACGGCCGGGAGCCCCAGCGCGCCGGCCACCGCGATGCCCGACAGCAGCAGGCACATGAAGGACAGCGAGTACAGCAGGAAGACCGCGTGGTCGAACATGGTGAACTGGCGCCGGAACAGGAACAGCAGCCAGACGAAGGGCAGCGAGATCGGCATCAGCAGGATGGCGAACTTGGAACTGGCCGACTTGATCTTGTAGAGCGCCAGCTCCTGGTTGTCCATGGCATGGGCCAGCTTCTTGATGAGGGTCGGCGTGGCCAGGAAGGGCAGGTTCTTTTCCAGGTTGCGCTTCACGTCGGCTTCGCGCGACTGCGGCGCCTGGGTGGCTGCCTTGCCGTCCTCGCCGGTGAGCTTGGGCTTGGCGCCCAGTTCCAGGGCCAGGCGGGTCCGCTCCAGCCCGTCGATCCGCTCCTTCTCCCTCTTGATCTCGCCGTCCAACCGTTCGGCACCGTTGGCCGAGGCCCCCCGTTCCACGGCCTGGGCCTCCAGGCGCTGCAGGCGCTCGCGGCTGCTGGCCAGCTTCTCGTCTATGCGCTGAAGCCCCACCTCGCTGCTCGTCACCACCGTGCCGTCGCCGAGCTTGACGCTGTCCTCGCTGCTGGTCAGCGAGAAGGTCATGAACATCACGAAGATCATGAACAGGTACAGGGCCAGCGGCGACACATGGCTGGCGCGCTGGCCGTCGATGTAGCCGCGGGTCAGACGCCCCGGACGCAGGACCAGGGCCGGCAAGGTGCGCCAGGCCTTGGTGTCGAAATGCAGGATGCCGTGCAGCAGCTCCTCGAACATGTGCAGCAGCGAACGGTGCACATGGGCGGCCTGGCCGCAGTGCTGGCAGAAGCGCCCGGTCAGCGTGGCGCCGCAGTTGGCGCAGGCCTGGGCTGAATGGCCGGCCGCGCCTTGGCCCGGCTCGCCGCGCCCCATCTCATCCGCCACCACGGCCTGGGCCAGGGCCTCGGTCGCCAGTTCAATGTTCCCGGTCATCGCCTCTTTTCCTCCGCAACCGTCGCCCCGAACGCAGGACGGCCGCGAGTATCGGTCATCGCACAGACCCCGCATTAACCCGATGTACCGAATGGCAGGGGTTTTCTATCATCGCGCGCTCACTCTGAGTCTTAGCCCGGAGTCGTCCCCATGCTGCTCAAGCGTCTGGCCTGTCTGCTCGCCGCCTCGCTGATCGTGATCGGCGGGCTGCTGGCATCGCAGCTCGGTTTCCAGGCCGAGGTTCGCGAGCAGATGCGGCATAGCCTGGACCAGGCCTCGGAGTTCTACCGCAGCTTCGCCAAGCAGCCGCCGCAGATGATCACGGTGAAGCGCCGCGACGGGTCCACGTACGAGATCGTCGACCCGATGCCGCAATACCGCTTGCGCGAGGACATTGGCCGGCTGCGCTTCGGCCCCTACAACTCGGGCCTGGTCCGCATCATCGGCCCGGTCGATCCGTCCGGTGAACTGCGGCCCATGGGCGTGGAGATGGTGGGTCTGGAGACGACGCTGAAGGGCGTTCCGGACTGGACGCTTCGCGCCGAGCTGCCGGTCATGGCCACCCGACCGACGACGGTGCAGTTGCTCGGCTTCATGCTCAGCTACTGGCCCGTCAGCCTGCCGGCCCTCGCGGCCCTGGCGGCCCTGCTCTTTCTGGCAGTGCGGCCTGGCCCGACGGGCCCGGCACCGGCACTGGAACTGCCGCCGCAGCCTCAACCGGCCCAGGCGCTCGATGCCGAGTCGCTGGAACGGCTGGCCACGCTGACCCGCGACAACGAGCAGCTGACCCACCAGTTGCTGGCCCAGGGCGAGCAGCTCAAGGCCCTCACCGACCAGGTGCGTGCCCGGCGCGAGGCCAAGCATTCGCAGAAGCCGCGCACCCCGGCCTGAGGCCGCGGGACTTCAGCGAACCACCGGCAGCATCTGCTGCCACAGTGGCTTGTAGACCGGGTTGGCAATGCCTTCGCCATGGGCCCGGCCGCCCTCGCGCACCGGCTCCTTCAAGGCCTTGATCTGGGTCGCCGGCACGCCCAGGCGGTGGTAGATGCGGGCCATGGTCGAGCCCTGCTCTTCCTCGACGTGGTAGGTGCCCCACCAGCGCTCGGCCGGCGTGGCGCTGCTGCGGCCGTACCAGGGCGCGATGTCGCCGTCCCTGCCATGGTCCCAGCCGCCGGAAAACATGATCACGCCGGCCACGGCACGGCTCTGCGCCAGGTAGGCCGCCATGCCGCCGCCCTGCGACTGGCCGGCCAGCACCAGGCGTTCCCAGCGCGGCTGGCCCTGGGCATCGAGGTACTGATCCCAGCGGCCGGCGGCATCGCTGCGCACCAGGTACTGCAGCAAGGCGGTCAGGCGCGGCACGATGGCGTCCTCGGGCCGGTCACCGATCAGGCCGGTGCTGATGTCGCCCCAGACCCGTTGCTGGCGCATCTCGGCCGCACAGCCGGGCTTGCTGCGCAGGCGCGCCGGCACGCAGATCTGCGACACCGCCTGATGGTTCAGGTAGGACAGGCCGACCAGGCGATAGCCCTGCTCCAGCCAGGTTTCGAACAGCTGGCGCGGCCCCGGCGCCGGCCGCCCGTTGGTGCCGGGCAGCCACACGATCAAAGGTGCATTGGCCTGCGCGGCCTGCACGGCTCCATAGACCACCAGATGCGGCGCCTCGCCTGCGGCCAGCCGGGCATCGGTGGCATGGGGATCGATCAGCAGGCGCTGCGGCTCGGCCCAGGAGGCGGCGGCCGCCAGCGCCAGGGCGAGCAGGGTCAGGGAGCGCTTCTTCATTGCTGCACCAGCCAGCGCCTGAAGTCGGCCTGGAACTCGGACTCGCTGAGGCCGAAGGCCTGCTGGAACGAGGCGGCCGCGCCGGGCTGCTTCTGGCCCGCCAGCTTGTAGTACTCGACCCAGGCCGGCAGGAAGCGCTCGCCGGTGATGGCCTGCAGGTACATGCTCATCAAGCCGGCCATCTGATAGTTGCCGCGCTTCTCCTTCATCATCTGGGTCCAGCCGTTGGGGCTGACCGTGGCCAGCTCCTCGGGCTGCAGACTGGTCTTGTTGCCGGTGCGCCACCAGTTCAGGTTGCGGTCGCGCCAGCTGCGCATCACCTCGGTCTCGACATCGGTCACGCGCACCTGCGGCGCCAGCATGTAGGCCATCAGGTCGGCCGTGCCCTCGCGCAGCCAGACCGGCGGCCGGAAGCCCGCATGGTTGTTGTCCAGCTGCTTCTGCAGCTCATGGGTCAACTCGTGCAGCGTGGTCTTCACCGCCACGTCGTAGGCCGCGGCGCGGTTCTGCCTGGGCGTGAACTTGAGGGCGATCTGGCCCTTGCTGTTGGACAGGCCGCCGCTGACCTCGCCCTGCAGCTCGGCCCGCTCGACCGGCATGCGCATGTCTTCGCGCAGTATGGTCTCGTAGTCCTGCAGGCCGCCGCCCACATAGATGCGGGCACCGCGCACCAAGCCGACCTTGAGCGTGTCGTTGACCAGGCGATCGAACTGGGCGCTGGCCTGGCGCACCACGCCCAGCCAGTCGCGCTCGACCTGCAGGGCGAACTCGTCCTTCACATAGCCGCCCATCTTGACCTGGATGGCATTCGGGCTGGCCGCGGCCGCCTCGGCCACGGCGTCTGCTTCGGGCCGCTCGGCCTGCTGCTTCTCGACCACCGCGATCAGCTCGGCCTGGCTCAGCCCGAACTGCTGGCTGAACGCAGCCTCGGCATCGAATCCATGGCGGCCAGCGGCCTGCAGGTAAGCCTTCATGCGCGGATGGAAGTCGGCGCCCAGGCGCTGCTGCAAGGCCTCGACCAGGCTCAGGGACAGGCGCTGGGCGGCGCGCAGGGTTTGCTGGCCTTGCACCAGCTTGGCCGACTTGGCCGCGTCCGCGCCCTCGGGCCGGTGGATGGGCGGCTCGGCCGCGTAGGAAGGCAGGGTCGGCAGGTTCAGGGCCGCGACCAGCTGGCGCGCCACCAGGTCGGCCAGGCCGGTGCTCAGCCAGGCCGGCAGCCGCTTGGCCTCGCCGGCCGTCAGCTCTTCGACCACCAGGCCCATGCCCTGGCGCAGCGGCTGCAAGAGGGCGCGGCGACGCAGCTCGGCTTCGGCCAGGCCGGCCTCCACTTTCAGCTGGCCAGCAGCACCGGCCTGGATCGGCACGGCAGCCGTCGGCGTGGACAGCATCAGCAGCGACAACCGCCCGTCCAGCTTGATTCCGTATTGCGCCTGGGCAAAGGCTTCCAGCGAATCCAGCGCCTGCTTGCTGCGCGGCAGCCATTGCTCGGAGACCCGCTGCGACCAGCGGTCGGCACCGCCCGAGAACTGCAGCGGAATCTCGGCCTGCGAGGCAGTCGCGGCCAGCAGCAGGCTGACGATGAGGGAGAGGCGCAAGGCCGGCGAAGGAGCGGAGGGGAACTTCATGGACGCGCAGTCTCGCGATTCAATGTGAGCGGATTGTTGCTGAGGCGGGCAGGGACAATGCCGCCATGCCCGTGCTGATGATGCCGCGCGGCCGCCGCCGCCGCGCCGTGCTTGCCCTGATCCTCCTGTCCCTGCCCTTTCTGGCCTGGCGCCTGTTCAGGCCGCCCTGGGTCGAGGTGCGGGTCGAGGCCCGGCATTGGCAGCGCGAAGTGGAGATCGAGAAGCATGTGCTGGAGAGCGACTCCGGGCCCTGCAGCGCCATGCCGGCCACGGTGGTCGGCGAGGTGGTGCGAGCCCGGCAGGCCGACGGCCAGGAGCTGTGCCGCTACCGCTCGCCGCAGTGGCGCCGGCGCTGGTCGCTGCTTGCCGAAGGCGACCTGCCCCGCAAGCCGCAATGGCCGATCGCCGCGCTCAGCTCCCTGCCGCCCGCCGAGCTGGACGCCGAGCGGGTGGGCAAGCGTCTGGAACGCTACGAGCTGAAGCTGCTGGACGAACAGGGCCGCGACTGGCATTGCGCCCTGCCGCAGGCCCAATGGGCCGCCGTGGCGGACCAGGCCAGCTACAGGCTGCGCGTGGACCGCTACGGCGTGGGCAACTGCGCGACGCTGGAGCCGCGCTGAGTCAGTTCCTGGCTCAACCAGCCTTGGACGCCTTCCAGCGCTTGAGCACCTCGGCCTCCTGCTCGGCCGTGAAGGCCATCTTGACGCGGCCCTTCTCTTCCTTGAGCTGGCCCTTGTACCAGGCCAGCGTGTCGGCCACGGTCTGCTCGACCGGGCGGAAGCGCATGCCAGCCTTGACCGCACGCTCGTTCTTCCAGGTGTGGAAGCCCTTGGTGTCGCCATGGAAAGGCGCCCAGATCGGGAACTCCAGGTCTTCCTGCTTGGCCATGAACTCGCCCGGCACCCAGGTCAGCGTGCTGCTCGCCGAGGCCGCCTTCTGGCAGGCCGCCACGGCACGGCCCCAGGTCATGGCCTTCTCGGGGCCGATGGCGTTGAAGCGGCCGGTGGTGCGGGTCTCGGCGATCAGCACCAGCCATTCGGCCAGGTCGCGCACGTCGATCAACTGGAAGGGGTCGGTGGGTGCGCCCGGCACCACCACCTCGCCGCCCTTGTCGAAGCGCACCGGCCAGTAGGTGAAGCGGCCGGTCGGATCATCCGGACCGACGATGTAGCCGGGGCGGACGATGGTGGTGCGGCCCGGCAGCGCCTTCTCGGCCGCGGCCTCGCAGGCCGCCTTCAGGCCGCCGTAGTTGGCGAAGTTCTTGCCCATCTCCTCGACGTTCGGGTCCGCCAGCGTGGCCAGCGGCGCATCCTCGTCGCCGTACATGGGATTGGGTTCCTTGTAGCAGCTGATGCTGGAGATGTAGACGTACTGCTTGACCCGCGCGGCCAGCAAATTGGCCGAGGCGCCGACCATGCGCGGGTAGTAGCCCGAGTCGTCGAACACCACGTCCCATTCGCCGGTCTCCAGCGACTTCAGGCCCTCGCCCTTGTTGGGGTCGCGGTCGCCCTGGCGCTTCTCGATGTCGGGGAACAGGCCCGGCCGCGTGCGGCCACGGTTGAACAGCGTGAGCGTATGGCCGCGCGCCTGCGCCACGGCCACGATGGCCGGGCCCAGGAAGCCGGTGCCGCCGAGGATGAGGATGCGCAGCGGCTTGGTGGCCGCCATCACCTGGCCGAGCAGGCTGGTGCCGGAGAGGGCCAGTCCGGCCTGCAGGACTTGTCTACGCTTGAGTTGGCTCATGCTCAGCTCCTTTCTTGTTGGGGAACGCTCAGGGGAGAAGAAGAAGAAGAAGAAGAAGACGATGACGACGAGGAATGCGCTGCGTGCGCCTGCGACTTGTTGTTGACCATGCGGCCCAGCCGCGCCGCCAGCCAGGTCCAGGCCCCGGCCGTGCCCAGGGCCGCAGCCGAGACCGGAATCGCCAGCGCCGCAACCAGGGTAGGCGCCCAGACGCCCAGCACGTCGCCGAGGCGGAACACGAAGGTGTCGATGAAGGCCTTGGACTTGTAGCGCTCTTCCGGGCCCAACGGGATGTAGAGGATCTCGCGCGCCGGCCGGTCGATGGCGTAGTGGATGCCGCGGCGCAGCACCTGCACCAGGACCAGCATCATGAAGCTGGGCCACAGGGCCAGGCCGCCCATGCCGACCACGGTCAGCACCGGCAGCACCATCAACACGCCATGCACGCCAATCTGCCGCAACAGACGGCTGGTCACCAGCAACTGCAGGGTCAGGGTCAGGACATTGACGCCCACGTCGATGCGGGCAAAGGCCGCCGTGCGCTCGGCAATGCTGTCGAAGCTGCGCGCCACGATGTCGCCCTGCATCAGGTACAGGAAGGTGGTGCAGACGGTGAACAGCAGCATGTAGAGCGCGATGGCCTGCAGGTAGCGCGAGCGTGCAATCGCCAGGAAGCCGGCCTTGAAGTCGGGCCCCGGCTCGCGCTCGCGATGGCCATCGGTCGACAAATGGAACATGCTGCCAAGGCGCTGCATGCAAAGCACGGCCAGTTCCAGCGTCACCACCGCCGCCAGCATCAACCCGGCCGTCGGCAGCTGCACGCCCAGGCTTCCGCTGGACAGCAGCTCGGTCGCACCGGCGCCGACCACGGCGCCCAGCGTGCCGCCCATCGAGATCAGGCCGAACATCCGCTTGCCCTGGTCCTCGTCGAACAGGTCGGTCATCAGGCTCCAGAACACCGAGACCACGAACAGGTTGAACACGCTCAGCCAGATGTAGAACACATAGCCGAGCGTGCTGCCTCCATGGCCGGGCAGGAACGCGAACAGCGCGGCGAAGCCCAGCAGATTGAAGGCGAAGAAATGCGTGACGCCCGGGATGAAGCGCCGCCGCTGCCAGCGCGAGACCAGGGCCGCATACAGCGGATTGGCCAGCAGCATCACGATCATGGTGCCGCTCATCAGCCAGGGCAGCTTGTCCGCGCCGCGGGCAATGCCCATGGCCTCGCGCACCGGCCTGAGCAGGTAGAGGCTGGTCAGCAGAAAGAAGAAATAGGCCGCGGCCCAGAGCAGCGCCCGCCCCTCGCCGGGGCGCAGCAGCGCCAGCTTCTGAAGGCGCGTCATCGTCGTAGTCGTCATCGTCCCAACTGCTAGTTGGCCGGGATTAGATCTTGATGATCAGGGGTGGCGGTAAGTCACGGAGGGTAAACCCGTTGAGGCGCGAGGAGCGCCCACGCCTCATACAAAACATGACGGCCGTGCCGGCTTCAGCTGTGGCCCCGCTTGCTTGTGGGCCCGGAGGCGGCGGTCGGCACGAGGTGCCGACTCCCTTGCGATGCTCGGAGCCCGGGACGGGCGCACAACTCACTTCGCTCCCTTCGGTGCGCTCCGTTCAAACAAGCGCGCCCAGTCAGTTGAACGAGGCGCGCAAGCGCGCGTCCCGGACTCCTGTGCTTCTCAGCACCGCCAACGGGCCCACCGGCAAGCGGGGCCACAGCTGAGCGAACCGACGCGGTCGGCGAGAGAGGCGCATGCCACGACGGTGCCAGAGGCCCGGCCCCGCCCGCTCGCAGGCGCATGCGGGCAGCCGAGAGCGCAGCGGCCCGGGTCGGCGCGCGAATGCGCGCTTCGCTCATCTGACTCAGCGCGTTTGTCTGAACGGAGCGCACCGAAGGGAGCGTAGTGAGTTATGCGCTGCGACCCGGGCTGCGAGCACCGAGGACAGTCGGCCCCTGGGGCCGACCTGCACGCCTGCGCCTGCGAGCGGGCGGGGTCGGGCCTCCCCGAGCAGCCTCCACTGCGTCGCCCAAAAGGAAAAGGCCCGAACCGTTGCCGGACCGGGCCTGTACTTTGGCAGCAGAAACGATCAGCGCTTCTGCGGCGGCACGTCCGTGCAGCTGCCGTGGGCGATCTCCGCGGCCATGCCGATGGACTCGCCCAGCGTCGGATGCGGGTGGATGGTCTTGCCGATGTCCACTGCGTCCGCGCCCATCTCGATGGCCAGCGCGATCTCGCCGATCATGTCGCCGGCATGCGTGCCGACGATACCGCCGCCGAGAATCTTGCCGTGGCCATGGGCTTCCGGGCTGTCATCGAACAGCAGCTTGGTATAGCCCTCGTCGCGACCGTTGGCGATGGCGCGGCCCGAGGCGGTCCAGGGGAACAGGCCCTTCTTGACCTTGATGCCTTGCGCCTTGGCCTGGTCTTCGGTGAGGCCCACCCACGCCACTTCGGGGTCGGTGTAGGCCACGCTCGGGATCACGCGGGCGTCGAACTGCGACTTGGCCAGATTGGCATCGCCCAGCAGTTCGCCAGCAGCGACCTCAGCCGCCACATGTGCTTCGTGCACGGCCTTGTGCGCCAGCATCGGCTGGCCGACGATGTCGCCGATGGCGAAGATGTTGGGCACATTGGTGCGCATCTGCACATCGACGTTGATGAAGCCGCGGTCCGTCACCGCCACGCCGGCCTTGTCCGCAGCGATCTTCTTGCCATTGGGCGTGCGGCCCACGGCTTGCAGCACGAGGTCGTACAGGCCTTCGCTCTTGACGCCTTCCAGCGTCTCGAACTGCACCTTGATGCCTTCGGGCGTGGCTTCGGCGCCGACCGTCTTGGTCTTCAACATGATGTTGTCGAAGCGCTTGGCGTTCATCTTCTGCCAGACCTTGACCAGGTCGCGGTCAGCGCCCTGCATCAGGCCGTCGAGCATTTCGACCACGTCGAGGCGCGCGCCGAGCGTTGAATACACCGTGCCCATTTCCAGGCCGATGATGCCGCCGCCAATGATCAGCATCTTCTTGGGCGTGCCCTTCATCGCGAGCGCGCCGGTCGAATCGACGATTCGATCGTCGTTCGGCAGGAAAGGCAGACGCACCGCTGCCGAGCCGGCCGCGATGATGGCCTTCTTGAAGTGGATCGTCTTGCTCGCGCCGGTCTTTTCTTGCGCCGAGCCGGTGGTCTCTTCAACCTGCAGATGCTGCGGGTCGAGGAAGCTGCCGTAGCCACGCACGACCGTGACCTTGCGCATCTTGGCCATGGCGCTCAGGCCGCCAGTCAGCTTGCCAATGACCTTTTCCTTGTGGCCGCGCAGCTTGTCGATGTTGACCGTCGGCGCGCCGAAGTCCACGCCCAGGTCGGCCATGTGCGAGACCTCGTCCATCACCGCCGCGACATGCAGCAGCGCCTTGGACGGGATGCAACCGACGTTCAGGCAGACGCCGCCGAGCGTGGCGTAGCGCTCGACCAGCACGACCTTCAAGCCGAGATCGGCCGCGCGGAACGCCGCCGAGTAGCCGCCGGGGCCGCCGCCGAGGACGACGACATCGCATTCGATATCGGCGCCGCCGCTGTGCGTGGCTGCGGTCGGTGCGACCACGGGCGCGGCAGCAGGTGCTGCCACCGGAGCCGGCGCAGGAGCGGCAGTCGCTGCATCAGCGCTTTCCAGCATCAGCAAGACCGAGCCTTCGCTGACCTTGTCGCCCAACTTGACTCGCAATTCCTTGATGACGCCGGCATGCGAGCTCGGGATTTCCATCGAGGCCTTGTCGCTCTCGACGGTCACCAGGCTTTGCTCGGCCTTCACCGTGTCGCCAGCCTTCACCAGCAGCTCGATCACGGCCACATCGGTCACGTCGCCGATGTCGGGAACTTTCACTTCGATCAGTGCCATTGCGCGCTCCCGATCAAAGCGCGATGCGGCGGAAATCCGCCAGCAGCGACGCGAAGTAGACGTTGAATCGAGCAGCAGCAGCGCCGTCGATCACGCGGTGGTCCCAGCTCAAGCTCAGGGGCAGGATCAGGCGCGGCTGGAAGGCCTTGCCGTCCCACACCGGCTCGATGCTGCTCTTGCACACACCCATGATCGCCACTTCCGGCGCATTGATGATGGGGGTGAAGTACTTGCCGCCGATGCCGCCCAGCGACGAGATCGAGAAGCAGCCGCCGCTCATGTCGGCCGGGCCCAGCTTGCCGTCGCGCGCCTTCTTGGCCAGGTCGCTCATTTCCTGGCTGATCTGGAAGATGCCCTTCTGGTCGGCGTTCTTGATCACCGGCACCACCAGGCCATTGGGCGTGTCCGCCGCGAAGCCGATGTTGTAGTAGCTCTTCAGCACCAGCTTCTGTGCGTCTCCCTCGCCTTCCAGCGAGGAATTGAACTCGGGGAACTTCTTCAGGGCAGCGACCGCGGCCTTGATCATGAAGGCGAGCATCGTGACCTTGATGCCGGCCTTCTCGTTCTCCTTGTTCAGCTGCACGCGGAAGGCTTCCAGCTCGGTGATGTCCGCATCGTCGTGGTTGGTGACGTGCGGGATGACCACCCAGTTGCGATGCAGGTTGGCGCCGCTGATCTTCTTGATGCGCGAGAGTTCCTTGCGCTCGATGGCGCCGAACTTCTCGAAGTCGACCTTGGGCCAGGGCAGCAGGCCCGAGATGCCACCGCCTGCAGCAGCCGGAGGCGCTGCGGCCTTCTGAGCCAGCGTCTGCACGGCACCGGCCATCACGGACTTCACGAAGCCCTGGACGTCGGTTTCCAGGATGCGGCCCTTGGGACCGGTGCCCTTGACCTCGGCCAGCGGCACGCCCAGTTCGCGAGCGATCTTGCGGATGCTCGGCGAGGCGTGCGGCAGCGCGCCCTTGGAGGCGGTCGGGTCGTGAGCAGGCACAGCGGCGGCAGGCGATGCAGCCACGGCAGCAGCAGCAACAGGCGCGGCAGCAGCAGCGGCCGGAGCCGGAGCTGGTGCAGCGACCGGTGCGGCAGCAGCAGGCGCAGCGCCCTGCACTTCCACCAGCGCGAGCACGCTGCCCTTGGCGACCTTGTCGCCCAGCTTGACCTTCAACTCCTTGATCACGCCAGCATGCGAGCTGGGGATCTCCATCGAGGCCTTGTCACTCTCGACGGTGATCAGGCTCTGCTCGACCTTCACGGTGTCGCCGGCCTTGACCATCACCTCGATGACCGCGACTTCGTCGAAGTCGCCGATATCGGGCACGACCACCTCGACGACCGAGGAAGCACCTGCGGCCGGCGGCGGCGCTGCCGGAGGCGGTGCGGACGGCGGGGGCGCTGCCGGCGGAGGAGCAGCAGGCGGCGGAGCTGCCGGACCGGCCGCGGCCACACCTTCAGCTTCGAGCACCAGCAGCAGGCTGCCTTCGCTGACCTTGTCGCCCAGGGCGATCTTGATTTCCTTGACCACGCCGGCAGCGCTGCTCGGAATTTCCATCGAGGCCTTGTCGCTCTCCACGGTCACCAGGCTCTGCTCGAGCTTGACCGTGTCGCCGACCTTGACCATCAACTCGATCACCGCGACGTCGCTGACGTCGCCGATGTCGGGAACCTTGACTTCAACCAATGCCATGTTCTTGTCTCCGTGAACCGCGCGATCAGGCGTACAGGGGGTTGATCTTGTTGGCGTTGATGCCGTACTTGACGATCGCCTCGGCCACCTTCGCAGCCGGCAGCTTGCCTTCGTCGGCCAGCGACTTCAGGGCCGCCACGACGATGTAGTGACGGTTGATTTCGAAGTGCTCGCGCAGCTTGGAGCGGAAGTCCGAACGGCCGTAACCGTCGGTGCCCAGCACCTTGTACGAACGGCCGGCCGGGATGAAGGCGCGGATCTGCTCGGCGTAATTCTTCATGTAGTCGGTCGAGGCGATCACCGGGCCGCTGGTCTTGCTGAGCTGCTGCGTCACGAAAGGCACGCAGGCCAGTTCGGTCGGGTGCAGCAGATTCCAGCGCTCGGCGTTCTGGCCGTCGCGGGCCAGCTCGTTGAAGCTCGGGCAGCTCCACACGTTCGCGCCAATGCCCCAGTCCTGTTCCAGCAGAACCTTGGCCGCCTGGCTTTCGCGCAGGATGGTGCCGGAGCCGAGCAGGTTGACCTGCACCTGTGCCGGCGCAGCTTCTTCCAGCAGGTACATGCCCTTCAGGATCTGCTCTTCCGTGCCCTGCTTCAGGCCCGGCATCGCGTAGTTCTCGTTCAAGAGCGTCAGGTAGAAGTAGACGTTCTCCTGGTTCTCGACCATGCGCTTCAGGCCGCTGTGCATGATGACGGCGACTTCGTGCGCGAAGCTCGGGTCGTAGGAGATGCAGTTCGGGATCGTGCCCGCCAGGATGTGGCTGTGGCCGTCTTCGTGCTGCAGGCCTTCGCCGTTCAGCGTGGTGCGGCCCGAGGTGCCGCCCAGCAGGAAGCCGCGCGCCTGCATGTCGCCCGCCGCCCAGGCCAGGTCGCCGATGCGCTGGAAGCCGAACATCGAGTAGTAGACATAGAACGGAATCATCACGCGGTTGTTCGTCGAGTACGACGTCGCCGCGGCGATCCACGAGGCCATGCCGCCCGCTTCGTTGATGCCTTCCTGCAGGATCTGGCCGGCCTTGTCCTCGCGGTAGTACATCACCTGGTCCTTGTCGACCGGGGTGTAGAGCTGGCCCTTGGGGTTGTAGATGCCGATCTGGCGGAACAGGCCTTCCATGCCGAAGGTGCGGGCCTCGTCCACCAGGATGGGCACGACGCGCGGGCCGAGGTCCTTGTCGCGCAGCAGCTGCGTCAGGAAGCGCACATAGGCTTGCGTGGTCGAGATCTCACGGCCTTCGGCGGTGGGCTCGAGCACGGCCTTGAAGGTGTCCAGCGGCGGCACGGTGAAGCTCTCGTCGGCCTTGACGCGACGCTGCGGTAGATAGCCACCGAGGGCCTGACGGCGCTCGTGCAGGTAGCGCATCTCGGGCGTGTCGTCGGCCGGCTTGTAGTACGGCAGCTTGGGCAGCTCGCTGTCCGTGATCGGAATGCCGAAGCGGTCGCGGATGTACTTGATGTCCTCGTCGGTCAGCTTCTTGGTCTGGTGGACCGTGTTCTTGCCTTCACCGGCCTTGCCCATGCCGTAGCCCTTGACGGTCTTGACGAGCAGCAGGGTCGGTTGGCCAGAGGTGTTGTTGTGCGCCTTGTGGAAGGCGGCGAAGACCTTCTCCGGCTGGTGGCCACCGCGGCGCAGCTCGAAGATCTCTTCGTCGCTCATGTGCTCCACGAGCTTGGCGGTCTCCGGGTACTTGCCGAAGAAATGCTTGCGGACATAGGCGCCGTCATTGGCCTTCATGGCCTGGTAGTCGCCGTCCACGGTTTCCATCATCAGCTGCTTGAGCTTGCCGCTCTTGTCGCGCGCCAGCAGCTCGTCCCAGCCCTTGCCCCAGATCAGCTTGATGACGTTCCAGCCGCTGCCGCGGAACTCGCCTTCCAGCTCCTGGATGATCTTGCCGTTGCCGCGCACCGGGCCGTCCAGGCGCTGCAGATTGCAGTTGATGACGAAGACCAGGTTGTCCAGGCCCTCGCGTGCGGCCAGGCCGATGGCGCCCAGCGATTCCGGCTCGTCCATCTCGCCGTCGCCCATGAAGGCCCAGACCTTGCGGTTCTCGGTGTTGGCGATGCCACGGGCATGCAGGTACTTCAGGAAGCGGGCCTGGTAGATGGCCATCAAGGGGCCCAGGCCCATCGAGACGGTCGGGAACTGCCAGAACTCGGGCATCAGCTTTGGATGCGGGTAGCTCGACAGGCCCTTGCCGTCCACTTCCTGGCGGAAGCTGTCCAGCTGGGCTTCGCTCAGGCGGCCTTCCAGGAAGGCGCGGGCATAGATGCCGGGCGAGCTGTGGCCCTGGATGTAGAGGAGGTCACCGCCGTGCGTCTTTCCACCATCGGCGCTCTCGGCGTGCCAGAAGTGGTTGAAGCCGGCGCCCAGCATCGAGGCCAGCGAGGCGAAGGAGCCGATGTGGCCGCCCAGGTCGCCGCCGTCAGCGGGGTTCAGGCGATTGGCGCGAACGACCATGGCCATGGCGTTCCAGCGCATGTAGGCGCGCAGGCGCTTTTCGATCTCGATATTGCCGGGGCACTTGGCTTCCTGCTCCACCGGGATGGTGTTCACATAAGCCGTGGTGGCCGAGAACGGCACGTCGATGCCGGACTGCCGGGCATGGTCGATCAGCTGGTTCAGCAGAAAGTGAGCGCGCTCGCCACCTTCCTCGCCAATGACGGCAGACAGGGCGTCCAGCCATTCCTTGGTCTCGAGGGCGTCGGTGTCGTTGGCGGCTGCGCCTAGGAAGGACTGGGGCTGCGCGGACATGGCTTTGTCTCCTGTTCTGAGCCTTTAGAGGCCATTCTCGAAAAAGTTCGGGCGGAGTGTCTCATAGACTCTTTCGTTTTCCAAATTGCGCGACGCCATTTCACATAACGAAATCATGGCGTTCGCACCGAAGAGTCGGGGCGATGCCCGCCCCGATAATCCCGGCCATGCCCTTGCAAGTGAAATCTGCCGCTTCCCGTTTGCTGAGCCCGGCGCGCCGCCAGCTCGCCGGTTGGTGGCGCCGCCAGTCGCCCGCCCGCCAGGACCGCTTTGCCACGCTGGGTCCTCTGATCTCGGTGATGCTGTTCCTGGCCTGCATCATTGCGGCCTTCTGGTACCTCAGAAACGAGGAAATCGAACGCGAGACCGAGGGCGTCAAGCGCGACACCGAGATTGCCCAGCAGCAGCTGCGGCTGCGCCTGTCGGAGAACCAGCAGCAGCTGACCCAGATCGCCCGCGACATCGTCAACCGCGGCATAGACACGGCCGAGTTCCGCAGCCAGGCCAACAGCTTTGCCCGCGAGCGGCCCGAGATCACCCAGATCATCTGGCTGAACGGCCGGCGTGAACGCCGGGCCAGCGTCAGCGGCGCCGGCTTCCAGACCGACAGCCAGGCCAGCGACAGCGGCCCCGATCCCTCGCTGCCGGCCCTGCTGCCCAGCGGCCAGCCCAATGCGGCCGAGCTGGCCTTCCAGGTGGTCAAGGAAAAGCGCAAGGAACATTCCTCAGCGCCCTTCAGCGACGCCAACGGCACCACCGTGTTCCAGCTCCATGTGCCGGTGCTCGACCGCAACGTCTTCCACGGCGTGCTGGTGGCCGAGTACTCGGTCGATTCGCTGCTGCGCTACTACGTGCCCAGCGAGGTCAGCAACCGCCACGGCATCTCGGTGATCGACTCGCGCGACCAGTTGCTGTTCAGCACGGTGATGACCATGCCGGGCCAGCGTGCGCAGAAGGCGACCATCTTCCACGAGGTGCCCATGCCCTCGCTGAACGGCCTGGTGCTGCGCGGCACCGGTTACCGCACCTCGATCGGCCTGATCTCCAACACGCTGTTCTGGATGGTGGTGGCGCTGTCGGTGCTGACCGTCTGGATGCTGCTCGGCACCTGGAAGCACATGCGGCGCCGGCTGCAGATCCAGAGCGCCCTGATCAACGAGACCAATTTCCGCCGGGCCATGGAGAACTCCATGCTGACCGGCATGCGCGCCATGGACATGGAGTCGCGCATCTCCTATGTGAACCCGGCCTTCTGCGCCATGACCGGCTTCTCCGAGGCCGAGCTGATCGGCCGCAAGCCGCCCTTCCCCTACTGGCCGCCGGACCGCTACGAAGAGAACGCCCGCTTGCTGCAACAGGAAGTTCAGGGCCGCAGCCCGGCCGGCGGCGCCGAGGTCAAGGTGATGCGCAAGGACGGCACCATCTTCGACGCCCGCATGTATGTCTCGCCGCTGATCGACCCCAAGGGCAAGCAGACCGGCTGGATGACCTCGATGACCAACATCACCGAGGCCAAGCGGGTGCGCGACCAGCTCAGCGCTTCGCACGAGCGCTTCACCACGGTGCTGGAAGGCCTGGACGCGGCGGTGTCGGTGCTGTCGGTGCAGCAGAACGAGCTGCTGTTCGCCAACCGCAGCTACCGGCTCTGGTTCGGCGCCGACCCCAGCGGCCACGCCATGCTGGCCGGCAGCCAGTTGCCCAGCGACAGCGGGAACGCGGTGGATGAATACACCGGCCTGCCCGCCGCCCACCTGACCGAGGTCGGCTCCGACCCGCGCGAGGTCTTCGTCGAGTCGCTGCAGATGTGGTTCGACGTGCGCGCCCGCTACCTGCAGTGGACCGACGGCCGCCTGGCCCAGATGCTGATCGCCACCGACATCACCTCGCGCCGCCATGCCGAGGAGCAGCAGGCCCTGGCCGCCGCCAAGTCGCAGGTGACCAGCCGATTGATGACCATGGGCGAGATGGCTTCCAGCGTGGCCCATGAGCTGAACCAGCCGCTGACCGCCATCACCAACTACTGCAACGGCATGGTCTCGCGGGTGCGCGACGACAACATCCGCAAGGAAGACCTGCTGACCGCGCTGGAGAAGACCGCCAAGCAGGCCCAGCGGGCCGGCCAGATCATTCACCGCATCCGCAACTTCGTGAAGCGCAGCGAGCCGCAGCGCCAGCTGTCCAGCGCGCCCGAGATCGTCGAGGACGCGGTCGAGCTGGCCGGCATCGAGCTACGCCGGCGCAATGTGGCGATCCATACGTATGTCGCACAACGCTTGCCTCAGCTGCTGGTCGATCCCATCCTGATCGAGCAGGTGCTGATGAACCTGCTGAAGAACGCCGCCGAGGCCATAGACAACGCCAGCCTGCCGGTTTCGCGCCGCCACATCGAGCTGCGTGTGGTTCCCAAGCACACCCCTGAACTCGGGGGGCATGTGGAGTTCTCGGTGACCGACATGGGCCCGGGCCTGCCGGACGAGGTCATAGAGCGCATGTACGAGGCCTTCTTCTCGACCAAGGCCGATGGCATGGGCATAGGCCTAGGGTTATGCCGGTCTATCGTCGAGTCCCACCAGGGCCGGATCCGTGCTGAGAATCTATACAATGGCGCGGCTATTGTGGGGTGCCGGTTCGCCTTCACCATCCCGGTAGACATCCCCCGCCCCGAGCCCTCGGGCACTGCATTGAACACTGCTGCAACACCATGAGCTTGATTCCCAAGAAGGGTAATGTCTACGTAGTCGACGACGATGAAGCCGTGCGCGATTCGCTGCAATGGCTGCTGGAGGGCAAGGACTACCGCGTCAAGTGCTTCGACTCGGCCGAGTCCTTCCTGAGCCGCTACGACCCGCGCGAAGTCGCCTGCCTGATCGCCGACATCCGCATGGAAGGCATGAGCGGCCTCGAGCTGCAAGACCGCCTGCTGGAGCGCAAGAGCCCGCTGCCGGTGGTCTTCATCACCGGCCACGGCGACGTGCCGATGGCGGTGCAGACCATGAAGAAGGGCGCGATGGACTTCATCGAGAAGCCCTTCAAGGAAGACGAGCTGCTGGCCCTGGTGGAGCGCATGCTCGACCAGGCCCGTGACGCCTTCTCCAGCCATCAGGAAGCCGCCAGCCGCGACGCCCTGCTGAGCCGCCTGACCACGCGTGAGGCCCAGGTGCTGGAGCGCATCGTCGCCGGCCGCCTGAACAAGCAGATCGCCGACGACCTGGGCATCTCGATCAAGACGGTGGAGGCGCACCGCGCCAACATCATGGAGAAGCTCAACGCCAACACCGTGGCCGACCTGCTCAAGATCGCCCTCGGCGCGACGGCCAAGGCCTGATCCCCACACCACACCCCCACGAGGCCGCTGCGAGACAGCGGCCTCTTGCATTGAGGAGTTCCAAATGACGGCACAACTGATCGACGGCAACGCCTTGTCGAAGCAAGTCCGTGCGGAGGTCGCCCAGCGTGCCGCCGCCCTCACCGCCCAGGGCCGCAAGCCCGGCCTGGCCGTGGTCCTGGTCGGCGACAACCCGGCCAGCCAGGTCTATGTGCGCAACAAGGTCAAGGCCTGCGAAGACGCCGGCCTGCACTCGGTGCTCGAGAAGTACGAGGCCACGATGAGCGAAGACCAGCTGCTGGCCCGCATCGACGCGCTGAACAAGGACCCGAGCATCCACGGCATCCTGGTCCAGCTGCCGCTGCCCAAGCACATCGACGACCACAAGGTCATCGAGGCGATCTCGCCGGCCAAGGACGTGGACGGCTTCGCGATCGAGAGCGCCGGTGCGCTGATGGTCGGCGAAAAGGGCTTCAAGGCCTGCACGCCCTACGGCTGCATGAAGATGCTGGAGAGCATCGGCATGAAGGACCTGAAGGGAAAGCATGCGGTCGTGATCGGCCGCTCCAACATCGTCGGCAAGCCCATGGCCATGATGCTTTTGCAGGCCAATGCCACGGTCACCGTCTGCCACAGCGGCACGGCCGACCTGGGCGCCATGACCCGCCAGGCCGACATCGTGGTGGCCGCAGTCGGCAAGCGCAATGTGCTGACCGCCGACATGGTCAAGCCCGGCGCCGTGGTCATCGACGTGGGCATGAACCGCAACGACGAAGGCAAGCTCTGCGGCGACGTCGATTTCGACGGCGTGAAGGAAGTGGCCGGCTGGATCACCCCGGTCCCCGGTGGGGTCGGACCCATGACCATCACCATGCTGCTGGTCAACACCCTAGAGTCGGCGGAACGTTGACCGGATGACCGCCATGAACCCGCTGCTCTCGACCGCCGCCCTGCCGCATTTCGCCCAGATCCGGCCCGACCATATCCAGCCTGCCATAGCCCAGCTGCTGGCCGACGCCAAGGCAGCGCTGGCCACGGCCACCTCGGACGAGACGCCGGCCGACTACGACACGCTGGCTCGCGTGCTGAGCGTTGCGACCGAGCGGCTGTCGAGCGCCTGGGGCGCTGTCGGCCACCTGAATGCAGTGGCCAACACGCCGGAGCTGCGCGAGGCCTACAACGCCATGCTGCCGGCGGTGACCGAGTTCTATACCGAGCTGGGCGCCGACGAGAAGCTGTTCGCCAAGTACAAGGCGATCAACACGAATGCCGGGCGTCTGAGCCCGGCCCGCCGCCAGGCGCTCAAGCTCTGGATACGCGACTTCGTGCTGTCCGGCGCCGAGCTGCAGGGCGAAGCCCGCGAGCGCTTCGCTGCCATCCAGGAACGCAGTGCCGAGCTGGGCCAGAAGTTCTCCGAGCATGTGATGGACGCGACCGACGGCTTCGCCCACTACGCAAGCAGCGAGGAGCTGAAAGGACTGCCGGCCGACGTGCTCGAGGCGACCCGCGCCGCCGCAGAGGCCGAAGGCAAGCCTGGCCACAAGCTGACCTTGCATGCGCCCTGCTACCTGCCGGTGATGCAGTACGCCGACAGCCGCCAGCTTCGCGAGCTGATCTACCGCGCCTATTCGACCCGGGCCAGCGAGCTGGGCGCGAATCCGGCGCTGGACAACGGTCCGCTGATGCAGGAACTGCTGATGCTGCGCCAGGAAGAGGCGCAGCTGCTGGGCTACCCGACTTTCGCCGACGTCTCGGTCGTGGCAAAGATGGCCGACTCGCCGCAGCAGGTGCTGGACTTCCTGCGCGACCTGGCCCGCCGCGCCCGACCCTACGCCGAGAAGGACCTGGCCGAGCTGCACGAGTTCGCCGCCAAGGAACTGGGCCTCACCGATCCGCAGGTCTGGGACAACGCCTATGTGTCCGAGAAGCTGAAGGAAGCCCGCTACGCCTTCAGTGACCAGGAGGTCAGGCAGTACTTCACCGTGCCGCGGGTGCTGGCCGGCCTGTTCCAGATCATCGAGCGGCTGTTCGACGTGAAGATCGTCGAGGCCGAGGCCGAGGTCTGGCACGAGTCCGTGCACTTCTATCGCCTGGAGCGCAAGGGGCAATCGGTCGGCCAGTTCTACCTCGATCTGTACGCGCGCACCGGCAAGCGGCCCGGCGCCTGGATGGACGAGGTGCGCAGCCGCTGGGCCCGCCCTGAGGGGGTTCAGCAGCTGCCGGTGGCGCAGCTGGTCTGCAACTTCCCTTCGCCGGTTGGCGACAAGCCGGCCCTGCTCACGCACGACGACGTCACCACGCTGTTCCACGAATTCGGCCATGGCCTGCACCACCTGCTGACCCAGGTGGACGAGCTGGGCGTCTCGGGCATCTCCGGTGTCGAATGGGATGCGGTGGAGCTGCCCAGCCAGTTCATGGAGAACTTCTGCTGGGAATGGGAAGTGCTGCAGCAGCTGACCGGCCATGTGGACAGCGGCGAAGCCCTGCCCCGCGCGCTGTTCGACAAGATGATCGCGGCCAAGAACTTCCAGAGCGGCCTGCAGACCTTGCGCCAGATCGAGTTCTCGCTGTTCGACATGCGACTGCACGCCGAGCCGGGAACGGAGAAGCAGGTGCAAGCCATCCTCGACGAGGTGCGCGCCGAGGTCTCGGTGATACGCCCGCCCGAGTTCAACCGCTTCCAGCACAGCTTCTCGCACATCTTCGCGGGCGGCTATTCGGCCGGCTACTACAGCTACAAATGGGCCGAGGTGCTGAGCGCCGACGCCTGGAGCGCCTTCGAGGACGAGGGCGTGTTCAATCCGGCCACCGGCAAGCGCTACCTGCAAAACATCCTGGAGATGGGCGGCTCGCGCGAAGCCTTGGAGAACTTCAAGGCCTTCCGCGGCCGCGAGCCCAGCATCGACGCCCTGCTGCGCCACCAGGGCATGGGCTGATCAGGCCCCGGCGCCGCCGCGTTCCTCGATCCAGCGGCTTGCCTCGGCTTCCGGCAGGGCCTTGGCGAACAGCCAGCCCTGCCCCACCTGCACGCCCAGCTCGGCCAGCTGCCTGGCCTGGGCTTCGTCCTCGACGCCCTCGGCCAGGGTCTGCTTGTCCAGCGCCTTGGCCAGGCCGACGATGGTGCGGACGATCTCTATCGCCTCGCGGCCGGCCTCCAGCCGCATCACGAAGCTGCGGTCTATCTTCAGCGTGTCGAAGGGGAAGCGGTGCAGGTAGGCCAGCGATGAATAGCCGGTGCCGAAGTCGTCGATGGAAATCTTGAAGCCCAGGCCGGCCAGCTCGCGCAAGACCTCGGCCGAACGCTGCGGATTGGCCATGGCCATGCTCTCGGTGACCTCCAGCTTGAGCTGCCGCGGCGGCACGTCGCCCAGTGCCTGCAGCACGGCGCGGGCATCGGCGAGCAGCTCCTGGTCGCGTTCAAGCTGAACCCCGGACACGTTGACCGCCACCTCGCCGGCAAAACCCAGCGCCTGCCAGCGCCGCAATTGCGCGGCCGCCTCGAACAGGGTCCAGCGGCCTATGGCGGCGATCTGGCCGCTGGCCTCGGCCACCGGGATGAAGTCGCCCGGCATCATCATGCCGCGCTGCGGATGCTGCCAACGGATCAGCGCCTCGAAACCCAGCAGCTGGCGGTCGTCGAGCCGGATGAAGGGCTGGTAGAACAGCTTGAACTGCCCGCCACCGGCCAGGGCCAGGTCGATCTGCTCGCGCAGCCAGCGGCGCGAACGCTCGACCAGTTGCTCGGCCGGGTCGTAGTAGTGGCGGCTGCCCGGCCCCTGCTCCTTGGCCCGGGCCAGCGCCGACTCGGCCGCACCTATCAGCTCCTCGGCCATGGCCGGGCCCTCGGCCGCCTGGGCCCAGCCCACGCAGGCGCTGAGCTTCTGCATGCCGCCCTCGGCGAGCGCAAACGGCAGATCCAGTCTTGCCAGACTCCACGCGACCAGGCCATGGTCCTGGCCGAGTCGCCCGCGGAAGGCGATGGCGAACTCATCCGAGCCCAGCCGGGCCAAGGTCAGGCTCTGGCCATCCCTCAGCTTCAGGCGCTGAGCCGTCTCCACCAGCACCGCATCACCGGCCGACAGGCCATTGGCCTCGTTGAAGGCGCGGAATTCGTCCAGGCCCAGCAACAGCAGGCTGGCATCGCCTTCGGCCATCAGGGCCTCCAGCTGAACCGTGAACAGCGTGCGATTGGGCAGGCCGGTCAGCCGGTCATGCAGCGCGTCGTGGCTGAGCTGCTGCTGCAGCCGGTGCAGCTCCGACACATCGGTCAGCGAACCCGCCATGCGCACCGCACGGCCATCGTCCCGCGTGGCCATGCCGCGAGCCAGCAGCCAGCGGTGCTGGCCGCCCTGCTCGAACTCCAGCAGGTGATGCAGCTGGCGCGTGCGCCCCTGCAGGTGTTCGTCCAGTGCGCGCTGGAATTCAGCCTGCGCCGACGGCGAAAGCGGTCGGGTCCAGGCCTGGATGTCGCGCGCCTCGCCGGCGTCCAGGCCCATCAGGTTCAGCCAGCGCGGCGAGAAATGCACGCTGCCGGCGTCGATGTCCCAATCCCACAGGCCGTCATTCGCGCCTTCGGCGGCCAGCGCATAGCGCTGCTCGCTCTCACGCAGCGCCTTGAGCGCCGCCTGGCGCCGCTGGTGCTCGGCAGTGGCGCGCAGCGTCAGTGCGCCCAGCAGGGCCAGGCCGGCGGCCAGGGCCGGGAAGGCCGGGGCGATGAATTCCTGTGCGGTCTCGAACCGGCTCTGCAGACCCAGGGCCAACAGCAGCGTCACCAGCAGCACCAGCGGCAGGCCCACTCTTGGCGGCAGCCAGCCGATCAGCCCCACCACCAGCAAGGGCCAGCCGAGCATCAGCAGCAACTCGACCCGCTCGGCCCATTCGGGACGGCGCAGCACGCGCTCGCCCAGGATGTTGTCCACCGCCGTGGCCAGTCGCTCGACCCCCGGCAGGCCGGCATCGAAGGGGGTGGGAAAGGCATCGCCGCTGCCAATGGCCGTGGTGCCGATGATGACGATGCGGTCCTTGACCCGCGTCTCCTGGCCGCCCGCCAGCAGTTGCGACAGTGACATCTGCTCGAAACGCCCGGCCGCGCCGTAGTAGTTCAGCCATTGGCGCGACTGGTCGTCCAGCGGCACGCGCAACTGGCCCACCTGCGCTTCACGGCCCTGCTGCAGGCGCGCCTGACGCCAGTCCTCGCCGGCGGCCTGGGCCGCAATGCGCAGGGCCAGCGTCGGATAGACCTCGCCTTTGAAGGCCAGAGCCGGCAGGTCAAAGCGCAGTGCGCCATCGCTACCCCGCAGCGCCGTGACGTGACCCAGGCCCAGGGCCAGATCGGCAAACTGCGGCAAGGGCGCGAGCAGGCGGCGGGGCCGCAACAGCACGGCTGAATCGCGCAGTTCGCCACTGACGCGGGGCCAGGCACTGTTCAGCACGGCGTGGTTGTCGCCGCCATCCAGCCCGGCATCCTCGGCCAGGGCGATCGGCAGCAGCACCTTGCCTGAGCGGGCAATCGCAGCAGCCAACGCGGCATCGCCGGCGGGCTCGCCTGGCTCCAGCAAGAGCAGGTCCATGGCCACCACGCGCGAGCCGCGCAGCCGGTCCAGCCCGCTTGCCAGTGCCTGGCGGTCCAGCGTTCCGCCGCGCAGCGCGGTGGACTCGTCCACGGTGACGATCAGCAGCGGCGCCGAGGGCTTGAGCGGTCCACGCCACTGCATCTGCAGGTCCAGGCTGAGCCGGTCCAGCCGGTCCAGCAGCCCAATGCGCGAGCTCTGCGACCAGCCCCACAAGGCCAGCAGCGCCGCCAGCAGCGCGACTCCCAGGTAGGCCAGGCGCAGCGGCTTCATGGCTCAGAACCCGCCCAGCCGGTCCTGCATGCTCTTGACCCGGGCCTCGCCCCAGCGCTTGGATTCCTCGCAACCCAGGTTGGAGCATTGCGTGCCGTCGCTCTGGCGATCCAGCAACACCGCGGGCCTGGGCGTCGCACTGCGGGTTCGCCGGCTCGACTGCACCGCCACCTGGCCGGTCTGCACATGGACGGCCGTGGTCTCGTCGCCGCCCACCTCGACCATGAATTCGGTGCCGCGCACCGCCGTCACGGCCGTGGGTGTGCGCACCTCCCAGCCGCCGCCGGGCGCCACCTTCTGGCCTATCAGGCCCAGCTCCAGGCGCAGCGAGACTTCGCGCGGCTTGTCGCCCGCGGCCGCTTCGAAGCGCTCGATGCGCAAGCGGCTGCCGTCGCTGACGACCAGGGTCGAGCCATCGACGAAGCGCAGTCTCACGCGCCCCTTGGCGCTGGTCTGCACCTCGACACCGACCTCCAGCTGCGCGCCGACCTTCAGCGCCTTGCCATTGACCTGGGCTTCGCCCAGCACGGCCATCACCTCGCAGACCGGGGCGGCCTGCACCGCCAACGTCGCCGACAAGAGTCCCAAGAGCATCCAGGTCTTCTTCATCTGCTGCCTCCGCGGTGGATTCGATGCTAGCGCGGCGCCCCGGCGCGCGGTGAGCGCATCGTAGGAGCCCGGCCGGCCCTGGGGAAGGGCCCGACGCCCGGATGGGGGACGGGCCCCGATACTCGGCCGATGCGCAAGAACCTCCTGCTTTCCCTGCTACCTCTGGTCGCCGCTCTCGCCGCTCAGGCCGCCGAGCCGCTGCTGATCCACAACGCCCGCGGCCTGACCCTGGATGCCCAGGGCCGGGTCCAGCGCTTCGAGGCGCTCGCCATAGACACCCAGGGCCGGGTTCTGGCCACCGGCAAGCTGGCGGCCCTGGAAGCCAAGGCCGCCGGCGCACGCCGCATCGATGCCAAGGGTCAGGTCTTGATGCCGGGCCTGATCGACGCCCATGGCCATGTGATGGACCTGGGCCTCGCACGCCGCAGCCTGCAATTGCGCGATACGGCCGACCTGGGCGCCGCGCTGGCTGCGGTCAAGGCCTATGCCGCGGCCCGGCCGCAAGCCACCTGGCTGCTGGGCGGTGGCTGGAACCAGGCGGTCTGGAAGCTGGGCCGCTTCCCCACCGCCGCCGAGCTGGATGCTGCCGAGAGCCAACGCCCGGTCTGGCTGGAACGTGTGGACGGCCACGCCGGCTGGGCCAACAGCCGCGCCCTGCAGATCGCCGGCATCACCCGCGACACGCCCGACCCGCGGGGCGGCAAGATCGAGCGCGACGAGCGCGGCGAGCCGACCGGCGTGCTGGTCGATGCCGCCATGGGCCTGATGGGCCGCCATATTCCGGCGCCTTCTACCGATGAGTTGCGGGCCGCCCTCGACGCCGCCCAGGACGAGCTTCTGAGCCTGGGCCTGACCGCCGTGCAGGACGCTGGCGTGGCCGACGAGGTCGACCAGCTGCTGCGCGAGTACGCGGCCAGCGGCAAGCTGAAGATACGCATCGACGGCATGGGCCGCGGCAGCGATGCCAGGCTGTTCGAGCGCATGCGCCAGGCCGGCCCCTACAAGGGCGACGCCGACGGGCTCTACAGCCTGCGCGCCGTCAAGCTGTTCGCCGACGGTGCCCTGGGCAGCCGCGGTGCCGCCCTGCTCGCCCCCTACAGCGATGCGCCCCAGACCCAGGGCCTGCTGTTCCAGAACGACAGCCAGCTGCTCGCCCAGATGCGCGCCGCTGCCAAGGCGGGCCTGCAAGTCAATGTCCATGCCATAGGCGATGCGGCCAACCGCCAGGTCATCCAGGGCTTCGAGACCCTGCAGCGCGAACTGGGCAGCAAGAGCACGCAGCTTCGCCACCGCATCGAGCATGCCCAGGTGATTGCCGTGAACGACATCCCGCGCCTGGCCAAGGCCCAGCTGATCGCCTCGGTCCAGCCTACGCACGCAACCTCGGACATGAACATGGCCGAGGACCGCGTCGGCCCGCAGCGCATCCAGGGTGCCTATGCCTGGCAGCGCCTGCTCAAGAGCGGCGCGCGCCTGGCCTGCGGATCGGACTTCCCGGTCGAGGAGCCCAGCCCCTGGGCCGGCCTCTACGCGGCCATCACCCGCCAGGACCAGGAAGGCAAGCCGCCCGGCGGCTGGTACGGCCAGCAGGCCCTGAACCAGCTGCAGGCGCTGGACTGCTTCACCCGCGGCGCCGCCTTCGCCGCCCACCGCGAAGGCGAGATCGGCACGTTGACGCCGGGCGCGCGCGCCGACTTCATCCTGGTGGACCACGACCCGCTGGGCTCCTCTCCCACGGCCCTGCTCAAGACCCAGGTGCTGCAGACCTGGGTCGGCGGCCGCCTGGTTTACGAGGCCCGGCCCACGCGCTGAAGCTTGATGCGGATCAAGCGCCACTGACAGCCTTGGCGCGAGCATGGCGCATCCATCCAGACGGGAGTGCGCCATGTACAGCAAGATCCTGGTGCCGGTCGACGGCAGTGCGACGTCCGAACTCGGCCTGGCCGAGGCGATACGCCTGGGCAGGCTCTGCAGCTCGCGCCTGCTGCTGCTGCATGTCGTGGACATGCTGTCGTTCAGCAGCCATCCGAATGCCGGCCTCGGGATCACGCCTGAGGTGTTCGACCTGCTGCACGAGGGCGGCAAGCAGATCCTGGCCAAGGCGCGGGCCCAGGTCGAGGCGGCGGGCCTGCCGGTCGAGACCCAGATGGTCGAAGGCTTTGCACAGCGGGTCTGCGACGCCGTCGTGGAGGCGGCCTCCAAGAACGACGCTCAGCTGATCGTGCTTGGCACGCACGGCCGGCGCGGCATAGGCCGGGCCTTGCTCGGTAGCGATGCCGAGCTGATCCTGCGTCAGGCGCCGGTGCCGGTGCTGCTGGTGCGCTCGCCGGTCAAGGCCTGAGCCCGGTCCACCCAGAGGCGGTGGAACAGCGGCGAAGGGCAGGACAGCCGCGCATTCGTGCGCTCGTAGCCCTGCTGCTCCAGCAGCGTCGGTGGCGCCTCCGACGCAAGCAGCGAAACACCCAGACCGAGCCGGTGGCTGCTCGGCTGCCAGCTCAGGCCCAGGGCTTCGACCAAGGTCGGCAGCACATCCAGATGGCTGAAGACGCGCGAACCTCCGGCCGGCAAGGCAGAGGACCGGCCCTGGCCATCGAAGCGCGCCATCGTGTGGAACAGCGTGCGGTGGCGCCACTGCTCGTCACTGCCCTCGAACAGCAGCGGCGTCGGGCCCACATGGTCGCCCATGATCCAGACCAGCTTGGGCCGGCCGTCGGCCTGCGCGGCGAAGCGGCGCGCCAGCTGGGCCACCACGTGGTCGGTGCAGGCCAGGGCCCGGGCCATCTGCTCGTCGACCGACAGCTCGCCATCCTCCGATTGGCCGCAGCCCGGATCGGCCGTGCCCGAGGGGCCATGGGTGTTGACCGTCAGCAGCAGCGAAGCACGCGGACGATCGCCGTCGCGCGGCCTTTGCATGTCATGCCAGGCCTGCTCGGTCAGCGCCGCGTCCAGCAGGCCCCAGCCCTGGTCCGGCACGGCCACGCCCTGCTGCTCCCACTGCTCCTTGCCGAAGCGGCGCCCGACCTGGTGCTTGGCCATGAACAGGCCCTTGCCGGCAAATTTCAGCGAGGCACCGCCGTAGAAGCTCAGCTCCCAGCCCTGACGGGCCAGCACATCGGTCAGGCAGCTGCCACCGTCGAAGAAGCGGGTGGAATATTCGAGCGCATGGCGGCTCATCAGGCCCACCGGCTGCAGCGGCACGCCGCACAGTGAGCTGAACAGGCCGCCCACGGTCCAGCTGGAGCCGCCCAGGGTGCGCATGTCGCCGAGGCGGCGCCCCTGCTGGCGCCAATCGACCAGCTCATGCAGGGCCGCAGGCTTGCGGCCGACCGGCTCGGCATAGCGCTCGTCCAGCGATTCGATGAAGACGATCAGCAGGTCGGGGGCCTGCCCCTGCTGTGTAAAGCGCTGCTCCGACGGATCGACGTACGCCTCGGCAATGGTGTCGCGGGCCTCGCCGTCGCAGGGGTCGTCCACGGTCGCACCCACCGAGACGGCCGCAGTGCCCAGCAACAGCAGCCACATTGCCCGCTGCAGGCGCAGAGAGATGCGGCGCAGGGCTGCGGTGGCCATCCAGGTGAGCAGCAAGGTGCCAGCCAGGTAGCGCAACGCGCGCGAGATCATGCGCGGGTCGGCATAGTCCAGGCCGCCGTATTGCAGATGGAAGAGCAGCTGGTCCGGCGTCACCGGGCCCAGGTACTTGCGCATGAAGGCCGTGCCGCTGACCAGGGCGATCAGCGTGAACAGCAAGACGGGCGTGAGCCAGCGGCGCAGGGCCGCGGGAGCTTGTGGCACGGTGGGAAGCAGGCGGCAAAGGGGAAGCGGCCAGTGTCCGCAGCAGCTGTATCGTGGCCATGTGGCAAGGTTGCGCCACGGTCCATTTCAGTGAAGCAGCGTGCAGCTTTGTTACCGCGGCTTTACATGGACCGTCCGCGCCGCTTCACATTTCTTGACCATCAGCCCACAGCCGCGAGGCAAAGTCCCGGGACACTGGGCCTCCCCTCTCCAGGAATTCCGTTCCCCCATGAAGCCTGTCCGCCCGCTGCTGCTGATCGCCTTGCTCGTCCCCACCCTGGCCTTGGCCCAGTTCCCGCCCGGTGGCGGCATGGGGGGCGGAGGCAAGGGCGGCATGGGAGGCCGGGGCGGCAACCGTGAGGGTGGCGAACGCCGTGCGCCGGCTGACAAGCCCGCCGGCCAGGCCGAACAGCCGCGCGCCCCCGAGCCCTTGAAGCTCTGGCACGAGAAGCTGGGCCAGCTGGAAGCCACGCTGGCGCTGCAGGCCAACCAGGTCGAGGCCTGGGCCGCGCTGATGCGCGATCTGCGGGACCTGGCCGACCTGAACGAGCGACGCCGCGCAAGGGTGATGGGTTTTGCCCGGCCGCCGGTTTCGGCCGTGACCGACATCGATCGCGATCTGCGCCTGGAGCAGGAATCGCTGGCCGACCAGGCCGCCGCCTATGGCGACCTGCGCCGCTTCCACCAGAAGCTCAAGGAGCTCCTGAGCGAAGAGCAGTACCGCGCGGTGCTGGAGGCCTACAGGGCCAGCCAGGCTGCACCACGGCTCTGAGCGGCCGCCGGTGAGCCGGTCTGGGGCCGGCCGGCAGCATCCAGCCAAAGGAGCTGGCTGTTGAGGCCGTCGACCAGGCCGATCTCGTAGCCCAGGGCTTCGCCGGCACCGATCTCGACCTCGGCCTTGCCGCCGCTCAACGAGGCAGACAGCAAGCGCCGCTTGCCGTCTGCCATCAGCTTGACCAGGCTGAGCTGCGGCCAGCGCTGGCCATCCCACTGCAGGCTCAGGCGAGCGCCGCTCAGCTGGGCCTGCAGCTGGGTCGCCGTTGCCTGCTGCGCGCTGCGCGGCTCGGTTGCGACCACGGCTTGACGCAGCAGTTGCTGGCCATCGCGCGCGATGCTCAGCGATTCGATGCGGCCCGGATGCGCAATGCTGAAGTGGAAGTGGCGCAGCTGCGGCGCATGCTCGAGCGGCTGGGCATCGAAAGCCCATTGGCGCAACTCGCCGCTGGCCAGCTTGAGCGTCAGCACGAAGGGGCCGGACTCGGGCCGTTCGGCCTGCCCGCTGAAGGCTCGCGGTGCCGACAGGCTCAGGCCGCGCGGGCCGATCTCGCCGCTGATCAGCAGCAGCGGTTCGGTTTGCGACTCCACGGCAGCGGCGATCTGCGCGCCCGCCACCGCCGGCAGCGTGCTGGGCAGCGCGGTGCGCAGCCGCGCCAGCACCTTGCCGTAGTTGTAGTCCGAGAACCAGTCGCCCGAGCAGTAGCTCATCAGGTCGTGGTTGTTGGCGTCGTTGGGATCGACGAAGGTCTTGCTGACGCCGTTGTAGCCCCAGACCATGCGGCTGCCGGCGCCCATGCGGGCATCGGCATAGGGAAACTTGGTGTCCGGATTGGCCGGCTCGCCGCAGGGCGCGTGCTGCAGGGAGAAGTTGTGGCCCAGCTCATGCTGCAGGGTCTCGCGGGCGTACTCGGGATACTCGGGCCGGTCGTAGCCCACGGCCGCGCCACCAGGCCGGTAGCCCAGACCCACATTGCTGCCAATCACCGTCTGGCGCACGAAGCCGTAGTAGTGGGTCCGCGCAGGGTTGCCCTCCAGGCTGCGCAGCTGGTTGATCTCGGTCAGCAGCTTGGACAGGCCATCGACCCAGTCTTCCTTGACCGTGGGCTGGGCCGTCAGCGACTGCGAGCGCATCACGGCGCGGGTCTCGAGCTTGAGCGACTGGATCGGCGAACGGGCCGTGATGTAGTCGGGAATGCCGGCCGGGATCTGGGCCACCGTGTCGGCAATCTGCAAGGGAATCACGACCAGGGTGATGGCCGGGCTGGGCGAGACGGCCGGCGCGATCTTCTGCGGCGCGCTCTGGCCCGGCAGCGACACCACTAGGCGAAGGCCCGGCTTGACCAGCTCGGCCGGCACGCTGGCGCTGTAGCTGTCGAGCGTGCTCGCCTGGGCCGGCGTGCTCGAAGGGATGGGCAGCAGCGGCGCATTCAGCGCGATCTCGCGCACCGGCTGGCCGGACAGGTCTTCGATGCGCAGCGTGCCGCTGGGCTTGCAGTGCATGGGCACAGGCGCACGGGCATTGACCTTGACCAGCACCTCGCGGCCCTGGACCAGTTCCAGCGTCGGGTCCTTGGCATCGACCAGCATCACCTGGGCCAGCTCGACCGAGGCGATGGACAGCTTGCTCTCATCGACCGGATTGACCTTGAGCGTGGCCGCCGTGGACCTGGTCTGGCCGCCGCTGTTGCTGACGATGACGCTGTAGCGGGCCTGATCGTCCGCGGCCTGGGCATTGACCTGCAGCGTGGCCTTGTTGGCGCCGGGGATGTCCTGGTCGTTGCGCTGCCACTGGAAGCTCAGCGGCCCGGTGCCCGAGGCTGCCACGCTGAACATCACGGCCTCGCAGCGCTGGGCTTCGGCCGAGGCGGGCTGGGTGAGGATGGCCGGCGGAGTCACGACGACCGTGCTGCCGCTGCTGCCACCACCACCACCGCCCCCGCCGCCACAAGCAGCAAGCAGGCCGGCCAGCACACCGGCCAGCGACAGGGCCGTTGCCTTCTTGAACTTTCCTTGCATGATTCCTCCTGAGTCTGGCCGCTCATGCGCAGTCACCGCTCTTCTTGTCGGGGCCGGACTATAGCGGTCCGCTCCGACGCGACTCAGAAGATCTCCGGGTCAATTCACTTCGCGGCGAAATCCCCTGCCGTGCTCGTCACGAAAGCATCGGCCTTGACCAGGCGGCGCCAGGCCGCGTTGACCTGGGCCACGCTCAGCTTCTGCAGCTGGGCTTCCAGGGCACCGTCATAGCCCAGCCAGTCCTTGGCAATCTCGGCGAACCAGTTCAGCGAGGTCGCCAGGCTGGCCTCGCCGGCGCGGGCCTGGCGCCAGCTTTCCAGCAGGTCCTTGCGGGCGCGGGTCAACTCCAGCTCGGTGATGCCGTCGCGGCTCATGCGCACCAGTTCCTCCTGCACCACGGCCAGGATGCGCTCGCGGTTCTGCGGCGCGAAGGTTCCGCCAATGCCCAGCCCGCCGTCCCGACCGAAATAAGGCGCCTGCAGGCTCGCACCGATGCCATAGGTGAGGCCTTCCTTCTGCCGCACCCGGTCGCTCAGCCGGCTGTCCAGGCCGCCTGCGCCGAAAACCTGCACCGCCACCAGCATGGGCAGGTAGTCGGCGTCCTGGCCGGACAGCTCGAAGCGCTGGGTCATGCGGAAGATCGCGCTGGTCTTGTCCTTGGCCTGCACGTCGAAGCGGGCCGGCGGCAGCGCCACCGCCTTGCTGACATGGCGCACGTAGCGCGGCGCCTGCGGCTTCTTCCAGCCACCAAAGGCCTGCTCCAGCGCCGCCTCCAGACCGGCCGGGATCGCGCCGACCACGGCTATGCGGGCATCGTCGGCCGACCAGTACTCGGTCCAGAAGCGCTGCACGTCGGCGAGCTGCGTGCGCTTGAGCTCGTCGATCTGCTCGTCCAGGCTGGCCAGGTAGTCAGGATCGCCCTTGACCGCGCCGCGGGCCTGGTTGGCATGCGCTCGCGTGGCTTCGGAGCGCAGCAGCTCCAGCTCCTGGCGCGAGGCCTCCATCTGGGCCAGGCCCTGCTTCTTGATGCGGTCGAAGGCATCAGGCGGCAGCAGCGGCTTCTGCAGGACGTCGGCCGCGATCTTCAGCACGGCGAGCAAGGTGTCCTTCTCGGCGCTGATGCTGACCGTGGCGCCCTGGTTGCCGCCGCGGATGTCGAGGCCGGCCTTGAGCTTGACCAGCTCGTCGCGCAGTTTCTGCTTGTCCCAGCTGGCGCTGCCCTCGTCCATCAGCTCGTCGATCATGCCGGTGCCCAGGGCCGCCGTGGTCGCCCGCGGCTCGCCCCAGCGCAGCTTCATCTGCAGCTGGACCTGGTTGCCGCGGGTCTGCTTGGCCAGTTGCGAGAGCACGAGGCCCGATGGCAGCCTGGAGACCTTGGTGCGGGCCTGCAGGTTCTGCACCGTGGGGTCGAAGCGTTCGCCCTCCTCCACCTTGGGCGGGCCCTGAAGCTTGCTCAGGCGTTCGGCCAGCGGCGGTGCCGGCGGGATGGCCACGCGCTCCACCTCGGTGGCCGGCAGGTAGCGGCCCAGGGTCCGGTTGGCCGGCTTGAAATAGGCCTGACGCACCCGCTCCACGTCTTCCAGGCTGACCTTGGGAATGTCCTCGACCAGCTGGAACAGCAGCCGCCAGTCGCCGGCGCCCAGCAGCGAGGAGATCTGCTGGATCAGGGCCTCGGGATGCTTCATCTGCTGGCGATAGCTCACCACCGCGATTTCGCGCACCCGCTCCAGTTCCGACTGCTCGAAAGGCTTGCCGCTCCGGCCTTCCACCAGGTCCAACAGCTTGCGCTCGACCTCGGCGGCGTCGGCGCCCGGTGCCAGCGCCGCCATGGCCTGGGTGCTGCCCGGTGCAGCGCCGCCCAGGCCGCCCAGGCCGGCGCCGACGGCCAGCTTGGTCTCGACCAGCTCCTTGTACAGATGGCCACTGGGCTGCATGGACATCAAGAGGCTCAGCACCAGCAGCGGCGCGCTGTCCGGATGGGCGATCGAGGGCACGTGGTAGGAAGCCATCAGCATCGGCTGGCCACCGACGCGGCGCACCACCACGCTGCGCTCGCCGTCCTGTGGCGGCTCGGCCGTGTAGGGCTCGACCAGTTGCGCGGCCGGACGGACCAGCGGACCAAAGGCGCGCACTATGGACGCCAGCACCTTGTCCACCTCGAAGCGGCCGGCCACCAGCAGCGTGGCGTTGTCGGGCCGGTAGTAGCGCTTGTAGAAACCCTGCAGCCGCTCGATGGGCACGTTCTCGATATCGCTCTTGGGGCCTATGGTCGAGTGGCCGTAGGGATGCCAGTCGTTGGCCACCGCCATCACCCGCCGGCTCAGCACGCCCATCGGGTCGTTCTCGCCGTTCTCGTACTCGTTGCGGACCACGGTCATCTCGGAGTCCAGGTCGGCCTTGGCGATGAAGCTGTTGACCATGCGGTCGGCCTCGAAGCCCAGGGCCCAGTCCAGCGTCTGCTCGTTGGCGTTGAAGGAGGCGAAGTAGTTGGTGCGGTCCACCGTGGTCGTGCCATTGGTCCTCATGGCCCGGTCCTTGAACGCCTGGTCGGGCTTGGGAGTCTTGGGCGTGCCCTTGAAGACCAGGTGCTCCAGCAGATGGGCCATGCCGTATTCGCCCTGCGACTCATGACGGCTGCCGACCCGGTAGGTGATGTTGACCGTGGTCGTGCTCTGCGCCTGGTCGGGGAAGAGCAGGATCTGCAGGCCGTTGGCCAGCCGGTATTCGCGGATGCCGCCCAGCTCGCGCACGAACTGGGGCTTCTCGGCCTTGGCGGCCGCCTTGGCCGCCACCGGCGGCTTGCCGCCCTTGTCCATCTTGACCGGCGGCGTGGCCTGGGCAGCGGCGCAGACCAGGGCTGCGCTCAAGAGACTCAGACGGAAAAACCTGTGGCTGTGCGCGTTCATCTGGCGGCCCTCCCGGCCCACTGCAAAGGGAGTGCATTTTGCGCCCGCGCCGGGCGCCGCCCTATCCGTTCTTGAGCGAGCTGGCCGGCCACTGCGCCAGCAGCAGCAGGCTGGCCATCAGCCACATGGGCGCCGCCGCAAAGCTGGCGCTGGCCAGCAGGCCGAAGCCCAGCGGCATGGCCACGGTGGCGCTGTTGACCGTCAGCATGCGCAGGCCCAGCGCCTGGCCGTGGCGCTCGGGCGGCGTGACCTGGTGCAGCATGGACAGCACCATGGGCTGGACCGAACCCAGAGCCACGCCCAGCAGGGCCGAGCCGGCCATCAAGCCCAGCGTGCCCGGCAGCCAGGCATAGGCCGCCAGCATGCTCATGGCCAGCAGCATGGCGCTGCGCAGGGCCTTGAGTTCGTTCAGGTGCACGGCCCAGCGCACGATGGCCAGGCGCACCACCGAGGCCGCCACGGCGAAGCTGCCCAGCACCAGGCCGATGCTGGAGGCCGAAAGCTCGCGAGCATGGCCGACCACCGGCACGACGAAGCTGTGCGAATCCCAGGAGGCCGACAGCGCGATATTGACCAGCAGCAGCTTGCGGATCGCCGGCTGCTTCAACAGATCCCAGGCCGGCCGGCTCTTGGCGCCGGCCGCGGGCGGCTTGGGCGGATGGCGCGGCACCTTCTGCGCCAGCAGCCAGGCCAGGCCGGGCAGCAGCACGGCCAGGGCGAAGGCGGCGCGAAAGCCCACATGGTCGATCAGCAGGCCGGCGGCCACTGGCGCGATGGCGTTGGACAGCGCCGGCCCCAGCGCCACCCAGCTGAATACCTTCTTCAGCTCGGAAGGCTCGTCGGCCATCAGCCCGGCCTCGCGCTGGATGGCCACGGCCGCCACGGCAATGGCGCCACCGCTGGCCAGGCAGGACAGGCCCATGGCCCAGACCGACTGCCAGATCAGCGCAACCGTGGCCCCGGCCGTGGCCAACAGCACGCCTATGCCGACCGGCCTGTGGAAGCCGTGCCGATCCGCCTGGCGGCCGGCCCACAGCGACAGCAGGATGGGCGCCACCGCGAACAGGCTGAGGAGCAGACCCACGGTCCATTCGCCATAGCCCTGCTTGAGCACCCAGAGGCTGGACGCGACCCGGGTCACCGCCATGCAGGCATGGACGGCGATCAGTGTGGCGATGACGGCGGGAAAGGCGCGGCGCAGGTCGCGGGGCGGGGCGTCTTGCATGGACTCAGGCTTCGCCTTCGTCGTCAGCGCCGGCTTGATCCAGCCTCAGCAGTTTCTGGCTCGCATCGTCCGGTAGCGCCTCGACCGTCTTGAGCTTGCGGCTCATCTGGCGGGTGCGGGTCTCGGCCAGCTCGATGCTGCTGCTGGCCTCGTCCAGCTTCTTCTTGGTCTTGGCCAGTACCTCGCCGAACTTGCCGAACTCGGTCTTGACCGCGCCCAGCACCTCCCAGACCTCGGCCGAGCGCTTCTCCAGCGCCAGCGTGCGAAAGCCCATCTGCAGGCTGGACAGCGTGGCCAGCAGCGTGGTCGGGCCGACCAGCATCACCTTGTGCTCGCGCTGCAGGCCTTCGACCAGGCCGGGCCGGCGCAGCGCCTCGGCGTAGAGGCCTTCGGTGGGCAGGAAGAGGATGCCGAAATCGGTGGTGTGGGGCGGCGCCACGTACTTGACGCGGATGGACCGCGCTTCCAGCTTGAGCCGGGCTTCAATCGCCTTGGCCGCGGCCTCGACACCGGCGACGTCGGCCTGCTCGTGCGCTTCAAGCAGGCGCTCGTAGTCCTCGCGCGGGAACTTGGCATCGATGGGCAGCCACAGCGGCTGGCCGTCGTCGCGCTGGCCCGGCAGCTTGATGGCGAACTCCACCCTTTCGTTGCTGCCCGGCACCGTGGCCACGTTGGCGGCGTACTGCTCGGGCGTGAACACCTGCTCCAGCAGGCCGGCCAGCTGCACCTCGCCGAAGATGCCGCGGGTCTTCACATTGGTCAGCACCCGGTTCAGCGAACCGACGTCGCGGGCCAGGCCCTGCATCTCGCCCAGGCCCTTGTGGACCTGCTCCAGCCGCTCGGCCACCTGCTTGAAGCTCTCGCCCAGGCGCTGCTCCAGCGTGGCGTGCAGCTTCTCGTCCACCGTGGCGCGCATCTGCTCCAGCTTCTTCTCGTTGTCCTGCTGGATGCTGGTGAGGCGGGCCTCCACCGTCTGGCGTACCTCGGCCAGGCGCTGCTCGTTGCTGCTGGACATGGCCTTGAGCTGCTCGCGCATCGCCTCGGCCAGGCGCTGCATGGCCTCGGTCAGGGCCTGGGCGCTGCGCTGGGCGGCGGCGTCCTGGGCCTCGCGCGCGGCCAGCGCCTGGCTGGCCAGCGACTGGTTCGTGCCCTGCAGGCCCTGGCTCAGCACCTGCTGGAACTGGGCCAGACCCTGGACCAGCTCCTGACGGGTCGAGCTGGCGCTGCGGCCCAGCTCGTCGCGCAGCTCGCGCTCCAGGCGCTCGTTGCTCTGTTGCAGGGCCTGGGTCAGCTGCGGCGAGGCCTGGCTCTGCGATTTCAGGCGCAGCCAGACGGTCAGCAGCAAGGCCAGAACCAGGGCCAGCAGGCCCAGCAACAGCAGGTCGAAAGCGCTCATGCGGGCCATTGTCTCAGCAGCCCAAGTCCCGCCTTGTCCCCTGCGTCTTGCCCTCGCACCCGGGTCAACCCGGTGGTATTGGACTTTTATTGGTCTTACATTGGTAGTCGATTGGAGTGGAAGAGGGAGCGATGGACAGACGACAGTTCCTGGCCCTGGGGGGCCGGGCCGCGTGGTCGGGAAGCGCGGTGCTGTTGGCTGGCGGCTTGACCGCTTGTGGTGGGGGTGGAGGCTCGACGGCCGCCACTCCCACTTCTTCTTTGCCCACGCCGCCCGCCTCGGCCTGGAACGACTTGGCGCGCCAGATGCAGGGCCAGTTGCTGCAGCCCGGCCAGGCCGACTTCGAGCGCCTGGCCCGCGCCGCCAATGCCCGTTACGACAGTCTGCAGCCCCAGGCCATTGCCCGCTGCGCCAGCACGGCCGACGTCGCCACCGCCCTCGCCTACGCCAGCCAGCAGAAGCTGTCGTTCACGGCCCGCAGCGGCGGCCACAGCTACCTGGGCGCCAGCAGTGGCAGCGCCCTGATGATCGACGTCGGTGCCCTGGATTCGGTGCTGCTGGACGGCGAGCGCGTCACCGTGGGCGCCGGCGCCAAGCTGGCCGATGTCTACGACAGCCTGATCTCGGCCGGCCGCTGCATCCCCTCGGGCAGCTGCGTCAGCGTGGGCATAGCCGGCATCACCCTGGGCGGCGGCGTGGGCGTGCTGGACCGGGCCTATGGCCTGAGCTGCGACGCCCTGGTCTCGGCCCGGCTGATCACGGCCGACGGCCGGCAGATCGTGTGCAGCGCGACCGAGTCACCCGACCTGTTCTGGGCCCTGCGCGGCGGTGGCGGCGGCCAGTTCGGCCTGGTCAGCTCGCTGACTTTCCAGACCCATGCCGTGGGCCCGCTGACCCAGTTCGGCGCCAGCTTCCAGCTGGCCGACCTGCCGGCCGTGCTGGCCGCCTGGCAGGACTGGCCTCAGACCCTGCCCGACCGCATCTGGTCGCAGCTGGCGCTGTCGGCCCAGGGCAGCGTCTACCTGTGGGGACTGGCGATCGGCGACACCGCCTTCGCGCAAGCGCATTGGGAAGGACTCTTGAGCCGCATTGGCCGAGCACCGGCCGACAAGAGCCTGCAACTGCGCAGCTATCGCGAGGTGATGCTAGGGGCCTGCCTCAATATCAGCCGCGCCCAATGCCATCTGCCCAGCCAGAACGCCAGCGGCGTGCTCGGCCGCGTGGCCATGGCGGCCAGCTCGGACTTCTTCGACCAGCCGCTGGACGGCAACGGCATCGCCGCCTTGCAGCAAGCGCTGCAGCAGCGCCGCGACAGCCAGCGCACGGGCACGGTGCTGCTCAATCTGATGGGCGGCGCCGTCGGCCGCGTGGCGCCGGAGGCCACGGCCTTTGCGCACCGCCGCGCCCTGTTCAGCGCCCAATACCTGGCCGAGTACGCGGCCGGCACTTCGTCCAGCACCTTGGACGAAGCCGCAGCCTGGACTCACGGCATGCGCTCGACGATGCAGCGCTGGAGCAGCGGCGGCGCCTACGTGAACTACCTCGACGGCTTGCTGGACAAGCCGGCCGAGGCCTATTTCGGAGCCAACCTCGCGCGGCTCCGGCAGCTCAAGCAGAGCTGGGATCCGACCGGCCTGTTCAAGGGCACGCCCTCACTGGCCTGAAGCCGCTCAGCGGCCGGCCAGCACTTCTGGATTCAGCGGCGTGGGCGGCGTGCCGCCGGTCAGCGCGGCGATCAGGTTGTCGGCTGCCAGGTCGGCCATGGCCAGCCGGGTCTTCACGCTGGCGCTGGCGATGTGCGGGGTCAGCACCACGTTGGGCAGGGTCAGCAGATCGGGATTGACGCGCGGCTCGCCTTCGAACACGTCGAGGCCGGCTGCGGCGATGCGGCGTTCGCGCAGCGCCTGGGCCAGGGCGGCGTCATCGACGATGCCGCCGCGGGCCACATTGGTCAGCGTGGACTCGGGCTTCATCTGGGCGAGTTCGACGGCGCCTATCGCGTGGTGCGATTCGGCCGAGTACGGCAGGACCAGGACCAGGTGATCGGCCTCACGGAGCAACTGCTCCTTGCTCACATAGCGGGCCCCGACCTCGGCCTCCTGCTCGGCCGGCAGGCGCGAACGGTTGTGATAGATCACCGGCATGCCGAAGCCCAGGTGGCCGCGCCGCGCAATCGCCCGGCCTATGCGGCCCATGCCCAGGATGCCCAGCGTCGCGCCATGCACATCGGAGCCGGTGAACATGTCGTAGGACCACTGCTTCCATTCGCCGCGGCGCAGGAAATGCTCGCTCTCGGCCATGCGCCGGGCCGTGGCCATCATCAGTGCGAAGCCGAAGTCGGCCGTGGTCTCGGTCAGCACGTCGGGCGTATTGCTGGCCATCACGCCGCGGGCGGTGCAGGCCGGCAGGTCGATGTTGTTGTAGCCCACGGCCATGTTGCAGACCGCCTTGAGCCGCGGGCAGGCCTCCAGCACCTCGGCATCGATGCGCTCGCTGCCGGTGATGAAGGCGCCGTCCTTGTCCTGCAGGCGAGCGACCAGCTCGGCCTTGGGCCAGACGCGGTCCTCGTCATTGCCCTCGACCTCGAAATGTGCGGCCAGCCGCTGCAGCACCGAATCGAACACGCGGCGGGCCACCAGAACCTTGGGCTTGGACATAGCGGACTCCCTGTTGTCAGCGGAAGAAGATCAGCGTCATCAGCAGGAACAGCGGCAAGAGCACCGCACCCGACCAGGCCATGTAGCCGAAGAAGCTGGGCATGGCGATGCCGCGTTCCTCGACCACGGCCTTGACCATGAAGTTGGGCGCATTGCCTATGTAGCTGTTGGCGCCCATGAAGACCGAGCCGGCCGAGACGGCGGCCAGCGTCGTGGCCAGCGGCCCCATCAGCTGCTGCGCGTCGCCACCGGCCAGGTTGAAGAACACCAGGTAGGTGGGCGCGTTGTCGAGGAAGGAGGACAGCAGGCCGCTGAACCAGAAATAGGCCCAGGGCAGCGGCTGGCCGTCGGCGCCGGTGACGGCCCGGGTCACGGCCGCGAAGGCGCCCTGCTCGCCGGCCTTGAGCATGGCCAGCACCGGAATCATGGTCAGAAAGATGCCGGCGAACAGCTTGGCCACCTCTTGCATGGGCCCCCAGCCGAACTGGTTGCTCTCGCGCACCGCGGAAGGCGTGAGCCGCAGCGACAGCCAGGTCACGGCCAGCAGGCCCAGGTCGCGCAACAACGAGGGCAGCGGCACCTCGATGCCGGCCAGCAGGAAGTTGACACCCGGCTTCCACAGGCCGCTCATCAGCACCAGGCCGACCACGGCGGCCAGCAGCAGCAGATTGATGCCGCCCTCGATGCCGAAGCTCGCCGCGTCATCCGGTGTCGGGTCTTGCCTGGGACCGCCCTCGCGCTGGCAGTACCAGCGGTCCAGCAGCCAGAACACGGCGAGCAGCGCGCCTATCAGGAACAGCGTCTCGGGAAAGATGTGGCGCAGCGTCCAGAAGAAATCCACGCCCTGCAGGAAGCCCAGGAACAGTGGTGGGTCGCCCAGCGGCGTCAGCGAGCCGCCGGCATTGCTGACGATGAAGATGAAGAACACGAACACATGGGCACAGCGCCTGCGGTGGTCGTTGGCTCGTATCAGCGGCCGGATCATCAGCATCGAGGCGCCGGTCGTTCCCATCACGCTGGCCAGCAGCGCGCCCACGGCCATCAGGGCTACGTTGAGCTCGGGGCTGCCATGCAGGTTGCCCCGCACGTAGATGCCGCCGGCCGTGGCGAACAGGGCCACCAGCAGGATGATGAAAGGCAGGTATTCAGAAAGCAGTGTGTGCAGCACCAGGTGCCCCGCCGAACCGGCGCCCTGGCCCAGCGCGAACGGCAGCAGAAACGCCAGTGACCAGGCCGCAGCGACTTTGCCGTAGTGGGCATGCCAGAGCCGCGGCGTCAGCAGCGGACACAGCGCTATCGACAGCAGCAGGCCGGCGAACGGCAGGCCCCATAGCGCCCCGAGCGTGCGCCCGTCCAGCATCGCCTCAGTCCGCGAGGAAGCGGGCGAACTCGGCCACCGAGGCGCGCTCGGTCACCAGGCCGTTCTCCACCGCCACCGGGTCCGCATGGCCCAGCGACATGCCGCAGACCAGCTGCTGCTCAGGGCCCAGCTTCAGCTCCTCGGCGATCAGGCGGTGGAACTGGGTGAAGGCCGCCTGCGGGCAGGTGTGCAGGCCGCGCGCGCGCGCCGCGATCATGATGTTCTGGATGAACATGCCGTAGTCCAGCCAGCTGCCCTGCTGCATCACCCGGTCTATGGTGAACATCAGGCCCACCGGCGCGTCGAAGAACGCGTAGTTGCGGCCGTGCTGGTCATGCATGCGGGCCTTGTCGGTCTTGGCGATGCCTAGCAGGCCGTACAGGTCCCAGCCGATCTTGCGGCGGCGGTCTATGTAGGGCGAGACCCATTCGCGCGGGTAGTAGGCGTATTCCTCGGTGTGGGCGGCCAGCTCGGTCGGGTCGTCGTAGACCGCCTGGATGCGGCTCGACAGGCGCTGCTTGGCCGCGCCGGTCAGCACATGGACCTGCCAGGGCTGGGTGTTGGTGCCCGAGGGCGCCCGCGCGGCAATGCGCAGGATGTCCTCGACCACCTCGCGGGCCACCGGTGTGGGCAGGAAGGCCCGCATCGAATGGCGGCTCTCGATGGCGGCATCGACCGCGGCGCGTTGCTCGGGGCTGGGGATCTCGAATCGGCTCATGGGGCTGGCACCTTCAGGGATTGCAGGGCTTGGACATAGGCGTTCGGCAACTCGGCCACCGGCCGGCGCGACTCGCGGTCCACATAGACATGGATGAAATGGCCGCGCGCCGCGCTGAGCTCGGCGCCTTCGGCGAACAGGGCGATCTCGTAGCGCACGCTGGAGCGTCCGCCACCAGCCACGCGCAGGCCGGCTTCTATGCGCTGCGGAAAGGCCAGCGACTCGAAGAAGTTGCAGTGGGTCTCGACCACCAGGCCGATGACGGCGCCGCCGTGGAGGTCCAGCGCGCCCTGCTCGATCAGGTACTGGTTCACCGCGGTGTCGAACAGGCTGTAGTAGACGACGTTGTTCAGGTGGCCGTAGAGGTCGTTGTCCATCCAGCGCGTGCCCAGCGTCACGAAGCGGGCATAGGCCGAGCGCGGCTCGGGCTGGGGACGGGGCGAAGGGCTGCTCATGGAGGGCGATTCTTTCATCGACGGGTTTGCCACAGCCGCCAGCTGTGCACGGCCTCGCTCAGGGTATTCACTTGCACTGCCACCGTGGTGGCCAGGTCATGGCCGTAGCCACCGGCCATGGCCATGGCGACCGGAATGCCGCGCTCGCGCAGCTCGGTCAGCACACGCCGGTCGCGTTCACGCAGGCCGGCATAGCTCAGCTTGAGGCGGCCCAGGCGGTCGCCCTCGTGGGGATCGGCACCCGCCAGGTAGAAGGCCAGGCCGGGCGGCTGGGTCGCCAGCCGCGACCACACCGTGGTCAGCGCGGCATCGAGCGCGGCCAGATAGGGCTCGTCCGTGCAGCCGTCCGGCAGCTCCACGTCCAGGTCGCTGGCTTCCTTGCGGAACGGAAAGTTGCGCGCGCCGTGCATGGACAACGTGAAGACGCTGTCATCGCCGCTGAAGATCGCCGCCGTGCCGTTGCCCTGGTGGACGTCCAGATCGATGACCAGCACGCGCAGGCCCGCGCGTTCCGCCTGCATCAAGCGCGCTGCCACCGCGACGTCATTGAAGACGCAGTAGCCCGAGCCCTTGTGCGAATACGCATGGTGGGTGCCGCCCGCCAGGTTGGCGGCCACACCCTCCTCCAGCGCGGCTCGCGCCGCCTGGATGGTGGCGCCGACCGAATGGCGGGAACGCTCCGCCATGGCGGGCGACCAGGGGAAGCCGATCTCGCGCTGGGCAGCCTCGCTCAGCCGCCCCTGCATCACCGCGTCTATGTAGCCCGCCTCGTGGACCAGGGCGAGTTCGCTCTCGGTCGCCGGCCGGGCCGCCTGCAGGCGCAAGAGGCCGGGCTCGCTCTCCAGGGCCTCGCGCAGCATCCGGTACTTGTCCTGAGGAAAGCGGTGCCCCGGCGGCAGGGCCAGGCTGTGGGCGTCGGAATGGAAGGCCAGCATGGGGCGACACGATAGCGGCGCCACCGCTACAGCGCCGTCATCCGGGCGTCACCGGGGCCGGTCAGGCTGAGCCCAGGCGGGGTCCGGGGGGCGCTCCGAGTCAAGTTACAAATTTTTTGGTGCAGTGCAGCAAAAAGTTCTTGCAATCGGTTCGGGCGCCCCCCATACTTCGCTCCATGCTGCAGTGCAACAAAACCTGCAGACCCTAGAAACTCCCCAGTAAACAACCCTTCTCAGGAGCCCTGCCATGCTGACCCCGGAACAAGTTTTTGCCGCCCACAAGGCCAATGTCGAGACCCTGTTCGGCCTGACCAACAAGGCCTTCGAAGGCGTCGAAAAGCTGGTCGAACTGAACCTGCAAGCCGCCAAGACCGCGCTGAGCGAAGTCGCCGATTCGTCGACCGCCGCCCTGTCGGTCAAGGACGCCCAAGAGCTGCTGTCGCTGCAACAGTCGCTGCTGCAGCCGAGCGCCGAGAAGGCCGCCGCCTACAGCCGTCACCTGTATGACATCGCCGCCGCCACGAACGCCGAGTTCGTCAAGCTGGCTGAGTCGCAGTACGGCGACGTGCAGAAGAAGTTCAACGCCGTCATCGAAAACGCCGTCAAGAACGCCCCGGCCGGTAGCGAAAGCGCCGCTGCCCTGGTGAAGTCGGCTGTCGCTGCCGCCAACAACGCCCTGGAAACCGCACAGAAGGCTGCCAAGCAAGCCGCCGAAGTGGCCGAAGCCAACTTCCAGGCCGTGACCAGCCAGGCCGTCAAGGCCACCCAGACGGCCACCCGCTCGAGCAAGAAGGCCGCTGCCTGATAGCCAAGCAAGAAACCCGAGCTTCTTGGCCGCGCAACGCCTGAGGGCGGCGGCATCCAAGTTGTCTCCTCGGTACCCAGCGAGCTCTGCTCTGCAAGTACCCTTCGGCCCGATGCCTGACAGCATCGGGCTTTTTTACGTCGGCTCCGGCCGCTGCAGGTCGGACCTCGTTCTGGGAGTTAGCACGCAGCCCTGCATCCATGCCCGTGCTTTTCCGCATGCCCACCCTTCGGTGTGTCCGAGGGACAACCCGGTGAGCCCCCCCCATCGTTGATCTGAAACTCGCCGGGCAAGCGCAAGGCTTGCAACAAAGCAATCAGTCAACCAAACGAGGGGAACCCATGCCCATTAACTTCAGCGGCAATCTGCGCCTGCATCGAACTGCCGTTGCGCTCGCCGTCTGTCTTGCCGCCGCCACGGCCACCCAGGTCCAAGCCCAGTCCAACGCCACCGGCAGCATCTTCGGCTCGGTGCAGGCAACGCCCGGCACCACGGTGCTGATCGAGAACCCGGCCACCGGCTTCAAGCGCACGGTCACGCCCGACGCCACCGGCCGCATCCAGGCCTCCTCGCTGCCGGTGGGCAGCTACAAGGTCAGCCTGCTGCGCGACGGCAAGGCCATCCAGACCCGCGAGGGCGTCGAAGTGCAGCTCGGTCAGGGCGCCGAGGTTTCTTTCGGCCAGCAGCTTGAAACGGTCACGGTGACCGGCGCTCGCCGCAAGCTTGACGTGTCGAGTGCCGACAACGGCGCCAGCTTCTCGGCCAAGCAACTGGAGGCTCTGCCGACCGGCCGCAACCTGGACGCCATCATCCGCCTCGCGCCAAACACCACCAATGTGGACCCGCGCTATCCCGGCGGCGCCAGCATCGGCGGCGGCGCGGCTTCTGAGAACTCGTACTACATCAACGGCTTCCCGGTCACCAACCCGCTGAACCAGTTGGGATCGTCGGAACTGCCATTCGGCGCGATTGAACAGGCCCAGATCCTGAACGGCGGCTTCGGCGCCGAGTTCGGCCGTTCGGTGGGTGGCGTGATCAACGTCATCACCAAGAGCGGCACCAACACCTGGGAAACCGGCGGCACCATCAGCCTGTCGCCGAATTCGCTGCGCAGCAAGGCGCAGAACCGCTACTACGCCACTACCGGCAAGGTGCCGGCAACCGACGGCAAGCTCTTCCTGTACCGCGAGAACAACACGCAAAGCGAGACCCAAGTGGGCGGCTATGTGGGCGGCCCGCTGATCAAGGACCATCTGTTCATGTTCGTCGCCGCCGAGAAGCGCACGTTGAAGAACGGCTCGATGGACGCGATCAACGGCAGTACCGTGAATGGCGCCGACGCCCCAAGCGCCTGGAACGACGACAAGACCGTCACCACCCGCGTGCTGGGCAAGCTGGACTTCAACATCACTGACGGCCATCGCCTGGACCTGACGTTGATCGGCGACACGCCCAAGCTGACCCGCACGGTATCAGGGGCCAACACCCTGACCGGTGCCCGCAATGGCAAGGTCGACCACATCGAGAACTGGAAGAACGACGAGGACGGCCTGACCACCTCGGGCGCCAACGTGCAGATCCTGCGCTATGTGGGCGAGCTGAGCGACAACCTCACCTTGACCGCCTTGTATGGCAAGAGCTCGACCAAGCGTTCCGCCACCACGGCCGGCATCGACACCACCGTACCCTTCGTCGGCTTCGAGAACGGCAACGCAGCCAAGGCGCCAGGCCTGAGTTATCCGGTCCTGAACAGCTTCACCGGCCAGCTCTACCGCGCCGGCAACGAAGACAAGGTCAAGGGCCTGCGCCTGGACATCGAGTACAAGCTGGGCCAGCACACGCTGCGCGCCGGCATGGACGACAACAAGATGTCCACGCTCTTCGGCGGCAAGGAAGCGCCCCCGGGAGGCCGCAGCCTGCAGTACCGTCTATTGACCGACCCCGCGGCCGTGGCCAACAAGAATCTCACGCTGCCGGACTCGGGCAGCCAGCAGATGTGGATTGGCAACCCGAACAACGGAGCCCTGGCTGCCAAGGGCTACTACGGCGTGGAGAACATCACCTCCAGCGTCAGCGACGCCTACTCAAACCAGACGGCGCAGTACATCGAAGACAAGTACCAGGTGACCAAGAACCTGCTGCTGGTCGCCGGGCTGCGCCGCGAGACCTACGAGAACCAGAATTCGGCCAAGGAGACTTTCCTCAAGGTCGACAACCAGTACAACCCGCGCTTCCAGGCCGTATGGGACGCGCTGGGCGACTCGTCGCTGAAAGTCTTCACCAGCGCCGGCCGCTACTCGATCCAGATCCCCACACTGGTGGCCCTGCGCGGCGCCAACGGCTCCACCGGCACGTCCACCGTCTTCACCTACACCGGCGTCGACTCCAAGGGCATGCCCACCGGCCGCATCGACCAGACCAAGGCCTATTCGCCGAATGCCGAATATGGCCAGGCCAAGGACCCGCACAGCGTCGCCGGCGTGAACATGAAGCCGGCGTATCAGGACGAGATGACCGTCGGCATCGAGAAAGCCCTGACCCGAGACCTGAACGGCGGCGTCAAGCTGACCTACCGCTCGCTGAAGAGCACGATCGACGACATGTGTGACTGGCGTCCGTTCGCCAAGTGGCTGGAGAAGAACCCCGGCGTCAGTGCCGCGCCCTGGAAGGCGTTCCTGGCTGATGTCGAGAACGGCCATTCGCCGTTCAGCTGCGCCTCGTTCAACCCGGGCGAGGCCAACAGCTTTGACATCAACTTCAACGGCGACGGCAAGACCTACACCCGCGTCAACCTGAGCGCCGCGGACCTGGGCTACGGCGGCATGAAGCCCAAGCGCGTCTACACCGCGCTGGACTTCTTCGTCGAGCACCCGTTCCGCGACAACTGGTACGGCAAGGTGACCTACACCTACTCGACCAGCAAGGGCAACACCGAAGGCCAGACCCTGTCCGACCGGGCGCAGCGCGACGTGTCGGCCACGCAGACCTGGGACCAGCCCGAGCTGATGGAGCACGCCTATGGCTACCTGCCCAATGACCGCAAGCACCAGATCAAGGGCTATGGCTATGTTCAGCTGACGCCTGAGTGGCAGGCCGCCGGCGCTTTGAGCTGGGAATCGGGCCGTCCGCGCAGTTGCCTGGGTGTCTACAAGGGCCCCAACCAGAACGACGTGAACTGGGGCACGCTGAACTACGGCTCGAACTACCACTACTGCTTCGGCAAGCCCGCTGATCGCGGTGCCGTGGGCCGTCTCGCCAACAACTCGCGCATCGACCTGAGCCTGACCTACAAGCCCAGCTATGTGCCGGGCCTGTCGGTGTCGGCCGAGGTGTTCAACGTCGCCAACTCGCAAGCCATCCTGGCCGTGGAAGAACGCGGCGAGACCGGCAGCGGCGCTCCGCGCAGCATCTACGAGCTGTCGCAAGGCAATGCAGCCCCGCGCAACGTCCGCTTTGCCGTGACCTACAACAAGGCCTTCTGATCGAAGCAGTCTGAACTGCAAGCCGCCGGATGAAAGTCCGGCGGCTTTCTTTTTTCCTGCGCGGGCCTCAGGGGCCCAGGTGCTCCAGCAGATCCGCCACCAGTTCCAGCCTCAGCAGAGGGTTGTCCAGCGCCAGCAGGCGCTGCTTCTCGGAAGATGGCAGCGGCAGCAGCTCGCACCAGCGGTTCGCCAGCCAGCCACAATCGTCCCAGCGATAGGGAGGCTGGACCGGCAGGTCCGCCGTGGCCACTGCCTGTTCGAATCGGCTCAGCAGCAGCTGCAATTGCCGGCTGGCGCGCTGCAGGTCGGGCGGCACCTGCACCTCGGCGTCGGCGGACAGCAGGCGGCCTTCGCCGACCCACAGCCCATGCGGCAGGCATTCGCTGCGCCACAGCTGGAAGCGCTGGCCGCCGGTGCAGCGGATCTGCAGCAGGCCGGGCTGGGTCCGATCGCATGAGTCGACATGAGCCAGGGTGCCCAGGCTCTCGAAGCTCTCGCGCAGGAACTGATCGCCCTCGCCGCGCTGGCGCACCTCGTTGCCCGAGGTCAGGCAGACCACGCCGAACGGCCGGTCGTCCTTGAGGCAGCGCTGGATCAGGTCCAGGTAGCGCGGCTCGAAGATGCGCAGCTCCAGCAGACCTGCTGGGAACAGCACCGAGCTCAGCGGGAACAACTCGATGCGTTCGTCGCTCATCGTTCGCGGCCTCAGCGAGTCTTGGCAGCGATGCGCTGGCGCAGCTGCGGCAGCAGGGCCTGAGCGGCCTCGCGGCCGGCCTGGATGGAGCGCTTGCGAGCCGTGAAGTCGGCACTGCCAATGCCGTTCAGCGCCGGACGAATCACCAGGTCGGCATCGCGCAGCTCGAAGGTATTGATGCTGCGGCCCATGATGGAAAACGTCTGCAGCAGCATGCGCAGCGGATCGCTGCCCGGCTTCTCTTCGGGCGGCGAAGTGATGTCCACACCAATCACCAGCTCGGCGCCCATCTGGCGGGCGAAGCGCACCGGCACCGGCGCTACGAGGCCGCCGTCCACATAGTCGCGATTGCCGATATGGACCGGCTGGAACACCGCCGGCACCGAGCTGGACGCCCGCACCGCGGCCCCGGTGTCGCCGGTGCGGAACAGGATGGGCGAACCGTCCGACAGATCGGTCGCGACTATGCCCAGCGGCAGCGGCATCTGCTCGATCAGCTTGTTGCCGGTCTTCTCGCGCACGAAGCGGGCCAGCGCCTCGCCGCGTATCAGGCCACGCGTCGGGAAGGCCCAGTCGGTGATGGATCCCTCGTCCATGGATTCGGCCAGCTGGGCCATCTCGTTGCCGTTCCTGCCCGAGGCATAAAGGGCGGCGACCAGGCTGCCAGCCGAGGTGCCGGCCACCAGGTCGACCTTGATGCCCTGCTCTTCCAGCACCTGGATCACGCCGATATGGGCGAAACCGCGCGCCGCGCCACCACCCAGGGCCAGGCCGATGCGCGGCGGCTTGGGCGCAGGCTTCGGAGCCGGTGGCGGCTCGACCGGCGGTGGCACGGGAATCGGCGGTGGCGGCAGGCTGGAGCAGGCCGCCAGGGCCAGACCTGCCAGCAGCAGGCCGCGGCGCGCCAGCGGCGCGCGAACAGGGGCTTCGGACATGCGCCGGATTCTAGGGAAGGCGTTCACAATCGACCGCAGGCATTCCAGCAATCCGCAGGAGACGAGCATGGCCCTGACCCACGCCAATCCCGGCCAGTTGATCGATCTGGTGCCGCTGGCCGACGGCAAGACCGACAGCCCCAGCACCAGCCTGATCAAGACCGAGCAGTTGCAGCTGCTGCACATGGTCCTGCATGCCGGCCAGTCGCTGCCCGAGCATCAGGTGGCGGGTGAGCTGATCCTGCAATGCCTGGCGGGCCGCGTGCGGCTGCGCACACCGGGCCAGCAGATGCCGCTGAGCGCCGGTCAGCTGGTGCTGCTGCGCGGCGGTGAGCGACATGGCGTCGAGGCCGAAGTCGACAGCTGCCTGCTGCTGACCTTGTCGCTGAAGCACTGACGAGCGAGTCCCCGATTTGAGCGAGGCCGGGCCGGCCGGCCCGATGCAAGAATGGCCTCGCCGCATGCAGTCAGGGAGGCGACGATGGGACATCGCATCTTGTGTTCGCTGGTCGTTCTGGCGCTGGCATCGGTCAGCCCGGCCGGCCGCGCCGACACGCTGCCGGCCGGCGCGCTGGAGAAGCGCTGCTGGCTGGCCCACACGTCGGAGCGCACGGCGGTCGATCTGCGCGAGCCCACGGCGGTGAGCTTCAGCAATCTGCGCAACGGCTATGCCTTCCGCTCCCCTTTCTGGGTCGAGTTCGGCGTGCGCGGCATGGGCGTGGTACCGGCCGGCAACAAAAACGAGCGCGCCGGCCACCACCACATCCTGATAGACACGCCGCTGCCGATCAATCACCAGGCCCAGATCCCGTTCTCCGACACCCACAAGCATTTCGGCAAGGGCCAGACCGGCACCCAGCTGGACCTGCCCGACGGCAAGCACACGCTGCGCCTGCTGTTTGCCGACCATGAGCATCGGCCCTACTTCGTCTACAGCCGAGAAATCAGCATCCAGGTGATAGGCCGGCGCACCGCCGCGCCGGTGCGCATCGAGTCCAACAACTTCGACGACAGCTGCACCCTCTGGTACCAGGACACCATGGCCGCGCCGCGCTCGGGCGCCAAGGAGGCCTACGTCAAGAACCTGCGCGACGAGGAGGTGGTCGGCAGTCCCTTCACGCTGAGCTTTGGCGTGGTCGGACTCGGCATTGCGCCGGCCGCACAGAAGGTCAAGGACACCGGTCATTTCATCTACACGATCAACAGCCGAGGCGGCGGCCAGGTCCAGCGCCAGGTGCTGGCCGACGGCCGCACCGAGAGCCTGATCGAACTGCCGCGCGGCGACTACGAGCTGGACCTGCGCCTGCAAGACAGTGATGGCAACCAATTGCTGAAGGCGCCGCCGCTGCGCTTCAGCGTGCAGAAGCAGGAGCGCTGATCAAGGGCAGAATCCGCCGGTCCTGCAACATCAACGAGGAAGCCCCAGCACCATGGACCGCCGCCAGTTCAGCCAAGCCGCCCTGATTGCGGGCCTGTCGCCCAGCTTTGCCTGGGCCCAGGGCCGGCCCGTCGAAGGTCAGCACTACCGCAAGCTTCGCATGCCCCAGCCGCTGGCCGGCAGCAGCGCGGGTGGCGAGGTGCACGAGTTCTTCTGGTACGGCTGCGGCGCCTGCTTTGCGCTTGAGGCGCCGCTGCAGGCCTGGCTGTCCCGCAAGCCGGCCGAGGTGCAGTTCAAGCGCACCCCGGCCGTGATCCGCAAGGTGGCCGAGGCCCACCAGCGCATCTTCTACACGCTGGAGGCCATGGGCCTGGGCGACAAGCTGCATGCGCGGCTGTTCAACGCGCTGCAAGTCGAGCAGCTGGACCTGAGCACCCTGCCCGACATCCAGGCCTTCGTCAGCCGCAGCGGCTTTGACGGTGCCCGCTTTGCCCAGCTCTGGAATTCCTTCTCGGTCGATGGCCGCTGCCGCCAGGCCCAGGCCGCGGCCACGGCCTACGAGGTCGACGGCGTGCCCTGGCTGGTGGTCAATGGCCAGTACGCCACCTCGCCGGTCATGGCCAAGGGCAACAACGAAGCCCTGGCCGTGGTCGACTACCTGCTGAAGCTCAAGGCCTAATTAGGCCAGGCAGGCTGCCAGGTCGACCTCGTCGATCTGGGCCGGCTTCATGAAGCGCTTCGCATAGTCCAGGTAGGCGCCGGAGCGCAGGAACAGCTCGAACAGCTCCGCGTCCAGGTGCTGCTCGCGGCGCATCCTGACCATGATGGCCATGGCCTCCGACAGGGTCTTGCCCTTCTTGTACGGCCGGTCATCGGCGGTCAGGGCCTCGAACACGTCGGCGATGGCCATCATCCGGGCCTCGGGGCTCATCTGCTCGCGGGTCAGGCCCTTGGGATAGCCGCTGCCGTCCAGCTTCTCGTGATGGCCGCCGGCGATCTCGGGCACACGGCGCAGATGGCGAGGCAGCGGCAGCGCCTCCAGCATGCGTATGGTCTGCACGATGTGGTCGTTGATCTTGTAGCGCTCTTCCTCGGTCAGCGTGCCCCGGCCCAGGGAAAGGTTGTAGAGCTCGCCGCGGTTGTAGAGATGCTCGGGCTGCCGCACCTTGAAGCCTTCCGGCACCTTCTCGCCAGGTGGCCGCGGCAACAGATGCTCGGGCTTGTCGGCCAGCAGCGGCTCCTGCACAGGCAGCGGCGGCGCGGGGGTCGCCGACTTGCGGCGCCGTTCGTCCTGCGAGGTGCCCAGCCGGTCGTCCAGCGTCCGCCACCAACGCCGCGCGCCGATCTCGCGCAGCCGCTGGACCTTGTCGGGTGACAGATACTCGCCGCCCTCGTTGCAACTGGCGACGAAGGCGAACTCCTCGTCCAGCTGCCGCTGGGCCGGCGCCACAGCATCGCGTAGCTGCGCCAGGTCGGCGCCCCGCTGTTCAAGCTCCCGCTCGCATTGCTCCACGTAGGCCTCGCGCTTGAGCAGCTCGAAGCGCATGCGCACCTCGTGGATGCGGTCGCAGAGGGTCTCCAGCTTGGTCGCCTTGTCCACCACGTACTCCGGCGTGGTGACCTTGCCGCAGTCGTGCAGCCAGGCGGCGATGTGCAGCTCCTCCCATTGCTCCTCGCTGAGCGAATAGCCGGCATACGGCCCTTCCTTGGCCTCGCAGGCGGCGCGGGCCAGCAGCTTGGTCAGTTCGGGAACGCGCTGGCAATGGCCGCCGGTGTAGGGACTCTTGGCGTCGATGGCACCGGCCACCAGCTCGATGAAGCTCTGCAGCAGCTCCTTCTGCGCGCGCAGCAGCTGCTGGTTGTCAATGGCCACGGCCGCCGGCCCGGCCAGCGCCTCGATGAAGGCAGCACGCGACGAGGCCAGGCGCCCGGTTTCGCCATCACCATCGAGGAAGCCCAGCGACAAGGCCCCGATCATCTCGTTCTTGCGGTTCAGCAGCGGCACGCCGACCAGACGCAGCTTGGCCGTGTTCAGCCGCCTGAAGGCACCGGCATAGGCAGCCAGGTGCGCCGGGTTGTCCCAACGCAGCTCGCGCTCGACCAGGCAGCCGGATCGCAAGGCGGCGACCGACACCGAGAGGCTGTCGGCATCCTCCATGTCCCATTCGGACAGGCCGCTCGGGTCCGCCACCTCCTCACCTATGCGCGTGGCCGCCGGCACGAGCCGCTTGCCGTCGGGGCTCAGCAGATGGATGGCGCCACTGGCCGCCTGGGCCACGGACAGGGTCTCGGCCAGGATGCGGTCCAGCAGCCGATCGACATTGCGCTCGGCCGACAAGGCCGTGGAGATGTCGAGGAAACGGCGCAGCGAATGCTTCATGCTGGTCATGGACAAGGCCAGCAGATCGACTTCCTTGATGTGGCTGCGCGCCGGGTCGGGGCCCGCGAAATCGAAGCGGCGTATGGCCTCGGCCTCGCGCGCCAACTGCTTCAAGGGTCGAGCCACCAGCTTGGCGGCCCAGTGCACGATGGGAAGGGTCAGCAGCACGATGCCGGCCGTGATCAGGATGGAGATGCCGCGCGCGCGCAGGATGTCGGCCTGCAGCTCGTCGCGCGGCGCGGCCACGGCCAGGCTCAGGCCCGGCGTGCCGGGCAGCGCATCGAGGCGGGCCACCCATTCGCGGCCCTCCTGCTCGAAGATGGGTTCCGTCGTGCGGCCGGCGTTCGTCCACAGATGCAGCATCACCGGCGAACCGAGCTCGGCCACCTGCAGCAGCTTGGCGCTTTCATCGGCCACTGGTGCCGCCGCCGGCTGGCGGGCTGGCAGCGAACCGGCCAGCACCTGGCCGCGCTCGTCAACGATCATCAGTTCGGCCGAGGCCGTGATGCGTTGGCGTGCCAGCATGGCCCCCAGAGCGGCCAGGCTCACGTCCACGCCGGCCGCACCCTCGCCACGGGCGCTGGCCAGGGTCAGGCCCACCTCGCGCGTGGTGAAGAACATATAGGGCGCGGTCTGTATCACCTGGCCCGGCCGGGCCAGGGCCTGGGTGAACCAGGGGCGCTCGCGCGGGTCGAAGCGGTAGTCGCCGCGCTCGCTGCTTGAAAGCGGCTGCATCTGCGCGTCGTAGTAGCTGAAGCGGGCGCGCAGCGGCTCGCGGTCGCGGTCCACGGTCTGCAGCAAGTAGGCCGCGCCATGTGGTGCGTCGAGCCGGGCGCCCAGTTCGCGGCTGTCCAGTCTCCTCAGCAGCAGGAACGATCCCTTGGCCGTGCCGCCATAGGCCGCCGACAGCGAGGGGTTCTCGCGCAGGGCCGCGGTCAGCACCGGCAGGCTGGCCAGGCGGCCTCCCTCGTCCGACGCATCGATCAGGCGGGTCTGCGCGAGCAGAGCCGCACTGAGGCGGGCCGGGCGCAATTCGGCCTCGATGGCTGCGCTGGCTTCGCGGCTGACGTGCTCGAAGGTGCCAGCCGCCTGGATCAGCATGCGCTGCTTGCCCGCCTGCAGCTGATAGGCCAGCAGCGTCACATAGAGCAAGAGGACGATGCCCACCATGAGCACCGACAGCGTGACGTAGATAGAACGCGGCTTCACAGGCGGCATGGCTGAGCCTCCCCAGGCAGGCATGGACGGGCGCGGACCTCGGCCAGCATCAGGCCGCAGCCCCGGCGCGCTGTCAATGCCGGTACAGGCAAGACCTGGCACTTGCCGGCGGCTCCTACACTGCCGCCATGCAGTTCGCTCCCCTGATCAAGGAAATCGGCCGCGGCGCCCGCGGTGCACGCGACATGACGGCCGCGCAGGCTCAAGACCTGTTCGGCGCCATCCTGGATGGCCAGGTGCCCGACATGGAGCTGGGCGCCATCCTGCTGAGCCTGCGCATCAAGGGCGAGAGCCTGGACGAGATGCTGGCCTTCGAACGCGCCATGCAGGCCCGCACCGCCCGCATCGACGTGCCGGCCGGCCCGCTCTGCGTCCTGCTGCCCAGCTTCAACGGCGCCCGCAAGCAGGCCAATCTGATGCCCTTGGTCGCCCTGCTGCTGGCCCGCGAGGGCGTGCCGGTGCTGATACACGGCCGGCATGACTTCGACAGCCGGGTCAGCCCCTTCGAGCTGCTGGCGGCCCTGGGGCTGTCGGTGTCCACCGATGTCGATCAGGCCTCGGCCCGCCTGGCCGCTGAACGGCTGGCCGTGCTGCCGCTGGCGGCTCTCAACCCCGGCCTGGACCGCTTGATGGCCCTGCGCCCGCGGCTGGGTGTGCGCAACAGCGGCCACAGCGTGGCCAAGCTGATCGACCCGGCGCCCGGCCGCTCGGTGCGGGTGGTGGCCGTGACCCATCCGGAATACCTGGACAACCTGGGCCAGGCCCTGCCCCGCCTGACCGAGGGGGGCGGACGGGCCCTCCTGATGCGGGCCAGCGAGGGGGAGGCGTATGCCCACCTGCGCCGCCGGGCGCTGTTGATGGGTTTCTTCGATGGCCAGGCCCGCGAACTGCATCCAGCCGACACGACCGACATCGATTGGCCGCTCTCGCCCGCCTGCGAAGCAAGCACTAACGCAACGCTGATCCAGGCCATGCTGGCCGGCCGTGAGGCCGTGCCGCCTCGCATCCTGGAGCAGGTCCGCGCGCTGGCCGAACTGGCCTCGAGCTAGGCCATATTCTTGATCTGAATATAAGAAAAACGATTTTGTAGTTTGCTTATATATAAAGCCTCTCTACAGTCCGGCGCCTAGGGTTGCCACGGGGGTAGCCCATGCCCCGAGGGAGCGGCTTTGGACTGGATGGCAGTGATCAGCGGATTCGGTGTCGGCGCCATCGTCGGCATCACCGGCGTAGGCGGCGGCTCGCTGATGACGCCGCTGCTGCTGTCGGTGTTCCGGCTCAGCCCGGCCATCGCCATCGGCACGGACCTGTGGTTCGCCGCCCTGACCAAGGTTTCCGGCTCGGTCGCCCACGCCCGCCATGGCCATGTCCGCTGGGACATCACTGGCCGCCTGCTGGCCGGCTCCATCCCCGCCTCCGTCGCCACCGTGGCCCTGATGCACCTCACCGGCATCACCAAGGGCTGGGCCTCGGCCCTGACCTTCTCGCTGGGCATCGCCCTGCTGCTGACCGCCCTGGTCGTGGCCTTCAAGAAGAGCTGGATGGCCCTGGGCCTGAAGCTGGAACGCTACGTCCCCGAGTCGCGCAAGCCGCTGCTCACCATCGCTTCCGGCGCCATCCTGGGCGTGCTGGTCTCGCTGTCGTCGATTGGCGCCGGCGCCATTGGCGCGACGCTGATCCTGCTGATCTATCCGCGCCTGCCGGCCCGCTTCATCGTCGGCAGCGACATCGCCCACGCCGTGCCGCTGACCCTGGTGGCCGGCATTGGCCATGCCACGCTGGGCCATGTGAACTGGACCCTGCTGGTGCCGCTGCTGCTGGGCTCGGTGCCCGGCATCTGGCTGGGTGCCCAGCTGACCCGGCGCCTGCCCGACGGCGTGATCCGCACCCTGCTGTGCGTCTCGCTGCTGATGGCCGGCTGGAAAGTCATTCACTGAATACCGCTATGTACGCCTACACCGACTTCGACCGCCAGTTCGTCCGCGCCCGCGCCGCGCAGTTCCGCGACCAGCTGGAGCGCAACCTCGCCGGCCAGCTCTCCGACGACGAGTTCCGCCCGCTGCGCCTGCAAAACGGCTGGTATGTGCAACGCCATGCACCCATGCTGCGCGTGGCCGTGCCCTATGGCGTGCTGTCCTCGCGCCAGCTGCGCCAGCTGGGTCGCATCGCGCGTGAGTTCGACCGCGGCTACGGCCATTTCACGACCCGCCAGAACCTGCAATACAACTGGATTCCGCTGACGAAGTCGGCCGACGTGATGGACCTGCTGGCCGACGTGGACATGCACGGCATCCAGACCAGCGGCAACTGCATCCGCAACATCACGACCGACGGCCTGGCCGGCGTGGCGCCGGACGAGATCGTCGATCCGCGGCCCTATGCCGAGGTGCTGCGCCAGTGGAGCACCCTGCATCCGGAGTTCGCCTTCCTGCCGCGCAAGTTCAAGATCGCCATCTCCGGCGCCGCCGAGGACCGTGCCGCCATCGCCTGGCACGACATCGGCCTGCAGCTGAAGAAGAACGCGGCCAGCGAGGTCGGCTTCCAGGTGCTGGTCGGCGGCGGCATGGGCCGCACGCCGGTGGTGGCCCAGACCATCAACGACTTCCTGCCCTGGCAGCAGATCCTGGTCTACATCGAGGCCATCGTCCGCGTCTACAACCGCTACGGCCGCCGCGACAACGCCTACAAGGCCCGCATCAAGATCCTCGTCAAGGCCGAGGGCCAGAAGTTCTTCGACGCGGTGAACGAAGAGTTCCGCCAGATCCTCTCGGACGACGCCGGCGGCCATGAGCACCTGATTCCGCAGGCCGAGCTGGACCGCGTGGCGGCCAGCTTCACCGTGCCGGCCGGCGTGGCCGCCGTGCCCGCGCTGGACATCTTCGAAGGAGCCGGCGGCGCCTACAAGCGCTGGCTGGAACGCAATGTCCACGGCCACCGCCTGAGCGGCTACCGCGGCGTCACGCTGTCGCTCAAGCGTGTGGGCCTGCCCCCGGGCGATGCCACGGATGCGCAGATGGAAGCCGCCGCCGATCTGGCAGACCGCTTCAGCCAGGGCGAGCTGCGCGTGACCCACGACCAGAACCTGCTGCTGCCCTGGGTGCGCGAGACCGAGCTGCCCTCGCTGTATGCCGAGGCCAAGGCCCTGGGCTTCGCCACGCCCAACATCGGCCTGCTGACCGACATGATCGCCTGCCCCGGCGGCGACTTCTGCGCGCTGGCCAATGCCCGCTCGCTACCCATCGCCGCGGCCCTGACCGAGCGCTACCAGGACCTGGACGAGCTCTGGGACATTGGTGACATCGACCTGCACATGAGCGGCTGCATCAACAGCTGCGGCCACCACCACAGCGGCCACATCGGCGTGCTCGGCGTCGACAAGGATGGCAAGGAGTGGTACCAGGTCTCGCTGGGCGGCTCGGACGGCTCAACGCTCTCGGGCGCACCGCAGGCCGGCAAGGTGATAGGTCCCTCGTTCGCGGCCGACGAGGTGCCCGATGTGATCGAGTCCATCGTCGCCACCTACCGTGCCGAGCGCAGGAGCGGCGAACGCTTCATCGACACGGTGCGCCGCATCGGCATCGAGCCCTTCAAGGCGCCGGCCAATGCCCAGCGCAGCCTGACCGCCACCGCGACCGCCTGAGCCTCCGGAGATCCGCCATGAAATTCATCGCCCCTCACCAAGATCCCTGGCAGCGCGTCGTCGGCGAGGACGGCCCTGTGCCGCATCCGCCCACGGTCTCGCACCGGCTGCTGACGCTGGAGCAATGGCACGCGGTGCGCGAGCACTGGCCGCGCGAGCTGCCGACCGCCGTCGAGGTCGCGAACGACTTCGACATCGAAGGCCTGGTCGAGGACCTGCCGCGCCTGGCCCTGGTCGTCCTCAAGTTTCCCAAGTGGGTGGACGGCCGCGCCTACAGCCAGGCCCGTCTGCTGCGCTCGCGCTACCGCTTTGCCGGCGAGATCCGCGCCACCGGCGAGGTGCTGGTGGACATGCTGCCGCTGCTGCAGCGCTGCGGCTTCGATGCCGTGACGCTCCGCGCCGACCAGAACCTCGAGGCCGCCCGGCGCGCGCTCGGCTTCTTCCCGGCTCACTACCAGGGCGATGTCTTGCAGCCGCAGCCGGTGTTTGCCAAGGTGGCGGCATGAACGACCTGGTCTCGTCCTTCCTGCCCGGCGTCGCGGCCGGCAGCTCGGCCACTGCGCTCTATGCCCGCCGGACGGCCGGCTACGAAGAGCGCGTGACCCGGACCGTCGAGCTGCTGCGCGAAGCCGTGCAGGCCCATGGCGACGGCCTGATCCAGTCCACCAGCCTGGGCGCCGAGGACATGGTGATCACCGACCTGATCGCCCGCCACCAGCTGCCCATCGCCATCGCCACGCTGGACACCGGCAAGCTGCATGACGAGACCCTGGGCCTGCTCGGCCAGATCCGCGGCCGCTACCAGCGCGAGGTGGCGGTGTTCAAGCCGGCAGAGGAGCAGGTCATCCTGTTCGTCCGCAACAACGGCGAGAAGGCCATGTACGAAAGCCTGGCCCTGCGCAAGGCCTGCTGCAGCCTGCGCAAGCTGGAGCCGCTGTCGCGCATGCTGGCCGGCCGCACGGCCTGGATCACCGGCCTGCGCCGCGAACAGTCCAGCAACCGCGCCGAGGTGCCCTTCAGCGAGCCCGACGGCCAGGGCCGCGCCAAGCTCAATGTGCTGGCCGAATGGAGCTGGGCCGATGTCTGGCATTACATCGACTCGAACGACGTGCCCTACAACCCCTTGCATGACCAGTTCATGCCGAGCATCGGCTGCGCGCCCTGCACGCGGGCGATTGCGGTCGGGGAAGATTTCCGCGCCGGACGCTGGTGGTGGGAAGACGAGAACGCGAAGGAATGCGGCTTGCACAAGGCGCATTCGAATGAAGAATTGACGAAGTCGGGAGCGCCTGCATGAATGCGCCTGTGAATCTGGAAAAACTGCTGCCCACGGTGGACCACCGCCACCTGGACCATCTCGAGGAAGAAGCCATCTTCATCCTGCGCGAGGTGGCGGCCTCGTTCGAGCGCCCGGCGCTCTTGTTCTCGGGCGGCAAGGACTCCTGCGTGGTCCTGCGGCTGGCCGAGAAGGCGTTCAAGAACCGCGTGGTCGGCAACGAGTTCTCGGGTCGCCTGCCGTTCCCGCTGCTGCACGTGGACACGGGTCACAACTTCCCCGAGGTCATAGCGTTCCGCGACCAGCGCGTGGCCGAGATGGGCGAGCGCCTGATCGTCGGCCACCTGGAAGACTCCATGGCCCGCGGCACCGTGCGCCTCTCTCACCCGCTGGAATCCCGCAACGGCCACCAGACCGTGACCCTGCTGGAAGCCATCGAAGAGCACCGCTTCGACTGCCTGATCGGTGGCGCCCGCCGCGATGAAGAAAAAGCCCGCGCCAAGGAACGCATCTTCAGCCACCGCGATTCCTTCGGCCAATGGCAGCCCAAGGAGCAGCGGCCCGAGCTGTGGAACCTGTTCAACACCCGGATCCGCCCGGGCGAGCACTTCCGAGCCTTCCCGATCTCGAACTGGACCGAGCTGGACGTGTGGCTCTACATCGCTAGAGAGAACATCCCGCTGCCGTCCCTCTACTACGCCCATGAGCGCCCGGTGATCCGCCGCAAGGGGCTCCTGGTGCCCTTGACCGAGGTGACGCCGCCCGAGGCCGGCGAGAGCGTGGAGACCGCCACCGTGCGCTTCCGCACCGTGGGCGACATGACCTGCACCTGCCCGGTGGAGAGCGAGGCCGCCAACGCCTCGGAGATCGTCGCCGAGACATTGACTGTCACCATCAGCGAGCGCGGCGCCACGCGCATGGACGACCGCACCAGCGAGGCCTCGATGGAGCGCCGCAAGAAAGAGGGCTACTTCTGATGAGCGCCGTTCTCAATTCCCTGATTCATCACCAGAGCGACGTGGACACCCAGCATCGCGCCCTGCGCTTCCTGACCGCTGGCAGCGTGGACGATGGCAAGAGCACCCTGATCGGCCGCTTGCTGTTCGACAGCCGCGCCATCCTCGCGGATCAGCTCGATACGCTGGAGAAGCGCGCCGCCGGCGCCCCCATCGATCTCTCTTTGCTGACCGACGGCTTGGAAGCCGAGCGCGAGCAGGGCATCACCATCGACGTGGCGTATCGCTACTTCGCCACCCGCACCCGCAAGTTCATCATTGCCGACGCGCCGGGCCATGAGCAGTACACCCGCAACATGGTCACGGCCGCCGCCGGATCGGATGCGGCGGTGGTGCTGGTGGACATCACCAAGCTGGACCTGGAGCAAGCCGAGGTCACGCTCTTGCCCCAGACCCGCCGGCACAGCTTGCTGGCGCATCTGCTGAGAGTCCCGAGCATCGTGTTCGCGATCAACAAGATCGATGCGCTGGTGCATCCGGCCGAGGGCTATGCCAAGGTGAGCCGGGCGCTGCGCCAGTTCGCCGAAGAGGCGGGCATCGAAGTGAAGGCCATCGTGCCGGTCAGCGCCCTTCGCGGGGACAACGTCACCCAGCCGCTGGAGTCGAACTGGTACCAGGGGCCTAGCCTCCTGCAAGTGCTGGAATCGCTGCCGACGGTGCAGGAGAAGGTCGAAGGGCGCCTGGCGATTCCGGTGCAGTACGTGGCCACCAATGGCGACGGCACCGGCCATCAGCCCCGCACGCTGTGGGGCCGCATCGCCCACGGCCAGGTCCAGGCCGGGGACGAGATCCAGATCCTGCCCAGCGGCCAGAAGGCCCGGGTGGTCGAGGTGCGCAAGGCGGGCAGCACGGTGGCGCAAGTGGTGGCGGGTGAATCGGCCGGCGTGCTGCTGGACCGGCAGCTCGATGTGAGCCGGGGTGACTGGATCGTCACGCCGGACTCGGCCCAGCCGACGAATGCCTTCGAGGCGACGCTGGCCTGGCTGGACACCGAAGCGGCGCAAGTGGGCCGCAAGTACTGGGTGCGTCACGGCAACCGCTGGGTGCAGGCGCGGATCACGGCGATCGAGCACAAGGTGGACATCCACACGCTCAAGGAGGCCGAGGCGCATGAGCTGGCGGTGAACGAGATCGGCCATGTGCGGATCGAGACCCAGCAGCCGCTGCCGGTGGAGCCCTATGCGGCCAACCGCGTCGGCGGCGCCCTGATCGTCGTGGACCCCACGACCAATCGCACCTCGGGTGCACTGCTGGTGAGGTGAGCGCCATGGGACATGTCATCTTTGTCAGTGCAGGCCCTGGCGCGGCCGACCTGATCACCCTGCGCGGCGCCCGCGCCCTGGCCCGGGCCGATGTGGTGCTGTTTGACGCACTGACCGACCCGGCGCTGCGCGAGCTGGCTCCCCAGGCCCAATGGCTGGACGTGGGCAAGCGCGGCTTCTGCGATTCCACCGCCCAGACTGCGATCAACGCCCTGCTGGTCAAGCAAGCCCAGCAGCATGCGCTGGTCGTGCGCCTCAAGGGCGGCGACGCCAGCATCTTCGGCCGCCTGGAAGAAGAGCTGCTCGCGCTGGCCGAAGCCGGCATCGAGAGCGAGGTCGTGCCCGGCGTCACGGCGGCGATTGCGGCTGCGGCCCAGATCCAGCGTCCGCTGACGCGCCGCGGCAAGGGCCGCAGCGTCAGCCTGACGACCGCGATGACCAAGGACGGTGACCTGCAAGCGCTGAAGAGTGCCGACACCGAGGTCTTCTATATGGCCGGCCGCCAGCTCGGGCAGCTCGCCAGGAAGCTGCAGCAGGCCGGCTGGCCGGCCGACACGCCGGTGGCCGTGGTCTCGCGTGCCGGTTGTGCCGATGCCCTGGCCAGCGACCACCAGGTCGGCACCCTTGGCGCTGCCGCGCTGCTGCACAAAGGCCGTCCCACGGTGGTGACGGTGGGCGCTGGCGCCCGGGCGCTGGCCGTTCCGGCCCGCAGCCGTGCCAAAACCCGCGTCCTAGATCCGGATCAAAGCCCGGTACTTACCCTGAACGACTAAAATCCGCGCTTTGCCCTCACTGCGTCCCGCGCGAGGGCTGGGCCCACAAGAAACCGAGCTGCCTCCATGACCCACGTCGTTACCGAAGCCTGCATCCGCTGCAAGTACACCGATTGCGTCGATGTCTGCCCCGTTGACTGCTTCCGCGAGGGCCCGAATTTCCTGACCATCGACCCGGACGAATGCATCGACTGCGCGGTCTGCATTCCCGAGTGCCCGGTCAATGCCATCGTCCCCGAGGAGGATGTGCCGGGCAACCAGCAGCACATGATCAAGCTCAACGCCGACCTGGCCAAGAAGTGGCCCAGCATCACCAAGCGCAAGCCCGCGCTGCCCGATGCCGACGACTGGAAGGACAAGACGGGCAAGCTGCCCGAGCTGATCCGCTGAACACAACCCGATTGAACCGAGACGAAGCGGCCACAAGCCGCGCCCCGACATGGAACCTCAAGTGAACGCAGAGATCGCCAAGACCGCCGCCGAGCATGGTGGCAGCCCCATCGAGACCGATGCCGTCATCGTCGGCGCCGGCCCTGTGGGCCTGTTCCAGGTGTTCGAGCTGGGCCTCTTGGAGATCAAGGCCCACATCATCGACTCGCTCGCCTACCCCGGCGGCCAGTGCATCGAGCTCTATCCGGACAAGCCGATCTACGACATCCCGGCCGTGCCCGTGTGCACCGGCAAGGAACTGACCGACAACCTGCTCAAGCAGATCGAGCCCTTCGGCGCGACCTTCCACCTGGGCCAGGAAGTCACCACCGTGCAGAAGCAGGAAGACGGCCGCTTCTACGTCGAGACCAGCAAGGGCACGCGCTTCCTGACCAAGACCATCTTCATCGCCGGCGGCGTGGGCTCGTTCCAGCCGCGCACCTTGAAGGTCGAGGGCATCGAGAAGTACACCGACAGCCAGCTGCACTACCGCGTGCGCAACCCGGCCCAGTTCGCCGGCAAGAACCTGCTGATCGTCGGCGGCGGCGACTCGGCGCTGGACTGGGCGCTGAACTTCTGTGCCGGCAATGACGACGGCAGCGCCAACAAGGCCGAGAGCGTGATCCTGCTGCACCGCCGCGACGGCTTCCGCGCCGCGCCGGCCTCGGTGGCCAAGATGCACGAGCTGTGCGAGCAGCACGAAATGCAGTTCCTGGTCGGCCAGGTGACCGATATCGACGAAGCCGACGGCAAGCTCAAGGGCGTCAAGGTCACCGGCGGTGACGGCGTGACCCGCGTCGTGCCCTGCGACGAAGTGCTCGTGTTCTTCGGCCTCAGCCCCAAGCTGGGCCCCATCGCCGAATGGGGCCTGGCCCTGGAGCGCAAGCAGATCGTCGTCGACACCGAGAAGTTCCAGACCTCGGTGCCCGGCATCTTCGCCGTCGGCGACGTGAACACCTATCCGGGCAAGAAGAAGCTGATCCTTTCGGGCTTCCACGAGTGCGCCCTGGCCGCCTTCGGCGCCGCGCCCTACATCTTCCCGGAGAAGCGCGTCCACCTGCAGTACACGACCACCAGCCCCAAGCTGCACAAGGTGCTGGGCGTGGAAACGCCGGTGTTCGACTGAGCCCGGTCAAGCCTGTTGATTGGAAAGGCCCGCCCCGTGCGGGCCTTTTTTGTTTCCTTGCCGAACTACAATCCGCCGCGCTGCGGTTCTCCGAGTCGCGGCCACTTCGCTAGGGGTGCTGGGCCTTGCAGGTCTGGCTGAGAAAGTCCCTTTGAACCTGATCGGCGGCTTCGGTCGCCATCTCGCCCCCTCGGGGTCGAGACGAGTTAATCCTCGCGCAGGGAAGCAAGCACGCATCCAGCCCGTCGTCGGCCACGCCTTTCTCGCGACGTTCCGGGCCCTGTCGTCTGCCGACCTGCCATCGCTACAGCATTTCGATGGCAATACACCTGTCCCTCACCCGCATCGCAGCGGCGCTGGCACTCATGAGCACCGCCGCTGCAGCCCAGCAACTTCCCACGGTCTCGGTCACCGGCCGCTCGGCCGAAGCCCCGGTCCAGATCGGCGGTTTCGGCGACACGCCGGTGGCCAAGCTGCCGCTGCAGGCCAACCTGGTCGGCACCGAATTGCTGCTGGCCAACGGCATCCAGAACCTGGCCGGCCTGACCCTGCTCGACGCCAGCGTCGGCGACGCCTACAACTCGCAGGGCTATGTCTCCTACCTCAAGATCCGCGGCTTCGACCTGGACAACCGCTTCAACTACCGCCGCGACGGCCTGCCCATCAATGCCGAGACGGCCATCGCGCTGGGCAACAAGGCCGGCGTCGAAATCCTCAAGGGCGCCAGCGGCATCCAGGCCGGCACCAGTGCGCCGGGCGGCCTGGTCAACCTGATCGTCAAGCGGCCGACGGCCGAGATCCACAGCCTGACGCTGGGCTTCAGCGAACGCGGCACGGCCGAGGTCTCGACCGACCTGAGCCACCGCTTTGGCAATGACCGCGAGTTCGGCCTGCGCCTGAACGCCAGCACGGCCCATGTGAAGCCCCAGTTGAACGACACCCGCGGCCAGCGCCATCTGTTCGCCCTGGCCGGCGACTGGAAGCTCTCGCCCGACACAAAACTCGAAGCCGAGTTCGAGGCCAACAAGCAGACCCAGGCCAGCCAGCCCGGCTTCAGCCTGCTGGGCAACAAGCTGCCCGACGCCAAGAGCATCGACCCGCGCATCAACCTGAACAACCAGGCCTGGAGCCAGCCGGTGGTCTTCGACAACAGCTTTGCCTCGCTGCGCTGGCAGCAGCGGCTGAGCGGCGACTGGAAGGCCCAAGCCCACTGGGGCCGACAAGCGCTGAAGACGGACGACCGCCTGGCCTACCCCTTCGGCTGCAGCGCCGCCGACGGCACCTATTGGGCATCGAGCTACTGCCCCAACGGCGACTTCGACATGTGGGACTTCCGCAGCGAGAACGAGCGCCGCAACAGCGATGCCACCGACTTCTCGCTGAGCGGATCGCTGGTGCTCGGCGGCCTGCGCCACCAGATCACGACCGGCCTGCTGTTCACCCGCTTCTGGAGCCGCTTCCAGGGCCAGGCCTACAACTGGGCCGGCACCGGCAACATCAGCGGCCAGGCGCGCACCGTGGCCGATGGCTCGCTGTACGACGCCAACACCAACCGCGACGAGCACAGCCGCGAGTTCTATCTGCGCGATGCCGTGGCGCTGACGGCGGAATTGAACGCCTGGCTGGGCCTGCGCCACAGCCGCGTCGAACGCTCCAGCTATCGCGTCAACACCAGCGACACCCGCGCCACCGACTACGACCAGGGCTTCACCACGCCTTGGCTGGGCCTGAGCTATGCGATCAATCCGCAGCTGATGGCCTATGCCAGCTGGGGCCAGGGCATTGAGAGCGAGGTCGCTCCCAATCGCAGCCGCTACAGCAACCGCGGCCAGGCCCTGCCGGCGCTCAAGAGCGAGCAGCTGGAGTTCGGCCTGAAGTCGGGCAGCAAGACCGTGGACTGGTCGCTCGCGGCCTTCGACATCAAGCGCCCGGCCTGGCGGGACTTCGGCAACTGCGACTCCACGGCCAACAGCTGCGTCCGCCACGCCGACGGCGAAGCGCGCCACCGCGGCCTCGAGGCCCAGGCCGATCTCAAATGGGAAGGCGGCGGCCTGCTCGGCAGCTGGATGCAGCTGCGCGCGCGCAACCAGGGCAGCGCCATCGGCTCGCTGAACGGCTTGCGGCCGGCCAATGTGCCCGAGACCACGATCAAGCTGCAGGCGCGCCAGCAGCTGTTTGCCGGCCTGCAAGCCCAGCTCGGCCTGGTCCGCGAAGGCGCACGCGAAGTGTTGCCTGACAACAGCCTGCAACTGCCGGCCTGGACCCGCATCGACGCCGCCCTGCGCTTCGACCATCAGGTCGGCCGCACGCAGTGGATCTGGCGTGCCGGCGTCGACAACCTGACCAACCGCCGCGCCTGGAAGGAATCGCCCTATCAGTACGAGCACGTCTACCTCTACCCGCTGGCACCGCGCAGCTGGCGAGCCAGTCTGGAGCTGAGCTTGTAAGAGCCAAAAAATCTGGTCTATAATGCAAGGCTCTGTTCCTCGATAGCTCAGTCGGTAGAGCGCCGGACTGTTAATCCGTAGGTCCCTGGTTCGAGCCCAGGTCGAGGAGCCACAGAACCCAAAGAGAACCGTGCAAGCGGTTCTCTTTTTTATGACGCTGGACGCAACCGCACGGCCAGCCGACATACCCATCAATTCCTCGATAGCTCAGTCGGTAGAGCGCCGGACTGTTAATCCGTAGGTCCCTGGTTCGAGCCCAGGTCGAGGAGCCAAATGAAGCCCCCAGCATCGCAAGGTGTTGGGGGTTTTTTCTTTGTGCGAATGATCGATGGTCGGTTCAGCGAACCGACCTTCAACGTCTTCCGAAATGGCGGCCGTCAAAGACTACAAGGCGCCTACGGATGGAATGAAACAAGGCTTGTCCTGGATCACACCCATCCAGACTTCCTCGACCTCCAGCGAATTGTTGATGTCGGTGTACGAGATCGAAATCTGTATTTCGTGAGCGCGTGGAAGCCGCACGGTGAACTGGTTGACCGCGCCACGCGGCAATGCGGAAAACTCACCAAGATCAATGTCGCCGCCCTCGGCATCTTCAGTCATCAACATCACTTCGCGAGCGGCCATTCCGTGATTGGCAATCCGACATTGGACCTCGAAGGTTGTGTCGTTGTCGGCATAGGACAGGACTGAGTATTCGAACACCGGCTGAGCCCGCCGGTGCTGCCGCTCCCGCTCTTCGCGATTAGCTTCTGCATCTTGTTCAATTTGGCGCCGTGTTTCCTGGACAAGCTGGGTCTGCTGCTCGACAGAGTTCTTCAGCTCCGCCGCCTGTAGGCGCAGCTCCTCGCCTTGTTGCAAGTAACCGAGTACCAACCACAGGAACGCAAGCGGTGCAAAGAAGCCTGCGAAGAAGTCCCCCCACTCATTGACCTTGCCAGGAAGCTGGCCGTAGCCAAACAGGCCGAAGCCCACGAAGGCGACCATGACTGCAAGCCAGCAGATGGTCAGCGTGATCCCAACCTTGAATCTCTTCTCCTTCATGCAGAGCCCCCATCGGATGAGTGATCAGTTCTTGCATGGATTCGCCAATGGCCCCTTCACCGTCCACTGGGAACTTGGCAAATTGCGCAGCCAAACGCGTGCCCCGTCAGCTACGGCGCATGATTCCACCTCTGAACGCATGAGAAAGTCGGCGCCGCCAGTTGACCGTCACGATGTCAAAGCCCCCTGTTGCGGTCTTCGTTTGCACTATTGCCACTGCACCCTCGAACGGCTTTAGAAGATCATGCACGGTGTTTGGGTCTATCGAGCAGCGTGCCCCCAAGATGACCTTAGTGAGGCGCATGGCTCCCAAGAAAGGGATGAAATATAGGCCGCCCTCTTTGGTCGCGTCTGCAAGCGTGACGAACAGCCGACGCTCCTTTTCATATCTCCACTCGTCGGACTTTGTGGTTTTGAGTCTGCCCAGGAGTTTCTCGACGCTAGTTGCAGTCAGGTCGCCTACGGCAAACGTCTTCTGGTACTTGATCTCGTCCAGCCGCCCGTCTTCCACTTCAAAGCCCAGGGCCACGCCCTGATACTTATCGGCGTAGTGACTCCACATCAGCTGGTTTTTCCAGTCCTCCGTGAAGCAAACCAGCCCCTCTTCCGCATGCAGCGCTTCAATTGACTCGTTGAAGAGGTCGCGTTCGCCATCCGTGTTGAAGCTCATCGCTTGAAGTTCGAACGGATCGTTCAACTCTCGATAGCGCGACACCTTGAGTCGGCGGAGGGCGATGTTGTTGATCGCATGCTGCGCCGTGGTGAAGTAGAAGACTTCCATGCTTCTGCTTTCATCCTTGCGCGAGTCGCTCAACTATGGGTGGAGCGCATTCATTGCCAAAGAATCCCATCAAGTCCTCCTTGAATTTCTGGATCGCCTACGAAATTTGCCTGGTTCCACGGCACGCTGGATAGGTGGAGCAGCCCCAGAACATAGCGCCAGCATTGGAACCCCTTTTAGCCGTCCGTTGGACCATCCCAGCGCCGCACGCGGGACACACAACGTCAGCAGGAATGTGCGCTTGCGTGGCAGTCTCACTGGCCTGCCGTACCTCAGCGCCAGCACTGCTACCTGCAGACAACGTTGCTCTGGCTTCCTTGATCATCTGAGACAGCCGCTGTCCATCCACCAGCTTGACATTGCGTCCTTCGGCGAAGCCCTTAGCGTCCGCAGTGAAGCTGCCGGATGTGACCACGAAGCCACCTGCCGCCCCTTTGGCCGCCATCACGCCGTAGAGCTCGCGCACGACGTCTACGCCGACCTTGTAGGCCTTCCACTGCTTGCACTGAACCAGGAACTTCTCGGTGCCCTTCTTGAGCACCAGATCAACGCCACCGTCAGGGCCAGCGCCGCCCAGCTCACCGACGCTGAAACCTTGCATTCGAAACGCCTCACCGACGAGCATTTCAAATTCGCGCCAAGACATACCGTCGAGCGCATCGGCACCATTTGCCTCGGCCACATTGACAGCCAGTGACTTGCGCTGATGTCGCCTCCAGGCTGATGTGGCTGCGCCCCCAAGGCAGATTAAGGGCAACACGTACTGGCCCACGCCCGCAAGTGCCGTAGTCATCGCGCGAACTGCCATACCGCCCATCTGGCCCGGCTGGATTGCAACTGGCACGTCCGGAATGGCCAGCCGGTGCAGCAAGAAATAGCTCGCTATCGACAGCCCTACGCCTGCCCACCACGGCAACAGCGCAACCAAGTTCAACAGGTCTTCCGCAAGGCTTAGCTTCTTCCGCCCCATAACCCGCTCCCCCTGAGTCGGCGAGCCCCACACGGTTCTTTCGGGGGACTATCGCCAATTCGATTTGTGCGAAGTATCTACCAGCCCAAGGACTCACCTGATGGCAACCCGCTTACCAAGTGATACAACAACTGCCTAGTTCCGCACCCAAGGGAGATAACAAGTGGACTTCATCGATCAATTGCGCGTGCTGTCAACACGCATCGGAAGTACGAAGGCCTTGATCCAGACCGAAGAGGCAACGAAGAACGCGATGGTCATGCCGTTCATTCAAGCCCTTGGGTACAACGTGTTCGATCCGCTTGAAGTCACGCCAGAGCTGGTGGCCGACGTGGGCACCAAGAAGGGTGAGAAGGTTGACTACGCCATTCTTCGCGAAGGCAAACCTATCATGCTCTTCGAATGCAAGAAAGCCGGTGCAGAGCTGAATATCAATCATGCTGGCCAGTTGTTCCGGTACTTTCACGTTACCGAGGCTCGCTTCGGCGTGCTCACCAATGGCTTGGTCTATCGCTTCTTCACGGACCTTGAGCAACCGAACAAGATGGACGAGAAACCGTTCTTCGAGTTCAACATCCTCGATTTCAACGAGAGGGATGTCGAGGAACTGAAAAAGTTTGCCAAGACAGCGTTCGACCTGGAAACGATTCTCACGACCGCCAACGATCTCAAGTACACCCGGGCGATTCAGACTCGGTTGGCTGAGTGGATGATCAACCCATCCGAAGAGTTTGTTCGATTGGTATCAGGCGATCTCCTCGGCAATCGCCGCTTCACTCCGGCGATCAAAGATCAGTTCACGCTGATCACTAAGCGCGCGTTCGAGCAATTGCTTGGCGAGCGAATCAACGAGCGTCTCAAGGGCGCGATGGCGCCCGAGTCCGTAACCGTGTCAGAGCCAGTGGTTGTTGCGCAGCCGGCCGCTTCGAGCCAAGCATCAACCAGCAGTCAAGACGAACCGCAAGTTGTGACCTCGCCAGAAGAACTCGAAGCCTTTCATACGATTCGGGCTTTGGTGCGAAATCTTGTTCCGTCAAAGCGCGTGGTCATGCGCGATGCACAGAGTTATTGCGCCATCTTGTTGGACGACAACAACCGCAAGCCCGTATGTAGGTTGCGATTCAACAACACCCAGAAGTTGCGCCTCGGACTGTTCAATGCAACGAAAGATGAAGAACAATTTTCGCTGGAATCAATTGACGACATTCACAAATTTGCCGAGCAACTGCGCGCCACCGTCTCGTCCTACCTTGCACCAATTGGCAATTAGTTCCCCGAATATTCAGTTCATCGTTGGCAAATAAAGGCCCGTGTTGTGACGGAAGGCCAAATTGACCGACACCGTAACGTGCATTGAGCATCGAGAACACATATGACAAAGATCATTTCCTTATACAACAACAAGGGTGGCGTCGCCAAAACCACGACGTTATTCAATATGGCCGTATTCTTGGCCACAAAGCTTGGCAAGAAGGTTCTACTGGTTGACTGCGACCCGCAATGCAATTGCACAGAGTTATTCTTTTGCGCGGCAGACAATTTCGACGATCCTGACCAAGCACTACCCGGAACAAGTATCTATGAGGCGCTGCAGCCACGTTTCGAAGGCGACACCGCACGTATTGACGTCAAGAAAATTGACCTGCCGCAATCTCCGATTTACGAGAATCTCCAGATATTGAGGGGAGACATTAACTTCTCTAGAGCGGAGCAATATTTTTCCTTGGCAATCGCCCAAGCCGTGACCGAATCAATTCACGACAAGAACACATACGCGGTCATGACGCGCTTGCTCCGGGATCTCGGCGAATTGCATGACTTTGACTACATACTGTGCGACGTTGGCCCAAGTGCAGGATCTATTACCAGAATGACTATTCTCGCTTGCGACGGCGTCTTCATCCCCACCGCACCAGATAGGTTCTCATACCAGGCAATCCAAGGCATGGGAGCGATCATGCATGATTGGCTAACCCGGCATGCGCTAATTGTTTCTACGTTCGACCCGCACGGCATTAAGGCCCCGTTCTCGACCCCCAAGTTCTATGGGGCGATAATCAACAATTATAAAATTCATCGCGCCGGGCAGAAGAAGGGGTCGTACAAGAAGTGGGAGCAATTGATAAAAGATGGGATTATCAAAGTACTACTTGGCGCCACAGGAAAGCGCCTGGAGCCCAAGAATAAGTCGCTATGCACGGAACCATTTGTCGCCTCAATACGCGATGTTGGTCCTATGGCCCCCGTCGCACAGATAGTTGGAAAGGCAATTTTCGACATTGGTCAAGCAGACACCGTGCACGCATCATCAGATGGCGACCACTACCGAGGGATTGTTTGGGCCGATTGGCAGAAGAGAATGCAAGAATATCAGGACGAAATTGGGAAAATTGCTGCTGCCATGGAGTAACCAATGGCCATTCCATACACTTTTGTCGCACTCTTGGACGTACTGGGTTACAAGAACAAAATTGCCTCTGATCGCGAGAACGGAAAAGAGGATTTCAAAGAAAAGCTTGAATCATCGCTATCTGTCTTGCAGAGCATCAATGAGGCAGAGATTGCGTATCAGGCCATTAGTGACACGATCATTGTCAGCACGCATCCATCCGCACCGTTCATTGATCTTCTACGTGCCCTCTCGAAGGTACATCGGGCCTTTCTGAAGAATGGTCTATTTATTCGCGGCGGAATTGCTTTTGCGCAGCATTTCAAATCCGGGGCATTAACCTACAGTCATGCACTTCCGGTCGCCTACGAAATGGAGCAGAAGCAAGCTATATATCCGCGCATAGTCATAGACAAGAATATCATCGCAATGATGGACCGAGGCGGAAAGCTTGAGGCAGAGATTGACGCAATCAGAAGTGAGCGCCTCATTTGCAAGGAGAATGGTGTATTCTTTCTCAATGTAGCAAACGAAAATCTGGAGGAATGCTACGAACTTGCAAAAGCTATCTATGCCGCCGAGCATTTAATGCTTGACGGCAACGAGCACGAACTTGCGAAGCATCGTTGGCTTCAGAACTTTCTTCTCGCGATGTCGCCCAATTCAATGCCGGCCTACATGGAACCCGTATCCATCTTCTCGCCAGAGCATGCGGAAGTCACATAGGCCAGTGGCGATTGGCGCCAAGTCTGCCTCCATACAACATTGCGACCGTCAAATGGCCTCCTCCCTCAAAGACCTCATCGCTCAACGCGCCGCCCTGGACGCCCAAATCGCCCAGACTCAAGCAAGTGAACGCGCCGACGCCATCCAGCAGGTTCGTGCGCTCATGGCGGACCATGGCCTGACCATCGAAGACCTCGGCTCGCGCGCTTCCAAGGCCGGCAAGGCCGGTGAGGGCTCCAAGGTGGCCGCCAAGTACCGCGACAAGGAAACCGGCGCAAGCTGGAGTGGCCGTGGCCTCAAGCCCAAATGGCTGGCCGCTAAGCTGGCAGCGGGTCAGAAGATCGAAGATTTCGCCGTCTGACTTAGACCAAGAGTGTCTTCACGACACACATTGAAGGGTCGCCCGCTGAGGCGACCTTCTTGCTTTCTGGCCGGGAGGCCTACATTGGTTCGGCGGCGTCGCCCGCAGTTTCCATCTCTCGCACTCTGTCGAAGAGATCAAAAACTGTCAGCCCGAAGGCGTTAGCAATCACCTCAAGAGCATTGACGGTGGGGTTTGCTTGCCCGTTCTCGATGCGACTTAGATAAGTCTGATAGAAGCCGCACTGCTCGCCAAACTCGACCTGACTCAACCCGCGACCGAGTCTCAGGTCTCGAATGCATTGGCCGAGTTGTTGAGTAAGCGTCCGTCCCACGCGGCGCACTGTGTTTCATATGCTTTAATTCGCATAAACACTAATTCATATAGATTCCAAAGCACTGCCCTGCCGAGGTAGTAGTCCGGCTACGGGTCACCTATCACCTGGGCAAGCAAGCCCTCATTACCTTCGGCCTGCATGGTCTACCTAGCTCGACTTGCATTCGTAGTCATTGCCTTTGCGCTTGCCGTCCTCGCCTGGCAGTCCTTCAATCGCCCACCAGCGCCGCCTCCGCCACCGCCTCAGATATCCACTGAAAAGCTCGGCGAGCTGGTCATGCTGCGCCTGCACTACGCCAACATCCTGGAGTTCTTCCAGAAGCGTGCTCAGGACATTCCCATGACGCCCTGGGAGCTCCGCCTGGGTGGCACCAAGATCCTCATGGTGGTTCGCGGCGATTGCGAGATCAGCACCAACCTACGAGCGGCTCGGTATGAGCAAGTTCAGCCTGGATCGAAGACTTTGCATGTCGTGCTGCCGGCGCCCCGGATGCTGCAGCCCAGGGTCAGCCACGCCGCCCGTGAGGCCGGCGGTTCCTACTTCTACACCGTGACCGACGAAGGCCTTCAGTTCTTCATCCCCAGCAACGCGCACCAGGTCGCCGCCGTAAACAACGGCTGGGCTGCCGCCGAGAAAGACATTGGCAAGTACTGCGCCTCGCCCCAGTGGGTTGCCGAGGCCAAGAAGAACGCTGAGCAAGTCCTGGCCCCGATGTTCCAGGCCGCTGGCTGGACGGCCACGTTCGTGTGGCAGTAAATCCAACGATTCCCGTAACCAAGGAGGACTTCATGTGGAAATGCAAGCAATGTTCAAAGTCGATCGAGGAAGAATTCGACGCTTGTTGGAGTTGCGGCTACTCCAAGAGTGGCCTGCCACCCGATCAGTCGGTACGCGCAGAGTCAGCAGAAAACCGGGCCGAAATTGCTCGAGGGAAGAACATGTCACGGCCCAGGGCCGCCGGTCAAATTCAGGCAGTCGCCATCGTTGACGCCAGCATTCCTTTCTGGTCAATGGTGTTCTTCATGATCAAGTGGTCACTTGCATCGATCCCTGCCGTCGCGATCCTGATGTTCACCTTCGCGATCATGGGCGCACTCTTTGGCGGCTTGTTCCGCGCAATTTTCTGAAGGCAATCCACCTGCGGAGCAGCAGAGCTGCCCTGTTCCATCCCGCCGACTGCACCGCCAGTACCTGGCGACAACTCCCCCTCACCGCTTCCCATCCCTCGCCCCGGCTTGGCTCCCGCCATTGCCGGACTTTTCACGCCCATTCAGCCAGAGGAATTCATCCCAACCAAGCCCACCATTTCTTCAACGCAATATCAGCTGGAGGCCCATGAGTTCCCAGTTCATCAAGCAAGTCCGACGAGATCATCAGCGATCCAAGGACACATATCGGCACTTGATCAACTCGGCAAAGGTGCGCGACCACATCGTCGGCATCTTTGAACATCAAAAGCAGAACGATCGCGACCGCGCCGAAGCCTCGAAGCTACTTCAGACCATCAGACGCCATCGCAAAGGCGACCCTGAGTACGAGGGAGCTTTGAAGCAGCTGAACTACCTGCATAGTTGGCCACGTCATCTCTGCCTGGAGCTGATTGGAGGTTTGAAGTGGTTCTTCTGGTCGATCTTGCGCGAGATCGGTGCACTGCTGCTGCTCAACCTGCGAGCCCTATTCATCGTGCTGGCCAATGTCGTGGTATTCGGCGCTGCGATCGCTCTGTTGTTCACATTGGCCCAGTCCTAATCCAATACAAGGAACCATTGAATGCAATTTCCAATACGCTGGCAGCCCAGTCGGGCGTTCGGCCGAGCCTTCCTTGCGACCGTCGCTCTGCTGCTTCCGCTTCATAGTTGGTGCTCGGACGCCCGCACGCCGGCACGTTGCCTCTCAGGCCCAACATGCAGCGCGGATGAGTTCGGTGCGGACTTTCTTTGGAGAGCACAGGAAGTCATTGACCAGAAGAAGGATCTTTCCGAGAGCCAGGTGCATCAGTTGGAGGCCTGCTTCATCTTGGCGGTCTCCGAACTATCGGAGCATTTTTTCGAAAAAGCGATTCTGACCAAGCAGGCGTATGCAGCGAAGTTCAAGACGTTGACAGCGAAGATCCAAGACCAAAACTCCGACCTCACAAAAAAGCTGCAGTCTGCTTTCGCCAACTGCCCCGAGGGGGGGTTGACTGCAAAGGAGGCCCATGCATTCTTGATGGACGGCCTGCTGTATCGCCGCCCGCTCACGGATCTGTCGGAGTTTCGCGCCGACTGGCGAGCGTTCGAGGGCAAGACGCTGCGCTTCGGTGGCGTTGGGAAATACCTGATGGGTGTCTTCTATCTTCAGGGTTCCGCCGGGGATATGAGCCCGGTGCGCGTGGACCTCAGCCGCCTAAGCAAGACCGCTGTGGCCGATGTCATCAAGCGGTGCAGCAACATCAAACAGCAATGCCGAGTCACCGTGTGGGCCATCTCGTGGCCAGGCCATGCGTTTACGGACATCCAAGCCACCGGCCCTATCGAATTGAACCGATAGCAGCGCCCTTTCTTCCATCTTTCAAGCCTAGCAGCGCCCCTGGAGAAATCCCGGGGCGCTTTTCTTTGTCCAACCACAGGGGTACGTCTATGCAATGGCTGCGTGATGCGTCGTCCGTCGCCGCATTTCTCGCGCACAACACTTCCACCGACCTCAACAACCTCATCAACGAAAGGATGGCCGAGCTGGCCGACTATGACGATTACGACATCGCCGAACTGGTCAATTTCATCGTTGTCGATCCGAGCGACAGCCTGGCTTCAATCTCACGGGAGTTGGGCTTCGAGCTGGGCGACGTGTCCAGGCCCTGGGAGTCCTTCACCGCTCATGGTCCTTGGCATGAGGTGGTGTTCGTCCTTGGTGACGACGGTTTCGGCCTGGTCATCTACATCCCAGCCGATGACCTGATCGATCCCATGCTGGCAGACCTGTGCCTACGCCATGCCGCACACATGGACCTTGACCCATGAGACGAAGCAATCCACCACCCAAGCCGCCCATCGAGGCGGCATTTTTTTGTCCGTCATTTCCTTGGAGGAATTCATGAGCAGCAGCAACGACTTGATCCAGTTCTTTGTTGTCCGGCTCGATGCGGATCTGCGCGAGGCCTGGGAAGAGCGCGCAGCCATCGTTGAGTTCGATGGTGGTCTGACACGCGAATGGGCCGAGTGCTTGGCCCTGCTGGAAGTGATCCGCAATCACCCTGCGCGGGTCTTGAAGTCGCTGCTTTGAGCAGCGCAAAACGGAGCAACTTATATGAAGGGATGTTCCCTTCGCATTCAACTTCGAAAGGAAATCATGTCCACTGAGAATTCGCCAACTCCCACATTCCGCGTCCTTCGTGTTGGTCTGTTTCCATCGCTATCCGGCCGCTCCACCTTGGGCTACCAGCTCGCCTGTACTTCGGATTCCGATGTGCTGGTTCGCTTGGTTTCCAACACTGGCAGCGGCTACTTCAGCCGCGAATGGGTCCGGTTCGCTTCGATCCTGGAATTGCTTCCACCCGACCAGCCTCTGACCTTCTCCGCCTTGCAGCCGCTATTCGAAGGTCGCTCCGTCAATACGGGTGGCTTCTTGATGGCAGTGCTAAAGGGCTTGAGTGTCATTCGATCAATGGAGGAAAACCCACGCGCTCATGAGCTGGGCGAGCTCAGCGGCTTCGTAGCCGAAGTGCAAGCGCTGATGGCATCGCCGGTCTCGCTCGGCGAGGACGCCAGACCGGATGGTGGCAAGGCCGGCGGTAAGAGCAAGCGCAAGACGCGGGGCGCGCCTTAGTCCAAGGCGCTGTGCGCTGGAGTTGAAGTCCGCAGCTCTCGCCTTCGTGTTCACCGTAGTGCCTTGAAGCGCAAGACGTTCTTGCGCCCGGCTTGGCCATTTACGCCAATGCCGAACCTATCCCGACCCCAACCGCACCCGCGCCCCCTATAGCGCTCTTCGTCTTTCTTCAAACCACCGAAAGGATTTTGACCATGACTTTCCAAGACCGCTTGGCTTTTGTCCTCGACCTGGACCTGCCTGCTGACCTGCTGCCGCTGACGATCGCAAATGAGGCCGCATTAATGGCCGGCAGCGACAGCATCGACTCTTCTTGGCGCTGAGCCTCCCGCCCAGGCCGCCAAAACCCATCTCCCGCTTCGCGCTCTCTTCTTCCCTTTTTCTCCATCGCACATCGACTTGATCCGCAATGCTGCGGAGGCTTGCGTGCGGCTGGAGCTAGGGGAGAGGTCGGCGTGGGGCGGATCGTGGGCCTTGAAACTTTGCGCATCCTGCCGTTGACGGCGCATTCACGCATCGATACGGCTGCCCCCAACGGAATGAAGGGGTCCGGTAGCTCTAGGGACTAGCTCGCATCGTTACGACCCTATTGCCAAGTGATCGAGCAAAAGGATTGTTGGCGATGGCCTGCCTGAGATTGGCGCACCTCCTGGGCCGCAAGGACCGAGGGGCCGCGGCCAGCCTGAAGCCGAGCTTTTCAACTTTTGTTGCGATTGCTCAGGCACGCTTACTTCGCGCATTGCAGGCGGCTGCTGCGGCAACCACTCAGGAAACCTGAAATCCTGGTGACCTAACAACGCTGCCACCGTTCCAGGTTTCCAGGCTGCCGGCCTCGCCCGCCGAGCAACATTCGCCCAGCCGCTCTTTCCGGTCGCAAATTTCTCTGCTAGAGTCGCGCCCCTCTGCTGTGGGCTGACTACGGGGTCTGCAGCCAGAACGGCCCTCAGGGGCTGTTGAAACATCTGTCTACGGCAAGTGCCATCCGAGAGTTCCTGTTTGCTTGCGTTCATCGCCCGATGAGCGCCTTGTGCAAGCAGCCTCCACCCGATTGCCACTTGCCGTTTAGATGATCAACATTTCAACACCCTCCTCCCCTTTCGTTTTTGACAGCCCGCTCCAGGCAGCCTTGCACTGGCATGCGATGGGCTTTCACGTCATTCCGCTGCTACCTGGCACCAAGTGCCCTGCTTGCCCCTGGGATCCTTGGTTGGCGACGCTGAGTGAAGCCACGATCCGCGCCCATTGGCAACGCAATCCGACTCACGAGGTTGGATGCATCACGACCGCTGAAATCTTGGTGCTCGACGCCGACTCGCCGGAGTCCGTCCGCGCCCTGTCCCGCTTTGCCCAGGAACACGACATGGTGCCGCGCCTCATCGTCAACACCAGCAAAGGCCAGCACTTCTACTACCGTCGTCCAGCGCAGGTTTACGCAAAGCAGCAATCGCATTCCACTGCAGACCATCCCGAGCGCATCGACGTCAAGACCGGCCGCAGCCTGGTGGTGATGCCCGGTAGCGCGGGAAAAGTCGTTCACGCCTGCGTTATCAATCATGTCAACGAACTCGATGCCGTCACGCAAGAGTTTGTCGACGATGTGTTTGCGCATAACGGCAGCCCAACGCCTCGCCAGCATGAAGTGCGCGCCGCTGGCAACGCCGAGCATGTGAACGGCACCAAGCAGTTCAGCGCGGCGACGCAGCTGCTGGCCTACATTGACCCGAATTGCGGTTATGCAGTGTGGGTCAGCGTCGGCATGGCCCTGCATCACGAATCCGATGGCTCCGATGCTGGTCTGGACGCCTTTGATAGCTGGAGCGCGGGCGGCAAGGACTATCCTGGTCGCCGTGAGATCGAAGTCAAGTGGCGCAGCTTCAAGTCCTACGCCGGAAAACCTTACACGATCGGCACCCTGATCCATCTGGCGCGCGAGGCCGGTGCCAGCATCGACCCGATGGCGTTGGGCGACGACCAGTTTGAAGTCACAGAAACCGAGGTTGTCTCTGGCCCTGGAGAAGTACATGCGCAGCCGAGTGTCTCGGCACCGCTCGTTGCCAGCACTGCGGCAGCCATGCAGCCCGTGGAGCCCGGTCCACTGGCACGCTTCTCGCTGCGCGGCAAATCCGAAGAGCTCGAAAAACAATTGCTGGAGCAAGAACAGGCGCTCGGCCCCATTGCACTGACGGGACAGGCCACCGTCATCTTTGCGCCGCCCAACACAGGCAAGACGCTGCTAACGCTGCATCTCCTGACCGTCAGCCTGGGCGATGGAAGTCTTGACGCGGGCAACGTGTACTACATCAACATGGACGACACGGCGAAAGGTCTGGTCGAGAAGCTCAAGATCGCGGATACGTACGGCTTCCACATGCTCGCGGACGGTCATCTGGGCTTTCGCGGCAGCATGTTCTTGACGATCCTGAACGATCTGGTCACCAAGTCGGACCCGAAGGGCATGGTGATCATCCTGGACACGGCCAAGAAGGTGGCCGACCTGATGAGCAAGTCGCAGATGGCTGAGTTCACTCAAGCTGTCCGCCGTTTTGTCTCTAAGGGCGGTACCTTGATCGCGCTCGCCCACACCAACAAGAACCGCACCGCTAGCGGCAAGTTGGTGTACGCCGGAACCTCGGATCTGGTGGACGACTTCGACTGCGCCTACATCGTGGACTCGCTGCCCTGGACAGGCGTGGAGCCGGGCAAGGTTATCGAACTCAAGAACATCAAGCGCCGTGGCGATGTTCCCGATACGCTGGCCTATCGATACAGCACTGCGCTAGGCAAGCCTTATTCGCAAATCCTGGCGTCTGTTGTTGAGGTTCCCTCGGACGACCTGGCTAAGTCCAAGGCCGAGGCTGCAGAGGTCTCGGACGCCGTCGTCATCACTGCGATCAAGGCCTGCATTGGCGACGGCATCACCAAGAAGATGGACCTCGCACGAGCGGCGGCGGAGCGCGCCCGTGTAGGCCGCAATGCCGCCATTGAAGTCATCGATCGCTACGACGGCTCAGGTCAACAGCAGCTCTGGGCCTATTCGGTCGGCGAGCGCGGCGCCAAGAACTACTCGCTGATTTCGGCCGGACCTCCGACGCCCTAGTCGCCCGGCAGCGTCAGCTTCGGTGAAGACGCGCCCCCTCAGTTTCCCAGCCCGCCACTTCGCCCACCAATCCGGGCGGGCGGAGCTATTCGAACTCAAGAACTCAAGAACTCAAGAACTCAAGGAACCCCAATGCCAAAAGTCAAACTGACCCCCACCTTTATCAGCGCCGGCCTGATCTGCAATACCGGTGATCGCGTCGAGTACTGCGACATCGAAGTACCCGGTCTCTACATCCTCGTCAGCCGCACCTCGCCGGGCCGCGGCACCTACTACCTCCGCTACAAGGATCAGAACGGCAAGACCTGTCACCACAAGATCGGCAAGAGCATCGACATCTCGCTCTCGGACGCCCGCAAAGAGGCCAAGAAGCAGAAGGCCGAGATCGCACTGGGCGCCAACCCTGCGGCGGAAATCCGGGCAGCCAAGGACGTGCCTACCCTGACCTCCTTCTTCAACGACCAGTACCTACCGCATGCCAAGAGCCACAAGCGCTCGTGGAAGCGTGATGAAGAGCTATTCCGACTGCGCATCAACCCTGCCTTCGGCAACCTACGCCTGAATCAGCTGAATCGCCAGAAGGTTCAGGTTTTTCACGCGGGCCTGGCTGATGGCGGCTTGAGCAAGGCCACCGCGGACCATCACATAAAAGTGCTGCGCCGCATGTTGAACCTGGCCGTCCTCTGGAGCTTCATCGAGAAAAACCCGATCAGCGGAATCGAATTGTTCAACCACGACAACCGTATGGAGAACTACATGACCGACGAAGAATTGCAATGCCTGTTAACCGTCCTCCGCACCGACGAAAACCGTACCGTGTGCAACATCGCCATGTTCCTACTCAGCACCGGCTGCCGCCTCAACGAAGCCTTGCAAGCCGAGTGGCGTCAGGTAGATCGTTCGAATCGAGTGTGGCGCATCCCGGCCAAGAACTCGAAGTCCAAACGCATGCGCTCCGTTCCCTTGAACGACAGCGCGCTGCATGTGCTCGACCAGCTCGACACGGGGGGCGAGTTCGACCACCTATTCATCAATCGCCAGACCCGCCTGCCGTACACCACGATCATGAAGGTGTGGGAACGACTGCGCACCAAAGCTGACTTGACGCATCTGCGCATTCACGACTTGCGCCATGCCTACGCCAGCCTCTTGGTGTCCAGCGGCCGCACGCTATTCGAAGTGCAGAGCATATTGGGTCACTCTGATCCCAAGGTCACGATGCGCTATAGCCACCTGTCGACCAAGGCTCTGCAGGATGCGGCCAATGCGGCTTCGGTGCTAGTCCCCCGTGCGTCGGCAGCGGCGCGCTAGGGTCAGGTATTGCTGGCACACCCCCGGCTTCGCGTTATCTGGCCCTCTAGCGGCCAAACGCGGGCCGGGGTTGCCCACCCTACTCGCTGGCGCGGCGCGCGCCCTATGGGGCGTTTTGATTGGCCGACTTCATGTTCTCCACCGAAGCCCCCCCGACGCACTTTCGATTTGAACCCAATATCAAAGAAGGCCAAGCGTTCTTACCCATGGGTGATGCCACCGTCCTCGAGCAACCCGCCTCCGCACATCTGCACGAAAGGCCTCTGGCTTCGGCGGCAGCTTCCTTTTGTGTCGGGTTCGATTGCAGTGCCAACAGGCGGCGACAACATTGTTCGCCTGGTCTTTGCCACCTTCCGACTTGGCCAGCAAATGCTCAGCGGTGCATTTCAGGCTTGCCATTCCCTTGTGCCGAGCCGAAGCCAGTTCAATGGGTGATGCGCACCACATGCGAACACAGCAGTACCAGCAGCGACCACCTTGCTGAACAAAGGCTTGGGTACGAAGGGTTGGGATCTTTGAAGGCATAGAGGACTCCGTGTGATGGAAAGTCCCCGCTTCTGTGATCCAGTGATGGCGGGCGCCGTCGCTTTGATAGTGTGGCTGTGCTGTCCCTACTGGGTCCAGCGGGCGTGGCATCCAGCCATGCGCGCCGCCATTCTGGACGATGCTTCTGCGCTTCGCAATGCCGTCCTAACCCCGACCGACCTGCCGAGCGACACCATTGTCGAATTTCGGTCGACATCATGGTGCGCAAGCCCTTGATTCACATCGAAGTTCCGGAATACTCAATGGTCCGCCATCTATGGCGGGTTCGGGTTCAGGTCGGCAAACGCCATCGACCACCAGAGCCATTGGAAAATTTCGTTAAGATTCTTCAACTTTCCTCGACCAAAATCGGGCTGTGATCTGGACTGTTAATCCGTAGGTCCCTGGTTCGAGCCCAGGTCGAGGAGCCAGATAGAGAGCCCCCAGCATCGCAAGGTGTTGGGGGTTTTTCTTTGCTCACCCCGGAGTGTTGCCATGTCCACCCTGCCCGCCTGCCCCCAATGCCAATCGGCCTATACCTACGAGGACGGCACTCAGTTGGTGTGTCCTGAATGCGGTCACGAATGGTCGGCCCAAGGCTCGCAAACTGCGGCGGCCGAAGAAGTTCGAGTCATCAAGGACGCCGTGGGCAACGTGCTGCAGGACGGCGATACCGTCACCGTGATCAAGGACCTGAAGATCAAGGGCTCGTCGCTGGTGGTCAAGGTCGGCACCAAGGTCAAGAACATCCGGTTGACCGACGGCGACCACGACATCGACTGCAAGATCGAAGGCATCGGCGCAATGGGGCTGAAGTCGGAGTTCGTGAAGAAGGCTTAGCAACTGGGCACCGCCGCAGGCCGCAAGGATCGCGTCCCGTCGTGCAACTCCTGAGCCAGCGCCTCGAAGGCCTCCGCGGGAATGGGGCGTGAGAAGAAAAAGCCCTGAAAGATCTCGCAACCCATTTCCTGCAAGGCCCGGACCTGTTCAGCGGTTTCCGTGCCCTCGGCCACCACCTCCAGGCCCAGGTCCTTGCCGAGTTGGACGATGGTGCGGGCGATCTTGCTGGCGTCCGGCGCGGCCGGCAGGTCCTTGACAAAGGCCTGATCGACCTTGAGCTGATCGAGCGGCAGCCTGCGCAGATAGTTCAGCGAGGAGAAGCCGGTGCCAAAGTCGTCCAGGGCGATGGCGATGCCGCTGGCTCGAATCTGCATCATGCGGCCGTGAACCATTTCGAAGTCCTCGACGAACATGGATTCGGTCAGCTCGAACTTCAGCACCTTTCGCGCCGCCAGATTGCTGGAGACCCGGCTCAGCAGCCGTTCCGCGGACTCGGCCGCCAGCAGTTGCATGGGGCTGACATTGACCGACACCCTGACATGGCTGAGCGCCGCGTCGCCTTCCCAGCGGTTCAGCAGTTCGCAGACCTTGCCCAACAGCTGCTCGCCCGCCGGAACGATCAGTCCGCTGTGCTCGGCCATAGGGATGAACTCGGCCGGCGAGATGTAGCCGCGCGTCGGATGGCGCCAGCGCATCAAGGCCTCGGCGCCAATCAGAGCGCCTTCGGCCGTGCATTGCGGTTGCAGATAGGCCTCGATCTCGCCGTTCATGATGGCGACGCCAAAGGCCCGTTCAAGGGCCGTCGACTCCCTCGCCTCGCGGTGCATGACCGTCAGCGCCGCGTACAGCGCGATCGCGGCCAGCAGCGAGGCGAAGTTGTTCGCCAAGCCGCGTTCTGCCTCACTGACCATGGGGCTGAAGCCGAAGCTGCTGGACGTCGTTGCGAGCACGACGAAGGCCACGAGGTTCAGCACGGGCACGGCCGTACGCAGGTTTCGCACCTCGTACTGGAGCAGGAAGTACGCAACCACCGTAAGCGGGATCAGGTAGATCTGCGTGGCGCGCGGCAGCGTTGCACTGGGCACATCGACCACAACGCTCAGGCCGACGACGCCAACGAAGGCGGCGATCGTGAACAGCAGGCTGGCCACTCTCAGCAAGCTCTGGCGGGCCAGCAGCACGACCAGGCCAGCCATGACCAGGAAGTACAGGTCGGACAGAAAAAGCGCGACGCGCCCAAGCAAGATGTCGCTAATCGCCCAGGGCGTGAAGATCAGCATGATCAGGCCGCTGGCGATGCACAGCATCCGGAAGCGCCGGCGTTCAAAAGACGCTGAATTGGCGCCGCGCGCCGCATCGAAGCGATGCAAGCCTTGCAGCCAATGGTCGGAGCTCCCGCGCCTGGCGCGCCACGGCTTTGCTTGAACCAGCATTTGCCCCCTTCCACTCCACAGCAGACGACTAGCGGAGCCAAGGCCAACTTCAGCCGACGGCTTGACCACGGGCCGCAGATCCAGGTCCGGACTCTACGGTGCATGCCGGGCCTGTCAATCCGTAGGTCCCTGGCCCGCGCCCAGGCAAGACCTGACACCACCCCAAGGCAGAATGGACCGACCACGAATGATTCAGGAGAGGTCCAGATGCAAGCAGTGATCCGCCGGCTGTTCACCGGAGCCGGGCTAGGACGCATGTCGACGGGGGAATACCAGGCCAATCTCAACGGGCTGAACATGTTCTTCGGCGCCGTGCTGGGCTTCGTGCTGGCCGGCACAGAAAAGCTGAACGCCTGGCAGTTCGGCGTCTTGTTGATGACTTTGGCCAGCATCGTCATCACGGTGCTCTACATCTCGTCCAGCCGGCAGAAGCTGGTGTATTCGCTGATGGCCGTGGTCTACGCGGCGACCCTGCCCGAGATGATGGATTTCATGCTGCGCGGCCAGGGCATGGTCCCGGACAAGGTGCGCCCCACGCTGCTGGTCTGGATCGCCATGACGGTGATGGTCGAGTTCTGGGCCCGGGACAAGGAAGCCGCCGCCAAGCCGGGCTGAGCCGCGCGCCTCACCGAGCATTCCTTGGCGCAAGGCACCCTGCCTGTCGGGAACTGACAGGCATTTGTCGCTCAGCGTCATGGCCGATCCGGCCGCCCTTCGCCAGACTGCGCACAGCCCTCGAAGCACTCGGGGCCGCATGTCTGATCTAAGGCGCCGACGATGAAACACCTGAACCTGGACCTCACGCAACTCAACTCCGTGGTGGACCGCCTGCTGGCCGTGACCGAGAACCCGCGTCACCGCTTCCTGCTGATGGCCTACGCACGTCACCGCGCGCTGGAAGTGGCGGGTCGCTACGAGGAGATCTTCGCGCCCGACATGATGAGCCCCGATGCCGTGTACCACCTCACGGTGGGCGGCAACAATGTGGTGCTCAACGGCCAGCAGCAGATCAAGGGCCTGTACCGCATGTGGGCCCAGACCAACCAGACGGCCTTCTACCTCGGCACCGAGGAGGTCTCGGTCTCCGACCACTACGTGACCTCGATCTCCACCGCCTACCAGCAGGTCTCGGGCAAGTCGCTGCGCGCCAACAAGCTGCTCAACCGGCTGCCGAAGTTCATTTCGCGCCGGCTGCTCGAGCGCGCGCTGGACGAGCAGCATCACGATACCGACGACAACGACATGTACCTGCACAAGTACGTCGGCATGCAGATGATCTGGCCCTACGACAGCCGCGGCCGACTGCTGGGCGAGGATGTCTACGAGCCGCTGCAGCACCAATCCGAGCTGATCAAGCTCGACGCCAAGGATGTCCTGTCCACCGCCCGCTGCGGCGAGCTGCTGGCCCCGCACATCAAGCCCCTGCCCTCGTTCGACGAGATGGTGTTGGGCAAGCAGGACAGGCGGGTCGCCTGATTCTTGCCAAGCCCGACACCGCCCCTGATCGAAAGCGCAAGACGATGAAGCACCTGAACCTGGACCTCACCCAACTCAACGCGGCCGTGGACCGCCTGCTGGCCGTGACCGAAAACCCGCGCCACCGCTTCCTGCTGATGGCCTACGCGCGCCACCGCGCCCTGGAAGTGGCCGGCCGCTACGAGGAAATCTTCGCGCCCGACATGATGAGCCCCGAGGCGGTCTATCACGTCACGGCCGGCGGCAACGACGTGGTGCTGAACGGCCAGGAACAGATCAAGGGCCTGTACCGCCTGTGGTCCCAGACCAACCAGACGGCCTTCTACATGGCCACCGAAGAGGTCTCGGTCTCCGACCACTACGTGACCTCGATCTCCACCGTCTACCAGCAGGTCTCCGGCAAGTCACTGCGTGCCAACAAGCTGCTCAATCGGCTGCCGAAGTTCATTGCGCGCCGGCTGCTCGAACATGTGCTGGACCAGAAGCAGCATCACGCCGACAACAACGACATGTACCTGCACAAGATCGTCGGCATGCAGATGATCTGGCCCTACGACAGCCGCGGCCGCCTGATCGGCGAGGACGTCTATGAGCCGCTGCACGAGCAGTCGGAGCTGATCAAGCTCGATCCGAAAGACGTCGTCACCACCGCTCGTTGCGGCGAGCTGATGGCTCCCTCGATCAAGCCGCTGCCCTCGTTTGACGAGATGGTGCTGGGCAAGAAGGCGCCGCTCGCAGCCTGAGCTCCGTCGCGGCAAGCTTGCGGCCACGGCCACTGCAGAACCAAATGCCTCGCAGGTGCAAGCCTGCGAGGCTTTCTTGATGGTCTCGGTCGGCACCGGAGCAGTCCGAGCCGACAGCTCATCGGTGCCCCGAAAGATGACTTCGCGTCCGAGCCCTCTCGACCACGGGTTTTCGTTGACGCGCCATGACTCCTGCCGCGGCCACAATCCGCGCGCACCGTCGTCGGGCGGTGCGAAATTGATAACACTTCAGGGGAACTCCATGAAAATCAGCGTCCTTGCGGCCGCAGCCGTCTTGCTTTGCTCGGGTTGCGCATCGGTCATGAACGACAGCACCCATCCTGTGCGCATCGAGACCAGGACCGAAGCCGGTGAATTGATCAGCAACGCCGAATGCAAGCTGTCCAACGACTACGGCAGCGTCAGTGCAAAGTCGGGCGAAACCACCCCGGTTCGCCGTTCAGCCAAGGACCTGGACATCAGCTGCAAGGCGCCCAATCAGCCGGAGGCCTCCGGTCGCGCAATCTCGCGCGCGAATTCAGGCATGTGGGGCAACATCCTCATCGGGGGTGGCATCGGCGCCTTGATCGACCACAACAAGGGAACCGCCTACACCTATCCAACATGGGTTCAGCTGGTATTCGGCAAGTTGATGGTGTTCGACCGCAGTGCAGAGAAGCAGGGCCAGCCTACGCCGGGCATCGAAGTCGGCGGCACACCTGCACAGGCAGCCCCCACGCCGACGGACAAGGCCAAGAGCTGAGTCAGCAGAGGCAGCAGACGCCGCCCGCAGTGGCGGCGCCTGCTGATTCCTTCAGCGGCCGCTGGGGTCTGCCTTGCGCCGCCTGGCCGCCGCCAGCCCCGCCAAGGCCAGGCCGACCAGCCCCAGCGAAGCCGGCTCCGGCACCGTGCCGCCAGCATCCTCGCGCACCAGCAGACCGCGGATGCCGTCGTCGTTGAAGTCTTCACCGACGCCGCGCCGCGAGATGTTGTCGCGGTCCTGGTCGATGCCGCCCTGGTTCATCAGGTCGACCAGACCCGCGGCTCCGCCGTGGCCAGGCCCCACAGCTGCTGCCGCCACAAGGCCCGAAGGCGGCGCAGCGCCGCTGACACCGCCTCGACCTCATCGCCAAGCACACGCGCCAGCAGCACCGTGCCCTGCGGGCGCAGCAGCCGGGTGATACCCGACAGCGGCAGATCGGCCATCAAACGGCGGCTCTGCTCCAGCAGCTCTTCGCCTCCGGCCATGGTCTCGGTCTGCGCATAGGCCAGGCTGCCCAGCACACGGTGGCCTGCCAGGCCGCAAGGACCATCCAGCAAGGCGGCATCGGCCGCGTCCAGCCAGCCTCGGTCGCGCCACAGGCCTTCGACCTCCAGGTGCTGCAGGATGCGGCCACGCCTGAAATGCTGGCCGGCAGCCGGCAGGCCCAAGGCGAGCACCTCACTCGCGATCAGGCTCGCGCCGGCAGCCAGGCAAAGCCGTACCTCGTTGCGGGCCTCGCAGCCTTCAAAGGCCAGGGTCTCCTGCGGCAGCCATTCCAGCCGCCCTCGTTCGTGGACGCGGGCCTCCACGCACTGGGCCGCCTCGCCGGCATTGCTTCGATAAATGCGCGTCGCGGCCGGCGTGGTGACCAGCAGATGGGCACCGGGCCGGACTTCGAGTTCGATGTCCAGGCGGTCCCCGCCCACCAGGCCGCCCGGTGGATGGACGATCACCGCATGGGCAACGCCAGGGCCCTCGGGATACAAGGTCTTGAGCAGGCGCAGCGGGCCCTGATGGCGCGCCCGCAACCGCGTCGCCGCACCATCGTGCACGGCACTCAGCTGCAGGCGGGCCGGCCAGCGGACCGATGCCAGGTCAGTCGACAAGGAGCAGCCCTTGCTTCTCGATGAAGCGCACCACCTCGTCCAGGCCCTCGCGGGTCTTCAGGTTGGTCATCACCCAGGGCTTGAGCGGCCGCATGCGCTGCGTGTCCTGGCGCATCACGCCCAGGTCGGCGCCCACATGCGGTGCCAGGTCGGTCTTGTTGATCACGAACAGGTCGCTCTTGGTGATGCCGGGCCCGCCCTTGCGCGGAATCTTCTCGCCGGCGGCCACGTCGATCACGTAGATCGTCAGGTCGCTGAGCTCGGGGCTGAAGGTAGCGGCCAGGTTGTCGCCGCCGCTCTCGACGAAGACGATGTCGGCCTCGGGGAACTTCTCCAGCATCCGGTCCACGGCCTCAAGGTTGATCGAGCAGTCCTCCCGGATCGCCGTGTGCGGGCAGCCACCGGTCTCCACGCCCATGATTCGCTCGGGCTCCAGCGCGCCGGCCACGGTCAGCAGGCGCTGGTCTTCCTTGGTGTAGATGTCGTTGGTGACCACCACCAGGTCCCAGCGCTCGCGCATGGTCTTGCACAGCACCTCGACCAGGGTCGTCTTGCCCGAGCCCACCGGCCCGCCCACGCCGACGCGCAAGGGCGGCAGCTTCTTGGTGCGGCCGGGGATGGCATGCAGCGGTGCGGCAGACTCATTCATGATCGGAACAACCTCGAGTACTGGGTTTCGTGACGCGCGCCATGCACGCCGAGCAGCGGCGCGAAGGCCAGTGGTTCGGGCACGGACAAGGCCTGTGCCACCGCCGCCGGAATCGCCTCGACCAGGCGCGCCAGCAGGCGCTGGCCGGCCGTCTGGCCCAGCGGCACGCAGCGCACCGCGGCCTGCACCAGGTTCTCGGCCCAACCGAAGGCGATGGCCTGCAAGGCCGGCTCCAGCGCCGCGCCGCGGCTGGCCGTCGCCGCACCCATGACCACGGGCCAGGCCGGTGCCGGGGTCAGGGCCTGCAGCAACGACAGCACCTCGGCCTCGGGCATCAGGCCCTGCATCCACACCAGCAGGCTGCGGCCCATCTGCTGGGTCTGCTGCAGGCTCTCGGCGGTCTCGCGGCTCAGCAGCACCCAGTCGTTCAGCTCGACCAGGCGTGCGGCGTCCAGCGACAAGGTCGCGTAATGCGCGGCCGCAGCCACCGGCAGCTCAGCCCGCGCCTGCACCAGCTCCAGTTGGTTGAGCAGCCAGATGCCGGCTGTGGTTTCGTCATGAACAACGCCGGCCTCGATGGCCGCTTCCAGCCCTTCCGAGTAGCTGAAGCCACCCACCGGCAAGGCCGGCGAGGCCAGCCACAGCAGATGCAGCAGGCTGGTCTCAGTCATGCGCATGCTCATGGCCATGGCCGTGATGGTGGTGGTGATGCCCACCCGCCTCGCCATAGGCCCCGCCCTCGGGCTCGAAGGGCGCCATCGCCTCGGTCACTATCAGGTGCTGGCGGCGCAACATGTCGGCCAGCACCGTATCGGGCTCGAACTGCAGGAGCGCGGGCTGCAGCTCCAGCGGCACATGGCGGTTGCCGAGGTGATAAGCGGCGCGCAGCAGATCGAAGGGCCGGCCATGCTCGGCGCAGATGCGCACCTGCATGACGGGCTGATCCGCCGCGACTATGCTCAGCAGTGAACCGTCGTCCGCCACCAGCACATCGGAATCGCGCAGCACCGTGCCCCGCGGCAGCACCACGCCGATCTCGCGGCCCGCCGAATCGGTGGCCGCAAAGCGGCTCTTGCTGCGCTGGTCCCAGTCCAGCGTCAGCGTGGCCGCCCGCTTGAGCAGGGCCAGGGCCAGGCCGGCACCGCCGGCAATTCGCTTGCTTGCATGGATCATGGTCAGAACAGGAAGTAGCGCTGCGCCATCGGCAGCTCGGTGGCAGGCTTGCAGCTCAGCAGCTGGCCGTCGGCACGGACCTCGTAGGTCTGCGCATCGATCTCCATCACCGGCAGGTAGTCGTTGAGCCGCATGTCGGCCTTGCGCACCGTGCGGCAGCCCTTCACCGGCGCCAGCGTCTTGGCCAGGCCCAGCTTCTCCACGCTCGCGAGACCGGCCTGGCTGACGAAGCTCAGCGAGCCCTGCGCCAGCGCGCCACCGAAGCTGCCGAACATCGACCGGTAATGCACCGGTTGCGGTGTCGGGATCGAGGCATTGGCGTCGCCCATCGCCGCCGCGGCGATGAAGCCGCCCTTGAGGATCAGGCTGGGCTTGACGCCGAAGAAGGCCGGCTTCCACAGCACCAGGTCGGCCCATTTGCCCACTTCAATGCTGCCGACCTCATGCGCGATGCCATGGGTTAAGGCCGGGTTGATGGCCAGCTTGGCCAGGTAGCGCTTGACCCGCGCGTTGTCATTGCCGGGCCCGTCACCGGGCAAGGCGCCGCGCTGGAGCTTCATCTTGTGCGCGGTCTGCCAGCAGCGCAGGCTCACCTCGCCGACGCGGCCCATGGCCTGGCTGTCGGATGAGAACATGCTGATCGCGCCCAGGTCGTGCAGCACGTCCTCTGCCGCGATGGTCTCGCGGCGGATGCGCGACTCGGCGAAGGCCAGATCCTCGGCAATGCCGGCATCGAGATGGTGGCAGACCATCAACATGTCCAGGTGCTCGTCCAGCGTGTTGACGGTGAAGGGCCGCGTCGGGTTGGTCGAGCTGGGCAGCACATGGGCCTCGCCCACCACCTTCATGATGTCCGGCGCATGGCCGCCGCCGGCGCCCTCGGTGTGGAAGCTGTGGATGGTGCGGCCCTTGAACGCGGCGATCGTGTCCTCGACGAAGCCGCTCTCGTTCAGCGTGTCGGTGTGGATGGCGACCTGGGTGTCGGTGGCCTCGGCCACGTTCAGGCAGTTGTCGATGGCGGCCGGCGTCGTGCCCCAGTCCTCGTGCAGCTTGAGGCCGATCGCACCGGCCTCGATCTGCTGCATCAGGCCCTCGGGCCGGCTGGCGTTGCCCTTGCCGAGAAAGCCCAGGTTCATCGGAAAGGCCTCGGCCGCCTTCAGCATCGTCGCGATATGGCTGGGGCCCGGCGTGCAGGTGGTCGCCAGCGTGCCGGTGGCCGGCCCGGTGCCGCCGCCAATCATCGTGGTCACGCCGCTCATCAGCGCCTCTTCGATCTGCTGCGGGCAGATGAAGTGGATGTGGGTGTCAATGGCGCCGGGCGTCACGATCTGGCCCTCGCCGGCAATGACTTCGGTGCCGGGGCCGATGACGATGTCCACGCCGTCCTGTACATCGGGATTGCCAGCCTTGCCGATGGCGGCGATGCGGCAGCCGCGCAGGCCGATGTCGGCCTTGACTATGCCCCAGTGGTCGATGATGACGACATTGGTGATCACGGTGTCGACCGCGTCGCCGGGCCCGGGGCCATTCGGCCGCTGCGACTGGCCCATGCCGTCGCGCACGGTCTTGCCGCCGCCGAACTTCACCTCCTCGCCGTAGCCGCCGGCGCGCAGGGTCAGGTCTTGCTCGACCTCGATCACGAGGGCGGTGTCGGCCAGGCGGAACTTGTCGCCGACGGTGGGGCCGAGCATCTCGGCATAGGCGCGACGGCTGATTCTCATAGCTTGCCCATCACCAGGCCGCGGAAACCGTGGACGACGCGGTCGCCCCCGAGCTCCACCAACTCCACCGTCCTCGCCTGCCCCGGCTCGAAGCGCACCGCCGTGCCGCTGCAGATGTTGAGCCGCATGCCGCGCGCCGCGCCGCGGTCGAAGTCCAGCGCCGCATTGGTTTCGGCGAAGTGGTAGTGCGAGCCGACCTGGATGGGCCGCTCGCCGGTGTTCGCCACCTTGAGGGTCAGCGTGCGCCGGCCTGGGTTCAGCTCCAGCTCGCCGTCGGCCGTGATCAGCTCGCCGGGAATCATCTTCAGAGCACCCGGGTCAGCGCAATCGCCGCAACACCGGCACCGAGCAGGCCATGGGCCAGCCTGGGCGCGCTGCGCAGTTTCCAACCCAGGGCGAGGCCGAGTCCGTGCAGCACCAGCGTGCTGGCCACCATGCCGGCCAGCGCTGCCAGGCCCTGCAGTTCCAGCCCATGGGCCGAGCCATGGCTGAAGGCCAGCAGGGCCGCCGTCGCAGCGCCGATGGCCGGCGGCAGGCCCACCTTCAAAGCCACCAGCAAGCCCAGCACCGCCAGCGAGACCGTGATGCCCGCCTCCACCGCCGGCTGGGCCCAGCCGCTCAGCATCGCCAGCAAGGCGCCGGCCAGCAGCGAGGCCGCGAACGCCAGTGGTGCGCGCAGAGGCTGGCGCAGCGCCAGGGCGCTCCACAGGCCCACGGCCAGCATCGCGGCCAGGTGGTCGGCACCGGTCCAGGGATGGACCGCACCGGCCCAGAAGCCGCTGACATGGCTGTGGGCCGCTTCGTCCGTATGGGCCAGCACCGGCGCAGCAATCAGGACGAGCAACAGCAGGGGGAGTCTTGTGCGCATGGCTTCAGGCAATGGGTTGGTGGACCGTGACCAGCTTGGTGCCGTCCGGAAAGGTCGCCTCGACCTGGATCTCGGGAATCATCTCGGGCACGCCGTCCATCACCTGAGCCCGGCTCAGCACCTCACGGCCCGCGCTCATCAACTCGGCCACGGTGCGGCCGTCGCGGGCACCTTCGAGCACCGCGGCACTGATGAAGGCCACGGCCTCCGGGTAGTTGAGCTTCAGCCCACGGCCCAAGCGGCGCTCGGCCAGCAGGGCGGCGGTGAACAGCATCAGCTTGTCTTTCTCACGCGGCGTCAGTTCCATGCCCAGGCCAATGCAAGGGCGATGCCAAGGCCGGGCACCAGGGCGGTGCCGGCCTTGCAAATGGCGCATGCACCAAGTTCGCCCTGATTGCACCAGGACCGGCCTGCGGCATGCACGGCGTCCGCTCGGTGTTTCCCCTCATGCCGCTCTCGCACAGCCCCGCCCCTGACGAACGGCACCCCTGAAAGCCGCCAGTAGACTGCGCCGCTTCCAACTCTGGATCCAGTTTCCTCACCCGCGGAGCCCGTTGATGCCGACTTTGAACAAGCTGTCCCTGGCCCTGGCCGCCAGCCTGCTGATCCCCGCCCTCGCCTGGGCCGCCAAGCCCGAGCCCGAGGTCGTCAACGCGATCCGCGACCAGGGTTTCAATCACTCGCAGGTGATGCAGACCCTGTACCAGCTGACCGACAAGATCGGCCCGCGCCTGACCAACTCGCCCAAGATGCGCGAGGCCACGCGCTGGACGCAGGACCAGCTCATGGCCTGGGGCCTGAGCAATGTGCACCAGGAGGCCTTCGAGTTCGGCCGCGGCTGGAGCTATGACCATGCCAACGTCGACCTGCTGTCGCCGCGCAAGACCTCGCTGCAGACCATTCCGCTGGCCTGGACGCCGGGCACCAATGGCACGGTCGAGGCCGAGGTGGTCTACCTCGACGCGGTGACCGAGGCCGAGCTGCAGAAGTTCAAGGGCAAGCTCAAGGGCAAGGTCGTGATGCTGAACGAGCCGACCGAGAGCGAGGAGCCGCGCCGCGAGATCTCCAAGCGCTACTCCAGCGCCGAGCTGGCCGAGATGCGCAACTTCGACATCAAGAGCACAGCCAGCCAAGGCCAGCAGCCGCCGGTCGACAGCATCGAACAGCGCCGCAAGTCCAACCGCTTCAGCGAAGCCCGCGACGCCTTCCTCAAGGCCGAGGGCGTGGCCGGCGCGCTGTTCCGTAGCTCCTGGGACGGCGGCCTGATCCGCGTGATGGGCCAGAGCCATCGCGTCGGCAAGACCTTTCCGGTGCCGGGCCTGATGCTGCCGGTCGAGCACTACAACATGCTGGGCCGCATGCTGGACAACGGCCAGACGCCCAAGATCTCGTTCAACGTCGTGGCCCGTTTCCACGACGAAGACGTGAATGCGCACAACGTGATGGCCGAGATCCCCGGCCAGGGCGACAAGCCCGAGCTGGTGATGCTGGGCGCCCACCTGGACTCCTGGCACGGCGCCACCGGCGGCGTGGACAACGGTGCCGGCGTGGCCATCACCATGGAGGCGATCCGCATCCTCAAGGCCGTGGGCTTCAGCCCCAAGCGGACCATCCGCCTGGGCCTGTGGGCCGGCGAGGAGCAGGGCCTGCTGGGCTCGGCCGCCTATGTGGAGCAGCATTTCGCCACCCGTCCCAAGCCCAGCGACCCGAAGGAGCGCGAGCTGAGCCGCTGGCTGTGGAGCAGCCCGGGCTGGCCTATCAGCAAGCTGGCCGACCATGAGCGCTTCTCGCTCTACTTCAACGTGGACAACGGCAGCGGCAAGCTGCGCGGCATCACCACCCAGGGCAACGCCGCGGCGCGCTCGACCTTCGCCGAATGGTTCGGCCAGGTCTCCGACCTCAGCGACGGCACGATCTCGAACAACTCAACGGGTTCGACCGACCATGTGTCCTTCGACAACGTGGGCCTGCCCGGCTTCCAGTTCATCCAGGACCCGCTGGACTACTTCACGCGCCTGCACCACACCCATGTGGACTCGGCCGATCATGTGATCCCCGAGGACATGAAGCAGGCCGCCGTGGTGCTGGCCACGCTGGTCTACAACGCGTCCATCGCCGACAACAAGCTGCCGCGCAAGCCCATGCCGATCGAGCCCACGGCCGAGGAAAAGGCCGACTCCAAGGCCAAGGCCGACAAGCGCAGCCGCAACAAGGAACGCAAGGCGCTGAACGATCTGAAATAGTCCTCTGCAACGGAAGAGGACTGCAAAGTCCTTGTTCTTCGTCATGCGGCCGTCACGGACGGCCCGCACAATGCGAAGCACGGAAGCGAAAACCGGCTGCAAATTGGGCAGAACACTGGAACCCGTCACCAGCGCCGACGTACCCCGTCCCTGCCCCAGTGCGGCAGCGGTCCGGTAAGCGATCAGGGCCACCTCGGTGGCCCTTTGCTTTTGTGTTGTGGCACACTGCGCCGCTCATTCCCCCTCAACCCTTCAAATACAGGAGCTCCTCATGAACGCCACCCGTGATCTTGTCCAGCCCCTGTCGGCCGCCGCCCTGGCTGCCTGAAGGCTGAGAAGACCCTGGCGCCGCGCTCGCCCTGAGCGCAGCCAGCAAGACCTCCCGCCCGACAAGCTGCCGCCCCGGTGCGGCCGACCCTGACCTCATTCCCCTGCGACGCCAAGCGCCGCGGGGACCGGCTTACTTTGCCCATGAGACCGTCATGCTCGAAAGCTTGCAATTCGAGGCGCTGCGCCGCCTCGGCCTGAACCAGAACCTGCTGCCGCTGCTGCATCCGCTGCTCGGCCAACACCCCAAGGCGGACCCGGTCCGCATCACCGAAATCCACCGCGACGCGCTGCGCCTGGAAGGCAGCCAGGGCCCGCTGCGGGCCCGCGTCCATCCTCAGCTCCTGAACGCCTTGCAGGCCCAGGGACAGCGCCTGGCCGTGGGCGACTGGGTACTCGCCGAAGCCGAGGGCGACCAGCACTGGGTGCGCGAGCACATCCCGCCGCTCAACAGCCTGAACCGCCGCGATCCCGAGGGCCGGCTGCAGCCCCTGGTCAGCAATGTGGACTGCGCGCTGCTGGTGCTAGGCCTGGACCATGACTTCAACCTGGCGCGGCTCGACCGCTATCTGGTGCTGACGCGCAGTGCCGACGTGCCGGCCGTCGTGGTGCTCAGCAAGGCCGACCTCTGCGCTCAGCCAGCGGAACGCCTGAAAGCCGTGCGCCGGCATCTGGCCCATAGCCACCTCGGCCTGCTGGACGTGCTGGCGGTGGACACCACCTCGGCCGCCAGCTGCGAAGCGCTGAGCCCCTATCTGGGCCTGGGCCAGACCCTGGTCTTGCTGGGTTCCAGCGGCGCCGGCAAGAGCACGCTGACCAACAGCCTCTGCGGCCACAGCGAGCAGCTCACCGGCGCCGTGCGGATGGACGACAGCCGGGGCCGCCACACCACCACCAGCCGCAGCCTGCACCGCTGCCAGAGCGGCGCCTGCATCATCGACACGCCGGGCCTGCGCGGCCTGGCGCTGGACGCCGATGCCGCGACGGTGGCCCAGGCCTTCGACGATGTGCAGGAGCTCGCCCAGGCCTGCCGCTTCCGCAACTGCAGCCATGGCGACGAGCCCGGCTGTGCGGTACGCGAGAGCCTCGGCGCCGAGCGGCTGAAGAGCTATGAGAAGCTGCAGCGCGAAGCACGCCGTGGCGAGATGACGGCGCTGGAACGGCGAGAGCAGCTGGCCCGGTGGAAGAGCGTCATCAAGAGCGTGCAGCTCAAGCAGCGCCTGCGAGGCCGCGACTGATGGCGGCCGGCCCCTACACTGACCAGCCTCGAAGGAGTCCCCATGAACCATGCGGCGGCGGCGCCCTTGCAGGCCCGCATCGACCACTACTTCGCCGCCCTGCAGGGCTGTGCCGCGCCCGGCTACAGCGTCGGCCTGCTGCGCGAGGGCGAGGTGCTGCTGACCAAGGGCTACGGCCTGGCCAGCCTGGAGCAGCAGACGCCGCTGCGGCGCGATTCCAGGCTGCGCATCGCCTCGGTGTCCAAGCAATTCACCGTGGCCGCGGTCCTGCTGCTGCAAGCCGAGGGCCGCCTGAGCCTGCAGGATGATGTGCGCCGCCACCTGCCGGAGCTGGCCGCCCTGCCCCAGGCCGTCACGCTGGATCAGTTGGCCCGCAACACCAGCGGCCTGCCCGACATGCTGGAGCTCCTGCGCCTGGGCGGCGCCAACCTGGACCTGCGCGTGGACCGCGCCATGCTGCTGCAGGCCATCGCCCGCTGCCGGCACCTGAACTTCGAGCCCGGCAGCCGTTTCCTCTACTGCAACAGCGGCTTCGCCCTGCTGGGCCTGGTGGTCGAGCGGGTCAGCGGCGAGACGCTGGACGGCTTCCTGCAGCACCGGTTGTTCCGGCCGCTGGGCATGCACAACACCTCGATGGAACTGAGCTGCGACCGGCCCCTGCCTGGCCTGGCCACGCCCTATCTGCCCGATGCCGACGAGCCCGGCCGCTGGCGCCGCGCCCTGCACGCCTTCGAGCATGGCGGCGAAGGCGGCCTGGTCTCCACGGTCGACGACCTCCTGCTCTGGGCCGGCCAGCTCCTGCAACCCAGCCCCGAGCTGCGCGAGCTGGCCCAGGCCCTGGCCGAGCCGCAGCTGCTGAGCGGCGGCCATGCCACGCCCTATGCCCGCGGCCAGGAGCACAGCCGCTGGCAGGGCATCGCCTGCCTGGGCCACGGCGGCCTGTGGCCGGGTTTCCGCACCGAGTTCCTGCTGATGCCGGAACAACAGCTGGCCGTGGTCGTGATCTCCAACGACGGCGGCAGCAATCCCTTCAAGGTGGCGCGCGAGTTGGCCGGCATTTGCCTGGACCGGCCAACGCCACCATCGACCGCCGACCTGCGGCCCTGGCAGGGGCGCTGGCTCGATGCAGAGCTGGCCCAGCTCATCGAGATCACGGTCGAGGGCGAGCGCCACCTGGGCGCTCAATGGGGTGCCAGCTTCGAGCTGCACCAGGAAGCCGACGGCAGCTGGGTGCCGCTGCGCGGCGCCAACGAGCTGAGGCTGCGTCCCGAGGGGCAGGACACCGTCTGCGCCGAGATAGGCGCCGGCCGAACCGCCCGCATGAGCCGCGTCGATCCCGACGCGCAATTGCCCGCCGGACTGGTCGGCAGCTACCACTGCGATGACGCGGCCACGACCTGGCGCATCGTCGAGTCCGCCAGCGGCCTGGAGCTGTGGGCCGAAGGGCCGCTGGTCAAGACCCAACAGGCCTGGACCCTGCACGGCCTGACACCCGACCTGGTCGAGCTGCGCTCGCGCGGCTACTGGATGCAGCCCCATCAGCTGCTGAGGCTGGAGCGCGACCTAGCCGGCCGGATCTCGACCCTGGTCGTCGATACCGGCCGCATCAAGCAGATCCGTTTCCAGCGCCAAGACCGTCCTGAGCCGGGTTGAGCCAGGCCGCGCTCGCCGCGCGCCAGGCGCACAACGATCACGGACTTGATTGTTTGGCCTAGCGAGCGGCGCCAGCGCCACGCTTTGCATTGCAGCAGGTAAAGAAGTTAAAAAGCCCGGCGCGACCTCCGGTATTCGCACGGAGCCCATGAGATGCTGCGCGCCTGCGCTGACCCGGCCTGGTGCCGGTGCCCCTCATCGCCTCACAGAACAAGACAGCAGTACGGCCGTTCGACGGCCGCCAGCCCATGAATCACGCCAAGAAATTCGCCCCGCATCCGCTCGCCGCCGCTCTGGCCTTGTCAATGGCCGCGGCCGCCCAGGCACAGACCGCACCGCCGCCGGAAAGCCCGGCCAGCGCGCCCAAGCCGGCCGCCAGGCCGGCCACGCCGCCTCAGCCGCAGCGCCCGGCGCAGAAGCCCCCCGAGGCCACCAAGACCGAGCAGTTGCAGCGGGTCGAGGTCAGCGGCGGCACCGACGAAAGCAAGCGCCGCGCGTCCACCGCCGCCAAGATCATCATCGGCCGCGAAGAGATCGAGCGCTTCGGCGACAACAACCTGGGCGAAGTGCTCAAGCGCCTGCCCGGTGTCACCACCGGCGGCCGTCCGGGCCGCGGCGGCGACATCCGCATGCGCGGCATGGGCGGTGGCTATACCCAGATCCTGGTCAACGGCGAGCGCATGCCGCCGGGCTTCTCGCTGGACCAGCTCCCGCCCGAGCAGGTGGAGCGCATCGAGATCATGCGGGCGCCCACGGCCGAGCATGGGGCCCGCGCCATCGCCGGCACCATCAACGTGGTGCTGCGCGAGGCCCTGCAAAAGCGCCTGAACGAGGTGCGCCTGGCCGTGGCCGAGGAGAAGGGCCGCCTGCGTCCCAATGCCTCCTGGACCCGCAACGACAAGCTGGACGACAACGGCGGCGCCTACAACGTCACGCTGAATGCGCACCAGGGCGACAACATCGACGACATCGCGGTGCGCGCCACCACGCGCGACCTGCACACCGGCCAGGAGTCGGTGCAGACCACCACCGGCACCAACGAGAACAAGCGCCGTGCGCTGAACATGAACGCGCGCCTGCAGTGGCGCCTGGATGCCGGCAGCAATTTCTCGCTGCAGCCCTTCCTGGTCTCGTCCAAGGGCAACAGCCACAACCAGTCTTTCCAGACGCCGGGCATCAACTACAACAGCGCCGACACCCATTCGGACAACGAGTTCACCATGCTCCGCGTCAACGGCCAGTGGACCAGGAAGCTGGGCGAGGAGACTCGGCTGGAGATGCGCGGCGGCGTGGGCCGCGGCGACATGAAGACCCACAGCCTGCGCAAGGAATACCTGAACGGCATCGCCGCGCCCAGCCGCGTGCAGGACGACAGCAGCAATGGCGACAACCATTCCTGGAGCCTGGTCGGCAAGCTCTCGCACCAGCTGCTGCCCAGCGAGCACAGCCTGGTCAGCGGCCTGGAAGCCGAGGGCCAGAAGCAGAACCAGACCCGGGTCTGCAAGGAGAACGGCCTGGCCTGCCGCGGCGTGATCGAATTCGGCGACGAGTTCGAGGCCTCGACGCTGCGCACCGCCGCCTACATCCAGGACGAATGGAACCCCAGCAAGCAGTGGTCGGCCTACGCCGGCCTGCGCTGGGAAGGCATTGAGAGCAAGAGCGCCGCGCTGAACTATGCGGTCAAGAACCGCAGCAGCGTCTGGACGCCGCTGCTGCACGCGGTCTGGAAGCCCGACGAAAAGAGCCGCGACCAGGTGCGCATGAGCCTGACCCGCAGCTACCGCAGCCCGCAGCTGCAGGACCTGGTGGCCCGGCCGAGCATCAACGCCCAGTACCCGACCGGCAGCAACACCGCCAACTACGCCGACCGGGCCGGCAATCCCAACCTCAAGCCCGAGCTGGCCGTGGGCGTGGACCTGGCCTTCGAACGCTACCTGAGCAAGGGCGGCGTGATGAGCATCAACATGTTCTCGCGCCGCATCTCGGACCTGATGCGCAACGTGACCGAGCTGGAGACCGTGTCCTGGTCGTCGGTGCAGCGCTGGGTCTCGCGGCCGCGCAACATCGGCAATGCCAAGACCCAAGGCATAGAACTGGAAGCCAAGTTCCGCCTGGACGAGTTCTTCGACGACGCGATCCCGCTGTCCATCCGCAGCAACCTGAGCGTCTTCCACTCCAGCGTCGAAGGCATTCCCGGCCCCAACAACAAGCTGGACCAGCAGCCCAAGGGCGTGGCCAACTTCGGCGTGGACTACCGGCTGCGCAGCGCGCCGGTGACCGTGGGCGGCAGCATCAACTTCACGCCGGCCAACCAGATCCAGCAATCGGTGCTGACCGCGGCCACCACGAGCAAGAAGCGCGTATTCGACGCCTTCGCGCTGTGGAACGTCAACATGAACACCGGGCTGCGGCTGAGCGCCACCAACCTGTCACCGCTGGACTACAGCAATGGCAGCGTGATCACGACCACGGACCAGCGGATCACCACCGAAAGCGGCGGCCGCACCTTCACCCAGTGGCAGCTGCGGCTGGAAATGCGGATCTGAAGCGCCCGGCGGCTCAGGGATGCTTGGCGGCCGTGCGCGCGGCCTTGCTGGCCGGCTTGCCTTCGGGCTGGCCGGCCGAGGTCGGCTGGCCCTGCTGGATCTCGGCATTCAGGGCCGCGAACTGGGCGCTGGCCTCGGGCTCGTAATGGCGCATCAGGGCCAGGCCGCCCAGCGTTGCCACCAACACGGCAGCGGCCGTGCCGAACATCCAGCTGTTGCGCCGCGGTGCGGCAGCACGTGATTGGCGAGCGCTGCTGCTCGAAGACGCTGAGGCCCGCGAACGAGCCAGGCGCTGCACCCGCGCCGCCTGCTTGCGGCCCGAAGGCGACAAGTCCACTTCGAAGCTGAGCCGCTCGCCGACCTGCGGCATCTGGGCATCACCCGGGAAGGCCGAGATGCGGACGAACAGCGGCTCGCCCCCGTCCTGGGGTTCGATGCTGCCGACGCCTTGATCGTCGTTCCAGGTTTTCAGCTTGCCTTCGAATCGCATAGGTCTGCCCAACTGTGTTTGCTGCTCGGTCTTTGATGGATGCCGGACCGCGTTTGCGGCCATGGCGGCATCTTGGACCGAAAGGCGCTCTCGGGCCCGCAACACGATGTAAGAGCTGTTGCCTGGGCGGCGGGCAATCCCAAGCAAGGCGGCCCTGACAAATTGCCAGGGCCGCCGGGGGCTTCCATCAGTAACAACCCTAGGCATCCCCAGGACTAGCGGCCGCCTCCCAGCAGCCGCGCCGGCAGGAACAGCAGGGCCTTGAGCAGGGCGAACACCGCCTCCAGGCCGATGCCGACCAGGCGGAACGGCAGGCTGACCAGCCAGACCAGGGGCCACAGCACGAGGGCCAGCAAGGCCAGCGGCCAGCAGACCACGAACAGCAGGCACCAGAGCAGGAAGCCAATCATTTCAGCGCTCCTTGTTCAGCCGGCTCACTTGGAGGTCGGCAAGAGGTACTTGTCCAGGAATTCCTTGATCTGGCGGTTGGCCTCGATCTGGTTCTTCTTCTTGGCAAAGCCATGGCCTTCGTCCGGGAACACCAGGTACTGGACCGGCACGCCGTTCTTCTTGACCGCCTCGACGATCTCGTCGCTCTCGGGCTTGATCACCCGCGGGTCGTTGGCGCCCTGGATCACCATCAGCGGCTTGCGGATCTCCTTGGCATGGAACAGCGGCGAGGTGGCGATCAGGAAGTCCTTGTCCTTCACCGGATCGCCAATCTCCTGGTACAGGGCCTTGCGGAAGCTCTCCCAGTAGGGCGGGATGGATTCCAGCGTGCGCAGCCAGTTGCTGACGCCGAAGATGTCGACGCCGACCTTGAAGGCCTCGGGCCGGAAGGCCAGGGCCGCCAGCGTCATGTAGCCGCCGTAGCTGCCGCCCATGATGCCAATGCGCTCATGGTCGATCACGCCGGTCGAGGCCAGGTAGGTCTTGGCCTCGATGCAATCCCACAGCGGCTCGCGGCCATGCTTGCCGTCGTCGGCGGTGTAGAAGCTCTTGCCATAGCCCGAGCTGCCGCGGTTGTTGATGCCCAGCACTGCATAGCCGTGGTTGGCCAGGTACTGGGCCAGGGCGTTGTAGCCGCGCATGGTCTGGCCGCCGGGGCCGCCATGGACCAGCAGCACGGCCGGCACCTTGTGGGTCGGCGAAGCTTCCTTGGGCAGGTAGTAGACCGAGGGCACGACCATGCCGTCGAAGGACTTGAAGCGGACGATCCTGGCCTCGACCAGGTCGTTAGGGTCGATCTCCTTGCTCATGCTGCGGCTCAGCTGCGTGGTCTTCTTGCTGGCGAAGTCATGCACGAACAGGTTGTTGGGCGAGCGGTCGCCGTTCACGTAGAAGGCCATCTTGCCGCCGCTCTTGGAGAAGCTGACGCCGCGCAGCTCGCCCTCGGGCAGCTTGGGCAGCACCATGTCCTTCTCGTTTTCGCGGATGCGCGGCTGGATGCTGGCGTCGACGTTGACCCCGGTGACGCGGAAGCGGCCGTCGCGCGAGTAGTCGCTGTAGACGATGTCCCAGTCGGCCTTCTCCAGGTCGCTGACCTGGCCGCTGGCCAGGTCGTAGGCGATCAGGCGGCTGAACTCGCTGCCGTCGTTGGTGGTCAGCAGCAGGCGCTTGGAGGCCGGGTCGAAGGTGGCGGCGCCGTAGCTGGCCACGCCCTGGTGCGCCGTGATGTGCTTGCTGGTCTGGGTCTGCGTGTCGTAGAGGTAGACGTCCGAATCGGAGGTCGTGTTGGTCTTGCCCAGGGCCATCCAGCGGCCGTCGCGGCTGATGGCGCCGGCCGACATGCCGGTGTCGTTCTTATAGACCAGGGTGCGGGCGTAAGTCTTGGCGTCGTAGCGGTAGATGTCGAAGAAGCGCGGGTCACGCTCATTGCTGCTCACGTAGAAGGCGCTCAGGTCGCCGCTCCAGCCGGCGAACGAGGCCTTGAGCTTGTCGCCCGGCGTCAGGTCCTTCTCGCTGCCGTCCAGCTCGCGCACGTAGAGGTGGTTCTGCTCGTTGCCGCCCTGGTCGCGGGTGAACAGCACGCGGTCGTCGTCGGGGAAGTAGCCGACGGCGTAATGGCTCTCGGTCGTCGACTTGGTCAGCGCCACCGGTTCGCCGCCGCCAACGGCCACCGAGTAGACATTGAAGATGCCGGTGACATTGCTGGAGAACAGGATGCGCTTCTCGTCGGCGCTGAACGAGGCCCCGCCGACGGAGACCGTGGCCATGAACTGCTCGATGGTGTAGCGCTTGGGCGCCTTGGCCGCGGCCTTGGCTGCCGGCGTGGCCGCCAGCGCGGCCGGCGGCGTGAGGCTCAAGCCCAGGGCGGCGGCCATCAGGCTGGCGCCGAACATCTTCTTGTAGGCGGACTTCATTGTGTTTCTCGCTCCTATGGATGGGTGCCGGTCCCTGCCGGCTGGGCGCGACTATAGGAGCGGCCCACCCCCAGGCACAACCAATCCCCTGACAGGCTGCAGGATGGCGAGATGGACGGCGCTCAGCCGCGCCTGAAGCGGCTGCGCCCGGCCACGAAGGCCTGGGCCAAGTTGCGCTCGTCCGAGAGCAGCAGCCAGGCGAACACCCGCTCGTGCAGCTCGCGAGCCACGGTGTCCCGCTGCTCGGCCACCGGCCCATGGGCCCAGTCCCAGACGCAGACATCGGCCAGGCGGCCGGTCTCGAAGGAACCGATCTCCTCGCCCAGGCCCAGGGCCTTGGCTGCGCCGCGGGTGGCCGAATGCAGGGCCGCCCAGGCCGACAGCCGCCGGCCGCCCAGCGCCTGCACCTTGTAGCCATCGGCCAGGGTGCGCTGCATGGACAGCGAGGTACCGCCCCCCACGTCGCTGGCACTGCTGACCGCGAAGCCGGCCTCGCGCGCCGCCGTCCAGTCGAACAGGCCGCTGCCGAGGAACAGGTTGGACGAAGGGCAATGGGCGATCTGGGCGCCGGTCCGGGCCAGCACGCGGCGGTCCGCCTCGTCCAGCCAGATGCCATGGGCCAGCACGGCGCGCGGATGCAGAAGGCCCTCGCGGGCATAGACGTCCAGGTAGCTGCGCGCATCCGGGAACAGCTGGGCCACCCAGTCGACCTCAGCCCGGTTCTCGGCCACATGGGTCTGCATGTACAGCGTGGGATCGGCCTTGCAAAGGGCGCCGGCCATGGCCAGCTGTTCGGGCGTGCTGGTGGGGGCGAAGCGCACGGTCACGGCATAGGCCAGGCGGTCGCGGCCATGGAAACGCTGGATCAGGTCCACGCAGTCGCGCTCGGCCTGGGCCACGTCGTCGCGCAGGCCGTCGGGTGCGTGGCGGTCCATCAGCACCTTGCCGGCGATCATGCGCATGCCGCGGCTACGGGCCGACTCGAACAAGGCCTCGGCCGAACCCTTGTGCACCGTCGGGAAGACCACGGCCGAGGTCGTGCCATGGGCCAGCAGCGCGTCGACGAAGCGCTCCGCGCCTTCATGGGCCACGGCCGGGTCGGCGTAGCGGCGCTCGGCCGGGAAGGTGTAGCGGTTCAGCCAGTCCAGCAGCTCGCTGCCATAGCTGGCGATCACGTCAAGTTGCGGGCAGTGGACATGGGTGTCTATGAAGCCCGGCAGTATCAGCTTGCCGGCGTGGTCGATGCGCTGGTACTCGGGCCCAGGCTCCTCGGCCTGGATGCCGGCGATGCGGCCCTGCTCGTCGATCAGCAGCCAGTGGTTGGGGCGGAAGCGCACGGCCGCATCGTCCTCGGCACCCCAGGCGGGGGCCGCCGAGAAATCGAGCAGGTCGCCACGAAGGGCTGTCTTTGCGGTCTGGGAGGTCTTCTGATTCATCGTCATTCGGGTTTCACGCGGGCCGCGGCCGGCGCATTGGCCACCAGGCTGCGCGCCACTTCGCGCACCTGTTCTCGCAGCCAGCGCATGGGCGCGGCGGCGTGGCTGAGTTCATGCCAGAGCTGGTAGTAGGCCATGGGCGGAAAGGCCACCGGGCAGCGCAGCACCTTGACCGGCAGATCACCCAGGTAGCGCGAGCAGAACAGCCGGCCGGTGGTCAGCACCAGCAGGCTGTCGGCCACCATCGCAGGCAGCTGGCCGAAATGGGCGCAACGCACGGCGATACGGCGGCTCAGGCCCTGGTCGGTCAGGTGCTGGTCGATCACGCCGGGCTGGCCGGGGCTCAGCGGCATGGGCGCCAGGTGCTGGCAGGCCAGGTATTTGTCGACGGTCCAGCCGCGACCATTGCTGCGGGCCATCGGGTGCTTCTCGCTGACCAGGCAGACGACTTCGTCGCTGAGCAATCGGCCCAGATGCAGCTCGGCCGGCGGCTGCAGCCAGTTGCCTATGACCAGGTCGACCTCACCGCGTGCCAGGCTGGCCCGGTAGTCGTACTCGGCCGACAGCGGCTGCAGGTCGAGCATCAGACCCGGCGACAGGCGCTGCAAACGGGCCACCAGGGTGGGCAGAAAAAGCGGATCGAGATAGTCGCTGGCGGCAATGCGCACCCTCAGCTCGGCCGAGGCCGGGTCGAAGCCGCTCTTGCGCCGGCGCTCGCCGAACAGCTGGTCGGCATCCTGCAAGAGGCGCTGGGCCGGGGCCAGCAGGTCCAGCGCGGCGGCCGTTGGCGTCATGCCGGCACCGCTGCGCACCAGCAGCGCATCGCCGGTGAGCGTGCGCAGCCGCCTCAGCTGGGCGCTGACGGCGGGCTGGCTCATGTGCAGACGCATCGCAGCCCGGGAAACGCTGCGCTCGGTGATCACGGTATGCAGGACACGGACGAGTTGAAGCTCGATCTTGTCGAAAGTCGCGCGCAAGCTCATAAGCCTTGAGGCATGGTGGACATGCCCGGAATCGTATAGGCATCTTCGCCGCTTGCAGTTAAGGTCACGCGATGGAATCCCGCGCGCGTCCCCTCCGTTTCTTCCACCGTGGCGAAATCCGCGAAATCAGCGGCCTGCCGGTCACGACCACGGTGCTGCAGTACCTGCGTGAGCACGCCCATTGCACCGGCACCAAGGAAGGCTGTGCCGAAGGCGATTGCGGCGCCTGCACCGTGCTGGTCGGCGAGCTGGACTCGCAGGGCGAGCTTCAACTCAAGAACGTCAACGCCTGCACCCAGTTCCTGCCCACGCTGGACGGCCAGGCCCTCTTGACGGTCGAGGACCTGGGCACGCCGGAGTCGCTGAACCCGGTCCAGCAGGCCTTGGTCGATTGCCACGGCTCGCAATGCGGCTTCTGCACTCCCGGCTTCGCGATGACGCTGCAGGCCTGCTACGAGCGCCATGGCGAGGCCGGCACCCGCCCCAGCCGCCAGCAGCTGGCCGACGACCTGGCCGGAAACCTCTGCCGCTGCACCGGCTACCGGCCGCTGCTGGATGCCGGCGAGCGCATGTTCGAGCTGCCGGCCCATCACCTGGACCGCGCCCCCCTGGCCGCCGCGCTCAAGACCCTGGCCCAGGATCCGCCACTGCACTACGAGGCGGCGAACCCGGCCTTCGGCGGCCGCACTGACCGCTTCGATCAACCGCGCACCATCGACCAGCTCGCCACGCTGCGCGAAGCCAACCCGCAAGCCCGGCTGCTGGCCGGCTCCACCGACATAGGCCTCTGGGTCAACAAGCAGTTCCGCGACCTGGGCGATGTGATCCACCTGGGCGGCGTGGCCGAGCTGCGGCAGATCCGCCGCCAGGCGCTGAATGGCGCACCGGCGCTCTGGATTGGCGCCGGCGCCTCGCTGGAAGAAAGCTGGTCGGCCCTGGCCGAGGCCGTGCCTGCGCTGCGCGAGCTCTGGCTGCGCTTTGCCTCGCCGCCGGTGCGCAATGCCGGCACCCTGGGCGGCAATGTGGCCAACGGCAGCCCGATCGGCGATGGCGCTCCGGCCCTGATGGCCCTGGGCGCCCAGCTGCTGCTGCGCAAGGGCTCGCGCCAACGGCAACTGGCCCTCGAGGATTTCTACCTCGACTACATGAAGAACGCTCTGGAGCCCGGCGAGTTCCTCGAAGCGATGCTCGTGCCCCTGCCGGACGATCACACCACGCTGCGCGCCTACAAGATCGCCAAGCGCTACGACAGCGACATCTCGGCCGTCTGCGGCGTGCTGTCACTGACGCTGGACCCGGCCACCCATGAAGTCCATGCCGCCCGCTTCGCCTTCGGCGGCATGGCCGCCACCGTGAAGCGCGCCAACCAGGCCGAATGCGGCGTGGTCGGCCAGGTCTGGAGCCACGCCACGGCCGAGGCCGCCGCCGCGGCACTGGCGCGCGACTTCACGCCGCTGAGCGACATGCGCGCCAGCAGCGGCTATCGCATGCAGGTGGCGCAGAACCTGTTCCGAAAGCTCTGGCTGGAGACCCGGCCGTCACTGGCCCTGGCGCCGCGCCATGCCAGTGTCTGGATGGCGGTCTCTCACGATGACGAGGTGCGCGCATGAACAAGCCGGTCGACCTGCCGCAAGTGGTCGGCACCAGCGCTGCCCACGAATCGGCGGCCCTGCATGTCAGCGGCCAGGCCAGCTACTGCGACGACATCGCCGAGGCCCAAGGCACCTTGCATTGCGCACTGGGCCTTTCGCCCATCGCCCATGGCCGGCTGCTCGGCATCGATATCGAGCTCTTGAAGCAGCAGCCCGGCGTGGTGGCCGTGCTGACCGCGGCCGACATCCCGGGCGAGAACAACTGCGGCCCGCTGATCCACGACGACCCCATCCTGGCCGAGGGCGAGCTGCGCTTCCTGGGCCAGCCGGTGTTCGCCGTGATCGCCACCGACCGCGAGCTGGCCCGCCGCGCCGCAGCGCTCGACAAGCAGGCGATCCGCTGTGAGGCGCTGGAGCCTGTGCTCACCGCCCGCGAGGCCCATGCCAAGGGCCAATACGTGCTGCCGCCCATGCATCTCAGCCGCGGCGAGCCGCAGCAGCAGCTGGCCGCGGCGCCGCACCGGCTGCAGGGCGAATGGTCGGTCGGTGGCCAGGAGCAGTTCTATCTGGAGGGCCAGATCAGCTATGCCCTGCCCCAGGACGGCCAGGCGGTGCTGATCCACTGCTCGACCCAGCATCCCAGCGAGATGCAGCAGCTGGTGGCCCATGCGCTGGCCTGGCATTCGCACCAGGTGCAGGTGCAGTGCCGGCGCATGGGGGGCGGCTTCGGCGGCAAGGAGTCTCAGTCGGCCCAGTTCGCCATCGTCGCGGCCCTGGCGGCGATGAAGCTGCGCCGGCCGGTCAAGCTGCGCCTGGACCGCGACGACGACTTCCTGATCACCGGCCGCCGCCACGGTTTCGACTACCGCTGGGACGTGGGCTATGACGACCAAGGGCTGCTGCTGGCGGCCGAGATCGAGCTGGTCTCCAACGCCGGCCACTCCGCCGACCTGTCGGCCCCGGTGATGGCGCGGGCGCTCTGCCATTTCGACAACGCCTACTGGCTGCCCCATGTGGCCATGCACGGCTTCTGCGCCAAGACCAACACGCAGAGCAATACCGCCTTCCGCGGCTTCGGCGGGCCGCAGGGCGCGCTGGCGGTCGAGGTCATCCTGGATTCCATCGCCCGGCGGCTGAAGCTGGATCCGCTGCTGGTGCGCCAGCGCAATTTCTACCGGCCCGGGCAAGACCTGGCCCCCTATGGCCAGCAGGTCAGCGACAACATCATCCAGCCGCTGACCGACCGCCTGGTCGAGACCAGCAACTACCACCAGCGCCGCGCCGTCATCCAGGCCTTCAACGCGACCAGCCCGGTGCTGAAGAAGGGCATGGCGCTGACGCCGGTGAAGTTCGGCATCTCGTTCAACGTGGTCCACCTGAACCAGGCCGGCGCCCTGGTCCATGTCTACACCGACGGCTCGGTGCTGGTGAACCATGGCGGCACCGAGATGGGCCAGGGCCTCAACACCAAGGTGGCCCAGGTCGTGGCCCATGAGCTGGGCGTTCCGCTGAGCCAGGTGCGCGCCTCGGCCACCGACACCAGCAAGATCGCCAACACCTCGGCCACGGCCGCCTCGACCGGCTCCGACCTGAACGGCAAGGCCGCGCAAGACGCCGCCCGCAAGATCAGGCAGCGCCTGGCCAAGCTCGCCGCCGAGCTGCTGGGCGGCGCGCCCGAAGCCCTGAGCTTTGCCAACGGCCTGGTCACGAGCGGCGAGGCCTCGATTCCGTTCAAGGAGCTGGTCTCGAAGGCCTACTTCGCCCGCATCCAGCTCTGGAGCGATGGCTTCTACGCCACGCCCGGCCTGCACTGGGACCGCGCCAAGCTGCAGGGCCATCCCTTCTACTACTACGCCTATGGCGCGGCGGTGTCCGAGGTGGTCGTCGACACCCTGACCGGCGAAAGCCGCGTGGTCCGCGCCGACGTGCTGCACGACGTGGGCCAGTCGCTGAACCCGGCGCTGGACATAGGCCAGGTCGAGGGCGCCTTCGTGCAAGGCATGGGCTGGCTGACCATGGAAGAACTGGTCTGGCATCCCAAGTCCGGCCTGCTGAGCACCCACGCTCCCTCCACCTACAAGATCCCCACGGCCAACGACAGCCCGGTCGACTTCCGCGTCGCCCTGTTCGACCAGCCCAACCGCGAGGACAGCATCCACCGCAGCAAAGCCGTCGGCGAGCCGCCGCTCTTGCTGCCCTTCTCGGTGCTGCTGGCGATCAAGGATGCGGTGGCAAGCTGCGGACCGACCGGCTGCGATCCCGAACTGCGGGCACCTGCCACGGCCGAGGCGGTGCTGAAGGCGGTTCAGAGCCTGGCGCGCTGAGGGCGGACCTGTCCGCCCTCGCCATGGCCCTCACGCCATTTCACTGGGAGCTGGCGCCACGCTGCCCCGATAAGCCCAGAAGCGCGGCAGCGCAAAGCCGGTTGCGATCACGCCGACCAGGCAGATCGCGCCACCCAGCCAGATCGAGGTCGACAGCCCCCAGGCATCGGCCATGAAGCCGGCCCGTGCATTGCCGATCAGCGGCCCGGTCAGGTAGCTGATCATCTCGATGCCGGCCAGGCGGCCGCGCATCTCGTTGGGGATGGTCTGGTTCCAGATCGTGCCGCGGAACACGCCGCTGACCATGTCGGCCGCGCCGGCCACGGCCAGGCAGGCCAGGCCCAGCAGCAGGCTGGGCGCAAAGCCCAGGGCCACGATGCCCAGCGCCCACACGGCCGCCGCGATGACGACGGCGCGGCCATGGCGCGAGACCCGGCCGGTCCAGCCGCTGAACACGCCTATCACCAGGGCACCGACCGACATGGCCGACAGCAGCCAGCCCACGGACTCGGTGCGGCCGTCGGCGGCGGCCATGGCCGGGAACAGCGCCACCGGGAAGGCGAAGGCCATGGCGACGATGTCGACGAGATAGGTGCCCATCAGCTCGGGCCGCTTCCAGGCGAAGCGCAGGCCCTCGGCCAGATCGGCCAGCAGATGCGGTCGCTCGGCCGGCGTCTCGGTCGCTCCCAGCGCCTCGCGCGGGATGCGGTAGATGAAGAACAGGGCCGCGACGAAGGTGAAGAAGTCGAACAGGTAGGCACCGACCGCGCCCCAGGTCGCCAGCAGCACGCCGGCCAGGGCCGGCCCGGCCACCATGCCGACCGTGCCCCGCACCGACGACAAGGCGGCGACGGCGGCGAACTCTTCCGGCCGCGCCAGCTTCTGCGTCAGCGCCTCGAGCGCCGGGCGATGAAAGCCGCTGGCGGCCTGCAGCACGGCGACCAGCAGATAGATCGCCCACACGCTGGCCGCGGCCGACATTGCATTGGCCAGCAGGCCCGCGAGGCACAGGGCCATCACCCCCTCGGACGCCAGCAGCAGGCGCTTGCGGTCCACACGGTCCGCCACCGCCCCGCCCAGCAGGCCGCACAGCACCACCGGCACCAGTTGGACCAGGCCCAGCAAGCCCACCTGGGCATTGGAATGCGTCAATTCGTAGAGCTGCCAGGGCACGGCCACGTAGCTGACCATGGTGCCCAGGCCCGAGATGAACTGGCTGGCGAAGAGGCGGCGGAAGGCGAGGTTGTGCCGCAGGGGGGCTATGTCTAGGAGCATGGCTTGAGTTTGTCAGGGCGTACGGTCCGGGCTAGCGAAGCGGACCGCGGGTTGCTTGCGAGTGCTGCAGAATCCGCGGCGGCAGTATCTCAACCGCTTCAAGGCCTCCACATGCGCCCCCACTTGCCGCTGCTTCTCACAGTCTTGCTCGTATGCCGCAATGCAGTAGGTGCACCTGGTGAAGAACCCCTCGACGTGCGGGACCCAGCTGAAATCAAGTCTCATCTGCTTGCTCCACCGCAAGTCATTCGCACCGCCTGGCGTGACCTGACAAAACAGGACGTGTCTGACAGTGGCTGGCTCTTCCAGATCTCAGTCGATGCCACTGGACGAGTCAAGCGAGCCGACCTCAAGTTCGGCCCAGCGGCCAATCGCAGGGAGGCAGTACGGGCAGCCATGGCCATGCAGTTCAACCCCTTTCTGCGCGACGGGCGCGCCGTGCCGGTTCGGTTCGAATACGCCATCCAAGGGGAGGTCAATGACTATGACGGCCCGGTGGACCGATCATTTCCGGCAGCCATTGACCCAAGGCAAGTCCGTATCGCGCTTCGGCGCACCGGCTGCTTTGGCTCTTGTCCGGACTATTGGGTAGAGCTGCGAGGCGACGGCAGCGTCAGCTACCGCGGCTTCCAAAACGTCGTCGTCAGGGGCGAGCATCACTGGCGGGTAGAGCCGGCTGCAGTCCATGCCTTGATCGAGAGGTTCAGGTCGGCGGATTACTTGAAGCTGAATGGCTATTACACGATCGATGCCACTGATCTGCCGACCTACGTGACACGGCTGAGTATTGGGCGACACAAGAAGTTTGTTCTCGACTACGGCGGCGGCGAAGTCGGTGAAGTACTCGCCGCAACTTCCTTCGGTGTCGCTGACCCCAAGATGCCGGGCGCAGTGACCGAACTTGAGGACGCCATAGATGCCGCTACCGGCGTCAATAGCTGGGTCCGTGGCGACGAGAGCACGCTCATCAAGCTACGCAAGGCAAAGTGGAGCTTCCGATCACAGGCAGCTGGGCAAGGCCTGGTGCGGCTGATCGCCGACTGCAAGGTCGCTCTGGCGATGGACTTCATTCGGGCGGGCGCGCCAATCAAGGTGCGGAGCGACGATTGGCTGGCAGGCCTAGCCACGTCGCTGGCCCCACAGTGCGGCAATCTCGGCCTGGTACGCCAGCTGGAAGCTCGTGGCTCGTTGGCACGCAAGCGGGACGCTCAGGCGTTTCTCGATGCCAGCGTCCATAGCGGCTATCCGGACCTTGTCGAAATCGCACTGAAGCATGATCCCCATGGACGGCGCACGACCGCTGACGGTACGCCACTGATCATCGCCGCCGCGAAAGGCTACGCCCGCGACGGAGTAGCGTCGGCCGACCTGGGATTCGACCCTGCCAAGGTGGTCACGCTACTGCTGCTTGCCGGTGCGGACCCCAATGCTCGCGACAACGATGGAAATACACCGCTGCATGAGGCCAACGACGCCGCGGTAGTACGCGCGCTAGTCGCCAGCGGCGCTGATCCAAACGCACGGAACAACCGCGGCGAGACGCCCCTCTTCGACAAGTACTTTGACGAAACCAAGCCGGCGCTCATCGAAGGAGGGGCCGATCTGGCTGCCAGAGATCACCTAGGCCAGACCGCCCTGTTCGATCAACGCTACCCTGCCAATGCACAGGTCCTGCTGAAAGCTGGGGCCGACGTCAACGCAAAGGATCTCAAGGGGAACACACCGCTGGAGACGGCACTTGATGAAGACGTGGCCCTGCTGCTGCTCGACGCAGGTGCCTCCTTGCCCGTTGATCGGGCGCGCCTGTCGGCAATGCTCGAAAGAGCAACCGAGCGGAAATGGACCAGGCTTCGAACCCTTCTTGCCCAGGTGCTCGCAGGGCATTGACACGGGGGCCACGACGGCGGACTGCTTGGGGCACTCCGGCGAGTTTCCGGGTGCTGAAGCCGGTTCACTCCGTTGCCTAAGGCCGCCCCTCAGCATTGAGGATGCCTGCCGGCAGACAGGTCGGTAGCGTCCGACCGCCCGGCCTCGTGCACCGCTCCGGTGGCCTGCGTCCGGCGGGAGTAGCATCATGCCGGACCTTGACCTCTTTGCCGAAATCCTGGTGATCGGTGGCTTGCTGCTGCTGGCACTGTCGCCGCTGATCGTGCGACTGAGTCCGCTGGCCAGGCAGGGCAATGGATTCATTCCCGCGGTCGACTACCTCAAGGAAGGTAGCGGCCGCCTGGCCATCGTGGTGCTGCTCAGCTACGCGCTGGGCGTGGCTGGCAACCGCTTGATAGACGATGGCCTAGACCTACTCATCAAGCCTGGGCAAGCCTACTCGGACGCCTACAAGGCCTGGGCTTCGCAGGATTCCAAGCGTCCTCCGAGCCTCAAGCATGCCGAGTTCCTGCTGCGCGAGCGCAGCGAGGCCACCCGCGCCTGGTTCGACCGGCACAAGTCCTTCGTCCGCGTGCTGCGCGGCGCCGCGGCGGCCTGCGCCCTGCTGCTGCTGACCATGACGGCGTACGAATGCTCCAAGCCCCCCAAGCCTCGCTACCGGCCACTGCATTTCTTCGGCGCCGGTCTTCTGCTCGTGATCTTTGCCAACGCTTACTACCTTGAGGCCAAGTCTTACAGCGAGAAGGCGTATGACCTGTACCGGCACCTGCCGCCGGTCAAGCTGGGCTGGGATCCGAACCACGTGGAGCCGACGGGCATCAGCGTCGCCGAGGCCAAGGCCGGATTGCGTCCGGCCTGAGCCTCGCTACAGTCGGCGGATGCAACTGCTTCCGCTGACGGTTTTCTTCGTCACCCTCGCGGCCGGCCTGTTCGGCCCGGCCGCAGCCCAGGACGCCACATTGCGGGAACGCCTGCGCGAGCGAATGCAGGCCCGCCAGGCCGAGAAGCAGCCCGCGCCGCCGGCTGGAACATTGGGCCCAGGCACTCACGAGCTGAGCGTCCAGCACGCGGGCCAGACCCGCCGCTTCCTGCTCCATATTCCCAAGACCCTGCAGCCGGCCGGCCAGCCGACGCCGCTGCTGATCGCCATGCACGGTGGCGGCGGCAATATGCGCTTCCAGGCCGATGACGAGAACTACGGCCTGATCAGCAAGTCCGAGCAAGCCGGCTTCCTCGTGGCCTTCCCGAACGGGCTCAGCCCCCTGCCCGGCGGCGGGCTCGCCACCTGGAATGCCGGCAACTGCTGCGCCCAGGCGCGCGACAAGGGCAGCGACGACGTGGGCTTCATCCGCGCCATGCTGGCCGAGATCGAGAAACGCCAGGCCGTGGACACGCGGCGCGTCTATGCCACCGGCATGTCCAACGGCGGCATGATGGCCCACCGCCTGGCCTGCGAGATGGCCGACCGCATCAGCGCCATCGCCGCCGTGGCCGGCACCGACAACACCCGCGCCTGCAGCCCCTCGCGGCCGGTGCCGGTGCTGATCATCCATGCACGCAACGACGACCATGTGCTGTTCGAGGGCGGCGCCGGCGAGAAGGCCTTCCGCGACCGTTCGCAGGTCACTGAATTCACCTCGGTCGCCGAGACCGCCCAGCGCTGGATGCAGCGCAATCGCTGCGATGCGGCGTCGCCCGCCCAGCTCGTGCTGAAGAACGAAGGCGCGGTCTGCGAGCGGCATGCCGCCGGCTGCGCAGGCGGCGCCGTGGTCGAGGTCTGCACCACCGAGACCGGCGGCCATTCCTGGCCAGGCGCCGGCAAGGTCAGGCGCGGCAAGGAGGCGGCCTCGCAGGCCTTGTCGGCCAACAACAGGATGTGGGAGTTTTTCCAGCAGGTCGTGCCGCCCAGGTAAGCGCTCGGCCGCGCGTATCCAGCGGTCATCACAAGCAGGAGATTGGCCATGCGATTGAACGTCAACGGCAGGCTTCACGAGCTCGACGTCGAGCCCGAGATGCCCCTGCTCTGGGTGCTGCGCGACGAGCTCGCCATCACCGGCCCCAAGTACGGCTGCGGCATCGCCATGTGCGGCGCCTGCACGGTCCATGTCGATGGCGTGGCGGTGCGCTCCTGCTCGCTGCCGGTCGGCCAGGTCCGGGGCGCCGTGACCACCATTGAAGGCCTGGGCAGCCCCGCGGCCCTGCATGCGGTGCAGGCTGCCTGGGTCGAGCACCAGGTGGCGCAATGTGGCTACTGTCAGTCGGGCCAGATCATGGCAGCGGCCGCCCTGCTGGCCACCAAGCCCGCGCCCAGCGATGAGGACATCGACGCCGCGATGTCGGGCAATCTGTGCCGCTGCGGCACCTACCCGCGCATCCGCGAAGCAGTGAAGACCGCCGCCAAGGCCTTGGGCGGAGCTGCGAAATGAGCGGCGGCAGCAGCAAGCTGGGCACGATCGCACGCCGGACCTTTCTGGTCGGCTCGGTCGCCATCGCCGGTGGCGTGGCCTTCGGAACCTACCTGGTGCGCCGCACGCCGGCCAACCCGTTGCTGGACGGCCGGGCCGAGGGCGAAACCGTCTTCAACCCCTGGGTGAAGATAGACGCCAAGGGCATCACCCTGATCGCGCCTCACACCGACCTCGGCCAGGGCGCGCGCTCGGTACAGGCCGCGCTGATCGCCGAAGAGCTGGACCTGGGCTGGGGCCAGTTCACGGTCGATCCCGGCCCGCCGGCCGCGGCCTACTACAACACTGCGCTGGCCGGCGAGCAGGTGCCCTTCATGTCAACCGACACCAGCGCCACGGCCGAGGCCTTGCGCTCGACCATGGGCGCGCTGTTCAAGGTCCTGGGCCTGCAGCTGACCGGCGGCTCCAGCACCGTGCCGGACAGCTTCGACAAGTTGCGCAGGGCCGGCGCCGTAGCCCGCGAGACGCTCAAGCGCGCCGCCGCCAAGCAAAGCGGCGTGCCGCTGGACCAGCTGAAGACGGAGCAAGGCGCCGTCGTGCTGCCCGACGGCCGGCGCATCGCCTACACCGCCCTGGCCCGCGAGGCAGCTGCCATCGAGCCGGTGCAGGAGGTGGTGCTGCGCGATCCCTCGCAGTGGCGGCTGATAGGCAAGCCCATGCAGAGGCTGGACGTGGTGGCCAAGTCCACCGGCACCCAGACCTATGGCATAGACCTGCGCATGGAAGGCCTGCTGCACGCCACGGTCAAGGTCAATCCGCGCCAGGGCGGCGCCCTGCTGGGCTACGACGCCAAGGTGGCCGCGGCCATGCGCGGCGTGAAGAAGATCGTGCCGGTGACGAACGGCGTGGCCGTGATCGCCGACAACACCTGGCGTGCCTTCCAGGCCGCCAATGCGCTGAACATCCAATGGGGCCCGGCGCCCTACCCGGCCGAACAGGCCGAGCACTGGCGCGCCGTGGCCGAGTCCTTCGTGCCCGAGCGGCTGGACAAGCAGTGGCGCAACGACGGCAACATCGAAACCGCGCTGGACGACAAGTCCCTCAGCGCCGAATACAAGGCGCCTTACCTGGCCCATGCGCCGCTGGAGCCGCTCTCGGCCGTGGTCAAGGTGACGGCCGAACGGGTCGATGTCTGGGTCAGCAGCCAGGTGCCGCGCTTCGCGCAGGAAAAGGTCGCCAAGATCTGCGGCGTCGCGGTCGAGCGGGTGCATCTGCACAACCAGGTCTGCGGCGGCAGCTTCGGCCACCGGCTGGAGTTCGAGAACATCACGCTGGCCGCCGAGGTGGCCAAGCAGATGCCTGGCGTGCCCATCAAGCTGACTTTCAGCCGCGAGGAAGACTTCGCCCACGACTTCCCGCGGCAGATCACCATGAGCCGCGCGCGCGGCAGCGTCAAGGACGGCAAGGTCGAGGCGCTGTCGCTGGACATCGCCTCGGTCTCGTCCAGCAGCTCGCAGATGAAGCGCCTGGGCCAGCCCATGCCGGGGCCCGATGGCCAGATCCCGGCCGGCGCCTGGAACCTGCCCTATGCGCTGCCGCATTTCCGCCTGCGGGCCTACCGCGTGCCCGAGCTGGCGCCAACCAGCTCCTGGCGCTCGGTCGGGGCCTCGTCGGCCGGCTTCTTCGCCGATGGCTTCCTGGACGAGCTGATCCACGCCGCCGGTGCCGACCCGCTGCTGGAGCGGCTGCGCCTGGCCAGCGATCCGGTGGCGCGCAAGGTGCTCGAAGCCGTGGGCGAGATGTCGGGCTGGAAAGGCGCCAGGCTGGGCGAGGGGCGTGGCCGCGGCGTGGCCTTCGTCGAGTCCTTCGGCGTGCCCTGCGCCCAGGTGGTGGAGGTGCACAACACGCCGCAGGGCCTGCGCATCGCCAAGGTCTGGGTAGCGCTGGACGTGGGAAAGGTGGTGGACCCGGTCAACTTCGACAACCAGGTCAAGGGCGCCGTGGTCTGGGGCCTGGGCCATGCGATGAACTGCGAGATCACCTATGCCGACGGCCAGGCGCAGCAGACCAACTTCCATGCCTATCCCGGCATGCGGCTGAACCAGTGCCCGGAGATCGTGGTGCGGGGGCTGGAGCATGGCGCCAAGCTGCGCGGCGCCGGCGAACCGCCGGTGCCACCGGCGGCACCGGCCCTGGCCAATGCGATCTTCGCGGCCACCGGCCAGCGGCTGCGCGAGATGCCGTTCAGCAAGCAGCTCAGCTTCGCCTAGGCGCCAGCCGCACAAGCCTTGGACCGGCGGCGCAGCCGGCCCCAGGGCCTGTCATAGACTGGCCGCCGCTCACGACCCGGAGATCCCGCCCATGCTGCTCAAGCGCTTCCTGCTGCCTCTAGCCCTGAGCCTTTTCGGCCTGGCCGGGCTGTCCGGCTGCGCCAGCAACAAGCCCTATGTGGTGCCGGCGCCGGCCATCGTCTCCATGCAGAGCTGGGGCGGCACGCCGATCCAGGACCCCGGCCCGCCGCAGACCCTCACCCACATCACCCTGCACCACCAGGGCGAGACCTGGAACCCGGCGCGCGACCCGGCCGAGTACCTGCCCAAGCTGCAGACCTGGTCGCGCCAGACCAAGCGCTGGGCCGACATTCCCTACCACTACGTGATCGCGCCGGACGGCCGCATCTATGCGGCCCGGCCCGAGGGCGTTGCCGGCGACACCAACACCGAATACGACCCGCGCGGCCATCTGCTGATCATGCTGCTGGGCAATTTCGAGGAAGTGGAACCGACCCGCGAGGCCCTGGCCGCCACGGCCGAGCTGATGGCCTGGTCGGCCCAGCGGCTGGGCCTGGGCGTGGATGCGATTGCCACACACAAGGACCACAGCAAGCAGACCGTCTGCCCGGGCAGGAACCTTTATCGCCATGTCCAGAGCGGCTGGTTGAAGCGCGCGGTGCAGGCCAGAATGGCGGGAGAAATCCTTCCGCCACCATGAGACGTCGCAACGCCCTTTCTGCCATCGCCCTGGCGCCCCATTGGGTCGGCGCCCAGCCAGGCTTGATGCGCTCGTCCACCCTGCTGGAGCAGGATCCGGCCACCACGGTGGCCGAGCGGGTCATGCGCGAGGCCTACCGCCGGCTGGGCCTGGAGCTGCAGGTGCAGGCCATGCCGGGCGAGCGCTCCTTGATCAGCGCCAACAGCGGCGAGACCGACGCCGAGCTGTACCGCAGGGCCGGTATCGACCGGCTCTACCCCCAGCTGCTGCAGGTGCCGGTGCCGCTGCTGACCTATGAGATCGTCGTCTTCACCAAGAGCAGGCCCTTCGCCATCGAGGGCTGGGAGAGCCTGCGGCCCTACAGGCTGGGCTATGTGAAGGGCATCAAGATCGTCGAGGAGATGACGGCCGGCATGAAGCAGGAGCCGGTGGCGACGATGCAGCAGGCCTTCGTCAAGCTGGACCTGGGCCGGACCGACCTGGTGCTGGCCAACCGCGCCTCGGGCCTGGCGGCCCTGCACGGACTGCCCATCAACGGCGTGCGCGTGCTGTCACCGCCGCTGGCCACTTTCCCGGTCTTCCATTACCTGAACAAGCGCCATGAAGCCCTGCTGCCGCGGCTGACCGCCACGCTGCGCGAGATGGAGCGCGAGCGCTTCATCCGGCAGGTGCAGGAGGAGGAACTGGCGCGCTATGCCGAGGCCGTGACCCGCTGATGCGGCACGGCCCGTCGGCGGGCCTCAGTGCAGCAGGGGACCCTCGCCGCTGAGCTGCCGGTCCAGCCATTCGGCCGCGGCCTGCTCGGTGGTCATCGCCTGGCCGCCGTCGCGCATCGCCGCCTCGCGCAGGTCCTCGATCTGCTGCAGCTGGCGCAGCATGCGGGTCATGGCGACGATCTCGGTATCGAGGAAACCGGCGCCCACGTCGTAGCCACCTTCGCGGTCGTTGGGCCGGCACCAGGCCACCTCGGCCTCGGCCTTCAGCGGCGGCTCGACATAGGGAATGCTGATCAGGAGCTGCCGGCCCGGCAGCACCGGCTGGTCCACATGCAGCGACAGGCCGCCGACGCTGATGTCCTGCAGCTGGCCCGGCGTGTCAGGGTCCAGCAGCGAGTCATAGCCGGACTCCTCGACCTCGATGGGCATGTCGAACTCATGGCGGAAGAACTTGCGCATGGGTGTCTCCTGGATCAGCAAGGCCAGCGGCGAGCATACGCCCAGGCGCTCAGGGCTTGCCGGAGCGCTTTCGCAACTCGGTCACGGGCAGGGTGATCATGCGGCCGAGCGGCTTGCCGTCGCGGTAGGCGATCACCCTCAGCAGCGCCGCGTCCTTGGGCACGGCGAGCGGCGCCGCATAGCGGGGATAGAACTCGTCCGGGAAGGAGCCGTCGAAGCTGTAGTACAGACTCAAGCCGTCTATTTCCGGAGTCATCTCGACCCGCAGGCCGCCCACCGCCGTCTCGCTGGTCTTGATGATGGGGTCGTAGAGGCTGGTCGAGTACTTCAGCCTGGCCTCGTCGAAGCGCTGGAAGTGGGCCTCGACGCGGGGCACGAAGCCGGCCCAGTCGCGCTTGTCCTTCGGGCTCCACAATGCCTCGGCCACGGCAAAGGCGCGGGGCCAGGTCATGTATTGGGCATGGCGCGTGTTGTAGACCTGCTCGGTCCAGAGATTGGCCTGGCCGCCCTTGACCAACTTCGCATCGACCCCCTCCGGCAGCGGCTCGAACTGGTAGGTCTTGCTCAGGCGCACCGAGGCATAGACCGGTGGTTCGAAACCGGCATCGCCCTGCATCAGGTCGATGTAGACAAAATCCCGCGGCGTCATCACCACCTCATGGCCCAGGCGCGCCGCGTCTATGCCACCCTGCTGGCCGCGCCAGCTCATCACGGCCGCGCCGGGCACCAGGCCGCCCTGCAGGATCTCGTCCCAGCCGATCATCTTCTTGCCGTGCGCCGTGATGAGCTTGTGCAGGCGGGCGACGAAATAGGCCTGCACCTCGTCCAGGTTCCTGAGCTGCTCGCGTGCCATCAAGGCCTGGATCGCCTCGCTCTTCTCCCAGAAATTGCGGGCCGTCTCGTCGCCCCCCATGTGCAGGTAGTCGAACGGAAACAGCCGGGCCAGCTCGCCGAACACCTGGTCGGCGAACTCGTAGACCTGCTCCTTGGCCGGGCACAAGGTGTTGTCAACCAGGCCGTAGTAGCGGCCGCCCGGCGGCCAGACCAGCAGCTGCTCGCCGCTGTTGACCGCATAGCTGCCGGGCGTGCAACTGAGCTCGGGATAGGCGGCCAGCGCCGCCAGGCTGTGGCCCGGCATGTCGATCTCGGGCAGCACGTCGATGTGCCTGGCCTTGGCATAGGCCACGATCTCGCGCACCTGCTCCTGCGTGTAGAAGCCGCCGTAGTCGCGCGGCTCTTCGGCGGTGGGCGCCGAGAAGCGGCCGAAGTTGCCGGTCTTGCCCACGCGCCAGGCGCCGACCTCGGTCAGCCGCGGCAGGCTCTTGATCTCGATGCGCCAGCCCTGGTCGTCGGTCAGGTGCCAGTGCAGCAGATTGAACTTGTAGCGGGCCATCTGGTCGATGAAGGCCTTGACCTCGGCCACGCTGAAGAAATGGCGCGAGACGTCCAGCATCAGGCCGCGCCAGCCAAAGCGCGGATGGTCCTTGATCACGACGGCCGGCATGGCCCAGCGGACCTGCTTGGAGACCGCCTCACGCTCGACTTCCTTGGGCAGCAGTTGCAAGAGCGTCTGCACACCCCGGAAGGCACCGGCCGGCGTGGCCCCGGCCAGCACCACGCCCTGTCGATTGACCTTGAGCTGATAGCCCTCGGGCGGCAGGCCGCTACCGGACTGGAGGCTCACCAGGATGCGATTGGCGGCCACCGACTTGGGCTGGCCCTTGTCGACCGGCAGCTTGAAGCCGGTGGCGCGACGCAGCCGCTGGGCCAGGCCCTCGGCGACCTCGTCAAGCTCCGGCGCGGCGACCGCAATGCGGGTCGCCGCATTGATGCGGAACTCGCCCGCCTGGCGCTCCATCGAGACCGGCACCGGAATCAGCGCAGGCAGGGGCAACTCAGCGGCCAGCGCCGCACTACCTGCCCACAAGAGCAGGCAACTCATCCATTTCATCTTGATCACTCCACGGCAGCGTCCAGGCGTTGCAGCAGTTGGGCCGCCACCGCGACGGCAATCACCTCGGGCTGCTTGCCGGCGATGCCTGGCAATCCTATCGGGCTGGTGACCTGGGCCAGTTCAGCGGCCGTGAAGCCGCGCGCCTCCAGCCGCTGGCGGAAGCTGGCCCATTTGCTCTTGCTGCCTATCAGGCCTATGAAAGGCAGGTCGCCTCGCTGGCGCTGGCGCGCCAGGCAGGCGGCCACCAGCTCCAGGTCCTCGGCATGGTTGAAGCTCATGATCAAGACCAGGCTGCCCGGCGCCAGGTCGGCCACGGCGCGCTGCACCGGGTCCGAATGCTCGGCCCTCACCTGCTCGGGCAGGTCGGCCGGAAAGATTTCGTCGCGGCTGTCCACCCACAGCAGGTCCAGCGGCAGCCGGGCCAGCAGCTCGACGATGGCCCGGCCCACATGGCCGCCGCCGAACAAGGCCACGGAGCCCAGCGGCGCCGGCGCCAGCCGCTCGCGCAAGGCAGGGATCTGGTCGGCCGACAGCAGCTCGTAGCGCAGCCAGACCACGCCACCGCAGCATTGGCCCAGGCTGGGGCCCAAGGGATAGCGCTTGACCGGCTCGTCTATGCGGCCCAGGGCCAGCAGGGCGCGGGCCTGGGCGATGCCATCGAACTCCAGCCGGCCGCCGCCCACGGTACCGGCGCACAGGCCAGCGGCCGTGACCGCCATCCAGGCCCCGACCTCGCGCGGGCCGCTGCCTTGCACCTCGTGCACCGTCACCAGCACCACCGCTTCGCGGGCCAGGGTCAGGGCCAGTTGCTGCCAGTCGCGCATGGTGAATGGATCAGGCAAGGAACTCAGCTGCCCCGGTAGGTCGAATAGCTCCAGGGGCTCGCCAGCAGGGGCACGTGGTAATGCGCCGAAGCATCGGCGATGCCGAAGTCCAGCGGCACTTCATCCAGGAAAGCCGGCTCGGGCAGGGCCTCGCCGCGGGCGCGGAAGTAGGCACCCAGCTCGAAGACCAGGCGGTAGCGGCCGGGCTTGAGCGTTTCGCCTTCCAGCAGCGGGCCGTCGGCGCGGCCATCGGCATTCAGGCGCAGCGCCTTGATCAGCGTGCCGTCGGCGCCGAGCAGGCGCACGGCCATGCCGGCGGCGGGGCAGCCGTTGGCGGTGTCGAGCACATGGGTGGTGAGCTTGCCCATCGGTGAATCGTCCTGCTGGATTGGATGCCAAAGTGTATACACTCCGGCACACCATGGCCGACGAAATCACGACCGCCACCGATCGCATCGCCGCGTCCATCGCCCAGGCCATCGTCGAGCGGCGCCTGATGCCCGGCACGCGCTTGGCCGAGCAGAAGCTGGCCGAGATCTACGGCGTCTCACGCACCCTGGTGCGCCAGGCCCTGAACCAGCTGAGCCGCGACCGCCTGGTGACGCTGACGCCCTCGCGCGGCGCCTGCGTGGCCGAGCCCAGCGTGGAGGAAGCGCGCCAGGTCTTCGAGCTGCGCCAGATGCTGGAGAGCAGCCTGCTCACGCAGCTCTGCGGCACGATCACGCCGGCCCAGGTCCGCCTCTTGCGCAACCACCTGAAGCAGGAGCGCGAGGCGATACGCCGCAGCGACGTGCCGGGCCGCACCCGGCTGCTGGCCGACTTCCATGTGCTGCTGGCGCGGCTGCATGGCAACGAGGTGCTGGCCGAGCTGCTCTCGGACCTGCTGTCGCGCTGCTCGCTGATCGCCCTGATGTACCAGAGCAGCCATTCGGCCGCCGAGTCGCAGGCCGAGCACGAGGCCATCGTCGATGCGCTGGAGGCGCGCGACCGCCGCGCGCTGCTGAAGCTGCTCGACGCCCACCTCGGCAATGTCGAGGCCAACCTGAAACTGGAGCCGCGGGCGTCCGACCTGGCCGCCGCGCTGAAAGCCGCATGACTGAGACCCACCGCTATCCGCGCGACCTGGTCGGCTACGGCCGCAATCCGCCGCATCCGCAATGGCCGGGCCAGGCTAGAGTCGCCCTGCAGTTCGTCCTCAACTACGAGGAAGGCGGCGAAAACTCGGTGCTGCACGGCGATGCCGGCAGCGAGCAGTTCCTGTCCGAGATGTTCAACCCGGCCGCCTACCCGGCCCGGCACCTGAGCATGGAAGGCATCTACGAATACGGCTCGCGGGTCGGCGTCTGGCGGCTGCTGCGCGAGTTCGAGCAGCGCGGCCTGCCGCTGACCGTGTTCGGTGTCTCGATGGCGCTGGAGCGGCATCCGGAGCTGACCCAGGCCTTCGTCGAGCTGGGCCACGAGATCGCCTGCCATGGCTGGCGCTGGATCCACTACCAGGGCATGGCCGAAAGCGAGGAGCGCGAGCATCTGCAGCGCGGCATCGAGATCATCCGGAAGCTGACCGGCGAGAAGCCACTGGGCTGGTACACCGGCCGCGACAGCCCCAACACCCGCCGCCTGGTGGCCGACCAGGGTGGCTTCGAATACGACAGCGACTACTACGGCGACGATCTGCCCTTCTGGCTGCAGGTCAGGAAGAGCGACGGCCAGCTCGCGCCCCATCTGGTCGTGCCCTACACGCTGGACTGCAACGACATGCGCTTCGCCCTGCCCCAGGGCTTCAGCCATGGCGACGAGTTCTTCGACTACCTGCGCGACAGCTTCGATGTGCTCTACGCCGAAGGCGCCGAGGCGCCCAAGATGATGAGCATAGGCATGCATTGCCGGCTGCTGGGCCGGCCGGGGCGGATGAAGTCGCTGCAGCGTTTCCTGGACCATGTGCAGAAGCATGAGCGGGTCTGGATCTGCCGCCGCATCGACATCGCCCGGCATTGGAAGCAGGTCCATCCCTTCGACGCCAGCAAGGCCTTCATATGGGAGTGAGCCTTGACCAGCTCAACGCCGCCGCGCGCGAAGAGTTCGTCGCCCTGCTGGACGGCACCTACGAGCATTCGCCCTGGATCGCCGAGCGGGCCCATGCGGCGCGGCCGTTCCGCACGCTGGCCGCGCTGAAGGCGGCGCTGGCGCAAGTGGTGCACGAGGCCACGGTCGATGAGCAGCTGGGCCTGATACGCGCCCACCCCGAGCTGGCCGGCAAGGCCATGGTGGCGAAGTCGCTGACCGCCGAATCGACGAACGAGCAGAGCAAGGCCGGCCTCACGGCCTGCACGCCCGAGGAATTCGAACGACTGCAGCAGCTCAACCGCGACTACAACGCGCGCTTCGGCTGGCCCTTCATCCTGGCGGTGCGCGGCCCGCGGGGCACGGGCCTTACACGCGAGCAGATCATCGGGACCTTCGCCCGCCGGCTCGAGGGCGCGGCCGAATTCGAGCGGGCCGAGTGCCTGCGCAATATCCACCGCATCGCCGAGATCCGTTTGAACGACAAGTTCGGCATCTCGCCCTCGCTGGGAGATCAGGTCTGGGACTGGGCCGAGCAGCTGGCAGTCCATTCCGACCCCGGCTTCAAGGAGCAGGGCCAGCTGACCGTCACCTACCTGACCGAGGCCCACCGCGCCTGCGCCGCCCAGCTGCGGCAATGGATGCTGGAGGACTGCGGCTTCGACGAGGTCAGCATCGATGCGGTCGGCAATGTCGTGGGCGTCTATCACGGTGAAGACCGCACGGCCCCGCGCCTCTTGACCGGCTCGCACTACGACACGGTGCGCAACGGCGGCAAGTACGACGGCCGCCTCGGCATCCTGGTGCCCATGGCCTGCGTGCGCGAGCTGCATCGCACCGGCCGTCGCCTGCCCTACGGCTTCGAGGTCGTCGGCTTTGCCGAGGAGGAAGGCCAGCGCTACAAGGCCACCTTCCTGGGCTCCAGTGCGCTGACCGGGCATTTCGACGCCGACTGGCTGACCCAGCGCGATGCCGAGGGCATCACGATGCGCGAAGCCATGGTCGCCGCCGGCCTGCCGGCCACGCTGGAAGCCATCGAGCCGCTGCGCCGCGAGCCGGCGCGCTACCGCGGCTTCGTCGAGCTGCACATCGAGCAAGGCCCGGTGCTGGATGCCCGCGACCTGCCGCTGGGCATAGTCACGTCGATCAACGGCAGCGTGCGCTACCTGGGCGAGGTGCGCGGCACGGCCGCCCATGCCGGCACCACGCCGATGGGCAGCCGCCGCGATGCCGCCGCCGCCGTGGCCGAGCTGGTGCTGGCGGTAGAGCGGCTCGCTGGCGAACGCCAGCAGGTAGTCGGGACCGTGGGCATCGTCGAGGTGCCGGCCGGCTCGATCAACGTGATCCCCGGCCGCTGCCGCTTCAGCCTGGACCTGCGCGCAACCAGCGACGCGGCTCGCGACGAGCTCGATGCCGCGGTGCGTGCCGAGCTCGCAGCGATCTGCAGCCGACGCGGGCTGAGCTCCCAGCTGGACCGCACCATGATCGCCGCCGCCGCGCCCAGCGACCCGGCCCTGCAGGCGCGCTGGGAAGCGGCGGTCCAGGCCCAGGGCCTGCCGCTGTTCCGCCTGCCCTCGGGCGCCGGCCATGACGCGATGAAGCTGCACGAGCTCATGCCGCAAGCCATGCTCTTCGTCCGCGGCGGCAACGAGGGCATCAGCCACAACCCGCTGGAATCCATCACGGCCGACGACGCCCAGCTCTGCGTCGAGACCTTTCTTCATCTGCTGGAACAAGCATGAACGACGAGCAAAAGCTGGACGCCTGGATCGACGCCCATTTCGACGAGCAGGTGCGCTTCCTGCAGGAACTGGTGCGCGTGCCCACCGACACGCCGCCGGGCAACAACGCGCCCCATGCCGAGCGAACGGCCGAGCTGCTCCAGGCTTTCGGATACCAGGCCGAAAAGCATGCTGTGCCGGCCGACCAGGTCCAGGCCTATGGCCTGCAGTCGCTGACCAATCTGATCGTGCGTCGGCGCTTCTCCGAATCGGGTCCGACGATTGCGCTCAATGCCCATGGCGACGTGGTGCCGCCCGGCGAGGGTTGGACCCATGGCCCCTACAGCGGCGACATCGAGGACGGCAAGCTCTACGGCCGCGCCGCCGCCGTCAGCAAGAGCGACTTCGCCAGCTACACATTTGCGCTGCGCGCGCTGGAATCGCTGGGCGCGCCGCTGAAAGGCGGTGTCGAACTGCACTTCACCTACGACGAGGAATTCGGCGGCGAGCTGGGCCCGGGCTGGCTGCTGGCGCAAGGTTTGACCCAACCCGACCTGCTGATCGCGGCCGGCTTCAGCTACCAGGTGGTCACGGCCCACAACGGCTGCCTGCAGATGGAGGTGACGGTGCACGGCAAGATGGCCCATGCCGCCATTCCCGACACCGGCGTCGATGCGCTGCAGGGCGCGGTCGCCATCCTGAACGCGCTGTACGCGCAGAACATCGAGTACCGCAAGACCACAAGCCAGGTGGCGGGCATCAAGCATCCCTACCTGAACGTGGGCCGCATCGAAGGCGGCACCAACACGAACGTGGTGCCGGGCAAGGTGGTCTTGAAGCTGGACCGCCGCATGATTCCCGAGGAAGACCCGGTGGCGGTCGAGGCCGGGGTTCGGCGCGTCATCGAGCAGGCGGCCGCTGGCTGCCCAGGCATCACGGTGGAGATCAAGCGCTTGCTGCTGGCCCGTTCGCTGCAGCCGCTGGCCGGCAATGCCGCCCTGGTCGCCGCCCTGCGGAAGCAGGGCGAGGCGGTGTTCGGCGAGCCCATCCCCACCTCGGGCACGCCGCTCTACACGGATGTGCGGCTCTATGGCGAGCGCGGCATCCCGGCCGCCATCTACGGCGCCGGGCCGCGCACCGTGCTGGAGAGCAACGCCAAGCGGGCCGACGAACACCTGGTGCTGGAGGACCTGCGTCGGGCCACCAAGGTCGTCGCAAGGACGCTACGCGAGCTGCTGATTCAGGCCTGATCCCGGGGCGGTCCTGGTGTCCAATGCCCCGATGGCCCAGCCCCCCGAATCACCGGCGCGTCGCTGCCTGCTGCTCGGCGCCGCGTCGTTGAGCCTGCTCCCCGCGCGTTCGCTGGCATTGGCGGCGCCGTTGCAGTTGCTGAGCTATTACGACTACCCACCCTTCCAGGTGGCGCCGGGCCAGGGCCTCAGCCAGGACCTGGCGCAGTGGCTGGAACGCGAGGGCCTGGTCCGTCCGCAGCTGGAGGTGCTGCCGCGGCGACGCGTTGATGCGATCACCGGCAAGGCCGGCTGGCAGGGCCTGGTGCCCTGGGTGGCGCCCAGCTGGTTTCCCAACAAGTCCGCCGAGCGGCCCTTCGTCTGGAGCGAGCCGCTGATGGACGACGAGGACCTGGTCCTCAGCCGTCGCGCCCACCCCATCGTCTTCGAGGGCGTGGAATCGCTGCGCGGCCTGACCCTGGGCGGCGTGTTCGGCCATGTCTACCGCGATGCCGACCCGATGGTCCTGCGCGGCGAGCTGACCCGGCTGGATTCGTTCACCCAGGAAGCCAATCTGCGCATGCTGCAACTGGGCCGTGTCGATGCGATCTTCCTGTCGCGCAGCGGCCTGGGCTGGTGGAAGCGCCGCCTGCCGGAGTTCGATGCCCTCTTCATCGTCGCGGCCCGGCCGCGGATGCGCTACCAGCGCCACCTGATGATCTCGGCCCAGCTGCCGACTTCCTTGCGCGCCGCCCTGCTGGATGCGGTCGTGCGGCTGCGCGCCTCGGCCGATTGGCGCGAGATGCTGGAGCGCTACGAGGTCCATGTGGCCGAGCCGGCCTGCTGCAAGCCGGCCCCGGCCGTGCTCGCCGGCATCCGGCCCTAGAATCCCGCCCCGTGCAAACCCTGAGCCGCTCCACGATGCTGCGCTGGATGGTCGTGATGACCTTCTGGCTGGGCGCGGTGGTGCCTGCTTTCGGCATGGCATGGGCGGCCCAGCAAGGCGAGCTGGCGCCCTGGACCCAGCTCTGCCGCTCCAGCCTGGTCTCGCCGCGTGCCGAGGTCACGAGCTTCAGCCAGGGCGGTCAGGACGATCAGGCTAGCCACGCGATGTTCAAGCATTGCGCCTGGTGCGCCCTGCATCAGCAAGACCTGGCGGCCCCGCCCCCCCTGGCCGTGCCGGCTTTCCAGCCGCTGCCTGGCTTGCGCTTCGGCCTGCCGGAGCGCTTCTTCAGCGCCGAGCTGACGGCCCATGCCTGGCGCCCCGCAGCCGCGCGGGCACCTCCGGCTTCGATCTGACCCCGCCCCCGCGGCGGCCGCCTGCTCCTGCAGCGGCGGCCGCGCCGTCACGATCAAATCCGGAATCGACTTCCCATGCCCACGAAGAATTTCAAGGCGAGCGCCCTGTCGTTTGCCGCCCTGCTCTGCCTGCTGTCCACCGCCCAGGCCTGCGATGAATGCAGCGAAGCCGAGGACGACACGCCGCCGGCCAAGGCCGAAGCCAGCGCCCCCCGGCGCAACCAGCTGGGCCTGGTCCAGGTCCAGGGTGCCGCCCCGACCTCGCTGCCCACCCACATCCCGACCACGCTGGAAGGCATCAAGCGCGCCGACATCGAGCGCTCGATCAACGCCACCGACGCCGAGGATGCGCTGAAGTACCTGCCCAGCCTGCTGGTGCGCAAGCGCTACATAGGCGACTACAACCATGCCGTGCTGTCCACCCGCGCCTCGGGCACCGGCAACAGCGCCCGCTCGCTGGTGTTCGCCGACGGCATCCAGCTGTCCAATCTGCTGGGCAACGGCGCGACCTTCACCCCCCGCTGGGGCCTGGTCACGCCGGAGGAGATCGAGCGGGTCGACGTGCTCTACGGCCCGTTCTCGGCCGCCTATTCCGGCAACGCCGTGGGCGCGGTGGTTGACTACCAGACCCGCATGCCCAAGGCCTTCGAGGCCCATGTGAGGTTGAACCTGGCCAAGCAGCCCAATGACCTCTACGGCAAGAAGCGCGACTTCGACGTGCAACAGCTCAGCGCCTCGATAGGCGACCGCAGCGGCGCTCTGAGCTGGTGGCTCAACGTCAACCAGCTGCACAGCATCGGCCAGCCGCTGACCTTCCCGACCAAGCTGGTCAGCGCGGGCGCCGCGCCCGGCAGCGGCGCGATCAGCGTCACCGGCGCCGTGCTGGACAAGAACCGCAGCAATGTGCCCTGGTACCTCATCGGCACCGGCACCGAGTACGACACCACGCAGAACCACGCCAAGCTCAAGCTGGCCTACGACATCAGCTCCAGCCTGCGCGCCAGCTATGTGCTGGGCACCTGGGGCAATGCGTCCGACGGCAGCTCGCGCAGCTATCTCCGCGACGGGTCCGGCAATGTGGTCGACAACCGCTACGGCGGCGATGTCAGCCAGGCCGTGCTGATCGACGGCAAGCGCTACACGCTTGCGGCCTCGGACTTCACGCGCAGCCGCGACGATCTGGGCCACAGCATGCAGGCCCTGAGCCTGAAGAGTCGCACGGGCGGTGCCTTCGACTACGAATTGGCCGCCAGCACCTACGACTACGGCACCGACCTCTCTCGCGCCTATGCGCCCACGACCAAGGCCCAGGCCGAGGCCGGCCGCATCACCGACCAGAACGGCACCGGCTGGACCACGCTCTCGGCCAAGGGCGTCTACCGGCTGGACCAGCACAGCCTCGACTTCGGCCTGTCTCAGGAGAACTACGAGCTCAGCACGCTGGTCAACGCCACCAATGACTGGCGCAACGGCGGCGTGGCCGCCTTCACCTCGCGCTTCGGTGGCAAGACTTCGACCGACGCGCTGTTCGTTCAGGACGCCATCCAGCTCGGTCGTGACTGGCAGAGCGTGCTGGGCCTGCGCGCCGAGCATTGGACTGCCCGTGACGGCCTCACCGAGAGCGCCTACACCGGCACGGCCGACCGCGGTGTCTGCAGCATTTCGACCCAGCGTTGCGCCCTGGTGCATCCGGAGCGCAGCGCGAACTACCTCAGCCCCAAGGCGGCCCTCTCGCATCAGCTGAGCGAAGACTGGGTGATCAAGGCCAGCACCGGCCGCGCGATCCGCTTCCCCACGGTCAGCGAGCTCTACCAGGGCGGCGTCAACGCGGCAGGCCAGGCGATCAACAACAACCCGGAGCTGAAGCCCGAGCGCAGCTGGACCAGCGAGCTGTCGGCCGAATGGGCGCAAGGCGCCGGCGCCAAGGCCAGCTCGCTGCGCGTGACCCTGTTCCGCGAGGACAGCCGCGACGCGCTGTACTCGCAGCTCAACGTGGCGAGCAATGCCAACACGGTGCAGAACGTCCGCCAGATCCGCACCCACGGTGTCGAGGTCTCGTACAACACGGCAGGCGGTTGGACCGAGCAGCTACTCAAGGGCCTGTCCCTGCTGGGCAGCGTGACCTTCGCCGACTCCAGGATCCTGGCCAACGACGGCTACGTGGCCCTGCCCGGCGACACCCTCGGCAAGCAGCAGCCGCGCGTGCCGCGCTGGCGCGCCACCTTGCTGGCCAGCTGGCAAGCATTGCCGGACCTGGCCCTCAGCCTGGGCGCCCGCTACAGCGGCCCGCAGTTCAGCACGCTGGACAACAGCGACCCGAACGGCTTCGCCTACCAGGCCGCCAGCAAGTACTTCACCACCGATCTGCGCGCCCAGTGGAAGCTGAACAAGCAGTTCATGCTGTCGGCCGGGGTGGACAACCTGAACAACTACCAGTTCTGGAACTTCCACCCCTATCCGCAGCGGACCTGGCACGCGGAAATCCGCTTCGACCTGTGAGGCCTCCGATGAAACAACGCCCATGGATGACGGCGCTGCTGCTGGCCGGCAGCGCCCAGGCCCATGTCACGCTGGAGCAGCGCGAAGCCGAGGCCGGCACACCCTACAAGGCGGTGCTGCGCGTGGGCCACGGCTGCGACGGCTCGGCCACGCGCAAGCTGACCGTGCTGCTGCCCGAGGGCTTCAAGGGCGCCAAGCCCATGCCCAAGGCCGGCTGGACGCTCAGCCTGCGCATGGCCCGGCTCAAGGAACCCTACGAGAGTCACGGCAAGTCCGTCACCGAAGGCCTGGCCGAGGTCAGCTGGACCGCCAACACCGAAGCCGACTGGCTGCAGGACGCCTGGTACGACGAATTCGTCGTTCGCGGCACCCTGCCCGGCCAGCCCGGCCCGCTGTGGTTCAAGGTCCGGCAGGACTGCGTGCAAGGGGCCTGGGACTGGTCCGAGCTGCCTGCCGAGGGCATGTCGACCAGCGGCCTCAAGGCGCCGGCCGTGCTGCTGCGCGTGACGCCGCGAGTGCCGCGCTGAGCCGCCGAGGCGCCGGATTCAGCGCATGGGGACGGCACCGGCGCCGGGCCAGTCGGTGCTGCCTATGCGCTTGAGCCGCATCTCGTAGTTCTTGATCGGCTCGCGGCCGGAGATCAGGACTTCACCGGTCTCGACCCAGGAGTCGCCTTCGATAACGGCCGTGTAGCGGATCGTCACCGCGCCGGCCGGGATGCTCCAGATGAATCCGTTGGCGGTGACGGACAGCGGGAAGTTGCCCGAGCGGCCCAGCGCATTGGACTGCAGCGTGTAGGCCTTGGTGGCCGGGTCATAGCTGATCACGCCCAGGGCATTGAAGCCGATCCGGCCGTCGGCCTCGTAGCCGCGGCCTTCTATCACCTTGACGCTGCCGTCGAGGAAGGAACCGACGCGCTCGGTCTGGACCAGGTCCTGGCGGCTGCCGTCGCGCAACAGGGTCCAGGCCGAGCCGCGCCAGGCGCCGTCCAGCTTGGCCAGTGGAAGCATCGCCTCGCGCTGTGCCCGGATCTGCGCCTGCGGGTCATGGGCGGGTTGGGCCTGCGCGGTCAGGCAGAGAGCCGCCAGCAGCAGGCTCGGAATCAAGGTCTTCATGGCAATGCTCCGGGTTGAGGAGCCGCCATTGTTGGCCGGCCCGCCGGGCAGGCACCGCCGGCTCCGACGGATGGCGAGCCGCGTTCGCCAATCGCAAGCCGGTGCGACGGCCGGTCTTCGTTCCCCCGTGCCTTTGGTCATGCCCGCCAAGTCTGGGCAAAATGGCGCGCCCTCGGGGATTGCGCCCCGGGGATGCAGCAGCAGCATCGCCCCCGTTCGAGGAGACAACCCGCATGAACAGCAAGAGCACCCTGGCAGCCCTGGGCCTGATCGCCCTGGCCGCCGGCGCCGCGGCCCAAGGCCTGGTCTACCCGACCACGCGCAAGGCCGACCAGCAAGACGTCTACCACGGTCAGCGCGTCGCCGACCCCTACCGCTGGCTGGAAGACGACAACAGCGCCGAGACCGCCGCCTGGGTCAAGGCCCAGAACGCCGTCACCGACAAATTCCTGTCGGACATGCCCCAGCGCCTGCCGACCCGCAAGCTCTACACCGATCTCTACAACTTCGAGAAGTTCGGCATCCCCTTCAAGGAAGGCGGCCGCTACTTCTGGACCCGCAACGACGGCCTGCAGCAGCAGAGCGTCTTCTATACGGCTGCCTCGCTGAGCGACAAGCCCACGGTGGCCCTGGACCCCAACACCCTGTCCAAGGACGGCACGGTGGCGCTGTCGGGCTTCATCCCCTCGCCGGACGGCAAGCTGATCGCCTACGGCATCGCCGAGTCGGGCTCGGACTGGCAGCGCTGGAAGGTCCGCAACCTGGCCACCGGCCAGGACATGACGGACGAGGTCCGCTGGGTCAAGTTCTCCAGCGCCGCCTGGACGCCGGACGGCAAGGGCTTCTTCTACTCGCGCTACGACGAACCCAAGGCCGGTGCCGCCCTGACCGGCGCCAACTACTTCCACAAGCTCTACTACCACCGCCTGGGCACCGAGCAGTCGGCCGACCAGCTGGTGTTCGAGAACAAGGACGACAAGCAATGGGGCTTCGGCGCCGAGGTCAGCGATGACGGCAGCCTGGTCTACATAGCCATCTGGAAGGGCGCCGGCAGCAAGAACGGCCTGGCCGTGCTGCCGCTGAACAAGGGCAGCTTCGTGGCCGGCACCAAGGTGCAGGTGATCACGCAGGACTTCGACGCCCTGTACTCGGCGGTCGGCAACGAGGGCAGCACCCTCTTCGTCAAGACCGACCAGGGCGCCTCGCGCGGCCGCCTGATCGCCATCGACCTGAAGAAGCCGGCCCGCAGCGCCTGGAAGACCCTGGTGGCCGAGACTTCGGACACCATGACCAGCGCCCATGCCGTGGGCGGCCGCTTCCTGATCGGCTACCTGCGCGACGCCTCGACCCTGGTCAAGGTCCATGCCAAGGACGGCAAGTTCGTCCGCGACGTGCAGCTGCCCGGCGTCGGCAGCGGCGCCGGTTTCAGCGGCAAGTGGACCGATTCCGAGACCTTCTTCAGCTACACCAGCCTGACCACGCCCTCGGAAGTCTGGCGCTACGACGTGGCCACCGGCCAGGCCACGGTGTTCCAGAAGCCCAAGACCCCGTTCGAGGCCGAGCAGTTCGAGACCCGCCGCGAATTCGTCACCAGCAAGGACGGCACCAAGCTGCCGATCTTCATCGCCCACAAGAAGGGCCTGAAGCTGGACGGCACGAACCCGACCCTGCTGTACGGCTACGGCGGCTTCAACGTGCCCATGACCCCGACCTACGGCGTCACCGCCGCCACCTGGATGAAGATGGGCGGCGTCTACGTGATCGCCTCGCTGCGCGGTGGCAACGAGTACGGCGAGTCCTGGCACGAGGCCGGCACCAAGCTGAAGAAGCAGAACGTGTTCGACGACTTCATCGCCAGCGCCGAATGGCTGATCGCCAACAAGTACACCCAGCCTTCCAAGCTGGCGGTGAACGGCGGCAGCAATGGCGGCCTGCTGGTCGGTGCGGTGGTCAACCAGCGCCCCGAGCTGTTCGGCGCGGCCGTGCCGCAGGTGGGCGTGATGGACATGCTGCGCTTCCACAAGTTCACCATCGGCTGGGCCTGGGTCACCGACTACGGTTCGAGCGAGGACGCCGAGCAGTTCAAGGCCCTGCTGGCCTATTCGCCGCTGCACACGGTCAAGGGCATGCGCAACTACCCGGCCGTCATGGTCACCACCGGCGACCACGATGACCGCGTCGTGCCGGCGCACAGCTTCAAGTACGCGGCCGCGCTGCAGGCCGCCGATACCGGCGCCGCGCCCAAGATCATCCGCATCGAGACCGCGGCCGGCCATGGCGCCGGCAAGCCCACCTCGAAGATCATCGAGGAGCGCGCCGACATGCTGGCCTTCTTCGCCAACACCTTCAAGATGGACACGAAGCAGTGAGCCCCTCGCCCGGGCTCGCCACGCTGAACGCGGGCGAGCCCGGTCGGTCCCCCGAGGGGACGGCGGCGCTTGCGGCCCTGAGCCGCAAGCACTGCCCAAGGCGGGCCGGCTTGGGGCGGCCCGGCGCTCAGCCCGCAATGCAAAGATAAGGCGGGCTTTCTCGCAACGGTTTATTGAACCGGAATCCGGGCCATCAAGAAAAGCTGGACAGAGCGGCGTTCTTCGCCGCTTTGTCGTTTCCGGACGCGGCGAAGATAGCTGCCATGCGATCCAAACACACCGTCAGCCCCGCCTGCCACCACCGGCAAGCCTGCTCCTCCCGGAGCGGGTGCGAGGGCGACAGTCCCCCGCTTCGCACACCCTGACACCAAGCAGTTCCACAGCGCCCAGGCTGCAGACTCCGCCAGGAGGCCTGCCCGGCCCTGCGCTGCCGCGCGTCCACGCCGCGGCCCCATGCCGGTGAGTCGACCACCGGCGTCCTAGGGCGGCGTCCACGCTTCTTCAGGCGGGCCTCGAAAGAGGTCCGCCTTCTTTGCTTGCTGGCTTTCGCTACCCCCAATCCAGGCGATGGGCCAGGGATTCACCTGTCAGGGCGGCTTGACCGGCCTGCCGATAATCCGGCCACTTTCATATCCATAGAGGAAGGTCGCCGCGGCCGCAGCCCAGCCGCAGTGGCGTTCCTGACCGCATCCCATGCGACTCCCCAATCTGCTGGCCACCAGCCGCGGCCGCCTGGCGGCTTTCTTCCTGCTGTACGTGACCGAGGGCATTCCGCTGGGCTTCGCAGCCACGGCCGTGGCCTCGCAGCTGCGCCGCCAGGGTGTGGGCCCGGCCGAGATCGGCGCCTTCGTGGCCTCGTTCTACCTGCCCTGGGCCTTCAAGTGGGCCTTCGGCCCCTTCATCGACGTGTTCCGCTCCAAGATGCTGGGCCACCGCCGCGGCTGGATCCTGGGCACGCAGATCATGATGGCAGCCACGCTGCTGGTGCTGGTGATGGTGCCGCTGCCGGCCGGCCTGGGCCTGTTCACCGCCATCCTGCTGATACACAACAGCTTCGGCGCCATGCAGGACGTGGCCATCGACGCCCTGGCCTGCAACACCTTGAAGGAAGACGAGCGCGGCCTCGCCAACGGCCTGATGTTTGGCGGCGCGGCCGTGGGCCAGGCCATAGGCAGCAGCGGCGTGCTGTTCCTGGCCAGTTGGGTCGGCTTCCAGCCCACCTTCATCTTCGTGGCCGGCTGCATCCTGGCGGTCACCGGCTTCGTGGTCCTGCCCATGAAGGAAGCGCTGGCCGAGGGCGCCGACCGCGCGATGGGCGGCCTGAGCGGCGCCATCGCCGAGATGAAGAAGTTCTCGGTCGATGCCTTCCGTTCCTTCGTCGGCAGCCGCGGCGCCTTATCGGGCGTGTTCTTCGCCCTGCTGCCGGCCGGCGCCATGTCGCTGGGCCTGGCCCTGCAGACCAACCTGGCGGTCGAGCTGGGCATGAGCGACGACGAGGTGGGCACGCTGACCGGCGTCACCCTGATCCTGTCAGCAGCCTGCATGGTGCTGGGCGGCCTGGTCTCGGACAAGCTGGGCCGTCGCCCCACGCTGTTCGTCTACACCTTGGGCATGAGTCCGCCGGTGCTGTACCTGATGTGGAAGCTGCAGCAGCACGGCTATGTGATGCCGCGCGAGGTGGGCGGGCCGGCCAATCCCGAGCTGATCACGGCGCTGTGGATCGCCTCCGTTTGGTACAACGCCTTCCAGGGCCTGATGTACGGCACCCGCGCCGCCATCTACATGGACGTGACCAATCCCAAGGTCGCCGCCACCCAGTTCACCGCCTACATGGCCATGCAGAACCTGGCGATCTCCATCGCCGCCAGCTGGCAGGGCATTGCGGTCGAGGCCTGGGGCTATCCGACCACCCTGCTGGTGGACGCCATCACCGGTGCGATGGGCCTGCTGCTGCTGCCGGCCCTGAAGCGGTCCACCGTGGTCAGCGACGCGCTGGCCGTGGGCCGGGCCCGCAAATCGGCCGTGGTGCTGGGCGTCTGCTGCCTGCTCTGGATTCCCTACTGGGCCAACCACGACCTGCTGGGCAAGGCCCAGCCCATAGTCGGCACCTTCTTCACCCTGGTCTTCGTGGCCTCGGCCCTGTTCCTGCTGGCCGGCCGCGAAGTGCTGGGCGCCACCGCCGGCGTCTGGCGCCGCGCCGCGCTCTGGACCGCACCGCTGATGCTGGCCATGCATGCCCGCTATCACATGGACAAGATGGGTGGCTTCCGACCGGTGGCCGATGTGCTGATCTATGCGATCCCGCTGCTCGGCGGCATCGTGCTGCTGGCCCTGGCCACGCGCAGCTGGCAGGCGCTGGACGAGATGGCTGCGGCCGATGGTCCGCAGCCCGCACCACAAGGTGCAGACTGAACCCTGAGCCTCAGGCCGCGCAGAGCAGTTCCTGCAAGGCCTGTTCGCGGATGCCGTAGAAGGCCTTGATCGCCTCGATCTGGGCCAGCAGTTCCTGGCGGCGCGCGGCCGGCAGCGGCTGGGCGCGCTTGACGGCCAGGATCATCTTGTTCTTGCTGGTGTGCTCCAGCGCCACGAACTCGAACACCTGGCAGTCGTAGCCCTCGCTCTCCAGCAGCAGGGCGCGCAGCGAGTCGGTCACCATCTCGGCCTCCTGGCCCAGGTGGATGCCATGCTGCAGCATCGGCCTGAGCATGGCCGGCATCTGCATCTGCGGCCGCAATTGCTTGTGGCAGCAGGGCGAGCACATGATGATCTGCGCCCCGGCGCGCAGGCCCAGGTGGATCGCATAGTCGGTGGCGATGTCGCAGGCATGCAGGGCAATCATCACGTCCAGCCGCGCCGGCGTGTAGGAGCGCACGTCGCCCTGGTCGAACACCAGGCCGGTCAGGCCATGCTTGTCGGCCGCGCCGCGGCACAGGGCCACCATGTCGTCGCGCAGCTCCACGCCCACCACGCGGGCATCCTTGCCCTGGCGGCTCAGCCAGTCGTGCATGGCAAAGGTCAGATAGCCCTTGCCCGAGCCGAAGTCGGCCACATGGACGTCAGGGCTGGCGGCCAGCTGCGAGTTCTGGAAGGCGTTCGAGAAGATCTCGATGAAGCGGTTGATCTGCTTCCACTTGCGGGCCATGGCCGGCACCAGCTGGCGCTGGCCCTTGACCTCGTGCGTCAGCGCCAGCTCGGTCCAGAACGGGCTGTCGATTTCCAGCAGCCGCTGCTTCTCGCGGTCGTGCGACTGCTCGGCCTTGGCGGTCTCGGCCCCGGCCAGCTTGCCCACGCGCAGGCTGGGCTTGCCCTTGCGGCTGAAGGCCAGCTGCACGTCTTCCCTGTCGGTCAGCAGGTGGGCGTTCTGGAACTGCGTGCCGAGCAGGCCCAGCAGATGGCGCAACGATTCGTCGAACGGGTGGTTCTTGGTGATGTCGCGGGTCTGGTGGCGCCACAGCCAGGTCAGCTGGCGCTCGCCGCGCAGCAGCACTTCGCGCACCGTGACCCGCTCCAGCGTGGCCTCGGCCTCGCCGGTGGGCTTGCTCAGGAGCAGCTTGGCGAGCTTGCCCTCGACCCAGGCGGTCTCGACCAGGCGGGCAAATCGCTGAACCGCGTCGGGCGCGTCATGGGGCAGCAAGGAAGTGAACAGCATCGGAAGCTAGGGTCGGACCGGTTGGCGAAAGCCCCGATTTTCCGCGATGGCCCGCGGCCTAGCATGGCCGCATGAAATCTCCCGTCGCCGCCCTGCTCTGCCTCCTCAGCTTCGGCGCTGCCTCGGCGCAGACCGTCAACAGCCTGGGCATGCGCTTTGTGCGCATCCCGGCCGGCGAATTCCTGATGGGCAGCGAGGAGAGCGCCGAGTCCATGGCACGCGCCTATCCCCAGCTGCCGCGCGAGCGCTTCGAGCTGCTGAAGGACGAGGGGCCGGTCCACAAGGTCCGCATCACGCGCAGCTTCTGGTTGGGCCAGCACGAGGTCACGGTCGGACAGTTCCGCCGCTTCATCGAGGCCTCGGGCTATGTGCCCGAATCGGAAGCCGACGGCACCGGCGCCTATGGCTGGCGGCCCGACTACGACCCGGCCAAGACCCGCCGCGGCGACGCCTTCGAAGGCCGCGACAAGCGCTACTCCTGGCGCAATCCCGGCTTCGCCCAGGGCGAGGACCATCCGGTGGTCAACATCACCTGGAACGACGCCAAGGCCTTGGCCGACTGGCTCAGCAAGACCGAGGGCCGGCGCTACCGCCTGCCCACCGAGGCCGAATGGGAATACGCGGCCCGGGCCGGTACACGCAGCCGCTATCACAGCGGCGACGACCCGGCCGGCCTGCTGGCCGCCGCCAATGTGTTCGATGCCGACAGCGCCCGCCATTGGCCGCATTGGCAGGCCATGGCCCTGAAGGGCCGCGACGGCCATGTGTTCACCGCGCCGGTGGGCAGCTTCGCCGCCAACGCCTGGGGCCTGCACGACATGCACGGCAATGCCTGGGAATGGGTGTCCGACTGGCATGACGACGACTACTACAAGGTCTCGCCGGTGGACGATCCGCAGGGCCCGGCGGACGGCGGGGTCAAGGTCCGGCGCGGCGGCTCCTGGCACACTTGGGCCTTCTACGCCCGCTCCAGCTACCGCAACTGGAACGCGCCCGACACCCGCTATGTGCTGGTCGGCATGCGGTTGCTGCGCGAGACCCAGCCGGGAGAATGAATGACCTCCTGCAGGGGTCAGGCCAAGCGGACATACTCGGCGCCTCCTCTACCCATCCCGGGAGCCCTGACGATGAACAAGATCAAGACCTGGCTGGCCGCCGCCCTGGCCGCCGCCCTGGCCGCCGCCTCGCTGGCCGGCCCGGCCCTGGCCGACGACGGCCTCAAGGCAGCCATCGCCGGCAGCCACCGCTCGGCCGCCAACAGCGCGCGCGACAGCTGGCGCCATCCCTACGAGACGCTCGCGTTCTTCGGCATCAAGCCGGGCCAGACCGTGGTCGAGCTGGCCCCCGGCGGCGGCTGGTACACCGAGATCCTGGCGCCCTATCTGCGGCCGCAGGGCAAGCTGATCCTGGGTGCCGGCGTGGCCCCGTCGGCCCCCGCCAATGCCCAGGCCGGCGTCGAGCGGCTGCGCACCCGGCTGGCGGCCACGCCGGCGCTGTACGACAAGGTCAGCATCGGCGTCTTCGACGTGGCCCGCAGCGACATGAGCTTCGCGCCGCCGGCCAGCGTGGACCTGGTGCTCACCTTCCGCAACATCCACAACTGGGTGGGCCAGGGCGAGGACAAGGTGCAGGCTGTCTTCAACGGCGCCTTCGCCGCGCTGAAGCCGGGCGGCGTGTTCGGCGTGGTCGAGCACCGCCTGCCGGCCGACCGCAAGATGGACGACAAGGCCAGCACCGGCTACGTGCCCGTGGCCTATGTGGTGCAGCTGGCCGAGAAGGCCGGCTTCAAGCTGGCGGCCAGTTCCGAGGTCAATGCCAATCCCAAGGACAAGGCCGAGCACGAGAACGGCGTCTGGGCCCTGCCGCCGACCTACACCAACAAGGACAAGGACCGCGAGAAGTACATGGCGATCGGCGAAAGCGACCGCATGACGCTGAAGTTCGTCAAGCCTTAAGCGTAGGTTTGCATGTCTGGCGCGCCGTCCAGGTGCGCCAGGCTGTTGAAGCTCAGCAGTGCGTGCTTCTTCGGCGTGAACACGAACTCGCTGACCGCGCTGTTGCGGATGCGCAGGTTCAGCTCGATGGTGGATTCCAGCGGCGCCGCCAGCACCTGGCTCACCGCCACCGAGATCGGACCGCCGCTGGAGACGATCAGCACCTGCTGGCCGGCATGATGGGCGCGCACATGGCCCAGCGCCCCGGCCACGCCGGCTGAGAACTCGGCGAAGCCGGGCATGCCCTCGGGCCGGGACTCGGCCCGCATCCAGGCCAGCAGGCCTTCGCGCAGCAGGCGGAAATGCTGGCGCACTTCTTCTGCCGTCTTGGGATGGGGCAATGGCCCCGGGTGGATGGCCCGCACCACGGCCTCGCTGTCGTACTCGTTCAGGCCCGGCCAGACCAGGGGCTCGGGCAGGCCGCCCAGACCCTGCGCAATGCCGGCGTAGCTCTGCGCATGGCGCTTCAATGAGCCGCGCAGCACCGCGTCGAAACGCTGGCCGCGCTGCTTCCAATGCTCGCCCAGGCGGACGCATTGCTGCTCGCCCAGGGGGCTGAGCTGGTCGTAGTCCGCGGCGCCGAACGAGGCCTGGCCGTGGCGCACCAGATGAAGGGTTCCCATGGGGCCATCATCGCCGGCCGGAACCCGCCGCGGCTGTCACGGCGGCGACCGGGTAGAATCCCGCCCCACGCCGGACCTCCCGTGTCCGGCTTCGCCTTTTCTTATTCATCGGAGCCATCATGGGCAACAAGATCAAGACCGAAGCCGACCGCCGCGCCACCCCGCGCCTGGCCGGCACGCCGTCGCGCATGGGCGCCGGCCACCGCAGCAGCCTGGAGCGTGGTTCGCACACCCGCAGCAAGAAGAACCCGGGCAAGCGTCCGCATTCGGGTTGAATGTTGGCCCCTCGCCCAGGGAATACCTGGGCGGTCCCCCGAGGGGACGGCGATCATCGGCGGGCTTGCCCGCCAATGACATCGCCTCAAGTCATCCTTGGGGCGGCCCTGCGGATGCCTTGAATCCGCAAGACCACAGGCCCTGACGGGCCTGTTTCTATTTCCAGCGTTCGATTTGAGCCCTGACCATGCTCCGCATCACCGAACTCCGTCTCCCCCTCACTCATGCAGACGATGAGCTGCGCCCCGCCATCGTGGCGCGGCTCGGCATCGCGGATGCAGACCTGAAGTCCTTCCACGTCTTCAAGCGCGGCTACGATGCCCGCAAGAAGACCGCGATCACGCTGATCTACACGATCGACTGCGAGCTGGCCGACGAAGCCGCCGTGTTCGCCCGCCACAGTGGCGACCACCAGATCCGCGCCACGCCGGACACCCGCTACAAGTTCGTCGGCCATGCGCCGGCCGATTTCGCGGCCTCCGAGAAGCCCCGGCCCGTGGTCGTCGGCTTCGGCCCCTGCGGCCTGTTCGCCGCCCTGATCCTGGCCCAGATGGGTCTGCGCCCCATCGTGCTGGAGCGCGGCAAGCCGGTGCGCGAACGCACCAAGGACACCTGGGGCCTGTGGCGCAAGCAGGAACTCAACCCCGAATCCAATGTGCAGTTCGGCGAAGGCGGCGCCGGCACCTTTTCGGACGGCAAGCTCTACAGCCAGATCTCCGACCCGCGCCACCTGACCCGCAAGGTGCTGACCGAGTTCGTCAAGGCCGGCGCGCCGGACGAGATCCTCTACGTCAGCAAGCCCCATATCGGCACCTTCCGCCTGGTCTCCATGATCATCAAGATGCGAGCCGAGATCGAGGCGCTGGGCGGCGAGATCCGCTTCCAGCAGAAGCTGTCGGATGTCCTGATCGAGGACGGCCAGGTGCGTGGCGTGACGCTGGAGTCCGGCGAGCAGATCCGCACCGAGCATGTGATCCTGGCCCTGGGCCACAGCGCCCGCGACACTTTCAAGATGCTGCACGAGCGCGGCGTCTACATGGAGGCCAAGCCCTTCTCCATCGGCTACCGCATCGAGCATCCGCAGAGCCTGATCGATGCCGCCCGCTTCGGCCCCAATGCCGGCCATCCCATCTTGGGCGCAGCCGACTACAAGCTGGTCCACCACGCCAAGAACGGCCGCGCCGTCTACAGCTTCTGCATGTGCCCGGGTGGCACCGTGGTGGCCGCCACCTCCGAGCCGGAGCGCGTGGTCACCAATGGCATGAGCCAGTATTCGCGCAACGAGCGCAACGCCAATGCCGGCATCGTGGTCAACCTCGACCCGCAGGACTACCGGCAGGACGGCAAGCGCGACGGCAGCCCGGTCAATCCGCTGGACGGCATGGCCTTCCAGCGCCTCTGGGAGTCGCGCGCCTACGAGCTGGGCGGCGGCGGCTACATCGCGCCGGGCTCCCTGGTCGGCGACTTCATCAAGCGCCAGGTCAGCCGCGAGTTCGGCGACGTCGTGCCGTCCTACAAGCCCGGCGTGCTGCTGACCGATCTGCAGCAGAAGGGCCGCGGCAGCCTGCCCGACTATGCGCTGGAAGCGATCCGCGAGGCCCTGCCGGCCTTTGCCCGCCAGATCCGCGGCTTCGACCGGCCCGACGCGGTGCTGACCGGGGTCGAGACGCGCACCTCGTCACCGCTGCGCATCACGCGCGGCAAGGATTACCAGAGCCTGAACGTCAAGGGCCTGTACCCGGCCGGCGAAGGCGCAGGCTATGCCGGCGGCATCATGTCGGCCGGCGTGGACGGCATCGAGGTGGCTGAGGCGGTGGGCCGCGCCCTGCTGGGCACGGCCGCCTGACGCCAGGCTCAGCTGTTGGCGGCGGGCGGCGACGTGCTGATCGGGCCCAGCGCCTCCGGTGCCTTGAAGCCCATGTCGTGCCGTCGCGAACGGCGCGGCGGGTGCTTGCGCAGGTAGCGGTCCACCCCCCACGCCGCCAGGGCCAGTCCCAGCAGCGCCGCGAGCGAGAACTGCGCACCGAACAGCGGTGCCTGCGAATAGCGCATCAGCATGTAGCTGACGGGCACTTCCGAGGCCGGCGGATTCAACGCAAAACGGATCACGCCGAACAGCAGCCAGCCCACCACGCCCAGGCCTACACCCGCCACGCACCAGGCGGTATGGGCATGGCGGGCACGCCCCCAGGGGCGCACCGTCAGCCAGGCCCAGACCAGGCAGAACGCGAACACCGGCAGCGCCAGGATCAGGGCTTCGGCGATCTGCACACTGAGGCTGCCGCGCGCGCCGAACAAGGTGACCCAGCTGCGCGGCACGCCGTTGCGGCCCAGGTATTGCCCCATGGCCTGAGCCGCCAGGTACAGGCCTACGCCGGAGAACAAGGAGACAAGTCGTCGGCCGCTACGTCGCATGGATGGTCCGCTCCCTGCGGGTCTGGTGGATGAAGGAATCGAATGGCCCGATTCTGGGCCGCGGCCCTGTCGCACGTCTGCGGGACAGCCCCGAGGTTGTGGGGGCATGGCCCAACGCCGGGGCGATTACCGTGAAAAAGTGCAAAGTCTCACCAGCTGGTCAGATCCTGGCCGCAGACGCCGCTACCATCGCGGCGCCTTCCCCAACAACGCCCTGTCGTCCATGAAGTACCCCCTCGCCCTGATCCTGGCCGCCGCGACCGCCTCGTCGTCAACCGCGAGCGCCCAGCCGCTGCGCGTGGCCAGCTGGAACCTGGGCTGGCATGTCTCCACCGCCGAGTTGCCGGCCTGGATCGCCCAATGCAGCAAGCCCTACGCCAAGAGCGCCGCCGACGGTGTCTGGCGCGTCGCTCCCGAGGGCGCGGCCGGCGCCACGGTGGGCTGGTTCATCAAGGAATCGCGTTCGCAACTGGAAGGCCTGGACCTGTCCAGGATGCCGCCCTGCGGCGTCTACGAAGGCCCGGACCGCAGCAAGCTCGCCGTCACGCCGGCCGCCTGGGCCGAGCGCAACCAGCGCATCGCCCAGATCCTCGACAAGGACGTGCGCGCCGACGTGATCGCGTTCCAGGAAGTCTCGGGCACGGCCGCCGTTCGTGAAGCCCTGGGCGCCGCGGCCGAACGCTACAACGTCTGCTCGTTCGACGGCCGCTTCAAGGTCCAGCGCCTGGCCTTCGCCTGGCGCAAGGAACTGGGCGCCGGCGACTGCCGCACCGAAGACGCGATGACCCTGCCCGAGGTCGCGGACAAGGACCAGGTCCGCCCCGGCTTCGTGCTGACGCTGAAGATCGCCGACAAGCGCACCAGCTTCATGACCGTGCACCTGAAGTCCAGCTGCGTGAGCCCGCTGGACGGCCGCGGCCGCCTGGACCAGGACCGCAGCAACAAGGACCGCGGCTTCACCGATCCCTGCCCCACCCTGCAGCAGCAGGTCGCGCCCATCGAGGCCGCGGTGGAAAAGCTGGCGGCGACCTCGGACCAGTTCATCGTGCTGGGCGACTTCAACCGCAACCTCTGGCACGAGGCCAACGAGGTCGAGGGCGCCAAGGCCCTGCGCAGCGATGGTTCGACCGACCTGGCCAAGCCCTTGCCGGCCGGCGTGAAGACCCAGAACCTGTTCAAGGAAGTGTTCGACGGCGAGCCGGCCAACACCCGCGCCGCTCTCGTGCCGATGGAGTGCAAGCTGGACCCGAAGCTGGCCGCCCTGTGCGACCGCTCCAAGACCGAGGCGCTGCGCCGCGAGGACATGGCGCCGCTCGGCGAAGCCTCGGGCCTGGGCTGCCGCAACGCAATCGGCCTGGACCACTTCGTCGTCGCTGACAAGCTCAAGGCCAAGGTGCTGGGCGCGCAGAAGGTCGGCATTGGCGCCTTCGGCGACAGCCTGCCGCCCCCGGCCGGCAAGAGCGACCCGGTGCTGGGTGCTTCGGACCACTGCCCCATCGTGATGAGCATAGACCTGCGCTGAGCGCAGGCCACATTCGCTAGCGGCCGGGGCGCTCCTCGGCCGCCTCGTGCAGCACGATCAGCCACTGGCCTTCGCCCAGGGCCTCGGGGTCGGCCTCGTGCAGAGTGAAGCTCAGGCGCCGCTCGCTGCGCGCCACCAGGGCCGCCGCACTGGGCCGCGGTGAGCGACCGCGCGAGGCCCGCCACTGGGCCAGCACGGTCAGCTCGCCCGGCTCGGCACCGGCCCGGCGGCGCAGGGCCTCGCGGTGCAGCCACAGCAGCAGCTCGGGCGGCAGGCGGCCGCGCTCGAAATGCCCGCCGCTGAAGAACTCGGCCATCAGCGAACGCGCCAGCGCCGTCTGCCACAGGCACCAGCCATCGGACTCGCGCACGGCGATGCTGGCGTGGCCGAAGGCGTCCAGTGCGCTGCGCGGCCGATCCGACGCACGCCTCAGCAGCGCCGACATGCGCTGCAGCAATTCGCGCGGCCGCACCGGCGCCAGCAGGCAGTCGCTGGCCCCGGCCGCCATCGCGCCCTCGACCATGCCTTCCACGCCGGCCAGGCACAGCACGATCACCGGCAGGCTGCTCTCGACCCTGAGCCGGCTCAACAGCTCCAGCTGGCGCGGCTCGGGCGCATCCAGGATCACGAGGTCGGGCGCAGAGATCTCGGCCGGCAGGGGCCAGCGCGGCGCCAGCAGCTCGACCGAGTAGCCTGACTCCTCCATCGCATCCACATGGGCGGCCCAGGCCTTGGGCAGGCTGCTCAGCAGCAGCACCCGCTCGCCATGGGCCGTGGCCGGCGGTGCGCTGGGCAGGGCCGGCTCCAGGCTGGCATGGTCGGGATCGTCGGCGGTGCGGTGCGGTGGCTGGTCAGTCATCGAGCCATCTGATTGCAAGCGCCGTGCCGGGCGCGGACCGGACGGCGGCGGGGTCTTCGAGCCCTCCGAGGCACCAGGATGGGGATCTCGCACCAAGTTGCGGCACCCCGGTCGACGAACCGAAGCGTTGGGGCCAGGATTCGGCTGGCATGCGGCTTGCACCCGGACTTGCCTTTGAGCACCAATGCCTTGAACCCGACCATGGACATCCGCCTCGACGACCTCAGCGGTCCCGAAATCCGCGCCCTGCTGGAAGAACACCTGCGCCACATGCACGAACTCTCGCCGCCGGAGAGCGTGCACGCGCTGGACCTGAGCAAGCTGCGCCGGCCCGAGATCAGCTTCTGGACCTGCTGGCAGGGCAGCGAGCTGCTGGGCTGCGGCGCCCTGATGCAGGGGCCTGCCGGCGATGGCGAGATCAAGTCCATGCGCACCGGCCAGGCCCACCGGGGCAAGGGCGCCGGGAGGCTGATGCTGAACCACATCCTGGCCGAGGCCCGCCGCCGTGGGCTCTCGCGCCTGAACCTGGAGACCGGCTCGCAGCCGGCCTTCGAACCGGCACGCCGGCTCTACGCCAGCGCCGGCTTCCAGGTCTGCGGCCCCTTCGGCGACTACGAGGAAGACCCCTACAGCGTGTTCATGACGCTGGCGCTCTGACACCGGCAGGGGCGGCCAGCGCCCTGTAGTGCGGGGATTCGGCGCCAGATCGGCCGATCAGGCCCTCGATGCACCGGGATAATGCCCGCTGGATCCCCCTCCCCCTACCTGCAGCATGGAGCGATTGACCGAGCAGATCGTGGCCTGGCACAACCGGCATCCGCTGGCCAAGCGGATCAGTGCCTTCGACGTGCACACGGTCGGCGTGATCGCCCTGCCCTTCATGCGCCAGAACCGGCGCCCGCCGGTGCCCATGGAACCGGTGCTGACGCAAGAGGTGCCGGACCCGCTGGTCCATGAGGCCGAGACCCGCGACGCCGAGTCCGGCGATGCCGACGGCGACGACGCCGCCGATGGTCCTGGCGCCTTCAGCCGCTTCGAAGCCGAGATCGCGCCCCGCACCGGCGGTGGCCCGGCCTGGCTGCAGCCGCTGCGCAATCTTTTGTTCCGGATGCGCCGCCAGCGCTGGGGCAACCACTGGCAGTGGCCGGTGTTCAGCGAAGAGCTGATTCCCGGGCTGGCCGCGGCCAAGGTGGCCCGGTTTGCGCTGGATTACGGCTACAACGAGGCGCCAGGCGACCCGCATTGGCCGCGACGCACGGCCGCAGTCGACGAGGACTTCGTGGCGCGCGGCTCGGCCAAGCACCGCGGTGGCGCCTGGCCTTTCGAGCTCTTCCTCGTCAGCGCCGGCATCGACGCCGGCAGCTCGCGCACCCGGGTCCTGGTCGGCCAGGGCATGGGCCGCCACCTGATGATCGCCGGCAAGCGCTGCATCAGCCCGGTCCGCAGCGCCGCCGCCGTGCTGCTGCTGGTCGGCGGCCTGGGCGCACTGTGGTGGGGGCAGCGCCAGGCTGGCCAAGAGGCCGCCGCGGTCACGGCAGCCGCCTCGGCGCCGGCCTCGACAATGGCGCCACCGGCATCGACCACCGCCATGCCGGCTTCATCGCAAGCACCGGCCGGTCTTCCGGCCTCGACCGCCGAACCTCAACCCCTGCCGGCCAGCCAGGCCCTGCCGGCCGCTGCGATGCCGCATGGCGTGCCGGCTTCGGAACTGCCGGACCAGGCCTCGGGCCCGCAGGCCGACATCCGGCCCCGCCTGGTCCCGCAGCGTCCCAACAAGGCACCTCCCCTGCTTTCGTCGGCCAGCGAACCAGCGGCGGCGACGGCCAGCGCCCCTGGCAAGCCCGACAAGGTTCCGGCCGCGGCAACGGCAGCGACCCCGCCTGCTTCCCAGCAGGCGGAGGCCCCGCCCGAGCGCAAGGTGGCGCCTGTGATTCCCAAACTCGGCAGCCGCCAGGTCGCCCTGGTCGGCCCGGCCAGCGCCAAACGCGAGGAGGCCGAGGCCTATCTCGCACGGATGAAGTCCATGCTGAGCGGCGTCACCAAGGAGCCGGATTCCCTTCAGCTGCAGGTGTTGCAGACGCCGGCCGGCTATGTGCCCACCGTGTGGCCCTTCGCGACTCGCGAGCAGGCCCAGCTGATCAATGCGACCATGGTCGCCCGTGGCATGCGAACCCGTGCCGTCGATTTCTGAACTGCCATGCCCATCGTCAACAAGCTCTTCCCCCATGGCCAAGGCCTGGCCCCGGCCCTGGTCAAGCGCGCCGCCACGGTCGAACTGGATGCGGCCAGCTGCAAGCTGAATCGCTTCGAAGCGACCGACAGCCTGGGGCGATTGCTCAGCGTGGACCTGCCCGAGGGCAGCCAGCTCTGCGACGGCGACGTGCTGCTGGTGGACGATGGGTCGATGGTGCGAGTGATCGCGCCGGAGGCCGGCCATCATCACGAGCACGCTCCCGCGCGCAAGTCCATAGGCATCAAGGTCTCAGCTGCCGAGCCCCATGTGCATGGGCCTCACTGCAAACACTGATGAAGACTGAGTTCAGCCGGCCAGCATGCGCAGCGCCGCTTCCAGTTGCTCGGTCGGCTCGCGCTTGAAGCCCGAGCGGGCATAGCGCTGCAAGCGGCCGATCACGAAGCTGACCAGGACCGAGGCCTGGGCATTGGCCGCCACCGTGGGCGTGCTTGATCCGGCCTCCTCGGCCGCCTGGCGCAGACATTGGCGCAGCGAAGATTCGATGCGGTCGAAGAACAGGTTCATGCGCGCCACCAGGCGCTCGTTCTCGTAGACCAGGGCATCGCCGACCATCACGCGACTCATGCCCGGATTGCGTTCGCCGAACTGCAGCAGCACGGAAACGATCTTCTGCGCCTGAGCAAGACCTGACCCCTCGCGCTCGCTGATCTGGTTGACCAGGGTGAAGATGCTGCTTTCAATGAATTCGATCAGGCCCTCGAACATCTGGGCCTTGCTGGCGAAGTGGCGGTAGAGCGCCGCTTCGCTGACCTCCAGCTTGGCCGCCAGGGCCGCGGTGGTCACCCGGTCGGCACCGGGTTGTTCCAGCATGCCGGCCAGGGTCTGCAGGATCTGCACCCGGCGCTCGCCCGGCTTGGGACGTCGACGCGGCGCCTCGCCGGCCGCTGGCGCTGGGGACTCGCTGAGGTTGGGGCTGGCATCGGACATGGCGAACGATTCTTGCACAGCCCGATGGCCCGTTTTCAATCGCGCAACCAGCCCAGGCGGCGTGCCTCGTAAATTGCCTCGACCTTGCTGCGCACCTGCAGCTTGCGGTAGGTGCGCTTCACGTAGGTCATCACCGTGTGCGGCGAGACCTGCATGAACTGGGCGATCTCGTCGAAGGTGAAGCCCTTGGCCGCCAGGTGCAGCACGCGTGACTCCTGCTCGGACAGGGCCACGGCCGATTCGTCGCCCGAGGGCAAGGCATTGCTGGCCAGGTGCGGGGCCGAGGGAGCCAGGCGCATCAGCAGGCGGCGTGCGATCACCGGGCTGATCGGGCTGCCGCCGGCGCGCAGCGAGCGCAGCTGCGTGGGCAGTTCCAGGGCCAGCGCGTCCTTGAGCAGATAGCCGGTGGCGCCGGCCTCGATGCTGGACAGCACATGCTGCTCGTCGCCGAACACCGAGATCACCATCACGTCACAGTCGGGGTGCGTGGCCGAGGCATGGCGTATCAGCTCGATGCCGCTGCCGCCTGGCAGGTCCAGGTCCACCAGCAGCACATCGGGCCGGAACTGGTCGAACATGTGGCGGCCACTGGGCAGGTCCTGGGCGATGCCCAGCAGGTGGATGTCTTCGCTGCCGGCCAGCGCATGGGTGAAGGCATCACGGAAACGGACCTGGTCCTCAACGATCAACAGCGAAAAACGGGACATGGAAAAAGACGTTCCGGAAAGGCTGGAATTCTCTGCAGCGAAGCTCGGGCCAACAATGCGCGTCCACCCGAGGTCAGGAGGCCCACCCCCACGTTTGAAGTCGCGGGTAAGCGAGCATTCGATCTCAGTGAGACCGAATCATCGCAAGTTCTCCCTTCGGTCAAACGCGGAACAAGCCTTCGGTCTCAGTGAGACCGAATCATTGTTCCGTAGGCTTGGTCCGACAGAATTTCGAGCAACATCGCATGCGGCACCCGGCCGTCGATGATGTGGACGGCGTTGACCCCGCTCTTGGCCGCATCGATGGCGCCAGCGATCTTGGGGATCATGCCGCCGCTGATCGTGCCGTCGGCCACCAGCTCGTCGATCCTGCGTGGCGTCAGCTCGGTCAGCAGTTCACCGGCCTTGTCCAGCACGCCGCGGATATTGGTGAGCATCAGGAGCTTTTCGGCCTGCAGCACGGTGGCCAGCTTGGCTGCCACCACGTCGGCATTGATGTTGTAGCTCTCGTTGTGTTCGCCAAAGCCGATCGGGCTGACCACCGGAATGAACTGGTCGTCCTGCAGCGCCTTGACCACGCTGGGGTCGATGGAGACGATGTCGCCGACCTGTCCGATGTCGTGCTCCTTGGCCGGATCGTCCTTGTCCACCATCTTGAGCTGGCGGGCGCGGATCATGCCGCCGTCGCGGCCGGTCAGGCCCACGGCCTTGCCACCGGCCGCATTGATCAGACCCACCACGTCCTGTTGCACCTCGCCGGCCAGCACCCATTCCACGACGCTCATGGTCTCGGCATCGGTCACCCGCATGCCCTGGATGAAATGCCCCTTCTTACCCAGTTTGTTCAGCGCATCCTCGATCTGGGGTCCACCGCCGTGTACCACCACCGGATTCAGGCCGACCAGCTTGAGCAGCACCACGTCTTCGGCAAAGTCCTGTTGCAGCACCGGATCGGTCATCGCATTGCCGCCGTACTTGATGACGATGGTCTTGCCGTGAAACTTGCGGATATAGGGCAGCGCCTGCGACAGGATCTCTGCCTTCTCCCGCGGTGCAATGTGCGAGACGTCGGCGGCGTGGGGATTCGGCTCGTTCTTCATGGCGGTACGGCAGCTGTGACTGGGGTTGGCGGGCATTGTAGGGGGGCATCCCGGTGACAATGCCGCGATGCAAGTGCGCTCCTATCTCAAGCTGTCTGTCGCGCTGGCCCTGCTGACGATCGCGCTCAAGACCGCGGCCTGGTGGTGGACCGGCTCGGTCAGCCTGGCAGCCGATGCGCTGGAGTCGCTGGTCAACCTTGCCGGCGCGGTGTTTGCCCTGGCCATGGTCACGGTGGCGGCGCGACCGCCGGACGAGGACCATCCCTTCGGCCATCACAAGGCCGAGTTCTTCTCCAGCGGCTTCGAGGGCGTGCTGATCATTGCCGCGGCGCTGGGCATCCTGTGGGCCGCCGGCCACCGCTTCCTGACCCCGCAGCCGGTGGAGTCGCTGGGCCTGGGCCTGGGCCTCGCCATCGTCAGCTCCGTCCTCAACGGCCTGCTGGCCTGGGCCATGCTTCGCAAGGGCCGCGAGCATCGCTCGATGGCCCTGGAGGCTGATGCCCGGCATTTGTTCACCGATGTCTGGACCTCGGCCGGTGTGGTCGTCGGCCTGGTCGGCGTCGGGCTGACCGGCTGGACCTGGCTGGATCCGCTGCTGGCCACGCTGGTCGCTCTCAACATCCTCAGGGAAGGCGCCCACCTGGTGTGGACCAGCTCGCAAGGCCTGATGGACCAGGCCCTGGAGACCGAGTCGCTGGCCCTGGTGCATCAGGTGCTGGACGAGTTCAGCCATCAGACCATCCGCTTCGACCACCTGGTCAGCCGACGTGCCGGCCAGCGGCGCTTTGTCGACCTCCACATGCACATGCCGTCTTCATGGAGCCTGGGCCGCGCCGCCGCGGTGCGCAGCTCGGTCGAACAGGCCCTGATGAGCGCCGTGCCGGGCTTGCGGGCCAGCATCCAGCTGCTTCCCATGGACGTGGAAGCCCATTTTGACGACCCCAAGGACCTGATTTGATCGCCCTGCTCCAACGCGTCCGCGAAGCCCGTGTCGAGGTGGCTGGCGCCACCGTAGGCCGGATCGGCCCCGGCCTGCTGGTCCTGCTCTGCGCCGAGCCGACCGACGACGAGAAGCTCTGCGAGAAGCTGCTGGACAAGGTCCTCAAGCTGCGCATCTTTTCCGACGAGGCCGGCAAGATGAACCGCAGCGTGCAGGACTGTGCCGGCGGGCTGCTGATCGTCTCGCAGTTCACCCTCGCCGCCGACACCGGAGGCGGCAACCGGCCCTCGTTCAGCGCTGCCGCACCGGCCGAATTGGGCCGGCGTCTCTACGAGCATGCGCTGGCCTATGCACGCAGCCGCCACGGCGAAGTGGCCGGTGGCGAGTTCGGCGCCGACATGCAGGTCCACCTGGTCAACGACGGCCCGGTGACCATCCCCATGCGCATGAACTGAGCATGCGGCCGAGGCTCAACTCAGGCCCAGCAAGACCAGGGCGCCGAACAGCAGGCTCAGGATTGAGGTGAAGGTCCAGACCGCGCGCCGGCTGGGCCAGACCAGTGCAGCCATGGGCAGCAGTTGCCCGGCGTGGATGCCGACGAAATGGGCCGGCCGCAGGTCGCCGCCACTCAGCACCCAGCCCAGCACCGGCAGCCCGCCTTCGGGCGGCCGGTGATTGCCCAGCATCACGCCGACGATGGCACCCAGGGCGAACGTCAGCGTGAGGCCCAACAGCATCGCCAGACGATGGCCCGAGGCCTGCCGCGGGTCGGGATGGCGCCACAACAGCCAGGCCAGCGCGGGCTGGGTGGCCGTCAGCGCCAGGGCGCCCAGGCCCATCAGCGCATACATGACCTGGTGCAGCGTGTCGACCTCGTTGAAGTGCGAGCCCTGCCCCATCGCGGCCTTCAGCAGGATATAGCCGAACTCGAAGCTGCCGCTGGCGATCAGCAGCCAGCTCAGGCGCCGGACTGCGCGGCCGCGCCGCATGGCGGCCGGCAGATGGCCGATGAACCAGGCCGTGGTGAGCGCCAGCAAGGCGATGGCCAGCGCGAACTTGATCGGCTTGATCCAGACGATGGCGCCGCGGACCAGGCGCTCGTCCGTCATCCAGCCAATGGACATCAGCGGCACCAGCACCAGCAAGCCAAGCGCGTACCAGGTCAACGCGGGAGCATCTTCCTGCAGCCGCGCGAAGACCCGCTGCCAGCCCGAGGAACGAAATTGCAGGGCAAGGGTTTGCATGTTCAGCCCTCCGTTGCCAGCGAGCCGGCCGCAGCACCGCGCCAGCGCAACCAGCCGCCACGCAGCAGCGCGAAGGCCAGCAGGCCGGCCGGCCCGAACAGGAAGCTCAACAGCAGCAGGGGCACGATCAGCCAGTGCGGCAGGCCCATGGCCCCGCCACGCTCGGCGATCCAGCTGCCGACGAACAGGTCGAAGGCCAGGTAGTGCAGCCAGCCTGCCGTCAGCAGGGCCGGCTGGGCCAGCAGGCGGCGCACCTCGTCCAGCGAGCCGTAGCCGCCGTCACCCATGCCGTTGTGCAGGAACAGGGCCACATAGGCGACGGCCAGCAGCAGAGGCAGCACCCGTCCGCTGACGAGCCGCGCCCAGCGCGACCAGGAGGCCCGGTAGGGCGAAGCCACCAGCAGCAGCCAGCCCAGCGGGGCCAGGCCATTGCCGATGGCAAAGACCCTCGCCGGGTCCAGCCAGAGATCCAGATTCATGCGCCACTCCTTAATTTGAACGCTGTTCAGATATAGGTGCGCAGTGTTCTTGTTTATTTGAACGATGTCAAGATACTTTGGTCATGCCAAGGGTCGTGGCCATTGAACGTCCCATGCCGCGGATTCGACGCCCTGTCGCAGGCGACGGCGTCGCGGGAGAGGCGCTGCCTACACTCGCGCCTCCTGAAATCGACAAGGTCAAGGAGGACCCAGAATGAGCAAGCTCGCCACGTTTCTTAGCGGCTGCGCCGCCAGTGCCACGGCCATCATGGCCATCACGCTGCTGACCGGCGCCAAGGCGCCGCCGGCCAAGTTCGAGGAGATCGATGTGGGCCGCATCAATGTGCGCGAGCCTGACGGCACGCTGCGCCTGGTGATCTCGAACAAGGCACAGTTCCCCGGCGACTTCATGCAGGGCAAGGAAGGCGCCCGCCCGGACCGGGCCGACAAGGCCGGCATGCTGTTCATCAATGACGAGGGCACCGAGAACGGTGGCTTCATCCAGAAGGGTGCGGTCGCGGCGGACGGCAAGGCCGATGCCGGACTCAGCCTGACCTTCGACCGATTCAGGCAAGACCAGGTCCTGCAGTTGCTGCATGCGGAGCGTGGCGGCGACAACTACAGCGCGCTGAAGATCAATGATCAGCCCAGCGGCACGGAGCTGGATGTCCATGCACGCACCGCCCGCATGAAGGAGATCGAGAAGCTCGACCCCGCCGCCCGCCGCGCTGCCATCAGCGAGATGAGGGCTCAGGGCCAGCTGCAGACCAACCGGGTCACCCTGGGCACCACGCCCGGCAAGTCCTCGGCCCTGATGCTTAGCGACGCCCAGGGGCGCCCGCGCCTGATGCTGATGGTCACACCGGAAGGCAAGCCCAGCATCCAGCTGCTGGACGACAAGGGTCAGCCGGCCAAGACCATAGACCTGGAAAGCAAGTAAGAGAGGGCCTCGCGCGCGAGCTCAGGCGTAGCTGCGCGCGTCCTCGATCACCCGGCCGTCGTTGGGCAGGCTGCCGGGGGCCAGGAACTGGACCTCGGCGCGGAGCTTGGTGATGTCACGCACCGCCTCGACCACGCGGGCCTGCAGGCCTTCGGGCGCAGGCGCGGCCAGCTCGGCCTTGAGCGTCAGGCGGTCGCTGGCCATCTCGCCCTCGACCACCAGGCGCAGCCGACCCAGCTCGGGCAGGCGCTTGCCTATCTCGGCCACCTGGTTGGCATGGACGAACATGCCGCGCACCTTGGCGCTCTGGTCGGCCCGACCCATCCAGCCCTTGATGCGGCCATTGGTGCGGCCCGTGGGGCAGTGGCCGGGCAGCATCGCCGACAGGTCGCCGGTGCCGAAGCGGATCAGCGGGTAGTCGGGATTCAAGCTGGTCACGACCAGCTCGCCGACCTCGCCCTCGGGCACCGGGTCACCGGTGCCGGGGCGCACGATCTCGACGATCACGCCCTCGTCGATCACCAGGCCCTCGCGGGCCGGGGTCTCGTAGGCGATCAGGCCTATGTCGGCCGTGGCATAGCACTGGTAGCCGGTCACGCCGCGCTCCAGCAGCCAGTCGCGCAGCGAAGGCGGAAAGGCCTCACCACTGACCAGGGCCTTGACCACCGACAGCGGCTGGCCGGCTTCGGCCGCCTTGTCCAGCAGGATCTTCAGGAAGCTGGGCGTGCCCACATAGCCTTGAGGACGCAACTCGGCCATGGCTTGCAGCTGCAGCTCGGTATTGCCCACACCGCCGGGAAAGACCGTGCAGCCAATCGCATGGGCACCGGTCTCCATCAGCGAGCCGGCCGGGGTCAGGTGGTAGGAGAAGCTGTTGTGCAGCAGCTCGCCAGCCCGGAAGCCGGCGGCATGCAGGGCGCGCGCCACCCGCCAGTAGTCGGGCCGCGAGCCCTCGGGTTCGTAGATCGTGCCCGGCGACTGGAACACCCGCCGCGCCGCGCCCCAGGCGATGGCCGAGAAGCCGCCGAAGGCATCCCTTGAACGATGGGCCTGCTGGCGCGCCAGCAGCTCGGACTTGCGGGTGACCGGCAGCCTGGCCAGCAGCTCGCGGCTGTTCACCTGGTCGGGCGCATCGGCCAGCAGCTCGGCGAACGCTTGCGTGTTGCTGCGTGCATGACGGACCTGCCTATCCAATGCCTGCATCTGGGCCTGCTCGCGCAGCGCCGGGTCGCGCGCCTCCAGCGCGTCGTAGAAAAAGTCATTCATCGACATCGCTGCCCCACCCCGCCAGGCTCTTCTTCACCAGGGCCACGAACTCGCGCAGCTGGCCGCTGTCCTTGAGCATCTTTTCGTTCCACTCCGGCGACCGCGCCGGCCGCTTGACCACGGCGACGCGCAGCTGCTGGCCATCGACGGCAGCACGGGCGATGGCATTCCCGCGCCGCTCGAAGCGCCCTTCGCGCTCGGTCAGGCCGAGCTCGCGCAGATCGCGACGCAGCCTTTGCAAGGCCTCGTCGGGCTTGAAAGCGGGGAGCGCAAAACCCCAGTCTTCGCTATCACTCATGCCAACCACCTCTTGCGGCGCTTGTAGCTCTTGACGTCCTTGAAGCTCTTGCGGTTCTCGCCGCCCACGCCCAGGTAGAACTCCTTGACGTCCTCGTTCTCGCGCAGGGCCTTGGCCTCGCCGTCCATCACCACGCGGCCGCTCTCGAGGATGTAGCCGTAGTCGGCATAGCGCAGCGCCATGCCGGTGTTCTGCTCGGCCAGCAGAAAGGTCGTGCCTTCCTTGGTGTTGAGGTCCTTCACGATCTCGAACACCTCCTCGACGATCTGCGGCGCCAGGCCCATCGAGGGCTCGTCCAGCAGCACCATCCTGGGATTGGCCATCAGGGCCCGGCCGATGGCGCACATCTGCTGCTCGCCACCCGAGGTGTAGGCGGCCTGCGAGCCGCGGCGGGTCTTGAGCCGCGGGAAGTAGTTGTAGACCTTTTCCAGCGTCGCGTTGACCGCCGCCTTGCCGTCCTTGCGGGTGTAGGCGCCGGTCATCAGGTTCTCTTCTATGGTGAGGTGGGCGAAGCAGTGCCGGCCCTCCATCACCTGGATCACGCCGCGGTCCACCATCTGGGCCGTGCTGAGCTTTTCGATGCGCTCGCCGCGCAGCTCTATGGACCCCTTGGTCACCTCGCCGCGCTCGCCGGCGAGCAGGTTGGACACGGCCCGCAGCGTCGTGGTCTTGCCCGCGCCATTGCCGCCCAGCAGGGCCACGATGCCACCCTCGGGCACCTGCAGCGACACGCCCTTGAGCACCAGGATCACGTGGTTGTAGATGACCTCGATGCCGTTGACGTTCAGAAGCACATTGCTCATCACTTGCCTCGCTTGACTCGGTTCAACGCCGCTCGCGGCGCTGAACCGAACACTCTTCGCAGAGAGTTCCCCGCCCCGCGGGGGCGGGGACAGGGGTGGGGTTGCTGTGCCCCGCCCTCACGGAGGGCGGGGATGGGGTGGGAGCTGAAGAAATGCGTATTGCCGAAGACTGCCAGTCCTCAGGACTGGCAGTCTTCCGGGGTGCGCCGGGTGAGCTTCTTCTCTGCGGCGTAGCGCTCGGCCGTGCTCTTCACCATCGGCTTGATGATCTGCTCGTCCGCCTCGTACCAGTCGCCGACGAAGTTCCACTTCTTGCCGTCCCAGCTGTGCACGCGGGCCCAGCTGGAACCCATGTGGTCGGCACAGGAGGTGGAGACCGGGCGCATCACGCCGGCGAAGCCCAGGGCGTCCAGCTTCTTCTGGTCCAGCGCCAGGTTTTCCAGGCCCCAGCGGACCTGCTCGCCGTTCATGACCTTGCCCTTGCCGAAGCGTTCCTGGGCGCGCTTGACGCCCTCGACACCCAGCATGGCCGACAGCATGCCGCGCATGTAGAGCACCTGGCCGACCTCGTCCTTGGGTCCCGTGCCCTGGCCCTTGCCATGGACCTGGGCCAGCACCTCCTGCACCACCTTGGCCTGTGGCTCGGCGCCATGCTGGATGGTCACGGCGCTGTAGCCCTTGGCGCCGTCGCCCACGTCCTTCACGTCGGGCTCGGCACCGGCCCACCAGACGCCGTACATCTTGTCGCGCGGATAGCCGGTGGCCTGGGCCTCCTTCAGCGCGGTGGAGTTCATCACGCCCCAGCCCCACAGGAAGACATAGTCCGGCCGGCTCTGGCGCACCTGCAGCCAGGTGGCCTTCTGCTCGACGCCTGGCGCAGTCACCGGCAGCAACTGCAGCTCGAAACCGTGCAGCTTGCTGCGCTCCTGCAAGAGCGGAATCGGTTCCTTGCCGTAGGGGCTGTCGTGGTACACGAGGGCGACCTTCTTGCCCTTGAGCTTGTCCCAGCCGCCCTCCTTCTTGGCCACGTGCTGCAAGAGCACGTCGGCCGCCACCCAGTAGGTGCCGAGCAGCGGGAAGTTCCACTTGAAGATGCCACCGTCCTGGCTTTCGCTGCGGCCGTAGCCGGCGGTGATCAGGGGGATCTTGTCGCCGGGCGCCTTCTCGGTCAGCGCGAAGGTGGCGCCGGTGGACAGCGGCTGGAACAGCGTCGCACCCTTGCCCTTGAGCCGCTCGTAGCACTCGACCGAGCGGTCGGTGGCATAGCCGGTCTCGCATTCCTCGTAGCTGATCTTGACGCCGTTCATGCCGCCCTTGGCATTGACCAGCTTCAGGTAGTCCACATAGCCGTTGGCCCAGGGCGTGCCGTTGGGCGCATAGGCGCCGGTGCGGTAGACCAGCACCGGGAAGAACTGCTCCTTGGACTGGGCCAGGGCTTCGGTGGCCACGGTGGCGAACCCGGCCGCGGCGACCGCGACCATCAGGGCAAGGGACTTGAGTCGTTTAGTCATCATCTTGCTGTCTCCGGTTGTGCGCGCTCGTGGCGCGCTTTGTGGTTTCGAATGAAGAAGGAACTCCGGGCCTGATCGATCAGTCAATCACTCAATGCGGGAACGGCCACAGTCTCAGCTTTTCCTTGGCCGTAGACCAGAGCCGCGCCAGGCCATGCGGCTCCTTGATCAGGAAGAACACGATCAGCGCGCCGAACACCATGAACTCCAGGTGGGACGAGGTCTCGGTGGCGATGGGAATGCCCAGCCAATGCGGCAGCTGGCTCAGGAGGATGGGCAGGATGATGATGAAGGCCGCGCCGAAGAAGGCGCCCATCACCGAGCCCAGGCCGCCGATGATGACCATGAACAGCAGCTGGAACGAGCGGTCGATGGAGAAGGCCGCCGGCTCCCAGGAGCCCAGGTGGACGAAGCCCCACAGCGCGCCGGCCACGCCGACGATGAAGCTGGACACGGCGAAGGCGCTGAGCTTGGCGTAGACCGGGCGTATGCCGATGACGGCGGCCGCCACGTCCATGTCTCGCATGGCCATCCATTCGCGGCCAATGGCCGAGCGCACCAGGTTCTTGGTCAGCACCGCGAACACCACGACCAGACTCAGGCAGAACAGATACTTCTGTACCGGCGTCTCTATGGCCACACCCAGCACCTGCAGGTTGGAGACGCTGACATTGCCCGAGGGCGAGTTGTTGGTGAACCAGGCGATGCGCAGAAAGGCCCAGTCGCAGAAGAACTGTGCGGCCAGCGTGGCCACGGCCAGGTACAGGCCCTTGATGCGCAGCGAGGGAATGCCGAACAGCACGCCGACCGCGGTGGCACTCAGCCCCCCGAGCAAGAGCGAGGCGATCAGCGGCATGCCCTCGATGCGGACCTGGAAGTTGTAGGCCGCATAGGCGCCCACCGCCATGAAGGCGCCGGTGCCCAGCGAGATCTGGCCGCAGTAGCCCACCAGCACGTTCAGGCCCAGGGCCGCCAGCGACAGGATCAAAAAGGGAATCAGGATGGCGCGGAACAGGTACTCCGAGGCCAGGCCCGGCACGACCACGAAGGCCAGCAGCAGGATCAGGGCGATGGCGACACGGTCCTGGCGGATGGGGAACACCGCGCTGTCGGCGCGGTAGGAGACCTTGAACTGGCCGTTTTCTCTATAGAGCATGGTTCAGACCCGATCAATGATCTTTTCGCCGAACAAGCCCTGCGGTCTGACCAGCAGGAACCCAAGTGCCAGCACATACGCAAACCAGATCTCGATGCCGCCGCCCAGCCTGGGGCCGAGGTAGACCTCGGAGACCTTCTCGCCGACGCCGATCAGCAGGCCGCCGATGATGGCGCCGGGCACCGAGGTCAGGCCACCGAGGATCACCACCGGCAAGGCCTTCAGGGCGACCAGCGAGAGCGAGAACTGCACGCCCAGCTTGGAGCCCCAGATGATGCCGGCCACCAGGGCCACGAAGCCGGCCACGCTCCAGACGATGATCCAGATGCGCGACAGCGGAATGCCGATCGACTGGGCCGCCTGGTGGTCGTCGGCCACGGCCCGCAAGGCGCGGCCGGTCGAGGTCTTCTGGAAGAACAGGGCCAGCAGGGCCACCAGCACGGCGGCGATGCCGGCGGCGACCAGGTCCTCCTGGTTGACAAGCACCCCGCCCTCGAAGGCCTTCTCGAACAGGAAGATCGGCTCCTTGGGCATGCCCACGTCGATCTTGTAGATGTCGGAGCCGAACAGGCTCTGGCCCAGGCCTTCGAGGAAATAGGTGATGCCCAGCGTGGCCATCAAGAGCGTGATGCCCTCCTGATTGACCAGCTTGCCCAGCACCAGGCGCTCCACGCACCAGGCCACCACCACCATCACCGCACAGGCCGCGGCAAAGGCCAGCACATTGGCGACGAAGGCGTTGTCGAAGCCCAGCCATTTCGGAATCCATTCCGAGAAGCGCGCCATCGCCAGCGCGGCGAACAGCACCATCGCTCCTTGAGCGAAGTTGAAGACGCCCGAGGCCTTGAAGATCAGCACGAAGCCCAGGGCGATCAGCGAATACAGCATGCCGGTCATCAGGCCGCCGAAGACTGTTTCTATGAGGAATCCCATGTCAGCGGTCTTTCAATGCGAAGTGCCCAAGTAGGCACGGATCACGTCTTCGTTGCGGCGCACCTCGTCGGGCGCGCCGTCGCCTATCTTCTTGCCGTAGTCCAGCACGACCACGCGGTCCGAGATGTCCATCACCACGCCCATGTCGTGCTCGATCAGCACGATGGTGGTGCCGAACTCGTCGTTGACGTCGAGGATGAAGCGGCACATGTCCTGCTTCTCTTCCACGTTCATGCCGGCCATGGGCTCGTCCAGCAGCAGCACCTGCGGCTCCATGGCCAGCGCGCGGCCGAGGTCCACGCGCTTCTGCAGGCCGTAGGGCAGACGGCCAACGGGAGTCTTGCGGTAGGCCTGGATTTCGAGGAAGTCGATGATGCGTTCGACCTTCTCGCGCTGGGCGATCTCCTCGCGCTCCGCCGGGCCCCAGCGCAAAGCCTGCAAGAGCAGATTGCTCTTCATGTGCAGGTTGCGGCCGGTCATGATGTTGTCCAGCACGCTCATGCCCTTGAACAGGGCCAGGTTCTGGAAGGTCCGCGCCACGCCCATCTCCGCCACCTGGCGCGAGTTCATGTGCTTGAAGGTCTGGCCCTTGAAGCTGATCGAGCCCTGCGTCGGGTGGTAGACGCCATTGATGCAGTTCAGCATCGAGCTCTTGCCGGCGCCATTGGGGCCGATGATGGAACGGATCTCGTGCTCGCGCACATCGAAGCTGATGTCGGTCAGCGCCTTCACGCCGCCGAAGGCCAGCGAGATGTTCTTGACCTCGAGGATGACCTCGCCGATTTTCTTGCTGGACATCAGGCGGCCCTCCGCACGGCCGGGAAGGTCTTCACGTCGACGATCTTCAGATCGGCCGAGACCGAGCCCGTGCGGCCGTCCTCGAACTTCACCGCCGTCTCGATGAACTGCGAGGCCTTGCCCTCGTACAACGCGTCGATCAGCACCGCGTACTTGTCGGCAATGGCGCCGCGGCGGACCTTGCGGGTGCGGGTCAGCTCGCCGTCGTCGGCATCGAGCTCCTTGTGCAGCACCAGGAAGCGGGTGATCTGGCTGCCGGCCAGGCGCTCGTCCTGGGCCAGGTCGGCGTTGACCTTTTCCACGCAGTCGCGGATCAGCTCGTAGACCTCGGGCTTGCCGGCCAGGTCGGTGTAGCCGGCGTACGGCAGGTTGCGGCGCTCGGCCCAGTTGCCCACGGCGTCGAAGTCGATGTTGACAAAGGCGCAGACCCGGTCCTTCTGGTCGCCGAAGGCCACGGCCTCCTTGATGTGGGAGAAGAACTTGAGCTTGTTCTCCACATACTTGGGCGCAAACATGGCGCCGTCATGCGGCCCGCCATTGAGGCGGCCCACATCCTTGGCGCGGTCGATGATCTTCAGATGGCCGCCGGCATCGATGAAGCCGGCATCGCCCGTGTGGTACCAGCCCTCGGCGGTCAGCACCTCGGCCGTGGCCGCTTCGTTCTTGTAATAGCCCTTGAGCAGGCCGGGCGAGCGCACCAGGATCTCGCCGTTGTCCGCGAGCTTGATCTCCACGCCGTCTATGGGCACGCCCACCGTGTCGGCCTTGGCCTCGTTGTCGGGCTGCAGGCAGACGAAGACCGCGGTCTCGGTCGAGCCGTAGAGCTGCTTCAGGTTGATGCCGATGGAGCGGTAGAAGCTGAACAGGTCGGGACCGATCGCCTCGCCGGCCGTGTAGGCCACTCGCACTCGCGAGAACCCGAGCGTGTTGCGCAGCGGGCCATAGATCAGGGCGGTGCCCAGCAGGTACTTCAGACGATCCAGCGTGCCGACCGGCTTGCCGTCCATCAGCGCCGGGCCGACGCGGCGGGCCAGGTCCATGCAGCGGCGGAACAGCCAGCGCTTGAGGCTGGAGGCGTCTTCCATGCGGATCATCACGCTGGTCAGCAAGCCCTCGAAGACCCGCGGCGGCGCGAAGTAGTAGGTCGGGCCGATTTCCTTCAGGTCGATGGACACGGTGCTGGCGGACTCGGGGCAGTTGACCACGTAGCCGCAGGCCAGCCACTGGGCGTAGCTGAAGATGTTCTGACCAATCCAGGCCGGCGGCAGATAGGCCAGCACTTCTTCGTCGTGGCCCAGCTTGTCGAAGCGGGCGCCGGCCTGGGCCCGGTCGATCAGCGTGGAATGGGTGTGGACCACACCCTTGGGGTTGCCGGTCGTGCCCGAGGTGAAGAACATCGCGGCCACGTCCTCGGGCTGGACCTGGTCCACCCATTGCCGGAACAGTTGCGGATGGGCCTGCGCCTCGGCCTGGCCGGCGGCGATCAGCGCATCCAGCGGGCTCAGGCCCGGCTCGTCGTAGTTGCGCAGGCCGCGCGGATCGTCGTACCAGATGTGCTGCAGCAGCGGGCACTGCTCGCGGATCTCCAGCAGCTTGTCGACCTGCTCCTGGTCCTCGACCACGGCAAAGCCGACCTCGGCATTGGCGAGCGGAAACTGGAACTCGGCCGCCACCGCGTCCTGGTACAGCGGCACAGGGATGGCGCCCAGAGACTGGGCGGCCAGCATCACGGCAGAAAGCCGCGGCCGGTTCTCGCCGACCACGATCAGGTGCTGGCCGCGCTGCAGACCGGCCTGATGCAGGCCCTGGGCCAGGGCCTCGACCAGGCGGGCCAGGGCCGACCAGCTGGTCGCTTGCCAGATACCGTATTCCTTCTCACGCAGCGCAGCGTCGTCGGGGCGCTGCTTCGCGTGATCGAGCATCAGACGCGGGAATGTCGTCGTCACTGCTTGTCTCCTGCCGGGGCGTCTGGCGCACCGAAACACCGGTGGCGGCCCCTGTATGGCGCGATCCTACGGCCTCACTTTGACGCCTGGTTGTCGTTGCAACGACAATCCTAGGGTCATCCCTGGAGCAGGTTTTCACCAGGCCCGTTTTGCGTCCCTTGTCAGCCCTGCGTCAACAAGCATGAGCCTGGAATCCACCATCCAACACCCTCCGCTGCGCCAGCGCGCCCGCATGGCCACGCCGGCCGAACTGGCCGCCATTCCCTGGTTGGCCGTGCTCGAACCCGCGCAGCGTGACCAGGTGGCCAAGCAGCTGCAGGTGGCCGAAGCAGAGGTCGGCGAGCGGGTCTGCCGCATAGGCAAGCCGGCCAACTTCTGGTTCGGCGTGATCGACGGCCTGCTCAAGATGAGCAACGACGATTCCAGCGGCCAGGCCATCACCTTCACCGGCGTGCCGCCGGGCGGCTGGTTCGGCGAGGGCACGCTGCTCAAGCGCGAGGTCTATCGCTACAACATCCAGGCCCTGCGTCGCAGCGTGGTGGCCGGCCTGCCGCTGGAGGACTTCCACCATCTGCTGGAAACCAGCATCACCTTCAACCGCTTCGTCATCAACCAGCTGAACGAGCGTCTGGGCCAGTTCATCGCGGCACGCGAGACCGACCGCAGCAACGACCCCGACCTGCGGGTCGCCCGCAACCTGGCCGCCCTCTTCCACCCCTTGCTCTATCCCGGCGTCGGCACGCTCCTGCGGATCACGCAGCAGGAGCTGGGCTATCTGGTGGGCCTGTCGCGCCAGCGGGTCAACCAGGCGCTGCGCCGGCTGCAGGAAGACGGCCTGATACGCATCGAGTACGGCGGCCTGCGCGTGCTGGACCTGCAGGCGCTGCGGCGCTTTGGCTGAGTCGCCTCAGGCCCCGAACGGCGTGGCCTGCGGCGGCAGCTGGGGCAGCGTGGCGTGGTGGCCGGCAGTGATCTCGTAGAGCAGGTCGGCCGGCTGGCCCGGCACATCGGCCAGCGAGCCCTTGAGCCTCAGGCCCACCCGCTCCAGCGTCTTGCGTGAAGGCGTGTTGGCGGCCTGGACCACGGCCAGCACCGCCGGCGCCTGCAAGGGCCCGAAGGCCAGGCGCAGCGCGGCCTGGGCCATCTCGGCCGCATAACCCTGGCCCCAGGCCTGGGGCCGGAAGCGGAAATACAGGCTCAGCGCCTGGCGGCCCGCCACCGGCTTGTTCATCAGGCCGCCAAAACCCAGCAGCTCCCCAGGCCGCTCCAGCAGGGCGATGGCCCAGTAGCCAAAGCCCTGGACCTGCCAATGGGCCTGCCAGGCCTGCAAGAGCTCGGCCGCCTGGTCCTGGGTTTCCAGCAGGCCGCCGGGATGGAAGCGATTGCTGACCGGATCGGATTGGATCTCATGCAGCGCCGCCAGGTCGGCAGCCTGCGGCGCGCGCAGCAGCAGCCGGGCGGTTTCATGGGCAGGCCAGGGGGCGGGGTCTTGGGGCAAGGGCATGGATCCGTCGAACGAGGGTTTTCCCGGATTATGAAGACTCGGCGTAAACCCTCGGATTCGCTCCGACTCTGGCCGTGAAGCAATCGACATCCGCGGGGCTTGCGGCGGCCCGTTGGATTCATATACTGTACGTTCATACAGTATTCAACCATGCTGAGCCCAACCATCAGGCCGGCCGCGGGCGCCCAGTCCCCGGCCGGTCTTCTCCTCCCCGAAGCCTCCGGCACCGAGGCCCTGCTGCAGGCCGACCCGCGGGTCTGGCGTGCCGCCAGCCTGGGCCAGTGCCAGAGCCCGGGCCTGCCCAGCGGCTATGCCGAACTCGATGCCGAACTGCCCGGCGGCGGCTGGCCCACGCGGGCGCTGACCGAGGTGCTGCAGGCCCAGGCCGGCCTGGCCGAATGGCGGCTGCTGGGCCCAATGCTCAGGCCGCTGCTGATCCAGCCGCCGGTGGTGGCCACAGGCAGGTCGGGCCGGTCGCGCCGCCGGGTCGCCGCACCGGCGGCCTCGGCGCGCACGCTGCTGCTGATCAACCCGCCGCTGATGCCGCATCTGCCCGGTCTGCGGGAGCACGGCATCGCCGCGCGCCAGTTGGTCTGGATAGCTCCGCAGCGCCAGGAGCAGGCGCTCTGGGCCACCGAGCAGGCGATCAAGTCCAATGCCGCGGCCGCCGTGCTGGCCTGGCTGCCGGCGGCTCGGCCCGAGCAGGTCCGCCGGCTGCAGACCGCGGCCCTGAGCTGCAGTGCGCCGGTCTTCCTGTTCCGGCCGCTGGCCGCGGCCTCGCAGTCCTCGGCCGCGCCGCTGCGGCTGCAACTGGCTCCGGGCGAAGACTGGGCCCTGGAGCTGCAGATCCTCAAGCGCCGCGGCCCCATGCACGAACAGCTGCTGCGGCTGACAGCCTTGCCCAACGCCCTGCAGGCTCTGCTGCCAAGCCGGCTGCTGCTCGCCTCTTCTTCCTCCACCCCTCCACCGGAGACCGGCGATGGGCTTGCCCCCTCTGCCACGTCCGCTGCCCGACGCCCCCTGCTCACTACGCCCCCGACCGCATTGGCTCGCCCTCTTGCCCCTGCCCTGCAGTGAGGCCGCCGATGCGGCGGCGCGCTTGCGTCAGCTGGCCTGGTGGGCGCTGCAGTTCACGCCGCGGGTGGCGCTGTGCGAGGACGCGGTGCTGCTGGAGCTGGGCGCCAGCCTGCGCCTGTTCGGCGGCCGCCGCGCCTTGCACCGGCGGCTGCTGGCCGAACTGGGAGAAAGCAGCCTGGCCGGACTGGCCTGGGCCCCGACCTCGCTGGGCGCCCTGGCCCTGGCGCGCGGCGGCGTGGTCAACGGCTTCGCCCGGCCGCTGGCCGAGCTGCTCGACGCCCTGCCCCTGCCCTGCCTGAGCGCCACACAGGAAGCCGGCGCCATGCTGGAGCGCCTGGGCTGTCGATGCCTGGCCGACCTGCGCGGCCTGCCGCGCGCGCCCACCGCGCGGCGCTTCGGCGAAGCCTTGCTGGAAGCGCTTGACCAGGCCTATGGCCTCGCCCCCGAGGCCCATGACTGGGTGCTGGCGCCCGAGAGCTTCGAGCTGCGGCGGGAGCTGCCCTTCCGCATCGAGCATGCGCCGGCCCTGCTGCACTACGCCGAGGCGCTGCTGCACCAGCTCTGCGCCTGGCTGGCCGCACGCCGCGCCGGCATCCGCACACTCACCCTGGCCTGGCAGCACGACGCGATGCGGCCGCGCGAGGCCGGCCTGGGCGGTGAGCTGCGCCTGGCCACGGCCGAGCCCACGCGCCAGTTCGCCCATCTGCAGCGCCTGCTGGGCGAGCACCTGGGCCAGACCCGGCTCGAAGCACCGGCCGGCGAGTTGCGCCTGAGCGCCGACTGCATCGAGCTGCTGCCCGACGACAGCTTCTCGCTGCTGCCCGACGACCCCGACCAGGCCCGGGAGCCGCTGCTGCAATTGCTGGAGCGCATGGCGGTCCGCCTGGGGCCCGAGAACGTGCGCCGCGCCGCGCCGCGCGAGGACCACCGGCTGGAATGCCTGCAGGATTGGCTGCCCTGGGGCCAGGTCTTGCCCACGCGCCCGCCGACCGGCGGATTGCTGCCGCTGGAGCCCCAGCCCAGCTGGCTGCTGGACCCGCCGCTGCGCCTGCTGGCCCGCCACGACCAGCCGCTGTACTGCGGCGAGCTGCAGCTGCTGCTGGGCCCGCAGCGCATAGAAGGCGGCTGGTGGGGCGGCCGGCCCGAGCCGGCCCAGGTGCAGCGCGACTACTTCCTGGCCCGCAACCCGGCGCAGGCCCTGCTGTGGATCTTCCACGAGCGCCTGGCCGGCGAGCAGCCGCATTGGTATCTGCACGGGGTGTTCGCCTGATGATGAACGTCCCGCCTTATGCAGAGCTGCATTGCCTCTCAAGCTTCAGCTTCCTGCGCGGCGCCTCCGATCCCGAGGAGCTGGTGGATCGCGCCGCCGAGCTGGGCTATGCGGCCATCGCCATCACCGACGAATGCTCGCTGGCCGGCGTGGTGAGGGCCCATGCCCAGCTGCGCCGCCTGGCCAAGGAGGCCGCCGAAGAAGCCACCGACGAAGCGCCGGCGCCGTCCTTGCCCCGCTTGTTGATTGGCAGCGAATTCCTGGTCCGCGACGCGTCCGGCGAGCCGGCCTTCAAGCTGGTGGCCCTGGCCCGCAACATGAACGGCTACGGCAACCTCTGCCAGTTCATCACCGAGCTGCGCCGCGCCAGCCCCACCAAGGGCCTTTACCGCCTGGCCTGGACCGATCTGCGGCCGCAGGCGCTGGACGACTGCCTGCTGCTGCTGCTGCCGCGGCGCGAGGCCGGCGACACCGAGCTGCTGGACCAGGCCCATTGGCTGCTGCGCCATTTCACCGGCCGCGCCTGGATCGCGGTGGAGCTGCTGCGCGAGCTGTCGGACGAGCGCTGGCTGCAGCGCCTGCAGGCGCTCTCCGAGGCCACGGCCCTGCCCCTGGTCGCGGCCGGCGACGTCCACATGCACCGCCGCTCGCGCAAGGCCCTGCAGGACCTGCTCACCGCCACGCGCCTCTCCTGCACCGTGGCCGAATGCGGCCTGGCGCTGCAGCCCAATGCCGAGCGTCATCTGCGCAACCGGGTCCGCCTGGCCCAGCTCTATCCGCCCGAGCTGCTGGCGCAGAGCCTGAACGTGGCCGGCCAATGCCAGTTCTCCATCGACGAGCTGCGTTATCACTATCCCAGCGAGGTCGTGCCTGATGGCCTCACCGCCACCGAGCATCTGCGCGCCCTCACCGAGGCCGGCATGAAGAAGCGCTGGCCCGAAGACGGCGGCGAGGCCTGGCGCACCCGCGTCGAGCATGAGCTGGCCCTGATCGCCGAGCTGCGCTACGAGCACTACTTCCTCACCGTGGCCGACATCGTCCAGTACGCCCGCTCGATAGGCATCCTCTGCCAGGGCCGCGGCTCGGCGGCCAACAGCGTGGTCTGCTTCTGCCTGTTCATCACCTCGGTCGATCCGGCGGAGAGCACCCTGCTGTTCGAGCGCTTCATCAGCAAGGAGCGCAACGAGCCGCCCGACATCGACGTCGACTTCGAGCATGAAAGGCGCGAGGAGGTGATCCAGTACCTCTACCGCAAGTACGGCCGCGAGCGCGCGGCCATCGCCGCCACCGTGATCCGCTACCAGCCACGCAGCGCGATCCGCGACGTGGGCAAGGCCCTGGGCCTGGAAGAGCCGCTGATCGAGGCGCTGGCGCGCGACCACAGCGGCTGGTCCGACTACGCCCTGCCCGAGGGCCGGCTGCGCCAGCTGCAGATCGAGCTGGGCCTGGATCCCGAGGACCTGCGCCTGCGCCAGCTGGTCGAGCTGAGCCGGCAGCTGGTGGGCATGCCGCGCCACCTGAGCCAGCATGTGGGCGGCTTCGTGCTGACCCAGGGCCCGCTGTCGCGCCTGGTGCCGATAGAGAACGCGGCCATGCCGGACCGCACCGTCATCGAATGGGACAAGGACGACCTCGACACCGCCGGCCTGATGAAGGTCGACGTGCTGGCCCTGGGCATGCTGAGCTGCATACGCCGCAGCTTCGACTTCTACCGCCAGTGGCGCGGCCGCGAGATCGAGCTGGCCACGGTGCCGGCGGAGGACAAGCCCACCTACGACATGATCTGCCGGGCCGACACCGTGGGCGTGTTCCAGATCGAGAGCCGGGCCCAGATGTCCATGCTGCCGCGGCTGAGGCCGCGCACCTTCTACGACCTGGTGATCGAGGTCGCCATCGTGCGGCCCGGTCCGATCGAGGGCGGCATGGTCCACCCGTATTTGAAGAACCGATTCAGGCCGGCCGACAAGATCCACTATCCCAAGCCCGAGCTGAAGCTGGCGCTCGGTCGCACCTGCGGCGTGCCCATCTTCCAGGAGCAGGTGATGCAGGTGGCCATGATCGCCGCCAACTTCTCGGCCGGCGAGGCCGACCAGCTGCGCCGCGCCATGGCGGCCTGGAAGCGGCCCGGCGACCTGGAGCGCTTCTACGAAAAGATCGTCACCAATATGCGGCGCAACGGCTACGAGGACGAGTTCGCCGAGCGCATCTTCAAGCAGATCAAGGGCTTCTCGTCCTACGGCTTTCCGGAGTCGCATGCGGCCAGCTTCGCGCTGCTCACCTATGTCTCCAGCTGGCTCAAATGCCACGAGCCTGCCATCTTCCTGGCCGCGCTCCTGAACTCGCAGCCGCTGGGCTTTTACACGCCCTCGCAACTGGTGCAGGACGCGCGCCGCCATGACGTGGAAGTGCGGCCGGCCGATGTGTCGTGGAGCGACAAGGACAGCACGCTGGAAGAGCGAGCCGGCCACGAACAGCCGGCCATACGCCTGGGCCTGCGCCTGGTGGCCGGGCTGTCGGACAAGGCGGCCGAGCGCATAGTCGCGGCCCGGACCCATGGCCCCTTCGCCCATCCGCAAGACCTGGCCCTGCGTGCCCGGCTCGAGCAGCGCGAGATGCAGCTGCTGGCCGCCGCCGATGCCCTGGCCTCGCTGGCCGGCCACCGCCGCCAGCAGGTCTGGCAGGCCAGCGCCCTGCGCTCGCTGCCCAGGCTCTTGCAGGGCTCGCTGCCGGCCGAAGCCGAGCTGGCCCTGCCCGAGGCCGGCGAGGGCGAGGAGGTGCTGTGGGACTACCGCTCGCTGGGCCTGACGCTGCGCAGCCATCCGCTGGCCATCCTGCGGCCGCGCCTGGCGGCGCGCGGGCTCTCCAGCTCGGCCGAGCTGCAGGGCGGGCGCAACCGCCGCAGCGTCAGCACCTGCGGCATAGTCACCGGCCGCCAGCGGCCGCAGACTGCCAAGGGCACGCTGTTCATCACGCTGGAAGACGAGACCGGCAATGTCCAGGTCATCGTCTGGCGCCAGGTCTACGAGGACTACCGCTCCATCATCCTGGCCTCGCGCCTGCTGGCCGTGCACGGCCGCTGGCAGCGCGGCGACGGTGGCGTCCAGCACCTGCTGGCCGAAAGCTTCGAGAACCTCAGCCCGTGGCTTGGCCGCCTGGCCACCGAGAGCCGGGATTTCCGCTGAGGGCGCCGAGGATCAGGGTCCCGACAAGTCCTTCCGGGTCAGCGGTTTTCTATGCTGATGGAAGCAGGCCAGCACCGTGACCTGATCGCCCTCGACGATGAAGAAAAGCGCATAGGGGAAGCGGCGCAGGTTCACCCGGCGCAGATCGAGTTCAAGGACCGGATACAGGAACGGATTCAGCACCAGGAAGTCCCGGCTGCGCTACAGGTCCTCGAGGAACTCGTCTGCCCTGGCGACATGCGGCTGGCCGTACCAGGCGTGAGCCTCGGCAATCTCCTGCACCGCCAGCGGCATGAAGCGCACGCTGAAGCCCATGCGAGCCTAGCGAGACAGGGACTGCAACCTGGACTTCAACTGCTCGAAACTGAGTCCTGGCTCGCCAGGATGGGCCCGATGCCAAGAGAGGCGCTCGCGCAACTCCTCCCACTGCTGCGGCGAAAGCAGCGGCGCGTCGGACTCGCTGTTGGCGCTCTGGATCAGGGCTTCGCCCAGCAAGCGCCGCTCGGCGGCGCTGAGCTGTTCAAGCTCCTGAATCAGGGGGGCATTCATGCGGCAAGGCTAGCACAGCGAACCGGCCCAGCGTGGGCTCGAATGTCCTGCCCATATGCCTGAAGTCACTCTCCGATTTCGCGCCTAACATCGCCTCCTTTGTTCCAGCCGAGCCGCAGCTTCAGCCGCCCGGCCTCCCTGACCCAACGAGGAACCGTTCATGCGAACTACTCCCAAACTTTCCCTGCTGCTGGCCGGCATGGCGCTGTCGCTGTCGGCCCTGGCGGCCGATGCCGACCGCTGGACCGTGCCGGTGCAGAGCAAGAAGCTGTCCAACGGCCTGACCGTGCTGGTCTCCGAGGACCACAGCTCGCCCACCGTCGGCGTCAGCGTGGTCTACCACGTGGGCATGCGACTGGAGCCGCGCGGCCGCACCGGCTTCGCCCATCTGTTCGAGCACCTGATGTTCCAGGGCACGCCCAAGGCGCCCAAGGGCGTGTTCGACCAGGTCATCACCAGCGGCGGCGGCCGCAACAACGGCTCGACCCGCGCCGACTTCACCAACTACATCGAGACCGCCCCGGTCTCGGCCCTGGACTCCATCCTGTGGCTGGAAGCCGACCGGATGAAGACCCTGGACTTCAACCCGGCCACGCTGAAGAACCAGCAGGACGTGGTCAAGGAAGAGATCCGCGTCAACGTGAAGAACCAGCCCTATGGCGGCTTCATGTGGATAGACATCGGCATGCTGGCCTTCAACAAGTGGGAGAACAACCACGACGGCTACGGCAGCTTCGCCGACCTGGAGAACGCCAACCTCGACGATGTGCGCGCCTTCCACCGCGACTTCTACGGCCCCAACAATGCCGTGCTGTCCATCGCCGGCGACGTGACGCCGGCCCAGGGCTTTGCGCTGGCCGAGAAGTATTTCGGTGGTATCGCCAAGCGTCCGGTGCCGGCCGGCACCGACTTCAAGGAAGGCCTGAACACGGCCGAGAAGCGCCTGGAGCAGAGCGACACCCTGGCCCAGGTGCCGGCCCTGGCCGCCGCCTGGAAAATGCCGGATCGCGGCTCCAAGGACCAGGCGCCCATGGCCGTGCTCGGCGAGCTGCTGGCCGGCGGCGACGCCTCGCGCTTCTACCAGGGCATGGTCAAGGGCCGCGAGCTGTCGCTGAACATGAACTCGCTGTACGGCCTGACGAGCCCCTGGGAATATGACGGCCCGACGCTGTTCACCGTGTTCACGCTCTACAAGCCGACCACCAATGCCGACGCGGTGCTGGCCGCCATGGACGAGGAAATCGCCAAGGTGGTCAAGGACGGCGTGGACGAGGCCACGCTCAAGCGCATCAAGACCAGCATGCTGGCCAGCTGGTACAACGGCCTGGAGAGCTTCCTGAGCCGCGCCGACACGCTGGCCCGCCTGCAGACGCTGTGGGGCGATGCCAAGGTGGTCAACCAGATCCCGGACTGGATCTCGGCCGTCAGCTCCGCCGACGTGCAGCGCACCGCCAAGACCTACCTGACCCGCGAGAACCGCTCGGTCATCGACCGCAAGCCGGCGCCCAAGCCGGCACCTGCTCCCGCGCCGGCCGCCCCGGCCTCCGCTGCCGACAAGAAGCAATGACGAGCCCGAGGACCATCGCCATGAAGATCCAACACAAGTTCGCCTCCAAGACGCTGCTGGCCCTGGCCGCGGCGCTCGCCCTGTCCGCCACCGTCCAGGCCGCCCAGGTCAAGCTGCCGGCCGAGCTGCCGGCCTTCGGCCAGGACAAGCCCATCCCGGTGCCCAAGATCGCCAAGAAGACCCTGGCCAACGGCCTGGAGGTCTGGGTGGTGCCGCGCAACGGACTGCCCCGCGTCGACTATGTGCTGGGGGTGCGCGGCGCCGGCTACGGCGCCGATTCGGCCACCCAGTCGGGCCTGGCCGGCATGCTGGCCAACGTGCTGAACGAAGGCACGGCCAAGCGCGATTCGCGCGCCATCGCCGAAGCCGCCCAGGGCCTGGGCGGTGAGATCGGCGCCGGTGCCGGCAACGACGGCATCACCGTGTTCGCCAATGCCGTGGCCTCCAACGCGCCGGCCATGCTGCAGCTGCTGGCCGAGGTGGCACGCACGCCGGCCTATCCGGACCGCGAGGTGGCCCTGGCCAAGGCCAATGCGCTGCAGAGCCTGAAGGCCAGCGAGGCCAACCCGGGCTACCGCGCCGAGCGCGCCATGGGTTTCGTCGTCTTCGGCGACCATGCCTATGCCCGCATCCGCGCCACGGCCGACAGCATCAATGCCACCACGCCCGAACTGCTGCGCGCCGAGCATGCGCGCCGCTTCCGGCCCGAGCGCAGCCTGCTGGTCGTGACCGGCCGGGTCAACGCCGAGCAGCTGTTCAAGCAGATCGAGGCCGCCTTCGGCGACTGGAAGGCCACGGGCGAAGCCCCGGCCGCCGTGCCGCACACCCAGGCCAATGCCGCGGTGCAGCGCCTGCTGCTGGAGCGTCCGGGCAGCGTGCAGTCCACCGTGCGCCTGGGCCGTCCGGGCAATGACGCCGGCGCGGCCGACCAGGTGCCGCTGCGCCTGGCCTCCACCATCCTCGGTGGCGGCTTCAGCAGCCGCGTCAACCTGAACCTGCGCGAGGAAAAGGGCTACACCTACGGCGCCTCGGCCGGGGCCCGCTCGTACCGCGACGGTGGCGCCATCATCGGCGGCGCCGACGTGCGCAACGAGGTCACCGGCGCGGCGCTGAAGGAGTTCTTCTCCGAGTACAAGCGCCTGGGCACCGACCTGGTCGGCGCCGACGAGATGGCGATGAACAAGCGCTACGTGGCCGGCGGCTACCTGATCAGCACCCAGCTGCAGGGCGCCGTGGCCCGCACGCTGGCCAACAACTGGCTGATCGGCCTGCCGTCCGAATTCCTCGGCAACTACGTGCCCATGATCCAGAAGGTCACGGCCGAGCAGGTGCGCGACACGGCCAGGAAGTACTTCGACCCGGCCACGCAGAGCATCGTGGTGGTCGGCGACAAGGCCGCCGTCAGCGAGCAGCTGAAGGAGTTCGGCGAGTTCACGGTGCAGGGCAAGTAAGCCTCGGCATCGTCCGTCCGGACCGGGGCCGCGACCTGAAAGGGTTGCGGCCCTTTTTCTTATCGGCCGCTGATCATTCCTTCAGGTAGCGGTCGTAGATCGCCTGGTAGCGGCCGGTCTTCTTCAGATGTTCCAGGCCGGCATTGAAGTCGTCGCGCACCTGCTTGCTGCGGAACACCGGCCGGTAGTCCATGGGGTTGACCTTGGTGAAGGCATGCTCCTCCACCGGCAGCAGCTCGCCGCCCTCGCGCCGGAACTGCAGCGCGAAGTACTTGAAGATGCCGCGGTCGCTGAGTACCAGGTCGTAGCGGCCGCGCATCAAGGTACGCACCTGCACTGCCTGGTCGTTCTGCTCGGTGTAGTGACCGGCCGCCTTCACCGCGTCCAGCCACTGCGGATAGCGCCGCGCGCCGCCGACGAAGGAGATCACCGACAGGCCCTTGAGATCTTCGGGCCTGCGTATCACCAGCTTGCTGCTCTTCAGCGAGATGAAGACGTTGTCGTAGAGCACCGCCGGGTCGCCGTAATGGCCGCCGAAGGGCGCCATGTCCTCGCCCAGGTCGGTCATGGCCGCTTCCACCGTGCCGTCCTTGAAGGCGATGGGAATGCGCGCGAACGGGAAGTAGACCGGCTTGAGCTTGTGGCCGCGCCAGGCCAGGGCCTCGCCAATCACCTCGAGTTCGATGCCGGAATTGGTCTGCGGAAAGCAGTACGGCGGGATGCGCTCGCCGAAGGCCATGCTGACCTCGGCGGCCGCGGCCACCGGCATCAGCAATGACGCCAGCAGACCCGTCCAAAATCTGCGCAGGTCGATGATGCCTGTCCCCATCAGCCAGCCGCTCCCAGTTCGAATGTCAGCCCTGCCCGTTCCTGCAGCCGCCGGCTCAGCGCCAGGCCCATGGCCGCCCCCGGGGTCCAGACGCCGCCCGGCGCCTGCTCGCGGCCGACTTCCTCCAGCAGGCACAGGGCCGCCTCGGCAATCATCTTCGAGGTCGAGCCATAGCCGGGGTCGCGGTCGCCCTTGACCCAGGCGCGCAACTGCTTGCCCGCGCGGTCACGGCCGCTGAACAGGATCTCGTAGCGCCCGCGCTCGCGCTGCTCGGCCGTAGGCCCCTCGCCCGGCTTGGCCAGCACGAAGCGGCGCAGCAGCTCGCGGGTCGGGCCCAGGGCCAGCAGCAGGTTCTGCAGCCTGGTCTGGCGGGCCAGGCGCCGCGCCCTCTTCTCGCCGGCGCTGCCGGCGCCGGTCCATTGGCGCTCGCTGTAGACGAAGTCCTGGCCCCAGGGATGGCCGCGCAGCGCATTGCAGCGGTGCACGTTCTTGGTGTTGATCGCCGCCATCACGAAGGGGCCGGTCCAGCCCTGCTCCCAGTCGTCGAAGGCGGCGCTGGAGCCCTCGGGCTGGCGCGGCCCGCGGAAGCCCGGCGTCAGCGCAAAGGGGTTGCTCATCTGGCCGGCCAGCGAGCGGTCGCGGGCGATCGCCTTGTAGGTTTCCATGCCGCTGGCCAGCGTACCGCCGGAAGCCGTGCCCTTGATCACGCGCACCTGGGCCCGCACTTCGCCCAGCGCATGGCCCAGCTGCTGCTGGGCCTGGGCCTGCAGCCAGACCACGCCCATCTCGAAGGGGATGGAGTCGAAACCGCAGGAGAACAGGATGCGCGCGCCGCTGCGCTCGGCCAGCGGCTGCAGCAGCGGAATCATGCGGGCCATCCAGAGCGGCTCGCCGCAGAGGTCCAGGTAGTCGGTGCCGGCCTCGGCACAGGCGCGCACCAGGGGCTCGCCATGCAATTGATAGGGGCCAACCGTGGTGATCACGGCCCGGGTCTGGGCCGCCAGCCGCGCCAGGGCGGCGGCATCCGCCGCATCGGCCTGCAGCAGCGGCAAGGATTCAGGCGCGCCCAGCCCGGCTCGGACCTCGGCCAGGCGGGCCGGGTTGCGACCGGCCAGCGCCCAGCGCAGCTCGCCGTCGGCGCCGTAGCGCTTGAGCAGGTACTCGGCCACCAGGCGGCCGGTGAAGCCGGTGGCGCCGAACAGGATCAGGTCATAGGGACGCTCGCGCGACATCGCAACTCCTTGCAGGCATCGGATCGCATTGTGGCGTCGCGCCGCATCCCCTGGCATCGGGATGCGCTGCTTTGGGCATCTCGCCTACAAAGCCGCACGATCAGGAGGTCCCATGCCCGGCTACACCGTCAACACCCCCAGCCTCGGCCCCATCGTCGGCCATACCGACCACCAGCACAGCCGCCTCTTCCTGCGCGGCGAAGGCGCCCCGGGCGACCGCCTGTTCGCCGTCGTCCGCTGCCGGGTGCGGGGCTCCACGGCCTGGGGCGCGCCGGTGTTCAACAAGCTCAGCCCGACCTTCGACCTGACCGGCGTCTGCGTGCTGAACCAGCTGGCGGCGGCCACGGCCTACGAGGTCCAGGCCGGCTGGTTCAGCGCGCCGCAGCTGGAGCTGGCCGAGTTGGGCCCGACCACCCAGTTGGACTGGGGCCACGCCGCCACGGCCAGCCTGCGCACCTGCAGCGCCACGGCCGCGGCCCGCTCCTACGTGGTCGGCTCCTGCCGCTATCTGCTGCGCCTGCTGGGCCACAACTGGTTCGACGACCGCGGCGACAAGGTATTCCGCTCGGTGCGCGAGCAGGTCGCCGCGGGCCGGCCGATCGATGCCCTCTTGATGATCGGCGACCAGATCTATGCCGACGACCTCGGCGGCCTGTCCCCAGACGACAAGCTGAGCGAGTTCCTCAAGCGCTACCGCGCGGCCTTCGGCCAGGAGCATCTGCGCGCCCTGATGGCCAGCGTGCCGACCTACATGCTGCTGGACGACCACGAGATCGAGAACGACTGGCCCAGCAAGGCCACGGCCCAGGACCAGCTGGTGCTCTATCCGCGCGCCATGCATGCCTACCAGATCTACCAGTGCAGCCACAGCCCGCTGTTCAACGCCACGCCCGAGGGCCGCATCGAAGGCCAGCTGGAAAAGTACTGGTACGAGTTCAGCGACGGCACGGCCGACTGGTTCATGCTGGACACCCGCACCGAGCGCCGCGCCGGCAGCGGCCAGATGCTGGGCGCGCGCCAGATGCAGAAGCTGCGCGAATGGCTGCTGGATGGCAGCGGCCGCATCAAGTTCATCGTCAGCGGCGTGCCCATGTTCCCCGACCTGGGCAGCGAGGGCGCCGACAAATGGGGCGGCTTTCCCGGCCAGCGCAAGGAGATCCTGGACCTGGTGTTCGAGCACCAGATCCCGCGGGTGGTGATGCTGTCCGGCGACGTGCACTGCTCGTTCAGCTGCTATCTGGAGCGCGAGGACAAGCCCGGCTTCGTGGTCCATGGCGTGGTGGCCTCGCCCTTCTTCTGGCCCTATCCGCACATGGCCCGACGCGACTTCCTGTTCGACCGCGAACTGGCCCAGACCGGCAGCAACGTCTACACCACCCGCGCGTTGAGCGCCTGCTACTTCGAGGACAACTTCTGCCGGCTCGACGTTGGCGACGACGGCAGTCTTCGTGTCGCTGTGCACGAACGCAAGGGAGCACTGCTCGGAACTCCGGTACGCCTGTTCTGAAGCCAACCCTACACTCGGGGGACCTTGTCGGCCGCCCTGGCCCGACATCGATCGCCGATGAAAGCCCCCGACTCCGACCGTCCCGTACACGACGGGCCGGCCGCGCTTGAATCGCCGCTGCAGCTGTTCGGCACCGACGAAGCGCTGGCCCGCCTGGAAGCTGTTCTCCCCTCGCTGCAAGGCGCAGAGCGCCAGCGAGGCCTGGTCCAGCTCGCCTGGCTGCTGCGCGAACGGGATGGCCGCCGTGCGCTCAGTTGCGCCGACCAGGCCCAGGCCGAGCTGACGGACCCAGGCCTGCAAGCCCGCCTCGATCTGATGCGGGCCGAACAGCGCTACCTGTTCGCCGACTACGCTGCTGCCCTCGCCCTGATCGAGCAGTCCCTGCCGCGCTTCGAGCAATTGCAGGATGCGCTGGGCCAGGCCGATGCCTGCTGGCTGCTCTCGCTGCTGCAAGGGGCACGCGGCCAGGCGGCGCTCCGCGATACCAGCCTGCAGCAGGCGATCGCCTACGCCCGCAGTGCCGGTGAGCCGGGCCGGCTGCTCTGCTTCGAGGCCAGCCTCGCCCGCTTCGATGCCTTCCGCGACCTGGTGCTTTGCGAGCAGCGATGGGGCGGCCATTTCGGCGCCGCCCTGGACGTCCAGCCACTGGCCGGCCAGCCGGCCCTGGCTCTCTACCTGGCCACGCGCGACTACCTGGCTTGCGACTTCGCCCAGGCGATCCGCTTGTTCATGCGCGCCCACGAGACGGCGCTGCAGACCGGCCAGCTCTACAACGCCATCATGGCGGCCGCCAACGTCAGCCATGCCTTCGGCAAGCTCAACGACCACGAGGCCTCGCTGGACTGGGTGCAGCGCGGCCTGGAACTGGCCCGCATGTGCGGCTGGCCGGCCGGCCTGGGCGCCTGCCTGGCACAGAGCGGCGAGGCCTTGCGCCGGCTGGGCCGCCTGGACCAGGCCCAGACAGCGCTGGACGAGGCCCAGCAGATCCTGGCGCCGCTGGGTCGCTCGCGCAACTACGCGATGCTGCTGGCCTGCCGCGCCGAGCTGGCGCTGGACCGCGGCGATGCGGAGCTGGCGCTCAAGCTGTTCGACGAGATGCCCGAGACCGCCCGCGAGTCCGGCCATGTGGGCCTGCTCGAAGCCAGCCGCGGCAAGGCCCAGGCGCTGGCGCGGCTGGGCCAGTGGGCGGAGGCCGAGGCCATGGCCGAAGCCTCGCTGCGCTCGGCCGAGGCCGCCGGCATGGCCGACCGCCAGATCGAGGCCCTGCAGGTGCTGGCCCGCATTCGCGGCCAGGCCGGCATGGACCCCGAGCGCCACGGTCCCGAGGACCTGCCGCTGGCCTGCCTGGAGCGGGCCCTGAAGATCGCCCGCGGCATCGAAGGCCTGCATCCGCCGTCCGAGCTGTTGTCCGACCTCGCCGCCGAGTACGCCCGGGTCGCCCGCTTCCCGCAGGCCTACGGCATGGCCGTGCGGGCCGCCGAGGCACGCGAGAAGCAGCATGCCCGGCAAGCTGCCGACCGACTGATCGCCATGCAGCTGCGCTACGCCGCCGAAAGCGCCCGTGCCGAGGCCGAGCACCACAAGCAGCTGGCGATCGTGGAGGCGCGCCGTTCAGCCCTGCTGCACGAACAGGGCCAGACGCTGGAGCGTCTGGGCGTGATTGGCCAGGCCATCACCGCCCAGCTCGATGCCGAGGCGATCTGTCAGGCCCTGCATGAGCATGTGCAGGAGCTGCTGGACGTGACCGCGCTGGCCATTTACCAGAGCGACGAGAGCGGCCAGGTGTTGCAGTCGCTCTACCTGAACGAGGCCGGACGCCTGCTGCCGCCGCGCCGCATTCCGCTGGACAGCCCGGTGGCCGCCAGCGCCCGGTGTGCCCGCGAGCGCCGCGAGATCGCGCTGAACCGCACGGCCGGCGAAGTCAGTCCCAGCCATGTGGCTGGCACCCTGCCCATCCTCAGCGCCCTCTATGCACCGCTGGTAGTGCACGACCGGGTGCTGGGCGTGATGAGCGTCCAGTCGCCCCGCCAGAACGCCTACGGTGAGCGCGAGCAGCTGATCTTCCGCACGCTGTGCGCCTATGGCGCCATTGCGCTGGACAACGCCAACACCTACCGCCGACTGGAAGCCACGCTGAAGGCGCTGCGCGTGACTCAGACCCAGCTGGAGGAGGCCAGCCTCAGCGACCCGCTGACCGGCCTTCGCAACCGCCGCTTCCTGCTGCAGCACCTGGACGCCGACACCGGCATCAGCCTGCGCCGCCACGAAGACGCGTTGCGGCAGCTGCCCTACCAGAGCCCCGAGGACGGCGACCTGCTGTTCTTCATGGTCGACATCGACCACTTCAAGGCAGTCAATGACGAGCACGGCCACGCGGCCGGCGACCAGGTGCTGATCCAGCTCTGCGAAAGGCTGCGCGAGGTCTCGCGCGAGTCGGATTACCTGGTGCGCTGGGGCGGCGAGGAATTCCTGATGGTGGCGCGCCACAGCGATCGCCGCGAGGCTGGCCTGATTGCCGAGCGGATCCGGGCCGCCGTGGCCGGCCGACCGTTCCAGCTCGAGAACGGCCAGAGTCTGAGCAAGACCTGCTCGATTGGCTTTGCCGCCTATCCCTTCTTACCGCAGGCCCCGTCACGCCTGGGCTGGGCCGAGGTGGTGGAGTTGGCCGACCAGGGCCTGTACCGCGCCAAGCGCTCCGGCCGCAACCGCTGGTCGGGCTTGAGTGCAAGCACGGCCGCCGGATTGCCGGCCCCGCCCGAGGTCGAGATCAAGGCCTGGCTGCACGACCCGGCGCCGGCCCTGCTCGGCGGCAGTCTGCTGGAGAGCGCGGGCCCCTGAAACTGCCGCGGCGGATCAGCCCGCCAGCCCCTGCAGTTCGAAGGCTGCCAGCGGTTGCTCATGGCCGCGGATCTGCAGCAGCCGGCGCAGGCCGGTACGGAATCGGTCCAGTCCTTCATCACCGAGGGCCGCCTCGCTGGCCAGGCTCTGGCCAGCCGGGGCCAGCTCGCACAGGCGTGCTGCCACGTTGGGCACATCCCCCACCAGCTCGAATCGGCCCAGTTCCAGGTCGCCATCGCGCAACAGCACCGGGCCGCTGTGCAGGCCGCTGTGCAGGCTCAGCGGTTCGTCCAGGCCCGGCACTTCCAGGCTGCGCAGGGCCTCGTGCAAGGCCAGTGCCGCCTTGGCCGCACGCAGGCCGTCGTCGGTGCGCGGCTCCGGGTGGCCGAAGATCGCCAGCAGGCCGTCGCCCTGCAACCGGACCACCTGCCCGCCATGGGCGCGCACCTGCTCACGCGCCAGTTGGCGCCAACGGCACAGCAGCTCGGCGTAGCGCTCGACGTCAAGCTGCGCGCCCAGTCGCGTGGAACCGGACAGATCGGCAAACAGCACGCTGAGCTGGCTCAGCTGGCCGTGCCGCGGGCCGGCCCTGTCGCCGGCCTCGACCCGTGATTCATGCATGTCAGGACTCCTTGGCGGATCCCTGCCGGCACGGGTCGGCCGGCGGGACCTGATACGACTTCGCCGCGCCCCAGCGCGCGACCATCCCGACTTGGAGACGAAGAACTGAAAAAGCTCAGGTGCGGTTCAGAAATGGATGCCGCGCATCATCTGCTGCAGGGCGATGGCCTCGGCCGAGAGCTGCGGCTTGCCGCCCTTGTCGCCCTTGGCCGCGTCGCTGTCCGGGAACATGCGGAAGCTGGTGTTCATCACGATCTGGGCCACGCGTGGCACCAGGGCATGCATCAGCTCGCCGGTGATGCCCAGGCGCGTGGCGATGCGCACCGGCTTGTTGATACAGGCCTGGGCGATCATGTCGGCCGCCTCCTCCGGCGCCAGCGTCGGCACGTTGTTGTAGATCTTGGTGGGCGCAATCATCGGCGTGCGCACCAGCGGCATATTGATGGTCGTGAAGGTGATGCCCAGGTCGGCGTACTCGCTGGAGGCGCAGCGGGTCCAGGCATCCAGCGCGGCCTTGGAGGCCACATAGGCCGAGAAGCGCGGCGCATTGGTCAGGACGCCGATGGAGCTGATGTTGACCACATGGCCCTTGCGCTTGGCCACCATGCCGGGCAGCAGGCCCATGGTCACGCGCAGGCAGCCGAAGTAGTTCAGCTGCATGGTGCGCTCGTAGTCGTGGAAGCGGTCGTAGCTGGACTCGATGGCGCGGCGGATCGAGCGGCCGGCGTTGTTGATCAGGAAATCGACGCCGCCGAAGTTCTCGTTGATCCAGGCCACCATCTCGGCGCAGCTCTGCTCGTTGGCGATGTCGGCCGAGAAGCTGTGGACTTGCGCGTCCTTGCCCGCGGCCGCCTTGATCTCCTTGACCGCCTCGGCCAGCTTGGCTTCGTCGCGTGCACAGATCAGTGTGATCGCGCCCGCCTCGGCGAACTTGATCGCTGCCGCCAGGCCAATGCCGGACGAGCCGCCGGTCACCAGCACCACCTTGCCGCCGCAGGTGCCCTTGAGGCTGCGGTCGATCAGCAGGGCCGGATCGAGGTGGCGCTCCCAGTAGTCCCAGAGCTTCCAGGCGTAGTCATTGAGGTTCGGGCATTCGATGCCGGAACCCTTGAGCGCGGCCGTGGTCTCGCGGCAGTCGAAGCGGGTCGGGTAGTTGATGAAGTGGAACAGGTCCTCGGGCAGGCCCAGGTCCTTCATCACCGCGTTGCGGATGCGGCGCACCGGCGCCAGGGCCATCATGCCCTTCTTGACGCTCTTGGGAATGAAGCCCAGCAGGGCCGCATTGACGAACAGGCTCATCTTGGGCGCATGGGCCGCCTTGCTGAAGATGTCCAGCACGTCGCCGACGCGGTAGCCCACCGGATCCACCAGATGGAAGCAGCCGCCGCTCTTGCGCTGCTGGTGGCTGATGTGGTCCAGCGCATCGACGATGAAGTCCACCGGCACGATGTTGACGCGGCCGCCTTCCAGCCCGATGGAGGGCATCCAGGGCGGCAGGATCTGGCGCAGGCGCTGGATCGGCTTGAAGAAGTAGTAGGGACCGTCGACCTTGTCCATCTCGCCGGTGCGCGAGTCGCCGACCACCATGGCGGGTCGGTAGACGGTCCAGGGCTTCTTGCACTCCTTGCGCACGATCTTCTCGCTCTCGTGCTTGGTCATGAAGTACGGGTGGTCCAGGCCTTCGGCCTCGTCGAACATGTCCTCGCGAAACACGCCTTCGTACAGGCCGGCGGCGGCGATGGACGAGACATGGTGGACATGGCCGGCATCGACCGCCTGGGCAAATTCGACCAGGGCCCGCGTGCCCTCGATATTGGTCTGGACCTGGCTTTCCTCGTCGGCCTTCAGGTCGTAGACCGCGGCCAGGTGATACACATGGTCGATCGTGCCCTTCAGCGCCTTGATCTGGTCGGCGGCCACGCCCAGCTTCTTGGCCGTCAGGTCGCCGAACACCGCAATGGCGCGGGTCTTGCTCGCGCCCCAGAACTCCAGCAGCTCGGGCAGCTTGTCGCGGCTCTCCTCGCGCAGCAGGAAGTAGACCGTGCTGCCTCGCCGTGCGAGCAGCTTCTTGACCAGGCGCTTGCCGATGAAGCCGGTGGCTCCGGTGACGAAGTACTGCATGCTTGTCTCCATATCGTCGAGGGGTTTGAGGACCATTCTTGTCCAAGCGCCGTGGCGCCCTGCTGCGCGCTTACCCGGATGCGCTGTGCGCACGGCGGGCCTAGGCGAGCGGCCTAGGTAGAGCGCACTCACTAGGTTTTGCAGGTGCTAAGCGCCGGGAGGCCGGCCTATAGTGAGCCGGTCCGCGGTGTTTGTTAGTGATAGCGCGGCCCTCCTCGTTCCCACCCCAACGACAAAGGACACCCTGATCATGGTCAAGAAGCTTCAGAAGATGGCAGCCAAGCAAAAGGCCACCGCCTCCAACGGCGCCTTCGCCGGCCTGCCGGCCGGTCTGCTGGAAGGCCAGATCGGCCAGGCGGTCAAGGACTCGGCCCAGCAGATCTGGGCCGCCGGCCTGGGTGCTTTCGCCAAGGCCCAGGGCGAAGGCGGCAAGGTCTTCGAGGCCCTGGTCAGCGAAGGCATGAAGCTGCAGAAGAAGACTCAGTCGGCCGCCGAGCAGAAGCTGTCCGCCATGACCAGCAAGGTCAGCGGCATGGCCGGCGACGTCGGCGCCAAGGCCGGCCAGCACTGGGACAAGCTGGAAAGCATCTTTGAAGAGCGCGTGGCCCAGGCCCTCAAGCGCCTGGGCGTGCCCACGGCCAAGGAAGTCGAGGCCCTGATCGAGCGCATCGACGCGCTGAGCAAGGCCGTCGGCGTGCCGGTCAAGAAGGCCGCTCCCGCCAAGAAGGCCGCCCCGGCCAAGAAGGCGGCGCCCGCTGCCAAGAAGCCTGCAGGCAAGGCCGCCCCGGCCAAGAAGGCAGCCCCCGCCAAGAAGGCCCCGGCCCGCAAGCCGGCCGCCAAGAAGGCGACTCCGGCCACCCCGGCCTGATCGTCCCCTGCTGGAGACGGCTGAAGCATGAAGACAGCCTCCCCGCGCCGCGCCCGCGTGGCGCTGGCGCTGGCCGGCGGCGGTCCGCTGGGCGCGATCTACGAGATCGGCGCCCTGTGCGCGCTCGAAGAAGTCCTGTCCGGCTTCGAGTTCAAGGACTGCGACGGCTTCATTGGCGTCAGCGCCGGCGGCTTCATCGCCGCGGGCCTGGCCAATGGCCTCAGCCCGCGCCAGCTCTGCGCCGCCTTCATCGAGAACAGCAGCGAGGCGCCGGACCGCTTCGACCCCGCCCTGCTGCTGCGCCCGGCCTGGGACGAATACCGGCGCCGCCTCAAGCGCCTGCCAGGCCTGCTGGCCAAGGCGCTGTGGGAAGTCGGCGTCGAAGGCCGCTCACTGCTGGGCGCGCTGGAAAGGCTGGGCCCGGCCCTGCCGACCGGCCTGCTGTCGGGCGAGCCCATCGCCGAGCAATTGCGCGCCCAGTTCAGCCTGCCCGGCCGCACCGATGATTTCCGCCAGCTGAGGTCGCGCCTGGTCCTGGTCGCCACCGACCTGGACAGCGGCGCTGCCGTCCCCTTCGGCATGCCCGGCCATGACGAGGTGCCGATCTCGCGCGCCGTCCAGGCCAGCGCCGCCCTGCCGGGCCTGTTCCCGCCGGTGCGAATAGCCGGCCGCTACTACGTCGATGGCGCGCTCAAGAAGACCTTGCATGCCTCGGTGCTGCTGGCCCAGAAGCCCGAGCTGCTGATCTGCCTGAATCCGCTGGTGCCCTACCAGGCCGACGAGGGCGAGCAGATCCCGCCGCTGGTCGATGCCGGGCTGCCGGTGGTGATGTCGCAGACCTTCCGCTCGCTGATCCACTCGCGGCTGGAGCTGGGCATGAAGGGCTATGCCCGCAGCCATCCGGACACCGACATCCTGCTGTTCGAGCCCGACCCGCGCGATGCCGAGCTCTACATGGCCAACACCTTCAGCTATTCGCAGCGCCGCCGCCTTGCCGAGCATGCCTACCAGCAGACCCGCGCCATCCTGCGCCGCCAGTTCGCCGGCCTGAAGCCGCGCCTGGCCGCCCATGGCCTGAAGCTGGACGAGGCCGTGCTGTTCGACGCCGACCGCCAATTGCTGGCACCGGTCCGGCCGGAAAGCTCGCTGGAACAGCGCAGCCGGGCTGCGATCAAGCGTCTGGACGCGGCGCTGAGCCGGCTGGAAGCACGGCACGCGTGAAGCGCTTCACGACCGGCCCCAGGGACCCATCGGCCTGAGGGGGCAGGAATCCGGGGCCCGGTCCGGACAATCGCGGCTGTCGCGCATCCAGCGCCCAACCCTGGCTCCCCAAGCAATGAAAAAGTCCCTGGTCGTCGCTCTCTTGAGCGCCCCCCTGATGGCCCTGGCCGGCCCGATCAACCTGCTGAGCAACGGCAGTTTCGAAGCCACGCCGCAGGCCGCCGGCAGCTGGAGCCGCCAGGACAGCCTGCCGGGCTGGTTGGTGGGCAGCAACCAGGCCGAGCTGCGCAACGATGTGGTGGGCAAGGCCAGCAACGGCGTCAACTTCCTGGAACTGGACGTGGACCGCAACAGCCAGATCAGCCAGACCGTGGCGACCGTGCTGGGCCAGTGGTACGAGCTGAGCTTCGACTATTCCAACCGTGCCGGCGTGGCCGTGGCCAGCAATGGGCTGGGCTGGGGCGTGGCCGGCGTCAGCAGCCTGGCCCCGGTGCTGAGCTACAACGGCAGTGCCGACAACCAGTGGAGCCACTACAGCTACCGCTTCCAGGCCACCGGCAGCAGCAGCACGGTCAGCTTCTGGGCCCAGGGCACGAACGACAGCCTGGGCACTTCGCTGGACAACGTGGCCCTGAGCGCCGTGCCCGAGCCTCAGAGCTGGGCGCTTTTCGGCCTGGCGCTGGCCATCGCGGTCGCTTTCAGCCGTCGCCGCCGTTCGTGAACTGAATCACGGATGGCCCGGAACGCCCCCAGCAAGCGAGGGGATGAAATCCGGGCGATCCACGCCCACAATAGGCTCATGACGACAGCAACAGGCTGGGCGTCGTTGGAAGCGCAGCATTCGGCGGGTAGAGACAAAGAATGCGGCGCTTGGTACTGAGCAGTAAGCGTTTTGTTGTTGGATTGACGAAGATTGTTGGACATGAATTCGGGCGCAGCGGGCAACCGCCGCGCCCTTTCTTTTTGTCCCGCCCCGTCGTCAGTCGCCCAGGTAGCGCTGCCGCAGATGCGCCTTGAAATGCGCCGGGTTCAGCGGCTCCCCGCTGGCCCGCTGCACCAGCTCGGGCGTGGTCCAGCGGCTGCCCTGGGTCCAGATGCGCTCGCGCAGCCAGTCAAAAACCAGGCCCAGCTCGCCGGCGGCAATGCGCTGGTCCAGCCCGGGCGTCTCGCGCCGCATCGCGGCGAAGAACTGGGCGGCATACATGGCACCCAGCGTGTAGCAGGGGAAGTAGCCGAACAGGCCGGCGCCCCAGTGCACGTCCTGCATGCAGCCGTCCTTGTAGTTGCCGCGGGTGTCGAGGCCCAGCAGCTCCTGCATCCTGGCGTCCCACAGGGCCGGGATGTCCTCGCATTCGATGCGGCCCTCGATCAGCGGCCGCTCGATCTCGTAGCGCAGGATCACATGGGCCGGATAGGTGACCTCGTCGGCATCGACCCGGATGTAACCCGGTGCCACGCGGGTCAGCAGCCGCTGCAGATTGCCCGGCTCGAAGGCCGGCTGCTCGCCCAGGTGTCGGCCGACCAGCGGGCTCAACAGCCGGGCGAAGGCCGGATGGCTGCCCAGCTGCATCTCGAAGGACAGGCTCTGGCTCTCATGCAGGCCCATGGAGCGGGCCTCGGCAATGGGCAAGCCCAGCCAGTCGCGGCGCAGACCCTGCTCGTAGCGGCCATGGCCGGTCTCGTGGATGGTGCCCATCAGGGCCGGCAGGAAGCTGTCTTCGCGGTAGCGCGTGGTCATGCGCACGTCCTCGGGCACGCCGCCGCAGAACGGATGGGCGCTCTCGTCCAGCCGCCCGGCCTCGAAGTCGAATCCCAGCAGCTGCATCACCTCGTGGCCCAAAGCCTTCTGCGCCGCCTGCGTGAAAGGGCCGGTCGGCTCGATCACAGCCTCGGTGGCCTGGCGGGCCGTCACCTCGCGGATCAGGCCGGGCAGCCATTGGCGCAGCTCGCCGAACACGCGGTCGATCTCGCTGGAGCGCATGCCCGGCTCATAACGGTCGAGCAGCGCGTCATAGGGCGAGAGGCCGCTGCTCTGCGACAGCAGGCCGGCCTCTTCGCGCGCCAGGCGCACGACCTCGCGCAGGTTTTCCAGGTAGCCGGGCCAGTCGTTGGCCGGCCGCTGGCTGCGCCAGGCATGCTCGCAGCGCGAGTTGGCCAGCGACTTGGCCTCGACCAGCGAAGGCGGCAGCGCATTGCTGGCGCGCCAGACCCTCTGCATCTCGCGCAGGCTGGCCTGCTCCACCTCGCCCAGCGGCTCGGCCGCCGCCGCGCTCAGCAGGCCTTCCAGCGCCGGGTCGGTTGCCATCTCGTGCAGCAGACCGCCCATCTCCGCCAGAGCCAGCGAGCGGGCCTCGTTGCCCTTGGCCGGCATGTTGGCGCTCTGATCCCAGCTGGCGATGGCCTGCAGGTGATTGAGGCGGTAAAGGCGCTGGTGCCGACGGCACAGGTCAAGGTAGGCAGGGGTGCTGTTCATGGACTTATTGTGTGGGCCAGAGATGGAGCAGGACCAGGGTCATGCAGAGGTAGCGGGCGAACTTGCCTATCGCCATGTAGAGCACGCAGGGCCAGAACGGCAGGCGCAGCCAGCCGGCCACGGCGCACAGCGGATCGCCGACCAGCGGCAGCCAGGACAGCAGGCAGGCCTTGGCGCCGAAGCGGTGCAGCCAGGCCAGGGCGCGGGCCTCGGTCGGCTTGCGATGCAGGGCCCGCTCGGTCAGGCGTTCGGCACCGTAGCCCATCCACCAGGTCAGGGCGCCGCCCAAGGTATTGCCGACCGTGGCCACCAGCACCGCCGGCCAGAACAGCTCGGGCGAGAGCTTGACCAGGCCGAACACCGCCGGTTCCGAACCCAGGGGCAGCAAGGTGGCCGACACGAAGGCAATGACGAAGATGGCGCTCAGTCCGACCTTGGGCAGGGCCATCACCACCAGCAGCGCCTCCAGCTGCTGCATCAACCAGGCTTCCATGCCCTGCATTATCAGGACAAGCCCGGCTTGTTCCGGTCTTGAGGGCCATGCAAACTTGCCGCCGAAGATGCACGTTGGGAGCATCCACAAGCCCCGCACCGATTCGCTCGGAACAACAAATGCAGCGGGGCGCCAACCTGGGAATCGCCATGTATCGCAAGCAGCCTGTCAAGGCGCCCCGCAGAGGGCCCGGGCTCATCAAGGGCCTGGTCGGGTCGCTGAGCCTGGTGACCTCGCTCGCCGCGTTGCCTTCGGCCGCGCAGGCGCAGCCGCAGGCACCCGAAACCTGCAAGCAGTTGCTCGCCTCGGGCAACCCGCAATATCCGCCCTACCTGTGGCGCGATCCCGACGACGAGAACAAGCTGGTCGGCGCCAACGCCGACCTGATGCAGATGCTGGCCAAGGAGATCGGCATCCCCATCGACGTGCGCTACATAGGGCCCTGGGGCCGGGTGCAGGAAGAGACACGGGCCGGCCGCAACGACCTGATCGCCGGTGCCTTCTTCACGTTGCCGCGCACCGAGTACATGGACTACTTCCATCCGGCCTTCCGCGAAACCCGCTCGGTGGTCTGGACCCGCGACAACCAGCGCCTGAACTACCGCCGCTGGGCCGACCTGGCCTCGCTGCAGGGCGTCACGGTGATCAACAACAGCTTCGGCGAGGACTTCGATCGCTACGCACGCGACAACCTCAAGATCTCCACCGTCGCCAGCCTGGAGCAGGCGATCCAGATGCTGCAGAAGGGCCGGGCCGACTACCTGGTCTACGAGGACAGTCCCGGCGCGGCCTACCTGGCCAAGATGAACATCCTCGACCTCAAGTCGCTGAGCCCGGCCGTGGCCAACGAGAACCTGCACCTGACCCTGTCGCACAAGTCGGCCTGCAACACGCCCGAGCTGCGTGGCCGCATCACGCGGGCGGTCTACAAGCTGGCCCGCTCCAACGTGATGCAGGGCCTGATCGACAAGAACATCCAGCTCTGGCGCAAGCAGAACCAGTAGTCGCCGCTGCGGTGCAGGATTGCCGCCGGTGGGCACGGGCGGGGAAGGTATACTCCTGCCTCTTTTTTAGGCACCACCTTCCCCACGTCCTCCCATGCAGATCGGCCCCTACACGCTGCCGAACCGGTTGTTCGTCGCGCCCATGGCCGGGGTGACGGACCGGCCTTTCCGCATGCTGTGCAAGCGCCTCGGCGCCGGCTATGCGGTCAGCGAGATGGTGACCTCGCGCAAGGACCTGTGGAACAGCCTCAAGACCTCGCGCCGCGCCAACCATGAGGGCGAGAGCGCCCCCATCGCGGTGCAGATCGCCGGCACCGACGCGGCCATGATGGCCGAGGCCGCGGCCTACAACATTGAGCGCGGCGCCCAGATCATCGACATCAACATGGGCTGCCCGGCCAAGAAGGTCTGCAGCAAATGGGCCGGCTCGGCCCTGATGCAGGACGAGGCCCTGGCGCTGGAAATCGTCGCGGCCGTGGTCGAGGCCTGCGCGCCCAAGGGCGTGCCGGTCACGCTGAAGATGCGCACCGGCTGGTGCCAGGCCGAGAAGAATGCGCTCTCGATTGCCCGCGCCGCCCAGGACGCCGGCATCGCCCTGCTGACCATCCACGGCCGCACCCGCGAGCAGGGCTATGGCGGCGAGGCCGAGTACGACACGATTGCCGCGGTCAAGGCCGCGCTGAAGATACCCGTGGTCGCCAACGGCGACATCGCCACGCCCGAGAAGGCGGCCGAGGTGCTGCAGCGCACCGGCGCCGATGCGCTGATGATCGGCCGCGCCGCCCAAGGCCGGCCCTGGATCTTCCGCGAGATCGCCCATTACCTGGAGACCGGCCTTCACCTCGCGCCGCCCACGGTGGAAGAAGCCAGCCAGTGGCTGATCGAGCATCTGCACGACCACTACCAGCTCTATGGCGAGCTGACCGGCATGCGCAGTGCCCGCAAGCACATAGGCTGGGCGGTGCGCCAGCTGCCGGGCGGCGAGGACTTCCGCCGCCAGATGAATCTGCTGGAATCGAGCGCCGACCAGGTCAGCGCGCTGAGCGACTGGTTCGCCCAACTCGGCCGCGAACATGAGCGCCTCCCCTATCTCGCCGCGGACACCAGCGCCGCGGCCAACGACGAACAGCTGCTACTCGAAGCATGAGCCAACAAAAACACATCGAAGCCTGCGTGCGCGAGAACCTGGAAGCCTACTTCCACGACCTCGACGGCGAGGAACCGCATTCCATGCACGAGATGCTGATCAAGGTCGTGGAACGCCCGCTGCTGGAGGTCGTGATGGCCCATGCCAAGGGCAACCAGAGCAAGGCCGCCGAATGGCTGGGCATCAACCGCAACACCTTGCGGCGCAAGCTCAGCGACCACCAGATGCTGTGATGGCCTGAGCACTGCCGGACACCGAATTCACTGAAACCTCGAGAAGAGAACCATGTCTCAATTGACCGCCCTGATTTCCGTGTCCGACAAGACCGGCATCGTCGACTTCGCCAAGGAGCTGCATACGCTGAACGTGCGCCTGCTGTCCACCGGGGGCACCGCCAAGCTGCTGACGGACGCCGGCCTGCCGGTCACCGAGGTGGCCGAGCACACCGGCTTTCCCGAGATGCTGGACGGCCGCGTCAAGACCCTGCATCCGATGATCCACGGCGGCCTGCTGGCCCGCCGCGACCTGCCCGAGCACATGGCCGCCGCGTCCAAGCACGGCATCAGCATGATCGACATCCTGGCGGTCAACCTCTACCCGTTCGAGGCCACCGTGGCCAAGCCCGGCTGCACGCTGGAAGACGCCATAGAGAACATCGACATCGGCGGCCCGGCCATGGTGCGCAGCGCGGCCAAGAACTGGAAGGACGTCACCGTGCTGACCGACGCTTCGCAGTACGCCGGCGTGCTGGCCGAGCTGAAGAGCGCCGGCAAGACCTCGGACAAGACCCGCTTCGCCTGCTCGGTGGCCGCCTTCAACCGCATCGCCCAGTACGACGCCGCGATCAGCAACCACCTCAGCGCCCTGCAGGATGACGGCAGCCTGAGCGCCTACCCGGGCCAGATGAACAGCTGCTTCGTCAAGGTGCAGGACCTGCGCTACGGCGAGAACAGCCACCAGAGCGCTGCGCTGTACCGCGACCTCTACCCGGCCCCCGGCTCGCTGGTCACCGGCAAGCAGCTGCAGGGCAAGGAGCTGAGCTACAACAACATCGCCGATGCTGACGCGGCCTGGGAATGCGTGAAGAGCTTCGGGGCACCGGCCTGCGTCATCGTCAAGCATGCCAACCCCTGCGGAGTGGCCGTGGCGGCCAATGCGGCCGAGGCCTACAGCAAGGCCTTCAAGACCGACCCGACCAGCGCCTTCGGCGGCATCATCGCCTTCAACCGCGAGGTCGACCGCGCGGCGGCCGAGCTGGTGTCCAAGCAGTTCGTCGAAGTGCTGATGGCACCTTCGTTCAGCGCCGAGGCGCTGGAAGTCTTCAAGTCCAAGGTCAATGTGCGCCTGCTGCAGATCGCCCTGCCGCCGGGCGGCGACTCCGCCTGGCTGCAAGGCCGCAACCTGGGCGACAGCAAGCGCGTCGGCTCGGGCCTCTTGCTGCAGTCGGCCGACAACCATTTCCTGAAGCCGGCCGACCTCAAGATCGTCACTACGCTGCAGCCCTCGGCCCAGCAGCTGGACGACCTGATGTTCGCCTGGACCGTGGCCCAGTACGTCAAGAGCAATGCCATCGTCTTCTGCGGCGGCGGCATGACCCTGGGCGTGGGCGCCGGCCAGATGAGCCGCATCGACTCGGCCCGCATCGCCTCGATCAAGGCCGAGAACGCGAAGCTCGAGCTCAAGGGCTCGGTGGTCGCGTCGGACGCCTTCTTCCCGTTCCGCGACGGCCTGGACGTGCTGGCCGATGCCGGCGCCTCTTGCGTGATCCAGCCGGGCGGCTCCATGCGCGACGACGAGGTGATCGCCGCCGCCAACGAGCGCGGCATCGCCATGGTGTTCACCGGCGTGCGCCATTTCCGCCATTGAACCAATTCGCCACCAGCGAGCAAGCCCGGCCTGTGCCGGGCTTTTTCTTTGACGCCTGTCATCTGCGCGACTAGACGCAGCCCTCTAGCCCAGGGCCAACACGGTTGGCCCGCCCCCTTCTTGCGGTTAGCCTCGGCGCAAACCAAGGAGACATGCAAGATGGACCAGTCTGTGCAGGAGCGCTTGCATCTCGCGCTCGAACTGCAGCGCCGTGCCTACGAGGCCGAACGCATGCCGTCCTACGCGGTGCGCCGCGACCGGCTGCAGCGCCTGCTGGCGATGACGCGCAAGCATGGCGAGGCCCTGGCCACCGCCATGGCCAGGGACTTCGGCCACCGTGCCCGCCAGGAATCGCTGCTGGCCGATGTGTTCACCGTCGAGTCCGGCACCCGCCACGCGATCCGCTGCCTGCGCCGCTGGATGAAGCCGCGCCGCGTGAGCACGCCGCTGCACTTCATGCCCGGCCGCAATGTGCTGATGCGCCAGCCGCTGGGCGTGGTCGGCATAGTCGCGCCCTGGAACTATCCCTATTACCTGGCCATGGAGCCGGCCGTGGCTGCGCTGGCCGCCGGCAACCGGGTGCTGATCAAGCCCTCGGAGCTTTCGCCCGCCACCTCGGAGCTGATGGCCCGCATCGTGGCCGAGTACTTCGCACCGGAAGAGATGCAGGTCATCACCGGCGATGCCGAGGTCGGCAAGGCCTTCACGCAATTGCCGCTGGACCATCTGTTCTTCACCGGCTCCACCGCCGTGGGCCGCCACGTCGCCCAGGCCGCGGCCAGGAACCTCACGCCCTGCACGCTGGAGCTGGGCGGCAAGTCGCCGGCCCTGGTGGACCGCAGCTGCAACCTGGAGCTGACCGCTTCGCGCCTGGCCTTCGGCAAGCTGTTCAATGCCGGCCAGACCTGCGTGGCGCCCGACTACCTGCTGGTGCCACGCGAGCTGGTGGAGCCGCTGACGCAGAAGATCCTGGCCGAAATGCGCCGCATGTACCCGGCCATCGCCGGCAACCCCGACTACTCCAGCATCGCCACACCGCGCCACCATGCGCGCCTGCAGTCGCTGATGGCCGACGCCGCTGCCAAGGGCGCCCGCGTGCTGCGCAGCCATGAAGGCGAGCAGCCGCAGGACCGCCGCATCGTGCCGGCCCTGCTGCTGGACGTCAGCTCCGACATGACGGTGATGCAGGAAGAGATCTTCGGCCCGCTGCTGCCGGTGATCGGCTACGAGCGCGTGGACGATGCCATCGCCCACATCAACCGCGGCGAGCGGCCGCTGGCCCTGTACTGGTTCGGCCAGGACGGCGCGGCGCGCGAGCATGCAATGAGCCAGACCCATGCCGGCGGCGTGACCATCAACGACTGCCTGTGGCATCTGGGCCAGGAGGAACAGCCCTTCGGCGGCGTCGGCGCCAGCGGCATGGGCTCGTACCACGGCGAATGGGGATTCCGCACCTTCAGCAAGGAGAAGCCCATCTTCTTGCAGTCGCGCTTCGCCGGGACCAAGCTGTTCCAGCCGCCCTATGGCGCGACCTTCGAGCGCCTGCTGGGTCTGTTGAAGAGGATTGCCTGATGCAGCGACGTGGATTGCTGAAACTGGGCCTGGGCGCGGCCGTGGTGCTGGGCCTTGCCGGCACCGGCGCGGCCCTGCTGCTCAAGCCCGGCCTGGTCGATGGCGGCCGCAAGCTGAGCCCCGCCGGCCGTGCCGTCTTCGCGGCCGTGGCCCGCGCGGTGTTCGACGGGGGCCTGATGAAGGCCGAGGACACGGCCCGGCTCAACGCCTTCCTGGACCGGGTCGATGCCAGCATCGCCGGCCTGCCTGACGCGGTGCGGGCCGAGCTGTCGCAGCTGCTGAGCCTGCTTGACACCTCGGCCGGCCGCTATGCGCTGATCGGCCTCAAGACCGACTGGGCCAAGGCCTCGACCGCCGAACTGGCCGAGGTGCTGGAGGCGCTGCGCCTGTCCGGCAGCCAGACCCGCCAGCAGGTCTATCACGCGCTGCGCGACCTCAGCAGCGTCGCCTTCTTCACCGACCCGGCGAACTGGAGCCTGGCCGGCTATCCCGGACCGCGAGAGATTCCATGAACGACCCGATCAAAGAAGGCCTGGCCCGAGGCTGGAAAGTCCACGGCCCCGGCCAGCGCGCCCTGCCCGAGCTGGTCGACTGCGATGTCGCCATCATCGGCAGCGGTGCCGGCGCCGGCATCACGGCCGAGCTGCTGACGCGGGCCGGGCTCAAGACCGTCATCATCGAGGAAGGCCCGCTGCGCTCCAGCAGCGACTTCAAGCCGCAGCGCGAAGACATTGCCTATGCCTCGCTGTACCAGGAGGCCGCCGGCCGCAAGACCCTGGACCAGGCGATGAACATCCTGCAGGGCCGCTGCGTGGGCGGCTCCACCACGGTCAACTGGACCGGCTCCTTCCGCACGCCCAAGGATGCGCTGGAGGTCTGGGCCGCCAAGTTCGGCCTGAGCGACTTCACCGAGTCGCGCATGGCGCCCTGGTTCGAGCAGGTGGAGCGCCGGCTCAGCATCGCGCCCTGGCAGACCGACCCGAACGAGAACAATGCCGTGCTCAAGCGCGGCGCCGACAAGCTGGGCATTCCCAGCTTCGTGATCGCGCGCAACGTCAAGGGCTGCTGGAACCTGGGCTCCTGCGGCATGGGCTGCCCGACCAATGCCAAGCAGTCCATGCTGGTGACCACCATCCCGGCGGCGCTGGACCGCGGCGCCACGCTGCTGGTTCAGACCCGCGCCGACAAGCTCCTGATCAACAGAGAAGGCAAGGTCGAGGCCCTGGTCTGCACACCGGTGGAACTGGACGGCAAGGCCGCAGGCCCCGAGCTGCGCGTGCGCGCGCGGCACTACGTCGTGGCCGGTGGCGCGATCAATTCACCGGCCCTGCTGCTGCGCTCGCAGGCGCCCGATCCGCATGGCCTGCTGGGCAAGCGCACCTTCCTGCATCCGACCGTGGCCAACAGCGCCCTGCTGCCGGACAAGGTCGAGGGCTGGGCCGGTGCGCCGCTGTCCATCTTCAGCGACCACTACCTGCACCAGGGGCCGGTGGACGGGCCCATGGGCTTCAAGCTGGAAGCGGCGCCCGTGCATCCGGGCTTCGCCGCCACCAACCTGGGCGGCTTCGGTCCGGCGCTGGCCGACAGGGTCAGGCAGTTCCCCAACACCCAGGTGATGATCGCCCTGCTGCGCGACGGCTTCCACGAGCAGTCCGCCGGCGGCCAGGTCAAGCTGCGCGGCGACGGCACGCCGCAACTGGACTACGCGCTCAACGACTACCTGTTCGACGGCGTGCGGCGGGCCTACCTGGCCATGGCCGAGATCCAGTTCGCCGCCGGCGCGCAGAGCGTGCGGCCGGTCCATGAGCAAGCGGCCGACTACAAGAGCCTGGCTGAGGCCAAGGCCGGCATCGCCAGGCTGGACCTGCGGCCCTTCGTCACCACGGTGGGCAGCGCCCATGTGATGGGCGGCTGCACCATGGCGGCCGACGCCGGCCGCGGCGTGGTGCGGCCCGACGGCCAGCACTGGCAGCTGGCCAATCTCTCGGTGCACGACGGCTCGCTGTTCCCCACCAGCATTGGCGCGAATCCCCAGCTCTCGGTCTACGGCCTGGCCAATCGCCTGAGCCAGGGCCTGGTGGAGCGCCTGGGCGGCACGCCGGAAGCCCTGGCTTGAAGAGCCCTCGCCGCGTCTCAGGCCTTGGGATACAGGATCATCTGCGTGCAGCGGAACAGGGCCAGGGTCTTGCCGCTTTCGCGGTGCGTGACCTTGGCATCCCAGACCTGGGTGGTGCGGCCCAGGTGCACGGCCGTGGCCGTGCACTCCACCGTGCCCTCGCGGGCCGTGCCCATGAAGTTGGACTTCAGTTCGATGGTGGTGAAGCTCTGCGCGCCTTCGGGCAGATTGGCCATCACGCCATAGCCCGAGGCCGTGTCGGCCAGGGTCACCACCGAGCCGGCATGCAGAAAGCCGTTCGGCGCCATCAGCTCCTTGCGCACCGCCATCTCGGCCTGGATCTCGCCGGGCGCCACGGCCTTGACCCGGATGCCCAGGTGGCCGGGCAGGTTCTCGGCGCCGAACTGGTTGAAATGCTGGGGATCAGGCATGGCGGGCACTCCTGTTTGGACTTGCATTGATTGTGCTCGGCCTGCGATGCAGTGCAGTCCGCCAGGCGACATCAGGTCGCGCGGCAGTCGCCCGTAACTACCCGAATCCCCGCCACGGCAACAGGCCCCTAGGATTGCGCCTGATTCAAGCCGCCAGTTCACCTATGACCATTCGCTCCAATGCCCGCTGGCTACTCGTCGGCCTTGCCCTGTGCGCGCGGCTTGCGCAATCCGAGCCGGCAAGACCCGACCCCGAACAGTTCGCGCGGCCGGCCTTGATTCAGAACATCGCGCTGTCGCCTGACGGCCAACGTTACGCCTTTCTCGCTCACCGCGAAGGCCGGGACATCCTCGCCTTGCGCAGCGTCAAGGGTGACCGGACGGCTCGCAGCCTGCTGACGAACGGTGGACAGCATTTCAGCTTCAGCTGGATTCGCTGGGTCAGCCCCGACTTGCTGCTTGCTGCGCTCGACGTGATGCCTGGAGGCCGGCCACGCATCTTGATGGAAATACCGCTGGATGGCAGTGCGCCACGCGAGCTGGTCTCAAACAATCGATTCACCGCTGCCGAATTCGCGCCGGGCAGCACCTTCCGCCTGCTGGCCACCCAGCCCGGCAAGCCGGCACGCGTACTGGTCGCCCTGACCGGTGCTGACTCCAACCAGGGCGAGGCGGTCTACGAGATCGATGTCGAATCTGGCGAACACCGTCTGGTGCACGAGGCCCAACCTCGCCAGCGTGGTCTGGTCCTCGATATGCAGCGGCGCACGCGAGTCGCGCGGAGCATGGGCCAGAACTGGGACGAGATCCTGATCGATTCGCTGGATGGCCGAGGTCTGCGCCTGGGTTGGCGATTGGGCCGAGAACTCGACGGCGCCGTTCCCTTGGGTTTTGGCGCCAACCCGAACCTGCTCTATGTCAGCGCCCGACACCTTGCCGGCCGAGCCGTCTTCACGGTCGACTTGCGAGAGCCGACGCTCAAACTCAGGTTGCTGGCCGAGCCAGCCGACCCGATCGACTGGTTGATCGACATTTCCGATGTTCGCAACAACCAGCTGGTCGGGGTCTTCCCCGGGAGCAAGCAGCACCCCATCTACTGGGCACCCGAATTCCGGGACATTGCCAAGCTGCTTTCCAAGGCACTACCGAACCACCTGCCTGGCTCCTTGCAACTCAGCGACGATGGCCTGCGCTACCTGGTCCCGAGCAGCGAGCCAGGGCAGCCAGTTCAGTACCTTATCGGAGATCTTGAGCACGGCCAACTGAGCCTGTTGGAAGACTCGCGACCGGATGTCCAGGACTCGATGCTCTCGCCGATCCGGCTCGTCCGATTGCCGCTGCGGGGCGGCAAGACGGTGGATGCGACCGTGACGCTGCCCAGGGGCAAGGCCGGCGAGCCCCTGCCCACGGTCATCATCAGCCGCCTGGTGGGCGAAGCATCCATGGGCTATCACGCGATTTCGCAGATGATCGCCAGCCGAGGCTGGGCCGTGTTGACGCTACCCGGCCGGGTCGGAAGCGTCATGGACTGGGAGCAATTCGAAGCGACCGTCACGGCCTGGTGGTCGACCGGGTACGAGGATTTGGTCGATGCCGCGGCGTGGCTCAAGTCCTCGGGGCTCAGTCAGCCGGGCCGCATCTGCCTGCTGGGTCAGGACGAAGGCAGTCATGCCGTGTTGATGGCCGCCGCGCATGCACCGGAGCAGTTTGCCTGCCTGATTGCCCGGGAGCCGCTCGCCGACCTGACGGAAGCCGGCAAGCGCTTGCAGGGGCTGCCCTTCTACCAGTTGTTCGTGGGATATCGAGAAGGCTCGTTCGTGTGGGATGGCAACCTCTTGCGGCAACTGTCTGCCGTGCGGCTGGCCAGCAACATCAGGGTCCCCACACTGCTGACCGACTATGTCGACGCCCAGGGGCGCCCAGACGAGGTGACGCGCAGGCTTATCGACGCGCTCACCCGCGCGGGCCGCGCGCCCCAGCTACGGGCGCTCAATTCGGGGGGCATGGCCCCCGAGACGCCCCAGCACTTGCGTTGGCAACGCGCGAATGAACACTACTTTGCGGCGATTGCGGAGTTCCTGGACGCGCGCCTCGCTGCTCATCCCGCCGCACCGACGCCTGCAGCGCCTCGCTGAAATGGCGCGATCGGATCGACAGAGATAATCCGCCCATGTCCCTAGCCGACTTCGCCGGCCTGTTCCTGTCCTTCCTGGCGCGCCTGATCACCGGTGCACAAGGCCATTGGAAGGGCTGCCCGCCCACCGCCGAGCAGCGCATCTATTTCGCCAACCACCAGAGCCACTTCGACTGGGTGCTGATCTGGGCTGCGCTGCCGCGCGAGCTGCGCGCCCAGACCCGGCCGATCGCCGCCCGCGACTACTGGACCGCCAGCCCGTTCAAGACCTGGCTGACCCGTGACGTGTTCAACGCGATCTACGTCAGCCGCAGCCGCGCCACGCCGGACGAGGATCCGCTGGAGCCCCTGGTCGAGGCGCTGTCGCATGGCGATTCGCTGGTGATCTTTCCCGAGGGCACGCGCTCCAACAAGGGCGACCCGCAGGCCTTCAAGGCCGGGCTCTTTCACCTGGCCGAGCAGTTCCCCGACGTGAAGCTGATTCCGACCTGGATAGACAACGTCCAGCGCGTGATGCCCAAGGGCGAGGTCGTGCCGGTGCCTATCCTGTGCACCGTCACCTTCGGCGAGCCCCTGCAGATTGAGCCCGGCGAGGACAAGCGGGCCTTTCTGGAGCGGGCGCGTGAAGCGGTGATGGCCCAGCGGCCAGTGCAGGAGCGGGCCGCATGAACTTTTGGCGCACGCTCCGCACGCTGACGGCCAGCGAGCAGGTTGCCCTGCTCTTCGTGATGCTGTTCGGCGCACTGGTACTGATCAGCATCGGCGGCTTCCTGTATTCGCTGCGCGACCCCGAGAAGCGCAGCCCCGCCGCCGAAGGCAATTGGCGCCAGTTCCAGCGCGACCTGAATGCGGTCTGGTTCGGTTCCTGTTTGTTCTGGCTGGCCTGGATCTCGGGCCCCATAGGCGCCACGCTGCTGTTCGGTGCCTTCTCCTTCCTGGCGCTGCGCGAGTTCATCACGCTGATGCACACCCGCCGGGCCGACCACCGCAGCCTGATCCTGGCCTTCTTCATCCTGCTGCCGCTGCAGTACGCGCTGGTGGCCACGCGGCACTTCGACATCACCACGGTGCTGATTCCGGTCTACGGCTTCCTGGCCACCCCGGTGGTCAGCGCCTTTGCCGACGACCCCGGCCGCTTCCTGGAGCGCAACGCCAAGATCCAGTGGGGCATCATGGTCTGCGTCTACGGCCTTTCGCACGGCCCGGCCCTGATGCTGCTGGACTTCCGCGGCTACGAGGGCCGCGGGCCCTTCCTGCTGTTCTTCATGGTGATGGTGGTGGGCGTGGGCCAGATCGTGCAGGAGGCCGCCTCGCGCGCGCTGCGCCGCCGGCCGGTGGCCCGGCGCATCAGCCGCAGCTTCTCGCTGCGTGCGCTCTGGCTGGGCCAGCTAGCCGCCGCGCTGACCGGCACCCTGCTCTACTGGATCACGCCCTTCAAGGCCGGCCAGGCCCTGGTGATGGCCCTGATCGCCTCGCTGGCCGGCGCGCTGGGCGGCCTGGTGATGAAGGCGCTGAAGAAGGATTTCGGCGTGGTCTACTGGGGCAACCGCAGCTCCATCACCGGCGCCATCGGCCTGCTGGACCGGATCGCCGTGCTCTGCTTCGCGGCGCCGGTGTTCTTCCATTCCGTCCGCTGGTACTTCAAAGCGAATTTGTGATGCGTATTCTCGGCATCGATCCGGGTCTGCAGACAACGGGGTTTGGCGTGATCGACGCCGACGGCCCGCGGCTGTCCTACGTGGCCAGCGGGACGATCAAGACCAGCGCCGCCGACCTGGGCGATCTCCCGGGCCGGCTGAAGATCATCTTCGACGGCGTGCGCGAGGTGGTCTCGCGCTACCAGCCGCAATGCGCCGCGGTGGAGATCGTCTTCGTCAATGTCAACCCGCAATCGACGCTGCTGCTGGGCCAGGCCCGCGGCGCGGCGCTGACCGGCCTGGTGGCCTGCGACCTGCCGGTGTCCGAATACACGGCCCTGCAGATGAAGAAGGCCGTGGTCGGCCATGGCCATGCCAAGAAGGAGCAGATCCAGATGATGGTCCAGCGCCTGCTGAACCTGCCGGGCCTGCCGGGCAAGGACGCGGCCGACGCGCTGGGCCTGGCCATCATGCATGCCCATGCGCGCGTCAGCTTCGAGGCCATGGGCAAGGCGACCACGCTGCAGCGCCGCCAGCACGCGCATTTCCGCGGCGGTCGCACCTACTGACAGGCGCCGGCCGTTGCGCGGCCTGCGCCGTCAGTCGTAAGCTGCCACAACCCGGTCTCGCCGGTGGGAGCCGCAACACCATGCGCCGCGCCTCCATCCTGCTGCTCACTGGCCTGCTGGCCAGCCTGATCGTCGCCTGCGGCGGCGGTGGCGCTGGTTCGGGCTCGCAGCCCGGCAGCCAGCCCCAGGCCGCCGAGCCGGTACTGAGCAATGCCAGCGGCCCCGGCGAACATCGTCGCGCGACCTCGCTGGGTCGGGTCACGATCACCGAATTCCAGGCCGCCCTGGCCGGCAACGCCGGCCGTGCGCCGCCACTGCAGCCACGCTATGCAGTCAGCAGCTGGCGCATCGAGTACCGGACCACGGATGCCGACGGCGTCGAGCTCACGGCCTCGGCCCTGATCGCGCTGCCGGACAAGGCCCTTGGCGCCGCCAGCCCGCTGCTGCTGTACCAGCACGGCACGATATTCCACGACGCGGACGCCCCCAGCAACCATGCGACGGCCGACGAGCCGGCCCTCTTGATGGCTTCATTGGGCTATGTCGTCCTGGCCACCGACTATGTGGGTTATGGAACCTCGAAGGGGGTGGCCCACCCCTATCTGTTGGCCGATCCGGTGGCGGCCTCGGTGGTGGATGCACTGACGGCGAGCCGCTACTGGCTGCAGACCCAGGGGCGGCGCCTGAACGGCCAGCTCTTCCTGACCGGGTATTCCGAAGGCGGCCATGTCACGCTCGCCGCGCAGCGCGCCTTGCAGGTCGCGGGCAAGCAAGCCGGCCTGGTCGCCACGGCCGCGGGAGCCGGGCCCTATGACGTGATGGCCACGCTGGATTGGGCGCTGGACCATCTGCGCGACGAGGAGCCGCTGCTGGCCGCGCTGATCAACCCGGGCTTTCTCAAGCACCTGGGCAGCGGCGTGCGCAAGGAGGTGCGCAAGCAGTTGCTGAAGCAGGCCATCCCGGACGATGCGGACGTGGTGTTCCGCACCGACTTCATCGACCTGTTCCTGGACGACCAGCGCGACGCCATCGTGCAGCGCTGCAACGTGGCCGACTGGCTGCCGCGCGCGCCCATGGCCTTGTTCCATGGCCGCGAGGACCGCACCGTGCCCTTCGTCAACGCCCAGCGGGCGTTCGACGCGATGAAGGCCCGCGGCGCCACGCCGCTGAGCCTCACCGAATGCCAGGCCAGCCCGGCCGACCACCTGCCCTGCGTGCGTCCCTACTGGGAGGACCTGCTGCAGCGCTTCGGTGCTCTGGCGCGGGACTTGTAGCTGGCGCTTCTTCCTCGATTCAGGCCTGGCGGCGACGGCGGGCGACGCCGGCCACGGCCAGGCCACCCAGCACCAGGGCCAGGCTGGCCGGCTCCGGCACCTGGGTGACGGCATAGCTGCCTTCGCCGAAATCGCCGCTGTCTGTCATGTAGGCCACCCAGGCGTAGTCGCTGGAGAAGCCGCCGTTCATGAAGGCGAGCATGGGCGAGAGGCTGCTGTAGGACACGTCGATGCCGATGAAGGCGCCGTCCAGGAAGGTGGCCACAGGCACGTCGTCGGCTTCGGCGCCGGTGTAGGTCTGGCCGAAGATATTCAGCGTCCAGGTGCCCAGGGCCAGGTGGTCATCGCCGAGCTGGGCGACCACGCTGGGGTCATAGCTGTAGGTCGCGCTGAACTTCTCGCCGGCCTGCGGGCCGGTGTCGAACTGGCCCTTCAGCAGGTAGTTGATCGGCGAGGCCTGGGCCACGGCGAAGGCCAGGCCGGCCACCAGGCCGACGGCGATTTGACGGAGGGTCTTGGTGATCATGGTGAGGTACTCCTGGGAAATCAGAACTTGAAGCTGTTGGCCTTGACGTTGGCGCAGGTCACGGCCTTGAGGCTGACCATGGGCCGGGTCTTCAGCGGACCGGCCGCATCGGTGTCCACGCCGATCACGGCGCCGGCCGAGGAATCGGTGCAGGTCACATGGCCGCTGGCCAGCGGGTCGGCGCTGACGACGCCGGCGCTCTGCAGCAGCTTGGTGAACACCAGCAGGTCGGTGCCCGGCTTGAAGTCGGTGATGGTGTCGCCGCCTTCGAGCAGGTTGTTGTAGACGAACTGGTTGCGGCCGCCGTTGCCGGTCAGCGTGTCGGCACCCATGCCGCCTTCGATGACGTCGTCGCCCGCGGTGCCGACGATGGTGTCGCGGCCGCTGGTGCCGGTCAGCGTCTTGACCAGGTTCAGGCCCAGCAGCAGCGGGTCATGGTCGGAGGCGCGGAACATGTTGTCGACGAAGTTGTCGACCGACTTGCCGTCCAGGTTGTAGTCGATCACCTCGGGCTCGTCGGCATTGATGTGCCACGAGGTGGCGCCGACGATCTTGCCGGTCAGCGAGGGCGTGCTCAGGCCATGGTCCAGGCGGCCGGCGAAGCCGTCGAACACATAGGAGTAGTCCTTGGCATCGAACAGGTCGACCTGGTCGACGATGCCGCCGTCCGAGGTCATCGTGATGATGGGCTGCTCCTTGGCATAGGAGTTGAAATCGCCGATCAGGATCACGTTGGGCGTGCCGGCTTCGGACTGCACGGTCGAGACGAAGGCCTTGGTCGCCAGGGCCTGCTGCACGCGGGTGGCGTTGAAGCAGCCCTGCAGGCCATCATCGGCATCGCCGCCGGTGCTGGGGCAGCTGCCGCCCTTGGACTTCATATGGTTGACCATCACCGCGAAGCGCTCGCCGTTCAGGGCCTGGAAGCCCTGGGCGAACGGCGGACGGTTGTGGATGCCGGCCGTGTCGGCGATCGAGCGGCCCTGCAGCGTCAGCTTGCCGGGCTTGTAGATCATGGCCACGCGGATCGCGTCGGTGCCGGTGGTGCCGACCGAGGGCGAGGGCACGGCGGCATAGGTGCCTTGGCCCAGCACGTCGTTCAGGGCGCCGACCAGATTCAGCACGGCGGTGTTGCCGTTGTTCTGGATCTCCATCAGGCCGACCACGTCGGCATTCATCGCGGCCAGGGCCTTGACGATCTTGCTGCGCTGGCGCTGGAACTCGGTGAGGTTGTTGGCACCGCGGCAGGCCACCTGGCAGGTCTGGCCGGTCAGGCCGTCGGCCGTCTGGCCATTGGTGAACGTCGTGAAGAAGTTCAGCACGTTGGCGCTGGCCACGCGCAGATTGCCACCGACGGCCGGCGGGGTCTCCGAGCGCGGGTTGCTGCGCTCGAACTCGGGCGCGGTCAGCGGATGGATCTTGTACATCGCGAAGCCGTCGCTGGTCGAAGCCAGGCCGAAGTCCAGCACGCCGGTGATGTCGCCGGTGGTGTCGCCGGAGCGCACGGTCTTGTCAGCGGCCAGGTAGGGCGTCGGGTTCGGATTGGTGGCCGAGCTGCCGTCGTCCAGCAGGATGGTGCGGGCCAGGTTGTCGGCCAGCAGGTCCTTGGCCGCCTGGTCGTCCCAGCGATGGACGTTGGTCGGGTTCAGCGTGCGGCCGCCGGCGGCCAGGCTCAGCAGGCCATAGCTGCCGAGGTAGGCGTTCTGCGTCACGGTCAGCGGGCCGCGCACGGTGACCAGCATGCCTTCATAGCGCTCCAGACCGCCTTCCGGCTGATTCAGCAGGTCGATCTCGACCGGCTGGATCTGGTAGCCCTCACCCAGGGTCTGGAAGCCGGCCGGGGCGGTCAGCTCGGTCAGCGGACGGCTGGAGCTGTAGGGGTTGGAAGGCGCAGCGGCGTACTCGGCCACCTTGGCGGTCAGCTTCAGGTCCTGGCCCGCGGCAATCGTCGGCAGCAGGCTGGCCGGTGCCACGCTGGTGAAGACGAAGATGCCGTCCGAGGTGGTCGGGTCGTTGTCGCCCAGACGGTCCTGCAGGTAGAAGCCGTTGCTGATGATCTTGGTGACGATGCCACGGGTCGTGACCGTCATGTCCTTCAGCGGGCTGAACTGGCCGGAGCCCTGGATCTCGGGAATCGTGGCCTCGCCCGACACCGAGACCTTGAAGCTGCAGCTCACCGGCAGGTTGTCGGCGTTGTTCCAGCGCAGGCCCAGGGTGTAGGTACCCAGGCCCACGGCGTTGGACATGCTCACTTGCTGCGAGGCCGTGCCGCCGGTGCCAGCAGCCGCGGTGAAGCTGCCCAGGCTGAAGCCGGCAGGCCAGTTGCCTTCTTGCGCCACGCTGTTGACGATGCCGTCCGGGTCAGTCGCCGTGGGTGTGAACAGCGCGGCCGTGCCGCGCGTGGCGACGCCATCCGGGCAGGCGGCCACGATGGGCTGGTTGACCGGCGGCGATCCAGCGCAAACGTTTTTTGCCGAGGCCGCATTGCGCGGCGTCGGAGCCAGCACGTCGAAGTCGCTGGCATTGACGTCGGTGTCCTTGCAACCACCCTGCTGGCGCAGCGCAGCCGTCGTGGTGCCGATCTGGGCCGTCGGGGCGCCTTCGCTGCCGCCGGTCGAAGCCCCGTAGGCCACCATGTCGAGCAGGCCGACGCGGGTGGCGTCGTTCATCGCCGTGGTGCTGGTCACCAGGGCCACCTTGCCGGAGTTGGCGGCCATGGCGATGGTGCCGGTCAGATCCACCGTCGGCAGGGCGGCACCGTTGGCGCCGGTCGCCATGCCGATCAGGTAGTACTGGCCTGGCAGCAGCACGACGCCGGCCGGGATGTTGACCTTGTTGGTCCAGGTGGTGCCGGCGGACGAGGCGTACTGCACCGACCAGCCGCCGATGGTGACGTTGGCGTTGCTGCGGTTGAACAGCTCGACGTAGTCGGCATTGAGCGTGGCGCCGCCGTTGCCGCCGGCCCCGTAGACCTGGCTGATCACGACGTTCGATCCGGCCGCGAAGACCGGTGCGGCCAGACCTGCGGCAATGAGGGAGACGAGGGTTTTCAGTTTCATCATCTGTACGGCTGTGGACTGCGACTTGATCGTCCTCGGACGACCGCCAGCGCCGGACCCGGGCCCGACACGCGAGGGCGCATGCTAAGACCGCGACGTGACAGTTCGCACAGAGTGGCGACGCCCGAATGCGGGGGTACTTGACAAGCGCTGGCCAACGCTTGCGCAAACGATTTGCGCTTTGCGCCAGAGATTCCCCTGAGCCCGGCCCGGCGAGTCCGCCACCAGGCCCGGCCCGGGTGCACGAAGCGGTCGAATGTGGGCAAGGTGCACCAGTCCGGCCGCCTCAATGTGTTCCGATTTGGCACAGGTGCCAGGTCTTGCGCCACTCTCGGTGAATACCCTCAGTTATCCGGAGCCCGCCCCTCGGAATGCCACGGCCCAGGGTCGGCCCCTATCATCCGGCCGCCATGACCGCACCCCTCCTGCTGACCGTCATCCTGATCTATTTCGCCCTGCTGCTGGGCGTGGCCTGGCTGGCCTCGCGCGGCGCCGACAACGAGAGCTTCTTCGTCGGCAACCGCAGCAGCCACTGGGGCCTGGTGGCCTTCGGCATGATCGGCACTTCGCTGTCGGGCGTGACCTTCATCAGCGTGCCGGGCGCCGTCGGCGCCACGCAGTTCAGCTACTTTCAGATCGCCCTGGGCCAGATGATCGGCTACGCGGTCATCGCCTTCGTGCTGCTGCCGCTGTACTACCGGCTGCAGCTCAGTTCGATCTACCGCTACCTCGGTGAACGCCTGGGGCCGCAGAGCTACAGGACCGGCGCCAGCTTCTTCATCCTCTCGCGCACGCTGGGCGCCACGGCGCGGCTCTACCTGGTGGTGCGCATCCTGCAGGACGCCATCCTCGACAGCTTCGGCCTGCCGTTCTGGCTGACCACGGCCGTGCTGCTCTTGATGATCCTGCTCTACACCTACGAGGGCGGGGTCAAGACCATAGTCTGGACCGACACGCTGCAGACCGCCGGCATGCTGACCGGCCTGGTGGTGTGCCTGGTGTGGCTGGCCAATGCGCTGGGCCTGGATTTGACGGGCAGCTTCGCGGCGCTGTCGGACGCCGGGCTCTCACGCGTCTTCGTCACCGAGCCGGACAGCCGGCTGTTCTGGGGCAAGCAGCTGCTGGCCGGCGCCTGCATCGCCATCGCGATGACCGGCATGGACCAGGAAATGATGCAGAAGAACATCTCGGTGAAGACGCTGCGCGACTCGCAGAAGAACATCCTCCTGATGAGCTTGGTGATGCTGGGCGTGGTGCTGATGTTCCTGGTGCTGGGCGGGCTCTTGCAGCTCTATGCTGCGCAGCAGGGCATGGCGGCGCGCGGCGACGCGCTGTTCCCGGCCGTGGTGCTGCAGCACTTGCCGGCCGCGGTGCAGCTGATCTTCATCGTGGCCCTGATCTCGGCCCTGTTCCCCAGCGCCGACGGTGCGATCACGGCCCTGACCTCGAGCTTCTGCATAGACCTGCTGGGCCTGCAGCGCCGCAGCGACTGGGACGAGGCCCGCCGCCTGCAGGTGCGCAAGCGCGTGCACCTGAGCTTTGCCGCGCTGTTCCTGGTGCTGGTGCTGGTGTTCCGCTGGGTGGACAACCCCAGCATGATCGGCCTGATCCTCAAGATCGCCGGCTACACCTATGGGCCGCTGCTTGGGCTGTTCGCCTTCGGCCTGCTGACCCGCCGCGATGTGATGGACGGCCGGGTGCCCCTGGTGGCCCTGGCCGCGCCGCTGCTCTGCTGGCTGATCGACAGCCGCCAGCAGCAGCTGTTCGGCAGCTACGAGATGGGCCTGGAACTGCTGCTGCTGAACGCGGCCCTGAGCTTTGCCGGGCTGTGGCTGGTCAGCCGCCCTCGGCGCGCCTGATCAGACGCTCAGCTCGTACACCGTGGCCGCCGCCCGCTCCTGCGCGCTGTGGCCACGCAGGGCCAGGTCCCAATCGCTGCCGCTGGCATTGCCGATGGAGACCAGGCCGCTGATCATGGTGGCGGTTTCCTCGGTGCTGCCGTCGAACTCGGCCACCTGCTCGCGGCTGTCGACGAACAGCCGGGCCAGCGCGAAGCCGCCGGAGTCGATCAGCACCAGGTAGCGGGCCGCCTTGCGCAGCGCGCCATGCTGGTGGGCCGCATGCGATTCGATGCCGAAACCACCGTCCATGCCTGTCTCCCGCCGGATGAGTGGACCAAGCCTAGCACCGCGTCCTGTCGAATTCACGTATCGTCGGCCGTCGTGTGGCAGAGGACCATCCTCGAGCTACCAGGAGACCAACATGCCAAGCACCATCCGACTGCACCGCGTCCTGCGCGCGCCGCCCGAGCGGGTCTACCGGGCCTTCCTCGACCCCGAGGCCTGGGCCAAGTGGCTGCCGCCGCATGGCTTCACCGGCAAGGTCCACGAGATGGACCCGCGGGTCGGCGGCCGCTACCGCATGTCCTTCACCAACTTCACGACCGGCCTGCCGCACAGCTTCGGCGGCGAATACCTGGAGCTGGTGCCGAACGAGAAGCTGCGCTACACGGCCGCCTTCGAGGACCCCAACCTGCCGGGCGCGATGCAGACCACGGTCACCTTGCGCAAGGTGTTCTGCGGCGTTGAGCTGACCGCGGTGCAGGAAGGCATTCCGGACATGATTCCGCCCGAGGCCTGCTACATGGGCTGGCAGGAATCGCTGACCCTGCTGGCCCAGCTGGTCGAGCCCGAGATCAGGCAGTAGCTGCCAGCCGGCGTTGCATCACCACGCGTCGGCCCAGCGCACTGGGTCGGCGGCGCAGGAAGTCGCGCAGCCATTCGGCGTATTGCGGTGCCACCGCGTCCTGCACCGACGGCCGCTGCGCCAACGCGCTGCGCCAGCGAGCCAGGCGCGGCAAGCCCTGCCACAGCGAATCGGCGGCGATGAATTCGTCCACCACCTCGAAGTAGCGCAGAGCCGGCGCGAAGGCCGCATCGACCAGGCCGAAGCGCTGGCCGCCGAACCAGGGGCCGCCCTCGGCCAGCTGCGCTTCGATCTGTTCGAAGCGCCGGCGCAGCTGCAGCAGCTGGGCCTCCATGGCGGCTTCGTCGGGCGCGTTGTAGAGCGTGGCGATGCCGGCCAGCAACTGCGACGCAAACTCCATCCAGGCCCGCTGCCGCGCCCTTTGTAGCGCGTCCTGCGGATGCAGGGCCGGGACCAGGGTCTCGTCCAGGTATTCGCAGATCACCGCCGATTCGAACAAGGCCTCGCCCTCGACCAGCAGCACCGGCGTCTTGCCCAGCGGTGAGATGCGCAAGAACCAGTCCGGCTTGTTGCCCAGGTCCACGTCGCGGAGCTCGAAGGCCTGGCCCTTTTCCATCAGCACGATGGCGGCACGCTGCACATAGGGGCAGAGCCGGTGCGACACCAGCACGAGCTCGTTCATGACTGCCCCTCGGCCGGCGAGTACACCGGTACGGCGAAGGAGCTGCGGAGCAGGGCCGCGGCGCCATCGCCGCTCAGCCAGATGGTCAGCGAAGCCAGGGCCAGGAACACCGGGTACTCCCAGCCACCGCCGGTGCTGGTGTGGACCCAGCCATTGGGCAGGTGGACCCAGGCGGCGCCGAGCAGGATGGGCGTCAATGCCAGCGCCACCTGGCGGGCGTAGAGGCCGAGCAGCAGGGCGATGCCGCCGAGCAGCTCGATGCCGAACACCGGATAGGCCACCCAGGCCGGGAAGCCGATGCTGGCGAAATACTGGGCCGTGCCCGGCAGGCCGAACACCAGCAGCTTGAGCAGGGCATGGGCGATCCACATCAAGCCCAGCGCCAGGCGCAGGACGAGCAGACCATAGGCAGCCGTGTCAGCGGTATCAGCGGCCGACTCGGGAGAAGAAGCGTGGCGCATGAAGCACTCCGTTGTTGAACAGGTGGCGCCAATCTATGCTTGCACTTCGGCAACCGGAATAGACAAGCATGCAAGCCAAGATTGCATATCCGCAATACAAGCTCAACCCCGCCGACCTGGCCCTGCTGCTGGGCCTGGCGCGCGGCGGCACCTTGGCCGCGGCGGGCGAGCGGCTGGGCGTCGATGCCTCGACGGTGTTCCGCAGCCTGCAGAAGCTGGAGCGCGGCCTCGGCCGCCAGCTGTTCGAACGCGGCCGCGGCGGCTACCGGCCGGGCGACCTGGCCCAGCAGCTGGTCGAGCAGGCCGAGCAGATGGAAGCGGCGCTCGAATCCGCCCGCAGCCTCTTGAGCGAACGGCCTTCGCAGATCACGGGCACGGTGCGCATCACCACCACCGACACGCTGCTGCACGGCCTGGTCGCTCCGGCGCTGAAGGACCTCAGGCATGAGCATCCGGAGCTGCGCTACGAGCTGCACACCGGCAACGAGCTGGCCAGCCTGACCCGGCGCGATGCCGACATCGCGCTGCGCGCCACCAAGCGCCCGCCCCAGCATCTGGTGGGCCGCTGCCTGGGCAATATCCGCGTGGCGCTCTACGGCCCGCGGCGTGGCGGCCCGCGCAGCCTGGAGACGGCGGACACGGTGGACTGGATAGCGCCCGACGAGGCCCTGCCCGAGCATCCCTCCGTGGTCTGGCGCAAGCGCCACTACCCCCGGCTCAAGCCGCGCTACCAGGTGGGCAGCATCCAGTCGGTGCTCGAGCTGGTGGCGCAGGGCCTGGGCGTGGGCGTGGTGCCGATCTTCCTGGCCGAAGGCCGCAGCGACGTGAAGCGGCTGAGCGAGCCACTGGACGAGGCCCAGACCGAGCTCTGGCTGCTGACCCATGCCGACGCGCGCCACCTGCGCCGCGTCGCCACGGTCTATGCGGCGCTGGGCGAAGGCATAGACCTGCCCTGACGGTCGGCAGGGCCGGGACCCGGCTCCTAGAATCCCGCCGATGTTGTTGTCCCGCATGCTCGCCGGCTTCGTGCGTCGGCACTGGATCAAGTACGCCGCCGCCGCCAGCATGCTGGCCACCATCGCGGTGCTGACCGTGTGGATACCGCGCCAGGTCGGCCAGGTGGTCGATGCCCTGGTCGCCGGCCGGCTGGCCGGCACCGCCCTGCTGATCCAGCTGGCCCTGCTGGTCGCCGCCGGCCTTGCCATCTATTTCCTGCGCGTGGGCTGGCGCCTGGCCCTGTTCAGCACCGCCTACCAGCTCGGCCGCGAGCTGCGCATCCGCCTCTACCAGCGCCTCAGCCTGCAGGGCCCGGTCTTCTTCCAGGCCAAGCGCACCGGCGACCTGATGGCCCTGGCGACCAACGACGTCGATGCGGTGGAACTGGCCGCGGGCGAGGCCATGCTGGCCGCCTTCGACGGCACGCTGACCCTGGTCCTGGTGATCGCGATGATGACCCTGGGCGTGGACTGGCGCCTGGGCCTGGCCGCCCTGCTGCCCTTCCCGCTGATGGCCCTGGCCTTCTGGCGCATCTCCGAGCAGGTGCACCAGGCCTGGAAGCAGTCGCTGGAGCGCTTCTCGGCGCTGAACCAGCATGTGCAGGAGAGCCTGGCCGGCGTGCGCACCGTGCGCGCCCTGGGCCTGGTCCAGCGCAGCGAGCAGACCTTTGCACAGCTGGCCGACAGCGCCGGCGAGGCCGGTTACCGCGCCCAGCGCTGGGAGGCGGCCTACGAGCCGGCCGTCGGCATGACGCTGGCCACGGCCCTGGCCATCGCCCTGGGCCTGGGTGCCTGGTTTGTGTCGCGCGGCGAGCTCAGCATCGGCTCGCTGACTGCCTTCACCATGTACCTCGGCCAGCTGATCTGGCCCATGTTCGCTGCCGGCTGGGTGCTTTCGCTGATCGAGCGCGGTCGCGCCGCCTGGGGCCGCTTGCAGCCCATGCTGGACGAGCCGCTGAGCCTCAGGGACGAAGGCCTGCTGGGCCGCCCGGCATCCGCGGATCTCACGATCGACAAGCTGTCCTTCACCTACCCCGGCCTGGAGCGCGAGTCGCTGAGCGACATCAACCTGCGACTGCCGGCCGGCCAGACGCTGGGCGTGGTCGGCCCGACCGGGGCCGGCAAGTCCACCCTGATACGCCTGCTGCTGCGCCACTACGAACCGGGCAGCGGCCAGCTGCGGCTCGGGGGTCAGGCCTTGCCCGAGCTGAGCCTGGCGGCGCTGCGCGAGAGCCTGGCCTGGGTGCCGCAGGAGCCCATCCTGTTCTCGGCCAGCATTGCCGACAACATCGCCCTGGCGCGGCCCGAGGCCACGCGCGCCGAGATCGAGGAGGCCGCGCAGCTGGCCGCGGTCCATGAAGACATCGCCCGCCTGCCGCAGGGCTACGAGACCCTGGTCGGCGAGCGCGGCGTGACGCTCTCGGGCGGCCAGCGCCAGCGCGTGGCCATCGCTCGCGCCCTGCTGGCGCATGCGCCGCTGCTGATCCTCGATGACGCGCTGTCGGCCGTGGACACAGGCACCGAGACGCAGATCCTCGAACACCTGCGGGAGAAGAAGACCGCCGGCAGCCGCATCATCGTCAGCCACCGGCTCAGCGCGGTGATGGAGGCCGACCAGATCATCGTGCTTAGGCAAGGCCACATCACCGAACGCGGCACCCATGCCGAGCTGCTGGAACTCGGCGGCTGGTATGCGGCGCAGTGGCGCTATCAACAACTGGAGGCTTCCCTTGACGCCGAAATCTGAACCGGCCAGCAAGGAAGACAGCCCCTGGTCCTCGATAGGCCTGCTGCTGGAAGCCGCGCGGCCCGAGCGGCCGCAGCTGGTGGCCGGCGCCGTGTGGCTGGTGCTGGCCGCCGCCATGGAGGCTGCCGGGCCGGCGCTGGGCAAGCACTACATAGACGGCTATCTGCTGCCCGGCAACTACAACATCGGCGCCATGGCCGGCCTGCTGGCGGCCATTCTGCTGAGTGGCTGGGTGGCTTGCTGGATCCGCTATCTGCAGCTGACCCGCATGGCCGCCGTCGCGCGGCGCTCGGTGCTGAGGCTGCGCGAGAAGGTCTATGCCCATGTGCTGGCCCTGCCCATGGCCTTCTTCGACAAGGCCATCACCGGCGCCCTGGTCAGCCGCGTCACCAACGACAGCGAGTCGGTCAACCAGCTCTACCGCCAGGTGCTCTACGTGATGCTGGACTCCAGCATCGTCGTCATAGGCTCCATCGTCGCCATGGCCTGGCTGGACTGGCGGCTGACCCTGATCGTCCTACCCCTGGTGCCGGCCGTGGTGCTGATCATCTGGTGCTACCAGCGCTGGAGCGCGCCGGCCGTGGCCCAGCAGCGGGCGCTGCGCAGCGACATCAATGCCCAGATGGCCGAGAGCATGGCCGGCATGGCCGTGCTTCAGTCGGCCGGCGCGGCGCCACGCTTCACCCAGCGCTTTGCCGAGCTGAACCAGCGCCACTGGGGCGCCCGCGTGGCCGAACTGCGCGCCAACGCCTGGCTGCTGCGGCCGGCGCTGGACCTGCTCAACGTGCTGCTGCTGGTGACCGTGATCTACGGCTTCGGCCGTCGCGACCTCTCCGGCGTCGAAGTCGGTCTGCTCTATGCCTTCCTCAGCTACATCTCGCGCGTGGTCGATCCGCTGATCCAGATCACCCTGCAGTTCGGCCAGCTGCAGCAGTCCATGGTGGCGGCCTCGCGGGTGCGCACCCTGCTGCGCGAGGCCGAGGCCCGACCCATGGGCGCCGAGGGCGCGCAGATCACGCGCGGTGGCATTGCGATACGCGAGCTGCAGTTCGGCTACGACCCGGCGCATCCGGTGCTGCATCCGCTGAACCTGGACATGGCGCCGGGCAGCTTCGTCGGCATCGTGGGCCACACCGGCAGCGGCAAGTCCACGCTGCTTTCGCTCCTGCTGCGCTTCTACGAGGCCCAGCAAGGCGAGATCCGCATCGACGGTCAGCCGCTCTCGGCCGTGCCTGACGCGGCCTTCCGCGCCGCCGTGGGCCTGGTGCCGCAGGAGCCCTATCTGCTGGCGGCCAGCGTGCGCGAGAACATCGCCATGGGCCGCGACATCGCCGAGGACGAGCTGCGCGACGCCGCCCGCGCCGCGCGGGTCGAAGCCTTCATAGACACGCTGCCGCAGGGCTGGGACACGCCGCTGGGCGAAGGCGGGGCGCGGGTCTCGACCGGCCAGAAGCAGCTGATCGCCATGGCCCGGGCCCTGGCCGGCGCACCCACCCTGCTGTTCCTGGATGAGGCCACCTCCAACATAGACAGTGCCACCGAGGCCCTGGTCGGCGAGGCACTGCAGGCCTTGCGAGGCCGCGTGACCATAGTCGCCATCGCCCACCGGCTGTCGACCATCCGCGAGGCCGACCAGATCATCGTGCTCAACCACGGCCGGCTCGCCGAGCGCGGCCGGCACGACGAGCTGATGGCCCACGAAGGCGGGATCTACCAACGCCTGGTGGCCCTGCAAGCGCTGGAAGAGTGAGGCGCTCGCGCCATAGATCGGTGCGCACATCGCACCGATCCAAGCCTTTCGGTGAAGCTTGTCACGGCAGGGGTCAGGTCGTTCCTTGCAGTCATGCAAAAGCCGGTAACCATCGCCGATAAGTGCAACACGCGGTTCGGCGGGTAGGCCCTGCTCGCCCCCGCGTGACCTCTATCGATCCATGTTCCGCAACATCACCGAGGACCTGCTCAATGCCACCACCGCCCGGCTGCTGCCGGTGGTGGTGTTCGTCGTTGCGGCCCTCACCGGTCTCTGGCATCTGAGCCGGCCCGAGCCCGCCACGGGCACGCCGCTGCCCCTGGTCGCCTGGCAGGAGCCGGCCGACCTGAAGCAGCCGCTGGACCAGGACCTCGCCTATGTGCGCGCCCGCCTGGCCGAGCGCCAGAGCGCCACCAGCGTCAGCACCCAGCGCTCGACCGACGCCTTCTGGATAGGTGTCAAGGCTCAGGCGCCGGCCGGCCAGCAGGCCTGGTCGGTCGAGTTCCCTTCCCGCCATTCCATGGCCCTGCGCTGCTGGGACGAGCAGAGCGGCGAGCTGCTGGGCTCGGCGACGCGCTCGGGCAGCAGCGGTGCGGTGATGCCGGTGCGCGGCGGCTTTGCGCTGACGCTGGATGGCGAGCGGCGCGACATTCAGCTGCTGTGCCGTTCGAACTTCCGCGGTCCGGCCAAGATTGCCGCGGCCCGCTGGCAGGCCGCCGAACTCGACGCCGCTTCTGCACAGCACCAGAAGACCGCCACCATGATCGAGGCCGGCCTCGGCCTGCTGGCGCTGTCGATGGCGCTGACCGCGGCCATCAACAAGAGCCGGCTGTACTGGGCCTTCATTGGCTGGCTGATGATCAGCATGCGCATGGCCCTGCTGTCGGAGGGCTCGGACTTCAGCTTCTTCGGCATGCCGATCGCGCCGGAATGGCTGACGCTGACCCGCCAATGGACGCTGTGCCTTTACTTCGTCACCACCATCGCCGTGTTCGGCCTGCTGTTCCGCAAGGAGATGGCCAAGGTCGGCGGCGGCTGGCTGCTGCCGATCCAGCGCGCCAGCACCTTGCTGCTGATGGGCCTGTGCGCGGTGCTGAGCTACGAGCAGATCCTGCCCGTGCTTTGGGTCGGTACGGCCCTGCTGTGGTTCGCCACCCTGCCCTACCTCTACCGCATCGTGCGCCGCACCCGCTCGCGCACGGCCATGTGGTACGCCTCCTCCCTGGTGGTGGCCCTGGGCGCCACGCTGAACGAAATCGTCGTCGCCTCCACCGGCCAGAGCCTGCTGCTGGGCGCGCTGAACAGCGTCACCGCGGCCCTGGCCTCGGGCGTGCTGGCCTCGGCCGCCGTGGCCGAGCACATGCGCTCGGACCGCCGCCGCGCCGAGCAGGCGCAGAAGACGCTGAAGGCCGCCTACAACGACTCGCCTATCGGCCTGTTCACCGTCCATGACGGCCTGGTGATCGCCAATGCCAACCCGGCCTTCAAGTCCATGCTCGCGACAATGGGCATGGACGGCGCGCTGACGCTGGACGAGCTGTTCGAGCCCGACGTGGCCCTGGCCTTCGGCTCGCTGCACAGTGCCGGCCAGAGCGCCTCCTTCGACCTGCAGGCCCGCCTGCTGCCACCCGGCGGCGGCGAATACTGGTGCGCGATCAAGGCCTCGACCGTCGACGGCCGCATCATCGAAGGCTCGCTGCAGGACATCACCGAGCGGGTGCGCGCCACCACGCGGCTGGAATTCCTGGTCAACCACGACCCGCTGACCGAATGCCTGAACCTGCGCGGCCTGTCGCGCAAGTTCGAACGCTCGCTGACGCCGCCGCGGACGCTGGCGTATTTCGACCTGGACCGCTTCAAGCTGATCAACGACCTCTACGGCCACTCGGCCGGCGACGCGGTGCTGAAGCAGGTCTGCGAGCGCATCCGCAGCCAGCTGGGGCCGCTGGACCTGCTGGCCCGCGTGGGCGGCGACGAGTTCGTGGTCGCCTTCCCCGATGCCTCGATCACCGAGGCCTCGCAGCGCTGCCAGAACATCCTGGCGCTGATCTCCTCGGCGCCGTTCCAGATCGACGTGCAGCGCTTTGCGCTCAGCGTGTCGGGTGGCCTGGTAGCGGCCGAGAGCTTCGGCGCACCGGCGATGAAGGAAATCGTCTCGGCGGCCGACACCCTGTGCCGCATGGCCAAGAAGAAGCCCAGCGACCGCCTGGTGGTGATGGACGGCGGCGACACCTTCTTCAAGCACCACAAGGACGAGCTGGCCCTGATCAGCTGCCTGGAGCGCGGCGAGACGCCCGAGGGCCTGTTCCTGATGATGCAGCCCGAGCTGTCGCTGAGCCGGCCCTTCGACTCGCTGAACTTCGAGGTGCTGCTGCGCATGCGCAAGCCCAATGGCGACATCGTGCCGGCCCAGATCATCATCGAGGCGGCCGAGGCGCATGCCAAGACCGCCATCATCGACCGCTGGGTGGTCACCACCGTGATCTCCTGGCTGGAGGCCCACGCCGGCCAGCTGCTCAACACCCAGTTCGTCGGCGTCAATCTGTCGGGCAGCTCGCTGAACGACGAGGCCTTCGTCGAGGACCTGCTGCGCCTGTTCAACCAGCACCAGGAGGCGGTGGCCCGCATCTGCATAGAGATCACCGAGACCGTGGCGCTGAACGACATGGCCCACATGCAGCGCTTCATCGACCGCGCCCGCGACCTGGGCGTCAAGGTGGCGCTGGACGATTTCGGCGCCGGCTATTCCTCGTTCGGCTACCTCAAGGGCCTGAGCGTCGATGCGCTGAAGCTGGACGGATCGCTGGTGCGTGACGCGGCCAACAACCCCTCCGGCATGGCCGTGCTCAGCGCGCTGGGCGGCCTGGTCAACAACCTGGGCATGAAGTCGATCGGCGAGTACGCCGAGAACCTGCCCATCCTCAAGGCCCTGGTGTCGGCGGGCGTGGACTACGCCCAGGGCTACGGCATCAGCCGGCCGGTCTTGCCGGAGCGCATCCTGGAGGCGCGCTCGGCCGCCGACTTCATCGAGGATCCGGAAATCTACGCCTTCGTGCGACAGCTGCAGGGCCGCGAGCAGAACACCATGCCGCTGTTCCCGGAACAGCAGCGCGGCGAGCTGCTGGCCTCAGGCCTGCTGCACTGAGCCCGCGCACAAGGTCCGGAAGGAGCTTGTGGCTGGCGAAGGACTGATCGCGATACACGCGATCAGCCTGAGGCCAGTTAGACAGCCACGCGGGCCAGGCTCCGCACCGGCGGCTGGAACAGGGCCAGCTTGGCACCGGGGCGGCGTTCCCAGACGTCGCCCAGGTCGCGCGCACCGCTGACGTCGATGTCGGGGTGGCGGGTCACGAAGGCGAAGTCATACAGCGGATGCCGGGCCTCGCGCCAGATCGGCTCGGCCTCCTTCACGGCCATGCACATCACGCGGTGCGGCAGGTTGCCGGTGCACTTCATGGGGAAGAAGGCGCCCTCCTCGGCCACGTCGCGGTACAGCAGGGCTTCGTACATGCGGTCGATGGGCTTGCGGCCGGTCACCAGCATCCAGTCGGCGTTCTGCTCGCGGGCATAGCTGAAGAAGGCCTTGAACAGCGCATTGCGGACCAGGGACGAATTGGCATTGCCCAGCACGCTCAGGCGTGTGGCTTCGATCATGCGCTTGCCGGTGAAGCGGTCGGGCAACTGGATGGAGCCTTCCAGCGGCAGCGACTGCAGCGCATTGGCATGGGTGCGCAGCGTGCCGAGCAGGCTGCCGTCGAGCTTGGAAATCGCGACGAAGACTTCGCAGCCCAGCTGGTAATCGGCCGCTTCGGGCTGGGATAGCTTGGCGCCGAATTCCGGCAGATGACGGCCATAGGCCTGCGACCGAAGGCGAACGACTTCCTCGAGTTCGGACCGCTGGGCCACCCTCACCTGGAAGGGCAGGCGCTCCGCGCTGCCCACAAGTTCCACTCCGACGCCCGGCTTGTTCATGTCAGGTCTTCCCCGTTGATGTGAAGCCAGTGTAGGGGTCGGAAACCGCGCACAAAGTCACGAGTTGCTGGCCATATTCCGGCCAGATTGGCGCCGGCTCAGCCGGAAATCGGCGAGTTCGCCCGGATCCGGGCGCATTGCGCACGAATGGCGCAAGACCTGTCCCCAGGGCCTGCGTGGCTCTGGCTCTCAGAGCATCAGGGCCAGCCGCTCCAGGATCAGCACGGCAAAGAAGCCCAGCCCGGCCAGCACCGTCCACTTGACGATGACGATGCCACGCCGCCGCCAGCCCTCCTGGCGAGTGCCTATGTACATCGCAAAGCAGACGACGGCCGCGAACAACAGCAATCCGACGATGAGGCGGGCGATCAGCATGGATGAAAAGGCGGAGCTGCTCTACCAGGCCGGCGCCAGCTCGGCAAAGCCCGCCGGTGCCTGGCGCTCGTCTTCGAAAGTGACGATCTCCCAGGCTTCCTGGTCGGCCAGCAGGGCGCGCAAGAGCTTGTTGTTCAGCGCATGGCCGCCCTTGAAGGAGGTGTAGGCGGCCAGCAGCGGATGGCCGGCGACCTGCATGTCGCCGATGGCGTCGAGGATCTTGTGCTTGACGAATTCGTCGTCGTAGCGGAGGCCGTCGGCATTGAGCACGCGGTAGTCGTCCACCACGATGGCGTTGTCCATGGCGCCGCCCAGCGTCAGGCCGCGGCTGCGCATGACCTCGATGTCGCTGGTCATGCCGAAGGTGCGGGCCCGCGCGATTTCCTTCTTGTACTGGCCCGAGCCCATGTCGAACACGTACTGCTGGCCGGTGGCGGACACGGCCGGGTTGTCGAACTCGATCTGGAAGTTCAGCGTGTAGCCGTGGTGCGGCTCCAGCCTGGCCCACATCAGGCGCTTGCCCTCGCCCTGGCGGACCTCAATGGCCTTCTTCACCCGCAGGAACTTCTTGGGCGCGTTCTGCAACTCGATCCCGGCGCTCTGCAAGAGGAACACGAAGCTGGCGGCCGAGCCGTCCAGCACCGGCACCTCGTCGGCATTGATGTCCACGTAGAGGTTGTCCAGGCCCAGGCCGGCGCAGGCCGACAGCAGGTGTTCGATGGTCTGGACCCGCGGCCCGTTGGGGTCGCCGTTGGGGCTGATGGTGGTGGCCATGCGGGTATCGCAGACCGTGTCGGAGCGCACCGGGATGTCGACCGGGTGGTTCAGGTCCACGCGGCGGAACACGATGCCGGTGTCGGGGGCTGCCGGACGCAGCGTCATCTCGACCTTCTGGCCGCTGTGTATGCCCACGCCGACGGCACGGGTCAGCGACTTCAGGGTACGTTGCTTCAACATGGACGCGATTGTCCGCGATCAGGCTTGCCCTTGCGGGGCCGCTGGGAGATTGGGATCGCCCGGTTGGCGCTGCACCGGCAGCCGCAGGCAGACGCGCGTGCCATGGCCGAGGCTGCTCTCGAAGGTGATGCGGCCACCGAGGCGCTGGGCGCGCCGCTGCTGGCTCTTGAGGCCGCGGCCGCGGCGGGCGGAATCGATGTCGAAACCCTCGCCGTCGTCCTCGACCCGGATCTCGACCGAATGGCCGACGTCCCGCGTCACGATGCGCACCCGGGTGGCGCGCGCATGCTTGAGCACATTGGTCAGCGCCTCCTGCATCAGGCGCAGCACATGCAGGGCGTCGGGCGGCTCCAGCCAGTCCAGCGGCGGCAGGTCCTGCACGTCCCAGTCAAGCTGCAGGCCGCCGGTCTGCAGCCGCTTGCCAAGCCGGTAGCGCATGGTGGCCAGCAGCGAAACCAGGTCGTGGCCGACCGGCTCCAGCGAGTCGATCACCAGTCGCAAATCGTCCACGCATTCGCGCAGCACCTCCACGACCTTGTCCTGGTCCATGCTGCCCTGCTCCACCGCCACCATGGCCGACAGCAGCGAGGAGCCCAGGCCGTCATGCATGTCCTGCATCAGGCGCTGGCGTTCGACCAGCAGGGCCTGCTGACGTTCGGCTTCACGCAGCCGGTCATGCTGGGCCTGCAGCTCGGCGCCCTGTGTGGCGAGCCGCTCGCCCAGCTGCGCGTTGACCTGCTCCACCTGTTGCAGCGCGCCTATGTAGCGGTGCTGAACCGCGTAGAGGAAGCAGACCACGATGACCAGGGTGGCGAAGGGCATCAGGTAGATATGCTCCGGCCAGGCCCAGCCGGCCAGCAGGAACAGGTCGTGCACGCCCAGGCCCAGGCCCAGCACCAGGCTGGCCGCGATCAGCCGCAGCTCGCGGCTGCCGTCGCGCACGGCCACGCCGCCGATGAACAGCGTCGCCACCGTGCCGACCACGGCATTGACGATGTGCTGCAGCACCAGTGGGTCGCGCAGCAGCGACGAGAACGGCATGGTGGCCAGGCTGGAGACCAGCACGAACACACTCACGGCACGCTCGAACCTCGGGTAGCGGCGGTGCGCAAAGCGCAGTGCGAACAGGAAGGTCAGCAGCATCACCCAGGACATCGAGGCATGGGTCGCCCACCAGAACCATTCCAGCCCGGCATGGGTGCGCGGCAGGTCCATGTGGTAGTGCAGGTTGCGCACCAGCCAGGCCACGGTGGCCAGCGCGAACAGCAGATAGGCCGGCTCCTCGCGACGGCGCAGCCATAGCGTGAAGGCGAACAGGCCGAGCACGATCAGCGTGAGGCCGGTGGCTTGCGGCACGCCGATCTGCAGCACCCAGCGTGCCTCGTAGCGCGGCTCCAGGTCCTCGCGTGCGCCCAGCCAGGCGCTGGAGACCGAATAGAAGCTGTCGCGCAGCACCGGCACGGCCACCACCATCTCCAGCACATGGCGCTTCTCGCTCAGCGCCGCCGGCACCACGGCCCACAGCGGCCTCACCCATTGCTCGCGGGCGCCGGCCTGGTTGTCGAACACCGGCCGCCAGCCTTCGTCGGTCTTGACCAGCACGGCCGCCGCCAGCGTGACCAGGCGCGGCATGTACAGCGCGATGCTGGTCGGCCAGCGGCCTTCCGGCGCGGCATAGCGCAACCGGTACCAGCGCATCTGGAACTGCGCATCGCCGTCGCCCAGGGCCACCGAGGGCCCGCGGGTGCGCACGTCGGGCAGCGAGACCTTCTGCCAGGCGGCCGGGTCGACCGGCGGCTGCAACTTGGCCGGCAGCTGGCCCGGGTTGCCGTCCAGCGAGCGCAGCGCCGCCCACCATTCACGCAGCTCCTCGCGGGTCCAGCTGGACAGCGCCAGCTCGGCCGAGGTGGCCCGGTCGCCGGAGCTGGTTGGCACCCCCTCGGGCATGGGCATGCGCTGCGCAGCGGCCGGCAGGCCGGCCAGCAGGATCAGCAGGGCAAGGATCAGGGCGCGCATCGAGGGAATCGGCTTTGTGCGAGTAGCGGCTGGGAAGCCGGAGTGTCGCCCGGCGATCCACCGCCTGCCTAGCCGTTCCGATCAGGGACGTGGCGCGGGCCCCAAAAGCAAAGACCCGGCGGGTGCCGGGTCTTGCCTGGGGCGTGAGGCCTGCTTAGTCAGCCTGCTTGCGCAGGAAGGCCGGGATCTCGATCTCGTCCATGCCATTGCTGGACAGGGCCTCGACCTTGGTCGCGGCGGCCGTGCGGCCATGGCGCCAGACGCTGGGCACGGTCATGCCGGCAAAATCTCCGCCGCCACCGCCCAGGGTCGGGGCGGCCACGGTCTGGCCCAGCGTGGCCGACATGTTCACCGGCTGGGTCAGCACCGGCATGTTGTCGGTGCCGGTGCGGCGCACGGCTTCCTGCTGGATCACCTGCAGCGGCGGCTGCTGCTGCTGGCGGGCCTTGCCCTGGCTCAGGCCGGTGGCGATGACCGTCACGCGCAGCTGGTCGCCCAGCGATTCGTCGTAGGCCGTGCCGTAGATGACATGGGCATCTTCGGCGGCATAGCGACGGATGGTGTTCATCGCGTTGCGCGACTCGCTCAGCTTGAAGTTGCTGCGGCTCGCGGCGATCAGCACCAGCACGCCACGGGCACCCGACAGGTCAATGCCTTCCAGCAGCGGACAGGCCACGGCGGCCTCGGCAGCCTTGGTGGCGCGGTCCGGACCGCCGGCCTGGGCCGTGCCCATCATGGCCTTGCCCGGCTCGCTCATCACGGTCTTGACGTCTTCGAAGTCGACGTTCACCAGGCCCGGGATGTGGATGATGTCGGAGATGCCGCCGACGGCATTCTTCAGCACGTCGTTGGCGTGCGCGAAGGCCTGGTCCTGGGTGACATCGTCGCCCAGCACTTCCAGCAGCTTCTCGTTCAGCACCACGATCAGCGAATCGACATTGGCTTCCAGCTCGGCCAGGCCGGACTCGGCCGCCTTGGTGCGGCGCGTGCCTTCGAAGTCGAAGGGCTTGGTGACCACGCCCACGGTCAGGATGCCCATCTCCTTGGCCACGCGAGCGATCACCGGCGCGGCGCCGGTGCCGGTGCCACCACCCATGCCGGCCGTGATGAACAGCATGTTGGCGCCCTGGATGGACTCGCGGATGCGGGCCTCGGCCTCTTCGGCGGATTGACGGCCGACCTCGGGTTTGGCGCCGGCGCCCAGGCCCGAATTACCCAGCTGCAGCAGCTGGTCGGCCTTGGAACGATTCAGCGCTTGGGCGTCGGTATTGGCGCAGATGAATTCCACGCCCTGGACGCCCTGGGCAATCATGTGCTCGACCGCGTTGCCGCCGCCGCCACCGACCCCAATCACCTTGATTTGGGTGCCCTGGTCAAACTCTTCGATCATTTCGATCGCCATATCAAACCTCCTTCGCCGATTATGCAGTCGCCAAACGTAGAAAAATACCGGGAAGAACCCTTTTGTTTGCCCTTTGTCGTTGTCGCCCGACAGGGTTTGGAAGCAAACGAAGGGATTCGAGCCCGAACTTGAAAAGGGTCCTCAGAAATTCCCCAGAAACCAATCCTTGGCGCGCCCGAACAGGGTTTTCATGGACCCCGCCTGCTGAGCCGCCTTCAAGCCGCGTGTTCTCGAAATGCGCGCTTCTTCGAGCAAACCCATGACAGTGGCCGACCTCGGGTTGGCAACCATGTCGAACAAGCCGCCGCTGTAGGTCGGATTGCCGCGCCGCACGGGTTTCAGGAATATGTCCTCGGCGAGTTCCACCATGCCCGGCATGACGGCCGATCCGCCGGTCAGCACAATCCCCGAGGAGAGCAGTTCCTCATACCCGGATTCGCGAATCACCTGGTGCACCAGCGAGAAGATTTCCTCGACTCTCGGTTCAATAACGCCGGCAAGTGCTTGTTTTGAAAGCAGGCGCGGCGCCCGATCGCCCAGGCCGGGTACCTCGACCTGATCGGCCGGATCCGCCAGCAATTGCTTGGCGACCCCGTGTTCGACCTTGATTTCCTCGGCATCCTTGGTCGGCGTGCGCAGCGCCATGGCGATATCGCTGGTGATCAAATCCCCGGCAATCGGAATCACTGCGGTATGCCGGATCGAACCGCCGGTGAAGATGGCCACGTCGGTAGTACCGGCACCTATATCGACCAGGGCCACGCCCAGGTCGCGCTCGTCCGAGGTCAGGGCGGCGCTGCTCGATGCGGTCGGGTTCAGCACCAGCTGGTCCACTTCCAGGCCGCAGCGGCGCACGCACTTGACGATGTTCTCGGCCGCGCTCTGGGCGCCGGTGACGATGTGGACCTTGACCTCCAGGCGGCCGCCGCTCATGCCGACCGGCTCCTTGACCTCGTGGCCGTCGATCACGAATTCCTGCGGCTCGACCAGCAGCAGGCGCTGGTCATTGGGGATGTTGATCGCCTTGGCGGTCTCGACCACGCGGGCCACGTCCACCGGCGTCACTTCCTTGTCGCGCACGATCACCATGCCGGTCGAGTTCTGACCGCGGATGTGGCTGCCGGTGATGCCGGTGAAGACGCGGCTGATCTTGCAGTCGGCCATCATCTCGGCCTCTTTCAGCGCCTGCTGGATGGACTGCACGGTGGCGTCGATGTTGACCACCACGCCGCGCTTGAGGCCGTGCGACGGGGCCACGCCCAGGCCGGCGATGCGCAGCTCGCCATTGCCCATCACCTCGGCGACCACCGCCATGATCTTGGCAGTGCCGATGTCCAGGCCCACGACCAGATCCTTGTATTCCTTGGCCATCTGTTAGTTCCTTGTGGTCTTCGTCGATTTGTTCTTGGCGCCCGCCTCGGGGCCGCTCGTCGTCACGCCGCGCAGCTTCAGCGCATAGCCGTCGCGGTGGCGAAGGTCGGCCGCCAGCAGCGGTGCCTGGTAGCGCGAGGTCATCTGGGTCAGCGTGCGCACGAACTGCTCGTAGCGCGCCAGCACCTCGGCGTCGCTGCCGCGGCCCAGCTCGATCTCGGCGCCCTTCTCAAGCTTCAGGCGCCAGGAGCCGCGACCCGAAAGGTCCAGCCGCTCGGCGCTGTCCGACAGGGCCTCGGTCAGCGGCTGCAACTGCTTCCACAGCATCAGCATGTGGCCAGCCGAACCGGTGGGGCCCGACAGCGTCGGCAGGTTCTCGTCCTCGACATCGCCCAGGTTGGCCTGGAAGACCTCGCCGAAGCTGTTGACCAGCTGGCGCTCGACCGCGGCGTCGCTCTGCGCATCGGCGCCTTCGGCCTTGAGCTCCCAGTAGGCGGCCGGACGATGCTCTTCCAGCGTGACCTTGAGCCGTGCCGGCCAGATCCGCTGAACCGTGGCCTGGCGCACCCAGGGCACGGCCTCGAAAGCCTGGCGCGCCTGCTGCAGGTTCATGGTGAGAAAGGTGCCCGAGAGCCTCGGCAGCGCATTGGCCCGCAGCGTGGCCGAGCTGTTGCGGGCCACATCGCCCTCGATCTGCACCGCGCGGATCGCAAACACCGGCCGGCGCGCCAGCCAGTTGGCGCCATAGGCCAGCACCGCCAGCACCAGGCCGAGCATCAGCAGCACCGCGACGCCGTTCATCAGACGGACGTCGGGTGGCAGTGCCTGGTCGAGCGCGGTGTTGGCGGCCATGCTTGCTTGAGGGTCAGGCCTTGCCCGAGTCGAGTCGCGCCTGGGCCAGCAGCCACAGGCACAGCTGTTCGTACGTGATGCCCGCATGCGCCGCCGACTTGGGCACCAGCGAATGCGAGGTCATGCCGGGCGAGGTGTTCATCTCCAGCAGGAAGGGCTCGCCGTCCGACTTGCGCAGCATCAGGTCGGCACGGCCCCAGCCGCGGCAGCCCAGCGAACGGTAGGCCGCCAGCACCAGGTCCTGGATGCGGCGCTCCAGCTGCGGGTCCAGGTTGCCAAGCAGGTAGCGCGTGCTGTTGGTGAAGTACTTGTTCTGGTAGTCGTAGTTGCCCTGGTCGGCCTCGATCTGGATGACCGGCAGCGCCACGGCCGAAGCGCCCTCGCCCAGCACCGGGCAGGTCAGCTCGGGGCCTTCGATGAACTGCTCGCACAGCACTTCTTCGTCGTACTGGGCGGCGGCCTCGACCGCGGCCTGCATCTGCGAATAGCCGTCGACCCGGGTCACGCCGATGCTGGAGCCTTCGTGCGGCGGCTTGACGAAGACCGGCAGGCCCAGCTCGTCGGGCACGGTGATGACGCGCTCGCGCTGCAGCTCGCTGCGCTTCAGGCTCAGCCATTTGGGCGTGGCCAGGCCATCGGCGCGCCACAGCCGCTTGGTCGTGATCTTGTCCATGGCGATGCTTGATGCCATCACGCCGGAGCCGGTGTAGGGAATGCCCAGCAGCTCCAGCGCGCCCTGCACCGTGCCGTCTTCGCCGTGGCGGCCATGCAGGGCGATGAAGCAGCGCTGGAAGCCTTCGGCCTTCAGCTCATGCAGGCCGCGCTCGGCCGGATCGAAGTCATGGGCGTCGACACCGCTGGCGCGCAGCGCCGCCAGCACGCCGGGGCCGGACATGGTCAGCGAGACCTCGCGCTCGGCCGAGCTGCCGCCCATCAGCACGGCGGTCTTGCCTAGCTGCTTGGGGTCGATGTTCAGGTCCAGTTTCATTTCAGCAGTTCCACCGTTTGTGCGGGCACGGCTCCGATAGAGCCGGCACCCATCACGATCACCACGTCGCCGCCCCGGGTGGAGGCGGCGATGGCAGCAGGCATGGCCGAGACCGGGCCGACCAGGGTTGCATCGCTGGCGGCAGCCAGGTGTGCGGCATCGAAGCCGGCGATCGCCGCTTCACCGGCGGCATAGACATCGGCCAGCAACACCAGATCGGCCTGGGCCAGGACCTTGACGAAGTCGGCAAAGCAGTCGCGGGTGCGGGTGTAGCGATGCGGCTGGAAGGCCAGCACCAGGCGCTGGCCCGGGAAAGCGCCGCGCGCCGCGGCCAGCACGGCCGCCATCTCGACCGGATGGTGGCCGTAGTCGTCGATCAGCGTGAACTGGCCGCCATCGGCCGCACGCAGCTCGCCGTAGCGCTGGAAGCGCCGGCCCACGCCGCCGAACTTCTGCAGCGCCGCGACTATGGGTGCATCCGGCAGCTCCAGCTCGGTCGCCACGGCAATCGCGGCCAGCGCATTCAGCACGTTGTGGCGACCAGCCAGGTTCAGAGTCACCGGCAGGTCGGCCATGCCTTCGCGCTGGGCCACGAAGCGCATCTGGCCGCCGGGCAGCGCCTGGACCTCGACCGCGCGCACGCTGTTGTTCTCGCCGAAGCCATAGCTCACCACCGGCCGCTCGATGCGGGCCATGATCTCGCGCACGCCGGCATCGTCGCCGCAGACCACGGCCGCGCCGTAGAACGGCATCTTGTGCAGGAAGTCGACGAAGGCGCCATGCAGGCGGGCCAGGTCGTGGCCATAGGTGTCCATGTGGTCTTCGTCGATGTTGGTGACGACGGCCATCATGGGCAGCAGGTTCAGGAAGGAGGCGTCGCTCTCGTCGGCCTCGACCACGATGTACTCGCCCTGGCCCAGGCGCGAGTTGGCGCCGGCTGCGTTCAGCTTGCCGCCGATCACGAAGGTGGGGTCGACGCCGGCCTCGGCCAGCACCGTGGTCACCAGCGAAGTGGTCGTGGTCTTGCCATGGGTGCCGGCGATGGCGATGCCCTTCTTCAGGCGCATCAGCTCGGCCAGCATCACGGCACGCTGCACCACCGGCACGCCGGCCGCGCGCGCGGCGACCAGCTCCGGGTTGTCGGCCTGGATGGCGGTCGAGACCACCACCACCTGGGCACCAGCGATGTTCGAAGCCTCATGGCCGACAAAGCTTGTCAGGCCCAGGCCGGAGAGGCGCTGCAGCGTGGCGCTGTCGCTCTGGTCCGAGCCGCTGACCTGGTAGCCCAGGTTGTGCAGGATCTCGGCGATGCCCGACATGCCGGCGCCGCCCAGGCCAATGAAGTGGATGTGCTTGACGGCGTGCTTCACGGGGTCAGTCTTTCAATCTCATCGGCCACGCGAGCAGCAGCGCGGGGGCGAGCCAATTGGCGCGCCTTCTCGCCCATTGCTTGCAAACGAGCCCGGTCCAGGCCTTCGATCAGCTGCTTGAGCTTCTCGGCCGTCAGCTCGGTCTGCGGCAGATGCAGGGCCGCGCCGTGCTGGGCCATGAACTGGGCGTTGTCGCGCTGGTGGGCCGTGGTGCTGACCACCAGCGGCACCAGCACCGAGGGCGCACCGGCGGCGCAGAGCTCGCTGACCGTGATCGCACCGGCGCGGCAGACCACCAGGTCGGCCGTGGCCAGGCGCTCGGCCATGTTGTCTATGAAGGGCAGGATCTCGGCTTCGACTCCGGCTTCGCGATAGGCCAGCTGCACCTCGGCCAGATTGGCCTGGCCGGTCTGGTGGACCACCAGCGGACGCTGTTCCGCCGGCCACAGGGCCAGCGCCTTCGGAACCGCCGCATTGATGGCCTTGGCACCCAGCGAGCCACCGACCACCAGCAGGCGCAGCGGACCGCTGCGGCCGGCATAGCGAGCCGCCGGTGCGGCGATGGATTCGATCTCGTCGCGCACCGGATTGCCGGTGACGACGGCACCGCTGCGGGCCGCGTCCACACCGTCGAAGCCGAAGGCAATGCGCGAGGCCAGCGGCTTCAGCGCCTTGTTCGAGAGCAGCAGTCCGGCATCGGCATTGACCAGCACCAGCGGGCGGCGCATCAGCCGCGCCATCAGGCCGCCGGGCAGGCAGACATAGCCGCCCATGCCCAGCACCGCGTCGGCACTGCGGGTGACAAAGACCTGGCGGCTCTGCACGAAGGCCTTGACCAGGCCGATCAGGCCCTGCACCAGCTGCTTGGGCCCCTTGCCGCGCAGACCCGCGAAGGCCAGGCGGTCCAGCGGAATCCCGGTGGGCGGCACCAGCTTGTTCTCCATGCCGGTCTCGGTGCCAATCCAGGAGATGCTCCAGCCGCGCCGCTTCATCTCTTCGGCCACGGCCAGGCCCGGAATGATGTGGCCGCCGGTGCCGGCCGCCATGATGACCAGGTGGCGGCTCATCCGCGGCCCCCTCTCATCATTTGCCTGTTTTCGATGTCAATCCGGACCACCACGGCCAGCGCGATGCAGTTCATCAGGATGGCCGAGCCGCCGAAGCTCAGCAGCGGCAAGGTCAGGCCCTTGGTCGGCAGCGCGCCCAGGTTCACGCCCATGTTGATGAAGCCCTGGCCGGCCATCCAGATGCCAATGCCTTGTGCGTAGAGGCCGGCGAACACCCGGTCCAGCGCCACGGCCTGGCGGCCGATGTGGAACAGGCGGCGCGACAGCCAGAAGAACGCAAAGATCACCACGGCCACACCGACGAAGCCCAGTTCCTCGCCGATCACGGCCAGCAGGAAGTCGGTGTGGGCCTCGGGCAGGTAGTGCAGCTTCTCGACGCTGGAGCCCAGTCCCTGGCCGAACCACTCGCCGCGGCCGAAGGCGATCAGCGAATGGGTCAGCTGGTAGGCCTTGCCCTGGGCGTATTTCTCGTCCCAGGGATTGAGGTAGGCAAAGATGCGCTCGCGGCGGAATTCGCTGAAGGTGATCATCAGCACGAAGGCGCCGACCAGCACCGCCACCACCAGGAAGAACATGCGGCCGTTGACGCCGCCCAGGAACAGGATGCCCATGGCGACGCAGGCAATCACCATGAAGGCGCCCATGTCGGGCTCGGCCAGCAGGAGCACGCCGATCACGCCCAGCGAGACGATCATCGGCCAGACCGCCTGGACGAAGTTCTCCTTGACGTCCATCTTGCGCACCATGTAGCTGGCCGCGTACATGGCGATGGCGAACTTGGCCAGCTCCGAGGGCTGGAAGTTCATCAGGCCCAGCGGAATCCAGCGGCGCGCGCCATTGACCACCTTGCCAATGCCGGGGATCAGCACCACGACCAGCATCACCAGCGAGACCACGAACAGCCAGGGCGCCCAGCGCTCCCAGGTTGCCACTGGCACCTGCACCACGATCAGCGCGGCGATCAGGCCGGCGCCTATGTACATCGCCTGGCGAGCGAAGTGGAAGGTCGGTGAATAGCGGGTGAACTTCGGGTTGTCCGGCATCGCGATGGAAGCCGAATAGACCATCAGCAGGCCGAAGGCCATCAGCGCGATCACGACCCAGACCAGGGTCACGTCCCAGCCCAGCAGCTTGGTCGGCTGGCCGGTCGAGACCCAGTCACGCACCGGCACGGCGGTCGGGCCGTCGCCCTCGGCGGTGCCGGTGCTGCCGAAGCGCTGCTTCAGCGACTGGATCAGGTTGGTCAATGCGGCGGTGCTCACAGGCTCGCTCCCCGCTCGGCCGCCAGCGCCTCGGCCGCGGCCACGAAGACCTCGGCCCGATGGGCGTAGTTGCGGAACATGTCCAGCGAAGCGCAGGCCGGGCTCAGCAGCACGCTGTCGCCCGACTCGGCCTGGGCCAAGCACCAGGCGGTGGCTGCTTCCAGCGTCTCGTGGCGCTGCACCGCGAGGCCTGTTCCTTCGAGCACGGCCTCGATGGCCGGCGCATCACGGCCGATCAGGGCCACGGCGCGCGCATGCTGCAGGAGCGGCTCGCGCAGCGGCGAGAAATCCTGGCCCTTGCCGTCGCCACCGAGGATGACGACCAGCTTGGACGGTGCGCGGTCGGCGCCCAGGCCACCCAAGGCAGCCACGGTGGCGCCGACATTCGTGCCCTTGGAGTCGTCGTAGAAATCGACGCCGTCCAGCGTGCCAATGTGCTGCACGCGATGCGGCTCGCCGCGGTACTCGCGCAGACCATGCAGCATGGGCGCCAGCGGGCAACCCGCCGCCGTGGCCAGGGCCAGCGCGGCCAGCGCATTCGAAGCGTTGTGGCGACCGCGGATGCGCAGCGCATCGGCCGGCATCAGACGCTGCACCACCAGTTCCTCGTCCTCGTCGCCGGGCTTGCGCTTGATCGTCGGATCGCTTTCCAGCGCGCGCACCAGCCAGGCCATACCGCCTTCGCTGACCAGGCCGTAGTCGCCCGGCTTCCTGGGCGCATCCAGACCGAAGCGCACGACCTTGCGGCCCTGCTCGATCTTGCGGCGGCCGCGGCCCGGGCTGACCATGACGGTCGCCGGCACCAGGGCCTCGACGGCAGCGTCGTCACGGTTGATCACCATCACGGCTTCCTGGCCGAACACGCGGGCCTTGGCCCGTGCATAGGCGGCCATGTCGCCATGCCAGTCCAGATGGTCCTGGGTGATGTTGAGCACGGTGGCCGCGGTCGGCTCGAAACCTTCGACGCCTTCCAGCTGGAAGCTGGACAGCTCCAAGACCCAGGCCTCGGGCAGGTGCTCGAACACCGGGCCCTTGGGCGGCGGCGGCTTGATGGGCAACGGCTGTTCGTCCAGCAGGGCCTCGACTTCTTCCAGAGCCGTCGGGGCGGAGGCTTCGGCCGGCGCTTCCTCTTCTTCGACGACCGTCTCGACGGCCGACTCAGGCTCGACTGCAAGTTCCTCAGCGGCCTCCACCGTCACCGGCTCCAGGTCCAGCGCCTGGGCCAGCGTGGTCAGCATGGACGGGCCGATGTTGCCGGCCACGGCCACGCGCCTGCCGCAGCGCTCGACCAGCAGACCGGTCAGGCTGGTGGTGGTGGTCTTGCCGTTGGTACCGGTGATGGCCAGCACCACGGGCGCGTAGCGGCGCTCGGCCTTCAGGGCATTCAGCGCCTGAGCAAACAGATCGAGTTCACCCAACAGAGGCAGGCCCAGCTCACGGGCGCGCGTGAGCAGCGGCTGCAGGCGCGCATCCAGGGGCGACAGGCCAGGACTCTTCAGGACGGCGCGCAGGCCTTCGGCATCGGCGGCCTGCAGCGCACCGCTGAAAAACTGCGCATCGGGCAGCAGTTCCTTCAGCGCCGCCAGCTGCGGCGGGTTCTCGCGCGAATCCCAGACGCGGATCGCGGCCGCGCCCTGGCGAGCCGCCCAGGCGGCCATGGCCAGGCCGGTGTCGCCCAGGCCCAGGATCAGCAGGTGTGCGCCGTTCAGTTCCACCGTTGGTCCTCAGCGCAGCTTCAGGCTGGCCAGGCCGACCAGGCACAGCAGCATGGTGATGATCCAGAAGCGGACGACGACCTGCGTCTCCTTCCAGCCCGACTTCTCGAAGTGGTGGTGCAGCGGCGCCATCTTGAAGATGCGCCGGCCGGTGCCGAACTTCTTCTTGGTGAACTTGAACCAGCTGACCTGGATCATCACCGACAGCACCTCGGCCACGAAGACGCCGCCCATGATGCCCAGCACGATTTCCTGGCGCGTGATCACGGCCAGCGTGCCCAGGCCGCCGCCCAGGGCCAGCGCGCCCACGTCGCCCATGAAGACCTGGGCCGGATGGGTGTTGAACCACAGGAAGGCAAGACCTGCCCCCGCGGTGGCGGCGCAGAAGATCAGCAGCTCGCCGGCGCCCGGGATGTAGGGCAGCAGGAGGTACCTGGAGAACACCGAGGAGCCGGTCACGTAGGCGAACACGCCCAGGGCCGAGCCCACCATCACCACCGGCATGATGGCCAGGCCGTCCAGGCCGTCGGTGAAGTTCACCGCATTGCTGGTGCCCACGATCACGAAGAACGAAAGGCCCATGAAGCCGAACACCCCCAGCGGATAGCTGACCGACTTGAAGAAGGGCACGAGCAGGTCGGCGCGCGGCGGCAGCTCGGTCGAGAAGCCGCTCTGCACCCAGCGGAAGAACAGCTCGAACACGCGCAGCGCCGAGGTCTCGGACACGCTGAAGGCCAGGTAGATCGAGGCGATGATGCCGATCAGCGCCTGCCAGAAGAACTTCTCGCGGCTGCGCATGCCCTCGGGGTCCTTGCGCACCACCTTGCGCCAGTCATCGACCCAGCCGATGGCGCCGAAGCCCATGGTCACCATCATCACGACCCAGACGAAGCGGTTGCTCCAGTCGAACCACAGCAGGGTCGAGACGCCGATGCCTATCAGGATCAGCACGCCGCCCATGGTGGGCGTGCCGCTCTTGGCCAGGTGCTGCTGCACGCCGTACTCGCGGATCGGCTGGCCGATCTTCATCTCGGTCAGGCGGCGGATGACCCAGGGACCGAAAGCCAGGCCGATCAGCAGGGCCGTCATGGCCGACATCACCGCGCGGAAGGTGATGTAGTTGAACAGGCGCAGAAAGCCCCATTCCGGATAGAGGCTGAGCAACCATTGCGAGAGGCTTAGCAGCATGGCTTCCTACTTCCCTTCAGCGGCCGACAGCGCCGCGATCACTTGTTCCATGCGCATGAATCGCGAGCCCTTGACCAGCACGGTCGAGACGCGTGGCGCCTCGCCCAGCGCGGCCAGCAGGTCCGCCACGGTTTCGAAGGCGCGGCCATTCGCGCCGTAGGCCGCCGCAGCGTCCTTGGCCGCCGCACCAGCGGTCCACAGATGGGCCACGCCGCGCTCGGCCGCATAGGCGCCCACCTCGCGGTGGAACTCCGGGCCTTGCGAGCCGACCTCGCCCATGTCGCCCAGCAGCAACCAGGCCGCGCCCGGCAGCTCGGCCAGCACGTCGATGGCGGCACGCACGCTGTCGGGATTGGCGTTGTAGCTGTCGTCGATCAGGGTGACGCGGCGGCCGCCCAGCATCACCGTGCCCAGCGCGGACCGGCCCTTGACCGGGCGGAAGCTTTCCAGGCCGCGCACAATGGCAGCCAGCGGCGCACCGGCAGCCAGCGCGCAGGTCGCGGCGCCCAGCGCATTGCGGACGTTGTGCAGGCCGGCCACGGCCAGGCTGACCGGTGCATCGCCGGCCGGCGTGTGCAGCTCCAGCGCCCAGTGGCCCGTCGACTCGCCCTCTTCGCCCGCGCCAATCCAGCGCGCGCGGCCGGTCACGTCGGCCTGTCCCTGCAACGCGAAGCTCAGCTCGCCGCGATGGCCGGCCAGCTGGTGCCAGATCGGGGCGCAGGCATCTTCGGCCGGGAACACCGCGACGCCGGCAGCGCCCAGGGCCTCGATCACGGCGCCGTTCTCACGCGCCGCGGCCTCGACCGTCTGCAGGAATTCCTGGTGCTCGCGCTGGGCGTTGTTGACCAGGGCCACCGTCGGCTGGGCCATGGCGGCCAGCGGAGCGATTTCGCCCGGATGGTTCATGCCCAGCTCGACCACGGCGGCCCGATGCCAGACCGCGTCGTCCTGGCGCAGCCTGAGCAGCGTCAGCGGCACGCCAATGTCGTTGTTGTAGTTGCCCTCGGTCGCCAGCGAAGCATTGCCCAGCCAGGCCCGCAGGATGCTGGCAATCATCTGCGTGACCGTGGTCTTGCCGTTGCTGCCGGTGACCGCGATCACAGGCAGATGACAGTGACGGCGCCAGGCCGTGGCCAGCAGACCCAGGGCCTGCTTGGCATCTGGCACCTCGATGCCAGCGAGGCCAGCCGCTTCGAGGCCGCGTTCGGCCAGCGCAGCGACGGCACCGGCGGCCTTGGCATCGGCCAGGAAGTCGTTGGCATCGAAGCGGTCGCCGCGCAGGGCGACGAACAGGTCGCCGGACTTGAGCGTGCGGGTGTCGCTGTGGACCCGCTGGATCTCGGTCTGCGGATCGCCGACCAGGCGCGCCTGCGGCAGGCTTTGCTGCAGCAGGTGCAGGGCCTGGCCCAGCGTCATCAAAGGCGTGTCGTGGTGAATCACAAACCAGCCCTCCGGATCAAGGCAGCACGGGCCTGCTCAACATCCGAGAACGGACGGCGCCGGCCCTGGATTTCCTGGTAGTCCTCATGGCCCTTGCCGGCCACCAGGACCACGTCGCGGCTGCCGGCCTGCTGCACCGCATGGTCGATGGCGACGGCGCGGTCGACGATGGAGGTGGCCAGCGGCGCACCGGCGACGATATCGGCCAGGATGGTCTCGGGCGATTCGGTGCGCGGGTTGTCGCTGGTGGCGATCACCAGGTCGGCCAGGCGCGCGGCAATGGCGCCCATCTGCGGCCGCTTGGTGCGGTCGCGGTCGCCGCCGCAGCCGAACACGCAGATCAGCTGGCCACCGCGCGCCGCCGCCAGCGGGCGCAGCGCCTGCAGCGCCTTGTCCAGCGCGTCGGGCGTGTGGGCGTAGTCCACCACCACCTCGGGCAGCTCGCGGCCATTGCCGATGCGCTGCATGCGGCCGGGCACCGGCGTCACCTGGCCGGCGGCGGCAGCGGCCTCGGCCAGCGAATGGCCCAGCGCGCGCAGGCCGCCGATCACGCCCAGCAGATTGCTGATGTTGTAGTCGCCGATCAGGCCGGTCTGCACCGCGACCGTGTCGCCGCCCTGCTCCTTCAGCGTGAAGGCGATGCCACCGGCGGCGTACTGCAGTTGGTGAGCCGAGAGCCGCGCCTCGGCATTGACCGCATAGGTCCAGACATCGAGCTTGCCGCCGGCCAGCTCGCCGGCCAGGGCCGCCCCCTGGGCGTCGTCGATATTGATCACGGCCGACTTGAGGCCCGCCCAGTCGAACAGCTTGCGCTTGGCCGACCAGTAGGTCTCCATGCTGCCGTGGTAATCGAGATGGTCCTGGGTGAAGTTGGTGAACAGCGCGACGCGGATCTCGGTGCCGGCCAGGCGCTGCTCTTCGATGCCGATGGACGAGGCCTCGATGGCGCAACCGCCGAAGCCCTGATCCAGCATGCGGCGGAAGGCCTGCTGCAGCAGCACCGGGTCGGGCGTGGTCAGGCCGGTGTAGTCGATGGCGGCCCCCGTGCCGTCCGGCGCCGGCGGCACGCCCACGCCCAGCGTGCCGATCACGCCGCAGCGCGAGTCCAGCAGCGACAGCGCCTGGGCGGTCCACCAGGCGCTGGAAGTCTTGCCATTGGTGCCGGTGACAGCGATCACCGGCAGCGTGCGGCTGGGCTCGCCGTAGTAGGCGGCGGCGATGCGGCCGGTCATGGCCTTGAGGCCGGGCAGCGTGGCGACGCGGGCGTCCTTGAAGTCGTGGGCATCGACGCCGGCATCCTCGACCAGGCAGGTCGCGGCACCCGCAGCCAGGGCCGCGGCCACGAACTCGCGACCATCGCGCGCATAGCCGGGCCAGGCGATGAAGGCATCGCCCGGCTGGACCTGGCGGCTGTCGGTACGCAGCGCGCCGGTGGTCCATTCCTGCAGCCAGCGGGCGGCGGCTTCGGGGGATTTGAGGCGGGTCAGCATCGTTGCCCGCCCGGCCGCCCCGAAGGGCAACGAACGCCCCCTTGGGGGGCAGTGAACGCAGTGAGCGTGGGGGCCATCATGATCAGAAGCTCTCTTCCACGGCCTGAACCTTCTGGGTCGCCACGATCTGCGGCTTGACCTCGAGGTCGGGTGGCACATTCATCAGGCGCAGGCTCTGCGACACGACCTGGCTGAACACCGGGCCGGCCACGATGCCGCCGAAGTACTGGCCGGCGCTGGGCTCGTCCACCATCACCGCAACCACGATGCGCGGATTGCTGATCGGCGCCAGGCCAACGAACCAGCTGCGGTACTTGTTGCCGGCATAGCCCTTGCCTTCCTGCTTGTGGGCCGTACCGGACTTGCCGCCCACGCTGTAGCCCTGGGCCATGGCCAGCGGCGCCGTGCCGCCGGGGCCGGCCGCCATCTGCAGCATGCCGCGCATGGTGGTGGCGGTCTTGGGAGAGAACACGCGGATGCCGTGCACCGGCTCGCCGCTGGCCGACTTGGTCATGGTGATGGGAATCACCTCGCCGTCGCGGGCGAACACGGTGTAGGCACGGGCCAGCTGCAAGAGCGAAGCCGACAGGCCGTAGCCGTAGCTCATGGTCGCCTGCTCGATCGGGCGCCAGCTCTTGTACGGACGCAGCTTGCCGCTGATCGCGCCGGGGAAATTGATCTGCAGCCGCTGGCCCAGGCCAATCGCCGAGAACATCTCGTGCATCTCGCGCGGCTGCATCTGCATGGCCAGGCGGGCGGCGCCGATGTTGCTGGACTTCTGGATCACCTGCTCCACGCTCAGGTCGCCATGAGGGTGGGCATCGGTCGGCGACCAGCCGGAAATCACCAGGCTGCGCGGTGCGGTGTTGATGATGGTCTGCGGCGTGACGCGGCCGCTCTCCAGCGCCAGGCTGGCGATGAAGGGCTTCATGGTCGAGCCGGGCTCGAACACGTCGGTCAGCGCCCGGTTGCGCAGCTGGGCACCGCTGAGGTTCTGGCGGTCGCCGGGATTGAAGCTGGGGTAGTTGGCCAGGGCCAGCACCTCGCCGGTCAGCACATCCAGCACCACGGCCGAGCCGGCCTTGGCCTTGTTCTCCAGCACCGCGTCGCGCACCCGCTGGTAGGCGAAGAACTGGATCTTGGAGTCGATGGACAGGTCGATGTCGCGGCCGTTCACCGGTGGCACGCGGTCGCCTATGTCCTCGACCACGCGGCCCAGGCGGTCGCGCACGACCGAGCGCGAGCCGTCGCGGCCCTGCAGGTCCTTCTGGAACGCCAGCTCTATGCCTTCCTGGCCGCGCTCCTCGATGTTGGTGAAGCCGACCACATGGGCCGCGGCCTCGCCCTCGGGGTACTTGCGCTTGTACTCGCGGTCCTGGAACACGCCCTTGATGCCCAGGGTCTTGATCTGGCCGGCCATCTCGTCGTCGGCCTGGCGGCGCAGCCAGACGAAGCGGCTGTCCGGGTCCAGCTTGCGATCCAGCTCGGCGCTGCTCAGGCCCAGGATTTTGGCCAGCTGGCGGCGCTTGGCCGGATCGGCATCCACTTCCTTGGGAATCGCCCAGAACGAGGGCACGGCCACGCTGGCCGCCAGCACCTGGCCCGAGCGGTCGATGATGCGGCCGCGGCTGGCCGGCAGCTCCATCGTGTGGGCGTAGCGGGCCTCGCCCTGCTTCTGGAAAAACTCCGTGCCAATGACCTGCACATAGAGCGCACGGCCCAGCAGGCCGGTGAAGGAAATGCCCACCAGAGCCACCAGGAAGCGCGAACGCCACGGCGGCGTCTTGGAAGCCAGCAGCGGGCTGCTGCTGTAGCTGACGCTGCGGGCCGCGATGGCGCCGCCATTGCTCTTGTTGCGCTTGGCGCCGCTCATCTCTGCACTCCGCTGGCACTCAGGCTGGCCTGCTGGATGATGGCCGGCGTGGCGGCGCGCATCTGCAGGCGTTCGCGGGCGACCTTTTCGACCCGCAGATTGGTGGCTTGCGCCTGGCGCTCGGCCTGCAGGCGCTGCAGGTCGGCGTCGAGCCGCCGTGCCTCGGCCTGGGCCTTGTCGATCTCGGTGAACAGCCGGCGCGCCTCGTAGGCACTGCGCACCATCAGCGCGCCCGAGCCCAGCACGGCCAGCATCAGGATCAGGTTGAGGCGGCTCATCGGCCACCTCGCTTGCCGGGCTTGCCGGCGGGCGCGGCCGGCAGCTCCGCCTCGGTACGCTCCGCCACCCGCAGGATGGCCGAACGCGAGCGCGGATTGACCTTGACCTCGGCTTCCGAGGGCTTGATGCGGCCCAGGCTCTTCAGTGCCAGCGGCTTGGGAGCAGCGAACGGCGCGCGGCGGTCCACCACTTCCTTGCTGTGCTCGGCGATGAAGTTCTTGACGATGCGGTCTTCCAGCGAGTGGAAGCTGATCACCGCCAGGCGGCCGCCCGGGGCCAGCAGCTCGAGCGCGGACCTCAGGCCCTGTTCGAGCTCTTCAAGCTCAGCGTTGACTTGAATCCGAAGAGCTTGAAATGTGCGCGTTGCAGGGTCCTGGCCTGGCTCGCGGGTCTTGACCGCACCAGCCACGACCTGGGAAAGCTCATCGGTGCTACGAACGGGCTTCCCTGCGTCCCGGCGAGCAACAAGCGCCTTTGCAATCTGTACAGCAAACCGTTCTTCCCCATAGTTCTTGATCACCTCCGCGATGTGGCGCTCCTCGGCGCGGGCCAGGAAGTCCGCGGCGCTTTCGCCACGGGTCGTGTCCATGCGCATGTCCAGCGGTCCGCTGAAGCGGAAGCTGAACCCGCGCTCGGGGTTGTCGATCTGCGGGCTGGAGACACCCAGGTCGAGCATCACACCCTGGACCCGGTCGATCCCCAGCAGGGCCAGTTGCTCGCGCATCTGGGCGAACGGGGCATGGCAGATGGAAAAACGCGGGTCCGTGACCCGCGTCTCTCCGGTGGTCGCGGCTGCGACGGCTTCCGGATCGCGGTCGATCGCGACCAGGCGCCCTCCCGGCGCCAGTCGGCTCAGCAGCAGACGGGAATGGCCGCCGCGGCCGAAGGTGCCGTCTACATACAGACCCGTCGGGTCGTTCAGCACCGCCTCGACGGTCTCGTCGAGCAGCACGGTGGTGTGGGTGAAGGTCACGGCGGTGGCCATCAGAAGCTGAAGTCCTTCAGCGCATCAGGCAGGTCGCTCTGCATGACCTGGGCTTCATGGGCAGCGTAGGTCGCGGCATCCCAGAGTTCAAAGTGGCTGCCCATGCCGAGCAGCATCACGTCCTTGCTCAGGCCGGCGGCCGCGCGCAGTTCGGGAGAAATCAGCACACGGGCCGCGGCGTCGACTTCCACATCCTGGGCGTTGCCGAGGAAGACCCGCTTCCAGCCCGAGGCGGACATGGGCAGGGCCGCGATGCGGTCACGGAAGGCCTCCCAGGCCGGCCGCGGGAAGACCATCAGGCAGCCCTCGGGATGCTTGGTGACCGTCAACTGACCGGCACACAGGGCCTGCAGCACTTCGCGATGGCGTGTCGGGACGGCCATGCGCCCCTTGGCGTCCATCGCCAAGGCACTAGCCCCCTGAAACACAAAATTCGCCACGGCGACCCACTAAATTGCACTTTTCACCACTTTAACTTTCGACCCAGCCCAGGTCAAGCGAAAAACACAATTTTTCTCAATGAAATCAAGCACTTAGGGCAATCTCTTAGACTGAAATTGCAGGCAAAAGTCCTTCAAAATGAAGGACTTGCAATAGGCATTGCAAGTGCTGGATGAACAAATTGGGCGATGCGGCGGGCGCAAAACGCGCCGTTCGGGCGGCTCAATGCAGCCCTTCAACCCGCCGACCCGTGGTCAGTGCGCCAAGACGCAGACCGAGCGCACCGCCAGATCCGGGGACCAGGCCGGCCCGCAGGCGGCAGCCGCGCTAGACCATCAGCGCGTCAGCGCAGGCGCGGCGAGGTGCCGATTGTCGGCCAGAGAAGCTCGTGCCGCCGCCGCCTCAAGCAAGGCGGCGAACTCTCGGCTGCGCAACAGGCTCACGCCGTGCTCGCAGTTCCAGCGCTGCACCGAGCCCTGGCGGGCGGCAGCCAGGAACTCAGCCTCCTGCCGTGTCATCACCCTGTCTCGATCGCCGTTGAGCAGCAGCACCGGCTGCTCGATAGCTGCCAGCATGCTGCGGAAGTCCACGCCGCGCAGCGCCGCGACGGCCTGCTCGAAGACGCTGGCGGAAAGCCCCGTACCAATGATGGCCTCGGCATCCTCAACCGCCACGCCAGCCTCGGCCAGCATGGCGCGCACCTTGCCGGAGAGGCTGGCAATCAACTTCTCTTCGCCCATCAGCGCGAGCAGGGTCTTGAACAGCAAGGTCTTGGGAATGAAGTGGCTCAGCATCGCCAAGCCCTCGATGTTCCCGGTACAACCACCCACCAGCAGCTCTCGCAATTGATCACGCGGCAGGGCCGATGCCGCCGCCAGCGCCGCATAGCCACCCAGCGAGTCGCCGGCCAGGATCACGGGCGAGTCCTCCACTGAGCGTGCCGCCTCCACCACCGTGGCCACGGCCGCTTCCAGGGTGAATCGCTCGCCGCGGCGGCTGCCATGGCCCGGCAGGTCGGGCGCCAGCACGCGCCGGCCGGGGGCCAGGTGCCGGCGCACCGGGTCCCACATCCGGCCATTCATGGTGGCCCCGTGGATCAGGATCAGCACCGGTGCTGCAGTCAGGTCGGCGTTCATAGGCAATGCGGCTGAATGGACAAACCTATCCTACAAGTTGGCCTTGCATTCATCAAGACGACTTGCGGATTCTCAATGATCAAGCCAGGGAACGCTAAGTATTTCCCCTCAAACTCGTACAACCTGTTTGACAGGTTTGATAAGCGAGACTACGCTTCAAACCAACGCACCAAGACCAAGCCATGATTTCCGCCCAGCCCGCCCTGTCCCCCATCGAGCGCCCGACCCTGTCGGCCCAGGTGGCCAGGCATTTGCTCGCGCTGATCAACAACGAACAGCTGCGCCCCGGCGATGCCGTGCCCAGCGAAGTCAAGATCGGCCTGGACCTGCAGGTCAGCCGCGGCAGCGTGCGCGAGGCCTACCGGACGCTGGCGGCCCTGGGCATCCTGGAGATCGAAGGCGGCCGCAAACCGCGGCTGCGCCTGATCGACGCCAGCGTGCTGGCCCAGGTGTTCGATTACGCGCTCAACACGGCCCAGGTCAGCCTGGCCCATGTGCTGGAAACCCGCCGCGCCATTGAGCTGCAGACGGCCCAGCTGGCCGCCCGCTATGCCACGGAAGAGCAGCGCCAGCGGCTGCGCGAGCTGGCGGCGCAGATGCGCGATGCACTGCGCGACCCGGTCCGCCGCGTGCAGTGCGACTCGGCCATCCACCACCTGATCGCCGCCGCCAGCGGCAACCCGCTCAACAGCCTGCTGCTGGGCGCCCTGGGCACGCCCGTCGAAGCCTCGGCACGCATGCACCTGGCCGAGACCCGCAGCGAGGCCGAACTCCAACGCGTGATCGACGCGCATGACGCCGTGGTCGAGCGCATCTGCGCCGGCGACCCGATGGGCGCGCAGTCGGCCATGTCCTACCACTTCGATCTGGCCCTGGTGCAAGTGCAGCGCCAGCGGCCCGACATCAGCACCTAGCAAGGCCCCCATGTCCCACCCCGATTTCTCGATGGCTCCCGAGGCCGTCGAGCAGGCGATCTCACGCCTGAAAAAGCTGTTCGGCGAGCGACTCAACGTCTCGAAGGCGGTCCGCGAGCAGCATGCCCGCGGCGAAGGCCTGGTCACCAGCCTGGCACCCGATGCCGTGGTCTGGCCCGAGAACAAGGCCGAGGTCTGCGAGATCCTGAAGCTCTGCGACGAGCTCGCCGTGCCGGTCATCGCCTTTGGTGCCGGCAGTTCGCTGGAAGGCCATGTCAGCGCGCCGCATGGCGGCATCTGCGTGGACATGAGCCGCATGAATGCGCTGCTCGAAGTGCATCTGGAAGACGGCGACTGCGTGGTCCAGCCGGGCATCACCCGCGAGGAGCTGAACGCGCAGCTCAAAGGCACGGGCTTCTTCTTCCCGGTGGACCCGGGCGCCAACGCCACGATCGGCGGCATGGTCTCCACCCGGGCTTCGGGCACGACGACCATGCGCTACGGCTCCATGGTCCACAACGTGATGAGCCTGGAAGTCGCGCTGGCCGATGGCCGCCTGGTACGCCTGGGAACCCGGGCCCGCAAGAGCTCGGCCGGTTTCGACCTGGTCCATCTGATGGTGGGCAGCGAAGGCGTGCTGGGCCTGATCACCGAGATCACCTTGCGCCTACATCCGCTGCCGGTTGAAGTGGCGGCGGCGGCCTGTGCATTCCCGAGCCTGGCGGCAGCGGTGGATGCGGTGACCGAACTGTCGATGAGCGGCCTGCCATTCGCCCGCATCGAGTTCCTGGACGAGCACCAGGTCCGCGCCTGCAACGAGTATTCCAAGCTGGGCCTGACCGAGCTGCCCACGCTCTTCCTTGAGTTCCACGGCAGCGAAACCGGCGTCAAGGAACAGGCCGAGCTGGCACAGGAAGTGGCGACCAGCCACGGCGGCATCGAATTCAAGTGGGCCACGCGGCCCGAAGACCGCAGCCAGCTGTGGAAGGCGCGCCATCTCGCCTACTTCGCCGCCCTGGCGCTCAAGCCGGGCTGCATCAGCGTGGTGGCCGACGTCTGCGTGCCCATGTCGGCGCTGGCCGAGCAGGTGCAACTGGCTCGCGAACACATCGATGCCGAGGGACTGGTCGCGCCCATCCTTGGCCATGTCGGCGACGGGAACTTCCACGTGCTCTTCATGCCCATGCCCGACCAGCCCGCAGAACAGGCGGCGGTGGACCGCGTCTATGCCGCGATGGTCGAGCGCGCGCTCGCCGTCGGCGGCACCTGCACCGGCGAACACGGCATCGGCATGGGCAAGAAATCCAAATTGCTCGCGCAGTACGGCCCCGAAGTCGTGGGCCTGATGCGCGCCATCAAGACCGCCTGGGACCCGAAAGGCATTCTCAACCCCGGCAAGATTTTCTAGAAGGTCCGGGCCAAGGAATGCGCACAGACGCAGGGCCCTCCATCCGCTAACCGCTGTATTTATCGGAGACAAACCATGAATCACAAGACCCTCAAACCCCTGGCCCTCGCCGCCGCGCTCGCCTGCATGGCCTCCGCCCAAGCAGCGGACGAACCCGCCAAGCCCGAGACGCTGGACAAGGTCGTCGTCACCGCGCAAAAGCGTGAGCAAGCCGTGCTGGACGTGCCGGCCTCTGTCACCGCTGTGAGCGCCGAGCGACTCTCCAAGAGCGGCGCATCCAAGCTGGAAGACTACGTGGCGCAAGTGCCCGGCATGTCCATCACCAGCAATGGCGCGAACATGCAGGTCACGCTGCGCGGCATCTCCACTGGCGCAGCCCAGTCCTCGGCCACGACGGCCATCTACATCGATGAAGCGCCGATCGGCTCGGTCAATGCCTACACCGGTGGCGCCAATCTCGTGCCCGACATCGACCCGGCCGAGCTGCGCCGCATCGAGGTGCTGAAAGGTCCGCAAGGCACGCTCTACGGCTCGGGCGCTGTGGGCGGCATGCTGCGTTATGTGACCACCGACCCCGACTTCAGCCGCGCCAGCGGCGGCCTGACCTTGGGTGCCAGTTCGGTAGCCCATGGTGGCAAGGGCAATCTCGCCCGCGCCATGGTCAACCTGCCGCTGGGCAATGGCGGCGACATGGGCCTGCGCTTCTCGGCCTTCTCGCGCAAGGAGCCGGGCTATATCGACAACATCAACAACTTGATGCCCAAGCAAGACAGCAACGAGGTCCGCACCAGCGGCGCGCGGCTGGCCTTCGCCTGGCGCCTGTCTCCCGACTGGAAGCTCAAGGCGCAGGCCCTGACGCAAAAGCTGGAGGCCGATGGCACCAACTCGGTGGACGTCAACGGCACGACGCTGGCCCCGAGCACCGGTGAGTACCAGGTCAACAATCGCGTGCCGGTCACCGGCGAGCGCAAGCTGGACCTCGGCAATGTGACGATCAACGGCCAGATCGGCGATGTGAACCTCGTCTCGTCCACCACGCTGCAGACGCTGGACGCGCAAGCCACCAGCGACGTCTCCCTGAGCTACGGCACCTTGCTGGCCTTGCTGGCCGCGCAACCTGGCTTGAATGTCCAGTTTGACCAGCGCACCCACACGCGCCGCTTTGTGCAGGAGCTGCGTGCGCAGTCCACGGCACTCGGCGGCAAGCTGGACTACGAAGCCGGTCTCTACTACACCAAGGAAGAGAACACCAACCGCCTGCCCGGCATGAACACCTTCAACGCCGCCACCGGCGCCGTGAAGCCGGTGGTCATTCCCGGCACGACCACGCCCTACCCCGACGGCATGGCCAAGGCCCGCATAGACACCGACTACAAGGAAGTCTCGGTGTTCGCCAATGCCACCTACGCGGTGTCCGAGGCTTTCGATGTCCAGGCCGGCTTGCGCTGGGGCCAGGACCGCCAGCATTACGACCAGCTCTACACCGGCCTGCTGTTCACGCCGCCGGTCGCCCTGGTGCAGGACAGCAAGAACAGCAAGTCCACCTACCTGCTGACCGGCCGCTACAAGCTGGGCAGCACCGACTCCATCTACGGCCGCCTGGCCACCGGCTACCGCCCGGGTGGCCCCAGCGCCGCTACGCCGGTGACCGGCGCCAGCCCGATAGTCGGCGCCGATTCGCTGACCAGCGCCGAGCTGGGTTGGAAGGCGGTGTTCTCCGGCGGCAAGGCCAGCTTCGAGGCGGCGGTCTTCAACACCAAGTGGAAGGACGTGCAGATCCAGACCAACCGCTCGGGATCGAACTTCCTGATCAATGGCGGCGAGGCCGTGAGCCGCGGTGTCGAGGCGACGCTGGCGATGTATCCGACGGCCGGCCTGGGTCTGCGTGCCACCGTGGGCTACACCGACGCCCACCTGACCGAGGACACCACCAAAGTCATGGTCAACGCGACCACGCCGCTGGGCAAGGACGGCGACGCCATGCCCTTCGTTCCCAAGCTGACCGCCTCGCTCGCTGCCGACTACAAGTTCGCGGTGAGTGCCGACTGGAGCGCTTCGCTGGGCGCGGCCGTGGCCCACACCGGCAAGCGCCGCAGCGACTTCAGCGGCAAGCCCAACATCGACCTGCCGGCCTACACCACGGTGAACCTCAGTGCCGCCGTGGAGAACGCGAGCTGGCGCTTCTCCGCCTTCGTGAAGAACGCCAGCGACGCCAAGGGCATCATCGTCCTGGGCGACCGTGGACTGCCGCCGTTCACGCCTACGGCTCCCTACGGCGCCGGCATGATCCAGCCGCGCACCCTCGGCGTCGAAGCTTCGTATCGCTTCTGAGATGCAGCTGCACCGCATCACCGACTTCGCGCTGGCGAGCGGCACCGTGCTGGCGGAGGCCGTCACGGCCTACCGCACGCTGGGCCGGCTCAACGCCGAGGGCACGAATGCCGTGCTGGTGCTGCATGGCTACACGACCGGCCCGAGCATGCTCGACGCCGGCGCCAGTGTGGCCGAAGGCTCGTGGCACGAACTCGTGGGGCCGGGCAAGGCGATCGACAGCAATCGGCTGTTCATCGTCGCGCCCAACATGCTGGGCTCCTGCTACGGCTCCACCGGGCCGGGCAGCATCGACCCGGCAACGGGCAAGGCCTATGGCGCAAGCTTCCCGAGCATCAGGCTCGAAGACATAGTCGCCGTGCAGAAGCGCCTGCTCGATGACCTTGGCGTCCGCCGCCTGGCCGCCGCGGTCGGCCCCTCGTTCGGCGGCTACCAGGCCTGGCAGTGGGCGGTGCAGTACCCGGGCTTTGTCGAACGCATGGTGGCGGCCGTCAGTGCCCCCTTTCATCCGGCGGGCGCCGGCAATGTCGGGATCGTGCGGGAGCAGCTGCGGTCCGGCCTGGTCGCCATGCGCGTGAGCACCTTGACTCGCTATGGCGTCGATGCCGAACTCGCGCCTCGCATCCCGGATGCGGCAGCGCGCAGTGCCGAGATCCTCCGCATGGCCGAGGACTGGGCCCGCGGCTTCGAACCCGAATCGCTGGTGACGCTGATGCGCGCCGCCGAAGGCTTCGACGTACGGCCGCATTTCAACAAGATCCAGGCCCGGGTTCTGATCGCCAACTCACGCACCGACACGGTCTTCCCGCCCGAGATCGCCGACCAGGTCGCGCCCGGCCTCACGGACGCAGGCCTGCGCTGGCAAGCCCATGCCATCGAAAGCAACAAGGGCCATTTCGCTTCCGGTGCCGATGCCGCTCTCTGGGCCGAAGCGCTGCGCAGCTTCATGGAGCGCTGATGTTGAAGAAGCTGGTCAAGGGCTTGCTGATCCTGCTGGCCCTGCTCTTGCTCGCTGCGATCGCCATGGTGGCGACGGCTGAATGGCAATGGCGAACCCGCTCGCCGATGGCCAATCCGCCACAGGCTGCAGCGCCCGCTGGTGATGGCCCAGTGCTGATCCTCCTGCATGGCGCCGGTCTCAATGGCCGAATGTGGGACGCCGTGCGCCGCGACCTCGACCCCCGCTGGCGCGTAATCGCGCCGGACCTGCCGGGCCATGGCGCGCGCCTGAGCGAGGCCTATACGCTTGAAACCGCGACTGCCGCCGTCAAGCAAGCCGCGCAGGCCGTCTACCCCTCGCCCGTCATCCTGGTCGGCGATTCCTTGGGTGGCTACACCGCCATGGCCGCCGCCTCGGCCCTGCCGCAGCAGCAGCTGCGCGGCCTGATCCTCGGTGGCGCCAGCGGCAACTTTGAGCCGTCCGAAGTCATCAACTACGTCGGCAACGTCGTGATGGTGAAGACCCTGCTGGCTTTCGTGGACGAGCAGGAGCTGCTGGTCAAGGCCATGGACAAGTTCGGCTTTGCTCCGGCCGATGCCAAGCCGGTGATAGCAACCGGTGGCAGCATCCGTGTCGTGCCGGTGGCGGTGCGCTCCATGATGGGCGAGGACTTCAAGCAGCGCCTGGCCGCTATCACCCAACCCGTGCTGATCGTCAATGGCAGTGAAGACACACGCGCCATCGCCAAGGAAACCAGCTTCATCGCAGGCTTGCCGCGCGCGCCGGAGGTCCGTCACTTCGAGAACACCGGCCATGGCGTCAGCATCCGCTCGCCCAAGCAGTTCGCGGCCCTGGTCAATGAATTCGCCGCCCAGGTGACGAGGCCATGAACGAAGTCGCCGCCCAGCTCCGCCAGCAGCTGCCCGGCATGTCCGAGCAGGACGCCGAGCGCTTCGCCGCCAGCCTGCTGAAGCCCGGCCCCTACACGGCGCTGCAGGCACGGGAAGACCTGCCTCGCGGCCTGCTCACCGCCGGCATCTGCCCGCCCGGCCAGGTCTATCCAGGCGTGCCGCATCGCTACCAGCGCTACCAGTCGGCCGGCTCGCACCCGGCCTACGCGCTGCTCGTGTTCTTGGACGGCGAGCGCTACCTAGGCCCCGAGGCCAACGCGGCCGCCGTGCTCGACCAGTTGGGCCTGCCCTGCGTCGCGCTGTTCGTCGAGCCCGGTGCCGAAGGCCCCGGCCTGCCTATCTATGGCGGTCCCGGCAACCGCAGCATCGAGTACGACAGCCCGGGCGGCGACTATGCGCGCTTCCTGATCGAAGAGCTGATCCCCCATGCGCTTGAAGGCATCGCGCTGGGCCCCGACCGCGCCATCGTCGGCCTGTCCAGCGGCGGGCATTGCGCCCTGAACGCGGCCTGGGAACGCCCCGATTTCTTCAATCTCGTCGCCAGCCACTGCGGCAGCTTCGTCAACATCCGCGGCGGCCATGGGCTGGCCAGCCAGATCCGCCGCGACGGCACGCGAACGCTGAACAAGGTCTTGCTGCAGACCGGCGAGCATGACCTGGACATCGTCTTCGGCCACTGGCCCAGTGCCAACCGCGACATGGCGGCGGCGCTCAGCTATCGCGGCATTCCGCACCGTCTCGTCGTCGGCGAGGGCGGCCATTCGCTCGCGCATGGCGGCGCCCTGCTGCCGGCCACGCTGCGCTGGCTTTTCGAGCCATGAACACCAAGGACAGCAAGATGCAGACCCTCACCGCTCCCCCGGCCGCAGCCGCCGAGACGGCGCTGACGCCGGCGCAGACCAGCCCGCGCTACCGCGCCTATGTGCTGGCGGCCCTGTCCGTCGTCGGCTTCATGTGCGCCGTGGACAAGGTCGTGATCTCGATGTTCATGGAGCCGATCAAGAAGGAGTTCGGCCTCACCGACACCGAGTTGGGCCTGCTCACCGGCCTGGCCTTCGCCCTGCTGGGCGGCATCGCCTCCGTGCCGCTGGCGCGCTGGGCGGACCGTGGCAGCCGCAAATGGATCATCAGCATCAGCTTCCTGGCCTGGACGCTGATGACCGCGGCCTCAGGCATGGCGATGAACTTCATGCAGATCCTCGCCGCGCGCATAGGCGTGGGCGTGGGCGAAGCGGGCTGCATTCCGGCCACGCATTCGATGATCGGCGACTACTACCCGCGCGAAACACGCGGCCGCGCCATAGGCATCCACAGCGCCTTCACCTACCTGGGCATGCTTGGCGGCCTGCTGGGCGGGGGCATCCTGGTGCAGACCGTGGGCTGGCGCAGCGGCTTCATTGTGCTGGGCCTGCTGGGCCTGGTGCTCTCGCTGATCTTCCACTTGACGGTGCACGAACCGGCCCGGGTCGATGCGGCGCCGCAGATTGCGGGCGAGAGCGTGTTCAAGCGCCTGGGCGATCCGACGGCTTTCCTTCTGCTGGTCGGCGCCTTCGCCACGACCTCGCTGGCCGGCGCTGCCGTGATGACCTGGCTGCCCAGCTACTTCGAGCGCGCCTTTGCCTTGACGCCGATGCAGATCGGCGGCGGCCTCGGCCTGTGCCTGGGCGTGGCCACGGCCATCGGCTCCATCACCGGCGGCCAGCTCTCGGTCAAGTACGGTGCCAAGTCGCGGGCCTGGGGCGCGGGCTTCGCCGCCTGCATTCAGGTCGCGGTCATGCCCTTCTACATGGGCAGCTTCCATGCGCCGCATCCGCTGCTCGCGTTTGCCATGCTGTTCGTGGTCTTCATCATGGCCGGCGCCATCCTGGGCCCGGTGTTCGCGACCGTGCAGGACCTGGTCAAGCCCGACGCCCGCGCCACGGCCGTGGCCATCGTCAGCGTGGCTGGCGTGGTCTTCGGGCAGGGCCTGGGCCCGCTGCTCGTCGGCGCGATCAGCGATCTGATCGCCGGCGGCAAGCCCGGCGCCGAGGGTCTGCGCTGGGCCATGACCGGCGTGGCCATGGTCAACTGGCTGACCGTGCTCTTCTTCTGGCTGCTGCATCGGCGCATCCGCAGCCTTGAGACCGCGGCGTGAGGATCCTGCATCTCGGCCTGGGCGCTTTTCATCGTGCGCACCAGGCTGTCGTCCTGCAAAGGCTGATCGAAGGCGGCGATACCGACTGGCACATCGCCGCCGGCAATATCTGCCCGGGGCAGGAGGCGGTCGAAGCGGCGCTGCTCGACCAGGCTGGCGTCTACACCGTGGAGAACGTCGCGCCCGATGGCAGGACGCAGTACCAGCGCGTGCAGTCCATCCGCACCGTGCTGCCCTATGAGCCCGGCCTGGCGAGCCTGATCGAGCTGGGCGCGCGGCCGAGCACGCGCATCCTGTCCTTCACCGTCACCGAGGCCGGCTATGCACCGGGACCTGGCAATGCGCTCTTCCCGGTTCTGGCGGCCATCCTGCGCAAACGCCGGCGCTTCGATGCCGGCAAGCTGAGCCTGCTGTGCTGCGACAACCTGCGGCACAACGGCCAGGTCGCCCTCGCCGGCCTGTTGGACCATCTCGAAGACGATGCCCTGCTGCGCGACTGGGTGCTGCTCAACACCAGCTGGCCCAGCTGCATGGTCGACCGCATCACGCCCCGCACACCGCCGGAACTGCGGGCACGCGTTTTCGCCGCCACCGGCAAGGACGATGCCGCGCCTGTCATGGCCGAAAGCTGGCTGCAGTGGGTGATAGAGGACGAGTTCTGCAACGGCCGCCCGGCCTGGGAGCAGGCAGGCGTGCAGATGGTCGGCGACGTGGCAGCCTACGAAGAAGCCAAGATCCGCATCCTCAATGCCGGCCACAGCGCCATAGCCTGGGCCGGCACGCTGCTCGGCCATCGCTTCATCCATGAGGCGGTGCTCGACCCACGCGTCCGGCGGATCGCCCACGACTACATCACGGAGCAGGTGCTGCCCTGCCTGGTCGCCAAGGGCAGCCTGCTCGACCTGGCGGGCTACCGCGACAGCGTGCTGGCCCGTTTCGGCAACGCCGCGCTGGGCGACACCTGCCGCCGCGTCATTGCGGACAGCGGGTCCAAGCTGGCCGGTTTCATCGTGCCCACACTGCGCGAGCGACTCGCGGCCGGTGCCGACATCGCCAGCGGCGCCCTGCTGCCGGCCCTGATGCTCATGCGGCTCCAGCGCTGGCACAGTGGCGAGCTTGACGATGCCTACGAAGACCAGAGCATGGAGACCGAGACCGTACACGCGATCTGCGCCGCCGCCGACCCGGTGATGGCCTTCGCTGCCAACCAGGCTCTGTGGGGCGATCTGGCCGGCAACGCCCGTCTTGTCGACGCCTTGCGCAGCGCCATGGAGCGCTTGCCCGAAAGGCTGGCCGCATGACGACCCTGATCGCCGTGCTGGGCGAAGCCCTGATCGATGCGTTTCCCGGCCGCGAGGTGGTTGGCGGAGCACCGTTCAACGTGGCGCGCAATCTCGCTGCCCTCGGCGAGACACCGCTGATGCTGACCCGCATAGGCGACGATGCCCGCGGCGCCGCCATTGCCGCCGAATTCGATCGCCATGGCATGACGATGCGCGGCCTGCAGCGTGATCCGCACAGGGCCACCGGCGTGGTGCAGGTGCTGATCGATGAAGCCCGCCCCGAGCAGCACCGCTTCGTGATCGAGACCGGCTGCGCCTGGGAGGCACTGGACAAAGCCGACGTGCGGCAGGCGCTGTCGGCGACGCCGCCCGCCCTCGTCTACTTCGGCACGCTGGCCCAGCGCGAAGCTACGGCGCGGGCCGCCATTCGCACCGGGCTCGCGGAAGCCGCCGCTGTCGGTGCCAGGCGCTTTCTGGATCTGAATCTGCGCGACGGCCTGCCCGACGCCCGGCACCTGGCCGAGGAGTCGCTGGACCTGGCCGATGTGCTCAAGGTCAATGATGCGGAACTGGCCCAGTTGCAAGCCTGGTTCGGTCTGGCGGCCGAATCGCTGGCGAGGCGTTTCTCGCTGCGGCAGCTGATCGTGACGCGCGGTGGCGAGGGCTGGAGCTGCTTCGATGCCGAAACCGAACGCTGGCTACATGGCAGCGCACCGGCCGTCACGGTACGCGACACGGTCGGCGCCGGCGACGCCTTCGCGGCCGTGACCTTGCAGGGTCTGCTCAGGCAATGGCCGCTGGAGCACACGATGCAACGCGCTGCCGCACATGCGGCCCGTGCCTGCCAGTTCGAAGGCGCCCTGGGCTATTGGAGCCAGGAAAACCCCGGCGCCTAGGCGAACTCAGCCCACTTCCAGGAAGCGCTCCCGCACCTCCAGCACCGCCGGCAATTCCTCGACGAACAGCGCCACCAGGCGCGGATCGAAGTGCCGGCCGGCCTGCTCGTTCAGGAACTCCACCGCCTTCTCGACCGGCCAGGCGGGCTTGTAGGGGCGTACGCTGGTCAGCGCATCGAAGACATCGGCAATCGCCACGATGCGGGCCTCCTCGGGGATGGCCTCGCCGGCCAGACCCTGCGGATAGCCGCTGCCATCCCATTTCTCGTGATGGGCCACGGCGATGCGCCGGGCCATGGCCAGCAGGCCGCCCTCGTGCTCGCCCAGGATCTCGGCGCCGATCTCGGGATGGCGGCGCATCTGCGACCATTCCGCCTCGTCCAGCGGCCCCTGCTTGCGCAGGATGGCATCCGGAATGCCCAGCTTGCCCACGTCATGCATGGGCGCGGCATGCAGCAGGTCGTCGGCGCGCTGCTCCGAATAGCCGGCGGCGCGCGCCAGGATCTGCGAGTAGTGGCTCATGCGCAGCACATGCCAGCCGGTCTCGTTGTCCTTGTACTCGGCGGCGCGCCCCAGGCGCTGGACGATCTGCAGCCGGGTGGCCCGCAGCTCGTCGGCCCGCACCAGCGAAAGGTGGGTGCGCACCCGGGCCCGCACGATGGCCGGGCTGATGGGCTTGCTGATGTAGTCCACGCCGCCGGCCTCGAAGCCCTGGGCCTCGTCCTGCGTGTCGGCCAGGGCCGTCACGAAGATCACCGGAATCGAGCGCGTTGCGGCCTGCGCTTTCAGCGTGCGGCAGACGTCCAGCCCTGACAGCGCCGGCATCATCACGTCCAGCAGGATCAGCTGCGGCGACTCGGCCCGCGCCAGCTCCAACGCCTTGTGGCCGTCGCGCGCGAACACCAGGCGGTAGTCGTCCTGCAGCGCATGGCGCAAGACCTGGAGATTGGCCGGCTCGTCGTCGACCAGCAGCAGCTTGGGCCGCTCGTCGCTGGGGCTGCTGCTCATGCTTGTCGCTCGCTTTCTGACTTGAGGGTCTGCACGGCTTTCAGGGCGGCGTCGAAATCGAACTGGTCCAGGGCCTCGACCAGCGGTGCGCAGCGCTGCGCACCGAGCAGGCCTTGCAGCGCGACCAGGGCCTGGTCCTCCAGCTCGCCATGCTCAAGCGCGCGCTGCAGCCGGTCCAGGACGGTAGCGGCCGAGGCCTCGCCCGGCGTCGTCAGCGGCGCCAGCGCCGAGGGCGTGCCGGCCGCCAGTTCTTCTATGGCCATCAGCACCTGGTCCAGCGCCACGACCACGGCGCGGCCCAACTCCGGCAGCAGCTCGCGCTGGTCCCGACGCAAAGCGTCTTCCAGCCGGGCCGACGCAGCCAGCAGCTGCGGCAAGGCCAGGCTGCCCGCCACGCCGCGCCAGCGATGAGCCATTGCACGGGCTTCCAAATGCTCACCGGCCTTGAGCAGGGCCAGCAGGCGCGGTGCGCCGTCCTTCTGCTCCTCGGCAAAGCGCCGCAGCGCCCGCCGCCAGGCCGGCGCGCTGCCCCACAGGCGCACGCCCTGCTCGCAATCCAGCGGCGACTGGCCTTCCGACACGGCCACCACCGGCTCCGCATCGGCAGGGCTCAGGCCCAGCACCCGGGCCATCTCCGAGTACAGGCGCACCGGCTCGACCGGCTTCACCGCAAAGCCATCCATGCCTGCCGTCAGCGCGGCCTGGCGGTCCTCTTCCAGCACGCTGGCGGTCAGGGCGACGATGGGCGTACGCGCCCTGCCCTGGGCCAGCTCGAAATTGCGGATCCGCCGGGTCGCGCCCAGGCCGTCCAGCTGCGGCATGTGGATGTCCATCAGCACCACGTCGAACTCGCCTTCGCTGAAGGCCTGCAAGGCCTGCATGCCGTCGCTGACCAGCTGCACCCGGTGGCCGTCGCGGCTCAGCATCAGCTGCATCAGCTCGCCGTTCTGCTCCACGTCGTCGGCCACCAGCACCTGCAGCGGCGGCAGGGCCGGCAGCTCCTCGACGGCGGCCTCGGCCGACACCGGGTCGCCGGCGGGCAGCGGCAGCCAGACATGGAAGCAGCTGCCCTCGCCCAGCACGCTTTCCACCGTGATGCGGCCGCCCATTCGCTCCACCAGCTGGCGCGAAATCGTAGTGCCCAGCCCGGTGCCGCCGAAGCGCCGCGTGGTCGAGGCATCGGCCTGCGCAAAGGCATCGAAGATGCGCTCCAGCCTGTCGGCGGCAATGCCTATGCCGGTGTCGCTGACGCTCAGATGGATCTGACCGTCGGCTTCCTGGCCCATGGCCAGCGCCACGCTGCCATGCTCGGTGAACTTGATCGCATTGCCGACCAGGTTCAGCAGCACCTGCTGGATGCGTAAAGCATCGCCCTTGAAGAACTGCGGCGCCTCGGCCGGATAGTCCAGCCGCAGCGCCAGGCCCTTGCGCGCGGCCGCCAGGCGCAGCGAGGCCAGGGTCTGCTCGCAGACGGCCCGCAGCGAGAAGTCGCGCCGCTCCAGCTCGACCGCGCCCTTGTCCAGCTTGGCCGTGTCGAGGATGTCGTTGAGCAGGCCCAGCAGCGAGCGCGCCGAACCGCGCAAGGTGTTCAGGTACTTGCGCTGGACCTCGCTGAGCCCGGTGTCCAGCAGCAGCTCGGTGAAGCCCAGGATGGCATTCATGGGCGTGCGGATCTCGTGGCTCATGTTCGCCAGGAAGGCCCCCTTGGCGGCGGCCGCCGCCTCGGCCCGGCCCTTGGCCTCCTCCAGCGCCAGCTGCAGGCGCTTGGCCTCGCTGATGTCGACGATGACGCCATCAATCCACTGCGGCTCTCCAGCCTCGTTGCGCACGCCGCGGCCGGTCTCGGAGACCCAGCGCTCCGTGCCGTCACGGGCGTTGAGGCGGTACTCCAGCGCATAGGGCTCGTCGGCGGCCAGGGCCCGCTCGACCTCGTCATTGACCCGGGCGCGGTCGCCCTCGTGGATCAGCGGCGCGAAGCTGGCGCGGCCGGCGAGGAAGTCCTGCGCCGGCCAGCCGGTCAGCACCTGCACCGAGTCGCTGATCACCACCATGCTCCAGTCGGCATCGATGCGGCAGCGGAAGTTCACGCCCGGGCTGTTGGCAATCAGGCTGCGGTACTGCAGCTCGCTGTCGCGCAGCGCCTGCTCCATGCGCTGGCGCACGCTGATGTCGGTGACGAAGGCGACGAACAGCGCCTCCTCCGCACCCTCTTCCTGCTGCGCTTGTTGCTGCTGTTCGACCCGGCCAATCGCCAGGCGTATGGGCAGCGGGCGGCCGGTCTTGTGCTGGCCCACCACGTCGCGGCCCACGCCGATGATGCGGGCCTCGCCGGTCTCCAGGTGGCGCTGCAGGTAGCCGTCGTGCTGGCCGTGGTGGGGCTCGGGCATCAGCAGCTTGACGTTGCGGCCCAGCACCTCGTCGGCGGTCCAGCCGAACAGCCGCTCGGCCGCGCCGTTGAAGGAAAGAATGCTGCCGCGGCCATTGATCGTGATCACGCCGTCGACCGCCGTGTCCAGCATGGCCTGCATGCGGCGCTTCTCGGACCGCAGCTGGCGGGTCAGGCGGCGATAGCCCAGCAGGCCGTTGGCACCGCCGGTCAGGGTGCTGATCGCCAGCGTCACCACGGTCACGCCCAGGGCCACGGCGCCGCTGCCGCCTATCAGCGCATTGCAGGGCTGGTCGCCGGGGCTGATGAAGCGGGCGGCCGCCATGGCCGTGTAGTGCATGCCCGAGATCGCCGCGCCCATGACCACGCCGCCCAGCAGCACGGTCCAGAGCCGCCGCAGCCGGCCCTCCAGGCCGAAGCGTATCCACAGCGCCAGCATGGCCAGCAGCACGGCCACGACGATGGAGGCCGCGAACCAGAGCGGGTCGTAGCGCAGCTCGGCGTTCAGGCGCATCGCTGCCATGCCCATGTAGTGCATGGCCCCGATGCCGGCACCGACCAGCACGCCGCCCTGTACCCATTGCCAGCGCGAGATCTTGCCGCGCGACAGCAGGGCCAGCGCCACCCAGGAGGCCAGCAGGGCCGGCAGCATCGAAGCCACGGTCCAGGTCGCGTCGAACTGGACCTCGGTGCACAGCTGGAAGGCCAGCATGCCTATGAAGTGCATGGACCAGACGCCGCCGCCCATGGCCGCCGCGCCGCTGGCCAGGATGGCCTGCCGGCTCGCCAGGTTGGCGGTGCGCCCGGCCATGCCGGCCATCTGCAGGGCCATGGCCGAGGTCAGCGAAGCCACCACGACCGACAGCAGGACCAGGCCCGGCTGGTAGCTGCCGCTGAGCAGGAGCAGGGTCGGGGCGCCGTCCCTGAATAGAAAGAACTGGTTCAGCACGACGGTGACGCTGGACGCGGGAGCCGGGATGGCTTGCATTGTGAACGCCGCAGCCGGCCCTGCCAGAATCTCCGCGATGACAAACGCCGACCCGACCACTGTCCAGCTGCTGGCCGCTGCGCTATTCGCCCTGGCCCTGGTCCATACCTTTTCGACCAAGTTCTTCGAGCACCTGGCCCACACGCGGCCCCGCCACGCCGGCCTGCTCCACCTGCTGGGCGAGGTCGAGGTGGTGTTCGGCCTGTGGGCCATGGTCCTGGTGCTGGGCCTGTTCGCGCTGGAAGGGTCCAAGGCAGCCACCGGCTATGTGGACACGCGCAACTACACCGAGCCGCTGTTCGTGTTCGCCATCATGGTGGTGGCCGCCAGCCGGCCGGTGCTGGAAGCGGCCAGCAGCCTGGTGCGCCTGATCAGCCGCGTGCTGCCGCTGGCCCCCGGCGTCTCGCTTTACCTGGTCCTGCTCGGCCTGGTGCCGCTGCTGGGCTCCTTCATCACCGAGCCGGCGGCGATGACGCTGGCGGCCCTGATGCTGCGCGACCGGCTGTTCGCCGACCCCACGTCCAGCCGCTTGCGTTACGCCACGGTCGGCGTGCTCTTCGTCAACATCTCCATAGGCGGCACCTTGACCCCGTTCGCTGCACCTCCGGTGCTGATGGTGGCCGGCGTCTGGCAATGGGACATGGGCTTCATGCTCGGCCATTTCGGCTGGAAGGCGGCCCTGGCCGTGGCGGTCAATGCAGCCGCCGCGGCCCTGCTGTTCCGCCGCGAACTGGCCGGCCTGGCTGCCGAAAAGCCTTCCGAGGCCACGCCCGTGCCGCTGGCCGTGACCCTGGTGCATCTGCTGTTCCTGGCCGGCATCGTGGTGTTCGCCCACCATCCGGCCCTGTTCATGGGCCTGCTGCTGTTCTTCCTGGGCTTCACCACCGCCTACCAGCGCCACCAGAGTCCGCTGATCCTGCGCGAGGCCCTGCTGGTGGCCTTCTTCCTGGCGGGCCTGGTGGTGCTGGGCGGCCTTCAGCAATGGTGGCTGCAGCCGCTGCTGATGAAGATGGATTCGAACGCCGTGTTCTACGGCGCCACCGCCCTGACCGCCCTGACTGACAACGCCGCCCTCACCTACCTGGGCTCGCTGGTGCCGGGCCTGTCCGACGACTTCAAGATCGCCCTGGTGGCCGGTGCGGTCACAGGCGGCGGCCTCACCGTGGTGGCCAATGCGCCCAACCCGGCCGGCGTGGCCATCCTGCGGGGCAGCTTCGAGGACCAGACCATCAGCCCGCTGCAACTGCTGCTGGCTGCTCTGCCACCGACCCTGGTGGCCGTGGCGGCCTTCCGCCTGCTCTGAGTCTCAGGCTCGACGCTCCACCGGGCGCCGTCCGGCGTCGGCGTACATCTCCTGCAGGGCCTCGATGCGGCGGCCCAGCAGCAGCGACTCGGAGGCGTCCAGCTGGTGGCCGTGGTGGTCCAGCGTGGCCTTGGCCAGATTGATGATGCGGGCGTTCAGGCTGGACTCTCCCAGCTTCACCAGGGCCTGCAAGGTGCGGCCGTGCTGCTTGTTGACCAGGTGCGACATGGCCTCGCGCGAGGCCTCGTTGATCTGGCCGGCGGTTTCTCGCACCAGTTGCTCCATGGGCGGCAGCGCCGAGGCCGCCATCTCCAGCATGCGGGTGCGCGGCCGCGAGATCGAGAAGCGCTGGGCCGCCTTCCTCACCCAGGCCTCGAGGTCAGGCACGGCACGATGCGGCGCACAGCGCACACCCAGCATCACGAGGTTGCAGGCCATCTCGAACGAAAACGCCGGCTCGCTCAGCTCCGAGGCCAGCCGGGCCAGGCCGGACAGCGCCGGCTCGTAGCGGCGCAGGGCCAGGGCCCAGGCCACTTCGCTGCACAGCCGGAGCCGGCGCACCCGGTCGCTGTCGCCATGCTTCATGGCGGCGTCCTGCATGAAACGCTCGGCCCGCTCGCCGCTTTCCTCGGCCCCGCGGTCCAGGCTGGCAATGGCCAGGGCGACCACGCCCTGGTAGTCCAGCGTCCGCGACTGGGCGCCGACGTTGAGCGCCGCCGTCAGGTGCTGCACGGCCGCCTGCGACTGGCCGAGGAACAGCTCCAGCGAGCCCAGCTTCTGCAGCCGCGAGACATTGCCCGGCGTGATCTGTACCGCCTTGGCAAAGACCTCGACGGCGGCGTCGAACTTCATCTCCTCCAGCAGGGCCCGGCCATAGACGTCGTAGGCATCGGCATAGCCGGGGTTCTCGGCCAGCAAGGTCTCCAGCGTGCGGCAGGCGGTGGCCGAGTCTGCCGTGCTGAGCTCGATCCGGGCCAGGCCCAGCCGCGCCCAGGGCACGGCCTTGCTGGCCAGCAGCGCCTCCAGCATGCGCTTGGCGGCATCGAGCTGGTTGAGCCTCAGGTACAACTCCGAGCCGATGCGGGCCGCATAGACCCTGAACTTGTTGGCCTTGGCGAACATGACTTCGCAGCGCGCCGCCGCATCGTCGTAGTCGCCCTTCTCTATGGACTGGAAGACCTCGCGCAGCGCCGCCTTGCGCTCCATCACCAGGCGGAAGCGGTCCTCGAACTGGCCGGCCGTGATCGGCTTGAGCAGGTAGTCGTCCAGCGCGCCTTCCAGCGCATCGGCCACATGCTGGTACCTGGCCTCGTCGGTGACCATGATGAAGGCGGTCTGCATGGGCAGGCCGCGGGCCTGTCGCAGCTCGTCCAGCAGGTCCTGGCCGGTCATGCCGTCAGGACCCTCGCCGCGGAAATGGAAGTCGCTGACGATCAGGTCGTAGGGCTGGGGCGCGTTGCGGATCATGCGCCGCGCCTCCTCGGGCCGGCGGGCACTCTGCACGAACTGCAGGCCCAGCTGGCGCAGGATGCCGGACAGCACCGAGCGCGAGAGCTCGCCCTCGTCGATCACCAGGGCCCGCAACCGGCTCACATCGGCCTGCAGGGGCGGCAATAGTTGTTGGTTTGTCACAAACTCCCCCTGCGCCAGGCCATGCCGCGCCCGGTTCTGGGTCACGATAATGCTTCGCCCGGCCCTTAGCCAGCCCCAACCCCTGCTTCATCTTGAGTCGCAAAGCCTCCAGTTCCCTCTTCATTGCCATCGCGACAGGTGCCAGCATCGGCCTGCTCCTGCCGGCGCTGGTGATCGGGGGCCTGTGGATAGGCCTGCGCGAACCGCAGGTCGCCCAGACCGCGCTGGAGCGCGACCTGCAGGCCAAGCTCGACGTGCTGTCCAGCAGCCTGCCCGAGCTGCTGTGGAATCTGGACCAGGTGGCGGCCAAGGAGGTGGTGTCGGCGGTGATGAAGTCGCCCGACGTGGTCCACATCAGCGTCGCCGACAACTCCCAGGGCAAGGCCTTCATCGACGTACGCCATCCCGAACGCAGCCGCGGCCGGACCCTGAAGGGGGAGCGCGACGTGTTCCGCGGCAGCGTCCGCATAGGCCATATCCGCATCGAGATCGACGACCATCTGTCGGCCGAGGCCCTGAGCCGCCAGCGCTGGCTCTATGGCGCCACGGTGGGCCTGCAGCTGGCGATCTCGCTGGCCTTCGTGCTGCTGCTGCTCAACTCGCGGGTGATGAGGCCGCTGCGCAAGCTGGGCGGCTTCGCCAACGACCTGGCACAGGGCCGCTTCACCGCCGAGATCCGCACCGAGCGCAAGGACGAGATCGGCCTGCTGGGCGGCCACCTGGTCCACATGCGCAATGCGCTGCAGCAGCAGTTCGAGGCCCAGCATGCGCTGATCGAACGGCTGCGCGGCATTGCCGAGACCGTGCCCGGCGTGGTCTTCCAGCTGCGCCGCCATGCCGACGGCCGCTATGAATTCGGCTATGTCAGCGAGGCGGTGCGCGACTACTTCCAGCTCAGCGCCGCCGAGCTGGCCGAGGATGCCCAGCGCTGGTTCCAGCAGGTCCACCGCGACGACCGCCTGGCGGTGATGAGCTCGCTGCAGGCCTCGGCCGGCCAGCTGGCGCCCTGGCAGCAGGAGTTCCGCACCCACAACCTCGACGGCAGCGAACGCTGGCTGTTCGCCAATGCCATCGCCCGCGCCGAGGATGGCGGCGGCGTGATGTGGCATGGCTTCCTGACCGACATCTCGCGCCAGCGCCGCGATGCGCTGGAGCTGGAAGAACACCGCCACCACCTGGAGGAGCTGGTCGAGGCCCGCACCCGCCAGCTGGCCGCCGCCACCGAGGCGGCCGAGGCGGCCAACCAGGCCAAGAGCGCTTTCCTGGCGAACATGAGCCACGAGATCCGCACGCCGATGAACGCCATCATCGGCCTGACCTACCTGGTGCGCCGCGACAGCCGCGAAGCCGAGCAGCAGGCCCGGCTCAAGAAGGTGGCCGATGCCGCCGAGCACCTGCTGTCCATCATCAACAATGTGCTGGACTTCTCCAAGATCGAGGCCGGCAAGTTCGAGCTGGAGATCGCCGAGTTCGGCCTGCCCCAGGTGCTGGACACGGTCTCCGGCATGCTGGCCCAGCGCGCGGCCGAAAAGCGCCTCGAGGTCCAGGTCGAGCTGGACCCGGCCCTCGAGAAACAGCTGCTGCTGGGCGACGCCCAGCGCATCTCCGAGGTGCTGCTCAACTTCGCGGCCAATGCGGTCAAGTTCACCGACCAGGGCTTTGTGCGCATTGCGGTGCGGATCGAGAAGGACCTGGGCCCGTCCCTGGCCCTGCTGATGGAGGTCGAGGACAGCGGCATAGGCATCGCCGAGGAAGCCCAGGGACGTTTGTTCCAGGATTTCGAGCAGGCCGACAGCTCGACCACCCGCCGCTATGGCGGCACCGGGCTGGGCCTGGCGATCTGCCGCCGCCTGGCCGAGCTGATGGGCGGCGAGGTCGGCGTGCAGAGCGAGCCCGGCCAGGGCAGCCGCTTCTGGTTCCGGCTGCAACTGGACAAGGCCGGCAGCCCGGCCCCGCTGCTGGCACCACTGAGCCGCAGCCAGGCCGCACAGGAGCTGGCCGCCCGCTTTGCCGGCACCCGCATCCTGCTGGCCGAGGACAACCCGGTGAACCAGGAAGTGGCCGTGGCCCTGCTGGCCAGCGCCGGCCTGTCGGTCGACGTGGCCGAGGATGGCGCCCAGGCCGTGGCCATGGTCGGAGGCGGCGTTTATGCCCTGGTGCTGATGGATGTACAGATGCCGCAGATGGACGGCCTGGACGCCACCCGCGCGATCCGCGCCAGCGGCAACAACATCCCCATCCTGGCGATGACGGCCAATGCCTTCGAGGAAGAACGCCAGCGCTGCCTGGACGCCGGCATGAACGACCATGTGGCCAAGCCCGTGGTGGCCGAACAGCTGTTCGCCACGCTCAAGCTCTGGCTGGCCCGGCGCTGAGCGTCCGGCCGGGCTGGGCTACTGGGATTCCTTGATCAGGCGGCCCGAACCCGCCTGCACCGGACGCGCATTCATCGGATAGAGCCGGGCAAACACGTCCAGCTGGCCGGCGGTCAGCAGCACCGGCTGGCGCATCACCATCCACAGCACGCCCTCGCTGCAGGGCGGCGTGGTCAGCGAGCCCATGTAGGTGTAGTAGCCGCGGTCGGCCGGCAGCAGCTGGCCCAGGTCCAGCGGCGCCGGGCCGGCCAGCGATTCATGCTTCTCCAGCGGAATGCTGGCCCAGATGGACTGCACCGCCGGCTGCGGCGGCGCATCGTCGGCACCGCGGTCGAACAGCACGGCGACGACGGCCAGCTTGCCCTGCGCGTCCTTGTGGACCAGATGGGCCGACATCTCGAAACTGCGGCCGTTGATGCGCTCCTCGGCCGGACGGTGAAAGTGCAGCTGCTGCAGCTCGTAGCGCTTGCCCATCACTTCGATGGTCTGGCCGGCGGCCACACCGACCTGGATGGTGTGGCCGTTGTCCTGCACGGAATAGGAGCCGGGCTTGTAGTCGAACTTGACCGGCTCCATCGCGACCTTGATGCCGTCGCGGATGTCTATGGGGCTCTGCCGCGTGCCGACGGCGCATTGCTTGTATTCCGGTCCCAGCTCGGCCCAGTGGCCCGGACCCAGGTCGCCGGCATAGCCCCAGTGCGGCGGAGGCTTGGGCTTGGCGGCCGGCGCTTGGCGGCCACCCGCCTCATTGCGGCCGCCGCGGTTGGTCAGCTTGGCCGCCTCCTCCTTGGACGACAGGCGGTCGGTCAGGCGCTGCTTGAGCACATCCAGCGGCTCTTCCGCACTGCTGGAAGCCGCCGAAGCCGGCGCGGCCGCGGCCTTGGCCGCCTTGGGCGACGCGGCCCAGGCCGGCACGAGGGCCAGGCTCATCAGACAGCAGCTGGCGAGCCCCAGGGCCCGCGGCGAATTGGACATGCAGCACTCCTGGCCTCGGAAGAGGCCGTGTCACCCTACATCGGCCGGATCAGGGCCTGTCTTGAGCTACCTCTCGCTTGACCCAGTGCCAGGACACCAGGCCTATCAGCATCATGCCGGCCGAGGCGATTGACAGGGCCAGGGTCGAATGCATCACCAGCGGCACCAGCACGCCTGCCACCAGGCCATTGGCCAGGCTGGCAATGCAGGACTGCAGCGAGCTGGCCATGCCGCGCCGGTCGGGCGCCTGGTCCAGCACCAGCAGGGTCACGACCGGCACCATCAGCGCCCAGCCGAAGGCAAAGGCTCCGACCACCGGCAGGGCCCACCAGGCCTTGGCCGGCAGCAGCAGGTTCAGGGCGATGTTCAGCAGCGAGATCAGGAACATGACCACGAAACCGTGGCGTATCTGCCGGCGCTGGCGGATCTTGCCGGCCAGGCGGCCGCTGACCGCAGCGCCGGCCATGATGCCGCCGATGGAAAAGCAGAAGAACCAGAAGAACTGCGTCGGCGCCAGGCCCAGGTGCTCGCCCAGGAAGACCGGCGCCGCCAGCACGTAGAGGAACATGCCGTTGAACGGAATGCCGCTGGCCAGGCACAGCAGCAGGAAGCGCCGGTCGGTCGAGAGCCGCCAGTAGTTGCGCATCAGCTCGCCGACGTGGAAGGGCTGGCGCTGGGTCTTGTGCAGGGTCTCGGGCAGCAGCCGCCAGTTGGCAAGAACCAGGGCGGCGCCGACGGCGACCAGGAACCAGAAGATCGAATGCCAGTCGGCATGGACGAACAGGAAGCCGCCCACCATGGGCGCGATGGCCGGTGCCACGCCGAAGAACAGGGTCACCTGCGACATCACCCGCTGCGCCTCGGACGGCGGGAACATGTCGCGGATGATGGCGCGCGAGACCACGATGCCGGCGCCGGCCGACATGCCCTGCACCGTGCGCCAGAACACCAGCTGGCCGATGCTGGTCGAGACCGCGCAGCCCAGCGAGGCGATGGTGAAGGCCAGCATGCCCCACAGCACCACCGGCCGGCGGCCCCAGCTGTCGGACAGCGCGCCGTGGAACAGGTTCATCACGGCAAAGCCGAACAGATAGCTGGACAGCGTCTGCTGCATCTGCACCGGCGTGGCGTCCAGCGCCTGGGCGATGCCCGAAAAGGCCGGCAGATAGGTGTCGATCGAGAACGGCCCCACCATGCCCAGGCAGGCCAGCAGGACCGCCAGGGCCCAGCGCGGTGCGCGCCAGAGTTGGCTGGCTTCGGGATTCATCGGGGAGGGTTCAACGCAAGAAGGGGAAGGCGGGGCCAGTGTAGCGGCCGGCCTTCCCGCCCCGTGCGCTGTCCGTGCCCCGCCCGGCTCAGGCGCCCCAGGCGCCGCGGCTGCTGGTCTTGAACTGCGCGATCACCTGCTGCAAGGCCGCCGCCTGCTGGCGCAGCGCCTCGGCCGCGGCAGCGCTTTCCTCGACCAGGGCGGCGTTGCGCTGCGTGCCCTGGTCGATCGAGGCCACGGCCTGATTGACCTGGACGATGCCACTGCTCTGCTCGTCGGCCGAGGCATTGATCTCGCTCATCAGATCGGTCATGCGCTGCACCTGGCTGACGATGTCGCCCATGGTGCTGCCGGCCTCGCCGACCAGGCGGCTGCCGGCCTCGACCTTTTCCACGCTGGCCGTGATCAGGACCTTGATCTCGCGCGCGGCCTGGGCCGAACGCTGGGCCAGCGCCCGGACCTCGCCCGCCACGACGGCGAAGCCGCGGCCCTGATCGCCGGCCCGCGCCGCCTCGACCGCAGCATTGAGTGCCAGGATATTGGTCTGGAAGGCGATGCCGTCGATCACGCCGATGATGTCGGCAATGCGCCGGCTGGCCTCGCTGATCTCGCCCATGGTGCTGACCACGCGGCCCACGACCTCGCCGCCACGCCCGGCCACGGCGGCGGCCGAGCCGGCGAGCTGCGTGGCCTGGCGGGAGCTTTCGGCCGCATGCTGGACCGTGCTGGTCATCTGCTGCATCGAGGCCGCGGTCTGCTGCAGGGCGCTGGCCTGCTGCTCGGTGCGGCTGGACAGGTCCTGGTTGCCGCTGGCGATCTGCTGTGAGGCCGTGGCGATGCCGTCGGCCGAATCGCGCACCTGGCCGACCATGGTTACCAGGCTTTCATTCATCTTGCGCAGCGCCGCCTGCAGCTGGCCCAGTTCGTCCCGGCGGTCGATCTGTATGTCGGAACTGAGGTCACCGCCGGCCACGGCCTCGGCGAGATTGACTGCCTTGAGCAGCGGCCGGGTCACGGCATTGCTGAGCAGCCAGCCCATGGCGATCGCCGCCAGGATGGCCAGGGCGCAGACGCCGAACAGCGTGAGGCGGTCGCTGGAGAAGTCGGCCAGCGCCTGCTGCACCCGCTGACCGGCCTGGTCCTGTTCGTAGCGGATGTAGTCGCCCGTGGCCTTTAGCAGGGCCGCCAGCAGCGGCCGGCATTCGGCGTTCATCTTGAGCACGGCTTCGTCGCGCTTGCCGTCCAGCGCCGTGCCGACGATGGCCAGGGCCACCGGGCCATAGCGGGCCTCGACCTGCTCGATCTCAGCCAGCAGCTGGCGGTCGCGCTCGCTCACATCACGGGCCTTGGCCACCACGTCTCGTAGTCGGGCCACGGCCTCGCCCATGTCCTGATGGGCCTGGGTCACGGCCAGGCGCTCCGCCTCGCGGTCGCGCGGTTGCGAGACCAGGACCAGATTGCGTGCGGCGATGGCGCGGCGGGAGGCCGCACCGCGGATGTCAGTGGCGAGCCGCTCACGCAGACCCACGCCTTCCAGGTATTGCGAAAACCGCGCGTTGGATTTCCCCAGCGAGTTCAGCGCCAGCCCGGAGACCAGCAGCACGACGGTGGCCAAGGCGACGAAGCCCAGCATCAGCTTGGCCTTCACGCGCAGTGAATTCAGGGACAACAGCATGACAACACTCCCCCGCGCCGCGGACGGCGCGCTGCCCGAAGCGATACCGGCGCGGCCCGGGCGTCACCGCGCTGGCTTATAGGGGCCGTGCTAGCGACCCGCTGATCCGGAACCTTATTCGCTGGCGGCGCAACTGGTGTGGCATGTCAGCGCCAAATGGGCGCCAATCGCACAACCTAAGAGGGGGAGAAAGTAGAAAACAAGGAAAGAAAGAAAAGTGTGAAGCAAGCCTATAGGCCGGATTCTGTGCAGCCCCGGGGCTTGCGCCCCAGGACCGTGACCGCCATTCCTCTGGGCCGGACATCACTGCCCGGCTCGGTGCCACCTACCCGCCAGCTCTGCGAGCCGCATCAACGCTGGCCTACTTGGTGTTGCTGCGCGTAGAGATTGCCCGTTTCACCTCTGCCGGGCAGAGCCCGGCAGAGGTGCTATTCGGTTCGGGCTTTCGCCCGATGGTGCGAGGCTTTCGCCTCACCCCACGCCAGCTTGCGCTGGCGCCTCATAGACCACCCGTCGGGTGTCCGGCAGAACTCGTCTCTGTTGCTCTGATCCTCGGCTTACGCCGGGCAGCCGTTAGCTGCTACGCCGCTCTTTGCAGTCCGGACCTTCCTCCAGGGCCGTGTTTCCACGCTTGCCCCAGCGGCGGTCTGGCTTGCTTCACGGCGAACATTATCGCTGCGGGGCGATCACTACACTGGCGGGCATGTCGTCTGCCGTCGAATTACTGATTGCCCGAGCCGAAGCCTTGCTCGGCCGCCTGGAAGGCGTGTTGCCGCAAGCGCTGTCCGAGCCGGACTGGAAAGCCTCCAGCGCCTTTCGCTACCGCAAGCGCCAGGGCCGGCCGGTGCTGGAGCCGGTGCGCCACGTGGCCCGCATCCGCCTGGCCGAGCTTCGCGAGGTCGAGCCGCAGAAGCAACGGCTGCTGCGCAATACCGCCCAGTTTGTGGAGGCCAAGCCGGCCAACAACGTGCTGCTGACCGGCGCCCGCGGCACCGGCAAGAGCTCGCTGATCAAGGCGGTGCTGAACGAATTCGCCGGCCAGGGCCTGCGCCTGATCGAGGTCGACAAGGCCGACCTGGTGGACCTGCCCGACCTGGTCGACCTCGTGGCCGGCCGCCCCGAGCGCTTCATCGTGTTCTGCGACGACCTCAGCTTCGACGAGGGCGAACCCGGCTACAAGGCGCTCAAGTCCATCCTGGACGGCTCGGTGGCCGAGGCCACCGACAACCTGCTGATCTATGCCACCAGCAACCGCCGCCACCTGCTGCCCGAGCAGATGAAAGACAACCTCGGTTACCACCGGGCCGAGGATGGCGAGATCCATCCGGGCGAAGCGGTGGAGGAGAAGATCTCGCTGTCCGAGCGCTTCGGCCTGTGGATCAGCTTCTACCCATTCAGCCAGGAGGAATACCTGGCGATCGCCGGCCAGTGGCTGCGCTTCTTCGGCCTGGACGAGGCCACCATCGCCGCGGCGCGCCAGCCTGCCCTGGTTTGGGCGCTGGAACGCGGCTCGCGCTCGGGCCGGGTGGCCTATCAGTTCGCCCGCGACCTGGCCGGACGAGGAGGCCTGGACCATGTCTGAATACGGTGAACGCACACCGGTCGACGTGGCCGTGGGCGTGCTGGTCGAACGCGATGCCGAGGGCCGCGAAGGCCGCTTCCTGCTGACCTCGCGGCCCGCGGGCAAGGTCTATGCCGGCTATTGGGAATTCCCGGGCGGCAAGCTGGAGGCCGGCGAGTCAGTCGAACAGGCCCTGCGGCGCGAGCTGCATGAGGAGCTGGGCATCACGATTGGTGAAGCCCATCCCTGGAAGATCGAGCTGATGGACTATCCCCATGCCCGGGTGCGCCTGCATTTCTGCAAGGTCTACGACTGGCAGGGCGAATTCGAGATGCGCGAGCAGCAGGCCATGGCCTGGCAGGACCTGCCGGTGCAGGTGCAGCCGGTGCTGCCGGGAACCATTCCAGTGCTGCAATGGTTCGCCGCGGAGAGGAACCACAGCGGAGTCACCCATGTCGGCTGACTACACTGCCGCCATGAATTGGCTGGATCAAGTGAAATGGGACGCCGACGGCCTGGTCCCGGTGATCGCCCAGGAGAAGGACAGCGGCGATGTGCTGATGTTCGCCTGGATGAACCGCGAGGCCCTGGCTCGCACGGCCGAGCTGGGCGAGGCGGTGTACTACAGCCGCTCGCGCCGCAAGCTCTGGCACAAGGGCGAGGAGTCCGGCCACAAGCAGCAGGTGCACGAGATGCGGCTGGACTGCGACAACGACGTGGTGCTGCTGAAGATCAGCCAGCAAGGTCACGAGCCGGGCATTGCCTGCCACACCGGCCGCCACAGCTGCTTCTTCCAGCGCTATGACAATGGCGCCTGGCACGCGGTCGAACCGGTGCTCAAGGACCCGGAGAGCATCTACAAATGAGCGACAGCATCAGCAGCAAGCAAGACGAACAGCAGGTGCTGGCACGCCTGGCCGAGGCCATCGCGGCGCGCAAGGCGGCGGCCGATCCTTCATCCAGCTATGTGGCCAAGCTGTTTGACAAGGGGCTGGACGCCATCCTCAAGAAGGTCGGCGAGGAAGCCACCGAGCTGGTGATGGCCGCCAAGGACGGCGACAAGGCCAAGCTGACCTACGAGGTGGCCGACCTCTGGTTCCATTCCATCGTGGCCCTGGCGGCCTTCGACCTGAAGCCGGCCGACGTGCTGGCCGAGCTGGCCCGACGCGAAGGCCTCTCGGGCCTGCAGGAATTCGCCCAGCGCAGCAGCATCAACAAGCATTGAGATTCCCCATGTCGCACGACCCCAACTGCATCTTCTGCAAGATCGTCGCCGGTCAGATTCCCGCGAAGAAGGCCTATGAGGACCAAGACCTGCTGGCCTTCCACGACATCCACCCCTGGGCGCCGGTCCATGTGCTGATCATTCCCAAGCTGCACATTGCCACCCATGCCGAGCTGGGTCCGGAGCATGCCGCCCTGGCCGGCAAGATGATGCTGCTGGGCCCGCAGCTGATGCGCGAGCTGGGCGTCACGGGCGGCTTCCGCACGGTGATCAACACCGGCCCGGACGGCGGCCAGGAGGTCTACCACCTGCACATGCACGTGATGGGCGGACCGCGCCCGTGGTTGAAAGGGTGACCAGCCGGGAGCTGTCACAGTCGGCCACTAGAATCACGCATCCTTTTCTGGAGATACGTCTATGGGTTCCCTCAGCATCTGGCACTGGCTGATCGTGCTGGTGATCGTCGTGCTGGTCTTCGGCACCAAGAAGCTGAAAAACGTCGGCACCGACCTGGGCTCGGCGGTCAAGGGCTTCAAGGACGGCATGAAGGACGGCGCCGCTTCCAGCGATGCGCCGCCCCAGCAAGTCACGACGACCAAGGCGAACGACGCCAATACCGTCGACGTCGAAGCCAAGACCAAGGGCTAAGGCTCGCAGCACGGCTCAATGCTCGATTTCGGTTTCGACAAGCTGGCGCTGATAGGCGCGGTGGCGCTCATCGTCATCGGGCCCGAGAAGCTGCCGCGCGTGGCCCGCACCGTCGGCCACCTCCTGGGCAAGGCGCAGCGCTATGTCGCTGACGTCAAGGCCGAGGTCAATCGCTCCATCGAGCTCGAAGAGCTCAAGAAGATGAAGACCCAGATGGAGACCGCGGCGCACGAGGTCGAGCAGACCGTGCGCCAGGAGGTGGACAGCGCCAACCAGGTGTTCCAGTCCTCCTGGTCCAACCTTGAGGGCGACGGTGGCGACTACAGCGCCCTGGCCGCCCCGCCCAACTACCAGCGACCCAGCAAGAACTGGCGCCTCAAGCGCGGCGCCACGCCCCAGTGGTACAAGCAGCGCGAAGGCGTGCGCCGCCATGTGCAATCCGGGGCCGCCCGCGTGGCCCGCTTCCGCCCCCGCAAGCTCACATGACCGCCGACAAAGAAGACGAACTGGCCGGCACCGAGCAGCCCTTCGTCGCCCACCTGATCGAGCTGCGCGACCGCATCCTGAAGATGGTCTACGGCCTGGCCGCCTGCACGGCCCTGCTGGCCGTCTGGCCCGGCGCCAGCGGCCTGATCGACTTCCTGGCCCATCCGATCAAGGCCCACATGCCGGCGGACGCCAAGCTGATCGCCATCGGCGTGTTCTCGCCCTTCTTCATCCCGCTCAAGGTGCTGCTGATGGCGGCCGTGCTGCTGGCTCTGCCCTGGCTGATCTACCAGGCCTGGGCCTTCATCGCGCCGGGCCTATACAGCCACGAGAAGCGCTTCGCGCTGCCGCTGATCTTCTTCGGCAGCCTGCTGGCCTACAGCGGCATCGCCTTCGTCCAGTTCTTCGTGCTGGACCGGATGTTCGCCTTCATCCAGGCCTTCACGCCCACCTCGGTGGCGGCCACGCCGGATATCGCCAGCTATGTGGAGGCCATCCTGGGCCTGTACATCGCCTTCAGCCTGGCCTTCCAGGTGCCCATCGTCGTGGTGCTGCTGGTCAAGGTGGGCCTGGTGACGGTGGAACAGCTGGTCAATTTCCGCAGCTATTTCATCGTCGTGGCCTTCATCGTCGCGGCCATCATCACGCCGCCCGACGTGGTCTCGCAGCTGGCCCTGGCCGTGCCCATGTGCCTGCTCTACGAGCTGGGCATCCTGGCGACCAAGCTGTTCGTCAAGCCCAAGCCCAAGGCGGCCGAGGAGGCCTGAGGCCTCTCCTCTTCCTTACTCCTGGGCCTTGGGCTTGGGACGTTGCTGCACGGTCAATTCGATCTGCAGCGCCTTGTCGCCGCGTTGCAGCGAAATCTGGGCCCGCGACTTGGGCGCCAGCGCCGCCACCGCATTGAGCAGCTCGCCCGGGCTGCGCACCGGCGTGCCGGCCACCCGGGTCACTACATCACCCGGCTTGATGCCGGCCGCCGCCGCCGGCGCGTTGACCAGCACACCGCTGATCAGCACGCCCTCGCGCAGCGGCAGCTTGAAGGCCTCGATCATTTCCTCGTTCAGCTCGCGGGTCTGCACGCCTATCCAGCCGCGCGCCACCACGCCGTCGCGCACCAGCGCCTCCATCACCTGGCGCGCCGTGCTGACCGGGATGGCAAAGCCTATCCCCAGACTGCCGCCGGTACGCGAATAGATGGCCGTGTTGATGCCCACCAGGGCGCCGCCGGCATCGACCAGGGCGCCGCCCGAATTGCCCGGGTTGATCGCTGCATCGGTCTGGATGAAGTTCTCGAAGGTGTTGATGCCCAGCTCCTTGCGGCCCAGGGCGCTGACGATGCCCGAGGTCACGGTCTGGCCGACGTTGAACGGATTGCCTATGGCCAGCACGCTGTCGCCGACCGCCAGGTCCTCGACCCGGCCGAACTCGATCACCGGCAGCTCGCGCAGCGGGATGCGCAGCACGGCCAGGTCGGTTTCGGGGTCGGTGCCCACCAGCTCGGCCTTGGCATGGCGGCCGTCGCTGAGCTGGACCTCGATGTCGGAGGCGCCCTCGATCACATGGTTGTTGGTCAGCAGATAGCCCTCGGGCGAGACGATGACGGCCGAGCCCAGGCCGGTCTGCGGCGGCCGCTGGACCTCGCCGCGCAGGCCCTCATGCAGGCGCTGCCAAGGGTCCTGCCGGTCGCGCTGCGGCGCCTTGCTGGCGCTGATGCTGACCACGGCCGGCGCCGCACGCCGCGCCGCGCCACGCAGGCCGCGGGCATCGTCGCCAGCGCTTGAACGCGGCGGATTGCTGGTCAGGGTCAGGGGCCCGCTGCCACTGAGGCTCTGACGCACCGAACGCAGCTCGGGCCGGCGCAGCCATTCGGGCTTGAGCGTGGCGACCACGAACAGCAGGGCCAGCGCCACCGTCGTGGCCTGGGCGAAAATCAGCCAAAGTCTGCGCACCAGAAAAGATCCCCCGCCATGCAACGCACCGAACTCGACCAATACCTCGGCTCCCTGCTCGAGGTCGGACGCTTCAAGGATTATGGGCCGAACGGTCTGCAGGTCGAGGGCCGCACCGAGGTGCGCCGCATCGTCTGCGGCGTGACCGCCAGCCTCAGGCTGATCGATGCCGCCATCGAGGCCGGCGCTGATACCCTGCTGGTCCACCACGGCCTGTTCTGGCGCGGCCAGGACGGCCGCGTCACCGGCTGGATGAAGCAGCGCCTGCAGCATCTGCTCGCGGCCGAGATCAACCTGTTCGCCTACCACCTGCCGCTGGATGCGCATCCGGAGTTCGGCAACAACGCCCAGCTGGGAGCTCGCTTCGGCTGGCAGGCCGATGGACGCTTCGGCGACCAGGACCTCGGCTTCGTCGGCCCGCTGACCGAGCAATCGCTGGCCGACCTGCAGCAGCAACTGCAACTGGTGCTGGGCCGCGAACCCACGGTAGCGGCCGGTGACGGGCGGCCGCTGCGACGCGTCGCCTGGTGCACCGGCGGCGCGCAGGGCCATTTCGAGGCGGCCATCGCTGCGGGCGCCGATGTCTACGTGACCGGAGAGATTTCCGAGCCGCAAGCCCACCTGGCTGCCGAGACCGGCGTGGCCTTCGTGGCCGCCGGCCATCACGCCACGGAGCGCTACGGCATCAAGGCCCTGGGCGAGCATCTGGCCGCCCGTTTCGGGCTTGAGCAGCAGTTCATCGACCTGCCCAATCCCGCATGAGCCATCCCAAGCTGCTGCTGACCATGGGCGATGCCTGTGGCATCGGGCCCGAGATCATTGCCCGGCTGTGGGACAGCCAGGAAGCCCCACAGGATGTCTGTGTCGTCGGCGACCTGTCGGTGATGCGGCGCGCCGTGCGACAACTCGGCCTCTCGTTGCCGGTCGCGCGGCTCGACGCGCCTGACGAGGCCGCGCCGCCGAACTGCCTGCCGGTCTGGCAGCCACCGGGCCTGCCCGCCGACCTGTTGTCAGCAGTGCAAGGCCAGGTCGATGCCCGTGCCGGTGCTGCCGCGGCTGCCTGCATTGAAGCCGCCGTGCGCGCTGTCCAGCAGGGCCAGGGACTGGCCATCGTCACCGCCCCCATCCACAAGGAAGCCCTGCATGCCGCCGGCCTGCCCTATCCCGGCCATACCGAGATGCTGCAGGCCCTCGCCACGACCGCAGGCCAGGCGCCGCCGCCTGTGCGAATGATGCTGGCCAACGACGAACTGCGCACCGTCCTGGTCACCATTCACATGTCGCTGCGCCAGGCCATTGAGGCCATAGACGTCCCGCGGGTCCTGGAGACGATTCGCATCGCTGACCAGGCCCTGCGCAGCGCCGGTATCGCGAGCCCGCGCATCGCGGTGGCCGGCCTCAACCCGCATGCCGGCGAAGGCGGTCTGTTCGGCGACGAGGAGATCGTCCACATCGCGCCTGCGATCGCCGAGGCCCGGGCCGCCGGACTGCAGGCCAGCGGGCCGTTCGCACCGGACACCGTCTTCATGCGAGCCCGCCGCGGCGAGTTCGATGCCGTGGTCGCCATGGTCCACGACCATGGCCTGATCCCGGTGAAATACCTGGGCGTGGAGCAAGGCGTCAACGTGACGCTGGGCCTGCCCTTCGTGCGCACCAGCCCCGACCACGGCACGGCCTTCGACATTGCCGGTCGCGGCATCGCCGACGCCTCCAGCCTGCGGGCGGCCCTGCAGATGGCCCGCCGGCTGAGCCGGGCGGGCTGAGGAAGAAGGATCAGGCCTTGGCGGGAGCCAGGGCCGCCAGCTGCGCGCGGGCGCGCGCCGTGGCACGCTCCAGCAGGTAGGCGTTCTCGAAGGCCTTGAGCCGGCCGGCCTCGCACAGGCGCTTCAGCATTCGGGCCGTCATGGTCAGCGTCTGCTGGTGCTTGTGGCCGTGGGTGAAGATGAAGAAGCTGCGGCCGGCACTGATGTGGGCCAGGCGCACCTTGTGCCATTCGTCGCCGGTCAGCATGTTGTAGGCGAAGCCCAGCTGCAGATGGTCGATCAGCAGGGCGCCGCCCGAAGGATCGGGCGCCTCCTCGGCGGCGGGCAGGCCTTCGATGCTGATGTCCACCGCCTCCAGCGGCTTGTCGTCGGCACTGAGTTCGATGTCGACCTGGCCGCTCCAGTTGACCTTGGCCTCGTCAACCAGGCCGAGTTGCTTGGCCTCGTTGGCGCTCAGCCGGCTCCCGAGGTCCAGCTCTTCGGGCACCTCGACCGGCGCGGTCACGGCCGGCAGGTCTTTTTCTTCGGGCGGGGCGCAGCCGAACACCTGGTCCAGCTGCTTGGCCAGCAGGTTGTAGTCCAGCGCGCTGAGCGCCGGGACCTTCAGCGACTCGGCATGGGCCGGCAGCAGCTGGGCGAAGAAGGGCTTGCGAGCGGCCTCGGGCCACTGGATCAGGTCCAGACCCTCGTTCAGGGTGCGCATCAGCACCGGCAGCTCGGTCAGGAAGGTCTTGCGCGCCTCGCTGCCGGCCTTGGGCTGCACGCTCATCACCAGCTGCCGGCCCAGTTGCCGCACACGCAGCGCACGGTCGGGATGTGCCGCGTCGCGCGAGGCCAGCACGATGGCCTGGCTCCAGACCTGGGCCAGGAAGTCGCGCAGGAAGTCGTGCATGGGCACGGGAGCCAGCTGGCGCTGCAGCTGCTGCATGTACTGCTGCTGCAGGCGCAGGTCGGTTTCCTTGCGCTCGACCACGGCGGCCGCGTCGCTCTGGGCCTTCAGGGCCTCCGAGGTCTGCACGGCGATGAACTGCTCGAGCGCATCGAGCTTGGACTCGTAGACGTCCATGCGGTCGAAATCGCCGTTGGCCACGTCCTGCACCAGGTCGCGCACATGGCTGAGGAAGGACTTGCCGGGGTCTTCGGCGAAATCGTCGAAGGCGCAGGCCAGCGAGGCGATGCGGTTGACGAAGCGCCGCACCGGGTGCTTGCGCGAGGAGAAGAAGCTGTTGTCGCCCAGGGCCACGCGCAGCACGGGCAGCTGCAGGCGGGCGATCAGGCGCGCCATCTGCGGCGGCACCTTGGGATCGGACAGGATCTGGTCGAACAGACTGCCGACCACGTCGATGACCATGTGGTCCAGCGGCGCCGAGGCCGCCTGGCGCAGCTCGTCGCGGTGCTGGACGATCAGGTTGGCCGGCATCGCGCCACCGCCCCAATGGCCGCCGCCGCCAACGCCGCCACCACTGCCGATATCGCCGTATTCCTCGGCCCAGCCGCTGTCGCCACCGCCCAGGCCGCCATGACCGCTGGGTACCTGGGCCAGGCGGCGCAGCAGGTCCATCATCTGCACGTCCACCGTGCCGAATCCGCCGCCACCACCACCACCACCGCGTCGGCCACCGCCGCCGCCATAGCCACCCAGTCCGCCCGGCATGCTGTTGCCAAAGCCACCGCCGCCGCGCGAGCCGCCGGCGAAACCACCGCGGCCGGAAATCGGGCCACCCGGCCCGCCGTGACCGCTGTCGGCCTCGTCCAGCGCGCCATGCTCGCTCTGACCGCTGCGGGCCCCGTGCGGATCCAGCGCCGCCCTCACCCGCAGGTCCTGCGGACGCAGGCCGCGGCTGCGGAACAGCTCGGCGATGTCGGCATAGCAGGCCCGCATTTCCTGGGACAGCGCGCGGGTCAGCTCATCGGTGAGGACCTGGCGGGCGCCGGCTTCCTCGGTAATCGCATTGACGCCCTCGATCAGGGCCTGGGCCACGACCTCGGGCCGCAGCGGATTGCGCTCGCCGCCGGACAGGCTGGCAATGTAGGAATCGACCTCGCGCAGCTCCCATTCGCTCTGGTGGCCTATGGCCATGCCAATGCGGTCGGCGGCGACCAGCGACTCGACCTGCTCGTCGCCCATCAGCGACAGCTCGGTCCAGTCCTTTTTCTTGGGGGCGGCCGGGGCGCCGGCCATCTCGGGGCTGCGCTGGGCGGCGACCTGCTTGCGCAGGCTTTGATAGAAGTGCTGGCCGAAGACGACCTGCTGCTTGCGAAACAGGAACTGGGCGGCCAAGAGCTCATCGCGGCGCTTGGTCTGGCTGGCCGACAGGGCCGACAGGCCCATGCCCTCGGCCCCCCGCTCGGCCGCCTGTTCGGCAGCGGTGCGGATGCGCTGGAGGGCAGCCTCCAGGTGGGGATTCAGTCTGAGGTCGGGCTGATTCATCAGGGGTCTGGCAAGGCCATGTGGCGCACAAGCCACGTGCGCTGCGAGTATCACCTGATTCGCCGGGCCTCACAGGGAGCGCGGCCGATCCGGCAGCGCTCGCGTCGCCAAAAAGCTAACACTCGCGCGTGCCGTAACTTTCGCTTACCGCCCACCGGGGGCGGCCCCGGTGGATCAGCGCTTCAGCGAATCGCGGATCTCGCGCAGCAGCTGGATGTCTTCCGGCGTGGCCGGCGGCTCGGCCGGTGCGGGTGCCGGCGCGCTGTCGCGCTTGAGCCGGTTGATCTGCTTGACCATCATGAAAATGATGAAGGCCAGGATGATGAAGTTGAGCAGCACGGTCAAGAAGCTGCCATAGGCAAACAGCGGTACGCCGGCCTTGGTCAGGGCGTCAAAGGTCATCGGGCCCTTGAAGTCCGCCGGCGGGCTGGCCAGCATGACGAAGTAGTTACTGAAGTCCAGGCCGCCGACCACGCGGCCGACCAGGGGCATGATCAGGTGGTTGACCATGGAATCGACGATCTTGCCGAAGGCGCCGCCGATGATCACGCCGACCGCCAGGTCGACCACATTGCCCTTGACCGCGAACTCGCGGAACTCCGACATCATGCCCATGCTGCCTCCAAAGATGTGAGCTTGGGCATTGTGCATGCCGTGCCGGGGCGCGAATCGGGCCAAACCAGGAGGAAGCACCCCATCTTGCCCCGGGAGGCTTGACAGCATCCCTTAGAATCCCCGGTTGCCCCAGATCAGAAGTCTCGTTCGAGGACCCTCATGAGTGACCAGCAAGTGGACCAAGGCAAGCGCACCTGGCTCATCGCCACCGGTTGCGCCGGCGCCGTAGGTGGCGTTGCCACCGCCGTACCCTTCGTCAGTACCTTCACGCCGTCCGAGCGCGCCAAGGCCGCCGGTGCCGCCGTCGAAGTCGACATCAGCGACATCAAGCCCGGCGAGAAGAAGACCGTCGAATGGCGTGGCAAGCCGGTGTGGATCGTTCGCCGCACCCCCGAGCAGCTGAAAGCCCTGGAAGGGACCGAGTCCCAGCTGGCCGACCCCAAGTCGGAGCGCACGGCCTATCCGACGCCCGATTACGCCAAGAACGGGTCGCGCTCGATCAAGCCCGAGATCTTCGTCGCCGTGGGCATCTGCTCGCACCTGGGCTGCTCGCCCAGCGACAAGTTCGCCACCGGCCCGCAGCCCTCGCTGCCGGACGACTGGCACGGCGGCTTCCTCTGCCCCTGCCACGGTTCGACCTTCGACCTGGCCGGCCGCGTGTTCAAGAACAAGCCGGCACCCGACAACCTCGAGGTGCCTCCCCACATGTACCTGTCCGACACCAAGCTTCTCATTGGTGAAGACAAGAAGGCCTGAACAGGACAGAGGTAAAACATGGCTGAATTCAAAGAAGCTCCCGCTGGCGCGTCCATCGCCACCCAGCTGCTGACCTGGGTGGACAACCGCTTTCCGGCCAGCAAGATGTACAAGGAGCACATGTCGGAGTACTACGCTCCGAAGAACTTCAACTGGTGGTACATCTTCGGCTCGCTGGCCATGCTGGTGCTGGTGATCCAGATCGTCACCGGCATCTTCCTGGTGATGCACTACAAGCCGGACGCCGCCCTGGCGTTCGCCTCGGTCGAGTACATCATGCGCGATGTGCCCTGGGGCTGGCTGATCCGCTACATGCACTCGACGGGCGCCTCGGCGTTCTTCGTGGTCGTGTACCTGCACATGTTCCGCGGCCTGCTTTACGGCTCGTACCGCAAGCCCCGCGAGCTGGTCTGGATCTTCGGCTGCGCGATCTTCCTGTGCCTGATGGGCGAGGCCTTCATGGGCTACCTGCTGCCCTGGGGCCAGATGTCCTACTGGGGCGCCCAGGTGATCGTGAACCTGTTCGCCGCCGTGCCCTTCGTCGGCCCGGACCTGGCCCTGCTGATCCGCGGCGACTTCGTGGTGTCGGACGCCACGCTGAACCGCTTCTTTAGCTTCCACGTGATCGCGATCCCGCTGATCCTGCTGGGCCTGGTGGTTGCTCACATCATTGCGCTGCATGAAGTGGGTTCCAACAACCCGGACGGCGTCGAGATCAAGGGCCCCAAGGCTCCGAAGGACGCCAACGGCAAGCCGCTGGACGGCATCCCCTTCCACCCGTACTACACGGTGCACGACATCTACGGCGTCACCCTGTTCCTGCTGGTGTTCTGCTCGATCATCTTCTTCGCGCCTGAGCTGGGTGGCTACTTCCTGGAGTACAACAACTTCATCCCGGCCGACCCGCTGAAGACGCCTGCGCACATCGCGCCGGTCTGGTACTTCACGCCGTTCTACTCGATGCTGCGCGCCACCACCGACGTGATGGTCAACGTGCTGTCGGGCATCATCGGCGTGGGTGCCGTGCTGGCCGTGCTCAAGGGCAGCTTCGCCGGCAAGGGCAAGATCGCCGTGCTGGTGGGGGCCATCATCGGCATCGCCCTGCTCAAGACCTTCGACGCCAAGTTCTGGGGCGTGGTCGTGATGGGCGGCGCGGTCGTGATCCTGTTCTTCCTGCCCTGGCTGGACCACAGCCCGGTCAAGTCGATCCGCTACCGCCCGACCTGGCACAGCTACCTGTACGCCGTGTTCGTCGTGATCTTCCTGATCCTGGGCTACCTGGGCATCCAGCCGCCGACCGACATCGGCACCATCGTCGCGCAGATCGGCACGCTGTTCTATTTCGGCTTCTTCCTGCTGATGCCCTGGTGGAGCAAGCTCGGCACGCCCAAGGCCGTGCCGGACCGCGTGACCTTCCACGCCCACTGACAGCCGCAGCACCGGAGTTCAAAGAATGACCATTAAAAAGCTCATCGCTACGCTGCTGACCTCGCTGACCCTGGGTGCAGGCCTGGTCTCGGGCGCCCACGCCTCGGGCGGCGGCATCGATTGGGACAAGTTCCCGACCGACAAGATGGAAGACCGGGCCTCGTTGCAGAACGGCGCCAAGCTGTTCGTCAACTACTGCCTGAACTGCCATGCCGCGGCTTTCATGCGCTACAACCGGCTGCGCGACCTGGGTCTGACGGAAGTCCAGATCAAGTCCAACCTGATGTTCGCCTCGGACAAGGTCGGCGACCTGATGAAGGTCTCGCTGGACCCGAAGCAGGCCAAGGAATGGTTCGGCGCCGTGCCGCCGGACCTGACCGTGATCGCCCGCTCGCGCGCCGACGGGTCCAAGGGATCGGGTGCTGACTATCTGTACACCTACCTGCGCACCTACTACCGCGACGAAACCAAGGCCACCGGCTGGAACAACCTGGCCTTCCCCAGCGTTGCCATGCCGCATGTGCTGTGGGAACTGCAGGGCCAGCGCGCCGCCAAGTTCGCCGAGGTGGCCGACCCGCATGACCACAGCAAGACCACGCATGTGTTCAAGGGTTTCGAGCAGCTGACCCCCGGCAAGATGACCGAGCAGGAGTACAACAGCGCCGTCGGCGACCTGGTGGCCTACCTGCAGTGGATGGGTGAGCCGGCCCAGGCCCAGCGCTTCCGCCTGGGCGTGGTCGTGCTGATCTTCCTGGCCATCTTCAGCGTGCTGGCCTGGCGACTGAATGCTTCCTTCTGGAAGGACGTGAAGTAAGCCTTGGGGCTCGGGCTTCTCGGATCCTGAGCCTCGTCACGCAGTGGGACCGGCCTGCCGGCCATCCACTGCGTTTGTTTTTTGTTGATCGACTGATCGGGAGTCCACCGCCATGATGGTGCTTTACTCAGGAACCACCTGCCCCTACTCGCACCGCTGCCGCTTCGTGCTGTTCGAAAAGGGCATGGACTTTGAAATCCGCGACGTGGACTTGTTCGCCAAGCCCGAAGACATCGCGCTGATGAACCCGTACAACGAAGTGCCGATCCTGGTCGAGCGCGACCTGATCCTGTACGAGTCGCACATCATCAACGAGTACATCGATGAGCGCTTCCCGCATCCGCAGCTGATGCCCGGCGACCCGGTGGCCCGCGCCCGCGTGCGCCTGTTCCTGCTCAATTTCGAGAAGGAGCTGTTCGCTCACGTGAACGTGCTGGAAGGCCGTGGCACGACGGTGAAGGCAACGGACAAGCAACTGGAAAAGGCCCGTTCGCAGATCCGCGACCGCTTGACCCAGCTGGCGCCGATCTTCCTGAAGAACAAGTACATGCTGGGCGACGACTTCTCGATGCTCGACGTGGCCATCGCCCCGCTGCTGTGGCGCCTGGACTACTACGGCATCGACATGTCCAAGAACGCCCTGCCACTCTTGAAGTACGCCGAGCGCATCTTCTCGCGTCCCGCCTACATCGAGGCACTGACCCCGTCCGAAAAGGTGATGCGCAAGTAAGCGCCTGCCGAGCCACATGGAATCCAGCAGCGACCAAGGCCCAAGCAGCTCGACAAGGCCCTACCTGATACGGGCCTTGCACGACTGGTGCACCGACAACGGCTTCACGCCCTATATCGCGGTCCATGTGGATCGGATGGTCCAGGTGCCGATGGAGTACGTGAGCAACAACGAGATCGTGCTCAACGTCGGCTTCGAGGCCACCTCCGGCCTCGAACTCGGCAACGACTTCATCCAGTTCAAGGCCCGCTTCGGCGGCGTGGCGCGCGAGATCCTCGTGCCGGTCGACCATGTGGTCGCCATCTACGCCCGCGAGAACGGCCAGGGCATGGCCTTCCCGGCGCCGACGGTGGAAACAACGGCCACCTCCTCGCCCGAGGCGGTGGCTCCGACGCCCGCCGGCGGCCGTGGCGTGACGCCGCTGCGCGGCCTGCGCCTGGCCTCCACGCCCGAGCCCGAGGCCGCCGAGCCCAAGGTGGAAGCACCCGCCGACGACGGCGGTGACGAGCCCAACGGCCCGGCCGGAGGCGGTCGTCCTTCACTCAAGCGCATCAAGTAAGACATCGCATTGAGGGCGCAGCGCTGCGCCTACAATGCGCTCCCGTTCAGGGAACGCCGGCTTAGCTCAGTTGGTAGAGCAACCGCCTTGTAAGCGGTAGGTCATCAGTTCGAATCCGATAGCCGGCACCAGATTGCATCAGGCCTGCAGAACCTTCACGCGAACCGCGTAAGGCTGCAGGCCTTGTTCTTTCAGCAGCTCTTCCAGTCGGGGCTGCAGGTGGCGCAGCTTGGCGGCCACGGCGGCATTGGCGGCCAGCAGGGTCCAGCCCTCCTCGTCCACCGGACCGGCCTTCACATGGCGCGACAGCGCCCCCGGCAAGGCCGGCTTGACGATCTCCATGCGTCGCTGCGACTGCTGCAGCAGGAATCCCAGCCGGGCCAGGCCGCTGTGCTGCTCGAGCACGCGGGCTAGCGGCAGCGGGTCGGGCACCTGGGGATTGAATCGTTGCGTCGCCATCAGGCCGTCAGTGTAGGTCGGGCGACCAAGGCCGGGTCCGGGCCGGTGCTAAACTCCCCGGGTTTTTGACGAGTCGCGCCCGCCACGGGCGCGACTTGCTTTTGCGCTTGTTTTGGCCTCGGCCGCCCCCATGTCGGGCAGCTGTCGCCCCTCCGGGGTCTCCCCGTCCGAACCCGATACGCCGCATGTTGCCCAAGCTTCTCACCTCCCTCTTCGGTAGCCGCAACGAGCGCCTGCTCAAGCAGTACCGTCGCGTCGTGGCCCAGATCAATGCGCTGGAGCCGCAGTTCGAGCAGCTCGACGATGCCGCGCTGAAGGCCAAGACCGAGGAATTCAAGCAGCGCCTGGCTGCCGGCGAGACGGTCGACCAGATCCTGCCCGAGGCCTTTGCCGTCTGCCGCGAAGGCAGCAAGCGTTCGCTGAAGATGCGCCACTTCGACGTGCAGCTGATCGGCGGCATGGTGCTGAACAACGGCAAGGTCGCCGAAATGCGCACCGGCGAAGGCAAGACGCTGATGGCCACGCTGCCGGTCTACCTGAACGCCCTGACCGGCAAGGGCGTCCACGTGGTGACGGTCAACGACTACCTGGCCCGCCGCGACGCCGAGTGGATGGCCAAGCTGTACAACTTCCTCGGGCTGACGGTGGGCATCAACCTGCCGCAGATGCCGCGCGAGGAGAAGCAGGCCGCCTACGCCGCCGACGTCACCTACGGCACCAACAACGAGTACGGCTTCGACTACCTGCGCGACAACATGGTCTACGAGACCGCCGACCGCGTGCAACGAGGCCTGGCCTACGCCATCGTCGACGAGGTGGACTCGATCCTGATCGACGAGGCTCGCACGCCGCTGATCATCTCCGGCCAGGCCGAAGACCAGACCGACGTCTACCTGGCGATCAACAAGGTCGCCCCGCTGCTGAAGAAGCAGATCGGCGAGCTGGACCTGCGCACCGGCGAAGGCGTCGAGGTGCCGGGCGACTTCACGGTGGACGAGAAGTCGCACCAGATCTACCTGACCGAAGACGGCCACGAGAACGCCGAGAAGCTGCTGTCCCAGCACGGCCTGCTGGCCGATGGCGCCTCGCTCTACGACTCCGCCAACATCACGCTGATGCATCACCTGTATGCCTCGCTGCGTGCCCACCACGTGTTCCACAAGGACCAGCATTACGTGGTGCAGAACGACGAGGTGGTGATCGTCGACGAATTCACCGGCCGCCTGATGACCGGCCGCCGCTGGAGCGATGGCCTGCATCAGGCCGTCGAGGCCAAGGAAGGCGTCAAGATCCAGAGCGAGAACCAGACCCTGGCCTCGATCACCTTCCAGAACTACTTCCGCATGTACGGCAAGCTGTCGGGCATGACCGGCACGGCCGACACCGAGGCCTACGAGTTCCAGGAGATCTACGGCCTCGAGACCGTGGTGATCCCGCCGAACCGCCCGACCATCCGCAAGGACGAGCTGGACCTGGTCTACAAGAACGCCAAGGAAAAGTTCGACGCCGTCATCGCCGACATCCGCGACTGCCACGAGCGCGGTCAGCCGGTGCTGGTGGGCACGACCTCGATCGAGAACTCCGAGCTGATCTCGCACTTGCTGACCCAGGCCAAGCTGCCGCACCAGGTGCTGAACGCCAAGCAGCATGCCAAGGAAGCCGAGATCGTGGCCCAGGCCGGCCGCCCGGGCGTGATCACCATCGCCACCAACATGGCCGGGCGCGGCACCGACATCGTGCTGGGCGGCAATGTCGAGAAGCAGGTGCAGTTCATCGAGGCCGACGAGGCCATCCCCGAGGCCGACAAGGCCGCGCGCATCCAGCAGCTCAAGGACGAGTGGCAGGGCCTGCACGAGAAGGTCAAGGCCGAGGGCGGCCTGCGCATCATCGCCACCGAGCGCCATGAAAGCCGCCGCATCGACAACCAGCTGCGCGGCCGTTCGGGCCGCCAGGGCGACCCGGGCTCCTCGCGCTTCTACCTGTCGCTGGACGATCCGCTGATGCGCATCTTCGCCGGCGACCGGGTGCGCGCCATCATGGACCGTCTGAAGATGCCCGAGGGCGAGGCCATCGAGGCCGGTATCGTCACCCGCTCGATCGAAAGCGCCCAGCGCAAGGTCGAGGGCCGCAACTTCGACATCCGCAAGCAGCTGCTCGAGTACGACGACGTGTCGAACGACCAGCGCAAGGTGATCTACCAGCAGCGCAACGACATCCTCGAAGCCGAATCGATGCTGGCGCCGATCGCCAACCTGCGTGCCAGCACCATGGAAAACGTCGTCCGGACCTTCGTGCCGGCCGAGAGCCTGGAAGAGCAGTGGGACCTGCCCCAGCTGGAGCGCGTGCTGCACGACGAATGGCAGCTGGACGTGGGCCTGCGTGCCGCCGTCGAGAAGAGCGATTCCATCACCGACGACGAGATCCTCGAGCTGGCGGTCAAGGCGGCCGACGAGGCCTTCCAGGTCAAGCTGGACATGGTCGGCGCCGAACAGTTCACGCCCTTCATGCGCATGGTGCTGCTGCAGAGCATCGACCACCACTGGCGCGAGCACCTGGCTTCGCTGGACTACCTGCGCCAGGGCATCCACCTGCGTGGCTACGCCCAGAAGAACCCCAAGCAGGAATACAAGCGCGAGGCCTTCGAGCTGTTCTCGCAGCTGCTGGACCAGGTGAAGATGGAAGTCACGCGCACGCTGATGAACGTGCGCATCCAGAGCCAGGACGAAGCCGCCCAGGCCGCCGCCGCCATCGAGCAGCAGGCCGAGAACGTCAGCAACGTGACCTACACGCACCCGAACGAGGATGGCTCGGTCTCCGAAGACAAGGAGATGGACGCCAGCCAGTTCATCGGCGTGGGCCGCAACGACCCCTGCCCTTGCGGCAGCGGCAAGAAGTTCAAGGCCTGCCACGGCAAGCTGGCCTGACCGGCCGCCGGCATTTCGAAAGGGCTCCTTCAAGGAGCCCTTTTCATTTCCTGCTGCCTACAATTCGCGCCATCCCCGTCCCTGCTGCGCCCTGCGCGACCATCATGCCCGTCAATCTTGTCGCCCCCGATCCTGCCTCCCTGCATCCTGTGCCCGGTGTCCGCCTGGGCGTCACCATGGCCGGCGTGCGCAAGGCCAACCGGCGCGACCTGAGCGTCATCGAGCTGGCCGAGGGCTCGGCCGTGGCCGGCGTGTTCACCAAGAACCGCTTCTGCGCCGCGCCGGTGCAGGTCTGCCGCGAGCACCTGGACGCCAGCCACAGCATCCGCGCCATCGTCATCAACACCGGCAATGCCAACGCCGGCACCGGCGCCGACGGCCTGACCCGCGCCCGCCAGACCTGTGCCGCCGCCGCCGAGCTGATGGGCCTGCAGGCCAGCCAGGTCCTGCCCTTCTCCACCGGCGTGATCATGGAGACCTTGCCGGTCGATCGCATCGTCGCCGGCCTGCCCGCGGCCATCGCCGCACTGCGCGCCAATGCCTGGGACGAGGCCGCTGCCGGCATCATGACCACGGACACGCTGCCCAAGGCCGCCTCGCGCCAGGTCAGCATCGGTGGCCAGACGGTCACCATCACCGGCGTCAGCAAGGGCGCCGGCATGATCCGGCCCAATATGGCGACCATGCTGGGCTTCGTAGCCACCGACGCCAACATCAACCCCGACCTGCTGCAAGGCCTGGTGCGCGATGCGGCCGATGCCTCTTTCAACCGCATCACCATCGACGGCGACACCTCGACCAACGACAGCTTCCTGCTGATCGCCACCAACCAGGCCAAGCATGGCCGCATCGAGTCGCTGGCGTCCAGCGAAGGCCAGATGCTGCGCGACGCCGTGATCGCCGTGTCGCAGCAACTGGCCCAGGCCATCGTGCGCGACGGCGAAGGCGCGACCAAGTTCATCACCATCCAGATCGAAGGTGGCCGCGACGAAGCCGAGTGCCAGCTGGCGGCCTACGCCATTGCCCACTCGCCCCTGGTCAAGACCGCCTTCTTCGCCAGCGACCCGAACCTGGGCCGCATCCTGGCCGCGGTGGGCTATGCCGGCATCGCCGACCTGGACCAGACCCTGATCGAGCTCTTCCTCGACGACGTCCACGTGGTCCGCGCCGGCGGCCGTCACCCCGACTACCGCGAGGAAGACGGCCAGCGCGTGATGAAGCGGAGCGAGATCACGATCCGCGTGGGCCTGCATCGCGGCCCGGCATCAGCCACCGTCTGGACCTGCGATCTCAGCCACGAGTACGTGACGATCAACGCGGACTACCGATCCTGATCCTGTTGCCGCGCTACTTCGTGGCGCGGCACTCCGGTGGCAGCACCAACCGGGCATTGGTCAGCTCTTCGTACTCGTCGAGCGTGGGCATCTCGCCGATCTCACGGCGACGCGCGTCCACGACCTCACGGCTGCCATCCAGTGGCGCCAGGACGCGTTTGCAGTTCACGAGCTCCTGCTTGAACTGTGTTCCATACACCTGCGGCCGCCCATCGGCCATGGCCAGCCTGTCGGTGAGGTAGGCCAGCGTCAAGCCCTCGGCCTCCCCGGCTTTGACAGCTTGCTTCAGCAATTCCAGCATCTGTCGCTGGAAGTCACGGTCGGGCGAATGCTGCACGAGCATGAAGGCCGTCAGGCCTGCAGCCCTTCCGTGCCGGCTCGCTGCGGGCCAGCCGCATTGATTGACCAGCACCTTCAAGCGAGCTGTATTGGCCTTGTCCACCGCTTCGAACGCATTCTTCGTCCGTCGCGGCATCGTCGTGTCTCCAGTCTGATGCTGAGCCATACGTACGGCCTGATCAGATTGACGCATCGTCGCCAGTTCCTTTGCATAGTCATCGCACTCGGCGGCATGGCTTGGCGTGGCGGCCGCCAGCGGCAGTAGAAAAAGCATGAGCAGCTTCTTGTTCATATCCCTGTGAAAGCTAACTGACAAACGTTGCGTCCGAGCACATTCTCGCCAGCGAGATCCAACCAGCGACGCGGGGAATACCCTGGCATCGCAGGGCCGGCCTCCTAAAGCAATCTTCGCAAGCAAAAAGGCCCGCCGAAGCGGGTCTTTCATTTCCATCAAACGAACCAACAGACTCAGGGTGCGGTCGGCTTGAACATCGGCATCACATCGCGCTTGCCCTTCTCGAGATAGGGCACGGGCTTGTCCATCCATTCGGGGCGCGGCGCACCCTTCAGGTAGTGGTCGAAAAACTCGCCCATGTGCACGGTGAAGTGCTTCATGTTGTCGCGCTCGCGCAGGCCGTGCTTCTCGCCGTTGTAGTTGAACCAGTAGGCTTCCTTGCCCAGGCGTCGCAGCGCGGTGAAGAACTCGATGGCCTGGTACCAGGGCACGGCGTCGTCGTCGTCGTTGTGGATGGTCAGGAACGGGGTCTGCACCTTGTGGACCTGGAAGATCGGCGAGTTCTCGATGTAGAGATTGGCGCTGTCCCAGGGCGTGCCGCCAATGCGGCTCTGCTGCTGCTCGTACTGGAAGGCACGGCTGATGCCGGGACCCCAACGGATGCCGCCGTAGCCGCTGATCATGTTGGCCATCGAGGCGCCCGCCTCGGCTGCGCGGAAGGCGTTGCTGTGCGTGATCAGGTAGTTGATCTGGTATGCACCCCAGCTGTGGCCCTGGATGCCCACGCGCTTCTCGTCGGCATAGCCGGCCTTGACGATGGCCTGGACGGCCGGCAGCACGGCGTTCTGCGCGCTCTTGCCCGGATGGCCGATGGTGTAGACGATGTCCGGACGCAGCACGATGTAGCCATTGCTGACGTAGCGGCTCACGTTGATGTTCTGCGCCGGTGCCGGAGGCACGTAGCGGTGCAGGTTGTCGGTCATCTTCTCGTAGATGTAGACCATCACCGGGTACTTCTTCTTGGGGTCGAAGTTCTCCGGCTTGGCCACCAGGGCCTTGAGCTTCTTGCCGTCGGCCGAGGTGAATTCCATCATCTCCTGCGTGCCCCACAGGTACTGCGACTGCTGCGGGTTGGCATTGCTGATCTTGCTAGGGGCGGCCAGGTCCAGCTTGGCCTGCCACAGGTCGGGGAACTCGACGAAGCTCTGCTGGGTGAACAGCACGGCATCGGCCTTCTTGGCTTTGATCAGGCCGCCGATCAGCTTGTTCGCATGGAGCAGCTTGGCCGGTTCGCCACCGCCTGCCGGCAGCTTGTAGAAGCCGGTCGAGCGGTTCACCTCATGGGCCGCCGACAGCACCAGGCCGTCGGTCGGCAGGCGACGCGATTCCAGGTCCTCGGTCTCCAGCGGCACATAGCGAAGCTGCAGCTGGTGCTTGCGGCCGAAGCCGTTGGTGAGGTTGCGCGCGGCCTGGGTCGCGATCTGCACTTCCCACAGGTCGAACTGGTCGTACAGCACCACGGCCGCATCGTTCTCGGTCCAGCCGGCATAGCCATAGGCATCGGCCGGCTCGACCACGTCGCGCTCGACGTTCTCGAAGCGGGCCTTGATCTTGCCGGTGAGGTTGAACTGCTGGCCGTCGGCCAGGCGCCAGGCGAACCAGGTCTTCTGGGCCGGCGCAAAGCCGATGGCGTATTCGCCACCGGGCGAGAGCCGCGGCTGGCTGCGCTGCTTGGTTGCGATCTGGCGCTTGGCGCCGGTCTGCAGATCCACGGCATACACGTCGTAGTACAGCGCGTCCCAGCTCTGCAGCATGCGGTACGGCAGCTCGCTGGTGCCCAGGGCCCAGCGGCCGTTGTCGTTGGCCAGCAGGTTGGGCATGTCGGCGCCGGCCAGCTGCACGAACCTGGGCGCCGTGCCGTCCAGGTGGACGACGGCTCGATAGCTGCGGTTCTTGTCGCGCTCGGCCTTGACCTTCTGGGCCGACTGCAGCTCCGGGTCCTTGTAGTGCCAGAGGTCGACCTTCATCGCCTCGGGCTGGTCCTTGGGCTCGGCCTTGGGCAGTTCGGCCGTGCCCAGGAACAGGCGCTGGCCGTCCTTGCTGAAGCCCAGCGAGGCGTGCTCGCTCGGGCCCCAGCCGGCCGGCATGCCGACGGTGCCGGCGGAGACCAGCACCTGGGCGGCCGCGTCATTGGAGCGCCAGAAGAACAGCTTGTAGGGCGCGGGCGTCTCGGGCTCGTCCTTCTTGGCGGCGGCGTCCTTGCCCTTGGCCTCTTTCTTTGCGGCGGCCTGCTCGGCCAGCGCGTCGCGGTTGGAGATGAAGGCCAGCTCGCGGCCTTCGCGGTCGGTGACCAGCTGCTTGTAGCTGCCCGGGCCGGTGATCAGCGCACGCGCGCTGGCGTCGGCCAGATTGACCACATAGACGCCTTCGCGCAGGTTGTCGGCCGGCTTGGGCGGCTCGGCGGGCGCGCTGGCGCCGCTGGCCGGACGGGCCGGCGCGGCCGGTGCGTCCTTGACCGACACCGTATAGGCCAGCCAGGCGCCGTTGCGCGGCCAGGCGAAGTCGGCCACGTCCTTGAAGCTCGTGCGCTTGCCGCTCGCGGCATCGAGCAGGATCAGCTCGGTGCCCGCGTCCTTGCGGCGGGCACCGGCTGCAGCGGCAGCACCGGCAGCAGGCGCCGCCTGGTCGTCATCAGCGAAGTCGCTGTCGGCCTTGGCAGCTGCAGCGGCTGCCGCGCCTTCTTTCTTGGCGACCGGCGCGTCCAGCAGCACGGCCAGCTGCGCACCGCCCTCGTCGGGCCAGGCGAAGCGCTTGACGCGTTCGATGGTCTCGACCTTGCCGGTGGCCAGGTCCATCAGTCCGACAGAAGGCTTGGGCGCGTCGTCGCCACGCTTCTTTTCCTTCTTGCCCTTGTCTTGTTCGGCACGGCTGGGATGAATGGCGAAAGCGAGGTAGCGGCCATCGGCGCTGAAGGCCAGCAATGGCAGGGCAGCGCGACTCGGGGCTTCGCCCGGCTGGGCCGGCGCGGCGGCGGCGCTGGAGCCGCGCGTGGCGCGCCACTCGCGACCGTCGGACAGCTGGCGCACGACGATCTCGCCATCGCTCTCCTGGCCCACCAGGGCATAGGCGGCAAAGCGGCCGTCGGCACTCAGGGCCGAGCCCTGGATGCTGCGCCAGCCGGCATAGACGTCATGGGTGATGGGCTTCTTGGCGGCCGGCGCGGCATCGGTGGCCGACCAGCCGGGACCGGCGGTCAGCAGCACCACGGCCAGCGCGAGGCTGGATCGGAACAGCGTGTTCATGTCTGGAAGGAGCACAGGGCTCGCAGAACGGACGAAGCGGCCTTTATAGCAACCAGCATGCAAAGAAGCTTTGCTCAGGGGCGATCAGCAGCAATTTTCATGAAGGCATGAGATCTGGTTGTTTGGCCAGGCCTCGCGCCAGCGGCTAGCATCGCCGCCCATGAAAGCCGCCAACGTCCTCGCCACCATAGGCAACACGCCCCACATACGCATCAACCGCCTGTTCGGCGACCAGGCCCAGGTCTGGATCAAGAGCGAGCGCAGCAACCCCGGCGGATCGATCAAGGACCGCATCGCCCTGGCCATGGTCGAAGCGGCCGAGCGCGACGGGCTGCTCAAACCCGGCGGCACCATCATCGAGCCGACCTCGGGCAACACCGGCGTGGGACTGGCCATGGTGGCCGCGGTCAAGGGCTACAAGCTGGTGCTGGTGATGCCCGACAGCATGTCGATCGAGCGCCGCCGCCTGATGCTGGCCTATGGCGCGAGCTTCGACCTGACGCCGCGCGAGAAGGGCATGAAGGGCGCCATCGCCCGCGCCCAGGAACTCGCCGCACAGACGCCCGGCGCCTGGATTCCGCAGCAGTTCGAGAACCCGGCCAATATCGCCGTCCATGTGGCGACCACGGCGCAGGAGATCCTGGCCGACTTTCCCGAAGGCCTGGACGCCCTGATCACCGGCGTCGGCACCGGCGGCCACATCAGTGGCACGGCCGAAGTCTTGAAGAAGGCGTGGCCGAATCTCAAGGTCTATGCGGTCGAACCCAGCGCTTCGCCGGTGATCAGCGGCGGCGCGCCGAGTCCGCATCCGATCCAGGGCATTGGCGCCGGCTTCATCCCGGCCAATCTGCGGACCGAGCTGCTGGACGGTGTGATCCAGGTCGATGCCGAGGAGGCGCGCGAGTTCGCGCGCCGCAGCGCCCGTGAGGAAGGCCTGCTGGTCGGCATCTCCAGCGGCGCCACGCTGGCCGCCATCGCCAGGAAGCTGGCCGAGCTGCCGGCCGGCAGCCGCGTGCTGGGCTTCAACTACGACACGGGTGAGCGCTATCTGTCTGTGGAAGGCTTCTTGCCGGTCTGACTCGGACGGCGCCGGGCCGCCCCAAGCCGGACGAGCTACCCGCTCGGCGGGTGGGGAACGGTATCCCGTTCCCCGGGTGCCCCAGTTCAGTCTTCTGCCCCATCGAGGCTCGGCTCTTCGTTGTCCCGCTTGGCCTGCTTGGCCAGTTGCTCGCGCAGCGTGCGCAGCGAATCGATCAGCACCTCGGGCGGCTTGGGGCTGGCCAGGCGCAGGGCCGGCGGTGGCAAGGCGCTCAGATAGGCCGGGCCCAGCCAATGCTGCTGCTCCTGGCGCTTGGCCACATTGAGCAGCAGGCCCAGCAGCAGCAGCGCTCCCAGCATGACCGCCATCCAGCGCTTGGCGCGTGGCCAGACGGCGCTGGCATGCCACCAGAGCAAGGCCGCCAGGCCCAGCGGGAAGGCGATGGCATCGATCGCCATCAGCCGCGGCAGCGACAGCGAATAGGCCACCAGTGGCAGCGCGGCGCTGAGCACATGCAGGCCGGTCAGCGCCACCAGGGCTCGCTTCAGATGCATCACGAAGGGGAAGCGGTGCTGGAACAGCTGGTTGATCAGCGACCAGAGCGCCGCCCAGACCAGCAGCACCGACAGCGGTGCCAGCACCGCGCCGCTGTAGTCGATCCAGGGTGAACCGGGGTTCAGGGCCGACCACTGGTCGAACCACAGCAGGCCCATCCAGAGCAGCAGCAGGGCCGGCCACCAGGCATGGTGGCGCCAGCCGCTGGCCTCGTGGTGCAGGGGCTGTTCGGCCGGCAGGGCCTGGGCCGAGGTGCGCAGCCGCAGCCAGGTGTTGCCCAGTCGGAACAGGCCGCCCACGCCCAGCGCGGCGCTCTCGCCGGCCTGCAGCCGGCGCTCGTCCACCCAGCCGCCGTTCAGGCTGGGCAGCAGCACCAGCTCGGCGCCCTCCTCGCCCCATTGCAGGAGCGCATGCTGGCCGGCCACATGGGCGTCGGCCAGCACCAGGTCGCAGTCCGGCGAGCGACCGAGGCTCAGCGGCCACTGGGCGATCTTGTGCAGCGCCCGGACCTGGCCGTCGCGGTCCAGGATCTCGATCAGCGCGGCTTGGCTGCCCATCCGAAGCCTCCCAGGTAATGCGATGTCAGTTTGAGTGCGTTGTCGAAGCTGACGCCCTTGGCGTCGAAGCGTCCCAGCGCGCCCTCGGTCTTGGCGTCCACCGTGGTGACCAGGATGCTGAGGTCATGCAGGCCGTCCAGCTTGCGGTAGGCCCGCAGGCAGACCACGGCCCGCAGCGGCAGGCCGCCCTGGTCCACGAATTCCTCGCGGCAGTAGGGCGCGGTGCGGTCCTTGTCATCGCGGCCCAGGCGCTCGTTGCGGAAGCTGGCCGAGTACTGGCGCGAGAAGCGGATCGCCCCGAGCTTGCGGCCGTCATAGGCCTCGTGCGACATGTCGAGGTAGCCGGTCTGCATGCCGCCGCTGATGAAGACCGCATGGTCCATCCGACATTGCGAGCGCTGGAATTCCAGGCCCTTGGTGTCGGCCGGCGTGCCGCGGCCCCAGCAGCGGAAGAACTGCTCCTGCGGCACCGGCAGCGTGTAGCGCGCATGACCGGCGGCGCGCCAGGGCTGTTCCATGAAGCGCTTGCTCAGCTCGTCCTGGTAGGCCATCAGCTGATCCTTCAGGCGCGGCCAGGCGGCCGACTTGATAGCCTTGGCGCCGCGGCTGCGCTCGAACAGGGCCTGGGCGAACTCGGCCGGCACCAGGAAGCTCATCTGCTGGGCGAAGAACATGGCCGAGACGTTGATGCCGACCACCCGGCCCTCCTCGTCCACCACCGGACCGCCGCTCATGCCCGAGTTGATCGAGCCCGAGTAATAGATCAGCGGATCGAAGCTGCGCTCGACCAGGCCGTTGTAGGTGCCCTCGACGACGGCAAAGGCCACGTCATGCGGATTGCCCATCGAATAGATGCGGTCGCCCTTGGACAGCGGCTGCTCCTTGGCGCGGAAGCTCAGCGCGCCCGTGGCCTGCAGCTTGGCCGGATCGGCGCGCAGCAGGGCCAGGTCGCGGCGCACGTCGAAGTCCAGCAGCTCCAGCTGGCCCTGGCGGCCGTCGGTGGTCTCGTACTGCAGCCGGTAGCGCTCGGGCTCCAGCGCCACCTGGCTGATCACGTGATAGTTGGTGACGATATGGCCTTCGCTGCTGACCAGGAAGCCCGAGCCCACCGAGGCCTGGCTGTCCTGGTTCTTCAGCAGCGTGCGGATCTGCAGCAGCTGCGAACGGGCCCGCTCGTAGACCTTGCGGGCCGTGGCCGAGACCGGCACGGGCACGGCCGACGCGGCCGGCGCGGCTGGCCGCGGAATGCGTTGTTGCTGCTGAGGCTGCGCCCAGGCGCAGGACAGCGGCACGAGCACCAGGGCCAGCATCAGCGGCCGCCGGATCAATCTCTGGAGAAGCAAGCCTCGGCTCCTTGAGGGCGGAAGGCCTGGATGCTAGCCGGTTTGTCATCCATCAGAGCCGGAACTGCGGCCCCCAATGAAAAAGGCCCAGGTGCCTGAGCGCCTGGGCCTTCGAGGGAAGCGTCAGCTATCAGTCGGCGCGCTTGGCGGCCTTGCGGCGGGTCAGACCCAGGCCGGCAAAGCCCAGGCCCAGCAGGGCCCAGGTGCCCGGCTCGGGCACGCCGTCGAAGTCGCCGCGGAAGATGTCGGCGGTCGAGGCGTGATAGGTCTGCGTGCCATAGGCGTCATAGGCGACGTTCCAGCCCATGGCGTCGAAGGCGGCCAGGTCCATGGCGGTCACGCCCAGGCTTTCGCAACGGCCGGCCGTCGGGTCGAGCACGCCGATGGGCGCCACCGTCGGGTTCGAGCAGTTGGCGTTGCCGGCATACATGTTGTCCTTCCAGTGCGAGGCCTGCTGGCCGTCACCGTTGTACCGACCGGTCGAGAACATGCCATTCACGCCGTTCAGGTTCAGCGCGCTGGCGCCACCATTGACCGAGAAATAAGCACTGCCGCCAACGGACCAGTCCAGGAAGGCACCACCGGGAGCCAGGTTGCCCGGGTCGGAGGTGTAGCGGAACAGGTCCAGCACGGACGCGATCGCGAAGCTGTTGAAGTTCCGCAGGTCCGACTTGTTGGGACCATTCGGCCCACCCAGGATGTCGTAGGTGTCGACGCCGGAGACGAAGCCCAGAGCATGGCCGATCTCGTGGATGGCGATGCCGAGGAAGTCGTAGCTGTTGTTGGCAATGCCGTCGGTCGGGTCGAAGTCGAACGAGAAGTTGCTGCTGAAGGTGATCGAGGCATCGGGCCCGTTCAGGCCGGTGTAGCCCAGCGCCTTCGCATTCGCCCGCGTGATCGCCAGGGCGATGTTGTTGCCCGAGGAGTCTTCGTCCAGCACGCGCGTCGCCGTGTTCACGCCGGCCTGGGTGGCGGGGTTCTGGTAGCCCGAAGTGATGACCTTGAGAGCACCGTTCGCATTGAGGCCAGGCATGTTGGCGGTCGCCATCGCGTCAATGGCCGAGCCCGACTTGTTGGCGTTGAGCAGGAATTCGACGTCCTGAACATAGCCGACGACCTTGGGACTGTTGGTCGAACCCAGGATGCCGGGGCCGAGCGAGGCATAGCCCACATTCAGGTTGATGGTGACGTTGTTCGTCAGCACGCTGCTCCAATAAGCCGCGGCCTTGGTGAAGCCCATGTAGGCCTGGGTCCCGACCTCGACACCGCCGGTGTTGTTCAGGACGATGGAGGCGGAATTCGCGCCGGAAACAAGGCCAAGGCCCAGCGCGATCGCTGCAGCCAGGCGGGTTCGTGACTTTTGTACTTGCATTGGGGTCCTCGGGCACTGCCGTACTGGTTTGAGGCCCCAATGTAGTCAGTCACACCCACCCTAGGGGGCCCCCCGAGCGCGGGGGCTGGATTACCCTAGTTTTCGACCGACTTCATCCACATCCCCTATGAAAACGGGTGCGAATGACGCCGATGCTGGTCGCGGGGCGCACACAGGGATTTACCCTCGGATGGGGGAGGAACTGGCGAAATTCGGCCGTTCGAGCGGTCGGCACTGGATCCAGAACCCGGAAATCCCGGATCAGACGAGCCGCCAGCCCAGCGATTCGCCGCCGCGCAGCGGCTTGAGCTGGGCGTCGCCGAAGGGCACGGCCTCGGGCAGGGTCCAGGGCTGGCGCTTGAGCGTCACCTGGCCGGTGTTGCGCGGCAGGCCGTAGAAGTCCGGACCATGGAAGCTGGCGAAGGCCTCCAGCTTGTCCAGCGCACCCGCCGCCTCGAAGGCCTCGGCGTAGAGCTCCAGCGCCGACAGGGCGGTGAAGCAGCCGGCGCCGCAGACCGAGTTCTCCTTCATCACCGAGGCATGCGGGGCGCTGTCGGTGCCGAGGAAGAACTTGGGGCTGCCCGAGGTGGCGGCCTTCAGCAGGGCCAGTCGATGGGTTTCGCGCTTGAGCACCGGCAGGCAGTAGTAATGCGGCCTGAGGCCGCCCATGAAGATGGCGTTGCGGTTGTAGAGCAGATGCTGGGGCGTCAGCGTGGCCGCGGTGAAGCGGTCCGATTCGGCCACATAGGCGGCCGCCTCGGCCGTGGTGATGTGCTCGAACACCACCTTTAGCTCCGGCATGTCGGCCCGCAGCGGTCGCATCACCTGGTCAACGAAGACCGCCTCGCGGTCGAACACGTCGACGGCCGGGTCGGTGACCTCGCCATGGACCAGCAGCAGCAGGCCTTCGCGCTGCATGGCTTCCAGCGTCTTGTAGGTCTTGCGGATGTCGGTGACGCCGGCATCGCTGTTGGTCGTGGCACCGGCCGGATAGAGCTTCAGCGCCACCACGCCGGCGTCCTTGGCCCGGCGGATCTCGTCCGGCGAGCTCAGGTCGGTCAGGTACAGCGTCATCAGCGGCTCGAAGTCCACGCCTTCGGGCACGGCGGCGAGGATGCGCTCGCGATAGGCCTGGGCCTGGGCGGTCGTGGTGATGGGCGGCCGCAGATTGGGCATCGCTATGGCCCGGGCGAACTGGCGTGCGGTGTAGGGAACGACAGCCTGCAGCGCCGCGCCGTCGCGCAGGTGCACATGCCAGTCGTCGGGGCGGGTCAGGGTCAGGCTGTCTTGCATGGCCGGCATTGTCCCAAAACAGGTGAAGGCCCTGAGAGCAGGCCGGAGCTGTCGCCGCTAGCATGCCTCGAGCCACGCCTTCAAGGAGTCTGTCGAGATGCGTCGTCGCCCTGCCCTCATCCTGTTTGCCATCGCCCTGCTGGCCGGTTGTGCCTCCGAGCCCAGTCAGCCGCCGACCAAGGAGATGGTCTATGCGGTCACCGCGTCCAATCAGCTGATCCGCTTCAATGCCGGCCAGCCGCAGAAGCTGCTGAGCCGCAAGGCGCTGACCGGCCTGCTGGCCCAGGACCGCCTGGTCGGCATCGACTACCGCGTGGCGCGCGGCCAGCTCTATGGCCTCGGCGCCAGCGGCCAGCTCTACCGTATAGACCCGGTGGCCGCAGCAGCCACGACGGTGGGCTCGCCGGCGGTGCTGACCGGCGAGGCCCGCGACTACGGCTTCGACTTCAATCCCACGGTGGACCGCATCCGCGTGATCGGCGACACCGGCCTGAACCTGCGCATGCATCCGGACACCGGCGCCATGGTCGACAGCGACCCGGCCAAGCCCGGCCTGCAGCTGGACGGCACGCCGGCTTACGACGCCAAGGATTCAAACGCAGGCAAGAAGGCCGCCGTGGTGGCCGCCGGCTACACCTACAACAAGCAGAACGACAAGCTGACCACCAACTACGTGATCGAGCGCAATGCCGGCGTGCTGGCCACCATGGGCACGCACGAGGACGTGACGCCGGCGGTCTCGCCCAACACCGGCCGCCTGTACACGGTAGGCCCGCTGGGCCTGCCGCCGTTCGAGCGGGCGACACTGGACATCTCCGACCTCTCCAACGCCGCCTATGCGGCGATCACGCCCTATGCCGAGAAGGGTTCGCCCGCAGTGAGCCGCTGGTACCGCATCGACCTGAAGACCGGCAAGGCCCAGCTGATGGGCACGATAGGCGAAGGCGAGCAGGTGGTGGGCGCGGCCATCGAGCCCTGAGCCTGGGCTCACTGCTCAGGGTAGGCCCGCTGGCAGGGCGCGCACGCTTGTTCGAAGATCGCGCGCTTTGCTATTGAAGGGAGTTCGCCTTGGACAACGACAACAACTCGACCGTCGCCGCCAACATGCGCTACTGCAGTGCCTGCGGTACGCAGATGCACATCACTGCCGCAGCCTGCCCGAAATGCGGCGCCCAGCAGGTCCATGCCGGCGCCAGCGCCAAGCGCATCCTGCCGGCATTCCTGTTCCTGCTGCTGCTGCCCACGCTGGGCTTCCACCGCTTCTACGTCGGCAAGATAGGCACGGGCATCCTGTTCCTGATCACCTTCGGCGGCCTGGGCCTGTGGTGGCTGATCGACGTGATCATGCTGCTGACCGGCTCGTTCACCGACAAGCAGGACAACAAGATCACGCTCTGGACTTGATCAGGCGTGCAGGATCTTTGAGAGGAATTCCTGCGTGCGCGGCGCCCGGTTTTCCGGGTTGCCGAAGAACTCATCGCGGCTGCAGTCTTCGACGATGCGGCCGCCGTCCATGAAGATCACGCGGTGGCTGACCTTGCGGGCGAAGCCCATCTCGTGGGTCACGCACATCATGGTCATGCCGTCGTTGGCCAGCTGCACCATCACGTCCAGCACCTCGCCGACCATCTCGGGATCCAGGGCCGAGGTCGGCTCGTCGAACAGCATCACGACCGGGTCCATGGACAGGGCGCGGGCAATCGCCACGCGCTGCTGCTGACCACCGGAGAGCTGGCCGGGGAACTTGTCCTTGTGGGCCGAAAGGCCCACGCGATCCAGCATCTTGAGGCCGCGCTCGCGCGCCTCGTCGCTGCTGCGGCCCAGCACCTTGATCTGGGCCAGGGTCAGGTTCTCGGTCACCGACAGATGCGGAAACAGCTCGAAGTGCTGGAACACCATGCCCACGCGCGAACGCAGCTTGGGCAAATTGGTCTTGGGGTCGGTGACGGCCACGCCATCGACCGTGACCTCGCCCTTCTGCACCGGCTCCAGCGCATTGACCGTCTTGATCAGCGTGGACTTGCCCGAGCCCGAGGGGCCGCAGACCACCACCACCTCTCCCTTGGCGATCGAGGTCGTGCAGTCGGTCAGCACCTGGAAGTTGCCGTACCACTTGGAGACGTTGCGGATGTCGATCATCTTGGGATCTACCTAATGATGGCGATCTTCTTCTGCAGGCGACGCACGAGCATCGACAGGCTGAAGCAGATCAGGAAGTACACGAGGGCGGCCAGCAGATTGGCCTCGACCGCGCGGCCCAGGTTCTTGCCGGCCAGCTCGAAGCCCTTGTAGAGGTCGTAGGCGCCGATGGCATAGACCAGGGAGGTGTCCTGGAACAGGATCACCGTCTGCGTCATCAGCACCGGCAGCATGTTGCGCAAGGCCTGCGGCAGCACGATCAGGCGCATGGACTGCCAGTAGTTCAGGCCCAGGGCCTGACCGGCATGGACCTGGCCGCGCGGCACCGACTGGATGCCGGCCCGCATGATCTCCGAGTAGTAGGCCGCCTCGAACACCGTGAAGGTGATGATGGCCGACAGCTCGGCGCTGAGCGACTTGCCCAGCAGCAGGGGGATCAAGAGGTAGAACCACATGATCACCATCACCAGCGGGATGGAGCGCAGCGCGTCTACGAAGCCGGCTGCCGGCATGGCAAGGTAAGCCCGGCCCGACAACCTCATCATCGCCAGCAAGGTGCCCAGCACCATGCCGCCCAGCGCGGCGATCAGCGTCAGCTCGATGGAGAACACAAAGCCCTGGACGATGAACTTCGAGACGAAGTCCCAGGTCAGGAAACCGAAGTCGAGTTCGGTCATGCCTTGGCCCCGATCTGACCTGGCAGCCGCAGCCGGCCCTCGATCAGCCGCGCCACGCGGTTGACCAGGAAGGCCGAGACAAAGTACAGGCCGGTGACGGCCAGGTAGACCTCGACGCCGCGCGATGTCTCCTCGGTCACCTGGCGGGCGAACAGGGTCAGCTCGGCGATGGACACGGCAAAGGCCACGGACGAGTTCTTGACGATGTTCATCGCCTCGCTGGTCAGCGGCGGGATCACGATGCGCAGGGCATTGGGCAGGATCACGTAGCGATAGGTCTGGCCCAGCGTCAGGCCCACGGCCAGGCCGGCATTGCGCTGGCCGCGCGGCAGGCTCTGGATGCCGGCCCGCACCTGCTCGGCCACCCGGGCCGAGGTGAAAAAGCCCAGGGCGAACACCACCAGCACGAAGGGCGGCAGCTTCAGGAAGACCGGGAACAGCGCCGGCACCACGTGGTACCAGAGAAAGATCTGCACCAGCAGCGGGATGTTGCGGAACAGCTCGGTCCAGGCATCGCCGACCAGCACCCAGCCGCGCGAAGGCAGGGTGCGCGAAATGCCCACCAGCGTGCCGGCCGCCAGGGCCAGCAGCAAGGCCAGGCCCGACACCGACAGGGTCCAGCCCCAGGCCGACAGCAGCCAGTCCAGGTAGGTGATGTCGCCGTTCTGGCCAAAGCAGCGGGTCACGACCTCGCCGTCTATGGTGTTCTTGCAGAACACCTGCCAGTCCCAGTTGGAGTTGGGCACTTCAGAGATCTCCGGATAAACAAAGAGGCCGCGCGGGGCGGCCTCGTTCCCCGCAAGGGGCTGGATTATGGCGGCTTACTTCTTGGCGTAGCTCTCGGCCGGGTTGTCGTTGGGAGCGGCCCAGGCAGCCTTGGTCGCATCGCTGGCCGTGCCGCCGTTCCTGGCGAGGATCTTGGCGATCTCGCCCGACTTCATCATGGCCTTCAGGCTGTCGTCCACCGCCTTCTTGAAAGCCGGGTCTTCCTTGCGGAACATGATGGCGATCGGCTCGACGGCCAGCGGCTCGCCGCTGATCTTGAAATCGGCCGGCTTCTTGGCATGGGCGATGCCGCCGGCCAGGATGTAGTCGTCCATCACGAAGGCATCGGCACGGCCGGCCTCCAGCAGCAGGAAGCTGTCGGCATGGTCCTTGCCGATCACTTCCTTGAAGTCCACGCCGGTGGCGCGCTCATGCTTGCGCAGGGTCTGCACCGAGGTCGTGCCGGCCGTGGTCACCACGTTCTTGCCGTTCAGCTGGGCGATGGAATTGAGGCCGGCATTGGCCCGCACCGCCATGCGGATCTCGGTCACATAGGTGGTGACGGCAAAGGCCACGTCGTTCTGGCGCGCCTGGTTGTTGGTGGTCGAGCCGCATTCGATATCGACCGTGCCTATCTTGACCAGCTGGATGCGGTTGGACGAGACCACCGGCAAGTACTTGATCTCCAGCTTGGCCAGCCCCAGCTGCTTCTGCAGGTCGGCCAGCACCCGCTGGCACAGCTCCACATGGAAGCCGGTGTACTTGTTGTCGCCGATGGCGGTGGACAGCGCACCCGAGGATTCGCGCACGCCCATGGTCACCGTGCCGCTGTCCTTGATCTTCTTCAGCGTGTCCTCGGCCTGGGCGGCGGTGCCGGCGGCCAGCAGGGCCAGGCTCAGCAGGGTCGTCTTGATGGTGGACATGGGCAGGATGCTCCTTGGTGGGGAGGGTGAACGACAGGGAGGGATTGGGGCGGGATTCTCGTTCAGGACGGCGTCCCGGTCAGGAAGTTCCAGAGCGCCTCGGCGGCCGGCTTGCTGCGTCGGGCCACCTCGGGCCGCTCGCGGTAGATGCGCAGCTCCATGCTCAGCTCATAGTCGCCGCCCTGGGCCGCCTGGACCAGGCGGCGCGCCTTCAGCTCCTTGGACACCGAGCTGGCCGGCAGGAAGGCCAGGCCATGGCCTTCCAGGGCCATGGCCTTGAGGCCCTCGGCCATGTCGGTCTCGTAGATCGCGTCCAGGTTCAGCGGCTCGGGCGAGGCCTTGGCGATCAGCTCCACCAGGCGGCCCAGGTAGGCGCCCGAGGCATAGCTGAGGAAAGGAATCTTGTGGCCCGGGTGACCGGGCAGGCGGAACAGCGGCTGGCCGTTGGCGTCCGCCTTGGCATAGGCGGCCAGGGTCTCGTGGCCCAGCGAAGCCATCTGGTAGCGCTCCGGGTCCAGCTGCAGCGGCTGGCTGGCATGGTGGTAGACGATCAGCAGGTCGCAATTGCCTTCGCTGAGCTGCAGCATGGCGTCGTGCACGTTCAGCGCATGCAGCCGGCTCTTGATCGCCCCGAAGCGCTGGCGCAGGTCCATCAGCCAATGCGGGAAGAAGCTGAAGGCCAGCGAATGCGGCACGGCGAACTCGATCATGTCCTGGCCGGCCGACTGGTGGCTGCGCAGCATGTTGCGCGTCGCCTGGAGGTTGCCCAGGATCTCCACCGCTTGTGCGAGCAGCGTTTCGCCGGCCCCGGTCAGCCGGGTCGGATAGGAGGAGCGATCGACCAGATCGACCCCCGCCCAGGCCTCCAGCGCCTGGATGCGGCGCGAAAACGCCGGCTGGGTCACGTGACGGAGCTGGGCCGAGCGCGAAAAGCTGCGCGTCTCGGCCAGGCTGACGAAGTCTTCGAGCCACTTGGTTTCCACGGCGGGCAGTGTAGCCGCCCCCATATTCGGGGCATTACCCCCCGCGGATGGAGGGTGCGAAGGCGTTCGCGACAAGCCGGGTCTCAGTACAGTCGCAACTATTAGTAATCGACTTGGTGTCTCAGATCCAGGAAGAGGAGCAAGAACAATGAAGCTCAGCAAATTTTTGGCGGCTGGCCTGTTCGCGTGTACCGCGGCGGCGAATGCCGGTATCTACCTGACGTTCCAGGATCGTCAGCTGGGATTCGACGACGCCTTCCCGGCGCCCAACTACAACGGCGTGCTGTTCGGCAACCAGGCGTTCACCATGGGCGGCATGCGCTGTGCTGGCACCGGCTGGCAGCCGGGTGACGATGGCACCCTGGACAACCCCGGCACCGCCTACACCGGCGACTTCAAGGGTCAAGGCAACGGCAAGGCCGGCGGCGACCAGCCGGTGTGCGACAACGTCGCCCTGGGTCTGAACGCCTCGCAGGTGACCCTTGGCAACCCCGCCACGTACCGGATCGAAGTCCCCGACGGCTTCGGCACCGTCTTCGAAATGCTCTACACCTCGATGGGTGGCGCCGTCCAGGGTTCGGGCGTTCGCTTCCTGGACAAGGAAAACCACGTGATCAACGGTCTGGGCAACACCACGATCAAGACCGTGATCCAGAAGGACGCAGACACCGGCCTCGACTGTCCGGATGCCGGCGTCAGCTGCGCCTGGGGCTTCATGCATGTCGAGCTGGGCAACCAGGCCGTCTATGCGATCGAGATCACGGCGGCCGACGACAGCTACTGGTTCGACAACATGCGCTTCGGCGACATCGGCGGCCCCGGCAACCAGGTCCCCGAACCCACCGGCGGCGCACTCGCGCTGGCCGGCCTGGGTGCCCTGGCGCTGACCCGCCGCCGCCGCAACAGCTGATCCGCTGCCGGCAAGACCCCCACCAAGAAGCCCGCCGCGTGCGGGCTTCTTGCTTTTCGATCTTGCGCCGTCAGGCCTTGGCGGCGCCTTCCTGCTGCAGTCGCCACATCTGGGCATAGCGCCCCGCCCGTTCCAGCAGGGCGCCGTGACTGCCGCGCTCAACGATGCGGCCGCCCTCCAGCACAAGGATCTCGTGGGCATCGACGACGGTCGACAGGCGATGGGCCACCACCAGCACCGTCTTGTTCTGCGCCGCCGCCTCCAGCTCCGCCTGGATCGCCCGCTCGTTGCGTGAATCCAGGGCCGAGGTGGCCTCGTCGAAGATCAGGATGGGCGGATTCTTGAGCAGGGTGCGCGCTATGGCCACGCGCTGCTTCTCGCCGCCCGACAGCTTGAGGCCGCGCTCGCCGACCGTGGTGTCGTAGCCCTTGGGCAGGCTCAGAATGAAGTCGTGGATATGCGCGGCCCGCGCCGCCGCCTCGACCTCCTCACGGCTGGCGCCTGGCCGGCCATAGGCGATATTGTAGGCGATGCTGTCGTTGAACAGCACCGTGTCCTGCGGAACGATGCCAATGGACTGGCGCAGCGAAGCCTGCGAGCGCTCGCGGATCAGCTGCCCGTCGATGCTGATGCCACCAGCCTGCGGGTCGTAGAAGCGGTAGAGCAGCCGCGCCAGCGTGCTCTTGCCCGAGCCGCTGGGTCCGACCACGGCCACCTTCTTGCCGGCCGGAATCTCGAAGCTGACGCCATGCAGGATGGGCCGCGCCGCCTCGTAGGCGAAGTCGACCTGCTCGAAGCGCACCGCTCCCTCGCCCACCTGCAACGGCTGGGCGTTCGGCGCATCCGCCACCTCGCGCTCCCGCTCCAGCAGCTGAAACATCTTCTCCAGGTCGGTCAGGCCCTGCTTGATCTCGCGGTAGATCACGCCCAGGAAGTTGAGCGGGATGTAGAGCTGGATCATGAAGGCATTGATCATCACCAGGTCGCCGAGGCTCATGCGTCCCTCGACCACGCCCTGCGTGGCCCGCCACAGCATCAGGACCAGGGCGGCCGCGATGATCAGCTGCTGGCCGGTGTTCAGCATGGACAGCGTGGTCTGCGACTTCAGCTGGGCGCGGCGCAGTTTCTCCAGGCTCTCGTCGTAGCGGCGGGCCTCGAAGTCCTCGTTGTTGAAGTACTTGACCGTCTCGTAGTTCAGGAGCGAATCGATGGCGCGGCTGTGGGCCACCGAATCCAGCTCGTTCATGGTCTTGCGGAACTTGGTGCGCCACTCGGTGACCACCACGGTGAAGGCGATGTAGAGCACCAGGGCCGCCACCGTGATGCCGGCGAACCAGAGGTCGAACTGCGTGGCCAGCAGGGTCAGCACCAGGGCCACCTCGATCAGCGTCGGAAAGATGCTGTAAAGCGAATAGGAGATCAGCGAATGCACGGCCCGGGTGCCGCGCTCGATGTCGCGGGTCATGCCGCCGGTCTGGCGCTCCAGGTGGAAGCGCAGGCTGAGGTCGTGCAGATGCCGGAACACCTGCAGCGAGATGCTGCGCGAGGCGCCTTCCGTGGCCTTGGCGAAGATCAGCTCTCGCAACTCGGTGAACAGCGAGGTCGACAGGCGCAGACCGCCATAGGCCATCAACAGGCCCAGCGGCACGACCAGCAGCGACTCGGCCGAGCCCGGCTTGATGGACAGGGCGTCGATCAGCTGCTTGAGCAACAGGGGCACGCCCACATTGGCCAGCTTGGCCGCCACCATGAAGCTCAGCGCCAGCGTCACCCGCCAGCGGTACTGCCATAGATAGGGCAGCAGCTTGGCGACGGTGGACCAATCGGAAGGCGGCGTGGCAGCCGGGGTCGCGGCCGGCAGCGATCCGGGCAGGCTGGGTGTTCTTTGCATGGCTTGCGATTGTGGGTCAGCCACCGTGAACCTACCGATGGCACCCATTTTCGGAGCGCCAATAATCGCGCCGTCCAACAATCAGGGAGGAAATATGGACAAGCTGTACAAGCTCGCCCGCGTCACGGCCTTGGCGGCCTTGAGCCTGGCGCCGCTGGCGCCCCAGGCCGCCGGAGTGCCGGTGCCGGTCGAAGCCTTCTTCCAGCCGCGCGACCTGTCGGGCGCCCGGCTGTCGCCCTCGGGCCGCTGGCTGGCCGCCGTAGGCGCCAAGACCGGCGAGCGCAAGAAGCTGATCATGATGGACACGCAGTCCGAAGACCCGCCGCGCGTGATCGCCCTGTTCGAGACCGTGGACGTGGTCGCCGTGGAATGGATGAGCGAGGACACGCTGATCTTCTGGGTCGACGACACCGAGGACGTCGACGCGCGCAGCAAGGCCGCCGGCGTGTTCAGCATCCAGCGCGACGGCAAGGAGATGAAGCGCCTGCTGCGCCGCGACTGGGACAACGACTTCTCGCAGCGCGGCGGCAAGCCGCTGGAGCCCAACTTCGGCCTGATCGGCTATGGCGCCGATGGCAGCAACGAAATCATCGTCGGCGACCACCATTTCCTGAAGCGCGAGCTGACCCATGTCACGCCCTACTACTTCAACGTCACGACACGCGCCAAGCGGCTGGTCACGACCGACGATCCGCCGCACAAGCGCGTGACCGGCTGGTGGTTCGACCCGCAGGGCCGCCCCCGCCTGACCAGCGCCACCGACGGGGGCGAGGTGCTGTACTTCTACCGCGGCGCCGAAGGCGGCGCCTGGAGAGAGATCGGCCGCTTCCCCTGGCTGCACCAGGCCTTCCAGCCGGCCTTCGTTGATGGCGAGGGCCGCTTCTTCGTCTACATGCTGGACAAGCTGGGCAACTACACCGAGCTCCACGAGTTCGACCTGGCCAAGGGCGCGCCCAAGCCCGAGCCGCTGCTGACCACGCCAGGCTTCGATGCCGAAGTCACCCGGCTCAAGGAATTCGGCAGCACTCGTACCCTGGGCTACCGCGTCACGCTGGACGATTCGGAGACCGTCTGGCTGAACCCGGCCATGAAGGCCTTCCAGCAGCAGGTGGACAAGCTGCTGCCGGGCCGGGTCAACCAGCTGAGCTGCCGCGGCTGCGACACCACCGACACGGTGCTGGTGTATTCCTACTCGGATCGCCAGCCCGGCGAGTACCTGCTCTACAGCGGCAAGACCAAGACCTGGCAGCGCCTGGGCCAGGTCATGGCCGGCATCGAGGAGCGCCGCATGGGCACGACCGAGTTCCTGCGCATCAAGGCCCGCGACGGCATGGAGTTCCCGATCTGGGTGACCCGGCCGGCCGGCAGCAAGCCCACCACGGCCCTGCCCACCGTGGTCCTGGTGCACGGCGGTCCCACCGCGCGGGGGCGCAGCTGGGGCTTCGAGAGCAATGCCCAGTTCCTGGCTTCGCGCGGCTACCTCGTGATCGAGCCCGAGTTCCGCGGCAGCAGCGGCTTCGGCGACAAGCTGATGCGCGCCGGCTTCAAGCAATGGGGTCAGGCCATGCAGGACGACCTGGCCGATGCGCTGAAGTTCGCCGTCGACAAGGGCTGGGCCGATGGCAAGCGCGCCTGCATCGCCGGTGGCAGCTATGGCGGCTATGCGGCCCTGATGGGCGTGGCCAAGCAGGGCGACCTGTTCCGCTGCGCGGTGTCCTGGGTCGGCGTGACCGACCCGCGCCTGATGTTCGAGGTGCACTGGTCCGACATCAGCAGCGATGCCAAGAAGTACTCCATGCCCGAGACCATCGGCGACCCGGTCAAGGACGCCGGCATGCTGGCTGCCAATGCGCCCATCGAGCTGGCCCAGCGAATCAAGGCGCCGGTGCTGCTGGCCTACGGCTACCAGGACAAGCGCGTGCCCCTGGTCCATGGCGAGAAGATGCGCTCCGCCCTGGTCGCCGCCGGCAACAAGCCCGAGTGGATCGTCTACGACGAAGAAGGTCATGGCTGGTCGCGGCCCAAGAACAAGGTCGACTTCTGGACCAAGGTCGAGGCCTTCCTGGACCGCAACCTCAAGCAGTGAGCTGACGGACAATGGCGGCCATGAATCAAGCCGCCGTTTCCTCCCCCGTTCCCGACAGCACCGGCACGCAACGCGAGCTGGTGCTGCGCGTGATGCCCATGCCGGCCGACGCCAACCACAACGGCGATGTGTTCGGCGGCTGGATCATGGCCCAGGTCGACATCGCCGGCTCCATCCTGCCGGCCCGCATCAGCCGCGGCCGCATCGCCACCGTGGCGGTGAACGAATTCATCTTCAAGCAGCCGGTGTCCATAGGCGACCTGCTGAGCTTCTACGCCACCGTGGTGCGCGTGGGCCGCACCTCGGTGACGGTCCATGTCGAGGTGTTCGCCGAGCGCGACCCGGCCAATCCGCAGGTGGTCAAGGTCACCGAGGCCAATCTCACCTATGTCGCGATCGACCGCGACGGCAAGTCGCGCCAGATCGTCCAGGATGCCTGAGCTGCTGGTCATCGGCGGCGGAGCCCTGGGCTCGGCCGTCGCAGCCCACCTGGCAGGCGACAAGCGCTGGCGCATCCGCGTCATCGAACGCGATGCCAGCTATGCCCGCGCCTCCTCGGCCCTGTCGGCCGCCTCCATCCGCCAGCAGTTCTCCACGCCGCTAAACATCGCGCTGTCGCAGCTGGGCCTGGCCTTTCTGCGCGGCATGGGCGAGCGTGCCGGCTTGCATGAGGGCGGCTACCTCTACCTCGCCCGCGAGCCGCAGCGGCTCACCGAGCTGCACGAGTTGCAGACCCGATGCGGTGCCGACATCGAGCTGCTGATGCCGGCGCAGCTGGCTGAACGCTGGCCTTGGCTGGCCACGCAAGACCTGGCCCTCGGCGCATTCGGCCGCAGCGGCGAAGGCTGGTTCGACGGCTGGGCCCTGCTGATGGAACTGCGCCGTATCGCCTTGGCTGGTGGCGCGGAGTACCAGCAGCTCGAAGCCCTGGAACTGATGCGCGACGGCAGTGGCGCACTGGACGGCGTGCTCACGACGACTGGCGTGCTGCAGGCCGACCTCTATGTGCTGGCCTGCGGTGCCTGGTCCGGCTCGCTGGCAGCGACGGCAGGTTTGGACGTGCCCGTGGTCGCCAGCCGGCGCAGCGTCTACCAGTTCCGCAGTCCGCAGGCCGCCGCGCAATGCCCGCTGGTGATAGACCCGTCCGGCCTCTGGTTCAGGCCCGAGGGCGAGGGCTTTCTCTGCGGCGGCGAGCCCTTGGACGACAGGCCCGGCCTGCCGCTGGACCCCGAGCCCGATCTCTTCGAGCAGCAGCTGTGGCCCGCGCTCGCCGCTCGCGTTCCCGGCTTCGAAAGCCTGCGCATGGAGCGGGCCTGGGCCGGCTACTACGAGATGAACAGCTTCGACCACAACGGCCTGGTCGGCGCCCTGGACGAATGCCCCAATCTGCTGCTGGCCTGCGGCTTCTCGGGCCATGGCCTGCAGCATGCGCCGGGCGTGGGCCGCGGCCTGGCCGAATGGATCTCGAGCGGCGGCTATCAGACGCTGGATCTTTCGCCGCTGTCGCCAAGGCGCATTGCCGAGCAGCGGCCCTATCGCGAACTCAACGTGATCTGAAGCCGCGCGATGCGCTCGGCCAGGGCCTCGGCCCAGGCCGCGTAGCCGGCCTCGTTCGGATGAAAGCCGTCGGGCGCCATCAGCGCCGCCGCGGCCTGACCGTGCAAATGCGCGGGCAGAGCCTGCATGCCGCGAGTCGCGCTGCCTATCAGCTGTCGTGCCAGCGCCCGGTTCAATCGCAAGGCCTGGGCGCCGAGCAGCCAACGCAAGGGCTGGGGCAACAAGGGAAACGCGTGCATGGGCGGCACGGCGCTGTGCAGCGTGTAGCCGATGCCGCAGCGCTCACGCGCGATGGCGTCGAGCTCATCGAGCTGGGTCAGCCAACGGCGCGGCGACACCTGGCCCACGGCGTCGTTGACGCCCAGGGCGGTGACCATCAGGTCGGCCGGCAGCAGTTCGGCCTGCTTGAGGGCCTGCAGCGCATCGCCCGTCGAATGGCCGGTGGTGGCCAGCAGCTGCCAGTGCACGCTGCCACCCAGCCGATCTGCCAGCGCCTCAGACAAGCGGCCGGCCAAGGCCCGCTGCTGCGTCGAAGCGCCGACGCCCGCACCGGAGGAGTCGCCGACGATCAGCAGCCGCAGCTTAAGCGCGCCCTGCCCGGCCAGCCCCGCACGCGGACCCGTGGCCTCGGGCAGGCGCAAGGCCTGGCGTCGCACGCGCAGGCCTTGCCAGACCAGCAGCGGCGCCAGCGCCAGCTTGGCGATGGCCAGCATCACGGCAGGGGCACGCTCAGTCGAACTTCGAGAAGTCAGGTGCGCGCTTTTGGAAGAAGGCCTGGAAGGCCTCCATGGCCTCGGGGCTGCGCAGCCGCGCGCCAAAGATCTCGGCCTCGGTGCGGATCGCCTCGGCGATCTGCTCGTTGCTGACCCGGCGCATCAGGCGCTTGGTCTCGCGCACCGCGCTGGGCGCCAGGCGGCTGAAGCGCTCGGCCACGCGGCGCGCATGCGGCGCGACCTCGGCGGCCGGCAGCACCGCATTGGCGATGCCGCATTCCACCGCCTGCTCGCCGGTGAAGGGGTCGCCCAGCATCAGCTTCTCGGCGGCGCGGCGCATGCCCATCAGGGCCGGCACGGCCAGGCTGGAGCCGAACTCGGGCACCAGGCCCAGGCTCACGAAGGGCATGGCCAGGCGAGCGTCGTCGGCCACGTAGACGAAGTCGCAGTGCAGCAGCATGGTCGTGCCAATGCCGATGGCAGCGCCGTTGACGGCGGCGACCACAGGCTTCTCGCAGGCCAGCAGGGCGCGCATGAACTGGAACACCGGAGCGTCCTCGTCGCGCGGCGGGCTGCCCATGAAGTCCTCGAGGTCGTTGCCCGAGGTGAAGATCGTGGGCTGGCCCTGAATCAGCACGGCGCGCACGGCCTTGTCGGCATTGGCCGCCACCAAGGCGTCGGCCATGGCCTGGTACATGTCGCGGGTCAGCGCGTTCTTCTTCTCGGGTCGTGCGATCTCGATGGTGGCCACGCCGTTGACGGTGGCGGTCTTGATGCTCACAGGAAGTCTCCTAGCGGTCAGAATGCGGCCGGCATCATGCCAGCCATTGCGCCACCTGAGGCCACAGCTTGGCCTCGAAGCGGGAACGGAAGAAACCGAAATGGCCTATGCGGCGCTCGCCGATGTCGGTCGGCGCAATGCGGCGCAGCTCGGGCTTGGCGCCGACATAGAAGCCATGCAGGGATTCGGTGTTGCGGCGGGACATGAACTCGTCGTCAGTGAAAGCCAGCGACAGCATGGGAGCCTTGAAAGCCGCGTAGTGCGTGCGCAGCGCACTGCCGCCCTCGCCCATCATGTAGTCGCGGTCCAGGCACCAGCGGCGCCACTGCTGCATCACGCCGCGCGGCAGGTCGCCGACCTTGCGCAGGCGGCGGCCGGGAAAGTAGCCGAACAGCGGCAGCGCCAGCGGCACGATCACGAACCAGAGCCACCAGACATAGCGGCGCAGCGCGGCCGCGTTCTCCAGCCAGTAGCCGCTGCCACAGCCCACGGTGACGGCGCGCGAGACCCGCTCGCGGTTGGGCAGCATGCCCAGGATCTGGCCACCCAGGCTGTGGCCCAGCCAGTGGATCGGCTTGCTGCTGCCCTCGCCGAGCCGGCGCGAGAGCTCGTCCAGCGCCGCGGCGGCATCCAGCTTGGCCCAGGTTTCTATGTCGGCGTCCAGGCCCCGCAGCGAATGCCTCATGGCCTCGGGCCGGGACCGGCCCATGCCGCGGTAGTCGAAGCTCAGCACCAGCCAGCCCTGCTTGGCCATCCATTGGGCGAAGTCGGCGTAGTAGCGCAGCTCCACACCCATGGCCGGCGCGATCAGCAGGCCGGCGCGGGCCGTGGCAGGGTCGCCCCAGCACTGGCCGTGCAGCTCGAAGCCATCTGCTGCATTGAAGCGGATGCTCATGCTCGAGCTCCCAGGCAGGCGCTCAGCGCGCAGCGGCGCCGAACAGGGTCCAGTGATTGGCCAGGTGCATCAGGTGGGCACGCTGGTACTGTTCGCGGCTCAGCGGGCCGTAGGCGAAGTGAGGCTTCAGCTCGCCCTTGAAGGCGGCAAAGGCCTCCATGGCATCAAGCAGGCGCTGCACCGAGCCCTTGACGCTCAGCCCGGCATCCAGCGCCGGGGCGCCGGGAATCGGCTCGTCCAGCGAATGGCTCATCTTTCCGCGCGCATCGAACACGGCGAAGGCCGCATTGCCCAGGGTCACCTGGAACACGCGCGACTTGGGTTCCGGGAAGCCCGTCATCGAATACTCGATGCTCTGGGCCAGATGCTGCAGCGTCTGCGCCAGGCCCCAGGCGCCTGAAGGCTTGGGCTCCCTGAAACGCAGCTCCAGCACCGCCTTCTGGGCCTCGGCCCAGCTGGTGAACGGGGCCACCAGGTCGCCCTGGCAGCCGGTGAGCAGGACAGGCGCCGCCAGCAGCGGCCCGGTCTTGAGCAACTGCCGGCGTCGCATGATCGGCCCCCGCTCGGCCGCTCCGGAGGGGGCCAGCGCCCCCTCGGGGGGCAGCGAACGCAGTTCGCGTGGGGGCTTCATGTTCACAGGCGCTCGATGATGCCGGCGGCACCTTGTCCGGCGCCCACGCACATCGTGACCATGCCGTACTTGGCGCCGGTGCGGCGCAGGCCGTGGACCACCGAGGCCGCGCGGATCGCACCGGTGGCTCCCAGCGGGTGACCCAGGGCGATGGCGCCGCCGTTGGGGTTGACCTTCGTACGATCCAGCACGATGCCCTTGCTGTCCAGGTCGTTCAGCACGGCCAGCGACTGGGCGGCGAAGGCTTCGTTCAGCTCGATCCAGCCCAGGTCCTGCGCCTGGATACCGGCCAGCTTCAGCGCGGCCGGAATCGCCTCGATGGGGCCGATGCCCATGATCTCGGGCGGCACGCCGCGCACGGTGAACGAGACAAAGCGAGCCAGCGGCGTCAGACCGAAACGCTTGACCGCGGCTTCCGAAGCCACGATCAGGGCGCCGGCGCCGTCCGAGGTCTGCGAGCTGTTGCCGGCGGTGACGCTGCCCTTGGCGGCGAACACCGGCTTGAGCTTGGCCAGGCCTTCCAGCGAGGTGTCCTTGCGCGGGCCTTCGTCGATGTCGACGATGCGCTTCTTCTCGACGATGGAGCCATCGGCCAGGTTGGGCGAGCGGTCGATCACCTCGAACGGCGTCATCTCGGCGGCGAAGTGGCCGGCCTCGATGGCGGCCAGCGCACGGCGGTGCGATTCCAGCGAGAAGGCGTCCTGGTCCTCGCGCGAGACCTTCCACTTCTCGGCGACCTTCTCGGCCGTCAGGCCCATGCCGTAGGCCAGACCGATGTTCTCGTCCCGCGTGAAGATGGCCGGCGGCAGCGAGGGCTTGTTGCCGCCCATGGGCACCATGGACATCGATTCCACGCCGCCGGCGATCATCACCTCGGCTTCGCCGACGCGGATGCGGTCGGCCGCCATGGCCAGGGCGGTGATGCCCGAGGCGCAGTAGCGGTTCACCGTCACGCCGCCCACGGTGTTGGGCAGGCCGCTCAGCACGGCCGCCACGCGGGCGATGTTCATGCCCTGCTCGCCCTCGGGGAAGGAGCAGCCGATGATGGCGTCCTCGATGGCGGCCGGGTCAAGACCTGGCACCTGGGCCAGCGCGGCCTGGATGGCGCGCGACAGCATCTCGTCCGGACGGGTGTTCTTGTAGTAGCCACGGCCCGACTTGCCGATGGGCAGGCGGGTGGCGGCGCAGATGTAGGCTTCTTGAACTTGCTTGCTCATGATTGGGTTTCCTTCTGGGGCCGCCTGATCAGTTGCGCACCGGCTTGCCGGTCTGCAGCATGCCCATGATGCGTTCCTGGGTCTTGGGATGGTCGAGCAGCGAGCAGAAATGCTTGCGCTCCAGCGACATCAGGTATTCCTCGTCGACCAGCGATCCGGCCTCGACCTCTCCGCCGCAGACCACGTCGGCGATCAGCGCAGCCAGGTGGAAGTCGTGCTGGCTGATGAAGCCGCCGTCACGCATATTGGCCAGCTGGCCCTTGATGGTGGCGATGCCCGAACGGCCGGCCACCGGAAACAGGGCCTTCTGCGGCGCACGGTAGCCCGACTCGTACAGGCCCTTGACCTGGGCCGTGGCGATATGCAGCAGCTCGTCCTTGTTGGCGACGATGATGTCGCTGTCCAGCAGGAAGCCGTTCTTGCGCGCTTCCAGGGCCGAGGTGGCGACCTTGGCGGTGGCGGCAGTGGTGAAGCCATCCTTCAGGAAGGCAAAGATGTCGGCCGCGGCATTGCCGGCATTGGCCATCTCGGCCGCGCGGCGGGCGATGTAGGTCAGGCCGCCGGCGCCCGGGATCAGGCCCACGCCCACTTCCACCAGGCCCACATAGCTTTCCATGTGCGCGACTCGGCGGGCGCAGTGCACGGCCAGCTCGCAGCCGCCGCCCAGCGCCAGGCCGCGCATGGAAGCGACCACCGGCACATTGGCGTAGCGGATGCGCAGCATCGCGTCCTGCAGCTTCTTCTCTTCAGGGGCGATGCCCTTGGAGCCCTTGCTCATGAAGACCGGCATCAGCGCTTCCAGGTTTGCGCCGGCCGAGAACACGTCGTCCGGGCTCCAGATCACCAGGCCCTTGTACTTGGCCTCGGCGATCTCGACGGCCTTCAGGAGACCCTCGGTCACGGTCGGGCTGATCAGGTGCAGCTTGGCGGTGATCGAGGCGATCAGCACCTCGCCGTCCAGCGTCCAGACGCGCACTTCCTCGTTCTTGAACTCTTCGGTGCCAGCCTTCAGCGGCTCGACAGCGCCCTCGCCCACCAGGGACTCGGGGAAGGCCTGGCGCTCGTACACCGGCAGCTTGGCGCGCGGCTTGAACTTGCCCTCAAACGCGCTCCAGGAACCTTCCTTGGAATGCACGCCACCGTTCTCGGCCACCGGGCCGGCCGTCACCCAGGCGGGCAGCGGGGCGCTCGAGAGCGTCTTGCCGTCGGCGATGTCGGCCGAGATCCACTCGGCGACTTGCTTCCAGCCGGCGGCCTGCCACAGCTCGAACGGGCCCTGGCTGCTGCCGAAGCCCCAGCGCATGGCGAAGTCGATTTCGCGGGCGGTGTCGGCCACGGTGTTCAGGTGCACGGCGGCGTAGTGGAAGCCGTCACGCAGGATGGACCACAGGAACTGGGCCTGCGGGTTGGTCGATTCGCGCAGCAGCTTGATGCGATCGGCCGCCGGCTTCTTCAGCATGCGGGCGACGATCTCGTCGGCCTTCTTGCCGCCGGCGACGTACTCGCCGGTGGCGAAGTCCAGGCGCTGGATGTCCTTGCCGACCTTCTTGTAGAAGCCGCCGCCGGTCTTCTGGCCCAGGGCGCCCTTCTCGATCAGGCCGGCCAGCACCTTGGGCGTGGCATAGGTGCTGTAGAACGGGTCGTCCTTGAGGTTGTCCTGCATGGTCTTGACGACGTGGGCCATGGTGTCCAGGCCCACGACGTCCGCCGTGCGGAAGGTGCCGCTGGAGGCGCGGCCCAGCTTCTTGCCGGTCAGGTCGTCAACGACGTCGACCGACAGGCCGAACTTCTCGGCCTCGATCATCGTGGCCATCATGCCGGCGATGCCGACGCGGTTGGCGACGAAGTTGGGCGTGTCATTGGCGCGCACCACACCCTTGCCGACGGCGGTGGTGACGAAGCTCTCCAGCTGGTCGATGACCTCGGGGCGCGTCGTCGGCGTGTTGATCAGCTCGACCAGGTACATGTAGCGCGGCGGGTTGAAGAAATGGATGCCGCAGAAGCGCGGCTTGATCTCTTCGGGCAGCACTTCGCTGAGCTTGGTGATCGACAGGCCCGAGGTGTTCGAGGCCACGATGGCATGCGGCGCAACGAAGGGAGCGATCTTGGTGTACAGGTCCAGCTTCCAGTCCATGCGCTCGGCGATGGCCTCGATGATCAGGTCGCAGTCCTTGAGCAGCTCCAGGTGCTCCTCGTAATTGGCCTGCTGGATCAGGGCCGCGTTCTCGGGCACGCCCAGCGGGGCGGGCTTGAGCTTCTTCAGCCCTTCGACCGCCTTGGTCACGATGCCGTTCTTGGGGCCTTCCTTGGCCGGCAGGTCGAACAGCACGACCGGCACCTTCACGTTGACCAGGTGGGCGGCGATCTGCGCGCCCATCACGCCGGCGCCGAGCACGGCGACTTTGCGGACTTGGAATCGACTCATGGGGTCTCCAATGGATCAGTCGGATAGAAAGAAATCGCGCACCGCCGGCCAGTAGACCTGCGGTTCGTCGCGCATGCCGTGCGTGTGATCGGCGCTGGCGAGCGTCAACCTCTGCAGGCGGGCATTCGGTGCGGCGGCCGCAGCCAGGCGGTCGCCATGGGCCACGGGCGTCCAGTGGTCGCCGTGGCTGTGGATCAGGAGCAGCCGGCTTGTCTCCGGCAGCGAGGCAATCGCCACCTCGGGCCGCAGGCCTCGCTCGATGGAAGGCATCACCACGCCGCCCAGCTTCAGCATGAAGTGGGCAAAGGGGTAGGCCTTCCAGAACATGGGCAGATTGGGAGCGCAGCCCTCGGCCACGATGCGCTGGTACGGAAAGTCGGCCCGCGGCATCGCGTTGATCAGGTGCATGGCGCCGAACGAAGCCGTCAGCGCATGGACCGGCAGGCCGGGGAAGCGCTGCTTCGCCCATTGGCCCACGGAAATGGCGTCGGCCGGCCAGTCGAAATTGGTGGACTCGCTCTCGCCGAAGCCGTTGAAGTCGAAGGCGAGCACATGGAAGCCCTGCTCCAGCAGGGCCTGGGCATGGCCGTACTTGAGCCAGAAGCCCTTGCAGGCCAGACCCATGGGATGGGCGCAGACCACGACGCCGCGCGGCTGCACGGCCGTGGTCTGCTGCAGCACCGCGGCCAGCTGCGCGCGGCTGCCGCTGGCAATGGCGACGCGCTGCCATGCAGCCTCATTCACCTCCGACGGCCAGCGCCAGGGCTTCATGAAGCGGCCGAAGAAGGGCTTCTTCAACTGGCGGTGGCCCCACCAGCGCAGCGCCGGCCGCTCTGCGGTCAGCGCCTCCCAGCTGCGGCCTGCGAGTTCGCCCATGGTCTTACTCGACGCGAACCCAGGTCTGCGTACGGCCGAACATGGGCATGCCGACGTAGCCACGCATTTCCATGCGCTTGCCGCCTTCGATCGGCTTCAGTCGAGCCTTGTAGGTGCTGCCATCGCTGGGGTCGAGGATCTCGCCGCCGCCCCACAAGCCTTTGTCGCTCGCGTCCTGCTTGATGCCGCGGATGATCTGCAGGCCCACGACCGGCTTGTCCTTGCGGTCGTCCTTGCATTTGTCGCACTTGTTCTCTGCCTTGGAGGCGTCGAAGAGCTTCTCGATGGTGCCGGTGTAGACGCCGCCGTTCTCGGTGATGCGCACCAGCGACTTCTCGGTCTTGCCATCGTCGTCTATCGTCTTCCACAGGCCCACGGGCGTGGACTGGGCGGCAGCCAGGCCGGTGCCGAGCAGCAGGGCGGTGGCGGCGAACAAGGTCTTCTTCATCAGCGGGTCTCCTGGATGTTGTGACGGGCCCGCATCTGCGGCGGGCCTGGGTTCGGAAGCTGGGGGTCAGAACAAGGCTTCGTCCATCTCCATCAGCGGGGCGAGGCCGGCGCGGCAGCTGCGGATCAGGCCGGCGGTCTCGGGCAGCAGCTTCGCAAAATAGAAGCGGGCCGTCGAGAGCTTGGCGGTGTAGAACGGATCGCCGCTGTCCTTCTTTTCCAGGGCCACCTTGGCCATGCGGGCGAAGAAGTAGGCAAAGGTCAGGTGACCGACCACGCGCAGATAGTCCACGGCGGCGGCGCCGACTTCGTCCGGGTTGCCGAAGGCCTTCATGCCGAGCTCGGTGGTCAGCTTGGTGACCTTGTCGCCCAGGTCGGCCAGCGGATTGACGAATTCCTGCATCGCCTCGCTGGTGCCCTCTTCCTCGACGAAGGCGGCGATCTTGCCGCCGAACTTCTTCAGCGTGGCGCCGTTGTTGGCCAGGATCTTGCGGCCCAGCAGGTCCAGTGACTGGATCGTGTTGGTGCCTTCGTAAATCATGTTGATGCGGGCGTCACGGACGAACTGCTCCATGCCCCATTCATGGATGTAGCCATGGCCGCCGAACACCTGCATGCAGTGCGAGGTGGCGATCCAGCCGTTGTCGGTGATGAAGGCCTTGATGATGGGCGTCAGCAGGGCGACCTCGGCCTCGCATTCCTTGCGCTCGTCTTCGTCGTCCGAGCTCAGGGCCTTGTCGAGTTGCAGGCCGACATAGGTGTTGAGCGCACGGCCGCCTTCGGCATAGGCACGGGCGGTCAAGAGCATCTTGCGGACGTCGGGGTGGACGATGATGGGGTCGGCGGCCTTGTCCGGCGCCTTGGGGCCCGACAGGGCGCGCATCTGGATGCGGTCCTTGGCGTAGGCCACGGCGTTCTGGTAGGCCACCTCGGTCAGGCCCAGCGACTGGTTGCCCACGCCCAGACGGGCGGCGTTCATCATCACGAACATCGCTGCCAGGCCCTTGTTGGGCTGGCCGACCAGGGTGCCGACGGCGCCGTCCAGCACCATCTGGCAGGTCGAGTTGCCGTGGATGCCCATCTTGTGCTCGAGGCCGCCGCAGTAGATACCGTTGCGCTCGCCAATGGAGCCGTCCGCGTTCACATTGAACTTGGGCACGATGAACAGCGAGATGCCCTTGGAGCCGACCGGCGCGTCCGGCAGACGGGCCAGCACCAGATGGATGATGTTCTCGGCCATGTCATGTTCGCCGGCCGAGATGAAGATCTTGGCGCCGGTGATCTTGTAAGTGCCGTCGGCCTGCGGCTCGGCCTTGCTGCGCAGCATGCCGAGGTCGGTGCCGCAGTGCGGCTCGGTCAGGCACATGGTGCCGGTCCATTCGCCGGTGGTCAGCTTGGGCAGGTAGGTGGCCTTCTGCTCGGGCGTGCCGTGGGCATGCAGGGCCTCGTAGGCACCATGGCTGAGGCCGGGGTACATGGTCCAGGCCTGGTTGGCCGAGTTCAGCATCTCGTACAAGGCCTGGTTGATGATCACCGGCAGGCCCTGGCCACCGTACTCCGGGTCGCAGCCCAGCGCCGGCCAGCCGCCTTCGACGTACTGCTTGTAGGCTTCCTTGAAACCCTTGGGCGGCGCGACCTCGTGCGTGGTCTTGTCCAGCTTGCAGCCCTCGGCGTCGCCCGACAGGTTCAGCGGCGCCAGCACCTCGGAGGCGAACTTGCCGCCCTCTTCCAGCACGGCGTTGATGGTGTCGGCATCGACATCGGCATGAGCCGGCAGCAGCTTCAGCTCGTCGACGACGTTCAGCACCTCGTGCATCACGAACTGCATGTCGCGCAGCGGCGGGTTGTACTGGGGCATGGGGCTCTCCTCGGGTTGAATCAGTGAAATCAGGACCGCTTCTTGCCAGCGGTCGATTCGGGTTTGGCCATGGCAGCGGCATCGGCCTTGAGGCCGGCCGGAGTTGCATAGAACTGGACGATGCGCTCGAAGCCGACGCCGGCCCGGCCCAGGGCGCCGGGGCTGCGCATGAAGCGGGCGTCGTGATGCAGCGAAAGAATCAGGCCGTGCAGCTCGAACAGCATCTGCTCCACGTCGGCATCGGGCTTCAGGTGGCCGACGTCCTTGGCCAGCACGATGGCCTTGTGCAGGGCGGCATGCCAGGCCTGCACCATGGTGACCAGGGCGTCGCGCACCGGGCCCGGTCGGTCGTCGAACTCGACCGCGCCGCTGATGTAGATGCAGCCCGAATCGATTTCGACCGACACGCGGCGCACCCAGCGCTCGTAAAGCCCGCGCATGCGCGGCAGGCCGCGTGGCTCGCGGATAGCCGGGAAGAACACTTCTTCCTCGAACTTGGCGTGATACTCGCGCACCACGGCGATCTGCAATTCCTCGCGCGAGCCGAAATGGGCGAACACGCCGGACTTGCTCATCTTGGTCACGTCCGCTAGCGCGCCTATCGACAGGCCTTCCAGGCCCATGTGCGAGGCCAGGCCCAGGGCTGCTTCCAAAATGGCGGCGCGGGTCTGCTGGCCTTTCTGCAGCGAGCGCGCCACGCGGCGCGGAGCAGCGGGCTTGGAGGCGGTGGAGGGCAAGGCTGACACGGCTGGGGAATCCGGAAGCAGGATGACGGAGCGAATAATAAAACGAACGGTCGTTCTATTTTGCAGAACTTGTGATCGTCTTCCGCCGGCGCTCCGTGCAATTTTTAGGGGATGGCTTCTAGGAAGCGCGGTCCGGGCCCGACCCGGATGACGCCGCGATGACGTCGCGGAACATCGACAGGGTCCGGACTCCTGGGCTCTACCCTTGAGTCAGCGCGCACTAATGAAGTACCCTGTGCGTCCAGGAGGTCAGAGCTGTGGATGTTCTGCAACTGGATGTCTCCGGACGCCCCCAGGCCTGGATCACGACCAAGGAAGCGGCCGTCATCTACGCCAGCGACGGCGTGGCCTGGACACTCGGAGATCCCTGCCATGTAATGCGCGGCGGCTTGCAGCGGCGCACTGGCATGCAATCGCGCATCGAGGTACATCCGATCATCGCGGTACGCGGCGCGGTCCCCAGCCGGGCCTGGCGCCAGACCCCGGCCCTGACCAATCCCAAGCTGTTCAACCGCGACCGCCAGGTCTGCGCCTACTGCGGCCACCGCCACCACGCCGAAGACCTGACCCGCGAGCACATCGTGCCCACCTCGCGCGGCGGCATGGACACCTGGATGAACTGCATCACCGCCTGCCGCAACTGCAACGGTCGCAAGGGCAGCCGCCTGCCGGAAGAGGCGCACATGAGCCTGCTCTACCTGCCCTATGTGCCCAGCCTGCACGAGGACATGATCCTGCGCGGCCGCCGCATCCTGGCCGACCAGATGGAGTTCCTGCTGGCCAGCGTGCCTCGCTCCAGCCGGCTCTATGCCTGAAGTCATGGACCGCTGCGACGGCCTGGGTAAAGTCTTGTAAGCCGGTCAACCGGCACAAAATATGCGCCGTTGGGGTGCCATCGCATCCCGGAGCTAACAAATGAGAACCCTGTTCACCGCAGCCGCTGTCGCGTCCGCCCTGCTGCTTGGCGCCTGCTCGACGACCAACCCCGACGTCATTCAGCGTGGCGATGCACAGCGCATGTCCCAGGTGGTTGACGCAACCGTTCTGTCGGTACGCCCCGTCGTCGTGGACGGTAGTCAGAGCGGTATCGGCGGTGCCGCGGGCGCCGTGACCGGCGCTATCGCCGGCTCCTCCGTCGGCGGCCGCCGCGAAGGCCAGGTCGTCGGTGTGATCGGTGCGGTGGTCGGTGCAGTAGTCGGCAATGCCATCGAGCGCAGCGCCACCCGCGAAGACGCCGTCGAAATCCTGCTGCAACTGCGCAATGGCGAACGCCGTTCCGTGGTCCAGGCCAAAGGCGAAGAAAACTTCGCGGCCGGCGAGCCGGTGATCCTGGTCACCACAGGCGGCAAGACTCGCGTGTCGCGCGCCCCGGTCGTCCAGCAAAGCGCCGCAAAGCCTGCCTCGGCCGCGCAATAACCCGCTTCGCGGCGCCTGCGCCGCATGGTTCAATGGCCGCTCCCTCGTCACGGATGGAGCGGCTTTTTCATGTCTGCAGGTGCAAAGATTCTGGTGGCCCAGGGCGGTGGCCCGACCGCGGTGATCAACCAGTCACTGGTCGGCGTGGTGCTTGAGGCGCGGCGCCATCGAGGCATTGAGCGGGTCTACGGCGCCTTGCATGGCGTGCGCGGCATCGTCAACGAAGACTTTGTCGACCTGACCCAGGAGACCAGCCACAACCTGGAGCTGGTGGCCGGCACGCCCTCCTCGGCCCTGGGATCGACCCGCGACAAGCCCGACCTCGCCTACTGTCAGCAGATCTTCAAGGTGCTGCAGGCGCACGAGATCGGCTACTTCTTCTACATAGGTGGCAACGACTCGTCCGACACGGTGCGCATAGTCAGCGAGGAGGCGGCCAAGGCCAACTACCCACTGCGCTGCGTCCACATCCCGAAGACGATCGACAACGACCTGGTCGGCAACGACCACACGCCCGGCTTTCCGTCGGCCGCCCGCTTCGTCGCCCAGGCCTTTGCCGGCGCCAATCTCGACAACGCCTCGCTGCCCGGCATCTACCTGGCCGTGGTGATGGGCCGCCATGCCGGCTTCCTGACCGCCGCCTCGGCCCTGGGCAAGAAGTTCCCCGATGACGGCCCGCACCTGATCTATCTGCCTGAACGCGTCTTCTCGCTGGACAAGTTCCTGGCCGACGTGAAGGCGACCTATGAACGCTATGGCCGCTGCGTGATCGCGGTCTCGGAAGGCATCCACGACGAGAAGGGCGAGACCATCGCCGCCCAGCTAGCCAAGGACCTGGAGCGCGATGCCCACGGCAACGTCCAGCTCTCAGGCTCGGGCGCACTGGCCGATCTGCTATGCGAGGAGATCAAGAGCAAGCTGAGAATCAAGCGCGTGCGCGGCGACACCTTCGGCTATGTGCAGCGCAGCTTCGTCGGCTGCGTGTCCGACGTTGACCAGCGCGAGGCCCGCGAGGTCGGCGAGAAAGCAGTGCAGTACGCGATCTGGGGCGACAAGCAGGGTCGGACCACCGGCTCAGTCGCCATCAAGCGCACCGGCTTCTATTCGGTGGACTACGAGTTGATGCCGCTGGAGATGGTGGCCGGCAAGACACGCGTCATGGAGGACGCCTTCATCTCGGAGAGCGGCACCGACGTGACTGACGCCTTCCGCCTCTACCTGCGGCCGCTGCTGGGCTCGGGCATGCCCGAGGCCTTCAGGCTCAGGCCGAACGGTGTGGCCAAGGTGCTGGGCAGCAAGGGATGAAGGGATTGGTAGGCCGTACAGGACTTGAACCTGTGACCAAAGGATTATGAGTCCTCTGCTCTAACCAACTGAGCTAACGGCCCCCGGGGGAAGCGCGGCATTGTAGGGCCTGCGAAGGGGCCTGCTTATTTGTGGACGGAGAGCGCCTGGCTGACCATGCGCGAGGTGATGTCGACGATCTGGATCATGCGGTCGTAGGCCATGCGCGTAGGGCCGATGACACCCAGCGTGCCGACGACCTGGCCATCGATTTCATAGGGGGCGGAGACGACCGACAGCTCCTCGTAGGGAACGACCTGGCTCTCGCCGCCGATGTAGATGCGCACACCCTCGGCGCGGCTCGACACGTCCAGCAGGCGCATCAACTGCGTCTTCTCCTCGAACAGCCCGAACATGCGGCGCAGGCTGCCGAGGTCGTTGCTGAAGTCCTGGACCGTGAGCAGATTGCGCTCGCCGGAAATGATCAGGTGCTCTTCTTCCTGCTGCATGGCCTCGGTGCCGGCCTGCACGGCCACCTGCATCAGCTGGGCGATCTCGCCGCGCAGCTGATCGACTTCCAGCTTGAGCCTCTCGCGCACCGCTTCCAGCGTCAGGCCGGCGTACTGGGCGTTGAGCCGGTTGCTGGCCTCGGCCAGCTCGGACTGGCTGTGGTCTTGCGCGGTGAAGATCACGCGGTTCTGCACGTCGCCGTCTGGCGAGACCAAGATGACCAGCACACGGCGTTCGCCCAGGCGCAGGAATTCGATGTGGTGGAAGACGCTGGGCTTGCGCGGCGCGGTGACCACGCCCACGAAGCTCGACAGGTTCGAGAGCAGCTGGGCGGCACTGGTGATGACGCGCTGGGGCTGGTCGGGCATCAGCTGCTGCTCAAGCGATTCGCTTGACATGGCAGCCGGCCGGGCGGTGAGCATGGTGTCCACAAACATCCGGTAGCCGCGCGCCGTGGGAATGCGGCCGGCCGAGGTGTGGGGGCTGGCTATCAGGCCCAGCTCTTCCAGGTCAGCCATCACATTGCGAATCGTCGCCGCCGACAGCTCAAGACCCGAGGCCTTGGACAGCGTGCGAGAACCGACCGGCTGGCCGTCCGCGATATAGCGTTCGACCAGGGTTTTCAGCAGCGATTTGGAGCGCTCGTCCAGCATGGTTTTCATTGTACGGACAGCGCCGGGTCCGCCTCATTCGGGACTAGCCCCTGTGGTGTAATTCCCGCCATGCCCTCCAAGCGATTTCGACATGCGGCCATCGTCGGCAAACACCAGGCCCGAGGCATACGCCCGGTGCTGGAGGAGATCGCCGAGTTCGTGACCGGCCAGGGCCTCGATGTCTCGCTGGAGCTGGAGACCGCACAGAACACCGGCATCAGCAGCTACGAGACGCTCAGCCCCGACGAGCTGGGTGCGCAATGCGACCTGGCCATCGTGGTCGGCGGCGACGGCACCATGCTGGGCTTTGCCCGCCAGGTGGCAAGACATGGCACCCCACTGGTCGGCATCAACCAGGGGCGGCTTGGCTTCATCACCGACATCTCGATGGAGCGCTTCCGCGAGGCGCTGGCGCCCATCCTTGCCGGCGACTACGAGATGGAGAAGCGGGCCGTGCTGGAAGGCGCGGTCTGGCGCGACGGTGAATGCATCTTCGAGGGCCTGGCCCTGAACGACGTGGTCGTGAGCCGCGGCGCCACGGCCGGCATGGTGGAGCTGCGGGTCCAGGTCGGCGAGGAGTTCGTCGCCAATATGCGGGCCGATGGCGTGATCGTGGCCTCGCCCACCGGTTCCACCGCCTATTCGCTGTCGGCCGGCGGCCCCATCCTGCATCCGAGCATTGCCGGCTGGGTGCTGGTGCCGATTGCCTCGCACGCCCTGTCCAACCGTCCCATCGTGCTGCCCGACCAGGGCGGCGTGCTGCTGGAGATCGTCGCCGGCCGCGATGCCAGCGTGAACTTCGACATGCAGAGCCTGGCCAGCCTGCTGCACGGCGACCGCATCAGCGTGCAGCGCTCGCAGCACCATGTCTGCTTCCTGCATCCGCAGGGCTGGAGCTATTACGCAACGCTGCGCCGCAAGCTGCGCTGGTATGAGGGGGTGAGCTGATGCTGCGCCGCCTCTCCCTGCGCGATTTCGTCATCGTCCCGTCGCTGGAGCTCGACTTCAGCGCGGGCTTTGCCGCACTGACCGGCGAAACCGGTGCCGGCAAGTCCATCCTGATCGACGCCTTGCAGCTGGCGTTGGGCAGCCGCGGCGATGCAGGCGTGGTGCGCGAAGGCGCTGCCCGCGCGGAAATCACGGCCGTGTTCGACAGCCCCTCCAGCCTGGCCGCCTGGCTGGACGAGGCCGGCTTCGAAGCCGATTCCGAAAGCCTGCTGCTGCGCCGCGTGATCGATGCCCAAGGCAAGAGCCGCGCCTGGATCAACGGCAGCGCCGCCACCGTGGCTCAGCTGCGCGAACTGGCCGATCATCTGGTGGACATCCACGGCCAGCATGCCTGGCAAGGCCTGACACGGGCGCCTTCGGTGCGCGGCATGCTCGACGCCTTTGCAGGCCTCGACACGTCCGCCCTCGCCCGCCAATACAGCGAATTGCGAACCGCCAGCGAGAAGCTGCAGGCCGCGCAAGAAAAGTCCTCCGAGCTCGCTCGCGAGCAAGAGCGCCTGGCCTGGCAGATTGGCGAAGTCGACAAGCTGGGGCCCGGCGCGCAGGAGTGGGACGAGCTCAACGCCGAGCATCAGCGCCTGTCCCATGCAGCCTCGCTGATGGACGCGGCACGGGCTGCGCTGGAGGCCCTGTCCGAAGCCGAACCCAGCGCCGACAGGTTGACCGAGCGGGCGCTCGATGGCTTGCAGGCCGTGCTCGACTACGACTCGCGGCTCCAACCCGCGGTCGAGGCCCTGCAAGGGGTCCAGGCCCAGTTGCAGGATGCGGTCCATACCCTGAGCTCCTATCTGCATGGCGCCGAACTGGAGCCGGAGCGCCTGTCGCAATTGGATGAGCGCCTGTCCGCTTGGATGCAGCTGGCTCGCCGCTACCGTCGGCCGCCGGCCGAGCTGCCGGCCCTGCTGACGGAATGGAAGACCGAGCTGCAGCAGCTCGAAGCCGCCTCCGATCTTGCGGCGCTGGAGCAGGCCCAGGTCGCGGCGCGCAAGGCCTTCGAGCAAGAGGCCAAGCGCGTGAGCACGGCGCGCGCCAAGGCGGCGCCAAAGCTGGCCCAGTCGGTGAGTCAGGCCATGCAGCAATTGGGCATGGCAGGTGGACGCTTCGAGATCGCGCTGCTGCCTCAAGAGCAGCCGCAAAGCTTTGGCCTGGAGTCGGCCGAGTTCCTGGTCGCTGGCCATGCCGGCAGCACGCCACGGCCGCTGGCCAAGGTGGCCTCGGGTGGCGAGCTTTCGCGCATCGCGCTGGCGATTGCGGTGACGACCTGCCAGCTTGAAGGCCAGACGGCCGGCACGCTGATCTTCGACGAAATCGATGCCGGCGTCGGCGGCGCCGTGGCCGAGACCGTCGGCCGGCTGATGAAGCAACTCGGCCGCAGCAGCCAGGTGCTGGCCGTGACCCACCTGCCCCAGGTCGCCGCCTGCGCCGACCAGCATTACGTGGTTTCCAAGGCGCTGCACCATGGCTTCACCTGCAGCGATGTGCAGCCGGTCAGCGGCGAGGCCCGCGTGGCCGAAATCGCCCGCATGCTGGGCGGCGAGCGCCTCTCCTCGACCAGCCTGGCCCATGCGCAGGAAATGCTGTCGCTGTCGTCCAGCTCTTCGTCCGCATCATGATCAGCACCAGCCCCGCCCCCCTGATCGAGATCGGTGCCAGCCCCAGCGGCCAGGCCGACCTGGTGCTGCTGACCGGCATGTCCGGCGGCGGCAAGTCGGTGGCCATGCATGCGCTGGAAGACGCCGGTTTCTTCTGCGTGGACAATCTGCCGCCCGAGCTGTTGCCGCAGTTCCTGCAGTTGGAAGAGCGGCGCGGCAAACGGCGCGTGGCCATCGCCGTGGACGTGCGCAGCGCCGGCTCCTTGCCCCACCTGCTGCCGCTGATCAAGCAGCTGCGCAGCGAGGGCATGGCGGTCCGCTCGATCTTCCTGGATGCCAACACCGAGGCGCTGATGCGGCGCTTCTCCGAGACCCGCCGCCCCCATCCGCTGCGCCAGGACGAAAGCTCAGGCGACGACGCCCACCGGGCCTTGCTGGACGCGATCCAGCTGGAGCGTGAGCTGCTGGCGGCGATACGGGTCGAGTCGACCGTCATTGATACCAGCCTGCTGCGCCCGGCCCAGCTGCGCGCCTGGGTGCGCGACCTGGTGGCCGTGCAGGGCGATTCGCTGACCCTGGTGTTCGAATCTTTTGCCTTCAAGCATGGCGTGCCCAGCGACGCCGACTTCGTATTCGACGTGCGGGTGCTACCCAATCCCTACTACGACCGCGAGCTCCGGCCGCTGACCGGCCGCGACAAGCCGGTGGCCGACTACCTGGAAGACCAGCCCGAGGTGCGCCTGATGCTGGCCCAGATAGGCGCCTTCATAGGCCAGTGGTTGCCGGCCTTTGCCTCAGACCAGCGCAGCTACCTGACGGTGGCCATAGGCTGTACCGGCGGCCAGCACCGCTCGGTCTATCTGGTCGAGACCCTGACCCGGCAGTTCGCCTATCACGGCCAGGTGCTCAAGCGGCACCGCGAGCTGGACCAGCGCTGAGCCCTGCTCAGCAGGCCACTCAGCCGGCCTGCTGGGCGCTGCCGTTCTTCCGCGCTTCCGACACCAGGATGGCCAGCGCAATGGCCGAACCAATGGGCATGGTCAGCACCATCAGGGCCACCCAGCGCAGCGGCTCGCGGCCGCTCTGCTTGATCGCCTGGGTCATGAAGAACAAATGAGCCACGCCGGCCGCCGCAATGCCCGCGCCGAACATCACGGTCTTGAATTCGGAGAGGTCGTCGCCGCTGGCCAGCAGCCAGATGCAGGCGGCCGCCACCACCAGGGCGATCAGCGCGGATTCGATGGCATTCTTGACGGCGGCATTCATGGTCGATCCTCTTGTTGTGCGGGCTCAGCCGAGCAGCTTCTTCAGCGGAGCGGGCAGAGCATATTCGACCAGCCGCTCGCGAGCCACCCATTCTCCGGGCGGCAGCTCTCCAATGCCTTGAGTCATCAGGGCCCGGCGCGGATGCAACACCCAGTCGAAATGGGTCAGCGCATGCTCGATGCGCGGCAGCGGCTCGCTGCTCAGGCCGGCCGTGACCGTGGCCAGGCTGGCCTCGTCGTCGTAGAGCGGCAAGGTCCACAGACCGGCCCAGACACCGCTTTCCGGCCGCTGCTGCAACAGCACCTCGCCGGCCGGGTTCTCCAGCCACAGCCACCAGTTCTCGCGCCGACCCCGCTTGAGCTTGCGGGTACGCACCGGAAAGCGCTCCTGCTCGCCGGCGGCCCGCGCCGCACAGAGCTCCGAGGCCGGGCACAGCAGGCATTGCGGCGAGCGAGTCGTGCAGATGCCCGAGCCAAGGTCCATCAGGCCCTGCGTGTAGGCTGAAATGTCCTTGCATGGAAGCAGCGCCTCGGCCTGCTTCCACAGCAGCTTTTCCTGCGTGCCGCTTGCAAGGTCGCCTTCGAAGGCCAGCAGTCGCGACAGCACGCGCTTCACGTTGCCGTCGAGGATGGCGACCCGTTCGCCGTAGCAGAACGCGGCGATGGCAGCAGCCGTCGAGCGGCCTATGCCAGGCAGCTCGGCCAGCTTGGCCGCGGTGGGAGGAAACTTGCCGTCGACCCGCGCCGCCACGGACTGTGCGCAGCGATGCAGATTGCGCGCCCGGCTGTAGTAGCCCAGGCCTTGCCACATCGTCAGGACCTCATCGAGCGATGCCGCAGCCAGCTCGGCCACGGTCGGGAACCGCTGCAGGAAGCGCTGGTAGTAGCCCAGCACCGTCGTCACCTGGGTCTGCTGCAGCATGATTTCGCTGAGCCAGACGCGGTAGGGGTCGCGAGTGTTCTGCCAGGGCAGTTCATGGCGGCCATGCTTTCGCTGCCAGGCCACGAGCAAGGGGCCGAACTCGGTCGGCAGCTGGCTGCTCATCGTTTTTGGCATGAGGGGCAGAAGAAGGTCGATCGCTGGCCCTGGACGATGCGCCGAATCACGCCATCGCAGCGCAGGCAGCCCTGGCCTTCGCGGCCATAGACTTCGGCCTGCATCTGGAAGCTGCCGGCCACGCCATGGGCGTCCTTGAAATCTCGCAGCGTGGTGCCGCCGGCCTCCAGAGCCTGGGCCAGCACGGCACGCACCGCATCCGCCAGGCGGGCACAGCGTGGCCGGCTCAGCTTTTGGGCCGGCATGCGCGGGTCGATGCCGGCGCGGAACAGCGCCTCACAGGCGTAGATATTGCCGGCACCTACAACGATGTCGCCGGCCAGCAGGGCCAGCTTGACGGCTACCCGCCGTCCGGCGAGGCCGGCATGCAACCAGCCGCCATCGAAGCGCGGATCAAAGGGCTCCAAGCCCAGGCCGGCCAGGAGCTTGGCGGCCGGATCCTCATCCAGCCCTGGCGACCAGACCACGGCGCCAAAGCGGCGCGGATCGGTCAGCCGCAGCAGGCCGCGGTTGGTCTGCAGGTCGAAATGGTCGTGCAGCCCAGGGGCTGATGAACTGCCGGGCGAAAAGTTCAGCGAACCCGACATGCCGAGATGCATCAGCAGGCCGCCTTGCTCCAGCGGCAGCCATAGATATTTGCCGCGCCGCAGCGCCTCGCCGACGCGTTGGCCGCGCAATTTCGCCGGGTCCACGCCCAGCGGCCAGCGCAGTGGCTTGCCCAGCCGGACGCTCTCGACGCGGGCGCCCGCAATGGCCTCAGCAAACGAGCGGCGGGTGACTTCGACCTCGGGCAATTCCGGCATGGCGCGGATGATAAATGGCGGCTTTACAGAGCCTCCCTAGAATCGGCCGGAACCCGTTCGGATCCCAGGAGCTTCCATGCCCAAGTCCCTCCGCCCCGCCCCGCTCAGGCTGGCCCTGATCGCGGCCCTGCTCGGCAGCTCGCTGGCCCAGGCCAATCCGGTGCCGCCGACCAATTCGGAGCTGGACGCCCCCCTGTTCTACCAACTGCTGGTCGGCGAGATGGAGCTGCGCTCGGGCCAGCCAGGCGTGGCCTTCCAGGTGCTGCTGGATGCCGCCCGTCGCACCGGCGACGAAGCGCTGTTCCGCCGCGTGGTCGACATCGCCTTGCAGGCCCGCGCCGGCGATCAGGCGCTGACGGCGGCCCGAGCCTGGCGCGAGTCCGTGCCCGAATCGGTCGAAGCCCAGCAGATGACGCTGCAGCTGGTCACATTGTTGAACCGGCCAGCCGACATCACAGCCCCCCTGCGCTCCTTGTTGAACCTGACGCCCGAAGACAAGCGCGCCGGTGTGCTGGCCTCGCTGCCGAGGTTGTTCCAGCGCTCCCCAGAGCCCCGCAAGGTGCTCGAAGCCGTCGAGCCCCTCCTGCAAGAGCAGGCCCGAGAACCGGCCACTCGGCTGATCGCACTGCTGGTCAACGGTCGCCTGGCATCAGTAGCTGAACAGCATGGCCGGGCTCTTGAGCTGGTTCGCCAGGCCGCCAAGGCCGCGCCCAACGCCGAAGAGCCCGCGCTGCTGGCCCTGGAGCTGATGCAGGCCAGAGAGGAGGCCGAGGGCCTGGTCGCCGACTATCTCAAGGGACATCCCGACGCCCATTCGGTTCGCCAGGCTTATGGCCGCGCCCTGGCCCGTTCGCAGCGCAGTGCCGACGCGGCACGCGAGTTCCGCATGGTCACGCAACGCTCGCCCGAGCTGCCCTCGGCCTGGTATGCGCTGGGCGCGCTGGAGCTGGACCTGCGCCATCCCGAAGCGGCCGAGTTGGCGCTGAACGAGTTCATCAAGCGCATCGAGCAGCTGCCGGCCGACAAGGATTTCGACACCCAGGAGGCCCTGCAGCAGGCCTGGCTTCAGCTGGCCCAGGCTGCGGAGATGCGGGGCGACTTCAAGGCGGCCGAGACCTGGCTGGCCAAGGTCGACAACCCGCAGCGGTCCACCGAGACCACCTACCGCCGCGCCTCGCTGCTGGCGCGCCAGGGCAAGCTGGACCAGGCCCGCAAGCTGATCCAGGCCCAGGCCGAAACCCGCGAAGAAGATGGGCGCAACAAGCTGGTCGCCGAGGCTCAGCTCTTGCGCGAGGCGCAGCAATGGAAGCAGGCCTACGAGGTGCTTGAGCAAGCCAACCAGCGCTTCGAGAACGACGTCGACCTGATCTACGAGCAGTCCATGGCAGCCGAGAAGCTGGGGCGCCTGGAACAGATGGAAGCCCTGCTGCGCCGAGTGATCGCGCTCAAGCCCGAGCATTACCACGCCTACAACGCATTGGGCTATGCGCTGGCGGATCGCAAGGAGCGGCTGGCCGAGGCCAGGGAACTGATCGCCAAGGCCCTGCAGTACGCACCCAACGAGCCTTTCATCGTGGACAGCATGGGCTGGGTCGAATACCGGCTCGGCAATCACGAGGCGGCGCTGAAGCTGCTGCGACAGGCCTATCAGTCGCGGCCCGATGCCGAGATCGCCGCACACCTGGGCGAGGTTCTGTGGATCAACCAGCAGCAGGACGAGGCCCGGCGAGTCTGGGCCGAAGGCAGCAAGCGCGACCCCGGCAACGAGGCGCTTCGCGAAACCCAGCTGCGCTTGAAGGCCAAGCCTTGATGCGGCGTCGTCTGTTGACCGCCGCGCTCGCCGCGGCGCTGGCAGGCTGTGCCAGCATCAACGACAAGCCACCGCCGCTGCCCCCCCAGGCCGATGCCCAGAGCTTCAGCGGCAAGCTCAGCGTCAAGGTCACGGGCAAGGATCAGGGCGGCAACGCCAGTTTCGAATTGACGGGCACGCCGCGCGCCGGCCAACTGGAGCTGTCCAGTCCGCTGGGGCAGTTGGTGGCCCGCACACGCTGGGATGGGCAGTCCGTGCTGCTGCAGACGCCGCGCGAGCAGCGCCGCTATCCCGACCTCGACAGCCTCACCTACGACCTGCTGGGCGAATCGATTCCGGTCGCCGCCCTGTTCGACTGGCTGCGAGGCCGGCCCTGGCCGGACGCACCCAGCGAACCCCTGGCGGGCGACACGCCAGGCTTCCGCCAGCTCGGCTGGACCGTCGATCTGGCGGGCTTCGCCGAAAAGGGCCTGATCGTCGCCCGGCGCAGCGAGCCGACCGAGGTGGTGCTGCGCGCCCGGGTCGAGCCTTCGGCCACGGGACAATGAGGCCATGCGCGCGCTCTACGACGTCCCGGCCCCGGCCAAACTGAACCTGTTCCTGCATGTGGTCGGCAAACGGCCCGACGGCTACCACCTGCTGCAGTCCATCTTCGCCCTGGTCGACTGGGCTGACACGTTGCACTTCGAGCGCCGTGATGACGGCCAGCTGCTGCGCCATGACCAAGGTGATCCGCTGCCGGCCGACGACCTGTGCCTGCGCGCCGCACGCCTGCTGCAACGCGAAAGCGGCTGCACACGGGGTGTCGACATCCACATCGAGAAGCGTCTGCCCTCGGGCGCCGGCATGGGCGGTGGCTCGTCCGACGCGGCTTCGACCCTGCTGGCACTGAACCGCCTGTGGGACCTGAACTGGCCGCTGGCCCGGCTGCTGCCGATGGGCCTGAGCCTGGGCGCCGACCTGCCCTTCTTTCTCGGGGGCAGCAATGCCTTTGTGGAAGGCATTGGCGAAGTCCTGCATCCGATCAGCCTGCCCGAGCAGTGGTTTGCCATCGTCAAGCCGACAATCTCCATCCCCACCAAGGAAATTTTTTCGAGTCCGCTCTTGGCAAGGTCCGAATCTGTGGCTATAGTAGCGGGCTTTCCTGCACACGACGGCAGCGAAGACAAAGCAAGCCAGGAATGGCTTTGCCAGGGATTCGGTAGGAACGACCTCCAACCCCCGGCAGAGGCCTTCAGCGGCGAAGTGAGTCAGGCGCTGCAGCTGCTGCAAGACCGCTTCGGCAACAGCCGGATGACGGGCTCGGGCAGTGCGGTGTTCGCCAGAGTGGACGGGGAAGAAGGCAAGTCGCTCCAATCCATGGCGACAATGCTGCAGGAGAAAGACCTTCCTGCAGGATGGGTTGGAAAGATCTGCCGCAGTCTGAACCAGCATCCGCTGAGCGGTTGGGCAGGCTGAGCAAGATTCAGGGGTGCTGCAGCTCTGCAGTGTCCTGTGTAGGGGAGTCGCCAAGTTGGTCAAGGCATCGGATTTTGATTCCGACATGCGAGGGTTCGAGTCCTTCCTCCCCTGCCAAAGTTTTTAGTCTGATCCCGGACCCAAGCCGGACAAGCTGGTTCGGCACAGGGCCACATACATCTAAGGATGGCCTGTGCTGCTGAACACCGTGCTCTTCACCGGCAATGCGAACCCGGTTCTCTCCCAAGAAATCGCCACCCATCTGGGCCTGGAGCTCGGCAAGGCTTCGGTCGGCCGTTTCTCGGACGGTGAGGTCGCGGTCGAGATCCAGCAGAACGTCCGCGCCCGCGACGTCTTCGTGATCCAGCCGACCTGCGCTCCCACGAACGAGAACCTGATGGAGCTGCTGGTGATGGTGGATGCGCTCAAGCGCGCCAGCGCCCGCCGCATCACCGCCGTCATTCCCTACTTCGGCTATGCCCGCCAGGACCGCCGCCCGCGTTCCACGCGCGTGCCGATCTCGGCCAAGGTCGTGGCCAACCTGCTTGAAACCGTGGGCGTCGAGCGAGTCCTGACCATGGACCTGCACGCCGACCAGATCCAGGGCTTCTTCGACATCCCGGTCGACAACATCTACGCCAGCCCGGTCCTGCTGTCGGACCTGAAGGCCCGCAACTACAGCAACCTGGTCGTGGTCAGCCCCGACGTCGGCGGCGTGGTCCGTGCCCGCGCGCTGGCCAAGCAGTTGGGCTGCGACTTGGCCATCATCGACAAGCGCCGTCCGGCCGCCAATGTCTCCGAGGTCATGCACGTGATCGGCGAGATCGACGGTCGCAACTGCGTGATCATGGACGACATGATCGACACCGCCGGCACCCTGGTGAAGGCGGCCGAAGTCCTGAAGGACCGCGGCGCCAAGAGCGTGTTCGCCTATTGCACCCACCCCATCCTGTCCGGCCCCGCCATCGAGCGCATCAAGGGCTCGGCACTGGACGAGGTGGTGATCACCAACACCATTCCGCTGAACGACGCGGCCAAGGCCTGCAGCAACATCCGCCAGCTGTCGGTCGCCTTCCTGTTCGCTGAAACCATCCGCCGCATTTCTGACGGCGAGTCGGTGACGTCCTTGTTTAGCGAGCAGAACAACAACTTCTGATCGCATTCGAACCCGGCCGACGCCCTCAACAGCGGCGGCCGTCAACGCAAGAGCCTGGTCGCGGGCCTTGCAACCGGAGCGCCATGGGGGTGCTTCGTCATTTTGGAGTTAGCTATGAAATTCGTCGCTTTTGAGCGCAAGCTGCAGGGGACCGGAGCGAGCCGCCGCCTGCGTATCGCCGGCAAGGTGCCCGGTATCGTCTATGGCGCTGGTGAGCCGGCCCTGGTCGAACTGGACCACAACGCGCTGTTCCATGCCCTGAAGAAGGAAGCCTTCCACAGCACCATCCTCGAGATGGAACTGAACGGCGCCGTGTCGCAGGTTCTGCTGCGTGACTTCCAGATGCACGCCTACAAGCCGCAAGTCCTGCACATCGACTTCCAGCGTGTGGACAGCACCACCAAGATCACCAAGAAGATCCCGCTGCACTTCATCGGCGAAGAGAACTCGCCGGCCGTCAAGACCGACAAGTGCACGGTCAACCACGTGATCACCGAGCTGGAGATCACCTGCCTGGCCCAGCAGCTGCCCGAGTTCATCGAAGTGGACCTGAGCAACCTGACCAAGGGTCACTCGCTGCATGTCAACGACGTGAAGATCCCGGCCGGCATCAAGGTCGTGACCCACGGTAAGCCGAACCCGGTGGTTGCGACCCCGGTCGAGCCGGTGGCCGAGGAAATCGTCGTGGCTGCCGCTCCGGCCGCCGACGACAAGAAGGGCAAGAAGGGCAAGAAGTAATTCTTCGCCCGAGCTCAGCTCTTGGAAGGAAGGCCCTGCGATGCAGGGCCTTTTTTCATTTGTGACGACTCGATAATCGCTCCCCATGATTCGCCTCCTTGTCGGCCTGGGCAACCCGGGCCCCGAATACGAAGACACCCGCCACAACGCCGGCTTCTGGTGGATAGACGGCGTAGCCCGCGGCCTGGGCTGTTCGCTGCAGGTGGACCGCAGCTACCACGGACTGGTGGCCCGGGTGAACAACGCGCCCGGCGCGCCGGGCCCGATCTGGCTGCTCGAGCCCATGACCTACATGAACCTCTCGGGCAAGTCGGTGGCGGCGCTGGCGCGCTTCTTCAAGATCGCGCCGGAGGAGATCCTGGCCATCCACGACGAGCTGGACCTGGAGCCCGGCCAGATGAAGTTCAAGCTCGGCGGCGGCAACGGCGGCCACAACGGGCTGAAGGACATGCAGGCCGCGCTTGGCAGCGCCAATTTCTGGCGGCTGCGCCTGGGCATCGGCCATCCGGGCCACAAGGCCGAAGTGGCCAACTTCGTGCTGCGCAAGCCGCCGCTGGCCGAGCGCCAGGCGGTGGAGGACTGCATCGCCAAGTCCTACGAAGCCCTGCCGCTGATGCTGGCCGGCGATCTCGACAAGGCCCTGACCAAGATCCACGCCAAGCCGCCACGGCCCAAGCCGCCCAAGCCCGCGCCGGCCCCCCCGGCCCCGCCGTCTTCTTCTTCTTCTTCGACCTCAGAGACCACGCCATGACCCAGCCGCCGGTTGTCGCTCTGCTGTACCCCCTGCTCCTCGCAGTCCTCAGCAGCAGCGCACCGGCGCAGACCTCGCCCCGCGAGGCCCGGGTCTATCGCTGCGGCCCGGAGGGGCGCCAGCTGCAGGACAGCCCCTGTGCCGACAAGGCCTCGGCGCCGGCCCAGGCGGTGCGCTTCGACCAGCCGTCCGGCAGCCAGCAGCGCGCGGCCCAGCAGCAGGCTCTCGAGATCGAGCGCCAGGCCGACATGATGGAGCGCGAACGCCTGCGCAGCGAGGCCGCACAGCGCAAGCAGCAGGCAGGGCCGGGCCGCATCGACGGACTGGCCCGGCCTGCTCCGGTGTCCGCCAGCGCTCCGGCACAGAAAGCCGTCAAGGCCTTGCCCCAGCGCAAGAAAGCCCCGCATCCAGCGCAGGGCGCCTCGGCACCCCGCTAGAATCGCGCCCGTTGGTGCTCGCCCGCGGCCATTCCTGGCCAGGGCAGTTAAACGGGAATCAGGAAGCGGCCCTCCTTCGGAGCGGCAAGCCAACCTGAGCTGTCCCCGCAACGGTAAGTGGTCGAAGCCGCCCGGCTTCCCGTTCCCGATACATCAATCCACTGGCGCTGCAGCGCTGGGAAGGATTCGGGAATGCAGACCACCAGCCCGGATACCGGCCAACAGGTGATGCGTCGCGCCGCAAGCGTCGACGGCATCGGTTCACAGGGGCCTGCGGGGAAGCTGGCCACTGGCTGTATTTCGGATTTTTTCTTTCATGTCTTCCAAGTCCCAGCGCCAAGTGCGCTCGCTCGCCGCATCGCTGCGCGCCACGCCCCTCGCCCTCGCCGCCCTCGCGAGCCTGAATGCCACCGCCCAGACCAGCACGCCCAACAAGCTGGACTCGGTGGTCGTCACCGCCACCCGCAGCCCGCAGCGCCTGGCCGACGTGCTGGCCGACGTCACCGTGCTGACCCGCGCCGACATCGAACGCCAGGCCCTGGGCACGCTGGCCGACCTGCTGCGCAGCCAGGCCTGCTTCGAGATCGTCCGCACCGGCGGCCCCGGCGCCCAGACCTCGATGTTCGTGCGCGGCGCCGAGACCCGCCACACGACGGTGCTGATCGACGGCGTGCGTTTCGACTCGCAGGCCAGCAGCGGTGCCAGCTGGAACGCGATCCCGCTGTCGCAGATCGAGCGCGTCGAGATCGTCCGCGGCCCGGGTGCCGCGGTCTACGGCTCCGACGGCATCGGCGGCGTGGTGCAGATCTTCACCCGCAAGGGCAATGGCAAGCCCCAGCTGGATCTCGGCGTCGGCGCCGGCAGCCTGGGCACCCGCAAGGTCGACGCCAGTGCCTTCGGCAACTTCGGCCTCTTCGATTACGCGCTGTCGCTGTCGAACGAGCGCAGCGACGGCTTCAACTCGCGCCCGACCACCGATGCCACCTTCACGCCCGATGCCGACGGCTACAAGACCACCAGCGGCAGCGCCCGCCTGGGCCTGCAGCTGAGCAAGGAACAGCGCCTGGAGTTCGTCGGCCTGAAGAACAAGATGAAGGCGCAGTACGACGCCTCGGCCAAGCCCAAGACCGACGACCTCACGCGCAACGACATGCGCGCCGACCGCCTTTCCTGGAGCTCGCTGTGGAGCAAGGACCTGAGCAGCGAAGTCTCGATCGGCGAATCGGTGGACCGCTACGAGACCAGCCCCAGCGTCTACCTGACCGAGACCCGCATCCGTTCCTACACGGCCAACCTTAGCCTGCGCCTGGGCCAGGGCCAGCTCAACACCCTGGTCGAGCGCCGCGAAGACAAACTGCTGAACACCAGCCTGCCGCAAAGCCCCACACCCGGCAGCGCCGACCGCCACCAGAACGCCTTCGGTGCCGGCTATGTCTGGGGCTCGGGTCCGCTCTCGTTCCAGGTCCATGCCCGCCATGACAGCGACAGCGAATTCGGCGGCAGCACCACCGGCAGCCTGGCCGGCGGTTTCCGCTTCACGCCGCAGTGGAGCGTCCAGGCCTCGCTGGGCACGGCCTTCCGCGCGCCCACGCTGTACCAGCGCTTCAGCCCCTACGGCAACCGACAGTTGCAGGCCGAGCATGGCCAGAACAAGGAAGTTGGCCTGCGCTACGAGGCCGGCGGCACCAGCTTCGGCCTGACCGCCTACCGCAACCTGATCGACGACCTGATCATCTTCGGCGCCGCCGATCCCAAGAAGTGCCCGAACCAGTTCGGCTGCTACGAGAACGTCAGCCAGGCCCGCCTGCAAGGTCTCAGCCTGAGCGCCGCCAGCTCGTTCGGCCCGCTGCGCCTCTCCGGCACGCTGGACCTGCAGGCACCCAAGGACGTCAGCAGCACCAGCAGCTACGGCAAGCTGCTGGCCCGCCGTTCCAAGGAACAGCTGAAGCTGCGCGCCGACTATTCGGTGGCCGGCTGGGAACTGGGCGCGCAGGTGTTGGCCAGCGGCCATCGCTTCGACAACGCGGCCAACACGGTCTGGCTGGGCGGCTACACCCTGCTCAACCTCGACGCGCAATACAGCCTCACCAAGGAACTGCGCCTGCAGCTGAAGCTGGACAATGCCTTCGACCGCAAGTACCAGTACGCCAACGGCTATGCCACCGGCCCGCGTCAGGCCTTCGTCGGCCTGCGCTGGACGCCTTCGCTGTAAGCCACAGCCGCCGACCCTGGAGAGACCACAGTGAAGCACCGCTACAAGGCCTTCATCGCCGCGCTGAGCCTGCTCACCGCCAGCTTTCTCCTGGGCCCGGCCCGGGCGGCCCCGGTCAGCGTCACCGACGACCTGGGCCGCACCCAGCAGTGGAACGATACGCCCCGGCGCATCGTCTCCCTGCTGCCCTCGCTGACCGAGCTGGTTTGCGCGCTGGACGCCTGCGAGCGCCTGGTGGGCGTGGACCGCTATGCCAATTTCCCTGCCAGCATCGCCAAGCTGCCCAAGCTGGGCGCGCTGGACGACGCCTCGGTCGAGGCCATAGTCGCGCTGCGGCCCGACATGGTCCTGCTGAGCCCCTCTTCGCGCCTGCATGACCGGCTCGCCGCGCTGGGCGTCAAGGCCGTGGTGCTGGACACACTGAGCCTGGCCGATGTGCGCCGCCACATGGACACGCTGGGCAAGCTGCTCGGCAGCGATGCCGCGCCTCGCCTGAAGGAGCGCATGGAGCGTGAGCTCGCTGCAGCAGCAGCCGAGGTGCCTGATGCCATGAAGGGCCTGCGCGTCTACTACGAGGTCGACAGCGCGCCTTATGCCGCTGGTGAGATCTCCTTCAGCGGCGAGATCCTGGCCCGGCTGACGCTGCGCAACATCGTGCCCGCTACGCTGGGCCCCTTCCCCAAGCTCAACCCCGAATTCGTCGTGCGGGCCGACCCGCAGCTGATCCTGGTTTCGCAGCGCAATGCCCAGAAGCTGGTGGACCGACCCGGCTGGCAGAACATCGCTGCGCTGCGCGATCAGCGCGTCTGCAGCTTCACGCCGGCCGAGGGCGACCTGATGGCAAGACCTGGCCCCCGGATAGGCGAAGGCGCCCAGGCCGTGCTGCGCTGCCTCAAGGAACTGGCCACTCGCAAGGGTTGATCCCATGTCCCGCAAGGCTCTGCTCCTTCTCGTCACCCTGCTGCTGATCGCCGCCGGCCTGCTGGTGCTGGGCGTCGGCGTGGGCAGCGAAGGCCTGGCCCTGCCCGCTGCTGACGATGCCGTGGGCCGCCAGATCCTCTGGGAGATCCGCCTGCCCCGCTCGCTGGGCGCCTGGCTGACCGGCGGCCTGCTGGGCCTGGCCGGTGCCGTGGCGCAAGGCCTGTTCCGCAATCCGCTGGCCGATCCCTATCTGCTCGGCGCTTCTAGTGGCGCGGCCCTGGGCGTGGCGCTGCTGCTGGTGGCGCTGGGCGTCTCGCCCGCTGCCGCAGCCTGGGGGCTGAAGCTGGGCCTGACCGGTGCGGCCTTCCTCGGCGCGATCGCTGCCGTGGTCCTGACCCTGCTGCTGGCCCAGGGCCTGGAGCAGACCATGAGGCTGCTGCTGGCCGGCGTCATCGTCGGCGTGGTGTTGGGTGCGACCACTTCCATGCTGTCGCTGACCGTGCCCGACATCCTGCGCCCCATGCAGGCCTTCATGCTGGGCAGCACCGGTTTCCTCAGCTGGCAGAGCGTGGGCGTGATGGCGCCGGTGCTCTTGCTGGCCCTCTTGACCAGCCTGGGCGCCGCCCGCTCGCTCGATGCCTTGACGCTGGGCGCCGACACGGCCCAGAGCCTCGGCGTGCGCTTGGCTGCCGTTCGTCTGCTGCTGGTCGCCACGATCTCGCTGTGCGCCGGCGCTGCCGTGGCACAGGCCGGACTGATCGCCTTTGTCGGCCTGGTCGCTCCGCACCTGGTGCGCAGTCGCCTGCACTGCAGCCACGGTTGGCTGCTGGTGCTGGCCGCCTGCACCGGCGCCGACCTGCTGCTGGCGGCCGACATCATTGCGCGCTGGATAGTCGCGCCGCAGGAGCTGCCGGTCGGCATAGTCACCTCGCTGCTGGGCGGTGCCTATCTGCTCAAGCTGATGCGTCGCCGCGGCCTGCTGCAGGAGCGCCGCGCATGAGGGTCGCCGCCAAGATCCGCCACCTGGCCCTCGGCGGCAAGACCGTGCTGGGCGACTGCAGCCTGGAGCTGGCCGGCGGCTGGACCGCCATCGTCGGCCCCAATGGCGCCGGCAAGTCCACGCTGCTCAAGGCACTGGCCGGCCTGCTGCCCTGCGAAGGCCGCATCGTGCTGCAGGGCCGCGAGCTGGCCGACTGGTCACGCCGCGAGCGGGCGCTGACCCTGGCCTGGCTGGGCCAGAACGAAGCCAGCACCGACGAGATGCTGGCCCGCGAGGTCGTGATGCTGGGCCGCTTGCCCCACCAGGCCTGGCTGGCGCCACCTTCCGCGGTCGACCAGCAGGCCGTCGAGCGTGCGATGCGCCAGACCCAGTGCTGGGACTGGCGCGAGCGGCCGCTCAACCAGCTCTCCGGCGGCGAACGCCAGCGCGTGCTGCTGGCCCGCGCCCTGGCCACCGAATCGCCGCTGCTGCTGATGGACGAGCCGCTCGCCCATCTGGACCCGCCGCACCAGGCCGACTGGCTGGCCCTGGTGCGCGAGCGCGCGGCCGCCGGAACCACCGTGCTGTCGGTGCTCCATGAGCTGAACATCGCGCTGCAGGCCGACCGCATGCTGATCATGGAGGCCGGACGAACGGTCCACTTCGGAGCACCCTCGGAGGCCGCCACCCGTGCGGCACTCCAGCAAGTCTTCCAGCACCGGCTGCAGCTGTTCGAGCTGCAAGGCCAATGGGTCGCCCTGCCCGCAACGCCGCAGCCGTCGGCCAGCAATGTGCTGCCGCTGCATGGCCGGCATCATGACTGAGCACCGCGCACGCGCCGTGATGGTGCTGGGCACAACCAGCGGCGCCGGCAAGAGCTGGCTGGCCACGGCCCTGTGCCGCTGGTATGCCCGCCAGGGCTACAAGGTCGCGCCGTTCAAGGCTCAGAACATGAGCAACAACGCCCGCGTGGTCCAGGGCCCGGGCGGCGGTGCCGGCGAGATCGGCAGCGCCCAGTATTTCCAGGCCCTGGCGGCGCGCTGCGCGCCCGAGGTCAGGCACAACCCGGTGCTGCTCAAGCCCGAGGCCGATACCGCTTCGCAGGTCGTGCTGCTGGGCCAGGTTGACGATGCCCTGTCCAGGATGCCCTGGCGGGAGCGCAGCGAGGCGCTGTGGAAGGCGGCCCGGCCGGCCCTGCATGAGCTGATGCAGGAGAACGAGATCGTCGTGATCGAGGGTGCCGGCTCGCCGGCCGAGATCAACCTGCACGCCAACGACTTCGTCAACATGCGCACCGCGCTGGAGGCGAACGCCGCCTGCCTGCTGGTGACCGACATAGACCGTGGCGGCGCCTTTGCCCATCTCTACGGCACGCATCAATTGCTGCCGCCGAATGAGCGCGCCCTGCTCCGCGGCTTCGTGCTGAACCGTTTCCGTGGCGATGCCAGCCTGCTGTCGCCCGGGCCCGAGCAACTCGAAGCGATGACCGGCGTGCCGACGCTGGCCGTGCTGCCGATGTGGCGCGGCCATGGACTGCCTGAAGAGGATGGCATCTTTGATGACCGTGCGACTGGTTCGGGCCTGAGCATCGCAGTCGTCGCCTACCCACGCATCTCCAACCTCGACGAGTTCCAGCCGCTGCGCAACACGCCGGGCGTGCGCCTGGTCTGGGCGCGCGAGCCGCGCCAGTTGCAGGAAGCCGACTGGATCATCCTGCCCGGCTCCAAGTCGGTGGCCGCCGACCTGGCCTGGCTGCGCGCGCAGAAGCTGGATGCCGTGATCAACGCCCATGCGGCCGCGAGCAAGCCGGTGCTGGGCATCTGCGGCGGCCTGCAGATGCTGGGCGAGGCCCTGCTCGACCCGCATGGCCTGGATGGCAATGCGCCGGGCCTGGGCCTGCTGCCCCTGGTCACGCAGTACGATCCCGACAAGCTGCTGCGGCCGGCCGAGTTGCGCTTTGTCACCGGGCTCGCCACGCCCTGGCAGGCGCTGGCTGGCATCGAGGCGCGCGGCTACGAGATCCGTCAGGGCCGCACGGCCCAGCATCCCGACCTGCCGAACGCCCTCCCGGCCCTGAAAACGGCCGAGGGCGAGGTCATAGGCTGGCAACAGGGCTCGGTCCTGGGCTGCTATGCGCACGGGCTTTTCGAGCAGGCCGCAGTGCTGCGGGCCCTGTTCGGCCAGGAGGCTCCGGACCTGGAGCAGGTGTTCGAGGGGCTGGCCGACTATCTGGATCGGCATTTCCAGCCGGGCAGTCTGGCCGCCCTGCTGGGGGGAACCCTTCCTACACTTTCATGAAGCGCGTCCTCGCTGTGGTAATAATCGACACAGCGCGATGGGGGACACGATGACCGATATGGTGTTCGCCGACGAGGCACCCGAGGTGCCTGCCGGTTCGGCAATAAAGGTGCTAGACCCCTGGGTGGTCATGATCGTCGACGACGATCCGGCCGTGCACCAGGTCACCCAGCTGGTGATGTCGGACTTCGAGTTCGCAGGCCGCCGGCTGCAGTTCCTGGACGCCTACAGCGCCGCCGAAGCCAGGGAACTGCTCGGCACCCGCCAGGACATCGCCCTGATCCTGCTGGACGTGGTGATGGAGACCGAGCATGCCGGCCTGGAACTGGCCCGCTACATCCGCGGCGACCTCGACAACCACCATGTGCGCATCGTGCTGCGTACCGGCCAGCCGGGCCAGGCGCCCGAAGAGCATGTGATCAAGAGCTACGACATCAATGACTACAAGGAAAAGACCGAGCTCACCAAGCGCAAGCTGATCACCGTCTTCTACACCGCGCTGCGCTCCTATCGCGACATCATGATCATCGAGCAGTCGCGCCTGGCGCTGCGCCGCTCGATAGACGCCATCACCCGGGTCTACGACTCGCACAATCTGCGCCGCTTCGCCTCGGCCGTGCTGGAGCAGGTGGCCCATCTGCTGGGCTACGAGGCGCAGGGCTTGTGTGCCAGCCGCGTGTCGGCCTATGCGGCCTCGCACATGGAAGGCCATCTCAAGGTGCTGGCCGCCACTTCGGAATATTCACGCCTGCTGGTCGACGAGGAGCTGAACACCCTGCCGCTGGACGTGCGCGAGGCGCTGGACCGGGCGCTGCGCGAGCAGCAGAGCTTCTTCGAACCGCACCGCTGCGTGGGCTACTACCGTTCGAGCACCGGCAACGAGAGCCTGCTCTACATGGTGTTCTCCGAACCGGTGGACGCCAGCGCACGCGAGCTGCTGGAAATCTTCTGCGCCAACGTGGCCATCACCTACGAGAGCCTGCTGCTGCGCGAGGAAATCCAGGATACCCAGCGCTCCACCGTCTACATCATTGGCGAGGCGGTGGAGAAGCGCAGCAAGGAGACCGGCGCCCATGTACGACGCGTCGGCGAGCTGGCGGCCCTGCTGGCCGAGGCGGCCGGCCTGCGCAGCAGCGACGTGGAGTTTCTGCGCCAGGCGGCGCCGCTGCACGACGTCGGCAAGATTGGCATACCGGACCGGGTGCTGAACAAGCCGGGCAAGCTCGATGAGGAGGAATGGGAAATCATGAAGACCCATGCCCGCATCGGCTACGAGCTCTTGAACAAGAGCGACAAGCGCATCCTGCAGCTGGGCGCCATCATTGCCCACGAGCACCATGAGCGCTGGGACGGGGCCGGCTATCCGCGCGGCCTGGCCGGCGAGCAGATCCACATCGCCGGCCGCATCGTCGCCCTGAGCGACGTGCTGGACGCCCTGGTCAGCCGCCGCTGCTACAAGGAACCCTGGAACTTCGACGCGGCGCTCGGCTACGTCAAGGAACAGGCCGGCCTGCAGTTCGATCCGGGCCTGGTGCAGATGCTGCTGGACCGACTGGATGCGGTCCACGCAATCTACGAGCGCTTCCCCGACACCGAGCTGGCCGGCTGAGCAGGCCTCAGACCGGCGCCGCGGTCAGCCGCAGGTATTTCTGCATCAGGGTCTCGCGGCTTTCCACATGGGCCGGGTTGACGGGAATGCAGGCCACCGGGCACAGAGCCACGCACTGCGGCTCCTCGAAATGGCCCACGCATTCGGTGCACTTGTCCGGCGCGATCTGGTAGTACTCCTCGCCCATCGAGATCGCGTGGTTCGGGCACTCGGGCTCGCACACATCGCAATTGATGCATTCGTCCGTGATCATCAAGGCCATGGCTTGTGCCTCACTCCGCCGGGCGGCCCTTGCTGATCCGTTCCTCGAGCCGCTCACGCACCGAAGGCGAGACGAACTGCGAGACATCGCCGCCCAGGCTGGCGATCTCGCGCACGAAGGTGCCCGAGATGAACTGGAACTGGTCCGAGGGTGTCAGGAACACGGTCTCGACCTCGGGCATCAGCTTGCGGTTCATGCCGGCCATCTGGAACTCGTATTCGAAGTCGCTGACCGCACGCAGGCCCCGCACCACCACCTTGCCACCATGCTGGACCACGAAGTCGCGCAGCAGGCCACGGAAGGCGATCACCTCGACGTTGGGGTACTTGGCGGCCAGCTCGCGCGCTATCTCCAGCCGCTCCTCGACCGAGAACATGGTGCGCTTGTGGTGGCCCGCGGCCACGGCGATGACCAGGCGCTCGAACAAGCGGCTGGCCCGGCGCATCAGGTCCTCATGGCCCAGGGTCATGGGATCGAAGGTGCCGGGGTAGACGGCGGTCAGGACGGTGACTGAGGTCATGAGGCCGGATTATCAGCGGCGCGCCGGAACAGCGCGTAATGCACGGCCCCGGCCTTGCCCGAGCGCCAGGGCTCCAGGCTCAGCGCGGGCGCCGGCGTGATGGCTTCGGGCGCCTCCAGGTAGAGGAAGCCGCCCTCCACCAGCAGCGGCGCCGCGGCGGCCAGTGCGGGTTCGAACAGGTTTTGGCCGAACGGTGGATCGAGCAGCACCAGCTCGAAGCGCGCCGGCGCCGAGCGCTTCATCCAGGCCAGCGCATCGCAGCATTCCACCTTCAGGCACTCGGCCTTGAGCCTGGCCTTGCTGGCATTGAGACTGCGGGCCAGCTCGGCGTCGCGCTCCAGCAGCAGCACCTCGGATGCGCCGCGCGAACCGGCCTCGAAACCCAGCGCGCCACTGCCTGCGAAGGCATCCAGCACGCGCCAGCCGTCCAGGTCCTGGCCCAGCCAGTTGAAAAGGGTTTCGCGCACGCGGTCCGGCGTCGGGCGCAGGCCCGGCTTGTCGGCCACCGGCAGCTTGGAGCGCTTCCACTGGCCGCCGTTGATACGAATCTCGTTCATTGGCGAATGGCGATGCCGCGTGCTGCCATCAAGGCCTTGGCCTCGCCCACCGTGTGCTGGCCGTAGTGGAAGATGCTGGCGGCCAGCACCGCGTCGGCGCCGCCCTTTTGGATGCCGTCGGCCAGGTCGTCCAGCGAGCCCACCCCGCCGGAGGCGATCACCGGCACGCTGACCGCATCGCTGACCGCGCGGGTCAGTTCCAGGTCGAAGCCGCTGCGCGTGCCGTCCCGGTCCATGCTGGTCAGAAGGATCTCGCCAGCGCCGAACTCGGCCATCTGGCGCGCCCATTGCACGACGTCCAGGCCCATGTTCTTGCGGCCGCCGTGGGTGTAGACATCCCATCCGGTTCCATCGGCCCGCCGCTTGGCGTCGATGGCGACGACTATGCACTGCGCGCCGTACTTGTCCGAGGCCTCGCGTATTAGCTCGGGCCGCGCCACGGCGGCCGAGTTGAAGCTGACCTTGTCGGCCCCGGCATTGAGCAGGCGCCGCACATCGGCCACCTCGCGCACGCCACCGCCCACGGTCAGCGGAATGAAGACCTGCGAGGCCACGTCCTCGATGATGTGCAGGATCAGGTCGCGGCCGTCGCTGGTGGCCGTGATGTCCAGGAAGGTCAGCTCGTCGGCGCCCTGCTCGTTGTAGCGGGCCGCGATTTCCACCGGGTCGCCGGCATCGCGCAGCTCCAGGAAGTTGACCCCCTTGACCACCCGGCCGCCGGTGACGTCCAAGCAGGGAATGATGCGCTTGGCCAGCATCAGGACTCAGCCTGTTCGCTCAGCACGTCGGCGCGGGTCTGGGCGGCCGCGAAGTCCAGGTCGCCGGTATAGATCGCACGGCCGCAGATCACGCCCTCGACGCCCTCGCTCTCGACCGCGCAGAGCGCCTCGATGTCGGCGATGTTGGACAGTCCGCCCGAGGCGATCACCGGAATCGACAGCGCCTGTGCCAGCTTGACCGTGGCCTCGATGTTGACGCCGCTGAGCATGCCGTCGCGGCCAATGTCGGTGTAGATGATGCCCTCGATGCCGTAGTCCTCGAACTTGCGCGCCAGGTCTATCACCTCATGGCCGGTCAGCTTGCTCCAGCCGTCGGTGGCGACCTTGCCGTCCTTGGCGTCCAGGCCCACGATGATGTGGCCACCGAAGGCCGAGCAGGCGTCCTTTAGAAAGCCCGGGTTCTTGACCGCGGCCGTGCCGATGATGACGTAGGAGATGCCGTCATCCAGGTAGCGCTCAATGGTGTCCAGGTCGCGGATACCGCCGCCCAGCTGCACCGGAATCTGGTCACCGACCTCCTTCAGGATGGCCTTGATTGCCGGCTCGTTGACCGGCTTGCCGGCAAAGGCGCCGTTCAGGTCGACCAGGTGCAGGCGCCGCGCGCCGGCGTCCAGCCAGCGCCGGGCCATCGCGGCCGGGTCTTCGCCGAAGGTGGTGGAGGCGTTCATGTCGCCCTGTTGCAGACGCACGCAGCGTCCGTCCTTGAGATCGATCGCAGGAATCAGCAGCATGGCCGAAATGCAAAGAAGTGGGGGGAAGGTGGGGGAAGGAAAACGAGGCGCGGAAAAGTGCGGTTAGGAGGAGTGATGGATCCTCGTCAGGGCTTCCAGAGCAGGAAGTTGCGATACAGGGCGAGCCCCAGCGCAGCACTTTTCTCGGGGTGGAATTGGGTCGCGAAAATATTATCCCGGGCCACCGCGCAGGTAAAGCGCAGGCCGTAGTCGGTCTCGCCGGCGCTGTGGCGCGGGTCCGACGGCTGGGCGTAGTAGCTGTGGACGAAGTAGTACCAACTGCCGTCCGGCACGCCCTGCCAGACCGGATGGGCACGGGCCTGTTGCACCCGGTTCCAGCCCATCTGGGGCACCTTGTAGCGGCTGCCATCGGGTTGCAACTGTCCCTCAAGCTGGAAGCGCCGGACCTGCCCGGGGATCAGGCCCAGACCGGGCGTGTCCTGTTCCTCGCTGTGGTCCAGCAGCATCTGCATGCCCACGCAGACACCCATCAGCGGCTTGTGGGTCGCGGCGTCGAGCACCGCCTCCTTGAGGCCGGAATCGCCCAGCTCGCGCATGCAGTCGCGCATGGCGCCCTGGCCCGGCAGCACGACGCGCTCGGCGGCGAAGACTTCCTCGGGCCTGGAGGTGATCACGACCTCGTAGCCGGTGTCACCCGCCGCATGCAGCACGGCCTGCGAGACCGAGCGCAGATTGCCCATGCCGTAGTCAACGACCGCGACCGTTCGCTTGCTCATTTCAGAGGCTGCCCTTGGTCGACGGAATCACGCCGGCCGAGCGCGGGTCCAGCGTCATCGCCATCCGCAGCGCGCGGCCGAAGGCCTTGAACATGGTCTCGCACTGGTGGTGGGCGTTGTGGCCCTTGAGGTTGTCCACATGCAGGGTCACCAGCGCATGGTTGACGAAGCCCTGGAAAAACTCATAGGTCAGCTGGGTGTCGAAGGCGCCGACGCTGCCCGAGCTGAACTTGACCTCCATCTCCAGGCCGGGCCGGCCCGAGAAATCGACCACCACGCGCGACAGCGCCTCGTCCAGCGGCACATAGCTGTGGCCGTAGCGGGTCAGGCCTTTCTTGTCGCCCACCGCCTGGGCCACGGCCATGCCCAGCGTGATGCCGACATCCTCGACCGTGTGGTGGCCGTCTATGTGAAGGTCGCCCTTGGCCTCGATCTCCAGGTCGATCAGGCCATGGCGGGCGATCTGGTCCAGCATGTGGTCGAAGAAGCCTATGCCTGTGTTCAGCCTGGCCTCGCCCGTGCCGTCCAGGTTGACCCGCACGCGGATCTGGGTTTCCTTGGTGTTGCGGGAGACTTCGGCGATGCGATCAGTCGTCATGACGGCAGACTCTCAGTGAATGCGGCCAGCAGGGCCAGGTTTTCCTCGGGCGTGCCCACGGTCAGGCGCAGGCAGTTGTGCAGAAGCGGATGCAGGGCCGAGACGTTCTTGACCAGCACGCCGCGCCGCCTGATGCCTTCGAACATGGCGGCCGCATCCGGAACGCGGACCAGCACCATATTGCCCTGGCTGGCGAAGGCCTGCACCTCTTCGATTTCATCCAGCGAGGCAATCAGCTGGTCGCGCTCGGCGCGCAGCACCTGGGCCTGGCGGGCATAGACCTCGGCATGCTCCAGCGCGAACAGGCCGGCCTCGGCATTGAGCATGCCTATGTTGAACGGCGGACGCAGCTTGTCGATCTCGCCGACCAATTCCTTGCGGCCCATCAGATAGCCAATGCGCACGCCGGCCAGGCCGAACTTGCTCATGGTGCGCATGACGAGGACGTTCGGGTAGCGGCGCAACAGGTCCATGGAGTCGCGCTCGGCGAAGGGCTGGTAGGCCTCGTCCATCACCACCAGGCCGGGCGCCGCCTGCACGATTCGCTCTATGGCGTCGGCATCCCAGAGATTGGCGGTCGGGTTGTTCGGGTAGGAAAGATAGATCAGGGCCGGCTGGTGTTCGGTGATCGCCGCCAGCATGGCCGGCTCGTCCAGCTCGAAGTCCGGCCGCAGGTCCACGCCGACGAACTTCAGGCCCTGGTAGCGGGCCGAGATCTCGTACATCACGAAGCTGGGCAATGGCGACAGCACCGTGGCCCCAGGGCGGCTGATCGCCATCGACAGCATGGTGATCAGTTCGTCCGAGCCATTGCCCAGGGTGATTGCGCAGTCCTCGGGCATGCCGGCATGGCGGGCCAGCTCGGCGGCCAGTTCGAAGGTCCGCTCGGCCGGATAGCGGTTGATCGCCACCGCCCCCAGCCTGGCGCCCAGCTCACGCTGCAAGGCCTCGGGAAGGCGGAACGGGTTCTCCATCGTGTCCAGCTTGATCAGGCCGGCACTGGGCTGGACCGCGTAGGCCTTGACCGAGCGCAGGTCGTCGCGGATCACTGCCAGGCCGCGCTCCAGACTTGTCATCTCAAACATCCAGCAGCTGTGCAGGCTCGGCCTGCAGCGGGTTGACGATCTGCACGCTGTCGAGTTGCAGCCCATGGGCCAGGTCCAGGCTCAGCAGCAGCTCGCAGCCCTGGGCCTTGGCGGCGGCCACGATCAGCGCATCCACATAGGCCAGGCCAAAGCGGCTCTCTATCGACCAGGCGCTCTCGACCGTCGCATGGTCGATCGCCCAGGGCTGCCAATGCTGGTAACGGCGCACTTCGGCGCGGGCATCACCATTGGGCATGGCCGGCTGGATTCGGGTCGTGACCCAGCGGTAGAAGTCATTCAGCACCTGGGCCGAGAGCCGGCCCGAGCGCCGCTGCCAGAGTTCGCGCAGCCAGGCGAGCACCCGCTCACGTTGCGCTTCGTCGACGCCGTCCTCGCTGAGTATCAGCACCGAGGTGTCGACGAAAACCAGGGGCCCGCTCACAGCGCCTCCCGGCGCGGATAGGGCCGGCCATCGGAGACCCAGCTTCGCTCGCGGTGCAACCAGTCCTGCAGGGCGCGCTCGTAGGCGTCGTCATGGCGCATCTTGTCGGCCAGCAGCTCGCCCAGCAGTCGCGACACGCTGGTGTTGCGGCGCGCCGCCTCCAGCCGGGCCCAGTCGGCCACGCTGTCGTCCATGCTGACGGTCACGTTCTTCATGGGGCCGGAGACTAACACGAAGTTCGTGCAACACGAGATTCGTGTCTTCAAAACCCCCGTGAGAAGGCGATCCACGGGTCTTTACCGAGAGCGGGCCCCGGCCGCACACTTCGCTCCTGGGACCTTTGCCGACCCGCCACAGATGCGGCGCGGCAACCATCGTTGGGAGAGCAGCATGGCTCAACCGTCTCCGTCCACCCGCAGCGCCACGCTGCGCATGCGCATCGCCGTCGTGGCGGTCGCCAGCTTGGTGGCCGCCATGGCCCTGCTGGCCCAGTCGCTGTGGAGCTATTCCAAGCTACGGGCCCACGCGGAACAGGCCTTCGTCGCCAAGGATGTCGTCGCCGACATCCTGCCCCCGCCCATGTACCTGATCGAGTTGCGGCTGACTTTGTCGGCCGCCGTCGAGGGCACCCTTACGCCCGAAGCGGCCGCGACGACGATTGACCGGCTGACCAGCGAATACCAGGCTCGCGTCGACTACTGGAAGCAGAACCCGCCCTATGGCCTGGAGAAAAGGCTTCTGGGGGTGCAGCACGAGCAGGCCGAGGCCCTCCTGAAGGCCGCACGCGGTCAGGTGATGGAGCCGCTCAAGCGCGGCGACGCGGCCGCAGCGCGCGAGGGCCTGCGCGCGGCGCATGCAATCTACGAGCGGCACCGCACCGGTGTCGACGCCACCGTACAGGAAGCCAATGCCTTTGCCGAATCCGCCATGGCCAGCTTCGATGCCACGCGCCGCAGCGGCCTGTGGGTGATGCCCACGGTGGCCGCTCTGCTCACCGCCGTGCTGATGGTCAGCTGCCTGTGGCTGCTGCGCAGCCTCCGCAAGCCGCTCAACGAAGCCATGCAGGCCACGCGGGCCGTGGCCGAGGGCGACTTGCGCGGCCACGATGAAGCAACGTCCCACAGCCAGGACGAGATCGGCCAGCTGCAGGACGAGCTGGACCGCATGGTCTGCCAGCTGCGCGGCGTGATCACCGAGGTGCGCGAAGGCAGTTCGGTGATCGCCGGCGCCTCGGCCGAGATCGCTGCCGGCAACGGCGACCTGTCCAGCCGCACCGAACACCAGGCGGCCCGGCTGCAGCAGGCGGCGCAAGCCATGCAGGAGATGGCACAGATCGTCAGTCACAGCGCCGACAACACCCGCGAGGCCGACCACCTGGCGCGCGATGCCTCGGTCGTGGCCACCCGCGGCGGCGAGGCCGTGGGCCAGGTCGTCGCCACCATGGACCAGATCAATGGCAGCTCGCGCAAGATCGCCGACATCATCGGCGTCATCGACGGCATCGCCTTCCAGACCAATATCCTCGCGCTCAATGCAGCGGTCGAGGCCGCTCGCGCTGGCGAACAGGGCCGCGGCTTCGCCGTGGTTGCCTCCGAGGTGCGTTCGCTGGCCCAGCGCAGTGCCACGGCGGCTCGCGAGATCAAGCAGCTGATCCAGGACAGTGTCAGCAAGGTCGAGGCTGGCACACACTCGGTGGCCGAGGCACGCGAGACCATTGCCGAAGTGGTGCAGCAGGTCCGCAAGCTCAGCGAGCTGATGGGCCAGACCGACGCGTCGATACGCGCACAGAGCACGGCCGTCAGCAGCATGGGCCAGACGCTCAGCGAGATCGACGAAGGCACGCAACAGAACGCCGCGCTGGTGGAACAGACCGCCGCCGCGGCCGAGAGCCTGCGCCAGCAGGCGGCACGGGTCGATGCGGCGCTGGGGGCGTTCCGCGTAGCCTGAAGGCTCAGGCCGGCCGGTACCAGAGTTCCTTGCGGTCCAGCGGCGTCTGCGGCGGCAGCAGCGGATTGCTCAGCTGGATGACGCGGCGATGGCGCAGCCCAGCCTGGCGCAGGTCGCCGCGGTAGACCTGCTCGAAATGCTGCTCGAAGCGGCCATCGGCCAGCAGCCGGTTGAGACCGCGCTCGACCAGGCCGGCCAGCCGGGTGTCGCCCGGGCGCACGAAGTAGTACATGGCAGTCGGGTAATGCAGGGCCAGACGCGGCTCGATCCGAGCCCAGTCGCGCTGGCGGCCCTGCTCTTCCCATATCTCCAGCACCGAGCGCGGATAGCCGGCGCCGCGACCTGCGCGCAGCATGTTGATCCGCGCATCAGCAGTGGACGCCGGGTTCACCTTGATGCCATTGGCGCGCAGGATTTCGGTGTCGGGCCAGTCATGGCCCTGGATCAGCTCCAGCTTGCGCAAGTCGTCGAGGCTGCGCACCTGGCTCCAGCGTTCCAGCGAGTCTCGCTGCACCAGCAGCAGGCGCCAGCCGTAGAGGCCGCGGTAGAGGGGAATGCGAACCGGCAGGAGACGCTGCTCACGCTCCCGGCTCGTCATGCTCCAGGCGATATGGACCGCCTCGTTGCCAGCCGCCACTTCGAGCAGCGAACGGCTCTGCACCATGATGTCGGCCGAGGGCTGCAACTCGAAGCTCACGCCCGAGGCCTGCAGCGCCATCTCCAGCAATTGCAGTGGATACCAGTGGCGGGGATCGACCTCGCGCGGCGGCCGAGGGTAGATGACCCGCAGCGGCGGCGCGGCTCGCAAGGCCGGGCTGGCAGCCAGGCCCAACGCTGCGGGCAGCCAATCTCGTCTGCGCATCACCGATGCTTCTCAGCGCTGCTTCTTCAAGCGCAGTTCAGCGGCACGGGCATGGCCCTGCAGGCCTTCGCCGTAAGCCAGCTCGGCCGCAATCGGACCCAGGTTCTGGGCGCCGGATTCGCTGACCTCGATCAGGCTGCTGCGCTTCTGGAAGTCGTAGACGCCCAGCGGCGAAGAGAAGCGCGCCGTGCCTGAGGTGGGCAGCACATGGTTGGGCCCAGCGCAGTAGTCACCCAGCGACTCGCTGGCGTAGGCCCCCAGGAAGATCGCACCGGCATGGCGCAGCAGCGGCTCCCAACGGTGCGGCTCGCTGCTGCTGACTTCCAGATGCTCGGGCGCGATGCGGTTGCTGATCTCGCAGGCTTCATCCATCGAGCGGGTCAGTATCAGCGCGCCGCGGCCTTCCAGCGAAGCCTTGATCACGTCCTTGCGCGGCATCTCAGGCAGGAGCTTCTCGATGGAGGCGTGCACCTTGGCGATGTAGCCGGCATCCGGGCACAGCAGGATGCTCTGCGCCAGCTCGTCATGCTCGGCCTGGCTGAACAGGTCCATGGCCACCCAGTCCGGATCGGTCGTGCCGTCGGCCAGCACCAGGATCTCGCTGGGACCGGCAATCATGTCGATGCCGACCTGGCCGAACACATGCTTCTTGGCGCTGGCCACATAGGCATTGCCGGGGCCGGTGATCTTGTCCACCTCGGGCACGGTAGCCGTGCCGTAGGCCAGTGCGGCCACCGCCTGCGCCCCACCGATGGTGAACGCGCGGTGCACGCCGGCCACATAAGCGGCGGCCAGCACCAACGGGTTCTTTTCGCCGCCCGGCGTGGGAACGACCATCACGATCTCGGGCACACCGGCCACCTGGGCCGGGATCGCGTTCATCAAGACGCTGCTCGGATAGGCCGCCTTGCCGCCGGGCACATAGATGCCCACGCGGTCCAGCGGCGTGACCTTCTGGCCCAGCAACGTGCCGTCCTCATCGCGGTAGCTCCAGCTCTTGCCGCAGGCTTGCAGCTGGCGCTCGTGATAGCTGCGCACCCGGGCGGCGGCGGCCTGTAGCGCTTCGCGCTGGGCCGGGGTGATGGCCTCGAAGGCTTGCTTCAATTCCTCGCGCGTCAGTTCCAGTGCAGCGACCGAGCCCACCTCAACACGGTCGAAACGTGCCGTGTACTCCAGCACCGCGGCATCACCGCGGGCCCGCACGTCGGCCAGGATCTCGGCCACGCGCTGCTCGATGGCGGAGTCGGTTTCGGCCGACCAGTGCAGCACCCGCTGGAACTCGGCTTCGAAATCGGGCGCGGCGGTGCTGAGCTGGCGGAGGTTCGTCGTCATGACTGCGGAACGGCGGACGCGAAGGCGTCGATCAGGGCACGCAGCGGTGCGCGCTTGAGCTTGAGGGCGGCCTGGTTGACCACCAGGCGCGAGGAGATGTCCATGATCTGCTCAACCTCGACCAGGCGGTTGGCCTTGAGCGTGGAGCCGGTCGAAACCAGGTCGACGATGGCATCGGCCAGGCCGGTCAGCGGGGCCAGCTCCATGGAGCCGTAGAGCTTGATCAGGTCCACGTGCACGCCCTTGTCGGCGAAATGCTGGCGGGCGATGGCCGTGTACTTGGTGGCCACGCGGATGCGCGAGCCCTGCTTGACGGCCGCGGCGTAGTCGAAGTCGTCGCGAACGGCCACGCTCATGCGGCAGCGGGCGATGTTCAGGTCCAGCGGCTGGTACATGCCCTCGCCGCCATGCTCGATCAGCACGTCGCGGCCGACGACGCCCAGGTCGGCGCCGCCGTATTGCACATAGGTCGGCACGTCGGTGGCGCGCACCAGCACCACGCGGACCTCGGGCTTGTTGGTCGCCAGGATCAGCTTGCGCGAGGTCTCGGGATCCTCCAGCACCTCGATGCCGGCGGCACGCAACAGCGGCAGCGTCTCCTCGAAGATGCGTCCCTTGGACAGGGCCAGTGTGATCGTCATAGCTCGGGCGCCGCCGCGGCTTCGGCCGGCGTGAGCGTCTTCATCGAAAGCGCATGGATCTGCTCGCGCATCCGGTCGCCCAGCGCCTGGTAGACGCGCTGGTGACGGCGCACCCGGTTCAGGCCCTCGAACTCGGTCGAGACGATGGTGGCAAAGAAATGGCGCCCGTCGCCCTCGACCTGCAGCTGTTCGCAGCTGAGGCCGGCGGCAATGTACGACTGGACTTCGGCGGGGGTGGGATCGGCCATGGTGGGCCGGATTCTAGGGGCCTACCCTAGTCCCCCGCCTTCGCAAGGCCTCAATAGCGGATCTTGTAGCCCCGCTTGAGCAGGGTCAGCGCAATGCCCGAGACCCCCAGGAAGCTGGCCGCGACGATGGCCAGGCTGAGCCAGGGCGAGACGTCGCTGATGCCGAAGAAGCCGTGGCGGAAGCCGTCGATCATGTAGAAGAACGGATTCAGGTGGCTGACCGCCTGCCAGAACGTCGGCAGCGAGTGCACCGAATAGAACACGCCGGACAAAAAGGTCATCGGCATGATGATGAAGTTCTGGAAGGCGGCCATCTGGTCGAACTTCTCGGCCCAGAGCCCGGCGATCAGGCCCAGGGCGCCCAGCATGCCGGCGCCCAGGGCGGCGAACACCAGGATCCACAGCGGCGCCGCCAGGCCCGGCCAGGCGAACCAGCAGGTCACGGCGAACACGCCGGTGCCGACGGCCAGTCCGCGCACGATGGACGCGCCCACATAGGCCACGAACCAGGCCCAGTGCGACAGCGGCGTCACCAAGAGGAACACCAGGTTGCCGGTGATCTTGCTCTGTATCAGGCTGGACGAGGAATTGGCGAAGGCGTTCTGCAGCACGCTCATCATCACCAGGCCCGGGATCAGGAAGCTGGTGTAGCCCACCGTGCCGTAGACCTTGACGTGGTTCTCCAGCACATGGCCAAAGATCAGCAGGTACAGCACGGCGGTCAGCACCGGCGCGGCAACCGTCTGGAAGCTGACCTTCCAGAAGCGCAGCACTTCCTTGTAGAAGAGCGTGCGCGCCCCTTGCAGCTGGATGGCGCTCATGCGGTGGCTCCGTTCATGATTTCGAGGAACACGTCTTCCAGGTCGGCGCGGCCGATCTCCAGGTCTTCCACCGGGACCTGGGCGGCGCGCAGCCGGGCCAGGATGGTCTCGACCTCGGCCGCGTCATGGGCCTTGATCTGGGCGATGCGGCCGGTCACGCGGGCGGCGCTGGCCAGGTCCGTCGGCAGGGCGGCATCGGTCTTGAAGCGCAGCATGGTCGAGGCGCGGCCCGAAAGCAGGCTGCTGGTGCGGTCCAGGGCCACGACCTTGCCCAGCTTGAGCATGGCGATGCGCTGGCACAGGGCCTCGGCCTCTTCCAGGTAGTGGGTGGTCAGCAGCACCGTATGGCCTTCCTTGTTCAGGCGGGCGATGAACTGCCACAGCGTCTGGCGCAGCTCCACGTCCACGCCGGCCGTGGGCTCGTCCAGCACGATGACCGGCGGCCGGTGCACCAGGGCCTGGGCCACCAGCACGCGGCGCTTCATGCCGCCCGAGAGCTGGCGCATGTTCGCCTTGGCCTTGTCGGCCAGGCCCAGGTTCTCCAGCAGCTCGGTGATCCAGGCGCCGTTGTTGCGGACGCCGAAATAGCCGCTCTGGATCTCCAGCGCCTCGCGCACCGAGAAGAAGGGGTCGAACACCAGCTCCTGCGGGACTATGCCCAGGGCCTTGCGGGCCGCGGCGTAGTCGTCGACCACGTCGTGGCCCATCACCTGGACCGTGCCACCACTGGCCCGGGACAGGCCGGCCAGGATGCTGATCAGGCTGGTCTTGCCTGCGCCGTTGGGGCCCAGCAGGCCGAAGAATTCGCCGGGCTGGATGTCGAAGGAGACACCGTCCAGGGCGCGGACCTGGCCGCCCCTGTAGGTCTTGCTGACGTTGTTGAACGCGATGGCGGCTTTCTGCATGGGCGGCGATTGTAGGAAGCCGCCTCCAATCCTGCTGGGCGGGGCCAATCCTTGCCGGCCCGGTGCCAGAATCCGCCCAGGAGTTCGCCCATGGCCACAAAAAAGCCGCGCCGCACCGCGGAGCGCATCCTCGAAGTCACGCTGGACCTGTTCAACCGCTTCGGGGAGCCCAATGTCTCGACCACGCTGATCTCGGCCGAGCTCTCCATCAGCCCCGGCAACCTCTACTACCACTACCCGGCCAAGGACGAGCTGATCAATTCGCTATTCGGCCGCTATGAGCAGGAACTGGGCGAGCTGCTGGCCGCGGCCGACAACGTGCGCCATGTCGAGGACGCCTGGCTGTTCTTCCACATGCTGTTCGAGCTGATCTGGAAGCACCGCTTCCTGTACCGCGACCTGAACGACCTGCTGAGCAAGAACCGCCGGCTCGAGACCCATTTCCAGACGGTGCTGGAGCACAAGAGCCTGGCCATGAGCCGCATCCTCTCGGGCCTGCAACTGGGCGGGGCGCTGAAGATGGACTCGCGCGACGCCGGCCCCACGGCCTCGTCCATGGTGGTCCTGTTGAGCTACTGGCTCAGCTTCGAGTATGTTCGGGATCCGCGCCATGCGCTGGAGCCGGAACGCGCCGGCCAGGCCTTGATGCGCGGCGCCTTTCATGTGCTGAGCCTGCTGCTGCCCTATCTGCAGGGCGAGTCGCGGGAGCATCTGTTTGCGCTGGCCGCCAAGTATCAATCGCAGTCACAACAACCGTAGTCAGGAGTGCCGAGCATGGCCAAGTGGACCGCCTTTCCCTACGACAACGACGCGTTCCAGTACGACGCTGCCGCGCTGAAGAAGCACTGGGCGCGCCTGCATGCCGGCGACGCCGAGCCCTTCCCAAAGGACGCCGCCGTGGTCCAGGCCTGGATCCATTTCCATGCCGGCGATTTCCAGAAGGCCTACGAGGCCGGCCTGGCCGCCGGCGGCGCCGGCATCACGGTCGCCAACAAGGCCCAGGCCATCTACGCCAACTACCTCGAGAAGAAGGAAAAGACCAAGCTGGAAATGTTCCTCGAGGTCGCCGAACGGGCCGAGGCCCAGCAGGCCGAGGAAGCCAAGAATCCCAATGCCTACTACTGGCAGGCCTATGCCATAGGCCGCTACGGCCAGGGCATCAGCGTCGCCAAGGCTCTGGCCCAGGGCCTGGGCAGCAAGGTCAAGAACGCGCTCGAGACCACGATCAAGCTGCAGCCCAAGCATGCCGACGCCCATATCGCGCTGGGCGCCTTCCATGCCGAGGTGATAGACAAGGTCGGCAAGCTGCTGGGCAAGACCCAGGGCGCCGACACCGCCACCGGGCTCAAGATGTTCGAGCAGGCCTGCAAGCTCAACCCGACCAGCGCGATTGCGATGATCGAACAGGCGAACGGCCTGGTGATGCTGGAGGGCGATAAGCGGATGAAGCAGGCCGAGGCTCTCTATGCCGACGCCGCCGCCTGCACGCCCATGGATGCGATGGAATGCCTCGATGTGGAGCTGGCCCGCGAGGAACTCGAGGAATAGTTCACGAAAATCGGGGCGGCCTGGGGTTCCTGCCCCCCTCAGTCACGGATGGAAAAGGCGGGCCGAGAGGGCTAAGCTTCGTTCCCACAAGGCCTGTTGACCCCCACGAGACAAGGGCCGGCATGAGTTTCGTCACAGACATTGCTGAACACCGAAAGGTAAAGACCATGAAGCGCAACCTCCTGATCGCCCTGGCCGCCGTGGGCGCCGCATCGCTGGCCCAGGCCGCGACCACCCCGCAAGCCGAAATCTCCGCCCTGAAGGGCGAGTGCGCCGCCCAGTACAGCGCCAGCTACTACGGCAAGGACAAGGCCCCGTCGTCGAACGAATACCAGTTCGTCTACAGCAGCGGCAAGTACAAGGGCGAAGCCCAGCCGGGCAAGATGCTGGCCTGCACCGAGCAGCAGTACGCCGCCTACCTGGACAAGGCCGATCCGGTCCGCGTGATGAACGCCTACCCGACCGCCGCTGGCCGTCCCACCGCCAAGAAGACTGCTGACTACAAGCCTGCCAAGTAATCGGCGCGCTTCTCCGCTGCAAAAAAGCCGGCTCACGCCGGCTTTTTTGCTTTTGGGACGGGGTCTTCTCAGCCCTCCACCACCTCGACCGAGGTCGTGATCTCGGCCGTCTTGGCCAGCATGATGCTGGCCGAGCAGTACTTCTCGTGCGAAAGCTCCACCGCCCGCTCGACCGCCACCTGCGGCAGGTTGCGGCCGGTGACGACGAAGTGCATGTGGATCTTGGTGAACACCTTGGGTTCGGTTTCAGCGCGCTCAGCCGTGAGCTTGACCTGGCAACCGCGTACGTCATGTCGGCCGCGCTTCAGGATCAGCACCACGTCATAGGCGGTGCAGCCGCCGGTGCCGGCCAGCACGGTTTCCATGGGCCGGGGCGCCAGGTCACGGCCACCGCCGGCCGGCGCGCCGTCCATGGTCAGCAGGTGGCCGCTGCCGGTCTCGGCCACGAAGGCCATGCCGTCGGCCCCCATCCAATTGATCACGCATTCCATGACATGTCCTTTTTAGTGAATCAGTTCCAAATTCTTCATGGCTTTCTTATTGCGGTGCAGCAAAGCCAGCCCTAGAATTCCATCCAAGCGTATGAATTGCGGCGCCCGAGCAGATCGGGCCGGTCGACAAGACCTCTGACGCAATGATTGCGCACCGATTGTCTCCTCCACCGCCACATGGTGGATTCAGCCCGGGGCCGTGAGGCCACGGGCTTTTTTTTTGCCCTGCCTACCGAAGCGCCTCGGGCGAACCCCTCGCTTATGATGCTGCGCCGCAACAGATTGCAGGAGACGCCCTCATGCCCGCCCGCCGCAAACCGTCCCAGCCCGTGCCGGCCACGCAGCCGGCGCTGACCCCGGCACAGGATGGCTATCTGCAGCGAATTCTGAATGCGCGGGTCTATGACGTTGCCGTCGAGACCTCGCTGACGTCAGCGCGCAATCTGTCCAAGCGGCTGGGCAACAAGGTGCTGCTCAAGCGTGAAGACGAGCAGCCGGTGTTCAGCTTCAAGCTGCGCGGCGCCTACAACAAGATGGTCAACCTGCCCGTCGAGCAACGAGCCCGCGGAGTGATCTGCGCCTCGGCCGGCAACCATGCGCAAGGACTGGCCCTGTCGGCCAAGAAGCTGGGCTGTCGCGCCGTCATCGTGATGCCGACCACGACGCCCAAGGTCAAGATCGACGCGGTCCAGGCGCTGGGTGGCGAGGTCGTGCTGCATGGCGACAGCTTCACCGATGCCTATGGCCGCGCCCTTGAGCTTGAGAAGGACCAGGGTCTCTGCTTCGTCCATCCGTTCGACGACCCCGACGTCATCGCCGGCCAGGGCACGATCGCCATGGAACTGCTGCGCCAGCACGCCGGCCCGATCGACGCCGTCTTCGTGCCCATAGGCGGCGGCGGCCTGATCTCGGGCATTGCCGCCTATATCAAGGCCCTGCGGCCCGAGATCCAGATCATTGGCGTCCAGACGGCCGACTCCGACGCCATGATCCGCTCGGTCCGCGCGCGCAAGCGTGTGACCCTGCCCGATGTCGGTCTGTTCTCCGACGGCACGGCGGTCAAGCTGGTTGGCGAGGAAACGTTTCGCATCACGCAGGCCCTGGTCGACGACTACGTGCGGGTGGACACCGACGCAGTCTGTGCCGCCATCAAGGATGTGTTCGAAGACACGCGCAGCATCCTTGAGCCGGCGGGGGCCCTGGGCGTCGCGGCGATCAAGCAGTACGTCGCCGCCAAGGCTTGCAAGGGCAAGACCTTCGTCACCATCACCTCGGGCGCCAACATGAACTTCGACCGGCTGCGCTTCGTCGCCGAGCGCGCCGAGGTGGGCGAGCAGCGCGAGGCCCTCTTCGCGATCACCATTCCCGAGGAACGCGGCAGCTTCAAGCGCTTCTGCGAGCTGCTGGGCCCGCGCAGCGTCACCGAATTCAACTATCGGATCTCGGACAAGAACGTCGCCCATGTTTTCGTCGGCGTGTCCATCACGAGACGCGAGGAATCGGAGAAGCTGGCCAAGCTGTTCCAGAAGCATGGCTTCGACACCGTGGACCTGACCGACAACGAACTGGCCAAGCAGCACGTGCGCCACATGGTCGGTGGCCGCAGCGAGCTGGCGGCGGACGAGAGGCTCTACCGCTTCATCTTCCCGGAACGGCCGGGCGCCCTGATGCGCTTCCTGTCCAGCATGCACCCGGGCTGGAACATCAGCCTGTTCCACTACCGCAACCAGGGCGCCGACTACGGCCGCATCCTGGTCGGCATCCAGGTGCCGCGCGGTGACAATGCGGCCTTCAAGCAGTTCCTGGCCAGCCTGGCCTACCCTTGCGTGGACGAGACCAGGAACCCGGTCTACCAGCTGTTCCTGCGCTGAATTGCCGAAAGGGCAAGTGCCGATGTTCCAGGTCTTGCCTGCTGCTCCACAATCCAAGACCGCACCGCGCCGCGAGTGAGGCCCTGCCCGCCATGTCCGACCAGCAATCCCTGATCACGCCGACCGCCAACGACGAGCTGGAAAGCTCGCTGCGCGAGCGGATCGCGAAGCGCGCTGCCATCGCCGGAGCGCTGGGAGAGCTGGAGCCGCTGGCCATCCGCCTGGGCCTGGTGCAGAACAGCCTGACGCCGCGCTTCCGCGATCCGGTGCTGGCCCTGTTCGCCGCCGACCACGGCATCGTCGTGGATGGCATCGGCGAACCCAGCGATCGCGCCACGAAGGACAGCGTGATGCTGGGCCTGCAGAACCGTCTGCCGGTGTCCGCCTTTGCCCGCCTCCACGGCCTGGCCTTCACCATGGTCGATTGCGGTGTGGCCGAGGAGCTGCAGCCGCATCCGCGACTGCTGGCCCGCAAGATCGCCCATGGCACGCGCAACAGCCGTGTCGGCGCGGCCATGTCGTTGGAGCATGCCCAGGCCGGCGTCCGCGTGGGCATGGAATTCGCCGACACCATGAGCGGCAATCTGCTGGCCTGTGCCGGCCTCGGCCAGGGCTCGACCGAGAGCGCGGCCCTGGTGCTGGCCAGCCTGGCCGACCGGCCGGTGCGGGACTTCATCATCTCCGGCGCCGACATGCGCCAGGACCGGCTGAACCGCCTGCAGAACACCTTGCAGACGGCCCAGGCCCGCCACCGCGACACCACCGACCCGATGGAAGTGCTGGCGGCCTACGGTGGCTTCGAGACCGCCGTCATGGTGGGCGCCATGCTGGTGGCCGCGAGCAAGCGCCATCTGATCATCGTCGACGGCCTCGCAGCCTGCGCTGCCCTGAAGATCGCCTCGGCCATCGCGCCGCCGGTCACCGACTACGCCATGTTCTGCCGCAGCAATTCGCACCGCGGCCTGGACGAAGCCCTGTCGCTGTTCCATGCCTCGGCCCTGCTGGAGCTGGGCATGGAGGCGGTCGACGGTACTGGCTCGTCCCTGGCCTGGCCGCTGATACGCAGCGCCGCGGCCCTGCTGACCGACATCCAGGACGGCGAAACCAACCAGGCCGGCGCGGCCGCTGCCGCCGCCTGACCGGGTTCAACGCTCGGTCGGAGAGCGCCCGCCGGGCCGCTGGGTGGGCGGAGCCTGGGGCGGACGGGGTCCGCCCGGCATGACCTGCAAGGGAGGCGCGGCCTGCGGATCGACGGTCTGCAATTGGGGCGGCGTGCCACCCAGCACGGTAGGCGAGGCCTGGGCCGGCTGCAACTGGCCGGTCGCGGGCGCGGCGGGCGGAACGATCTGCAGGGTTTGGGACGGGCGACCGTCGCCGCCAATCGTCGCGCTGCGAGCGTCGACCGCAAGCAGATGGAGACCGGGCTCGAGCGGAGCTCCCACCCGCACTGTGCGCGGCTGACCGTCCACCGAGATCAGGGCCAGGCCTTCGCCGGCGTTGCGAGCCGCTTCGCTCTTGGCCGCGACCACGCCCAGCAATTCGTAACGGCTCTGCGTAGGTGCCGCCTCAACCGGCGCCTCGGCCGGCGTCACGCCGAGCAGGCGACTCAGGTCGCTCTGCACCGGTCCTCGTTCCGACACCGCCAGGGCCTGCTGCGGCTGGGCGAGCGGCCGGGCGCCGAACTGCAGCAGCCAGAAAGCGGCGCAGCAGGCCAGCAGGCCCCAGGAGAAGAAGGCGGACAGTCGAGCGATCATGGGCGCCGATTATGATTCAGCGCTCCACAGCTTTCGCGGCCTTTCCAGTCATGTCCAGCTCCCCCAGCCTTCGCCGCAGTACCCGCCCTTCGGACCGCCGCTCCCGCAGCCAGGGCTTCACACTGATCGAGGTGATGGTGGTGATGGTGATCATCGGCGTCATGGCCACCATGGTCACGGTCGCCGTGATGGGCCGCGCCGCCGAAGCCAAGGTCACAGCGGCACGTGCCGACGTGGCCAGCCTGATGCAGGCGCTGAAGATGTACAAGCTGGACAACAACCGCTATCCCACCTCGGAGCAGGGCCTGGAAGCCCTGGTCCGCAAGCCCAGCATCGGCCCGATCCCGCCGAACTGGAAGCCCTACATCGAGAAGCTGCCGGTCGATCCCTGGAAGAGCGCCTACCAGTACGCCAACCCCGGCATCAAGGGCGAGATCGATGTCTACAGCTTCGGTGCCGACCAGAAGGCCGGGGGCGAAGGCGACGATGCCGACATCGGCTCCTGGCAATAAGCCGCAAGAACCGCGCCGTCGCCTCCGCAGCGCCGGCTTCACGCTGATCGAGGTGGTCATCGTGCTGGCCATCGTGGCCGTCGCGGTCGCCGCCATCAGCCTGGCCCTGCCCGATCGCAATGCCGCCCAGCTGGAGCGCGAAGCCGAACGCCTGGCCGCCCTGCTCGAATCGGCCCGCGCCGAGGCCCGCGCCAGTGGCGTCAGCGTCAGCTGGGCGCCGGTGCAGGACGACTCCGGCGACCAGTTCCGCTTCCTGGGCCTGCCCCAGAAGATCCAGCTGCCCACGCGCTGGCTGGGCGAGCCGGTCGCCGTGGAGATCGCCGGCGGCCGTGCCCTGCTGCTCGGCCCCGAACCCATGATCGGCCCGCAACGCCTGAGGCTGCGCCTCGGAGACCAGCAGTTGCTGCTGGAGACCGATGGCCTGGCGCCGTTCGCCATCCATCGCGGAGCGCCGTCATGAGCGGCCGCAGCCCGCGCGGCTTCACCTTGATCGAAGTGCTGGTGGCCCTGAGCATCGTGGCCGTCGCCCTGGCCGCCGGCATACGCGCAGCCGCCGCGCTGAGCGGCAATGCCGAGCGCCTGCTGGAGGTCAGCTCGGCCCAGTGGTGCGCCGAGAACCAGTTGACCGAGCTGAGGCTCTCGCGCCAGTTCCCCGGTGTCGGCGAGAGCAGCTTCGAATGCCAGCAACTGGGCCGCAATTACCGCGGCAGCCTGGTCATCCGGCCCACGCCGAATCCGAACTTCCGCCGCGTCGAGGCGCGCATGCTCAACGAGCAGGACCAGCCTTTGCTGAGCCTGGCGACCATCCTGGGGCGCTATTGATGAGGATGAGCGCCCGTCGGCTGCACGGCTTCACCCTGATCGAGGTGTTGATCGCCCTGGTCATCATGGCCGTGATGGCCGGCATGGCCTGGCGAGGCCTGGATGCCGTGCTGCGCAGCCGCGAGATCAGCCAGGCCCACCTGGACCGCACGACCCGGCTGCAGACCGTTCTGGCCCAATGGGAGCAGGACCTGCGCCTTCTGCAGGACAGCCAGCTGGTGCCGGCCCTGGCCTTCGACGGCGCGTCGCTGCGGCTGACCCGCGCCACCGAGCAGGGCCTGCAGGTCGTCGTCTGGACCGTGCGCAACGGCGAGCTCGACCGCTGGGCCACACCGCCGGTGACGACGCAGGACGCTCTCACCCAGGCCTATGAGCGAAGCCTGCAGCCGCTGAGCCTGGCCGAGGGCTCGGTCCGCACGCTGCAGGGCCTGCAGGAATGGCAGGTCTATTTCTACCGCGGCAGCGCCTGGAGCCATGCCCAATCGAGTGACGACGTCCAACAACCAGCGGCGCCGGCCCAGCCTCCCAGCCAGCCGGCGCCCGGCGTGCCGCAGCGCAAAAAGCTGCCAAACGGCGTTCGCATCGTCTTGAGCTTCCTGCCGGACAGCGGCTATGGCGGCCCGGTCACGCGCCAGCTGCAGCTGGGTCCGCAACAGCAATGAGCAAGAACGACCGCCGCCAGTCTGGCGCCGCCCTGCTGACGGCCATGATCATCGTCAGCCTGATCGCCACGCTGGCCGCGGCCATGGCCTGGCGCCAGTACCGGGCGCTGCGGGTCGAGGAGGCCGAGCGCGTACGCGCCCAGTCGGCCTGGATACTGCAAGGTGCGCTCGACTGGGCGCGGCTGATCCTGCGCGAAGACGCCCGCGCCAACCAGCAGGGCGACGCTGTAGACCATCTCGGCGAGGTCTGGGCCGTGCCCCTGGCCGAGGCCCGGCTCTCGACCTTTCTGGCCGCCGAGCAGGACAGCAGCATCGATGCCGGGCCCGAGGCCTTTCTGTCCGGCAAGCTCAGCGACGCCCAGGCCCACTACAACCTGCGCAACCTGGTGGGCGGCGACCAGGTTCCACCCGCCGAGCTGAGGACGCTGGAACGGCTTTGCGAGCTGGCCGGTGCCGCGCCGGGCTCGGCCGTCCTGATCGCCCAGAGCCTGCGTGCCGCCAACTCTGCCAAGCCTGAGACCGCCACCTCCCCGGTGGCACCGCGCTCGCTGGACCAGCTGACCTGGCTGGAGCTGCCGCGAGACACGATCCAGCGGCTGCGGCCCTTCGTCGACCTGCTGCCGGTGCCTACGCCGGTCAATCTGAACACCGCGCCGCGCGAGGTCATCGCCTCGCTGTTCGACGGCATGGACCTGGCCAGCGCCGAGCGCCTGGTGCAGAGCCGGCAGATCCAGCCGCTGCGCTCGCTGGACGATGCCAAGAAGCTGCTGCCGGCGGCGGTCGTGGTCGCAGGTGACCGGGCCTCGGTGAATTCCAGTTTCTTCAGCGTCAGCGGCCGGCTGCGCCTGGACGAGCGGGTGCTGGAAGAGCGCTCCCTGGTCCAGCGCAACGGGCTGGACATGGTGGTCTTGAGCCGCGAGCGGGTGAATCTGCTGCTGGAGCCGGTGCGGCCATGACTCGGGGCTGGGCCCGAGTCGGCCACCTTCGTCCCCCTCCTAGAATGGGCGCCCCATGCCGACCCTGATCCTGTTCCTGCCGCCCCGCGACCGCTTGCACGCCCAGGGTCGATCCAGTGCCGAAGCCTTGCCGCGCTCGGCCGGCGACTACGACTACCTGCTGTGCGGCAACGGCCGCCAGGTGCTGGCTCAAGGCCGCGCCACCGTAGCCGATCTGCCGGCCGCCGAACAGCTGGTGCTGATGCTGGCGCCGGCCGACCTGTCCTGGCACAAGCTCAGGCTACCCAAGCTGAGCCCGGCCCGCTTGCGTCAAGCGCTGGCCGGCCTGCTGGAAGAAGAATTGCTGGACGACCCCGATGGCCTGCATTTCGCCCTCGCGCCATCGGCCCAGGGTGGAGAAGAGGCCTGGGTCGCCACTTGCGAGCACGGCTGGCTGTCTGGCCATCTGGCCCGACTCGATGCGGCCCAGCGCTTCGTCGACCGGGTGGCCCCCCTGTGCTGGCCCACGACCACCGCGCAGGGCTATTTTGAACGCCGGGCCGACGAAGACCATGTGGAGCTGCAATGGAGCCATCCCGACGGCAGCAGCACGCTGAACCTACAGGGCTTTGGCCGCCAGGTGCTGGCCGCTGAAGCGACCGCAGGTGCCAGCTGGCGTGCGGCGGCGGACGCCGTCGAAGCGGGCGAGCGCTGGCTCGGCGCGCCTGTCGCGGTGCAGAGCCGCGCCGAACGCGCCCTGCAGGCGCTGGACGGCCCCTGGAATCTGCGCCAGTTCGACCTGGCGCCGCGAATGCGCGGCCTGCATGCGCTGCGCCAATGGCAGCGCGAGCTGATGCACAAGCGCTGGGCTCCGACGCGCTGGGCCCTGGCCGGCCTGCTGGGTGTCCAGCTGCTGGGCATGAATGTCTGGGCCTGGCAGCAGAACCGCGAACTGGAGCGGCTGCGGACCTCGGTCGAAGGCGTGCTGCGCAGCGCGCATCCACAGGTCCGGGCCGTACTCGACGCGCCGTTGCAGATGCAGAGGGAAACCGAGCTGCTTCGCAGCCAGGCCGGCCGTACGGGCGACCAGGATCTGGAGCCCCTGCTGGCCGCAGCCGCCGCGGCCTGGCCCGCCGACCGGCCGCCGCTGGATGCGCTGAGCTTCGAGACCGGCAGGCTGAGCCTGTCGTCCCAGGGCTGGAGCGAAGCCCAGCTCGCCAATTTCCGACGCCAGCTGCAGAGCGAGGGCTGGCTGCTTGAACCGGCCGAAGGCCGCATGACCCTGCGCCGCGCCAAGCCCGGCGAGCAAGCGACGCGATGAATTCTTCCGCCTCTTCTTCCATGGGCAAGGCCACACTGTCCCAGCGCTTGCAAACCCAGCTCGCGCCGCTACGCGGCCAATGGCAACAGGCGGCACCGCGCGAGCGGCTGCTGGTGCAAGTCGGCCTCTCGGCCCTGGCCCTGCTGCTGGTCTGGCTGGTGCTGCTGATGCCGGCCTTGCGCACGCTGAAGCAAGCTCCGGCCAAGCGCGCGGATCTTGAGACCCAGCTGCAGCAGATGCAGGCCCTGGCCCTGGAAGCCCGCGAGCTGCGCAGCCAGCCGCCGGTGCCGGCCGCCGTGGCCCAGGCCGCCCTGCAAGCCGCCAGCGAACGACTGGGCAGCAATGCTCGGCTGGTGGTCAGCGGCGAACGAGCCACGCTCAACCTCAATGGCATCTCGCCCGAGGCCCTGCAGGCCTGGCTGGCCGAAGTACGCAGCGCGGCCCGCGCCCGCCCGGTCGAAGCCCAATTGCAACGAGGCCCGCAAGGCTTCAACGGCAGCATCGTGCTGAGCATCGCCAACGGGGTGGGGTCATGAGTGCTTCGCTCGCTCCGGAACAGCGCTCGTCGCGCCGCTGGGCCATCGCGGGCGGCCTGGTCGGCCTGCTGCTGGCCGTGCTGCTGTTCGCGCCGGCCAGCTGGCTGGCGCATGGGCTGGCCGACGCCAGCAACGGCCATCTGCTGCTGACTGAGACGCGCGGCAGTGTCTGGTCCGGCTCCGGCGTGCTGGTGCTGACCGGTGGTGAAGGCAGCCGCGACGCCAGCGCCCTGCCGGGTCGCCTCGAATGGACGCTGCGCCCCCAGGGCCTGGGCCTGGTCCTGCGGCTGCGCCAGGCCTGCTGCACCAATGGCGAGCTGAACCTGCTGGTCCAGCCTGGCGCGAACCGCCTGGCGATCAGCCTTCCCCATCAAGTCCCGGGCGACTGGCTGGCCCGCCTGCCCGCCGCCTGGCTGGGCGGCCTGGGCACGCCCTGGAACACCTTGCAGCTGAACGGCTCGGTGCGCCTCAGTGCCCAGGACTTCCGGCTCGAACGCGTTGGTGGTCGCTGGACCCAGACCGGCCGCCTGGACCTGGACCTGGTCAACCTGGGCTCGCGCCTCTCGACGCTGGCCCCGCTTGGCAGCTACCGATTGAGCCTGGTCGGCGGCCAGGCCGCCGGCCAATCGCTCTTGCAACTGAGCACGCTGGACGGTGCCCTGCTGCTGAACGGCCAGGGCAGCCTGGGAGGCGGCAAGGCCCGTTTCCTCGGCGACGCCACGGCCGCGCCCGGCCGCGAGGCCGCGCTGAACAATCTCCTGAACATCATCGGCCGGCGCGAAGGCGCGCGTTCCGTCATTTCGATCGGATGAGCATGAAACTCTCCCGCCCCACCCAGCTGTCGTCCGCCCTGCTGGCTGCCTTGCTGGCTCCTCCCGTTGTGGCCCAGCCGCTGGCCACCACGATCGCCGCACAGCATCAACAGCAGCAGCAGCAAGCCAAGCCCGCCCCCATGGCGGCGGCTTCTGCACCGGCCGCGCCCAAGAAGGGCCCGGCGGTCAAGTCGGCCACACCGGTGACGCTGAATTTCGTCAATGCCGACATCGAGGCCGTGACCCGTGCCATCGGCGTGATGATGGACCGCCAGTTCGTCATCGACCCGCGGGTCAAGGGCGTGATCACGGTCTACAGCGAACAGCCGTTGCCGGTGGCCTCGGCCTACCTGAACTACCTGGCGGCCCTGCGCGGCCTGGGCTTCACCGTCGTGGAAAGCGGCGGGCTCTACAAGCTGGTGCCCGAGGCCGATGCCAAGCTGCAGACCGGCACGGTGACTGTCGGCGACAGCAAGCAGCGCGGCGACCAGGTCATCACCCAGGTGTTCAAGCTGCAGCACGAGAACGCCAACAACCTGCTGGCCGTGCTGCGGCCGTTGATCAGTGCCAACAACATGATCAACGCGAATCCTGGCAACAACAGCCTCTTGATCACCGACTATGCGGAGAACCTGCAGCGCATGGCCAAGATCATCGCGGCCATGGACACCGCCAGCACCACCGACATCGAGGTCGTGCCGCTCAAGCATGCCGTGGCCTCGGACATCGCCGCCCTGGTGCAGAAGCTGGGCGAAGGCGGTGGCGGTGCCACCGGCGGCGCGGTACCGGCAGCCGGCGGCGGCGCGCTGAACGTGCTGGCCGATCCGCGCAGCAATTCGCTGATCCTGCGAGCCAGCAGCGCGGCCCGCCTGGTGCTGGCCAAGGCCATGATCGAGAAGCTGGACATCCCGGGCGACCCGAACGGCAACATCCACGTCGTCTACCTGAAGAACGCCGACGCGACGCGCCTGGCCACCGTGCTGCGCGCCGCCTTCACCGGCCAGGCCGGCAGCGGCGGCAACAGCGGCAGCAGCGGGCCTAGCAGCCTGAGCGGCCAGCAGTCGCCCAGTGGCAGCCAGCAGCTGGGCAGCTCGTCCACCAGCTCCAGCAGCGGCGCCAACAGCCCGGCCGCCACCAACCCGGTCTCGCCCTCGGCCCAGCCGTCCACCGGCGGTTTCGTGCAGGCCGACCCGGCCACCAACTCGCTGATCATCACGGCGCCGGACGCCATGTACCGGCAGATCCGCAACGTGATCGACCAGCTCGACACGCGCCGCGCCCAGGTCTACGTGGAGTCGATGATCGTCAAGGTGGACGCCACCAAGGCCGCCCAGTTCGGCGTGCAGTGGCAGAACCTGTTCGGCAACAAGGGCGACTCGACCATCACAGGCGCCGGCACCAATTTCGGCAGCGGCGCCGGCAACATCCTCAACCTGTCGGGCGCCGCCGCCAACGGCCGCACGGGCGCTGCTTCGCTGCTGGCCTCCGGCAGCGCCGTGCCCACTGGCCTGAACATCGGCGTGCTCAAGCAGATCGGCAACTTCTACACGCTGGGCGCCATCGCCAACTTCCTCGAGGCCCAGGCCGGGGCCAATGTGCTGTCCACGCCCAACCTGGTGGCGCTGGACAACGAGGAGGCCAAGATCGTGATCGGCCAGAAGGTGGCCTTCACCACCGGCTCCTTCACCAACACCGGCACCGGCACCGGCGCGGTCAGCCCCTTCCAGACCTTCAACCGCGAGGACGTGGGCCTGACGCTGCGCATCCGCAGCCAGATTGGCGAAGGCGGCACGATTCGCATGCAGGTGTTCCAGGAGAACTCCAGCGTGGTGCCGGGCGCAAGCACGGCCGGCGGCCCGACCACCGACCGCAGCGCCATCGAGACCACGGTGGTCGTGGATGACGGCCAGATCCTGGTGCTGGGCGGCCTGCTCAAGGATGAATACACCGACGGTGCCGACGAGGTGCCGGGCCTGGCCAAGATTCCGCTGATCGGCAATCTGTTCAAGAGCGAGAACCGCAAGCGCGTGAAGACCAATCTGATGGTCTTCCTGCGGCCGGTGGTGCTGCGCGACCAGCAGAGCGCCAACCAGATCACGCTGGACCGCTACGACGTGATCCGCGCCAAGCAGCAGGGCGTGCAGCCCGAGTCCAAGCCGCTGCTCCCGGACACCGGCGCGCCGCTGTTGCCTGCCACGCCGCCATCGGCGCCGGCCTCGGCTCCGGTCAAGAACCCCTGAGGCAGCAAGCCATGGCCGGTCGACATCCCCTGCCCTATGCCTATGCCAAGGCCAAGACGGTGCTGCTCGAGGACCTGGGCTCCGAGCTGGTGCTTTGGGCCTCGCCAGCGCTGCAGCTGAGCACGCTGTCGGAGATCCAGCGCCTGTACGCAGTGGACCGCTGCGAACAGCAGGATGCCGCAGCCCTGGCCGAGCGCATCAACACCGCCTATGCCGGCAGCGAGTCCAGCGCGGCGGCCGTGGTCGGCGAAGTCGAGAGCGCCGTGGACCTGAGCCGCATGATGCAGGACCTGCCAGCGGTGGAAGACCTGCTGGAAGCGGCCAACGACGCGCCCATCATCCGCATGCTCAATGCGCTGCTGACCCAGGCCGCCAAGGACGGGGCCAGCGACATCCACATCGAGCCCTATGAGCGGGCCAGCTCGGTGCGCTTCCGCGTCGACGGCAGCCTGCGCGAGGTGGTGCAGCCCAACCGCGGCCTGCATGCGGCGCTGATCTCGCGCCTGAAGATCATGGCCGAGCTGGACATCGCGGAGAAGCGATTGCCGCAGGACGGCCGCATCTCGCTGCGCATTGGCGGCCGCGCCATCGACGTGCGCGTCTCCACCCTGCCCTCGGCGCACGGCGAGCGCGCCGTGCTGCGCCTGCTGGACAAGAGCGAATCCAAGTTCACGCTGGAAGGTCTGGGCATGGACGGCCATGTGCTGTCCGAGTTCAAGCGCCTGTGCCAGCAGCCGCATGGCATCGTGCTGGTCACCGGCCCCACCGGCAGCGGCAAGACCACGACGCTGTATGCGGCGCTGCAGACCCTGGACACCTCCACGACCAATGTGCTGACGGTCGAGGACCCGATCGAATACGAGCTGCCCGGCATAGGCCAGACCCAGGTCAACGGCAAGATCGACCTGACGTTTGCCAAGGCCTTGCGCGCCATCCTGCGCCAGGACCCGGACGTGATCATGATCGGCGAAATCCGCGATTTCGAGACCGCGCAGATCGCGATCCAGGCCTCGCTGACCGGCCACCTGGTGTTGGCCACGCTGCACACCAACGACGCGCCCAGCGCCGTGACCCGTCTGACCGACATGGGCGTCGAGCCCTTCCTGCTCAGCTCCAGCCTGCTGGGCGTGCTGGCCCAGCGTCTGGTGCGCAAGCTGTGCCCGAGCTGCCGCCGCCAGGATGGCGAGGGTCGCTGGCACCCGGTCGGCTGCAGCACCTGCAGCATGACCGGCTACAAGGGCCGCACCGGCGTCTACGAGCTGATGGTGGCCGACGAGCAGGTCCGCTCGCTGATACACAACCGTGCCGCCGAGGCCGAGCTGGCCGATGCAGCACGCCATGCCGGCCTGCGCTCCATGCGCGAGGACGGTGAACGACTGGTGCTTGACGGCACGACGTCGCTCGAGGAAGTGCTGCGCGTGACCCGCGACTGAAGCCGATGCCCGCCTTCAAGTACGAAGCCCTCACCGAAGCCGGGCGCCCGGCCAACGGCCTGGTCGAGGCCGACTCGCCGCGCGCCGCTCGTTCGCAGTTGCGCGGCATGGGCCTGGTGCCGCTGCAGGTGCAGGCGGTGCAGCAGCAGGCCGAAGGCGCGGCCGGCAGCCGCTGGGCACGTCGGGTCTTCAAGCCCTCGACGCTGGCGATCTGGACCCGTCAGCTGGCCGGCCTGGTCGGCTCGGGCCTGACGATAGAACGCGCCCTCACCGCGCTGGCCGACGAGGCCGAGGACCCGCGCCAGGCCGAGCTGCTGGCCCAATTGCGGGCCGAGGTCAACGCCGGCTCGGCGTTTGCACGAGCGCTGGCCACGGCGCCGCGCGAATTCAACGACGTCTACCGCGCCGTGGTCGCCGCCGGCGAGCAGAGCGGCGCGCTGGGCCAGGTGCTGGAGCGGCTGGCCGACGACCTGGAGCAGCGCCAGGAGCTGCGCTCCAAGCTGCTGGGCGCCATCGCCTATCCGGCCATCGTCAGCTTCTTCGCCGTCATCATCATCACCTTCCTGGTGACCTATGTGGTGCCGCAAGTGGCCGGCGTGTTCGCGCAGAGCAAGAAGGCCTTGCCCATGCTGACCCAGGTCATGCTGGGCCTCTCGTCCTTCGTGCGCAACTGGGGATGGCTGGTGGTGCTGCTCCTGATAGCCGGCGGCCTTGCGCTGGCCATCGCGCTGCGGCGGCCGGCCTTCAGGCGCCGCTTCGATGCCGGACTCTTGCGTGCGCCGCTGATTGGCCGTCTGGCCCGCGGCTACAACGGCGCCCGCTTCGCCGCCACGCTGGCCATGCTGGCCGGCGCCGGCGTGCCCATCCTCAAGGCTTTGCAGGCGGCGGCCGAGACGCTCTCGAATGCCGCCATGCGGGCCGACGCGATGGAGACCCTGGTCCAGGTGCGCGAAGGCGCGCCGCTGGGCTCGGCCCTCGCTGGCAAGAAGCGCTTCCCCGGCCTGCTGGCCATGTTCGCCCGCCTCGGCGAGCAGACCGGCTCCCTGCCCCAGATGCTGGACCGGGCCGCGCGCCAGCTGTCCATCGAGGTGCAGCGCCGTGCCATGGCCCTGGCCACCATGCTGGAGCCGCTGCTGATCGTCGGCATGGGTGCGGTGGTGATGCTGATCGTGCTGTCGGTGCTGCTGCCCATCATCGAGATGAATGCGATGGCGGGGCGCTGACGTAGCACACGAGTGCTACATTGGCAGCAATCACGGAGCTGCCATGAGTACCACCACGATACGCATCGACGAGGCGCTGAAGGCCAGGCTGGCCTTGGCAGCGGAGCGCGCCGGCAAGTCGGCCCACTCCTTCATCGTCGATGCCATCGCCGAAACCGTCGAGCAGGCCGAGCGGGCCGACGAGTTCGACCAGCTCGCCGAGTCGCGCTGGGCCCGCTTGCTGGAGACCGGCAAGTCGGTATCGCTGGCCGACGCCGAGCGCTATCTGCAGGGCCGGGCCCGTGGAGAAAAGCCTCGCAAGTCCCAGGGCCGCAAGCTGGGTGGCTGAATGGCGAGGATAGAGCTGGCTCCCGAGGTGCTGGACGACATGGAGCGCTTCCTGAGCCATCTGGAACAGCATGAAGCCAGTCATCCGCTGCAACGCGTGGCCGAACTGATCCAGGGCCTGCAAATCCTCGCTTCCCATCCCCTGATCGGTCGGCCGGCGCGCAGCGGCAAGCGCGAGCTGGTCATCGGCCAGGGCGTGCGCGGCTACATCGCCCTCTATCGCTTCGTCGAGCGCCTGGACACGGTTTTCGTGCTGGCCTTGCGCAGCCAGCGAGAAGCTGGTTTCAAGCGTTGACCGGACGCCCTCCACTCGCACCTAACCAAGACTCTGCCCATGCCCGCCACCCTGGACGGCCAACTGGTCGTAGCCCTTTCGTCCCGCGCCCTGTTCGACTTCGAGGAAGAGAACCAGGTCTTCGAGGCCAATGACGACCGTGCCTACATGGCGCTGCAGCAGCAACGCCTGGACGAGCCGGCCAAGCAGGGCGTGGCCTTCTCGCTGGTGCGCAAGCTGCTCGCCTTCAACGAGCCCGGCAAACCACGCCGCGTCGAGGTGGTGCTGCTGTCGCGCAATGACCCGGTCTCGGGCATGCGGGTGTTTCGCTCGGCCAAGCACTACGAGCTGGACATCCAGCGCGGCGTGTTCACTCGCGGCCAGAGCCCTTGGCGCTACCTGATGCCGCTGCAGGCCCAGCTGTTCCTGTCGGCCAACGAGGACGACGTGCGTTCGGCCCTGGCGGCCGGCGTGCCTTCGGCGCGGGTCTCGCCGCTGTCGGCGCGAGCCTCGGCCGCTCATCCGAACGAGCTTCGCATCGCCTTCGATGGCGATGCCGTGCTGTATTCGGACGAGGCCGAGCAGGTCTTCCAGCGCGAAGGCCTGGACGCCTTCCAGGCGCATGAAAGCTCGCGTGCCCAGCAGCCGCTGCAGCCCGGCCCGTTCAAGCCCATGCTTGAAGCGCTGCATCGCCTGCAGCAGGAGCCTGGCAATGCGATGCGGGTGCGCACGGCCCTCGTCACGGCCCGCAGCGCGCCGGCCCATGAGCGCGCGCTGCGCACGCTGATGGACTGGCAGATCGAGGTGGATGAGGCCATGTTCCTCGGCGGCCTGGCCAAGGGCGAGTTCCTGCGCGAGTTCGAGCCGGACTTCTTCTTCGACGACCAGATCGGACACATCAACAGCGCCAGCGCCCATGTGCCGGCCGGTCATGTGGCCGCCGGGGTGACCAACGCCTGAGGCGCCCGGCTGGGCCACAATCCGCGGCTTTTGCGAAACGCCGAGGAGACCCATGAGCCCCAAGTTCCGTCTGCGCGCCCTCGCGGCGGCCTCGACCCTGCTGGCGCTGAGCGCCGCCGAGGCTGGCCAAAATGGCTTCTACCGCCAGCCCGCCCTTCATGGGGACCAGGTCTATCTCGTCGCTGAAGGCGACCTCTGGCGCGTGGCCGCCGCCGGTGGCGAAGCCCAGCGCGTCACCACCCACCCGGGCCAGGAATCCATGCCGGCGGTTTCGCCCGACGGCCGCTGGCTGGCCTTCACCGCGCAGTACGAAGGCGGCACCGAGCTCTACCTGATGCCCACCAGCGGCGGCGTGCCGCAGCGCCTGACCTGGGAAGCCGGCGGCATGAAGGTCTGGGGCTTCACGCCGCAGGGCGAGGTGCTCTACACCAGCCTGGACGGCCAGCCCGGCAGCCAGCTGTTCGCCATCGATCCCAAGACCCTGCAGCGCCGCCAGCTGCCGGTGGGCCAGGCCAGCGATGCTGCCTTGAGCGCCGATGGCAAGACCCTGTACTTCACCCGCTCCGGCCTGCGCAGCGACAACGCGCGCCAGTACCGCGGCGGCGCCATCGCCCGGCTGTGGAGCATGGACCTCAGCAGCAATGCCGAGGCCAGGCCCCTGGTCGCCGAAGGCAACAACGACCGCCGGCCCATGCCCTACCGCGATGCCCAGGGCCGCGAGCGCATCGCCTTCCTGTCGGATCGCGACGGCACAGTCAACGTCTGGTCGGTCGATGCCAAGGGCCAGGACCTGCGCCAGCACAGCCGCCACAAGGGCTGGGACATCCGCCATGCCTCGCTGGACGGCAGCAAGCTGGTCTATTCGCTGGGCGCCGACGTCTACATGCTGGAGCTGAACGGCACGGCCGAGCCGCGCAAGCTGGCAATCACGCTGGCCGGCGACTTCGACCAGCAGCGCCAGCGCTGGGTCAAGAAGCCGCAGGACTTCCTGACCGACACGTCGATCTCGCCCAATGGCGAGCGCGTTCTGCTGGCCAGCCGCGGCCACCTGGCAACTCAGGGCGTGGGTGCGCTGCGCCGCGCCGAGCTGCCGACGCAGGCCGATGGCCGCTGCAAGAAGGGCGAGTTCAGCGCCGACGGCAAGAGCGTGTTCGCGCTCTGCGACTTCACGGGCGAGCATGAGGTCTGGCGCTTCGCCGCCAACGGCCTGAGCAAGCCCGAGCAGATCACCAGCGATGGGAGCACCTTGCGCATGCAGCTGCTGCCCTCGCCCGATGGCAAGTACCTGGCCCATGTCGACAAGGAAGGCCGGCTCTGGCTGACCGACCTGAAGGCCACGCCCAAGGCCACGACGCGCATGATCGCCCGCGACAAGCTGGAAAGCAGTCTCGGCGAGCTGGCCTGGGCCGCGGACAGCCGCAGCCTGGCCTTCACGCAGACGCTGCGCGACACCGACCGACCGCAGCTGATGCTGTTCAGCCTGGCCGACGACAAGCTGCACACGCTGACCAGCGACCGCTACGCCAGCGACTCGCCGGCCTTCAGCCCCGACGGCCGCTGGCTGTACTTCATCTCCAACCGCCAGATCGCGATCAGCGGCAACGGCAGCCCCTGGGGCGACCGCAACATGGGCCCGCATTTCGACCGCCGCGGCAAGCTTTACGCCCTGGCACTGCAGCCAGGCCAGCGCTTCCCGTTCGCGGCCAAGGACGAGCTGGAGGCGGCCGAAGCCAAGCCCGAGGCAAAACCTGACACCAAGACCGAGGCAAAGACCGACGCCAAGCCGGAAGCCAAGGCCGAGACCAAGCCCGATGCCAAGGCCAAGCCGGCCATCGTCTTCGAGGGTCTGGCCGAGCGTCTGTACGAGTTGCCGCTGGCCTCGGGCAACTACCGCGCGCTGCGTACCGACGGCAAGCGCCTGTGGGTCATGGAGAGCGAAGGCGCCGGCCGCACCCAGCTCAAGACTGCGGCCATAGACAACCAGGGCGGCAGCCTCGAATCTTTTGCCACCGATGTGCGCAGCTACGAGCTGAGCGCCGACGGCAAGAAGCTGATGGTGGTGCGCAATGCCGGCATGGGCAATGCGCCCGAGGTGTTGCTGGTCGAGGCCGGCGCCAAGCTGCCGGCGGAGACCGGCAAGTTCCAGGTGCGCTGGAGCGACTGGCAGATCGCCACCGATCCCAAGGCCGAGTGGAAGCAGATGTTTGCCGACGCCTGGCTGATGCACCGCGAGCACTTCTACGACAAAGCCATGCATGGCGTGGACTGGAAGGCTGTGCGCAGCAAGTACGAAGCCTTGGTCGAGCGCGTGACCGACCGCTACGAACTGGCCGAGCTGATGAGCCAGATGGTCAGCGAGCTCGGTGCCCTGCACAGCCAGGTCAATGCCGGCGACACCCGCCAGGGTCCCGAGGAGCCCGGCCTGGCCGGCCTGGGCGCCCGCCTGGCCAAGGTGGCCGATGGCTGGCGCGTCGAGCGCATCTACGTCAGCGACCCCGAGCTGCCCTCGGAAGCCGGCCCGCTGGGCCTGGCCGGCCTGGGCATCAGGAACGGCGACGTGATCACCGCGGTCAACGGCCGCAAGTCGGCCGAGGCGCCGCATATCGCCGAGCTGCTGCGCGGCCAGGCCGGCAAGCAGGTGCTGCTGGACGTGCGCGGCGCCGACGGCAAGAGCCAGCAGCGCATAGTCACGCCGGTGGCCCAGCGCCGCGATGCCCAGCTGCGCTACAACGACTGGCGCTACACCCGCGCCCGCATGGTGGCCGAGGGCAGCAACGGCCGCATCGGCTATCTGCATCTGCGCGCCATGGGCCCGGACGACATCGCCGACTTCGCCCGCGAGTTCTATGCCTACAGCGACCGCGACGGCCTGATCATCGACGTGCGCTACAACAACGGCGGCAACATCGACAGCTGGATCCTCGAGAAGCTCCTGCGCCGCGCCTGGGCCTTCTGGCAGCCGCGTGCACCGGAAGGCGCTGCGACCTACCCGAACATGCAGCATGTGTTCCGCGGCCATCTGGCCGTGCTGATGAACGAGGACACCTACTCGGACGGCGAGACCTTCTCGGAGGGCTTCAAGCGCCTGGGCCTGGGTCCGGTCATCGGCAAGCGCAGCTCGGGCGCCGGCGTCTGGCTGTCCGACGGCAACCGCCTGATGGACAACGGCATCATGCGCGCCGCCGAGATCGGCCAGATGAGCGCCGACGGCCGCTTCCTGATCGAGGGCGTGGGCGTGACGCCGGACATCGAGGTCGACAACCCGCCGCGCGCCAGCTTCCTGGGCGGCGACGCCCAGCTGGAAGCCGCCATCGCCGAGCTCAAGAAGACCATCGCCGCCAAGCCGGTGGTGACGGTCAAGCCCGGCCCCTATCTGCGCCCGGTCAAGCCCTGAGCGGGTTGGATCGCCGCTGAAAAGCAAACGGGAGGCCGCGGCCTCCCGTTTTTCATTGCAGCCAACGTTGGATCAGCTCAGCGTCACCCGCGCGAACTTGCGCTTGCCGACCTGGGCGACGAAGCTGCCAGCTTCCAGCTTCAGCGCCTTGTCCGAGATGGTCACGCTGTCGATCTTGACGCCACCCTGCTCGATCATGCGCGTGGCCTCGCCGCCCGAAGCGACCAGACCGGCACCCAGCAGCACCTTGCCGATCATCATCGGCGCGCCGCTCAGCGTCACCTCCGGAATCTCGTCCGGAATGCCGCCCTTGGCGCGGTTGTTGAAGTCGGCCTCGGCAGATTCGGCAGCGGCCGCGCTGTGGAAGCGCGCCGTGATCTCCTTGGCCAGCATGACCTTGGCGTCCTTGGGATTGCGGCCGCCTGCCACCTCGGCCTTCAGCGCCGCGATCTCGGCCAGGCTCTTGAAGCTCAGGAGCTCGAACCACTTCCACATCAGCTCGTCGCTGATGGACAGGATCTTGGCGAACATGGTGTTGGCCGGTTCGGTGATGCCCACGTAGTTGTTCTTGGACTTGGACATCTTGTCCACGCCGTCCAGGCCCTCGAGCAGGGGCATGGTCAGGATGCACTGCGGCTCCTGGCCGAATTCCTGCTGCAGATGACGGCCCATCAGCAGGTTGAACTTCTGATCGGTTCCGCCCAGCTCCAGGTCGCTCTTCAGCGCCACCGAGTCATAGCCCTGCATCAGCGGATAGAGGAATTCGTGGACCGAGATCGGCGTCTGGGCGGCGAAGCGCTTGGCGAAGTCGTCGCGCTCCATCATGCGGGCCACGGTGTACTTGGCGGCCAGCTGGATCATGCCGCTGGCACCCAGCGGCTCGCTCCATTCGCTGTTGTAGCGGATCTCGGTACGAGCCGGATCCAGCACCAGGCTGGCCTGCTTGTAGTAGGTCTCGGCGTTGGACTTGATCTGTTCCTTGGTCAGCGGCGGCCGAGTGCTGTTGCGGCCCGAGGGGTCGCCGATCATCGAGGTGAAGTCGCCGATCAGGAAGATCACCTGGTGGCCGAGGTCCTGCAGCTGGCGCATCTTGTTCAGCACCACCGTATGACCCAGGTGGATGTCGGGCGCGGTCGGGTCCAGGCCCAGCTTGATGCGCAGCGGCACGCCGGTGGCCTCGGACTTGGCCAGCTTCCTGATCCAGTCGGCCTCGGGCAGCAGCTCGTCCACGCCGCGGCGCGACTGGGCCAGGGCTTCGCGGACGCGGTCGGTCACGGCAAACTCGGGGGCGGCGGGGCTTGTTCGCGATTCGGACATGGGCTGTGTAAAGTTTCCCTCAGCCAGCGCTAAGGTCTTGATTTCTCGGGTTTCCTAGGCATTGACCCTGGAGGGGGCTCGGTATACTCGCGGCTCGCTTTGCGGCCCCGGAGCCCGGTGCCCAAGGAGCGCGAATTCTAGTGGACGCCATCCCGGCGACCGGTTTCCAGACAAGAACGACAGCCCCCGTGGGAATCCCTCGCCGCGTCAACGATTGGATTGAAGAGTTGCAGAAGGCCGGCCGCCAGGCCGAGGCTTTCGCAGCCAAGCATCCGCGCGCGCTGACCGGAGCTGTCGTCGGCGCCCTGAGCTGCTTCGCGGTCACCGCCTTCGGTATCGCCCCGCTGGCGCCGGACGCCCAAGACCTGCCGCAGCGCCAGCTCATCGAGCAAGTGACGCCGGAGAGCCTGGAAGAACAGCTCGCCGCCCTGGCTGCCAACAAGATCTCGCTGAGCCGCAACGACGTGACCCGCGCCAGCGACACGGCCGATTCGCTCTTGCGCCGCATGGGCGGCTTCGATGCCGCCGCCGCTGCCTTCCTGCGCAGCGACCCGTTGGCCCGCCGCGTGCTGCAAGGCCGCGTGGGCAAGATGGTGCAGTTGTCGGCCGATGCCTCGGGCCTGGTCGACCGCCTGGTCGCCCGCTTCCCGGCCGAGAAGGTGGAGCAGCAGGCCACGCACTTCAGCCGCCTGACGGTCGAGCGCCAGGGCCAAGCGTTCGTGTCCCGCCTTGAAACCGTGCCGCTGCAGTCGCAGGTGCGCCTGGGCAGCGGCACGATCCAGAGCTCGCTGTTCGCCGCCACCGACGATGCCCGCATCCCCGACAGCGTGGCCTCGCAGCTCGCCGACATGTTCTCGGGCGACATCGATTTCCACCGCGAACTGCGCAAGGGCGACCGCTTCTCCCTGGTCTACGAAAGCCTGACCGCCGACGGCGAACCCATCAACTGGGACGGCGCGGCCGGCCGCGTGGTGGCCGCCGAGTTCGTCAACAACGGCCGTAGCTACTCGGCCGTCTGGTACCGCGACAGCGGTTCCGGCAAGGGCAGCTACTACGGCTTCGACGGCCAGAACAAGCGCCGCGCCTTCCTGGCCAGCCCGATGGAGTTCTCGCGCGTGACCTCCGGGTTCGCAATGCGCTTCCACCCCATCCACCAGACCTGGCGCCAGCACCTCGGCACGGACTACGGCGCGCCGACCGGCACGGCGGTGCGCAGCGTCGGCGACGGCACGGTCGATTTCGCCGGCTGGCAGAACGGCTTCGGCAACGTGGTCCATCTGCGCCACGCCGGTGACCGCACCACGGTCTACGCCCATCTGAGCAAGATCGACGTGAGGAAGGGCCAGCGCGTCGACCAGGGCCAGCAAATAGGCGCAGTCGGCTCGACCGGCTGGGCCACCGGCCCGCATCTGCATTTCGAATTCCGCGTCGGCGGCCGCCACCAGGATCCGCGCATGATCGCGCGCGCTTCGGAGTCCGTGCCGCTGCCGGCCACGGCCCGCACCCAGTTCAAGCAGCAGGTCGCCAGCGCGCAGACCCAGCTGGAAGTCGCTGCCAGCATCAGCAGCGGCGTCAGCAGTTCCGACTGATAGATGCCCGGGCTGTACCTGGGCCTGATGTCCGGCACCTCGCTGGACGGTGTCGACGCCGTACTGGCTCGCTTCCCCACGCAGGATCGCATCGAAGTGCTGGCGCATTGCCACCAGCCCTTCGAGGCAGAGCTGCGCGCCGAACTGCTGGCGCTGAACGCGGCCGGCCCCAACGAAGCCCATCGAATGGCCTTGGCCGCGAATGCCGTGGCCCGCTGCTACGCGGCCGTCGCAGGTCAGGCGATGGATGGCATCACGGAATCGGTCCAGGCCCTGGGCGCGCATGGCCAGACCATCCGCCATCAGCCGCTGGCCTTTGACGGCTGCGGCTACTCGATCCAGTTGCTCAACGGCAGCTTGCTGGCTGAGCTGACGGGCGTCGACGTGGTCTGCGATTTCCGCAATCGCGACCTGGCTGCCGGTGGGCAGGGCGCCCCGCTGGTGCCGGCCTTCCATCGCGCGCTGTTCGGCCAGGCCGGCCGCGACATCGTGGCGCTCAACATTGGTGGCTTCAGCAACGTGAGCCTGCTCGGTGCCGACGGCTCGACCCGCGGCTTCGATTGCGGCCCCGGCAATTGCTTGATGGACCTGTGGATTGCCGAGCGACGCGGCCTACCCTATGACGCCGACGGCGCCTGGGCTGCCAGCGGCCAGGTGCTATCGGCCTTGCTGCAGGCCCAGCTGGCCGAACCCTGGTTCGCCCTGCCACCCCCACGCAGCACCGGCCGGGATCTGTTCAGCCTGGATTGGCTGCTAGGCCACGTGAACAAGCATGCGCCAGGCGCCAAGCCCGAAGACATCCAGGCCACGCTGCTGGAACTGACGGTCGAGACCATTGCCCCTCACGTCGGCACGCCGGCCGAACTGCTGGTATGCGGCGGCGGCGCTCTCAATGGCCGGCTGATGCAGCGGCTGCAGCAGCGACTGCCATCGACCCTGGTTCTCAGCACCGCAGCCCGCGGCTTGCCGCCCATGCAGGTCGAGGCTGCCGCCTTTGCCTGGCTGGCCAAACGCTTTGTCAAACGCGAGCCAGGCAATCTGGAAGCGGTCACCGGCGCCAGGGGGCCGCGCATGCTCGGCGCGCTCTATCCGGCCTGAGTCGGGTCAAAGAAAAAGCCGCCCGAGGGCGGCTTTCTCATTGGGACCAGGAATCCGGCTTCAGACCGAGAAGCTAGAACCGCAACCGCAAGTGGTCGAGGCGTTCGGGTTCTTGATCACGAACTGGGCGCCCTGCAGGTCTTCCTTGTAGTCGATCTCGGCGCCCATCAGGTACTGCAGGCTCATCGCGTCGATCAGCAGGGTCACGCCGTTCTTGACCATCTGGGTGTCGTCTTCATTGACGGCCTCGTCGAAGGTGAAACCGTACTGGAAGCCCGAGCAGCCGCCGCCCTGCACGAAGACACGCAGTTTCAGGTCGGGGTTGCCTTCCTCGGCCACCAGGTCGCGCACCTTGTCGGCGGCGCTGTCGGTGAAGACCAGCGGAGCCGGCATGTCGCCAAGGGTGGAGCTGTTCTCAAGCACTGCGCTCATGAATGGATTCCTGAGTAGAAGACGGCTTCAGCCGTCGATGGCCGCGATTGTCCCTCGAAACGGCCAGGCCTTCCGAGACCCCAGGCAGTTGAGGGCCAATCCGCAAATGAAAAGGCCGCTCCGGAGAGCGGCCTTCTTGCGTGCAAGCCAGCCCAGGGCCGGCTTGCGAAGCATCGATCAGCGCTTGCTGAATTGCTTGCGGCGACGTGCACCGTGCAGACCGACCTTCTTACGCTCGACTTCACGCGCATCACGCGTGACGAAGCCAGCGCGGCTCAGTTCGGGCTTCAGGGCTGCGTCGTAGTCGATCAGAGCGCGGGTGATACCCAGGCGGATCGCGCCGGCTTGACCCGACTCGCCACCACCGTGGACGTTGACCTTGATGTCGAAGGCTTCGACATTGTTGGTCAGCATCAGCGCTTGGCGGGCGACCATGATCGAGGTCTGACGGCCGAAATACTGCTCGACCGACTTGCCGTTGATGATGATTTGGCCCGTGCCCTTCTTGATGAAGACGCGAGCAACCGACGACTTGCGACGGCCGGTGCCGTAGTTCCAGTTTCCGATCATCACCGCTCCTTAGATTTCCAGAGCCTTGGGCTGCTGAGCGGTGTGCGGGTGCGTGGCACCGGCGTAGACCTTCAGCTTCTTCACCATGGCGTAGCCCAGCGGGCCCTTGGGCAGCATGCCCTTGACGGCCTTCTCCAGGGCACGGCCCGGATGCTTGGCTTGCATGTCCTTGAACTTGGTGGCGTAGATGCCGCCCGGGAAGCCCGAGTGACGGTAGTACACCTTGTCCGTGGCCTTGTTGCCCGTGACACGCAGCTTGTCGGCGTTGATGATGACGATGAAATCACCGGTGTCGACGTGAGGCGTGTAAATGGCCTTGTGCTTGCCGCGCAAACGGAGTGCCACTTCGCTGGCAACACGTCCGAGCACCTTGTCGGTGGCGTCAATCACAAACCACTCGTGCGTCACTTCGGCCGGCTTGGCGCTGAAGGTCTTCATGAGGATCTTTCGATAGTCGTTCCCGAATTCGGGGACGACGATGAGATGGCTGAACTTCGCATTCATGCCCCTGAATCGGTGCCGCTTCTTGGGAAGGAAGCCCTTCCGGCGCGACCTCTCATGCCAGGGCAGGAAGCCATTTCCCCGCAGCCAAGTCGAGGAAAGCCCGCGAGTGTACCAGAGCCTAGTGAAATCCCCAAAGCATCCGGAGGCCCCTGGGCCGGGGGCCTCTTCCAGCCCCGGGGTAGCATGGCTGCCACGCCCGCCGGACCCCGCCATGACCCAGCCTCCCGAGCAAGACGGCAAGGACAGCCCGCAGCCCTGGCACCAGGCTGTGCTGCGCCGCTGGGCGGACTGGGTGCCGATCCGCTCACTGGCTCGGCGCCACCGCAAGCGCATCAAGGACCACCTGCTGGCCCTGGGCGAGCGCGACCGCTACCTGCGATTCGGCTACCCCGCCACCGACGAACAGGTCACCAAGTACGCCTTGGGCCTGGACTTCGACCGCGACGAGGTGCTGGGCATCTTCAACCGCAAGCTGGAACTGGTGGCCATGGCCCACCTGGCTTATGAGCCGCTACCGCAGCGCATAGGCAAGCCGGCCATGGCTGAGTTCGGCGTCTCGGTGGCCGAGAAGGCGCGCGGCCGTGGCTTCGGCGCCCGGCTGTTCGAACATGCCGCCCTGCACGCCCGCAACCGCGGCATCGAGACCTTGTTCATCCATGCCCTGAGCGAGAACGCGCCCATGTTAAAGATTGCCCGATCAGCGGGCGCCACGGTCGAGCGGGACGGCTCCGAGTCCGAAGCCTGGCTGAGACTGCCGCCGGACACGGTTGCCTCCCATGTCGGCGAGGCGTTGGAGCGACACCTGGCCGAGGTCGATTTCACGCTCAAGCGACATGTGCGCACCCTTCACGCCATCATCGACGGCGTCGCGGAAGTCACACAGCACCTCGGAGACGGGGGCGGCAAGGGCCCCAAGCCCTGAGGCGGACCGGGGCCCGGACTACCCCCTTCCTAGGCGGGTAGGCCCGTAGTGATTTGTTGCAAATATCCGCTACATTCGCCCGATAAGCGCCGTTTTGCCGGCGCAATTCGGCCTTTCAAGGCCTCAGGGACCGCGAGGGATATGTCGGCCAACCTACCGTGGATCATTGCGCTGGTGTCGAGCTGCGGCCTGTTCGGCCTGGCTCTGCTCTGGGCTCTGCGCCGGCCGAACCGCTCTGCCAAACCCCTGCCCGCCGACTGGTCGCTGACCGCGCGGCCGGTCTTCAGCACCGATGAACGCCGCGTCTACCGGCTGCTGAAGGAAGCGCTGCCGCACCACGTCATCCTGTCCAAGCTGCCCCTGGTCCGCTTCTGCCAGCCGACCGAGGCCAAGGAAGTGCGCTACTGGTTCGACCTGCTGGGCTCGATTCATGTCACCTTCGCGATCTGCAGCCCGAACGGTCGAGTGCTGGCCGCCATCGACCTGGATACCGAGCGCAGCGTCTCGGGCCGCAACCTGCAGATCAAGCAGTCGGTGCTCAGCGCCTGCCGCGTGCGCTACCTGCGCTGCCCGATAGACAACCTGCCCAGCGCCGCCGAGTTGCAGTTGCTGGTGCCGTTCACGAACACCAGCAACGCCCGTGGGCCACAGGCTGCGCCCTTGCTGCGTCCAGCCGTAGGCCGCTCCAGCGAAGGCCAGCGCGCCGCCCGAGAGCACAGCCTCTGGCAGGACTCGGCGATGTTCAGCGACTCGTTCTTCGCTCCTGACAGTCGTTTCGACTCGCTGACCGGCACCGCTCCCGCCACCCGCAATCCTGAGCCGGTGGCGACCAGCTTCCGCAACACCACACCGTTCGCCGAACCGCTGGGTGGCAATGCGCAGTTCCCTGACGAGGCGCCGAACGACATCGTCGGCGTGGTCGTCGACACGCCGCGCTACGGCGCCGGCACGCCCCGCTGAGCCCCGCGCTGGCTCGATAATCCGCCACACGGCGCCCCGGTCGGGCGCCGTTGTCATTTGCAGCCCCTTCCCATGAGCCAAGACCCAGACACCAGCTTCGGCAGCCTGACCCCCGAGTTCATGCTCGATGCGCTGGAAGAGGCCGGCCTGCACGGCGATGGCCGTCTGCTGCAGCTGAATTCCTACGAGAACCGGGTGCTGCAGGTGCACCTGGAAGATGGCCGCGTGGCCGTGGCCAAGTTCTACCGGCCCGGTCGCTGGAGCGACGCCCAGATCCTTGAGGAACACGCCTTTGCCGCGGAGCTGGCCGAGGCCGAGGTGCCTGTCGCCGCGCCCTGGCAGTTGGGCGATTCCACCCTGCGCCACTTCAAGGGCCAGCGATTTGCCGTCACGCCACGCCAGGGTGGCCGCGCCCCCGAACTGGAGGATCCCGAAGTCCTGAGCTGGATAGGCCGCTACCTGGCGCGCATCCACACCGTTGGCCGTGCTCGCCCGTTTGACACGCGACTGCGTTGGGACAGTGCCGAGCCCGGCCGCACCGCGCACCGCTGGCTGATCGAACATGAATCGCTGCCGCCTGAGCTGCTTGCCGGCTGGAACGATGTGACCCTGCGCTGCCTGGATCGCATAGACCAGGCCTTCGCCGCCGTACCCGATCTGCGCACCCAGCGCCTGCACGGCGACTGCCATCCCGGCAACATCCTCTGGACGCCGGACAAGGGCCCGCATTTCGTCGACCTGGACGACGCCGTCATGGGCCCGGCCGTGCAGGACCTCTGGATGCTGCTGTCCGGCGACGCACTGAGCATGCGCCGCCAGCTGGAATGCGTGCTGGAAGGCTACGAGGAGATGGCCGAATTCGACCGCCGCGAGCTGGCCTTGATCGAACCGCTGCGCACGCTGCGCATGATCCACCACAGCGCCTGGCTGGCCCGGCGCTGGGGCGACCCGGCCTTTCCGCTGGCCTTCCCCTGGTTCGGCACGCCGAACTACTGGAGCGACCAGACGGTCAAGCTGCGTGAGCAGCTGGAGGCGATGGAGCCCACAGACCTCGAGCCCTCAACGTCGCCGACCGACGACGAAGAGGACTACAAGTTCTGGGATATGTGAAGGCGGATGCTCAGCCCAGCAGCATCGCATTGACCCGGCGGACATAGGCCGCCGGATCTTCCAGGTGGCCGCCTTCGGCCAGCACGGCCTGGTCGAACAGCACCTGAGCCAGGTCGTCGAAGCGCTCGCCTGCGCTATCGAGCCTCTTGACCAGCGCGTGTTCGGCGTTGATCTCCAGCGTCGGCAATGACGCAGGAGCAGCCTGGCCGGCCTGCTTGAGCAGGCGCGCCAGATGGCCCGACATGTCGCCTTCCTCGACCACGATGCAGGCCGGCGAATCGACCAGGCGCGTAGTCACGCGCACATCCTTGGCGCGGCTGGCCAGCGAGGCCTTGAGCTTCTCCAGCAGCGGCTTGAAGGCCTCGGCGGCTTCCTCGGCCTTCTTCTTCTCGTCCTCGTCCTGCAGCTTGCCCAGGTCGACCGCGCCCTTCGCAACCGACTGCAAAGGCTTGCCCTCGAACTCATAGAGGTGCGAGAGCATCCACTCGTCGACCCGGTCGACCAGCAGCAGCACCTCGATGCCCTTCTTGCGGAAGATCTCCAGCTGCGGGCTGTTCTTGGCGGCGGCCAGGGTGTCGGCCGTGATGTAGAAGATGGCCTCCTGGCCTTCCTTCATGCGCTTGAGGTAGTCGGCCAGCGACACACCTTCGTCCGCCTCGGTCGAGGCGAAGCGGAACAGCTTGGCCAGCCGCTCCTGGTTGGCATGGTCCTCGCCGATGCCTTCCTTCAGCACCTGGCCGAAGTCCTTCCAGAAGGCGGCGTACTTGTCGCGCTCGGCCTGGTCCTCGCTATCGGCCAGCGACTCCAGCATGGACAGCACGCGCTTGGTCGAGCCTTCGCGGATCGCCTTCACGTCGCGGCTCTCCTGCAAGAGCTCGCGCGAGACGTTGAGCGGCAGGTCGGCCGAGTCGATCACGCCCTTGACGAAGCGCAGGTAGACCGGCATCAGGGCCTCGGCGTCGTCCATGATGAAGACGCGCTTGACGTAGAGCTTGACGCCGCCGCGCTTGTCGCGGTTCCACAGGTCGAACGGCGCCTTCTTGGGGATGTAGAGCAGCTGCGTGTACTCGCTGCGGCCTTCGACGCGGTTGTGCGTGTAGGCCAACGGCGCTTCGCTGTCGTAGGAGATCTGCTTGTAGAAGTCCTCGTACTGTTCCTGCGTGACCTCGCTCTTGCTGCGAGTCCACAGGGCCGAGGCCTTGTTGACGCTCTCCCATTCGTCGGTCAGTTCCTGCTCCGACTTCTCCGGGTCCCAGTGCTCCTTGCGCATCAGGATGGGCAGGGAGATATGGTCCGAATACTTGCTGATCACCGACTTCAGGCGCCAGGTCTTGAGGAACTCCTCCTCGCCTTCGCGCAGGTGCAGGATCACGTCGGTGCCGCGGCCCGGCTTGTCGATGGCTTCGACCTCGAAGTCCCCCGTGCCCTCGGAGCTCCAGCGCACGCCCTGGTCGCTGGAGAGGCCGGCGCGGCGCGATTCCACGGTGATGCGGTCCGCCACGATGAACCCGGAATAGAAGCCCACGCCGAACTGGCCGATCAGGTTGGCATCCTTCTTCTGATCACCCTCCAGCTTGGCCATGAACTCGCGCGTGCCGCTCTTGGCGATGGTGCCGAGGTGGGCGATGGCCTCGTCGGCGCTCATGCCGATGCCGTTGTCGCTGATGGTGACCGTGCGCTTCTCGGCATCGAACGAGACCCTCACTTCGAGATTGGGCTGCTCCTCGAACAGCGCAGCGTTGTCCAGCGCCTCGAAGCGCAGCTTGTCGCAGGCATCGGAGGCATTGGAGACCAGCTCGCGCAGGAAGATCTCCTTGTTGGAGTACAGCGAATGCGTGACCAAGTGCAGGATCTGCTTGACCTCGGCCTGGAAGGAATGGGTTTGCTTCGTGCTCATGGCGATTTCTTCGGTTCTCAAAAGGCGGCAGCGCCGCCAGCGCCCAGCCAGCTGGGGGCGCCGCGGCGCGCTTCAAGAGGGGGGCTATTCTGTCAGTACGACAGCGTGTGCTTGGGAATGTCGATCCGCAGCAGAGCCTTGCTGAGCGCGCCGCTGGCGGCACGGGCGTAGTCCAGCGCAAAGGCCGCGTCCTGGAAGCCCTCGAGCCCGGCGGCGGCGGCCACGCTCAGGATCTTGTCGGCCACCAGCACCTTGCCCGAGCCTCGCATGGGCTCGCAGCCAAGGCGCACGAACTGCTCGTCCAGCCATTGCCGCGAGGCCTCGAAGGACAGCACCTCGGAGGCATCGACTGCCAGGTCGATCTCCTTGCCGGGGCCGAAGACGAGCTTGACTTCCTTGCGCATCGCGGAGGTCCTGGTTCTGGTTGCGACCGGTGGATTGTCTCAGTTCGGTCGGCGCAGGCGGCGCGCCTTCACGGCCTCGCTCAGGCAGGCCAGCACCTCGGTGGAGTCGCCCCAGCCAATGCAGGCGTCGGTAATGCTCTTGCCGTATTCCAGCTGGGCCGGATCGTCCTTGCCAGGGCTGAACTTCTGGGCCCCGTCGTTCAGATGGCTCTCGACCATCACGCCGAAGATCTGCCGGCTGCCAGCCTTCAGCTGATCGCCGATATCGCGCGCCACCTCGATCTGGCGCAGGTGCTGCTTGCTGCTGTTGGCATGCGAGCAGTCGACCATCAGCGTGGTCTCCAGCTTGGAAGCCGCCAGATCCTTGCAGGCGAGGTCCACGCTGGCGGCGTCGTAGTTGGGCGCCTTGCCGCCGCGCAGGATGACATGGCAATCCTTGTTGCCCTTGGTCTCGACGATGGCGACCTGGCCGTTCTTGTGGACCGACAGGAAATGGTGCGGCCGCGCCGCCGCCTGGATCGCATCGGTGGCGATCTTGATGTTGCCGTCCGTGCCGTTCTTGAAACCTATGGGCGCCGACAGGCCCGAGGCCAGTTCGCGGTGCACCTGGCTCTCGGTCGTGCGTGCACCAATGGCGCCCCAGGCGATCAAGTCGCCTATGTACTGGGGCGAGATCACGTCCAGGAACTCGCTGCCGGCCGGCATGCCCAGCCGGTTGATCTCCAGCAGCAGCTGGCGGGCGATGCGCAGGCCTTCGTCGATGCGGTAGCTCTCGTCCAGGTAGGGGTCGTTGATCAGGCCCTTCCAGCCGACCGTGGTGCGCGGCTTCTCGAAGTAGACCCGCATCACGATTTCCAGCGTGTCGGCGTACTTCTCGCGCTCGGCCTTCAAGCGCCGGGCGTACTCCAGGGCGGCGGCCGGGTCGTGGATGGAACAGGGGCCGATCACCACAAGCAGGCGGTCGTCCTGGCCTTGCATGATGTCGCGGATCTTCTGGCGGGTGCCGGCGATCAGCTGTTCCATCGGCGTATTGGCGATAGGGAAGAAGCGGATCAGGTGCTCGGGCGGCGGCAGCGGCGTGACGTCGCGGATGCGCTGGTCGTCGGTCTGGCTGGTCTTGTCCTGGGGGGAGTACCAGCGGTCGGCCTGGGTCGTCGTCTTGGCGTTCATGGACTTGCTTCTTTCCGTGCTGAGACTGGGAGGGGGCCACCGGCCTTGCCGCGGCGAAAAAAAACCGCCGGGCTTGGGACCCGGCGGTTTTGGGAGATTCGGTCTGCTGTCGTTTCGCTGCTTGCTTACGCGCTTGCCTCTCCGCCGCCGGTGCGGTGCGAGAACCAAAAAAACGTAAAGAAGAAGCAGGACTTCAACGAAGGCATGGCGGCGAATGTAGCACGCAGATCCTTACGACAAGCCTTCATCGCTGGGCAAGCCTGGCTTGTGATCCAGGTCCTCAGGCCGTACCGCCGACGGTCAGGCCATCGATGCGCAGGGTGGGCTGGCCCACGCCGACCGGCACGCTCTGGCCTTCCTTGCCGCAGACGCCGACGCCGGTATCCAGCTGCATGTCGTTGCCGATCATGCTGACGCGGGTCAGCGCGTCCGGGCCGTTGCCGATGATGGTGGCGCCCTTGACCGGGTATTGGATCTTGCCGTCCTCGACCCAGAAGGCCTCGCTGGCCGAGAACACGAATTTGCCGCTGGTGATGTCGACCTGGCCGCCGCCGAAGTTGGTGGCGTACAGGCCCTTCTTGATGCTGGCGATGACCTCGGCCGGGTCCTTGTCGCCGCCCAGCATGTAGGTGTTGGTCATGCGCGGCATGGGCACATGGGCATAGCTCTCGCGCCGGCCGTTGCCGGTGGCCGCCACCTTCATCAGGCGGGCATTCATGGCATCCTGGATATAGCCCTTGAGGATGCCGTCCTCGATCAGAACATTGCGCTGTGAGGCGCGGCCCTCGTCATCGACGTTGAGCGAGCCACGGCGGTCCGGGATGGTGCCATCGTCCAGCACGGTGACGCCCTTGGCGGCCACGCGCTGGCCGATGCGGCCGGCAAAGGTGGACGAGCCCTTGCGGTTGAAGTCGCCCTCCAGGCCATGGCCCACGGCCTCGTGCAACAGCACGCCGGGCCAGCCCGGGCCCAGCACCACGGTCATCTCGCCGGCCGGTGCCGGACGTGATTCCAGATTGGTAAGCGCGGCCGAGACCGCCTGCTCCACGTAGCTCGCGATCATGGTGTCGCTGAAATACGCCAGGCCGAAGCGACCGCCACCGCCGCCATTGCCGACCTCGCGCCGGCCGTTCTGCTCGGCGATCACGGTGATGGACAGGCGCACCAGGGGCCGCACGTCGGCCGCCAGCGTGCCGTCGGCGCGCGCGATCAGCACCACCTCATGTTCGGCCGCCAGGCCGGCCATCACCTGGACCACGCGCGGATCCTTGGCACGGGCCATGCGCTCGGCGCGCTCCAGCAAGGCGACCTTCTCGGTGCTGTCCAGGCTGGCGATCGGGTCCGACTCGCCGTACAGCGACCGGCTGCCCGCCACGGTCGGCGTGGCAGGCACCTTCACCCGCTTGCTCTGGCCTGCGGCGGCAATCGAGCGCACGGTACGGGCGGCGTCTAGCAGGGCCGCTTCGGAGATGTCGTCGGAATAGGCGAACGCCGTCTTCTCGCCGGCCACGGCGCGCACGCCCACGCCCTGGTCGATGGAGAAGCTGCCGCTCTTGACTATGCCCTCCTCCAGGCTCCAGCCTTCGGCGCGGGTGGTCTGGAAGTACAGGTCGGCGTCGTCGACCCGGTGCTCGGTGATCAGGCACAGCGCCTGGGCCAGCGTGGCGTCGCTGAGGCCGAACGGTTCCAGCAGCTTGCTGCGGGCCGTCGCGAGACGGGCCAGGGTGGGTTCGCGGGCAATCATCGGGCGATTGTAGGAGCGGCCAATGCCCCTGGCAGATGCTCGGCCAGGTGGTCGAACACCAGGCGCAGCCGCGGTGTGTCACGCAGCTCGCGATGGGCGGTGATCCACAGTGGCAGCGGCGGAATTTCCAGCTCGTGCAGCACCCGCACCAGCTCCGGATCCCGCTCGGCCAGGCCACAAAGACCCACGTTCAGGCCCAGGCCGGCGCGCATCGCCTCCCAATTGACCGTCATGTCGTCGCAGCGCCAACCGAAGAACTCGCGCTCGACCTCGAAGCCCGCCTGGGCAAAGCCGCGAATCAGCTGATCGGCCTGGTCAAAGCCCAGCCACTGATGCTGACGCAGCGTCGCCGGAGTGGGCACGCCGGCGCGCGCCAGGTAGCTGCGGTGGGCGTAGACACCGAGTGGCAAGTCGACCAGCTTGCGGGCCACCAGCGAGTGCTCGGTGGGTCTGAGCATACGCAGCGCAATGTCGGCGTGGCGCGCCACCAGGTCCTCGATCTCGTTGCTGGCCACCAGCTCCAGCTGAATCTCGGGATGCTGCTCGCGCAACGGCCGTAGCACTGCAGGCAATACAAAAGTCGCCACCACTTCGCTGGCGGTCAGGCGCACCGTGCCGGCCAACTGTCGGTCGCTGGAAGCCAGAACCAGGTCCAGCTCGCGAGCCGCGTCGCGCATGCGCTGCGCCGCCGGCATCAGGGCCTTGCCGCCGGCGGTCAGGCTCAGGCCGCGGGGATGGCGCTCGAACAGGGTCTGGCCGACCTGCTCTTCCAGCAGCACCAACTGCCGACTCAGCGTGGGCTGGCTCAATCCGAGCCGGCTTGCCGCCCGGCTCAGCGAGCCGGATTCGGCCAGGGTGAGCAGCAGCTGTATCAGCGACCAATCGAGCGGGAGTGCGGTCATTGCAATTCACCAATGAATACCTGGCATTGAATTTAGCCCATTCCGAATATCAGCCGCAGCCGACAAACTGCAGCCCCATCAGAAGCAAGGAAGTCCCATGAACCTGTTCGAGCTGATCCGCGAGCAACAACTCGGCTACGCCCAGTTCCACGCCGACCGCACCAATCTGCGCCTGCACCTGCTGACGGCGCCGGTGTTTCAGCTCGCCCACCTGGGCCTGCTGGTCTCGCTGGGCCAGGGCCATTGGGGCGCCGCCCTGGCCTGGGTCGGCCTGGCCCTGTTCGCCATCGCGATCCAGGGACGGGGTCATGCGATGGAAGCGCGGCCGGCATTGCCTTTCACCGGCCCGTTGAACGCTTTGCTGCGCATCGAGGCAGAGCAGTGGATCACTTTCCCGCGCTACGCCTTGTCAGGTGGCTGGCGCCTGGCTTTTGCCCGGACTTGAAACACGATTCTTTACACGCTCACGGTCGGCTGACCCGCAGGGCTGGCGTTGTGTAGGCAGGCGCGCAAGACCGCTGCGCTACCCGCAACAAGGAGTCCCTGATGAAAAGCACCCTCCGCCTGATCGCCCTGCTCGGCTTCGCTGGCCTGAGCGCCCTGAGTCAGGCCCAGACCGCCACGGCCGCCTCCGCCCCGGCCACGCCCCGCGTCGATCAGCGTGAAGCCAATCAGCAAGCCCGTATTGCCCAAGGCGCCGCCTCCGGCAGCCTGACGGCCCGCGAGACCCGCCGCCTCGAGAAGGAACAGGCCGCCGTCAACAAGGCCGAAGACAAGGCCAAGGCCGATGGAACGGTGACCCGCCAGGAACGCCGCCGGCTGCACAAGATGCAGGATGCGACCAGCAAGGACATCCATCACGCAAAGCACAACGCCAAGAGCGCCAGTGCGCCCGGCAAGTGAGACGCGACGACTAGGTTTCCCCCGCCCGCGAACAAGCCCCCTTCTGCGCCGGTTCCCAGGCCCTCCCGGGCCTGGTACGCAGGAGATCAGGCCTCGCGGGCCTTTTTCATTGCCAGCCCCAGCTCGTACAACTGATTGCGAGGCGCTCCGCTGATCTCGGCAGCCAGGGCCACGGCCTGCTTCAGCGGCAGTTCCGCCGCCAGCACTTCGAGTGACTTGCGGGCCAGGGCTGGCAGCTCTTCGTCAGCGCTTGCAGAGGTCTGGACCGCATGCAGCACCAGCACGAATTCACCCCGTTCCCTCTGAGCATCGGCCGCCAACCACGCCGGAAGCTCGGCCGCAGGCGCGGTGTGGACCGTCTCGAATTGCTTGGTCAGCTCGCGACCGACCGTGACGGTCTGCGCCGGCGCCAACTCGGCCAGCAGGCCCAGCAATTCGGCAATGCGATGCGGCGCCTCGAACAAGACCATGCTGTGGTCCTGGCCCAGCAGCGCCTGCAGGCGGCGCCGCCGCTCCTGGCCCTTGGGCGGCAGGAAGCCGACGAAGCGGAAGCCGCTGGCCGCGGCATCACCGGCCACGCTCATCAGGCTGGTGGCGCTGCTGGCGCCGGGAATGGGCAGGGTCCGCAGGCCGGCCTTCTGCACGGCGGCGACCAGGGCCGCGCCCGGGTCCGACACCGCCGGCGTGCCGGCATCGCTCACGTACGCAATTCTTTCGCCGGCCTGCAGCCGGGCCACCAGGCCTTGCGCCGCCTCATGCTCGTTGTGCTGATGCAGGCTGAGCAGTGGCTTGTGAAGGCCCACATGGCGCAGCAGCCCGGCCGTGACCCGCGTGTCCTCGCAGGCCACCGCATCGACCAGGGACAGCACCTGGATCGCCCGCAGGCTCAGATCCGCCAAGTTGCCTATGGGCGTGGCCACCAGGTACAGCGTGGCAGCGGGATACTGCTGGCCGCCGGCCGCGGCCTGGGCGGCCTGCAACAACAGGGAGGCGGGGGCAATGCTCAAGGGAAGCTCTCCAAAAGGGCGCGGCGATGCGGCCGAAGACCGTGCGCTGCACTATCTGCAGGCCCGGGGCCTGCGCCTGGTGACGCGCAATTATCGAGTGGCCCGCGGACCGAATGCCCGGGGCGGCGAGATCGACCTGGTCATGCGTGCGTCGGACGGCACCCTGGTCTTCGTCGAGGTGCGAGCTCGCAAGGATGGCAGCCATGGCGGCGCGGCAGCCAGCGTCACGAGCTCCAAGCAGCGCAGGCTGCTGCTCGCTGCCCGCCACTACCTGCTTCGGATGCCGACACCACCACCCTGCCGCTTCGATGTGCTGGCTCTGGAAGGCGAGCAGATCGAGTGGCTGCAGGCCGCTTTCGACGCCTCGTTATGATGCACGCCGATGCTTGAGCAACGGATTCAACAACAGTTCTTCGAGAGTGCCGACCTGCTTTACCAGGTGGCCGAAAGCCTGTCGCGGCCGCTGGCCGATGCGGCCCAGCTGCTGGTCGAGGGCATCACGGCCGGCAATCGCGTGCTGTGCTGCGGCCTCGGTCTCTCCGGCCTCGATGCCCGCTACATGGCCGCCCTGCTGAGCGGCCGCTTCGAACAGGACCGGCCCGGCCTCGCGGCACTCTGCCTCGACGGCCTGGTCCAGCTGGGCGCGAACGGCGACAGCGCCGGCCAGCTGGCCCGCCAGATCCAGGTGCTGGGCCATCCCGGCGACCTGCTGCTGCTGTTCGAATCGCAGGGCACGCCTGGCCCTCAGCTGGCCGCCCTGCTGGAAGCCGCCCATGCCCAGGACATGACCGTGATCGCCCTGAGCGGCAGCCAGGACGAAGACTGGCGCGGCGCCCTGCTGGACACCGATGTCCAGATCCGGTTGCCGCACAGCCGCGCCGCCCGTGTCGCTGAAGGCCAGCGCTTGCTGGCCCATTGCCTGTGTGACGCGATCGACCTCCAACTGCTGGGCAGCGGCGAATAAGGCCAGCTCCCGACCCATCCTTCTGAACAAGTCCTACACCATGAGCATCCGCAAGCAGCCCTCCCGTTTCGCGCTGAGCGCCACCGTGCTGGCCGCCGCCTTGCTGGCCTCGGCCTGTGCACCATTGGTGGTCGGCGGCGCCATGGTCGGCGGTGCCTTGGTGGCCACCGACCGCCGCACCTCGGGCATGCAGCTCGAGGACGAAAGCATCGAGATCAAGGTCGGCCAGAACATGCGCCACCACCTGCCGGACCGAGCCCACGTCAATGCCAACAGCTACAACCGCATGGTGCTGCTGACCGGCGAGGTGGCAACCGAGGCCGACAAGGCCAAGGCCGAGGCCGTGACCGCCAAGGTCGAGAACGTGCGCGGTGTGATGAACGAGCTGGAGGTCGGCTTCACCAGCTCGCTGACCAGCCGCGCCAGCGACAGCCTGCTGGCCACCAAGGTCAAGGGCCGCCTGGTCGAGGCCAAGGACCTGCTGGCCAATGCCTTTTACGTGGTGACCGAGCGCGGCAATGTCTACCTGCTGGGCCGGGTCACCGAGCGCGAGGCCAACCGCGCCGCCGAGATCGCGCGCGCCGTGGGCGGCGTCAAGAAGGTGGTCAAGATGTTCGAGCTGATCAGCGAGGAAGAGCTGGCCCGGATGACGCCCAAGGCCGCGGCCGAGGACAAGAGCGGCGCGAACTGACTCAGCGCAGCCTTTTGATCAGGCTGGACGTGTCCCAGCGCTGCCCGCCTAGAGCCTGGACGTCGGCGTAGAACTGGTCCACCAGGGCCGTCAGCGGCAGGCGCGAGCCGTTGCGGCGCGCCTCGTCCAGCACCAGTCCCAGGTCCTTGCGCATCCAGTCCACCGCGAAGCCGAAGTCGAACTGGTCGTCGACCATGGTCTTGCCGCGGTTGTCCATCTGCCAACTCTGCGCCGCGCCCTTGCCTATCACCTCGAGCACCTGCTTCATGTCCAGCCCGGCCTTCTGGCCGAAGGCGATGGCCTCGGACAGGCCCTGGACCACGCCGGCGATGCAGACCTGGTTGACCATCTTGGCCAGCTGACCGGCGCCGGAGCTGCCGACCAGCGTCACGGCTCGCGAGAACGCCATGGCGACCGGCTGCATGGCTTCGAATGGCGCAGCATCGCCGCCGCACATCACGGTCAGCAGGCCATTGACCGCACCCGCCTGGCCACCTGACACCGGCGCGTCGATGAAGTGCAAGCCGCGCTTCAGCGCTTCGCCATGCAGCTCGCGGGCGATGTCGGCCGAGGCCGTCGTGTGGTCCACGAAGATCGCGCCGGGCTGCATGCCGGCGAAGGCGCCGGTCTCCCCCAGCACCACGGAACGCAGGTCGGCATCGTTGCCAACGCAGGCGAACACCAGCTCGGCATCGGCCACGGCCGCGGTCGGCGTGGGCGCTGCACTGCCACCATAGTCCTTCACCCAGGCTTCGGCCTTGGCCGCCGTGCGGTTGTAGACCCTGACCTGGTGGCCGGCACGTGCCAGGTGGCCGGCCATGGGATGGCCCATCACGCCCAGGCCCAGGAAGGCCACGCGGCGCGGCGCGATGCTCTCGTATTGCTTGCTGCTCATGAGGAAGGACTAAGGGAAAGGGTCAGACGATGGTCATGTGCTCGATGCCGCTGTTCAGGTCGCCGGACCGCGCCCGCTCGCTGTTCAGCTTGATCTGCAGCCGCAAGTCGTTGACCGAGTCGGCATTGCGCAGCGCGTCCTCGTAGTTGACCTTGCCGGCCTCGTACAGGTCGAACAGCGCCTGGTCGAAGGTCTGCATGCCCTGCTCGCGCGAGCGCTTCATCAGCTCCTTGATCTCGCTGACCTCGCCCTTGAAGATCAGGTCCGAGACCAGGGGCGTGTTCAGCAGGATCTCGACCGCGGCGATGCGGCCCTTGCCCTCGCGGCGCGGCAGCAGGCGCTGCGAGATGATGGAACGCAGGTTCAGCGACAGGTCCATCAGCAGCTGGGCCCGCCGCTCTTCAGGGAAGAAGTTGATGATGCGGTCCAGCGCCTGGTTGGCGCTGTTGGCGTGCAGCGTGGCCATGCACAGGTGGCCGGTCTCGGCGAAGGCCACGGCATGCTCCATGGTTTCACGGTCACGCACCTCGCCCATCAGGATCACGTCGGGCGCCTGGCGCAGCGTGTTCTTCAGCGCCATGTCCCAGCTGTCGGTATCTATGCCCAGCTCGCGCTGGGTCACGATGCAGTTCTTGTGCGGATGGACGAATTCGATCGGGTCTTCGATCGTGATGATGTGGCCGTGCGTGGTCTCGTTGCGCTCGTCGATCATGGCCGCCAGCGAGGTGCTCTTGCCCGAGCCGGTGGCGCCCACCACGATGACCAGGCCGCGCTTGGTCTGCACCACCTCGCGCAGCACATGGGGCAGATCCAGCGAGGCAATCGTCGGCAACTGGGCCGGAATGGTCCGCAGCACCAGGCCCACGCTGCCCTGCTGCAGGAAAGCATTGGCGCGGAAGCGGCCAATGCCCTGCGGCGAGATCGCGAAATTGCATTCCTTGGTGCGCTCGAACTCGGCCGCCTGCTTGTCGTTCATGATGGAACGGGCCAGCTGCAGCGTGTGCTGGCCGGTCAGCGGCTGCGGCGAGACCTTGGTGACCTTGCCGTCCACCTTGATCGCCGGCGGGAAGTCGGCAGTCAGGAACAGGTCCGAACCCTTGCGCGAGACCATCAGGCGCAGCAGGTCGTTGATGAATTTCGAGGCCTGGTCGCGTTCCATATGGATCCTTTGGTACAGCTCTCGAGAGAAGTTTTGCCGTCACCCAAGCGGCGCCGCCGCAAGAGTGAGGTCGAACTTCTCCGGCTAGCCGGGGAAGTTCTCAGGAAACTTGGCCTTGGCGCGGGCTTCGGCCGGCGAGATCACGTTGCGGCGCACCAGGTCCGTCAGGTTCTGGTCCAGGGTCTGCATGCCCTGGGCATTGCCGGTCTGGATCGAGGAATACATCTGGGCCACCTTGTTCTCGCGGATCAGGTTGCGGATGGCCGAAGTGCCCAGCATGATTTCGTGCGCCGCCACGCGACCGCTGCCGTCCTTGAGCTTGCACAGGCTTTGCGAGATCACGCCGATCAGCGATTCGGACAGCATGGCCCGCACCATCTCCTTCTCGGCCGCCGGAAACACATCGACCACGCGGTCCACGGTCTTGGCCGCCGAGCTGGTGTGCAGGGTGCCGAAGACCAGGTGGCCGGTCTCGGCCGCGGTCAGCGCCAGGCGGATGGTCTCGAGGTCGCGCATTTCGCCGACCAGCACCGCGTCCGGGTCCTCGCGCAACGCGGAGCGCAGGGCGTTGGAGAAGCTCAGGGTATGCGGGCCGACCTCGCGCTGGTTGATCAGGCTCTTCTTGGACTCGTGGACGAATTCGATCGGGTCCTCGATGGTCAGGATGTGGCCGTACTCGTTCTCGTTGAGGTGGTTGATCATGCCGGCCAGCGTGGTCGACTTGCCCGAGCCGGTCGGGCCGGTCACCAGGACCAGGCCGCGCGGCTTGAGCGCCAGCTCGGCAAAGATCTTGGGCGCGTTCAGCTGCTCCAGCGTGAGGATCTTGGACGGAATGGTGCGGAACACCGCTCCGGCGCCGCGATTCTGGTTGAAGGCATTGACGCGAAAACGCGCCAGCCCTTGGATCTCGAACGAGAAGTCGACTTCCAGCGTCTCCTCGTAGGCCTTGCGCTGGGCGTCGTTCATGATGTCGTACACCATGTCGTGGACACCGCGGTGATCCAGCGCCTCCACGTTGATGCGGCGCACGTCGCCGTGCACCCGGATCATCGGCGGCAGGCCGGCCGAGAGGTGCAGGTCGGAGGCCTTGTTCTTGACCGAGAATGCCAGCAGTTGGGTGATGTCCATCGATGGGGCCGCTCGAGAGAAGGATCGGGGCATTATGGCGACGATCGCCGACAACTTGTATCAGCTGCACCACCGTATGGAAACCGCCTGTGCAGCCGCTTCGCGCCCCGTGCAAAGCGTCACGTTGCTGGTGGTGAGCAAGACGTTTCCAGGCGACGCGGTGCGCGAGGCGCACAGGGCCGGCGAGCGGCGCTTCGGCGAGAACTACGTGCAGGAAGGCCTGGACAAGATCGCCGAGCTGCAGGACCTTCGCGCCGGGCTCGAATGGCACCTGATAGGCCCGCTGCAAAGCAACAAGACGCGCGCCGTGGCCGAGGCCTTCGACTGGGTCCACAGCATCGACCGCCTGAAGATCGCGCAGCGCCTGTCCGAGCAGCGGCCGCCTTCGCTGCCACCGCTGCAGGTCTGCCTGCAGGTCAATGTCAGCGGCGAGGCCAGCAAGAGCGGCGTTGCACCAGCCGAGCTGCCGGACCTGGCCCGCACCGTCGCTGCGTTGCCCGGCCTGGCGCTGCGGGGGCTGATGGCCATTCCCGAACCGGCTGACGATCTGCAGGCCCAGCGCCAGCCGCATCGCGAACTGGCGCGGCTGTTGCAAGCGCTCAATCAAGCCATGGGCCTACGGCTGGACACCTTGTCGATGGGCATGAGCGCCGACCTGGAGGCCGCCATCCTGGAAGGCGCCACGATGGTGCGTGTGGGTTCGGCGATCTTCGGCAGCCGCCCCAGAGCCTGAAGGCCCGCACGGAATCCGGCCGCGGCAAGCCCGTGATCCGGGGGTCGGGCCCGAAATCAGGGATTTCCCAGCCCCCCATCGTGCAATTCCTTCACACCCCCCGCCGACTGCACTGGTGAGTTTCCGTCGATCCGGCTTGAAACTTCCGCTTACGCCGAAGTGCCCGGAACCGCGTGGCTCCACCAAGGCACTCCAACCACCGAAAGTCTGAGGGAATCCCCAGAATGAACCTGCTTGCTAAGCTGAGCATCAGCCGTCGCCTGGCGCTGAGCTATTTCCTCCTGATCGTGCTGCTGGTCGTCATCGGCACCTATGGCGCCTCGAATGCCGGCCGCCTGTCGCATGACCTGGACCGTACGGCCAATTCCAGCCTGGTGAAGATCGCAGCGGCGAACGCCCTGGAAGGCAATGTCAACGTGATCGCCCGTGCCAGCCGCGACCTGCTGCTGCTGGACGAAGCCCGCCAGATCAAGAAGCAGAAGGCCGCCCTCGAAACCGCCCAGGCCGACAGCGAGAAACAGCTGGCCGCCCTGGCCGAGAAGATCGACGGCAGCAAGGAAAAGGACCTGCTGGGCGCCGTGCGCTCCCACCAGGCCGAGTTCTTCACCGCGCTGCAGAAGTTCCTGAAGACCCAGGAGACCGCCAGCCCGGACGAAGCCCGCGAAGCCCTGATCACGGTGGTGCGCCCGGCTCAGCAGGCCTACCAGGACGACCTGAAGGCCCTGGTCGAGCTGCAGTTCGAGAGCGCCCGCGAACTGGCCGTGGCCGGCGGCGAGGTGGCCAACAAATCCATCTACGTGACCGCCTTCCTGGTTGTCGTGGCGGCACTGATCGGTGTCGGCGGTGGCTTCGTCATCGCCCGCTCCATCGTCGTGCCGGCCCGCAAGGCCCAGGCCGCGGCCCAGGCCATCGCCGCCGGCGACCTGACCCAGCACATCGAAGCCGAAGGCACGGACGAACTGGCCCAGATGCTGCACGCCATGCACGACATGCAGATGGCCCTGAGCGGCGTGGTCAACAGTGTCAGCGCCGCCGCTGGCGAAGTGGCCCAGAACTCCAGCGTCATCGCCGACAGCAACATCGACCTGTCGGACCGCACTTCGCGTTCGGCTGCCAGCCTGCAGAACACCGCCGCCTCGGTCGAGCAGATTGCCGCCAACCTCAGCGGCGCCAGCGAGCTGACCCGCAAGGCCGCCGGCATCGCCACCAAGGCCCGCCAGTCGGCCTCGGCCGGCGGCGCGGTCGTGTCGCAGGTCGTCTCGACCATGCAGGACATCAGCGCCAGCTCCAAGAAGATCGGCGACATCATCGGCGTGATCGACGGCATCGCCTTCCAGACCAACATCCTGGCCCTGAACGCTGCCGTGGAAGCCGCCCGTGCCGGCGAGCATGGCAAGGGCTTCGCCGTGGTCGCCACCGAGGTGCGTGCCCTGGCTTCGCGCTCGGCCGCTGCCGCCAAGGAAATCAAGGTCCTGATCCAGGAAAGCACCGACAAGGTCGAGAACGGCACGACCCTGGTGAACAACGCCGGCGTCACGATCCGCTCCGTGGTCGACGAGGTCAACAACATGGGTCAGCTGATCGAGGAAATCTCGCACTCGGCCCAGGAGCAGGCCTCCGGCGTGGGCGTGGTCAACCAGGCCATGAACGAGCTGGACAAGACCACCCAGCAGAACACCACCCTGGTCGACGACCTGAGCCGCTCGACCGATGCGCTGAAGGACAGCTCCAGCCGCCTGCTGGAAGCCGTGGGCTTCTTCCGTTCGGCCGCTGCCTGATCCCCTGTTCTCTCTCTCTCTACCCCTCTCCCCTGTTTTCCTAGTCAGTTCCAACATGTTCAAGACCACCAAGCTCTTCGCCCTCGCCGCCGCCCTGACCCTGGCCTTCGGTGCCGCCCAGGCCGCCCCCAAGGTCGTCAAGAAGGTGCCGCCGGAGTTCCCGCGCGAAGCCGCCCAGAAGGGCATTTCCAACGGCAGCGTCAAGGCCGAACTGGCCATCGATCCGGACGGCAAGGTCAGCAAGGTCACCGTGCTGGAAGCCGAACCCAAGCGCGTGTTCGACAAGGCCGTCACCGCCGCCCTGCTGGAGTGGAAGTACGAAGGCTCGGGCGAAAAGCAGACGGCCGAAGTCAAGCTGGTGTTCCGCAACGAGGACTGAGTCCGGACTTGCAAAGCCGCCTGCTCGCGGGCGGGCTGATCGCCAATAGCACAAGGGCCGCTTAGCGGCCCTTGGTCATTTCCAGCAGGGAGTTGCGGTGATTGACCCGCCCCGGCCGGCTGCGCGACGATGGCCCGCATGCTCACCGAGGAATGCCCCAAGCCCACGCGCAGCGAACAGACGCGGCACAAGCTGATCCTGGCCGCGCTCGAGGTCATCGGTGTGCACGGCTATGAGCAGGCCACCACCCGCATGCTGACTGCGCAAGCCGGGGTCAACCTGGCCGCCATCCCCTACCACTTCGCCTCCAAGGAAGAGCTGTACCGCGCCGCCGCCGAATTCCTGGCGGCCGAGATGAAGGCCGACCAGGCCGGGCCGCTGCAGCGGCTTTGCGCCGAGGTTGCTTCCACCGACGACAGCCACGAGCTGATCGAGGCCCTGGTCCGCTACATGCTGGCGCTGTCCCACATCACGTTGGCCGGCGAGCTGGAACCGAGCTGGATCCAGTTCTTCCTGCGCAGCCAGGCCGATCCTCAGGATGCCGTCGGCCAGGTTTTCCGGACCGCCCTGCAGCCCAGCCGCGCCCAGGTGCGCGCCGTGATTGCCCGCATCGTGGGGAGCGACGCCGAATCGCTGGCCGTGCGCTCGCTGGCGTTCTCGCTGTTCCACCAGGCCTTCTACCTTCGCGTGGCCGAACCCGTGCTGCTCCAGCATCTGGCCCGTACCGAGCTCACTGCCGAAGTCCAGCAACAGCTGCTGCTGACGCTGGAGCAGGCGCTGCGGGCCCAACTGCGGGCCCAGGCCGCCTAGGTCGGGCCCGGCTCGATGACACGGGCCTCGAAGCCCTGCAGGTCTTCGTCGCGCAGGCCCAGGAAGACCGGCGCACCTTCGCGCCGATGGATGTTGACCTTGGCGTTGTAGACCCGGTGCGGCTGGCCGTGCTTGTCGGCGATCTCGTACTCGCTGATCGCATAGGCACCGCCTTGCCCTTCCGGGCCGGTCAGGTAGCAGGCGATCTCGTCGATCTCGGCCCCGGCCAGGTTCAGGCCGCCCAACTGCTGCAGCGGGCCGCGGGTGCGCTCGACGAATTCGATGCTGTCGATCTCGACGTCGCGGCCAGTGGCCTCGTCGCGCATCTGGGTGCGGAACTTGCCGACCAGGATCTGGCCCGGCATCGCCCGCTCGACCATGCGGGCCAGCTCGATGGTCACCTGGCCCACCACATAGCTGAACGAAGTCGGGTTGAGGCCTTCGCTCTGGTGGAACTCGTAGTGCGAGCCGACGTGGAAGCAGGCGCGCAGCTGTGGCACGGTGCTCTTGCGCGGTGCGCGCTCGCGGGCGATGGCGTTGTCGGCCAGGATGAACTGCATCAGCTGGTACAGCTCCACATTGGCCGCGATGCCGCGCATGCGGTTCCAGATGTAGAAGCCGTCGCCGGTCGTGGTGCGGGCAAAGTTGATGTTGATCTCGCGGTCCAGCAGCTTGGCATAGGCCGCATTGACCGAGACGGACAGCGCGTTCAGCTGCACCACCTGCTCCAGTGGCGAGAGCAGCGAGAAGCCGACGGCATCCAACAGGATCACGGCCCGGTCGCGGACCAGGCGTATGCCGTAGCGTTCGACGATGGCCGCCACCAGCGGCAGGCCCAGGCCGGCCTCCAGGCTGAACGGCAGCTCGATCAGCCGCGGCCGCAGACCCAGTTGCTGGGCGGCGGTGTCCAGCGCCGGGCTGTTCAGGTGCTCGCGCCTCGTCAGCAGATGCTCCAGCAATTGGGAGCGACGCCACTGGCCGGCCGCATCGGGCGCCTCGGCCACGTATTCGGTCAGCAGCGTGTGCGGCGCCACCAGCACCCGCAGGCCGCGGCCGCTGGGACTCCAGGCATAGATCAGGTTCTCGCCCAGGCGCCAGAGCTCGTAGAGCAGCTGGTCCAGCAACACGATGTTGTGCCGCACCGCCGCCTCGCTCAGGCCGGTCGGCAAGGGATAGGCCATGAAGCCGTCAAGCCATGATTTGCGCTTGCGGAACTCGTCGGGCAAAGGGTCGCTCCTGGGGAGGTCTCGGGGAATTGACGCGATTGTCCGGGATGCGGAGGCGGACGCAAGGCCTGCCCCCAGCAAGATGTGCTGAGACAATCGGCCCGGTTGTAGACATCAAGGACCGAGGCAGCAATGGCCATCCAGTGGTTCCCGGGGCACATGAACAGCACCCGGAACGCGATCAAGGAACGCATGAAGGGCGGCATCGATGTGGTGATCGAGCTGCTCGACGCCCGCCTGCCAGGCTCCAGCAGCAACCCGTTGCTGGGCCAGCTGACCGAGGGCAAGCCCAGCCTCAAGGTGCTGAACAAGCAGGACCTGGCCGACCCGGATCGCAACGCCCAGTGGCTGGCCCATTACCGGGCCAAGCCCGACACCCGCGCCATCGTGCTGGACACCAGCATGGTCGCGCCGGCCAAGGCCCTGGTCGACGAATGCCGGGTGCTGGCGCCCAACCGTGGCGGCATGGCCAAGCCGCTGCGCGTGCTGATCTGCGGCATTCCCAACGTCGGCAAGAGCACGCTGATCAACACCCTGGTGGGCCGCAAGTCGGCCAAGACCGGCGATGAGCCCGGCATCACCAAGGTCGAGCAAAAGCTGGTGCTGGACAAGGACGTCTACCTGTTCGACACGCCCGGCATGCTGTGGCCGCGGATCAGCGTGGAGCAGAGCGGCTACAACCTGGCCGCCAGCGGCGCCGTGGGCCGCAATGCCTTCAGCGAAGAAGAGGTGGCGCTGGAACTGCTGCACTACCTGCGCGCCGAATATCCAACCCTGGTCGAGCAGCGCTACAAGATCGCCGAGCCGGCGGCCGAGCTGGACGACGAGGCCCTGCTGGCCGCCATAGGCCGCAAGCGCAGCGCCATGCTGCCGGGCGGCCGGGTCAATCTGCAGAAGGCCGCCGAGGTGCTGATCTACGAATTCCGCCAGGGCGTCTTGGGCCGCATCACGCTGGAGACGCCGGCGCAGTTCGAAGCCTGGTGCGAGGCCTCGCGGGCACAGGACGCCGAGCGCGAGCGCAAGCAGGCTGAGCGCAAGTCCGCCCGCAAGGGCAAGGACAGCCGGGCCGAGGACCGTGCGGCGCGCGAGGCCTTCAAGAACGGCGAATAGCCGCCGCTAGAGTCCGCTGCCGAGCAGGGCCCGCACGGCCTCGAGCAAGGCCTGCAGCTCGTTCGCCATCGCATGCGCCGCCGGCCAGCCCTGCTCGGGGTTCTCGCGCGCCGATTCGAAGTCCCGCACCAGCGCCGACAGCCGCTGCGCGCCAATGGTCGAAGCCGCGCCGCGCAGCGAATGGGCCAGCCGTGCCAGCCCTTCCCAGTCCTGCTTGTTGAGCAGCAGCTCCAGCGCGACTGCACTCTCCGAATAGCGTTCGACGAACTGTTCCAGCACCCGCCGGTAGGCCTCCTTGCGGCCGCCGCAGTAGCGCAGGCCTAGGGCCGGATCCAAGGTCAGTTGCTCCTCGCCGCCGGGCTGCGGTGCGGGTTCGGCCTGCGGCAGCGGAGCACCCGCGGCGGCGGCCGGCAGCCAGCGCAGCAGGGCCGCGTAGAGCTCGGCCGGATCGACCGGCTTGGACACATGGTCGTTCATGCCCGCCGCCAGGCAGGCCGCCTGGTCTTCACCGAAGGCGTTGGCCGTCATGGCCAGGATGGGCAGGGTCGAGAAATCCGGCAAGGCGCGGATGCGCCGGGTGGCCTCCAGGCCGTCCATGCGCGGCATCTGCATGTCCATCAGCACCAGGTCGTAGCGCTGCGGCGACTGCAGCCGGGCCAGCGCCTCGGCACCGTTGCCGGCCACCTCGACCCGCAGGCCGGCCGACTGCAGGAGTTCCAGGCCGACCTGCTGGTTGACCGGGTTGTCCTCGACCAGCAGCACCCGCGCGCCGGCGCAGCGCTCACGCAGCAGACGCTCGGCATCGTCGCCCCGGGTCCGTGGCGGCGGCGGGGCCGAGCCGTGTTGCAGCCGGGCGCTGAACCAGAACTCGCTGCCGCGGCCCAGCTCGCTGCTGACACCCACATCGCCACCCATCAGCCGCGCCAGCTTCTGCGTGATCGCAAGGCCGAGGCCGGTACCGCCGAAGCGCCGCGTCGTGGAGGCATCGCCCTGGACAAAGGCCTGGAACAGCTGCTGCAGGGTCTCCGGCGCCATGCCGATGCCGGTGTCTCGCACCGAGAAGCGCAGCAGCTGGCCCGAGTCGGCGTCGGAATCCGCCAGGCTGACCGTCAGATGGACCCCGCCGTGCTCGGTGAACTTGATCGCGTTGCTCAGCAAGTTCAAGAGGGTCTGGCTGAGCCGCGTCGGGTCGCCGCGCAGCAGGTCGGGCACGCCCTCGTCCACCTGCAGCTCCAGCGCCAGGTTCTTCTCATGGGCCCGCGGCCCCAGCAGCGAACGGCAGCGTTCCAGCTGGGCCTGCAGCGAGAAGTCGGTCTGCTCCAGCACCAGCTTGTCGGCCTCGATCTTGGACAGGTCCAGGATGTCGTTGAGGATCTGCAGCAGATGGGTGGCGGCCTCGCCGACCTGGTCCAAGCGCTTCTTGGCGATGCTGTCCTGCGCATCGCGGCGCAGCAGGTGATTGAGGCCGATGATGGCGTTCATGGGCGTGCGGATCTCGTGGCTCATATTGGCCACGAAGGCACTCTTGGCCTGGTTGGCGGCATCGGCCGTGGCGCGGGCCTGCTCCAGCTCGGCCGTGCGCTCGGCCACGCGGCGTTCCAGCTGCGTGTTGATGGCGCGTATCTCCTGCTCGGCGCGGCGCCGCTCGGTGATGTCCACGCTGAAGATGGACATGCCTTCTGAGGTGCTGCGCAGCTGCAGCTCGAACCAGCCGACCTCGCCGTCCGGGAACTGGTACTCGACCTCGCCGCGGAAGCCCCGGCCATGCTCCAGGCAATCGCGCAGCATCGCGAACACCGGCGCCTGCTCGATGCCCGGGAAGGCCTCCTGCATGCGCCAGCCCAGCAAGGCCTCGGCGCTCTGGCGGTTCTGCCGCACGGCCGCCGCGTTGACGTAGAGGTAGCGGTAGTCCTTGTCGACCAGTTGGCAGCCTTCCAGCAGATCGTCCATCAGCTGGCGCAGCCGCTCGCTGCTGTGGCGCAGGGCGGCCTCGGCCTCGGCCTGATCGGCGGCCGCCTGTTGCAGCTGCTGCCGGGCCTGCACGAACTCGCGGATCGCGGCCACCGGACGGCCGTCGCTCCCGGCCTGGCCCGACAGCTGGGCCACCGCACGCCCGAGGCGTCGGCTGGCCAGCACGCCACCCAGCAGGCCAGCCAGCGTTGCCCCAACCAGGGCAATGGCCAGGGTCAGCGCGGCCGCCAGCAGCGGCGCTCGATAGACCGAGGTGGGAATCTCTATGACCATGCTCCAGCCCGCCAGGCGGCTGGGCTGGCGCTGGCGCAGGCCTCCGTCGGCGGATTCCTCGCTGCCCAACCTCTGTGCGATTACCGCACCTTGACCATCGAGCAGCCGGACATTCCAGCCCGCCGGCAGCTGCAGCTGGTCGAGTGCACGCCGGAACTGGGCGGCTTCGAAGGTACTCAGCACCACGCCCGTATTGGCTTCCTGGCGGCGCACAGGCACCGCCACAGCCACCAGCGGCTCATGGGCCACGGGGCCGATGAACAGGTCGCCGACCCCGGGCGCCCCCGTCTCCAGCGCCGTCCTGGCCGCACTGCGCCCGGTAGGCCGCGGCAACTTGGGCAGCTTGGCGCCCAGCGGCTGGCGGGTGTTCACCACCATCTGCGATTCGAGGTCGGCCACCACCACATGACTACCGAAGGCCTGGCGGAAACCCAGGGCCTCGGCATAGAGGGCAGGCCGGGCGTCGGGCCGGTCCAGCAGCGGCGACTGGGCCAGCATCAGCAGGCCGTTGATGCGGGCCTGCAGGTCTTGGTCCACATCGGCCATCAGCACGCGCGAGGCGCGGGCGGCACGCTGGTCGGTCTCGAAGCGGACCTGCAGCACCCGGTCAATGGCCAGGTAGCCGGCCAGCAAGACAAGCGGCGCCATGCACAGCCAGATCAGCCGCGTGACATAGGCCTGCAAGGAAACACCGACGCCAGCCTGCTCGTCAGCCGTCATCCACTACTCCCTGACAACGCCATTCGGTGGGCGTCTTGCGTGCAACGATAAGCGCAAATGCCGTTGCGCGTCTGCCGCACTGGCCTAGCATCGCTGTCACCTAGTCAAGTGCCAAGCCCGCCATGAGTCTGCCCCTGTTTCCCTCTGCCTGGATGAGCGACGAGCACCGCATGCTGCAGGACTCGGTCGCCCGCTTCTTCAAGGAACGCTGGGTGCCGCGCGCGGCCGAATGGCGCGAGGCCGGCCTGATGGGCCGCGACACCTGGCTGGAGGCCGGCTCGCTGGGCCTGCTGTGTGCCGCCCTGCCCGAAGCCTACGGCGGCGGTGGCGGCGACTTCGGCCACGAGGCCGTGATCCTGCTGGAGCAGGCGCGCGCCAACCTGAGCGGCTGGGGCGGCGGCCTGCATTCGGCCATCGTCGGGCCCTACATCCTGCACCACGGCACCGAGGAACAGAAGCAGCGCTGGCTGCCGCGGATGGCGCGCGGCGAGCTGGTGGGTGCCATCGCCATGACCGAGCCGGGCACCGGCTCCGACCTGCAGAGCGTGCGTACACAGGCCAAGCGGGACGGCGACGACTACCTGCTCAGCGGCCAGAAGACCTTCATCACCAATGGCCAGAACGCCAACCTGATCATCGTGGTCTGCCGCACCGGCGATGGTGGCGCGCGCGGCATCTCGCTGGTGGTGGCCGAGGTCGAGAACGAAGACGGCTCGCTGCGCGAAGGATTCCGCCGCGGCCGCAACCTCGACAAGATAGGCATGAAGGCGCAAGACACCTCGGAGCTGTTCTTCGACGAGCTGCGCGTGCCCGCCGCCAACCTGCTCGGCGGCGCCAGCGGTGCCGAGGGTCAGGGCTTTTTCCAGCTGATGCAGGAGCTGCCGCAGGAGCGGTTGATCATCGCGGTCAGCGCCATCGGCGCGATGGAGCGCGCGCTGGCCGATACCGTGGCCTACACCAAGGAGCGGCAGGCCTTCGGCAAGCCGGTCTGGGAATTCCAGAACACCCGCTTCAAGCTGGCCGAGGTGCAGAGCCAGGTGCTGGCGGCCCGGGCCACGGTCGATGCCGCCATCCAGGCCCATCTGAACGGCGAGCTGGATGCGGCCCGCGCCGCCCTGGTCAAGGCCTGGTCCACCGACCTGGCCTGCAAGGTCATGGACGAATGCTTGCAATTGTTCGGCGGCTACGGCTACATGATGGAGTACCCCATCGCCGAGCTGTATGCCGATGCCCGCGTGGCCCGCATCTACGGCGGCACCAACGAGATCATGAAGGAACTGGCCTCACGCTTCATGTGAGTCCGCCTGGAGAGACCCAATGTTCGACGCCTACCTCTACGACCATGTGCGAACGCCTCGCGGCAAGGGCAAGAAAGACGGCCGCCTGCACCAGGCCAGCCCGGTCTGGCTCTTGCGCGGCCTCTTGAAGGCCCTGCAGCAGCGCCAGGACCTGGACACCAGCCTGGTGGACGACGTGGTGCTGGGCTGCGTCACGCCCGTCGGCGAGCAGGGCTCCGACATCGCCCGCACCGCCGTGCTCGACGCCGGCTGGCACGAGAGCGTGGCCGGCGTCACCCAGTCGCGCTTCTGCGCCTCGGGGCTGGAGTCCATCAACCTGGCGGCGGCCAAGGTGGCCAGCGGCTTCGAAAGCCTGGTGGTGGCCGGCGGCGTCGAGTCCATGAGCCGCTGGCCCATGGGCAGCGATGGCGGCGCCTGGTTCATGGACCCGCGCATCAACCAGCTGATCGGCTTCATCCCGCAGGGCATCAGCGCCGACCTGATCGCCGCGCTGGAAGGTTTCGGCCGCGAGGAGCTCGATGCCTTTGCCGCCCGCTCGCACCAGCGCGCGGCCGCGGCCCGCGAGGCCGGCAACTTCGCCCGCTCCATCGTGCCGGTGCAGGACATCGCCGGCCTCACCCTGCTGGACCAGGATGAGACCATCCGGCCGACAACGACGGTGGACACGCTGGCCAGGCTCGAGCCCTCGTTCGCCATGATGGGCTCCATGGGTTTCGACGCCACGGCGCTGCGCAAGTACACGACGCTTGAAGCCATTCCCCATGTGCACCATGCCGGCAACTCCTCGGGCATCGTCGACGGCGCAGCCCTGATGCTGGTCGGCTCCAAGGCCGGCGGCCAGGCGGCCGGCTTGCGTCCCCGCGCTCGCATCCGTGCCGCGGCTGTGGTCGGCTCCGAGCCCACCATCATGCTGACCGGCCCCACGCCGGCCTGCCACAAGGCCCTGACCCAGGCCGGGCTGCGGGCTTCGGACATAGACCTGTGGGAGATCAACGAGGCCTTCGCCGTCGTGCCGATGAAGACGGCGCGCGACCTGGGTGTCTCGCTGGACAAGGTCAACGTCAACGGTGGCTCCATCGCCATGGGTCATCCGCTCGGCGCCACCGGCTGCATCTTGCTGGGCACGCTGCTGGAAGAGCTGGAGCGCCGCCACCTGGCCCTGGGCTGCGCCACGCTCTGCGTAGGCGGCGGCATGGGCATTGCCACCATCATCGAGAGGGTTTGAGCATGAGTGCCGCACTGCATTGCGAACTGGAAGCGGACGGCACCCTGGTTGCCACCATGGACCTGCCCGGCCATTCGATGAATGTGCTCAACGACGAACTGGCCACACCGCTGGCCCAGCTCGCCGAGCGGCTGGAGACCGATCTGGCGGTCAGCGCCCTGGTGCTGCGATCAAGCAAGGTCGACTTCATGGCCGGCGCCGATGTGGACCGGCTCTGGCAGCTGACGACGGCCCAGCAGGCCTTCGACGAGTCGATGCGGTTCAAGGCCTTCATCCGCCGGCTGGAGCGCTGCGGCAAGCCGGTGGTGGCCGTGCTCAACGGACGCTGCCTGGGCGGCGGGCTGGAGATCGCGATGGGCTGCCACTGGCGCATCGTGATCGACGACGGCAAGGCCCGCCTCGGCCTGCCCGAGGTCAAGCTGGGCCTGCTGCCCGGTGGCGGTGGCACGCAGCGGCTGCCGCGCCTCGTGGGCATGCAGCAGGCCTTGCAGTGGATGATGGAAGGCACGGAGGTGCGGGCCGAGCAGGCCCTGGCCGCCGGCCTGGTGAACGAGAAGGCGGCCGACACCGCCGAGGCCTTGCAGAAGGCGCGCACATGGATCGTTCAGCAGCGCGGCAAGAAGCCGGTCCAGCCCTGGGACTCGTCCAAGTTCCGCTATCCCGGCGGCGACTCACGCTCGCCGGCCGTGGCCCAGCTGATGTCGGTCGCGCCTTCGATGGCATCGACCAAGAGCTGGGGCAACTACCCGGCCCTGACGCACATACTGTCCAGCGTATTCGAGGGCGGCCTGACCGACATCGACCGAGCGCTCGAAATCGAGTCGCGCCTCTTCGCTGCCTGCGTCATCAGTCCCGAGTCGCGCAACCTGATCTCCACGCTCTGGTACCAGCTCGGGGCGATCAAGAAAGGCGCCTCGCGGCCGGCGGGGCATGAGGTGTCCAAGGTCGGCCGCATCGCCATCCTCGGCGCCGGCATGATGGGCGCGGCCATTGCCCATGTGGCGGCGGGCGCCGGCATCGAGGTGGTGCTGCTGGACCAGAGCCAGGACAAGGCCGAGCAGGGCAAGCAGTATTCGCAGGGCCTGCTCGACAAGGCGGTCAAGAAGGGCCGTCGCACGGCCGAGCAGCGCGAGGCGCAGCTGGCCCGCATCCGTCCCACCGAGGATTACACGCAGCTCGCCGGCTGCGAGCTGGTGATTGAGGCGGTCTTCGAGGACCGGGCGCTGAAGGCCGGCGTCACGCAGCGAGCCGAGGCTCAACTCGCGGAGACCACCCTGTTCGCATCCAACACCTCGACCCTGCCCATCACCGGCCTGGCCGAGGCGAGCAGCCGGCCCGCCAACTTCATAGGCCTGCATTTCTTCTCGCCGGTGGACAAGATGCCCCTGGTCGAAATCATCTGCGGCCGCCAGACCAGTGAGGCCACGCTGGCTCGGGCCTTCGACTTCGTGCAGCAGATCGGCAAGACGCCCATCGTGGTCAACGACTCGCGCGGCTTCTACACCAGCCGCGTCTTCGCGACCTATGTGATGGAAGGCATCGCCATGCTGGCCGAGGGCGTGCATCCGCGCGCCATCGAGGCCGCCGGCCAGCAGGCCGGCATGCCCATGCCGCCGTTGGCCCTTCAGGACGAGGTCAGCCTCAGCCTGGCCTTGCATGTGGTCGACCAGACCCGGGCCGACCTCGCGGCCGAGGGCAAGGCCTACCGCGAGCATCCGGCCGAGCCCGTGCTGCGCAAGCTCTGCGAGCAGGGCCGCGTCGGCAAGAAGGCCGGCCAGGGCTTCTACGACTGGAGCGAGGACGGCCGCAGCCTGTGGAAGGGCCTGACGGCGCAATGGCCGACCAAGCTGATGCAGCCCGAGCCGCAGGAGCTGGTTGCGCGGCTGATGCTGGTCCAGGCCAACGAGGCGGCCCGCTGCCTGGAGGAAGGTGTGCTGCGCTCGGTGGCCGATGCCAACATCGGTTCCATACTCGGCTGGGGCTTTGCGCCCTTCCAGGGCGGCGCGCTGCAGTTCATCAATGCCATGGGCCTGCCGCAGTTCGTGGCCCGCTGCCGCGAGCTGGCGGCCAGGCATGGCGAGCGCTTCGAGCCGGCTGCGCTGCTGGTGCGAATGGCCGAGGCCGGCGAGCGCTTCGACGAAGGACCTAGTCCGAGCTGAGCAGGGCCAGCAGCAGACCCATGCCGACCAGCAGCACGGCCCCGGTCAGCCACAGGGCACCGGCAAAGCCGCCGCTGGCCTGCACCATCGCGCCGGACAGCGCTGGTGCGCTGATCTGGGCCACGCCGTAGCTGAGCGTCAGCCGCGCCATCGCCTTGCCCGGATTGGCGGGCGAGCGGCGGCCGACCAGGGCCAGGGTCAGGCTGACGATGCCTATGAAGGTGGCGCCATAGAGCAAGGCACCGGCCAGGGCGGCGAACAGGCTGCCCGAGAGGGCCGGTAGCAGCACGCCCACGGTCTGCAGCACGAAGGCCAGCAGCAGGGCCTGGATGTCGCCGAGCCGGCGGGCGATGCGGTCCCACAGGAACACGGCCGGCGTGGCCGCCACGCCGACCAGCAGCCAGGCCCAGGGCCCCTGCCCGGCCAGCAGCGGCTGGCGTTCGACGATGGCCACCGTGAAGGTTGCATTGATCACAAAACCCCAGCCGGCGCAGAAATACATGGCGATCATCAGCGCCATCCAGCGCCGGCCCGGCGCCTGCGCTTCGGCCGCAGCGGCTGGCGGCGGCGGCGGTGGCCGCCAGCGCCACGCAGGCAGCAGAAAGACCAGGCCCAGCAGCGCATAGCCCTGCCATTGGCCGGCCCAGTCCAGTTTCATCAGGCCCATCAGCATGGCGCCCAAAGCCGACACCACGATGCCCAGGCCCAGGCCGGTGAAATGCAGGCCCAGCTCGGGCCGGCGGCCGGCCCGCATCAGCCAGCCCAGCACCAGGCCCGATCCCAGTAGCATGCCCGCGGCTCCGCACAGGCCGCCGAGGTAGCGAGCCAGGGCCCAGAGCCACACGTTGGTGGCGAGCGCCATCAAGACACAAGAAACGAGGGAGAGCCACAGGCCGTGGCTGTAGAGCTGCTGGCGCAGCCGCGGCTGGTCTATCCAGGCCGCCAGCAGGGCGCCGCTCATGTAGCCGGCGTAGTTGATCGCCGCCAGCGCACCGGCCATCGCATCGGACAGGCCGGCCTGCGCCTGCATCAGCGGCAGCATGGGCGTGTAGGAAAAGCGCGCCAGGCCGATGCTGAGCACCAGGCCGGCAATGCCGCCGCTGATCACCTGCCAGGCCTGGAGCTTGTTGCCGTGCGCTGCTGTTTGCATGGGGGCCAAGCGTAGCCGCGCAAGCCCAACCGGCGCTGACGGCTCGGCGACAACCCCAGGGTTTGCGGGCCCTTGAATTCGAGATGCGCCCGCCCATCTGCGTGAAAGTCCAAGATTCCACAGCCCCTGCCATGGCCCTGCTCTTCATCTTCACCCTGGGCCTGCTCGCCATCGCCGCCTTGCTGCTGCCACCGCTGCTGCGGCGCCGGCGACGCCAGCGGCTGATGGCCCAGCCCTTCCCCCAGGCCTGGCGACGCATCCTGCGCCGCCGCGTGCCCCAGGTGGCCAGCTTGCCCGCCGATCTGCAACTGCGGCTCAAGGGCCTGATCCAGGTCTTCCTGGCCGAGAAGCCCATCATCGGCTGCGACGGCCTGACGGTGACCGACGAGATGCGGGTGACGATTGCAGCCCAGGCCTGCCTGCCGCTGCTGGGCGCACCGCGCAGCTTCTATCCGCGACTGAATCAGATCCTGCTCTACCCGGCGGCCTTCGTCGTCGACCGGCCGGTCAATGCGCCGGGCGGCGTGCTGCAGGAGCAGCGCCGGGCGCTGGCGGGCGAGTCCTGGGTACAGGGCCAGGTCCTGCTGTCATGGCAGGACGTGGTGCAGGGCGCGGCCGATCCGGCCGATGGCCAGAACGTGGTGATCCATGAATTCGCCCACCAGCTGGACCAGCTGAAAGGCCATGCCAACGGCGCGCCGCTGCTGCGCGACCGCGCGGCCTACCAGCGCTGGAGCGAGGTGATGCAGGCCGAGTACCAGGCGCTGCAATGGCGCTGCGCCGAGGGCCTGCCAAGCTTGTTGAACCCCTATGGGGCGACCGACCCGGCCGAGTTCTTTGCCGTGGCCAGCGAGGTCTTCTTCGAGCAGCCGGGCGAGCTCCAGGCCCTGCATCCGGCTCTCTATGCCGAGCTGGGCGGCTACTACCGCCTCGACCCGGCTGCCTGGTCCTGATGGATCAGGCCTGCTGCGGGCGTCGTTCCAGGTGACGGAACACGATGCGGCCCTTGCTCAGGTCGTAGGGCGACAGCTCCAGCGACACACGATCACCCGCCAGGATGCGGATGTGGTTCTTCTTCATCTTGCCGGCGCTGTAGGCCACCAGCTGGTGGCCGTTGTCCAGGGTCACGCGGAAACGGGTATCCGGCAGGACCTCATCGACCTTGCCCTGCATCTCGATCAGTTCTTCCTTGGCCATGCGGCAGCTCTCCGTGGATGCGCCTGCAAACCAGACGCGGGACAAAACAAAACCGCTGCAACGCGAAAAGGCGTCGCAGCGGTGATGGCCGCAATTCTAGCAGACCGGCTCCGCCGGCCCGGACTCAGGCTCGGGCAGCCGTGCTCTTGCGCGCCGCCGGCTTGGCGCTGCGCTTCTTGATCGCCAGCTCGCCGGCCTCGGCCTGCCAGACCTTGCTCTCCTGGCGCTTGGCCTTGGTGGCGGCCTTCTGATAGGCCTCCTCGGCCACGCGCCGCATCTCCACCGCCTTCTCCAGCGCCGCCTGGTAGCGCTCGATGGTGTAGGTGCTCTCGGAGGCGATGTAGACGCTGGAACGCCGCGGCGACTCGCCGAAACGCGGTAGCAGCACGCTGAAGCTGCAGTCCCGCACGCCCGGCCGGCGCTCGCGGACGATGGGGCCCGAGATGCCGACCGGCAGCTCGCTGCCCTTGTTCGCGTTGCGTTCGGGCTTGAGTCGGGTGGGGGCTGGAAGCTTGGCGATGCGCTTGCCAAGTTCGGTGTTGGCCGCCTTGAGCGCACCGCCTGCACCGCCTTCGAACTTGCTGTCCGAGTAGAACTTTGTGCCGCCGTAGCGCAGTTGCCAACCGTGGGTGGAGCGAGCGTCTATGCGCTGGATGCCTTGCGGCACCTTGAACTGCTCGCCGTTGTAGATCAGTACTTCTCTGAATTTCATCAATGAGTATCCCGAAACTTCTGGACAACTCCCTTGCAGGCTAGTGTAAGGTCCAACGGGCAAGGTTCGTACAGCGCTTAACATGGGACAAACACGGCCCCAGAGCTCGGAGTTGCAGTTGGGACTAGAAGCGACGCTCGCGGAACAGGTGCTACGCCGGCTGGGTAGCGTCATGCTGGTGGTACTCGGGCCGGACAGTCGGCTGCTGCATTGCAACCAGCTGGCCGAGCAACTGCTCGGCAGGGAATTGCTGGACCGACCCGACCTCACCAGCCTGCTACCCGAGGCCATGCAGGAACGCATGGCCGCGATGCTGGCGAGCGATACCGAGGTCGCCGACTGGAGCGGCGAGTTGGTCTACGAAGGCCACCGCACCCGCTGGTGCTTTCAGCGGCTGCTGGACAGCCAGGGCCGCCCCAACCTGCTCTGCTCGGGCGTGGATGTCAGTGCCGAGCGCCAGGCCCAGCAGAAGGCCGAGGCCCAGAGCGATGCGCTGCGCCAGTTGCTCTATCACGACGAACTCACTGGTCTCCTGAGCCGCCACGCCCTGCGCGAGGATCTGCTCGGCCGGGTCGCGCGCGGCGAGGGCTTTGGCCTGCTGGCGCTGAAGCTGGTGGACTTCAGCCTGCTGCGCGACAACTTCGGCCCCGAGGGCGCCGACCAGGTGCTGCTGGCCGCGGCCGATGCGCTGAGCGAGCTGCTGGAGCCCGGCCAGTTGCTGGCGCGCGAAGGCGGCGACGAGTTCAGCATCGCCGTCGACAGTCGCGACAAGGGCGAGCTGCAGAAGCTGGGCCGCGCCATCCTGGCGCGCTTCAAGCTGCCGCTGCAGCTGCCCAACACCGAGGTCAACGCGTCCATCGCCGTCGGCGAGGTCAGCTACCCCGCCCATGGCGGCAGCCTGGAAGAGCTGCTGCGCAATGCCTCCACCGCGCTGCATAGCGCGCTGGAAACGCCCGGCAGCCACTTGACGGTCTATGAGCCCCGCCTGCTGCTGAGAGCACGCGAGCGGCTCTGGCTGGACCACCACCTGCGCCGCGCGTTGGAACTTCACCAGCTGGAGCTGCACTACCAGCCCAAGGTGGCCCTGGCCGGCGAGGTGACCACCAGTGTCGAGGCCCTGCTGCGCTGGCGCCATCCCAAGCGCGGCCTGATACGACCCGACCTGTTCATCGCCCGGGCCGAGAACAACGGCCAGATCGTGGCCATGGGCCGCTGGGTCATCGTCAATGCCGCGGCGCAGGCCCAGCAATGGCTGGCCCAGGGCCTGCGGGTGCGCATCGCCATCAACATCAGTGCCCGCCAGCTGTCCGACCCTGAACTGCCGCGCTGGCTGGCGGAATGCCAGCGCATCGCCCACGGCCTGCTCGACGTGGAACTGACCGAGAGCTGCGTGGTCGACGACGAGGACCGGGCCGAGGGCTTCATGCATGAATGCCGCATGCTGGGCTGCAAGGTCTTCCTGGACGACTTCGGCACCGGCTTCTCATCGCTGGCCCAGCTGGCGAAGCTGCCGCTGGACGCGATCAAGCTGGACCGCTCCTTCATCAACAGCGGCGGCGAACGCGGCCAGGCCCTGATCCGTTCGCTGGTGACCGCGGCGCGCGAGCTGGGGCTCAAGGTGATCGCCGAAGGCGTTGAAACCCAGGGCCAGGCCGACTGGCTGCGCGGCATGCAGGTGGACGTGGCCCAGGGCTGGCTTTACGCGCCCGCCTTACCCGCCGCCGAGTACCTGGCCTGGCTGGCAGCGCAGAACAGCAACGCGGCCGCGGACTAGGACCAGAGGTCCAGCGGCGGCTCGTGGCCTATGGCGCGCAGCAGGTCGCTGCGGGAGATGAAGCCTATGGCGCGGCCGGTCTCGTCCTCGACCACGGGCAGGCCCGGCAGTCGCATCTCGTGCAGCACTTGCGAAACCTCGCGGATAGGCGTGTCGGCACTGACCGCCGGCAGCGGAGCCAGCATCACCGTGGTCACCGGCTGCCTGAGCTGCTCGCGCCATTCGCTCCAGGCCTGCAGGTCGGTATGGGCAGGTGACAGCTGCGGCAGCTCGGCCCGCACCAGCAGGCCGATAGGCCGGCCTTCGGCATCGAGCACCGGCGCCTGGCCCAGGTGGGCGTCAAGCAATTGCTGCCAGGCTTCGGACAGGCTCAGCGTCGCCGGCAGGCCCAGCACCTTGGGCGTCATCAGCTCACGCACCCTTGTCAGCAGGCGGCGGCCTGGCTGGTCTGCCTTGGACGCCTGAACATAGGCCGCGGCGGCCACCACATGCGGCAGCGGCTCGTGCGAAGGCTGCTGCCCGGCGTGATGTCCCTGCGTCTGCACTGCAGCCAGAGCGTCCGGGCTGGCGCCAGCTACCAGCGCTGAAGTGGCGCGCAGGCGGCCTGCAGCGCGTACCGGCTCCAGATCACGCAGCCCTTCGAGGGCGCCGCTGTAGACGCGGCCGTTCAGGCCGTAGACGGTGAACATGCGGGCATTCTGCGCCGCGCTGCCTGGGCTTCAACCGCCGAAATGCAACAAACGGCTGGCCCAGGTCCAGTGGGCTTCGGAAGACATCAGGCCTATCAGCACCAGCAGCACCAGCGGCGGCAGCAGGATGGCGCAGATCAGCGCCATGCGCTCCCAGGCCATGTGCATGAAGACCGCGATGATCAGGCCCGCCTTGACCGCCATGAACAGCAGCACCAGGCTCCAGCGCAGCAGGCCGTGGAACTGCAGGTAGTCCACCATGTACGAGGCCGCGCTGAGCACGAACAGCAGGATCCAGACCTTGAAGTAAAGGCCCAGCGGATGTTGTTGACCGGATGCGGATGACATGGCTACACCTCCTCACCACAGGTAGAACAGGGCAAAGATGAAGACCCAGACCAGGTCGACGAAGTGCCAGTACAGGCCGGCGATCTCGACGATCTGGTAGTTGCCGTGCTTCTCGTAGTCGCCGCGCCTGACCTTGAAGGCGACGATCAGCAGATACAGCACGCCTATGGACACATGCAGACCGTGGAAGCCGGTGATCATGAAGAACACCGCGCCGAACTGCGCCGCGCCCGCCGGGTTGCCCCAGGGGCGAATACCTTCGTCCAGGATCAGCTTGGTCCATTCGAAGGCCTGCATGCCGACGAAGGTGGCGCCCAGCAGGCCGGTGGCCAGCATCAGCTTGAAGGTGGTGGAGCGGTCGCGCCGGTAGGCGTAGTTGACCGCCAGCGCCATGGTGCCGCTGCTGGTGATCAGCACGAAGGTCATGATGGCGATCAGCAGCAGGGGCACGTCCACCCCGCCCACATGCAGCGAGAACACATGGCTGGGATTGGGCCAGGCCACCGTGGTGGAGCTGCGCACCGTCATGTAGCCGGTCAGGAAGCAGCTGAACACGAAGGTGTCGCTGAGCAGGAAGATCCACATCATTGCCTTGCCCCACGAGACCTTGAAGGTCTCGCGGTCGCTGGCCCAGTCCTGCACCAGGCCGCGCCAGCCTGGGGCGCCGCCGGAGAGGTTGCTTGCACTCGTCATGCCTGCCTCCTTGCCCTTTTCACAGCCATTGCTAGCGGGCCACGCCGCAGATCACACGCACCAGCTCGGGTGTCATCCAGCCCAGCACGCCGAACAGCACGAGCCAGACCCCAAGCAGGAAATGCCAGTAGCGGGCCAGCAGGCGCAGCCGCCACGCTTCGCCGCCGGCACGCCGCGCCACCCACCAGCCACCCAGGCCGCCGACCACGTGCAGGCCATGCATCGCGGTCAGCAGGTACAGGAAGCTGCCCGCCGGATTGCCCACCGGCAGCACCAGGCGGCCCGACAGCACTTGCCAACCCCACAGCTGGCTGAGCACGAAGCCCAGCGCCAGCGCACCGCCCAGCACCGACAGCAGGCCGGCATCGTTGCGGCGCCAGGCCAGCTCCAGCGCCGCGCTGCCGGCGACCAGCAGACCGGTGGACAGCCAGAACTGCCAGGGCAGCGCCAGCGGATAGCCTTCCAGCCCGTCCAGCCGCATCACATAGGCGACCAGGAACAGCGAGAACAGCGAGGTCGCCACGGCCATGAAGAACCAGAGGGCGATGCTGGCCGCAGCGCCTGGGGCCAGGCGCTGGCGTTGCTGCAGCGGCAGATTCATCGCGACGCTGCTGCTCATGCTGCCGCTCCGTTGGCCTGTGGCGAATTGCCATGCTCATCGGGCTCCACGCCACCGGCCGACAGCGGCGCGGTCTGCGGGATGAAGTCCTGCGCCGCGCCCGGCACGCTGTAGGCATAGGCCCAGCGGTGCACGACCGGCAGATGCGGGCCCCAGTTTCCGTGTGTGGGCGGCGTGTCGGGCGTGGACCATTCCAGCGAGGCCGCACCCCAGGGGTTGGGATCGGCCTTGCGGCCCTTGAAGGCGCTCCAGATCAGGTTCCAGACGAACACCAGCTGCACCACGCCGACGATCAGGGCCACCACGCTGATGAAGGCATTGAGCTGGTGGGCCGAGGTCGGGATGAAGGCGTAGTCGTCGAAGTTGTAGTAGCGCCGCGGCATGCCCAGCAGGCCGAGGTAGTGCATGGGGAAATAGATCAGGTAGGTGCCAATGAAGGTCACCCAGAAATGGAACAGTCCCAGGCGGTCGTCCAGCATGCGGCCGCTGATCTTGGGGTACCAGTGGTAGATCGCGCCGAACACCACCAAGAGCGGCGCCACGCCCATGACCATGTGGAAATGGGCCACCACGAAGTAGGTGCCGGACAGCGGGATGTCCACCGAGACATTGCCCAGGAACAGGCCGGTCAGGCCACCGATGATGAAGGTCGAGATGAAGGCCAGCGCGAACAGCATGGGCACCGTCAGGTGTATCTCGCCGCGCCACAGCGTCAGCAGCCAGTTGTAGACCTTGATGGCCGTGGGGATGGCGATGATCAGGGTGCTGGTCGCGAAGAAGAAACCGAAGTACGGATTCATGCCGCTGACGAACATGTGGTGGGCCCACACGACGAAGCTCAGCAGGCCGATGGCCACGATGGCCCAGACCATCTGGCGGTAGCCGAAGATGCACTTGCGGGCATGGACCGCGATCAGGTCCGACACCAGGCCGAAGGCCGGCAGGGCCACGATGTAGACCTCGGGATGGCCGAAGAACCAGAACAGATGCTGGAACAGCAGCGGCGAGCCGCCCTTGTAGGACAGGGTCTGGCCCAGGCTCACCACGGCCGGCATGAAGAAGCTGGTGCCGACCAGCTTGTCCAGCAACATCATCACGGCCGACACGAACAGCGCCGGGAAGGCCAGCAGCGCCAGCACCGTGGCGATGAAGATGCCCCAGACCGACAGCGGCATGCGCAGCAGGGTCATGCCCTCGCAGCGCGCTTGCAGCACCGTGGTGACGTAGTTGAGGCCGCCCATGGTGGCCGCCACGATGAAGATGGCCAGCGAAATCAGCATCAGCACGATGCCCCAGTCATGCCCCGGTGTCCCGGGCAGGATGGCCTGCGGCGGATAAAGCGTCCAGCCCGCCCCGGTGGGCCCGCCCGGCACGAAGAAGCTGGCCAGCAGCACGATGACCGACAGCAGATAGGCCCAGAAGCTGAGCATGTTCAGGTAGGGGAACACCATGTCCCGCGCCCCGACCATCAACGGGATCAGGTAGTTGCCGAAGCCGCCCAGGAACAGCGCGGTCAGCAGGTACACCACCATGATCATCCCGTGCATGGTGACGAACTGGTAGTAGCGCTCCGGGTTGATGAACTCGAACATGCCCGGGAAGCCGATCTGCAGCCGCATCAGGTCGGACAGCAGCAGGCCTATCAGGCCCACGAACACGGCCACGCCGCCGTACTGCAGCGCGATCACCTTGTGGTCCTGGCTCCAGACGTACTTGGTCCAGAAGCTCTGCGGCTCGTGGTGACCGTGGTCGTCGTGCGCGTCATGCGACATGGCGGGCGTCTCCTGTGCTTGTCTCTTCCGCTATCTATCCGGGCTCAGGGCGGGCTCAGGGCTGCTTGCCCAGCGACTCGATGTAGGCGGCCAGCGCCGCCACCTCGGCCTCGCTCAGCTCGCTCTTGGGCATCACCGGCGCAAAGCCCTTGACCACACGGGCGGTCGGCTCGCTGATCTCCTTGACCAGGAAGGCCTGGTCGACCTTGGCCTGGCTGCCGTCGACGAAGCTCTCGGTCTTGCCGAACAGGCCCTTCCAGCTGGGGCCCACGCCCGCCGCACCGTCTATCGAATGGCAGGCCACGCAGCCCTTGTTCTTGGCCAGGGCCTGGCCGATGGCGACCGGGCCGGACATGTCGGCCTGGGCCGGCGTGGTGCGCGTCGGCAGGGTACGGGCCCAGCTGTCGAAGGCCTCGGCCGGCATCACGACCACGGCACCGCGCATGGCCGCGTGGCCCACGCCGCAGAGCTGGGCGCACATGGCCTCGTAGCGGCCGGGTGCCGTGGGCGTGAACCAGAAGCTGCTGACCTGACCCGGCACCATGTTCATGCGGGCCCGGAACTGCGGCACGTAGTAGTCGTGCAGCACGTCGATGGAGCGCAGCAGCATCTTGATGGGCCGGCCCTGCGGCAGGCGCAGCTCATTGCCTTCGATGATGCCGTCGTCATTGCCGGCCGGATCGTCGGGATCCAGGCCGAAGGGATTGGTCGGCGAGATGAAGCGCGCGTCGCTGCGGCCCATCTTGTGGTCGGCGCCCGGCAGGCGATAGCGCCACTGCCACTGGTTGCCCAGCACCTCGACTTCCATGGCACCCGTTGGCGGCCGCACGAAGTCGGCGTAGACCGACAGCCCCGGCGCCAGCAGCGCCGCGATGCCGACCGCGGTGACTATGGTCAGCCAGCGCTCCATCTTGTGGTCCACCGGCTGGTAGGCCGCGCCCTTCTGGTGGCCGGCGCCGCGCCGGTACTTCAGCAGCGTGTAGGCCAGGAAGCCGTTCAGCACGACGAAGAACACGCCCGTCACCACGAAGGTGATGGTCAGCGTGTCGTCCATGTTCTTCCAGTTCGAGGCCAGCGGCAGCGCATGCCAGGGGGCGATGAAGTGGAAGATCAGCGAGCCGATCACCATCACGATCAGCACGATCACCATCAGCATGGAAAGTCTCCTTCGAAGACAGCGACGGCGCCCAGGGCGCCGTCGCGTTCACTTCCAAGCTCAGTCGCCGACCCTGCCGCGCTGGACCAGCTTCCAGTAGGTCAGCGCCGCCGTCATGCCGAACACCATGTGGCCGATCAAGCTTCCCCAGCCGCGCAGCTCGGCGATCCATGGGAAGACATTGGTCCAGCCGTACATGCTGATCACGTAGACCCCGCCACCGAACACGATGCCTATGGACTCGATCATCGAGACGCTGGACTCGTAATGGAAGCCGGCGACGATGAAGGCCAGGCACAGGGCGAACACGATGCCGAGCAGGTAGTGGGTGATCAGGGCCACGGCCACGATGCCTATGCTGAACGCGCTGTCCTGCAGGGCGCTGGGGCCCAGGACGATGGCCGCCACCAGGTGGGAGCTGCGCCAGGTGTCGCCGCTGGACATGATGGCGGACCAGACCAGGTCCAGCACCATCATCACCGCGCCGGCCACCAGGCCAGACACAACCGCCGCAGGCCAGTCCGGCATGCGGCGCTCCCACTGGTGGGGATGCATTTCGAGTTCCATGAACACCTCCCTCTATGGAGTGGTCGAACGAACAGGGAAACTGACGAATTGCGATGGGCCTCGTGGAGTCTGCTTTGTCTCTGCTGGCAGCTCCTGGCCCAGGGCTTGTCGGCCTTATACGCCCGGCCCCTGGGGGCCGCAAGCGGGCTTGCCAGCACTTGCAACACAGGCCCCAGGGAACTCCGGGCGGACCCTAGGGCAAAACCTGACCCCGAGCATCTTCCGGGCGTCAGGGCACCGGCAGCGCCGTCTCGTACTTGAGTTCGCGCAGCACCACATTGCTGCGCACGCTGGCCACGCCGGCCACCTTGAACACCTTGGATTGCAGGAACTGGTCGTAGGCCTTCATGTCGGGAGCGACCACCTTGATCACGTAGTCGGCCTCGCCGGTGATGGCCTGGCATTCGATGATCTCGGCACTGGCCCGCACCATGGCCTCGAAGGCCTCGGTCGCGCCCTCGCCGTGCCGCACCAGGCTCACATTGGCCAGCACGCAGATCGACAGGCCCAGCTTCTCGCGATCCGCCAGCGCGACATAGCGGCGTATCACGCCGCCCTCCTCCAGTTCCTTGATGCGCCGCCACACCGGCGTGGCCGACAGGCCCACCTGTTCGGCCAGGGCCTGGGTGCTCTGGCGGCAGTCCTGCTGCAGCGCCTCCAGCAGTTGCCGGGCGGCACGATCGAGGTTGCTCATCTCGAAATCCGTTGATTTAGAGATGAATATTCTCCCCGACCTCCTGGTGACCAAAGAGAAGTGATGCCCGCATCCACTGGCTGTTCCGCCCGCACAAAACGACTGATAAGATTGTTTTGATTGGTTTTGCACGCCAAGCCCGTCAGCCAGGTAGGCGCTTGCGAGTTGATCAACGTAGCAGCGTTGGGGGCAAGGCAGCCCATTGCGGGCCTCCATGCGCGAGCCGTGAACGGCGTTTGGCTGCTAGCTGGCTGCCGTGGAGGATGAATGAAACATTGGAAGTCATTGCTGCTGGTAGCTGCGCTATTCGGCACCCTTACGGCGACGGTCTTGAGCTACCTCAGCCCGCCCCTGGATTTGCACCCAGGCACTCGCTCGATGCAGACGAATGGCGGCATGCCACTGATCGGCAGTTCAAGCCCAGACGCTTTGGCGGCTGCGCGCGGGGCGCAGGACAAGTCGGCCGGGACCCCGCAAGTCGATTCACGGGCGAGCAACGCACCGAAAAGCAGCAATGGCAAGCGATCAAGCAAGGGAGAGCCCTACACCATCGATTACCCGCTGGGGCTGGCGGCCACGCTGGAACTGGCGACCCGCACATCGGACGGGCGACTGGCCTACGAGCTTGCAGGAATCCTTGGACGTTGCGCCTCGGTAGATCGGGAACTCGAGTACACGCGAAACAATCTGGGAAGGATTGCGGATTCCCAGCTGCAGTCCGCCATGGCACGGCAAACGCTCACGATGCAAAGCTTCAGCAATGAATGCGCAGCTTCGGGCATCGATTTCAACAAAGCCGAGTTGGCCATGTACGCACTGGCTGCAGCCAAGCATGTCTTTGACGCTGCTGCCTCGGCCTATCTACGAGGTAGCAAGACAACACAGATGGCCGAGCGTGTATTGCGGGACGCGCGAAATGGTTCGATCACCTCGCTCGGGATCATGGCTGCCGACAACGCTATCGCGCCGCTGGGCTTGGAGCCAGACGAAAAGGCCGCGTTCCGCGCCGCCCTGGAAATGGCAGCACGGGAAGGTCCACATGTCAGCCAGCGGGCCAAATGGATGCTGGAAATGGGTCAATCCCGACAAGAAATGGAACAGTCGTTGCTGGCCGAGGCGGCCGGGGCCAAACCGGTGAGCAAAGATGCGGTCAAGCAATATCCGCCTGCGGTCGAGGCCGAGGCACGCCGTCTTCTGGCCAAGATCTTGGAACGCAACAAAGCGCTGCAGGGCTCGGCCGGCTGAGCGGACGGACGGCCCAACGGAGGCCGGGTGGCATGAACGAGGATGATCATCTACAAATCAAATAGATAGAAGAACAATCCTCTCCATTCGTTGGACAGAACGAGGAAGAGAGCAAAGAATCTCCGCAGCCGCTGGCGAAAAATCTCCGCTCCCGGATCCACCCGCCGCCGTCATGTCCGAACCTTCGCAACTGCGCGACTACAAGCTCTCCGACAACCTGGCCGCCCACAGCGGCGCCGTCTTCCTGACCGGCACCCAAGCCCTGGTGCGGCTGCTGCTGGCACAGAAGGCGCATGACGAGCGCAACGGACTCAAGACCGCCGGCTTCGTCTCCGGCTACCGCGGCTCGCCGCTGGGCATGGTCGACCAGCAGCTCTGGAAGGCCAAGAAGTTCCTCGACGCCGCCCAGATCAATTTCCTGCCCGCCATCAACGAAGACCTGGCCGCCACGGCCTGCCTGGGCGTACAGCGCGTGGCCCTGGACCCCAAGCGCACCGTCGATGGCGTGTTCGCCATGTGGTACGGCAAGGGCCCCGGCGTGGACCGCTCGGGCGATGCGCTGAAGCACGGCAATGTCTACGGCACGGCGCCCCAGGGCGGCGTGCTGGTGGTCTGCGGCGACGACCACGGCTGCGTGTCCTCCTCCACCCCGCACCAGAGCGACCTGGCTTTGCAGGCCTGGAGCATGCCCATCGTCCACCCGGGCAATGTGGCCGAGTACCTGGAGTTCGGCCTTTATGGCTGGGCGCTCTCGCGCTTCTCGGGTGCCTGGGTCGGCTTCAAGGCGATCTCCGAGGTGGTCGAGTCGGGCATGACCGTGGACCTGGACGCGGTGCCGCTGGACTTCGAGCTGCCGGTGGATCACGAGCCGGCTACGAATCTGCACATCCGCCAGGTCGACCTGCCTTCGCTGGAGCTCGAGTCGCGGCTGGAGCACAAGCTGGCCGCGGTGCGCGCCTTCACCAAGCTCAATTCGATAGACAAGCACATCGTCACCAGCCCGCGCGCCACGCTGGGCATCGTGACCGTCGGCAAGGCGCATTACGACTTCATGGAAGTGCTGCGCCGCCTGGACCTGGACCCCAATGCGCTGGCCGCGGCCGGCGTGCGGGTCTACAAGGTCGGCCTGGTCTATCCGCTGGAGTCGACCCGCATGGTCGAGTTCGCGCAGGGCCTGACCGACATGCTGGTGATCGAGGAAAAGGCCCCGGTGGTCGAACGCCAGATCAAGGAGCTGCTGTACCACCTGCCGGAAGCCCAGCGGCCGCGCGTGGTCGGCAAGACCGACGAGCATGGCGCTTCCGTGCTGTCCTCGCTGGGCGAGCTGCGACCCTCGCGAATCATGCCGACCGTGGCCGACTGGCTGGCTCGCCTGAACCCGGCGCTGGACCGCCGCCACCTGGTCGTCGACTTCCTCACCCCCTGCCTGCTGAGCAATGCCGCCGACGGCGTGCGCCGCCAGCCCTACTTCTGCTCGGGCTGCCCGCACAACACCTCGACCAAGCTGCCCGAAGGTTCGCGCGCGCTGGCCGGCATAGGCTGCCACTTCATGGCAAGCTGGATGGAGCGCGGCACCTCGGGCCTGATCCAGATGGGCGCCGAGGGCGTGGACTGGGCCGCCCACAGCCGCTTCACCACCGAGAAGCATGTGTTCCAGAACCTCGGTGACGGCACCTACTACCACTCGGGCTATCTGGCGATCCGCCAGGCCATCGCGGCCCGGGCCAACATCACCTACAAGATCCTTTACAACGACGCGGTCGCGATGACCGGCGGCCAGCCGGTGGACGGCCAGACCAGCGTGCCGCAGATCGCGCGTCAGGTCGAGGCCGAGGGCGTCAAGCGCCTGGTCGTCGTCTCCGACGAGATTGGCAAGTACGAGGGCCACCACGGCCTGTTCCCGGCCGGCACCACGTTTCATGACCGTGCCGAGCTGGATGCGGTGCAGCGCGAGCTGCGCGAGATCGAGGGCGTCACCGTCCTCATCTACGACCAGACCTGCGCGGCCGAGAAACGCCGCCGCAGGAAGAAAAAAGAGTTCCCGGATCCGCCGCGCCGCCTCTTCATCAACGAGCAGGTCTGCGAAGGCTGCGGCGACTGCGGCCAGGCCTCGAACTGCCTGTCGGTGGTGCCGGTGGAAACCGATTTCGGCCGCAAGCGCGCCATCGAGCAGAGCTCGTGCAACAAGGACTTCAGCTGCGTCAACGGCTTCTGCCCCAGCTTCGTCTCGGTGCACGGCGCCCAGCTGAAGAAAAAGGTCGGCGCCGGCTGGACCGCTGCCGACCTGGCGCGCGAGCTGGCCGCCATCCAGGCGCCGCTGCCCTGGGACTGGACCGGCCCCTTCGACATGCTGGTCACCGGCGTCGGCGGCACCGGCGTGGTCACGGTCGGCGCCCTGGTCTCCATGGCGGCCCATCTGGAAGGCAAGCAGGCCTCGGTGCTGGACTTCATGGGCTTCGCCCAGAAGGGCGGCTCGGTGCTCAGCTTCGTTCGCCTGGCCCCGACGCAAGACCTGCTGAACCAGGTCCGCATCGACACCCAGCAGGCCGACGTGCTGCTGGCCTGCGACATGGTGGTTGGCGCCAGCCCCGATGCGCTGGGCACGGTCAAGCCTGGCCGCACCCGCATCCTGGCCAACACCCATGAGCTGCCCACGGCCGCCTTCGTCCGCAACCCGGACGCCAGCCTGCAGGCCGACTCGCTGGTCGCCAAGATGCTGTATGCCGTCGGTGGCGAGGCCAAGTGGCTCTCGACCATCGATGCCCAGGCCATCGCCCAGAAGCTGATGGGCGACACCATGCCCAGCAACATCGTGATGCTAGGCGCCTGCTGGCAAGCCGGCCTGGTGCCGCTGAGCGAGGCCGCGCTGATGCGCGCCATCGAGCTGAACGGCGTGGCCGTCGAAGGCAACAAGACCGCCTTCGCGCTGGGCCGCCTGGCCATTGCCTCACCGGAGGCGATCAAACGCCTCGGTGGCGAGACGGCCCAGCCGATCCAGCTGCTGATGGGCCAGGACAGGCTCGACGGCCCCGATGGCCTGCTCGCCCGCCGCGCCGCCCATCTCACGGCCTACCAGGACGAAGCCTATGGCCAGCGCTACCTGGCCCTGGTCGCGCGAGTCCGCCAGACCGAGGCGCAATTGGGCGAAGCCGGCAAGGCCGAGAAGCTGACCAAGGCCGTGGCCCGCTACTACGCCAAGCTGCTGGCGATCAAGGACGAGTACGAGGTCGCCCGGCTCTATACCGACGGCAAGTTCGAGGCCGCCATGAAGGCCCAGTTCGAAGGCTGGGAGCGGATCAGCTTCCACATGGCACCGCCCCTTATGGCAAGACCCGGCGCCGACGGCCGCGCCAGCAAGATCGAGCTGGGCAGCTGGACCTTCCAGGCGCTCAAGCTGCTGGCCCGCTTCAAGGGCCTGCGCGGCGGCTGGCTGGATCTGTTCGGCAAGACCGAGGAGCGGCGCATGGAGCGCCAGCTGATCAGCGACTACGAAGCCCTGGTCGCCGACCTGCTGGCCCATCTGTCGGCCGACAAGCTGGACCTCGCCGTCCAGCTGGCCCGGCTCCCCGAAAAGATCCGCGGCTATGGCCATGTGAAGCTGGCCAATGTGGTGACCGTGCGTGCACAGTGGAAGGACCTGCTGGACCGCTTCCACGGCCGCGCGGCCGTGGCCGTCATCGCAGAGCCTGCGTCGGTAGCGCGCATCAAGGGCGTGGCCGAGCTGTAGGCGGGCGAGCACTTCTGGGTTTCAATGGAGTCCTGCCCTCAGAGGAGTCCCGATGCCCTGGATCCGGCGACTGCTGGCTTACTCGGAGCTGGCCCGGCGTGCCGATCAGGCGACGGGCCGGGGTCGCTGGCCGCAATGGCTGGAACTGCTGAAGCTGTCGCGTGGCCCGGGCGCCATCGGCCCGGGCGACTACTACACCTACCGCTTGTTCGATCCCGGCCTCAGCTGGGAGCAGAAGCTGGAGTTCGTCGGCTGGCGCCGCGAAGCCCTGCTGGACGGGCTGAACCAGCGGTCCTGGGCCTGCCTGGGGCTGGACAAGGTCTTGACCCTGGAGCTGCTGGGCGCCCAGGGCCTGGCTTGCACCAAGACCTTGGCGATCTACAAGCGCGGCCCAGGCCGACCCCACCAGCGCGCCGAACAGCTGGCTGACGAAGCCGCCCTGCGCCGCTGGTTGCGGGACACGATCCATTACCCCTTCTTCTCCAAGCCCAGCGCCAGCGGCTTCGGCCGCGGCGCCTGCCTGGCCCATGAGTACCTGCCGGAGCGCGACGCGCTGCGCCTGGGCGACGGCAGCGAGCTGGCGGTCGATGCCTTCGACTTCCACCGCGCCGACCAGGAGAACCTTGGCTATCTGTTCCAGCGCCCGGTCACGCCCGATCCGTCCCTGCAGGCCCAACTGGGCCCAGAGCTGACCAGCCTGCGCATCATGGTGCTGCTGGATGAGGAGACCGGCCCGCAGATCCACCGTGCCTTCTGGAAATTCCCCACCGGCGCCAACTTCAGCGACAACTACAACAGCGGCAGCACCGGCAACCTGGCCGCCGCCATCGACTACGACACCGGCCGGGTGCTGCGCGTCATCAACGGCATTGGGCTGGACCTGCGCGAACTGCGCCACCATCCCGATACCGGTGCCGACCTGCACCAGCTCAGCGTGCCAGGCTGGCCCGAGGTCCAGGCCTTTGCGCTGCGGGTGGCCACGCTGTTCCCGCATCTGCGCTTCCAGCAATGGGACATCGCCCTGTCGGCCAGCGGGCCGCTGGCGCTGGAGCTGAACCTGTTCGCCACCGGCGGCTGCGACCTGACCCAGTTGCTGGAGCGGCGCGGCCTGCTGGATGCGCGCATGCGCAGCTGCCTGGCCCAGCAGGGCCTGCTGACCGGATAGCGCACATCGCCGGTAAAGGCCTGCAAAGCCGCTGGACAGGGTGGCGCCGGCCTTGGCATCCTGCGCGGATGCTGCAGTCCCACCGCTTCACCCTGCCGCGGCCGAGCCGGCGCGCCGCCTTGCTCGGCACCGCTGTCGCCCTCTTGCTCGCCGCCTGTGCCAGCCTGCCACCGCCACTTGATCCGCCCTCTCAGCTGCGCGCCGCCAACCGCATAGGCTGGGGCGCCACCACCGGCCAGCTGGACCAGATCGCCACGCAAGGCTGGGGCCGCTATGTGGAGCAGCAGCTGAACGCTGACCCCAAGGCGCCTCTGCCGGCCTTTGCCGAGGCGCAGATCGCCCAGCTGGACATCACGAGCAAGACGCTGAACGAGCGGGTGCAGGAGGTCGAGACCCTGCGCAAGAACCAGGACAAGCCGCCCACCGAGGCCGAGCGGGTCGTCGCCCGGCAGGCCTACCAGAACGGGCTCAACAAGGGCTCGCGCGAGGCCGGCCACCGCTTCCTGCTGCGAGCGCTGTATTCCGACCAGCAGCTGCTGGAGCACATCAGCGCCTTCTGGTTCAACCACTTCAATGTCCACCAGTACAAGCGCGAGATCCGCGTGCTGGTGTCCGACTACGAGGACCGCGCGCTGCGGCCGAATGCGCTCGGCTCGTTCCGCACCATGCTGGGCGCCGTGGCCCGCCATCCGGCCATGCTGCGCTATCTGGACAACGACCAGAACGGCATTCCCAGGGTCAACGAGAACTACGCCCGCGAGCTGCTGGAGCTGCACACGCTGGGCGTGGACGGCGGCTACAGCCAGCGCGACGTGCAGGAGCTGGCCCGCGTGCTGACCGGCTTCGGCGTGCGCCTGGACCCCGAGGACCCCAAGCTGCCGCCCAAGTTCAACGGCCAGTACGTTCGCGAAGGCCTGTACGAATTCAACCCGGCCCGCCATGACTTCGGCGACAAGCAGCTGCTCGGCCAGACCATCAAGGGCAGCGGCGCCAAGGAGCTGGACCAGGTGCTGGACCTGCTGGTCGCCCATCCCAGCACGGCCCGCTTCGTCAGCCGCAAGCTGGCCCAATTCTTCCTGGCCGACCAGCCGCCGGCCGCCGTGGTCGAGCGCATGGCCGCGGCCTTCCAGCAAAGCGGCGGCGACATCAAGGCCACGTTGCGGCCGCTGCTGCTGTCCAGCGAATTCGCCAGCCTGCCGCCGGCCAAGTTCAAGGACCCGCAGCACTACCTGCTCTCCGGCCTGCGCGCCGGCTTCGAGGGCCAGCAGATGCTGAACAGCCAGCCGCTGGCCGGCTGGCTGCGCCGCCTGGGCCAGGGCCTGTACGACCGCCAGACGCCGGACGGCTATCCGCCCCAGGCCGAGGCCTGGAACAGTGCCGGTCAGATGAGCCTGCGTTTCGAGATCGCCCGCCAGATGGGCGGCGGCGTGCCGGCCCTGTTCAAGGGCGAGGCGGCCGACGCGCCCAAGCCGCCGCCACCGCCCTACAAGCTAGACGCGCCACCCATGCGCAGCCGCATCGAGCCCAGCCTGAGCCCGGCCACGCGCGGCGCCCTGGCCCAGGCCGACTCGCCGCAGCTGTGGCTCACGCTGCTGCTGTCCAGCCCCGAATTCATGAACCGCTGAACCGGTGACCGCCATGCTGTTGAACCGACGTCATCTGCTCCAAGCCACCGCCGCGGGTCTGGCCCTGCCCGGCACCCGTTTGTTTGCCGCAGGCGCCGACAAGCCGCGCTTTCTGCTGGTCTTTCTGCGCGGCGGCTACGACGCCGCCAACCTGCTGGTGCCGACCGGCAGCAGCTTCTATTACGAATCGCGGCCCAAGATCGCCATCGCCAAGCCGGGCAGCGAGCCCAGCGCCGAGGCGGCCCTGTCCATCAATGCCGACTGGGGCCTGCATCCGGCGCTGAAGGACAGCCTCTACCCCCTGCTGCAGGCCGGCCAGGCCGCCTTCATCCCCTTCGCCGGCACCGACGACCTCAGCCGCAGCCATTTCGAGACCCAGGACAGCATAGAACTGGGTCAGAACCTCACGGGCCAGCGCGACTTCCAGAGCGGCTTCATGAACCGCCTCGCTGCCGAGATCGGTGCGCGCGGTGCGATCTCGTTCACCGACCAGCTGCCGATCAGCTTCCGCGGCCAGGCCAAGATTGGCAATGCGGCGCTGCGCGACAACGCCCGGCTGGCGGTCGATGCCAAGACCCGCCAGCTGGTCTCGGGCATGTACCAGCAGCAGCCGCTGTCCACCCAGGTCGAGGAAGGCTTTGCGCTGCGCGAGGAGCTGGTGCGCGAGCTCTCGCCCGAGCGCATGAAGGAGATGGACGCCTCGGGCCGCAACGCGATCAGCGCCAAGGGTTTCGAGCTGGAGGCGCGGCGCATAGGCAAGCTGATGCGCGGCCGCTTCAGCCTGGGCTTCATCGACGTGGGCGGCTGGGACACCCACGTCGGCCAGGGCGGCGCCACCGGCACGCTGGCGACCCGCTTCGAGGAGCTGGGCCGCGGCCTGGCCGCGATCAGCGCCGAACTCGGCCCGGAGCTGTGGCGCAGCACCACGGTGATGGTGATCAGCGAGTTCGGCCGCACCTTCCGCGAGAACGGCAATCGCGGCACCGACCACGGCCATGGCTCGACCTACTGGCTGCTGGGCGGCAGCCTGGCGGCCAAGGGGGGCGTGGCCGGCGAGCAGGTGCAACTGACAGCCAAGACCCTGAACCAGGGCCGCGACTACCCGGTGCTGAATGAATACCGCGCCGTGCTGGGCGGCCTCTGGAAGCGCCAGTTCGGCCTGTCGGACGAGGCGCTGGCGCGCGTGTTCCCGGGCGCGGCGATCAAGGACCTGGGCCTGGTCTGAATCGGCTCGACGGCCTTTCGATCCGTCGGGTTCCAGCGGCGATTCGTCGGCCCGTACCCAGCTTTGTCTGGCGTCGGCTGATCGGCCGGGCGGGACTGCGTACCTTTGCGCCGTCTGCCCACCGTCCGATCAAGGAGCCCGTCATGAAATCCCCTTCCGCCACCTTCGCCGCCGTTGCCAGCCTCGCGTTCGCGCTGTTCGCCCCGGCGGCGCTGGCCCAGACCGTCCAGCCTGCCCACTGCCCCAAAGCCACCGAGGAGCTGCCCGAGCTGCTGGCCAGCAGCATGCAGCGCATAGGCCGCGAGGCCGAGGTGCAGGCCGAGTTCGAAGTCGATGCCAAGGGCCGCGTGCAGCCGCTGACCGTGGACGGCAACCGCCGCTACCGCGGTGCGGTGCGCACCGCCCTCTATTCCATGAACTGCCACGGCGGCACGCCGCAGCGCTATGTCGTCAGCATCCGCTTTGCCGAGCCGACCGCGGCCAGCGCCTCGGCCCTGGCTGCCGCCGCCCCGCGTGTTTCAATGGCCAATTCACGCTGATACCGCATGCCTCCTGCGCCCGCCCTGCTCCTGACCCGCCAGGATCGCCGCGACCTGCTGGTCGCCGCCGTCCTGGCCCTGGTGTTCTCGGCCGGCGTGTTCCTGCCCAGCATCGCCAGCTGCCATCTGCTTGGCCACGCCGAGGATGGCTGTGGCGGCGAGGGGCTGGTCTTCCTGCCCCGTATGCTGGGCCGCGCGGCCTGGATCTGGTGCATGGTGGCGGGGGCCTGCCTGAGCCAGCACTGGCTGCCCAGCAACGAAGCCGCGCGCCCGCTGGCCCTGGGACTGCAGGTGACAGGTCTGACCCTGCTGAGCCCCTCCCTGGGCGCCCTGCTCGGCCTGTCAGACGGCAGCCTGCTGCCCAACAGCCCCTACGACCTGCAGGTTCAGGCCAGTTTCGCCGTGGTGGCCTGCCTGACCTTCGAGTACCGGCAGCGCCGGCTGCGCGGCGAGGCCGATGCCGAGTCGCTGAGCCACAGCGCGCCCGCCCAGGCTCGCCAGCTGGCCCAGGCGCGCATGGCCTTGCTGCAGGCCCAGGTCGAACCGCATTTTTTGTTCAACACCCTGGCCCATCTGCGCCGCCTGGCCCATACCGACACCGGGGCGGCACGGGCCATGCTGTCGGACCTGCGCCTCTACCTCGCCGCAGCCCTGCCCGAACTGCGCCAGACGGAAACCCCGCTGGCCCGCGAACTGGACCTGGTGCGCGCCTTTCTGGCCCTGCACCAGCGCCGCATAGGCCCGGATCGGCTGAAGCTGAGCTTCGAGATCGCACCCGGCCTGGAGGCGGCCATCGTGCCCTGCACCTGTCTGCTGACCCTGGCGGAGAACGCGATCAAGCATGGCATCACGCCGCAGCTCGCGGGCGGCGAGATCTGCGTCCGTGCGCTGCCGGACCCGGAGCTGCCGTCCACGCTCAGGCTGGAAGTGGTCGACACCGGCGCCGGCATGACGCCCGGCAGCGGCGGCGGTACCGGCCTGGTCACGCTGCGCGCCCGCCTCGCCGCTCTCCATGGCAGCGCGGCGAGGCTCAGTCTGCACATCAACCAGCCGCAGGGCCTGATCGCGCGGGTGCAATTGCCATGGCACTGAAGCTGATACGGACCAGCGATCTCAGCTGGATGCTGCTGGTCGGCGCGGCCACGCTGTTCGCCAATGGCACGCCTTTCAACAGTCATCTGAGCGCCGGCCTTCTGAATGCGCTGAGCTACAACGTGCTGCAGTTCGGCGTGCCCGCCGTGCTGGGCGTGCGCGCGGCCGACTGGGCCGTCGATGCCGGCCGTCTGCCCGCCTGGCTCGCCTATCCGGCCGTACTGTTCGCCACCATCCTGCTGGGCGTCTGGGTCATCGCGCCGGCGCTCTACCCGGTGCTGGGCAAGGTCGCGTGGTGGGGCCGCGAGCAGGACTTCTCGCTCGCCGGCACCAGCTTCGTCTGGCATGCGATGGGCATGCTGGTCTATGTGCAGCTGCGCCAGTCGCGGCGCGCCCAGGCACGGCTCAAGGCCCTGCAGGAAGCCTCCGCCGAACGCCAGCGCAAGCTGGCCGCCGCGCAGCTGCTGGCGCTGCAGGCCCGCATGGATCCGGCCCTGCTGTCGGAGCGCCTGGGCGTCATCGATTCCGAGCTGGCCGAGCAGCCGGCGCGAGGCCAGGCCAGGCTGGCGGCGCTGATCGAATTGCTGCGCGCCCTGCAGCCCCATGTGGAGGCCGAGGTCTCGACGCTGGCTCGCGAGCTGCTCGCGCTGCGCGCTTATGCCCGCCTGGTCAGCGCCGATGCCCTGCACACCGAGCGTCTGCACCTCGCCGACCTGGCCGAAGCGCCGGACTGGCCGCTGGCGCCCATGGTCCTGCTGCCCCTGGTTCGCCCTTTGCTGGACGAAGGCACGACGCTTTGGAGCCTGTCCCTGCAGACCCAGGCCGACCAGGCCGAACTGCGGCTGCAGGCCCTGGGCCCCGATCCGCAGCACACCTGGCTGACCGCCGAACGCGTGCCTCTCGACGAGCTGGCCCAGCGCCTGCGCGCCGTCCATGGCGAGGCCGCCTCGCTGAACTTGCTGCGCGAGGACCAGCCCTTGTTCATACTCCGCTGGCCCAGGCCCGCCGACCGTTCCGCGCCATGACCCGCATCCTGATCGCTGAAGACGAGACCCTGCTGGCGGCCGAGATCCGCGAGGAGCTGCTGCGCCAATGGCCCGAGGCCGAGGTCTTGGCCATGGCCCGCGACGGCCACGAGGCCTTGAACCTGGTCGAGCAGCTGCAGCCCGAGGTCTGTTTCCTGGACGTGCAGATGCCCGGCCTTTCGGGCCTGGAGGTGGCGCAGCTGATCGGTCGGCGCGCCCATGTGGTCTTCATCACCGCCCATGAGCGCTATGCGATCCAGGCCTTCGACGAAGGGGCCGTGGGCTACCTGCTCAAGCCGCTGGACCCGGCGCGCATGGCCAAGACCCTGCTGCGCCTGAAGGAGCGGCTGAGCCAGCCGCCGGCCGACCTGCGCGGCCTGGATGCGCTGGCCGGCGCCCGCAACAACGGCGCCACTGAACAGCTGCGCTGGATCACGGTGCAGCGCGGCCGCGAGCTGCAGCTGATCGCGGTGGACGACGTCATCTACTTCCGCGCCGACAACAAGTACGTGGCCGTGATCACGGCCGACACCGAGGCCCTGATCTCGGTGCCACTGAAGGACCTGGTCCAGCGCCTGGACGGCGAGCATTTCTGGCAGGTGCACCGCTCGACCATCGTCAACGCCCACGCGATCAAGTCGGTCAGCCGCTCGCTCAGCGGCAAGCTGCGCATCGCGCTGAAGAACCGGCCCGAGACGCTGGAGGTCAGCCCGACGTTTTCGGGGCGGTTCAAGCAGCTCTAGCCTCGGGCGGTTACTGCCTCAGGTCCCACAGCACATTGACGATCAGCCAGCGGCCGTCGTCGGTCTCGACCAGGTGCATGTAGTCGATCCAGCCCTCGGCATCGAGGCGCACGCTGGCCGTGCCCTGGAAGATGTCGAGGATGCGCAGCTCGCGGCGCGAAGTCTTGTCTTCCTTGGCCGGACGCTGGCGGGTGGACTGGGTCAGCGTCATGGCGCTCATCTGCTGCAGGCGCCGGCGGCCGTCGGGGCCCTTCATCATCACCCGCTTGGCCAGCTCGGGATGGAGCGAGCGCTCCATGCGGGCGGCGTCGCCGGTGTACCAGCCCTCGATGTAGTCCATGGCCGTGCGGCGAATGGCGGCCTCGCGCTCGCCTTCCGCCGCCAGGGCCGGATCTGCAGCCAGGCCGGCGACCGCCGCGCCGAGAGCCATGATGTTTCTGCGCTTCATGTCGCCCCTCATCTCGGTGAATGGATGGATGAGGGGCAAGCGTCGCACAGTTGCGGCCGCGTCGCGGAAGTCAGGGGCGATCAGCCCAGCAGCGAATCGGCCGCCAGGTAGTCGTAGCCCAGGTCGCGCGCCACGGCCTCGTAGGTGACCCGGCCTGCTACCACGTTCAGGCCGGCTTTGAGGTGCGGGTTGTCGCGCAGCGCCTGCTTCCAGCCCTTGTTGGCCAGGGCCCCGGCATGGCCAATCGTCGCGTTGTTCAAGGCGAAGGTCGAGGTGCGCGCCACGGCGCCGGGCATGTTGGCCACGCAGTAGTGGATGACGCCATCGACGACGAAGGTCGGCTCGGCGTGAGTGGTGGCATGTGAGGTCTCGAAGCAGCCGCCCTGGTCGATCGCCACGTCGACGATCACCGAGCCCTTCTTCATGCGGCTGACCATCTCCTTGGTCACCAGCTTGGGCGCCGCAGCCCCGGGGATCAGCACGCCGCCTATGACCAGCTCGGCCGAGAGCACGGCCTCTTCCAGCGCTTGGGCGTTCGAGTAGGCGGTGGTGATGCGGTTGCCGAAAACCAGGTCCAGCTGGCGCAGCCGGTCCACGTTCTTGTCCAGCACGGTGACGCGGGCGCCCATGCCCACGGCCATCTGCAGCGCATGCGTGCCGACCACGCCGGCGCCGATCACGACCACATGGGCCGGCGCCACGCCGGGCACGCCGCCCAGCAGCACGCCCATGCCGCCCTTGCTCTTCTCCAGATGCGCCGCGCCGGCCTGGATGGACATGCGGCCGGCCACCTCGCTCATGGGCGCCAGCAGCGGAAGGCCGCCGCCGGGGCCGGTGATGGTTTCGTAGGCGATGCAGACGGCGCCGCTCTTGACCAGGGCCGCGGTCTGCTCGGGGTCCGGCGCCAGGTGCAGGTAGGTGTAGAGGATCTGGCCTTCGCGCAGCATCGCGCATTCCTGCGGCTGCGGCTCCTTGACCTTGACAATCATCTCGGCCTGGGCGAAGACGCCGGCCGCATCACCAACGATCTGGGCGCCGGCCGCCATGTACTGCTCGTCCGTGAGGCCGATGGCGGCGCCGGCGCCGGTCTGCACCAGCAGCTGATGGCCATGAGAGACCAGCTCGCGGACGCTGGCCGGCGTCAGGCCGACGCGGTATTCGTGGTTCTTGATTTCCTTGGGAACGCCGATGCGCATGGGGCTTGTCTCCGTTGTCTTGTTTTCAGAGCTGTCCTTGTACGGCCGGGCCTGCGGCGTTCAAAGCCGCAGCAATCGATCTAAAGCGCCATTAGCGGCGCTACTAGTCGGCTGCCTGGTCGGCCGTCTTGGCGATCACCCTCACCACCACCTCCCGGTGGTAGCGAAAGCCCATGCGCTCGTAGAGGCCGCGGGCGCCGGCATTGGCGCTCATCACATGCAGCACCGGCAGTTGGCCGCGCTGCAACTGGCGGCGCACCAGCTTGAGCATCAGGCGCCGCGCCAGGCCGCGGCCCTGGAAATCGGGATGGGTGCAGACGCCGCTGATCTCGCGCAGCTGCTCGGCCTGCATGCGTTCGCCGGCCATGGCCATCAAGCGGCCCTGCTCGTCGAAGCAGCCGAAGTAGTCGCCCAGCTCCAGCGTGCGCAGGCCGAAGGGTCCGGGCTTGGTCAACAGCGCCAGCTCTAGCGCCTGCTGCGCATGCTCGGCGGCTAGCGGAACGGCCTCGGGCGCTTCGTCATGCTCGCGGCAGGCAGCATCCCAGAACATGCTGAACATCGTGGCCTCGGCCTCGATGCGCCAGTCGGCCGGCACCGGGCCGGACCAGACGCCGGTGTAGAAACTCTCGCCGGGCTCGGCCAGCGCCGACAGCGCTTGCAGATCAGGCTGATCCGGATTCTCAAAACCTATCAGCGGCGAGAAGCCCGGCGCCATGCGCCTGACCCCGCCGCTGCCCACAGCGAAGCGCGCCTGCGTGCCGGAAAGCGCATGCCACATGAGGTTGTCGAGCAGATGCAGCATGGCGCGACCGGGCGACTTACTGCGCCGGCTTCTTCTCCACCGCCGGCAGCGGATGGAAGGCCACCGGGCTCTGCGCGGCCAGCCAGACGGCCGTGGCCCAGACCTGCACGTTCTGGCGGATCTTGGCCGGGTCTATCTTGTCCAGCGTGTCGTTGGCCGTGTGGTGGAAGTCGAAGTAGTCCGTGCCGTCCTGGCTGAACGAGAACACCGGCAGGTTGGCGGCGCGCTGGATCACGCCGGTGTCGGCGCCGGTGCGGCCTTCGTTGCCGCCAGCCTCGACGCCCAGCGGCTTGAGCTGCTCGGCAATCACCAGGGCCACGCCCAGGGCCTCGGGCCGCACGCGGGTCTGGAAGCGGTAGATGGGGCCGGCGCCGAAGTCGCTCTCGGCCACCAGCTGGTGCTTCTGGCCCTTGTACTTTTCCGCATAGGCGCGCGCGCCGTCGAGGCCGTTCTCCTCGTTGGCGAACATCACCACGCGGATGGTGCGGCGCGGCTTGGCGCCGCTGTCCAGGATCAGCTTGGCGGCGGCGGCGGTGATGGCCACGCCGGCACCATCGTCTATCGCGCCCTGGCCCAGGTCCCAGCTATCCAGGTGGCCGCCTATGGCGATCACCTCGTCGGCCAGGTCGGTGCCGGGAATCTCGGCGATCACGTTGTGCGAGACCGCGTCTATGCCCAGTTCGGCCTGCAGCGAGACATGCATCTTGACCGGCTTGCCGTAGCGCTGCAGCCGGGCAATGGTGTCGGCATCGGGCACCGAGACGGCAAAGGCCGGCACGGCCGGCACGCCTTCGGCATAGCGGGTGGCGCCGGTGTGGGCCAGGCGGTCATGGTCGGTACCGACCGAGCGGATCGCGAAGGCCAGCGCACCGCGTTTGCCGGCTTCGGTCGGGCCTTGCGTGCGGGCGGTAGACGAAGGGCCGTAGCCGCGGCCGTCCTTGGCGCGCTCGGTCTTTTGGTCGACGAAGACGATGCGGCCCTTGGCCTTGTCGCTGGTGTCGGCCTTGAGCGTGGCGAAGTCGGGGTAGTAGGCGATTTCGGCGCTGATGCCTTCCTTGGGCGTAGCCACGCTCATGCCCAGGGCCGTCATCACCAGTGGCTGGGCAAACGGCTCGGTGATGTGGGCATGGGCTTCGCCGCGCTTCCAGGCCTTGAGCGGCACGGGCTCGGCGCGCACCACCGGGAAGCCCAGCGACTTCAGCTTTGCCACGGCCCAGTCGACGGCCTTCTTGTCATTGGCCGAGCCGGCCGGCCGCGCGCCGACCTCGGTGACCAGCGAATCGACCAGCTCGTAGGCCAGGTTGCTGGCCTGGCCGGCTTCGCGCAATTTGGCAGCGACGGCCAGGTCGGCATCGCTGAAGGATTGAGCGCCCGCGGCGCCAAAGGACAAGGCAAGGGCCAGGGCCAAGCCGGCCCGGCGGAACTGGTTCATGGACGGATCCTCCCTGGGGATCCGCCAGCATAGCGAGACGGCTTTCGCGCCGCCTCGGGTCATCCCCGGAATTTCCCAGGGAGGCCAGCTGCTATTCGCCCCAGACCACCTTCTTGCCCAGGCCGACCCAGCGCTCGTACTGGCCGGCGTAGACGTCCTCTATGCGGTTGCGCTTGACCTTGAAGGTGGGCGTGATGAAGCCGTTGTCCACGGTCCAGGGCGTGCTGACCAGGACCAGGCAGTCCAGCTGCTCATGCGGATCGAGCTTGGTGTTGATCTGCGCCAGGTGCTCCTTGAGTTCCTGCTCGATCTGGCCGCGGCCCTCGGCCGTCTTGGCGCGCTCCACCGCATCGGGCGACAGCATCACGATGCCCAGCGGCTGGCCCAGGTTGGCGCCCGTGACGGTGCAGGCCTCGATGTCGGGATGCATGCCCAGGCGGTCTTCGATCGGCGCCGGGGCCACGTACTTGCCCTTGCTGGTCTTGAACAGATCCTTGACCCGGCCGGTGATGCGCAGGCAGCCCTGGGCGTCCTGCGCGGCCTTGTCGCCGGTGCGCAGCCAGCCGTCCTGGGTGAAGGCCTCGCGGGTGATCTCGGCTTCCTTGTAGTAGCCCTGCATCACGGCCGGGCTGCGCATCTGCAGCTCGCCGGTGACCGGGTCTATGCGGGTCTGCACGCCCTCGTAGGCCGTGCCCACGGTGCCGCGCTGGTTCTTGCCCGGCAGCGTGATGTGCGAGACCGCCAGGTTCTCGGTCATGCCGTAGCCCTCGTTGATGGGGATGCCGAGGCCGGCATACCACTCGAGCAGGGCCAGCGGCATGGGCGCCGCGCCGCCGGCGCAGAAGCGCGCCTGGTCCAGGCCCAGGGCCTTCTGGATCTTCTTGCGGACCAGGCCGCCCAGCAGCGGAATGCGCAGCAGCTTCTGCAGCTTGGCCGGCGGCATCTTGTGGTGGATGCCCTGCTGGAACTTGACCCACAGCCGCGGCACCGAGAAGAACACCGTGGGACGGGCGCGCTGCAGGTCGGCGGCAAAGGTGTCCAGCGACTCGGCGAAGTAGACGCGGAAGCCCACGCACAGCCAGCCATGCTCGACCAGCATGCGCTCGACCACGTGGGCCAGCGGCAGGTAGGACAGCAGGCGGTCGCTGGAGCTGAGGTCGAAGCGCTTCTGGCCGGTCTGGATGGCCCAGGCGAAGGCGCCGAAGGAATGCATCACGCCCTTGGGCGCGCCGGTCGTGCCCGAGGTGTAGATCAGGGTGCAGAGCTCGTCGACGCCGCGCTTGACCTCGCCCTGCAGCGGCGCGGTGCGGCCGACGATGGCCTCCCAGCCTTCGTAGCTGCCGCGGGCATCGTCCGGCGACAGCGGATAGGACATGCAGGGCAGGCCGGCCGGCACGCCGGGCTTCATGCCCTCCCAGCCGTCGAGCTTGCCGACGAACAGGGCCTTGGATTCGCTGTGCTCCAGGATCTGGCGGATGGTCTCGGGCGCCAGCGTCGGGTACAGCGGCACCGACACATAGCCGGCCATCCAGATCGCCAGGTCGCTCATCAGCCACCAGGCGCAGTTCTTGGACAGGATGGCGACCTTGGAACCGGGCTCCCAGCCCTGGCTCTTCAGGTGGGCGGCCATGCGGCGCACGTTGTCGGCCACCTGGGCCCAGGTGTAGTCGCGGACCGAGCCGTCACCCATGGGCTGGGTCAGCACGACCTGGTTGGCGGCTTCGCTTTCCCAGTGGTAAAGGCGTTGCAACGCCAGCGCGTCGGCGGCGATGGTGGGCATAGGGCTTGTCTCCTGTGTACTTCTCTCTCGCAGAGAGGCTAACCAGGGAACCCGGCATCGCCTACCGGGTAAATGCTGGGCTTAGAGTCAGCTCTCCAAGGCGGCCTGCAGCAGATCGGCCAAAGCGCCGGCGGCATCACCCGTCACCTGGACCGGCGCGCCGGCCAGCGCCGCCGCCCCTTCGGTCTTGAGCTTGCTCACCCACTGGCCTGCCTCACGGCCACTGGCAAAGCCCTGGCTCTGCAGCAGCGTCGTGCCATCGGCGGCCACCAGCTTGAAGTAGAACTGGCCGTCGTTCTCGCGGTACTGCTTGAACAGCGGCAGCGCGGCCTTGGCGGCCTTCTCGACCTTGGTGGCCGCAGCCACGGCGGTGAACGGCGTCAGCCCCACGGCCGCACGGGCCTGGGCCAGCAGCGGGCCGGCGAGGGCGCGAGCCTTGGCCGCGCCCTGCTGAAGGATGGCCTCGATCTTCTCGGGATGGGCCAGCAGCTCGTCGTAGCGGGTGCGCATGGCGCCGATCTGGCCGTCTATCAGCTCGAACAGCTGCTTCTTGGCATCGCCCCAGCCCAGGCCCTCGCGCAACGCGGCGCGGAAGGCGGCCCGCTGCTCGCGGCTGGCAAAGGCGTCATAGAGCTGGACCAGGGCCGTGCCCTCGGGTTCCTTGGGTTCGCCGGGCAGCCTGGAGTCGGTGACGATGCGGGCGATGGCATCGCGCAGGCCCTGAGCGCCGCCGTCGAACAGCGGCACGACGTTGTCGTAGCTCTTGCTCATCTTGCGGCCGTCCAGGCCAGGCAGCAGTTCCATCTCGGCATCGACCTGCGCCTCGGGCAGCACGAACAGGTCCCGGCCCTGGCCGAACAGATGGTTGAAGCGCTGGGCCACATCGCGGGCCATCTCGATGTGCTGGACCTGGTCCTTGCCGACCGGCACGCGGTGGGCGTTGAACATCAGGATGTCGGCCGCCATCAGGATGGGGTAGCTGTACAGGCCCATGGTGATGCCGGCGTCCTCGTCCTCGCCCGCGGCCACGTTGGCGTCCACCGAAGCCTTGTAGGCATGGGCACGGTTCATCTGGCCCTTGGAGGTGACGCAGGTCAGCAGCCAGGTCAGCTCGGGAATCTCGGGGATGTCGCTCTGGCGGTAGAACACCACGCGCTCCGGGTCCAGGCCGGCGGCCAGCCAGACGGCGGCGATCTCCAGGCGCGAGCGGGCGATGCGGGCCGGGTCGTCGCACTTGATCAGCGCGTGGTAGTCGGCCATGAAGAAGAAGCTCTCCACGCCGGCCTCGCGGCTGGCCTCGATCGCAGGCCGGATCGCGCCGACATAGTTGCCGAGGTGCAGGGTGCCGGTGGTGGTGATGCCGGTCAGGACGCGCTGGGTCATGGTCTGGAGCTGGGCTGGGACGGGATTGCCGGGAGGCGCATTGTCGCTTCTCCCCGCAAAACGGGACGCTGCAGGCCCGAATGTGCGGATAGCATGCCCTCATCCGCAGTCGGATCCGGGAGCAGTTGCGCCACCATGACCGCCCTGATGCTTGTCAGCGCCAGCCTGAACCTGATGCTGGGGGGCGCCCTGCTCCTGCTGTGGTCACAGGAGAAGCACAAGGACTATGTGCGCGACTGGGGATGGAGCTGGATGCTGCTGGCCCTGGGCCTGATCCTCGGCCCCATCATGCAGGACTGGCTGGAACCCGGTCCGTTGCGCAACCTGCAGGCCCTGCTCGCCTCGGTGGCCCTGATGAGCTCCCAGGCCTTCCAGACGGTCGGCGCCCTGCGCTACCGCGACCGGCGCGTCTCGTTGCCGCTGACCCTGGCCCTGGTGCTGGCGGCCGTCGTGGTGCTGGCCTCACTGGGCATGCAGGACATGCGCCAGGCCATCGTGGCCGGCGCCGTGATGCTGGCGAGCATGTGCCTGGTCAGCGGCTGGCTGATCTGGCTGGCCGGCCATCGCTTCGAACGCTGGGTGGCCATGGGCTTCGTCGCGCTGGCGGCGGTCCACATCAGCGGCCCGCTGCTGGACCCCAAGGCCCAGTCGCTCATGACCTATTCGGCCGGCATCCTGGTGCAGACCACCTTGAGCCTGGGCCTGATCCTGCTCTCGGTGCGGCGCGCTCATGCGCTGGCCCGCCACCAGGGCGAGCGCTTCACGCGGCTGGCCGAGTTCTCGCTGCAGGGCCTGGTCGTGATGCGCCACCACAGGCTGCTCTATGCCAACCCGGCCGCACTGCGCACCTTCGGCACCGACAGGATGCCGGCCGAAACCGTCGATCTGCTGGCGCGCTTCGTGCCGCCCGAGCAGCAGGAGGCGGCCCGCGAGCGCCATGCACGCGTGCTGACCGACCGCAATGCCCATCTCGAATGGGAGAGCCACCGCCTGGGCATGGACGGCCAGGCCATCCACCTGCACTGCCTGTCCAGCCAGGTGGAATGGGACGACGAGCCGGCCGAGCTGATCGTGATGATCGACGACAGCTCGCGCTACGAGGCCGTCGAGGCGCTGCGCCGCCAGGCCCTGCACGACGAGTTGACCGACCTGCCCAACCGCAACCATGCGGTGACGCGGCTGCAGCAGCTGTGCCGGCCGGGCGGCACGCCCTTCACCGTGCTGTCGGCCGACCTGGATCGCTTCCAGCTGGTCAACGAGACCCTGGGCCACGAGGCCGGCGACGCCCTGCTGCGCGCCATCGCCCGGCGCCTGCACCGCCAGCTGCCGCTAGATGCCGAGCTGGCCCGGCTGGGCGAGGACCAGTTCGTCGTCATCGCCACCGAGGCCTGCGACACCCTGGCCGCCCAGGCGCTGGCCGAGCGGCTGCTGGCCATGCTGGCCAAGCCCTTCGCGATTTCGGGCGCCGAGCTTTTCGTCCACTTGTCGATAGGCGTGGCCCTGTTCCCGCAGGACGGCCGCGACGCCGCCACGCTGCTGCGCGCGGCCGACTCGGCCATGCACCGCGCCAAGTCCACGGCCGGCGCCAGCTGGCTGTTCTTCGACGCCACCATGAAGCAGGCCGCCCAGGCCCGGCTGGAGATCGAGCAGGCGCTGGGCCGCGCACTGTCGGCCGGCGAGTTCCTGCTCGAATACCAGCCCAAGTTCACGGCCGGCAGCCGCAAGCTCTGCGGCTTCGAGGCCCTGGTGCGCTGGGAAAGGCCGGAGCGCGGCCGGGTCAGCCCGGCCCAGTTCATTCCGGCGGCCGAACGCACCGGCCAGATCAAGGCACTGGGCGAGCTGATCCTCAAGCTGGCCTGCGCGCAGTTGCAGGAGTGGCAGCGCCGCTTCGGCCAGGGCCTGCCGGTGGCGGTCAATGTGTCGCCGCTGCAGTTCGAGGACCCGGATTTCGCGACCCGGCTGCTGGCCCTGCAGCGCGAGCATGGCCTGCCGCGCGGCCTGCTGGAGGTGGAGATCACCGAGACCGCGGCCATCGGCCATGTGGAGCGGGTCCTGCCCCAGCTGGCCCAGCTGCGCGAGGCCGGCGTCAGCATCTCGCTGGACGACTTCGGCACCGGCCAGTCCTCGCTGACCATGCTGCGCCAGTTGCCCATCGCCGCGATGAAGCTGGACCGCAGCCTGATCACGCCGCTGCCGGCCGCCGATGCCGGCGCCATCGTCCAGGCCGCCTGCGTGCTGGGCCGCTCGCTCAAGCTGGACATCGTGGCCGAGGGCGTTGAAACCTACGCCCAGGCCGCCGCCGCCGAGGCGCTCGGCTGCACCCAGCTGCAGGGCTATCTGCTCGGCCGGCCGCTGCCGGAAGCCGGCGCCACCCGGCTTCTGGAGCAGGTGCTGCAGCCAGCGCCCGCAGCCGCCAGACCGGGGCTCAGCGCGGGATGAAGCCGCCCAGCTCGTAGTCGGCCCAGTTCAGCTCGCCGTCGCGGCGGGCCCTTTGCAGCTCGCGTATCACCTGATAGCGGCTCTTGCTGCCCGACGCACCGGCGGCCGTGGGCTGGCTTTCCAGCAGGTACTGGCTGTATTCCAGGTCGGTGCAGGCGTAGCTGGAAGCCGCGTTGGAGGTGTAGGCCGGCGTGCCGGTCGCCGAGTAGGCGGGCGAGCCGGCGCCGGTGGACGGCTTGTAGTCGGGCTTGTAGTCGGGCTTGTAGTCCGCCTTTTCGTCCGGCTTGTAGTCGGCCTGCCGGTAGCGCTTGTAGTCGGCGCAATCGGCGCGCGCCGCCTGGTCGTAGGCCGCCTGTTTGGCTGCATACGAGGCGTCGTAGGAATAGCTGGCCGGCGGGTCGGCCAGGGCGGCACCGGTCAGCAGCAAGGCGCAGCCGGTCAGGACAAGTGGACGCATGGGAGCCCTCCAGGGAAAGGCTTGGCCAGGTTCGGGGCCGGCAAAGCAACCCCTTTACAGCGCCCGCGCTGCGGGGCTGCCAAACCAACTTAGGTCCTGGCCGGCCCGGGATCCAGGGCCAAGCTAGGGGTCTGGCCGCTCAGGCAGCCGAAACCGCCCGGTCGGCCATGGCCTCGCCCAGGCGGATGCCGCGGGCCGGCTGCCAGTCGGCGTTGAATTGCAGGTCGCTCTTGGGAAAGAGCATCACCACGGTGGAGCCGAGCAGGAAACGGCCCATCTCGGCGCCCTGCGCCAGGCGGATCTCGCGGTCCTCGTAGCTCCATTCGCGCGGCCGGCCCGGCCGCGGCGGGTTGACCAGGCCATGCCAGACCGTGGCCATGGAGCCCACGATGGTGGCGCCGACCAGGACCAGCACCCAGGGGCCTATCCTGTCGTTCTCGAACACGCAGACCACGCGCTCGTTGCGGGCGAACAGGCCCGGCACGCCGCGCGCCGTGGTCGGGTTGACCGAGAACAGATCGCCCGGCACATGGATCATCTGCAGCAGCCGGCCCTCGCAGGGCATGTGGATGCGGTGGTAGTCGCGCGGGCTCAGGTACAGCGTGGCGAACAGGCCATCGCGGAACTGTGCCGCCAACGTGGCATCGCCACCGACCAGGGCGGTGGCCGAGTAGCTGTGGCCCTTGGCCTGGAAGATCTGCTCGCCCTCGATACGGCCGAACTGGCTGATCGCACCGTCCACCGGGCAGATCAGCTCCGAGCCGGCCAGTGGCCGGGCGCCGGGCTTGAGTTCGCGGGTGAAGAAGTCGTTGAACGTGGCGTAGGCCGCCGGGTCCGGATTGGCCGCCTCTTCCATGGCCACGCCGTAGCGCCGGATAAAGCGGCTGATGGTCCAGGTGGTCAGGCCGCCCAGCCTGGCGCCGGCCGCGGCCCCGGCCAGCTGGGTCAGCAGCTGCTTGGGCATCAGGTATTGGGGCAGGACGGCAAGGCGATCGGACACGGGGCTCTTCCTTCTTTCTTTCAACAGCGAAAGCGGGCCGCGATTGTAGGTTGCGGCTCTTGCCGCCACACTGGCGCCATCCTCAGGAGTGACCCCATGGCCGAGCCCAAGACCCGACCGACCGACCAGCCCGTCTCCGAATTCATCGCCGCCCTGCCCGACGAGCGCAAGCGCGCCGACTGCCAGCGCGTGACCGAGCTGATGCAGGAGGCCAGCGGCGTCGCGCCGCGCATGTGGGGCTCGGCCATCATCGGTTTCGGTGCCTATCTGTTCACCCCCAGCGGCGGCAAGCCGACCGAATGGCCGGTGCTGGCCTTCTCGCCACGCAAGACCGACCTGACCCTCTACGTGCTGACCAACTTCAAGGGCCAGGAAGACCTGCTGGCTCGGCTGGGCAAGCACAAGACCGGCAAGGTCTGCCTCTACCTGAAGAAGCTGGCCGACGTGGACGAGGCCGTGCTGCGCCAGATCATCGCGGCCAGCCTGGCCCACATGACGCCGCAGCGCGTGGCCTAACATGGCGCCCTTTCCCGCCAGCCGAACGCCCCGACCATGGAAATCTATCTGGACGCCAATGCCACGACCCCGGTGCTGGACGCCGCCCGCGCCGCCGCGCTGTCGGCCATGGCCGAGGACTACGGCAATCCCAGCAGCATCCACAGCACCGGGCTGAAGGCACGGGCCCTGATCGAAGCGGTGCGCGAGCGTGCCCGCAAGCTGCTGGGCGCCGGCAATGGCCGTCTGCTTTTCATCTCGGGCGCCACCGAGGGCATACAGACCGCCGTGCTGTCGGCCCTGCATGCGCTGCGCAGCCGCCGCGAAGCCGGTGACACGAGCGCCGAGCTGCTGCTCTACGGCGCCACCGAACACAAGGCCGTGCCCGAGGCGCTCAAGCACTGGAACGAGTTGCTGGGCCTGAGTCTGCAGGTGCAGGCCATCCCGGTGGGCCGCGACGGCCGCCATGACCTGGACTGGCTGCGCCAGCATGCGCCGCGCGCCGGCCTGGTCTGCACCATGGCCGCCAACAACGAGACCGGCGTGGTCAGCGACCTGGCCGGCATCGAGGCCGCGCTGCAGGGCTCGGCCACGTTCTGGCTGGTCGATGGCGTCCAGGCCCTCGGCAAGCTGCAGCTGGACCTGGCCACGCGCCGCATCGACTACGCCCCCTTCTCCGGCCACAAGCTCTATGCGCCCAAGGGCGTGGGCCTGCTCTATGTGCGCGAGGGCGCTCCGTTCACGCCGCTGATGGCCGGCGGCGGCCAGGAAGGCGCGCTGCGCTCGGGCACCGAGAACATGTCCGGCATCGCCGCCCTGGGCGCCGTGCTGGAAGCCCTGCAGGACGGCAAGAGCTTTCGCGACCACGCGACCCTGGTGCGCTTCCGTGACCGCCTGGCCGATGCGCTGCGCGAGGCCTTTCCTGGCCTGGTCTTCAATGCGCCGCTGGAACAGGCCCTGCCCACCACGCTGAATTTCTCGGTGCCGGGCCTGGCCTCGCGTTTGCTGCTGGACCTGTTCGATGCCGCCGAGCTGCGCGTCAGCGGCGGTTCGGCCTGCAGCGCCGCCAAGGCCCAGCCCAGCTTCGTGCTGCAGGCCATGGGCTTGCCCGACGAGCAGACCGCCTCGGCCGTGCGCCTCTCGTTCGGACCGGCGGCCGACGAGGCCTTCATCATCGAGGCCTGCGAACGCATCCGCGTCTGCGGCGAGACCCTGCGCGCCAACTGCCTGGCGCCGGGTGGCGGCAACCTGCCGCTGCCGGGCAATGGCATCAGCCGCTATCTGCTCGACGGCGAATGTTGTTGGCTGGTGGCCGATGCCGACAAGCGGCAATGCGTGGTTATCGATCCGCTGGCCGGCCTGGTCGAGCGCCTGGCCCAGCAACTGCGCTGCCAGGGCTATCCGGTGGTGGGCGTGCTGGCCACCGATGCCAGTCACGAGGCCGCCTGCGAAGCGCTGCGCGCCGCCGTGCCCGAGCTGCTGGCCGCGCCGGCCTCGCTCGTTCGACAGCTGCCACTGAGCCAAGGCCGCAGTGCCTGGCTGCTTGGCGACGAGCGCCAGGTCCGCGTCGCCTTCATTGGCCAGGCCTCGGTCGAGGAGCTCGGCACAGCGGTCCAGCCAGCCACGCTGCTCGCCGCCTCGCGCGACCTGGACAACCAGATCACCAGCACGCCGAGCAGCCAGTTGGCCGGCCCTTCCACGCCGGCACGCAGCCTGGATCCGCAGTCCCTGCACGAGCTGCTGAAGGCCCATCCCGACGCCCTGGTGATCGACGTGCGCGAGCCCTTCGAGCAGCGCCTGGGCCAGGCCCCGGTGCTAGAGCCGGCGGTGGCCATCGAGGCCGTGCCGGTCTCGCGCCTGCTGAACACGCTGCCGGCCTGGCTGGCCATGCCGGCCGAGCGGCCGGTGGTGTTCTTCTGCCGCAGCGGCAACCGCAGCCTGGTGGCCGCCAACCTGCTGAAGCGCCTGGGCCACGAGGAGGCCTATTCGCTGGCCGGCGGCCTGGCCCTGTGGCCGCAGCGCACGCCGGCCGCGGCGGATCCGGCGCTGTATGTCTGATGCTCCGCGCCACGAGCACAGTTCCTTCTACAAGTTCGTCGCGCTGAGCGATGCCGAGCGCGTGGCCGAGCGGCTGCGCGAGCTCTGCCGCGAGCTGGGCGGCAATGTGCTGGTGGCGCCGGAAGGCATCAGTGGTGCCCTGGGCGGACTGCCTGCGGCGCTCGATGCTTTTGAGTTGGCCCTGGTCGAAGACCCGATCTTCGAGAGCGCGTTCCGCGGCATCCAGTTCAAGCGCAGCTTCTGCACGACGCGGCCGTTCACGCTCTGCAAGGTCCATGTGAAGCCCGAGCTGGTGGCCTTCGGGCTGGAGGGCGTCAGCGGCCTCGACGATGCCCGGACCACCCATGTCTCTCCGCAGGACTGGCATCAGTTGATCGCCCGCGAGGACGTGGTGCTGCTGGACAACCGCAACAGCTTTGAATGGAAGCTGGGGCATTTCCGCGGCGCCATCGATCCGGGCGTGCGCCATTTCCGCGACTTCCCGGCCTATGTCCAGGCCCATGCCGAGGCATGGAAGCAGGCGGGCAAGACGGTCGCCATGTACTGCACCGGCGGCATACGCTGCGAAAAGATAGGCGGCTGGATGAGCCGCGAACTGGGCCTGCAGGTGGCCCAGCTGGACGGCGGCATCCTCAACTACTTCGAGCAGACCGGCGGCGAGGACTGGCAGGGCGAATGCTTCGTCTTCGACAAGCGCATCGCCATCGACCCCCAGCGCGAGGAGACCGCCACCACGGCCGAGCAGGTCTTTGGCGACGACCCGGACGAGGCCTGGCGTCTGGCGCGGGCCAGGCGGCTGGATCCGGCCGGCTGATCAGTCAGTCGGTCTCGGAAAACATCGCCCGCTGCCGGCCGTCGTTCTTGGCGCGGTACATGGCCTGGTCGGCCGCGGCGATCAGCTCGGTGGCATTGCCGCCGTTCTCCGGATAGCGGGACACGCCGATGCTGGCACCGGCCACCAGCTGGGCCTCGCCGAACATCACCGGCTGGGCCAGGGCCTCCAGCACCTTGTGGGTCACGGCCGTGATCGCCTCCGGATCGTCCGTGTGGTCCAGCAGGATCACGAACTCGTCGCCACCCATGCGGGCCACGGTGTCGACCTCGCGCACCAGCTGGCGCAGCCGCTGGGCCAGGGTGCGCAGCACGGCGTCGCCGGCCGCATGGCCCAGGCTGTCGTTGATGTCCTTGAAGTTGTCCAGGTCGATGAACAGCATGGCCAGGCGGCCGCCGTTGCGCTTGGCATGGGCCAGCGCATGGTCCAGCCGCTCCAGCAGCACGCGGCGGTTGCACAGGCCGGTCAGGCTGTCGTGGCTGGCCAGGTGGTCCAGCTCGCGCTGCTTGTGCTCCAGCGAATCGATCTGCGCACCGATCTGCTGCTGCATGTGGTCGATTGAGCGGGCCAGCAGGCCGATCTCGTCGTCTCTATCCATGGGCAGCACGCCGGCCTGCTCTCGGCCGCTGGCGAAACGCTGGACCGCGATCACGATCTGCGCGATCGGGCGCGACAGGGCCTGGGCCAGCAGGAAGGCCAGCAGCAGGGCCAGGGCGCTGAAGGCAATGACGATGCGGACGCTGACGCGGCCCAGGTTCTCGGCCTCGCGCAGCACCTGGTCCAGTGGCACGGACAGGCCGAGGATGAACTCGTCCTCGCTGTGCAACGTGCCCTGCGGCTGGCGCACGAAGGCGGCCACCAGGCCCGCGCCATCGCCCGGCTCCAGCGTGGTCACCAGCTGGACTGGCGCGCCGGGCTTCTTCTCAACCAGCTCGACCGTGGCCGGAAAGTCCTGCTGCAGCAGGGCGCTCTGGCCGCGGTCGAAGGCAAAGGCCTTGCTGCGGTCCGGATGGATCAGGAACTCGCCCACGCTGTTGACCAGGTAGAGCCTGAGGCCCTGCGGCAGGTCGGCACCGAGCTGGTCGAACAGGCGGTCCAGATCGAGGTTGATCACCACCAGGCCCAGCGGCCGGCCATCGTCGCCGCGCACCGGGGCCGCCACCTGCAGCGAAGGCTTGTCCAGGCCGGCGTGGGCGCCGACCTCGTGGTTGATCACGGCCCGCGAGACATAGACCGCGCCCAGCGGCAGGCGCAGGGTCTCGAAGACATAGGGATAGTGGCCCTTCTCCTGCAGGTCCTCCTCGGCGATGCGCAGCACGCCGGCGCTGTCACGGTCCACCCTCAGCCTTTCCAGGCCATGGTCGGCCGCGCCTATCAGGCGCATCTGGTAGTACTCGGGATGGGTGTCCAGCATGCGCTTGAACAGCAGGGCACTGTTGGTTTCGCTGCGCGATTGGATCGCCGGGTCGCTGCGGGTCAGCAGCCGCGCCGCCATCGGATGCTCGGCGAACAGCTGGGCGTCGCGCGCCGTGTTTTCCAGGCCCACGGAGAGCTGGCGCACCAGCACGCGGGTAGCGGTCAGCAGCCGCTCCTCGGCGGCGGCCACCAGCAGCTGGCGGCTGGCCGAGTAGCCGTAGTAGCCGGTCAGGCCGGCCGCGAGCACACCAACGGCGGCCAGCGCCAGCCCAATGCGCCAGGCAATGCCGAGCTTCATGGCGCCAGCACCCGGGCCGCCCGGTCGCCCGAGCGTATGCGCGACCACATCAGCTCGCGCTGGCCGGCATCCTCGACCGGCTCCAGCCACAGCAGACGGTGGGCACCGGCGCTGGCGGCCGATTCGGCCGTGGTGGCGGCCAGGCCCTGGCGGCTGACCAGCAGGCTGCTGGCCTGGCGGCCCAGCAGGTGGTCGATCCAGGCATGGGCCAGGGCGCGCTGCCGGGACGCCGCCGGGATGGCCCAGCAGTCCAGCCAGGCCAGGGCACCTTCACGCGGGATCGCGTAACCCACGTCGGCCCCGGCGGCCTTGAGCAGCTGGTACTGCTGGCGGCCGTAGTTGGCATACATCAGGGCCGCGCCATGGCGCTGGAACAGCTTCACCGACTCGTTGGGTTCACTGTAGAAGCCCAGCACATTGCGGCGCAGCTCGATCAGCTTGTCCACCGCCTTGGGCCGCAGGGCGGGCGGCAGCCGGAACGGCGATTCGGCGCCCAGCATCTGGGCCGCCAGCGAGAAGTTGTGGCTGCCGCCGTTGTAGGCGATGACCTTGCCCTGCCAGCGCGGATCCCACAGGGCCTGCAGCGAGTCCGGCGGCTGGCTGAACTGGTGGCGGTCGTAGATCAGCCCCATTTCCGCATAGGTGAAGGGAATCGCCAGCACCTTGGCCTCGGCACCGTGGCCGGCAACCAGGCCAGGAATCGCCGCCCGGTCGCGAAAGCGCGGCAATTGCTGCCGGGCGTTGGGAACCAGCGCGGGATCGACTGGCTGGACCAGACCGGCGGCTCGGTAGCGCTGCAACTCGGCCGTGTTGACAGCAAACACGTCGAAGGCGGGCCCGGCTCTCTGGCTGAGCTTGTGCCAGAGCGCCTCGTCGGTATCGATGACGGTCAGCTCGACCTTGGCGCCGGTCTTCTTCTCGAAGGCCTGCACCACCTCCGGCTCGGCATAGCCGGGCCAGGCAAGCACCCGCAAGGTCTGACCTGCGGCCCAGGCGGCGCCGGCGGGCAGCCCGGCCAGAAGCAGGGCGCACAGCGCGCGGCGCGACACTGCTGACAGCGGCAGTCGGCATCCATCCATGGAGCCATCGTAGATGATGCGACGATCGGCTCCCGGCCCCCCAAAGGACGCATTGGCGCGCAATTCCGCATGACCAGCCCCAGTTTCCACTCCGTGACCGCAGCATGGCTGACACTCGCCGCCCTGCCTGCGCAGGCCGGCCCCGACCCGGGATGGACCGACCCGCAGTCCGGCCTGGTCTGGGCCCGCTGTGTGGAGGGCATGCAGTGGAACGGCAAGACCTGCACCGGCGAGCCGCTTCTGCTGACCCTGCCGCAGGCCCTGGCCCGCGCCGCGGCCCGCGCCAAGGAGGACGGCCTGGCCTGGCGTCTGCCACGCATTCCCGAGTTCCGCCGCCTGGTCGAGAAGGCGGGCCGCCCGCCGGGGCTGGATGCGGCCGTGTTCCCCGCCGCGCCGCGCGACTGGCATTGGACGGCCACGGTCAATGCAACGCAGGCCCGGTCCAACCCCTACAACTACGGTACCGTGATGAATGGCGGCAAGGCCGAGGGCACCTCCTTCATGCTGGGCTGGGCCTTGAACACGCGCAGCGCCGAGACCAGCGGCGAGATTCCCAAGAGCCGACCGTTACCAGTTCGGCTGCTGCATGCCCCGGCCAGCGAGCCGAGCCCGCGATAATCGGCCTTCCCTGCAGTCCCCAGCCTCCCGGATCCCTTTCCCATGTCCAACCTGATCGTTCACGGCGGCACGCCCCTGGCCGGCCGCATCATTCCGTCGGCCAACAAGAACGCCGTGCTGCCCATCCTGTGCGGCACCCTGCTGAGCGCCGAACCGATACGGCTGCGTGGCGTGCCCGAGATCACCGACGTCAAGAAGATCGTCGAGGTGTTCCGCAAGCTCGGCAGCGAGGTCGAGATCGACTTCAAGACCGGCATCCTGGACGTGCACCACAAGAACACCCGCTTCGACCCGGCCGTGGACCGCCTGCCCGAAGAGATGCGCTCGTCCATCATGCTGGTGCCCGGCCTGATGGCCCGCTTCGGCGCCGCCCGCGTGGAGGACGACGTCAAGGGCTGCACCCTGGGCGCCCGCGAGATCGATCCGCATGTAGAGGTGTTCCAGCGCTTCGGCGCCGAGGTCGAGCGCCTCAGCGACGGCTTGCTGTGCACGGTGGCCGGCAAGCTGCGCGCCAACGACCACTGGACCGACTACGCCTCGGTCACCACCACCGAGAACTTCGTGCTCTGCGCCGCGCTGGCGGCCGGCACCTCGACGCTGATGAACGCGGCCAGCGAACCGCATGTGCAGGAGTTCTGCCAGTTCATGGTGATGCTGGGCGCCCAGATCGAAGGTCTGGGCACTTCGCGCCTGAAGATCACCGGCATCGATGCGCTCAAGGGCGGCGAGTTCACGTTCGCCGAGGACTTCCACGAAATCGTCACCTTCCTGGCCCTGGGCGCCATCACCGGCGGCGAGGTGCAGGTCAAGAATTCGCAGCCCGAGCAGTTCCCGCTGATCGACCGCACCTTTGCCAAGTTCGGCGTGCAGATCATTCACGAGAATGGCTGGTCGCGCTCGGTCACCGAAGGCGGCAAGCTCAAGGTGAAGGAACCCTTCACCCGCAACATCCTGCAGAAGGTCGAGGCCGCGCCCTGGCCCTACCTGCCGGTGGACCTGCTGCCCATCTTCGTTGCACTTGGCGTCAAGGCCGAGGGCAGCGTGATGTTCTGGAACAAGGTCTACGACGGCGCCATGGGCTGGACCTCGGAGCTGTCCAAGTTCGGCGCCCATGCCTTCCTGTCGGACCCGCACCGCATGGTCACCTTCGGCGGCAAGCCGCTGGCGGCGGCCGAGGTGGAGAGCCCCTACATCATCCGCGTGGCCATTGCCCTCCTGATGGTGGCGGCCAGCATCCCGGGCAAGTCGGTGATACGCAATGCCACGCCGATACGCCGCGCCCATCCGCATTTCGTCGAGAACATCTGCGGCCTGGGCGCGCAGATCGAGTGGGTCGAAGGCGATTGATCCATGAAACGCTGGGGCGGCGCGCTGGCGCTGCTGATCTTTTCGGCCTCCGCCCTAGCGGGAGGCGAGCCTCAGGTACCGACCCTGCGCTGGCTGGTGCAGGACATGCCGCCGCATTTCTCCTATGCCAACGGCCATGCGCCGCGCAATGCCGACGACCTCGGCAACGGTGAGATCTCGGGCTTCCTGAAGCTGCTGATCCAGCGGCTGCCGCAGTACCGGCACGAGTTCGTCGAGGCTGGCTTGCCGCGCTTCGAGACCCTGGTCCGCCAGGGCGAGACCTTGTGCTCGGCGCTGCACTTGCGCCGGCCGGAGCGTCTCGAGTGGCTGTACTTCACCGAGCTCTACCCGCCGCTTTTTTCGCGCCAGATCCACGTGGTCGTGCACAAGGACAAACTGGCCAACTTCGAGCTCCGGGGCCAGCCGCTGCAGTTGAAGGAGCTGCTGCAAAGGCGGGACCTGGTCGGCCTTCTGCCGCGCGACCGCGCCTTCGGCGGCCGCATTGACAGCCTGCTGCGCGAAGCCGGGAGCAATGCTCCGGCCACCGTGGTCAGCGGGCGTGGCATGCAGTTGCTCACGATGCTCAGAGCCCATCGCATGGATTGGACGCTGGAGTACCCGTCCGTGGTGGATTCGCTGGGCGGTGGCGAACTGGTGTCCCTGCCACTGGCCGAAGGTCGCAGCACGGCCGTGGCCACGCTGGCCTGCAGCCGCAATGCCGAGGGCAAGCAACGCATAGAGGCGATTGACGCCGCGGTCCGCAAGCTGGCCCAGGACGCCCACCGCGATGCCTGGATACGGAGCTGGCGCGGCGACTCGGTCGACGAGGCCGAGCGTCGCAGCATCCTGCGCTACATGGACGAGCGCGCCCGCGGCGGCTCGCGGGTCGAATAGTGAGCCGGCCGGCCAAGCCGGAACTGCCGCTGCTCCATGGCGTCAACGCCAGCGCCGTAGCGTGCCCGGCCGGGCCCTGGCTGCTGCTGCTCGACTTCCTGGCCGAGCGCCTTTCGCTGGTCGCTCGCGAGGATTGGCTGGCTCGCATGGAACGCGGCGAGGTGCTGGACGAACAGGGCCAGGTCTTGCCTGCGGCGACGCCCTATCGACAGGGCCGGCGCGTCTTCTATTACCGGCTGCTGGACCACGAGGACCCGATTCCTTTCGAAGCCCGCGTGCTGTTCCGCGACGAGCAGCTGCTGGTCGTCGACAAGCCGCATTTCCTGCCGGTCACGCCCAAGGGCCGCTACGTGCAGCAGACCCTGCTGGTGCGACTGCAGCGCGAGCTGGGCATCGGCACGCTGAGCCCTATCCACCGACTCGACCGCGAGACCGCCGGGTTGACGTTGTTCAGTCTGCAGCCAGCGCAGCGCGACGCCTACCAGCGACTGTTCCGCGAGCGTCTCGTCGAGAAGGTGTACGAGGCGATTGCCCCGGCACCACCACTGGACCTGACCCTGCCCATGAATTGCCGCAGCCGACTTGTAGAACGCGAGGGCGAGGCCTTCATGCAGATGCAGCAGCTGCCGGGCGAGCCGAATGCCGAAACCCGCATCGCCATGATCGAAACGCTGGCGGGCGGCCTGGCCCGCTACGAGTTGCGCCCGAGGACCGGCATCAAGCATCAGCTGCGCGCGCAGATGAACGCGCTGGGCCTGCCCATCCTCGGCGACCGCATTTATCCGGTGCTGCAGCCGGTGGAGGATCGGCCGGACTATTCGCGGCCGCTGCAGCTGCTGGCGCGCCGCATCGCCTTCGAGGATCCGCTCAGCGGCCAGCCTCGGTCATTCGAATCGGGAATGCGCCTGATGGCGCCTTGAGGGAGCGGCTCAGCGGCCGTGCGACTGGGCCTCGAGCACCTGCTCGCTGACCCGGCGCGCGGCCCGCAGCACCAGGGTCTCGTCCATCTGGGCCTGGGCCGCCATGCTCTGGGCCACCGCCTCCAGTTCGCCTGGCTCGTTCATCAGCACCCAGGCCAGGGCCGAGATCGCGCAGATGGAGCGGCGCTGGATGGCTTCGCCCAGCACCATGGTGTCTTGGACCTGCACGTGGAAACGCACGCTGGACACGGCGGCGGGGGCGAGGCCCCAGCTCTCGCAAAGCGCGGCGCCGAGGGCATCGTGGCTGACACCGAAGGCCGTGTGTTCCAGCTGCACCAGCTCGGCATCACGCGTGGCCGCGCGCAGCATGGACGGATAGTGGGCCGGCGCATGGCGGTAAAGCACGGCCTTGCCGCATTCCTCGAACAGGCCGGCCGAATGCGCGGCCCAGGGATCGACGCCCAGCATCTGACCCATGCGGCCCATCAGCAGGCCACGCTGCGAGGCGCGGGTCCAGACCGGCTCCAGCTCGACGGCCGGCGGAAATGCGGCGCGCAGCCCCATCTCGAAGGTGATGGCCGAGACCTCGCGCATGCCCAGATAAGTCAGCGCCTGGTGCACGGTCTGCACCCGGCCCTTGAGGCCGTAGAGCGAGGAGTTGACCGCCTTGAGCACGGCGGCCGCCAGGGCCATGTCCGACTCGATCAGGGTGGTCAGCGCCTGCAGATCGACATCCTCGGCCGCCATCAGCAGGGAGAGCTTGACCAGCACTTCGGGCTGGGTCGGGATCTCGATGTCTAGCGAGCGCAGTTGAGGATCGACGGGCATGGTGCTGGATTGTGAGAGCGGGACGACGGGCTGCGCAATGGTAGCCGTACTAGGTCAGGCTCAGCGCAGGAAAGCATCCCACGCGGTCTTCAGAATCAGCGCGCCCACCACGCAGATGAACATGACTCTGACGAAGCCGGCACCACGCGCCAGGGCCAGCCGCGTGCCAATGAGACTTCCGGTCACATTGGTTACCGCCATCACCGCCGCCACATGCCACCAGACGTGACCCTTGAGCGCGAACAGCAGCAGCGCCGCGGCATTGGTGGCCGTGTTCAGCAGCTTGGCACTGGCCGAGGCATGGAGGAAGTCGAAGCCCAGCAGGCGCACAAACAGGAAGACGAAGAAGCTGCCGGTGCCGGGACCGAAGAAGCCGTCGTAGAAGCCGATGACCAGGCCGATCAGGCTGGCAATGAGGGCTTGCGCCCGACCGTCAAAGCGCGGGGCATGCTCGCGGCCGAGATCTTTGCGCGCCAAGGTGTAGACGAACACCGCCACCAGGATCAGTGGCAAGGCCTTGCGCAGGCCGTCGGGGCTGATCTGGGTCACGGCCCAGGCGCCGACAAAGCTGCCGACCAGTGCCGCACCAGCCGCCGGGAGCAAGGCCGACCAGGGCAGATCCACCCGGCGCGCGTACTGCCACGTGGCCCAGCCCGTGCCCCAGATCGCGCCGCCCTTGTTGGTGCCGAACAGCGTGGCCGGCGCCGCCTGCGGGAACACGCCGAACAGCGCGGGCACGAGGATCAGGCCCCCACCGCCGACGACGGCATCGATGAAACCGGCCAGCAAGGAGGCCAGGGCCGCGACGGCGATTTCAAACATCAGGAGCTGCTTATGGGTCTTGGAGCGAGGGCGACGCGGGAGGCAGGCAAGTGCAGCCCACAAAGAAACGGGCGCCTGGCTTTTGGCCGGCGCCCGCGAATTGTGACTGTGTCACCGAATCAATTCGTTCGAGTTGCTCTGCTTGTCTTTGTCTCCTCAGCCCCGCCGGCGCACGCTGCTCGCACAGCGGCGCTTCGAGTGACGCGACTTTAGGGTTTGGCCCCAACGCACGCACTTGGGGTTTCACCCGAAGCCGATGCACCAAATCTGGATGTGAGCAAGTGCACACAGCCTGAATATTCGAGTCAGGATCTCGATTTGGAGCATTCCTACAAACGCACCTTTTCAACGAGCGAAGCCAGGATTCGCGCAAATGAGGGGGTCGCCCGGCGCGCGCCGCTCCCCTCGAAAGCGGTGATTTGTATATATGGCGCAACAGCGTTTCCAGGCATTCGCGGCGACGATACGACCCTTGCGTATTGGCGTCAGGCCAGCCATTGCTGTTGGCGGGTCTTGGACGTACGGAGTTTGTCGCGTCATGCCGACTGTCACAGACCCACAACATGCACGCGGCAAAGTCGCCGCCGACCACGCCGGCTGTTGCAGCAGGGGTCAGGCATGTCTGTGGCGCCCACCCAGGTGGGCATGGGCCAGTCACAAAGGCAAGGACATTTCAAGCCGTACTTTCTCTGGCGTGGCGCAAATGAGGAGCAAAACGTTTGCGACCCCCTCGGGTGCTACATTTTTTTGACGTTGAACCCTCCCGGATTCGTTGGCATCTTTTCAGGAGTAAGACAGATGAGTGACAGGAATTGGACCGGCTTCTCGCTGTCGGCGCTGGGCGCCGCAGTGGCCATCGTGACCGCCGCCCCGGCGTTCGCGCAGAACACGACCGCCGCCGTCAACGGCCGCATCACCTCGCCTGATGGCAAGCCGGTGGCCGCTGCCACCGTGACCATCGTCCACCGCGAGTCGGGTTCGACCAACACGCTGACCACCGATGCCGAAGGTCGTTACTCGGCTCGCGGCCTGCGCGTCGGCGGCCCCTACGACATCACGGTTGCCAAGGGTGCCGACAAGGAAGCCCGCAACGGCATCTTCCTGGCCCTGGCCGAAAACCTGAACCTGGACGTGCGCCTGGGCTCGCAGCAGCTGCAGACGGTGACCATCACCGGCAGCGCCTCGGCCGCCAGCAAGTTCAACAGCGGCACCATGGGTGCCGGCACCAGCATCGGCCGCAACGAGCTCGACGCCTACGCCTCGGTCGCCCGGAACCTCCAGGATTACGCCCGTACCGATCCGCGCCTGTCGCAGACCGACAAGGAGCGCGGCGAGATCTCGGCCGCCGGCCAGAACGTCCGCTACAACTCGGTCACCATCGACGGCGTCACCATCAATGACACCTTCGGCCTGGAAGCCAACAACATGCCGACGGCCAAGCAGCCGATCTCGATCGATGCGATCCAGTCGGTGCAGGTCAACATCTCGAACTACGACGTGACCCAGAAGGGTTACACCGGCGCCAACATCAACGCCGTCACCAAGTCGGGCACGAACGAGCTCAAGGGCAGCGTCTACTACGTCTACCGCAACGACAAGCTGGTGGGCTCGCGCTTCAACCGCGCCAATGACAGCTACTTCAACTTCCTGCCCTTCAAGGAAGACACCAAGGGCTTCACCCTGGGTGGCCCCATCGTCAAGGACAAGCTGTTCTTCTTCGCCAGCTACGAAGAGCTGAAGAGCACCCGCGCCCAGCCCGAGTTCGGCCCGGTCGGCAGCCCGCTGACCAACGTCGCCATCTCGCAGTCCTCGCTTGACTCGCTCAAGAGCATTGCCAAGAGCAAGTACAACATGGAGGTCGGTGATGCCAACGGCCCCAGCGTCCTGAACGTCAAGGACTCGCTGGTCAAGCTGGACTGGAACATCAGCGACAAGCACCGCGCCAACGTCCGCTTCGCCCGCACCGAGCAGAGCGAGACCAACTTCGGCAGCTTCAGCGCCACGGCCATCAACCTGACCTCGTGGTGGTGGGAGCAAGAGAAGAAGATCGACACCGTTGTCGGCCAGATCTTCTCGGACTGGACGCCCAACTTCTCGACCGAGCTGAAGATCTCGAACCGCGACTACCACAGCGAGCCCAAGAACCACGCGAACCTGCCGGCCATGGCCCTGCAGTTCACGGGTCCGGCACCGGCCGGTTCGCCCGCCGGCGTCAATACCGGCAGCCGCTTCGTCAACTTCGGTACCGAGCTGAGCCGTCACTACAACATCCTGGACACCAAGACCCAGGATGCCTACTTCGGCGCCAACTGGGTCATCGACGACCACGAGCTGAAGTTCGGCGCGGACTACGCCAAGAACAAGGTGTTCAACGCCTTCTTCCAGAACACCAAGGGCAACTACACCTTCAGCTGCCAGAACAGCAGCGCGACCTACACCTACAGCTTCGGCGCGATCAACTGCGGCACGGCCACGGCCGCCCAGATCGAAGCCGCCGTGCTGGAGAACTTCAACATCGGCCGTGCGTCCTCGTACCAGGTACAGACCCCGGTGCCCGGCGGCACGCTGGATGACGGCATCGCCAAGTGGGCCCTGGCCCAGACCGGCCTGTTCCTGCAGGACACCTGGACCGTCAACGACCGCCTGACCGTGACGGCCGGCGTCCGCGTGGACCAGCTGTCCACCAACGACAAGCCGGCCCGCAACGCCGCCGCCGCCGCCGCCACCGTGGCCGGCTCGGTCAACGGCACCACGGTCGTCCGCAACAGCGGCGGCTTCGGTCTGGACAACTCGGCCAACGTCGATGGCGCCAACCTGGTCCAGCCGCGCTTCGGCTTCAACTACCTGCTGAACGACAAGAAGGACGCCAAGGCCCAGGTGCGCGGCGGTTTCGGTCTGTTCCAGGGTGCGGCTGCCAACGTCTGGCTGTCCAACCCCTACTCCAACACCGGCCTGGCCACCCAGGTCATCGGTTGCGGCATCTCGGGCTTCGGCACCTGCGCCAGCACCGGCGGCCTGTTCAACCCGGATCCGACCAAGCAGGTCACCAGCTTCGCCGGTACCCAGCCGGCGGCCAACGTGGACTTCGTCCAGCCCGGCATGAGCCAGCCTTCGGTCTGGAAGCTGAACCTGGCCTATGACGGTCAGCTGCCTTGGGGTGGCCTGGAATGGTCGGCTGAATGGCTGTACACCAAGACTGATTCGGGCATCTACTACAAGCACCTGAACCTGGGCGCTGCCACCAAGATCGGTCCGGATGGCCGCGAGATGTTCTTCCGTCCGGAAGGCTACAACCCGGCCTGCTACACCGCCACCGGCGGCACGGTCACCTCGGGCGCCTGCGCCACGCCGACCGGCCAGACCCGCACCCGCGCACTCAGCAACCCGGCGTTCAACAACGTGCTGCTGGCGGCCGAGTCGAAGAAGGGCTCGGGCAACTCGCTGACGCTATCGCTGTCGCAACCGGCTCGCCAGGGCTTCGGCTGGAGCGTGGCCTACAGCCGCTCTTCCGCCACCGAAGTGAGCCCGCTGACCTCGTCGGTCTCGAACTCCAACTTCAACGCCCGCGCCATTTTCAACCCGAACGAAGACACGGCCGCCAACTCGGCAGCCCTGATCAAGGATCGCATCAGCGCCGCGGTCAACTGGTCCAAGGCCTTCATCGGCAACTACAAGACCACGGTGGGCCTGTTCTACGAAGGCCGCAAGGGCAAGCCCTACAGCTGGACCTATCGCAACGACATGAACGGCGACGGCGTCGTCAACGACCTGATGTACATCCCGACCGCCTTCGGTTCGGGAGACGTCGAGTTCCTGGGCGACACGGCGGCCAGCAAGGTCAACGAAACCAACTTCTGGAACATCGTCAATTCCTACAAGGAACTGCGTGACTCCAAGGGTGGTGTCGTGAAGCGCTTCGGCAGCATCTCGCCGTGGGCCAACAGCTTCGACCTGCGCATCAGCCAGCAGATCCCGGGCTTCACCGAGAAGCACAAGGGTTCGTTCTCGTTCGACATCCTGAACGTGGGCAACCTGATCAACCCGCGCTGGGGCCGCATCAACGAAGTGGCCTTCGCCTCGGCCGGTGGCAACAAGCGCACCTTCGTGAACTACGTCGGCCTGAACGCCGCCGGCAAGTACATCTACCAGGTCAACACCAACATCGACGACGTGACCCTGAAGCAAGTCAAGGGCGAGTCGCAATGGGCGGTGCAGGCCACGGTCAAGTACGAGTTCTGATCGTTCTTCCCAAGCCTCTCTCCATGAGCCCCGGCCTAGGCCGGGGCTTTTTTTTTGCCCCCGCAGAAACCCTGAGGAACTTTTTGAGCCCCTGCCCGCAATAGCTAGAGTCAGCACGACCCGAACCCCTGATCCGATGATGCCCTTCGTCAGTCCGGCCGCCGCCAGCGAGGCAAGCAGCGAAACCGTCGCCCTGTTGCGCCGGCTGGGCCGTGGCGAATCCGAGGCGCTGGACCAGCTCTACCGCCGCGAGTCGGCCTCGGTCTACCGCTATGCGCTGGCCCTGAGCGGCAACCCGGCCTGGGCGGCCGACGCGATGCAGGACGCCTTCGTCAGCCTCGCTGCCCGGCCCCAGGGCTTCGATCCGCTACGCGGCACGCTGGGCGCCTACCTGGCCGGCATTGCCCGCCATGCGCTGATGCAGCGCTGGCGCGAACCGGGTGCGCCCGACCCCGAGCAGGAGCTCTCGTCCGACGAACTCCATCCCTCGCCCGAGGAACTGCTGGTGCGGGCCCAGGACCAGGCCGAGATCTGGGCCGCGATACGCCGCCTGCCCTGGCCGCAACGCGAGGCCCTGGTCCTGGTGGACCTGCAGCACCGCCCCTATGTCGAAGCCGCCCTGATCGCCGGCATTGAAATCAACACCTTGCGCACCCGGCTGCACCGGGCGCGCCTTCGGCTGGCCGAATTCCTGAACGCCGGCCGTGGAGAGCAGCGATGAGCAGCAGTAGCCCCTTCCCCACGCATCCCCCGTCGCAGAGCCTGCGTCCCTTGTCGGCCTGGCTGGAAGACTGCGCGACCGAACTTGGCACCGAACAGGTCACGCCGGCCCGCGACGCCGCCGCCCGCCATGCCATGCAGCTGTCGCTGCAATGCCGACCCAAGGCCGCCCGCCAGCCCTGGTGGCGTCGCTTGTTCAGCCGTGAGCCGGCAGCTGCTGGCGGCAAGCGCGCCAGCTGGGCCGCACCGCTGGCCTGGTCGGGCGCCGGCGCCTGCGGCCTCCTGCTGGTGGCTGCCAGCGCCCTGCTGCTGCTGGAACCCCCGCCTTCGGCCGACCAGACCGCCTACGCCACCGACTTCGTACCCCTGGTGCCGCCCGACCGATGGGCCAGCTATCTGCAGGAGACCGGCCAGGCCCGCGCCTGGCTGGTCAGCACCGAATTGCCGCGCGACCGCCTGGCCCTGATGGGCCTGCCCTACGACCCCAGCCAGGCCGGCGAGCGCGTCAAGGCCGAGCTGCTGATGCATCCATCCGGCGACCTGCTGGCCGTGCGCTTCGTTCGCTGAATCCCGCCCTCTTCCACCCGACTTCCCCACCGCTTCCTCTCTTTCTCACCGAGGTACACCATGAAGCACCGCAACCACCGCATCGCCGCCGCCTGCCTGCTGGCCGGCCTGGCCACCACCGCCGCCCAGGCCCAGACCTGGGTCGCCCAAGACGGCGCCGAACAGGCCAAGGAGCAGCAGGTCCGCATCCAGGTCCAGGACCTGCATGCCCAGGCCAAGGCCCAGCACGCCGAAGCCACGGAGCGGTACGCCAAGGCCAAGGAGCAGCACGCCGTGATGCTGGCCCAGGCCGGCGAAGCCCATGCCCGCTTCATCGCCGAGGACATGGCCTTCGCGGCCCATGAGCTGGGCGGCGAGCGCGTGGTCAAGGGCGCGCCCTACTGTGCCGAGGCCACGCACGAGACCATCCAGCCGCTCGCCGATGGCAACCGCATCTACCGCAAGCAGACCAGCAAGCTGTGCCGCGACGGCGAAGGCCGCACCCGCCAGGAAGTCGAGCGCAATGGCAAGCGCAGCATCTTCCTGAACGACCCGGTCGCCAAGGAGCACTGGGTGCTGGACCCCGAGGCCAAGACGGCCCGCAACCTGCGCATCGCCATCAACCGCGACTTCAATTTCAACTTCGGCGACGGCGCCAGCTGGCAGGGCATAGGCGACAAGGTGCAGGAGCGGGTGCGCGAGATCACCAAGCGCATCGGCGAACCGGGCGCGCCGCGCGCCGAGCTGCCCAAGGCTCCCGAGGCCGCCCAGCCCGCACCACCGACCCCGGCCGTGATCAGCCGCACCGAGAGCACCGACGACAAGGGCCGCACCCGCCGCGACGTCGAGGTCCGCGTGATCCGCACCGGCGACGGCCAGACCATCACCACGGTGCCGCCGGTGCCCGGCGTGCCGGGAACGCCCATGGTCGCTCCGGTCCCACCGGTGCCTCCCATGGTGCAGCTGCGCGCCCTGAACCTGGCCCCCCGCGGCCCCGGCGTGGCCAGCTCGCTGGGTACCAAGGACGTCGAGGGTGTCAAGGCCAACGGCGAGAAAACCACCTGGACCGTCGAGGCCGGCAAGATGGGTAACGAAAAGCCCATGGTGACCACGCGCGAGGTCTGGACCTCGCCCGACCTGATGCTGACCGTCAGCTCGCGCGACTTCGATCCGCGTTCCGGCGAGGTCAACTACAAGCTGCACAACATCAAGCGCGGCGAGCCGGATGCCAACCTGTTCAAGGTGCCAGCCGACTACGAAAAGCCCCGCATGAAGGCCCCGGCGGCGAGCAAGGGGTAAGAAGCGGGCAGGCCTAGTGCGCGGCTGTTGGCCTGAAGGCCAGCTGCTGCGCCACGAAGCCGTCCATCGCCTCAAGCAGCCCCTGGTACGGGGCTGCATTGCCTTGCTCCAGCTGCATCAGGGCCAGCGTCGTCGCTTCCAGCGTCGACAACTGTCCGGCTGCATCGGCCCGGCGCAGCGAGGCATAGCGGCTGGCCGGCGCATCGGCCAGCGAAAGCCGCGGCAAGGCAGTCAGCCAGGGATTCAGGTGAATCAGCTTGCGGCTCTTGCGCCAGCTGCCGTCCAGCACGATCAGCCGCATCCGTTCCGGCAGCGGCAAGGCAGCACCCGCGTCAGCGCCCGGGTAGAGCAGCCAGCTCTGGCGGCCGTCGTCGAGTTCGCTCGGATCAAAGCGTTCGCCGACTTTCAGCACGCAATTCGAGAGGCTGAGCCGCAGCAGCGCGGCCGTGCCCTTGGCTTCCCCCTGCTCGTCCGGATGCTGGAGCAGCAGGACCTCGACCCGATTGCTCACCGACCTGACCCAGGCGCACAGACAGGCGGCGAGCGGCCGCTCGCAGCGCGGGCACAGCGGACGGCTCATGGTTCGCGCCGACGCACCTGCAGTTCGGCATAGCCAGTCGCGGCGTCCAGCTCGCGGCGAAGCTCCCAACCGGGCAGCCACGCGACCAGCAGCTCGGCCGTGGTGCGGACCCGGCTGCCGGCCATCAGATGGCCACCATAGACCTGGCCGTTGACGTCGGAAATGCTGGCGTGCAGATGAGCTCCCTCGCGGGTGAGCGAGCCAGTCAGGCTCAGCAGCTCCACATCGCCTTCCAGCTCCATCACCAGCTCCGCCCCGGCCAGGCGCAGCCGCGTCGGCTTCAGGCTGCCCAGGCCAGCCACGACGAAGCCGGCGCCGCGCTCGCGGGCCAGCGCTTCCAGCGCCGCGCGCAGGTCGGTGCCGGGCGGCAGTCTCAAGGGTTCCAGGCTGTCGTTCATGAGGACTATGCTAGCGGCTTGTGCGGCCGCCGGGTCCCACCTATTCTGCGAGCCCGACCCTTGCCGGAGATCCGCGATGAAGCCCACGCCCGCCGACTGGCCGCGCCTGTCCAGCTCGCTGTTCTACGAGAACGCCAACGAGGCCATCGCCTGGCTGATGGAGGCCTTTGGTTTCGAGCTGCGCATCAAGGTCGATGCCGAGGACGGCTCGGTGCTGCACAGCGAACTCACCTATGGCGAGGCGGTGATCATGGTGTCGGAGGGCGGCGCCGAGCGTGCCGCCCGCTTCGGGACGCCGCTGCACAGCCCCAAGGTCTTGGGCGGCGCCAACACGCAGAGCGTGATGCTCTATGTGGACGACGTCGACGCCCATTGCGAACGCGCCCGCAGCTGCGGCGCCACCATCACGGCCGAGCCGGTGCTGTGCGACTACGGCCCGGAATACTGGGCCGACCGCAGCTACGGCGCGCTCGACTGCGATGGCCACCTGTGGTGGTTCTCGCAGCGCATCCGCGGCTGATGGATTGATGCGGACTCAGCTGGCCCGCTTGGCCAGCAGGGCGCGGCCCACACGCGAGACCGGCGGGCGGCCCAGCACATTGGAGATGAAGGCGCCGGCATCGACCAGCTTGTCTATGTCGATGCCGGTGTCTATGCCGAGTCCGTTCAGCATGAAGACCACGTCTTCGGTCGCCACATTGCCGGTGGCGCCCTTGGCGTAAGGGCAGCCACCCAGGCCGGCCACGCTGGCATCGAAATGGTGGATGCCCATCTCCAGGCAGGCGTAGATGTTGGACAGGGCCTGGCCGTAGGTGTCGTGGAAATGGCCGCTGACCTCGTGCAGCGGATAGTGCTTCAAGGCCCGCTCCATCGCCGCCTGGATGCGCCGCGGCGTGCCCACGCCAATGGTGTCGGCCACGCCCATGTGGTCCACGCCAATGTCCTTCATCAGCTGGACCACGCGCTCCACCTTGTCGGGATGGATGTCACCCTCGTAAGGGCAGCCCACGGCGCAGGACAGCGCCCCGCGCACCTTGAGCCCGGCCGCATGGGCGGCGGCGACCACGGGCGCGAAGCGCTCGATGCTCTCGGCCACGCTGCAGTTGATGTTCTTCTGGCTGAAGGCCTCGGAGGCCGCGCCGAAGACCACGATCTCGGCCGGCTTGGTCGGCAAGGCGGCCTCCAGGCCCTTCATGTTCGGCGTCAGCACGCTGTAGCGCACGCCGGGATGGCGCGTGATCGCCGCCATCACCGCCTCGTTGTCGCCCATCTGCGGCACCCACTTGGGGCTGACAAAGCTGGTGACCTCGATGTTGCGCAGGCCGGCCTGCTGCAGCATCTCGACCAGCTGGGCCTTGTGCTCGGTGGCGACCGGCTGCTTTTCGTTCTGCAGGCCGTCGCGGGGGCCGACGTCGACGAGGGTGACTTGAGTGGGCAACGCGGACATCTCAAGCCTCCAGGCGGATAAGTTCCGCGCCGTCCGTCACCTGGTCACCGACCGAGTAAAGGATCTCGGCCACCACGCCGTCGCGCGGCGCATGGATCTGGTGTTCCATCTTCATCGCCTCCATCACGGCCAGGGCCTGGCCCTTGGTGACCTTGTCGCCGGCAGCGACCAGGAAGGACACCATCTTGCCCGGCATGGGCGCGCTCAGGCGGCCGCCCTCGGAAGCCCCCTCGCCGGCATGGGCGATCACGTCGAACTCGGTCAGCTCGGCCGAGCCCTGCGGCGCGAACACGGTGACGCGCTCGCCGCGGGCATAGGTCTTCACCGCGATGCGGCGCAGGTTCAGGCCCTCGCCCAGCAGCAGCTCATGGGCTTCCTGGCTGGCCGAGTTGACCGCGAACGGAATCTCCTCGCCGGCCACCGTGAGCTGCATGCCGCCCTGGTGGTGGCGCGACAGCAGCACGCGGTGGTGCTCGCCATTGAAGTCCAGCTCGAAGCGGCGCACGGCCGAACCGAAGATGCGCCAGCCGTCGCGGCGGCTCCAGGGATCGTCGCTCTGCTGCGTGGCTTCGACGGCCAGCGTATGGGCCACGACAGCGGCAGCCGCCACATCAAGCGGCAGACCGGGCTGGCCGAACAGCGCGGCCTTCTCACGCTCGATCAGCGCGGTGTCCAGGTCGGCACCGGCAAACGACTTGGTCGCGGCGCAGCGGCGCAGGAAGGCTACGTTGGTCTGCAGGCCCACGATGTGGGTGTCGCGCAGCGCGGCATCGAGCCGGGCCAGGGCCTGCTCGCGGTCCTCGCCCCAGACGATCAGCTTGGCGACCATGGAGTCGTAGTAGGGGCTGATCTCGTCGCCCTCGCCCACGCCGGCATCCAGCCGCACGGTGCCGCGCTCGAAGCTCACATGCGAAGGCCAGCGAGCCACGTCGAGGCGCCCGGTGGCAGGAAGAAAACCGGCCTCGGGGTTCTCGGCGCAGATGCGGGCCTCAATGGCGTGGCCGTTCATGCGCAGCTCGGATTGCTTGAGCGGCAGCGGCTCGCCGCCAGCCACGCGCAGCTGCCACTCGACCAGGTCCTGGCCGGTGATCGCCTCGGTCACCGGATGCTCGACCTGCAGGCGCGTGTTCATTTCCATGAAATAGAAGCGGCCATCCTGCTCGCAGATGAACTCCACCGTGCCGGCGCCCACATAGCCCACGGCCTTGGCCGCGGCCACGGCGGCCTCGCCCATCTCGCGGCGGCGGGCCTCGGTCATGCCCGGGGCCGGCGCTTCCTCCAGCACCTTCTGGTGGCGGCGCTGCACCGAGCAGTCGCGCTCGAACAGGAAGACGCAGTCGCCGTGGCTGTCGCCGAAGACCTGGATCTCGATGTGGCGCGGCTTCTGCACATAGCGCTCGATCAGCACGGCATCGTCGCCGAAGCTGTTGATCGCCTCGCGCTTGCAGGAGGCCAGTGCAGCTTCAAATTCATCCGCCGCATAGACCGCGCGCATGCCCTTGCCGCCACCACCGGCGCTGGCCTTGATCAGCACCGGATAGCCGATGCGATCCGCCTCGCTCTTCAGCAGCTCGGGGTTCTGGTCGGCGCCGTGATAGCCCGGCACCAGGGGCACGCCGGCCTGCTCCATCAGCCGCTTGGACTCGGCCTTCAGGCCCATCGCGCGGATCGCCGACGACGGCGGACCTATGAAGACCAGGCCGGCATTCGCGCAGGCCTGGGCGAAGTCCTCGTTCTCGCTCAGAAAGCCATAGCCGGGGTGGATGGCCTCGGCGCCGGTGGCGCAGGCGGCATCGATGATGCGCTGCCACTGAAGGTAGGAGTCCTTCGGCGCCGGACCGCCGATCAGCACGCCTTCGTCGCAGGCCTGCACATGCCTGGCCCGGGCATCGGCTTCGGAGTAGACGGCCACGGTCTTGACGCCGAGGCGGCGCGCGGTGGCTGCCACGCGGCAGGCGATTTCGCCGCGGTTGGCGATCAGGATCTTCTTGAACATGGCCGTCTGTCTCCGTCTTGTGCTGGGCGTCTGGATTCGTCAGTGCGTCTGGCAGGGACGCGCCGGCGGCTGCTCGTCGGCGGCCGGCTTGGCCATCAGCATGATCTTGGCTTCCTTGCTGCCCGACTCGCCGTGCGAGAGCTCGGCCTCGGTAGCGCAGTGCATGCCCAGCCGGCTCAGCAGGGCGCGGTCCTTCTCGGCCTGCGGGTTGCTGGTGGTCAAGAGCTTGTCGCCATAGAACATGGAATTGGCACCGGCCATGAAGCAGAGGGCCTGCATGGCCTCGGGCATCTCCTCGCGGCCGGCCGACAGGCGGACCATGGCGCGCGGCATGCAGATGCGGGCCACGGCAATGGTGCGCACGAACTCGAACGGATCGAGCTGGGCCGTTCCGGCCAGCGGCGTGCCTTCGACCTGGACCAGGTTGTTGATCGGCACCGACTCCGGATAGGGATCCAGGTTGGCCAGCTGCACCACCAGGCCGGCGCGCTGGCGGCGGGTCTCGCCCATGCCCACGATGCCGCCGGAGCAGACCTTGAGGCCCACGCCGCGCACCCGGTCCAGCGTGTCCAGGCGGTCCTGGTAGGTGCGGGTGGTGATGATCTGGCCGTAGAACTCGGGCGCGGTGTCGAGGTTGTGGTTGTAGTAGTCCAGGCCCGCCTGCTGCAGCTGCTCGGCCTGGCCGTCGGCCAGCATGCCGGCGGTCAGACAGGTCTCCAGGCCCAGGGCCTTGACGCTGGAAATCATCTCGCCGATCTGCTCGATATGGCGCTCCTTGGGGGCGCGCCAGGCGGCGCCCATGCAGAAGCGGGTCGCGCCATTGGCCTTGGCGGCCTTGGCGGCTTCCATCACCTCGTCCAGCGGCAAGAGCTTCTCGGCCTTGAGGCCGGTGTCGAAATGGGCCGACTGCGGGCAGTACTTGCAGTCCTCCTCGCAGCCGCCGGTCTTGATCGACAGCAGGGTGGACAGCTGGACCGCATTGGCATCGAAATGCTCGCGGTGCACCTGCTGGGCGCGGAACAGCAGGTCCATGAAGGGCAGCTCGAACAGCTCGGCCACTTCATTGACGGTCCAGGGCTTGCTGTTGCGACGGTCCTCGTCGCGGGTCGGCGTCAACGACTGGATCTGGTTTTGGGTCTGCTTCATGGTTCAGGAGTCTTCAGAGAGAAGTTTCAGCAGCAGCCGGGGCTGCGAAGAAAGATGGGCGGCCACGGCCGCGGGTTCGACCGGCGCGGCCAGGCGCGGCACCTGGCCAAGGCAGGGGACGGCCAGGCCGGCCTGCAGGGCCGCCAGATTGTCCGCCACATGGGCAAACGCCGGATCGGCGGTATTGGCCACCCAGGCGGCCAGCTGGAGGCCGCGCGAACGGATGGCCTCGGCGGTGAGCAGCGCATGGTTGATGCAGCCCAGCCTAAGTCCCACCACCAGGATCACCGGCAGCTGCAGGTCGACGGCCAGGTCGGCCGTATCCCAATCGTCTGTAAGGGGCACGCGGAAACCGCCCACCCCTTCGACCAGGGCCAGGTCCGCCTTGGCCGCGGTCTTGCGGATCGCGGCGAGCAGGGCTTCGCGGTCGATGCTGCGGCCATCGAAGCGGGCCGCGATATGCGGCGCGCAAGGCGTGCGGAACTGCACGGGGCCGACCTCATCGAGGCTCAGGCCCAGGGTCTGGGCGGCGTGCAGCTGCTGCACGTCCTCGTTGACCCAGCGGCCCTGCTCGTCCTGGAACTGGCCGGCCGCCAGCGACTTGATGGGCGCCACGCGCTGGCCCAGCTGCTGCAGGGCGACGGTCAGGCCGGCCGTGATGCAGGTCTTGCCGATCTCGGTGTCGGTGCCGGTGATGAAAAAACCTTTCATCATGCCGAGATCCTCGCCATGTCGGCTGCCGCCGCCTCGAGCGCCGCCAGCAGGCGGTCCACGTCGGCCTCGGTGTGGGTCGCGCACAAGGTGATGCGCAGGCGGGCCTCGCCCTTGCGCACGGTGGGCGGGCGTATGCCGGGCACGCGCAGGCCTTGGCGCTCCAGCCGCGCGGCCAGTTCCATCACCTGCGCATTGCCGCCGACGATCAACGGCCGCACCGGCGTGCTTGAGGGCGCGAGCCGCCAGGCCAGGCCAGGCTGCCGCTTCAAGAGCTTTTCGATGCCGATCGACAGCCGCTGCTGCAGCTCGCGCAGATGCTGGCGGCGCTGCTTGCCCAGCTCGCTCTCGATCAGGTCGAAGCTGGTCAGCAGCGCATGCTCAACGGCCGGCGGCGAGGCGGTCGAGAAGATGTAGTTGCGGGCCGACTGCAAGAGGTACTCGGTGACCGTCGAATGGGCCACGACAAAGGCGCCGGCCAGGCCCGCGGCCTTGCCCAGCGTGCCGACCACGATCAGCCGCTCACTGCGCAGGTCGAAGTGCTCCAGCGAGCCGCGGCCGTTCTCGCCCAGCACGCCGAAGCCATGGGCATCGTCGACGATCAGCCAGGCATCGTGGCGTTCGGCCAGGGCCAGCAGCTGCGGCAGCGGCGCAATGTCGCCGTCCATGCTGAAGACGGCGTCGGTGACGATCAGCTTGAGCTTGGCTGGGCTGGCGTACAGCAGCGCCTCCAGCTGATCCACATCCGCATGGCCGTAGCGCGTGACCTTGGCCTTGGCCAGGCGCGTGCCGTCAATCAGCGAGGCGTGGTTCAGGGCCTCCGAGAAGATCTCGGTGTCGGCATCGCCCAGCGCCGTGACCACGGCCAGGTTGGCCATGTAGCCGGTGCAGAAGCCAAGGGCGCGGGCCTGCGGAATATGCGGCGCGAACCAGTCGGCCAGGGTCTCGGCCACGCGGGCATGGGCGACCGAATGGCCGCTGACCAGGGGCGAGGCGCCGGAGCCGCCGCCGTAGATGCGTGCGCCTTCGGCCAGGGCCTCGGCGATGCGCGGATGGGCGGCCAGACCCAGGTAGTCATTGCTGCAGAACATCAGCAGCTCGCGGGCGACGCCGTCGGCGCCGCGCACGATCTGGTGCGGCGCGGTCGGGCTCTCGGCCTCGCGCAGGAAGCGGGTCAGGTCTTGCGCGGCGAGGGCGCCGAGCTTGGCCTGCAGGTGGTCAATCAGAGAGGACATCGTTCAGCGTGTTCGTCACCGCATTGGCCAGGAAGGACGCGGTGGCCGGGCCTATCAGATAGGGCGGCATCAGGTAGACCGTCTGGCCTATGGGTCGTATCAGCAGCTCGTGGCGGCGCGCCGCCAGATGGAATTTTTCAGCGAAGCGCTCGGGCGCGTCCTTGACGTCGAAGGCCAGGATCATGCCGCGCTGGCGCATCTGCTCGACGCGCTCATGCTCGGCCAACGGCGCAAAGGCGGCGCCCAGCAGCTTGCTCTGCGCCGCATTGCGCTCCAGCTGGCCGGCGTCGAAGCGGTCCAGCACCGCATTGGCGGCGGCACAGGCCAGGGCATTGCCGGTGTAGGAATGCGAATGCAGGAAGCCCCGCGTGACGTCCTCGCTCCAGAAGCTCTTGAAGATGGCTTCGGTGGTCAGCACCAGCGACAGCGGCAGGGTGCCGCCGGTGATGCCCTTGGACAGGAGGATGAAGTCCGGCCACTCGGCTTCGGACTGCTCCCAGGCGAAGAAAGTGCCGGTGCGGCCGCAGCCGACGGCGATCTCGTCGGCGATCAGGTGGACGCCGAATTCGCGCGTCATCGCCCGCAGCGCTCGCAGATAGGCCGGCGAATGCATGACCATGCCGGCGGCGCCCTGCACCAGCGGCTCGACGATGACGGCCGCGACGCTGGCCGAGCGTTCTTCCAGCAAGGCCCGCATCGCGGCCAGCGCCTTGACCTGGCCTTCCGGTCCCTTGCGCGAATCGGGCGACTCGACGATGTGGGCGCGCATCAGCAGCGGGTCATAGGCATCGCGGAAGATGGCCACGTCGGTCACCGCCAGCGCGCCTATGGTCTCGCCGTGATAGCCGTTCTTCAGGCAGACGAATTCGCGCTTCTCGACCTGGCCGAGGTTGCGCCAGCTGTGGAAGCTCTGCTTCAGCGCGATCTCGACCGCGCTGGCGCCGTCGCTGCCGAAGAAGCAGTGGCCCAGGGCGCCGCCAGTGCGCGCGCTCAGCCGCTCGGCCAGGCGCACGGCCGGCTCATGCGTGCAACCGGCCAGCATCACGTGCGGCAGCGTATCGAGCTGCTGCTTGATGGCCGCATTCAGCTGGGCATCGGCATGGCCGAACAGATTGACCCACCAGCTGCTGTTGGCGTCGAAATAGCGATTGCCCTCGAAGTCGTACAGCCAGGCGCCCTCGCCGCGCTGGATCGGCAACGGCGGCATGAGTTCGGCCCGCGCCATCTGGGTGCAGGGATGCCAGACCGCGGCCAGGCTGCGCTGCTGCAGTGCTTGGGTGCTGGTGTTCTCGCTCATGCCAACCACGAAGGCTTGCTCTTGTTGAGGAAGCTCTGCACGCCTTCGCGGCCTTCGCTGCTGGCGCGGATGTCGGCGATGCGGCGGGCCGTGTCGTCGCGCAGCTGCGGCGTGATGGTCTCGTGCGCCAGGTCCTGCACCAGCTTCTTGCAGGCCTTGACAGCGGCCGGGCCGTTGGCCGTTATCGCGGCCAGCAGCGCATCCACCTTCTCATCCAGCGTCTCGGCCGTTGCCAGCTCGTGCACCAGGCCCAGGCGATGCGCTTCGGCGGCCGAGAAGCGCTCGGCGGTCACGAAGTAGCGCCGCGAGGCCTGCTCGCCCAGCGCGCGGATCACGTAGGGGCCAATGGTGGCCGGCAAGAGGCCAAGCTTGGCCTCGCTGAGGCAGAAACCGGCCGAGTCCACCGCCACGACCATGTCGCAGACCGAGACCAGGCCGACGCCGCCGGCATAGACATCGCCCTGCACCCGCGCAATCACCGGCACCGGGCAGCTGTAGATGGTCCACAGCATCTGGGCGAGCGCGCCGGCATCGGCGTGGTTCTCGTCCCAGGAGTAGCCGGCCATGGCCTTCATCCAGTTCAGGTCGGCGCCGGCGCAGAAGGCCTTGCCCTCGGCCGCCAACACGATGGCGCGCAGGCCCGGGTCGCGGCCCAGCTCGGCGAAGGTAGCGGTCAGCTCGGCGATCACCGCCTCGTTGAAGGCGTTGCGGACCTCGGGGCGGTTCAGGGTGACACGGGCCACGGGGCCCTGGCGGTCAATCTTCAGCGTCGTGCTCATGCTCGTGGACTCCCGCTCGCTTACATCCGGAACACGCCGAACTTGGTCTCGGGGATGGGCGCGTTCAGCGCAGCGCTCAGGCCCAGGGCCAGCACGCGGCGGGTGTCGGCCGGGTCGATCACACCGTCGTCCCACAGCCGGGCGCTGGCGTAGTAAGGATGGCCCTGGTCCTCGTACTGCTTCAGGATGGGCGCCTTGAAGGCCTGCTCCTCGTCGGCACTCCACTGGCCGCCCTTGGCCTCGATGCCGTCGCGCTTGACCGTGGCCAGCACCGAAGCGGCCTGCTCGCCGCCCATCACCGAGATGCGGGCGTTGGGCCACATCCAGAGGAAGCGCGGGCTGTAGGCGCGGCCGCACATGCCGTAGTTCCCGGCGCCGAAGCTGCCGCCGATGATGACGGTGAACTTCGGCACCTGGGCGCAGGCCACGGCCGTCACCATCTTGGCGCCGGCGCGGGCGATGCCCTCGTTCTCGTACTTGCGGCCGACCATGAAGCCGGTGATGTTCTGCAGGAACACCAGCGGGATCTTGCGCTGGCAGCACAACTCGATGAAATGCGCGCCCTTGTTCGCGCTCTCGGCGAACAGGATGCCGTTGTTGGCGACGATGCCGACCGGCATGCCCTCGATGTGGGCGAAGCCGCAGACCAGGGTATTGCCGTAGCGGGCCTTGAATTCGTCGAACTCCGAGCCGTCGACCACGCGGGCGATGACCTCGCGCACGTCGAAGGGCTTGCGGGTGTCGGTGGGAATCACGCCATGCAGTTCGGCCGGATCGAAGGCCGGCGCGCGCGGAGTGACGGTAGCCAGCGGGGCCGGCTTGTTGCGGTTCAAACGGGCGACCGACTGGCGGGCCAGGGCCAGCGCATGGGTGTCGTCGTTGGCCAGATGGTCGGCCACGCCGGAGAGGCGGGTGTGCACGTCGCCGCCGCCCAGGTCTTCGGCCGACACGACCTCGCCGGTCGCGGCCTTCACCAGCGGCGGGCCGCCCAGGAAGATGGTGCCCTGGTTCTTGACGATGATGGTCTCGTCGCTCATCGCCGGCACGTAAGCGCCGCCGGCCGTGCACGACCCCATCACCACGGCGATCTGCGGAATGCCCTGGGCCGAGAGATTGGCCTGGTTGAAGAAGATGCGGCCGAAATGGTCGCGGTCCGGGAAGACCTCGTCCTGGTTCGGCAGATTGGCGCCGCCCGAGTCGACGAGGTAGATGCAAGGCAGGTGGTTCTGATCGGCGATCTCCTGCGCGCGCAGGTGCTTCTTGACCGTCACCGGGTAGTAGGTGCCGCCCTTCACCGTGGCGTCGTTGCAGACGATCATGCAGTCCACGCCCGAGACCCGGCCGATGCCGGCGACGATGCCGCCGCCCGGGGCCGCGTTGTCGTACATGTTCAGGCCGGCCAGCGGTGCCAGCTCCAGGAAGGGCGTGCCCGGATCCAGCAGCAGCTCGACCCGCTCGCGCGGCAGCAGCTTGCCGCGGGCCGTGTGCTTGGCGCGGGCCGCCTCGCCGCCGCCCTGGGCGATGGTCTCCAGGCGGGTGTTCAGGTCGACCAGCAACACTTCCATGGCCGCGGCATTGGCCTTGAAGTCGGCCGAGCGGGCGTTCAGCTTGGTGGACAGGACGGGCATGGTGTCTCCGAGGAAATCAGGCCGGCCGCCCGATCTGAGCAGCACTCAAAAATATTCTTGGCCCAGGCCAATCAGACCCGAGCGAGGCGCGAGGATATCTCAGCAAAAACCCTGGCGCAAGCCGACTTGAGCCGTCCTCAAGTTTTGCGCCAGAATGCGCCCCATGAGCGCCTCAGCCTCGATTCTGCAGCCACAACGCCGGGCCCCTACCAGTGCCAGGGCGGAACAGCGGGTGCGGGACATTCTGCGGGTCGGCCGCGAGGTCTTCGCCGGTCGCGGCTACGAGCGCGCCACCACCACCGAGATCGCCCAGCGCCTGGGGGTCTCCGAGGCCACGGTGTTCACCTATTTCCGCAGCAAGCGCGAGCTCTGCATGCGGGTGATCGCCGACTGGTACGACGACATCATTGCCGCCATCGAGGGCGGCCTGCCGCGCGAGGCCGGCGTGCGCGAGCAGCTGGAATTCATAGTCCACACCCATCTGCGACTGTTCCTGATCCAGGGCACGGGCCTGTGCGAGCTGGTGCTGTCCGAAGGCCGCAAGCGCGATGCCGACTGGGGCCCGGAATTCGGCGAGGCCTTCATCGAGCTGCAGCGACGCTACACCGCGCCGCTGATGGACCTGCTGTCGCGCGGCCAGCAGCTCGGCCAGGTGCGCCAGGACATTCCGCTGCGCATGCTGCGCTCCCTGGTCTTCGGGCCCATGGAGCACATGCTGTGGGAGGTGATCACGGCCGGCCGGCAGATCGACGTGGACCAGAGCGCCCGCGACCTGGTGGCCTTGCTCTGGCCTGCCCTGCAGGCGCCGGACCGCGAGCTGGCTGCGCTGCGCCGGCTGCGCGAACAGTTGCAGAGCGCCCTCGACCAGGACTGATTCACAAAGCCTTCCGCTACCATGCCCCGGCACGTCCGGTGCCTTGGGAGGTCTGCATGTGGGTCGGCCATTGCATTCGTCGTTTCCCTGTTGCCCTGCTCGCCCTTGGCCTGGGGCTGGGCCTTGGCATTGGCGAGGCCGGCGCGGCCGAGGAGGTCTGGCGCTACCAGGTGCGACAGGGTGACACCCTGATCGCGCTGAGCCAGCAGTTCCTGCAGCCCTCGCGCCGCTGGCAGGAGCTGCAGCGGCTCAACCGCGTGGCCAATCCGCGCCGGCTGCAACCGGGCAGCGAGCTGCAGATGCCGGTCAGCTGGCTGGCCCGCGAGGCCAGCTTCGCCCAGACCCTGTTCGTGCGCGGCGACGTGCAATTGCTGCGAGCCGGTCAAGCGCCGCAGCCGCTGCAGGTCGGCACCGAGCTGCGAAGCGGTGACCTGCTCAGAAGCGGCGAACAGTCCTCCGCCACGCTGCGCTTCGCCGACGGCTCGCGCCTGCTGCTGTCGCCGCAGAGCGAGCTGACGCTGGAACAGCTGATGGTGATGGGCCGTAGTGGCCTGCACGACACCCGCCTGCTACTGCAGCGCGGTGGCGCCGACAGCAAGGTCCAGCCGCAGGGACGGCCGTCCTACGAGCTGCGCACGCCGGGCATCAACCTGGGCGTGCGGGGCACGGAGTTCCGCGTCCAGGCCGATGCCTCGGGCAGCCGCGCTGCGGTGCTCGAAGGCCGCGTGGCGGCCGGCCGCGGTGGCCGCGAAGAGCTGGCCCTCAACGCTGGCCAGGGCATCGTGGCGAAGCCCGGTGAAAAACTGCAGGCCCGGCCCCTGCCCGCCGCGCCTTCGCTGAGCGCGGCACCGGCCCTGGTCGAGCGCATTCCGCTGCAACTGGCCTGGGCCGCGGCGCCTGGCGCCAAGGCCTACCGGGCCCAGGTCTTCGCCGACGGCGACAAGGAACAACTGCTGCTGGACGGCCGCTTCGAACAGCCGCAGGCCAGCTGGGCCGACCTGCCTGACGGTCGCTACCGCCTGCGGGTGCGCGCGCTCGACGACGCCGGCCTCGAAGGCCTGTCCAGCGAGGTGGCGTTCAAGCTCAAGGCCCGGCCCGAGCCGCCCTTCATCCGCCAGCCGGCGCCGGACGAGAAGATCTATGGCGACAGCCTCAGTCTCGCCTGGACCGCACCCCAGCAGGCCCAGGCCTACCGCTTGCAGATCGCGGCCACGCCCGACTTCGCCACGCCGCTGGTGGACCGCGCCGACCTCAAGGACACCGAGCTCAAGCTGGCCATCGCCCACGGCCACTATCACTGGCGCCTGGCCAGCATCGCGGCCGGCCCCGACCAGGGCCCCTGGGGCGAGGCCCAGCAGGTCACGCTCAAGCCAGTGCCGCCGGCGCCGCCATCGCTGCCGCCCGATCTGGAAGGCAAGGAGCTGAAGCTGCGCTGGGGCGCCTCCAGCCTGCCCGGCGCCCGCTACCAGGCCCAATGGAGCAGCGACCCCGAGTTCAAGGCCCTCTTGAGCGAGCAGACCCTGGACCAGCCTTCGCTGGTGCTGCCGCGTCCCGGCCCCGGCCGCTACTGGCTGCGCGTGCGCACGGTGGATGCCGACGGCCATCCCGGCCCGTTCGGCACGCCGCAGGGCATTGAGATTCCGCGGCCCTGGTGGCCCTGGCTGATCCCGGCCGGCCTCTTGCTGCTGGCCCTCTGAGCCCTGGCTAGATGCGCAGCAGCCGGCGGCCCCTGTCGTTCAGCAGCCTGAAAAGGCTGGCCGCCCTGCCGCTGCTGGCCCTGCCGCTGGCCGGCCTCTTGAGCCTGACGCCCACCGCCCAGCGCGCCACCGACCTGCTGGACGACGCCCAGCTGCGCTGGACCGCCCGGCCGATGAACCAGGACCCGCCGCTGCTGGTCGACCTGGACGATGCCGCCCTGGCCAGCCTGCAGCCGCAACTCGGCCCCTGGCCCTGGTCGCGCGATGTGTACGCGTTGCTGATCGACTACCTGCGCGAGGCCGGCACCAAGGTGGTCGTGCTCGACATCGTGTTCGAGGCCGAACGCCCCGGTGACGCGGAACTGGCCCGGGTGCTGGCGGCCCGCCAGGACGTGGTGCTGGCCGTCGCCGGCCTGCCTCAGGGCCAGGCGCTGGAGAGCCGCGAGCCGGCCTCGCCCGCCAGCCAGGCCGCCGCGGTCACCGCCAGGCTCCACACCTGGCCGGCGGCCCTGCTGCCGGCGCCGCTGCTGAGCCAGGCCAATCAGGGCCCGGGCGCACTGGGCCTGATCAGCGCGCCGCTGGATGCCGACGGCCGGCTGCGCCGCCTGCCGCTGCTGCAGCGGGTCCAGGGCCGGACCCTCAGCAGCTTGCCGCTGGCCGCACTGGAGCGATTGCATGGCAGCGCCGCGCGGCTGGAGGGCGGCGCGCTGCTGCTGGGTTCGCGGCGTTTGGCGGTCGGCGACCAGGCCCAGCTGCGCCTGCACCTGCCCAGCAATGCCGAAGCCCTGCCGCGGCTGGATGCCACGCGCCTGCTGGGCGCCGCGCTGGGCCGGCAGGAGGATGCCTCGCTGCGGCCGCAGCTGGGCGGCCGCACGGTCTTCATAGGCAGCAGCGCCTTCTTCGCCGACCGCGTGATGACGGCCCAGGGCCAGCATGCCGGCACCGAGCTGATGGCCCTGGCCTTTGCCGAGCTGGCCGCCCAGAGCCAGGTCCGCGATGCCGGTCCCGGCGCCGCCATGGCCCTGGCTTTTTTCGCCTGGCTGCCCGCGCTCTGGGCCCTGTGGCACCGCCGGCCGCGGCTGGCACGTCTGAGCCTGGCCTGCGCAGTGGCCGGTGGCGTGCTGCTGCTCGCCGGCTTCGCCGCCCTGAGCCAGTCGCGCCTGCTGCTGCCGCTGCTGCCAGCCCTGCTCACTTTGGTCTGCACCCTGCTGCTGGGCGCCTTCGCCCAGATCCGCTGGCAGACGCTGACCGAGCGCCGGCTGGAAATGGCCAAGGCCGTGGCCGAGGCGGCCAACGAGGCCAAGAGCCAGTTCCTGGCCAATGTCAGCCACGAGATCCGCACGCCCATGAATGCGCTCTTGGGCCTGTCCGAGCTGCTGGCGCGCACACCCTTGAACGAGGAACAGCGCCGCTACGTCAGCCTGTTCCGCAGCTCGGGCCAGAGCCTGTTCGAGCTGATCAACGACCTGCTGGACATCTCCAAGATCGAGGCCGGCCGCATGAGCATCCATCCGGGTCCGCTGCGGCTGCGCGCCCTGGTCGAGGAGCAGCTGGAGCTGCTGCACGAGCGAGCCGCTGCCGCCGGCCTCTATCTGCGGCTGGAGGTGGAGCCAGCCGCCCAGCTGCGCGCCGAGGCCTGGGTGCTGGGCGATGCCAAGCGCCTGGCGCAGGTGCTGGTCAACCTGATGGGCAATGCGATCAAGTTCACCCGCGAAGGCGGCGTCACCGTGCGCCTGGGCTGCGGCGAGGGCGAGGAAGAGATGGTGATCGCGGTGCAGGACACCGGCATAGGCATAGCCGCCAGCAAGCATGAGCTGATCTTCCAGCCCTTCACCCAGGCCGACGGCTCGACCACGCGCTTGTTCGGCGGCACCGGGCTGGGCCTGGCGATCAGCCGCAGCCTGGCCGCGATGATGGGCGGCAAGCTCAGCCTGGTCAGCGAGCCCGGCCTGGGCTCGACCTTCCGCCTGAGCCTGCCGCTGCCGGCCACCGAGCCGCCCAGCAGCACAGCGGCCGAGCCCCTGTCCCAGCCACAGCAAGACCTGGCCCCGCTGGACATCCTGCTGTGCGAGGACAACGAGGTCAATGTGCTGGTGATCGAGGCCATGCTGCAGCCGCAGGGCCACCGGGTCGACGTGGCGGGCAGCGGCGAGCAGGGCCTGGCCTGTCTGCGCGAGCGCCGCTACGACCTGGTGCTGATGGACATACAGATGCCGGGCATGGACGGCCACAGCGCCACCCGCGCCTTGCGCGAGCTGGAGCGCGAGCAGGGCTGGCCGCGCACGCCGGTGATAGCGCTGACCGCCCATGCCTTCGAGGCCGATGCGCTCAAGAGCCTGGCGGCCGGCTGCGACGGCCACCTCAGCAAGCCGGTCAGCCAGACCGAGCTCTTGCAGACCCTGGCCCGCCACGGCCGCCGCGCCGCGCCGGGCGAGGCGCCACATGCGGCGCCGGCCGGCCCGGCGGTCCACGAGCTGCTGAGCGGCGGACGCCTGCCGCCGGGCACGGTGGAACGGCTGCGGCGCATCGAGCATGCGCGGGTCTTCCTCGGTGGTTGGCGCGGTGCCTGGGCCGCGGCCGACGAGGTCCAGCGCCAGGCCCTGCTGGCCGACCTGCAGGCGATCTGCGCCGACCTCGGGGCCACGGCCCTGGCCGAGGCCGCGGCCAGCGGCGATGCGGCAGCTGTCGAGCGTGAGCGTGCTGCGCTCTACCAGGCCCTGACCTGATCGCTGCCGCGGCTCAGCGCCGGTAGGCCAGGCGCTGCACCAGCACCATCTCGCAGAGCTTGAAGCCCAGCCAGGCGGCCACCGCCGCCACGGCGGTGAGCAGCAGTTCCAGCGCCTGCTGGGCGCCGCCGTCCAGCAGCGCATCCCAGCCATGGGCCGCGATCAGGCTGGCATTGGCCGACACCTGTCGCACCAGGTCCAGCGACAGCCAGCCGAACAGCAGGAAGCAAAGCGTCATCAGCACGAAGCAGGCCAGGCCATGGGCCTGCAGCCAGAGGTGGGCACGGTTCGGCGTCATCAACAAACCCTTCCATGCATGCAGAGCGGCCCTCAAAGCGTTACGCTTCGCGCTCCCCTCCCCCAAGCCTCACGACAAGGAGCGCGGCAATGCCGATCAAGCTGACGGTCAATGGTAAGCCGGTGTCGCTGGACGCCGATCCCGAGATGCCCCTGCTGTGGGCCCTGCGCGAGGACCTCAATCTCACCGGCACCAAGTTCGGCTGCGGCATGGCCCTGTGCGGCGCCTGCACCGTGCACCTGGACGGCCAGCCGATCCGCTCCTGCTCGACGCCGCTGTCCGCCGTGTCAGGCAAAAAGGTGACGACCATCGAAGGCGTCGGTGCCTCCGCCACCGGCAAGGCGGTCCAGCATGCCTGGGTCAAGCTGGACGTGCCGCAATGCGGCTACTGCCAGAGCGGCCAGATCATGAGCGCCTGCGCCCTGCTGGCCGGCAAGAAGAAGCCGAGCGACACCGACATAGACAACGCCATGAGCGGCAACCTCTGCCGCTGCGGCACCTACAACCAGATCCGTGCGGCCATCAAGGACGCCTCGGCCACGCTGAGCAAGGGAGCCTGAGATGAAGCTGGACCGCCGCGAATTCCTCGAGTCCGGTGCCGCCCTCAGCATCGGTTTCGCCCTGCCCCTGTCGGCACGCGCTGCCGCCGCTTCGCAGAGCAATACCTTCGCCCCCAATGCCTGGCTGCGCATCACGCCGGACAACCGCATCACCGTGATCTGTGGCTCGGCCGAGATGGGCCAGGGCGTGCTGACCGCCATCCCCATGCTGGTCGCCGAGGAGCTGGAGGCGGACTGGAAGCTGGTCAGCGTCGAGCAGGCGCCGGTGGACCAGGCCTACAACAACCCGATGTTCGGCATGCAGGCCACCGGCGGCTCGACCACGGTGCGGGCCCACTGGACGCCGGTGCGCCAGGCCGGTGCCGCGGCGCGCGAGATGCTGCTGGCCGCGGCCGCCAAGAAATGGGGCCTGCCGGCCGACAAGCTGCGCTGCGAGAAGAGCCAGATCATTGCCCCCGGCGGCCAGAAGATCACGTACGGCGCCCTGGTCGCGCTGGCGGCCGAGCAGCCGGTGCCGGAGAAGCCGCTGCTCAAGTCCAGCGCCGACTTCAAGATCCTCGGCAAGCCCACGCCGCGACTGGACACGCCGGCCAAGACCAATGGCACGGCCCGCTTCGGCATCGATGCGCGGGTGGACGGCATGCTGGTGGCCGTGATGGCCCGCGCGCCGCATGCCGGCATCAAGCCCAAGAGCTTCAACGAGGCCGCGGCCAAGGCCGTCAAGGGCGTGCGCCAGGTGATCGCCATCGACTCCGGCGTGGCCGTGCTGGCCGACGGCTTCTGGGCCGCCAAGAAGGGCCGCGATGCGCTGGCCGTGGTTTGGGACATGGGCGACAAGGCCCAGCTCGGCGGCAGCAAGGTCTCGGACCTGCTGTCCACCGGCGCCACCAATGCCGACGCCATCGCCGTGGACGAGGGCAGCGTCAAGATGGCGATCAGCAGCGCCGCACGCACGCTGCAGGCCGAGTACGAGGTGCCCTACCTGGCCCATGCCTGCATGGAGCCGCTGAACTGCCTGGCCTGGGTGAGGGGCGACGAGGTCGAGATCTGGGCCGGCACGCAGAGCCAGGGCCCGGCCCAGGGCATATTGGCCCAGGTTGCCTCGGCCACGCCGGCCAAGGTCAAGATCAACACCCTGCTGCTGGGCGGTGGCTTCGGGCGCCGCTTCGCGCCGGACTTCACCATCGATGCCGTGCTGCTGTCCAAGCTCAGCAAGCGGCCGGTCAAGCTGATCTACACCCGCGAGGACGACATGGCGGCCGGCTTCTACCGCCCGGCCTCGCTGGTGCGCTTCGAAGGCGGTCTGGACGAAAAGGGCCAGATCGCGCTGCTGCGCGCCGACGTGGGTTCGCCGTCCATCATGGCCGCCTCGGGCTTCATGCAGATACCGCCGAGCGGCGTCGATGCGATGGCGGTGGAAGGCCTGGCCGACCATCCCTACAGCATCGCCAACCAGCGCATCGCCTATGGCCGCGCCGAGCCGGGCCCGCAGGTCTGGTTCTGGCGCTCGGTCGGCCATTCGCAGAACACTTTCTTCATCGAGAGCTTCATCGACGAGCTGGCGGCCGCGGCCAAGAAGGACCCGCTGGCCTTCCGCCTGGAGCACCTGGACCCCAAGAAGCATGCGCGCCATCGCGGCGTGCTGGAACTGGCCGCCGCCAAGGCCGGCTGGGGCAAGCCGCTGCCGGCGGGCCGGCACCGCGGCATCGCCGTGGCCGAGGCCTTCGGCAGCTTCGTGGCCGAGGTGGCCGAGGTCTCGGTCTCCAGCGACGGCACGCCCAAGGTGCACCGCGTGGTCGCGGCCGTGGACTGCGGCCTGACCGCCAATCCGCAGACCATCACCCGGCAGATCGAGAGCGCCATCTGCTTCGCGCTGTCGGCTGCCCTGTACGGCAAGATCAGCTTCGAGGGTGGCAAGGTCCAGCAGGGCAACTTCCACGACTATCCGCTGGTGCGCATGAACGAGATGCCGCAAGTCGAGGTCCACATCATGCCTAGCAAGGCCGATCCCGGCGGCATAGGCGAGCCCGGCACGCCGCCGCTGGCACCGGCGGTGGCCAATGCCATCTTCGCGGCCACCGGCAAGCGGATCCGCAAGCTGCCCATAGACACCAGCCTGCTCAAGAAGGCCTGAGCGATGACGAGGAAGTCGCGCGCCGCCGTGGCCTTTGCGGCGGGCCAGCCGCTGCAGGTGGTCGAGATCGATGTGGCCCCGCCGCGCAAGGGCGAGGTGCTGGTCCGCATCACCCACACCGGCGTCTGCCACACCGATGCCTTCACGCTCAGCGGCGACGACCCCGAGGGCCTGTTCCCGGTGGTGCTGGGGCATGAGGGCGCGGGCGTGGTGGTCGAGGTCGGCGAAGGCGTCAGCAGCGTCAAGCCGGGCGACCATGTGATCCCGCTCTACACCGCCGAATGCGGCGAATGCCTGTTCTGCAAGAGCGGCAAGACCAACCTCTGCGTGGCCGTGCGCGCCACGCAGGGCAAGGGCCAGATGCCGGACGGCACGACGCGCTTCTCCTACCAGGGCCAGCCGCTTTACCACTACATGGGCTGCTCCACCTTCAGCGAGTACACCGTGGTGGCCGAGGTCTCGCTGGCCAAGGTGAATCCCGAGGCCAACCCGGAGCAGGTCTGCCTGCTGGGCTGCGGCGTGACCACCGGCCTCGGCGCGGTCAAGAACACGGCCAAGGTGCAGCCGGGCGACACGGTGGCGGTGTTCGGCCTGGGCGGCATAGGCCTGGCCGTGGTCCAGGGCGCCAAGCTGGCCCAGGCCGGCCGCATCATCGCCATCGACACCAACCCGTCCAAGTTCGAGCTGGCCCGGGTGTTCGGCGCCACCGACTGCGTCAATCCGGCCGACCACGACAAGCCCATCCAGCAAGTCATCACCGAGATGACCGGCTGGGGCGTCGATCACTCCTTCGAGTGCATTGGCAATGTGAAGGTGATGCGCGCCGCGCTGGAATGCGCGCACCGCGGCTGGGGCCAGTCCATCATCATCGGCGTGGCCGGGGCGGGCCAGGAGATCTCGACGAGGCCCTTCCAGCTGGTCACCGGCCGGCGCTGGATGGGCACGGCCTTCGGCGGCGTCAAGGGCCGCTCGCAGCTGCCCGGCATGGTGGAAGACGCGATGGCCGGCCGCATCCAGCTGGCGCCCTTCGTCACCCACACCTTGCCGCTGACCGACATCAACCAGGCCTTCGAGCTGATGCACGAAGGCAAGTCCATACGCTCGGTGGTGAGCTTCTGAGGACGGGGCCTAGCGGCCCAGCGCGCGCTCCAGGGCCTGGCCCACATGGCGGTAGCCGAAGCCTTCGTAGCCGATCACGCTGACTGCCGGCGCCGCCATCACGATCAAGAGGCAGACCGTCATCGACAAGCCGGCCGCCGCGGCCAGGGGCGCCGCCACCAGCACGGCCGCGGTGATCAGCAGCAGCAGGCCGTGGAACCAGTGCATCTCGGCGTACAACACGCTGTAGAGCCAGTACAGCGTCAGCAGGTAGACCGCCACCGGCACCGTCAGCGACAACACCACGGCCACCGCGCTGATGTGGGCCTTGTGCTCTATCGCCAGGGCCGCGACATGCAGGCCGGCGCCGGTGGCCGCGATGGCGGCGAACACCAGCATGCTGCCGTAGCCCCACTTGAACGAGCGCTCGCGCCGCGCATGCAGGATCTCGCCGGCCGAGACCAGGAAGTACGCCCACCACATGCCGAACGTGAGCCCCAGGCCGGCGATCACGACCAGCACCGCATCCAGGGTCCAGCCCTGGACCTCGACCACGGCCGACAGCGAGGCCACGGTGCCGACCACGCCCTCGCCCAGCGCAATGATGGCCAGCAGGCTGTAGCGCTCGGCAATGTGGTGGGCATGCCAGGGCGTGCCGCCGTGGCGGGTCTCGGCCAGGTAGGGGCCGCTCAGTTCTATCGCCAGCAGCAAGGCGTAGACCGCCAGCGCCGGCCCCAGGCCCATGGGGATCCAGGCCATGGCCACCCAGCCGATCTGGGCGATGACGATGGTCGCGACATAGGTGCGGCAGGTGGCGGCATAGCGCGGCGCCTGGCGGGCGGCGCGCAGCCACTGGAACAGCATGGCCACGCGCATCACCACATAGCCAGCCACGACCACGCCGTTGTCTATGCCCTCGGCCGCATCCAGCGAATGAAAGACCCGCGGCAGGCCCAGGCCCATCACGGTGACGCCCACCATCTGCACCATGGTGGCCAGGCGGTGCGCCCAGTCGTCGGTGTCGAAGGCCGAGGCGAACCAGGAGTAGTTGATCCAGCCCCAGATCACGGCAAACATCGCGAAGCCGAAGCCGCCCAGGGCCGCGCCCACATGGCCCTCGGCCAGCAGATGGGCCAGCTGGTTGGCCGCCTGGCCGATGGCGACCACGAAGACCAGGTCGTAGAGCAGCTCCAGCGGCGTGGCCGTGCGGCCCTGCTCATGCGGATCGCGGCCGTCGACCCGGCGGATGCGGTGGGTGCGGCCGCTGGTCTCGGCGCGGTGTTCGTCGTGGCTGCTCATGCTCATGCCGGTCTTCCTGGCCCTGCGATGGGTGCCGAGTATGGCCCGAGGGCGTGCAGAATCGGCCCCCTAGCCACCCCCTTGCCGCCATGAGCATCCTCGGCTTCAGCCACTACAACCTGCGCGCCCCGCGGCCTCAGCTCGACCAGCTGCGCGACTTCTATTGCGAGGTGGTCGGACTCACGGCCGGCCCGCGGCCCGCCTTCAACAACTTCGGCTACTGGCTCTATGCCGGTGGACGCGACGTGCTGCACCTGACCGAGATGCGGCCGGACGAGGTCCGCCAGTTGGGTGCCCGCGCCAGCTTCGACCATGCGGCCTTCAACTGCAGCGGCCGCAGCGAGGTCGAGCAGCGCCTGGCCCGCCACGGCATCGCCTACGAGGTGGGCGAGGTGCCGCTGACCGGCCAGGTGCAGCTGTTCTTCAGCGACCCGGCCGGCAATGGCGTGGAGCTGAATTTCGCCGCCAGCGATCGCTAGATCCCGGCGGCTGTCTACACTGCGGCCGCTTCCCATATTTCCCGAGGTCCGCGAATGTCCAGCTATGTAGAAGGCGCCCTGGTCAAGGACGAGCGCATCGTCCACATCGGTCACATCAGCCTGTGGGCCCTGTGGCACCTGATCGCCCTGGGCGTGCTGCTGCTGCCGGCCTTCGGCCTGGGCCTGGTGTTCTTCATCGTGGCCTGGGTGCGCTACAAGTCGGTCGAGCTGGCCGTCACCAACAAGCGCATCATCGTCAAGCACGGCTTCATCCGCCGCAGCACCATAGAGATCAACCTGAACAAGGCCGAGAGCGTGCAGGTGGACCAGGGCATGCTGGGCCGCATCTTCGACTTCGGCACCCTGGTCATCTCGGGCACCGGCACCTCGCATGCGCCGCTGACCGGCATCGCCTCGCCGATGGACTTCCGCAGGGCCTTCATCGAGGCCCAGGACGGCGGCCAGGCCGCCTCGAACTAGGCCCGCACCGGGTCGATCGGCGTCACGACGGCGCCCTGCCGCTCGATGACTTCGGCGGCATCCAGGCACAGCTCGTCCTGGTAGCGAGCGCCGGTCAGCAGCACGCCGATGGGCAGACCCGTCGCGGCATCGCGGCCGGCCGGCACGCAGGCCGAGGGCAGGCCCAGCAAGTTGGCCGGCACCACCGGCCGCATCATCTCTATCGTCGCCGCCGTGCCCTCGGGCGTCGCCACGTCGAAGCCCAGCTCGAAGGGCAGCTGGGTCCAGGTCGGCGACAGGATCAGCGGCGTCCGATCCAGGAACTGCGACCAGGCCCGCGCAATGCCATCGCGCAGCAGCATCAGGCCGGACATCGCCAGCGGGTTGTCCAGCGGCGGCACGCCCTGGCCGGCCGTGACCAGGAAGCGCTGCGCGTCCTCGCCCATCAGCGGCAGCAGCTGGGGCAGCACGGCGCCGAAGTCGCCGATCAGCAGCCGCGCCCAGGTGGCGACCGCCTCTTCGTAGCGCGGCGGAGTCAGCTCCTCGACCTCGTAGCCGGCGGCCGCCAGCGCCTGGGCACTGCGCCTCACGACGGCGGCAATGGCCGGGTCGGTGCGGCCGCCCGGCGGCTCGGCCAGCACGGCCACGCGGACCGGGCCGCGCCGGCGGGCGGGCGGCAGGTCCAGCGACGCGGGGTCGCGCGGATGGGCGCCCGAGATCACGTCCAGCGCCACCCGCAGGTCGGCCACGCGACGGGCCATCGGGCCCTGCACGTTCATCAGCTGCACGGCCAGCAGGTGCTCCTCATGCGGCACCAGGCCGGCGTCGGGCACGCGCCCGTACGAGGGCCGGATCGAAGCGATGCCACAGGCGCTGGCCGGATTGCGCAGCGAACCGCCGATGTCATTGCCCAGGCCCAGCGCCGCCATGCCGGTGGCCAGGGCGACCGCCTCGCCGCCGCTGGAGCCGGCGCAGCTGCGCTGCGGATTCCAGGGATTGAGCGTCAGGCCATGCAGGCTGCTGTCGGTGTGCACGCGCAGTGCCATGTCGGGCAGGTTGGTGCGGCCTATGGGGATGGCGCCGGCCGCGCGCATGCGCTCGACCACCGGTGCGTCCAGCGGCACCACGGCATGGGCCAGCGGGGCCACGCCCCAGGTCGTGGCCTGGCCGGCCATGTCGATGTTGGCCTTGACGGTGAACGGCACGCCATGCAGCGGCGGCAGCGGCTCGCCCCGCGCGGCCCGGGCGTCGGCAGCGCGGGCCGCGGCGCGGGCCTCGCCGTCCAGCACATGGACGATGGCATTGAGGTGCGGGTTGAGTTCGGCAATGCGCTGCAGGTGGGCGTCGACCACCTCGACGGCGCTCAGCTCGCGGCTGGCGATATGGCGGGCGAGGTCCAGGGCGGGCAGTCTCCAGAGGTCTTGCATGGCGGTCTCCTTGGCGTTGTCGGCGGGCCGCTTCATGCGCCCCTGTCCGAGACTCTAGGAAGCGCCCGGACAGCGGGCATCGGGCGAATGCCCTATCGGGGCCGGGGCAGCAGGCCCTGCTCCAGCGCGAACAAGGTGGCGCCCGCGCGGGTATGGACACCGGCCTTGCGGTAGATCGACTGGACCTGGTGGCCGATGGTCTTGGGCGAGCTGCCCAGACGGCGCGCCATCTCCTTGTTGGTGCGCCCGGACGCCAGCTCGACCAGCACCTCGGCCTCGCGCTCCGACAGACCGGCCGGCAGGCGCGAAGCCGGCACCGGCGCCTGCAGGCGAGCCCCCAGCACGGCCAGCACCGCGGACGTGGCCTCGCGGTCCAGCCGTCCCGCCGCCACCTCGTCGCCGACGATGCCTGCAATGGCCGCCAGGTCCATCGCATTGCGGTGCGGTCGCGCCTCGCCCAGCGCCGCCACCACGTCGGCTGCCGCCAGCAGGCGCGCTGCCAGCGTCAATGAACGGGCATCGATGGAGCGACCGTAGCCGCTGCCGTCCAGCCGCTCATGGGCGGCGCCGGCCAGCTCGGCCAGCGGGGCCAGCGAGGCCACCCGGCCGAGGATCTGGCGCGTGTAGTTCGCATGCAGCCTGAGTCGGTCCAGCTCGCCCTGGCTCAGCGGCCCGGGCTTGTCCCAGACCTCGGTGGAGATGCCCACGCGCCCCAGGTCATGGACCAGGGCGGCGCAGCGCAGCAGATGCTGCTGATCCAGGTCCAGCCCCAGGCTGCGGGCCGCATCGACCGCCAGGTCCGCCACCCGCCGGTTGTGGCCCAGCAGCCAGCTCGACTGGATGTCGGCATAGTCGGCCAGCACCAGCAGGGCCTGCTCCAGCGACTCGCCTTCCAGCCATTCGTGCGGCAGCGGCTCCAGCGCCGACAGCTGATCCCAACGCGCAGGCAGCTGCTCGATCAGGCCAGGCCCCAGGGCCAGCACCCGGTCGACCAGGCTCGGTTCGAACTGCCCGCCGCGACGCTCGCGCAAGACCTCGGCCGCGCGCGCATGGCCGCCCAGGCGAGCATGCAACAGCAGCTCCTGAGCCAGCACGACGATACGGACGGCCGGCAGGATGGCCTCGCCAGCCACGGCCGGGATGCCCCGGCCATCCCAGCGCGCGAACAGCTGGCCCAGGCCGGTCACGAAGCGCTCATCGAAGCCCAGGCGCCGGCCCAGGCGCTGGGCCACCTCGCAATGGCCGGGAAAGATCTCGCGGGCGAATTCGGCCGAGCGCGCCAAGCCGCGCAAGCTGGCCAGGGCCGTAGCAATGGCCGAGTCCTCCGCATGGGCGGCGCGGATGCGGCGCACCAGCGCGGCGATCACCTGGGGAGCGGCGGCCGTGTCCAGCGGCGCCATCGCGCGCCGCAGCTCGATCACGTCGCCGGCGATGCCGGCCATCACGCCGGTATCGGCATTGCAGCCGATGAAGCGCAGCAGGGCCTGGTAGTAGACCTGGCGCAACTCGCTGCCGCTGACTCCCCGGTCCTGGGCAATGCGCAGCGCCACGGCACAGCCCTGCAAGGCCTGGTCGGCATCCTGGCCCATGGCCAGCTCGCTGGCCGCGGCCAGGCAGGCCATCAGGTCGGCAAAGCGCAGACGAAGCGGGCTCATGGCCGGACTATGCCCCAGCCATCGCCCGGGCCGCACTCAATGGCCGATCGGAAAGACGGCCCTCAAGCCCGCGCCAGCACCGGTCGCAGGGCCTCGCCGCTGTGCGTGCCGGCCTGGACCACCGCCTCCGGCGTGCCCGCCACGACGACCCGGCCGCCCGCGCCTCCGCCTTCCGGCCCCAGGTCTATGACCCAGTCGGCCTCGGCGATCACGTCCAGGTCATGCTCGATGACGACCACCGAATGGCCGCCGGCCACGAGTCGGTGCAGCACGCGTATCAGCTTCTCCACGTCGGCCATGTGCAGGCCCACCGTGGGCTCGTCCAGCACATAGAGCGTGTGCGGCGCCTTCTGGCCGCGGCGCGTGACGTCGTCGCGCACCTTGACCAGCTCGGACACCAGCTTGATGCGCTGGGCCTCGCCGCCCGACAGCGTCGGCGAAGGCTGGCCCAGGGTCAGATAGCCCAGGCCCACGTCCTTCAGCAATTGCAGCGGATGGGCGATGGAAGGCATGGAGGCGAAGAACTCCACCGCCTCGTCCACCTCCATGGCCAGCACGTCGCCAATGCTCTTGCCGCGCCAGCTGACGCCCAGGGTCTCGGGGTTGAAGCGCCGGCCATGGCATTGATCGCAGAGCAGCTTCACATCGGGCAGGAAGCTCATCTCTATGGTCTGCATGCCCTGGCCTTCGCAGCCGGGGCAGCGGCCCTCGCCGGTGTTGAACGAGAAGCGGCCGGCCGCATAGCCACGGGCCTTGGACTCCAGCGTCTCGGCGAACAGCTTGCGGATCGCGTCCCAGAAGCCTATGTAGGTGGCCGGGCAGCTGCGCGGCGTCTTGCCTATGGGCGTCTGGTCGACCTCGAGCACCCGGTCGACCTGCTTGTGGCCCTCGATGCCGGCGCAGCCTATCCAGCCGCGCGCTGGGCCGCTCCCGAGCGCGGCGGCGTCCCCTCGGGGGACCGCCCGTGTACTCGCGGGCGAGGGGCCAGGTCCTGACGGATCCTTGCGCAGCGGCACGGCCATGGCCATGTTGGCCAGCAGCACGTCGCGCGCCAGCGTGCTCTTGCCCGAGCCCGAGACGCCGGTCACGGCCACCAGGCGCTGCAGTGGCACGTCGATGCTCACTTGCTTCAGGTTGTGCAGGCTGGCTTCCAGCACGCGCAGCTTGGGCGTGTCCGCATCGATGGCTCGCCGCGCTTGCAGTGGATGCAGCAAGGGCTTGGCGAGAAAGCGGCCGGTCACGGAATCGGGATGCAAGGCCAGCTCGGCCGCCGAGCCCTGGGCCACCACCTGACCGCCGCGTTTGCCGGCGCTGGGGCCTATGTCGATGATGTGGTCGGCGCGGCGTATCGTGTCCTCGTCATGCTCGACCACGACCAGGGTATTGCCCTTGTCGCCCAGCTGGCCCAGGGCCTTGAGCAGGATCTGGTTGTCGCGCGGATGCAGGCCAATCGTGGGCTCGTCCAGCACATAGCAGACGCCCTGCAGATTGCTGCCAAGCTGGGCCGCCAGGCGGATGCGCTGAGCCTCGCCGCCGGACAGCGTGGGGGCCGCGCGGTCCAGGGTCAGGTAGCCCAGGCCCACTTCCTCCAGGAACTCCAGCCGGCCGCGGATCTCGGAGACCACGTCGCGGGCGATATCGGCATCGCGGCCCGTCAGCTTCAGGCCTTCTATCCAGGCCCGGGCCTCGCCCACGCTCCAGCCGGCCACGTCGGCAATGCCCTGCGACTCGAAGGTCACCGAGCGGGCCGAAGCATTGAGCCGGGCGCCACTGCATTCCGGGCAGGGCTGGTCGGCCAGCCCTTCAATCTCGGTCTCCTCGGCCGGGAAGCTCTGCTCCCGCCCGCGGTTGTCCTTGTCCTGCTGCGTATCGTCCAGCGCCTTGCGCTGCTCGCGGGTCAAGGCAAGACCTGTCCCCACGCAATGCGGGCACCAGCCATGCTTGCTGTTGTACGAGAACATGCGCGGGTCCAGCTCGGCGTAGCTGTCGCCGCAAGTCGGGCAGGCACGCTTGGTCGAGAACACCTTGGTCTCACCTATGCCCACGGTCGAGCGGGCATCGGCAATCGCCTGGTTCAGCCGGTCCAGCGGGCTCAGCAGATGCAAGACGCCCTTGCCCAGGTCCAGAGCCTTGGCCAGCAGCTCGCGCAGCTCGACTTCCCTGGCCGGCTCAATCACCAGGTCGCCGACCGGCAGCTCCAGCGTGTGCTCCTTGAAGCGGTCCAGCCGCGGCCAGGGCGAGGTGGGCAGGAATTCGCCATCGACCCGCAGATGCGTGTAGCCGCGGCCCTTGGCCCATTTGGCCAGGTCGGTGTAGAGGCCCTTGCGGTTGACCACCAGCGGCGCCAGCAGGCCCACATGCTGACCGCGGTAGTCGCGCAGCAATTGCGCGGCGATGGACTCGACGCTCTGCGGCCGCACCGGCGTGCCGTCCTTGACGCAGTGCTGCACGCCCAGCTTGACGTAGAGCAGGCGCAGGAAATGCCAGACCTCGGTCGTCGTCGCCACCGTGCTCTTGCGGCCGCCACGGCTGAGCCGCTGCTCGATGGCCACGGTAGGCGGAATGCCCCAGACCGCATCGACCTCGGGCCGGCCCGCCGGCTGCACGATGGAGCGGGCATAGGCGTTCAGCGACTCCAGATAGCGGCGCTGGCCTTCGTTGAAAAGAATGTCGAAGGCCAGCGTGCTCTTGCCCGAGCCCGAGACGCCGGTGATGACGTTGAACTTGCCGCGCGGAATGCTGACGTCGACCGACTTCAGGTTGTGCTCGCGGGCATTGACGATGCGGATCGCCTCGTCGCCGCTCTTGGCGCGGCGTGGCCGCATCGCGTACTGCAGCGGCAGGCCTTCCTCGACCTTGGTGGCCGGCTGGTCCATGTGCAGCGCGTAGTCGCGCAGGGCCGCCGCCGTGTGCGAAGTCGGGTGCTCCTTCAGCTCCTCCGGCGTGCCCGTGGCCACCAGCTCGCCGCCCTGCTCGCCGCCTTCGGGGCCCAGGTCTATCACCCAGTCCGAGGCACGAATCACGTCGAGGTTGTGCTCGATCAGGACCAGCGAATGACCGGCCGAGAGCAGCTTGCGCAGCGCCCGCATCAGCTTGGCGATGTCGTCGAAATGCAGGCCGGTGGTCGGCTCGTCGAACAGGAACAAGGTGCCCTTGCGAGCCACCGCCTGGCGCGGCTTGGCTGTGGCCGCCTCGGCCAGGAAACCGGCCAGCTTGAGCCGCTGGGCCTCGCCGCCCGACAGCGTGGGCACGGGCTGGCCCAGCTTCAGATACTCCAGGCCCACATCGACGATGGGCTGCAGCTTGGCGACCACCTCCCGGTCATTGCGGAACAGATGCACCGCTTCGCTGACCGTCAGCTCCAGCACGTCGGACACGCTCATTTCACATGCGTCGCGCTCGATCTTGACGTCGAGAATCTCGGCGCGGAAGCGCTTGCCGTCGCAGTCAGGGCAGCGCAGGTAGACGTCGGACAGGAACTGCATCTCCACATGCTCGAAGCCCGAGCCGCCGCAGGTGGGGCAGCGGCCATCGCCGGCATTGAAGGAGAAGTAGCCGGCCGTGTAGCTGCGCTCACGAGCCACAGGCGCATCGGCGAAGCGCTTGCGGATCTCGTCGAAGGCGCCGACATAGGAAGCCGGGTTGGAGCGCGCCGTCTTGCCAATCGGCGACTGGTCGACGAAGACCGCATCGGCCAGCCAGTCCGCGCCCAGCAGCTGCTCATGCGCACCCGGCGCCTCGGTGGCCTGGCCGAAATGCCGGGCCAGGGCCGGGTAGAGCACGTCCTGCATCAGCGTGCTCTTGCCGGAGCCGGAGACGCCGGTCACCGCCACCATCTTCTGCAGCGGGAACTCGACGGTGACGTTCTTCAGGTTGTGCTCGCGCACCCCCTGCAAGATCAGCTTGGGCGTGCCGCCATCGACGATGCGCTTGATGCCCATGCCCACCTGCTTGCGAGCGCCGAGGTAGGCGCCGGTGAGCGTGTCGGCTGAGCGGATCTGAGCCGGCGTGCCGTCGAACACGATGGCGCCGCCCTTCTCGCCCGGGCCCGGGCCCATGTCGATCAGGCGGTCGGCCGCCAGCATCACGGCCGGGTCGTGCTCGACCACGACCAGGGTATTGCCGGCATCGCGCAGGCGGTGCATGGCCTGGACGATGCGGTCCATGTCGCGCGGATGCAGGCCTATGCTGGGCTCGTCCAGCACGAACAGCGTGTTGACCAGCGAGGTGCCCAGGGCCGTGGTCAGGTTGATGCGCTGCACCTCGCCGCCGCTGAGCGTGCGGCTCTGCCGGTCCAACGTCAGGTAGCCGATGCCCACGTCGCAGAGGTATTTGAGCCGGTTGCGGATTTCGTCCAGCAGCAGCTTCAGCGCCTCGTCCAGCATGGTGGACGGCAGCTCCAGCTGGTCCATGAAGCGGCGCAAGCGGTGCAGCGGCAGCTGCATCAGATCGTTCAGCGACAGACCATCCAAAGCTTCAAGCTGGTTGCGGTTCCAGCTCACGCCTTCGGGCAGGAAGCGCTGCTCGACCGGCAGCGCCTCGTCGGCCAGGGCCTTGGAGCCCACGCGCCACAGCAGGGCCTCGGTCTTGAGCCGCGCACCGCGGCAGGCCGGGCATTCGGTGTAGCTGCGGTACTTGGACAGCAGCACCCGGATGTGCATCTTGTAGGTCTTGCTCTCCAGGTATTCGAAGAAGCGCTTGATGCCGTACCACTGCTTGTTCCAGTTGCCGTTCCAGTTCGGCGAGCCGCCCACCACCCAGTCGCGCTGGGCCTGCGTCAGCTGGTTCCAGGCGGTGTCGCGCGGAATGCCGGCCTCGCCGGCGTACTTGATCAGGTCGTCCTGGCATTCCTTCCAGGCCGGCGTCTGCATGGGCTTGATCGCGCCGCTGCGCAGCGTATTCTTCTCGTCCGGAATCACCAGGCCCATGTCGACCCCGATGACGCGGCCGAAGCCGCGGCAGGTCTCGCAGGCGCCCATGGCCGAGTTGAACGAGAACAGCGGCGGCTGCGGATCGGCATAGCGCAGATCGCTCTCGGGGCAGTGCAGGCCGGTGGAGTATTTCCACACCAGCGGTTCGCCTTCTTCCTGCAATACGTAGACCGTGAGACGGCCACTGCCGCGCTTCAGGCCCAGCTCGATGGCCTCCATGGCGCGCTGCTTGTCGGCGCCCTGCAGGCGGAAGCGGTCCGCCACCACGTCGAGGATCTTGCGCTCGCCCACCTGACGCTCGGCCTGCACCCGGGTGAAGCCGCTGGCCGACAGCCATTGCTCGACCTGATCGGCCGTGGTGTTGGCCGGCAGCTCGACCGGGAAGGTCAGCACCAGGCGCGGATCTGCAGCCTTCGTCCGCTCCAGCAGCTCGGCATAGATGGTCTGCGCCGTGTCGTGCCGCACCGGCAGCGCGGTCTGCTTGTCATACAAGGCCGCCGCGCGGGCGAACAAGAGCTTCAGGTGGTCGTTCAGCTCGGTCATGGTGCCGACCGTGGAACGGCTGGTGCGCACCGGATTGGTCTGGTCGATGGCGATGGCCGGGGGCACGCCCTCGACCTTGTCCACCGCCGGCCGGTCCATGCGGTCCAGGAACTGGCGGGCATAGGCCGAGAAGGTCTCGACATAGCGGCGCTGCCCCTCGGCATACAGGGTGTCGAACACCAGGCTGGACTTGCCCGAGCCACTGGGCCCGGTGACCACGGTCAGCTCGCCGGTGGCGATGTCCAGGTCGAGGTTCTTGAGGTTGTGCTGCCGGGCGCCCCGGATGCGGATCTGACCTTCGGACATCTTGGTGGTACGGGTTAGGCTGGACCAACGGAGGACAGGCATTCTAGGAAGGCCTGCAAGGCCTTGCCGCTGCCGGGCCCCAGGCTCCTGACAAAGGGTGGCAGCAGGCATCTCAAGGGTTAACCCTTGCAACCCTTGGTATCCTCGACGCCACCGAGGAAGCGCCGAATCGCGAGAATGCAGCCACCATGATGTCCGTCGCCGTCCAAGCCGAAGCCGAAGTCCTGCTGGTCGAGGACAACCCGATCAACCAGGTCGTGGCCCTGGAGTTCCTCAAGCTGATGGGACTGCAGAGCCGCCTGGCCCAGGACGGCCTGGAAGCGATGGAGCAATGCCGCTTCAAGGCGCCGGACCTGGTGCTGATGGACATTCAGATGCCGGGCATGGACGGCCTGGAATGCGCGCGCCGGCTGCGCGAGCTGCAGCGCCAGGGCCAGATGGCGCATTTCCCCATCCTCGCGCTGACCGCCCATGCGCTGGAGACCGACGTGCTGGCCAGCATGAACGCCGGCATGGACGAGCACCTGACCAAGCCGCTGGACTTCGCCGCGCTGCGCAACCGTTTGTCACGCTGGCTCAAGCTGCCGGGCGGCAACGACTGACCCCCGGGTAGGCGCCACACCATGAGCTGGCTGGGTTGCGAGCTGCCACTGATCCAGGCCCCGATGGCCGGGTCGCAGACCAGCCGCCTGGCCATCGCGGTCTGCCAGGCCGGCGCCATAGGCTCGCTGCCGGCGGCCATGCTCAGCCCCGACCGCCTGCGCGCCGAGTTGCAGGCCCTGCGCGCGGCCACCGACAAGCCCTTCAATCTCAACTTCTTCTGCCACCGGCCTCCGCCACCCAATGCCGAGCGCGAGGCGCAATGGCTGAGCCGGCTCGGCCCCTACTACGCCGAACATGGCATAGCCGCGGCCAGCATCCCCCACGGCCCGGGCCGTGCGCCGTTCAGCGCCGAGCTGGCCGAGCTGATCGCCGAATTCAAGCCGCCGGTGCTGAGCTTCCATTTCGGCCTGCCCGATCCGCTGCTGCTGGCCCGCGTCAAGCAATGGGGCGCCATGGTGCTGTCCACGGCCACCACCGTGGAAGAGGCGCGCTGGCTGGAGGAGCATGGCGCCGACGCCGTGATCGCCCAGGGTCTGGAGGCCGGCGGCCATCGCGGCCATTTCCTCAGCCCCGACCTCAGCCGCCAGCAGGGCCTGTTCGCCTTGCTGCCCCAGGTCGTCGCCGCCGTGAAAGTGCCGGTGATCGCGGCCGGCGGCATTGCCGACGCGGCCGGCGTGAGGGCCGCCCTTGCCCTGGGCGCCTCGGCCGCGCAGGTCGGCAGCGCCTACCTGCTCTGCGACGAATGCGAGACCAGCGCCATCCACCGCGCCGCGCTGCAGAGCCCCGCGGCCGGCCATACAACGCTGACGCATTTGTTCACCGGCCGCCCAGCGCGCGGCATCGTCAACCGGCTGATGCGCGAACTGGGGCCGATGTCCGAGCCGGTGCCCGAGTTCCCGCTGGCCACTTCGGCGATTGCACCGCTGCGCGCTGCGGCCGAGGCCCGCGGCAAGGGTGACTTCTCGCCGCTGTGGGCCGGCCAGAACCTGAGCGGCTGCCGGCCTGTGCCGGCCGGTGAATTGACCCGCTCGCTGGCGCCCTGACCCCTGGGCCGGTGACAGACCTTGCCGGCGCGCAGGCCGCAGGCCTATGCTCGGCACCATGTTGCCGGCCATGCCCATCAGAGCCCTGGTGCTGCTGGTCCTGCTTTGCCTTGCAGCAAGTGCCCCCCGGGCACAAGCTCCCAATGGCGAGAGTCCGCGGCTGCTGCGCATCTGCATCGGCGATTCCGCCATCCCGCCCTACCTGAACAACGACCCCAAACACCTGGGCCGCGCCGAGCGGTTGATGGTCGAGGCCGGGCGCGCGCTGGACCTGGGCGTGGTGCTGCAACGCTACCCGTTCCGCCGCTGCCGCCAGATGATGCAGGCCGGCGACAGCGACTTCATCCTCGCCGGCGTGACGCCCGAAAACCTGATCGAGTACCAGTTCCCCATGAAGGCCGGTGTGCTCGACCCCGAGCGCAGGATGGCCCGCCTGAACCTGGTCTGGCTGCGCCGGCCCGAAAGCCGCCTCGACTGGGACGGCAAGCAGATGGTGGGCGAGCTGCCCAAGAACCGGCCGCTGCTGGTCGGCACCCGGGCCAGCCAGCGCATCGCCTCCTCGTCCGCGGCCCAGCTCGGCTACGACGTGGACGACAAGGCCATCACGGCAGCGGCCGTGCTGCGCATGCTGGCCGTAGGCCGGGTCGACGTGGTGCTGGGCCTGCAGGAAGAAATGGAGATGGCCCTGGCCGATCCCACCACCAAGCCGCTGGTCGTGATGCCGCGGCCGCTGCAGCGCCAGGACTTCTACGTGGTGACCATCAGCAAGCCCTCGGCCAGCCTCGCTCCGTTGATAGAGCGCTTCTGGAACGCCCTGGCCAAGCTCAGGGAACAGCCCGAGTTCATGCGCGACTGAGCCCAGGCTCAGAACACCAGCACGAAGCCCGCCCCGCCTTCGACCGGCCGCACATGGCGCACGCGGCCGCCCATGCCGTTGACCAGCTGGCGCACCACGGTCAGGCCTATGCCCTGGCCGCCCTCGCGGGCGCTGAAGAAGGGCAGGAAGATCTGGCGCTCCAGCCCGGCCGGCACCCCGGGGCCGTTGTCGCGCACGCTGAGCATCAGCCGACCGCCGCGGCCCTGGTGGGCCTGCAGCCAGACCCGCGGCTGGCGCAGCCCGGCCGTGGCCTGCTCGGCATTGCTGAGCAGGGCCAGCAGGGCCTGTTCCAGCTGGCCTTCGTCCGCCATCAGGCGCAGGCCCTGGGTCTGCCCCACTTCGAAGCGGGCCTCGCCACCGCGTGCGGCCCAGGCCGGCGCAATAGCCTGCTGCAGGCGAGCGAAGAGCAGGCCCAGGTCCACCGGTGCCAGCTGCGGTGCCGGCCAGCGGCTGACCTGGCGGTAGGTGGCGACGAAGCCGGCCAGGCTTTCGGCGCGATGGGCGATGGCATCCAGCGCGAGGCGCAGCTCGTCGGCCGCGTCCGGTTCGTCGAGCAGCTGCCGCGCCGTCTGGCTGAGGCTCTGGATGGGCGTCAGCGAATTCATGATCTCGTGGGTCAGCACCTGCACCAGCTGCTGCCAGGCCTGCAGCGACTCGGTCTCCAGCTCATGCTCCAAGGGCACCAGGGCCAGCAGCATCTCGGCACGACCGGCGATGGACAGCGGCTGGCGGCGCAGCAGCCAGCGCTCGGCACCGCGTTCGGTATCGAGCAGGACCGGGCCGCTGCTCGTAGCCTCGCGCAGCAGGGTCTGCAGGGCCCTGGCATCGCGCACGCCGCCGGGCGCCGCGAGGCGGCGCGCGCGGCTGCTCAGGGGTTGCAGGCGCTCGCCTTCGAGCACCCAGGCCGCGACCGGCAGATGCTCGAGCCGGGTCTGCAGCAGCAGCTCCAGATCGGGTGATCGCCGCGGCTCGGGTTCCGCCGAGGGCAGCAGCACCGGCTCGCGCCGAGCGCGCAGCGGCCAGGCCGACGCCAGGCCCACAAGGGCCAGTACCGCGCCACTGACCCATCCGCGCGAGCTGCCGCCGGCCCAGGCCACAGTGGCGCCGGCGGCACTCCAGCACAGCGCTGCGGCGAGCAGACGCCAGGCTTCAGAGCCCATGCTTCTCCAGCCTTCGATACAGGGCTGCGCGCGACAGCCCCAGCTGGCGCGCCGCCTCGCTGAGATTGCCTTCAGAGGCTGCCACGGCCGCCACCAGGGCGGCCCGCTCCTGCGCCGCCAGCGAGCGCGGGCTGCCGGCCATCGATTCAAGGCTCGCCGTCGTCGTCGTGGTCTCGGACTCGACGCTGCCCTGCAAGGCCTCGCGGCAGGTCGCCACCAGGCGCACGTTGTCCCAGGGCTTGGTGATGAAGTCGAAGGCGCCGCGGCGCAGGGCCTGCACCGCCAGTTCGATCTCCGCATAGGCGGTCATCACGACCACGCGCGGCGGCTTCGGCCGCGCCAGTGCTTCCGACAGCAGGCGCAGGCCTTGCTCGCCGTCGGTGCGGCCGGGGCCGAAGTTCATGTCCAGCAGCAGCAGACCCGGCTGCAGGCGCTCCAGCGCGGCCGGCAGTTCGGCCGGGCGACGCAGGCAGTGCAGCGGCGCCACACGGCGCTGCAAAAGCAGTTGCGCGGCGAGCCCCACGTCGGGGTCGTCGTCGAGCAGCAGGATGGACGAGTGGGAAGCAACGGGGCCGTTCACGCGCGCATCATCGCAGGCAGCTGCCGCACTGGTCAGGGGAGCGTCCGGAAACGAACAGGGCGGACGCCTCGCGACGTCCGCCCTGCCGGTCAGCCTTGGGTCAGGCCTTGCCGGCGCGACGCCGCGAGCCGAAGGCCAGGCCGGCCAGGCCGAGCCCCAGCAGGGCCATGGTCGAGGGCTCGGGCACATTGAACTCGGCGTAGATGTCGGCCGTGCTGCGCAGGTACTGCGGGTTGGCCATCACGTCCACGCTGGTGTTCCAGCCGATGGCATCGAAGGCTGCCAGGTCCAGGGCCGACACCTCGTCCATCTTGCCGCCGCAGATGTAGGGGTTCATCGTGCCGAGGAAGTTGGAGCATGGGGCCTGCTGGTTGGGTTCCTTCCAGTGCGAGGCCTGGTTGCCGTCGCCGTTGATCGGGCCGGTCGAGAAGTAGCCGCCGTAGAAGGCCGAGACGCCGCCATCGAGCGAGAAATACGCGTCGGTCACGGGCGCCCAGTCCAGCTGGCCGGGTGCGCCGTAGCGGAACATGTCGAGGCCGTAGGCCCACCAGGCGCCGTCCACCCGGCCCCCATAGCCGTCGGAATAGTCGAAGTCGTCGGCACCGCTGACGAAGCCCAGCGCATGGCCGATCTCATGGATCGCCACGCCGACGAAGTCGATGTAGCCCGACTTGATGCCGTCGGTCGGGTCGAAGTCGAAGGCGTACTGGTTGGAGAACAGGATGCGGGCATCGATGGTGCCCGGTGCGAAGTTCGCGCCCAGTGCCTTGGCATTGGCGGTGGTCAGGGCCAGGGTGCTGTTGATCGCATCGTCCGGTGCGAGGCGCTTGCCGGCGCTGACGTCGATGCCCAGGCCCGGCGTCAGGTAGCCCGGCACCAGGGCCGACACGCCACCGTTCACATTCAGCGGCGAGAGGTTGCTCACAGCCAGGGCATCCAGAGCACTGTTCCCGGTGGCGGCCAGGGCCCCGTAGTAGGCATCGATGGGCAGGAACTCCAGCAAGTTGGAGTTGGTGCCGCCGAGCACCCCCGGGTCCAGCTTGGCGTAACCCACGTTGATCTCGATCTTGGCGTCGTTGGTCAGCACCGACTCCCAGTACTTGGCAGCGATCTTGAAGCCCTTCTCGGCCTTGGTACCGGTCACGGCGGCATTGCCACCCAGGTCATGGAGAACGATCTCCACGGCACTGGCCGGACCGGCAAAAAGCGCGGCAGCAGCAGCCACCGAGGCTGCGATCAGTGAGGTCTTGAAAGAAGAAAACGTGCGCGACAAGGTGGACTCCAGCCCTAGTTTTTTGGTCGGCGGATGCTATTCGCACAATCCGTGGGCAAACGAGGGAAAAACACTGCCACCCCCTCATCCGGGTGTCCGGCCTGGACAGACCGGGGCCGGCTGAGCTAGCCCAACATCGGTCAGGGAACCGCTGTCCGGAATCGAACAGGGGCCTGTGCCGGCAACGCCAGGCCGGCGATGCTGCCGTCCGTGACCTCCAAGCATCCTCCTTCCCTGCACACCGTCCCGCCGCTGGCCAGCGGCGCGGCCATGGACCGAGTCGTGCCGCCGCCACACCGAGGCCTGGCCATGAAGCTGGCGCGGGCCGGCCTGGCGCTGCTGGCCGTGGGAATGGTCGCGGTCCTGGTCGCCAAGCTGCGCGAGCCTGCCTTGCGCAAGGTCGAGACGCCGCAGCTGGCCGCGGTCGAAGCCGGCGAGTTCCGTGACGAGCTGCCTTTGCGTGCCCGGGTCGAGCCGCTGCGCTCTGTGCAGCTGGATGCCACCGAAGCCGGACGGGTCGAAGCCGTGCTGGTGCGCGACGGCGAGGTGGTGCAGGCCGGTGTGCCGCTGTACCGCTTGCACAGCCCCGAGCAGGAACAGCTGCTGATGCAACGCAGTGCCGAGGTCGCCCAGCAGATGGCCAATGCCTCGGTGCAGCGCAGTGCCCTGGCCTCCAGCCTGGCGCAGAACCGGCGCGAGCTGCTGCAATTGCAGGCGGCCGCCCAGCAGGCCGAGGCCGAGCTGAAGCGCCAGAACGAGCTGGCCGCGTCGGGCTTCATCACCCAGTCGGCCCTGGAACAGGTGCAGCGCCAGCAAAGGCTGGCCCGCGAGCTGCTGGTCCAGGCCCGCGAAGACCAGCGCCTCGAGGCCGAGACACGCGCCCAGTCCCAGGCCGAGATGGACAGTGCCGTGCGCCGCCTGCAGGGTGGACTCAAGCTGATCGAGAAGGCGCAGCAACGGCTGCTGCAGCGGGCGCCGATCGCCGGCCAGCTCAGCGGGTTCAGCCTGCAGGTGGGCGCCAGCGTGCGCCCCGGCGACCGCCTGGGCCGCATCGACGATGCCGAGGGCGGCCTGCAACTGGCCGCCGAGGTGGACGAGTACTACCTGCCGCGGCTGCGCACCGGCCTGGCCGCCACCACCGAGGGCCGCGGCCGCTTGCAGCTGGCCCAGACCCTGCCCCAGGTGCAGGGCGGCAAGGTGCGCGTGCTGCTGCGCTGGAACGGCGAGGCTGCACCGGTCGGTCTGCGCGCCGGCCAGGCCGTGGAGCTGCGGCTGCAGCTCAGCGAGGCCACGGCGCAGGCCCTGGTGCTGCCCGATGGCCCCGGCGTGCAGAGCCGGCTCTATGTGCGCGAAGGCAGCGAGCTGCGTTTGCGCGAGGTGCATCTCGGCCGACGGGCGGCCGGCCGCGTCGAAGTCCTGTCCGGTCTCAAGGCCGGCGACCAGGTGCTGATCTCCCAACCTCCTCCCGATGCCCAGGAAAGGCTCGCGCTTCCATGATCGAACTCCAACAACTCTCCAAGCGCCATCGCAGCGGTGAAGTCGAGACCACGGCGCTGGACCGCGTCGACCTGCGCATCGAGGCCGGCGAATATGTGGCCATCACCGGCCCCTCGGGCTGCGGCAAGTCCACCTTGCTGGGCCTGCTGGGCCTGCTCGATGCACCCAGCAGCGGCCGCTACCTGCTGCAGGGCGAAGACGTGACCGGCAGGTCGCCGCGCGAACTCGCCGCCATCCGCCGCGGCCGCATAGGCTTCGTGTTCCAGAGCTTCAACCTGGTGGACGAGCTGACGGTGGCCGACAACGTGCAGCTGGCCCTGAGCTACGGCGGCATGGCCGAACGCGAGCAGCGCCAGCGGGTGGCCGAGGTGCTGGAGCGGCTGGGCCTTTCGCACCGCGCCAGGCACCACCCCAGCCAGCTCAGCGGCGGCCAGCAGCAGCGCGTGGCCATCGCGCGGGCCATCGCCGCCCGGCCGGCCCTGCTGCTCGCCGACGAGCCCACCGGCAACCTCGACAGCGCCCATGGCCTGGAAGTGATGAAGCTGCTGCGCGAGCTCAATGACGAGGGAGCTACCCTGGTGATGGTGACGCACAGTGCCGAGCATGCCGCCCTGGCCTCGCGCAGCGTGCGCCTGCTCGACGGCCGCATCCTCGTGGATGCCCACGCGGAGGCCGTGGCATGAAGGCCCTGCTGATTGCCGCACTGCGCAATCTGCGCGCCCGGCCGGGCCCCTCGCTGGTGGCCCTCTTCGGCCTCGGCCTGGCCCTCGCCGCCTGCCTGCTGATGGGCCTGCTGGCGCTGGCCCTCTCGAGCACCTCGCCCGACATCCGCGATCCTGCCCGCGTCGTGGTGCTCGACTTCAAGGGCAATCCCCCTGGCATGCCCAGCCCCTGGTTCACGCGTTCGCCGGTCGCCTTCGGCGAACTGCTGAAGGCCCGCCAGCTGCCGCTGGAGAACATCGCCCGGGCGGCGCCCGGCTGGCTGGACACCCGCATGGAAGGCATCGTGCAGCCACTGGCCATGCTGCTGGTCGATCCCGAACTGGTTCCCCTGCTGGGCCTGCGCGCCCTGCACGGCACCCTGCCCGGCACCTTGACGCAGAAGGACGCCATCGCCCTCACCCCGTCCACGGTGCGCATGTTGTGGGGCGAGCTGCCGCCGCAGCAGGCCCTCGGCCGCACACTGGACCTGGAGGGCCGGGTCGTGACGGTCACCGCCATCGTCCCGGAGCCGGATCCGCGCGCCCCGCTGGCGACCTACCGCGCCATCGCCGGCTTCGACTCGCTGGCCAATCCCATGGACGAGGAAACCCGCCAGGAAGTCTTCAACATGAACGGCCGGGTGTTCGCCCGGCTGGGAGCCGGCGTCAGTGCGGCCCAGGTGGGCCCCTGGATGCGCGAGGCCTTCCTCGCCAGCCCCGCCTTCAAGAAGCTGCCGCCGGAATGGAGCGCCGGCCGCGAGGCCGCCTATTTCCGCGGTCTGCCGCTGACCGAACTGCCTTTCGAGGGCGAGGAGAACGAGCTGCGCTGGAACGCGCTCGCCGCCGTCGGTGGCGCCTCGGCGCTGCTGCTGGTGATGGCCGCGCTGAACCTCCTGAGCCTGCAGAGCGCCACGCTCCTGCAGCGCCAGCGCGAGACTGCCCTGCGCCGCAGCCTCGGCGCCGCCGGGCCGCATCTGCTGCGGCTCTGGGGCCTTGAAACCGGCCTGCTGCTGCTGGCCAGCGGCGCCCTGGCCCTGCTGCTGGCCTGGATGCTGGCGCCATCGGTGGCCGGCGTGCTGGGCCTGGCCCCGAGCCACCCGGTGGCCGATCCGATTCCACTCGAAATCTGGCTGGGCTTGGCGGGCGTGCTGCTGGTGCTGCTGCCGCTGACCCTGGGCCTGCCCGCCTGGCAGGCGCTGCGTCGTGCGCCGGCACCGGCCCTGCAAGGCCGCACGGCCAGCGAAGGTCCCTGGGGCCGCCGTGTGCGCCAAGGCCTGCTGTCCCTGCAGCTCGGTGGCGCCCTGCTACTGCTGGTGATGACCGGCGTGCTGGGCCTGCAGCAGCACCACCTGATCAGCGCCGACCGCGGCTATCAGCTCGAGAACCGGCTGTACCTGGGGCTGAACGTCAATCCGGCCAAGCTGCCCGAACTGCAGGGCCTGCTCGACGGCCTGAGCACGCATCCGGCCATCCGGCACTGGGCCTTCAGCAGCATGCGGCCGGCGCGCGATTTCGGCCCCGGCCGGCTTGAGCACTACAGCAATGCGGCCCGGCAGACACAGCTGGTCGGGGTCGCCACCGTGTCGGCCAGCTTCTTCGACACCTACGGCATGAAGCTGCTGGCCGGCCAGCCGGTGAAGTGGCAGCCGGTCGCCGACGAGTCGGCCGAGCGGCCGGTGATCATCGATACCAAGGCCGCCCAGGCCCTGGGCTTCAAGACACCACAGGCAGCGATCGGTGCCCTGCTGAATGGCGGCGGCGCCTTCCTCCAGTCCGGCGAAAGCAGGCCGCGACGCGTGGTCGGTGTGGTCGGCCAGGTCAACCTGGAGTCGGCACGCGAGCCGGCCCGGCCCATGGTGTTCCAGCTCAGCGAGGCGCCGCAATGGGACATCACAGTCCACGGCAACGACATGGCCTCGCTGCAGCAGGCCGTCGCCGAGCTCTGGAAGCGCCACGGCCCGGCGATCCGCCACACGGTCGAGCGGGTCGACGCGCAGCGTGCGGCCGCCTACGAGCAGGAGGCGGTCTTCGCCTGGACCCTGGCCGTGGTCGCCCTGCTGGCTGTGGTCGTCGCCATGCTGGGAGCCTATGCCCTAGTGGCCGACACCCTGCGCCGCCGTCGCACCGAACTGGTCCTGCGGCGCCTGCATGGCGCCAGCCATGCGGCCATCGCGCTGCGCCTCGCACGCGAGTTCGCCTGGCCGCTCGGTCTGGCCGCCCTGGCGGGCCTGCCACTGGCCGGACTGCTGGGCCGGAGGTTCCTGGCCGGCTTCGTCGACCGGGTGGACCTGGTGACCGGCCTGACCCTGCCCATGCTGACCGGCCTGCTGGTGCTGGGCTGCGTGGTCACCCTGGCCGCCGCCCGCCACCTGGGGCTGGCCCTGCGTCTGCGCCCCATCGAGGCCTTGCGCTGAGCTCGCTTCGCGGCCCACCAGGGACCGCTTGACACGCGTCGTTTTTTGGTTAGCATCCGCGCCCTTATCCACCTCCCTGGCGCCGCGTGAACCCCGACCGGATCGGCCTCGCCATCGTCCTCCTGTTCCTGGGCCTGATGGCCTGGCTGATCGTCAACCAGCGGCGCCGCCTGCGCCGCGAGGTCGAGCAGGCCCTGCGCCAGACCCGGCTGCAGGACGAGCAGGGCCTGCTGCTGTTCGACGGCCGCCGCGCCGAGGTGCTGCTGCAGGACCATCAGTCGCTGGGCACCGAAGACAGCGAGCCTCAGCTGAGCAGCCTCTACATCTGCCGCATGCCCGGTGGTGGACTGTTCCGCCTGCTGATCGAGACCCAGGCGGACGAGCGCCCACCGCGGGTCGAATGCCGGCGGCTGCCGGCTGACCAGGCCGACAGCCTGCTCGCCTGCTACCGCTACCTGCCCGAACTGGCACGGCGCCAGGGTCGCGGGCCTTGAGCCCCGGCCCGCCCCCATTGCGGCCGGATCGCATTTGGCCGATGCTCGACCCCCGGCCCCGCCGGCCGTGAGGAGTCGACGATGAAGTTGCATTTCCATCCCGCCTCGACCACCAGCCGCATGGTGCAGATGTTCGCCATGGACCAGGGCGTGAACCTGGACTACCAGGTGGTGGACATGTTCACCGGCGAGCACCACAAGCCCGCCTATGCCGCCCTCAACCCCAGCTGCCTGGTGCCGGCGCTGCAGGACGGCGACTTCACCCTCTGCGAGAGCGCCGCCATCCTGCGCTACCTGGCCGAGAAGAGCGGCTCGCCGGCCTATCCCAAGGACCTGCAGGCACGGGCCAAGGTCAACGAGATGATGGACTGGCTCAACTCCAATCTCTACAAGGACCTGGCCTACGGAATGATCTATCCGCAGCTGTTCCCGCACCACAGGCGGCCGGACGACACGGTCCATGCCGGCAGCATCGCCTGGGGCCGCGACAAGGCGCGCCACTGGCTGCAGATCCTGGACGAGCGCCTGATAGGCCCGGACAAGGCCTACCTCTGCGGCGCCCAGATCTCGCTGGCCGACTACATGGGCGCCGAGATGATCCTGCTGGCCGAGACCCTGATCGGCTGCGACCTTTCGGGCTACCGCAATGTCTCGCGCTGGCTGAAGAACATGAAGGCCCTGCCGGCCTGGAAGCCGGTGCACGAAGCCGTCGAGGGCTTCGGCGCCTCGCTCAAGGGCAAGAGCTTCGTCACGCTCTGAGCCGAGCGGCCATCATGATCAAGGGCCTGCACCACAACGCCTACCGCTGCCGCGACTCCGAGCAGACCCGTCGCTTCTATGAAGACTTCCTGGGCCTGCCGCTGGCCGGCGTGCTGGAGATCCACGAGACCAAGAGCGGCCGCGCCACCGACACGCTGCACAGCTTCTACCGACTGGACGACGGCTCCTTCCTGGCCTTCTTCGAGGCGCCGGACATGGCCTTCGAGTTCAAGACCCAGCACGACTTCGACCTGCACATTGCGCTGGAGGTCGAGCGGCCCACGCTGGAAGCCATGTTCGCCAAGGGCAAGGCCGCCGGCATCGAGACCCGCGGCATCTCCGACCATGGCTTCATCCACTCGATCTACTTCCGCGACCCCAATGGCTATGTGATCGAACTGGCCAGCAAGGCCGAGGGGCATGACCAGGCGATGGACCCGGCCCGGAACGGCGCTCGGCAGCTGCTGGACGGCTGGACCGAGAAGCGGGCCCGCTAGCGCCGGCCGCGCGCCGCCATTTCGATGGTGGCGTCGGCCATGTCGGCCCAGCTTGCAATGCCGGGAACGCTGCTCAGAGGCCGGCCATGGCGTCGGCCCAATCGAGCACCAGCGCTTCGATCTGCACGCGATCCAGGCCGGGCTCCAATTCGTCTGCCGAAGCAGGCTCGCCGGTTGGCAGGGCGCGCAGGCCTTGCTCGGTGTCGGTCCAGCTGAAGCGCGCCGAACACGCCGGGCAGCCCAGATGATCGCCGGCGCGCGAGTTGCGCGTGCGGACCAGGGTCGGGCCGCAGACCGGGCAATGCTGCAGCGGAATGCCGTCATCGCTGTGGCCGACGATGGCGTCGAAGGCGCCGGCGCGGCCCATGTGCACGAACTTCTCTCCCAGCAGCCGATCGAACTGGCTGCCCAGCTCGGCCTCGATGATGTCCAGGGCCTTGGCGATGGGCATGCCCGCCCGGTAGGGCCGCGTGCTGGTCATGGCATCGAAGGCATCGCAGATGCCGACCAGTCGGGCATCTTGAGGTATCTCGGCGTCCACCAGGCCCATGGGATAGCCGCGGCCGTTGGGCATCTCGTGGTGGTGATGAATCACGCCGACGACCAGCTCGGCCAGCGGATGGCCGGACAGCATGCGGGCCCCGACCCGTGGATGCGTCTTGATCGTCGCGAACTCCTCGTCGGTGAGCCGGCCCGGCTTGCGCAGGATGGCGTCGGGGATGCCCACCTTGCCCAGGTCGTGCAGAAAGCCTGCCATCGCGATGCGGCTGGCCTCCCGCGGCGCGCTGCCCGATGCCAGGGCCAGCGCATGCGCCATGCGCGCCACGCGCCAGAGGTGGCCGCCGGTGTAGGGGTCGCGCGCCTCGACCATCCAGGCCGAGACCAGCAGGCTGGCCAGCAGGGCCTGGCGCTGGCTCGCCACCTGCTGGCGCAGGCCCAGCAGTTCGTTGACTTGCGCCGTCGCCTCAGGGGTGAAGGATGGCAAGGGCTGGCGGGGACTTTCGGTGTTCATGCTCATGGGGCTGTGTTCGGGAATTGAGGTCGCGGGCGGCCCGGCCGCCCGACCAGGCCTCAGGCGGCCTGCCTGGCCTTGACCAGGGGGAAGTCGACGTCGGTCTGCGCCACGTTGTTGACGTAGTTGGTCAGCACGTTGAGCGCCACGTTCAGCACGATTTCCAGCACGGCGGCTTCGTCGAAATCGGCAGCGCGCAGCGCAGCCAGATCGGCGTCGGCCACATGCCCGCGCGACTCGGCGACGCGGCGCGCGAACTGCAGCGCGGCGGCCGTGCGGGCATCGTCCGAACGGCCGTCGCGGGCGGCATCGATCTCGCCGGCGCTGAGCTTGGCGACATTGCTGGCCAGGTAGCTGTGGGCCGACAGGCAGTAGTCGCAGCCGTTGAACTCGGCCACGGTCAGCGCAATGCGCTCGCGCAGCTGCACGCTCAGCTTGCCCTTGGCCAGGGCGCCGCTCAGCGACAGGTAGCCTTCCAGGGCGGCCGGGCTGTGGCCGACCAGCTTCATCAGATTGGGCACGACACCCAGTTGCCTTTCGACGGCGGCCAGCAGGGGCTTGGCGGCTTGCAGGGACTGGTCGACGGTGGGGATGCTGAGGCGGGACATGGTGGTTCTCCAGGGTGGTTTCGCGGTGGATTCAGGCTCGTGATCCGCTGCCGATGCAGCGAATGACTGAACTGTCGTTGAATCGCCCGATGATTAGAATCACCGCCAAATCCAATACACCGTTACGCACGGAGGAACAGTTGGACCGACTGCATCTCATCAATGTCTTTGTGGCGGTGGTCGATGCCAGCGGCTTTGCCGGTGCGGCGCGCAAGCTCGGCATTTCGCCGCCGGCGGTCACGCGGGCCATCAGCGAACTGGAGGCGCACCTGGGCGCCCGGCTGCTGACGCGCACCACACGCGTCGTGCGCGTGACCGAGGCCGGTGCCCGCTATGTGGAGGATTGCCGGCGCATCCTGGCCGAGCTGGCCGAGGCCGACGAGTCGGTCAGCGGCCTGCATGGCGCTCCGCGCGGCAGGCTGACGATCACGGCACCCATGCTGTTCGGCGCGCTTCACGTGACGCCGGTGGTGACCGAGTTCCTGCAGCGCTACCCGGAAGTGACGGCGTCCTGCTGGTTCCTGGACCGGGTGGTGAATCTGACCGACGAAGGCGTGGACGTGGCGGTGCGCATCGGCGAGCTGCCGGACTCGTCGCTGCAGGCGATCAGGGTCGGCAGCGTGCGCCGCGTCATCTGTGCGGCGCCGGCTTATCTGGCCGAACACGGCGAACCTCAGCAGCCCGAGGACCTGGTCGGCCACAGGCTGATCTCGGCCAACGCCGTCACGCCGGCGCCGGAGTGGCGCTTCAAGGCGGACGGCGAGGTCCGTTCGGTGCGAGTCACGCCACGGCTGCTGACCACGACCAATGATTCGGCCATTGCGGCCGCCGTGGGCGGATTCGGGCTGACGCGACTGATGTCCTACCAGGTCGACGCCCTGATAGGCAGCGGTGCGCTGCGCCGGGTGCTGGAGCCGTTCGAGCTGGCGCCCCTGCCGGTGCACCTGGTGCACCGCGAGGGCCGCCATGCCTCGCACAAGGCGCGGGCCTTCATCGACCTGGCGATCGAGCGGCTGCGCGAACGGCTGGCGCCGCCCGGCTGAGGCGAAGGAGGGTCCCGCCGACTCAGGCGGTCTTGCTGACGATGAGATTGCAGACCTGCTCGTGCAGGTCCTGCAGGTCCTGCGGCGCCTGCGAGAAGTTCATCTTCTGGTCCATGCGGATGCGCGCATCGGCGAGCGCCGCCTTGGTCGGACGGTCCCATTGCGGACCCAGCAGGCCCTTCATGATGACGGTGGCATGGTGTTCGGCCTGCTCGTCGTTGAGCGGCTTGCCCAGCAGCGCGGCGCCGCGCTTGAGCGTCTCGCCGTGAATGGTGACGAAGCAGCCGAGCATGGCGTCGCGGGCTTCGACCGGGGTGATGGCAGCGTCGGAACGAGCCTTGGTGAGCATCTGCTTGATGTGCATGGTGGACTCCTGGGGGTTGAGGCGGGACGAGTGCGCCCGGCCCGGTGGCCTCGCACCGGGACTGGCTTGAAAGGGAGGGGGCGACCGGCTAGGACCGTGGCGATGCCGCAGCCCGCAGCCGGGCCAGCTCGAGGCGCGCCTGCTCGAGTTCGGCGCGCAGGGGCTGCACCGCCTGCTCGACTTCCGCCTCGGTGTAGCGGGGCGTGATGTGCTGCGGGCAATTCCAGTCGTAGGCCTCGACCGTGATGACGAAAGCCCGCTCGACCTGGGCCCGGTACTGCGGATCCCTGAGCCGGGCCAGCAAGCCCGGATCCTCGGTCGCGCTCACCAGGCGGACACGGCCGAGAATCTTGAGCCGGCGCTGGTTCGCATAGTCCATCAACAGGATCGAGACGCGATCGTTGCCTTCGAGATTGCCGACGCTGATGTACTGCAGGTTGCCGCGGAAATCGGCATAGGCCAGCGTCCTGGCGTCCAGGACCTTCAGGAAGCCGGCCGGCCCGCCGCGGAACTGCACATAGGGCCAACCGGTTTCGCCCACGGTGGCCTGGTAGAAGCCGTCGCGCTTCTCGATGAACTCGGCCTCGCGCTCGGTCAGGGCGTCGCGGCGATCCTCGGCCTGGTCCAGGCGGGCATAGGACGAGCGGCTGCCCATGCGGGTCTGCATGGCACGCACGGCGGGCGTGAAGGCAAGGTCGGAGTAGGCGCGGCTCATGGTTCTGTCCGTTGTCGTTGACCAGGCTGCAGGCGCTGCAGCGAGTGACCGAACTATGGTTGAGCACGACCGAAAGCAGAACGGCCGCCGAGCCGAATGCAATGTTTCGCAGAGCGGAACGACCGGCCCTGGCGTGACCGCGCCCCTGAGCGAGAATCGCGCGACATGCGCACTACCGGCTGCCTGCTTCCGCTTTTGCTCAGCGCCCTGCTGATGCCTTCGCTGCACGTGGCGGCCCGGGCATCGCAGCTGGTGATGCTGGTGGACCGGGCGGCGGACCTGCCGTTCGCGGAGTTCCAGGGCGACCAGGTGCGCGCCGGCATCCAGTTGCAGCTGGGCCAGATGCTGGCCGCCAGGCTGGGCATGCCGCTGGAGGTCCGGGCGGTGCCGCGCAAGCGCATAGCCCAGCTGCTGGACGCGGGACATGCCGACCTGGCCTGCGCCCTGCTGCCGGAATGGCTGGAGGCCGCGGTGGACTGGACCCAGCCCTTCCTGCCGCATGCCGGCGTCGTCATCACGCCGCAGGTCCAGCCGCGCCCGGGCGGCCTGGACGCGCTGGCCGGCCAGCCCATAGGCACGATCAAGGGCTACGCCTACCGCGAGCTGGAACAGGCGCTGGGCCGCGGCTTCGTCCGCGAGGACGCGCCCGATTCACGCACCTTGCTGCGCATGCTGGAGCTGGGCCGCATGAAGCACGCCAGCGTCAACCTGCAATACCTCGAATACCAGCGCAAGCTGGGCATCTACAAGCAGGCGCTGCACCCCTACCTCCAGACCGGCGCCTATGAAACCCGCTGCGCCCTGTCCAAGCGCAGCGCACTCAAGGTGACGCGGGTGGACGAGCTGATCAGCGGCCTGCGCAGCGACGGCAGCCTCAAGCGGCTGCTGGACCAGTACCGCGACTGACCCGGCCGGCACAGCGATTTCAATCCTCAGCTTCGCCGAAGCGGGCCAGAAACGCCTCGGCGAAGGCCGGCGAGGCGCTGAGGGTCAGCGTGACCGTGAACCAGCCGCCGGCTTCCTGCTGCTCGAGCAGCTCATGGTCCCAGTCCATGCCCTCCTCGACCGGGCCCTGCGAATTCGGGAACTGCTCTCTGGCCCAGGCCAGCACCTGCTCCACTTCGGCCCGCACGGCCGGCTGCTGGTCGCCGCGCGTCGAGGCCATGGCGTCCAGCGTGACGATGCCGTCGTCGCCGTCGCTCAGCTCAAACGACAGGAACTGGAGCGCTGCGCTGTTCAATGCCCGGCCTTATAGCGGAACTCGCCCATCAGGCGCGCCAGTTCGCCGCTGCGCTGCAGGGCCTGCAGGGCAGCGCTCAGCTGACGGGCCTCGGCCTCCAGGCCGGGCCTCAGCCACAGATGGACGTCGAACGAGTCCATCACATGGGCCACCAGCTGGGGCCCCTTGGCCTGGCGGCCGGGCCAGTCGGTCGCGCTGTAGCCCGGCATCAGGCAGACGTCGACCCGCCCCTGGCTCACCATGCGGACGCAGGTCGCCAGACCCTCGACGATCTCGCGCCCGGGCAGGCCGCGGGTCAGCTCTTCCTGCTGCTTGAAGCCGCGAGGGACGGCGACGCGCATCGAGCTCATGTCGGCCACGCGGGCTGGAACGGCCACGCCGGGCCGCGCCAGCGCCAGGAGCAGGATGCTGGAATGGGCCGGTTCGACGCGCAGGGCTCCATGAACCGTGCGGTCGTAGCTCGCCCCCCGGGCCATGTCGCCGTCGGCGCGCGCCGTACGCAAGTCGACGACGGCTCGCTCGGCCGGCAGCGAACTCAGCGCATAGCGCAGGCCGGAGCGCTCGAAGGCCAGGTCCAGCGTCCGCCGCAGCGCCTGGCTGTAGTGGCTTCCCATGATGTCGACGCCGACAAGCTTGAGCTGGCGAGGCGGGCTGGGCAGGCGCCCGCGCCAGGCGGGATCCTGCGACAGGACGCTCAGCTGCGCCGCCAGGAAGTTGCGCAAGGAGGCATTGCCGCGCGCCGTGAAGGCATGGCGACCAAAGGTGTCGCGCGGCTGGGGTGCCACATAAAGCCAGCTGTCCAGCTCGGGCAGCTGCCGGCGGAAATGCGGCAGCGAGATGGCCTGGACGAACACGGCATCGACACGGCCATCGCGCAGCTCGACAAGCCCGTCCACGGCCTGGGTCACGTCGATGCGGCGCAGGCGGCCGGCGGCGATCAGCCATTCCACGTCGGCCACACGGTGGCCGCGCTCCACGGCCACGACAAAGTTCTCCAGCGAGCGTCCCTCGTCGAGGTAGTCGATTGGCTGGCGGCGCAGCGAGACCACGATGTCCGAGTCCTGCATGAAGGCCTCGGTCCAGAGGAAACGCTGGCGATCGAGGTCGTCGAACCAGCGCGGGTTGGCCCAGACCACCGCACCGTTCCAGCCGGGCTTGGCGATCAGCGCATCCAGCGGCCCGCGCGCCAGGCTGGTTGCCACGAACTGGTAGCGGCCGGCCGAACGCCGGCTCAGCCAGGCCGCGAGCTCCGCCGTCAGGTTGCCGGGCGAGCTCGCATCCAGCGGCGCGTCCAGGTAGGCGGTGTACAGAGGCACGCGCTCGGGGGCTGCGGCGACCGGCAAGCCGGCCAGGGCCAGCAGCAGGCAGCCCAGCAGGCTTGCCACTCGCTTGCGGGCTCGGGTCCGTACCTCGACCACCCTATTCATGCCTTCAGGGTCCAGCTGCCGTCCGGCTGCGGATGCCAGAGCCGGCCCTGGCCGTCGCACCAGGGGCCGTACGGCTCCTCGGTCGCGTCGGAGCCGAAGCGCAGCACATGGCCGTCGGGGTCCTGCAGCTGCAACTCGCGGGCACCCCAGGGGTAGTTGGTCGGCGGATGCCGCACGGCCACGCCGCGGGCCAGCAACTCGGCATGCAGGGCATCGGCGTCGTTGATGCTCACATAGACCCAGGTGCCGCTGCGGCCCTGGTCGCACACGCCCAGCATCAGATGGACCTTGCCGCGCGAGACCGATGCAAAGCCCTCGCCGTCGCGCCAGTCGATCGTGAAGCCCAGGCTCTGCTGGTAGTAGGCCAGGCTGGCCTCCAGGTCCTCGACGCGGAGGATGGGCGTGACGCCGCTGAAGACGACCGCGGCTTGCTGTTGTGCATCCATGGCGGACCTCCGGTGAGTGAATGGCTTCAGCGACAGCAGCTGGCAATGTACGCCAGCCGTGCTGCGATCAAACGCTGCCGTTCCATGCCGGACCAGTCAGCAGTCGGCACTCAGCCCTGAGCGACCTGGCAGACCATCTCGATGTTGTGGCCGTCCGGCGCGATGACGAAGGCCGCGTAGTAATTGGCGTTGTAATGCGGGCGCAGGCCCGGCGGGCCGTTGTCCTTCGCGCCCGCCGCCAGGGCCGCCGCGTAGAAGTCATCGACCTGCTGCCGGGTCGCGGCCTCGAAGGCGATGTGCAGATGGGCCGGCCTCTCCTGGGTCAGGAACAGCACCAGCGAGGCATTGCTGCCCGGCCTGACCAGCTCGATGCCATAGCTGGGCTCGCCCTCGCCCGCCACATAGACCCCCAGCGGCGCGAGCGCCTGCAGGAAGAAGCGCTTGCTGGCTTCGAAATCGCTGACACCGAACTTGACGTGGTCGAACATGGATGAAATGCCTTCTCAGTGCCACAGGCCCAGGATGAGGCCGAACAGGCAGAACTGCGCCAGGTGGTAGCCGCCATCGATCAGCCAGAGCTTGAACGAGCGCTGGGCGAACTGGTAGTTGATGCCGAAGCTGGCCGCGACGAAGCCACCGCCGGCCAGGACGCCGGCCTTGAGCGCGGCCTCCAGGGACGGGGCCGCGCCCAGCCAGCAGGCGAACGTGAAGGCGGCGATCAGCGAGAACAGGAAGCTGATGGCGAAGACCTTGCCCGGATGGCCGGCCTGCTTGTCGATGCCCCCGTTCTCGGTATTCCAGGTGCGGCCGAACAGGGCTTCGGAATACCAGAGTCCGCCCAGCAGGAAGCTGGAGACGGCGGCGATCACCGTGGCCGAGAGGTTGATGTTCATGCTCAGTTCTATTCCTTGTTGATCAGTGGGAGCGATGTGCGAACTCGAGCGCCGCCATCCCGGTCAGCCCCAGCAACGGCAGGTTGGAAAGCGCGAACAGCAGGAAGCGCAGCTCGATCTTGTTCATCAGCGCCTGCACCAGGCTGTGCAGCACCCGCAGCCCCACATAGGCCCAGGCCAGGGCCAGGCAGGTGGGCGTGGCCACGCCGAGCAGCGCCAGCGTCAGCGCGATGGCGTAGAAGATCGTCGGCTGCTCCATCAGGTGGTTGTAGTTGTCGGCCTTCCAGCGCACCCGCGCCGGCAGCGTGGCCATCTGCTCGCCCCGTGGCGCATGGGGGTCCGGCTTCATCTTGGCCGCGAACATGGCCGGCAGCCGCGTCGCGTACATCCAGGCCCACATCACCATGGACCAGGCCACCAGGGCGATGACCGGGCCCAGCATCGGGTATTGCACGGAAGCATTCATCTCGGGTCCTTCTCTTCAGCGCGCAGCAGGGCTGCCAGTGTTGAACGACAGGCCTGGTCTCAGCGGATGGCTCACCCGACTCTCGGCTGCCGCATTGGCGTCAAGCGCCTGACCAGCAGCACCGCCGACACCAGCAGCAGCACGAGGCCGGTGACGGCCTCGGACCAGATGCTGATATTGGCCATCAGCGAGTACTCCGAGCACAGCGCCAGGGTGTAATGGGCCAGGCCGTCCAGCCCGAAAGCGCCGTACACGCCCAGCAGGGCCAGGGCCGCAGCAGGTCGCTTGAATCGGGTGGCCAGCAGCCAGGCCGCAGCACCCAGACCGGTGATCGCCAGCCAGATCAGATAGACATGCTCGCGCGTCAACCAGCCGGGCATGCCGGGATAGAAGGCGATGTACTCGGCGTTGTGGCTGAAGTGCACGAAGCTGGCGATGCAATAGGCCAGTGCGAGGGCCACGAGGAAGCGAGGAAAGGTGACGATGGGCATTGAGAGTTCTTGTGGCTGTCTAGGCATGGATCAACTCTATCGCTCCAGTGCCGCTTGCCTTAGTCACGCAAGGAATGGCTAAAGGTCGGCGACGAGCTCGGCGCGCTTCTCCTCGAACTCCTGCTCGGTCAACACCACCTTGCACTGGCCCAAGACGGCTTGTCGTCAAGTCACCGATCCAGTCCGGATTCATGCCTTTCTCTAGAAGTTGCATTGCGTTTTGAACTCGGCCGCCTACGACGGCCTCGGCCGACTCCCTATGCCTGTGCAAGCTCCCGAAGCTTGGCGCGCACCTCTTCGGACGCATAGCTCGCGTAGCCTTTGGCAAGAGCGAACTGAAGCACGGCCCTTTGCCCCTCCGGAGTTCGGAGCTCACTTGCCCGAGTTCGAAGCAAGCGCGACCACTCGTAGGAGTAGCGGAATCCGTTGGCGGCATCTTCGGAGGCCTGAAAGAGTTGCAATGCCTTGCTGAAATCCTTCGAAGCAAGGGCGTCGAACGCCTGTGCCTCAAACTGTGCGGCCTTCCCTGTGTCCTGGGTGGATACGTGGCGCTGAGGCGCACCGGCCACCGCGAGGCTCCGTTTCGTGGTCTCGACGATTCCACCCAGAGTGGTGGCCCGCTGCTGGAGTGCCGTGACGCTTCGAAGAACGGCCTCGCGTGAAGCCGTCGTACCCGCGACTTGGGTCTTGATGCTCTCAAGCGCGGCTTGCTGCTGTTCGAGCTCCTTGGCGACTTGCACGAGTTGCGCCCTTTGCTCGCGGACGCCAGCTTCCAATTCGGCCTTCTGCTGCGTCAGCTGCTTCGTGTCGAGCTGAAGAGAAGCAGTCTTGATCTCGGCCAGTTGCTGAATCCGCTCAGAGCTGTTCAGCTGGACGAGATTCGTGCCGAGCGACAGCGCCAGTGGTCCCAGGCCAAGCCAAAAGCTCGGTCGCCGGATGAAGGGTCGTGAGAGGTTTCCAGTTTCGGCAACTAGCTTCTTGACTTCCCACTGCAGCTTGTCATCGTTGGTGTACGGCATTTGCACTCCCGATCGAGTTCGTCTACAGCCCGCTCGTGAGCGCCACCGGGGCGGCCGGACAACGAATGGACCTCAGCACCCAAGTCCAGCCTGTCCACCCCACTTGGTGCAGGCACGCATCATTGAATGCCAGCCCTTCTCCCCGGGAGACAGGACTTTCCCGAGCCAGCCTCCTCAATCTGCACGATAGGCGGCCGACGCGCTACTTCCGCGAATAGCGGCCGTCAAAGGCCACGCTCCACGGGCCGTTGCCTTCGCTGGACTCCCACAACTGCCGCACGCTGCCATCGCTGTTCGGCGTCCAGGTGATGCGGTGCCGTGTGAGCTTGGCATCGGCGCCGGTGGTCTGGCCTTCGAGCACCATGCTGCCATTGCGCAGGCCACCCTCGAGCAGCAGCAAGGTGCCGGTGGTGTCGACCCAGGTCTGGTGCCAGACCTTGCGCCCCGCGTCATAGGTGTTCAGGCTCTCGCCGCTGTAGCCGCGGCCGGTGTCGTAGCGCTCGTGCAGCACGCAGCCGTTGTATTCGCTGACGATGCGATTGGTGCCCGCCAGCTTGCCGTCCGGCGTGTGGACGTTCCATTCGCCGAGCCAGAAGTCGAACGCCCGATGGGCCGATGAATCACAAGGAGGAGCTGCCATTGCGCCGGATGCGGTGAGAGCGGAAATTGCCAGGATAGCGAATGCCTTTGCGGGACTCATGCGGGCTCCTGTTGGGCCTGATCACGGTTGAAACAGGACGGATCTCGTCACTGCAAGGCTTGCCTGACCAACTGGGCGCGCTCAGCGCCGACCCGCACAAGGATCGTGTCAATGGCCGGCTGCTCGCTGGCCCCGCAAAGACCGGGCTCCAGCTCGGTCGTCGGCAGGTACGGCTTTCCATTCCTGTGGATCTCCACTTTCCCGGCGATGGCCCCACCGCATCTTCCTGCGAGATTCGCGTTTCCAGGCGTCGGCGTGAAGGTGGCCTGAAACGTGGAGCCCGACAGCTTGCATGACATCGACCGCTTCTTGAGCGAAGTGATCATGCAAGGCCCGGTGGCTGGGCAGGGCTCATGCAGGACCAGGGCGCTGAAATCCACCACCCGCACGCCAGGCGCTGACGGCAGCGCTTCGACGGAAGGCAGGTAGCGAATGCTCATCTCACCCGCCTTCGAGTCGCAATGGACACTTGCCTTCTGAGCGTGGCACTGGGAAGCCGTGGCGAGGCCGATGGCAATGAGGATGGAGACGTACCGCATGAACATGGCGAGGCGACTAGCGTTGATGAAGAGCATCCGTTGGCGCGTCGACGCGGGTCGGATCAAGCGCCTGGCCAGGCAACAGCGCGTGCCACGGCTCGCTCACTCCGGTTTCGACGATGGCTTGTGGTCAAAGCTCAGCACCCTGGCAAGACGCCAGGCACCGTTCTCCTGCTTCCAGAGATGGACAAACTTGGCCACCTCGGATCCCGGCTCACCCTTCCTGGCGAAGACATGGCGACCCATCTGTATGGCGCCGTAGCCCTGCATGGGATAGACCTCGAGGCTCTCAGCGATCAAGGTTCGCGTCACGCCGTTGTCCCGAGGGCAGGACTTCATCGTTCTGGCGGCTTCGCCAGCGGCCAGGCCTGTACGGTCGTGATAGAACTCCGCATCCTCGGTGAAGAGCGCCCGGAACTTGTTCGCGTCGCAGTTGACAAAGGCTGCGTCGAAGAGCTCCTTGTCCATTCGCGCGAGTGCATCAAAGAGCGGGCCGGAGCGATTCGCGTCTTGAGCGGCGCAGACGGAGGCGCACGCTGCCAGGAGCAGGGCCATCAGCTGATCACGCCACCGAGCCGGGCCGGCCTTCGGGTTCTTGAGCATGGCGAGAAGAGCACACATGGCTTGGTCCTTTGCGACATCGACCGTTGCGGCTGCTTTGGTGGCTCGCTGGCAAACAGCCCGGGGAAAATTTTCTGGCAGCCATGATAGGCAGTTTCCCGAGCCAGCCTTGTCAATCGGCACGGGAGGCGCCGAATCGCTGCATCGATATGCCGGGTCTCGCCCAAGGTTCGATCATCAGGCCACCTGCCAGGCCACAGCCCAACTGAGGTGGGGACCTGACGACGATGCGGAGACGCAAGGTCGGAGAAGAGTCGCGTTCCGCTCCAGAGCCGCGTGGATCCCCTAGGTCGGCGAGCATGCCCTTGATGGTGGAGCCGGGTGGGCGTCAGTTGCCAACGCTATTCAGCTACAGCAACCGGCAGGGATGCCTCGTGGTACTGCAAGCTGCGACGGCGTACCAAGAACAAGATGGCGCCCAAGGGGAATGCGAGCGTGAAGATCCACGGAGCCACGGGGCCGCTTTTCGCAAAGCCCGCGCCAAGCAGCACGAAGCTGACCGGCTGCACATTCCAGGAAGCCGTCGTCCAGTTGAAGTGGACCTGCACCAGGCCAATGGCGATGAACAGAATCCACAGCCACTTGCGCTGCTTCATCTTGGTCCGCACGCACAACACCAGCGCGTAGACAACCAACATCGGAATAACGACGGCCAAGGCAAAGACGATGTAGTGCAGGGCTCCCTTGCCCTCAAAAGTGAACCGGTTCTCGGCGGCAAGTGATCGTGCCCTTGGAGTAAAGGTAATCCCCTGCAGGACGATCTTCCCGTCGCTGCGTTCGAGCGTGACAGCGGCAATTACCCACGCATCGGGGTACTCATACTCAAGCGTCAGCTCATAGGTGGTGCCAGCGGCGCGGGTCATCGTGTTTGAGCCGATGACAAGGACAGACTTTGGCGCGCCCTGCGGCAGCATGCCGGCCATCTGTTCAAGCTTGGCGCGCAAGTCCGGTGTGCGGAGGTCCGGATTCAGCGCCTCTTCAACCGCAGAGAAATCGCGGCTGCCAATCTTTGCCACCAGCTCCTTGGCCAGCGCGGCCTCTTGCTTGGGGATCAGACTCTCGAAGATGGACTCTTGGCTGCAAGCGCACATCACTAGGCTTGCGAGGATTGCGAAGGCGGTGATGATTCTTGGCATAGCCAGCGGCTGGTGAAGGCAAATGATCGGAGGCCACGCCGCGGTCGTTGAAGCACGACCGACGATTGCAGCTTGCTGATTGGACCGCCGGCAATAGATGCCATCAGTGCGTAGTTACCCGGCCATTGACGCGTCGTCCTGTGCGTTGTGCAAGCCACCGGGTCATGAGCGAACGACATAGGCAACTCTGAACCGCTCACAGGCAACAAGCATGTTCTCGCTGAACTGGCGTCCTGATCGGGCGCATTCGCGAGTGAAGTACTGTCTATGTGCCTCTCGCCAGAACGACAACGAGCCATCCCCTTCGCCTTCAGTGGCCGCGAACTCGGAACTGACTTCGCTGAAAGGAACAACCTCGACTGATTCGGTTTCAATGATGCACAGCGGCCTGCCCGCCCAGTTCGTGACGATGCTGAGATCGCCCGGGATAGGAATTCGCTTCCCTTCATCTTCGTAGGACCACACCGAGCCCGATGTTGCGCGCTTAGTACCTAGAAGCACGAGTTCGGCAAGCTCATTCGCCAGAGCTTCACTATCGCCAAAGACGCACACCTCGTAGAAGCGAGTGGGATCCACGCCGGCGATCGAATCGGCGAAAGCACTCCAGAAGTCAGCCAGGGGTGCCGGGATAGGTGTTGTCATGCTCTTGCAGCCTAACGTTGAAGCTGAGCCGCGAGCGGCGGCTTGCCGACGCGAGTCGGCTCGAGCGACTGGTTAGGTATCACCCGAGCCATTTAGGACAGCGCCTTTGCAGCGCCAACAAATGTTCCCGCTGCAGCACCGATTGCGAGCCCTAGCGATATCGAATGCATCTGAACCAGCCGCGAAGGAAGAAGCCGAGCGCCACCGAACAGCAATGTCGCCGACAAAGCCAAGCCAAAGAGCATGTACTCGGTCCAGAGCCAATAAAGCCCAACAAAGGATGCAGCAATGGCGATCAACAGTAGCGCGATGTTCGAGATACCTGCGGCAAAGATCTGCATTAATGCGGCCTAACGTTTAGTCGGCTGCAGTATCCAACTAGCAACTAGCCACCTAACGTGATGCAGCCAGCGAATGATTGGACGGCGTGGCCGGACTCGTCATAGAGCGGACTTACCCGGGCACCGACGCGCCGCCGGGTGCAATAGGCCTCCCAATTGCTTGCGGCTGCCACAGGTTCGCCGCCGCCTGCCGAATCGATCCAGGCCGGCATGCCCACCTCTTTCCGCTGGCGCCGCGCCAGCGTCCCCTCACCCCGCCCCCAAAAACCTCTCCACCACCCCCAACTGCGCCGGTGTA